>OY970344.1:1440000-4025492 GCA_963717535.1 uncultured Verrucomicrobiae bacterium
CCTTCCCGTCAACAAGCGAAGATACGCTGCCATCACCTCCCGCCCGCCCAGACCTGTATGCTCCCGTCATGGAACCGGGAGAGATGGGAGAGTTTGCGAAGGAGATGCGCGAGGCAGGCGAGGCCAGCCTTACGCGGGTGTCGCTCATCATCAGCGTACTGGCGGTGCTCGTCGCCATGGTCACCGTCCTAAGTCATCGCGAGCACACGGAGGCCGTCCTGGCGCAGGCCCGCGCGTCCGATCGTTGGGGCGAATACCAGGGTCGCCGGATCCGGCAAAGCCAGTTCTCGCTAGCGGCGGACTTCCTCGGCTCCCAGCAGGAACCTGGAACAGGCGATCTGAAGGCGAGAGTCGCCCATTATGAGGAGCGACAGCGAGCACTTCAGGAGGAGTTGGACGAGGACACCCGGGAAGCGAAGGCTTTAGAAGGTGAAGTGTCCCTGGCCGAGCGCAAAGCGGCCCGGCTAGACCTCGGTGAGGCATTGCTGCAGATCTCTGTTGTGCTCGCTTCCATCACCCTGATCACCCGTCGCTGGTGGTATGTTCTCCTCGCGATCGGCCTGGGTGGAATCGGTCTGGTGGCAGCCGCTACAAGTCTGCTGATCCACTAAGGAAGTCTTCCTCCCTGTTCAGATCCATTGGTGTTAGTGCCTGCTGATCACCCCAAGATCCACCAGGCCATTGACGAAGTCCTGTACAGCCAGCGCTACAAGCAGCAGCCCCATGATGCGCACCAGAATGCGAATGCCTGTCTCGCCCAGTGCGCGGCCTACACGTACCGCGCTGCCCAGGACCAGAAAGCAGATCGTGCAAGTGATCAGAATCGCGCTATAGATTGCCAGCCGTTCACGAAGGTCCTGCGCTTGCCCTACGAGCACCATCACGCTGGTAATTGCGCCTGGACCGGCAAGCATGGGTATTCCCATGGGCACGATGCCCGCATCATCCTTGCTCGTGGCTGCCTCAGTCTCCCCGCTGGACTCCTGTGTGGCTGAGCGCTTCGCCTCCAGCATGTCCAGTCCGATCAGCAGCAGGATGATGCCCCCGGCGATCTCGAAAGCCGGCAGCGTGATCCCGAAGATGCGGAAGATCAGCTGGCCTCCTGCAGCAAACACCGTCAGGATGACCATCGCCGTAAGGGACGCCTTACGGGCTGTGCGTACGCGCTTTGCGGCATCCTGATCCGCCGTTACGGCAAGAAACGTCGGCAAAGCGGCAAAAGGATCGACAAGGAAGAAGATCGAGCTCAGTGCCAGGAGAGAAAAGCGCACGTACGCTGACTGCCCCAGACTGCTCAACGAAATGGGATGCAGAGCCAGCATGCACCTAGATTCTTGCATGCGCAGAACAGGGGAGGCATCCGGACCCGGTGCTACACTCTCCACAACTTCTGCACGCTCCGCCTGCAGTTACGCCTCATGAACCTGACGTTCTCCGTGTTTCTGCAAACCTGTCTGGCAGCCCCTGTACTTCTGTTGCTTGTGTTGCCCTGCGGCTTCCTTCTTGGCTGGGCCTCCAACGTCATGCAATTCCGGATACGCTCTGCCATCGAGCAGACTCTCTGGTCCGTTACGCTCTCGCTGCCCGCCAGTCTCTTCATCGCCTGCGTGCTCGCAAGGCTCATTCCGCCCTGGGCGACGTTGACCCTCTTCGTCTGCGCCGATGCATTCTTCTTCGCACAGCTGCTCAAGGTCTGGAAGCTTAAGGGACTACCGGCCTGGGACCTGGACAGGAGAGCCAGAATCCTGCTGGTTGCGCTCCTTGTAGAAGCGGTCTACCTCTCCTTGGCTGGTCTTCCGATCCGCTTGAATCACAGGATCTTTGAGCCGGTATTTTCTTCGGATTGGGAGATCCGTCTTCCACTGATCGACGCGGCTGTTCGGGACGTTCTTCCTCGAAATCCGTTCTCCACCTTTCATGGCCAATCACCGACCATGCGCTACTACTACTACTGGTATAGCCTCTGCGCTCTGGTGGTGCGCATCACGCGCGTGGGTGCACGTCCAGCCCTGCTGGCGAGCTCCATCTATTCGGTCCTGGCCATCGTCAGCACCATGCTTTTGTACCTCAAGTACATGGTGCGTTCCTCGGAGAACCTTCGCAGACGAAGTCTGTTCATGCTTGGCTTATGTTGCGTGCTGGGGTTAGACGTCCTGCCAAACACCCTGGGCCTTTTCTTGTGGAAGGTCCACCTCCAACCTGAGGTGGAATGGTGGGCGGGAGATCGTTCCCCTGGGCTGCCCGGCGCCGTCGTGTACGCTCCTCATCACATTGCCGGTGCCGCTCTCGGTTTGCTCGCATTTCTCCTTCTGGCCACCTTCGCGGCGGAAGAGGGGCGGCACAAAACAAAAGACATCCTCAAGATAAGCGGCCTGCTCGCGGTAGTGTTCGCTGCTCTCGTAGGAACCTCTACGTTCATCTGCATGTTCTTCGGGATCGCTTGTGCCGTGCTGGCGCTCTACAGCCTCAAACGCAACAACTCACAGTGCCTCTACGCTCTCGCTCTCGCCGGACTGATCTCCTTGACCGTCTCTGCTCCGTACCTGCACCAACTCCTGGGAAAGACCAATGCTGCCCCCGGCACTGGCCACAAGCACTTTCTCGAGTTGCGCCTACGCGATACAGACTTCGCCCACGGCATCGTGAACCGAACGTTTGTAAGTCTCTTACACAAGCCGCAACCAAGAAGCGCAATGCGCTTCGTCTACCGCGCTCCTCTCTTCCCCTTGTTCTGGCTGTGCGAACTGGGCTTCTACCTCTTCGTCATCATCGTTCAGTTCAGACATGACTTCCGGTCCGGCTACTCCCCTTCTTTCACGGAGCGCGCGGTCTGGATCCTGGTCGGCACACTCGGCTTTTTCTTCTTCTTCGTAGACTCAACGCCGATCCAGGCTGTCAACGATCTCGGATTTCAAGCAGGCCTCGTACTCCGCCTTGTCTACATCCTTTGGGGTGCGCATGTGCTCGCCCGGTACCTTGCCGATCGGCAGACATACCGCCGCACCGCAGCGCAACGCCTGCTGGTTCAGGTGGCCACCGTCTTCCTGCTATTGGGCGCCACGATGACCATCTGGCAAGTCGTCGGCGAGCGGATCTACCTCGTCCTCGTCGACCGTGGCATCGTTCCGGCGGCCTTTCCCTTCCCTCGCGCGCAGCACCTCGCCTCTGTGTACAACGACATCTATGACGCCCAATACGCAACCGGTCACTCGCTGTCCTACGACGCTGTGATCCAGAGCGATCCGGTGAGTCACTACCAGACCATCTTCCGGCTGTACCAGCAACGGCGCCAGGCCGCAGGAGACCTCAGCTGCGAGGGCGCCTTCGGTGGGGATCCTGCCCTCTGCATGAGCTACGTCCCCAACATCCTGAAGCTGTTCGGAACAAAAGCAAAGACCGCATCCGGGGCGTTCCTCCCCATCTCCACCGCCGCAGACAGACGACCGGACGCGTTTGCGTTTGTGTGCCATCAGGTCGGCATCACAGCCTTTCTCGCCTCGCGATTCGATCCCGTCTGGTACCAGCCGGATAGCTGGGTTTGGAAAGGCGATCTCCTCTACGCCAATCGCAGCGTCCGTGTCATCCGGTGCCCCGCCTCCTGAGGCTCTCGCATTCCTCATCTAAACTGAAGTAGTCCGCCGCGATCCTCTGCCCGTAAGCCAACGGTCCCGAGAAGAAAGGTTCAACGCATGCCCATTCAGCCCACACAACACATCTGGCACAACGGCCAGCTCATCCCCTGGGACAAAGCCCAGCTCCACGTCATGAGCCACGTCATCCACTACGGCTCCTCCGTGTTCGAGGGCATCCGTTGCTACACGCAGAGCGGATCTGCAGCCATCTTTCGTCTGCCCGAACACATGCGTCGCATGCTCGACTCAGCAAAGATCTACCGCATGCCTCTGCCGTTCTCGCATGACCAACTGAATGACGCTGTCGTTGAACTGGTCGAAGCCAACGGCGTGGCGCCCTGCTACATCCGCCCGTTCGCGTTGCGCGGCTACGGCGAAATCGGCGTTAATCCGCTCAAGGCGCCAATTGAGGTATACATCGCCAACTTCCCGTGGGGCAAGTACGTTCAAGGCGACGCGGGCGCCGACGTCTGCGTTTCGAGCTGGAATCGCCTCGCGCCAAACACCATGCCTTCCCTTGCCAAGGCTGGCGCCAACTACATGAATTCCCAGCTGATCCGCATGGAAGCCGACATCAACGGCTACGTCGAAGGCATCGCGCTGGACCGCAACGGCTACCTGTCCGAGGGCTCCGGCGAAAATCTGTTCCTCATCCGCGACGGCGTACTCTACACCTCGCCGCTCGCAAACTCGGTGCTCAATGGCATCACGCGCGACTCCATCCTCGTGCTCGCACGGCAACACGGCATCCCCGTCGTCGAGCAGGCACTTCCCCGCGAACTGCTCTACATCTGCGACGAAGCCTTCTTCACCGGCACGGCAGCCGAAGTGACGCATCTCCGCTCCGTCGACCGCATCATGATCGGCGATGGCAGCATGGGCCCCATCACACGCACCCTGCACCGTGCCTTCTTCGACATCGTCCATGGCCTCGCACCCGATCGCTACAACTGGCTGACGCCCGTCAAGGTCCGGACCAGCGACGCTGTCGGCGAACCCATCAACGCCTAGAACACCAGGTGGCTGCTGTGCAGCGGCAAAACAGGGAGGCCCGGCGAACCCGCCGGGCCTCCCTCGTCTCGCTCTCTGATCAGGCTACTTGACCGGGGTGACGACCATCTCTTTTTTCGGGATGCCGCGCAGGAACTCCTCACCCGTTTCAATGTGCTGGTTCACCAGCCGTGACGGCGTATGGGCCAACCACTCGCCCAGGGAAATGTCTTCATAAAACGGTGTAGGAAAGACCTCCAGGAACACAAGGTCATCATCGCCCAGGTTCTCGATATAGTGCGGCATCGACTGCTCGATGTAGCCGACATCCCCGGGGTGAAAGTCCATCGTGCGCGCGTGACCGCCGGCCGAAAACACCGTCATCCGGCCCGTCCCTTTCACGTAATATTGCCACTCGTCATCGTTGGGATGCCAATGCAACTCACGCAAGCCGCCAGGCTTCAGCGTGACGATAGCAGCGGCGATCGTTGTTGCCGCGAAGTTTTTGCGATCGATGATCTTCACCGTCCCGCCGGGTGTCACTTTGGTCGGCTCCATCTTGTCGGTGAAAAAGGCAAAGGAATTCGGCACAAAACCCGTTCCGGCCGAGACCTCCTTCTTCTCTTCTGCCAGCGGCCGCGGCAGGTCACGCGGAAAGATGAACAACTCATGCTTCGGCACCTTGTCGAAGGTCGACTCTGGTACACCAAAGTTCTTCGCCAACACCTCCTTGGGCGTATGGTGCATCCACTCGGTCAGCAGAAATGTTCCAAATTCGTTGAAGTTCCCGTCCTCGAACACCAGCAGGAACTGACAGCCATCCTCACCCACTCCTTGGATGGAGTGTGGGATTCCGCCCGGAAACAGCCAGAGGTCGCCCTCTTTCACGTCCTCCACAAAGCCGTTCCCGTGCTGATCGACCGCCGTGATCCTCGCGGTGCCAGCGGTCATAAACGCCCACTCTGCGGCCACATGCCAGTGCAGTTCCCGAATGCCGCCCTTGATCAGCCGCATCTCCACGCCGGCCATCTTTTTCGACAGGGGAAAGTCGCGAACCGTCACCTGCCGCGTCCACCCGCCTGCCTCCACGCGCCGGTGGCCGAAAGCAAAGGGATACTTGAACGGCGGCTGCCCGCCTGCGTCCGTGGTCGGCGGAAACAGCGAGTCCGGCTCCTGGTCCTCAGCAAACTTGTTTTGCGGGCCGAGTTCCTTCTCGTTCACGCCTGTGTGCGTGTCCTGGCTCATGTCTTTCACGTGCTGTGGAGCCTGGTTGCTCTGTGCTGCACTCAAAGGTGCCGCCGCTGCCGCTGCCGCCAGGGCAGCAGCCGTGTTGCGAAGAAAGTTGCGTCGGGACAGCGCTGCTGCGCCCACCTCGGGTTGATTCATTTCTGACATGGCGTTGCTCCTCGCAAACGGGGTTTGGCGTTCGTCGGCAGGCTCAATAAGGCCCAGCGCGACTACCGACCTTGTTGCGGCTCTTGTGCGTCGATCAATTTCGGTTCCTAGGCGCAGGTAGCTTGATACCTGCTCCTCCATACGTCAGCGCCAGCATGCGTAGCACTCAGGTTGCTGCCCCGTGCTGAGTGGTTTCAACTACCTCGCCGATGCCGGTGTGCTCCCCGCCAGGCAGCATTGCGGTTTGCGAGATCCACTCCATCCCAACCGCCCCATAACGAATCCTGCGGTCCTCCACGACACCTGCCTGAGCCATACCCTTCGCTGCTCCTGTTGCCAACTCGCGCCCAACAATTTGCGGCCATGCGTACCGTTCCCCAACTCTGGTACAGTCGCTGGTTTTTTCTACAACCTGCATGGATGCGCTTCAATGCCCTTGCGTACTCCGGCATGGCTGCGGCTTCGAGTCTCCCACCGGCACCTCACGCACAAGCCGGGATGTGGACCCTGGCCTCAAGGAAGCGCCGGTGCGGCCACCTCTGTCCCACCAGAGCTCGTTGAGGGCGTCGACGAAGTGTCCGGTGCCGGCGTAGCCGCAAGTATCCCCCAGCCCGGCAGATCCTGAGACCCTACAATCAGCCTTACTCCATCCCGGAGCGTCACGTAGGTCCAGAACCAGCTCCTGAAAACGCTAAGCCGGTTACGTAAACCAATCAGAAAGAAGATGTGCACCACCAGCCACATCAGCCACGCGATAAAACCGCCGAGGTGCGCATGAAAGGGCCACGCCACCCGCGCCACCGCAGCCTTGCGCCCGATGGTCGCCATGTCTCCCTTGTCGAAGTACCGGAAGGGCTTCTGCCTCGCTGCGGCGCCGTTGTCCTCCTGCAGCAACTTGATCCGCTTCGCAGCGTAATCCCCCATCTGCATCGCCGGCTGCGCTACACCGGGTACCGGCTTACCGTCCTGCTCAAAGTGAGCCAGATCCCCCAGGATGAAAATCTCTGGATGCTCGCGGCGGATTGAGATGATCGTCCACAAACACACATCCGCGCTTGTCAGTCTCAAAGCCCAGCATCTTGCCCAGCGGCGACGCCTGCACCCCCGCGCCCCACAGCGTACACACGCTGTCGATGCGCTCTTCACCAACCTTCACATACCCAGGGCAAACCTCGGTCACATGCGCATTCGTCCTGCACGTCACGCCGAGCTTCGCCAACTGCTCGACAGCCTTCTGCTGCAGGTCCTTGGGGTATGCCGCCAGGATGTGCGGCGAGCCCTCCAGGATCGTCACATTCGCCGACCCCGGGTCAATGTGCCGAAAGTCCTTGGTCATGTACAGCCGCGCGATGTCCGAGATCGCGCCCGCCAACTCGACTCCCGTCGGCCCTCCCCCAATCACCACGAAGTTCAACGGCGGATGAGACCCCGTCTCCAGCTTCTGCCGCTCGGCCAGCTCAAATGCCAGCAGCACGCGCCGCCGAATCTCGGTGGCATCTTCCACCGTCTTGAGTCCGGGTGCCAGCTTCGCCCAATCTTCATGCCCAAAGTAGCTGTGGGTCGCTCCCGTAGCCACGATCAGGTAATCATAGACAACCTCAGCGCCGCTCTTTACGTGCACCCTGTGCGCCGCCAGATCGAAACCCACTACCTCATCCATCAGCACTTCGGTATTCCGGTTGTCACGAAGGATCGACCGAATTGGCTGTGCAATATCTCCCGGCGACAGCACTGCGAGTGCCACCTGGTACAGCAGCGGCTGAAAGGTGTGATGATTTCGCCGGTCGAGCACCGTCACATCCACCTCGACCTTGCCCAGCCCCTGCGCGGCATGGATACCGCCAAATCCCGCACCCACAATCACAACACGAGGGCGCCGCCCCACTGCGTTCGCTGTCATTGGCATCGCGGTCGAGCCTCCACTGCTTCTGATTCTCCCGTTTTCGATGCGATGCAGAGATCATTCGATGTCGCCAAAGTCCGCGCGCAGGTACCGGCCCGCACTCACTCGCATCCAACTCGCCATGAGCACAGCAACTCTCAGCCAAACCAAACAGCTCGGCAACTCTGACCTACACCTGACAACCATTGGCTTCGGCGCATGGGCGATCGGCGGCGGCAAATGGCAGTACGGCTGGGGTTCCCAGGACGACAACGACTCCCTCGCGGCCATCCACCGAGCCCTCGAAGGCGGAATCAACTGGATCGACACCGCCGCCGTGTATGGCCTGGGCCACTCCGAAGAAGTCGTCGGCCAGGCTCTCAAGAACGCTTCCTCCAAGCCGTTTGTCTTCACCAAGAACTCCATGACCTGGGGCGAAGACCGCAAGATCGTCAACTCACTCAAAAAGGTCCGCGGAGAGTGCGAAGCCAGCCTCAAGCGCCTCGGCGTCGAGGCGATCGATCTTTACCAGATTCACTGGCCCAACCCCGAAGCCGAACTCGAAGAGGGCTGGGGCACCATGGCCGACCTCCAACGCGAAGGCAAGATCCGCTTCCTCGGCGTCTCCAATTTCAACGTCGAACAGATGAAGCGCGTTCAGAAGATCGCGCCCATCACCAGCCTTCAGCCGCCTTACTCGATGCTCAACCGCAAGGCCGAAGCCGAGATCCTGCCCTTCTGCGAAGAGCACAACATTGGCGTGATCAACTACTCACCCATGCAGAGCGGCTTGCTCACTGGTGCTATGACCCGCGAGCGCATCAACGCGATGCCCGAAGACGACCACCGCCGCAATCGCAAAGAATTCCAGGAACCGCAACTCACCCGCAACCTCGAGCTAGCCGACCTCCTGAAGCAGATCGGTGCTCGCAATAACGTCGAAGCCGGCGTAGTCGCCATCGCCTGGACCCTGCACCAACCCGCGATCACGGCAGCCATCGTAGGGGGCCGCAACGCAAAGCAGGTAGAAGGCGTCCTTCCCGCAGCCGAATTCCGCCTGGATCAGGCCGAATTCGAAGAGATCAACCGCTTCCTCGCTTCGGGGAGCTAGTCCGCAGCCGAGGTTCCGCATTGGGGTACGCCCTCGATTTATTCGAGGCGTACCTCAACCCCCAACTGGACGCCCTGCTCCCGCTTTGTCGCGAGGATTTGCGGCGACACCCTGGCGCGAGCGTTACACCCCGCAAGACGACGCTCATACAGCAAATTGGCTCCGCATCACCTGGCCCTTTCCAGGTCGGCATGCGCGCCTAGTCCGCGTTCCAGATGTCCTTATCCCACCGCCAGCCACCGCCCTCTTGCTTCCAATGGACGATGTACTTGCCCTTGATGACCACGCCATCCTTGAGCGACAGCTCCGCATGGCCGATCTCGACCGCGCTCTCCCCACACAACTCCACATCCACGGTGGTCAGCTTCGCCGCACTCAGCCCCATGCCCGCAATAGCCTGCGACCAAAAGCTCTTGATCGCCTCAATGCCCTGAACGATGGGCGCTCCCGGCGGCAGAACCCTCGCCTCGCGAGTGTAGATCGCCTCCAACGCGCTGGCATCCCCCTGCCCAATGGCCTGCCTACAGAACAGGTCATTGGTCTCCTGCATTCCCGCACTCACATCAGCTGAAACGCTCATCGTGCCACGCCTCCTCACGCCGGCTTCGATGACTCAAAACCGACGGCGCGAGACTACCACGTAGCAGCGAATTGCGATCTGACGTATCTCCGTTGCCAAAACAGATGGGTTAAACCTCGTCGCGCTTTCTCGCGAGACTCGCCCCTGTGGGCTCTTCGTCGGCTTCGACAGCACCCGCCCAGTCCGTCCGCGACGGCTGATTTGTGAGTTACTGATCCTGGAAATGGCCGCGCCTGGAGTCCCGGGAGCGCAGCCTCCGAAGAGAGCATGCGCAGTTGTAACCAGACTCACCCAAAGGCTGCAAAGTCCAAGGCTAAAGTGCCTGCCCTGAGTACTTTGCAAAAACAACGGGACGGGGGGAGGGCTACTGCGTAAGAATCAATGGCCCGTCTTTGGTGATCGCCACCGTGTGCTCAAAGTGAGCACTCAGGCTGCCGTCCACCGTAATGGCCGTCCAGCCGTCCTCCAGCACCTTCACATCCGCCGATCCGATATTGATCATCGGCTCAATGGCCAGCACCATCCCAGGCTTCAGCCGCGGCCCCTTACCCGGGTTACCCACGTTCGGGACCTGGGGGTCCTCGTGCATGCTCTTGCCAATCCCATGCCCGACGAACTCCTTCACCACGCCATACCCTTCGGCCTCACACATACTCTGCACAGCCCAGCCAATATCCCCTAGCCGCCCGCCAGGCAGTGCCTTCTTGATCCCCGCATACAGTGAAGCTTCAGTGACTTCCAGCAGCTTCTTTGCCTGCGCGCTCGGCGTACCAACCGCGTAGCTCATCGCCCGGTCAGAGTAAAATCCGTCCACTACAACGCCACAGTCGATTGAAACAATGTCCCCGTCACGAAGCACCCGCTTCTCGCTGGGAATCCCGTGAATCACCTCACTGTTGACCGAAGTGCACAGCACAGCCGGATACCCGTGGTATCCCTTGAATGCCGAAACAGCACCGAGCTCGGCCACCTTCGCGGCCGCAGCCCGCTCCAGGTCCATCGTGGAAGCGCCCACCCGCACCACGCCACGAACCGCCTCATGCACCGCCGCCAGCGCCTTACCCGAGACACGCATCTTCTCGATCTCAGCAGCGGACTTAATCAGAATTGCCATAACTTTTAGATGCCCTAACATCAACAACGCCGCGTACCAGCCGAACTCAGTCGCCCTGCCGCATGCGCAACAGCGTCGACCGAATGCCTTCGGTCACCTCGTCCATCGACCGATCGCCATCAACCTCACCAAAGCGATTGCCATGCGTCCGGTAATACTCAACCACGGGCGCCGTCTGGGCCTCGAACGCCTTCATACGCTCGTAGAAGACGTCCTCGCTGTCATCGGCTCGCTGGGTTAGCGCGCCGCCGTCGATGTCGCATATCCCCTGAACCTTGGGCGGGTTTGTGTAGATGTTGTAGATATTCCCTGTGGGAGAGATGCGCCGCCCCGTGATCCGCTCCAGCAGGACACGTGTCGTCCACCGTCAAGTTGATCGCAACTACCGGCAATTTGGGCATCGGGCCCGCCACCGCATCGGTCGGCTCGGTAGCCTCGCCATGTTCGCTGGTGATGTACTCGTCAAGCCACTCCGCCTGATTGAGCGTGCGCGGGTAGCCGTCAAGGATGTAGCCGCGACGCGTGTCCGGCATCATCAGCCGGTCAGCCACCATGTCGTTCACCAGCTCGTCGGGAACAAGCTTGCCCTGGGTCATGAGCTCATCTGCTAACAAACCCAGCTTCGTATGGTGCTTTCGATGCTCCCGCAGCAGATCGCCGGTCGAGATCTGAGGTATACCGAACTCCGCCATCAGGCGCTTTGCCTGGGTCCCCTTGCCTACACCCGGAGCGCCCAACAGCAGCACGGGGCCGGGGGTAAACTCCGTCATCATTGTGTCTCGTTCAGCCACGTTCACTTCCTGCAAAATCATCGGTACACAGAACAACGCAGGCGGAGCAGTTTACGCTCTCGCCTGCGCATCACAGCAAATGGTGAATGCTTACCAGCGCCGGGCCAGCCGTCGACTCGCCTTGGGCGAAAAGCCCTCGTAGTGGCGCATGATCAGCTGCGCTTCAATCTGCTGCACCGTGTCCATCGCTACGCCAACTACGATCAACAGGCTAGTGCCGCCGAAGTAGAACCGCACTCCCAAACCGTTCGTCACCCAGGTAGGCAGTCGGTCGAATACCCCCCCAACCAGCCAAAGATGGTTGAAGTGAATACCCGAAATCAACAACTGCGGGATGATCGAGATGATGATCAGGTAAATTGCCCCGACCAGCGTGATCCGAGTGAGTACGTCGTTGATGAAATCAGAGGTCCGCTTGCCCGGACGGATCCCGGGGATAAATGACCCGTACTTCCGCATATTGTCCGCGATGTCGTCAGGCCGGAAGATGATCGAGATGTAGAAGTACGCGAAGAACACGATCGCCGCGATGTAGACGACCTCATACCAGGGCTCCGCAGGCGCCAGCGCACGGAAGACCGGTCCAAGGTACGCTGTATCCCGCAGCGGCCCCGACCCAAACAGGCTGATGTTTGCCAAAAGCAACGGGGCAGACAGGATCGATGCAGCGAAGATTACCGGCATCACGCCGCCTGAGTTCACCTTCAGCGGAAGGAAGGAACTGGATGCCTGCGACGTCGACCGGCCCACCACACGCTTCGCGGACTGGATCGGAATGCGCCGCTCGGATTTCTCGACGTAAATAATGAACGCCACAACAGCAATCATCAGTCCGACAAGCAGCAGGATCGCAATCGGCGTAAAGGCGCCCCAGGCTCCAGTCACAGCCTTCTGGTAAAGCTCGCTAATGCCACCAGGCAGACCGACCACGATACCGGTGAAGATCAGCAAACTCATGCCATTGCCAACGCCGCGATCGGTGATTTGCTCACCCAACCACATGATGAAAGCCGTTCCGCAGGTGAGCGTCACCACGCACAAAGGCACGAAGGCGACCTTCGGGATCGTGACCATGCCTTGCGAGGTCAGGGGAATCGAGATGAAGAAGCTCTGCACAATTGCCAGCAGGACCGTCACGTAACGCGTCCACTGCGTGATCTTGCGCCGCCCGATCTCGCCTTCTTTTTGCAGTTTGGCCAGAGGCTCATAAACCACGGTCAGGAGCTGGAAGATGATTGATGCCGTGATGTACGGCATGATCCCGAGCGCGAAAATCGTGAACTTGCGGAGATTGCCGCCCGCAAACAAGTCCAGCAACCCGAGTGCAGATCCCGCATTCTGGTTGAAGAACTGCGCGAGCATATCGGCGTTCACACCCGGCGTGGGAATGTGGAAGCCAATGCGGTAGACCGCCAGGAGACCGAGCGTAAATCCGATGCGCTTGCGCAGGTCCGGCAGACGAAAGATATTAGAGAATTTCTCGAGCATCGAAGCGATAGCCTTAAGTGAGGCAAGGTGCGGAGAGACGCGGCTCAGAGGTTGCCTGGGCTAGCGGCTATTTTACTCCGAAGGACCGGATACACGAAGGCCGGAGCACATACGCCCCGGCCTTCCTATGATTAAGCAGTGGCTGATTCAGAACCAATCACGATTGCCTTGCCACCAGCGGCTTCAATCGCCTTCTGCGCTGCCGCCGAAAACTTGTGCGCATGGACCGTCACCGCAGAAGTCAGTTCGCCGTTCGCCAGAACCTTGACGAGTTTGCGACCCTTCACAACGCCACGGGCGTGCAGCGTCTCGAGCGTCAACTCGGTCTCGCCCAACTCCGCGATCTTGTCCAGCCCGAGCACGAGGTACTCCGTGCGGAAGATGTTCGTGAAGCCACGCTTCGGCATACGCCGGTGCAGCGGCATCTGGCCGCCTTCAAAGCCACGCATCATGCGCGATCCAGACCGCGACCGCTGACCCTTGTGGCCGCGACCAGAGGTCTTGCCGATGCCGGAACCCATACCGCGGCCCACACGCTTCTTATTACTATTGGCACCCTTTGGTGCCCGCAGATTACTTAGATTCCTTGCCATAATTTCCTCGCTAACGCCGGAGATACCCGTTGGCACAGGCCCCGACTCGCATTCGGCCCCCGAAACAGGGGCAGGTAACGACTACTCAACGATGCGGACCAGGTGAGGGATCTTCTTCACCATGCCACGAATCGAAGGAGTGTCTTCGCGCTCCACGATCTGATTCAACCGGGTAAAGCCCAGGCCCTTGACCACGAGCTTGTGCTTCACCGGTGTGCAGATCTGCGAGCGGAAATACTGAATCTTGATCTTTGTCTCGCTTGCCATTGTGCTCTCCGCTGCTGCCCTTACCTACCGGACGGCAGCCATAATCTCTACAGCTCGTCGATTGACTTCCCGCGCAGCGTTGCAACTTCCTGCTTGTCACGCAACTGCACCAAAGCGTCGAATGTTGCCTTGATCACGTTATGCGGGTTCGCGGACCCAATGTTCTTTGTGAGGACGTTCTGCACACCGGCGGCGGTCATCACTGCACGAACGGTCTTACCGGCAATGACGCCTCGTCCTTCCGGAGCAGGCTTCAACAGCACCTGACCCGAGCCATAGTGCCCAAGCACCTGGTGGGGGATGGTCGTCGACGTCATGTTCACCTTGATAAGGTTTTTCTTGGCCGCTTCGATTCCCTTGCGGATCGCCTGCGGCACTTCCTTGGCCTTGCCGGAACCGTAGCCCACAACGCCCTCGCTGGGATCGCCAACGATTACGAGCGCTGCAAAGCTCATGTTCTTACCGCCCTTGACCACCTTGGTCACACGGTTGATGCTGACGACCTCATCCTTGAGGTTCATCCGGTTTCCGTCGAGTCTGCGCTTCATTGCCATCGTTATCCTCTGTATATCCCCCGGCACACCGGTCCGGGGATGCAGCGCTGGACGCTGCCCTTCTGTAACGATTCCTAGCAATAGGAATCTGCCTTCCGGTCTACGCCGGTTCGGCGAGTTAGAACTCCAGACCCGCCTCACGCGCCGCATCGGCTAGAGCCTTGATGCGACCGTGATAGAGGTAACCGCCGCGATCAAACACGACTTTCTTTACCCCGGCGGCCTGCGCCCGCTCAGCGATCAGCTTGCCAACCGTCCTCGCGGCTTCGATATTGCCACCGGGCTTGCGCTCTTCTTCCTTCTTTGTGACGGTTGAAGCCGAGGTGATCGTGACGCCGTTCGCGTCGTCGATCAGCTGTGTGTAAATGTGGTTCAAAGAACGGTATACGTTGAGACGCGGACGTTCTGCGGTGCCGGACATCTTGGCACGGATGCGGTCATGAACGCGCTGACGAATCTGGTTACGACGGGGAGCGAGGATCATTCTTCTTTCCTTCCTAAAGACGTCGCCAGCCTCTGACGACGTTCGGTGCTAGGCTGCCATTCATTCGGCAGCCTCGAGGTTTACTTGGCGCCGGTCTTGCCGACCTTCTTCTTCAGCTTCTCGTCGGAGTACCGGACACCCTTGTTCTTGTACGGATCCGGCTTACGGAGCGAACGCATATCCGCCGCAACCTGCCCAACCTTCTGCCGGTCGATACCGGAGACGGTGACGTGCGTCTGCTTGGGGTCGATTGCGACATCGATCCCCGTGGGCAGCGGGAACTCGATTACGTGCGAGTAGCCAAGGGTGAACACCACGGTGCTCTTGCCCTTCATCTCCACACGGTAGCCGATGCCGACCACATCAAGTTCCTTCTTCCAGCCGTTGGTCACACCCTCGACCGCGTTGAAGACCAGCGCGCGAGCGAGTCCGTGAACAGCCTTCTGGGAGTCGCTCTGCCGCTCTACCGAAAGCACGCCGTTGTCCTGCCTTAGCGTGATGCCCTGGGGGATGAGCGCCGAGACCTTGCCCTTCGGGCCCTCGACAAGAACATTGCTTCCTTCGATGGTGTACTTGACACCTGCGGGCAGCGGAATGGGCTTAAGTCCAATACGTGACATCTTCAATTCCTTTTGGCTTGCGAGTCGCAAGGTTGATCATTCAACCTTGTTCCACTGCAGCCGGCAGCTTCCGCTACCCAAGCAAACTGTTACGGCCCACCAAAGCAGGCCTGTGAACTACCAGACTTCGCAGAGGATCTCGCCGCCAACACCCTCGCGGCGCGCCTGACGACCTGTCATCACCCCTCGTGGTGTCGTCATGATCGAGATGCCCAGACCGCCCTGGACCCGGCGGATCTCGTCCTTGCCGATGTACACCCGGCACCCGGGCTTGGAGATGCGCTTCAGGTCGCGGATTGCAGGCTCGTTGTTCACGCCGTATTTCAGGTAAACGCGGAGAACTTGGCGGCCTTCTTCCTCAACGGGCTTCACGTTCGAGATATAGCCCTCTTCCTTCAGGATGCGCGCAACCTCCGCCTTCAGGCGGGACGCCGGAACATCAAGCTTCTGGTGACGAGCATTGTGAGCATTGCGGATGCGAGTAAGGAAGTCTGCTACCGGATCGGTCAGGTTCATCTGTTTCCTTTCATTCCCCGTTCGCTCCTGGCCTGCTCTTCACAGGCGGGAGAACCAGCGGAAATGTTTGTGGCCCTTTCGGACCGGAGATCTCATGCAGGGCGACTCTGCTGCAGCCGCCGGGCAGGTTGGCTGTTACCAGCTGGACTTGACCACGCCCGGGATCTCACCCTTGAGCGCCAGACCACGGAAGCACAAACGGCAGATGCCGAACTTCCGCAGGAACGCCCGCGGACGACCGCAGAGTTGGCAGCGGTTATGCTGGCGGGATTTGAACTTCGGTTTACGTGCGTCTTTGACGCGTTTTGCTGTCGTTGCCATAACTCTGCTCTTTCTGGTCCGTCAGTGGACGAACCGTTACGCACCCTGGCGAAAGGGCATACCGAAGAAGCGCAGCAGGGCTCGCGCGCTGTTGTCGTCCTTGGCTGTTGTCACGATGGTGACGTTCATACCCTTGGTTTTCTCTACCTTGGAGTAATCAATTTCGGGGAAGATCAGCTGATCGCGAAGGCCGAGGGTGTAGTTACCGCGACCATCAAAGCTCTTTGCGCTCACACCACGGAAATCGCGCACCCGGGGAAGAGCCACCGAGATCAGGCGATCGAGAAACTCGTACATCGCGTCACCGCGTAGCGTGACCATTGCGCCAATCGGCATTCCCTCACGCAGCTTGAACGCCGCGATTGACTTTTTCGCCTTGGTGATCACCGGCTTCTGGCCTGTGATGGCGCCGAGGTCCGATACCAGAGGATCGACGATCTTGTTGTTCTGCGTCGCTTCTCCGATGCCCATGTTGATCACGATCTTTTCAATCCGGGGAACGGCCATCACGTTTCCCAGCCCGAGCTCCTTCTGGAGCTGCGACTTGATCTCAGTGGCGTACTTCTCTTTTAACCGTGCTGCCATGTTCCGCTTCTTCCTTCTCCACGGTGCTCGGGCGGAACCAGACTAGGTGCCGTCTACCGTTGCGTGGGGTGCTCAATTTCGCCCAGTACTGCAGCGTTCTTCTACTTCTGAACCTTCTGCTCGACGATATCGAGATTATTCGACCGAGCGACCCGGAGCTTGGTGTCGCCCTCGAACCGATATCCCACCCGGGTCGGATTGCCCTCCGAGTCGACCAGCATGACATTGGAGATATGAATGGGAGCCTCCTGCTTCAGAATGCCGCCCTGCGATGTCTGGGTAGGCTTCTTATGCTTGGTCACGATACCGACGCCCTCAACGAGGACACGATTCTTATCGGTAATCACGCGCAGAACGCGTCCTGTCTTCCCTTTGTCCTTGCCGGCGATCACGATAATCTGGTCGTTACGCTTGATCTTTGCCATTGGTGCGTCTCTCTTCTATTTGAGCCTCGGCAGTCTGTCAGAGCCGGAATCCGCATTAGTACGAACTAGATGACTTCGGGTGCGAGTGAAACGATCTTGAGAAACTTCTTCTCGCGGAGTTCACGAGCTACCGGCCCGAAAACACGGGTGCCGACAGGCTCATTCGCGTCGTTAATCACCACAGCTGCGTTCTGGTCGAAGCGGATGTATGTGCCGTCCCGCCGCCGGTATTCCTTCCGCGTCCGAACAATCACGGCCTTCACTACCTTGCCCTTTTTTACTGTACCGTCCGGGGAGGCCTCTTTGACCGCCGCGGTGACTACGTCACCTAAGCCGGCCTTCTTGCCAAGCCCGCCGCCGAGCGGCAGAATCATCTGGAGCTTGCGAGCCCCGGAATTGTCGGCGACGTCCAGCATCGTGCGCATTTGAACTGCCATTGAGCTTCTCCTAAAAACCTACGCCGGATGTTCACCCGGGGCTAACCGCCGTACTTACTCCGCAGCTGCGACCGGCTTCACGTCAGCCAGATTCGACAGCGATGAGCGGCGAATGATCTCTTCCAGGGTCCAACGCTTCAATTTCGACAAGGGGCGAGTCTCGCGGATGCGGACCACGTCGCCGACGCGAGCAGAGTTCTGCTCATCATGCGCGTAGAACTTTTTGTTCGACTTCATCACGCGTTTGTACTTCGGATGAGCCTTACGCATCTCGATTTCGACCACGATCGTCTTGCTCATCTTGGTTGAGACGACGTTGCCGACCTTCTCATTACGGCGTGCCGGAGTTGCTTCGGGCGTCGCCGTCGCTGTCGTGTTCACAGTGGTATCGGCCATGGCTACTTCCCTACCTTTTGCTGGGCAAGCTGACGCTCGCGGGCGATGGTCTTCATACGGGCAACTTCCTTCTTCAGGCTGCGGATTTTGCCGACGCCCTCCTGCTTGCCCAGACTCTTAGCGAAGCGAATGCGGAAGAGTTGCTCGGCCGTCTTGGCCTGCTCACTCCTCATCTCCTCTTCGCTCAATTCACGGATCTTTTCGAGTTCCATAACTGACTTCCTAACCAAAACTGATTCCGCGGGAAACACGGGTCACAAACTTTACTTCGCCGAAACTTCGAGTGACGCGCCAGGGCGGACCACGAAGGTGGTCCGCAAGCCCAGTTTATGGCTCGCCAAGCGCATCGCCTCTCGCGCGACATCGACTGGAACGCCTTCCATTTCAAAGAGAAGCTTTCCAGGGCGGACTACAGCCACCCAATGGTCCGGTGCGCCTTTACCCTTACCCATACGTGTTTCAGCCGGCTTCTTAGTGATCGGCTTGTCCGGAAACAAACGCAACCACACCTTGCCGCCGCGTTTAATGAAACGCGTCATCGCGATACGAGAGGCCTCAATCTGGCGGTCCGTGATGTATCCGCACTCCAGAACCTTGAGACCGTAATCGCCAAATGCGATCTCGGAACCGCGCCAAGCCTTGCCCTTCATGCGACCGCGCTGCTGCTTGCGGTATTTAACCTTCTTGGGTAGAAGCATCGATGTTCCTTACATGCCCGGGTGGGCGGCTGGCCGAAGCCCTGAAAACAACAGCTCTGAGGTGGGGCGAGGACGAGGAGAAGGGTCCCTGGACAAACTTGGGCCACTGTACCGCGAAGACGCTGACCAGGGTCTCTGTCGGTGTCTCGGGGAAGACTCGACAGACTCAGGGCCAAACTAGAAAAGTATACCGGAAAACGAGGTCAATGGAAAGTCCTGATGACCTCGCCTCCTTAGTGAATCAGCCTAGAACGCACCGGTAGTCACTGCCGGCTGCTGCTCACGACGCTTGCGCTGCTCGTAGATATCACCACGATAGATCCACGTTTTCACGCCGATCACGCCGTAGGTTGTCTTCGCCTCAGCGAAGCCGTAGTCGATATCCGCTCGGAGGGTATGTAGTGGCAGACGGCCCTGGAGGTACCACTCGGAACGCGCAATCTCGTTGCCGTTCAGGCGGCCCGAGACGCGCACCTTGATGCCTTTGCAGCCGAAGCGTAAAGCCGAGTCCACGCTTTTCCGCATTGCACGGCGGAAAGAAACGCGCTTCTCAAGCTGCAGCGCAATGTTCTCGGCCACCAACTGGGCGTCCAGCTCCGGCTTGTTCACCTCGAGAATGTCGATGAACACCTCGCGGTTGGTGCGCTTCTGGAGATCAGCCTTGAGCTTGTCGATCTCTGCGCCTTTACGGCCGATGATGATGCCCGGGCGCGCAGTGCGGATGATCAGGCGAAGCTTGTTGCCAGGACGCTCCACCTCAACTGAGGACACGCCAGCCTGCTTCAGCTTCTCGCGCAACTCAGCCTTCAGCTTCACGTCTTCGACCAGCAATTTATCGTAGCCGCGCTCCACAAACCAGCGCGACTTCCACGGCTTGTTGATGCCGAGGCGGAATCCATACGGATGGACTTTTTGTCCCATAGCTTCCTTCTTCTTTCACGCCGTAGGCCGGTTGAGCCGGCGCGGCTTGGTTCGAATCCCTTACGCCGTAACAGCCCTCTTCGCAGCCGGCTTCTTGCTGGCTGCCTTCTTGGCTGCTGGCTTGCGCGCGCTGATGCCAGCACCGGCCGCAGCCGCCGTGTCCGCGCCCGGGCCGGCCGCTTCCGCAGCCTTCTTCTCAGCCACGGTAATCACGATGTGCGTCAGGCGGCGCTGGTACCGAAATGCCCGACCCATCGGGGCTGGCCGCAAGCGCTTCAGACGGGGCCCTTCGTTAGCAACGGCCGTCTTTACGATTAGGTTATCTACGTCGATATCCAGACCGCGTTCATCCGACAGATACACCGCGTTCTGCACAGCAGAGCGCAGTACGCCTTCGACGACCGGGGCCATCTTCTTCTGTGTAAAGGCCACGATGTTCAGTGCTGCCTCAATGCGCTTGCCCTTGATCAGGTCCAGCACCAGCTTCGTCTTCTGTGGGCTGGAGCGCTGGAACCGCGCTTCGGCGCGAAACTCAGGGGTTGTCGTTGTGTTTGCCATTTTGCGATCCTTGTCGGCCCCGAGAGGCCATATCTTTCTGGGCCTGTTACTTGGCCTTGGAGGTGTCTCCACCCTTGGCCGTGTGGCCCTTGAAGGTGCGGGTAGCCGAGAACTCACCGAGTTTATGCCCGACCATGTTCTCCGTGCAGTACACCGGGATGAACTTCTTGCCGTTATGTACCGCAATCGTGTGGCCGACCATGTCCGGGTGGATCGTCGAGCGGCGGGACCAGGTGCGGATGACCTTCTTGTCGTTGGCCGCGTTCAACGTGTCGATCTTCACCATCAGGTGCGTGTCGATGAACGGGCCTTTCTTTGCAGAGCGTGCCATTGTTTCACTCCAGATACTCGATACAACGAATCGCGTGAGGAAGATCCGCGACTTGGTTTTGCCTTACTCACTTCGCCTGACGGCTACGAAGTTCCCCCGGGCGCTGCTCTTACCGATACCCCGGGCACTCACGCCCGGGGCCCTGACTTACTTACCCTTGTTGCGGCGCTGCACGATGAAGACATCCGTGCGCTTGTTATTGCGGGTCTTGTAGCCGCGGGTCGGCTGACCCCACGGCGTGACCGGATGACGGCCGCCCGACGTCTTGCCTTCACCGCCACCATGCGGGTGATCGACGGGGTTCATCGAAACACCGCGATTCGCAGGACGAATCCCGCGCCAACGGTTTGCGCCGGCCTTACCGATCGTCACATTCTCATGATCGGTATTACCCACCTGCCCGATCGTCGCCATGCAATCCACCAATACGCGCCGGGTCTCGCCCGAGGGCAGCTTCAGAAGGGCGTAATCGCCCTCCTTGGCAACCAGTTGGACCTGCGCACCGGCTGAACGGGCCATCTGCGCGCCCTTACCGGGACGAAGCTCGATGTTATGCACCGTCGTACCGGCGGGAATGTTCCGCAGCGGCAGCGCGTTCCCGACCAGAATATCGGCCTGAGGGCCGCTCATGATCTCCTGGCCCACCTTCAGTCCAACTGGCTGAACGATGTAACGCTTCTCGCCGTCCTTGTAGTGGATCAGCGCGATCCGTGCCGAGCGATTCGGATCGTACTCAATGGTCGCCACCGTACCCGGCACACCGTACTTGTCGCGCTTGAAGTCTATGATCCGCAGTTGCTTTTTGTGGCCGCCGCCCTGGTGGCGGATGCTCAGCAGACCTGCGGAGTTACGTCCACCGGTGCGCTGCTTTGGCGCCAGCAGCGGCTTATGTGGTTTGTTCGTCGTAATGTCATCGTTCACCAGCTTCGTTTGGAAACGAAGTGTCGGGGTGATCGGTCGAAAGCTCTTGATCGGCATCTCTTTTGTCCTTGCCTGCCGTACTTCAGATCGACGAAGTACGATACATGGTTCCTGCTGCTTACGGGCTGAAGTGTTTACCTGTCAGCCCGCTTCTGTGCCCAGCGCTTGTGTCCCTGGGCGGCTTAGATCTCTGCGGCGAAGTCCGGCACCTTTTCGCCGGCCTTGAGACGCACATAGGCCTTCTTCCAGTCAGGCTGGTAGCCAGAAAACTTGCCCCGACGACGCTCCTTGCCCTCCACGCTTGCGGTACGAATCGACGCAACGCGCACATTGAAGAGCTTCTCCACGGCCTGCTTCACTTCGGTCTTGGTTGCATTTGCCGCAACCTCAAACACCAGCGTTCCCTCGGTTTCACGGGTGGTCAGTGCCTTCTCCGTGATCAGGGGACGAACGATCGTCGTATACAGAGTCGGCATTATGCAGCCTCCTGGCCGGCCGCCGCGGACTTCCGCTTAGGCAAATTGTTGACCAGCGTCTCTTGGAGCGCCTCGAGCGCAGCCCGAGAGAAGATGGCATGGTCATAGCGAAGCAGGTCATACGGGTGCACCTCGGACGAGAGCACCAGTTCCACACCCGCGAGATTGCGTGTCCCCAGGTAAACCTTTTCGTTCAGCTGCTGCGAACTCTCGACCAGCAAAGCCGTTTTCCGGGCCTCGAACCTGTCCAGCGTCTGCCGGAAGAACTTGGTCTTCGCCTCTGCAGCTTCGAAGTTCTCTACTACAGTCAGCTTGCCATCCGCCAGCTTGGACGCAAGTGCGGAACGCAGGGCGCCAAACAACTTTTTGCGCGGGAACTGGTAGTCGTAGCTGCGGGGTTGTGGTCCATGCACGGTACCGCCATGTCGCCAGATCGGCGAACGCACCGACCCGACGCGAGCACGGCCTGTGCCCTTCTGCTTCCAAAGCTTCTTGCCAGAACCCGAAACGAGCTTTTTGTTCTTGGTCGCCGCCGTACCTTGGCGCAGGGCAGCACGGTAGTGCTTGACCGCTTCCCAAAGAAGCGCCTCATTGACCTCACCGCCGAACACATCGTCATGCAGTTCCAAGCTGCCTGTCGTGTCCCCGTTGAGATTCCGAATGTCGATGCTTGCCATCGTTTTCTTACCTTCTCGCGAGCCATCGATGCGGCTCGCACTTCGGTTGTTCGTCTGCGTTCCCGGTCTGTTCCCCGCGCAGAGGTTGATAATCCGTGCAGTCTAACGGCTGGCGAGCGCGCACGCGCCGCCACTCGCCAGCCCAGGACTACTTCTTCTTGCTTGCCGAAGCCTTCTTCGAGGCCTTCAGCGGATCAACTGTGCCGGCTCCTGCAAAGCCACGACGTTCCCGCGGCGGTGCCTTGGCCTTTGAGATCATCACGTAGCCGTCACGTGGGCCGGGGACTGCGCCCTCGACCATGAGGAGATTCTCCTCGGCATCGATGCCACGAATGCGCAGATTGCGCACGGTCACCTGGTCTGTCCCCATGTGGCCAGGCATACGCTGTCCAGGAAACACGCGGGAAGGAAATGACGATGCGCCGATCGAACCCTGAACCTGGAACATATGACCGTGCGACTTGGGGCCGCCACCAAAGCCATGCCGACGAATGACGCCTGCAAACCCGCGGCCCTTGCTGGTTCCGATCACATCAACGAACTTCTCATCGTTGAAGATATCAACCATGACGCGATCACCAGCCTTCACAGGCTCGGCTCCGTCCGTCGCTGGCTCAATTGGAACTTCCTTGATCAGGCGCACCGGCGGTGCATCTGCTTTCGCGAAGTGCCCCGTCATGGGCTTGTTGATCTTCGTCGCCTTGACAAACTCCACGAGACCGATCTGGGCGGCATCGTAGCCGTCCTTGGCCTGCGTCTTGAGCTGTGTGATAACGCACGGACCAACCTTTAGCACCGTGATGGGGTGAACCTCACCCCGGTCATCGAAGACCTGCGTCATGCCGATCTTCTTGCCTAAAATACCGCTAACTGACATCGCTTCCTCTCCTCATCATGCTCAGCGCTTTGCCTGAGCACTGTAGGTGTTGCTGTTACTTGGTGACCGTCTTGATTTCAACGTCCACACCCGCGGGCAGGTCGAGCTTCATCAGCGCGTCGACAGTCTGCTGCGTGGGCTCCAGGATGTCGATGAGCCGCTTGTGCGTGCGGATCTCAAACGCCTCGCGAGACTTCTTGTCCACGTGGGGCGAGCGCAAAACGCAGTACTTATTCTTCACGGTCGGCAGCGGGATGGGCCCGGCTACCTGCGCGCCCGTGCGCTTTGCCGTGTCGACGATCTCCCCGGTGGAAGTGTCGAGCACACGATAATCATACGCCTTCAGGCGGATACGAATGCGTTGCTGTGCCATGATGCGACTGCTTTCTGCGCTTTCGCGCGGTACTCAAAGACCGGTTGGGAGTAGCTGCCGGGCGTCATGCTTCTAGGCGACCCGGCAGCCCTCTTGGCGTTGAACTACTTGATAATCTCGGCGATGGTACCCGCGCCCACGGTGCGGCCACCCTCACGGATAGCGAAGCGCAGACCCTTCTCCATGGCCACCGGCGTATGCAGCGTGACCTCGAGCTGGATGTTATCGCCCGGCATCACCATCTCCGTACCTTCCGGCAGCTTCGCCGACCCGGTCACGTCCGTGGTGCGGAAGTAGAACTGCGGGCGGTAGCCGTTGAAGAACGGCGTATGACGACCACCCTCTTCCTTCGACAACACATACACCTCACCCTTGAACACCGTGTGCGGCGTGATCGATCCGGGCTTGGCCAACACCATGCCGCGCTCGACGTCGTCCTTCGCCGTACCGCGGAGCAAAAGCCCAGCATTGTCGCCCGCCAGACCCTCGTCCAGCTGCTTCTTGAACATCTCGACGCCCGTAACGGTCGTCGCCTGCGTGTCGCGGAAGCCAACGATCTGGCAGGCCTCGCCCACCTTCACCTTGCCGCGCTCGATACGGCCCGTGACAACAGTTCCGCGGCCCGAGATCGAAAAGATGTCTTCGATCGGCATCAGGAACGGCAGGTCGACCAGGCGGTCCGGCTGCGGGATGTTTTTGTCCACCGCCTCCATCAGTTCGTCGATCTTGGCCTCCCATTGCGCCTCGCCGTTCAGCGCGCCAAGCGCCGATCCGCGAACCACCGGGACATCATCGCCGGGGAAGTCGTACTTGGACAGCAGCTCACGCACTTCCATCTCGACCAGGTCGATGAGCTCTTCGTCTTCCACCGCATCGCACTTGTTCAGGAAGACCACGATGTACGGCACGCCAACCTGGCGAGCGAGCAACACGTGCTCCTTGGTCTGCGGCATCGGGCCGTCGGTCGCCGCAACAACGAGGATCGCGCCGTCCATCTGCGCCGCACCCGTGATCATGTTCTTGATGTAATCGGCGTGGCCCGGGCAATCGACGTGCGCATAGTGACGGTTCGCCGTCTCGTACTCCACGTGCGAGGTCGAAATCGTGATACCACGCTCGCGCTCTTCCGGCGCGTTGTCGATCGTATCGAACGAACGGAAGCTGTTCTTCGGGTTGTGCTTCGACAGAACCTTGGTGATCGCCGCCGTCAGGGTCGTCTTGCCATGATCAATGTGACCAATCGTCCCAACGTTTACGTGCGGCTTACTGCGGTCAAACTTTTCCTTCGCCATAACTGTCTCCGTCTTCGTGCTGCTCAGAATCTGGGTTCTTGTTCTGCGCGCGCCGGTTGATCACAACCGGCTCCAGCGCGCGGCCTACCTGCAAACCTGAACTACCGCTCTTTATCCTTGCCCTGCGCCTTGGCAATGATTTCTTCCGAGACGACGCGCGGAGCTTCTTCGTACTGCTTGAACTCCATCGAGAAGTTCGCGCGGCCCTGTGTTGATCCCCGCATCGCGGTGGCATAACCGAACATCGTGGACAACGGCACCGTAGCCTTGATGGCCTGCACGCCGCCGACCATCTCCATGCCCTCGATGCGTCCGCGCCGCGAGTTCAGATCGCCGATGATCGTGCCCATGTACTCTTCGGGGACGGTGACCTCGACCGACATCACAGGCTCGAGCAGAACCGGCTTTGCCTTGCGAGCAGCTTCCTTAAACGCCATTGATCCGGCAATTTTGAAGGCCATTTCGTTCGAGTCGACGTCATGGTAGCTGCCGTCATAGAGCGAGACCTTGATGTCCACCATCTCATACCCCGCCAGCACACCACCCAACAGAGCTTCCTGAATGCCCTGGTCGATCGGCTTGATGTACTCCTTCGGAATGGTACCGCCCTTGATGTCGTTCGAGAACTCGTAGCCTTTACCTGGTTCGTTTGGCGAGATGCGAATCTTCGCGTGTCCGTAGTTACCCGAGCCACCCGTCTGACGAATGTATTTGCCCTCGGCCTCGGCGTTGCCGCGGATGGTCTCGCGGTAGTTCACCTGCGGCTTGCCGACGTTGGCCTCGACCTTGTACTCACGCATCATGCGGTCCACGATGATCTCGAGGTGCAATTCGCCCATGCCCGAAATGATCGTTTGTCCATTGGTGATGTCGGTTCGAACCTTGAAGGTCGGATCTTCCTGCGCGAGCTTGGCCAGGGCCATGCCCATCTTTTCCTGATCCGCCTTGGTCTTCGGCTCAACCGCAACTTCGATGACCGGGGTCGGGAAATCAATCGACTCAAGCAAAATAGGTGCTTTGTCCGAGCAGATCGTGTCGCCCGTGTTCAGGTTTTTCAAACCGACTGCAGCGCAAATATCGCCGGCAAGAATCTCCGTAATCTCTTCGCGCTTGTTGGCGTGCATCTTCAGCAAACGGCCAATACGCTCCGTTTTGCCGGTGCGGGGGTTCAGGACCGAGTCACCGGTCTTGAGCTGGCCCGAGTACACGCGGATGAAGATGAGCTGACCCACAAACGGATCGGTCATGATCTTGAAGCCAAGTGCTGAGAAAGGCTCCTTGTCGTCGGCGTGGCGGAGCAGCTTGACTTCAGGTTCGCCGGGCTCCGTGCCCTCGATCGCGGGAACATCCAGCGGGCTAGGCAGGTAGTCCACGACTGCATCGAGCAGCGTCTGGACACCCTTGTTTTTGAACGACGACCCACAGAGCACCGGGAAGATGTTCATCGCGATGGTAGCTTTGCGGATGGCACGCTTTAGCTCATCAAGGCTGACTTCTTCGCCTTCGAGGTACTTATTCATGACCTCATCGTCGGAGTCGGCCACGGCCTCAATAAGCTCGTGGTGCATCTTCTGGGCCTTGTCCTTCAACTCAGCCGGGACCTCGACGATATCGTACTGAGCTCCCATGGTCTCGTCATGCCAGACGATGCCGCGCATCTCAACCAGGTCGACAACACCGATAAACTTGGCCTCTTCGCCAATCGGAATCTGGATCGGCACGGCCCGCGCGCCGAGCCGGTTCACAATGGTCGAAGTTGCGTAGTCAAAGTTCGCACCCGCCTTGTCCATCTTGTTGATGAAGCAGATCCGGGGAACTTTGTACTTGTTCGCCTGCCGCCACACCGTCTCCGACTGCGGCTGCACACCCTGCACCGAATCAAAGCACGCGCACGCACCGTCGAGCACGCGCAGTGAACGCTCCACCTCCGCCGTGAAGTCCACGTGGCCGGGGGTATCGATAATGTTGATACGGATGCCGTTCCACGAACAGGTAGTCGCAGCGGAGGTGATCGTGATGCCGCGCTCCTGCTCCTGCTCCATCCAGTCCATGGTTGCGGTGCCTTCGTGCACCTCGCCGATGCGGTGATTCACGCCCGTATAGAACAGGATGCGCTCGGTTGTCGTCGTCTTACCCGCATCGATGTGCGCCATGATGCCAATGTTGCGACATTTTGCGAGGGGAATTGTGCGTGCCACAGTGTTCGTCTCTTCTGCGGGCTCGTGCCCGCTGTTCTTGCCTTTTCAGGCCGGGGCCGAATGCCCCCTTCAGTGCTCTTGTTCAGCGACTCAAACTGTCGCGCTTTTCAGGATGCAGCGCCCGGTCACCCAGGCTCTGCATCCACATCTCTACCAGCGGTAGTGCGCAAATGCCTTGTTGGCCTCGGCCATACGGTGGACGTCTTCCTTCTTCTTCATCGCTGCGCCGCGGCCGTTCGCCGCATCCAGCAACTCGGCCGTCAACTTCTCGACCATGCCCTTTTCGCCGCGCGAACGACCGAAGCTGACCAGCCAACGAATCGCCAGGGACGTGCGGCGCTCCGGGTTCACTTCAATCGGCACCTGGTAGTTCGCGCCACCCACACGACGGCTCTTCACTTCCAGCATCGGCTTGACGTTCTCGACAGCCTTTTTGAACAGCTTCAGCGCGTCGTCTCCGCCGCCCTTAGCCTCAAGGTTGGTCATCGCCTCGTAGAAGATGCTTTGCGCGGTCGACTTCTTCCCACCCCACATCATGCTGTTCACAAACTTCGTCACCAGTGTCGACTGGTAAATCGGGTCGGCTGCGACCTCACGCTTTGCGATGTGACCTTTTCTTGGCATCCTGCTTCTCTCTCTTCTTCCCCCGGCGCGGTTAACTTCTCACGCATCCGGGCTTGTTGTGTTGCTCGTGTTCATTTCATGTCCGAGGAGGGCGAGAAGCTGCCTTCTTGCCCTCCTCGGTAACGCGGGTCAAACTCATTTCGCGGCAGCCTTCGGACGCTTCGCGCCGTACTTCGAGCGGCTCTGCATGCGCTTTGCCACGCCGACAGAATCCAGCGTGCCGCGCACAACGTGGTACCGCACACCCGGCAGATCCTTCACACGGCCGCCGCGGATCAGCACAATCGAGTGCTCCTGCAGGTTGTGGCCAATGCCCGGAATGTAGGTGGTGACCTCGATGCCGTTGGTCAGGCGAACACGCGCAACCTTACGCAGGGCCGAGTTCGGCTTCTTCGGGGTCTGCGTGTACACGCGGGTGCAGACACCGCGGCGCTGGGGCGAGCCCTGCAGTGCGGGCGATGCTGTCTTGTACCGGGTCGGCGTCCGACCCTGCTTTACGAGTTGATGAAACGTAGGCACTTCGTAAACTCCTCTGCTGCCAGTCCGGCCGATGGTTCTCACCACCTCCGGAGCTATCCGACTTCCCTTGTCGAACGCTATGCAGGGCAGCGCGTTCGCTCTGCTTTCATCCGGCAGCCAACCTCGCCGCACACACAAAAGGCGGAGCCCGTAAACGCGCTCCGGCGAACTTCTGGATCCCGCACGCGGCCAAACCAAACAACTTCGGCGAACCACGCGGTACTACCAAAACGCTAAGGCTGAGGAGAAGCGACGGTGGCCAAGCTGCCGGGGTCCTAATGCCACACCCGGCCTGACTCCGTTTCGCTGCTCCGGCCCACATAGCCCTTCCTCATAGGATCCCCATTCGCATCTCGGGGGAGGAGGGTGTCGCGGGCACTCAGACAGGCAAGTTCCCGCAACAGGCGGAACCCTCTTACTGTACCAAGCTCGCGGTAGAGAGTCAACGGGTGGGCAACCCTTATACCATGAGCCGCATGCTGCACCCTCCCCTTGCCTCTGCGGTCTGGCAGGCGCTTACTACCAGTCACCAGCATCTTGCGCTTGTTCACGGCAGGGCACGACGTTACCCCGCCGCCATTGCGCCCTTTGCCGCACTCCAGGAGCCCACACCGGCAGCGCTGAACGACCTCGTGCCGCTGCTCGCCGCCGCCGAGCGCATTTACCTTCTCGGCGAGCGCCCGCCCGAGCACACCGGCTTGCGTTGGGATGGAGTGGTGCCTTGCCTGCAGATGAGCTTTCCAGTCGACGCTCCGCTCCCTTCCTCCTCGTCCACAACTCCCGCCATCACGGCGCTGTCAGGCGACGATGCCGCGGAGATGGTTGCCCTTATTACCATTGCGTTCCCGGGCTACTTCCGCACGGAAACCTATCGCATGGGCCGCTACTGGGGCATCCGCGATCCCGAGGGCACGCTGATTGCGATGGGCGGCGAGCGTCTGGTGCTTGCCCCTCCCGGCCAACCTGCCTGGCGCGAGATCAGCGGCCTCTGCACCCGCCCGGACCACCCCGGCAAGGGCCTCGGCACCGCCCTTCTCGGCCACATCCTCGCTCAACACCGGGCGGAGGGCTCCCGCTCCTGGCTGCACGTCACCCAGGACAACACGCGGGCAATCGCCCTGTACGAACGACTGGGCTTCGAGACCGTACGCCCCATCGAGGCTCACCGCCTGCAGCGCATCGCACCCTGACGCGGTGATACGCTGCGGTCCATGCACCTTCCGCCGCGCTCTGCCGCCGCCCGCATCACCCTTCTTTCCGTCGCACTGGTGTTCAGCGGCGTCTCCCTGGCCGCCCAACAGCCCGCCGCGGCTCGTCCCAAGGATCCTGTCGCCCGCAGTTCCCCGGAGACGCAGGTCACCCAGGGGAGCGAGGCCCAGCAGCACATCGCCACCCCGGGCAGCGTTGCTCTCTCACCTGACGGCGAGACCCTTGCGTGGACTCTGCGCGGCAGGGAAGGTTCGTCAATCCACCTCCTGGACCCGGTCCACCCCGACCCGGCCACAGAGAAGCTCATTACCGTCGGTAGCGCAACGAACTGCACCTACTCCACCCCGTTCTGGTCTCCGGATGGGAAGACGCTCGCCTTTCTCTCTGACTGCGCCGCCCTCGAGGGCAAGCAAAACAAGGGCCAGCTCCAGATCTATCTCTGGTCCAAGGCCACCGGCGAAGCCCGCCAACTCACCCACCTCACCGGCAACATTCAGCAGCCCGCCTGGTCCCCTGACGGCAAAGCCATTGCGTTTCTCTTTGTCGAAAACGCGACCCGCACCGCCGGCGCGCTCGATGCCATGAAGCCCTGGTCCGGCGTCATTGGCGAGGACGGCGTGGAGGTGCAAGGGATTTACGTCGTGAACTCAGGAAGCGGCGAAGGCCGCATGTGGACTCGCCCCGACCAACACGTCTATGAATTCGACTGGTCGCCAAAACCCGGCACGCTCGCCTGGATCGCCGCGCCGGCGCCAGGCGAAAACAATTGGTGGATTGCAAAGCTTTACGAGCAGCAAATGGGCATGGCGTACCAGAGCATCGCTGACGGCCGTGAATACAAGGACGGCGGTCCACCCAGTCCCATCATGACGGTCGTCGACCCTTCCACCGTCGCCGGTCCCCTTCACGGGCTGCAGATCGCCGTTCCTCGCTTTTCCCCGGACGCCAAAAAGATCGCATTCATCGGTGGACTGATGAGTGACCAGGGCTCGACCGGGGGTGATGTGTATACGGTGGATGTTTCCCGCCTCGGCTACTCCGATGATCCAAAGGCGGTGCCCATCAACGTCACCCCAGACATCGACGGCACCCCTTCCTGGGAGGGCTGGTTCGATGACCACTCCATCGGCTTCGTCGAGGACCGCCGCGGTCACACCCGCTTTGTCGCCTGGGACATCAACGCCAAAAAGCCCTATCCCCAGCCCGCCGGCATCACCGACCTCGGCGAAGTCTCCGTCTCAGGCGGACCCATCAAGGACGCCGTCACCTTCTCCGGCAAGACCGACACTGCCGCCTTTGTTCAGTCGAGTTTCAACAGCCCGCCCGAGATCTGGGCCGAGACCGGCGGCCACCTCCGTCAACTCACCCACCTCAATGAAGGCATCAAGTCGACCGCCCGGACCGAATCCGTTGAGTGGACTAACGGCGCCTTCCACGTCCAGGGCTGGCTCACCTTTCCCGCCAACTACGACCCGGCAAAACGCTACCCCATCATCGTGAATGTGCATGGCGGCCCTTCGGCCTCCGTCACTGCTCGTTACAGCAGCGGCCCCTTTAGCTGGGCGGACCACGGCTACTTCGAACTTCAGCCCAACCCCCGCGGCAGCTTCGGCCAGGGCGAGGCCTTCACCCAGGCCAATCGCAAGGACTTCGGCTACGGCGATCTTCACGACATTGAGGCTGGCCTTGACTTTGTCGAATCCAAGTACCCCATCGACCACAACCGCGAAGGCATCACGGGCTGGAGCTATGGCGGTTTCATGACCATGTTCTCGGTCACCCAGACTCACCGGTTCAAAGCCGCGGTTGCCGGCGCCGGCCTCTCCGACTGGCTCAGCTACTACGGCGAAAACTCCATCGACCAGTGGATGACCCCGTTCTTCGGTGCGTCGGTCTATGACGACCCCGCCGTCTACGCCAAGTCCAGCGCCATCACCTTCATCAAGAACGTCACGACCCCAACCCTGGTCATCGTCGGCGACCGCGACGGCGAGTGCCCCGCCCCGCAAAGCTTCGAGTTCTGGCATGCCCTCCGCGACCAGGGCGTGAAAACTCAACTCGTGGTCTACCCCAACGAAGGCCACGGCTTCAAAGACCCCGAACACATCCGTGACCGCAACGAACGCATGCTGAAGTGGTTTGACGGGTACCTCAAAGGCGGATCAGGCGATCAACGGGCCAGCGCTGGGCGTTAGCTGCCGGTCAGCGCTGCGCGTCAGCTGAGGTCAGCATGTGAGGGCGTGGAACTGAGAGCCTCCCGAGGTACCAGGGAGGCCCTCAGTGTGCGTGCGCGCGTAGCTGCTGACCGCGAAGCGCCGCCCCAAGCATCCCTCCCCATTTGCTTCGAGAAACGTCCAAATCTACACTAGGTGGGCGAGTACCTCAGGGTAGAACGACCATGGGCGAATCCCACGGGTGGGTAAGACACCGTTGCTGCGCGCTTTGCGCCGCCAACGGGGAGGTGGAATGCAGCGGTTCTTTGGTCTCATTGTTTTAGCTTTGTTTGCGATGCCCCTGGGCCTTTCGGTCGCCGGCTGTGGTCATAAGAATGTAGTGACCTACTGCAGCAGCAACCTCGAATCCGGGCCCTCCACGGGTCAGGTGCAGACCATCACCCTCGCCTCGAATCTCACCGTCAGCGGCGAATCCCTCAACTACGGACAGATCGGCTCCGGCCTTTCCGCGACCGCAGCCGACTGCAATGGCGCCTCCGTCAGCGTGTCCAGCATCATCTACTCCACGACCGACGCCACGATTGCCGATGTGAACCCCAATACCGGTTCCGTCTGCGGCGGTACCTGGAACCGTAACTCCGGCGGCGGCGTGGGCGACTACACCCTGTGCACCCCTCCCCCAGCGGCCAACACCAAGCACGTCGCCTACATCACGGCTTCGGCCAGTGGCGCGACCAGCAACCCGATTGCGGTCTACATCCACGCCCCCGTGACTGGCGTCGCTCTCGGCAGTCCTTCGACGGACTGCACGAATGATCCGGCGTCGAACTGCTCGGCTTGCAATCCCAGCACCACGGGCGCCAGCACCGCAGGAATCGCGCCCTATGACGGCCTCTCCTGCATCTCTCAGAACCAGTCGCGCCTGCTCACCGCACGCGTCTTCGACGCCAGCCACAACAACATCACCTGCCAGGTTGGCCCGGTCTCCTTCGCCCTGCAGGGCGCAACCAACATCGCGACGGTCAGCGCTGCCGGCGTTGCTACCGCGAATCAGCCGGGCTCGGCCCTGATCACGGCCTCGGTATCGAATTCGTCCTCCGCCCTGAACTCCGGCTTCATCTCCACATGCCCCCCGGCCAGCATCCAGCTGCAGGCTGCCAACCAGCCCACCGGCGCGAACAACATCACTGTCGGCCTGAACACGCCTCAATCCTTCACGGCGACCGTTCTCGATACCCAAAACAACCCCATCACGGGCATTGCGCTGGAGTTCAACTCCACCTTACCGGTGAACTTTCCGGCGAACTCCGGTTCGGTCACGCCCGCCTTCCCAGGCACCGCGACCATCACCGCTGTCTGTAACCCCGGCAGCTGTAACCCTGCGCCGTTTTCGCAAATCGGCTACCTCGGCAACGGCAAACCGATCACCTCGAACGGCATCACCGTGACCGCGGCCGGCACCTCGGCAAGCGTGCTCTACATGGGCAGTACACCGTCCACCGCCGCCGTGAATGGCTCCACGGTCAACAACGCCGGTTCGCAGTACATCGTCAGCGAAGACTTCACCACCGGCCAGCTCAGCGCGCCCATCAAGCTGCCCTACGTGCCCAACTCCATGGTGATCTCGCAGGACGGCTCCACCCTGTACCTTGGCAGTGCGCAGAGCTTGATGACGGTCAACACCGCCAGCAATTCCCTCGCCAACAGCTTCACCAACATCCAGGGCAGCGTTCTCGCAGTCGCGCCGAACAACAGCTACGCCGTTGTCACGGACCCAACACGGCAAACGGTGTCACTCGTCACTTCAACCGGTGCTATCGGGTCCACCTTCAACGGCGTTGGCACCCGCGCCGCGTGGACTCCCGATTCAAGCACGCTCTATGTCACAGCCACGGTGCCCGGCTCGAGCACAGGAACGAGTTCAGCCTCCCCAGCCCAGCCCGTCCTGCTCACGTACTCCACCTTTACCGGTTGGGAGAGCACTCCAATCGACCAGGCCTACTCCGACGTCACCGTCACCGTTCCTTCTGTGGGGGCCTACTTTGCCGGCTCGCCAACGGAAGGTCGCAGCTACTGCGCCGCAACGACTCTGAATACGTCAGCTGGCACGACAAACACCACGCCCACGACGACCAACATCTTCTCGCCCATCGCTGATTCTCTGGCCGTCCTCACAGAGCGCCTGGCTGCCACCACGGACGGCAAGCACATCCTTGGCGCTGCGCATTCGGTCTCCGGCAGCCAGCCGGCGACGTTGCGCGACATCGCCGTAAACTTCCCGCAACCCACGGGTGTACCGCCGAACCAGACCCCCAGCCCACTGGTCTGCACCAATCCCTTGCAGCCGGGACCTACACCCTTCCAAAGCACGGTCACCTCACACGTTCTCGCCGGCATCACGGCCGCGGCCGTCACGGGCGTTGTTCCGGCAAGTAACTCCGCTTCAGCCTTTGTTACCTACACCGGCGCAGGCGGCGTTCTGCCTCTGTACCAGCCTGGGACCGGCGCGGTGACCAACGTCCCGTTAACCTCGGGAGCAACTGCTCCCGTAGCGGGCGTCTATAGCTCGGATGACACCACGTTTTACGCTGGCACCTCCGGCGACAACCAGGTGCACATCATTGGCGTGAACGGCGCGACCAGCAAAGACAACGGCGTCATCACCCCTAACCTCCTGGATCCCAATGGCAATCTCGCGACCCCGAATCTGATCGCGCAGCGGGTCCGTAGAACGACGTCCTAACCGCTGTAGAGCACCTCAAGAAGAAAGCCCAGGTCATCACTGACCTGGGCTTTCATTCTGTGACTTCCCGCGAGCTAAATAACCGATGGGCTACCGCGCGCACGGGAACTGGAAGAGAGTTCCTACCGGGCGAGCTTCTTTTCCAGCAACTCCCGCCCGATCGCGTCCAGTACCCCGTTGAGAAAGTGAATGCTCTCCGGCGCAGCATACCGCCGGGCGATCTCCAGGGTCTCGTTAATCACTACAGCGGTCGGCGTAGACGGGAAGCCCAGCATCTCCGCCGTCCCTGCTCGCAGCAGGTTGCGATCCACGACGGGCATGCGCTCTAAACGCCAATTCTGCGCATGCTTCTGGATCAATCCGTCGATCTCTTCGTCCCGCTTCGTCGCCACCCGGTGAAGATCGTCCGCAAAGCCGCGAGTCTCGTCGTCCACATCATCCCGCGACTCCCAGAACAGCCTCTCCACTTCATCCGGCTTCTGTTTTCCCAGGTCACCCTGGAATAACATCTGCATCGTCAATTCTCGCGATTTTCTTCGACTTCCCATCAGCGACCCGCCCCAACTGCAACCGGCTCTGCCCGGAGCTTTTCCTGAATTTTTTCACCGATCGACGCCATCTCGATTGCTGCAATGGCAGCTTCGAAGCCCTTGTTTCCGGCCTTCAGTCCCGCGCGGTCGAGTGCCTGCTCCAGCGTCTCGCAGGTCAGCACGCCAAACGCATGCGGAATGCCGGTCTCCTGCTGCGACTGCCCAATGCCGCGCGACACCTCGTTATAGATCGCCTCATAATGCGCCGTCTCGCCACGCAGCAGCACGCCCAGCGTAATCACTCCATGGAAGCGCCGCGTCTCGGCCAGCGTCCGCGCTGCAGACGGGATCTCCCATGCTCCCGGGACGCGCACGATCTCAACATCCGCCTTGCCCACACCGCTCCGGTACAAGGCATCGAGAGCCCCCTGCAGCAGTCGGTCGGTGATCACGGCATTCCAGCGCGCGACCACAATCGCAAAGCGCTTCCCTGTCGCAGAAAGGTCGCCCTCGATCGCCGCGGGCCGCCCATGCAGCGGGTTCAGCGACTCCCAGAACCCGACGCGCAAACCGTCGGCCAACTCCGCCGTAAACAGACGCGAGTTCCAGTGTGTCTCCCCGATGTCACTCACTCTGCCGTCGATCTCTTCGCTGCGTGCCTCGGAGCCAATCCACTGCCGGACCGCCGCGTGCACCGCATCCAGCGTCGTTGTCTCGACCAGCAGGAACGGAACCGCCGGCGCGCGGCCAGTCACGAGTTCCAGGTTGCCCACAGGCGCAAGAAACGCCGCACCCCGTCCAGAGCCATCGTCCCAGCCCCTGCCCTCTTCAAACCCCAGGGAACGCAATAGACCGTTCAGCCGCTGGAATGCCTCAGGCGACGAAATCTGCGCGATGCTGGTGATTCCCTTAATCATTCCTTGATTCTACTTGCCGGACGGAAACTTCCTCGGCTGTCGCGTGTTGATGCACTCGCGGACGTCGTGTTCGGTATCCTTCAGAAGTGAGTTTCCCCGTGTTGACCCGTACAAGCGTTTTGTTCCTCGCCCTGGCTGCTGTTTCCCTGAATGGCTGTCATAACCAGGTGGTCTCCGGAGCCCAGGCAAAAGCCGAACAACGCGCCCATGCGGCAGAGCAGCGCCAGCAACTCGAGCAGATTCCTCCGCCCAGCAAAAATCGCTACATGACGGTGCACAGCTTCGACACCTGGGAGAACCCCTACATCACCGTGCAGCCCGACATGCTGACGATCCACATCATGCTCGCCGACCAGAACCCGGCTGCGTTCGGTTCGGGAGGAATGTTGCGCCCCACCGGCGCGCGGCGGCAGGACGTGAATGTCACGCTGGACGGACTTAGTGAAGCGATGAGCGCAGTCCCGCCGAGTTCCTGGCCCTATGGACGCGTGGTCGCCGTGGAAGAAGCCCACCAGACTCCCGGCAAGCAGGAGCCCACCATTCGCCGCAATCTGGAGACCACAGTCGGCACACTGAATGACCTGGGCATCGTTGCGTACGACCTCAAGGAAGGCAGTCTCCGTTAGCCGAGAGACCTACTTGGAACCCACCCCGGCTGGTGCCGCGTCGCGGTTCTGGTTGGGGCCCCCATGCCGTACATCATCACCACGTACCCAGAAGATCACGTCCTCCGCAATGTTGGTTGCGTGGTCACCGACCCGCTCCAGATTGCGCGAGATCACCAGCGCGTTTAAGGCCTGGGACGCGCACTCCGGATGCGCCTGGATGTACTTGCCCAGCGCCGCATAGGCGTCGCGATTCATATCGTCTACCTGATCGTCCAGCATCAGCACGCTATGCGCCAGATCAGCGTCGGCTTCAATGAAGGACTGCAGCGCCTTCCGCACCATCGCGGAGGAGAGATGTGCCAGGCGCGGGATGTCAACGGGCAGATCGCTCGCGTTCAACATGCCCAGTTCCTTTACCCGCACGGCGATGTTTACGGCCTGATCGCCCACTCGCTCCAGGTCGGCGTTGATGCGGATCACCGCCATGATGAAGCGAAGATCCACCGCCATCGGCTGCTCCATCGCCAGCAGATCCAGCGCTAATTGATCGATCTCCCGCTCCATGCGGTTGATTGCCGGCTCCGACATCAACACCAGGTCGCACAACTCCGCATCGCGATCCGAATACGCCGATGTAGCCCGCTGAATTGCCTGCTCTACCAACCCGGCCATCACCAGTAGCCGTTCCTTCAATCCATCCAGTGCTTGATGAAATCTCGTCCGCATCAGCCAAACCTCCCCGTGATGTAATCCTCTGTTCTCTTGTCGGACGGACTCGTGAAGATCTTATGTGTTGACGCAAATTCCACAAGTTTTCCCATAAGAAAGAATCCGGTCTGCTCCGCCACACGCGCTGCCTGCTGCATGTTGTGCGTCACGATCACGATGGTGTACTGCGTCTTCAGATGAAAGATCAGGTCCTCGATCTTTGACGTGGATACCGGGTCAAGCGCGCTTGCCGGCTCATCCATCAGCAGCACCTCAGGGTCTACGGCCAGCGCGCGCGCAATGCACAAGCGCTGCTGCTGCCCACCCGAAAGGCTCGCCCCAGATTTCTTCCTCAGATCGTCCTTGACCTCGTCCCAGAGCGCGGCCTGCTTGAGCGAGCGCTCCACGATCTCATCCAACACCTTGCGCTTGCGATACCCGTTGAGTTTCAGCCCGCTCGCCACGTTGTCGTAGATGGACATCGTCGGGAAGGGATTGGGCCGCTGGAAAACCATGCCGATGCGTCGGCGGATCTCCACGGGCGAGGCATCCTTGTAGATGTCCAGATTGCCCATGCGTACGCTGCCCTCAGCACGCGCATTCGGTGTTGTCTCGTGCATGCGGTTCAGGCACCGGACAAAGGTCGACTTACCGCAGCCAGAGGGCCCGATCAGCGCCGTCGCGTTGTTCGCCGGGATGTGTAACGTAACATCCTTCAGCGTGTGCACGGGTCCGTACCATGCATTCAGGTCTTCGACCCGTATATCGACTCCCACGAGAGGGGTTCTCCTAAGCGTGAATCACGAAACTGGTTCTGTTCGCGCCAGTTCTTTCCAGAAGCTGGCAGGCAATGGCTCTTCCCAGGCCACAGTATAGGAGTTCCGCTGTTAGCGTCCTCCCTTAAGCGCGCCGCGGTTGGCGAAGATGCGCACCAGGGTTACTGAAACCATAATCAACACAATCAAAACCAGTGCGCCAGCCCACGCCAGGCGATGCCATTCTTCATAAGGCGACTCCGCATACACAAAAATCTGCAATGGCAGAGCGGCGATCGGCTGGTCCAGCCGCGCCGACCAGAACTGGTTGCCCAAGGCTGTGAAAAGCAGCGGTGCGGTCTCGCCCGCGACGCGCGCAAAGGCCAGCATGCACCCCGTGATGATGCCCGGCGAAGCCGTCCGCAAGCTGATCGACAGGATCGTTCGCCACTTCGGAACGCCCAAACCAAATGCCGCCTCGCGCAGGCTTGAAGGGACCGTTGCGAGCATCTCTTCGGTGGTTCGCGTGATGGTGGGAACCATCATGATCGCCAGCGCCACACCGCCGGCAAACGCAGAAAAATGGTGCTGGCGCGACACGATCAATGCGTAAGCCGAGATGCCCATCACGATCGACGGCACGCCGTTCAGCACATCCGCTGTAAATCGCACGATGTTGCCAAACAGCCCTCCGCGCCCGTACTCCGCCAGATACACCCCTGCCCCAATGCCCAGCGGGATGCCCATCAGACTCGCAAGGCCAAGAACAACGCCCGATCCAACGATCGCGTTCGCCATTCCGCCCCCTGACTCACCGACCGGTGCGGGAACACGCGTGAAGAAAGCGAGGTTGAGCGAACTCGCACCCTTGAAGATGAGGTACCCCAGGATGGCAACGAGTGGGATCAGCACCAAGGCAGTACTGAGAACGGCCAACCCCGTGACGGTGTAATCCAATGCCGATCTGCGGCGCCTCAGCCAACTCTCCGTCTGCGGAGACCGGGGCGGCAGAGAGATGCTCGACAACGAACTCGCCGGCGAAGACGCCACTGGCAACGAGGCGACCGGTGTCGGAACCGTGGGAGGTGTCAAAGGTCCCGTACTTCCTGGAGGCGTTGTGCTCATGCCACCGCCCTCGAGTTGCCGCGCGTCACTGCCCATACAAGCAGCCGTGCAATGGCATTGACCACGATGGTCACGAGGAACAGCGCGAGCCCGATCTCAATGAGTGCGCTCAGGTACAGATCCCCGGTAGCCTCGGAGAACTCATTCGCGATGACGCTGGCCAGCGTATGTGCGGGGTTCAACAGGTTCTTGCTGATGTCTGGATGATTGCCAATGACCATGGTCACGGCCATCGTTTCGCCCAAGGCACGACCCAAACCCAGAATCACCGCTCCCACGATTCCGATCCGCGCATTCCGCAGCACGCTCATACGGATCATCTCCCACCGCGTCGCGCCCAGCGCAAGCGCTGCCTCACGCTGCGCGATCGGTACGGCCCGCATCACGTCGCGGGAGATCGAGCAGATCACCGGGAAGATCATCACCGCCAGAATCAGGCTGGCCGTGAGGATACCCACTCCGAAGTTCGGTTCAGCGAACAAACCCGTCCAGCCAAACAGCTTCACAAGCTTCGGACCCAGTGTGTCGCGCACAATCGGCACCAGCACAAACACAGCCCACAGCCCGTACACCACGGAGGGAATTGCGGCGAGCAGTTCCGTCAGAAAGGCGATTACCCCGCGCAAAGGCAAGGGGCAGATGTCCAGCACAAAGATCGCCACCGCAATCGACAATGGAACCGCAATCACCAACGCCAGCAAGGACGACATCACCGTGCCGTAGATAAACGGCAGCGCCCCAAAGCTCCCATTGACCGGATCCCAGTTCGTTCCACCGAAGAAGTGCCAGCCGAAGGCATGGATCGAAAGCCTGGAGTTCGCGATCAGCACCGAGACGATCAGCAGGACGATGAAGATGACACTCAGCGAACACACAATCATCAAGCCGGCAAATGAACGGTCGGCGAGCGCACCGCTCCCCCGCTCCCGAAGGAACTTGCGGATCTCCGAAGGGGCTTGCTGCGCAACCGCCGGAACAGGAACCGCTTGGGATTGCGGCTGCACTTGCGGCCTTGGAGCTTCGGCTCTCGTTGCCGGAACGGGGATAGAACCAGAGTCGGGCATGCTTGTCTTTAGACGGTCAGATGCGGTTGCCAGGAGTAGGTATGAACAGAATGTAAATGACAGACCCTGGAGGATGGAGCGAATACATGCCCTATCCCCCAGTTTGTCAGTTACTGAATGGATTTCACCGTCTGCCGCACGCGGTCCAGCACCGGCTTTGGCAGGGGCGCATAGGTCATGCTTGCAGCCTCTCCTTCACCGTGATCCAGCATCCAGTTCAGAAAGTCGACCATCACCTTACCCTTGGCCTGGTCATCCCAATGCTGCGGAATCAGCAGCCAGGTAAACGACGAGATCGGGTATGAGGCCGGCCCGGGAGCGTTTGTGATCGACACCCGGTAATCCGCAGGGATGTTCTTCGCCTGTGCGGCGGCCGCGGCCGTCACGCCCTCGGTGGAGGCCTTCAGATACTTGCCATCATGGTTGCGCACATAGCCGAACGGCATCTTGTTCTGCTCGGCATAAATCAGCTCCACATACCCGAAGGTAAACGGGCTGCCCTTCACCATGCCGGCAACGCCCTCATTGCCCTTCTGCCCGATGCCCACAGGGAACTTCACACTGGTGCCCCTACCGATCTGCTGCTGAAAGTCCGGGACTACCTTGCTGAGAAAGTCCGTGAAGATGTAGGTCGTTCCCGATCCGTCAGAACGGTACACCGGCAGGATCTGGTGGTCCGGCAATTTCACACCAGGGTTGTCGTGCTGAATGTTGGCGTCGTCCCACTTCGTGATCTTGCCCAGGTAGATGCCCGCAATCACTTCAGGCGCAAACTTCAGGTCACCGGTAACTCCCGGCACGTTGTACACGGGCACCACTGCCCCCAGTACCGTCGGGATATGAAACAACTTGACCTTGGACTCGCCCAGTTGCTGATCGGTCATCGGTCCGTCGGACGCACCGAAGTCCACGGTCTTCTGCGAGACCTGTCGAATGCCGGCACCAGAACCCACGGACTGGTAGTTGATGTGCGCGTTAGGGTGCTGCTGCGAATACTCGTTGAACCACCGCGAATAGATCGGGTTCGGAAAGGTGGCGCCGGCACCCGTAAGGTTCTGGGCAGCAAGGGGAGCGACAGCGGTAACGGTTAGCAGCGTGAGGGAGAGAAGTTTGGCTTTCAAAGTAACTCCTGAGATCAGACGTCAAAAACTTGAGACTACGCCGGGCCCTGGTACTCACGGACCCGGCACTTGGAATACAGCAGCCCACAGCCTACGGGATGTAGTAACGCATCCCGGCGTGCACCATGCCGTCCTCTGCCCGAGGACCCGCCACACTGCCCGCAGGCACCGAACCTGACCACAGGTTCCGCTGAAGGTAGCTGTAGGTGAACTGGTACTGGAGACGTCCATACTTGGGGCTGTTCACCGCACGGTAGGTCAATCCAAACATGCCTTCCTGAATGTAGCGGGTCGGCGAAGCGCAGGAGCCGGTCGCAGCAGGCGATCCTCCTGTGCTGGAGCCCGGGTTCACTGGCAGCGAATAGCAGTTGGTGTCATTCAGGTTGAACGCGCCGTACCCTATTTGATTGCTGCCGGCCACCGAGTAGATCGTGCGCTGGTCGTACTCGCCGCCGTAGTACGCGTAAACATCCAGGTTCTTCCCCGGATGCGTCACCAGCGAGAACAGGCCGTGGTAGTTCTTGATCGGTTCCAACGCGCCGCTCGGCTTGAGGGTCGCATCGGCAAGCTGCGCTGAGCCATACCGGCCAACGCCCGTGCCGGCCATCGCCTGCACACCCACCTCCAGAACCTTCATGGGCTGGACGCGGATCGCGCCGAATGCACCGCCCGCCGAAGACGTGCTGCTTACCGCTTTGGTGCCGTAGACGTACGTTACCGCGCCAAGATTTGTAGCGGCGGTTGCCGAGGTGATCGGGTAGTAATAGTCGCGCATGAAGCGCGCCAGACCACCGACCTCAACGTGCATCTTCGGGAAGTCATAGGCTGCCTTCAGGATCACATCGGGGGCCACGTTGTTGGCGTAGGTCCCGTTGAACGCGTTGTACAGCCCGCCGTTCTGTCCGGCTCCGGCGAAGTAGAAATTCGTGGGAACCGCGCTCGACGTCGCTGAGGTTGCTGTGAAGTTGGTGATCTGCGCCTGTTCCAAGGCAAGCGCGATTGTCGCTCCGGTCTTCGCGGTACCGAACCGCTGCTGCAGACGAAGGCCCGGCTGCCGGGTCCAGTTGAAGCCGACCATGTACTGGGGGTCAACCGTGTTTGGCAGGATTTCGGTCCGGTTATCCGTTCCGTGCGAGTTCTCCGTCACCAGGGACCACATCTGGCCACCGGTCATCGTGAACCCGCCGGCAGTCGCAATCTGTCCCCAGATCTGACGCTGACGCAAAACATAGCTATTGCTCTGGTTGTTATTGGAGGTCACGCCAGCGCCAAGGAAGTCAGATTCGAAGTAGCCAGCCAACTTGAACTTGCCGGCGTCGCCCGTGAACAGACCACCCAGGCGGCTCTGCCGGCCGCTGAAGTTCAGCTCGCTCACATGCCCCTCGGTCGAACTGGGGAATGGGATCGTGTTGAACGGCGTATTGATATCCGAGTTCACGGACCGCTGCCGCCAAACGCCTTCCAGCGCGAAAAACGCCACCGGCTGGATCGTGATGCCCTTGTAGTGCAGCGTCGTCGGCGAGTTAATCTCGTCCTGCACCTGCGCCTGGTTCTTCACCACCGTCTCGGTCAAGGTGTCGTCTTTGGCGCTCAGGTCACCAACCGAGGTCTTCAATTGCTGCACGTCCTGCGCGTTCTGCGTGCTCTGCGCCGCAGCTGCGGCCGTCGCCGTCGCGGCGGTGGCCACCTGGGACTGCGCCTCCGCTGCACTCTGCTGTGCCGCCGCCACCTGCTGGTCCCGCGCGGAAAGCTGGGTCTTCAGGGCGTCAATCTGCGCCTGCTGTCCGGCCATCTGCTCCTGCAGTTCGCGCATCTGGCGCGCCGCAGCGCTCTCGACCGGCTTGCGTGCCCGTGTGCTGTGAGCCGCGGTCTTCCGGGTCTTCTTATGGGTGGTGGACTTGTGCGCGGCCTTTGTCTGGGCACCGCTTGACGCAGAAACAAGTAGCGCTGCGACTAGCGCTGCCATGAAGTTGCTATGTTGTTTCATCAGCTCCTCGAATAGGCACCACAGGAACGCCGAGGGGCAAATGTCTGGCCCAGGCTGCTCTCTTCTGGTGTCCTTGTTAGATTCCATGGTCCCAGTCCGAGTTGAACGCGGGGAGAAGCCAATGTTAAAGGAGTGTTAAAACGTACCCCGTTCGTTGTGCAAACGCTCAGTGGTCTGTGGGTATCCCGGCAACATCCAGGTCCTCTACCAGGAACTCGGTCGAGACGCACGGCAGGGTGAAAACGAAGGTGCTGCCCTTCCCCAACGCGCTTTCCACCCAGATCCGCCCGCGATGCGCCTCCACAAGATGCCGCACAATGGCCAGGCCCAGCCCGGTGCCGCCAGACTCCCGCGATCGCGCCTTGTCCACCCGGTAAAAACGCTCAAACAGGCGATCCTGGTGCTCAGAAGCGATGCCCGCCCCGAAATCCCGCACTCGCACCTGCACCTCCGGCAGCTCACCTTGCACCGCGGCCGGCAGGGTCAGCGCAGAGATCTCAATGACGGCATAGCCATCCGACCCGCGTCCGTAGTTCAGAGCGTTCTCGACCAGATTGCTCATGATCTGCAGCACCGTATCCGGGTCTGCCATCACTTCTACGTCGGACGGATAGCCCGCGATCGCCAGGGTTCCCCCCTTTCCCTTCAGCAGCCCCGAAACCGCCTCCAGGCATTCCTCAATCAGCACTGACAAAGCAATGGGCTGCGGCGCCATCTTGCGCTCTCCACTTTCGACCCGCGCCAACGCCAACAGGTCGTCCGTCAACCGTCCCATTCGGCGCGCGCTCTTCAGGATGGCATCGAGAAACTCACGCCGCCGCTCGACCGCGGATGGACTCCCCGGCCCGGCTGCCGCACCGGATCCGAACTCCTCCTCATCCATCAGCATCTCCACATATCCCTGGATGGACGTCAGCGGCGTCCGCAGTTCATGGGAGACATTGGCCACAAACTCCCGCTGAGTCCGCTCTACCTGCTCGATCCGGGTGATGTCGTTCATCACGATCACTGCGCCGCCGTCCGGCATAGGCGCTGCATTGATGGCCACAATGCGTCCTGGCAGGACCGTGACGGGCCGCCGTTCCACGAGTTCGCGCGACTCCAGCGCAATCTGCACACACTCCAGGACCTCTGGCGCGCGCAACGTTTGCACCAGCGAGTGGCCCGACCGCACCGACCCGTGTGACTCCTTCATGAGCTGCTGCATTGGCTTGTTCGCCCAGCTGATGCGACCCGCGGCATCGATCGCGGTAACGGCATCCTGCATGGAATCCAGCACCGTCTGCAGCTTGCGCCCGTTCTCGTGCGCGGCCTCAATCTGCTGCGCGAGCCGCGGCGCCGCCAGGGCCAGTGCGTCCGCAAGCCCCCCAAGCTGCGGCAACGTGGTTTGAAGAGCAGGCGCCTCCGGCAGCGCCTGGATGCTGCCCTGCAGAGCCGCGGCTCCCTCCCGCACGCGCCTCAACGCAGTCCAGGCCCCCGCGACCGCGCCACCGGTCCACACCGCGGGCAGCAGCCACCAACGGGCATGTAACACAAAGCCCAGCAGAAGCACGACCGCTCCGCCCGCGGCCGGCAGCAGGTACCAGAACGGGCTGTAGCTCCGCTTTACCATGGCCCTATGCTACGGAATTACTGTGCCGCCGGCTCAGGGATCGCCATCGCGGGGACGCGAACCAGAGGGATGTCGAACCGGTACCCCGCACCGCGCAGCGTCTTCAAAAAGCGTGGCGTTTCCGGTTCGGCCTCGATCTTTTCGCGGAGGCGCCGTACATACACGTCCACACTGCGGGGCGTCACGAAGCGGGCATCCCCCCATACGGCATCGAGCAGCTGATCCCGGCTGAACACCCGCCCTGGATGTCGGGCCAGGTACTCCAGCAGCCGAAACTCAGTCGTGGTCGTCGTGATCAGGTCGCCGCGCACTCGCACCTGCATGGATCCGGAGTCAATCTCAAGATCCTCGATCGTCAGCACGGCAGGGGTCCGGTCACCCTCCTCTGGTGTCTCGGACCGGCGCAGCACAGCCCGGATGCGGGCCAGCAGCTCCCGAATCGCAAACGGCTTGACGATGTAATCGTCCGCTCCGAGTTCAAGGCCGAGAACCCGGTCGTCCTCTGAGGCCCGGGCCGTCAGAAAGATCACCGGAACGCTGCCCAGGACGGAGCTTCCGCGAAGCCGCTTACACACATCCAGCCCGCTGCCACCCGGCACCATGATGTCCAGCAGGAACAGCGCAGGGCGCTGGCGTTCTGCATCCTGGAGGATCGAGCCAGGTGCGGAGTACATCCGCACACCATAGCCTGCGCTTTCCAGCCGGTACTGGATGAGCCGCCGGATATCCGCATCGTCTTCAAGAACAAATATTGTCTGAGTCACCCGTTCTCCGGTGCGCACAAGAGCGCCGCCTCGAGCCCAGCCTACCCCTAGTGCCTAGCACAAATGCTAAAGAGCCGTGAAAAGAAGGAGGACTGCGGCAGAGCAACAGCTGCGTCTACAACCTCTGGGTCATCTTTGTCTTACGAACCAGTTGTATGATGCATCATAGAAATTACCACTCGTTTCATTCTGTTTTTTGCATGGAGGCAACATGCGTCTTAACCTGACGGCCCTGGGTCTGCTCTTCCCCGTCGCTGCTGTTCTTTCCGGCTGTGGCATGGGACCTGCCGGAACCCTCGCCGCCACCGGCTCAAGCAGCCCCACGACTTCAGCCAGCATGATCAAGGGCAAAGCCTTCGGCGGTCAGCAAGCTGTTGCAGGTTCGGTGATTGCTTTGTACGCATTCGGTTCATCCGGTTACGGATCTCCGGGGCAAATTCTGGCCCAGACCACAACCGACAATGCAGGCTACTTCAACATCGACCCAAATAGCATCCAGTGCCCCACCCCGACCACACCGGTGTATCTGCTTTCCATTGGCGGCGACCCAGGCTTTGGCAATAACTCTGCCATTCTGCTCGGTTCCGGCATCGGCGCCTGCAGCAGCGCGGCTGGCGCGTTTGTCACTGTGAACGAGATCAGCACGGCCGCGCTTGCATATACCTTCGCGCACTTCTTTAGCAATGCTCCGGGCAGTGACTCCGTCACGAACGATCACTTTGGCGCTCCCGCCAATTCAACTTCGAGCATCACCAACTCCAACAGCGGCACCCTGTGGACCGTCCTGGACGTCGAAAACGGCTACCCCCGTAAGAACACCAGCACGTTCAAGTTCGAAGGCGCGAAGCTGATCTCGGTGGGCAATATCCTCGGGGCCTGCGTGAACTCCATTGGACCTTCCTCGCCCAGCTGCTCCTCCCTGTTCCACTACATCACGGCGCCGGACGGCTCCAAGCCAACCAACACCCTCGAAGCGGCAGTCGACCTGGCGTTGAGCCCGCAGCAGAATGTTCCGTTCATCTTCGCGATGCAGCCACCCTCAGGTGCGGCGGCGTTTAGCGGCGGCCTTACCTCCGCGCCCGCAGACTGGACCCTTTCGGCGAGCTATACCTCCCCGAACTTCGGCCTGGGAGTGAACACGCGTACCACCAGCACGATCGACATCGACACGGCCGGTCGCGTCTGGTTCCCCAGCAACGCACCTGGGCAAGCGGGCATCGGCTACTTCGATCCAAGCAACGGAACCTTCAGTTCGCTCTATAACGGCGGTCTGGTTCACCCTCAGCAAGTTGCGATCGATGTCGACAATTACGTCTGGGCAAACGATTCAGCTTCGCCCAATATCGCCGGTTTCCCCGCGTCGTCACCCTCCGGCGCGACGACGCTCACCCTACCGGGTTCTATTTCAACGTCCTTGACGGTGGCCTTTGACAACACGCTGCGGTTCGGCATCGTCGCACCGGACGGCTTACCTGCACTCGCGCAGGTCGCCGGCAAAAGCACGTACTCCGAGGTCCCAGGCACGGAAATTCCGAGCGGCGGCGGATTCATCGCCTCCAGTCTCGCAGGGGACGTCATTGGCGGAGTAGGTGTCGGCGGACAGGAACTCAGAACACCGACGACCTACGATCTCTACTACTCTCCCAACGGCCAAGTCAGCGCTATTACCTATCAGACCTACGAGGACGCCGGACAGGTGGTCTTCACCGGCAGCAACTTCGTTGGGACGCGTGGCGGCTATTCAAACCCTGACGATGGCATTTGTATCTGGTCTGCTCAAGGTTGCTTCGGCATGGCAAACCAGGCAATTCGCCATCCATCCGGTCTTGCGCTGGATGGCGCCGGTAGCCTGTGGATGGCCGACCAGGTAGGCCCGACGATTCAAGAGATCCCGCTCACAAACGGTTCCTACTTGAACTCCAGCAATCAAGCCAACAACCTGATCTTTAATCATGACGGCAACAATGGTGGCACCCTGCCGTCACCAACAGGTATCGCGGTGGACGGTGCTGGAGACGTCTGGGTGAGCAACTACGGCTGCTATGGCGACGGCTGCACACCCGGTAGCTTCACCCTGTCCGAGATCATCGGCCTGGCCGCACCCACCATCACCCCCATTTCCAGGCAGGTAGTCATCAACGACCTGGCTGGAACGGAACCACAAAAGAAGAGTGGGACGGGCGCCGCGAAGTAGGCGTAAGTCCTCTTTCCATGAGAGCCCGCCCTGCGCGGGCTCTCATCCGTTTCGCCCCGAAAGCGACCCGCCGTACACTGGTGCAGTCGCCACTCCGACCGCGGTTCACAGAGGAGAGCACCATGACCAAGATCGACCTTACCGACCGGGTTTCCGCCCTGGGAGACCTTACGCGGCGCGATAGCGAAGTCATCGTGGAAACGATGTTCGATGCGATCGTCGGCGCTCTGAAAGTGGGCGAGAAGGTGGAGATTCGTGGCTTCGGGAGCTTCCGTACCCGACAGCGGAACTCGCGCACGGGACGCAACCCAAAGACAGGCGCTTCCGTCTCCGTGCCCGCCAAGCGTGTGCCCTTCTTCAAACCGAGCAAGGAGCTCCGTGAGTTGGTAGGCATCGTCGCCGCGCCCGCAGGCGCAGACTTCGACGTTGACGACGAGTCTGAAGTGCCCCAGCAATAGCCGGGACCTTCCTTCCGCCACGCCACACTCCCCTGCCAGCGCGTGTGTATAACAGTGAGCAATGACCACACCCGCCATTGAAACCAGGGCGCTATCGCGGATTTTCCACGGCTTTCAGGCCGTTGACTCGCTCGATCTCACCGTGGAACGCGGGCAGTTCTTCGGCTTCCTGGGCCCGAATGGCGCGGGAAAATCGACGACGATCAAGATGCTCACCGGCCTGCTGGCCCCATCGTCAGGCCTGATTCGCATCTTTGGTGAAGATCTGCTCGCGCATCCGGTCGAGGTGAAACGGCAGATCGGCGTCGTCCCTGAGGGTATGGCCCTCTTCGGCAAGCTCACCGCCTCGGAGTACCTCACCTTTGTCGGCCGCATGTACGGGCTGGACCGCCAGACGACGCAGCTCCGCAGCACCGAGCTGCTCGAATTCATGGGACTGGCCGACGAGCGGAAGAAGCTGATCGCCGACTTCTCCCATGGGATGGGCAAGAAGCTCGCGCTGGCGGCCGCCGTCATTCACGCCCCCAGACTGCTCTTCCTCGACGAACCGTTTGAGGGCGTGGACGCGATTGCGGCGGGGACCCTCAAAACAATGCTGCAGGGCATGATTGCCCGGGGTGCGACCATCTTTCTCACCTCCCATGTGCTCGAAATCGTAGAGCGCCTTTGCACTCACGTGGCCATCATCAACCGCGGCCACCTAGTCGCCCACGGCTCGCTGGAGGAACTGCGCGCCGGCGTTCGTGCCCGGTTCGCCGCTAGGGAACAGCCCCCAAGCGCAACGGAGACCTCAAACGGCAACGCCACGCTCACGCTGGAGCAGATCTTCCTCTCTCTCGTGGGCAACGAGGCCGCTCCGCCCCACACCGAAGGCGAGCTTGCGTGGCTGAGCTGATCACACCCGTTGCCGCGTATGACGGCGGACGGCTCAGCCGGGCGCAGTTCCTCGCAATCGCCTGGCTGCGGTGGCGCATCCTCGCCAACAGCTTCCGTCGGAGGGGAGGCAAGGCGGAGCTCGTCGGCCGGATCCTTCTGCTTCCCTTGCTCGCGACCCTCGCGGTGCTCCCTACCCTGGCGGCGGGCTTCCTCGCCTGGGCCTGCGCCACCCGCGGCAATCTTCAACAGATCAATCTCGTCTTCTGGGGCACGTTCGGGCTGACGCAGTTGCTCAATATCAACCTCGGCCAGCCCGGAACCACCTTCGACCCCGTCGAACTTATCCGTTTTCCGCTAGCCCAACGCAGCTACGTGCTGGTGCGGCTCACCTTCGGTCTGCTAAGCCCCGCCAACGTCATCGTCAGCCTCATGTCCGCTGCCATCTTCCTGGGCATGGCGGTGGCCCGGCCGCGTCTCTGGCCCTGGGCTCTCGCCACAACCCTTGCTTTCGCGCTGACCAACGTCCTGTTTTCGCGCATGATCTTCGCCTGGGTCGATCGCTGGCTCTCCACGCGGCGCGCCCGCGAGATCTTCACTGGACTCATCTTCACGGCGTCGCTCGGCTTCCAGTACCTCAACGTGACCTTCAACCCGGGCTTCAACCAGGGTCGCCGCCACGTCACGCCCCGTGGCCTCCATGTGGCGCAAACGGTCTACCATCAGCTCCATCCGTGGCTGCGGGTCCTACCTCCAGAGCTCGCCGGCTCCAGCCTCATTGCCGCGCAGCACAGCGCACACGCTCTTGCGCTCGGCAACTCTGGCTTGATCCTTCTATATGGTGCGGGGTTTCTCGCCATCTACGCTCTGCGGATGCGTTCCGAGTACCACGGTGAAAACCTCAGTGATCAGGCTAACGCTGTTCGTAAGCCAGCTCCGAAGGCTGTCTCGACAAGTTCGGTGACGCTCGCCTCTTCCCCCGCCTTTGCTCCCGCCCCGGTCGTTGTCGCTCCAAGGCGCGGGCTCCTGCCACACACCTTTGGCCCGCTGCTTCAAAAGGAAATACTCACGCTGCGACGCAACACGGGCCTGCTGTACGGCGTAGTGGCTCCAACCGTCATGGTGTTCCTCTTTGCAGGACGGCTCTCGTTACGCGGCGGCTCGCACTGGCTGTTACTGATCGCCGCCGCCTACGCCCTGCTCGGCCTCGCGCCCATGAGCTACAACTCCTTTGGGCTCGAAGGCGCAGGAGCACAGTTCTACTTCATGGCCCCGCTTCCGTTGCGGGATGTCTTTCTGGCCAAGAACGTCATGCATTTTCTGCTCGCGGGGTTTGAGCTTCTGGTCGTGATCACCATCGTCTCCTACGTCGCCGGCAGGCCTCACGTGCTCGACATCGTCTTCGTACTCCTCTGGGCTACGGGCACGCTGCTCCTCAACACAACCCTTGGCAATCTCCGCTCGATCTCGGCGCCGAAGAAGGTCAACCCGGGCCGCAGCATGAACCGCGCCCAGTCGCAGATCAGCGCATGGATCGCCATCGGCATGCTCGCAGGCAGCGCCGGGCTCGGTGCCGGTCTGCAGTTCCTGGCAATTTACTTGCACCAACGCTGGCTTCCTCTGGGCGTCATCCTGCTCTTCGCGACCGGCGCTGCCGTCGCTTATGACCAGGGTCTGCGCGGCATGGAAGCGTACGCGCTGGAGCGCCGCGACTCCCTCTTCGAAGAGCTCGGCAAAAAGACCTAGCAGCGAAATCGGGACTACCAAGGGCCGCTAGAGCCCAACCTCGCGTCCTACGCCACGGCCCCAATCGCACTCAACATCCTTCCGCAAACGCCTCGCTCGTCGCGATAACTGTAGAACTTGCGCCTGTCATCAGCCAGCCTTGCGCAAGCCGTACATTCTGCCACGATGCTGACGTTTTCCTTCGGCACTCCTGCCTCGAGCAACTGCTGCCGGTTTGCCTCCACGAGGTTCAGATGCAGCTTGCCGTCACCTTGCTCCTCACCACGGATCAGCTCGGCCGCATAGGCAAACTGCGCCCGGAACGTCGCAACCACCTCGTCGCCCACTTCAAAACAACATGCCCGAATACACGGCCCGACCGCCGCAACCAGATCCTCGGGCCTTGATCCGTACCGCTCGTGCATTGCACCGACCCCCTGCTCCGCAATACGCCCCAGGGTCCCACGCCAGCCCGCATGGAAGGCACCTACCGCATGAGTGCGCCTATCGGCCACCAGCACCGGCACACAGTCCGCCGTCAGGACAGCTAGCAGTCGCCCCGGCGATTGGCCGATCAGCCCATCACCCTCCAGCACGGCCTTACCCTCCTCAGTCATCAGCGGCCCGGCGTGCTGTTGGAGGTCCCGCACCACCGCGCTGTGCACCTGCCCCACCGTCACCAACTCCATTGCGGCGCCCTGAGCAACGGCTCGCACAAACTCTGCCCGGTTCCCCTTCACAACCGCTGAATCATCCTCTTTCGTCCACCCCAGGTTCAGCTCCGACTCGCCGTACACCGACGAGCCACCCGCATATCGCGTACTGAATCCAGCCCGCAACCACGGATAATGCTCCCATCCCGGTACAAGGACGAGGTCCGGTTCTCTCGTTCGAGCGACCTGCTCTTCAGTCGTAAGTCTCACCTTGCACAGCCTCCCTCCGGCTCTTACCCTGTTGTAGGCTACAGAAACTCGGAGGTCCCACCATGGCAGCGGCTCCGCTTCCCCGTCTCGTCTCTCTAGACGAGTACCTTCACGCCGACTACGTGCCTCTCGCCGAAGTCTTTGCCGTTCTGGATGAAGAGTAAGGCCCACCTCAACGGCGTAAACTAGAACCCGAAAAGGGTCCTACGTCGCAATGGTCATCATCCAGCAAGACGATCTCATCGAGAGCATCCGCGCCGCGCTGCAGTACATCAGCTTCTACCACCCGGTCGACTACATCACCAACCTCGCCCAGGCCTACGAACTGGAGCAATCGCCCGCGGCCAAAGACGCCATCAAGCAGATCCTCGTCAACTCGCGCATGTGCGCCGAGGGCCACCGCCCCATCTGCCAGGACACCGGCATCGTCACAGTTTTTATCAAGTTCGGCATGGACTGCCGCCTGCAAAAAGGCAGCGACCCCGCCATCGCCAGCCTCCAGGCAATCTGCGACGAAGGCGTCCGCGAAGCCTGGCTGGACCCCGACAACAAACTCCGCGGCAGCATCCTCGCCGACCCTGCCTTCAGTCGCAAAAACACCAGGGATAACACGCCCTGCGTCGTCGAAGTCTCCCTGGTCCCCGGCCAGACCGTTGACGTCACCGTAGCTGCCAAGGGCGGCGGCTCCGAAGCCAAGTCCAAGTTCGTCATGCTGAACCCGTCCGACTCGGTAGTCGACTGGGTCCTCAAAACCATCCCCACCATGGGCGCCGGCTGGTGCCCTCCGGGCATGCTCGGCATCGGCATCGGCGGCACCGCTGAGAAGGCCATGCTTCTCGCCAAGCAGTCCCTCATGGACCCCATCGACATGCCCGAACTTAAGGCCCGGGGCCCCCGCACAAACATCGAGAAGCTTCGCGTTGAACTCCACGAAAAAATCAACGCGCTCGGCATCGGCGCACAAGGCCTGGGCGGCCTCACCACCGTGCTCGACGTGAAGATCCAGGACTGGCCCACCCACGCAGCCAACCTCCCGGTAGCGATGATCCCCAACTGCGCCGCTACCCGCCACGCGCACTTTGTCCTCGACGGCGCCGGCCCGGTCTACCTGGACCCGCCCAACCTCGAGAACTGGCCCAAGCTTACCTACGACCCCGCGGCCCACGGCGCAAAGCGCGTAGACCTCGACACGCTCACCCACGAAGACATCAAAACCTGGAAGCCCGGCGACGTCCTGCTACTCAATGGCAAGCTGCTCACCGGGCGCGACGCCGCGCACAAACGCATGACCGACATGCTCACGCGCGGCGAACCCCTCCCCGTTGACTTCACGGACAAGCTGATCTACTACGTCGGCCCCGTAGACGCCGTTCGCGACGAAGCCGTCGGCCCAGCTGGCCCAACGACCGCCACCCGCATGGACAAGTTCACTCGCCAGATGCTCGAGTCCACCGGACTCCTCGGCATGGTCGGCAAAGCCGAGCGCGGCGTCGCCGCCATCGACGCCATTCGCGACAACAAGGCCGTCTACCTCATCGCGATCGGCGGTGCCGCCTATCTCGTCTCAAAGGCCATCAAGCACTCAAAATTACTGGCCTTCGAAGACCTCGGCATGGAAGCTATCTACGAGTTTGAAGTTGTCGACATGCCCGTCACTGTAGCCGTCGACACCCACGGCACCAGCGTCCACACCACCGGCCCCGCCGAATGGAAAGAACGCATCGCACACTCGATGGAAATTGCCGGGACAGCCATCCTCGGCCAGTAAGATGGCACCGGCAACCTCTAAGGACGCTGTCCCAACAAGCCACCACCGATTGCCGCGGCCATGGGTGTCACGACCGGCGCTGCCGCGCCCACAAACTCACTGATGGCCGTTCCCGATGAACTCGCTACCCACACATTCCCGGACGCATCAACCGCCAAGGCACTCGCACTGGAGAGATGCGGATCCGAGTAGCCCTTGCCTACCATCGCGCCGGTGGACGTCATTGCGCTGAGGTCGGAGCTCCCTCCCGAGTTTGTCACCCACACCACACCCGCCCCGTCTATAGCAATCGCCTTCGGGCTTGTAAGTCCGCTGCCAAACCCAGAACTCCCGGAGATCGCCGCTCCCGTGCTGCCGAACTCCGAGACTGTGCTGTTTCCGGAGTTCACCACCCAGGCGTTGCCCGAGGCATCCAGCGCCACCCCTACCGCCCCACTCAGTCCCCCGCCGGTCACGGTCTTGCTCGTTCCGGACGAGGAACTGACACTGCTGCCTCCACTCGTCGCCCATTGGGTCGTGTTGTTCACGGCTACAAAGTTCGTTCCCGGCGTCGTGTTGCCGTTGTCCAGGTTCCCCACAACCCCGGAGGCCATGTTGTATTTCACTGTGCAGCAATTCCCAATTGTTATCGGAGCAAAGATCGATTCCAGCGTGTAGGTCGAGGAGTAGTAGAAGTTTCCCGCCCCATCCAACACCAAATTGGTGGCGCCAGTTGGTGCGTTCGAGCTCAAGGGAATGAAGGGGATCGTGAGTATTGTCTGCGGTTGGGTAACGATCTTTTGGTACACACCCGTAGAACTCAGTTCCGCAAAAGTCGCGGTCGTCGCATTCCCGACCGCTCCCTGCCCCAGCACCCAGAGATTGTTGCTCGTGTCGAACGCCAAACCTCGTGAGTTGGTGAAGCCACCTCCAATCGGGTATCCAATCGGTCCTGAAAGCAGCGCGCCCAGGGGCGAAAGCTTCGACACTGCGGACGTTCCGCCCGGGACCAGCGTCCACACGTTCCCGCCCGCGTCGACTGCCAGGGAGGGATTGCTCCCCAGCGCCGCCACCGGGAAGTTTACAGACACGGTCAGATCACTCGGCGCTGTCGAGCCGGAAGAGGCCATCTGCGGAGAAAAGGGCGAGATCGCGGTCTGCAGAGGAAGCAGTGTCGATACATTTGCCCAGGGATTATGCGCGATGTTCACGGCGGCCGTAACCACGTCGGTCGGGGCTGTCCCTGTGCTTCCCCCCGTCTTCGCGTTGCTGAACAGGATCGAGCAGGCCGGCGATGTCGGTCCGTTTGAATTGATGCAGGCGGCGAGAACGTTCGCGAGTGTATGCAGCTTGGCTTGGGGAACTGTTCCGTTACCGCTGATCGTAGCGATGCGCGCAACATCGTTAATGTTCTGGATGTCGAACAGGTTGGCCGCGCTCGCAAAGGCGTTCGTGATCGCAGTCTGCTGCAAAGTCGTCGCACTTGGACCGCCGATGTGAAAGGTGTCCACTGCGTAAGCTGACGCCGCATACGCCGCAGCCACGGTCGAGATCTCGCTGATGAATACGCCCGTCAACGTGGTGTCGAAGTTTCCGGTCCCAGGACACTGCCCGAGAATGGCGATTTCGTTCGCAGCCGTGTTCATGCCGGCACCAGGGTTCCCGCCCACCGATGCCACGTACACCTGCTGACCCGGCGTACATGCGTCCACGATCTGAAAGGAACCGTTGATGTCGGTCGTCACATAGTAGTTTCCGCTTGTATCTTTCTGAGCCGTCCACCCAGGGTAGGAACTGCTGGTCAGCAGCGAGGTGGCCGCGGACCCGTACCCTGTTGTTCCAGCGGCGAGCAGATAGATCTTTGCGCCGACAATGGGCTGCTGGCCGCCATGGAGCCGGCCTCGCAGAACTCCGGTCTCGGTAACAGAATCAGGGTTGGAGGACGTCGTCTCCACGTTCGGAAACACGGTGGACCCGGAACAGCCGGTGATCAGGCTGCAGGTCACGGCGGAAAGAAGCACAGCAGCCGCAGAAATCCTTGTCATAGGAGCCTCAGGAGGGCGAACAACGCCCTGGCAGAACCAAAGTTACCCATGAGTCGTAAATCAGTAACTCCCTCGAGTTCGCCATCTTTTGTCGCGGCTAGAGGCACCTCTTTGCCCCGCTGGCGTACCTCTCCGTCTCCGTCCGGGGGACAGGGTCATAGGCCTTCTTCGTGAGCAGGGGCATTACTTCCGTTGTACGTTTTGCGGCGCGGCAAGCTGCGAAAGCGAGGCGGAATCGTGCTTCGCGCCCACCTTCGCATACACCAAAAGGTGTAGCCAATACACTGTCCGACCTCGCGACAGGGGACTACCTTTCGCAGAACCGGGGCATCCGACCGTATGAAAGTGCCCAAATTGGGCATTATCGAGCGTTTGCGCATCCTGTGCGGCGCTTGTAAGGAGAGAACGATGCCCCGCAACTTCCACCGATTTACAGCCGCCCTGCCTGCGGCTGCGATCACGCTTGCTCTTGGTCTGCCCGCACTCGCGCAGGAAGCAAATCCCACCGCCGTCGCTCCAGGCGCGAAATCCGCCGATGTCATCGCACAGAGCGAAAATGGCACATATATTTACCACGTCAAAGTGGTGCAGCGTGACCTGGATGCAGTGAACTACCTCAATCGCTCCGGCTCCACCACCGTCGGGTTCGAGGGCACCAACCTGATGCAAAAGGCACATGGCGAAGCTAAGGTCGACTCCAAAACTGGCAAGACCAATATCTCCGCACGCTTCGAAGGAATGTCCCCCGCGAACGGCTACGGCCCCGAATACCTCACCTATGTCCTCTGGGCCATCTCAGCCGACGGCCGCCCTCAGAACCTTGGGGAGCTTGAACTTTCCGGCAATAAAGCCTCACTGGATGTGACCTGCCAATTTCAGAGCTTCGGCATGATCGTCACAGCTGAGCCCTACTTCGCGGTCTCCTCGCCTTCAGACGTCATCGTTCTGCAGAACGTCTTCCGCAAGGACACCACAGGGGTCCTCCAGACGGTGAACATTCACTACGCTCTGCTGCCCAAGGGTCTGTACGCAAACACCGAAGGCCGCAAATCCAACCCGGCGCCGATCACCGACCGCGAGCACACTCCCCTTGCGCTGTACGAGGCCTACAACGCCCAGCGGATCGCCGAAGCTGCGGGCGCGGACAAGTACGCGGCGGACATCATGCAGGAGGTTCAGCAGGACATCACCAATGCGCAGTCCATCCAGGACAGCAAACACCGTGACGTCAAGATGGAGTTCACCGATGCTCGCCAAGCCGTGCAGCGCGCCGAAGATGCTCGCCTGACAACCCTCCGCAAGCAGGCCGACGAACGGCAACGGCAGGCCCAGGAAGCCAAGGTCAACGCGCAGGAGCAGGCCGCTGCCTCGCAGCAACAGGCTCAGCAGGCGCAGCTTCAGGCCGCTCAGGCGCAAGCAGAAGCCGACCGCGCCGCGGCGCAGCGCGCGGAAGCCGAGGCCCAGAAGGCCAAAGCCGACGCCGACGCAGCGAATGCACGGGCCCAGGCCGCCGACTCCGAGCGGCGCGCCCAGGACGCCCAGCAGAGCGTGGAGGCCATGCGCGCCAAGCTGCTCGCCCAACTGAACGCCGTGCTGCAAACCACGGAGACTCCCCGGGGACTCGTCGTCAACCTCTCCGATGTCCTCTTCGACACGGGCAAGTACACCTTGAAGTCCAACACCCAGGTGTCACTCGCCAAAGTCGCGACCATCCTCGAGCTCTACCAGGGGCTGAAGGTGCAGGTGGAGGGTTACACCGACTCGACGGGCGCGCCGGCGATGAACCAGAAGCTCAGCGAAAATCGTGCGGGCGCGGTCAAGGACTTCATGGTCAACAACGGTGTGCCGCAGGACAACATCACCGCCCAGGGCTATGGAGCCACGGACTTCGTCGCGGACAACAAGACTGCGGCGGGACGTCAGCAGAACCGTCGCGTCGAGCTCATCGTCTCCGGCAATGCAATCGGCGTACAAACCACGGCAGGCCCACAATCCGGCGGTGCCGCTCAGCAGTAATCATCATCGAAGATTCACTCAACGGGCCGCGACTCACCCTCGCGGCCCGTGCTGTTTTGCATCACACAGTTCTTAACACTGCGTCATTTCGCGGAGGAGATCGCATTCTTATGGCTGAAGTTCTACGGGACAAAGTTGTCTTCATCACCGGTGCAAGCTCCGGGATCGGCGAAGCCACGGCGCGCGCCTTCGCTCAGCACGGCGTCAAGCTGTTGCTCTGCGCACGTCGCCTGGACAGGCTTCAGACCATGGAAGCCGCACTGCGGGATCTCGGTGCCAGCGATGTCTTCAGCTTCGAACTCGACGTCCAGGATCGTGACGAGGTCGAGGGGACGATCAACACCCTCCCGGACGCCTGGAGCTGCATTGACATCCTCGTGAACAACGCCGGCCTAAGCCGCGGGCTGACCAAGCTCTGGGAAGACGACGTGGAGAACTGGGAAGAGATGATCGATACGAACATCAAGGGCCTGCTCTACGTGACCCGCACCGTTGTGCCGGGGATGATCAAGCGCGGCCGAGGTCACGTCATCTCCCTCGGCTCGATTGCAGGCCACATCACGTATCCCATGGGCCACGTGTACTGCGCCACTAAGGCAGCAGAACGCAGCATCTCCGACGGCCTGCGCATCGACCTGAACGGAACGCCGATTCGGGTCACATCCGTCGACCCCGGCATGGTGGAAACCGACTTCAGCAACATTCGCTTCCGGGGCGACCAGGAGCGCGCCGGCAAGGTGTACGCGGGTGTCGATCCACTCACCCCCGACGACATCGCCGAGATCATCGTGTGGTCAGCAACAAGGCCGCCCCACGTCTCCATCCAGACGGTAGTGGTGACGCCTACTGCCCAGGCCAATCCGTACGTGCTCAGCCGCAAAAGCTGAGGTAAGCTTTCTGCGGGAGCGTACCCATGCTCTTTCGCAGCAAGTCCAGTCCGGGTTTCTTTGAATCTCGCTACAAGAAACAGAACGACCCTTGGAATTTCGCAGGAAGCGAATTCGAACAGGGTCGTTTCAACAAGATCGTCGAGGCTCTGTCAGGCAGGCACTTCCACCGGGCCTTTGAGCCCGGATGTTCGATCGGCACCCTTACGGAGCGCCTCGCCACGTTCTGCGACGCCGTAGACGCATCCGATTTTTCTCCCACAGCCGTAGCTCGTGCAGCGGAGCGCTGTGCTCACCTTCGCAATGTCCACGTGACCTGCCAGGCCTTCTCGGACAAAACGCCGCTAAGAGGCTACGACCTCGTCATTCTCAGCGAAATTGGCTATTACTTCCGGCTTGGGAAGTGGCGGACCACCGTTGCCCAGCTGGCCGCCTCTATGGATTCCGGATGCACGGTGCTGGCCAGTCACTGGCTCGGGCACTCGCGGGACCATCGCCTGGAGGGTGACCAGGTGCACGAGGTTCTTCGGGCCGAACCCCTGCTGCAATTGGAATACGAGGAACGCAATCCAGGCTTCCGCCTTGACCGCTTTACCAGGCTCTAAGGCCGGCCATGAAGGCGAGAGGCACTGAACGCTACAACTTGATCAGCCACCCTAGCTCTTGCAGATCCCGCTCGATCGTTGCCAAAGCCATCTGCAGTGCGCTCCGCCTGTGCGGATTCGATGTTCTCTCATTGAGAACCCGTTCGCGCTGAAGTTCCAGTTCTGCGATTCTGCGCTTCTTTGCAGCATCGTCCCGCCCGGCCACCACAGCGGAAGCGGCCTCTGAGCGGGCAGCCATAGCCGCCTGCTGCTCTTCTACGCTCTTCGACTCCCAACCTTTAGACATACGCCCTCCCCACCCAACCGTGCTGAGCACGAACCTCGCTACCGCTTTCCAAACCGGTAAACCACCCCTGCATTCAAACCAAGGTTGTTCTGCACCTGTCCACCAAACGTCGACCCCACATAGGTTGGCGACAAGCGGACGGCCAGATTCGGATAGATGTTGTAGTCCGCGTTCACGCTCACCGTAAACGCTGGCCGAAAGCCATCCTGCCATAGTCCGACCTGCGGGCCGGAGTAGCTGTACGGCGATCCGCTCGAAAAGATGCCCCAGGCTATGCCGCCCGTTCCCTGGGCGCTCAGGGCGATCTTCTCCTTGGCATAGAAGCGATAGTTCACGCCGCCAGTGAAGAAGTACTCGTTAATCTGAGGATTCCCGATGGGCGCCGCATTCGGGTTGAACCGCAGCGGCTTCGCATGACCGAACGATCCCTGGGCCTCCCCCACGACGGAAAACTTGGGCGTCAGGAAACGATTCACTTCGGCAACCCAGCTCACTTCATTGTTTTTCTGGGTAGTTGGACCGCTGGTCCAACGCAGAAATCCTCCGCCGCCAAACGCCTCCCACGGATGCGCATAGGTCGCCTCAATGGTGCGCTGAATCCGCGCCTGACGGCTGGCATTCGTCTCCCGGCGCGGCCGCTTTTGCTTATCTTTTCGCTGGCCTTCAGCAGTCACGCCACTCGCAAACAAAACGCCCAGCGCCAGCCCACCGGCGATCCACCGTCCCAGACCCCGCCGCGCACAAACACCCAAACCAACGACCAAAGCTGCACTCCTGCCCTACACTTGCGGCCAATGGGACCGCAGTCTTCATTAGAACATCCGCCCAGCCCAAAGGTGAGCGCGCCCGATCAACCCGCTCCCGGCCAGGCCCACCCCGGCCCCGCAGCTCACTTGAACAGATACGTCACTCCGGTCACATACTGCACGGTGTTTGTCCGGTAGTACTGGGCCGGATTGTTGATGTAGTTGTCGGTCGCGGAGAGATTGATGTTGAAGCGCTTGTGCAACGGCAGCGCGACTCCCACATACGCGTTCGCGGAGTAGGCAACAAAGTCATTCCACGCAGGCAGAATGTTCGCCCACTCCGTGATCACGACTTTCAGCGGCAGGTTTCGCCGGTAGTTCTCCTGGAAGATGGAACCAACCAGCTGCGTGTTGGCCGGCGGCGGCGTGTTCTGGGTAGCAATAAACTGCTGCTTCTCGTAGTGCACGTCCGCCTTCAAATCAAGCTGCTGCTTTGCATCTTCAAAAGGCGTCCACCCAATCCCGATCCCGTACACCTGCTGAGCCTGCAGACCGGAAGCAAAGTTATGGTCGAAGCTCGTGTCCCCAAGCGCATACAGGCGGGAGGTGAAGTACTGATCCCGCTCTCCATCCGCATGAAAGATGCTCGTCTGCACGACCACCGCTGGGGACGCCGGACTCGTGGGAGGAATCACCGGCGAGGTATTCGTGCCATAGGTCTCCACCACGTTCAGCGTCGTGCGATGGTTCAGCGGCAGGTAGGCCACCGTAGGGATCTGACGGACAAAGTGCAGCGCTCCATTAAACGTCGTATCGGATTCGGTCGAACGCACGAGCGTGAATCCCATCGTCGCCGAGCCCGTCCACCCGGTTCGGAGCCCCGGCCTCTGATCGACCTCCTTGGCATACGAGGGCACGTCAATCAGATATCCAAGATCCTTGGTCGCCAGCGTCTGCGCCGTACCCTGCCCTGTCGCGACGCTTGGCGTAAACGTCACCTCCTGGCCCTCAAAGGCGACGGTTCCTGTGGCGGCCGCCTTGTACTTGCCCGGCTTGGCCGCCCGCAGCGCGACAAACTCCGTACCGGACCGCAGCTCCTTCACCTTGCTGAACGGAATCGTCAGATCGCCGGCCATGTCGCTGTGGAACAGGACGTTTCCACCGGACGCGCTCTGGAGCTTCCCGGTCAGCTTGTCGCCATTGGCAAACACCAGCACATCAGGCGAGGGCTTGGGCGCAGGCGGCTTCGGGTCTGCTTGGGCGGAGCAAAGACGTGCGGTCGAAACCCACAGGATGGCTAGAACATAAAAGGTGCGCACGTCCTCAGCTTACCGTTCGGCTTGCGGAATCTCCGATGTGTCCCATACCCTGACGACATGTATGAGGACTTCGTAGCCACCGATCGCTGGACCGGGGAGCAGCTTCACTGCGTCTGGAAGGCCACCGTGGTCGCCATTGCCACCCGTCACGCCGATGCGACGGACATGCGCTTTGCCGTCAACGACCGAGGGCTCTGGATCGCCATGCCCAACCAGGCCTGGGTCGAGCAGAAGCGCCGCAACGGAAAGATCATCACCGATTCCATTGCCGCACAAGCCGCCGGTCGCTTTCTGAAGCAGTCCATCGAGAACGGCTACGACAACGGCCGCGAGATGTACACCATGACCATCGAAGAGGTGCTTGAACACGCGGAAGCAGTTGTCCTGGAAGGCAAAGGGTCCCATAATCTCCCCTCCCTTCCCGTCATCAACCAGGACGCGCACCCCTCCGAATTGGACTTCCGCCTGCCCGAACAACCGGAGACCGTGGCCGAAGCCGAAGGCTTCCCCACCCCCCGTTAGAGGGGCCAGGTTGGCGAAGATCCGGGCACAGCGAGCCACATCAGCCATCCGTTACACTCGGTCCTCATGTCGCTTCCTGTAACTCGAAGACGAGTCCTGCAGACCGCAGTCGCGGCTGCCTTGGCAGGCGGCTGGCTTCCTCTCCGGAGCCAGCAGCACGCGCCGCCCAGCGGCTGGTTGCTTCTCGGCGACAACACAGGACAGGGCATCTATCGCGCCCGTTGGAACGCCGCGGCGGGCGAGATTGGCCCGGCAGCACTCGCCGTCGCAACCCCGCAGCCCACGTTCCTTACCCTGCATCCCCGCCTTCCGGTCCTGTACGCCTGCAACGAGGCGGACGCACCAGCAGCGGCCGTGTCGGCCTTCCAGGTGGACCGCTCGGTGGCGCGGCTCACCCCGGTCGCAACGCAAGGCACAGGCGGAGGCGCGCCCTGTTTCGCCTCAGTAGACCGCACCGGTAGCCTCCTGTTCGCGGCCAACTACGGGGGCGGCAGCCTGGCCGTCTTCCCGCTGGACAGCCACGGCAAACCAGGTCCCGCAACAACGGTATTCCACTGCACCGGGACGAACGCGTGCGGCGCCGGCGGCCCGGTGAAGGAGCGGCAAAGCTCCCCGCATCTGCACTGCGCGGTGCTCTCCCCCGACAACCGTTTTGTCCTCGCCTGCGACCTGGGCGATGACGCCATTTTGGCGTTCCCGATCCAGCCGCCCACCCATCGCCCGCTCGGAACGCCCACGCGCATCCAGACCAGCCCTGGAGCCGGTCCACGGCACCTCGCCTTTCACCCGAACGGCCGCTGGCTCTACTGCATCAACGAAATCAATTGCACGGTCAGCCTCTATCTTTGGCAACGGAAAAGCAACCAACCCATCCTAGAGGCCGTGCCCGCCGCGACGGTCAGCATCCTTCCGCCGAACGCGCCGAAAAGCCCGCCGGGCACTGGAGGCGAGATCGCCTTCAGCCATGATGGCCGCTTCCTCTACACCAGCACCCGCTTCTCCGATGTGCTCACGGTTCTGGCGGTCGATCCAAACCACGGCGGGCTGACGCAGATCCAACAGATCCCATGCAATGGCAGGACGCCGCGCTTCTTCGCACTGGATCCGTCTGAACGGTGGCTGGTGTGCGCTAACCAGGACTCAGACAACATCTCCGTGTTTGCTCGCGAAAGCAACACAGGCCGGCTCACGCCACGCGGCACGTTCCCAGCGACGAACCCCGAGTGTGTACTGTGGCTCTAACGCGAAACGCAAACGAAAGCGGCGAGCCAAAGCCCGCCGCTTTTCCGTTCTGATTCGTTACTGCTGCTTCAACGTGGAGCTATCCAGCACAAAGCGGTACTTCACATCGCTCCGCACCACGCGGTCATACGCTTCTTCCATGCGGTCATAGCCGATCACTTCGACATCAGCGACGATGTTCTTTTCTGCGCAGTAGTCCAGCATGCTCTGCGTCTCCGCCATGCCGCCAATCATGGAACCGGCCAGTGAACGGCGATTCGTGATCAACGAGAACGGCGAGATGGTCGGCGGCACTTCCGGCAGACCCACAAGACACAGTGTCCCGTCCAGCTTCAGCAGATTCAGGTAGCTGTTGAGATCATGCTCGGCCGAGACGCAGTCCAGGATGAAGTCAAACGAGCCGGCGTGCTTGGCCATCTGCGCTGCGTCCTTGGAGATGATCACTTCATCTGCGCCCAACTTCTTGGCGTCAGCGATCTTGCTCTCGGACGTCGTGAATTGCACGGTGTGTGCACCGAACGAATGCGCGAACTTCAGACCCAGATGGCCTAGGCCGCCAAGGCCAACGACACCCACCTTCTTGTTCGGCCCCGCGCCCCAGTGCTTCAGTGGCGAGTACGTCGTGATACCCGCACACAGCAGCGGCGCCGCGCCGGCCGGATCAAGGCTGTCCGCGAGCGAGTGCACAAAGTGCTCCTTGGTCACGATCACCGAGGCATAGCCGCCGTAGGTGACGGAACCGTCGTAATCCTTCGCGTTGTAGGTGCCAACCGCGCCCTTCTCGCAATAGGGCTCCTGTTGCGCCTTGCAGTTGTTGCACGCCAGACAGCTGTTTACCAGCACACCCACGGCCACACGCTGGCCGGGCTTGTACTTGGTACACCGCACTCCCTACCTCGCGCACACGGCCAACGATCTCGTGGCCGGGCACCATGGGGTAGATGGCATTCTTCCACTCATCGCGAACCTGGTGGATGTCCGAGTGGCAGATGCCGCAGAACTCGATGTCGACGACCACGTCATCCGGATGCGGGTCGCGGTGTTCAAAGTCGTAGGGGCGGAGCGGTGAATTCTTGTCGAAGGCGGCGTAGCCGTGGCTCTTGGTCATGATGTTCCTCAGGTACTTGGATGGCGCAGGGAGCACGTCCGGCTATCCACGGAGGAGGTCAGGGCAAATTGAAATTAACTGTGATCGTGGTACTTACACTCACGGGCTCACCATTCAGAAGGTAAGGCGTATATGTCCATGTACTGACCGCATCGGTGGCAGCTTCGGTCAGCGACGGGTCGGGGCTCATCAGGGGAATCAGACGTGCGATTTTTCCCTTCTCGGAGATCTCCGCTGCAAGCACCACCGTTCCTTGAACGCGTTCCTGTCTCGCGATGATCGGGTAGGTTGGTTGCGCGCCGCCGATCTTGCTTCCCGTAAGAACGCCACCAGCGATACGCACTTGATTCGGTTGGCTTGGCTTTGATTCCGGTACAGCGGGAGGTTTCTCGAGGACCACAGCCGAGGCCGATGGGTCGAAGCTCTGGAGCTGATCGACATGTCCCGTTATGGCCTTTTTGCTACCCCACACCAGCGCAGTCTCCAGAGCCACACGCGTCTGGCCGAAGCGAGCCACACGATTTCGGGTGACTTCGTGATCTTTTCCCAGTATGAGTCGTATCGTTCCGGTCACAGTGTCCGCGCAGACATCAATCTGGGCAGGGGTGTACTTCGAAGGCGGCTGCACCCTGTGCATGCAGGCAAGTGGGACACCGCCGACCGTTCGGGTCTCCGTAAGGACATCAGCCTTCGGCGGGTCGAGCACCGCACCTGGAGAGCGGATGCTATCCAGCAATTCCTGGAGGAGGTATAGCGACCGACCGGCCGCTTGCGATTGCGTGTCGGACATACGAAGGCTGTTTCGTATGCCGAGAACCGCAGACGTAAGATTCAGACGGCTTCCATCCGGCCCGGCCCACCAATACTCCAGAGTGCCTTCGTCAGCCGCCTTACCCTGCAGATCGAAGACTTGAAAGGTAACCTTGAGATGAAAGGGCCGCTTTCCTTCCTTCTGAAGCGTATTGGCCTCGACAACCGCCGACGGCGCCAAGTCTACTGACGAAGCAGCGGTAGACGAAGGGGCGGCCTGTGCGTGCAGCGAATGCGGCAGCGTCAAGGGAAGAAACACCAACAAGGGCAGCGCAGCCCGTCTACTCTGCGTAATGCAACAAGCTGAAAACTTCATGCCCAGCCAGCTTATCGCGGCCCTTCAGGAAATCAAGTTCGATTGCAAAAGCAATGCCTACAACTATTCCGCCAAGCTTCTCCACCAACTCAACCGTTGCCGCCATGGTTCCGCCGGTCGCCAGCAGATCGTCCACCAGCAGCACCTTCTGCCCGGGCTGGACAGCGTCAAGATGGAGTTCAAGGCAGTCCTGACCGTACTCCAGGTCGTAGCAGACCTTCGCGGTCGCGGACGGCAGCTTGTTCGCCTTACGCACGGGGACGAAGCCGGCATTCAGGCGGTACGCGATGGCTGGCGCGAAGATGAAACCGCGCGCCTCCGTGCCCAGCACCAGGTCCACATCCTTGTCGATGTAGTGCGCCGCGAAGGCGTCGATCATCTGCGCAAAGCCGGCGGGCTCCTTGAGCAGCGTCGTGATGTCGTAGAAGAGGATGCCCGGCTTGGGGTAGTCCGGAACTGTACGGATGAGCGCCTTCAGCGGCTCACACTGCGAAACTTCGACCATTTGTTCTTACCAGGCTCCTTCAATCTGGAACGGCCCCAGCGAGTCGCCCTCGCTTTCGAGCAGTTCATGTTCAACCACGGCATCCACCCGGCTGCCGCGCGAGCCCTTTTGCAGCTCACTCCGCAGTTCTGCGATGGCTTCCGGCTCGCCGGCGGCAATCACCTCGACCTCGCCGGAGTCCTTGTTGCGCACAGAACCGCGCAGACCCAACTCCGCCGCCTCGCGATGGACGAACCACCGGAACCCGACGCCCTGCACCCGGCCCCGTACGAGGAAGTGAACAACCATGACGTTCCAGTGTCGCAGAGCCAAACGCTGTGGCGCAACCGGACACATTCCACCGGTGGAAAACAGACAACCAAGGTGGTTCTCCAAGGCGTCTCTTGGCATGAACACGCAGTACCGGCCAACAGCACCGAACGTCCGCTGTTGTAGAGCAGTACCTAAGCGAGAACGTCGATCGTGCTGACAGCCCTGCATCGTCTGGGAGTGCACGCTCGTTCTCAAAAACTGAACCACTTTTGAGGAGAATCCCAGGTGATGTCCATCCTTCGTCGTACCGTTCCTACACTTCTAGCCTTGACTGCAGTGACTGCGCAGGCTCAGTACCTGAAGACCCATGCAGCTAGTCTCTCCGTCGGCGGAAGCGGGCAATTCAGCACCATTCTGGAGTCGGATCCAAGCTACCGACCGTTCACGTACCCCATCCAGAACGGAACAAATACGACTGACATCTTCAACCAGCAACAGTTCACCACTTGGTCCGCAGGCTTTGTCTCTTCGCTTCAGATCCATCCGAAGCCCTGGGCCGGTATCGCCTTCAACTACGGTTTTAACCACTACCAGGAGCGCTTCCGTTACCAGTACGCAACCGACAGCAGCTACGGTCAGACCAACGTCACCACCGACTCTCATGAACTAACGGCCGGGTACCTGCTGCACCCCAAGCACATTCCGTTTCAGCCCTATGTGGAGGTAGGCGGAGGTTACATCGGCTTCTACCCCTGGCAGGGTTCAACCCAGTGGCGCGAGGCGGGCCTGCTTGAAACCGGCTTCGATCTGCCCACCGGGAGCCCGCACATCGGCTTCCGCGTCTCCGGACGCTCGCTGTACTACCGTTCGCCGAACTTCGGGAACTCGCAGATCAGCAGTCGTTCATGGCGAGTCACGGAATCCCCCGCCATCAGTGCTGTTTACCGCTTCTAGCAAGCCCGGAGAACGACAAAGGGGGCGCAGCCATCGGCTGTGCCCCCTCTTTCTTCAGAGCGCCTCAGGCGCGGCTCATGTACGCGCCTTCTGCTGTGTCGACCTTGATCTTTTCGCCCTCATTGATGAATGGCGGGACCTGAACCATCAGGCCTGTCTCTGTCCTCGCGGGCTTCGTCACGGAGCTTGCAGTTGCCGACTTGATGCCCGGCTCCGTTTGAACCACGGTCATCTCAACCGAGGGCGGCAGTTCGATGCCCACGGCTTTCCCGTCGTGGAAGCTGACCGAGATTTGCAGATTCGGGGTCAGATAGTCGACCGAGTCGCCGAGCATTTCACGCTTCAGGTTGGTCTGCTCGTAGGTCTCCTGGTCCATGAAGTAGTAGTCGTCGCCATCGTTGTACAGGAACTCCATCCTGATCTCGTCCACCACGACGCGATCGATCGGATCGGGCGAGCGGAAGCGTTCAACGAACATGGATCCTGTACGGATGTTGCGCAGCTTGGCCTGAATGAAGGCGCGCAGATTACCGGGCGTGCGGTGCTCAACAGAAAAGACCAGATGCAGGTCGTCTTTGTACTTGATGATCATGCCGGGGCGCATCTGTGTGGCGGGTATTGCCATAGAAACTCCAAAGTCCAATGTCCAAAATGCAGAAGGTTTTCCGGGGGAAAACGCTCGAGATTCAGCAGCCTGATTGTAGCCTACCGTTCCGGTACAAGGCGTGGCTCAGCCGCTGACAGGAGCCTGTGGACTGAAGCGTGGCTCCGGAACGAGTCGACCCTTGAGCTTCAGGAAATGGCGCTCAAAACCGTACCAGCTCAGGTATGCGGTCGCGAAGGCCAAGACAAAGCCCGAAAATCCTTTGGTCAGGGGCGAGTACCCCCGCAACCACCGATAGGTAAGGCTGAACACGAAGGGATGCCACACATACAGGCCGTAACTCACCCGGCCGATCTGCCGCAGAGGTCGAGTGCTTAACAAACGGCTGACAAAAGCCCGCGGAGAACACACCAACCACCCGATGACGCCCGCATACAGTGCAGCGAGCAAGGAATACTTCGCCGCGACAAACCACGGATTCCCGCTGCCCCTGAACTCCCACCCGGTGAACATGATGAGAGTGCCGCTCACCAGGACAAGCGCGAGCAAAAGAGAGCGCCACCTTTGCAATTGGCCGCGGTGATGCAACGTCGCCAGCACAGAACCTGCCGATAGGCCATCCAGACGAGTGAAGGTCAGTGAGTAAACGTCGTGGTGCGCCGATGCGATGGCAACTCTTAGTCCAAAGCTGATCACGATGACTGCCCCAAGAATCCGCAACAGGAGGCGCCGGGGCACGAACAGTACCAGAAACGGCCAGACCAGGTAGAACTGCTCCTCCACCGCAAGGGACCACAGGTGGACGGGGCCAGCTACTGTCTTTCCGGTGGACGTCCAGAAGTTCTGCAGGTACACCCAGTAGGGCCAGCCGCAGGGAAAGAAGAACAAGGCGCAAACCCCGAGCGACAAATAGTACAGGGGGAAGATCCTGAGAGCGCGACGAGCATAGAAAGTCCGCACTTCCGACCAGTCGCCCTGGCGAGCTGCGAGCAGAATGGAGGTGATCAGGAAGCCAGACAGTACAAAAAAGAGATCAACTCCGGTCTGTCCGAAATTAACCACCGAGGGAAGGGGCAATCCCTCCTGCGCGGCGTGGAACAGGAGGACCAGCAGCGCGGCGATGGCGCGCGCGCCATCCAGCGCCGGGTAGTACCGGTGTTGCGAACTCAACCTGCCCCCTAGCCGACGTCGTCCTTCAGTATAGCGAGAGGCACCTGACCTCAGTGGCGCGGCGAACTAGCTAGACGGATGCAGCAGGCGGTGAAAGAAGCGGCCGATCGCGTGAAAAACGCCGGTTTGCCTCGGGGCTTTTTCCGCGGATCCGGGAGCTTGTGCCAGCGAAGTTGGCCCTGTTGCCCCCGTGGAAGCTTCGGGCCCGATGCTCGGCGGCGGGCCCTCCCCTTCACCGTAGCTGAAGGTGGTCGTCACCTGTGAACTCGCCGTACCAGCGGGAGCCTCGTTGGCGGCCGCCGCTGGCGGCGCAAGCCCTTCGCTCTCGGCCTGTGGGAAAGGATGCGCGGCTTCAGCGGCCTTAGCCGGGGTTGCAGGATTCCCCGGTGCGGTCGCCACGATGTTGGGTGTTGCGGCAGGGGGGCATCCGCACGACGATCGCTCATGATCCACAACCTTGTGCAGATCGCCCTTCACGAACATCAGGTGCTGTCCGGGCAGAACACGGTAGCTCGCCGAAGAAAAAGGATCAGTTGCGTTCAACACCGGCGCGTCGGCACCCGAGTTGTCTACGCAGGTATCGCCCTCCCGCGTGACCCGGAGCCTGAGGTCAAGCAGGCCTTTGGTCACAGGAACGAGCTTCAGGTCAGGGGTCAGCACAGCGTCCTGTGGACGGCTCTGCGTCACGATCTGAACCGCCCCTCGATCCAGGCCGAAGATCAGCGCTCCGCTCGAACCCGAGCGCAGCAAGTGAAACTCACTTGTGGAGCAGACCAGCACTCCGCCGCCCCGCTGCAGCGAGACAGGAGCGGGGTGATCCGGCGCAGCGGTAACGCTTGCATTGGTAAACAGGCGCGTCACATCGCCCTGCACTTCGAGGCCCCCGCTGACACGTGCATCGCGAGCCATCACGGTGCCCATGGGATCTGTGTGCGGGGCCTGTGCGCCTGCCGAGAGCGTAAGCGCCAGCCCGAGGCAGCCGGTGAGGTACCGTGCCTCACTTGCGGTCGTTCTGGTCGGTACCATCGCGGATCGCACCTATCGTCCTAAAAAGTTCGCGATCAGTTGTTTGCCTGATTCCGTAAGGACGCTCTCAGGGTGGAACTGCACACCTTCGATGGGAAGAGAGCGATGCCGGAGTGCCATGATGGTGTCCTCGCCTGCGACCCGCGCCGAGATCTCCAGTTCCATGGGCACGCTGCCTTCTTCCACGATGAGCGAATGGTAGCGGGTGCAGGTAAGCGGCTGGGGAAGGCCCTTGAAGATCGTCTGCCCGTCATGATCCACCAGGCTGGTCTTACCGTGCATGAGCCTCGGCGCGCGAATGACCTTGCCGCCAAAAGCTGCTCCGATCGCCTGATGGCCTAGACACACGCCGAGGACGGGGATTTGTTCCTCAGCGGGACGGGAGGCCAGATGCTCGATCAGGGGAATCAGGATGCCGGCTTCCTGCGGTGTACAGGGACCCGGTGAGAGCAGAACCCGTTCCGGACGCATGGCCACAACCTCAGCCGGGGTTACCTCGTCGTTGCGCCGGACCACGACCTCCGCCCCCAGCTCGCCCAGGTACTGCACGAGGTTGTAGGTGAAGCTGTCGTAGTTGTCCAGGACGAAGACCATCCGTCCATTCTATGGGCAGTGCGGCACCGCAAACGTGCGTTCCTGATCAGTCCGCGCTTCTGCGCAAGCTTCCAGCAGGCACAGGTGGGTGGGTGTGCTTCAGCCCCGGCCGACGACTGGAAGTTCCAGCCCCAGCACATAGGCGTTGCACACTTTGCAGATATGCGGCGTACAGATGTCTCCAGCGCCGGTGCGAGCCATCCCTTTTACCTGATCATCACTGGCCCGACGCAGCGGGGTCCAGCGATGCTGGCAAACCAGCAAAGGCGCGAGCCGCTCATACAGCCGCTTCACCGCGGTGCCAATCCCATCCTGGTCGATGTGTTCGATGAGGTGTGAAAAAAACAAAGGCGAAAGATCTGCGATCACCGCGCGCCGGCTTACGTCAAAGAGAACGCCCTGAAACTCTACTTTGTCCACAAATCCGAATGCCTGCTTTGAGGTCAATCGCAGATGTCCCAGCGCTCGCTCGAGATGTTGTATCTGCTCTTCCAAGTCACCAGCCATAACCTCTTCACCTTAGACCAAACGCGCGGGTTTGCAAGTCCCAGATCACTACAACTTGCGTTCTCGCTGCCCTCGTATGTGTAGCAAAATGCACTGATCCGTGGCAGAAATGTTCCCCTAGCCCGCGACCCCCGCGACAAGGCATACTCAAAGCCCCAGTCCACTGTCCCCGGAGCACGTTCTTGCCGAAATGGATGATCCAGTTTGCCGTTCTCTTGAGTTGCGGGTTCCCGGCGGCAGCGCAGACCCCAGCTGTTTCGGTGCCGGTCAGTACAACTCAGGGCCAGGTGGCAGGTCGCATCTCCCTTCGATCGCTGGTCCTCTCCTTTAAGGGCATCCCTTTCGCTCAACCCCCTGTTGGGAATCTGCGCTGGCGGCCGCCGCAACCCGCACCTCCCTGGCAGGGAGTGCGCGACGCGTCCGAGTTCGGCGCCAGCTGCATGCAACACGTGCACGGGGACACCCTGCCCTGGACGAAGGAGTTCCTGGTCCAGAATCAGGTGAGCGAAGATTGCCTGTTCCTGAACGTCTGGACGCCTCGTGCCGCTTCCGAAGCCAACCTGCCGGTCGTCGTCTACATCCATGGCGGCGGCTTTACGGAGGGCTCCGGCGAGGTCCCGATCTACGACGGCGAAGGACTGGCCGCAACCGGCCTTGTCGTGGTCACGATCAACTACCGGCTGGGTGCTCTGGGCTTCCTCGCCCACCCGGAACTTAGTGCTGAGTCCCCGCAGCACAGCTCCGGCAACTATGGCCTTCTCGATCAACTGGCGGCTCTCGCCTGGGTGAAAGCCAACATCCGTGTCTTTGGTGGTGACCCCGGGAGGGTAACGGTGTGGGGCCAGTCGGCGGGCGCGTTCAGTGTGGGCGCCCTGCTTGCCTCACCTGGGTCGAAGGGGCTCTTCCAACGCGCTATGGCCGACAGCGCGCTCAGTGTGGCCGGCCTCCCCTTGCCCAGCCTCGCCGCAGCGGAGGCCGCCGGGGTGCAGTTTGCCGCCAGGCGGCATGCCGGCAACCTGAAGGAGTTGCGCGCCCTTCCGGCCGCCGAGCTCATCCCGGGACCGCAGGACCAGGTGTTTCGCTTTTCTCCCATCGCGGACAGATTCGTGCTGCCCGAGTCCCCGAACGTGGCAAATGCCAAGGGGACGGACGACGACGTGCCGGTCATCACGGGCTACCAGGCCAATGATGGCTTGCTCTTTTCCACGCCGGTGCACGATGCGGCCGAGTACAAAGCCCGCGCCGAGCACCAGTATGGCGCGATGGCCGCGGAGTTTCAGCGACTCTACCCCGGCGAGAGCCCCACCCAACAACAGGCCTCGCTCGCCGGCAGCATCCGTGACCGCGACCGCGTCGCCATGTATCTCTGGGCCCAGGCGCGGGCGCACAGCCACCACAGCCCGGTCTACACGTATTTCTTCGACCGCGCGGTCCCCTGGCCCCAGCACCCCGAGTTCGGCGCATTCCACAGCGGCGAGCTGCCGTATTTCTTCCGTAATCTTTGGGGGCTCGACCGCCCCTGGGAGACCAGCGACTTCCTGCTCGCGAGCACTACGTCGACCTACCTGAAGGCCTTCGCTACTTCAGGAGATCCAAATGTGCCGGGCCTCCCGCAATGGTCTGCTGTAGTGGCGGGTTCCCCGTCCACGATGGAAATCGGTGACAAGGTAGCTCCCATGCCACTCACCGATCCCGCGCACCTGGCGTTCTGGGAGCGCTTCTTTCAATCACCTGAGAGCAATAACGCTCCGCCGTTTTAGGCCCCTATCCTCGCCGGGCTCGCTCGATCGCGCGGACCACGGCACGCGCCTTGTTCTCGCACTCTTCGAACTCCTTCTGTGGCACAGAGTCGGCTACGATACCCGCACCAGCCTGGATGTAGCCCTTTTCGCCGTCCAGAAACAGCGTGCGGATCGCGATACATGAGTCGAAGTTGCCGCTGAAGTCCGCATACACAATCGCCCCTCCGTAGACGCCGCGCCGAACAGGCTCCAGCTCCTCGATGATCTCCATGGCACGGATTTTGGGCGCGCCGGAGAGCGTGCCCGCCGGGAAGCACGCCCGAAAGGCGTCCAGCGGCGCCAGCCCTCCGCGCAGCTTTCCTTCCAACGCGCTGACCAGGTGCATCACGTGGGAGTAGCGCTCGATGAACATCAGCTCCTTCACCCGGACGCTGCCGAACTCGCTCACCCGTCCCACATCGTTCCGGCCCAGGTCGACCAGCATGACGTGCTCGGCGATTTCCTTGGCGTCGCCGCGCAGGCTTTGCTCGTGCGCGGCATCTTCCGCCTCGTCGGCTCCACGCGGTCGCGTACCGGCGATCGGCCGGTACTCGACCCGACCCTCCTTCACCCGCACCAGCAGCTCCGGCGAGGACCCCACAATATGACAAGGTCGCTCCCCGGGAAGCCCAAACCGCAGAAAGTACATATAGGGCGAAGGATTGACCACGCGCAAAGACCGGTAAATCTCAAACGCGTCCACCCCCGGAACGCAGTCAAACCGCTGCGACAACACGCACTGAAAGACGTCGCCCGCAACGATGTACTCCTTTACCTGATCCACGGCAGCAACAAAGTCGCTTTCGATCGTACGAGGGGTAATGACCAGGGGTGCACCTACGCTGGCTTTAGGCCCTCTGGGCAAAGCCGCCTCCAGAAGTGCTTCCAACTCGTCGAGGCGGGCTTCGGCATCGTCGAAGGCAGCCTCCGCGCTCGCCTTTGTCAGCGGAGCGCGAGCACCAGCGGTCACCATCAGGTGGATCGCCTGCTTCACGTGGTCGAAGGCGAGCACCTGATCGAAGAACATCAGGTGCGCGTCCGGAACGTGCAGTTCGTCCTCGGCTAACTCGGGCAACCGCTCAATGCGGCGCACGACGTCATATGCGAAAAAGCCGACTGCCCCCGCAGTGAACGGCGGCAGCCCTGCGATCTTGGCCGGGCGATGGCCAGCCAGCGCCAGCTTCAACTCCTCAAACACGTCCCCGGTGTACGTACGGGCCGCACCCGCTCCCGGGCCACCTTCGCGTACCGTGATCTCGCCGTTGCACGCCGTGAGGGTGCGGTATGGCCGGACTCCGATGAAGGTGTACCGCCCGATTTTTTCGCCACCCTCTACGGACTCAAGCAGAAAGGCCTCGGGCTCGTGATCTGCGACCCGCAGGAAGGCCCCCACCGGAGTTTCCAGGTCAGCCGGTACGGTCCGGGTCACCGGAATCAAGGTGTGATCGTCACGAAGTCGCAAAAACTCTGTCAATTCGGGGCTTGTACCGCTGGCAGGCATAGCCCCATAGTATCCAATCGGATACGACCTTCGTGCCTTGCCAAACACCGCAGGAGGAGCCTAGTATCGGCCCGTTTGGCTGGGTTCAACCCCGGCAGTGTGAAAGAAAACACGGCTCCTAACCGCCCGAAGCGCGTCAGATAGAGGTGGGGCTTGTACAGCCAGGAGAACGTCGACATGGCCCTTGAGAATCTCGTACCGACGCCCGAGGCGCTCGCCGCCCACCCGGTACACGCAGGAAAGAAGGAAAGCAGTATGGCAGTAACCACCCGCACGACGGTTTCGCTTGCGCAGGAAACCAACCCCTGGGAGGCGCAAGCCGCCCGTTTTGACACCGCGGCCTCCAAACTCAATCTCGATGCCGGACTCTGGAAGGTCCTTCGTTACCCACAGCGCGAGATCATCGTCCACATCCCCGTCCAGATGGACAACGGAGAAGTCGAAGTTTTCACCGGCTACCGCGTTCAGCACTCCGTTGCGCGCGGCCCCGCCAAGGGCGGCATCCGCTACTCGCCAGACGTCTCACTTGATGAAGTTCGCGCGCTTGCCTCCTGGATGACGTGGAAGTGCGCCGTCGTGAACATCCCTTTTGGCGGAGCCAAGGGCGGCGTGATCTGTGACCCAAAGAACATGAGCCAGGGCGAGTTGGAGCGGATGACTCGCCGCTACACCGCTGAACTCATCGAGTTCATCGGCCCCGAGAAGGACGTTCCCGCGCCGGACATGAACACCAACGAGCAGACCATGGCGTGGATCATGGATACCTACTCCATGCACATGCGCCAGACGGTCACCTCCGTCGTTACAGGCAAACCGATCAACATGGGCGGCTCCCGCGGCCGTCGCGAGGCTACGGGTCGAGGCGTCTCGGTGGTCTGCGACGAGGCCCTGAAGCACCTGAACATGCGTCCGGAAGACACCACGGTCATCATTCAGGGCTTCGGCAACGTCGGCTCCAATGCCGCCAAGTGCCTGTGGAACAAGGGCTACAAAATCGTCGGCATTGTTGAATACGACGGCGGTCTCTACAACGCCAACGGCCTGGATATTTCCGAGTTGCTCGAGTACAAGACCCGGCACAACACCATTCACGGTTTTGCGGAAGCCGAGGCGGCGGACAAGGACGAGCTGCTCACCAAGCCCTGCGGCATCCTCATTCCCGCTGCCACCGAAAACGTCCTCACCAGCCTGAATGCCGACCGCATTCGTGCTCGCATCGTGTGCGAAGGTGCCAACGGCCCGACGACGACCGTCGCCGACGAGATCCTGGCAGCAAACGGCGTCTTCGTGATCCCGGACATCCTCGCAAACGCCGGTGGGGTCACCACGAGCTACTTCGAATGGGTGCAGGACCGCATGGGCTACTTCTGGACCGAGCAGGAAGTGAACCAGCGTCTGGACCGCATCATGAGCGACAGCTTCACCGACGTGCTGCAGTACGCGGTTGCCCACAACGTCGACAACCGGATTGCAGCCTACATGCTGGCCGTCGATCGGGTGGCCTACACCACCAAGCAGCGCGGCATGTACGCCTAATTGGCAACAGCAGATATTTGGCCCGGATCCTCATGGGATGCGGGCCAAATCTTTAGGGGATCAGCTTCTCCGCCCTGAGCTTCTGGAACAAGTCAAAGAAGCTCTCATCGGTCGCCTGGTACTCCCGGAAGCCAAACCGGCGGCTCTTGCTGATATCCGTGACGACCTCGATGGGCCGACCCAGGTCAGCATCCGTATGCCAGGCCGAGGTCAGCCGGTTCAGATCCGGCTCCGCAAGCTTGTATCTCTCTGCGATCTCGCGCCAGAGCCGCGGCGCATCCATCTCGGCGAACTGCGTCTCCAGGGGATGATGCTCGCCGGTAAAAGGCGCAGCCTCGATCCCAAACCGGCCGGCCAGCTGCTCCCACATCCACTTCCACCGGAACACATCGCCATTGACCACGTTGAACGCTTGATTGCGCGCGGCCGGGGTAGTGGCGGCCCACAGCAGCTGGTCAGCCAGCAGCCGAGCATCGGTCATGTCCGTCAGGCTGTTCCACTGGGCCGGCGATCCCGGAAAGACGAACGGCTGCCCCGTCTCACGGCAGATCGTCGCGTACACCGCCAGCGTCACACCCATGTTCATCGCATTACCCACGGCAAAGCCGATGATCGTGTGCGGCCGGTGCACGCTCCAACCGAAGCCGTCGCGTTCGGCTGCGCGAAACACCTCGTCCTCCTGGGCGTAGTAGAAGTTTTCGATCTCCAGCCGGGGCTGTTCCTCGCGAAAGGGCGTCGCTGGCAGCGCGCCCTTGCCGTACGCCTCAAAAGGCCCCAGGTAGTGCTTCAGCCCGGTCACCAGAGCAACGTGTTCCACCGAGCCACCGGGGCGCAATGCGTCCAGCAGATTACGCACCATGCCTGCGTTCACGCGAATGTTCTCCGCCTCAGTAGCCTGCCGCAACCAGGAGGTAAAGAAGACATGCGTCGGCCGAACGTCACGCAGTGCTCGCTGCAGTCCAGTTGCATCGGTCAGGTCCGCCGGCAGAGGGTCAACACCCTCCATTGCTACAGGCCGCCGCGCCAGCCCGAGCACCTGCCACGTCTTCTCATTCACCAGCCGCGCCGCAAGGTTTCCGCCCACAATCCCGGTCGCTCCGGCGATCAGTGCAATCTGCTTTTCCATCTATGTATCGATGCGCCTGGGGGGCCAGGCGTACCCCGCGTGCCCTTCCCTGCCCCACCGGCGCCTTTATGGGAGAATGACAGTGTTTCTGCTCCATATCCCGGGCTGCCGTTGAACCTTCCCAACTCCATCACGCTGAGCCGCATCGCCGCCGTTCCGGTGCTCATCTGGGCGCTCTCGGCGCACTCGCCCTTTCATGGTTCCCATGGCGAGCGGGAGATCTTTGCCTCGGTCGTCTTCATCATGGCCTCCATCACGGACGGGCTGGATGGTTACTTCGCCCGCAAGCGCGGCCAGGTCACCACCCTGGGCATCCTGCTGGACCCGCTTGCGGACAAACTGATGGTGTCCGCGGCGCTCATCGTGCTGGTCGCCTACAACCCCCATGTCGTGCCGCCCTGGATCGCTGTTCTCGTGATTGGGCGCGAATTCCTCGTCTCCGGCCTGCGCTCCATCGCCGCCTCGGAAGGCTTCACCATCGAGGCCTCTGACATCGGCAAGCTGAAGACCGTGATCCAGATCGTCTCCGTGGTCGCGGCCATCCTCAATCACCGCTGGGAGGAGTGGGACTTCGGCCCGGTGATCATCGGTGTCCACCTGATCGCCGTGACTGCGATCTACTGGATGACGATCGTGTCGATCATCTCGGCGACCGACTACTTCGTGGGTTTCTGGAAGAAGGTGGACCGGGCCAGCGACTCGCGACGGCGGCGCCGTTCCTCCGTGCTCAGCCGCCGCAAGCGCCCCGCCGAGAGCCAGGCCTAACGCCCGCGCTTCCTCCAGCGTTTCCCCCCGCACTCCGCTAGGGCTAGCTACAACCCGTCGCGGCTGCGAAGCGCCTGAACCACCGTCTCTGCAAGCGCCGTTACCGTGGCCTGCGATGCCTCTGCATGCGGCGGATAACCCAATTCCATCATCGTGGCTGAAGTGATCGGCCCAATCGAGATCCGTAGCGCGTCTTCGGGCAAAACCAGCCTTGCAGCCTCACAGAGCGCAAGCAGGTTCCGGACCGTCGAAGAACTCGTGAACGTGATCGCCCGCTACCGCGCGGCGTTCCCCACCGAACAGATCGCGTAACAACGTCACGGATTCGCCCGGCACAATCGTGCGGTACGCAGGGGCAATCGTGACCTCTGCCCCGGCGGCCCGAAGCGTGTCAGGAAGGTGCTCCCGTCCTTCCTCGGCGCGAACGAGCAGGAAGCGGGTAGGACCGCCGTCACTCCGGCGAGCGTGGGGGAGTAACGCTTCGGCCAGTGCCTCGGCTATCGCCTGCGGCGGGATGAGATCCACGGTTCCGCCCGCCGCTCCAAGAGCCCGCGCCGTTGAGGGGCCAATCGCGGCCACCTTCGTCTCTGGCGGCAGGGCGCCTCCCTTCAGCTTCCCGACAAACACAGTCACGGCGTTGGCGCTTGTAAAGACGATCCACTGAAAGCTCTCCAGTTCAGCGACTGCTTTGTCCAGCGGTTCGAAGCTTGAGGGCTCGGCAAGCTCGATTGCCGGTATCAACACGGGTTCCAGACCAGATGCCCGCAGGCGCTCGGCCAGTTCGGAGCCCTGGTGCTGTGCGCGGGTGACGAGAACACGTGAAGGCTGTGCCATGCAAGATCGAGTGTCGCAGGTCAGGGAGCGAGAGCACTCCCAGTCCACTCACGACTCGGAGCAGAGACTTCGGTAACCAGACTCTGAGACCGATGCAGAAGTGAGTGCGCCTGGCGGTACTATCCGAAGGTCAGTACGTTTCTATGCGTATAATTTCGCCTACTGTAACAACTTGAACAACTTTCTCTTTGCGGAGCCTTAGCCCAGTGATCAGGAGATCCATGCGCAGACGCTTACTTCTGCTTTCCTCTGCGACCGTAGCGGTTGTTTGCCATCTCGCGCACGCCCAGGTCGCGAGCGAGATCCGGGGCCGCGCCGCAGACACCTCGGGCGCAGCCGTCTCAGGAGCGCAGGTGACGGCAACCGAGATGCGCACGGGCGAAAGGTACGTCTCCACAACGGGCAAAGCTGGCTACTTCGACTTTGGGAACCTCGTTCCGGGTCGATACAGAGTGGAGGCTGCAGCCGCCGGTTTCAACCCGTACCTTCGTGAGGGCCTGACGCTCGCCGTGGGGCAGACGCTTGCCGTCGACCTCCCCCTCGTTGTCGGGGGCGCGCACGAAACCGTGATCGTGAACGCGGACCTGCCGCTGCTCCAGACCCAGACCAGCGACATCCAGTTCACGGTGCCTCAGCGGCACATCGAGACGATCCCGTTGAACTCGCGAAATTTCATCCAGCTCACGACGTTGGCGCCCGGCGTGGAGCTTCCGCCCGGTACCCTGCTGCCTCGCATCAACGGCGGCCGCCCACGCACAAACGAGTACCTCTTCGACGGAATCTCCGCTCTGCAACCTGAACCGGGACAGGTCGCCTTCTTCCCCATCCTGGACTCCATCCAGGAGTTCACGGTCGAAAGCAACAACGTCTCCGCAGAGTTCGGCCGATTCAATGGTGGCGTGGTAAACCTGTCCACCCGGTCGGGGACCAACACGCTTCACGGCTCTCTGTTCGAATACCTGCGCAACGAGAACCTGAACGCCCGAAACTACTTCGCTCCCCAGGGACGCAAGCCGGAGTATCGCAGAAATCTCTACGGTGGAACCATCGGGTTCCCGGTTCTCAAGGACAAGCTGTTCTTCTTCGGCGACTACCAGGGCATCAAGCAGTTGGTGGGCATCACGCGTATCTCCACGGTGCCCACCGTGGCCGAACGCGGCGGCAACTTCAACGGGGTCGCGACGGTCTACAATCCGGCCAACACAACCCTGGTCAACGGTCGCTACGTTCGTCCTGCCTTTAGTGGAAATTTGATTCCGACCACATCGTTTGACCCTGCGGCCTTCGCATTGTTGCCGCGCATTCCGCTTCCAAATCTCCCAGGAGCGGCAAACAACTACACCCGTACCGCCAACGATTCCGACCATCAGAACCAGTTCGATACGCGCTTCGATCTCGGCCTTGGAGTCAGAGATCACGCCTTCGCGCGCTACACCTATTACAACGAGGTGGAAACACCCGTGACGCCATTTGCCGAAGGCTCGGGCGCGATCGCGGGCTCCGTCCTCGGCACAGGCAATGTCTCCGGGCCGTCGAACATCCTGGGACAACAGGCAGTGCTCAATGAGACCCATGCCTTCACGAGCCGTTTGAGCAACGATGTTCGCGTCGGCTACACCCGGCGCGCAAACTACCAGTCCGGCGCGGCGCTAAGCAATACGGCGTCCGCGGCGCTGGGCATTCCGGGCATCCCGACCAATGCGGCCTTCAACAACGCACTACCTCTGCTTACATTCACTGGCTTTCAACAGCTAGGGTCATCGGCGTCCACCTTTTCGCAATACCAGACCGGCGTTTGGGAACTCGTGGATGAGCTGCAGTTCACACGAGGGCGGCACGACATCCGTGTAGGTGGAGATGTTCGCTGGTATCAACTGAACGCCGTTTCACCACCAAACCCCACAGGCTCGTTTGCTTTCACTACGACCGGAACGGACACGCAGGGCACCGGCGCCGCAACAAGTGCCACGGGCGGCAACAGCTTCGCCAGCTTTCTGTTGGGGCAGGTCGATACGTTCTCCATTGACCTGCAGACCAGCATTCTCCGGCCTCGCGATCACCTACAGGAGTACTTCGTGCAGGACGATTGGCGCGTTACGCCGAAGCTCACAGCGAACCTGGGTCTGCGATGGACACTGAACAACCCATCTACGGAGAAGAACAACCAGGGAGCGATTTTCAACCTGAACACGCAGGTTCTGGACTATGTAGGGGTGAACGGAAATTCAAAGTCAGCACGCAAGACGCACTACGGCAACCTGGGGCCGAGGCTAGGTTTCGCCTACGCGCTGAATGACAAGACAGTAATCCGTTCGGGCTTCGGCATCGTCTTCTTTGACCAGTCGGGCATCACAACGCCGTTCACAGTGCCCCAGTTCCCTTTCATCCAAAATGTTCGGCAGGCAACGCAGGACTCCATCAACCCCGCCTTCGCTTTGTCGAAAGGCCCAACCGTTGCACCTATCGCGCTGACGCCCAATGCGGGCCTCGGACAGAGCGTGTACACGGCCAATCGGCAGGCCGGATCTGGATACGTGCAGCAATGGAACCTCGCCGTGCAACGCGCTGTGACGAACACCCTGTCGTTCGAGGTGGATTATGTCGGATCTCACGTTGTGCACGTGGGTGTGCCCGACCAGAACCTGAATCAGCTCACAGCGGCACAGCTTGCGGTCGGCCTCACAAATCCATCCGCCCTCACGGCGCAGGTCACCAACCCCTTCTACGGCCAGATACCCGCGTCCAGCACCATCGGCGGAAAGACCGTGGCTGCGGCACAACTGCTGAAGCCTTACTCCCGCTTTCAGAACGTCGCGACCTACCGCCAGAACACAGGGGAGACAAATTACAACGGCCTGGAGGCACAGGTGCAGGAACGCCTGCGTCGCGGGATAGCGTTCACCTTTGCCTATACGCATTCCAGGCTGATCGACGATGCGTCCTCCGTCTTCTCGTCGACGGTGCTCTCGTCCCCGAACTCCAGTTCCCTCATCGCCGCGGATACCTACAGGCCTTATCTTGAGCGCGACGTCAGCTCCGGCGACATGCCCAATGTGATTAGCGGATCCGTCGTTTATGAGCTACCTGCCGGAAGGGATCACCGCATCGGGAGATCGGCTTGGGGGAACGCATTGGTCGGCGGATGGAGCTTCAATTCGATCGTCACTGCGCAGTCGGGCATGCCAGTGGCCGTAACGCAGGCGACGAACCTCAACGCGTTCGCGGGCTTTGCAATCCAGAGACCCAATCTGGTTGGGCAGCCCAATTTACCCCCGAATGGGAGCGCGGCAGGGGGACGCAGCCCGGCACGGTTCTTCAACACAGCCGCGTTTGCGACAGCTCCTCAGTTCACGGTAGGCACCGCATCGCGAAATCCGGTACGAGGACCGGCGTACCGCGACTGGGACGCGTCCGTGATCAAGCGGACCAACCTGGCAGAAGGCACATCGCTGGAGCTTCGCGCCGAGCTCTTCAACGTGACCAATACTCCAGCGTTTGCGCAGCCGAATGGCAGCTTTGGTACACCTGCGTTTGGATCCATCACGGCAACCGTTGCAGAAGAGCGCGTCGCGCAATTTGCTCTGCGGCTCAGTCGCTAGCCCAAGAGGGACAGAGCGCATTTGTCAGAGTCTTTGCCTACGCTTCAGGCCAGCGATCCTAGTGCTCCCGACCTTCATCAACATGCGCCCCCACCCGCTGCGAACAAGCAGATTCTGCGCCGTTCGCAGTACACTTCACATCTGGAGAACGTCATGGGGAGCAAAGCGCCCGGAACCGACGAGCACATCACAGCGGCCCTTCCAGTCTCGCTGCATGGACGGGAGTTACTGCCCAACCGCCAGATTCCGCTGGACCTGAGCGTTGTGGAAGAAGTGCGGGTGAACACCTCGGCCGTAGAACGCCGGGCAGCCCAGGTTGGCGCAAGACGCTCCGTAAAGAAGGATTGGCAGGCAGCCTGGCTGCTTCGCGCGATCGCCTGCATGGACCTGACTACGCTGAGCGGGGACGACTCCAGTGAGCGGGTAAGACGGCTCTGCGCGAAGGCCCGTCGACCGCTGGCCGACCGCCTGGTTCGCGCGCTGGGAATCGAGGACCTGCATCTGAAGGTCGGCGCAGTTTGCGTCTACCACGCGTTTGTGGAGACCGCTGTGAAGTCGCTGGAGGGCTCAGGAATCCCGGTAGCAGCCGTGTCGACGGGCTTCCCCACCGGCCTTTCCCCCCTGGAAACGCGCGTGGAAGAGATCCGGCGCAGCGTGGCAGCGGGCGCGAGTGAAATCGACATCGTCATCACGCGATCGCATGTCTTCAACGGGGAATGGAACGCGCTCTACGACGAGGTCGCCGCCTTCAAGGAGGCCTGCGGCTCCGCCCACATGAAAGCCATCCTCGGCACCGGCGATCTTCTCACACTGCGGAACGTTGCTCGCGCTTCCCACGTCGCGATGATGGCGGGCAGCGACTTCATCAAGACCAGCACTGGCAAGGAAGCCGTCAACGCCACTTTGCCGGTATCACTGGTCATGGTGCGAGCCATCCGCGAGCACGCAGAGCGCACAGGTACCGCCGTCGGCTTCAAACCCGCAGGCGGAATCAAGACCGCCAAACAGGCACTGGATTGGCTAAGCGTGATGAAGGATGAACTGGGCCGCCCCTGGCTCGAACCCTCCCTGTTTCGGTTCGGCGCAAGCTCAATGCTCAACGACATCGAGCGGCAGCTGGATCACCACGTCACCGGGCGGTACTCTGCTGGCTATCGGCATGCGATGGCTTAGGTAAGGGCTGGTAATCCGCAGCGTTGTCCAACACGCGATGCTATGCTGGGTACATTCCGAGCCTGGTGAGGAGTGATGGCGTTTGGTGGCGACGTAAGCGAAGTGCCTTCGCAACCTTCACAATTCCCAGTTGGACTCCTTCTCTTTGCTCGCCTGATCGCTCTGTTGACCGTCCTTCCGTTCGTCTTCCTTCTTGAAGTGTTTTTGACGGGGCACTCGCTGCTGCAGGCACGGCTCTGGTCGGAAGCAACTGACCGCTTTGGAGATTTCTGGCACTATCGCAATCTTCTGCGATTCATCCACACACCTGATTTTTTCCTTGCGCGCGACCGGTTTGCCTACCCGGCGCCGTGCGCTGTCCTATACCAGTGGATCTACCACCTTGGCTCCCATCCCCACGTCGTATTTAACCTCATACTCTGGGCAGCGCAGCTTCTCTCGGCAGCGCTGCTGCTCCGCGCTCTTCTTCGGAGCGGATTGGGATCGGGGCAAGCCTGGCGGCTCGTGCTGCTCATGGCTGTCACGTCCTATCCGTGGCATTACCTCTACGACAGGGGCAACATTGAGCTGTTTGTATACCTGCTGGTTGGGGGTGGCGTTTGGGCCTGGTTTTCTGGCCGCCCGCAGTTGGCGGGCGCGCTTTGGGGATGTGCGGGCGCGCTCAAGATTTATCCCTTGCTGATGTTGGCGGTTCTGGCCAAGCGCGGTTCGTGGCGCGCCTTCGCCGTAGGCGCAATCACATTCCTTGTCGTCCTGCTGGTTTCGTTCTGGTATGTAGGCCCGTCGATCAAGATAGCCGCAACCGGCACTGTGTGGGGAATTCGCGGCTTTGTGGGAACGTACGGGGCGCATACACGGTTCGGCGAGCTGGTCTACGACCACTCTTTACTGGGAGGCATGAAGGAGCTGGTCTCTTTACCATTTCTGCACCCAGCGTATGAACAGATAACGTTAAGTCATGCCTACGAGGGCCTGGTGATTCTTCTAGGCCCCGTGTTCTTTGTCCGCTGGCGCGCAAAGGCACCGGTAGTCAATCAATTGTGTCTGTTGTTGGTGGGGCTGATGTCTTTGCCGCCTGTCTCGTACGACTACACGCTGGTTTATGCATACATCGTGATAGGCGTTGTGATGTGCGCCTACGTCAGCGCAGTGGTCAGAGGAGAACGCTTCCCAGGCGCCACAATTTACTTCGTCGCGTTCGCAATCCTCTGCACAACGGAAAGCTGGATAAGCATCTGGGGCGTAGAGCCCAATGGGCTCTTCAAGAGCAGCGCGTTGGTCACAGTCGGAGTTCTGCTCGTTCGTTACCCGCTACGTTTGGCGCAGACAACCATCCGCTTTGGCAGCGATGCAGATGCAACGCTGCGGCGTGAATCGGTGCAAGAGGTTTGAAGCGGGCTGAATTTCTATAACCCTGGCCATCAAGCACCAACGGTAGCCGTTCGCTCCGGAGCGCTCATCTGTTCGTAGTTGCGCTCGGCCAACGCGGCCACGCGTGTACCCATGTTGATCATCGGTTTTTCGAGCAGATGGTAGACCGCCACAGAGGTGATCGCTATAAACACAACTTCCACTGTAAGTTGAGTTGCGATGCTATGCCCTGCTAACACATACATGCCCAGTACAAGCCCGAATGGGTGAGTGAGATAGATGCCGTAGGAATACTTCGCGACGTTGTGACTCGCGCTGACAATCCAGCGGGACCGCCATTGCGCGAAGAGCGGCAGTGCCAGGCCAAGAGCCAGGTTGAAGTACCATCCCTTTCGATTCGTCAATGGGTTGTGCATCCCGATTGCAATCAGAACCGCGAGAAAAAGCGCGAAGCTCCAAGCCGGCAGTATGGCCGTGCGTCGCCGGCTAAATCCGACGTATGCAATAACGCCCGGGAGGAACATCGGAACAACTGTCGCTACATCCACTTCATAGGGTGAGAACGTGCTACGGCAGAATGCAACGGCAAGTGCCCAGAACAGAAGCAGCGGCCATATAGAGAGATTCTTGCGAACAAAGAAAAACAATGCCGGCAGCAGAATGTACATGTCGACTTCCAGAGGAAGAGTCCACATGACGTTCACCAACGGCGGTGTACTCGGGCGCAGGTTTTGGACCAACAAGCAATGCGCGAGGATGTCCTTGGTGGAAAGAAGATGACGGCCAAAGATGTTATCCACCGTTCCGGCCAAGGGTGCTTTCGTGAGCAACGCAACGGTAATTGCTAAGAGCCCGAGGGGGTATATCCGAAAGACACGCCGGATGTAGAAGTCCAAAGTGTGAGGCTTGCGCTCAAGCGACCACATCAGCACAACCGAGGTATGGACGAAGAACATGAATACACCCAGATTGCCCAGGAACGCCGCATCCCAGGATCCGATGTGCCGCACACGCAGCCCCAGGCAGGTGTGATCTACAACCACAAGCAGAACTGCAATCGCCCGCATGAAGTCCAAGTTCGGTTTTGCTTGCATTGGTCTCTTAGGGGGCGGTTAGTGTCTTTAAATGGAGTGCCTGACGCACCGAACAAACTTATGGCTCTTTAGCCGCCCATGCCCAGTCTACCCTGCCCTGCGGATCACGTGGATAGTCTTGATCAGCATCCTGGTACACCATCGTAGGCCTTCCGTGCGCGTATCTCATGATACGCAGGGCCTGCACCGGAACCCCGTGCTGGGAGACCGCTTGGTAGTCTTCCCACCAGTAATCGTCCTCAGCCGAGAACTGGACACGGTAGCGGGCGCCCCCCTGATGCACCGCGGGCCTCTTGACAGCAAATGCTTTCGACCCGCCTGGAGCAAACAAGCCCAATGGCACGTGCTGATAAGCCCTGAACCACACCTCACCGTTGTCAGGCAGCGTAGCCTTCAGCCATTTCAGGTCATGTTCATCGATAACTTGCATCGAGGCCGAACGAAGAGTTTTGTTACCGTGAAGTTCAATCGTCCCCACGCCCTCTTCGGAGAAGCGGCAGACGAGAAAGCTCTGAGCTCGGAGATGAGTTCTATAGGCGACACCAGCTTCCGCGCCAAGCAATACCAAGGCGATGGCACCCCAGACGCGCTTCTCCGCGATGGAGGAAACGTCCAGGCGAGCTACGATGACCACCGCCGCCAGGGCAAACATCGAAAATGCGTATCCGATGTAGATCGGCAGACACTCCCACCAGGCCACACACACAGTCACCAGGAGGGCCGGAAGGTACAGCATCCACCAGTCGTCACGTGCCTCACCGCTGCGCCAGCGGGTACTCGTCTTGCTCAGGGAAAATTCCGCCGCTTGCCTGTACATTGATGTGATGTCAGGGTCTCATTCGGCCTCCGCAGGGTCAAGCGGCCGCTGGAACGGACGGACCAGAAATGCTGCCGACAGCCTCCGCGGCGATCGGCGAAGCAAGATAGTTGGCGTGCTATGGCGAGCAGCGTGATGGAGAAGTTCGGATCAATGGAATACGGCCCAGCGCCGGAAGACGCGAGCGAAGTTCTGCGCTGGCTGGAACTCCGCGCGCATCGTTTTGGGCACTTCATTGCGGGACGCTGGACGGAGGTCGGCCCGGCCAGCTTCCAAACGCGAAATCCAGCGACGGGTGAGCTGCTCGCGACTGTAGCGGAGGCGGGCGTGGCCGACGTGGACCGGGCCGTGCAGGCTGCCCGCGCTGCTTTGCCTGCGTGGCAGGCGATGACGGGACACCAACGAGCGCGCTATCTGTATGCCTTTGCTCGACAGATCCAGAAGCACGCGCGGCGACTCGCGGTGCTCGAGACCATGGACAACGGCAAGCCCATTCGCGAGTCACGCGACATCGATGTACCACTGACCGCGAGGCATTTTTACTACCATGCGGGTTGGGCGCAGTTGCTGGGATCGCTTCGCGACCGAGGCTTTGACGGTGAGGAGTTCCGTGGCTATGCACCCGCCGGTGTTGTAGGGCAGATCATTCCGTGGAACTTCCCTCTGCTGATGTTCGCGTGGAAGGTTGCGCCTGCGCTGGCCGCGGGCTGCACCGTGGTGATCAAGCCGGCGGAGTACACACCCCTCAGCGCGATCATGATGGCTGAAATCGCGGAAGAGAATCGGCCTCCCTGCAGGCGTGCTCAACGTCGTGAACGGCGCTGGTGAAGACCGGGAGTGCGCTGGTTCAGCATCCTGGCCTCGACAAGATCGCCTTCACGGGATCGACTGAGGTCGGACGACTTATACGGAAGGCCACAGCAAACACTTCGAAGAAGCTGAGTCTGGAGCTCGGCGGCAAGTCGCCGTACATCGTCTTCGACGATGCGGATCTTGATTCGGCCGTAGAAGGCCTTGTGGATGGCATCTGGTTCAACCAGGGTCAGGTGTGCTGCGCAGGATCACGTCTGCTGGTGCAGGAGCGTGTCGCCGAGCGGCTGTATGACAAGATCCGCTCACGCATGGCGACCCTGCGCGTAGGGTCGCCGCTGGACAAGGCGATTGACATCGGCGCCATCGCGGATCGCGTCCAATACGAGCGGATTCAGCGCTACATCGAGACTGGGGTTCGTGAAGGCGCGACCTGCTGGCAACCGGAGATGACCTTGCCCTCCAACGGGCTGTTTCTGCGGCCTACGCTGCTTACGGGCGTGTCGCCTGCAAGCACCGTGGCACAGGAGGAGATCTTCGGCCCTGTGCTGGCGGCAATGACCTTCCGCACGCCGGCGGAGGCGATCGAGTTAGCCAATAATACCGTGTACGGTCTGGCAGCTTGCATCTGGAGCGAGAACATCAACGTGGCGTTGGATGTCGCAGCACAGGTGAAGGCCGGCGTTGTCTGGGTGAATGCGACCAACGTCTTCGACGCAGCGTGCGGCTTCGGCGGCTATCGCGAGTCAGGGTATGGACGTGAGGGCGGTAAGGAGGGCATGTATGAGTACCTTGTCCCTTCGTGGTTCAAGACCGAGACCTCTGGAGCGCCTGTAACTCCTCTACCCGAGCCACTGGCGGGATCGGAGTTCGCGGGGTTGACGGCGAATGCGAACGGCAACTCCCTAGCGCCTGAGAGCTCTACCTCCGGCGACTTTGCCATCGATCGCACAGTGAAGCAGTACATCGGCGGCAAGCAGGCCAGGCCTGACTCAGGGTACAGCTTTCCGGTGTATGGGGCCCATGGCCGGCTGCTCGGGCACGCACCGCTGGGCAATCGAAAAGATGTACGTAACGCCGTAGAAGGAGCGCGCGCGGCGGCGACAAAGTGGGCGAAGCAGACGGCGCATGGACGCGCGCAGGTGCTCTACTTTTTGGCCGAGAACCTGAGCCAGCGCCGCGAGGAGATCATGGGTAAACTGCAGGCGTTCGTAGGTGCGCCGCAGGCTGCCGTAGAGTTCGATACCACCGTGGAGCGGACCTTCAGCTACGCGGCATGGTGCGACAAGTTCGAAGGCTCGGTGCACAATCCGCCGGTGCGCATGGTGGCGTTGGCCATGCATGAGGCCGTTGGCGTCATCGGGCTGTTGCCGGGGGATGACGCCCCGCTGCTGGGGCTGATGTCACTGGTGTTGCCTGCTATCGCGATGGGCAATGCAGTGGTAGCGGTGCCGAGCGAGCGCGCAGCGCTGCTCATGGCCGATCTGTACCAGGTATTCGATACCAGTGATCTGCCTGCGGGGGTGGTCAACCTAGTCGCCGGTAAGCCGATGGAGTTGGGCAAGACGCTGGCCGAGCACGACGACGTGGATGCGGTGTGGAGCTTCCGGGATGAGGCCGCGTCGGCGATGGTGAAAGCCGCTTCGATCGGAAACCTGAAGCAGGTCTGGACCAATGAGGGACGAGCGGTCGATTGGTTTGACCCGAACCAAGGCGAAGGACGCTGGTATCTTCGCCATGCAACGCAGGTGAAGAACATCTGGGTGCCCTACGGAGAATGATCCCGTTCAGCACCCAGATGCGGACATCTACCGGGTCGACCGCAGGCCGAGAGCCTCTACAAGGAGCGGGTCAGGGACTGCCGAGCCGTTCGATTTCGTAACCAGGCCGAAGTTGTCCTGGTAGTCCCACATATTCCATCCGATGCCGTGAGCTTCGAGCGCGACGCGCATGTCATGAAGCCATGCAGCGCGGTCTTTGGGGTTGGCGAAGGGCTTGTGCACGCCGAATTCTCCGCAGTAGACAGGGACGTGGTGCTGTTCGCCCCACTGGGCGGCGAAGGCGATCGTGCGCTCGACGCGCTCCGAGCCCCAACGTCCCAGACCGTAGTCCTCGACGAAGAGTTTGCCGTTCAGATTGGGCTCCTGCGCCTCATTCTTCACGACATTGTCCGGGGTGGAAGGGTAAGGCACGTCACGAAGCGGGCGGACGCGGGCGTCCGTCCAGGTCGCGCCCTGGTGCGTGAACGGAAAGGGCTCGTAGTCGTGAAACGTGTAGATCACATTGGGGTCAGCCAGGGGCTCGGTTTCTAACAGGTCCTGGAGCCCGGACCAGTGAGCGCCCGTGGCGATGACCGTATGATGAGGCGCGACCTCGCGGATCGCCTCGAGTGCCTGGGCCTCAATGCCGATCCAACGGTAGGGATCGGACTGCTCGGGCTCGTTCATGATTTCGAAGAAGACCAAAGTAGGGTCGGTACTGGCGAAGTGCCTGGCCAACGCTCCCCAAAGGCCGATGAAGCGCTGAACCCCCTCGCTGCCCTGCAGAAGGGTCTGCTTATAGTGTTCTTCGGGATGGATGTCGACGATGACGGCCAGTTGCTCCGCGTTGGCTTCCTTGATGACGCGGTCCAGTTCCGCGACGAAGGCCTGTCCGTCGGCACGACCGTAGACCCAGGGTTGGAGTGGGTCCGCGTCTATGCTCAGGCGGATGTGGTCGAAGCCCAGCCGGTGAATCAAGGCGAAGTCATCGGCCGTTGTGTACGAGCGGAGGCGCTCAACGTTGTACCGGCCGGGGGCCTGGGCGAACCAACTGCTGGCGTTGATGCCGCGGCGGAGATGAGCCGCCCGTTGGAACGGCAAAGACTCTGAAGAAGGGGCCTGAGACCTGAGTTGTGGAAATGCTGAAAGAACGCAGAGGAACAGAAACAAGCGACCAATCGCGCGAGAGGACATGGGTCTCCGAAGTGTTTGTTTGATACAGCAAGGCAAGCGTATCGGAAGGCGATGATCCAAGCGGATTGTATGACGAAGCTGTCACCCCGTGTTAACGATCCCTCGAAATTGAGACGACTGCCGATTTCTGTGGGCAAGGGTGCTGAAATTGCTTATGCTGGTTTCGCTTTTGAAAACGTTTACTACTGGGGAATGAGATGAAGGACGACTACCCGGACCGGCACACTGCCCCTGTTGTAGGCCATAGCCGAACGAAGCCGCCGGGACTGAAAGAGATTGCCGCGTACTTAAAGCTGTCGCCCGCAACAGTCTCGATGGTAGTGAATGACGTGCCGCTGGCCAAGTCGCTCTCGGAAGAGACACGGGCGCGCGTGCTCGCGGCTGCAAAGCACTTCAACTATCGGCCAAACCTGATTGCGCGATCTTTGAGCAAGCGGGAAAGCCGAACCATCGGCGTGATCGCGCCGGAGTCGAGCGATGGCTACTTCCCTCGCGTGATGCGCGGCATCGAGAACGCGATGCTGCAGGCGGGCTATCTCTACTTCACGACCAGCCACCTGGGACGCGCGGACCTGACGCGCGAGTACCCCAACGCGCTCACGCAGCGCGGGGTGGACGGCCTGATCTTCGTAAACACGCCCATCCATGAGAACCCGGGAGTGCCCGCGGTCTGCATCTCCGATGCATGCAAGATCCCGGGCATCACGAGCATCCTGGTGGACCAGCGCGAAGGGATGTTCCGAGCGATAGAGCACCTGGCGAACCTGGGTCATCGCCGCATCCTGATGATGTGCGGATCGGAATGGTCGATGGACGCCGATGACCGGTACCGCGCAATGGTGGATGCTGCGCGACGACTCCAGCTTCCCGTTCTGCCCGAACTCACGCTGCACCTGGAGACGAACCAGCTCACGCCGGAGCTTCCGTACCGGGCGATGCTGCAGTTACTGAGTGGAGAGCCGGACTTCACGGCCATCTGCGCGTTCAATGATGTATCGGCCCTTGGCGCAATCCGGGCGATGAAGGACTTCGGCCTGCGGTGTCCTGAAGACATCTCAGTGCTCGGCGTCGACGACATCAGCATGGCCGCGTACACATTGCCGCGCCTGTCCACCATGGCACAGCCTTTGGAAGACATGGGTGCGGCAGCCGTGGAGCAGATTGTTGCGAAGATCCAGCGACCTCATGAGGAGCATGCACCCAGGGTCATGTTCCCGATGACGCTCCATGCGCGGGAGTCTACCGGGCCCGTGCGGCGCGCGTCGCTGACGAGGAACCGCCCTGCGCGGGGGCGGATGAAGCCGGAGCCCGTCCTGACGCACGCACCCACTGTGCCAGTTCGTCCGGGGTTGTAACAGCGCCGCGGATCAGAGCATCCAGTAAGGCCCGTGTGCGGACCGCGTCGAACGGGTCGGCGAGGCTGGCGGCGGTGTGCTGGTTGGGCAGCTTCAGGAGGTAGGCCGGACGGGGATCGTATGCCCCGCCGTGGCTGGCAGCTTCCTCTTCGGCTGTCCAGTGTGCTGAGGTGGACCAGACTGCGGCGGTACGCCAGGAGTGGTCGCCCATGACCAGCACAGCCGTTTGATCCCAGAGATTTTTTGCCTCAAGTTCCCCGCGCACTCTGCCGATATAGGCATCAGCGAGTGCGAGGTTGTCCAGGTAGGAGGTGCGGTGGTCGGGGAAGGTGCCCGTCTTGCGGTCGTAGAAGCCCCATGGGTGCGGGATGGGCATATGGAGGAGCACCAACCCGGGCTGGCCTGAGGAGAGCAGGGTGTCGCTTGCGGCAAGCAGCGAGACGTAGTCTGCGCGGTGGCGCCGGACATCGAGGGCACCATGCGTTGGCATGGTGGGGCCAATTCCTGCCGGGCGGAAGCTCAGCCGCAGGAAGTGGATGAACGGCTCAAGGGTGTTCTGCAGAAGAGTGCCGCGGTCGGCAAGGCCGGCCGGCAGTTCGTCGCTGTAGGTCCAGTAGCAGTGGTTGAGGACGCCTGGCAGTAGGCGGCAGTACGGCTCGTACCAGCCCGCGATGGCGGTCTCGAGGCCGGCGCGTTGCGCGTCAGCGAAGACGGTGTCCTCGGGGTTCAAGCTGATCCTCTGCCCCGTATCGAGCTTGTACAGGGCCAGGCTGCGGCCGCTGGCGCTCGGCTGAGTGCGGCGGAGCGGGATGCCCGTGAACATGGAGGGCATGGCGCGACGGGTGAACTGCGCGGCGGCGGCGACGTTGGTGAAGTCGACCGATTGCTGGCCCAGACGGTCGAAGTTGGGCAGTTGCAGGCCGGGAAAGCGGTGGCCGTAGACCTGGTCATACGAAAGCTCGTCGAGGAGGATCCAGAGAATGCGGGGGTGCGTCCCGGACGCAGTGGATGCCGCTGCGTGGGTTGGTGCCGGGGTGAACGGCGGGTTGAGGTTGCGGGCCTGCCAGCCGTACCAGACGAGTTGGCCAAACAGCAGGAGTTCCGGCAGGGCCAGGAAGCCGAGCGCGGTGAGGATCTTCGGCTGGATGCGTTGGAAGTGCTGAAGGGCAGCGGACGGGCGAAGATTGACCGCCAGAAACGCCAGCAACGCCGGGATCGCAACGGGCCAGCCCAGCCACAGGGGGACGTTGGTGTTTTCGAAGCCGTAGATCGTGGTGATGAGGCCGGAGGGAAGTGCCAGCAGGAGGCCCGACCAGAGCAGCAGGTTCAGGCGCGGATGCGTTTGAACCAGCAGCAGAGCGGCCGCGAGCACCAGGAAGACGAGCAGGACATCGGCAATCACCGGGAGGAAGAAGGCGACGGCCGACCCCGGAAGGTGGAAGACAAGTTCGTGCTGCGGCGAGACCAGCGGGCCGATCAGCGAGAGGAGATAAAGGTTTGCGAGGGCGAAGGCGGCGATGGCCACCCTGCCGATTCCCTTCACTGTCGGGTGCGCTCCATGTAAAACAGGATGCGCCCGTTGCTGAGGACGTGCTCGGCGACGGTGTGGAAATGTGCGCCAAATTCGAGACGGAATGCTGCTTCAGTGAGGTGGGCGAAGATGGCCTCGCGTCCACGGACGAGCTCGCGGAACATGCCGTCCGAGGGTGGGACCCACTCCATGATCAGGTGACGGGTGGTGAGCGTGGCGGCCAACTGGGCGACTTCGGCGAGCGGAATGTGATCGTGGAGCAGGAGATGGTGGATGACGGCGAGCATGATGAGACCGTCAAATTTCCCGGCCGCACGCGCCAGGAAGGAGGCGGACTCCTTGTTGCGCCAGCCGACCCCGGGAGTGGGATTGGCGAGGTCAATCACCAGCGGGAGGATGGAATGCCAGGTGTCCGGAGGACGATGTTGGAGCCGGCTTTGAAGTTGATCCAGAGTCTGGAGGTCAGTGTCGATGGCGACGACCTCGGCTCCGACTCCAGCCGCAAGGTCGGAGTAGACCCCGGCGTTCGCACCCACGTCGAGGACGTGGGTCGGACGGGCCTGCTGCAGCGCCTCCGCGACAAAGGTTCGCTTGGCGGTATGGTCGGCTTCGCTGTAATGGCAGGCCGTCCCCGCGTAGGCGGTCCACGTGGAGGCCCGCGGTTTGGGCATGGCGCGGCGCATCTGCTTCCCGAGTTTGCCCACGGTCTGCTGAAGGACGTGGAGAACGAGTTCAGGGTCCTTGTTGGTGGGCGTGTTTGCTGTTGGGTCGGCGACAGGTTTCCTGGCCCGGGACTTGCCCAGCATGGAAGGCAGGGTGACAGCTGAAAGCGCGGGTTGGTGGAGGCGCTTGTTGAGGCTGAGCGCGGCGAAAAGCTCTTCCGGCTCCAGGCCGTCGCGGCGCAGAAGTGCGGCGCGGAGCGGCCAGCCCAGCTCGCGATGCGCGAGCAGGGGCAGCAGAAAAGTGCGCACAAACTGGCTGTACGCGAACCAGATGGGCTTGGTGAGGTCGACGCGAGCGACGGAGGGCACGTCCACGAGGACGGGAAGGCTGCCCCGGAAGAGGATGTTCAGCGGGGTGGCGTCCTTCAGAATCCAACCTTCCACGAGGAGCTCGCGGCAGAGGCTGAGCGTGAGCTCGCCGGCAGCGAGCCATTGTGCCGGGCACCACTCCCAAGGGTACGAGACGAAGCGAACCCGTGGGTGGCGCAGGACGAGCAGATCGGGATCCGTACCTGGGAGGGCAGCGGGATTGTGGCCGAGCACTTCCGTGGCGATTAGCCGGCCCTCCGCTACAAGCCGATCGGCGAGCGGGGTCGCGAGAAAGTAAAGGAGCTCGGCTTGAGCTTCAGGGAGGATGAAGCGGTACGCGGCATCCTCATGCACTTCGATCCAGCCGGCCGGGTCGCGGAAGGTGCGGTCCGGGCGCTGGAGGATGCCTTGTTCTGCTGTACGGGAAGACAAAGGCTTAGGAGTCAACGCGCGACATCGCGGGCGCGGGAGTCACGGTCTTGGTGGCGGGGGAGGAACGGCTGAAGAGACGTTTGATGTTGCGCCGGAAGTAAAACAGCACCCCGGAGGCTACCGCACCGAGACTTTGAAAGAGCAGAAGCGCCGATCCAGGGTCTGTGTAGGCGTGGGCGGGGCGTTCAAAGGCGAGGCCAAGGGATACAAAAAGCATCAAGGTCAGCGACCAGTACGTCAGCTTCAAGCGCATTGAGTTCCTTTTGTCGTTCATGTGCCGTTCATCTGGGAGACGTGCAAGGACCGGGCAGAGTTGCAAACCGAGATGCAGGTTCTACAACGTGTGAGGGGCCGGAAACCGCCTTGAACCGGAAGCACCGTCCAGCAAGATGGCCCACGCCCGGGAGGAGACCTAGGGGTAGACGCCGAAGCGCCGGCAGAGTTGCGAGCGGCTGACAGGAAGTTGTGATTCGCGCAAACGGGCCCGGGACCGGAGACAGAACCTCACCAGCGTCGGCCCAGGGTGCGATCTGAGCGGTGCGGAGGAAGTGATGAAGTCGGCTTCGATGTCGTTGGGTCGGTACCTGCTTCGGCGACGGGTGTACTCGCCGGGGTGGGCGAACTCGACTTGCAGATCAGCGCCAGAGGGGCGAGCGGCCGGGGTCCGATGGGTCAGGACAGGGGGGAACACAACAGACGCGGAGGGTGAGGGCGCCTGTGACTCGGGGCAGTTGTCGTCGAAGAACGACGCACCGCCCCGGTAGGTTAAGGCAAACTGAACGCGTCACCAGAAACAGCGATGCCGGGCAAGGAACGTTGGCGACCCTGCGGGCAAGGTGTCCATTCAGCAGTAGAGGGAGCAGGGCTCCATCCATGTCACAGCGGGTATACCGATTTGCAACGTTTACGGTCGATACGGGCGCGCATGTTTTGTTGAAGGGCGCAACCCGGCTGTCGATTCAGGAGCAGCCCTTTCAAGTCCTGCTGGCTCTGCTGGAAGAGGCAGGCCAGGTGGTCACTCGTGAGGCGCTGCGGGTTCGGCTCTGGGGAACGGATACGTTTGTGGACTTCGATCAGAGCCTGAACAGCGCCGTGCGGCGCCTGCGGATGGCGCTGGAAGACAACTCCCGTGAACCGGTGTTTGTGGAAACGATTCCTCGCGTTGGCTTTCGATTTCTGCCGGCAGTGGATCTGGAGCGCCCAGCCGAGGCACCGCCGCGTCCCGTGCCGACGGAGATGACGGCGCCCGAGGACATGCGCCGCCCCCTTTCGCGCGAGATGCCTGAAACGACCGCAAACGCTGTCTCACGGCGTTTTCCCTCCGCGCTCGCCGGGGTAGGGACCTTCACCTTCGTGGTTGGCCTGCTGCTGGGCATACGCGACACAGTGGGGCGGAACGCGGCTGTACGAAGTGAACGCGGCGACCGGGAGCCTTTCGTCTCATTCTGCGAGCCTCGCCTCCGCCCTCGCGACTCCGCGGGCAAGCGCGACACCGCGCTGGAGCAGTACCGCCTCGTCTTCCGGTTGAATCTCTAAACCAGCTTGTAGGCAGCGTCGTTCCAAAGGAGTTCGCGGCGGAACTGCGGGATGCGGGTCTCCGCGTCAATGGTGAGGAACTCGATCCTGGCCATCTCGGCGAAGTCGCGCAGATGCTCCGTGGTGAGCGCCTGGGAGAAGCCAGTGTGGTGTGCGCCACCGGCGTAGATCCAGGCCGCCGCAGCGACTTTGAGGTTGGGTTTCGGCAGCCAGAGAGTGCGGGCAACAGGAAGTTTCGGGAAATCGTGTTCCGGGGTGACTACGTCGAGTTCGTTGACGATCATGCGGAAGCGGCTGCCCATGTCCACGACCGATGCCACCACTGCCGGGCCTGATGGCGAGGTAAACACGAGGCGGACCGGATCGGCTTTGCCGCCGATGCCGAGTGGATGAACTTCAAGGCTCGGCTTGTCCGCCGCAACCGTCGGGCAGATCTCGAGCATGTGCGAGCCGAGGACCTTGGACTCGTTCAGGCCGGCGAGGTCGTAGGTGTAGTCCTCCATAAAACTGGTGCCGCCCGGCAGGCCACCCGCCATCACCTTCATGATGCGGACGAGCGCAGCGGTCTTCCAGTCCCCTTCCCCGCCAAAGCCGAAGCCAGAGGCCATGAGCCGCTGCGTGGCGATGCCGGGCAGTTGACCGAGGCCGTGCAGGTCTTCAAAGGTGTCGGTAAAGGCGCCGAAGCCGCCCTCGGTAAGGAATGCTCGCAGCCCGAGCTCAATGCGAGCGGCGACAGCGAGGGAGTCCGCCCGGTCGTGCGCCGCGGCAATGCTGTATTGGTCGCGGTACTCGGCGATGAGCTGCTGCACTTCGGCATCGCTGAACTGGTTCATCCGGTCAACGAGATCCCCGATGCCAAAGCCGTGGACCTGGAAGCCGAAGATGCGCTGAGCCTCGACCTTATCGCCCTCGGTGACCGCGACATTGCGCATGTTGTCGCCAAATCGGGCCACTTTGAGGTGCTGGGCCTCATGCCAGCCCATCGCCGCGCGGGTCCAGGTAGCGACCTCGGCGACCGTGGTGGGGTCCTTCCAGTAGCCCACGACAACCTTTCGTGCGAGGCGGAGCCGGGCGGTGAGGAAGCCGAACTCGCGGTCGCCGTGCGCGGCCTGGTTCAGGTTCATGAAGTCCATATCAATGGAGCCGTAGGGCAGCTTGTCGTTGAACTGGGTGTGCAGGTGCAGAAAGGGCTTGCGCAAGGACTGCAGACCCGCAATCCACATCTTTGCAGGCGAAAACGTGTGCATCCAGAGGACCAGGCCGATGCAGTCTTCTGCGTTGTTGGCCTGGCGGCACAGGGCAAGGATCTCATCGGCTGTCTTCACAACCGGCTTCCAAACCACTTTCGTGGGGGCAGCGGGTTCATCACCGAGCGACTGCGCAATGGTGCGCGAGTTCTCGGCAACCTGCTGCAGCGTTTCGGGGCCGTAGAGGTGTTGGCTGCCAGTAATAAACCAGATCTCTTGCGAGGACGCGGTGCTCATGAGAACTCCTTTACATGTTGCGATGCGAGATCAGGCTACAGGAGGCGACGGGCGGAGCTTGTGGGCTACAATTCCGCAGATATCAACAACACGTCAGAAAGTGCCCGCCGTACAAGTTCCTCATGGCGGGTACCCTGGCAGGAGCGTGCGGCTTTGCAGATCGTCCGAAATTCCCCCCTACGAGACAAACAACAGACTTTCCAGCAGGCAGCGGGCCTTCGCAGGTGCGGGTTGGGTGCGATGGCGGGCCTGTTTGCGGCCGCTCTCGCCTGTGTGCCGCAGGCCGGAGCGCAGGCAGCGCAGTTGAGCATCTCGCCGAAGGAGATTGTGTCTCGCGTGAGCCCGACGTTGTACGGGATGATGACCGAGGAGATCAACCACGCCTTTGAGGGCGGCCTGTATGCGGAGATGGTGCAGAACCGCACCATGCGCACAAGCTGGCAGGGGATCGAGCAGTGGAGCATCGTGCGGCGCGGTCAGGCCGCAGGGGCGATGGCCATCGACAAGGCCGAGGGGCCGAGCAAGGCGCTGGCCACCAGCCTGAAGCTCACGTCGACCACCGCGTCTGAAGGGAATGAAGCCGGCGTGAGCAACGTTGGGTACTGGGGCATGGGCGTGCAGCCGGGCACGCAGTACCGCGGATCGATGTATGCCAAGGCGGATGCCGGCGCCGCAGGGCCTGTCAAAGTGCAGTTGGTGAACAACGTGACCGGTGCCGCGCTGGCCGAGGCTACCGTGGAGGTTCGCGGAGGCGAGTGGGCGCGCTATGAATACATCCTGAAGACCGGCGCGGTGCAGGCCTCCGGGCAAAATCACCTGGAACTCCTGGTGGCTCGCCCCGGTACGCTGTGGCTTCAGCTCGTTTCGCTGTTTCCGCCCACCTATCACGATCGACCCAACGGGTTTCGGTCTGACCTGATGGAGAAGATGGCCGGTCTTCATCCGCATTTCCTGCGGCTGCCGGGCGGCAACTACCTTGAAGGCGACCAACTGAAGGATTGGTACAACTGGAAAGAGACGATCGGCCCGCTGGTGGACCGGCCCGGACACCAGGCGCCCTGGACCTACTGGTCCGACGACGGCATGGGATTCCTCGAGATGCTGGAGTGGACGGAAGACCTGAAAATCGAGCCCGTTCTGGCCGTGTACGCGGGGTATTCGCTCCACCAGGTACATGTGAAGCCCGGCAAAGACCTGGAACCGTACGTGCAGTCCGCCGTGGACGAGGTGGAGTATGTGACCGGCGACACCAGTACGCGCTGGGGGGCAGAGCGTGCGAAGGATGGTCATCCGCAGCCATTTCCGCTGCACTACATCGAGATCGGCAATGAAGACGACTTCGACAAGTCCGGCACCTACAACGAGCGGTTTGCGCAGATCGCGAAGGCGTTGCGGGCGAAGTACGGCCACAAGTACCAGCTGATCTGTACAACGCCGGTAAAGGAGACGGATCCTGAAGCGCAGCCGGATGTGCTCGACGACCACTACTACAAGTCAGTGGGCGACATGCTGGACTTCACGCACAAGTACGATGGGGCTCCGCGCACGGGACCCAAGATCTTCGTGGGCGAATGGGCCACGCGTTCCGGTTCTCCCACCCCGGACTTCGGCGACGCCCTGGGAGACGCAGCCTGGATGACCTCCATGGAACGCAACAGCGACCTGATCATCATGGCGAGCTATGCGCCGCTGCTGGTGAACGTGAACCCGGGAGCGATGCAGTGGCCCACGGACCTGATCGGCTACGACGCTGCCACGAGCTATGCCTCTCCGAGCTACTGGGCGCAGAGTTTGTTCGGGGAGCATCTCGGGGATGGAACACCGAAGAGCTCCCTGACAGGCGCAGCGGAGCGGTTTTACTACTCGGCCACGGTGGGATCCAAGGACCATGTCCTGCATTTGAAGCTGGTGAACGCCTCCACACGACCCCAGGCGCTTGCGGTGAAACTTGATGGCGTAAGCGGGAAGCTGGATGCGAGCATGAATACTCTGCATGCCGGCAGTTACGAGGCGATGAACTCCATCACGAGTCCGAACGTAATCGTACCGGTGCAGTCCAGGGTGAGGGTTGCGGGACCGGAGTGGGCGCACACGGTGCCGGCTCTCACGATCGAGGTCCTGGACATCCCTGTGCGCTAGGGGAGTGGATGGATAACAGAGGGCAGGTGCGTTGGTTTGAAGACCGCGCGTCGCATACGAAGTGAATGGGTAGGGCTGAAGTTGTGCCCAGGGGAACGGCCTGCCGTGCTTAGGCGCAGCGGGCCGTTCTTCCTGGGCTTTCGACCGTGTTGAGAGTAGCTCGGCTGCCGGCCAACAGGCAGGTGCCAATTGCATGTTCCACGTGCTTTGGTGCATTCTGGTGGCCGTTTCCTAAGGAGATCGAATGAAGGCGCGCCTGCTCTGTTCCCTGTTGTTGTTCACGGTGACCTGTGCGGCGGAGGCCCCCGAAGTTAATGGGCGATGGACCGAGGCCCGTGCCCAGGCGTGGTACGAAAAGCAGCCGTGGTTGGTGGGCGCAAACTATGTGCCCTCCGACGCGATCAATGAACTGGAGATGTTTCAGGCCGCTACCTTCAACCCCGCGTTGAACGACAAAGAGCTGGGCATGGGCGAAGGGATCGGCATGAACACCATGCGGGTGTTTCTGCAGGATCAGCTTTGGTTGAGCGATCCGAAGGGATTTCAGCAGCGCCTGGATCAGTTCCTGACCATTGCCAGCAAGCATGGCATTCGTCCGCTGTTGGTCTTGTTTGATTCATGCTGGGAGCCGAACCCGCATCTTGGGGCACAGCATCCGCCCATTCCGGGCGTGCACAACTCGGGCTGGGTGCAGAGCCCGGGGCAGCAGCGACTGCTGGACAAAGGGACCGAGCCGGAGTTGAAGGCTTATGTGCAGGGCGTGGTCGGTGCCTTTGCAAAGGACGACCGCGTACTCGGCTGGGATGTATGGAACGAGCCTGACAACACCAACGATGGCCGCTTCCATGAGGATGCCGAGGCAAAGGTCCGCCGCGTGGATGAGTTGCTGCCCAAGGTGTTTGCCTGGGCCCGCGGGGAGCACCCGAGCCAGCCGCTCACCAGCGGCGTATGGAAGGGCGATTGGAGCCATCCAGACAAGGAAAGCCCGACGACGAGAATTCAGCTGCGCGAGTCAGATGTGATCTCTTTTCATAACTACGACTGGCCGGAGTTCTTTGAGGAGCGCGTGAAGGAGCTGGAGGCGCTGCATCGTCCCCTGATTTGCACCGAGTACATGGCTCGGGGAAATGGAAGCACCTTCGACACGATCCTGCCGGTCGCGAAGCAACACCATGTGGCGGCGATCAACTGGGGCTTTGTCGCCGGTAAGACGCAGACCTACCTTCCCTGGGACTCATGGGAGCGGCCCTACACCTTGCAGCCGCCGACCATCTGGTTCCATGAGGTCTTTCGCCAGGACGACACGCCATACCGCCAGCGCGAGGTGGATGTCATCCGGGAACTGACCGGGCGAGGGACGGGGCGGCAGGCGACGCCGGGCGTGAGCGGGACCAACTAGATCGCTTCCATCAGGGGCGGAGAGTCATTGCGGCCGCGTACCTACGCTCGGACGACTGGATCTGGAAGATGCCGAAACAAAGCAATTGAGCGATGCTCTGGAGAACGCGTTGCGCCTGGACGCGAGCCAGATTACAGGCGCACTTTTATCTCGCCCGAGCGAGTCGAAGCTGTTCAGCGAGGGGCAGGCCACGGTGGAGGCAGCGGATCGAGCGGCGCTGCAGAACGCTGTTCCGCAGCTTGCGCACACGGCATTTTGAGGTCGGACCTGGTGGGACAGTGCGCGGGTCCGGGAGCGAAGGCGGAGGGAGGGCGATGACGATGATGAGGATGTCTGGTTTGCGCTGGGTACTGGCTGCATGTCTCGCGTGCGGATTGACGCTCGGTGGCCAGGGCCAGAAGGGCGCAGCTAGCGAAACGTTCACCAATCCCCTGCTGCCCAGTGGCGCGGATCCATGGGTCATTTCGTACAAGGGCGAGTACTTCTACATGAACACCACGGGGGTGAACCTGACAATCTGGGCGACGCCGGACATCACCGACCTGCGCCACGCGCGCACCAAGGTGGTGTGGGTGCCGCCCGCTAGTGGGCCGTACAGCAAGGACATCTGGGCGCCGGAGTTGCACCGCTTCGATGGGCGCTGGTATTTGTACTTTGCGGCGGATGACGGACGCAATGAGGACCACCGGATCTACGTCCTTGAGAACGCGTCCGAGGATCCGCTGGAAGGCACGTGGACGATGAAGGGCAAGGTGGGCGACAGCACGGACAAGTGGGCGATCGATGCCTCCGCATTTGAAGTGCGTGGGCAGCGGTACCTGATCTGGTCAGGGTGGAAGGGCGACACGGATGGCGAGCAGGACATCTTTCTGGCACACCTGAAGAACCCGTGGACGGTCGACTCGGAAAGGGTGATGGTTTCGCACCCGCAGTACACGTGGGAGCACGTGGGTGACCTTCCGGAGCGGCCCGCGATTCCGCACGTGGATGTGAACGAAGGACCGGAGATGTTGCAACACGGAGACGATCTGTTTCTGGTGTACTCCGGCTCGGCGTGCTGGACGGATTACTACGCGCTGGGCGTACTGCATGCGAAGGCTGGGGCGAACCTGCTGAATGCGAGTTCGTGGACAAAGTATGACCACCCGTTTCTGCGGCAGGACCCCAGGCATGGGGTGTTCGGGACGGGGCACAACGGGTTCTTCAAGTCACCGGATGGCAAGCAGGATTGGATTATTTACCATGCGAACGCGGCTTCGCATGAGGGCTGCGAGAACGCGCGGTCGCCGCGTGCGCAGCCGTTTACGTGGAATGCGGATGGAACGCCGGAGTTTGGAAAGCCTGTGCCCGCGGAGACCCGGTTGCCGAAGCCTTCGCACTAGCCGGCACGTTTGTGTTTGTAAGAGGCAGCCAGACCATGCGAGATCGCAGTACACTTTCTGCCTACGGAGACCGAATGAAACTTTCGCTGTTTGCTACGTCCTTACTTGCGCTTGCGCCTCTTGCCCAGGGTGCCGTAACTGTTGCGCCCTGGGGCACCGCCGATGGAAAGCCGGTGGAGCTGTACACGCTGACCGATGCCGACCTGACAATTCGTATCACCAACTTTGGCGCCCACGTGGTGAGCGTGGAGGCACCGGACCGCACCGGCAAGAAGGCCGACGTGGTGCTGGGATACAAGGACCTGGCCGGGTACCAGGCAGACTCGAAGAGCTACATGGGCTCCGTGGTCGGACGTTATGGGAACCGCATCGGCAAGGGGACCTTCAACCTGGAAGGCGCGACGTTTCACATCCCGACCAACGACCATGGGAACTCCCTGCACGGAGGCACGACCGGGTTTGACCGCAAGGTTTGGACTGGCCAGAAGACAGCCAACGGCGTGGAGTTGACGCTCGTCAGCCCTGATGGCGAGATGGGGTTCCCGGGGCAGCTGACAGCACACGTACGGTACTCGCTGGTGGGCAAGTCGCTACGCATTGAGTACAGCGCGACGACGACGAAGCCCACGGTGTTGAACCTGACAAACCACACCTACTTCAACCTGAGCGGGGAAGGCAGTGGCGACATTCTGAAGGAAAAGATCATGATCGCCGCCGACCGGATTACGCCGGTAAACAGCACATTGATCCCAACCGGGCAGCTTGCGCCGGTGGCGGGTACGCCGTTTGACTTGCGGCAGCCGACCGCGATGGGCGCGCACATCAATGATTCGAATGACCAGCTGAAGATTGCGGGGGGATACGACCACAACTTTGTGCTGAACGGCGGCGTCGGGATGCACCTGGCAGCCAAGGTGGTCGACCCGGCCAGTGGGCGCACGTTGACGGAAACGACGACCGAGCCCGGGGTGCAGTTTTACACGGGGAACTTTCTGGATGGGTCACTGCACGGAGCGTCGGGCGCGGCGTATGCGAAGAATGCGGGGTTCTGCCTGGAGACGCAGCACTTCCCTGACTCGCCAAACCAGCCCAAGTTCCCCTCCACGGAGTTGAAGCCCGGGCAGACGATGCACTCGGAGACGGTGTTTACGTTTGGGGTGGAGAAGTAAGGATTTGTGGTCGGTCGTGTTGGTTGACGTGGCGGTGAGGCCTGGTTGGCTCACCGCCATTGTTGTCCTTGGGGGCGAACTAAGGAGATCCGGAGATCCGGAGATCCTTCGCTTTGCTCAGGATGACGGCTCAGTGACAGGAGGCTTGCTCTTCCGAGAGACTCTTAGCCGGGGCCGAAGCGGTAGATGACGCCGAAGCCGGCCCGGGTGTTGTTCTGATGGCTGTTTACGCCGTTGAGCGCGCGAGAGTAGACCCAGTTCACCTCCAGCGGAATGATCGAGATATGGCGCTTGAGGTTCATCTCTACGCCCAGCCCTGCCTGCACGGCGAGTGAGGTTTCGCCGGACTTGTACGCGTAGTAGTTGGATGACACGTGCGACGCACCTGCCTGGAGCTGCCCATAGGGCGTGTAGCGCGTGGAGTTGCGGTAGTTGTAGCGCGGCCCGAGGACGTAGTTGAAGATGCTGAGCTGCTCGTCCGTGTTGTTGATCGCGCCGTTTGCACCGTAGTAGACGTCCGCAGCGACGCTGAGGTTGGGCCAGAAGGAGCGGACGATCTGGAGCCCGCCGCCCTGCATCCAGAAGCAACCGCACTGGCCCGGAGGCGCGTTGGCGTGCGTCGCCTGGTATTGGAGGCTGATTTGCAGCGGCGGAGCCTGGCCGTTTTCAAGGCCGAAGGGGGCCGAGCCTACGGCTTGCCCGTGTGCCCTTGCTGCCAGGGAGATCAGCAGGGCGGCGAGCAGCTTGATGTTGGACGAACCTTTCATTGAACCCTCAAAAGCTTGCGGAGTAGCTGGATCGCGACGTCCGGGGAGCTTGGGAGCTCCCCGGGACCTTAGCGAACGTTCAGGGTGACGGTGGTGGTGCGCTGGAGCGTGCCACTGGTTCCGGTGACGGTGAGGGTGTAGCTGGCAGGCTGCGGCCCGAAGTAGCCGCCACCGCAACCGGTGAGCGGAGCCACGGCACCGAACGAGCCGATCACCAACGCAAGCATCAGGAGCGACTTGGGCAGGCGACGGCGAATGCGGCGCAGACCGAGCAGCGGGAAGAGGCAGGCCCAGGCTGCGGCGGCTACAAGGCTCTTCGTGTGGTGCTCGTGCTCCATGGCCGTGAGGGCCTGTGCAAAGGTTTGCACGGTCATGGTGGTGGTCGTACCTGCCGCACCTGGGGTCACAGTTCCCTGCCCGAAGGCTGCGGTGTACTTGGCCGGAAGACCGCTGACGGTGAGGACAACGGGAGCGCTGAAGCTGATAGAGCCCACAGGATTGATCGTGATGTTAAAGGCTGCGGCTGCCCCTGGGTCGGCGATCATCGTTGGCGTGGTATTGCCGATGGTGTAGTCGCTGACCTTCTGGGCGACCACGCCTGAGGTCGACGTCCCGTACACGCCGTCACCGGCGTAGACCGCCGTTATGTCGTGTGAGCCGCCCTTCAGGGTGGTGGTCGGGAGGCTGGCCACACCTGAGGCGTTCAGTTGGGCTGAGCCGATGGCCGTAGTGCCGTCGTAGAAGGTGACCTTACCAGTGGGCGCCGTACCCGCGATGGAGGCGGGAACGGTTGCCGCCAGGGTGACTGACTGGCCGACGATGGCCGGGTTCGCTGACGAGGTCAGCGTGATGGTGGACGCGGCTGCGGTCACAGTCTCGGAAACCGCCGCAGAGGTTGCTGCCGTAAGCGGGCTGCCGGTAGCGGGGGTAAAGGTTGCGGTGATCGCGTGGTTGCCGACCGCCAGGGTGGTGGTGCTCGCCGTGGCAACTCCGTTGCTCACGGTTGCGGTGCCAATGGCGGCAGTACCGTCATAGAAGGTCACCGTCCCCGCGACTGTGCCGGAGCCTGGTGTCGACACCGTGGCCGTGAAGGTGACGTTCGTGCCGGCGCTCATCGTGCTCTGGGACGAGGTAAGAGCGATGGTGGTGGTCGTGGCGGCGACGTTATCCGTTATCGCCGGCGAGGTGGAGGCAGCGTAGTTTGTGTCGCCATTCGCGGTGGTGGTGATGGAGTCAGTGCCCACAGGGAGCGCCGAGGTGGTCAGCGTGGCGACACCGTTGGCGATGGTCGCCGTTCCAAGGACGGTCGTGCCGTTGTAGAAGGTGACGGTGCCGGTTTCGTTGGCCGGAACGGCTTGCGTGATCGTCACGGAGGTGCCAAAGGCGCTGTTCAGCGGCGAGATGGTCGGCGCGGTGAGCGTCGGCTTGGTCTTGCCGAGAGTGACTGAACCGGTGCCTGTGCTGCCGCTGTAGTTGACGTCTGCGGCCTGAGCTACGGTGAGGGTGTTGGCACCGATAGGATCGTTCGCCGTAGGCAGGTTCGCCGTGCAGGTCAGAACGCCTTTGGCAGCGGTGCAGCTGGACGCCTGGACTGTCACGGTATTGCCGTTGCTGTCCGTGATCGTGACCGCGCCGGTTGGGGCTGCGGTGCCGGCGTAGGGGATGCTGACGGTGACGGCGGAGGTAGCGTCCCCGAAGTTGCCGGAGCCAGTGATCGTGTCGCCGGCGGTTGCCGCGGCCTTGTTGACCGTGACAGAACCTGTGCCAGTGCTGCCGTTGAAGAGCGCGTCCGCGGCCTGGTTGACGGTGATGGTATTGGCGCCGACCGGAACGTTGGCCGTGGGCATCGTGGCGGAGCAGGTGAGGACACCTTTGGCCGCGGTGCAGGTTGAGGCTTGAACCGTGACCGTGTTCCCGTGAGTGTCAGTCAACGTGATCGCGCCTGTCGGAGCGGTGTTGCCGATGTACGGGATGGCAACCGTGACCGCAGCGGTGGCCGAGCCATAGCTGGTGGCGCCAGTGACCGTGTCGCCCGTGGTTGCGCCCGGCTTGTTGATCGTGACGGAGCCTGTACCCGTGCTACCGGTGTAGTTCGTGTCGGGAGCCTGGGTGACCGTGACCTGGTTGCTGCCCAGCGCTTCATTGGCCGTTGGCAAGGTCGCCGTGCAGGTAAGCAGGCCAGCAGTCGCGGTGCAGGTGGAGGCCTGAACCGTGACCGTGTTCCCGAGCGTGTCGTTGATCGTGATCGCGCCGGTGGGAGCCGCTGTGCCGACGAAGGGAATCGTGACGGTGACCTGGGTGGTGGCGTCGCCGTAGGTGCCCGTGCCAGTCACGCTGTCCGTGCTGGTGGAAGGCGCCTTGTTGATGGTGACGGTGCCGGAGCCGGTGCTGGCGCTATGGTTGGCGTCCGCAGGCTGGCTGATGGATAGCGTGTTGGCTCCTACCGGCTCGTTGGCTGTGGGCAGGTTGACGTTGCAGGTGAGGATCCCGCTCGCAGCCGTGCAGCTCGTGGGAGAGATGGTGAGGCTATTGCTGTGAGTGTCGGCGAGCAGGATGGAACCGGTGGGAACCGCGCCTGTGTAGGGGATGGTGACAGTGACAGCGGTGGTCGCTGCGCCGTATGTACCAGTGCCGGTGGCGGTGTCAGCACCCGCGCCCGCCTTGTTGACGGTGACGGTGCCGTTGCCGGTGCTGCCGAAGTAGTTGGCGTCGCCCACCTGGGTAACGGTGATCGGGTTGCTGCCGACCGGCTCGTTGACTGTAGGCAGGCTCAGGGTGCAGGTCAACGTTCCCGCGGCAGCGGTGCAGGTGTATCCGCCTACGGTGGCCGTCTCACTAAAGCTGTCGGCCACGGTGACGGCCCCGGTGGGAGCAGCCTGGCCGATGTAGGGGATGGTCACGGTGACGGCTGTGTTGGCCCCGCCGTAGATCCCAGTGCCGGCGCCTGTGTCGGTTGTCGTGGCAGGGGCCTTGTTCAGAGTGACTGTGCCTGTGCCGGTGCTGGCTGCGTGGTTGGGATCAGCGGCCTGGCTGATCGTGACCGTGTTCGGACCTACGGGCTCGGTCGCGGTAGGGAGGTTGACCGTGCAGGCCAACGTATTCGTGCCGGCGGTGCAGCTGGTCACCGTGACGGTGTTGCCGTGGGTGTCCGCCAGCGTAATGGCGCCGGTGGGCGTTGCGCCAGCGAAGGGAATGGTGACTGCAACGGGCGTCATCGCCGCACCGTAGGTGCCGGTGCCGGTAGCAGTGTCCGCACCCGGGCCTGCCTTGTTGATGGTGATGGTGCTTCCCGAGCTGGTGCTGCTGCTATTGCTGCCGAGGTAGTTGTTATCGCCGGCCTGGGTGACGGTAATCGGGTTGTTGCCGACGTTCTCGCTGGCCGAGGGGAAGGTTACAGCGCAGGTGAGAATGCCAGCAGCCGCGGTGCACGAGGACGCCGGGACAGTAACCGTCTCGCCAAGGGTGTCGGTGAGCGTGATGGAGCCTGTCGGGGCATCCACGCCCGCATAGGGGATGGTGACGGTGACGGAGGTCGTCGGCGAGCCGTAGACGCCGGTACCGGTGGCGGTGTCGTTGGTGGTGACTGGCGCCTTGCCGATGGTGATGGTGCTGGAGCCGGTGCTGCCACTGTAGTTGGTGTCTGCCGCCTGGCTGACGCTGATGGGGTTCGACCCGACCGGCTCATTGGCTGTGGGCAGGCTCGCCGTGCAGGTGAGCACGCCAGCAGCTGCAGTGCAGGCGGTGGCGGGGACCGTAACGGTGTTGTTGTGGCTGTCTGTGACGGTGATGGAGCCGGAGGGAGGCACTGCACCCACGTAGGGGATGGTGACGATGACGGAGGTCGTTGCGCCGCCGTAGATAGCCCGTGCCGGAGGTGGTGTCGCTGCTGGTCGCGGGCGCCTTGTTGATGGTGACGGTGCCCGTGCCGGTGCTGCCTGCGTAGTTGCTATCGCCGGCCTGGCTCACGTTGACGGTGTTGGGGCCGGTGGGCTCCGTTGCTGTCGGCAAAGTGACGGTGCAGGTGATGGTGCTGCTGGTTGTTGTGCAAGCAGCGGCGGGGGTGGTGACGGTGTTGTTGTGTGTGTCCGCGACCGTGATGGCTCCCGTGGGTGCCGTCGAGCCAACGTAGGGGATCGTGACGATCACGGGCGTGGACGCCGCGCCGTAGGTGCCGGTACCGGTGGCCGTGTCGCCGTTGGTAGCGCCTGCCTTGCCGATGGTGACGGTGCCCGTGCCGGTGCTGCCGGTGTAGTTGCTGTCCCCGACCTGGGTAAGGGTGAGCGCGTTGGTGCCCAGAGGCTCGTTCGCCGTGGCGAGGTTCGCCGTGCAGGTCAATGTACCGCTGGCTGCGGTGCAGCTCGCCGCCGGGATGGTTGCGGTGTTCGTGAAGCCATCCGAGACAGTGATCGCGCCGCTGGGCGCGGTGGTGCCCGCGTAGGGGATGGTCACCGTAACGGGCGTCGTGGCCGCGCCGAAGGTCCCGGTGCCGGTCGCCGTGTCGGTGGTTGTGGCGAGCGCCTTGCCGATGGTGATCGAGCCCTTACCGGTGCTGGACGCGTAAACGGTGTCCGGGCCCTGGCTGACCGTGGCCGCATCGGCGCCCAAGGGAACGTTGGCAGTCGGCAGATTCGCCGGGCAGCTCAGTGTTCCGCCTGACGCCGTGCAGACGGACGCCTGCACGGTGACGGTGTTCGTATAACTATCCGTAACGGTGATCGCGCCTGTGGGAGCGATGGAACCGGGGTACGGGATGGAGACCGTGATCGGGGTAGACGGGTCGCCGTAGTTTCCGGTGCCCGTGACCGCGTCATTGGTGGACGCAGCAACTTCGCTGACCGTCAGCGTACCAATGGCGCTGCCCGCGGGGTAGTTGTTGTCCGCTGCCACGTTCACCTGGATCTTGTAGCCGCCGATTCCAAGTGTGGCCGTCGGATAATCGGCCGTGCAGGTCATCGGAGAGGAACCCGAGGTGCAAACACCCTGTACTGCTGCACCGGATCCGCCGATCACGGAGAAGGTGACCGCACCGGTGGGCGCTGGTCCGTTGAAGACAATCGTGGCGTACAAGGTTGCGCTGGACGTGCCATAGGGCACAAGCACGCTGTTGACGTAGCTGCCAGTCGCCAGGATCGGCGAGACCGGGGTGGAAGCGCTCGGCGACACGGTGAGCAGCGCGGTCGCTTCGCCCTGCGGGTAGTTGCTATCCGCAGCCTCAAGGGCGGTGATGACGTAGGTGGCCGGTGCGAGCGAGGCCGTGGGGTACGCTGCCGTGCAGGCCAGCGGCGACGGTCCTGAGGTGCAGGTCGCGGTCACCGGCGTGCCGCCCGGCAGGTTGAAGGTGAGGGCGCCCGTGGGTACAGGACCGGTGTACGTGATGTTCGCAGTGAGCGTAGCGCTCTGGGTGCCCGCAATGATGAGCACGTTGCCGACGTAGCTGATCGAGTCAAGAATCGGGCTGACCGAGCCGGCCGCGACGGTGAGCGTTCCCGTAGCGCTGCCTGCGGTGTAGTTGGGGTCCGCGGCTTCGGTGGAAGTAATGGTGTACGTGCCGACCTGCAACGAATCGGTCGGGTAGGTGGCTGTGCAGACTTCAGGCGAGGCGCCTGTGCTGCAGTTGGCTGTGACCGGTGCCCCACCCGCGACGGTGAAGGTCACCGCACCGGAGGGCGGGATGGCTCCACCGTAAGCCAGGCTGGCGGTCAGCAGCGTCGAAACGGTGCCCTGCGTGATGGTGACGTTCTGCACGCCCGAGGCGGTGCTGCCCACCGGGCTGACCGGCGAGGTGGAGATAGTGACGTTGCCTGAACCGGTGCTGCCGGCGTAGTTGGCATCAGCGGCCTGTGCCACCGTGACCTGGTTGGTGCCCAAAGGCTCGTTGGCTGTGGGCAGATACAACGTGCAGGTCAGGGTCTGGCCGGCTGAAGTGCAGGCCGAAGCCGGGGAGCTGACCGTGTTGCCAAGGCTGTCGGTGACGGTCACAGCGCCGCTCGGAGCGGCAACACCTGCGTACGGGATGGTTACAGTGACGGCTGTCGTGGCGGAGCCGTAGTTCCCTGCACCGATGGCCGTGTCGTTAGTGGTGACAGGAGCCTGGTTGATGGCGATGGTGCCGGAGCCGGTGCTGCTGGCGTAGTTGGCATCCGCGGCCTGGACCACGCTGACGACGTTCGCGCCCAGGGGTTCATTCGCGGTGGCCAGTGTCGCCGGGCACACCAGCGCGTTCGCGGACGCCTTGCAGTTGGCCGCCGGGATCGTCACGGTATTGCCAACCACGTCAGAGACAGTGATCGCGCCCGTAGGTGAGGTGCTCCCGGAGAACGGGATGACGATGGTGATGGGAGTGGACGGCGCGCCATAGGAGCCCGACCCGGTAGCGGAGTTGTTGCCATGCGCACCCGCCGGATTGATCGTGACCGTGCCCGAGCCCGTGCTGCCGGCGTAGTTGTTGTCGTAGGTCTGGTTGATCGTAACCGGGTTGCTGCCCGTGGGCTCGTTCGCGGTGGGCAGGCTCGCCGTGCAGGTCAGCGCCCCGCCGGAGCTCACGCAGGTGGCGGCTCCCACGAAGGCCTTGTTGCCGAAGCTGTCTGAGACGGTGATGGCGCCCGTCGGTCCAGCGACACCCGCGTAAGGAATCGTGACGATCACGGGCGTGGTCGCGTCGCCGTAGGTTCCCGTGCCACTCGCGGTATCGGTTGCCGTGACCTTGGTCTTGCCGATGATCACGTTACCCGTGCCCGTGCTGCCGCTGTAGTTGCTGTCACCCACCTGGCTGACCGTGAGCGGGTTTGTGCCGCCTTCCGGCTCGTTGGCCGTAGGCAGGTTGACGGTGCAGGCCAGCGCGTATCCCGAGGCCGCACAACTGGAGGCAGCAACGGACACTGTGTTGCCGATCGTGTCCTTGAGGGTGATGGCACCTGTGGGTGCCGCGACGCCTGCGTATGGGATCGTGATGTTGACGGCCGTAGTCGGCGAGCCGTAGTAGCCCGCCCCGTCGGCACTGTCGTTGGCTGTCACAGGTGCCTTGCTGATGGTGATTGTGCCGGAGCCGCTGCTGCCCGCGTAGTCGGCGTCAGCCACTTGGCTGACCTGTACGAGGTTGCCGCCGACGGGCTCGTTCGCCGTGTTCAGAAGCGCCGTGCAGTTCAGGGCACCTGAAGCTGGGGTACAGCTTGAGGCTTGAATCGTGACGGTGTTGCCATGCGTGTCGGAGAGCGTGATCGCGCCCGTCGGAGCAGAGCCGCCCGCGTAGGGAATGGACACCTTGACGGTCGTCGGGGAACTCCCATAAGTGCCCGTGCCCGTGGCCGTGTCCCCGGTGGAGGCAACGGCAGGACCGATCGTGACGCTGCCCGTGCCGGTGCTGCCGGTGTAGTTCGTGTCGCCGGCCTGCGTGATGGTCAGGGCGTTGGAGCCGAGAGGCTCGTTCGCGGTGTGCAGGTTCGCCGTGCAGGTGAGAGTCTGGCCGGCGGTGGAGCAGCTCGCCGCCTTGATGATGACCGTGTTGTTCAGGCTGTCCGCGACGGTGATGTCACCCGTGGGTGCCTTCGTTCCGGCGAACGGGATCTTGACTGTGATGGAGCTGGTGTCGGCCCCGTAGCTTCCGGTGCCCGTTGCCGTATCCGTGCTGGTCGCCGGGGCCTTACCGATGGTCATGGTGCCTGTACCGGTGCTGCCGCTGTAGTTGGCGTCGCCAGCCTGGCTGACGTTCACGGTGTTGGCGCCTACGGGCTCGCTGGCCGTCGGCAGGTTGGCCGAGCAGGTGAGCGCGGTGGCCGATGCGGTGCACGTAGAGGCAGCAATGGCGACCGTGTTGCCCAGGCTGTCGGTCACAGTAATGGAGCCAGTGGGAGCCGCGGGGCCGCTGTACGGGATGCTCACCGTCACGGTCGTGGTCGTCGCGCCGTAGGTGCCCGTGCCGGTGGCCGTGTCACCCGTCGTAAGGCCCGCTTTGCTGAGCGTAATGGAGCCAGTGCCGGTGCTACCGCTGAAGTTGGTGTCGCCAGCCTCGCTGACCGTAACGGGATTGCTGCCTGCAGCCAGGTTGGCAGTGGGCAGGTTCCCGGTGCAGACCAGGTTGCTGTTCGAGGCCGTGCACGTGGAGGCTTGCAGAGTCAGTGTGTTGTTGCGCGTCGTGTCTGTGACCGTGATCGCGCCAGTGGGAGCAACCGTTCCCGCGTACGGGATCGTCACGGTGACCGGTGTCGTCGCCGCGCCAAAGGTGCCTGAGCCTGTCACGGTGTCATTGCTGGTCGCCGCGACCTTGCCTACCGTGATGGTGAGGCTGTTGGAACTGGCGTTGCTGAAGTTGTTGTCGCCACTGTAAGTAGCCGAGACACTATCGGCACCAGTCGGAAGCGTTGAAGTAGTAAGCGTCGCGACCCCGTTGTTCAGCGTGCCGGTGCCAAGCGTCGTCGTGCCATTGCTGAAGGTGACCGTGCCGGTCGGGGCGACGCCGTTCACACTGGGGAGCGTGTCGGTCAGCGTGACGCTCTGCCCAAACGTGGGGCTCGTAGTCGACGCGGACAGGACATCGGAGTAGCCGGAGGCCTTGGCGACGCTCTCCTGGATTGTGTTGGAGGGCGCGACGGCGTAGCTTGTGTCCCCGCCGTAGCTCGCGGTGATGGTGTTGGATCCAACAGGTAATGTCGCTGTGGAGAAGGTCGCCACACCGGAGCTGTTTACAGTGCCTGTGCCGAGCGCTGTGCTGCCGTCAGAGAAGGTGACTGTGCCCGTAGGCGTGACGCCATTCACGCTCGACAGAGTGGACGTGAAGGTCACGCTCGTGCCGAACATCGGGCTGGCGTTCGAGGTGGTGAGCGTGTTGGAGCCGGTAGCCTTTGCAACAGTCTCAGTCACAGCGTTGGAGGTCGCAGTGTTCAGCGTCGCGCTGCCGCCATAGACCGCAGTGACGGTGTCAGTTCCAGGCAGCAGAGCCGTCGTGGTCAGGGTAGCCACACCCGAAGCATTGATTGCGCCGGTGCCGAGCAAAGTGCTGCCGCTGTTGAACGTAACGGTGCCAGTCGGGAACACACCGTTCGTCGCACCAAAGGTGTCGGTCAGGATGACACTGCCACCGAAGGACGGGCTGGCGTTGGAAGTCGTCAGGACGTCGCTGGCGACATCGGCCTTCGCGACAGTCTCATTCACGGCGTTCGAGGTGGAGCTGGTAAAAGTTGCGTCGCCAATGTACTGCGCGGTGATCGTGTCCGCACCGACAGGCAGAGTGCCCGTTGTGAGGGTGGCCACACCAGAGGCATTGAGGGTGCCCGTTCCGATCGACGTAGTGCCGTTCAGGAACGTCACTGTGCCGGTCGGGAAGACGCCATTGACGGAGCCCAGCGTGTCGGTGAACGTCACATTGCCGCTGTACGAGGGGTTAAGGTTCGAGGACGTGAGGAGGTTGTTATACCCGGTGGCCTTGCCGACATTTACAGGAAGCGCGTTGGAAGTCGCAGCCGTGAAGTTGCCATCACCCGCGAACTGGGCGATGATGCTGTCCGTGCCTACGGGGAGGTTCGACGTGCTGAGCGTCGCCACACCGGAGCCGTTGAGGATGGCGGTGCCAATCGAGGCGCCACCGCTAAGAAAAGTGATCGTGCCCGAGGGATAGGATCCGTTCACAGCCGGAAGCGTGTCCGTCAGCGTGATCGTTGTGCCATAGCTGGGGCTGGCATTCGAAGTCGACAATACGTCGCTGGCGAGCGTGGCCTTGCCCACTGTTTCGGTGACCGCATTCGAGGTCGCCGGACCGAAGTTCGCATCACCGGCATACTGCGCCGTGACCGTGTCCGCGCCAGAAGGCAGTGCGCCCGTGGCGAGCGTCGCTACGCCTGTCGCGCTGATCGTTCCAGTACCCAGTGACGTTCCTCCGTTGTAGAAGGTCACGCTACCTGTCGGGTACGTTCCGTTCACTGCAGCGATGGTGTCCGTGAGGGTGATGCTGGTGCCAAATGTCGGAGTGGCATTGGAAGTGGTCAACGCGTCGCCGTAGCCGGTCGCCTTGGCCACAGTCTCCGTGATCGCATTCGAGGTCGAGGTGCTGAAGTTCGTGTCGCCGCCGTACTGCACGGTGATCGAGTCTGCGCCAACCGGTAGCGTGGTCAGAGTCAGTGTCGCCACGCCCGTACCGCTCAGCGTGCCCGTCCCTATGGACGTCGTGCCGTTCAGGAAGATGACCGTGCCGCTCGGGTAGTTGCCGCCCAGGGCGCCCAGGGTATCCGTCAGCGTCACACTGCCGCCGTAGGCCGGGCTGGCGTTCGACGTTGTGAGGACGTTGCTCGGAACGTTGGCCTTGGCCACGTTCTCGGTGAGGATGTTTGAGTTAGAACCACCAAAGGTGCTATCGCCGAGGTAGACAGCCTTGATTGCGTCAGCACCAACCGGCAACGCGCTTGTGCTTATCGTTGCAACGCCGGCGGTGAGCGTGCCCGTGCCGATCTGCGTGGCGCCGTTGAAGAAGGTCACTATGCCCGTAGCATTGGTGCCGTTCACCGCCGCGATCGTGTCGGTCAGCGTAACGCCCGTGCCAAAGGTCGGATTGAGGTTGGAGCTGGTCAGCGCGTTGCCGTAGCCGCTGGCCTTGGCGACGGTTTCAGCCAGCGCGTTCGAGGTTGCCGCCGTAAAGTTCGTATCACCGGCAAACTGCGCGGTGATGCTGTCCGTTCCCACCGGAAGATTCGTGGTGGTTAGTGTGGCTACACCGGAAGCCAGGGTGCCCGTGCCGATCGAGGTCGTGCCGTTCAGGAAGGTGATCGTGCCCGTCGGATAGGTCCCGTTCACTGCGGGGAACGTGTCCGTCAGCGTAACGCTCGTTCCATAGCCAGGGTTGGCGTTTGAAGTGCTCAGGACATCGCTGGCGACGGTTGCCTTCCCTACTGTCTCGGTGACTGCATTGGAGGTCGCCGCTGCGAAGGTAGTATCGCCCGCATAACTCGCCGTCACGCTGTTCGGGCCAGACGGCAGAGCACTAGTGGTCAGGGTAGCCACGCCCGTGGCGCTGATCGTCCCCGTACCCAACGAGGTCGTCCCGTTCAGGAAGGTAACGCTGCCCGTCGCGTACGTGCCGTTCACCGCGGCGATGGTGTCTGTCAGCGTGACACTGCCGCCAAAGGTCGGCGCAGCATTTGAGGTGCTGAGGACATCACCATACCCGGTGGCCTTCGCTACGGTCTCGCCCAGCGAGTTTGAGTTTGAGCTATTGAAGTTGTTGTCACCCGCGTATTGCGCGGTGACCGTGTCAGTGCCCACCGGAAGACTGGTCGTGGTGAACGTAGCGACGCCGGTGGCGCTAAGCGTGCCAGTACCAATCTGCGTCGCGCCGTTGAAGAAGTTCACCGTGCCGCTGGGATAGTTGCCACCCAGGGCGCCCAGCGTATCGGTAAGAGTGACACTGCCGCCATAGGCAGGGCTGGCGTTCGACGTTGTCAGAACGTTGCTGGGAACGTTGGCCTTGGCAACGGTCTCATTCAGCGTATTTGAGTTACTCGCGGCAAAGGTGTTGTCGCCGAGGTACGACACCTTGATGGTATCCGTACCCACTGGCAGTGAACTGATGTTGAGCGTTGCCACGCCCGTCGCGCTAAGCGTTCCCGTGCCGATCGACGTGGTCCCGTTCAGGAACGTCACCGAGCCTGTCGGGTACGTGCCGTTTACCGCGGCAATCGTAACGGTCAGCGTGATGCCCGTGCCAAACGTCGGACTCGCGTTCGAAGTCGTCAGGACGTTGCCGTAGCCGGTAGCCTTTGCGACGGTTTCGGTCAGCGAGTTTGAAGCCGCGGTGTTGAAGTTTGTGTCGCCGCCATACTGCGCGGTGATCGTATCCGTGCCGACGGGCAGGTTCGTCGTAGCGAAGGTCGCAACGCCCGCCGCGTTAACAGTCCCCGTACCCAGCGTCACCGTGCCGTTCATAAAGGTGACGGTCCCGGTCGGCAGGTTGCCGTTCACTGCGGCAATGGTATCGGTGAGGGTGACACTGCTCCCGTAGCCAGGCGTCGCGTTGGAGGTGGTCAGAACGTCGCTGGTGATCGTCGCCTTGGTCACCGTCTCGGTGAGCGGGGTGGAAGTGATGCCATTGAAGTTCGTATCACCGGCGTACTGAGCGGTGATCGTATCTGCGCCCACCGGCAGCGCGCCTGTGGTAAGCGTCGCAATACCATTCGCGCCAACGGTACCCGTGCCGAGCGAGACCGTGCCGTTCAGGAAGTTGACCGTTCCCGTGGGGTACACGCCGTTGATGGGCGCCAGCGTATCGGTAAGAACCACGGAACTGCCGAAGGCTGGGTTGGCATTAGAGGTGGTCAGCACATCACTGCTGACTGTTGCCTTGGCTACGGTCTCCGCGACTGCATTGGAAGTAGCCGCGGCGAAGTTGCCGTCACCGGCATACTGCGCGGTCACACTGTCCGACCCTACAGGCAGACTGCTGGTGTTGATCGTGGCAACGCCGGTCGCGCTGATGGTGCCTGTGCCCAGCGAGGTTGTGCCGTTCAGGAAGTTCACTGAACCGGTCGGGTACACTCCCGCCGCGGACCCGAGGGTCGCCGTGAACTTCACACTGCTGCCGAACGTCGGGTTGGCATTCGAGGTCGCGAGGACATCGCTATAGCCGCTGGCCTTTGTTACGGTTTCCGGAAGATTGTTGGAAGTGCTGCCGTTGTAGTTGAAATCTCCGACGTAGGAGGCGCTGATCGTATCCGTCCCGACAGGGAGCGCGGATGTAGTGATGGTGACAACGCCGGCGGTGAGCGTCCCCGTACCAATCGAAGTCGTGCCGTTATAGAAAGTGACGGTGCCGGTGGGAGCCACACCTCCCAGGATCGGCAGCGTGTCCGTAAGCGTAACGCTGGAGCCAAACATCGGCGACAGGTTGCTGCTGGTCAGTGTGTTGGGGTAGCCGGTCGCCTTCGACACAGTTTCAGTCAACGCCGCTGACGTGGAGGCGTAGTTGCCGTCGCCTCCATAAAGCGCGGTGATCCTGTCCGATCCGACGGGGAGATTGGACGTGGTGAAGCTGGCCACACCGGTGCTGTCCGGGGTACCTGTTCCGATGATCGTGCCATTGTTATAGAAGGTCACCATGCCGGTCGGGGCAACACCCGCAAGCGTGGCCAACGTATCGGTAAAGGTGACGCTGGTGCCGAAGCTGGGCGACGCGTTGGAGGTGGAGAGCGCGTTCGAGTAGGCTGTCGCCTTTGCAACGGTTTGCCCCAGTGCCGTCGAGGTGGACGCGGCAAAGTTTCCTGAGGCTGCATACGCCACCGTGATGGAGTGGGTGCTGACGCTCAGGACGCTGGTGCTGAAGGTTGCGACTCCGGAGGCGTTCAACGTCCCCGTACCGAGCGTCACGGTGCCATCAAGGAAGGTCACCGAACCGCTGGGCGTGCCAATGCCCGAGGTCACTTTGCCCGTGAACGTGACGGAAGCGCCGAAGGTGGAAGGGTTCAGGGAAGAAGTCACCGTCGTGATGGTGGGTGCCGCCGCGAGGGTGAGCGTTCCCGTTCCAGTCTGTGCCAGGTAATTCACGTCGCCGGCATAGGACACGGTGATGGTGTTTGAACCTGCCGACAGACCGGTGGTCGGGTAGCTTGCGGTGCAACTCTCTGTACCCGACGCTGAGGTACAGGTTCCGGTGACAGAGGATCCCGAGCCCACGACAAACGTGACCGCACCGGTCGGGGAGGTACCCCCGCCGTTGACGGTCGCGGTCAAGGTCGCGCTTTGCCCCAGTGTTCCCGAGGCGTTCGGCACGGTCACCGTGGGTGTTCCCTGGGTGGCGTTTCCGCTGATGTTGATGGTCTGCGTCGAGCCTGCGACGTTGGCCGAGTTGTCCGTCGTAACCAGCGAGCCGGAGATGGTGCCCGCCTGCAGCGGCGTAAACTCCATCACGTCGATGCAGCTGCCGCCGGCAGCCAGCACGATCAGCGCTGAGCCACTGGACAGACGTGGGCAGGTCGAACTCGGATCGAAGCTGAAGTTGGTAGAGATGCTCGGATTCGTTCCGCTCGTTGGAGGCGAGATGGTGAGCGGAGCCGTGCCGTCGTTTTCCAGCGTCACACTCTGCGCGGCGCTGGTTTGTCCGACAGCTGTATTCGGAAAGGCCAGCGAGAAGACGCTGCGCGAGTAAACGGCTAACGTGGCGTTCGCGTAGATGGTGTAAAAATTGCCATCCGGCGTGATCCAGAGACTATCCCCGCCTGGGACCGAGATGCTGGCCGGCGTCGAAGTATAACTACCCGATGAGAACCTCAGCAGGTTGGACGTGCCGCCGCCCGTGGTACCGGGAATGGTGGTCGTGACATACAGACTGCCGGAGGCATCCTCCGCAATCGCATGCGGTGCCGTCGTGCTGCCGAGGTTGTACAACGTGGTCAGCGTGCTCGCGCCGGCACGCAGCTCATACAGAATGCCGTTGTTGTAATCGGGCGCGAAAGTGTTCCCTGCTGCGTCGGTCACAGCACCCACAAAACGTGCGCCCGCTGGCGCAGTGCCGATCACACTGACGGCGTGCGTGGTCGCATCCACTTTGAAGAAGAGATTGCTCGCAGGCTGGTACGAGGTGGGGTAGAGATTACCGGCTGCGTCCACACTCAGGTGATCGTCCGTCGAGTAGTTCGTGCCGCCGTAGCTGATCGGGATCGCTACACCGGTTCCCTTGCCCCCAACAAGTTCGTAGATATTGCTTTCGCCGTTGCAGGTATAGAAGACGTTGCCTTCGCCGTCGATCGCAGTTCCCACGGGCGAGCAGGTGTTGGTGGTGGTGAACACAACGGGCGTCTGCGATCCAGCTGGGAACTTAAGAATCTGACCAGCGGTACTGTTGGCAACCCAGACGTTTCCCGCAGGATCAACCGTCAGACCTCGGCCATTGCTGAGGCCGTTCGGCAGAGAGGCACCGCACTTGCTATTCGGGCAGGCGATGGTGTTCAGGAGCGTCACGGACTGGTAGACCGCGACCAGGCGTGAAGCCCGTTCCCCCAAGAAAGCTGTAGCCGATGGTCTTCGTGTTCGTGTTGAGATTGACCGCACCCAGACGCGAGCCCGAGGCCTCCGGCGAGAACTGGACGACCACTGTGCAACTCTGGCCCTGCGTGAGCGTAGTGGTGCTCGTGCACGTGCTCCCCGTGCCAAGCGAAAAGTCGTACCCGCTCAGGCCTTGCGTGACCACCGTTGGCGTGGTCAGGACCGCCTGCACCGCGGAGGTCAACGTAAACGCGATCGTCATCGAAGCCGGCGAACCAGGCCCAAGGGAACCAAAGTTGAGGTAGCCGCTGCCGACTGTAAGTTTGGTACCCGAGCTCTGCGTTGCGCCGACCAGGTACACGTCACCCATGCTGTCAAGCGAAACGCCCGAGCCGGTGTACTGGTAGTAGGGGGATGATGTGTATGTGGTGCCGCTCAGCGCAGCTTCGTATACCCCGGTCAAAGAAGTCGCAATGAACAGATCGTCCTTGGCATCCACCGCAAGGCCTGTCACGCCGGTGTAGCCGCCGACGGAGAGGGTGGCCTTGGTGTAGGTGGTCCCGCTTCCGCTGACCTTGTAAAAAGCACCCAGTCCATCCGCGACGAACAGATTTCCGGCAGGGTCGATGGTCAGGTACTTGGCACCCGTAATGCCGGTTGCGATGGAAGCCTGCGTGAAGGCCGTTCCGGAGAGCGTCTCCTTGTACAGTGTTCCCGCGCCCGCGTCAGCGACGTAGACATTCCCGGCGGCATCCACCGCAACGGACGTTGTGCCCGTAAAGCCAGCGGAGAAGGTTGTCCCAAGGGTGTAGGTGTTGCCGGACCCGGTGTACTGGACAACCGAATGCCCCGCCCCCGTGCCGACGTAGATATTGGCCCCGGCGCTATCGACAGCAATCCCCGAAGCAGCGGCCGCGGCCGTAAACAACGCACTTTCCGTGTAAGCGCCGGTCGCGCTGTTCAAGGTCTCCTTGTACACAACACCCGTCGAGGTGACGACATAGGCGTTCTGCGCTGCATCAACGGCGACCCCTGCCGCGTTCGTCAAGGAAGATCCAAAGCCGGTAACCTCGCCGGCCACGCGCGCCGTCTGCGCGCGGGCAGCGGGCGTCGTAAAGCTCGCCAGAAGAGCTACAAGAGCAAAGAATCCGGCGCGCATCTTCTGCCCGCCGCTTGAGATCTGTCCGTGCGTGCAGTTGCTCGGTGTGTTCAGGAATGGCGCATCTCCCTGGGAGGCCAGGCAGTCGGCCGCGGTGCTCAAAGCCGCTTGGGAGCGTGTCCAGGTAGAGGAAAGTTTGCGACCGTTCATCGGAATCATGAGTTGTTCGTTCCTATTTGCAACAGCTCTCCGTGCGGGTGAGGTGCCGGAGATGTGTGAACTTCGGTAGCTGCCGGGCAAGGTGCACCTGGAAGCAGGTCTGTCGATCAATGGCGCACCTGGGGCGGCTCCTACAGCTTTCGGCCCTGTCTGGACAGGCAAAGAGGCAGGTAGGAGAAGGGTGATTCCACGGCAGAGCTCTTCACAGGTGGAGTCGAGGGGGCAGGTAACATGACTTCTCCCCTATGACCGTATTGGGAACATCCGGGCGTTCCCATACCACCAACGCGCGGCCCCATTGCACGAGAGTGGTAATTAACGACCCCATCGCAACCCGTCGCGGAACCTGCTAAGCCTCTGAAACCGTTGGGACTAATTCCGTACTGCGACATATCTGGACGGGCGATCGGATCCTTCCCCGCGTGAGGCGGAACCCAGCCCGGAGAGCAGGGATGAGGTAGCTCCAAAGCGGATCACCGTGAAGAAAGTTGACGCAAAACCGGGATTTGGCGGTACCTTGTTGACCAAATGCAGTCTCGAGGTGCCAGACCTCGTAGGCCACCAGACCCGCCTACGCAATTGACTCGAGTCAGCAAGTAGCAACAGATCGGTGTACCGGAAGAGGCCCCGGTGACAAGGATTCGGGCAATCCGATGGTTGGCCCTGGGCGTGTTCGCAGCAGCGTCAGTGGCGAGAATCGCCGCCCAGACGGCTCCCGAGCCGATGCCGGATGCTGCGGTAGACGCAGCGGCGGGCATAACGCAGAGTGACTACACGCTGCCATTGATGCCCAAGGTCAGATGCGACCATGGCCAGTTGGTCATCGAGGCAGATAACGCCACCCTCATGAGTGTCCTCTCTGCCGTAGAGTCGTGCCTTGGTGTGCAGATCAAGCCTCCGGCCGGCTTCCGCGATGAGCGTACCTTCACGCATCTAGGCCCCGATCGCGCCGATCGCGTCCTGGCCGATCTGCTGGGAACGTTAGACCTCAATTACGCCATCGTTCTGTCCCCTGGTGCCGGGCGAAAGGTGACCAGTGTCGTTCTGACCTCTCGGATGGATGACAATGCAGGAGACGACACTGAACGAAGCGGACCGGCGGGCAGAGGACTTCTTATGACGCCAGCAAGGAGGCTCTGGCTGGCGAGCCAGGGCACGAGCGGCCGGCCGATTGCTTCCGCCGAGCAAGCTGAGGAACCGGGGAGAGATCCCGATCAACAAAATGAAACGTCTGCCGGCCGTAGCGTACCGGACAACCCGGGACAGGGCGCAGGCATTGCGGCTCCCCCGTCAGAAGGGACGCTCAGCGCGGTCCAGAGCAGTGCAACAGGCACTCCGGCGCCCGCAACCGCCAAGGACGACTCTTCCGCCTCTACGGGACAAACTCAATCCGCTGCCATTGCAGGAACCACAGCGGCGCCGCCTGCCACGTCGCCGACTGCTCCCGCCACGCCGCCCGCGAGCTCCGATCCGACGGCAGACGCAAAGGCCACGACGAATGTGCTCCGGCAGCAAATCGACCAGATGCAGCAGATGTTCGAGCAACGCCGTAAGCTGAACACCCCGGCAACGCCGCCGGCCTCCCAGGATCCGCAGTGAGCATCGGTGCTTCATGTGCGCTCGCACTGGAACCTGTTGGAAGCACACATTCGTTGAGTTGTAGGCTGCGTGACGGTAATGCGCCCATTCGCCTCACTTCTCTTCGACGGAACGACCCTTCCCTACCGACCACTGCCGAACGCTACGCTCGCAGTCGCGGCGAAACCAACGGGGTGTACCCGTAAGTCAATGGTTTCGCACTTACTTATATGAAAAAAGGGGGGGGTGGCGGAGAGTGGGGGATTCGAACCCCCGATAGAACTTTTGGTCCTATAACGGTTTAGCAAACCGCCGCCTTCAGCCTCTCGGCCAACTCTCCAGCGCGGGTGTTGAAGTGATTATAGCGTGAGGCGGGATCCCGGCCCACGCCCCTGGTCTGCAACTTAGGCACTGGAGGCATAAGGGCCCGTTGCGGGCGGGAAAGACGGGCGTCTGCGGCTTCGTCGTTGGCGAAACGCTCACGCTGCGGTCCCGGTGGAGGTGCTTCCCTCCGCGTGCATTTGCGATGTGGTGGACGAGACCGGCGCAGCAGGCGCGATGACCCTTTCCCCTGAAGAGATCGGCATTGACGTGGCGCTTTCGCCTCCTCCACGCGCGGCGCGTAGAGATCGCACACGGTTATCAAGCGAGCCTTGTCGATTTGCCAGATGCCGGGCAGGAAGGGGCGCACACCGGCGACCGACGCCATCACCGCGAAGAACCCGCCGAGACTACACCCGGGGACCGCTGAGATCAGGCTGGAATTCAGCAGGGTCCTCGGTAGAATAGGAGGGTTCGCCCTGAACTCTGGAGCCCCTCCCTGCACCCAACGCTCAATGCGCTTGCCTTTTTCGCGACACGCGGCCTTGGGCACTACTGGAAGACGCACTATGCCGACCGCACCTTTCGGCACGCGTATCGCTGGAACGGCTTCGACATAGCACTGCTGGTGCCCTACTTCATCGTGATGTTGATCCTTGCGTTCTACGGGATCCATCGCTACCAGTTGGTATGGCTGTACTACCGCAACAAGCGAAAGGCCTCGCACTCGACCGAGCCCGTCGCGCAGTTTGCCCCGGACAACCTGCCCTTTGTCACGATCCAGCTGCCGATGTTCAACGAGCAATTCGTGGTGGACCGGCTGGTCGACGCGTGTTGCCGGCATCGAGTACCCCGCGATCGCTTCGAGATCCAGGTGCTCGACGACTCGACCGACGAGACCAAGGAGGTCGCCGCAGGCGTGGTCGCTCGCTACGCCGCCGGCACCGATGGACTTGCGCCCCAGCCAATCCACTACCTCCATCGCACCAATCGCTACGGCTACAAGGCGGGCGCTCTCGAAGAAGGTCTGAAGAGCGCCAAGGGCGATCTGGTGGCCATCTTCGATGCCGACTTCGTTCCACCCGCCTGACTGGCTGTATGCGCGTAGTGCATCACTTTGCCGAGCCCGGCGTCGGCATGGTGCAGACCCGATGGACGCACCTGAATCGCAACTACAGCTTCCTGACGCAGGTGGAGGCGATTCTGCTCGATGGGCACTTTGTGCTGGAGCACGGCGGCCGCTCGCGTGCCGGTGTGTTCTTCAACTTCAACGGCACAGCCGGCATGTGGCGGCGCGAGGCCATCGAAGAGGCCGGCGGATGGCAGCATGACACCCTCACCGAAGACACTGACCTGAGCTATCGCGCGCAGCTGAAAGGCTGGAAGTTTAAATACCTGCAGGACGTGGAGTGCCCCGCCGAGCTGCCCATCGAAATGACCGCGTTCAAGACGCAGCAGGCACGCTGGGCCAAGGGTCTCATCCAGACCAGCAAGAAGATTCTGCCGCGCGTGCTGAGCTCCGACGCGCCGTTCCACACCAAGCTGGAGGCCTGGTATCACCTGACCGCAAACATCAGCTACCCGCTGATGATCGTGCTGTCCACGCTGCTGATGCCGGCGATGATCATCCGCTCCTGGCAAGGGCCGTTGCAGATGCTGCTGATTGATCTGCCGCTGTTTCTCGCTTCCACGGCCTCGGTCTCAAGCTTCTACATGGTGAGCCAGAAGGAGCTGTATCCCGCGCACCTGGTGGAAGACGGTGATCTATCTGCCGTTCCTGATGGCGATGGGTACAGGTCTTGCCATCACGAATACCAAGGCCGTGATGGAAGCCCTGTTCGGCATCAAGAGCGCGTTTGCACGCACGCCAAAGTACCGCGTTCAGCAGAAGGGCGAGAAGAGCAAGGCCAAAAAGTATCGCAAGCGGCTGGGCATCATTCCGTGGATCGAATGCTGATCGGCTGCTACTTCGCCTGGACCGTCTGGTACGCGGTCAGCACGGAGAATTTCTTCACCGTGCCGTTTCTGCTGCTGTTTGTCCTGGGCTATTGGTACACCGGGCTGCTCAGCCTGACGCAGGGTCTGTTTGACCGCAGAGGTCAAGCGAAGGCGAGCAGCTGCACGAGAAGCCCTATCCCGTAGGCGTGTAAGTCGTGGGCTAGGTTTCTTTTGGTGGCGTTCGGTTTGCCTTTTTCCCGATGATCGCGACTCCCCCTCGCGTCCACGGCTTCTATGCTGGCGCGGAAATTACCGCAACGACGCATGATGGACCACATACCGCGACACAATTCCGCCGCGGCATAACTCACGCTGGAACAGAAAAGGCCCGCCGAAGCGGGCCTTTCTTCCTGAAGGATTACTAGAAGCGGATGCCAAACTTGATCGGAAAGTATGACGTGGTGTTGCTGTTTTCGCGGGAAGAAATTGTTCCCTGTGTAGGTTCCGTTCGCTGCGGTGGTGTTGGTGACGCCGGGCCTGAACTTGTTATCCATGTAGACGTAGCGAGCTTCAGCATACAACCGCTCGTTGGCGAAGCGCGAGAACTTGTAGGTCAAGCCAAGGCCGCCATCAAAGCCGGGCGCGTTCGAGGTGTAGTGGTCCACGTTGGCAGTTCACATAGACCGAGTAGCAGCCGTAGATGTAATCGCAATACTGCGCCTGTTGCGGCAGAGTGAAGTTTGCCACCTTGTGATAGAAACCTGCGCCCGCAGTGAGGTACGCGCCCAGGCCTTGCCCCGAGTAGATCTGGTAGGTCGGGTTGCAGGATAAGGACCAGATGTGGCTGTTGGCATCAAGTCCGTTGGAGTTGGTCGGGTCGCCGAAGTAACGAGACGACTGGTTGCTGATAGTTTGGCCCGTCATGCCGAACTTGTCGAAGTCGAACTCAACATTCAGGCCGAAGTTCTTGTTGAAGTTCCGGCCCGCGCCGACCTGCAACCCCCAGCTGGTAGTGAGGTAGCTTGAGTTCGTTCCAACCGGCAATGGTCAATCCGGCACCGGCATAGCCCGAATACTTCTCCGAGCCATCAGCGTTGGTGTTGCCGCCACGGTACCGCGGTGCGCCATAGCGACGGCGCTGGCCATACTGCATGCCTTCCGCACCGGGCAGGGTGAAGCTTTTCTCCAGCGAGGCGAGCTGCTGGTTGGCCGCCTGCGTCGGGCTGTAGCCATCAGCGTCCGTGGTCAGGCTGGAGCTGAAGCTGGGCGCACCGGCGCTGGTCGAAAGGGTTGGGACGGCTGCGGTCTGGAACCTGAGCGGCTGCGCGGAAGACTCCCTGTCCGCTGCAGGAGACGCGGTCTGCGCGCCGGCTACGGCGAGCCCGGCGCCGGCGAAGACAGCCAGAACGAGGCTGCGGCGCATAACTGGGTAAAGCGGAAAAGACGTAGACATCTTGAAGCTCCTTGTTGCGATGTGGCTCTCAGCAGCTGTAACCCCGTGGGGCTCCGAAAGTTGCCGCGAAGGCCAACGCTCCCTGCCTTGTGAGACGGGACAAACAGCTAACTGGATGCAACTTTCAGGTGACGCAAAACGCTGCAGTTTTGCCCTCGTACACTGGGGAGGTGAGTATTCGGGAAAATCTGGAGCAGGTGCGCGAAGAGCTGGCCGCCGCCTGCGCGCGGGCAGGGCGATCACCGGACGAGGTACGCCTTATGGCCGTCAGCAAGACCCACCCCGTCGCCGCTATCCGCGAGGCCCATGCCGCAGGACACCGACTGTTCGGCGAGAACCGGGTGCAGGAGATGCAGGCCAAGGCATCCGAACTGGGGGAGATGGTAGGCCTCGAAATGCACCTGATCGGGCCGCTGCAGAACAACAAAACGGCCAAGGCGGCAGAACTGTTCGGATCGGTAGATACCCTGGATTCGAGGAAAAAACCGCCGTCCGTTTGAACGCGACTGCCCAGGCGCTGAGCAAGGTGCTTCCCGTGCTGGTCGAGGTCAAGCTTTCGACAGAGGAAAGCAAGCACGGCGTCGCTCCGGAGAGCTTGGGGGCCCTGCTAGAGGCTCTGTCGTCGCTCGGAAACCTGCGGGTGAGCGGGCTGATGACCGTGCCGCCGCTGGACGCCGAAGGCGAGGCCGCAAGGCCATACTTCCGACAGCTCCGCGCCCTGCGGGATGAGCATTCCGTGCGCTTCCCCTCCCTGACGGAGCTCTCGATGGGGATGTCCGGAGATTTCCAGGTGGCCATCGAGGAGGGATCGACCACTGTGCGCATCGGCACAGCGATCTTCGGTAAGCGAGAAGCTGTATAGGCTCGCTTCAGGCGCCGGACGGAGGTGAGCCACCGGCAGGATTTAGCGACCTTGAGCGGCGACTAACCAGCCTCGTCCTTCTTTCCTGCCGCTGGCTTCCGCTTACGTCCAACTAGCAGGGCAATTCCGACCAGCACGGCCGCGGCTCCGCCAACAAATAGCCCACCCACAGCGCCACCCAGGCGAACGCTGTACTCAGGCGTTCCCCGTGCAACAGCGCGCGCAATCAGTAGGTGCATCGTGGCGTAGCCGACCAGCAGAAACGTGGCGACGACCAGCAGCCCACGCCAGACTACGCTCATCCTTACTCCCACTCGATCGTGCCGGGCGGCTTGGACGTGATGTCGTACACGACGCGATTGATCCCGCGCACCTCGCTCACAATGCGGCTGGAAATGCTGCGCAGAACGTCGTAGGGCAGCGCGGCCCAGTCCGCCGTCATGCCGTCTTCGCTCTCCACGGCGCGGATCGCGCACGTGTAGGCATAGGTGCGCTGGTCGCCCATGACGCCCACCGTCTTCACCGGCAACAGCACCGCGAAGCTCTGCCATAGCTTGGTCGTGAGGCCGGCGCGGTGGATCTCTTCGGTGCAGATGGCGTCTGCCTCCTGCAGGATGGCGACGCGGTCCGGGGTGATCTCGCCGAGGATGCGGACCGCGAGGCCCGGGCCGGGGAAGGGCTGGCGTTCAAGGATCTCGGTCGGCATCTGGAGGTCGCGGCCCACGCGGCGGACCTCGTCTTTGAACAGATCCCGGAGTGGCTCGATCAGCTTAAGTTTCATGTCCGCGGGCAAGCCGCCGACGTTATGGTGGCTCTTGATGACGTGCGACGGGCCATGAACGCTGACCGACTCGATCACATCCGGGTAGAGCGTGCCCTGCACGAGCCAGGCGACTTCTTCCCCGGCGGAACGTTCGGCCTCAAAGATCTTTTTCGCTTCGTCGTCGAAGACCGCGATGAACTCGTCTCCGATGATCTTCCGCTTCTGTTCCGGGTCGGTGATGCCCGCCAGTTTGGAAAGGAAACGCTCGCTCGCATCCACGGCAACGACGTTCAGCCCGAGTCCCTCGCGCATGGTCTTCTGCACGGCTTCGAACTCACCTTTGCGAAGCACGCCGTTGTTCACGAAGATGCAGGTCAGCCGATCACCGATGGCGCGCTGTACGAGGACCGCTGCGACCGAGCTATCCACCCCCCCGGAGAGCCCGCAGATGGCGTGGCCCGTCGGGCCAACCTGCTCGCGAATGCGGTGGACCGTGGTCTCGATGAAGTGAGCGGGGGTCCAGTCCTGCGCCGCGCCGCAGATGTCGACGACGAAGTTGCGCAGCAACTCCGTTCCCTGCCGCGTATGGGCAACCTCGGGGTGGAACTGCACGGCCCACATCTTCCCGGGCTCGTTCGCGATAGCGGCAACGGCATTGGCAGTCTTGGCGACGACCTCGAACCCGGGCGCCAGCGTTTCGGCGTGATCTCCATGGCTCATCCAGACTTCGATCTGCTCGGGCAGCCCATGGAAAAGACGCGACTCCGCGACAGCATGCACTTCAGCATGGCCATATTCGCGTGCAGCGGCGGGAACCACTCGTCCACCCAGATGATGAGTCATGAACTGCAGGCCATAACAGATGCCAAGCAGTGGCAACCCGGTCTGGAGAACGGCTGGGTCCGCCTTCGGCGCCGCTGCGTCGTAGACGGAGCTGGGCCCGCCAGACAGGACGATGCCTTTGGGCTTCAGGGCGAGCACATCCGCAAGCGGCGTCGTGCACGGCAGCACGATGGAAAAGACGTCGAGCTCGCGAATGCGGCGGGCGATCAGTTGGGTATATTGCGAGCCGAAGTCGAGGATGGCAATCGTTGCGGTCTCGACGGCGGCTTGGAACTCGGGCTGGCTTAGGTCCACAGCTTGAGTGTACCCAAGCTGTGGACCTCGCCGTTACTGGCTCGGGTCCTTCTGGCGCGTGTTGCTGACGCCGCCCATGATGCCTGCGCCCAACAGGAGGATGGCAATGCCGATCTCCCATCGTTGCGGGACATGAAGAAGGTGGCAGACATAAAGAACGCCGGCGATGAGGATGATAGTTCCGATCGTGTAGATACCGAACGACATGGTCGCGCTCCGTGCAGTAAAAGATGGTGTAGGGGCCTGCAGCTAGGATGCTCCCGCTGCGGTCGTGTTGGCCACCGGGACGATGCTTTGTAGTAACCGCAGGTAGGTTACGCGACGGACCACATGGAAGAAGTCGGAACTGAGGATGTAGAAGATCGCCACGCCAACCCACCACACGTTGATGTAGGCCTGCGTTTCGCGGGATTGGAACGGCAGCGGCGAGGCAGAGAAAGTCAGTGCAAGCACCAGCAGGATCACGCGCACAATGCCCATGACAAGGTTGGTCTCGATCAGCTTGGACCGGAGTTGCGCGCGCTGCTGCGGGGTGGGGAGACGCGCCTGGGTCATGGCGCTGAGGGGCTGGAGATCAAGCACCCACACCGTGACAGACCAGAGCAGAAATGCCGCAAGGGTCAGACCAACGGCTTCGGCGGTGAGCAGGACCAGGTTGGGCTCCCCGCCGTTGTAAAGGCGGTGCGTGACGGTGGACCGGACGGCCGCGAGCACTCCCAGGACCCAGAGGGAAAGCAGGAACAGGAACGCCAGGGCGCGGAGGAGGGAGTACACCGCAAGCTGGGCATATCGGCGCCGGAGCGAAGGGTCAGCGCGGTGAAGCACCACGGTCCGGCCCAGGCTGGCGGCGGCCGTCCAGGCAAGCAGCGCAAGGGGAACCCACCACCTCGCTGTCTGCTGTAGGGGGCTGCGAAACGGCGAAAATTGGCGCGCGAGCACGGCCGCAGAACGCACTGGCTCAAAGAACGTCATGCTCTCGAGCGCCGCCCCGTTCAGCGGAATCGCCGAGAGCACCGGCGCAAGGCTATGCCAGGCGAGATAAAACAGAGGCGCCCCCACCAGCCAGCGCCAAAGGAGCTCGAGCGCAGTAAGTGACGGGTGTTTGAAGACGAAAGACATCACGCCGACGAGGGATTGGGTGCCGCGGAGCGGAGCTCCCGATGGGTACGACGTGATCTCGTCAGAGCGAATCTTGCTTACCCGGTCCTCTCTTACCTGACCACCAGGTTGATGAGCTTGCCCTTGACGATGATCGTCTTCACCAGGGTCTTGCCTTCGAGGCGGGCGACAACTTTCTCGTTCGCCAGGGCCGCAGCCTTTAGGGCTTCTTCGCCGGCGTCGGCTGCCACCGCGATGACGGTGACCAGCTTGCCGTTCACCTGCACGGGCACTTCGACCACGTCCTCCTTGGCGAGCGTCGGGTCTGCAACGGGAAACGGCTGGCGGAAAACGTGCCCCGTGCCCGCCGAGCTGTTCCCAGAGTTCGGCCGCCATGAAGGGCGCAAAGGGCGCAAGCATCAGGGTGATGACCGGAAGAGTTCCGCGACCGTGACGTCGGACACCTCGCCCGAGTCGAGCTTCGTCTCGGCGGCTGCGATCTCGTTTACCAGGATCATGATCGCGCTGATCGAGGTGTTGAAGTGCCACCGGCCGGTGAAGTCCTCTGTGATCTTGGCGATGGTCTGGTGCAGCGTGCGCAGGAGCGCCGCGCCTGCCGGGCTCCCGGCCGCGTTTATGGCCGGATTGAGCTCGTCACCCCGCGAAGGTTCCACCCCCCGGATCAGCGGGGCGTACTTGGTGGCGAGGCGATAGACACGCGCGAGGAAGCGGCTCACCCCGGCCACACCATCCTCCTGCCAATCAAGTTCGCGGTCCGGAGAAGTGGCGAACAGGGCATAGACGCGTGTAGCGTCCACCCCGAACCGCTCGATCATCTCGTCCGGGCTGACGACGTTGCCCTTGGATTTGGACATCTTCGCGCCGTCTTTGATCACCATGCCCTGGGTAAACAGGCGGGCCGCGGGCTCGCTGTTCTGGACCAGGCCAAGATCACGCATCACCTTGGTCCAGAAGCGCGAATAGATCAGGTGAAGAATGGCGTGCTCCACCCCGCCGATGTACTGGTCGATGGGAAACCAGTAGTTTGCCTTTGCGCTGTCGAACGGTGCGGTGCCGTTGTGGGCATCCGTGTAGCGGTAGAAGTACCAGCTCGAGTCGACAAAGGTGTCCATGGTGTCGGTCTCACGGCGCGCAGGACCGTTGCATACGGGGCAGGTCGTGTTGACGAACTCCGGCACCTTGGCCAGCGGCGAACCACCTTCCTGCGTGATGCTCGATGCTCTCCGGCAGCAAGACCGGCAGCGCAGATTCCGGCAACGGCACAGGGTCGCCCGGCGCGATGCCAGCGTGGCCATTGGTGCAGTAGACGAACGGGATCGGCGTGCCCCAGTAGCGCTGACGGCTGACGCCCCAGTCCTTCAGGCGGTAGGTGGTCGTGCGCTTGCCAAAGCCATGCGCCTCGGCAAAGTGCCCCATCTTTTCCTGCGCGTCCAGGGAGGCTTCGCCGGTCCACTCGCCGGAGTCCACCAGCACGGCTTCCTCCTCTCCGGTGTAGGGCAGGGTCAGGTCGTCGGTATCCAGGTTTGGCGCGACAACACGCTTGATGGGCAGCCCATACTTGGTGGCAAACTCAAAATCGCGCTCGTCATGGCCGGGCACGCTCATGATGGCGCCCGTGCCGTAGTCGGCCAGGATATAGTTGGCCACCCAGATCGGCATGCGATCTCGCCGGTGAACGGGTTTGTGGCATGATGCCCGGTGAAAACGCCGTGCTTTTCGATGTTGCCGAGGTCGTCCTCGTCGCGCGCGGTCTTCTGCTCGGCGACCATGCGCATCGACTTCGCTGGCAAGTTGCGGATCCTGCGCGGTCCATTGCTTGATGAGCGGGTGCTCGGGCGCGAGTTGGACGACTGGTGGCGCCAAAGATCGTGTCCACGCGTGTGGTGAAGACCGTGATCGCCCTGATCTTCGCCCTGGACCCGGAACGTGATCTCCGTTCCCTGGCTGCGGCCGATCCAGTTGCGCTGCATGGTGCGAACTTTTTCCGGCCAGCCCGGCATCCCGTCCAGGCCGTCGAGAAGTTCGTCCCCATAGGCCGTAATACGCAGAAACCACTGCACCATCTCGCGCTGTTCGACGAGGGTGTCCTCGTGCCGCCAGCAGCAGCCGCCCACTACCTGCTCGTTCGCCAGCACGGTGGCGCACTTGGGGCACCAGTTCAGCTTGCTGGTCTTGCGGTAGGCGAGGCCCTTCTCGTACATCTTCAGGAAAAACCACTGGTTCCAGCGGTAGTACTCAGGCAGGCAGGTGGCGATTTCCGTGCCGCCCCAGTCGTAGCTGAAGCCCAGGCGGCGCATCTGCGTCCGCATCTGGGCAATGTTGTTCAGCGTCCAGTCACGGGGAGGCGTGTTGTTTTTCAGCGCAGCATTTTCTGCCGGCAGGCCGAACGCGTCCCAACCCATGGGGTGGAGCACGTTGTAGCCGCGCATCCACATGTAGCGCGCCAGGGCGTCGCCGATGGAATAGTTGCGGACGTGCCCGATGTGAAGCTGGCCGGAGGGGTAGGGCAACATCTCCAGGCAGTAGAACTTGGGCTTGCCGCCGGCGTGGTCCTCAGCCCGGTAGAGGGCCGGGTCGGCGTCCCAGCGGGGCTGCCATTTCGCTTCAATTTCAGCGGGGTTGTAGCGCGCGGGTTCCGCTGCGGGCTGGGCGGTGAGTTCGGTCGCGTTCTGGACAGCTTCGGACATGCTGCATTCATTCTAATGAACGCGATTGGCAGTCTCGATGGGTCAGGTCCGCCCGTCAACTTGACCGAGGGCAACGTGTACCTCTGGTGCGTGTGGAAGGCCCAGCGCTTAGGCGTCGGCCTTCGTCTTCAGGGCAGCCGACGGCAGATCTCGAAACCGCCATCGGGCGTTGTCTGACAGGACCACGAGCTTGCTGACGCCTCTGGTGGCAGGAGCAGGGGATGTGCGAGCGCCGCGGGCTGGCCGTCAGCGGGGCTGAACGAAACAGCGCTCACCGCTGAAGTGAGCGTGGCTGCGTAGTCGGGATGAAGGCGGAGCATCGTGGTAAGCGCGTGGGGAGAATTGGCCAGCTCGGGCGAAAGTTGTGCGGTAGCAAGGCTACTAGGCTGCGCCGCCAGGGGGATGATGGAGGAGTCCAGCCAGGGAGCATTCGCAAGTATGGCGTGATTGCTGCGGATCGCATGGACCCCCATCCAGTACCAGGGGTTCCAGGACGGAATGATGCGCTTCGCCGGAGGCAGGGTAGGACCCTCCAGAAACAGGACGAGCTCTCCTGGATGAATGAAGGAGGTTTGCTCCCACGCACGGGCCTGAGCGGCCAGGGGGCGCAGGGCGGTGTTGGCTGAAACCAGGAGCGCCACGCTCGCGCCGCAGGTGAAAGTCAGGAGCAGAGGCGTGGCCCACGTCGCCAGTGATCGCGCCGAAGTTGGTGTGGGCGACATCACCGGTTCCCAGCCCGCAGCGGCAAGAAGCGCAAAGATCCAGACCAGAAGAATGAGGCGTTCCGGAAAGTAGTAGGCGCCGCTGATCTCGGACGGCAACCAAGGGAGCGTGAACAGCAGGAGGAGCGCTGCCACCAGAAACAAGTCAGGGACGGTGTAGCGGCCTCGCGCTCGGTTTCGCAGCAACTGGAGGACAGCCAGGGCAAGGGCGAGCAGCAACGTTGCAAACAGGGCGCCACGATAGACGTTTACACCGAGGGAGCGACCGAAGAGCAGGCTCACACTCTTCCCCTGGACATAGCCTTCCATGCGCGCGAGGGCACGCGCTACCGGGCCAGCGTCAACCGTGCGTTGTGCAAGTAGATGCCGCGCGGCAAACGCCCTGACATAAAGCAGAGGCAAAGCCGCGAGCGCAAGCGTGAGAATGTCGGCCCGGCCGGTGTTGCTTGATGCGCCGGGGCTGCGAACCTTGCGTGTGAGCAGGTCGAGAGCGCATACCCCCAACACAAGCAGCAGAGGCACCGGGTGAGCGAGAGTGACGGCAAGTACAAGGAGCACAAACCCGATGCCGCGGCGATACGCTGACCCCTTGGCGGGGCGAAACCAGAGCGCGAGCGCCCATAATGCAAGCGCGAGCGAAAGGCAGTAGTTGACGAAGCCCATGCCAAGCGGCCAGTTCAGCAGGAGCAATGTGGCCAGCAGGGTTGCGCGATCTGCACCTTTGGCCGGCGCAATGGCGCGAGCAAGTGCATGAAAACCGGTGATGAAGATGGCAAGGTAGCCGCAGATGACCAGGCGGTCAGCTTCCAGGAGAGGAACAACGCGGGACAGCAGAAGAAGGAGGTAGTAGTAGAGAGCGTAGGGCGGCAAAAGGTGCTTGATGTAGAAAAAGCGCGGGTAGACAGGGTCCGTATGGCCGAACAGCTGAGCCAGTACCTGCGTGTAGAACAGGTGCACCGGGCCGTCCTGCGAGGGCCACGCTGGCAGCGAAAGGACCCAGACGACATACACCGCTGCTACGAGTGCGGTGGCGAGAAGTTCTGGGGACGGCTTGCGATCCAGATTCGGTAGAGCCATGCAGGGACCTTATGAACGAGTGCACCGGCGCGGCTACTTGCCGACAGTCACAACGTCCGGGGTGAGGAATTTGGCGGATGCGAGCAGAGGCGATTCGTTGCGTATGTACAGACGGTAGCTATCCCATTCATCCGGCGGAAAAGGGCGGTCTGCATGATAGGTGTAGCGCTCGTTGGGGAAGGAACGCTGGATCGCCAGAGTGTAGTTCGATGCCAGGTAGTCGTTGAATTCAGGCCAGCGAGCGAGCTTGGCGTAGCTGTTCGGTTCCGCGAACAACCCATTACTCACCACGATCACGGAGGGGGCCTTCTCCTGCGCGTACCGCCAGAAACGCTCGCGATAGAAGAGCACCGGCGGGGAGATGCGCTGGGGAAAGAACAACATGTCCCCGGTAGAGCCGGAGATGTCCACCAGCTGCAGATGGTAAAGCGCATCAAGGCAGCCGTACACCAGATCAAAGCACTGCACGTGGCGATCGAGTTGCTCCGGCTTGCCGAGTTGGGAAAGGTCGCGCTCCAGGGTGAGCTCAAAGGCGCTCTGCCCGACGACAGCGTGCGCAGAGCGCAAGTGGCCGGGGATCACGCTGAAGCCGATCAGCAGAGCGGCCGCCGCCAGGTAGCGAGGCCAGCCGCGCCCGGCCAGGCCAGCGAAGATTTCCGTGCCGATGAGCACCAGCAGGAACAAAAGGAAGATGTACCGATGGTAGACGTAGCCTTTGCCCTGCACGAGGTACGAGAGCAACCCAAATCCGGCGGCGGCAGCGAGGGACCAGAGGCGCCAGTCCCAGGAGCGTTGACGCACACTGTGCAGAGCCAGCGGAGAGGCAAGGACCGTCAGAGCCAGGACCGCTCGCGGCAGAACACCGGCCAACAAAGCGCCGAATCCCAACTTCGAGATGTCGCGATAGGCCGGGACTACGTGAAAAAGAATAAAAGCAAAGCCATGGAAGGCGTGGAAACGAAGCAGAAACGAAAGCACCGTACCCACGGCGAGCAGAAGTCCCGCAGTCGCATAAAGGACACTGGGGAGCACCGCCCGTCGCTGCCGCCGGAGGTGCAGCCCGGCGAGGCAAAGCAGAGCCAGCGGCAGCGGAATCATCGTGGGCTTGATGCCGGCTGCCAGGCCACTTGCGAACCCGAACAGAAGCAGGAGGGACGGCACGTCGCGGTCCACCGATTCAAACAAGAGCGCACAGGCAGCCATAAGGAGAACGCCGATGACCAGGTCGCGTTCGACGGCGAGCTGCGGACCTTCTGCGGCATGGAGCACGACGAAGATGCCGATGCCAAAGATCCCCGCCGCCCAGTCCCGGCGACGAGTGATGGCAACGGCGGAGACCGCGAGCACGGCCAGCAGAAAGAACTCATACACCCGCCACGCCAGGTCGCTCCAACCGAACACCGCCATTGCCGCGGCCTCGGTCAGGTAAGCGCCCGGCATGTTGTTGTCGGTGATCTCGGAATAGGGTTTCAGCCCGTGGTGCAGCAGAAAGACAACGTAGTGCATTACCGGCGTATCCACGGCCATGCGCCAGTGAATCGAGAACGCCACGTAACAGGCCCCCGCCGCCGCGAAGACAACCAGCGTGATCCAGCGGCAAAGAGTGAGGAAGCGGCTCGCATGGGTTTGGCTCGTCAGCCCGGGAGAACTCCCATTCGTTTGCACCTTCACCATGACTTCCCTGCACCATAGCACAGCAATCCCCCTTGTTTTTTGGCGGTCAAACGGCGGCCAGGAAGCAAGTTTTGCAACGCAGACCGACGCGGGACATCCCATGTAAAATGCGCTGGTGCAGCATTGAACCGGTAGCCGTAACCCCATGAGTTCGCCCCACGTCAGCATCGTGATTCCCGCGTACAACGAGAGCGCCCGCATTGAACATGCGCTGGAGCGCGTTTTGTTGTGTGTTGGGGAGCGCGGCTGGGATGCCGAGGTCCTCGTGGTGGATGACGGATCGACCGACGACACAGCCGCCATCGTGCAGTCCTGGATGGCGCGCTACCCACAGTTGCAGCTCTTTGAAAATCCCGGCAATCGCGGCAAGGGATACTCGGTGCGCAATGGGCTTCTGCAGGCCGCCGGGGACATTGTGATGTTCACGGATGCGGACCTGTCCGCGCCGATCGAGGAGGCCGAACTGTTGTTTGAGGCCATCCGCGCCGGGGCCGAGGTCGCCATTGGGTCGCGCTGGCTGGATAAGCAAAAGCAGACGCGGCATCAGCCCTTGTACCGGCGTTTCTTCGGGCGCTGCTACAACTGGCTGACGCGCACGGTGATGGGTTTGCCCTACAGGGACACGCAGTGCGGGTTCAAGGCCTTCCGGCGCGGCGCGGCAAAGTGCATCTTTCCATTGCAGACGATCGAGCGCTGGGGCTTCGACCCGGAGATCCTGTTCATTGCACGCAAGCTTGGATTCCGCATCGTGGAAGTACCCGTGACCTGGGGACACGATGAGCGGAGCCGCATCAGCTACCTGCGCGACGGGTCGCAGATGCTGAAAGAAATGGTCGAGATCCGATCCAATTCGTTGCGGGGCCGCTATGACCGCGCGATCGCAGCGATGAAGGACACCAGCGGTTTCGTGACCGAGCGCGTGCCGTCGCTCTACGTGGAGCCGGAGGCAAGAGTCGAGGCCAGCAGTTCAGCCGTGGCATTGCATCCCCTGGAGAAGCACTCCTAGAGCTCGCTGCGCACGGCAAACTGACGCCGGCGGCAACCCGTCAACCTGCAGATAACGCCCGCAGCGCCGCCACATTGCGTTGTTCGTCGCCGGGTTCATCCCCCGGCGTCTCTGCAATGAAGGCGCAGTGTGCGAAGCGCACATCGTGGAGCAAACGACGGAATGCGGCGGCGCCGATCGTGCCTTCGCCGATATGCTCATGACGATCCAGCTTGCTGCCCATGGGCGCCTTCGCGTCATTGCAGTGCCACACGCGAACGTCTTCAAAGCCGATAGTCTGCGCGATCAGTTGCGTCGTGCCTTCGTACCCTTCGCTGCTGACAATGTCATACCCGGCAACATGCGTGTGGCAGGTGTCCAGGCAGACCGCAACAGGCGCACAGGCCTTTAACCTCCCGACCAGCTCCGCAACCTGCTCAAAGCTGCTGCCGAGAGAGAACTCGGAGCCTGCTGTGTTTTCAATCAGGATGCGGAAGTCCGTCCCTTGCCAGGGAAGACCTGGCATCCCGTTGAGGGCGCGCTCGATACCCTGTGCCGCAAAGGCCAAACCTTGTTCGCGGGTCAGCCCCTTCCACGACCCGGGATGCAGAACAAGGTAGGTGGCTCCGAGGGCGAGCGCCCGGTCGACCTCGTCGCGAAATGCATTCGTAGAATTCGCGCGCACGGACTCGGTCTGGGAACAGAGGTTGATCAGGTAGCTGGCATGGATGACGAGCGGGCCAATATCGTTGGCGGCAAGACCTTCACGCATCTTGCGCGCATCCTCCGGCTTCACCGGGCCAGCCTTCCAGGTGCGCGGGCTCGAGCTGAAGATCTGAAAGGTGTTCGCACCAGCCTCCACCGCACGTTGCACCGCCGTCCAGCAGCCACCAGCGGTACCCAGGTGAACCCCAATTCGGTTACGAGGCATGGGTCTAGGCTATCGCAGGTGGATGTACGAGCAGGGGTCAGGGACGCCGCTGCAGCAGGTAGACCACTGGACCGAAGTCCACCGGAACGCGTTTGTAGTCGGCGCTTTGCTTGACCACATCTTCGAATACCCAGGGTTGCTGATGCACCACCACAAAGTCGGGGCGATCTTCCGCGAGCCATGAGGTAACGTCCCGGTGGGCAATGTGTTCGGCGTTCTTGGGATAGGTAAGGCCAAGGATGTCGATGATGTGGCAACGCTGGCAGTACCAGCCGAGGGTGCCGATCTCGCCGGCTTCGATGCGGGCTTCCGCGGGAACACGAGCAGCCAGCCACTCGCCAATTGCTGGGTAGCCTTGAGCGGCGTCTGCGGGGGGTGGAAGCGCGGCGCCGCGGGCACGGTAACTCGCCGTGGCCGCCGAACCAAGGACCAGCGCGAGGGCGGCAGCTCGCCAGCCCCGCGTGGGTGGCAGCCCCGCACAGGCGTAAATCATGGAGAAAGCAATAAAGGGAGCGTAGTACCAGCGGTATCCCGGCAAATTGAGGAATACGTAAAAGAGCAGCAGAACGAAAAGAAACGGCAACGAGATAGTAATCAGCGCCGAGCCGCGCAAATGGCGTATTCCCGGAACCAGCCACACGAGCACGGCCAAAGGAACGTAGAGCGTGGAAACAAAGTCCGGCTTGAGCTGGTAGGCGGTGCGGAAGAAGGCCGTGGGCCATGGACCCCAAAGGCCGGAACGGCCCTGCCCGAACTTAGCGCTGGCGGAGGCGGGGACCCAGGCGCCGTACCAATGATGGTTCAGCGCGAGATACAAAACCACAACCAGAGCGGCAGGAAGGTAAGCCGCTGAGGAGGGCCAGCGATGACGGCGATATAGTGCGATCGCGAGCGGCGGAAGAAGTGCAGCGCCCTCGAAGCGGCTGAGCACCAGGAGCACGGCCATTGTGGGTAGCCAGTTATATCGGCGCCGTTCCACCAGGAAGATGGAGACAAACAGAAGAGTCAGAAACAGCGCGGTTTCCATGCCAAGCAGCGTGTAAAAGTAGCCCGTCGCAGCGAGCAGCAGTCCGGAACAGGGCACCAGACACTCCGCGAGTGTGCAAGCCGTGAAAAGGGCCATCGCGGAGACCGCAATGGAGGCCGCGAATATTCGGCCTCCGAGAAGTTTGGCCGTAGCAAGGACAAGATAGGAGAAGAGCGGCGAGGTGAGCGCATTGATGCGCTCACCGGGATTGAAGACGAGGCCGTAGCCATGAAGCGCATTGGCAATGTAGCGTGCGTAGATGAGCGCGTCGTCGATAAAGTCGCGGCGATGTAGGAACGAGAGCACGGCGACCAGGACGAACACGCCGGTGACGCGCAGAAAGAGATCGCGACGGTAAGACACATGATCAGGCTATCGCATAAAAGCCGCGAAGAAGGATCACTGCCGACCCAGAGGAGGGCATCAATGTCCGACACCCAGAGCTTTCGCAATCACACCCGATTTGATCCGGCGTTCCACTTCTTTGTGGCCCCGGTGCTGCTGATCAACGTGCTGGTCACGATAGGTTTGCTCATTCACCATTGGCCGCAGGACCGGCTCCTGCATGCCTGGCTTGCCGTGTTGGCCGCCGCGCTGCTGATGACGGCTGGAGTGGCTCGTGCATCTGCGCTACGGGCGCAGGACCGTGTCATTCGGCTGGAGGAGATGCTGCGCTATCAGCGGCTGCTGGCTCCCGAGGAACTGGCGGCGGCGCAGGGCTTGAGTTTGCGGCAGATCATCGCGCTGCGCTTTGCAAGCGACGCGGAGTTGCCAGCGCTGGCACGCCGGGCGTCCGCGGAGAGCATGGAGCCGAAGGCGATCAAGCAGGCGATTGTGGCATGGCGGCCGGATTCGTGCCGGGTCTGAGCACTGCAGCACCGAATCCTTTCGCCGAACAACAAAAGCGAAGACCGCCCGCAGGCGGCCTTCGTGTTCGCCACAGCGTCGGTGCTAGTACACGTCCCGCTGGTAACGCTTCGCCTTCTTCATGTTGTTGAGGTACTCCTGGGCGTGTTCCAGCGTGCCGTTTGAGCCTTTAGCGATCACATCCAGCAAGGCCATTTCCACATCCTTGGCCATGCGGCTCGCATCTCCGCAGACGTAGAAGTACGCGCCCCGCTCAAGCCAGTCGTAGAGGTCCATGCAGTTCTCCTGCATGCGGTCCTGCACGTAGACCTTCTTGCCCGTGTCGCGCGAAAAAGCGGTGTGGAGCTTGGCCAGGGTGCCGTCCGCGAGCATGCCATTGAACTGCTGCTCATAGAGGAAGTCTGAACCGCGCCGCTGCTCGCCGAAGAAGAGCCACATCGGGCCCTTTTCGCCGCGCGCCTGACGCTCTTCCAGGAACGCCCGGAATGGCGCAACACCCGTACCGGGACCAATCATGATGACCGGAGCACTGGGATCCTCAGGCAGGCGGAACGCATTGTTTTCATGCAGAAAGATCGGCATTGTGCCGCCAACTGGCGCACGCTCGCCGAGGTGACCGGAGCACACCCCCTCGCGATCCAAACCGTGGGCGTGGTACTTGATCACACGGACCGTAGTGTGCACCTCGTTGGGGTGCGCGGCCTGTGAGCTCGCAATGGAATACATACGGGGCGTAAGGCGCTGGAGCACATTGAAGAGTTGCTGCGGATCGGTGATCGCGCCCGGGAACTCGCGGACGATGTCGACAAACTCGCGGCCCCACAGATACTCTTCCGCCGCCGCCTTGTTTTCCTGGCCCAGGAAGGACTTGAGCTTCTGCGGAACATTTTCACCGAGAAGCTTGGCGTACTGGTTCATGCTGCCACGTGCAAGCTTGCCGATGCCAAGGTGGCGCGTCAGACCTTCGTGCAGGTCGATCTCGTTCTTATAGTGGTCCAGCACGCGCTCCGTGCCGGTGAACCCAAGCGCTTCGAGAACGTCGTCCACCTGGGCTTCGCGATTGGTCGGAATAATGCCGACCGCGTCGCCCGGCGTGTAGGTCATCCCCTCTTCGAGATCAAGCTCGATGTGGATGGTCTCTTTTTCGCTATCAGGGCCGGTGAGACGTTGATTTGTCAGCACGCGCGAAAGGTAGGGCTGATTGCGCGTGTACTTGGTCGCGTGCGGCTTCGGGGCGGCTGTGGGCGGCTCGGCGACGGCTGTGGCGGTCGATTCGGTCATCAACTTCTATTTTAACGGGAAAGCACTATTTTGGGCGATTACAGCCCCTCACGGCACCAGTTCCGTAGCGCTGCTCTCGCTGAGCTGATGGATGGCCATCCAGGTCCCCTGGTATGCGTTAAGCGCGTCCGACGTGGAACTGCGGGCGTCTCGCAGGGAATCCAGGTAATCGATCAGCGCCAGGCCACCATGGTCGAAGGCGAAACGGGCAATGGAGAGGACGTCAGCAGACTCATCGAGGTAATGGTTGCCGAACCGGTCAGAGAGAGTTTTCGCCTGGACATAGGCGATCCATGCCTGGTCCACATCGGAGCTGATCTGGTTACGCGTGGCGGTCACGGTGAACTGGGCGGCATCAATGGCCAGGCGCGCGGTTTCCTTGTTGCCCTGATTCTTATCGAAAATGCGCAGCGGGAAGTTGACGTTAAACCCGACGGTGTTCTGGCTGATAGCGGGGCTGCCTTCCGGCGTACGGTCATACTCGACCTCCAACGTCGGGTCCGCCTTGCCGTTCGCAATGGCGAGCCGATACCCGGCCCGCGCCGCGGTCACCGCAGATTCCGAGGCGGCCAGGTCGGGACGAACGATCAACGCCTGCTGAATCAGTTGCTCGCGAGTTTCCCGTACCAGGGGCGGCACGATATCACCGGTGATATCGAACGTTTGCGACGGCTGCGCAACGCCCATCAGCGTCTGCAACTGGTCGGAAGCCTGCAACAGCGCGATCTGGTTGTTCGCCGCGTCTGATTCAAACGATCCAAGCTGCAGATCGAGACGTTCAAAGTCCAGCTTGCCCAGGTCTCCCGCCTTGTAGCGATCGTTGGCGATCTCCACCTCGTGGCGGAAGTCCGCAAGCTGCGCGTTGGACAGGTCCAATGCCTGCTTCGCAAAAAGCATGTGGGTGAACGCGGTTCGCACTGCCAGGGTGGTCTGCCGAATCGTGTCCTGCAGTTGCGCCGAGGTCTGCGCCGTGGTCGCGCGCGCATTCTCGATACGGTAGCCGCGCTTGTTGCCGCGCTCGAACAAGCGCGAGACCTGGACGGAGTAGACGTACGGGTTTCCCGCGCTTGAGCTGGTCTCCGTGATCTCCGTGCCTACCAGGCCGACATAGGGGTTGGCGCGGACAGCTGCCTGCATCTCCTGGGCGCGAACGCTGCGCAGATTGGCTTCGGCTGCTAGAAGCGTAGGGTTGGCGCTACGAGCCCGGTCGACGACCTGCTGCAGCGTCAGCGCGCCCGGTTTGGCTGCGGGTGGCTTGCGAGGATCGATGCCAGGGGAAGCAGAGGCGGCATAGGTCTGGGGGCCGTTGGGAACCCCAGATTGGCTGCCTGCCTGGCTGCCCGCCTGGCTGCCCCCCTGGCTGCCCGCCTGGGCGCCCGCGGGCGCGCCATGAGCCCCCGCTCCCTGGCCGGCTCCGCCCGGAGCGGACCCCGAGGCTCCCTGGCCACTCGCGGCACCCGCCGCCCCCGCACCCGCCGCTCCACCCCCGCCGGCCCCGGCCTGACCGTGTGCAGTGAGGGCCCAAGCGCGAGCAAGGCAACAGTCGCGATACGAAACACCCCGCGTGCCCCGGGCAGAACGGCTGCGCTCCGGAGCATGGAATACCGGAGGCGCAGGTTCAAGGCATTTGCGTGAGGCTGAGGTCTTCTCATGCTTCAAACCCCGCGTCCGGCCTGGGCAGAACGTCCGTAGGGCGCGCCACCCAGACGTACAGCGTAGGCAGCAGGAAGATGTTGATGATCAGCGCGCCCATCAGGCCGCCGACGATCACGATCGCAAAGGGACGCTGCGAGTCGGAACCGATGCCATGAGACAGCGCCGCAGGCAGCAGGCCGAGCATCGCCACCAGCATCGTCATCAGGATGGGCCGGAGGCGCAGCACAGCACCCTCCACCGCGGCTTCCAGCACAGAGTGCCCGTTTACCCGAAGCTGATTCATGTACTCCAGCATGATGATGCCCGTTTGCACGGAGACACCGAACAGCGCGAGGAAACCAACGCCAGACGAGACCGAAAAGTGCGTGTGCGTAAGCAGCAGGGCCAGCAGCCCGCCTATGGGCGCCATCGCAACGTTGGCCATGATGAGCGTAGCCCACTTCGCGGAGTGGAACATGCTGTACAGGATGATGAAGATGATCAGGATCGTAATCGGCAGCACGATCAGCAGGCGCCTCGTAGACCGCTGCTGGCTGGCATACTCCCCGGCCCAGTCCAGCGAGTAGCCGGGCGGCAGTTTCACCTCGCGATTGACCTTGCTGATCGCCTCTTCCACCGTCGAGCCGAGGTCGCGATTCCGCACGGAGTACTTGATCGCCACATAGCGCAGGCCACCTTCGCGATAGATCTCTTCGGCGCCGTCCGTGGTGTCGACCTTTGTAATCTGCGCCAGTGAAACGCGCTCGCCCGAGGCAGCCGTGATGCGAATATCGCCAATGGCTTCCGGCGTGGAGCGGAAAGGACCAGCATAGCGCGTCGTCACGTCATAGCGGGCTTCCCCTTCCAGCACCTGCGTGACGCTGTTGCCGCCAACGGCTGTCTCAATCGCGTCCTGCACGTCGGCGACGTTGATACCGAAGCGGGCAGCGGCGTCGCGGTCCACCACAAAGTTCAGGTTGGGCTGGCCGATCACGCGAAAGAGGCCCAGGTCAGCGACACCGCGAATGCCGGACATAACGCCGACGATCTCGTCGCCCTTCTCTTCCAGGGTCTTCAGGTCCGTGCCGTAAAGCTTGACGGCAAGCTCGCCTTTGACGCCGGAGACAGCCTCTTCCACGTTGTCGGAGATGGGCTGCGAAAAGTTCCAGATTACGCCCGGAAAGCTGATTGACGCTGTCGGTTCATGGCGCCGATGAGCTCTTCCTTGTTCTCGCGGAAAACAGGCCGCCATTCGCTCTTCGCCTTCAGATCGACGAAGTATTCGGTGTTGAAGAATCCAGTCGTATCGGTCCCGTCGTCGGGCCGGCCGGTTTGACTGACCACCTGTTTCACCTCCGGAAACGCAGCCAGCAGAATGCGGGCGCGGTTCGCGACAGCGAGGCTCTCCGTGGGCCCGGCCGAAGGAGCAAGCGTGCCGCGCAGCCCAGATTGCGCCTTCATCCAGATGCGGCAGAAACTCCGAGCCGATAACGCCCGAGCCAATCAGCAACGCCGACTCAGGACAGAGCGCCAGAACAGCCCCGCCGGCAGTCATGCGGGGGCGATCAATATGCCACACCACCGCGCGCCGATACCGCTCTGTTACCCAGTGCAGAACCGGATTCTCCCACTCTGAGGTGCCGTTGCGGAAGAAGAGGCTGGCCAGCGTGGGAGCGATCAGCATGGAGAAGATCAGGGCGCCCAAGCAGGGCAAACGCGACCGTCCAGGCCATCGGCTTAAACAGACGGCCCTCCACCGCCTGCAAGCGTAAAGATCGGCAGGTACGCCGTAATGATGATGCCGATCGCGAAGAAGACCGGGCGCTGAACCTCGTGCGCCGCTTCGCGGATCTGGTCATGTCACCGAGATGTCGGTTCGTCGCTTGTGGCTGAGGTGGCGAACGATGTTTTCGATCATCACTACCGCGCCGTCCACAACCATGCCAAAATCCAGCGCGCCCAGCGAAAGCAGGTTCGCTGGAATGTGGCGGAGGTCAAGGCAGATCGAAGCAAACAGCAGCGCGAACGGGATCGTCAGCGCCACGATAAACGCGCCGCGAATGTTGCCCAGGAAGAGGAACAGGATGATGACGACGAGGACGATGCCCTCAGTCAGGTTATGCAGCACCGTATGCGTGGTGAGGTGCAGTAGATCAGAGCGGTCAAGGAACGGAACGATCTTCACGCCGGGCGGCAGCACATGCGCATTCAGATCGTTCACCTTGGCATGGATGCCCTCGAGCGTCTCGTCAGAGTTAGCGCCCTTCTGCAGCAGCAGAATGCCTTCCACCGCGTCGCCGTTGTCCAGCGAGCTTGCCGTCCTCGCGACGAATCGTGCGGCCAATCTGGCCAAGGCGGATCTTGGGACCCTGGATGACCTGGGCAACGTCGCCGACCGTGAGCGCGGTGCCGTTCTGGGCTTTCAGCGGCACTCGTGCGATGTCGGCTGTGGTCTTGAACAAGCCCACCTCGCGAACGTTGATCTGCTGCGCACCCTGCTCGATGAACGAGCCGCCTGCGTTGGTGTTGTTCGCCGCCAGCGCAGTCTTCACCGCGGCAATGTTGAGGCCGTAGGCGACCAGCTTCGTCAGGGTCCAGGATGACTTGGTATTCGCGCGTTGGGCCACCAAAGCTGGAGACATCCACCACGCCCGGAACGGTGCGGAACTCCTTCTCGAGCGTCCAGTCCTCAATGGACTTGAGGGCCATCGTGTCAATCGCTGGATTCGTGGACTGGAGGGTGTACCAGTAGATCTGGCCGACGGGACTCCAGTCCGTACCGATCTGCGGCTGCAGGCTGTTGGGCAGCGAGATGTTGCGAGAGCCGCTCAACCACCTTCTGGCGATTGAGTCGTTCACGCTCTCGTCGTCGAAGATGATGGTGATCGACGAAAGACCGGCAAGCGACACGGAGCGCAGGTGCGCCGTGTGCGGTATGCCCGCAAGGGCGATCTCCAGCGGCACTGTAATCTGCTGCTCGATCTCTTCGGCTGCACGGCCCGGCCACTGCACGATCACGGTGACATAGTTGTTCGCAACGTCGGGATACGCCTCGACGGGAAGATTGTGGAACGAAAGGGCGCCCCAGCCAAAGAGCAGCACTGCCATCACCAGGATGATGAAGCGGTTGTTCAGGGCGAAGTCGACGAGCTTGCGAATCATGCCGGGCCTACTGCTCCGTCGCTTCTTCCAGCTCGAGTGCGTTAGCGACAACCTGCTGGCCTTCCGCAACGCCCGTCTTGATCTCGACTGCGTTGCCGGGCAGAGTCTGCCCCGTGGTCACAACGACCCGCCGGAAGCTACCGCTTGGGCCTGAAGGCAGAAAGACGAAGTCGCGGTCGTGCAGATGCAGGATCGCGTCCGCCGGTACCGCGAGGGTGGTCTGGGCGCGGTTGCCATGAAACGTAGCAGTCGCAAACATGCCGATCCGGAGCTGTTGGCCGGGGTTCGGCACTTGGATGCGCACCTTTGCTGTGCGCAACGAGGGGTCTAGAATCGCGCCCACATCGGAGATCGTGCCCTTCCGGCTCTGGCCGGGAAAGGCATTCAAGGTGATGTCCGCTGACTCGCCCACATGAACCTGCGCAAGGCCGTTCTCATACACATCACACACAACCCACACATGGGTGAGGTCAGCGACTGTGAGCGAGCCCGTCGCGCCGGTCGCCGTCAGGCCCGCAGCACCCGCAGTGGTTGTGTTTTGCGCGACAATCACGCCGGAGATCGGCGCGTATACCTTGACCGTGTCACCGGGATGGTTCTTATCCACTCCGAGAATGCGGAGTTGCTGCTCGGCAGCGCGGAGGTCCGCCTGTGCGTCCGTCTCACCGTTCTCCGCGACCTGGAGCTGAGACTGCGCGATGGCGCCCTTGTCATAGAGCAGCTTGTCGCGGGTAAGGGTCGTGTTCGCGAGCTGCTCATCGGACACTGCCTTCAGGTAATTCGCAAACGCTGAGGTCACGTCCGGAGATTGAACCTCCATGACGAGCTGGCCTTTATGCACGAAGTCGCCCAGCCCAACATGCAGGGCGGTCACGCGGCCATTGGCGATGGAAAGCACCGGAAGCTCACGCGAGGGATCGGGTTGCACCTGCCCGGTGACGTTCAGGGTGGTGAAGCTGGAACGCTCAGAAACAGGAACCAGCGGAAACTGGGCCGGGCTCGCGACCCGCACCTGCGAGGGCTCCCCGACGGGAACGACGGACGGCGCGGACGGCGGCGCTTCCGCGGCCTCCCGTGAGCTGCTGTCTTTGCCCTTGCACCCGCCGAAAAGCAGGCAACTGAGGGTCAGCGTGCACAGCCCGGCATGCACCGTGGCGAACTTGCTATACCTTGTCGTCACGCGGTGTCGAGTCATCCTTCCGAAGTTTGTCCCCAGCGGGGGACAGCTTGATACAGACTGAATCGGTTCTGTGGCTTGGGTAGATGTTGGGTGCGCGTCTCGGAAGCCCAGAGCGGCAAGCCCGAGTATACGAGAGGTCTCCTGCGGAGTCGCACAAGAGACCACCAGGAACCGCTCTGTGCGGGTTAAAAGTGATAGGTAAGGTCACCGGCGACGATGAACTGCGTCTTCTTGGTGCCAAGGTCGTACGCGGCAAGGTTGTAGGAGTGCTCCAAGCGCAGTTCGGGGCGGAAGAGGATCGTGCCGCCGATCCAGTGACCGTAGCTGATCAGGTGTTCGGAGTACTTGGTGGCGTAGCCAGTGCGCTGGCCCTTGATGTCGTCCACAAATTCGTTGCGAATGGACAGGTAATTGTGCGCATTGAACTCACGTTCCACGTAGTTCACCACGGCGGCTTCCGGGGCAAAGCAGCGCTGTTCGCCGGCGGAGCAGAAAGCGCCGTTGGCGCCGGTTTCGGTGGGCACGGGCGTCGCTACATTGCCTGCAATGTTCGGCACGTCGCGCTCATACATGTACCAGGTCTCTGTGTCGGTATGCCATTTGGAGTTGAAGACGTGGTACCAGGTCTCGTAGTAGCTCTGCACATTGTTGTAAGCGTATTTGCCATTGTTTACCGAGTTAGCGCAGGTGTACAGCGCATCGCGGCCCTTTCTCCAGGTGTAGTCGGCGCAGAAGGTGGCCGTGGGTTTGACGTCCTTGCTCCACGGAGCAACATCATTGCCACCGGAGAAGCCGCCCTGGACAAGCCAGTGATCGCTTAGCTTGATGCTCGCTACGATGCCGGTCTGCGTATAGGGATCGACCGTGTACAGCAGCGAATGCGAGTAGGTGTAATTGTTGGGCGCAAGCTGAGCTTCGATGTCGGGCAGCGAGATGTAGCGACCCACGCGGATGTTCATCCCTTTTGCGACATGTGGAACGTAGATGTCCAGGTAGAACATCACGGGGTCGTAGCCGTACTCGTGATTGCGGGCGAGCAGTTGTTGAGAAAGGATGCCCTTGGCCGTGGTGTAGCGGTAGTCCTGACCCCAGAGCTGCGCGACACGGAAACCCAAGTCAACGTGATCGGTTTGGACCGTATCCGGCAGGCGTTCAATGTAGAGAACCTGCTGGTCCGGCGTGATGCGATTGGGATTGTAGTAGTAGGAAGCAGGGGAGTTTGCGCCATCGCCCTTGTTGGAGGTACTGACGTTAAAGCCGCCGTTCAACCAGCCGTAGATCTTGGTGCGGCTCTTGTTCCCATTAAGAGCCTGCATCAGGATGTAGGTCTGCGTGTCCGGGGCGCCGATCACGGGTGTGCCGCCGACGGAGAAGTCCGATCCGGGAAACGGAGGCGAGTCCAGGGGGGCCGGGTAGCCGCGGCGGGCCGGGGTTGCCGGCTGTGTGCTGTCCGGGACTGGCGCCGCCTGCGCGGGAGCGGGGGACCAGTCAGCTTTGTATGCTGCGCCGAAGCGCTCGAACACATTGCCCGCAGGGGCAGTGACTACCGGTGAGGGTTTAGAGATGCCATCCGCAGAGCTTTGTGAGCTTTGTCCACGAGCAAATGTGCAGGAAAGCGAGAGAACAAGAACAAGCGTACCCAGCCTTCGGCCCTTGATTGCAACGAACATGAAAACCTCGTAGTCAGTAGGCCCCAAGGGGGCATAGAGAGTCCGTAGGAAGCCCGTAGGGAAAGCGTAAAATTCGCAGAACCTCCACAGTTCACCTCCCAGCGTGCCACTGGCGTGTGAGTGCGAGTGCCCGCCTCTGTACAATCAGGGGGAGAAAGGCGAGAGCGATGCGCTTCGATCGGGGCGGTTCCGAACAGCAACACAAGGGGCGCGCTCTTCCCTTTTATGATCCGGAACTGAGCTACGAAGCGAACTACGAGCAAGGACCCTTTGGGATCTTCGCCGAAGCTCTCATCCATGCGCGCCAGAAGATCGTGCCTGGCGAGCAGCGTGAGTTGACCCAGCAATTCCTCGGCCTGCCGGTTACGCTGCCCTTTGGCATCCCTGCAGGGCCGTTGCTGAACGGTCGTTATGTCAAAGCAGCGCTGGACCGCGGCTTCGACTTGCCGGTGTACAAGACCGTGCGCACCCGCCGATGGGCCAGCCACGCGTGGCCCAATGTACTCGCCGTGGACGCGACCGGCGATCTGCATCCGACATCCAACCGCCTGCGCGGACACCGTGATTACAGCGGAGCGGAGTTGTCGATCACGAACTCCTTCGGCGTTCCTTCCATGGACCCCTCGGTATGGCAGCCCGATCTTGCGGACGCAGTCGCCCACGCAGGACCCGGACAGGTCGTGATCGGAAGCTTTCAAGGAACGCAGCCCGAGCATGGAGGCGGCGCCAAGGAATACATCGCCGACTTTGCCCTCGGCGCGCGGCTTATGCGCGAGACCGGCGTGAAGATGACCGAAGTCAACCTGAGTTGCCCCAACGAGGGCACGGCGAATCTGCTGTGCTTCGACGCGGAGCGCGCGACGGCGGTCGTAGAGGCCATCAAGGCTGAGTTGGGCGAAGTAAAGCTGCTCGCAAAAATCGCATACTTTGCCGACGATGAGCCCTTGCGCAAGCTGCTTGCGGGTATTGGACCCGTGGTGGACGGCGTCGTCGCCATCAACACGATCCCTGCGGAGGTGGTCGATCACACAGGTGAGCAAGCTCTGCCGGGTGAAGGTCGGCTGCGCAGCGGGGTGTGCGGCAGCGGCATTCGCTGGGCAGGCTTGTCCATGACCGAGCGGCTGGTGCGTCTGCGCGAGGCGATGGGCATGGAGTACGCGGTGGTGGGGGTCGGCGGAGTGGGCAACGCCGCGGACTACGCGCTCTACCGCGTCGCTGGCGCGGATGCCGTGATGTCTGCGACCGGGGCCATGTGGAACCCGCTACTCGCAGAGCAGATCAAGGCCGAGGTCCGGGAGATGGCGCATGCCGGATAACGCCGCGACAATCGCCGACGCATTGCTGGAGATCGGCGGGGTGGGCTTCCGCCTGCAGGACCCAATCACGTTCAAATCAGGCATCGTGTCGCCGGTGTACTGCGACAACCGAACGTTTCCCTTCTGGCCCGCGCAGTGGAAGAAAGTGATCGAGGGCTTCGCAGCGCTGATCGCCCGTGAAGAGATCAATTTCGATGTGATCGGCGGAATCGAAGCCGCGGGCATCCCGCATAGCGCAGCCTTAGGCTATGCCATGCAACGGCCCTCCATCTTCATCCGCAAGCAAGCCAAGGAACACGGCAAGAAGGCGCGCATCGAGGGCGGTGATGTCGCAGGCAAGCGCGTGGTTTTGGTGGAGGACCTGGTCACCACAGGCGGCAGCAGTTTGTCCGGCGTGCATGCCCTGCGGGATGCTGGCGCGATCGTGACAGACTGCCTGGCCATCATCAGCTACGGCTTCGCCGAGGCGCGCGAGGCATTCGGGGAAGCACAGGTACGGCTCCATACCTTGACCAACTTCGACGCTGTGCTCACCGGTGCGATGAATAGGGGCTGCCTGGATGAGGCCGGTGCGGCCGCAGTGCGCAACTGGATGGGAAACCCGCATGCCTGGGCAACGCGCGGAGTGGCGCAGTGAGCGCCGCATCGGCGCCCCTGCGCAAGCTGGAAGCGCGCATGGATGCCGTCGATTCGCTGCTCTGCGTAGGGTTGGATCCCGAGCTGGCGCGGTTGCCGGAACGCTTTCGCAACCAGGCGAACCCGCTCTTTGCGTTCTGCCGGGAGATCATCGATGCCACCGCTTCCTTCGCCTGCGCCTTCAAGCCAAACACAGCTTTCTTTGAAGCACATGGTGCCCAGGGCTGGAGCGAACTGGAACTGGTGTGCGCGCACCTTCGCGAACATCACCCGGATCTCTTTTTGATCTGCGACGCAAAGCGAGCAGATATCGGGTCGACGAACGGCGGCTATGTATCGGCCGTGTTCGATAGGCTACAGGCTGATGCAATCACGTTGCATCCCTATCTCGGCCGGGAGGCGCTGCGGCCCTTTCTTGATCGGCAGGACAAAGCCTCCATCGTGCTATGCCGCACATCGAACCCGGGGGCGGGCGAGTTGCAGGATCTGCAAGCCGGGGGCAAAGCCCTATGGGAGCATGTGGCTGAGCGTGTGAGCAAGGATTGGGACGAGCATGGCAATTGCATGCTGGTAGTCGGCGCAACATGGCCGGAGGAGATGCGATGCATTCGTGAGATTGCGCCGGAAATGACCTTTCTTGTACCGGGAATTGGCGCGCAAGGCGGTGACGTGCAAGCGACGGTGCACGCCGGTCTGCGCCCGGATGGAAAAGGCTTGGTCATCAGTAGCTCGCGGGCCATCATGTACGCCGGTGACCCAGCCGAAGCCGCCCGCGAGACACGCAACATGATCAACGCAGCGAGGAAGCACGCCTATGCCGCCCAGTGAACGGCTGCGGCTGGAAGGCACACTGGTAAACCACGACGCGGTGTTTGAAGGCTCAGTTGAGATCGACCTCGCGACGGGACTGATCACAGACGTCGCCGCGTCCACGGGCCACAGCGACTTCGACTGCACCGGGTGCCTGATCTTCCCTGGCTTTGGCGACATCCACATCCACGCGCGCGAAGACGTAAGCGGCGCACAGAGCTACAAAGAGGACTTCGCCTCCGCCTCAGCGGCCGCAATCCACGGAGGCGTAACGCAGGTCGTCGACATGCCCAACAACCCCGTGGCTCCCGTTGACGACGCGCGGTATGACGCGAAGCAGGCGCTGACGGCGAAGAGCGATGTGCATGTGACCCTGTACGCCGGCATCGGCCCCGGCACCGAGCCGCTCAAGCGCCACGTGCCGTACAAGGCCTACATGGGTCCCAGTGTCGGCGACCTCTTCTTCACCTCGCAGGCGCAACTGGAAGACGTCATCGCGCGTTATCGCGGATGCAACGTGAGCTTTCATTGCGAAGACCCGGAGATCCTTCAAGCATCCAGGGGCGCGCCGACCCACGAACAGCGCCGTCCTGCACACGCAGAGATCACCGCCACAAAATTTGCACTTCATCTGATCGAGAATCACGGCCTGGTGGGCAAGCTTTGCCACTACTCCACCGGTGAAGGCCTGCAGCAGATCATCGCAGCCAAAGCACGCGGCGTGCGTGTCACCTGCGAAGTCACGCCACACCACCTGTTCTTCGACACCTCCATGCTTACCGACGCGAACCGCATGGCCCTGCAGATGAACCCTCCCCTGCGCTCGCGAGAGGACCGACTGGCCCTCATTGAGGCACTGCGCTCCGGGGTGATTGACTACATCGCTACTGACCATGCGCCGCACACACTGAAGGAAAAGGCCGTTGGCGCCAGTGGCGTGCCCCTGCTGGATACCTACGGCGCCTTCGTGACGTGGCTCATGCAAGAGCACCACTTCACACCGCAGGACATCGCCCGTGTATGCGCGGGAAACCCTGGGCAATTTGTGCGCGAGTTCCTGCCCCCGAGCTTTGGCGAGGGCTATGGCCGCATCGCGCCTGGGTACGTCGGGTCTCTCACCGTCATCGATCCAGCGAAGCCCTACCCCGTGACCCGAGACAGCGTGAAGACAAAGTGTGCGTGGTCCCCATTTGAAGGATTCACCTTCCCCGGCAGCGTCCGTTACACCGTGTTGCAAGGCAAGCTGCACCGCATAGAAGCACCCGACTCACGTTGAAGAAGAGAGATCCATGTTCGAGTTGAAGCACCTGATCACCGCCGCGCAGCTTTCCCCTGAAACGCTCCACACGCTCTTCAATCTCGCAGACACGCTCCAGGTGCAGGACAAATCACGCACACTGGAACCCACACTGCGCGGCCGCATCCTTGCCACGCTGTTCTACGAGCCGAGCACACGAACACGCCTCTCCTTTGAAGCCGCCATGCAGAAGCTCGGCGGCAGCGTGCTCTCCGTCGAGAACGCACGGGACAGCTCCTCCGCAGTGAAAGGCGAGACCATCGCGGACACCGTTCGCGTCGTCAGCGGCTATGCTGACGCTATCGTGATCCGGCACTTCGAAGAGGGCACCGCCGCCGCCGCGGCTGCTGCCTCTCCCGTGCCAGTCATTAACGCCGGGGACGGTGCTGGCGAACACCCCACGCAGGCGCTCGCCGACACCTACACCATCCTTCGCGAGCTTGGGCGGTTGGACAACCTCCGCGTCGTGCTCGTCGGCGACCTGCTGTATGGACGCACTATCCACTCACTGCTGCCCTTGCTGGCCCTGTTCCCTCGCCTGCACGTCGAGCTTGTCTCTCCCACCTCGTTGCGCTTGCCAGGCACCATTCTCGATCAACTCACGGCCCGTGGCGTGGAAGTCCATGAGACCGCATCGCTCGACGGCATCATCGAAGACGCTGACGTGGTCTACGTCACACGCGTGCAGGGCGAGCGCTTCGCCTTTGCCGCCGAATACGAAGCCGTCAAGGACGCCTACGTGCTCAACCTAAAGACGGCCGAGCGCTTGAAACAAGGTGGCGTCATCATGCATGCTCTGCCGCGCCTCAATGAAATCGCCCCGGAGGTGGATCTGGATCCGCGCGCAGCGTACTTCCGTCAGGCGCGCAACGGGCTCTACGTCCGCATGGCACTCCTTTCGTCGCTGCTGGGGTAACCGGCGTTCTGCGCAATCGTTTTCACGCTGCGGAACCGTGCATGCGACAATGAGCCTGCTCTATGCTTCGGTCCGTTTTCATCGCTCTCTCAGCCAATCGCCACCTGCGCTCCTTCTCGGAGCGCAACTCATTAGGTCAACGTGTGTCTCGCCGCTTTGTCGCCGGAATGAGCGTAGATGAAGCGCTTGACGTAGCGGAACAGCTGAACTCTGAACGCATCGAAGCGTCGCTGGACTCGCTCGGCGAGAGCGTTCTGCAGGTCTCCCAGGCCGAGGAGAGCGCCGGGGTCTACCACCGCCTGCTGGAGGGCATCGCCCAACGCAAGCTGCGCGCCAACATCAGCGTGAAGCTCACCGCCATGGGCATGGACATCGGCGGCCACGGAGCCGGCCCCGAGCTTGCCGAACGCATCGTCGGCGAACTTGTCCATCACGCGGCTTCGATCGACAGCTTCGTTCGCATCGACATGGAAAGCTCGGACTACACCGAAGCGACAATCCAGATGACCGAGCGTCTGCACAGCCGCTTCCCCGGCCGCGTCGGCACCGTTCTACAGGCGTACCTCTTCCGCACGGGCGACGATGCGGAACGTCTACTGCGCCAGGGAATCCGCATCCGGCTCTGCAAGGGCGCATACAAAGAGCCCCCAAACCTGGCCTTCCCCAACAAAGCCGACGTCGACACCAACTACGTGCAGCTGATGAAACGCATGGTCACCAGCGGCGTGTTTTGCGGCATCGCGACACACGACGAGGCCATCATCGATGACCTGACCACGTTCGCGCGTGCGCAGGCGCTGGACCCCCACGCCTTCGAGTTCCAGATGCTCTACGGTGTGCGGCGTGATCTTCAGCGCAAGCTCGTGGCCGAAGGCTTTGGGGTGCGCGTCTACGTGCCGTTTGGGACGGAGTGGTATCCGTACTTCATGCGCCGGCTTGCAGAGCGTCCCGCCAACGTACTATTCCTGGCGAAGAACCTGCTGAAGAGCTAAGCGCCAGCTCTCTGGGTAAACCTCAGCTTAGCGAATCTGCTGAGCGGGGCTGTTCGACGCCGTTGCAGGCGGAAGCATCGGCTCGACCCGAAGCAGGTTGAACAGTACGGTTCGCTGGGTCTCGTTCAACTGCCCGTAACGCCCGGAAGCATAGGCCGAAATGCGTTGCTCCGGCGGCAGGTCACGCAACTCACGGAACGTATGCGCCACCACATGCCGCTGTTCCTGCGGCAGATTGCCGAGCTGCGTCATCGCGACACGCACCTCACTGCGCTGATCCGGGGTAAGCCGCTCCATGGCTTCATTCCGCGCGAGCAGGCGTTGACGTTGCTCCGGCGTCATCGCATCAAGCTGGGCAAGGCGGTCCCGCATGCGCTGTTGGGTTCCCTGCGGCAGCTCGCGGAAGCCGGGCTCGTGCTCCAGCGCCTTTTGCTGCTGCTGAGGGGTGAGGTTCCGATGCTGGTCCATCCACTCGGCAAGGTGCTCGCCGCGCGGTCCGCGATGAACGGCATTGGTGGTCTGCCCGTCAGGACCTGCCGTGTGAGCCGAAGGGGTACGCCGCTCAATCGGCGCCGGTGCCTGCTGCCGGCCCGTCGCCCCAGTCAGTCCCCAACTCGTCCCCACGCATACGCCCGCAAGCACGCACGCGGTGACAAAGGACTCAGTCCTTCGGGAGACTCGGGTTAGAACGTGGCGCTTCATCTTTCTCCGTCGTCAGACTGCCTGATCGCTGCTCCCAGTCTGCAGCTTTCGCCTGTAGCCGTGTACCGCAAACGGTTGTGAGAGCTCATCATACCGAAGCGGTATGCTCTCCCCCGAGTCCTTCCGTAAGCTCAGCTTTGTGGTGCAGGATCCGACCCCGCCTCATCCAGAAGGTCCATCTGCTGCAGGGCTTGAGCGTTGTTGTCGAAAATCTTAAGGTCGTTCACCGTCGGCGAGGCCGCGGGCCCAGAGTTCTGGTGCGTCAGCAATGTGGCTGCCGTTCCACCACCCAGCAACACGGCTAGCGCGAGAGCCCCGGCCAAGGCAGGCCGCAGCACCCGTCCCGTACTGAACTGCATAAAGCTGGACATTCGCTCCCACAGGCTTTGGGGCCCAGCTGCCTGCGCCTCGCGCAGACGGGCATGCAGCCGGGAGTCGAAGTAGGGCGAAGGCTCCGGTGCAGCCCACTCATCCATCAGCGCCCACGTGGCGCGCAGGTCATTCCACTCCCTGCGGCAGCCTTCACACGCGACGAGGTGCGCCGAAAGGCCCGGGGATGTCGACGGGCCCTCCTGCAGAAGATCGGGAAGTGAGTTGCGGCAGGTCGTGCAATCAATCATTTTCATACTGGCCCCCTCTGTATGGTGGCTCTCCTTGTTATTGTTGCTCCTAGTTCACGGCTCCGTGCACTTTCCGCGTTGAAGGAGGAAGGCTCTTGTTGCGGCCCCGCTCCCGGCGGTTCACGGTTACACGAACTCCTTCAGCTTCTCCCGCAGCGTCTGGTACGCCCGGAAAAGCAACGATTTTGTGGCGGACTCGGATAATTTGAGTACCTCGCCAATGCTCTTGTAATCCAGGCCCTCGTACTTGTGCATCAGCACGGCGATTCGTTGCCGCTCCGGCAACGCCATCACGTGCTGCCGGATCGCATTCATGCGCTCCCGGCGAAGCATCTGTGCCTCAATGGTCGGCGTACTATCGGCCAGGTCCGGCGTCGTGCCAGTCTCCGGATCGGGCTCGTCCAGTTGGACGGTTTGCGCGGTACGCTCGTTCCTGGTATCCCGGGCGTGGTTCACGCCAAGGTTTGTCGCGATCCGGTACAGCCATGTGCTGAAGCGTGCCTCGGCGCGGTAGGTCTCCCGCGACCGGTACACCCGGAGAAAAACCTCTTGAGCAAGCTCCTCGGCCACTGCCTGGTTGTGGACCATCCGGAACATGAAGTGGATGATCGGCTTACGATATTTCGCCAGCAGGATGTCGAAGCCAGCCATATTGCCGGCCTTCAACTCCAGCATGATCTCCGCATCGGACAGACTCGCCGCATCGCCGCGTGCCATTGCCGCAGCCCGCCGCTGGGCGCCCTCGGGCGTCAGATCAACGTCAGGGAGAGGCCGATCCGAAGGGTGCGAGGCATGGGAGATCTCGCCGCCAAACATTCCGGGATGGAGAGCCAGGGTGCCCATATCCTCCTCAACCCGCGTCTGGGCAGGAGGTTGCGCGGGCTCACGCAATTCTTGCTCAACGGGCCGAGCGGAAGGCCCGGGGGCAGTCGGATCGCGATCCATCAGTCCGCTATTGTACCCGGCACACCCTTCGCTCAACCTGAAGACCTGACTTATAGAAGGAGCCGAAACAGCCAAGACCATACGACGCAGGCCCAATCCGCCGCCGGCGAATGGTAGACTAAGCTTCAGCCTTGGTGCGGCGCACGGCGCGGCAACCGGCAAGGGCGCATAACTCAGCGGTAGAGTGCCACCTTCACACGGTGGAAGTCGTAGGTTCGAATCCTGCTGTGCCCACCATCCCATTCACAATGACTCCTTGTGAGCCACCGAACTGCGGTAGCTCGAACTACGCGTTGAAAATCGGACTCTGATTCAGCTCCTGAGCACCTCATCGTGCCTAAGAACCCGTCCCTTGCAAGTTGGGCTTGGTCCTGCGCCCGCTGGCCAACTCAACCGAAGCGAGTTCCTGAAGAGGTAGCAACCCTGGCCGTGCTCCGGAGAACGCCCTTCAAATTAACCAGGCGCAGACCTGCTGCCAGACTTCCGCACACCTGCCAAATTAGCGCCCCTCACCTCGCCCCGGAGAAGGCGCGACCCCGCCCGTAACCGAGAGTGAGACTGACTTGAGCGGCGGCTTCCGGTATTGATCAGGGCGAATTGGATCGCACGACCGGAAGCAACTGCCCATCTCCCGCGCTATCCTGATAGAAGCGTGCCCGCTGCCGCCACATCTCCGGCAATACCCCGCCACGGGCGTCCCCAAACGCGCTCCCGCGCGGGCGTGCTCCTTGATGACTACCTGATTTTAGGCAAACCGCGCGTCTCCCTGATGGTGCTGCTGACCGCCGCCGGGGGGTTCTACCTCGGCTCGCTCGCCTCCGGGATCAGCCCGTTTCACCTGGGTCTCGTCAAGGCGCTCTTCGGCATTGCGCTCGTCACCGCGGGTTCCTCAGCGCTCAACCAGGCACTCGAACGGTCCACTGACCGCCGCATGCCGCGCACCGCCCAGCGTCCCATGGCGCAGCACCGGATCGGCCTCGCACACGGCCTGCTCATCGGCTTTGCTCTCGTAGCGACCGGCTCCACCTATCTCGCCATCACGACCAATCTCATCACCGGCACCCTGACCCTGCTCACCGCAGTGGCTTATGTCGCGATCTACACCCCCCTCAAACGCATCACGCCGCTGAACACCTTTATCGGAGCCTTCCCTGGCGCACTTCCGCCCCTGATCGGCTGGACCGCCGCCCGTGGCCTCATCGAGTGGCCCGCCGTCGCGCTGTTCGCCATCCTCTTTGTCTGGCAGTTCCCTCACTTCATGGCCATCGGCTGGATGTACCGCTCGGACTACGCCAGCGCCGGCATCCGCCTCACCGCAACGGCCCCGGACACGCGCGAAGCGGCCCGCTCGTCGGTCGTGCAGGCGCTGTTTTGGGCCGTCCTGATGATCCCGGTAAGCCTCTGGCCCACCTGGCTTCACACCACGGGCCTGCCGTACGCCGTCGCGGCTCTCGCGTTGGACGCCTTTTATCTCTACGCAACCGTCCGCTTCGCCCGCATCACCCGCAACCCCGGCGGCCCCGACAACCGTCCCCTCGCCCGCAACCTCCTCAAGGCCTCCGTCCTCTACCTCCCGCTGCTCCTCCTGGCCATGGTCCTCAATGCCCAGGGACGCCTGTTCTTCTAATCGGCAAATCCTGCAAAACCTTTAGCCCACAACATCGCTGCGCTTTCTTTCTGACACACCCGAAGCGGGATCGCCGTTCCTTTGCCCAGCCAAAACGCTCGCCCATAAGCCCGCTAGACTAAATGCACGCATGCCGACGTTGACCACCACCGCGAACCCCAACCTCCGCACCCCCGCCTCCGTCATCTGGGGCATTCTCGCCGTCTCCGCCGTTGCGTCGCTCTTCCTCGCCTGGCTGGTCTACTACCACCCGCCCACTGACGTCGCGGGCACGCACCTCGCCTTCCTCCCCGCGCTCAACGCCGTCCTCAACGCCCTCTGCACCGTGTTCCTTCTGGTAGGCTTCCGCCACATTCGCCGCCGCGAAATCGTCCGCCACCGCAACGCAATGTTCGGCGCCTTCATCGTCTCCTCGGTCTTCCTGGTCGCCTACATCGTTAACCACGTCCTTCACGGCGACATGAAGTTCCCCCTCGGCCACCCCACCGCCCGCGCCATCTACCTTTTCGTCCTGCTTCTGCCCCACATCGCCGCCGCAATTATCTGCCTTCCGCTCATCCTCATCACCTTCTTCCTGAGCCTCACGGGCCGCTTTCCCACCCACCGTAAGGTCGCCCGCTGGACCTTCCCGATCTGGCTGTACGTCTCCGTCTCCGGCGTCGTCGTCTACGCTATGCTGGCGGCCTACCGCTGATGCAACAAGATACCCGCAAGTTCCTCACCACCGGCACGATCATCCTCGGCACCGGGTTCCTCTGCCTTATCCTTCTCTTCGGCCTCTTCGGAGGTGCCACCCACCAGGGCCCACACACCAACGGCGGCTGGCTGATGCTCGTCCTCGCCCTGGGCTGCCTGCCCATGGGCCTGCTCATCTCCGCCCTCGGCCTCGCCAAGTTCATCGGCGAGCGCACTCGCGACTGAAAAGCACCCACCCGAACTCACCGTTCTCTCCGGGCGCAGTCTTCTGTATCGTGACCACACGTCCAGGAGCCCCCACCCCTTGCGCGTAAGCCGATTCCCTCTGCTGAGCCTCACCCTCCTCGCTTCCCTCACCTCGCTCACCCAGACCAGAACCGGTCCGCTCCCGCCCAACAATCCCCCACAACTGTCCCCCCAGGCCGCCTACCACGACGCCCTCCACCCCCTCGAAGTCACCCGTCACAACATAGCGAACTGGTCCGACGTCGAGATCGCCGCCATGAACGTCGCGGTCGCCAAGGCCAAAACCGCCTGCGACGCCCGCGGGCCCGCCGACTACACTGGCAGCGACCTCATCGACCTCGCCCGACTGTGTTCTCTCGGGCAGCAGTGGCCCGCCGTCCTCGACGCCGCGGGCCGCTACATCGCCTCACCCACGCAGCCCAAGCCGCTCCTCGCCGAAGCCTACATCGCGCAAACCGAAGCCCACCTCCGCCTCAAGGGGGAGCCCGCCGCGCTCGCCAGCGAACTCGCTCTGCTCAATGCCGTCCCATACACCCCTGACGTGGGCGACTGCACAGACGAGGTCCTCGCCTACATGCGTTACGTGCACACCGACGACGCCCTGACCGTCGCCCGCGCGCGTCAGCCTTTACTTCTGGACGCTTTGCGATCCACCCCCAAGCTGCCTGGCCCCACAACCCCCACACCTCCAGGCGCCCCGGAACCAACACCCCCAAACCCGCCCGCCCCAAATACCTCCAGCGTCCACGACCTCTACGCCGACGGGCTTCTTCTCCCCACCCTGTTGCAGCTCGCCGCGCGACCCATCGAAGCGCAGGCCGCGCTGGCCGACCTCGACAAAGCCCTTCCCGCCGCGCTCCCGCCAGACGACCTCCTCCGCATCGCGGCTTCCCGCCGCCAGTTCGCCCTTCTCGGCAAACCCCTCACCGGCGTCACCCCGCTCACCTCGCTTAGCAGCCCGGCCGACAAGCTTCCCGCCCTCCCCGCTCACGGAACCATCACCGCCCTGCTGCTCTTCCCCGACTGGTGCGCCGAGTGCGTCCGTCTCGGCCCGAATCTGCCGGAAACCGTTTTCAAAGTAGAGGGCCACTCGGCCTACCTCTACGCCCTCCTCGCCCAAACCGTTCCGCCGCGCAAACCCGACCCCAGGCTCGCCAACACCGCCTGGAACCCCGCGTACGCGGCAGCCCTGCTGGCCGAAACCCCCACCGTAACCGTCTCGCCCGACACTCTCACTCGCTTCGAAGCCACCGACTTCCCCCTGCTCCTCATCACGGACGCAGACGGCGTCCTGCGCGTCCTCCAGCCCATCACCGCACAGGACCTCCAACCCGGCGGCGACCTCGATGCGGCCATCGCCCTGATTGCCCGCAACTTCACCCGCCCCCCATCCTCCTCGGCGCGGTAGTGGCGCAAGTCTGCGGCTCCACTCTGGTATCCTTCCCTCTGAAACGGAGCACAATCGCATGGCCAAAGGCGTCAACAAAGTTCTTCTTCTCGGCAACGTCGGCAAAGACCCCGAGATCCGCGCCTCGCAAGGCGGCATGACCATCGCGAGCTTCACGCTTGCCACCGCCGACCGTCAAAAGGACCAGGCAGGCCAGTGGACGGACAAGACCGAGTGGCACAACCTGGTCGCCTTCGGCCGCACCGCAGAAATTGTCCGCGACTACGTCAAAAAAGGCACCCAGCTCTTTGTAGAGGGCAAGATCCAGACCCGTTCCTGGGATGACAAAGAGTCCGGCCAAAAGAAGTACCGCACCGAGATCCTCGTCAACGACATGAGCCTCCTCGGCGGTCGTGGCGCCGAAGCCGGCGGCGGCGGAGCCGAGCGCACCGGCAGCTATGCCGCCTCAGGTTCGCAGGGCGGTGGTTATGGATCTGGCGGCAACTACGCCGGCTCCCGCCCCAACACCTCGTCAGGCGGCTACGCGCAGCAGGCACCAGCCAACGACTACGCCGACCAGGGCATCACCGACGAGGACATCCCCTTCTAACCTGGCACCTCGCACTTACCGGCCCGCGGGCTTTTCGCTTCAGGAGCTGCAGCACATGCACCGCCCAGTCCCATACTTCGCCCGCCTCGCCCTCTTTTTGGCGGTCGTCTTCGGGAGCGGCTCCACCGCGGCTGCGCAGCGGCACTCGCTCGGTTCGGCCCCACCCACAGCCCCTGCCGTTAACCCGCCCAAGGCCAGCCAGCCCGCGGTGCTGCCTGCGCCCGTGGTTCGTCAGCCTGCCCCAGCCAGCGCAACCCATACCGCCGCCGCCGTTCCCTCGCACCCGGCAATGCCGCCATCTACCGCGCCTCCCGGCCCGATTGCTGCCATCAGTTCCGGTCTGGGCGCCATCCAGTTTGCATTGGCGAACGTCACAGTGCCCGCTCCCCAGGCCCTGACGCGCCAGCTTTCCGCAGATGACGAACGCACCCGCTCCGGCGCCTTGTCCTCCATCGGCGCCCCGGGACAGTACCTCAACCACGGCCACGTGCCTTTCCCTCACTCGGTTCAGCTCGACATGGTGCAGCTCAGCAACTCCGACGAACTGGACGCGCTGCTCACCGTAGAACTCGACCAGCACGTCCTCAGCGCAGTGCTTCTCCCCGAAGCCGCCGGCACCTGGCGCCGCGTCGCCACCCTCAGCTTCGCGTCATCCTTCAACGCCGGGGCCACTACCCCCTCCAACTTCGTGCGCCCGCTGCGCTCGTGGCTGGAACCTGGTCGCTACCGCGCCGTCTACCACGCCACCGTCGACGGCCCGAACGGCGACTTTACCGAGAATGAAGCCGACCTACGCATCATCAACGGCCACGCCGAAGTGGTCATCAGCTTCGTCTCCGGAGCACGCCAGTGCGACATCACCGGCCAGCTCCGCCCGCCGCACCAGACCTGCGAGATCATCCAACGCTGGCTCGAACCCGACCCCATCGACCCGCGTCATCACTTCACGCTGATCACCGGTACCGGGCACACCTCCGCCCACGAGAACGACGACCCACTCTCCCGATCGCGAAACTATCGCCTCAGCCGGCTACGCGCCTTCTCCTGCCAGCCGTTCATCTTCTCCGACGGCACCCAGCACTTCGAGCCCACGGCCAACAGCGCTCCCTGCGCTGCCCGCGAGAGCTCCGGTTCCCGCGCCGAACACCTGCCTTCCCAAACCGACCACCCTTAGCGGCCCCACAAAGCCGTCGCACCCTTCGACGTCAAAGCCCGCTTCCTCGTCTTTCTGCCATCCCTGAGGGGGATCTTCTGTCTGCAGTCACGCTTCGCGGTTCTGGTTCTCACTCCCGCAGACAACCTGCTTTCTAAGCGCACGGCACAGCGCGGCGTCTAACCTTTCGATGCTCGCCCGCCTCCTCACCGTTCTCATCACGCTCCCGCTCGCCGCCCAGCAACTCACACCCCATAAACTCCCCTACGCCTCAAGCGAAAGCTCGGCGTCCCCTTCGAGTTCGCCCGCTGGCGTGAAAAGCATCACCCTCAACCTCCCCGCGGACCTCGACATCGACGTCGCCGCCAGCGGCCTCCGCCGCGTCCGCTTCCTCACCCAATCCCCGGACGGCCGCATCTTCGCCACCGGCATGTACAACCTCGCCGACAACACCCAGGGCAGCATCTTCATCCTCGAAGGCTGGAACCCCCAAACCCACCGCTTCGCCAAAATCACCACTTACCTCGACCACCTGCGCAATCCCAACAACCTCGCCTTCTGGACCGACCCCGCCACCCACGCAGACCTGGCTCTACCTCCCCCTCACCGACCGCCTCGAACGCATCCCCTACAAGGCCGGCGACGAGCACCCGTCAGGCCCCCCACAAACCCTCATCCGCTTCCCCGACTACGGCCTCAACTACAAGTACGGCGGCTGGCACCTCACCCGCACCGTCGCCGTCGCCGACCTCCACGGCCGCACCCGCCTCTACGTCTCCGCAGGCTCCAGCTGCGACTACTGCAAGGAACGCGAAGTCATCCGCGCCAGCATCATCTCGATGGACCCCGACGGCACAGACCAGCAGATCGTCGCCCACGGCATCCGCAACGCCGTCGACCTGCGCTTCGTTCCCGATCTCGACGGCGGCTCCCTCTTCGCCACCAACATGGGCGACGACCACCTCGGCACCGGCGAACCCGAAGACACTTTCTTCAAATTCGACAGCAACGCTGAAAGCGGACCGATTGCCGGACTTCATTGCCCACCAGGCATGATGTGTCGCACTGGCGCGCCCCCGCCCAACTACGGCTGGCCCACCTGCTACTTCGCCCATGGCAAACCCACCCTCGACACCACCCCACTCCCGGAAATGCCTCCACCTGGCGACCCGGACAGCGAAGCCGAGCGCCCCGCCAACTCCAGCTACGGCGCCCAACCCGGCATGTACAAGCAGGGCACCCTTACCACCGCCGCAGGCGGTCGCGGGAACGTCACTGACCCCAACGCCAACCTCGGCCAGGTTCCCGCTCCCCTAACGGACTGCAGCCACATCCCCGCCGCCTACAACACCTTCCCCGCCCACTCAAGCCCGCTCGGCCTCGCCTTCTTCGGCCCGGACAACCCCACCCTCCAAAACAGCTTCCTCGTAGCCCTCCACGGCGCCAGCCGCCCCCGCATCGGTACCGGCTACAAGCTTGTCCGCTTCACCCCACAGGACCGCACACAACACGACTTCATCACCGGCTTCCTCACCATCGGCCCCAACGGCGCCCCACTCGTCCGCGGCCGCCCCTGCGGCCTCCTCCGCCTGGCCCCCGACACCTTCCTCCTCACCGACGACAAACTAGGCCTCGTCTACTACATCCACCCTCGTTAGCCGCTGCACCACGTGAAGTGCCCCGGGGGTAACTCCCGCGACTTTCCCCCTCCTGCTGCAGTTCCGGCGTGCCACCGGACACAGCAACAGCCCGCCCGGTACACTGGCCACATGATCGACGAAGCCACCTTTCGCCGCGAATCCGATCGCGCCCTCGAAGCTCTGAAGCAATCTCTCATCCGCGCGGAAGAAGCGAGCGGCGACTTCGAAGCCGAGGAGAAAAACGGCGTCCTCAACGTAGTCTTCGAGGACGGCAGCGCCAAGTTCGTCTTCAGCCCGAACACCCCCGTCCGCCAGGTCTGGATCTCCGCCCAATCCACCTCCTTTAAGCTCGAGTGGAACGAAACCACCCACGCCTTCACCCTCCCCAAGACCGGCGAATCCCTCCAAACGCTCACCCAGCGCCTGCTCCGAGAGCAGCTCGACGACCCCTCCCTCACGCTCTCCTGAGTTCCCTGCCGAGCCCATGCCCCTGCTTTCCGTAGCCATCATCACCTGCAACGAAGAACAGAACCTCCCCCGCACCCTCGATTCCGTCCGCTGGGCAGACGAGATCATCGTCGTCGACTCCGGCTCCACCGACCGCACCCTCGACATCGCCCGCTCCTTCGGCGCCACCGTCCTCGAGCACCCCTGGCAGGGCTTCGCCGCGCAGAAGAACTTCGCCATCGCTCAATGCAAGAGCACCTGGGTCCTCTCCCTCGACGCAGACGAAGAACTCTCCCCCGAACTCCAGCGCCAGATCCGCACCCTCCTCCCCAGCGACCCGCCCGTGGACGCCTACGCCCTTAACCGCCGCAACCTTTTCCTCGGCCGCTGGATCAAACGCGGCGGCTTCTACCCCGACCCCAAGCTCCGCCTCTTCCGCCGCACGGCCGCCCGCTTCGCCCTGCAACCCGCCTTCGAAGAGCGCCCCGTCCACGAAACCATCGCCTTCGACGGCGCCCTGCAGACCCTCGACTTCGACCTCATCCACCACGCCTACCCTACGCTCTGCACGAGTACATCGAGCACATGGACCGCTACAGCAATCTCGGCGCCCAACTCCTCGTTCAGCAAAGGCCGCACCAGCCGCTCCCTCCCTGCCTTCCTCGCCAACGTTTTCCTGATCCCGAACCTCATGTTCATCTGGAACTACATCTTCCGTCTGGGCTTCCTCGACGGCCGCGAAGGCCTCCTCCTGCACAGCTACCACGCCGTCTACACCAGCTGGAAATACGCCAAAGCCTGGGAAGAGAGCCGCAAGTAGCCTTGGAGCTGCTTACTACTCTCCGTGCGCTACTTTTTGTCATTCCCGCGCGGATCTGCTTTCCACGTGTCGACCCCACCGGATTGGCAAGAATTGCCAATCCCGCTATCCTCACCATGAGGACAGCACAATGCCCACCCGCAACGTAAACCTCACACCCCATTTCGACCAGTTCATCGAAGCCGGCGTCACCTCCGGCCGGTTCAGCAACGCCAGCGAAGTCGTTCGCGAAGCCCTCCGCCTTCTTGAACAACGCGAAGCCCAGGACAAAGCCAAGCTCCATTGGCTACGAGGCGCCGCAACTGACGCCTTCGCCTCCATTGACCGAGGCGAGGGGCTAGAGTTCGAGTCCGCAGATGATCTCGTGAGCTACATAGAAGAGATGGATAATCAGATCGCGGCAAGTCAGGCTCGTGAGTAGGCCCACCTTGGCCAAGCGAGCCGTTCTTTCGCAAGACGCTCGTCTGGATTTACAGGAGATCCTCACCTGGAGTCGTCGGCATTTCGGCGCCAGCGCGTCGCTACGCTACCGCGCCCTGCTTACACAAGCTATTCGCGACCTGGAAGTCGACCCCGAACGCAGCGGGAGCCGTATCGTTCCGACCATGCACGACGGCACCCGCACATACCACCTCAAGCACAGTCGCCAGAACGTGCAAGGACCATCGGTTTCATCACCGCGGCACCTCCTTCTCTACCGCCCCGTTCCGGGACGGATCGAGATCGCCCGAGTGCTGCATGAAAGTCGCGATCTTGCCAGACACCTACCAGACGATTGGCTCAGCTAGTCTGTCGCCAGCTCAGCAGCGTGTCTACACTTCACCCCGCCCCATCACCCGCCCAAACAGCGCCGCATACTTCTCCGGCATCCCCCGCCGCTTCATATCCCGCCCAACCACCATGTGCACCGTCTCCCCCTCGCACAACACGGTCTCATCGGCCACCCGCACCACCTGGTACGCAAAGCGCACAATCCCACCCCGCACCCCCGCCAGCCGCGTCCGCACGGCGAGCTCATCGTCGTACCGTGCCGGCGCCTTGTACCGCGCCTTCACCTCGATCACGGCAATCAGCGCGCCTTCTTCCTGCTCCATCGCCTTGTAGTCGAGCCCAATCTGCCGGATGAACTCCACCCGCCCCACTTCAAACCACACCAGGTAGTTCGCGTGATAGACCACGCCCATCTGGTCTGTCTCCGCGTACCGCACCCGCACCCGCGCCTCCGCATAGCCCTGCGCCAGCACCTGCTCCAGAGCCTGCGTCATCCTTACCTCCCCATCCGTCATACAAGCAGTCTAGGATAGCCTCGGCGCCACGACATAACGTCCGCCGCACACAATCCAGGCGCCAGGACGTACCCGACATGCTCACCATCCGGCCCACCGACGCACTCCTCGTTATCGACATGCAGACCGACTTCCTCCCCGGAGGCCCCCTCGCTGTCAAAGGCGGAGACGCGATCATCCCCGGCATCAACGCCCTGGCCGCCCGCTTCGAACACGTCCTCCTTACCGCCGACTGGCACCCCGCCCATCACATCAGCTTCGCCAGCACCCACGGCAAACACCCCTTCACCGACACCGCCGAAGCCTCCTACGGCCTCCAAAGCCTCTGGCCAGACCACTGTCTGCAGGACACTCCCGGCGCCGAGATCACCCCCGCTCTCCACATCCCACACGCCGAACTCCTCCTCCGCAAAGGCTTTCGTCGCGACATTGACAGCTACTCGGCCTTCGTCGAGAACGACAAACACACCCGCACCGGCCTCGCCGGCTATCTCCGCGAACGCGAACTCCATCGCCTCTTTTTCGTCGGCCTCGCATATGACTTCTGCGTAGGCTTCAGCGCCCAGGACGCCCATCGCCTCGGCTTCGAACCCATCGTCCTCGAAGACCTCACCCGCGCCGTCGACCTCCCCGCCACCGCGACCACCCCCGGCTCCGTCGCCCATACCAGAGCCGCACTCGCGCAGGGCAACGTCCGCTCCTGCACCTCAACCTCAATCACGGAAAAGAAGTCTCCCGCCCACGTATGACCGACCCCCAGGACAAAGACCAGCAGTGGCCCGAAACCCTCGCCACTGTCCTCACCTGCACCTACGAAACCCGCGCGGGCCGCGCACTCGCCTTCGGCCTGCCTTCGTCCAAACACTTCCACATCACCTATAACTACTGGGCGAACAATCAGCTCCACACCGCCGACCTCTTCACCGAGAAACCCATTCCCCAGGGCTCTATCTTTCCCATCCGCTACAACCCCGAAGAACCCCACAGAAGCCAGCACGCGGACACCCCTGGTCCGCCTCCGAAAGCACCTCTCCTCGCCATCGGCATAGCCGGCTCCATCATCCTTTCGACGGCCTGGCTCCTGGTCCTGCACAGCTGCCACTAAACCCCGGCCCCGGCACGCACTCGCCCCAGCGAGGACTCCGGCTCGGGCACTTCCACCTGGTCGTCATCCCCGAAGGGGCTCTGCGTTCCGCAACCTCGCTCAGCCCGTAAACCCCTCAACCCCTCGACACCTCAACACCTCCACCCTCAACACCTCAACCCCTCAACCCCTCAACCCCTCAACACCCCAACACCTCAACCACTCTCAACACATCTCAACATCTCAACCTCTCAACAATCCGAAGGGGTACGGCTTCAGCCGTGCCATAAACCTCCAGCCTCAACGGGGCTTTAGCCCCTGAGGTCAGCCTGGAGTCGGCCCTACCGCCGCCCCAGCCTCCACCAGACCAGACCCATCACCCCAAACCCCACCACCGCAGCAACCCCCATGCCACCCAACACCGCCGCCGGCCCGCCACTGCCGACATCGCCAAACCGATGCTCATTCACCAACACGAGCCCACCACACGCCACCGGCAAGGCAAACAGCCCCGCAAAGAACCCCACCAGCGCCGCCAACGCAAACCGCTTCGTCCAGTCCTCCACGAGCCCTCGCAATCCCGCCCTCTACAATCCCAACTCCGCCGCCCGCGCCTGCATGGCCGCCAGGCAATTCCCGATATGCTCCTCTATCGGCAACCCCAACAACTCCGCCCCACGCACCATATCTTCGCGCTTCACCGCCCGCGCAAACGCCTTGTCCTTCATCTTCTTCCGCACGCCCGCGACCTCCACCTCCGCGATCGACCGCGAAGGCTTCACCAGTGCACAAGCCGTCAAAAATCCCGCTAACTCATCGCAGGCAAACAGGGCACGCTCCAGATGCGTCTCCGGCACGACGCCCGAGTAGTCCGCATGCGCCAGGATCGCCTGCAGCATCTCCTCCGGCCACCCCTGCTCCCGCAAAAATCTGACCCCGACAAACGGGTGCTCCTCCGTGGACGGATGCCGCTCATAGTCCATGTCATGCAACAACCCCGCAGAGCGATAGCAGTCCACCATCTCCGCCGCGGCCGCACCCGTCAGCCCCAGCCGCTCCGCCTCACGCACCCCGTAGCTCTCCACACAGGCCGCGACCGCCAGCCCGTGCTTCACCAGCGAGTCACCCTTCGTCCACTCCCGCAATAAACTCTCCGCCGCCGCCACGTCACACTTGACCATCCACTCTCCCCCATGCCGTCCGCCAGACAGCGGCCCAGCTCCCGCGCCCGCATTCAGCCTTTCCAGTCTGCCAAACAGTTCACCGCAACCCACCATCGCCCGGAAACTTAAACCAACACATGCAGCACCCGTTACTCTCTTGGTTCCCTTTGGCTATTTTGCGGGTTGCCTGAGGGAATCTCCTGCAATACCCCTTGACTGCCTGTGTACCCAGTGTCATTGTAGGCACATCACTTGTTTCTTATCAGACACAGGTGCTGCGGTGCCCGCTCTGGCAGCCGCCCGCTACACACAACATGGAAGCAACCCTGGCACCGGTCAGCGTCCCCGTCACCACGGCGGATCGCGAGGTCCTCAAGTGCGAGCACTGCAAGCTCGTACAATTCCGCACCCACACCGACATCTGCCGCCGCTGCAAGCAGTCCCTGCTTGCTGAGCAGCCCAAGCTGCAGCCCAGCATCGCCCTGGTCGCCGACCAGCCCGCGGCGGCTGAGCCCAAGAACGACACGCTGCAGGTTGCCAGTGCCGTGCGCGATCTGCGCCGCATTCGCAACCTTTCGCAGCGTCAGCTCGCCGGCCGCATGAACGTGCCGCGCACCTACATCTCCAAGATCGAAAACGGCAAGGCCATGCCGACGCTCAGCTCCCTCGATCGTCTCGCCCGCGCCCTCCAGGTCGACATCTCCGCCCTGCTCCGCGACGCCCCCAAGCGCCACCAGGCAGAAGCCGACATGCTCACCGCGGACCCGTTCCTCGCCGAAATGGCCAAGTTCGCCCCACATCTGACCCGCACGCAGAAGTCCATCTTCCTGAACCACGTCCGCGAGATGGCCCAAACGCGCACCCGCCGCACGGCGTAAACGCTACACTCCGCCCCTCCTCCGCCGCAGGGCTCCCATGGGCCCTGCGGCCCTCCGATCCAGCCTTTGCTCTCCATCACAGTGACCCTGCGCTCCTCCTCCTCGTCATCCCAAAGGAGTTCCGCGGTGCTCTCGCCTCGCTGGCTGTCATCCCTCGCACGCGGAATGAGCTCTCCTGGCTCCCGCCGAGAACAGCTCCTATTTCCTTCTTCCTGTTCCCTACTTCCTCCCTTTCAGCTACCCTCTAAAGCTGAGCCTCTCGCTGTGCGCGAAACCATCTCACCCCGCCCCTACGTTCGTTCCAACCGCGCCCACGAGCTCTCCCCCGAAGAGCGCGTCCTCTACGACACCCTCGACCCCACGCGCATCCCGCAACACGTCGCCATCATCATGGACGGCAACGGCCGCTGGGCGGGCAAGCGCGCCCTCAAACGCTTCCTCGGCCATCAGCAGGGCGCCGAAAGCGTGCAGTTCGTCGTCGAAACCGCCTCCCGCATCGACCTCCCCTGGCTGACCCTCTACGCGTTCTCGCTCGAAAACAACCTCCGCCGCCCCAAGCACGAAGTCAGCTTTCTGATGAAGCTGCTCAAGAGCTACCTCGTCTCCAACCTGCAGCGCATGCAGGACAACAACATCCGCATGGCCTACATCGGCCGCACGCACGAGCTCCCCCCGGACGTGCAGGACACCATGCGCTGGGCCGAAGACCAGACGGCCAAGAACACCGGCACCACGCTCACTCTCGCCCTCAACTACGGCTCCCGCTCAGAGATCGTCGACGCCGCGCGCACCCTCGCACACAACATGCTCGCCGAAGCCGCCCGCCGCGGCATCTCCGTCGAAGACATGCTCGCCGCCGAAGGCGTAGACGACGCGCGTCAACACCCGCATCAACGAGTCCGCAATCAACGCCGCCCTCTACACCGCCGGCATGCCCGACCCCGACCTCGTCATCCGCACCTCCGGCGAGCAGCGCATCTCCAACTTCCTCCTCTGGCAGATCGCCTACGCCGAAATCTTCGTCACCGACCGCCTCTGGCCCGACTTCCGCGGCCCCCATCTGCTCGAAGCCATCGCCGCCTACCAGGCGCGCGAGCGCCGCTTCGGCGGCCTCGGCGAATCCTCCGACGAAGACCTCAGCAGCGTCCTGCCGACGCCCGCCGAAACAGAACTCGCCCGCCGCTAAGACCCGCTGTGCGACGATGTCAGTGTGAGCGATCGCACGGCCAGTGTTGCTCCCCCATCTCAGAAGGATTCAACCGACCAGCCTTGGCAGGCCCTCCTCGACTCCGCCGGCGAGGGCATCTGGGGCGTTGACCTCGAAGGCCGCTGCACCTTCATCAACCGAGCCGCCTGCGCCGCGCTAGGCTACCGCCCCGACGAACTCGTCGGCCGCAACATGCACGAGGCCGTCCATCATCATTACCCCGACGGCCGCCCCTACCCAGGCTCCGAGTGCACCGTCTACAACGTCTTTCGCAACGGCCAATCCCTCAATAATCAGGTCGACCACCTCTTCCGCAAAGACGGCTCCATCTTCTACGCCGAGCTCTCCGCCCAGCCCATCCTGCACAACTCCGAAACCCGCGGCGCCGTCGTCACCTTCCGCGACATCACCAAGTCCCGCCTCGCCGAAGAAGCCCTCCGCCGCACCGAAAAGCTCGCCGCGGTCGGCCAGCTCGCCAGCTCCATCGCTCACGAGATCAACAACCCGCTCGAAGCCATCACCAACCTGATCTACCTCGTCCGCCACAGCCGCAGCCTCGAGGAGGCCAACGGCTTCGCCGAGCAGGCCGAGCTCGAACTCGCCCGCGTCTCCGACATCGTCACCCAGACACTCCGCTTCCATCGCCAACAATCCGGCGCATCCCTCGTCGACCTCACCCAGCTCCTCCCGGAGATCGTCCGCCTCTACAAAACCCGCTTCCGCCAGCGCGGCGCCGAGGTCCTCCTCAGGCTCCGCCCCACGCCCCCAGCCTTCCTCTTTGAGGGCGAACTCCGCCAGGTGCTCAACAACCTCGTCCGCAACTCCCACGACGCCATGCCCCGCGGCGGCACACTCCACATTCGCCTGCGCCCCGCGACCTTGCCCCACACCGGCACGCCCGGCCTGCGTCTCACCATCGCCGATACGGGCACGGGCTTCCTGCCCGCCATGCGCCAGCACCTCTTCGAGCCCTTCTACACCTCAAAAGAAGCCACCGGCACAGGCCTCGGCCTGTGGATCACCAAGGGCATCATCGACAAACACGGCGGCACGATCACCCTCCGCTCCACACTCGCCACTGCGGATCGCCCGACCCGCCACGGCACCGTCTTCGCCCTCTGGCTTCCGCTCCAGCCCGGCCAGTGAGCGCGAAAGGTTTCACCTTACGCGCTACACAAAAGTTTCCCCAAAGGTAACCCGGACATCTCGCGGTCTCCCCGGATCGTGCGACGACTCCGAAGCAACCTGCCCGCGACAATCGCCCCAACGTTACCGTTCGAGGGCTCCACGTGTCGCTGCGCTTTTCCCGTACTCTCCCCGCTGTCCTGGCCACGATCGCCGCGCTCCCTGGCCTTGCCCACGCGCAGCTCCAGGTCACCTACGGCAGCAAAGGCGTCCAAACCCTTAGCTACAACGGCGTCTCCCTCGAAAACACCAACGCCTTCAACGCCGACACCTTTCACATCTGGCACATGAAGGCCACCGACCTCGGCGGCAACGTCCTCCAGGGCGGCCAAACAGGCTGGGGCGAGGTCAACAACGGCTCCACCTGGAACCCCCAGACCCTCACCGAGACCTATAACTTCAGCTGGGGCTCCATCGCCACCCAGTTCGTCCAGACCGGCGACACCCTCAACCTCATCGTCACCGAGACCAACTACGCCAACTCCGGCATCCTCTTCGACGGCGCCGAGATCTACCCCTTCGCCCTCCACTTCCCGCAGGACCCCGCCGGCTTCAACGGCTACACCCAGTACGCCATCACCTCCACCGACCCCGGCATCAGCGTCGCCGATTTCGGCGCAGGCGTCGTCACCGCAGTCCTCCCCGACGAGTCCAAACCCCTCTACACCGGCTGGAAAAATCAGGGCGCCGCCACCTACTCGCCCATGATGACCAGCACCTACCCGGACGGCATCGCCACCTTCTTCCCCCACAACGACCTCCCGCTCGCCCCCGGCAACACCCTCACCTACACGCTCTCGCTCCGCTTCACCCCCGAAGGCACCCCGGCCAACATCGGCGACGCCACGGCCAGCTTCGCCCAAACCTACCCCAGCCAGATGACCTGGGCCGACAAGCGCATGATCGGCACTGCGTACCTCGCCAGCTCGCCCGCAGGCGGTGGCGATGTCACCCAACCCGGCGGCTTCCCCACCAACCCGCGCCGCTACTTCAACGACGCGTCCGTCGACATCACCTCCCCCGCAGGCCTCCGCAGCTTCCAGAACCGCATGCTCACCCAGGCCGCCAACCAGGTCACCAACGCCCGCAACATGAATGCACAAGGCGTCATCACCTGGGACCTCGAAGGCGAGCAGTACCCGCAGGACACCAGCTACGTCTGCTCCCCCGACCAGATCGCCGCCGTCAGCCCCGAGATGGAGTCCACGATCAGCGACCCGAACTCAGCCTTCTCCGGCCAGAAGCTCGACGACGCCTACTTCAAGACCATGACGAACGCCGGCCTCCGCGTCGGCCTCTGTCTCCGTCCCCAGGTCTTCACGCTCGGCGCAAACGGCACCGCCAGCCAGCAGTTCCTCTCCACGAACGCGGCCATCATCGCCAACCTCGAAAACAAAGCCCGGGTCGCCAACAGCCGCTGGGGCGCCACGCTCTTCTACGTCGACTCCGTGGTCGACTCGAACGGCGGCACGCTCGACCCCGCGATCTTCCAGCAGATCGCCACCGACCTCCCCAACCTCCTCTTCATCCCCGAAGAGTTCACCACCCGCTACTACGCCTACACGGCCCCGTTCTACTCGTTCATCTTCCACACCACCACGGGCACCGCGGCCTCGGTCTACAACGTCTACCCGCACGCCTTCGGCGCAAACCTGGTCAACGACGTAGACCCCGGCACCCTCGCCCGGTACACCCCGCAGCTCACCTCCGCCGTCACCCACGGTGACATCCTCATGGGCCACGACGACTACTGGCAGGACAACGACCCCACCCTCGTCTCCCTCTATAACGCCGCCGGCATCACCGCGCCCAGCGCACCGCTCACCACGCCGGCGATCGCCTGGCCCACACCCAACAGCATCACCTTCGGCACGGCACTCAGCGCCGCACAGCTTGACGCCACGGCCGGCGTCGCGGGCACCTTCACCTACTCCCCCGCGCTCGGCACCGTTCTCCCTGCCGGCACCCAAACCCTCACGGTCAACTTCACCCCGACCAACACTTCCGCCTATAAGCCAACCACCGCCACCGTCCAGCTCACCGTCGGTCAGGCCACCCCCGCGGTGAACTGGCCCACCCCTGCGGGGGTGCCGGCCGGAACCGCACTCTCGGGCGTCCAACTCAACGCGAGCGCCAACGTCCCCGGAAGCTTCACCTACACCCCTTTCCTCGGAACCGTCCTCCCAGCGGGAAGCAACACTCTGAGCGCTACGTTCACGCCGGCAGACGGCACCGACTACAAGAGCGTCACCTCCACCACCACGCTCACCGTCGCCGGGGTGACCACTCCCACCATCAACTGGCCCAAACCCGCCGCTCTCACCTACGGCTCCGCGCTTACTTCCGCCCAGCTGAACGCCGCCGCGATCATCCCCGGCACGTACACCTACTCCCCCGCCCCCGGCGCGGTTCTTCCCGCCGGAACCCAGACCCTCAACGTCCGCTTCACCCCGGCCAACACCACGGCGTACAACGCCGGCAATGCCACCGTCCAGGTAACCGTCAACAAGGCGACCCCAACCGTCTCCTGGCCCACGCCCGCAAGCGTTTCTGCCGGTACGACGCTCTCTGCGGCGCAACTCGACGCCAGGGCCAGCGTCCCCGGAACCTTCAAGTACTCCCCCGCCCCGGGCACGGTCCTCCAGCCCGGCACCACGCCCCTGACCGTTACCTTCACCCCCACTGACACCACCGACTACAACACGGCCACCGCGACGACTACCCTCACCGTAGCGGCCGCCAGCGCGACAACCCCCTCCATCACCTGGTCCACACCCGCAGCCATCCCCTACGGCACAGCCCTCACTGGCGCACAACTCAACGCCACCTCCACTGTGCCCGGCACCTTTGCCTACTCCCCCGCGCTCGGGAAGGTTCCGGCGGCCGGCAATCAGATCCTCACGGTCACCTTCACTCCAACGAACACCGCGGCGTACAAAGCAACCAGCAGTTCCGTTCAACTCAAGGTCAATAAAGCTACACCCACGGTCACCTGGCCCACACCCGCTACCGTCTCCGCAGGCACGGCGCTCTCTGGTACGCAACTCAACGCCACGGCGAACGTCCCCGGCACCTTCACCTATACGCCCGCGACAGGCGCAGTCCTCGGCGCCGGAACCAACGCCCTGCGCGTCACCTTCACACCGACAGACACCAACGACTACAACAGTGGGTCCGCGACCACCACCCTGAACGTAGCCCCAACCGCCACGCCCTCCATTACCTGGTCAATCTCCACGCCCCTCACCTTCGGCACCCCGCTCTCCGCCGCGCAGCTGAATGCGACTGCGAGCGTTCCGGGAACCTTCGCCTACTCGCCCGTCGCCGGCACTGTTCTACCCGCCGGCAACTCCACCCTGAAGGTCACGTTCTCCCCTTCCGACACCACGCGATACGGCTCGGCCACAGCCTCGGTCAGCGTCTCCGTTGGAAAGGCGACACCGGTCATCAATTGGCCTGCCCCCGCGCCCTTGTCGCAAGGCACACCCCTCTCCGCGCAGCAGCTGAACGCGACTGCCAATGTCCCCGGCACCTTCACCTACACGGCAGCGGCAGGTACGGTCCTCAACACCGGGAACAACCCCCTGACGGCTACATTCGTGGCCGCCGATCAGACGAACTACACCACCGCAAGCGCGACCGTGAACGTCACCGTGACGAGCCCAGCGGTGCCTTCGGGGCCGGTATCCCTCCTGTCTCCGTCGGCGGGGGCGGCCGTCTCCGGCAACGTCGTAGTGACGGCGCAAATGACCGTCCATCTGGACGCAGCCGGATCCCTGCTGATGGTCGACGGGATCCCGATGGAGCAGACCCGCACCACCGGCGCCCCTTACGTCTACCCACTGAATACGACCACCCTCAACAACGGCGTCCACCTGCTGCAGATCTGGGCGCACGACATTAACAACAACGTGGTACTGTCCCAGCCGGTTGCGATCACGGTGCAAAACTGACCCGGAGTTGCGCAGCATTACCGCGGAACTGGCTATTCTCGTGACAGCCTCACGCCTCCTCCGAGCATCTGCGTGGCGCCAGGGGCGGAGGGCGCGGGATCTGCCCCCCGCAATCTTGCAAGTCCGGACCTAAAGTCCTTTCTTGCAAGACTTTGGGGCAAAGAACGGGGAGGGGGGCCCCTCCCCCTGTATCCTCATCAAGACAATGAAACGAGTTCTCACAGGCGCCATCCTGATCACCGTAGTCGTGGCCCTGATCTTCTCGGACATCCCCTGGCTGATCACCGCCTTCAGCGCCCTCCTCGCCCTTCTCGCCGCGCTGGAGTTCCGCTCGGTCACCGCCAAAGCCAGCGCCCCCATCCCGCTCTGGTGGACGGTCCTCGCCACAGCCGTCCTCTTCGCCGTCAGCGCAACAGCCTGGCTCGAGCCGCTCGCCACACTCGCCATCCTCACCCTGATCCTGTTCACCGCCAGCACCTTTCGCTCCCCGCTCGAGCGCGTGCTGCCCGAAACCGGCGCTGGTCTCCTGCTGCTCGTCTACGTCGCCTACCCGCTCACGCTCATCCCGCGCATCCTCGCCCAGGAAGACGGCACAGCGCTGCTCCTCTTCCTCCTCCTCTGCGTCTGGTGCGGAGACATCGCAGCCCTCTACATCGGCCGCAACTTCGGCCGCCGCAAGCTCGCCCCCACGATCTCCCCCAACAAGACCTGGGAAGGCTCGGTCGCCTCCGTCCTGGGCAGCGTCGCCTTCGGCATGGCGCTCATCCTGCTCGGCGACTGGTTCAGCGCCCACAACTCCACGTTCACCCGCCTCCACACCACCTGGCCCTGGTGGAGCTTCGCCCTCCTCGCCATCCTCCTCAACGTCGCCGCCCAGATCGGTGACCTGGCCGAGTCCGCCCTCAAGCGCGGCGCAGGCGTCAAGGACTCCGGCACCCTCCTCCCCGGCCACGGAGGCGTCCTCGACCGCATCGACGCCCTGCTCTTCGCCGCCCCAGTGTTGTGGTTCGTCCTGCTCCTTCACACCGCCCTATGACAGGACGCTCCCCGGCTTACTCGCGAGAATGAAGCTGTGAAGAAGATCGCTCTCCTCGGCTCAACCGGCTCCATCGGTCAGTCGACACTCAACCTCTGCGAGACCTACCCTGACCGCTTCCATCCAATAGCACTCGCGGCGGGAAGCAACCTCGACCTCGCCTTCGCGCAGGTCCAGCGCTGGCGTCCGCAGGTGATCTCCATAGCGACCGAGCAGCTCGCGGCGCAACTAAGCAAACGCCTCCGCGAAGCCGGCATCAGCGGCACAGAAGTCGTTCACGGCACCGCGGGCACAGTCCGAGTCGCCACCCTGCCCGAAGCCGACTTCGTCGTCTCCGCCATCGTCGGCGTCGCAGGCCTCGAAGCGACCTATGCAGCAGTCCTCGCCGGCAAAACCGTCGGTCTGGCAAACAAGGAGTGCCTCGTCGCGGCCGGCGACCTCATCCTCGCCGCAGCCCGCGAACGTGGCACGATCCTGCTGCCTATCGACTCCGAGCACAACGCGGTCCACCAGTGCCTGCGCGGCGGCGAAGCGAACGAGGTGAAGCAGATATGGCTCACGGCTTCAGGTGGTCCGTTCCGCAACACACCGCTCAGCGACTTCGACCACATCACGCCCGCACAAGCCCTCAAGCACCCGACCTGGAACATGGGCCAGCGCATCACGATCGACTCCGCCACGATGCTCAACAAGGGCCTTGAGATCATCGAGGCCTGCCGCCTCTTCAACCTGCCCCCCGACCGCGTCCGCGTCACCGTGCATCCGCAGTCCACCATCCACTCACTGGTCGAGTACGTCGACGGGTCTATCCTCGCGCAGATTTCTGTCACAGACATGCGCCTGCCCATCCTCTACGCCCTGAGTTGGCCCGAGCGCATCCCGAGCGATCTGACCTTCGACATGACCGCCCTGCGGCAACTCGACTTCCAGACTCCCGATTTCGAGCGCTTCCCTTGCCTGCGACTGGCATACGAGGCCGCCGCGAAGAGCCAGGCGCACTGCATCGCGCTGAACGCGGCTGACGAAATAGCCGTAGACGCCTTCCTTTCGGGGCATCTGCCCTTCCTGGGCATCCCGCGTACAATCGAACAGGTTCTGGCGCTCACCCCGGCGGCCTCGCCTGCGTCCATTCCCGAGGTGCTCGCCACCGATGCGCGAGCCCGCGAACAGGCTCGCGAGGCAGTGGCAGTCACCCGCCTAGTCCCGGCTGCACCAGGTCACTTCACGAGGTCTTCCCCGCCCGCATGCATCTCCTACAGGTCATCGTCGAGTTCCTGATTGTGCTCGGCTTTATGGTGCTGGTTCACGAGTTTGGCCACTTCGCCATGGCAAAGGCGTTCCGCGTCCGCGTTGAGGCGTTTGCGATTGGCTTTGGCATGCGCCTGTTCGGCGTAGAGCACGGTGGCACGGACTATCGTCTCAACCTGCTGCCCTTTGGCGGCTACGTAAAGTTCGCCGGCGATCAGCCTGGAGAGGCCGCATCCGACCCGGGTGACTTCAATGCCCATCCGCGCTGGCAGCGGGTGCTCATCGCGCTCGCCGGCCCCGTTGCCAACTTCATCCTGGCGTTCCTGCTCTTCTTCCTCATCGCTCACTTTCACCATGAGGTCAGCCAGTACTTAAATGGCCCAGCTGTAGTCGATTACGTGCCCGCAAACACGCCTGCGGCCCGAGACGGAATGGCTGCTGGCGACACCATCCTTAGCATCAACGGACAGGCGAACCCGACGTGGATTCAGGTCATGGAAGAGAGCGCTCTCGCTTCCAACAAGACGTCTTCCGCTCAGCTTTCAGCACAACGGCCAGACCGTAAACGCCACCATCACCACACCCCCGATGGACAGCTCTGGTGACCCCAGCGAGACGATGCTGGAGGACATGGGCTTTGTGCCGCGACAGCAGCCTGGTCCCATCGGGGTGGAGTCCGTCGCAGACGGCACCCCGGCAGCTCAGGCCGGACTTCAGCCGGGCGATCACGTGGTACGCATCGACAACTTGACACTGCACTCCGTACCAACGCTGCTGGCTTACCTGAAGGATCGCGACGGCGCTCCGTCCGTCCTTACGGTCGAGCGCCAGGGCCAAACGCTGCAACTTCCAGTCACACCACGCAAGATGCCGGGCAATGGCCGCGAGGTAAGCTACAGGCTGGGATTTTCGACGCAGCCCATGCCCAGCGACGTGGTGCAACTGCCACTGGGCAAAGCCGTGCACCAGTCGATGAAGGACAGCGCAGACAACGCGACCTTGATCCTCCGTGTATTGAAGGGCATGTTCACGCGGAACGTCGCGGTTAAGTCGGTCAGCGGGCCTGTGGGCATGGCGCAGATGATCGATGTAGCCGCGCGCAATGGCTACTGGACCCTGCTAGGGCTGATGAGCATGATTTCCATCAACCTCGGCATCCTGAACCTGATGCCCTTCCCTGTGCTCGACGGCGGGATGATCCTGTTCCTCGTCATCGAAGCCTTGATGCGCCGCGATGTGAACCAGGTGATCAAGGAGCGCGTGTACCAGGTTGCGTTTGTGTGCCTGATTCTTGTGGCTGTGCTGGTGATGTTCAACGACATCACCAAGCTGCACATCAAGCCTTAGGCAGAGGAGCAGGAAGGCGGCAAGACCACGGTGGTCCTGCCGCTTTTTGCTGCTCGACCAGCAAAGCCAATCCGCTTCTTAACTCCGCGCTCGGAGCTCTTCAGCGATCTGCTTTGCGGCCGCACGCGCTTCGGCTTCCTGGTCCACTGTGAAGCTGATTGCGCCAACGCGCGCGTGTCCGCCGCCACCCCAGCGCTCGCAGATGGCCGAGATGTTTGCGAGTTGCTCGGCGGGCAGTGTCGTCCAGGGATTTGTACCGACAGACACCTTGTTACGGAAGCTCGATTTCGATAGCCCGACGTTGTAAACACCTTCAGGGTGAAGGAAGTACGGAATGAATTTGTTGTATCCCTCCGTAGGTTGGTCGGTGATGTCGAAGTCGATCACGCCACGTTCGAGGTGCGCGCGTTCGCGTAGGAGCTCGACACCTTTCCAGTGCCGTTCAAGCAGTGGCGTCACGAGTTCCTGAACCCACGGTTGCGCGAGGACGTCGGCCAGCGGCATGGCTGTGAGCAGCGGGATGAAACGCTGCACCACCTCGCTCGACGGCGCACTTTCGATCACCATGGTCAGCTTCATCGCGGGCGCCGCCATACCGACCGCGGCTTCGGCGCTTTCGAACTTCGCTCCATCCACGATATTGGCCCAGTAGATCAGCTCGTCAAGCGGTGCTGTGTCCATGCCGAAGCGCGTCCGCGCGATGTGCGCAATCCAACCAGTGCAGCTTATGTACGCGGGATCGAAGAAATGTCGCAGCGCCTGCGGTCCGGGCGTGCCATCGCCGTTGCGCTGCCCGGCACGGAAGTGAGCTTCGTCTTCGGCGCCTGCGAAGGCCGAGAGGTGGTGATCGAACCACCACGTGATCTGAGGCAGGGGCGAGTACTTGAAGTCGACGATCGCGTTCTCGCCGGTTGCGTCGGTCCACTCCTTCTCAAACAGAGCACCCGCTTTGTGCGCCAGGCCGTGGTAGTCAAACGTTGTCGCTGTCCCAATGCATTCGCGATGAAAGCGGGTGAAGAGAGAGGCAGAGCAGGCACCGTCGAAGCAACGGTCATGGTAGAAGACGCGACAGTTCAAAGGATGTCCTTACAACGAGGGATACTCCCTTGAGCATAGACGAAGGTGCTGCGAGGGAACCGCCGTTCGCCATGTACCGTAGGCTGGATGAACACAGGAGAACGAATGCCTTCCACGCAGCCTGACGAACCGGTGATCCCGGCGCTCGCAACCCCTTCCTTTGCCCAGGAGATGCAGCCCGCAACGGACGCGCTACGGGGGCCGTATGGATTGCGGGCAGGCTGGGGCCTTCTGCTGTTCTTCGTGCTCACTGCCCTGTTGGGTTTCATGCTTTTTGTTGGCTTATTCAAGGCGACTGGGAAGCTTGCGCCGTTTCTGGCTGAGAGCGCCCAGGCCCGTGCAGCCGCCGCACACGCGAAAGCGCTGCATCAGCCCGCGCAGGCACCCCCGATAGGGGTCTCCTTCACTGCGCTATCAGAGGTCGCCGAAGCCGGCGCAGTTCTGCTGGCTGCCTTCGGCTTGAGTTTCCTGGAGGGGCGCCGGTTTAGCGCCTACGGATTGGGTCGGCGCTACCTCAAGGACCTCCTGCCGGGTTCCCTTTGCGGTCTCGTGGCGATCAGCGTACTGGTCGCGCTGTTGCGGGCTTTACATCTGCTGGTGTTCGACGGACGCCTGTTGAATGGGGCCAACGTCCTTCGTTATGGGGCCGAGTGGCTGGCCGCCTTTGTGCTCGTCGGCATCTTTGAAGAGTTCTTCTTTCGTGGATACATTCAGTTCACCCTCATGCGCGGGTTGCTCGGGGTTGGTGCACGGCTCTCGGCGGCGCATGCGCAGCGCGCAGCCTTCTGGATGGCTGCGGTTGTCTGGTCACTGCTCTTCAGCTTGACCCACCTCGGCAACACAGGCGAGGACCCCTTCGGCATCGTGATGGTCTTTGTCGCCGGCATCCTGTTCAGCTATGCGCTTTGGAAGACCGGGTCGTTGTGGTGGGGTGTCGGTTTCCACCTGACGTGGGACTGGGGGCAGAGCTTTCTGTTTGGTGTTCCCGACAGCGGCGGCCTCTCTGCCGGGCGCCTGTTTGCGACGCATGCCACGGGTAACCCGTTGCTTTCGGGCGGCCTGACGGGTCCGGAGGGCAGCGTCTTCGTGTTCCCTGTGCTGATGCTTGTGGCCCTGGTGCTACGCTTCCACCCGCGGCGTGCCCTCCCTCCGGTCGAACCCGAGTCGCTCTCACTGGTTCCCCACACCCCTGCACCGGGGCTCATCCCGTAAAATCGCGGGAGCCGCATGAGTTTTCCTGAAGAAGAGCAGCAGCCCGGCCCGGCTGTGGAGCAGGTGCCTGAGCCCAGGCTGTTGACCCGCCCCGACCGTCAAAGTTCAACCACCACCCGAGAAGCGCGTCCGCGCCACGAAGCGGAGAGCGCGGGGGGTGGCTCGCCACCGCGCAGGAAGCGTCGCCGCAGAACTCACGGGTCCGCGCGCCGAGCGAAGCTGGCCCGGCGCGCCAAGATTCTGACCGGGGCGGCTGTCAGCCTGCTCGTTGTGGTTGTCCTTTCCGGCGTGGCAATCCTCGGGTATTTACGGCATGCAACGACTGCTGCGTTGCCGCCGCTTGACGGCAAAGTGCAGGCCTCTGGACTGCAAGCACCCGTTACGGTGGCCCGCAATGCGCAGGGCGTGCCCACGATCACGGCAGGGAGCTTGCCTGACCTGCTCTTTGCCCAGGGCTACATCACCGCCGGGCGACCGCTTATGGCAGATGGACTCTCTGCGACGGCATGCGGCCGGCGAGTTGGCCGAAGTCTTCGGGACGCCGCTGGTGGAGCACGACCGGCGACAAAGGTACCTGCAGATCCGGGCTGCAGCGGACCGCGGGATTGCGCAGCTCCCGCCGGATCAACTGGCGCAACTGGAAGCGTACGCACGCGGGGTAAATGCGTTCATCGAAGCCCATCGCGACGCGCTGCCGCTGGAGTTCCGGCTTCTCGCCTACAAGCCGGCGCGGTGGACGCCGCGGGATTCCCTGCTTGTTTCGCTGGCGATGTGGCAGGACATTTCGACCGAGTTTCCGCGCAAGATGGATCGCGAGGCGCTCAGCGCTCATCTGCCCGCCGACATAGCCCAGGATCTCTACCCGGTGGGCTCCTGGCGGGACCAGCCTCCCGCTGCGCAAAGCCGCGATCTTACCGCCCCGCACATCGTGGAGCAGATTCCCCTGGACCCTTCGCAATCGCGTTTGCGGCCTGCGGCTCCGAGCGGCGCAGCTCCACAGGAGCTATTGGCCGTCAGTACGGCCGTTGCAGGGACTGGTCGGTGCGACGGATGCCGATCAGGGTCAAACAACTGGGCGGTGAGCGGAACGCACACAGCGTCAGGCGCGCCGCTGCTGGCCAACGATATGCACCTCAGCCTCTCGATTCCTGACGTCTGGTACGAGGCTTCCCTGCATGCGGACCTCCCGGCTGAGGGCGGAGGAGGGGGTCGGTTGGACGTCACCGGATTTACTCTGCCGGGTGTGCCGTTCGTGATTGTCGGGCGAAACACCCGCGTCGCGTGGGGCGTGACGAACCTCGGAGCCGATGTGCAGGATCTGCGCGTCGAACACTTGCGCGGCACGGGCGACACCACCGAGTTTCAACGGCTCGACGGGGGCTGGGCTCCCGTAAAGCACCACGCGGAGACCATTCGCGTGCGAGGCGGCCGCAACGTCGAGCTGGACGTGCTCACCACACAGCACGGGAGCGGGGCGAGCACCATGCAAACCCCGGTAATCACACCCCTCTACCAGGGCGAGCAAAGAGCGCTATCGCTGGCCTGGACCGCATATGACCCGACGGCCCTGAGTTCACCATTTCTGGGCGTTGATACAGCCGCGGACGGGGCTTCACTGGTGACGGCGTTGGCCCACTTTGGCGGCCCCGCGTTGAACCTCGTCTGGGCGGACGCGAACGGGCATATCGGCTATCACGCGCTCGGCTTCGTCCCAGTGCGTGGGCCGGCGGTGCAGCACCCACGGGTTGTGACCGCTCCGATCGTCGAACCTGGTGCCGCTCCACCGGAGGAAGGCGACGAGCCCGGGCCTGAAGCGGTTGTAACGTCAGGCCCGCACTTCGTTCTGAGCGCGTTTGCGCCTACTTCCCGGAGGCGTGCCGCGACAACCCGCTTGCCGGCCGCACGGCGGATGGCTCGGACCCCGCGTCCTGCTGTTCGCAAGCGCAAGGCCAAGGTCGAGGAGACTGAGCCACTTCTTCCGGTGGTGCCTGTCGTGAACTACACGATCGGGTCTCCGATTTCGCCCGTTCCTGTGGACGCGCAGGACTCGTCGCAGGCGTGGACGCAGTATGTGCCCTATGACGCCCTGCCTTCCACCGTGGATCCGAAGAACGGGTACCTGGCCACCGCGAATGCGAGAATCACCGCGGACGACTTCCCTTATGCCCTGGCGACTGACTGGGCCGATCCGTTCCGCGCCGAGCGCATCGTGCACATGCTGGATGGTCGCAGAGCTCTAACCTCGGCAGACATGCTGCACATGGAGACGGATGTATTCTCCGATGTGAACCAGGCCTTTGCACAGCGACTGGCCTATGCTGTCGATCATGCGAGCGCGAAGGGCGTGGGCAGTGACGCGGCGCGGCTGCGCGAGGCTGCCAACCTGCTGCGAGCCTGGGACGGCCAGATGCGGGTGGGGTCCCCCGCTGCCGCAATCGTGACTGCGGTTCGCAATGAACTGTGGCCCGCGCTGCTGATCCCGCAGATCAGGGCGCACGGCGGTGTTGACGACGAACAGGCGGCCAGCCTTGCCTCTCTGTACACGTGGGGAGAGCGTAGTTCCGCGCTGGAGTTGCTGATTCAGCACGAGCCGCGGCGGTGGTTGCCAAAGGGCTTCGCGAACTGGAACGACTTTCTGGCCGAGAGCATAGCGGAAGCCTTACGCCAGGCGCATGCACCGCGTAGTCTGGCTCGCTGGCAGTACGGGCAGGTGCACCATGTGGAGATCGCGCACCCTGTCTTCGGCGCCCATCCGCTGCTGAGCCGCCTGGTGGGCATTCGGCCGGGGAGCGGTGTGCAGCCAGCACCGGGCGATGCGACCACGGTGGACGCGATCGGAACGCACTTTGGGCCGAGCCAACGTTTTGTCGCGGACCTGTCCTCGCCAGATGCCGGGCTGGGCAACATCACTACGGGCCAGTCGGCGAATCCCCGCAGTCCCTGGTACCTTGACCAGTTCCGGCCATGGCTGGAGGGCCGCAGCTTCCCATTGCCCGGCGCCGGTTCAGAGGCAGCACACACGTTGACCCTGGTGCCATAGGCTGTGTCTTAGAGTGATGGCGGAGAGATTCCGGCAAAAACGCAGCTCCCTTCGCGGTGCGTGGACGGCCCTCCTCGTGCCGTCCGTGGCGTTATTGCTGGTGCTTCCGCTGCTTCTGCATGGGCCGTCGTGCGGGCATGACTTCGGCTTCCACGTGCAAAGCTGGGTCGATGCGGCCGAGCAGATGCGACACGGAGTGCTGCTACCGCACTGGGCATACTCTCCTGCGTACAACTCCGGGGAGCCGCGCTTCGTCTTCTACCCGCCGGTCTCGTGGGTCTTGGGTTCCCTGCTGCTACTGGTGCTGCCCGCCAATCTGGTTCCGGCTGCGTTTACGTTCGTCTCGCTGACGTTGGCAGGTTGGGCCATGTGGGCTCTGGCCCGGCGCTTCACGGGCCAGAGCGGAGCATTGCTGGCTTCGGCCGCGTACCTGGTCAATCCATACATGCTGTTTACGGCGTTTGAACGCACGGCCTTCGCAGAGCTGCTGGCTGCCGCGTGGATGCCATGGCTGCTGCGGGCAGCGTTGGCGGACGAGATCAAGGTCGTGCCAGTTGCCCTGCCGCTTGCTCTCTTATGGCTGACCAACGCACCGGCTGCTGTTATGGGCACTTACTCGCTTGCGCTGATCGTCGCTGTGCGCGTGCTGTGGCGATGGAAAGGGGCGATGCGCGGGGAAGCGCCGGGAGTGAGCTCAACGCTGCTCTGGCAGCCAGCCATTGCAGGCGGGGCGGGGCTTGTTCTCGGGCTGGGACTATCAAGCTTTTACCTTCTGCCCGCAGCCTGGGAGCGAAAATACGTGCAGATTGCGATGGCGATCATCCCGAATATGCGTGTGGAGGACAACTTCCTCTTCGGGCACACAGGCAACGGGCCTCACGACCAGGTGCTGCATTCGGCGAGCATGATCAGCCTGGGACTGCTTGGGCTTACGGCGGCCGTTCTTGCGGTGGCCTCTACCCGTAAGGAGCGAGCCGGGGAGCCTCTGGTCGGTCAACAGATCGCCGTTCTCGGCGTGCTCGCCCTGCTGATCGCGCTGCTGCTCTGTCCATTCAGCCTGCCGGTATGGCACGGGCTGCCAGAGCTTGCCTTCCTACAGTTTCCCTGGAGATGGCTGGCGGTGCTGGGCTGTGTGTTTGGCGCAGGCGTTGCTTCCGTGCTGAGAGGCCTGCGCGTGCCGGCGGCAGCCTCCGTCCTGGGTTCGCTTGCGCTTGCAGCGGTGTGCAGCCCCGCCGCAATGGTGCCGTTTCGGCAGGGTTGTGAGGCAAATGAGTTGCCCCGGGATCGCGCCGCGCTGTTCGCCACGCACCATGGCGTCGAGCCCACGGACGAGTACACACCCACGACAGCCGACAACGACCAACTGCGCTGGGACAACCCCGGCTGGTGGCTCGCAACGACCGCCGAAGCACCCGGGCCCAACACGGTCCCTAACCCGGCAGCGACGATCGAGAACTACGACGTGCCCGCGCCTTTGGATCAGACCATCTCCGGAACAGCCCCGATGCACCTTCACATCGACGCAAGCACTCCCCAGGACCTGATCCTCAACCTGCGCGACTACCCAGCGTGGGAGGTTACGGTCAACAGCGCCTACGCAGAGCACCTGCAGCGTGAGGACGGGTTGTTGGCGATCCCTCTGCCTGCCGGTTCGGACCAGGTCGATGTCCGTTGGCGACGCTTGCCTGACGTCTGGCTGGGGGATGGCATGAGCCTCTGCGCTGTTTGCATCGCAGCGTGGCTGGGGCGAAGGTCGCGTAGAATCGACATTCAAGAATGAACGTAGATGTGCAGCAGATACTTCGGTCAGGCGCCGCACTGACCGACGAGGCCCTGGAGCGTCTCCTCCCCCCGGGGACCGTCGAGCCCCACTCGATACACCGGGCTATGCGTCACTCCACCTTTGCCGGTGGAAAGCGGCTGCGGCCGGTCCTGGTAATGGAGTCCGCCCGATGCGTCGCCGGCGTACTGCCCGAAGGCGCGGCAGCATTAGGTGCGGCCGTGGAAATGGTCCACACGTATTCCCTCATCCATGATGATCTCCCGGCGCTTGATAACGACGATCTGCGCCGCGGCAAACCGACCTGCCACGTAGCGTTCGGCGAGGCCACCGCCATCCTGGCCGGCGATGCCTTGCAGACCTTGTCCTTTCAGACCATTGCAGAGCTTCCCGCACCCCCAGCAACGGTGGTAGCCATTGTGCGGGAGTTCGCCCTGGCCATCGGCACCGGAGTTGGGCCGGAGCCAGGCTCCGACCTACCCGGGACGCTCCCGCCGGGGATGATCGGGGGCCAGGTGATGGACCTCGAGGGCGAAGGGCAAAAGCCCTCCGCCGGGCTGGTCGAGCGCATCCACCGCGCCAAAACGGGGGCGCTGATCACCACGTCGATCGTCTGCGGCGGCCTGCTCGGGCTGGGACACTGCCTCGGTTCTCCGCACGGTGCCGCGCATCTGCGCTGCACGGCTGAGGACGCCATCGCCCGCCTACGTATCTTCGGCGAAAAGGCCGGACTGGCTTTCCAGATCGTCGATGACGTGTTGGACATGACGCAAAGCTCTGAGCAACTTGGAAAGACCGCCGGGAAAGATACCGCCACGGACAAAGCCACTTGGCCCGCCGTCTTTGGCATCGAGCAATCCAGGCGCGACGCGGAGAACCTGATCGCGGATGGCTTCGCCGCGTTGGAGCCCTTCGGCGCAGCAGCCGACGCACTGAAGGCTGTGGCGCGCTACCTTGTTGACCGGACCCACTGAGCACACCCATGCGAATGCATCCCCGCCACTACGTCTTGCTCGGACTTGTTGTTTTGCTGGGCATCTGGAATCTCGTTCGCCTGCACAATGCTCGCCACCCGGACGCGGCGCCTGCGACCAACACCCCGGGCTGGACCGCCTATGATCGTGCAGCCTCTCTGCGTGACGCACCGGAAGCGCAATTTACTCCAGCGCTCGACGCCCTACGCGCGCAGACTGAGAGCGCGACCGGGCCGGAAGGTACTGACCTGCGTGGCTGCCAGATGTGGCTGCTGTACTACCGCCACAGTGTGCCGATGGCTGGCGGCAAACCCGGTGACTGGTCCATGCTGGCGACGGGTCACGTGCAAAGCTGCGTTTCCAACCACCGCGACATTGGCCGCTAGGCCTCCCCACGATGTTTACCCAAGAGGATCTTCTCCAGGCACTGACCGAGTGCTTCGTTCCTGCACTCCGCCGCGACGTAATCCAGGCGCACCTGGTGCGATCAGCGAGCGTGGAGCTCGATCGAGAGGCCCCGGGGGTCGGGATCCCCGGCGTTCCCCAGCGTTACCTTGCTCGCATCACACTGCTCGCCCCAGGAGGCGATGAAGCCGTGAACGCGCAGGTGCGGGCCGCGGTAGAGAACCGGCTGTTAGGCCTGCCGGCGATCTCCCGCGTAGAGATCATCCTCCTGCCGGCACTTTTTCCCATTCTGGGCGCGCGATGACGCGAAACCGGGCTCACAAGCTAGAGATCGCCCATCCGGTGCATCCGTTCGACAAACTCCACGGCACGGACACCTCGGGCCTGCTGCCGGGCTCGCGCATCGCGGCTGGCACGGGGTTCGCTCCGGAGGAACTGACCGCCTACTACGGCGTGGCCCCGAGCATTCTGCATGGCGTTATCGACCTCTGGCTGCGCGAGTGCCATCCACAGCATTCGATTGAGGAAACGGTCTTCCTCGACGTAGGCGCCGGGAAAGGCCGCGCGATGATGCTGGCCTCTCAGTATCCCTTTCTACGGGTCGAGGGCGTGGAACTCAATGCAGATCTAACGGCGACCGCTGCGGACAATCTCAGGCTCTGGGCCGTGGATCCCGCCTCTGACGCCCTGGCGCCTCTCGCGCTTCACCAGGCAGACGCCACGCGTCACCCCTTGCCGCCTGAACCAACCCTCGCCTACCTCTTCCACCCATTCGAGGCGACGTTGCTGCGCCGCTTCCTGCGCCACGTGCAGCGATCCCTCAAGGAGCATCCACGTCCGTTCGATCTCGTCTATGTCAACGCAGAACACGACTCGCTGCTGGACAAGAACCGAGGTCTGCGGAGGCTGTGGGAAGGTCGTGTTCCGATGAGTGCAGCCGATCATCTGGCTGATCTGGAGGCCATTGCGGAGCAGCAAGAGTACGGCTCCACGGGAGACGAAGTATGCGCTATCTACAGAGCCACTGTCAACTGATACAACTTTTTGCCCATTTTGCGGCAAGAAATCCGAATCTTTGGGAACCATACGGTACTCTATTCCGTAGAGGGAACTAAGGAGTAGGGCGGCAAACCTGCAACAGGACGTGCCGACCCGTAGTGCACAACCAGCACCTCCTTCGGGCCCTTGAAGCCAGCGACCGTGACGGCTCAGTCTTGATCTGATGCCCGCCCCCGCTGATGACACATCACTGATAACTACGTTCGTTTCGTGTGCCGCTGCGTATCTCCGCCGCGCCGATGAGGAGTCTTGTATGTACCAGTTACTTGTTGCCACCGCCTTTGCAGCCACTGTGTTTGTCCCTAGCTTTATCGGTATCCGTGCACGGACCGAGGCTCAGCAGGACGCCACACGCCGCAACCGGTAGAGCAATTGCAGTAAGCGAAAGCCGCGCCTGAGAGCGCGGCTTTTTTGCGTCCGGCCCAGCTGCTGAGTTCAGGATTCTCGCCATCGAATGTGCAGAAGGCGCTCGGTATCAGCCTCTCCCGCAGTAATCGCGATCTCTGCATCAGCACGTGCCACTAAAGCCGGAAAGCGCTCGCCCCACTCGACCAGGATCAAAACATCGCCAGCATCAGCGATCTCCCACAGGCCGATCCGTTCCAAATGCGCTTCAGTGTCCAGACGGTAGAGGTCCAGGTGAAAGATGCGGACCTTGTGGCCCTTGTACTCGTGAACCAGGGTGAAGGTAGGGCTGGTAACCGTTTCCATGTCCGCGGCGCCCAAAGCAGCAGCGATGCCCTTCACCAAGGTCGTCTTCCCCGCTCCGAGGTCTCCCCGCAAAAGGACAATCTTGGGGGCACGAAGCAGTTCAGCAATGGTCTGCCCGAGGGCCAGGGTACCTGCCTCGCTGCGAGTGCGCAGGCGCTTTTCGCGGTTGTACTCCATCTAGAACAGCCCTCGGTCGGCGGGTGCAGCCGAACTGCCATTGCCGGCGGTGCCCGTGATCCATGTTAGGCCGTCCGCGTCGACAACCCGGCTGCGAAAAGCTCTGGCGAGGTGAGACACCGTGTCGGTGGCCAGAACCGTGTGTTCGTCCTGATCCAGGCATGCAAGGTCGCCGGCGAGCCCATGAAGAAACACTGCTGCTTCCACAGCTTTCCCCGGATCATTGGGATATTGCGCAAGCATCGCGGCCACGATGCCCGTCAGGATGTCGCCGCTGCCGCCCTTCGCCATGGACGGGTTGCCGGTGGTGTTTACGGCGATGCGGCCGTCGGGGTGCGCGATGAGAGTGCGCCAGCCTTTGAGGACGAGAATGACGCCATGCTCGGTGGCAAAGCGGCGAGAGATGTTGACGCGATCGGCTTCGACATCTTTCACGGTGGTGCCGAGCAGGCGCGCCATCTCGCCCGGATGCGGCGTGAGCACAACGGGGCGCCGGCGACCTGCGTCGTCCTTCAGCGCGGACGCGCGTTTCAACAGGTCGGTGTGGCCCGCAAAGGCATTCAGGGCATCAGCATCGATCACCATCGGCAGGTTCACCAGCCCGACGAAGCGGCGAACGAAATCAGGCGTGCTGCCTTCCTGCCCAAGCCCGGGCCCAATGCCGACAACCTTGCTGCCCTTGAGCAGGTTTGCCAGGGGCTGCGCCTCCAGAACGTCCAGTGAAAGCCCGTTGCCCCCTCGTGCCGAGCCCTGTACACCGGATCCTGGACCTTCCTCCAGTGGCGCGGTCATCAACTCGGGAGTAATCCGGGCCACTTCGAGGAGGATGGAACGGGGGACGGCAGCAGTGACGAGACCCGCGCCGGTGCGAAGGGCGGAGAGGCTCATCATGGAGGGCGCGCCAGACTTGCCGAAGGCTCCGCCGATCAGCAGAACATGGCCAAATTTGCCCTTGTTGCCATCCACTCCCCGCGGTTGCTCGGCGACGGCTTTGCTCGATCCTGACCAGAACAGCGCCGTCGAGGAGGTGAGAGCGGAGGGAGGGGTGCCGATGCCGGCGATCACCACCGGACCGAAGACCTTACCCGGTGTGAGGTGGCCGAAGATGTGGGCTAGCTTCGGCGCGGCGAACGTAACGACTGCGTCGGCCCTGAACGCCGCACTTCCCTGGCCCAATTCTTTGGCGTCAGCGTGCATGGACATCGAGTCCGCATCCCAACCACTAGGCAGGTCGACCGAAATCACCGGGACGGTGCTGGAGGCGAGAAGGTCGCGAGCGGCGGCAGCCAAACCACGCAGCGGCGGCTTGAAGCCAGTGCCTACGACCGCGTCCACGACAAGCGCCGCGTCTTTCAGCGATGTTGGAAGGGAGACCTCTTCCGAGATCTCATCGAACTCAATGTTCGTAGCTTCGGCGAGACGGGCGTGGACGCGATCTATGGGATTCTTGAGGTCCGCTGCACTCCCCAGGAGAGCAACCCGCACCTGGCGACCTGCCTTCGCGAGCTTCAGGGCGGCGACCATGCCATCACCGCCGTTGTTGCCCTTCCCGCAGAGAACAACGATCAGGCCCCGCTCGGGGCCGTGACGGAGGACGAAGCGGGCGACCGCCGTCCCCGCGTTCTCCATCAGGGTCGCGACCGAGACGCCCAGTTCCGAGGAACGCCGGTCGGCCTCGCCCATCTCCTGCCCTGTTAGGATCTGCATCCAGGCCTCCCCGCTTCAGATGCAGCGTACCTCAGAGGGCGTCAGCAAAGACGTTGTTCAACGGCCCGTGGTCGCGTTCGAGCTATCCGCGACGACTGCCGGCGAGCGCGGGGCGAAGTAGTTGCGGTCGTACATGGCGCGGTAGAACTCGCCCGTCAGTTCGGCGGCTTTCGGTCCGAAGGTCGACCGCCCCCCCTCGAGGAAAATCACCGTCACGATGCGCCCGGTGGGTGCGTTGCCATAAGAGACGAACCAGCCGAAGCGGGTGCCGTTGTTGGAGCAAGTGCCGGTCTTGCCGAAGACCGGAAACTCTACGAAGTTCGACTTCAGCGAGCGCGCGGTGCCCCAGTTCACAGCTCCGCCCATGCCCGGAAGAATCTGTGGGATGACGTCCTGGATGTCGAGAAGGCGCTTGACTCGAGGTTTGAAGTCGGCCAATTGCTCCGGCGTCTTCGGGTGCTGAAGGTAGTACAGCGTGCCCCCGTTGGCGATTGCGGAGACCATCGCGCCGAGCTGCAGTGGGGTCATGGAGATGCTCTCCCCAAAAGAGCACATGCGCCCTACACCGCCCATGTTGTGCGGGAGCTCGGTGTCCGGGTAGGTCCCGAGTTGTTCACCCTCGATCCCATAGCCGGCGAGCTCGCCGAGGCCAAACTCATTTGCGTAGTGCTTCACGCGCTCGAAACCCATCGCGCGGCCAAGGACCTCGAAGTACAGGTTCACGCTCTTAGCGAGGGCAGTGGTGAGGTCCAGTGAGTAGTGGCCGCCAAGGTTGACAGGAGTATCGGCCTTGACGATGCCCTCCTTCAGAGCGGCCAGGGCAACCGAGACCTTGATCGTGGAGCAGGGCTCCGCACCTGAGCTCAGCGCCAGCTTTTGGTTCACCATGGCCAGAATGCGACCGGAGCTTGGGTCGATCGCCAGCACCGTACCGTTCATGTTCCCCAGCGCCTGAATGGCGGCGGCGCGAACCACAGGATCCTCGCCGGCGCTGATGTCACCGGCCGTCACGAGGTTGGGATCTTCGATGAAGCTCGAGGCGTAAAACCGCTCTCCGTAGCTACGGGCCGCGCGGACTGCCACGCGCCGGCCACGTCGCCCACGGCGAGTGACGAGGACGCCCCGCGCCGATCCGGCCGAAACGCGGGACCGCCCCGCGTGAGCCACGCTGGCGTGGGCACTACGAGGGGTCACACGGCGGCGGACGCCGGCAGACGCAACGATACCGCAGCACAACAGGAGCAGCACAACAGAGGAACGCAATTTCGCCACGGTTTAGACCTTAATGGTTACGGCGTAGAAACGCCGGGATATCGAGTTCGTCGGATTCCGCTGGGGGCTGAGGTGCGTCCCCAACATAGCCCGCAAAGGAAGGAACCCGGGCCTCCGGCCAATGTGGCGCGGCTTCGGTCTCAGGTACCTCACTGGCAGGTTTCAGAGTCTCCCCCACCCGGTTGGCGCGGAGTTCTTCATTGCCCTTGGTGAAAAACTCGTCGTCAAAGACGGAGGCTGGGACTGGAATCAACTCCCGACGAGCCTCGGAGCTGGTCGCCGGGCGGTAAGACCCAGTACTTGAAAGGGCGCCCCGGTCCTGACTGCTCCCGGATACCGGAGGGGCCGTAAAGAAGGCCCGCTTTGGATCTTCCGCATTGGGAACAGACGGCGTGGCAGGCAGTTCAGGGACAGAAGGAGCTCCGTTCGCCCGTACCACGGGGATGGGCTGCGACTCAGCCGACATCGCCGAGCCCGTTGCCTCCCCTTGGCGAACGGGCGCCGGGGCGGAAGCACTTACTGGCGGCGGTGCTATCTCACTGGCAAACGGAGCGCTAGGCACACGGGGAGAGATACGAGGGCTGAATCCGCTGCCCGTCGGGGAGTTCTCCAGGACCGGCACATCACCCAGCATGCGCTCCCGGCGTTGCGGCTGGGATTCACGAAACCCCGTCGCGATGACGGTAATCTTCACGTCATCACCCATCGCCTCATCGAGAACGGCGCCGAAGATGATGTTGGCGTCCTCGTGAGCGGCGTTCTGGATGATCGTGGACGCCTCGTTGACCTCGTTCAACTTCAGGGAGCTTGATCCGGTGATGTTGATCAACACGCCACGTGCGCCGTCGATGGCGCCCGATTCCAGCAGCGGCGATGCCATTGCGGCGAGCGCGGCTTCCTTGGCACGGTCTGCCCCAGCCCGGATGGCGGTGCCCATCACCGAGTACCCCATGCCGGCCATCGTCGTCTTCACGTCCGCAAAGTCGCGGTTGATGATGCCCGGAATCGTGATGATGTCCGAGATGCCCTGCACGCCCTGACGCAGCACGTCATCGGCAATGCGAAAGCTCTCGAAGAACCCCGCGTCCTTGGCCACCGCGAGGAGCTTCTCGTTAGGGATCACGATGAGAGTATCGACAGATTCCAGCAATTCCTGCATACCACGTTCGGCCTGCATCATGCGACGTTTGCCTTCGAAGCCGAACGGACGGGTCACGACCGCCACCGTGAGTGCGCCCATTTCGCTGGCCAGTGAGGCAATCACCGGGGCAGCTCCGGTACCGGTACCGCCGCCCAGGCCTGCCGTCACAAACACCATGTCCGCGCCCTCAAGCGCCTCGATGATTTTGTCCGAGTCCTCGAGCGCAGCCCGACGGCCGATATCCGGGTTGGCCCCTGCGCCGAGGCCGGCGGTGAGCTTGACGCCGAGTTGCAGCTTCACGGGCGCATTCGAAGACTCGAGCGCCTGCGCATCTGTGTTCGCCGCAATGAACTCCACCCCTTCCACCTTGGCCGCAATCATGCGATTGACCGCGTTATTGCCACCGCCGCCGACGCCAATCACCTTGATGCGGGCGGTGCGCTGCGTTTCATCGTGATAGTGGATGCGAAGGGCGTCGTCGGCCTGGTACGACATGGGGTAGGGCTCCTGGAAGGCGGAGGGAGTGCTTCGCCTCTGATTCTGCATGAAAACGATGGGCAGTGCGCCCCCGTTCCTGTCGGGGCGCACCAATGCTGTACCTACTTGGATTCGGTTCGGGAGCCGGCGGACCCGGTGAGCTTTACCGCAGTCCATTTCCGGTCATACAGTCGCTTAGCGCGGTGGGGTATGGAAGACCAGTCCGGCGCCGATGGACTGTGTACCGTGCGTGCTCGGGCCAAACAGGGCTCCGGCACCGAGTTCGATGGCGCGGATGTCCACAAAGGACGCAATCGGGATGTCAACACCGACCAGCCCCTCCACCTTGGTGTAGGTGTTGTAGGCATATACCGGACCGAACTTCGCGTAACCGGCGGCGACCTCACCAAACGGCCGGATCCACTTGATCGGGGTGCCCGTGCTGGCGCGGACTCCGCCCAATGCGGTGTATTCACGGATCAGGTCTGTGCTTGCCACGTTGGCGCCGGGGTCCTTATTGGTGTTCAGCACCCCGCCACGAATCTCTACGCCGACCCGCACCGGGCCGAACGAGCGAAAATCATAAAACACGCCGAAATTGGCACCGTACGGCTTGTCCGTGGTCGTTCCGGAGGTGCAGGCGCCCACTCCGCTCCCGTTGGACTGGGTGCACGCGACGCCGCCGATCCGCTGCCCGGTAACGGTCCCGAAGACTCCGATCTGCGCGTGGGCGGCGAGGGGGGAAAGGGCTGCGCCGGCAGCCAGAAATGGCACAAGCTTGTGAAACAACATGAACTTCATTCTACCTATGAGACTTCCCCGGGTGGGGTTTGGGTGTCAGAAGCTTCCCTTGAACATGCCCTGAATCTTCTGCATCAGCCCCTGCTCTTCGCTGGCTTTGCGGATCTGTGTGCGATGTGTGTACAGGAGCATGCCGATCAGGGTCGAAAACTCTGGACGCGCGAGCTCCTGGGGCATTCCTGGCAGTGGAACCGGGTAGCCGATGCGTGCGGGAACGCGCAACAGACTCTCGGCGTGATCGAGGAGGCCAGGCAGCAGCGCGCCCCCTCCGGTGAAGACGCACCCGGTACCCATCGCTTCCAGCACACCGCCCGCACGCAGGTTATCGCGCAACATCGTTACCAGTTCGCGGGCGCGCGGCTCCAGTATCTCGGCGAGAAAACGCTGCCGAACCATCCGCGGTCCCTGACCAGCGGTGGAAAGGTCTCCGCCGATCTCAATTTCGTTCAGCTGCGGAACGGCGGTGACGACGCAATGTCCGTACTGGCGCTTGAGCAGTTCGGCTTCGTCGACGCTGACGTGCAGGCCGACTGCGAGGTCGTTGGTGAAGTGATCGCCGCCGATGGGGAGAACAGCCGTGTGTGCCACAGCGCTCTCGAAGTAAACAACGATCTCCGTTGAGCTGGCGCCGATGTCGGCGAGGCAGACGCCTAGCTCACGCTCGTCCGGGTGCAGCACGGCCTCGGCCGAGGCAATGCCCTCGAACACCGTGTCGACAACCTCAAGACCCGCTTTGTTGGCGCAGGTGACCACGCTCTGCGCCGCCGACCCGGAGCAGGTGGAGAGGTGCAGGTTGACCTCAAGGCGGTTACCAACCATTCCGACGGGGTCGTGAATTCCGGCCTGATCGTCAAGAATGAACTGCTGCGGCAGCAGGTGTAAGACTTCGCGGTCCGGCGCGAGCCCGACAGAACGGGCGCGATCAATCGCTGACCGAACGTCTTCCCGGGTGATCTCTTTCATGCGGCTGCCCATGGAGATGCCGCCCTGGGAGTTCATGCCCTTGATGTGAGGTCCGCCGATGCCCACAACGGCAGTTTCAATGGGAGCCTTGGTGGCACGCTCCGCGGCGAGTGCAGCTTTGTCGATGACTTCAGCGGCGGGGGCGAGGTCCGCGATCATGCCGCGGCGCATCCCCTTGGAAACCTCCACGCCATGACCGCGGTAGCGAATCCCCTCGCCGACTTCGGCAACCAGAACAGCGCTTTTGGAGCTTCCGGCGTCTAGCACGGTGATCAGATTATTGACCTTCTGGTTCATAGTCTTATCGCCTCTCGGCTGCCCTCAGTCTTGCCTGTTGTGCCCTGCGGGCGGCCAGTTCTCGGAAGATGCGCTCGTTCGCGGCGGCGGCATGGCCAGGTGCTGGACGGTGCGCGACGGCTGTGGCGAGCGACCTGCGGGCGGCTGGATTTGCGGCGGTGGGTCGGGACAGCGCGGCCAAAGATTTTGTTGCTGCAGGAGCGCTAATGCTGGCCTCAGGCGGAAGGGGTGTCGCGCCGCCCTGCATCTCAAGGACGACCTGGCGCTCGTAGCGCATGTCAGCCGAGGCTAGCTTGGGATACTGCGTCCGCCACTCGGGCAGGTGCTGCTGAAAAGACTGAAAGCGATGGAGGAACTCTTCGTCGCCGAAGTGGACCAGAACATCTGAGCCCCCGAGCGTAACGAGTGCTTTGACGTCTTCCGGATTGGTGACGTCGACTTCGCTGAGGGCCTGGGTGCGGTGCTGTCCCCCGCCGTCCAGGTCCGCCATGAAGCGGCGGTACACCTCCATACGCGAGGCGCGGAGTTCGGGAGTGTCATCCGGGGCGAGGCCGGTCAGCACCGGAAAGGAGTAGTGCGGGTCTCCTGCTGACTCAGGCGGCATGTCCAGCAGAACGCCATCGGCGTCGACCAGGCCAATGTGCGAGCCCTGGCGGACAAAGGCAATGGGCGTGCGCTCGATGACCCGGACGCGAAGATGGTTGGGTAAAAGACGCTCGACCGTCGCATGCGTCACCCAGGGTAGCCGCTCCAGGTCGGCGCGGCGCTCTGCAAGGGGGATGCGGAAGATGTTGCGTTCGAGATCCGCGCCAAAGACGCCCAGAACATCTGTCCGGGAGATGTGCTCATTCCCCTCCACCGCAATCTCCGTCGAGGTCGTGATGGAGAACCGCGGGTCCTGCATGAGGAATTGCCGGACTTCGGCAACCGTGAGCGTGAAGGCGCCAATCAGCACCAGCGCCGCGGTCCCCAGGACGATGCGCCCGCCCAGACTGCGAGGTATGCCACCGCGAAGCCGAAGACCATAGGACCCGCGCTGCGGGATGTACTCGTCCTCGGCCGCCGGTTCTGCCGCAGTTTCGCTGGTCGGGTAGACACGATGGAGCGCGCCCGCGGGTGCGGGGGAGGGCTCCGGCCAGGCCGGTTCGGAGGCATGTATCTCCGTCGGCTCCGCCAGGGCCGTCGCTGCTGAGCTCCGTTTGTACACCAACTTCATTGCCGCAAGCCCGAGCAAGGTCGCGGAAAATCGCCTGTGCACACTATAGCTTGGTACCCCGGGCTTTCCGCCATAACAACTTTGTGGCGTACCGCTCTATGGACGCGACTCAACTTTGGACACGGAGGACCTAACACTGCGCGCCGAGTCGTTCCAGCAGCAAAGGAGCGGCCTGGGACACGCTGCCAGCGCCAAGGGTGAGAATCATGTCCCCTTCCCGCGCGTCGGCCGCCAGGCGCTCAACGGCTTCCGTCATGGATGAAGCGTAGGCCACGCGTCCGCCCGCGGTGTCGCGAATGCGCTCGGCAAGTACCTCCCCTGTAATTCCCTCAATCGGCTGCTCGCTTGCGGCATAGATGTCGAGCACCTGAACGGCATCGGCATCACCGAAGGCGTTAGCGAACTCTTCTATAAGGTCGCGGGTGCGCGTGTAGCGATGCGGTTGAAAGAGGACCAGCACACGCCCGTAGCCGCATTCGCGAGCGGCCTGGAGCGTGGCGCGTACCTCGGTCGGGTGATGACCGTAGTCATCGATCACCGTGATGCCCCGAGCCTGCCCCTTGGTCTGGAAGCGGCGGTCGACGCCGCGAAAGTTGCCGAGTCCGCCGGAGATCGCCTCGGGCGTGAGCCCCAGCTGCACCCCAATGGCAACAGCGGCGGTCGCGTTCAGCACATTGTGCCGCCCCGGGACGTGGAGATGAAAGGGCCCCAGCACAAGGCCGCGGGTGTTTACCTCGAAGGTGGCGAAATGCCCCGCAGTGGGCCGCAGCAGACGCACGCGGAAGTCGGCCTCGGGCCCCTCGCCGTAGGTGTACACACGGCGCGTCACCCGGGGCAAAATGGCTCGGAGCGCGACATTGTCGCTGCAGGCGGTCACTGCCCCGTAGAAGGGAACCTCGTCCATGAACTGGACGAAGGCGTCTTCGACGTCGGACATGTCCCGGTAAGCGTCCATGTGTTCGCGATCCAGGTTGGTCACCACCGAGAGGATGGGGCTTAGCTTGAGGAAGGAGCGGTCGCTCTCGTCCGCCTCCGCGACAAGGTAATGCGATCTGCCGAGCCGTGCGTTGGACCCCATGGCATCGACTCGGCCCCCGACCACAACGGTTGGATCGAGGCCGCCACCCGCTAGAACCGCAGCGATCATGCTGGTTGTGGTCGTTTTGCCGTGCATGCCGGCTACGGCGATGCCGTACTTCAAGCGCATCAACTCGGCGAGCATCTCGGCGCGGGGGATCACCGGGATCTTGCGCGAGCGAGCTTCCTGGACCTCAGGGTTGTCCTGCGCCACCGCGGAACTGGCGACGACGACGTCGCTCGCCGCGGCGTTCCCCGCGACATGGCCAAGGTAAACCTTTGCTCCCAAGGCTGTTAGCCGATCCGTACCAGCGCTCTGGCGGAGGTCGGAGCCGCTGACGGTGTACCCCATGGTCAGCAGGATTTCGGCAATGCCACTCATGCCGATGCCTCCGATGCCGATGAAGTGAACTCGTTGAGAATGAGCGAACAGAGCGTGGAGGGGGTGGCTTAGAGAGGGTTCTTCAGACGTCATTCGGTGCACTTTTCTATCGTGTTTTGAAGCCTTCAACCCTTGTCGGGAGACGGTTTCGATGCCTTTTGCATGCTATATCTTGCGGATGCCCTTTCGTTTCCTGCCCTTCTCCGCGGTTGCGGCCGCAGTGTCCCTTGCGTGTCCGTCGCTTGGCTCAGCGCAGACGACCCAGACTCTCCTGGCTACCCCATCTACCGTGGCGTGGGGCTACTACTCGGCGCACGCCAAGCCGGCCATCACGGTCCACACGGGAGACACGGTCGTCATGCAGACCGCATCCACCTGCGGACCACCGGCCCGGATGCTAGCCGCAGGGGTGAAGCAGGCCGACATCCCGGAGTGGCTGGGCAAGCTGTACGACGGGGTGCCGCAGGATCAGCGTGGGCCGGGCGGACACATTCTGACCGGGCCCGTAGCGGTTGCGGAGGCTGAACCGGGCGATCTGTTGGAGGTCCGCGTCGTGAAGGTGGCGATCGACGTGCCGTGGGCCTGCAACAGCTTTGGGGTGGGGCGTGGATTTCTGCCTGATGATTTCCCTTACGGGCGGACAAAGATCATTCCGCTGGACCGGAGCAAGATGGTGGCCGACTTTGCCCCCGGTGTGACCATTCCCTTGCATCCTTTCTTTGGGTCGATGGGGATCGCGCCGCCGGAGTCTGCAGGTAAGTGGAACTCGGCGCCGCCTTCGATGCATGGCGGAAATATGGATAACAAGGAACTGACGGCCGGGTCGGTGATCTTTTACCCGGTGCATGCGGCTGGGGGGCTGTTTGAGGCTGGCGATGGGCATGCGGGCCAGGGCAACGGTGAAGTGGACATCACGGCGCTAGAAACTTCACTGACCGGGACATTTCAGTTCATCGTGCACAAGGGCGAGGCGACAAAGGAGCATCTGCTGTGGCCTCGGGCGGAGACGCCGACCCATTACATCAGCATGGGATTCAGCCCGGATCTGAAGACGGCGACCGAGATGGCGGTGCGGAACATGATCCAGTTCTTGAGTGAGGGCAATCCGGACTACCCGCACCTGACGCGAGACGACGCGTACTCCCTGATCTCGACTGCCTGTGATGTGGATATCACGCAGTTGGTGGACACCAATGACGGGGTGCACGTGATGTGTGCAAGGTCGTTGTTTACAGGGCCGAGGGCGGCTACCGCGCTGGCAAAGCCCTAGGCGCATCGGCCTACGCGCCGGGCGCGGGGCCAGCGCAACCTCTGGGACAGGCTTGTGTCTAAGCAGGTGGGACGTGGTACCGGCGGGATGCCGGACCAAAGGCCCCGGGCCGCGTCAGGCTGCTGAAAGCAAGCCTCCGGCGCAGGCAGAGGATGAAGGATGGACTGGAAGAGCGCATTTCGACATGTAGCACTTGGTGGAGCTCTGTTTGCAAGTTTTGCCGGTGTCGCTCCTTTGGCGCAGGCGCAGGTAGGTGTGTATGTCAGTGCGGGGATCGCGCCTCCGGCCATCCCGGTCTATGAGCAGCCGGAGTGCCCGGGTGATGGGTACATCTGGACACCGGGCTATTGGGCCTGGGACGGAGCCCAGTACTACTGGGTGGAAGGCTCGTGGGTCGTTCCGCCGTATCAGGAGGCCCTGTGGACGCCCGGCTGGTGGGGATGGGGAACGGGCGCATACTTCTGGCATCCGGGGTACTGGGGCCGCACCGTGGGCTACTACGGCGGGATCAACTACGGCTTTGGGTACTTCGGCGTAGGGTTCTACGGCGGGTACTGGAACGGCGGCCACTTCTGGTACAACCGCGCCTATGGCCGCTTTGGCGAGGGCTTCCGCGGCAACTTCTATGAGCACCGTTATGCCGGCTTTGCCGGACGCCCCGGTGGACCTTCTTTCAACGCGCATCCCGCTGGATTCGGCGCGCGGGGCTCTGAGTTCAATCACGGGTCGGCCATGGAGGGCCGGGCGGGGTATGGTCCGGGCGGACAGCATGGCTTTTCCGGGCAGGGCTTCAACGGAAATCAGCGTGGCTATGCTGGTCAGGGCTTCAACGGGCAACAGCGCGGGTTCTCGGGACAGGCTTATGGGGGCGGGGAGCATCAGTTCTCGCAGCCGAACTATGGCGGTGGGCAGCAGCGCGGGTTCTCCGGGCAGGCTTATGGGGGCGGACAGCAGCGTCAGATGGCACAGCCCAACTACGGCGGTGGGCAGCAGCGCGGGTTCTCCGGGCAGGCCTACGGCGGCGGCCAGCACCAGATGGCTCAGCCCAACTACGGCGGTGGACAGCGCGGCTTTTCATCGCCGGGCAACGGCGGCGGTCGGAGCTTTTCTGCCCCGGCAGGTGGACGAAGCTTCGGCGGCGGTGGGGGCGGCGGTTTTCACGGCGGCGGGGGCGGCGGCCACCGCTAGCTCCCCGGCAGGGCATAACAGGACTGAGGCGGTCGCCCCAGTCCTGTTTCTGGCCGGACCAACTCGCGATTAGCAACACTGCACGATCGCTTCCCACCATCCGGAGATGCCGGTCATCTGTAGCGTCCTTGCGACGCAGGCGTAGTTCGCTGTCGATTCTTGACGAAGGCTGAGGCGAAGCCTAGCCTTGGCCCATGAAGAATACCGAATGCAATTCCGCTTGTACTTGCACCTGCACCGTCTGTCTCCAGGGCGGCTGCTGCGGCTGCTGCTAGCTAGCGACAAAGGCAGCGTCAAGCAAAAAGGCCCGCAGCAATGCGGGCCTTCTTGCGTTCGGCGGGAAGGGGAAGATCCCCGTGCTTCCGTTCCGGAGTCGCGCCGAGCGATGTAGCGCGAATTCGTGGACCACCAAGCATAGCTAGACGTTCTTAACCGCAAACGCACCTGATCCAGGATTCGCCAGATGCAGCACCATGGCGGCAATCCGCTGGAGCGCCCCCGGGCGCGCAAGAGCGCGGGCGTTGGCGGCCATCTCGGCGCGGCGGAGATGGCTGACGAGGAGAGTGTGGAGCGCGTCGTGGAGGGTCTGCTCCGTCGTGTCTGCCTGCAGCAGCATCTGGGCGGCGCCGGCCGCCGCGAGAACCTCGGCGTTTTTCCGCTGGTGGTCGTCAGCGGCCTGGGGAAACGGGACCAGGAGCGAAGCACGCCCCGCAGCGCAGAGCTCAGCGACCGTGCTGCCGCTACGGGCGAGCACGAGGTCCGCAGCGGCGTACTGAGCGGGCATGTCGTTCAGAAAGGCCTCTACCGTGACGCGATGAGCCAGTACGTTCGTGCTCGTCAGGGTTTGACGGTAGGCTGCGCGAGTCGTTTCCAGGTGGCGCGGCCCGGCCTGGTGAACGATCGTAAGGTTAGGGAGTTCGCGCAGAAGCCGGTGCGCAAAGCGTGGCAGCAGATCGTTGAAGACCGCCGCGCCTTGTGACCCTGCGGTGACCAGCAGACGGAGCGGGGCGTCCAGGGCGGGTTCGGCCGGCTTCGCTGGAATATCGAAAATCTCAGGACGGACCGGGACGCCGGTTACCTCGGCGTTGCGGAAAAACTGGGTGGTTTGGGGGAAGTTGACTGCCGCTGCCGAGGTGAAGCGGCCCGCGATGCGATTCGTCAGGCCAGGGACGGCGTTGGGCTCGTAAGCGAGGGTGGGGACACGAAGGAGCCCGGCCGCGAGGATCGCCGGGCCGCTGGCGTACCCGCCAACGCCGACGACCACCTGGGGATCAAACGTGCGGAGGTGTTGTAGGCACTGGAGAACACCTTGCGGCAGGTCAGCGAACGTCTTCAGGCGCGTTTTAAGAGAGACATTCTTGAGTTGGCCGCTGCGAACGAGCTTGAGCGTGAAGCCTGCGGCGGGAACAAGCGTGGTCTCAAGACCACGCGCCGTGCCGATATACAACACCTCGGCGTTGTGGTGGTCGCGGAGTTCTCTGCCAATGGCGAGGGCGGGAATGACATGTCCGCCCGTGCCGCCTCCGGCGATGACGATTCTCAGTGAAGGGTGGGGGGTGATGAGTGAAGCTGCAGTGCTCATGATTTTGGCCTTGGCTCTCGCAGGGGCGAGAGGACAGCGTTCAGGATGCGCCTGACCTCGTCCGCTTTACCGAGCGCCGTCGCGGCATGATCTTCGCTGCAAGAGCCCAGGCGAACCGCTAGCCTTACGCGCTGCCAGGCGAGAATCTCGCAAGGATTGAGGCGCTCCTAAGCTTCGCGGTAGCCTTTCTTCACTCTTCACTTGCTACTCAGTCGATCTCGCGGGTGACGTTGAGGAGGATGCCCATGCAGGCGAGGGTAACGAAGACACTGGTACCCCCGGAGGAGATGAACGGCAATGGGATGCCCTTGGTGGGCAGCAGGGCGAGCACGACGCTCATGTTGAAGAAGGCCTGGACGAGGATGGCGGTGGTGAGGCCGAAGGCGAGGAAGCGGGCGAAGGGGTCGGTGCTCAGGAACGACGTGCGGAGACCCCGGTAGCCGAGGATGCAGAACGCTGTGAGGACCAGGAGGGCGCCGATCAGGCCCAGCTCTTCGCAGATGTTGGCGAAGATGAAATCGGTGTGGGGTTCGGGAAGGAAGAAGAGCTTTTGCACGCCTTCCATGAGGCCCTTACCGTGCAGGCCGCCGGTGCCGACAGCAATGAGCGATTGAAGAATGTGGAAGCCTGCGCCCTTGGGATCAGCTTCCGGGTCGAGGAAGACCTTCATGCGGGCGGCGCGGAACTTCACATGGAAGAGCATGTAATACATGACCGGCGATACGGCTGCGAGCGCGATCATGATCCACTTCATCTGCATGCCGGCGAGGTACAGCATCATCAGCAGGATGGCGGCGCAGACCATGGCGGTGCCGAGGTCGGGCTCCTTAAGAATGAGGGCGATGTACACGAGTGGAGGGAGGACTGCGGGCAGGATGGTCCCCTTGATGTCGTCGATCTGGTGGACGCGGGTTTGCAGAAACCAGGCGAGGAAGATGACGATGACGGGCTTGGCGAGTTCAGAGGCCTGCAGCGTGATGCCCGGGATGCGGACCCAGCGGTGGGCGCCGTTCATGCCGGGCATAGCGAAGACGATGATCAGCAGGATGCCGGTGATCGCCATCGTGGGAAAGATGAGCTTGGGGTTGTTGTACCTGGTGTACGGGACGCGCATGAGAATGAAGAGCGCGACCATGCCGAGTACGACAAAGATGAGCTGGCTGCGGACGTAGGCGTACGGTGAGCCGACGGTGGCCTTCGCCATGACGGCCGAGGCGGAAAAGATCATGACAAGGCCGAAGAGCACAAGAAGAAGCACTGTACCGAAGAGCCATTTGTCGACGCCGACGCGTTTTGCCATTTTCTAGTGCTCAGTTCCCTGTGGTCAGTGACCAGTTGTTGATGTGCCGGTATTCGTAGTGCGCGTTCTTCGAAAGTCGACTGGGCACCTTGCGCTAGGAACTGATCACCTCAGCCGCTTCCAGTTGCCGAACAAGCTCCTTGAAGACCCTTCCGCGGTGCTCGTAATTCTCAAACTGGTCGAAGCTGGCGCAGGCGGGAGCGAGGAGGACGACGTCTCCGGGTTCCGCTTTTCCGTGGGCGAGGGCTACGGCCTGATCGAGGGTGCCTGCTGACAGTATCGGGGCGGCGCCGGTGAGTTGCGAGCGGATTTTCTCAGCGGCGGAACCAATGGTGATAACCGTTCTGACCCGATCGCGGAGTAGCGGCGCGAGGGTGGTGTAGTCGGAGTCCTTGTCTTTGCCGCCAAGGATGATATGGACACCTCCGGGAAAGGCGGCGATGGCTTTGGCCGTGGCGTCAACGTTGGTGGCTTTGGAGTCGTTGAAGTAGCGGACTCCTGTGACCTCGCGGACGAACTCGAGGCGATGTTCAACGGCCTTGAAGGCCGCGACGGCGCGACGAATTGTGTCGGCGGGGACGCCCGCGAGTCTCGCAGCACACACGGCCGCGAGCACATTTTCGACGTTGTGGGCACCCGCAAGGGGAATCTCCGCGACGGGGAGGATGGGCTCGGGTTGGGCTCCCTCTGCCGGGCGGAAGTAGATGCCTTCGCCGTGGACGAACGCGCCTTGCTTGACTTGGCGGCTGCCGCTGAACCAGAAGATCTGCGCCCTGGACGTCCCCGCGACCATCTGGGTGGGTTTGTCTTCGGCGTTAAGGATGAGGAAGTCGTCGACAGTCTGGTTTTCGGTGATGCGGGCCTTCGCGGAGGCGTAGTTTTCGAAGCTGCCGTGGCGATCAAGGTGATCGGGGGTGATGTTCAGCACCAGCGCGATGTGCGGGCGGAACGTCTCGATCGTTTCGAGCTGGAAGCTGGATACCTCGAGGACGTTGGCTGTCTTAGTCGTGCTGGCGGACACCATGTCCACCACGGGCAGGCCGATGTTGCCGCCGACGAGCGTGGGGCGGCCGCTGGCCGAGAGGATTTCGCCGAGCAGCGACGTGGTGGTGGTTTTGCCGTTGGAGCCCGTAATGGCGAAGATTTCGCCCTGAAGAAACTGCGTGCCGAGTTCGAGTTCCCCGAGGACGCGCATGCCGAGGGCGCGGACCTGTTTGAGCTCGGGGACGTCGAGGGGCACGCCGGGCGAGACGACGATGAGGTCCTGACGGCGGAAGGTGAGCAGACCGTGGGAGCCGGTTTCCACCATGATGCCGGCATCGAGCAGGGGGTTTAGTTCGGGGATCGTCGTGGCCGGGCGGGCGTCGGAGACGGTGACGCGGGCTCCACGTGCCTTCAGAAAGTGTGCGGCAGCAATGCCGCTTTTGCCGATGCCGACGACGAGGACGCGCTTGTTCTGTAAATCCACTGCTGCTCCGGGACTGCTGGCTTCCTCCGACATCGTAGCTGAGCCGGCGTGTGGATTAGGTGAGCTTCCGACGGTGAGGGTTCCGTATCTTTGGCGTGCTGGGCGGGCTCGCGGGAGGTACGGTGCGCCTTTGAGGGCGCTCTTCACCGCGGTTTCGGACAAGCGAACAGTGCAGAGCGAGGCCGATGTCAGCCTCGCTCTACGGCAAGTCTTGTTGCAAGGGCAGCGATCGTGAGGAACTACCCACACTCAGCTTGCGCGAACCGGTCGACGTAACCCATTTCCCGTCTTTCGTAGACCAGTACTGCAACTGACGCTCCGGGACATGCAGTGACACTGTAGCGGTTTGGCCTGCCGGGATGTGGACGCGATCGAAAGCGACAAGTTTGCGCACGGGAAACTGAACGCCGGCAGGGACGGAGCCAGGCGCACCGAGATACACCTGCGGAACCTCATCGGAATCCATGCTGCCGGTGTTCCTGACCGCGACTGAAACGTCGAGGCCGCCATCACTGGCCTTGTTCACTTTAAGCCCGGTGTATCGGAAGGTCGTGTAGCTGAGACCGTGGCCGAAGGAAAACAACGGCTCAATCCCTTCTTTGTCGAACCAGCGATAGCCGATGTTCACGCCCTCGCTGTAGGTCGTCTTTCCGTCGACACCCTTCATGCTGCGTTCCGGATAGCGTGGATCGGTAGCGGGATAATCTGTAAGCCTCTTCGCCCACGTCACCGGAAGACGTCCCGCGGGGCTGGTCTTACCAAGCAGGATGTTCGCTGTGGACCATCCGCCCTCATCACCGGGCCACCACATTTCCAATACAGCTTTGACCTTGTTCACCCACGGCAAGGCGACTGGCTGGCTTGTGTTCAGCACGACGACGGTGTTGGGGTTCACTGCGGCGATTTCATCGATCAGCTTGTCCTGATCGCCGGGCAATCCAAAGACGGGTTCCAGGCGAGTCCAGGCAAAGACCACGGCTGTCTTCGCCTTCTTCGCCGCAGCGATGGCGGCATCGTGGTCCATCTGCCGCTGCTGCGGTGTGTACCAGTTCAGGCGAACCTGGACGGGCGATCCCGACGTGTCCGGTGTGGTGGATACCTCGATCTGGTGCGGACCGGCGGTGAAGTCAACGGCGCGACGCACGTTGTCGAGCCCGTCGGGTGTAGGCACTACGTTGTCCTGGTTGGCCTGCAGGATGTCTCCGTGCACACCGCCTTGAGCGGCGCCTGTGCGGGAGAAGCGTTTCCCGTCCACAGAGAGCGCAGCATTGGTTCCCATGGCCTGCAGATAGACCCAGTAGGTGCCCGCAGAGGGGACGTTCAGCGTTCCCTTCCACGTGATCACGGAGTTCGGCGGCAATGCATTGCCGCCCTGCTTTGTGAAGTTGAGTTGAAGGTCGGTCTGCTGCTTGCCCGCGTCGGTACGCAGGAGGCCTGGTTTGCCCTCCTGAGCGAAAAGATTGGCTGGGATGGTGGTTCCGTTCATGTCATCCGCAACAGCGAATTGAACATGGCTGTTTCCAGAGATCTTCTTTACTGCACCGAGTGGGCCAATCTGTCGTTCGGGTAGACCTACGCTCCGCTCACCGTTGATTCCAATCGCATCCACCTGTGCGGCGGTCGGGCCTATGAAGACGACCGAGTCGAGGTCCTTCAGCGGAAGCGCCTTGCCTTCGTTCTTCAGCAGCACGGCCCCATCTTCTGCGGTCTTCTCGATGATCTTTGCGCTCGCTTCAACTGGTTGCTCGGTCACCTCGTGCTTTTGTTGGCCGTCCATGTATCCGAACTTGATGATCTCGTAGAGCACTCGACCCGCTGCCTGGGTGATGGCCGCTTCCGCTACGCTTCCATCCTTCAGAGCTTCGGCCATCTTCTTCGGAGCGAGCTTCAGCCCGAAGTCACTGGCGCCCCCGCCCCTGGGCGTGGGTTCTTCCGGAATGTGGCCACCGAACATCCCGGCATTCGCGTCGTCATCGTGAGGACGTTGGGGTGGGGGAGGCGGAACGGGCTTCACGTCGAAGAAAGACGGTAAGGAGAAGGGAGCGTTGTCCGGCGCTTCACCGGGCATTTCCATATCCAGACCCGCATTGATGAACTCGACTGCGTGCACCGCTCCCCAATCGGAGGTGACGAAGCCCTTGAAACCGATCTGTTCGCGCAGAATCGTGGTCAACGTGCCCTTGTTGCCGCAAGCAAAGGTGCCGTTGATGCGGTTGTAGGAACACATGATGGACGAGACGTCCGCCTTTACAGCGGCATCGAAGGGCGCGACGTAGACCTCATGCAGCGTCTGGTCGTCGATGATGGTGCTCGTGCCATTTGAGTCATAGCCGACAAAGTGCTTTACCTGGGCCATCACGTGCTGCGACTGGATGCCCTTGATCTCTCCAACGCCCATCACGCCCGTGAGGTACGGGTCTTCTCCGAAGGTGTTGAAGCCACGACCGAACTCGAGGTCCCGATCGATGTTGACGAACGGTTGCAGGCTTACGTCAATGCCGAGAGCCCGGTCTGCGCTGCCGATGACGACGCCGTTCGCTTCGGCATCTTTGGCGCTAAACGTGGCGGCGACACCCATGGTCGCGGTTTCAGCGCTGGAGGGATGGCGCGTCAGCACACCCGGAGGACCGTCCGCAAAACGCAGGCCCGGAATGCCAAGCCGCGGCACCCCGGCGAGGTAGCCGGCCTGCCCCTGGTACTCCTTGGGATCTTCTTGTGCGCCATGGATGAGCGTGAGCTTTTCTTCGAGCGTCATCTGGCTTAGCAGCTTGTCGACCCGTGCATCACCAGTCACTGCAGGGACAGCTTGTGCTGCGGCGAGCGCCGACACAGCCATCAACGTGACGCCCCAAAGCACAACTTTGCGGCTTTTTTGCATCTTCAAGCTTCGCCCTCTGAACGCGCGCCGGCTTGATGTAGCCAAAACTACCTACGGCACGAGTGTAGGAAGCCTACCATCCGTGCGGTACGAAACAGGAGCGGACCCAGGTCAATGGTCAGCTCGGTCGACTTTTGGTTGTGACCTATTTTTGCGGATCAGCGAAGCTTCAACGTGGTGAGCGCGAACAGTGCGAAGACCAGAGCCATGATCCAGAAGCGGGCGATGACCTTGCTCTCGGACCAGCCGCCCAGTTCGAAGTGATGGTGCAGCGGAGCCATGCGGAAGATGCGTTTGCCATTGCGTAGCTTGTAACTGCCTACCTGGAGCATGACGCTCAGCGCCTCGAGGATGAAGACGCCACCGATGAAGGGCAGCAGAAGCTCCTGCTTGATGATCACCGCGACCGTAGCAATGGCGCCCCCAAGAGCGAGCGAGCCGACGTCTCCCATGAAGACCTCAGCCGGATGGGCGTTGTACCAGAGGAAGCCGATGGAGGCGCCCACCATGGCACCGCAGAAGATGGTCAGTTCGCTTACGGCGGGCATGCGCTGCAGTTCGAGGTAGTCGGAGAACACGGCGTGGCCGCTGACGTACGTGAGCACGGCCAGCGCGCCCGCCGCGATGATGGTGCAGCCAATAGCGAGGCCGTCAAGGCCGTCGGTCAGGTTGACGGCGTTGGACGAGCCCGAAATCACGATCATCACGAAGACCGCAAACGGTAGAAAAGCCAACGGCCAGAAGTGAGTGTGCAGCAATCCGTTGATGATCAGTTCGGGGCGCAGTCTCTTCAGGAACGGGACAACCAGTCGGGTGGAGTACAGGCCCTCCGACCGAAGCACGAGCAGCGACACCGCGACCGCAAGGCTGGCGAGCATCTGGAAGAAAAGCTTCTGACGTGAGGTCAGTCCCAGGTTCCTTTTTTGGACGACTTTGATGTAGTCATCGGCAAAACCGATGGCGGCGAAGGCCAGTGTGGAGAAGACGGTCAGCCAGACGAAGGCGTTGGATAAGTCGCTCCAGAGCAGCGTGGGAACGAGGATCGAGATGCAGATGAGCACGCCGCCCATAGTGGGCGTCCCGCCTTTTTTCTGGTGGTGCTCGGGGCCTTCTTCGCGGATGTACTGGCCGATCTGGAACTGGCGCAGACGGTCAATCACAAAAGGGCCGATAAGCAGGCCAATGAGCAACGCCGTAAGCGAGGCGAAGGCGCACCGGAAAGTGACATAGCGGAAGATGCGAAAGAAGCTGAAGTAAGGAAACAGCTTGCGGTAAAGCAACCAGTAAAGCAACGTGAGCCTCTTGCGCCACAGGAGTGGACGCGCGGGAGTGTGCTGGGCGCTGAGGACCCGGGTTCTCGGCTAGTTTAGCGGGTTGCGCTACCTGGAGCGAGGTTGCACCTACGGGTGAGCACTCCCGGAGATACCTGCGGAGGCCCCCGCGGCCGTGTGCGCTGCCAGGAATTCAAGTGCTCGTTCCAGGCGAACGCCTCGGGAAGCCTTGAGAAGAACCAGGTCGCCGGGCTGAAGATGATCGCGTAGCCAGCCGCCCGCCTCCTCCGGAGTGTCAAGGAAGAGTGCTTCTGCACCGGCTTCCGCTGCTGACCTGGTGAGCTCGCGTGCGAGCCCGCGCACACCCAGGACCACATCGATGCCTGCCTGGGCGGCGGCGCGGCCGCACTCGGCGTGGAGGAAGACACCTTGCGGGCCGAGTTCGAGCATCTCGCCTGCGATCAGGATGCGGCGCTTCGCGGGGGTGGCGGCGAGGGTGGCGACCATGGCAATCAGGGCGTGCGGGTTGCTGTTGTAGCAATCGTTGATGAGACGGGCGCCATTGTGCTCCAGGACGCTGCCGCGCTTTTCCGTCGGCCGGAGATCTTCGAGCGACTCGCAGCAAGTGCGCAGGGGGATGCCGCTGGCGAGCCCGACGCTAATCGCAGCGAGCGCGTTCAGGATGTTGTGACGGCCCAGCAACGCCAGGCGAACCGAGTGCTGCTCGAAGCGCTCGGGGTAACCAGCCTGAACCAGAAACTGCGTACCTGCGAGGCCGAGTTCTTCAATTTCAACGGCTCGAACCAGTGCGTCTCCCCCGGTGCCGTACAGGATCGTGTTCTCTGCGGGTGCATTGCGGCTCTTCGCGAAGACCGAGACACGTGGGTCGTCGGCATTGAGGAAGGCGAGGCCTTCAGGTCGCAACGCGTCCACGAGTTCGCGCTTGGCGCGAGCTACGCCTTCGATGCCGTCTTCGAAGAACTCTGTGTGCGCAGCGGCAACGTTGGAGACGACAGCCCAGTCGGGCTCGGCGATGCGGGCTAAGGCGGCAATTTCGCCTGCGTGGTTCATGCCCATCTCGAGGACGGCGACGTCGTGCTCGGGCTGGAGGCGAAGCAGTTGCAGCGGCAGACCGAAGTGGTTGTTGAAGTTGCCTTCGGTCTTCAGGACGCGAATCCGGCTGCTAAGGACCTGGGCGATGCAGTCCTTGGTGGTGGTCTTCCCGGCCGAGCCGGTGACGCCGATGACGCGCTTGCTGGCCCGCCTCGCGGGGCCTTCCGCCCAGAGCTTGCGGGTAGCGTGCGCAAGGCTCTGTAGAGCGCTGAGGATGCAGTCGCTGTCTTCGTCGGGAACGCGAAGGAGCTTGCTCCCGTCCTGTGTCGGGGGCGAGAGCCAGCGCTGGCTGACGACGGCTGCCACTGCGCCGTTCGCGAGAGCGGCCTCGACGTAGTCGTGACCGTCCACACGATCACCGCGCGCGGCGAAGAAGAGGTCGCCCGCGGCAAGCGTCCGGGAGTCGATGGAGTAGCCAGTGGCCTCCGCGGTGGTGAGGAAGTCGCCTTCGGCGTGAAGGATGTCGGCGATCTGGCCGAGGGTGAGGATCATGAGATTAGCTTAGCGGTTGAGATGAGTGCCGGGCGTCAGTGGCCGGACGAGTCGTCACTTCGGGAGATGCGCCGCAGGACGCAGGCAAAGACCGTACCCGGATCCGTGGAGATCCCGTCGATCCTGTTGCCCTCCTTGGAAACCAGGAAGTTGATATTTAACGGCGGACCGGGGTTGCCGTTGATCATGGTGGCGTAGGTGATAGTGCCAATGCCGTCCGGGCTCACGGTCTCGGTCCCCGACACGGTCTGGGTTACCACCGCGAATCCACCAACGCTGAGGGTAGTGCTTCCTGTGAAGTGGCCGCTTCTGTCAGCGGTGACGATCCCGAGCGCCTTTGCCGGGGCGAATTGGACAGAAGGAGTGCTTGAAACGGGCGGGAATGGGTTCGGAAACGTGAGGTACCCGTCGCACACTACCGAATAGGTCCCGGCAGTGGTTCGGGTTGTGATGGCTTGCCCCGGCGTGCTGACCGTGGCGAAAGACGACGCCAGTGTGAGTGCGGCAATCAGGCTCCAACGATTCGTCATAGACACCTCTCCGGTTTGCGTCCTCATGTGGGACCGCAAATCATGGAGCACTGTACTCCCGATCTGCCTCGGAGGTGCTGACGAAATACTCAAATTTGCGCGCTGATGCTTCAGGACAGGCGCTCTTGATTGGAATTTGCTGAACGACTTCCCTCATCGAACGTGGCTCTCGTTCTTCAGCACGGCCTGAAGGGCCCGAGACACTTCGGCGACGTCGTCGAAGGGTTCAGGGCCAGTAGCAGTGACCTGTACTTTCTCGTGGCCTTTGCCGGCGATGAGGACGATATCGCCGGGACGGGCTTCGTGGACGGCTCGGGTGATGGCTTTGCGGCGGTCGGGTTCGACGAAAAAGGGTGTGGCGGTTTGACGAATGCCGGCGAGGGCCCCATCGAGAATGGACCAGGGGTCCTCGGTGCGGGGGTTGTCGCTGGTGAGGAGGACGAGGTCGGAGCCTTCGGCCGCGGCACGGCCCATTCTGGGGCGTTTCGTGCGGTCGCGATCGCCGCCACAGCCGAACAGTGTGAGCACACGGCCGTTGGTGAGAGCGGCGGACTCGCGGGCCAGGGCGATAAGGTTGCGGAGGGCGTCGTCGGTGTGGGCGTAGTCGACGATGGCGGTGAAGCCGGCTTCGCGGGAGCCGGGGACAACCTCGAAGCGGCCGGGAACCTGGCGCAGGTTTGGTGTTGCGGCGGCGATCTCGTCGAGGGTGAGGCCGCGGGCGAGGGCGGCGCACATGGCGGCGACCAGGTTGTAAACGTTGACTCGGCCGCTCAGGGGTGACTGGATGGGGATGCTGCCGAGCGGTGTGGCGAAGGTGAAGCGCGTGTCGCCGAGGGCGAGGTGGAGGTCTTCGGCGCGGTGTGTGCCGTAGCCGCTTGCGCCGTAGGTGATGAGGGTTGGGCCGGCGAAAGCGTGGACCATCTCGGCGCTGTAGTCGGCGTCCTGGTTGATGACGGCGACGCGCGGGGGAGGTGCACCAACGCCGGCGAAGAGGCGGGCTTTGGCGGCTGCGTAGGCTTCCATGGAGGTGTGGAAGTCGAGATGGTCCTGCGTGAGGTTGGTGAAGATGGCTACGTCGACCGGCAAGCCCCAGACTCGCTCCTGGGCGAGGGCGTGGGAGCTGAACTCCATGATGGCTTCGGTGCAGCCTTGCCCGACGCCGTCACGGAAGAGGGCCAGCAGGTCTCGGGATTCAGGCGTTGTGTGTTCGCTGGGGCGAGTTTGGTCGGCGATGTGGGTTTCTACGGTGCCGATGAGGATGTTCTTGCGGCCGACGCTTTGGAGGAGCTGCTCGAGGAGGAAGGTAGTGGTGGTTTTTCCGTTGGTGCCTGTGACGGCAGACAGGGCAAGTTGGCGTTCGGGGTGATTGTAGAGGTCGGCGGCTAGTTCGGCGAGGGCTCGGCGGCCGTTGGGGACCAGGGCGCAGGCGAGTTCGGGCTGTTGCTGCTTGAGGTTGGCGAAGGTCTCGGGGGAGTCGGTGAGGATGGCGGCGGCGCCCCCCTGAAGGGCTTTGTCGATGAAGCGGTTGCCGTCCGAGGTGCCGCCCCCCATGGCAACGAAGGCGTCACCGGCGTGGACGCGACGGGAGTCGTACTGCACGTCGCGGAGGAGGATGTCGGGGCGGCCGGAGGTGGCGAGGGTGGTGACGGCGTGGTGCCACTGCATGAAGGAGAGTTTACGTGGTGATTGGGTGAGGGTCGGAGTCGGGTATACGGCACCGCGTTCCCGAGGGGGGTGGCGGCGAGTAGGCCGAAGCCTGCGGACCGCCCCTCCTCTGCGGTGGGGCTTCGCCGCCTGAATTGTCGAGAGACGTGACGGTCACATTGCTTCCGACGGGACAACTTGTGAGGACTCACGGTCCCCACACTGGAAGCGAGGGTCATATCATCTTGCGTTGGGTGGATGAAGTCGCTCCACCGTGTAGAACGGCAAGCTCTCCTCGACGCGATGCAACTGTAGGCCAAACGTGCTCAGAACTGCTGAGAGCGTCGAGAGGGTGGCAAACTCGGCCCCCGTAGCGGAAGAGCCGGGAGGAGGAGGCGGCAACTTCATCGGTTGCCACCCTTTCGAATGCATCTCAAACAGTCCAGCCTTCCCGGTTCGGTCCACGACAGGCAGGTCTGTCCAGTTTTCGAGATAAAGCGCGAGGTCGGACATGTCCACGGCTCTGGTGTTCAAAGGATGTCCGAAGCCAATAGCAAAGCTGTGGCAACCCGCCGAAGCCGTATCGAAGATGCAGTCGCTCGGGCTGATGCTCGACGGCGTAAGATTCTGATCTGTTCCCGTGAGCGTAAGCGCGTACACCGGTGTGGTTAGCCTTCTAGTTCTCAGCAGCAAGCCAAACTTGTCGCTCAACAACTTTCGCAGCAAGAGTTCTATCGTTTGCTTCTGCGCTGGTATCTTCTTCGCGCCAAGTTCTAAAGACGCCGCGGTCTTTGCTTCAATGTCGAAATGCTGGCGCCCCGCCCATTCTGGCAGCGAAACCAACCTCGGGGACGGATTGCTCGGGACCGCATAGGCCAGATCGATGAGATCGGCAACAAGGACGGAATGGCCGATCAGTTCACCGCCAGGCAGGATTTGCAGGCGGCTCGCACCAGGATCACTTGAAGCTGATGGCTTGATAACAACACTGGCGAACTGTTGAGCTCGGGCAAGAGCCAACAGACCAGTCAGCATCAGGACAGTGAAAAGGCGAAAGGCACCCATAGCCTTACCTCACGTGCCCACAGTGTGCCACATCAGGTGGGGTTCCCATGAACGTGTTCCCCCTCAGCTAAACGGAAATCTGTTTCCCGGTTTGCGCGTTCGGGGGTGGGGCTAGCGACTGAAGCGGACTACGACTTCTGTTCCGCTGGGGACCATGGTGCCCGCGGCGGGGGCTTGCTCATGGGCGAGGCCGCTGCCCAAGGTTTGGACTCGAAGGTTCGCAGTTGCGGCAGTTTCTATGACCGTGCGCAGCGCGGCTCCGGTGAAGTCCGGGACAGCTACACGTTTGCCGCTGTCGATGACGACTGCGCCGTTGGTGCGGGTTTCTACGGCGGCGGCGATGTGGGGCGCCGTGATGGGGTGGTTGGTAGCGACCTCCGTGTCGGGCATGACGGAGGTGGTGTTGCCGTGGCGGTGGAAGCTGGCGAGGACTTTGTCCGGGAGGGCCAGCCAGGGTGAAGGTGGAGGGGCGTGGAGCGCGGCGTTCTCGCGTGCCTGGTCTTCGGTGCGATCGGCCTCGGCGTTGGCGGCCATGGCGGCCGCGGTGGCCGGCTTGCGGAGCGGATCGTCAGCCGGGAGCGCGTTGATCTGATCGAAGAGGGCGCCGAGGTCCGCAATGTTCTCGCTGGGGCCGTCTTCGTTGACGGGGTCACGTTTGGCTTCTTCAATCTGCTGCTTGGATTTGAGCGGCTGATCGTGAGGGACGCCGAGGTACTCGAGGACTTGCTGGGCGACTTCGGCAAAGACGGGACCGCTGGCCGCGCCGCCGTAGCGCATGGCCTCGCCGCCGATGGTGGGGGTGTCGATAACGACCGCGATGGCGACTGCAGGGGAGCTGACCGGAGCGAAGCCCGCGAAGCTGGCAACGAGCTTGGTGTGTGAGTAGGTGTGGGTTGCGGGATCGATCTTTTCGGCCGTACCGGTTTTGCCGGCGGAGCTGTAGCCGTTGAGCTGGGCCTTCTTGCCGGTCCCTTCGACGACGATGCCCTGCATCATGGCGCGCATCTTGGCGGAGGTAAGCTCGCGGATGACACGGTGGGCGCCGTCAGGAAGATTGGCCGGCAGCTGGTTGACGGGGTGGAAGGCCTCGGGCTGCAGGCGCGCGTCACCCTTCATCTCGTCCGTAGATTGGAGAAGGATGTGCGGCGGGAGGTAGGTGCCGCCGTTGGCGATGGTGGAGACCATGCTGACGAGCTGTACCGGGGTAACGCCGATCTCCTGGCCGATGGCGAGCGAGAGGATCGACGTGGAGCCCCACTTGCGGGGAGCGCGCAGGAGGCCACGCGTTTCGCTGGGGAGCTCGATGCCGGAGCGGTCGCCGAAGCCGAAGGCGCGCATGTAGTCGTAAAACTTCTGGTTGCCGAGCTTGAGCGCCATCTTGGCGGCGCCGACGTCGGAGGAGTGCTCCAGTGCCTGCTGCACTGTGATGACGCCGAAGTGATCGGATTTGTCGTCGTGGAGGGTGCGGCCGTACATGGTCATCGCGCCACCCTGGCAGTCGACCTTGTCGGTGGGCTCTACGCCGGCGCCGTCCAGAGCGGCGGAGTAGGTGACGAGCTTGAAGGTGGAGCCCGGCTCGTAGATGTTGCTGACCGCGAGGTTCTGCAGTTCGTCGGCGTTCAGGTGGCGGGAGTCGTTGGGGTTGAAACGCGGTGAGACGGCAAGGGCGAGGATTTGGCCGGTGTGGGGGTCTTGTACGACGACCGTGCCGTGCGCTGCGCCGAGCTTCGCAACTTGTTCATCAAGGGCGCGCTCAGCCATGTACTGGATGTTGCTGTCGATGGAGAGGACGAGGTTTTCGCCGGGCAGGGGCTCCTGCTCGAAGCTGTCCATGGTGTGGCGCTTGGCGTCGACGGCGGTGAGCATGTGGCCGGGCTCGCCGTGGAGTTCTTCGTCGAAGTTGCGCTCGAGGCCGCCGAGACCTTCGTCGTCCGTGCCCACGTAGCCGAGCGTGTGCGCGGCGAGGTCGTTGTTGGGGTAGAAGCGCTTGAACTCTTTCTGGACGTAGATGCCGTGCAGGTTGAGTTCCGTGATGCGCTCAGCGGTCTCGGGCGAGACCTTGCGAGCGACCCAGGCGAAGTTGCGACTGGCGTCGAGGCGGGCGAGGATGCGGTCTTCTTTGGTGAAGGTGTCGAGCGGGTCGGTGTGGACGATCTTGGCGAGGAGGTGCGCGTCGGCTTCGCGGTTGTCGCCGATCTCGGTGGGTACCGCGTAGATAGACGGTACGAGGACCGTCATGGCGAGTTCGCGGAGATTGCGGTCGTAGAGGACGCCGCGCCGGGGAGCTACTTCAAAGCCGCGCTGCTGCTGGCGGGCGGCCATGTGGACGAAGTGGTCGTGCTTGATGACCTGCAGCCAGGTGAGGCGGAGCGCGATGGCGGCGGTCCAGAGGCAGAAGGCGATGGCGACCCAGAAGAAGCGGACGCGCCGGATGGGCGCGGTGAGGGGACCGCTGGCGCGGGTGGCGGGCCGGAGGTTCGGACGCTTGCTGGGCTTGGGCTTCATGGGCGGTGCGTGGGGCCTGAGGGTGTAGTTTGGAAGGTTTGCTGAAGCGGCGCAGCGAAGGAATACAGAGATCCCTCGCTGCGCTCAGGATGACGGCATTCCACCAGGGGAAGGACGGCACTGAGGAGAGGCGGCACTGATCTAGTTGGGAAGAGCCGTGGCGGGTTGCTGGACTTGGGCGAGCACGGGCTGGATGCCCTCAGGGCCTTCGGGGCGGACTACCTGGCCCGGCAGCGGGGCGTCGAGGCCCAGTTGCTTGGCGATGCGGTCAATGCGGCCTGGGTCAGAGAGTTGCGCTTCGGCGAGGCTGAGCTGGCGATTTTGTTCGCGCAGCAGCTCGACCTGAGTCTTCTGGGCTTCAACGCGGTAGCCGACCTCGATGGCCGTGAAGTGTTGCCAGACGTAAACCATCGTGAGCGCAAAGAAGAGGCTCATGACGATGGTGAACTGGCGAACCTCGCGGCGACGGATAGGGTCATCCGCCTTGACGATGCGGGTATTGTCGATGTGCTTGGCGAAGAACATCTCCGGCGTCGGGCCGCGGCGCTGGCTGCGCTGCGCCTCGTACCGCTCGCGGTTCAGCGCGCCAATGGAGGCCGGTCGCCCGGAGCTTTCACGTCGTGAGTTGTAGTTACGCACCGCTGGTTCAGCGAGGTGCCCTGTTGGAAATGCTGCTGCCGCCATTGTCTTCTACCCCCTAGAAAGCTCCCGTTTACTGCTCTTTCCAGGCCCCTTGCACTGCTGTGCTTCTCTGCTCTATCGGCCGTTCCCGTTCGTTCCTTTACAGGTGATGAAGGATTGCCGAGTATCTTTTGTGGTTCACTCTGACCCGAAAAGGTGATTTACCAGCAACCACAGACTTCGGTGCACCGTCTCTTGGGCAGAGGTTGTGTTACGTACTTAGTTAACAACAAACCTTGTGCTACTTACGCTTCTTCCCTGAGGATTTCAGGGCTTCTACGACTTTTTCTGCCCCTCGCAGCTTTGCGGAGCGGGACCTTGGGTTTTTCCGGCTTTCTTCCTCGCCGGCTACCAGGGGCTTCCTGGTAAGCACTTCCAAAGTTCCGGCCTTTTGAGCCTCGCGGAACGCATCTTTTACCAGCCGGTCTTCGAGAGAGTGGAAGCTGATACATGCCACTCTTCCGCCCGGTTTAAGCAGGGATCCCGCGCTTTGCAGCAGCGATTGAATCTCTGCGAGTTCACTGTTGACACGAATTCGGAGGGCTTGAAAGGTCCTGGTCGCCGGATGGATCTTTTCGCCTTTCATTGAGTGGGCCGCGGCCGAAACCACCCTGGCTAATTCCGCCGTGGTGTGGATCGGCCGGGCCCTCACAATGGCTCTGGCGATTCTCCGCGACCTCCTTTCCTCTCCGAATTCGTAAATCAGGTTGGCGAGATCTTCTTCGTCCGCCTGATTTACCACTTGATGGGCCGAGAGGTCGCTGCGCGGATCCATCCGCATGTCCAGCGGGCCTTCGGCACGAAAACTAAATCCACGATGCGGCTGATCGAGCTGGAGGCTGCTGACGCCGAAGTCGGCGAGCAGGCCGTCGAGCGATGCCGGCTTGAGTTCCTCGGCCATGGCCGAGAAAGGGCGAGAGATGTACCGAATTGTCGGCATCTCCGGTCCAAGCTCTTCGGCCAGGGCGTTGAGGCGCTTCTGCGCTTCAGCCATGGCGTCGGGATCTCGATCGAAGGCGATGAGGGTCCCAGCGCCGCCCAGCAAACGGGCGATGGCTGCGGAGTGCCCGCCGAGACCCAACGTAGCGTCAGCGTAGGTTCCGCCGCGCCGCACCTTAAGAAGGTCCAAACATTCTTCAAGAAGAACCGGAACATGTTGCGGTGGCTGCATTTGCTTTCCGCCTCATGCGCTCCCTGGGGAGCCTTGTTGTTGCCAAACTCAGATACCGAGGGCCGCGAGAGACTCCATGTCTGCCTGCGACATCGGGTTTTCTTCCAGGCTGACTTCGAACCGGTCACGGTTGACCACTTCGAGATGCCGGCCTTTGCCGATTACCACTACGTCGTCCGCGAGCCTGGCTTTGAGGCGCAGGACCTGCGGAAGAAGAAGGCGGCCCTGGTTGTCGTAGCCGACTTGCTGCCCGTAGTAGTTCGTTACGTCCTCAAACTTCTTTCGTGCGGGGTTCATCGAGGGCACCGTTGCCATCCGTGCCTCAATTTCCTCCCAAACTTTCAGCGGGTATACCTCGGCCCGGTCGCCGTCGCGGCTGGTGATGAAGTATTCGGTCTCGGAGCCGAATTCCTCATCCAGACGGCGCTTGAAGTCGGTAGGGACCTTCAATCTTCCCTTTTCATCGACTCGGGTCGGGTTGTTGCCGCGTACTGCCATGGTGTTGAACCCGTCCTGATACCCCGAAAGCTCCGATGTCGCCCTAAACTGGATTGGAGAGCCCGGCTTCTTGTCCCGGTTTTCCCTTTTTCACCACTTTTGACCACCGCTTGAAAGAGCATCGGATACCCCGGTTTGGAAGTCCAGCCCTAAATTGATGTGGCAGAGGTATTTTGCTATCGCAAATGTGCAAAACCAGCCATATTGGGTATCCGTCGAAGATTGCCCCAATGCCTAGTGTTTATGAAGCTGGTTCGTACCTAATGTCCCACTTGCGTGGCTCACGCAAAAGTTGTAGCGAAGAAGAGGCGAAACTACACTGCTTGGGGATAGCCATTTCTGCCGCGCTTCTTCAAGACCCAGAGCAGGTAGAAGAGGATGATGATGTTCGTGGCCAGCGCGCCTACTTTGAACCAGGTGAAGTGGCGAATGATCTCGAAGATCTCAACGGGAAGGCCCATTGCGGTAAGGACCGTGGTGAAGTACTCGGCCCAGGTTTTGTGCAGGAGCAAACCCGTTCCTTCGACGAGGCACAGGGTGGCATAGATGAAGGCCCCGATGCCGATGCGGCGGAGGTCGTGCGCATTGATCAGGTCGGCTTTGTCCATGAGGATGGACACGACACGGCCTTCCGGGTCGATGGGCAGCGAGTCGATCAGGCGCATGACCAGATCGCCGAGGTTTCGGTGGATGAGGTGAAACGCACCGGCGCCGATCGACGTGAAGAAGATCACCTTGCTGATTTTGAAGATGCCGACCAGAAACAGACCGCGGTCCGCTTGGGAGTCCCCGGCTACTGGCGTCCCGCTCCCGTTGCCTGGGCCCGATAGAAGATTGTCCCCGGGGCGGGGTTGATCAGCAGCAGCCATCCAGCTTTAGTTGACGGCGACGGCGCGGGTTTGTCAACGCGATGAAGCGTCGTTGCGAAAGCTGGCGTGAGATCACAAGGTCAAACTTCTTTCAATCCGGAGGGGGTGCGAAGGCGTTTGATGAAGTGAGCGTCTTTGAGGGAACGAGCCAGAGACGAGCAGCAGGCAGGTGGGACTTGCTCGGAATTGAAAGGACTTATAGATGAAGAACGGTTTCTTTACGGCAGTTGCTGGCACGGTACTTGCACTTTCCACGATGGGCGCGGCCGCCCAGAAGACCGACCCGACCGTAGGCGGTGCAGCGATGTACCCGAACAAGACGGTCGCGGTCAACGCGTCCGCGGCGCCGAACCTGTCTACGCTGGTGGCTGCGGTGAAGGCGGCCGGGCTGGTGGACACGCTGAACTCGGCTGGGCCCTTTACGGTGTTTGCCCCGACCAATGACGCGTTTGCCAAGCTGCCTGAGGGCACGGTCGACACGCTGGTAAAGCCGGAGAGCAAGGATCAGCTTACAAAGATTCTTACGTACCACGTTGTATCGGGCACGTATGACTCCAAGAGGCTGGTTAAGGAGATCAAGAAGGCCGGCGGATCCTTTCAGTTGAAGACGGTGCAGGGCGAGCCGCTGACGTTCACGATCGACGACATGAAGATGGTCAAGATCACCGATGCCAAGGGTGGCTCGGCGATGGTGACCACGGCCGACGTGTACCAATCGAACGGTGTGGCGCATGTGATCGACACCGTGCTGATGCCCTAATTGCAGTGCAGTGAGAAGTGAAAGAGCGGCGATCCCTTTGGGCTCGCCGCTTTGCTTTGCGGGTCGCATCCTAGTCTGTGTGCGACAGCTTTTTGAGACTGAGCAGTGGCTTCCCTTCTCCGTTGAGGTAGTGTTTGCGTTCTTTGCGAACCCGGCGAACCTTCCGCCGTTAATGCCCGCTTGGCAGCGAGCGCGGATCGATGAGGTCGTGCTCGTTCCGCCACCGCCCAGGCCTGCCGGGAGTGTGATCCCGCCTGGGGTCTTTGCCGGCAATGGGACTAAGTTGCTGATTACAGCGCGGGTGGGGCCGGGCGTGCCAGTGCGGGTGCCGTGGCTGGCGTTGATTGAGGATTTCCGCTGGAATGAGGGCTTCTGCGATGTGCAGGTGAAGGGGCCCTTTGCGTACTGGCGCCACTGCCACTCGGTGCGCTCAGAGACGCGCGAGGGGCGTGCGGGGACCGTTGTGCGGGACGAGGTGACGTACGCGCTGCCGGGGCAGCCTGTGAGCCGCGTGGGGGCTCCGCTGGGGCAGATAGCGATGGGCGCAATGTTTGGGTACCGGCAGCGAGCGGCGGAGAAACTGGTGATTCGGTTTGCGGCTAAGGTGGCTGGCAGCTAGCGAGCCGCTCCTTGGTGACGTGGTGAACGGCCAAGCGCGGGTTCCCTTCGGGAAGGGTCAAACAAGAGGGTGGGTGTACAAAACGCGCCGGGGTAGAGCCTTGTCGGGCGGGGTTGCTTCCTGCGCGCAAATGAAGTGTGGTCGGGGTATGGCTATACGCACCATTCGCCGCATGCTCGCGTACATGCTGCGGAGCTTCCTTGCGGGTGTGTTGTTCGTGGTGGTCATGGCTGCTGTTGGGCAGCAGAAGCAGGACGAAGGTTTATCTTCGTATTCGCATCAACAGCTTGTTGCCTGTATCGATAAACCTGAGCTTTGCCATCAGAAGTCTTCTGTTTCAGTGGAGGACGAGCTGTCCAAGCGACTTCCAGGTATGAGCACAGCTGATCTCGTTCACTGCTTTTCCGATTGGAAGACCTGTGGCGCAGGGGAGTGGGATGTCGAAGCCGAACTGGAGAAGCGGCATGAGACTGATTCACTCGTTCGTAAATATGGGTTCGACAGCGATCCGTTGGTTCGGGGTGGGATCGAGCTAGTGGCCTATCGGAGCAAATCGATCATCGCTGCGGGTTATGTTCGCCGCGTATTCCAAAAGAAACTCGACGACGGCGATCACCTTTATTGGCCCGCAATGTATCTGGGTAAGAGTTGCGATCAGCACGCGCTCGCATTTCTCAACCCGGGAATTCATTCCAGGTCGATCGCCGACAATTTCTCAGTATCTAGCCTCATGTTTTCGGATACTGTTGCACTTTTTGGAAGGTGCCACTACCGTCCCGCCATTCCGTATATGGCGCAGATTGGAATGTTTGCGGCATCTTTGAACTTGGTTGATGCCTCCGATACAAGCTTGCGAGAGCTTTACCCCGGCGCGCCGAAGCGATTCAGTTCGCTCGATCACGCGCAGAAATACTGGTGCAACCGAGCCAAACAAAGCGGCTTCGAAATTCATTGCCCGGAAGACTGAGGGACATAACTTACGACATGGTGCGGCGTATTACGGTGTTTCGTTCTATGGGCGTAGTCGCCGTCACGGTTATTACTCCTGATAAACGCGCTTCTCGCCAGAAATCTCAAGAAGATGCTGGTCAGGAGGATCGCCGCACCTCGACGAATGTCCGGATTACACGTGGACGGGGCGCTTAAGGAGCGGGCGCGCGCGGTCCAGCGCGGCTTCGGCGGTGAGGCCGTATTTGCGGCGTAGGTCATCGACTTTGCCGTGCTCAATGAACTGGTCGGGCCAGCCGATGCGCAGCACGGGCGTAGTCAGTTCGTGCTCGTTGAGACACTCCATTACGGCTGAGCCGAAGCCGCCCGCGAGCACGTGGTCTTCCATGGTGATAAGCAGATCGCAGCGTTCGGCGTAGCGTGTGATGCAGTCTGCGTCGACCGGCTTGGCGAAGCGGGCGTTGATGATCGCTACACTGTGGCCTTCCGCTTCGAGTTCGTGGGCGAGCTTCTCTGCTTCCGGCAACATCGCACCGAGTGAAAGGATGGCCACGTCGCGGCCGTCCTGGAGGACCTCCGCGCGGCCGATGGGAATGGCCTGGGGGTGGGTCTTGGGGGTGGCACCGGGGCCTGTGCCACGCGGGTAGCGGATCGCGCTGGGACCGTCGTGGAGGAGCGCGGTGTACATCATGTCCTGCAGCTCTTCTTCGTCCTTGGGGTCCATGTGGATGAGACCGGGAACGCCACGGAGATAGCTGATGTCGAAGAGGCCGTGGTGCGTGGGGCCGTCGTCGCCGGAGAGGCCGCCGCGGTCCATGCAGAAGACTACGGGAAGGTTTTGGAGGGCGACGTCGTGAACGATCTGGTCGAAGGCGCGTTGCAGGAAAGTCGAGTAGATGGCGCAGAAGGGTCGGAACCCCTTGGTGGCCATGCCTGCGGCGAAGAGTACGGCGTGTTCTTCGGCGATGCCGACGTCGAAGTAGCGCTTGGGGTGGTGAGGGCGGAAGAGGTCGAGCGCGGTGCCGTTGGGCATGGCCGCCGTGATGGCGACTACCTTGTCGTCGCTGGTGGCGAGCTTGGTGAGGGACTCGGCGAAGACTTCGGAGTAGGTCTTCTGGGTGACGGCCTTCGAGTTTCCCGGAGCGCCGCCGGTGAGGGGATCGTACGGGCCTAAGCCGTGAAACTTCTTCTGCTGCTCGAGCGCTGGGCCGAAGCCGCGGCCCTTTTGCGTGAGGGCGTGTAGAACGACGGGCTGGTTCTGCGTCTTGAGAAACTTGAGGGTCTCGATAAGAAGCGGGAGGTTGTGGCCGTCTACGGGGCCGTAGTAGTTCAGGCCGAACTCTTCGAAGATCATGCCGCGCCCGATGACGCCTTTGGCGGCTTCCTCGGCCTTGCGGGCGATGTGGCGGGCCGCCTTGCCACCGAACTTTTCGAGCAGGCCGGTGACGCGGTCGTGGAGGTTGACATAGGTGGGGTTGGTGGCGATTTTGTGGAAGTACTCGGCGATGGCGCCGACGTTCTTGTCGATCGACCACTCGTTGTCGTTCAGGATGATGATGAGGCGCTTGGTCTGCGAGGCGATGTTGTTGAGGGCCTCGTAGCTGATTCCGTTCGTGAAGGCCGCATCGCCGGCGAGGACCACGATGTTCTCGTCGCCGCCGGACATGTCACGGGCAACTGCCATCCCCAGAGCTGCGCTAAGGGCGGTGCCGGCGTGGCCTGCGCCGAAGCTGTCGTGCTCGCTTTCGGTGCGGAGCATGAAGCCGTTGAGGCCGCCGGGCTGGCGAATGGTGTCGAACTGGTGCTCGCGGCCGGTGAGGAGCTTGTGGACGTAGCTCTGGTGGCTGACGTCGAAGAGGAAGCTGTCCTGCGGCGTGTTGAAGACGTAGTGCATGGCAATGGTGAGCTCCACCACGCCAAGATTCGGGCCGATGTGGCCGCCGGTTTTCGCGACGCCGCGGATGAGGCGCTCGCGGATCTCTTCGGCAAGCCGCTCGAGTTCGATCGCGCCGAGGCGTTTGAGGTCCGCCGGCGACTTGATTTTGCTTAGATACTCACTCATCCCCGATACCGGCTCCCACTCGCTCCGAGACAATCTACGCACTGCGGGCGTCGATTGTTTCAGCCTTCCAGTCTATCAATCGGACGCGACTGGGCGTGGGAAGTTGCTCCTGGACGCCGAGCGGACTATGGCTAGGTCGGAAAAGCAGGTTCCCTTCGGGAATGACAACAAGAAAACGCAAGGTGCGGTTATTCGTCCTTTTCGCGGAGCTTGGCCACTACGGTGAAGTCTTCGAGGGTGGTGGTGTCGCCTTTGACCTCGCCGGTGGTGGCGAGTTCGCGGAGGAGACGGCGCATGATCTTGCCGGAACGGGTTTTGGGGAGGGACTGGGTGAAGCGGAGGTCGTCGGGGCGCGCCAGGCCGCCAATCTCTTTACCTACCCACTTCTTTAGCTCGGCTTTGAGCTCTTCTGTTGGTTCATGGCCTTCTTCGAGCGAGACGAAAGCGGCGATGGCCTGGCCCTTCATCTCGCAAGGGCGGCCGACCACCGCGGCCTCCGCGACCTTGGGATGGGCGACGAGGGCGGATTCGATTTCGGCTGTGCCGAGGCGGTGGCCGCTGACGTTGATGACGTCGTCCACGCGGCCCATCAGCCAAAAGTAGCCGTCATCGTCGCAGCGGGCGCCGTCGCCGGTGAAGTAGACGGGGTTGCCCTCGGCGTCCCTGACTTCGGAGAAGTAGGTGTCGATAAAGCGCTGGTGGTCGCCCCAGATGGTGCGGGCCATGCTGGGCCAGGGTTTGGCGATGATCAGGAGGCCGCCGTGCCCGGGCGGGACGGGGTTGCCGTCTTTGGAGACGATCTTCGGAACGATGCCGAAGAAGGGTTTGGTGGCCGAACCGGGCTTGGTGGCGATGGCTCCGGGAACGGGCGCGATCATCTGGGCGCCGGTTTCTGTTTGCCACCAGGTATCCACGATGGGGCAGCGTTGTTTCCCAATTTCGCGGTGGTACCACATCCAGGCTTCGGGGTTGATGGGCTCGCCGACGGTGCCGAGGAGGCGGAGAGTGCCCAGGTCGTGCTTGCCGACCCAATCGGAGCCCCACTTCATAAAGGCCCGAATGGCGGTTGGGGCCGTGTAGAAGATCGTGACCTTGTGCTTGTCAATCAGCTGCCAGAACCGGTCGGGTTCGGGGTGGTTTGGCGCGCCCTCATATAGAAGGACGGTGGCTCCGTTCGCGAGGGGGCCGTAGACGACGTAGCTGTGCCCGGTGATCCAGCCGATGTCGGCCGTGCAGAAGTAGACGTCTTCGTCGTGCAGGTCGAAGTTGATCTTCGAGGTCAGATAGGTGCCTAAGGCGTACCCGGCAGTGGTGTGGACAAGGCCCTTGGGCTTACCGGTCGTTCCGCTGGTGTAGAGGATGAAGAGCGGATCTTCGGATTCCATGGGCTCGGGCGGACAGTCCGGGGCGGCGGTCTCCATGGCCTCGTGCCACCAGAGGTCCCGGCCTGGGGTCATGGGTATGGCCTTGGTTGTATCTCGTTGGTACACAATGACCTTGCGGACGCCGTGACAGCGCCCGACGGCCTCGTCGACGATCTGTTTGAGCTTGATTTCAGTCCCGCGGCGGTAGCTGACGTCCTGCGTTACGATGACCTGGCAGTCCGAATCATTGACGCGATCTGAGATGGCCTGGGCCGCGAATCCGCCGAAGATGACGGAGTGGACAGCGCCGATGCGGGCGCAGGCGAGCACCGCAATGGCGAGCTCCGGGGTCATGCCCATGTAGACGGCGACGCGGTCGCCCTTGCCCACGCCGGCGTCCCTGAGGACGTTGGCGAACCGGCTAACCTGTTCGTGCAATTGCAGATAGGTCAGAGTCCGTATCTCGCCAGGCTCCCCTTCCCAGATGAGTGCGGGCTTGTTGCGGCGAGGACCCTCGATGTGGCGGTCGACGCAGTTGGCGGCCAGGTTGAGGCGGCCACCTGCAAACCAGCGCGCGTCTGGACCTGAACCTGTGAGGACCGTCTCCCAGGGCGCAATCCAGGTGAGTTCGGCTGCGGCATGGCCCCAGAAAGCCTCGGGATCCTGCACACTTTGGCGATAAAGACGGTCATACTCCGCCTCCGTGCCGATCCAGGCATTCGCGGCAAAGCTCCGCGGGGGCGGAAAAACCCGCTCCTCGCGCATGAAGGAGTGGAAGGTACTAGCGGACTGGTCCGTGGGGGGCGGCGGAAGCGTAGGGCTGCTCTCGTGGGGCATGGAGGTCTCAATGCGCTGAATTTCTTAGGCGCGGTGCTCCGAAGTGTAGCCCATGGAGGGGAACACCCGGCAAATCGGCATCCTATGTATTGAAAACTAAGGTCACGTGACCTAAAGGGGTAAGAGAAGGGCGTCCGTTTCGGGTGAACACTCCTGCGGAAGTGCTATAGCGACCCGGTTCAGGCTCCGCGACACTCAAACCACGCCAGGAGAGCCGAGCGGCCCACATCAGGACCGATCTCGTCTAATTCTTCACTGGCGGAACCCCAGCCTGCCGGCTCCCCAGCCGCGCAGAGACCACCGAAGGACTGAACGACCCGTGACGATGTGCCATCCTACAACAGGTGACCTTCTCCGCGGCCGCGCTTATCGGGTTCTTCCTGGGCTTTGCGTTCGGGGTGGGCTGCGCGCTCGCCGTGATGTATTCGATCTTTACCGGCGGGTACAGGGCGGCGGTCAGGGATGCCGCGCTGCCGACGATTCCCAAGCGTTTGCAAGAAGCGCGCGCACGATGGGCACCCATCCGCAAGGTTTGATTCGTGAGGAATTCCGGCCTTCCGAGCAACAACAGGGCGCAGGCCGGGTTGAGTCAAGAAGGTCCGCGCAATCTGCCCCGCCGGAGTTCCCCTGCCGGACGAAGAACCTGATGCCATTTGTGACCCCTTTTCCGGTTTCGGCAGGCCAGTACCGGGCGATGCCGCTCAGGCCCCGGGATGCTGGCCTACCAAGTTTGCAAGCGGTTGCAGAGCCCTGCTCCGCACACCGTGCTTGCTCCCCTTTTGAACCAGATTTTCGCCGTGAACTGCAGAGCGTCGCAGACGACGAACACACTTCAACTGGAACGAACTGCACAAATGCCTACGAGGAGATCACCCAAACGTCTGTTATCGTTTTGGTAACTTCCTCAGGTAATGTGACGGTCCGCGCCAACTGACACCCCCGAGAGGTTGATTCCCGATGCCCAAACCACTGATCAGTACTGAACCGAACCCGCCCAACGTGGCGTTCCGCGACTTCGGCGTATTGAACGACGGAAAGCGCAGCAAGAGCGCAGCCATCACGGCCATCACGATCAACGTGCTGGTCGCGCTGGCGGTTCTGTTCCTGGTCAAAGCGGCCGTGGTCAAGCCGAAGACCAAGCACGCCGAGTTGATCGATCCGGTCACGATGATGAAGCCGGAACCCCCGCCTCCGCCGAAGCCGAAGATCAAGCTGCCGCCGCCGCCACCTCCCCCGCCGCCGCCAAAGGTTGTGATTCCGCCGCCGGTCACGGTTCCGGTGCCGCCGCCACCGATCCCTCCGCCACCGGTCCCGGCACCCTCCGTACCGAAGCCGCAGCCTGCGCCGCCGGCTCCCAAGCTGACACCGGCTCCCCCGGCCCCCAAGGCGGTGAATCTCATGGGTTCGCCGGCCCATGTGCCGAACAATGACGCACATCCCAGCGCCGTACGGTTGGGCTCGCCGGACAACCCGCTGAAGCCGATGACGGGCCCAGCAGTAGCACGTGTGAACATGGGCGTTGCCGGTATGCCGGGGATGCCCGGAAGCAACACCGGTAGTGGTCCACGTGCGGTGAATGTGAGCATGGGCTCAGGCTCCCCTGGCAGCCAGAACCTGAATGCTACGGCGCCCAGGCAGATCAATGGCCTCGCGACCGGCTGCGTAGGCTGCACTGGCCCTACGAACTCCAAGGCCACCGGCATTCAGCGCGTCGCGATGAATACCAGCCCGGTTCAGCCCACACTGCAACAGCCAGCCGTGAAAACGGCGGTTGTCCAGTCCAAGCCCACGCTGATCTACAAGCCTGAGCCGGTGTACACCGAAGAGGCGAAGTCGATGCACCTGGAGGGCAATGTATCGGTTCGCATCCGCGTAACAGCGGACGGTACGGTGCAGGTGCTGGGCGTTGTCAGCGGACTCGGCCATGGTCTCGATCAGGCTGCGCAGAAGGCGGCCGAAGGGACCCGCTTCAAACCGGCGTTGGATGCGGCAGGATCTCCCGTGCCGTGGGAAGGTGTGGTCCTGGTCAAGTTCCAAATGAGCTAGTGCAGGAGCTGCTGTCTCAAAGTAGAGCGACAGCAGCCCTCCTGCCTTCCCTTTAAGAGTTTCTCAACCGGCAGCCTCTCTGCCTGAAATGTACAGCCGCACTACCTAAGGAGCCCCAACCTCATGTTCAACCGGACGAAACTCACTGCTGCCGTGACACTCGCCCTTCTAGCCGCACCGGCGATTCCTGCCGTGGCGTTCCCGATCGGCAAGAAGAAGGCAGCGCCTACCAGCGACTACCGCAAGCCCTCAGCGGCGCAGAACGCGCTCATCGACAAGTCGATCACGCGCGAAGCGGTCATCGTGAAGACGCTCAAAGAGCGCACGCCGATCGTTGAGACCTATATCCAGAACATGAAGACGGACCCTGTCATGGGTCAGGCTCCTGAGTCGGACGTGCATTTCCTGGGCCGGGTGAACTTCGGCAAGGTGATCAACGATACGAGCTACGCGGATGGCACGAAGCCGGATGCCAAAGGCGGCAAGCTCGGCCTATTCAAGCACTCGCTGGGCTACTTGTCCGGGCTCTCCACGAGCTTGCATCTGACGTTCCACGAAGCAGGCTTTGTGCAGATGTTGCTGGTCGACAGCAACAGCTACAATCGCGGCACATACCAGTTCTCGTTTGTGCGCAACGACTTTCTCGGGACCATCCCGACCGTTGTCTTCGACGTGAGCCCGATCAAGAAGGGTGCCACCGGACGCTTCTTCGGACGGATCTGGATTGAGCGCAACAGCGGAAACATTGTTCGCTTCAACGGAGATTTCGTAGGGTCCGAAAAGGACATCTCCGAGTACTATCACTTCGATTCCTGGCGGACCAACGTGCAGGAAGGCCTCTGGATGCCCACCTCGGTGTACATCGAGGAGACGGACCCGAAGAGCCCGAGCCACACGCTGAAGTTCAAGGCTGTGAACTACATCTGGGGCTACTCCCTGAAGGTTCCGCCGAAGGACGCCGACCAGGCCACGCTTGAAGTGGAAGGCGCTACCGACGCATCACAGAACGCCCCCGACGTCAGCCCCCTGCAGGCGCAGCGTGAGTGGGTGCAACAGGCCGAAGACAACGTTGTGCAGCGTCTGTACGAGGCCGGCCTGATCGATGCTCCCAGTGAGTTCGACCAGACGCTGGAGCTCCTTGCAAACAACATCCTGGCCTACAACAAAATTGCAATAGACCGTCCTCTGAAGGTACGCACGCTCTTGACGGAGCCGCTGGAGACGCTTTCGGTCGGCAATACCATCCTGATCTCGAAGAGCCTGCTGGATACGACGGCGGTTCCCTCCGCCGACGGCAAGCAGGCCGAGCAGCAGGGCGACTTGAACGCGGTGCTGGCGTTCCAGGTGGCGCACATCCTCCTCGGACATCACATTGACACCAAGTACGCCTTCAACGACCACCTGATGTTCCCGCAGGAGTCGGCATTCACAAAGATCCCGATGCACCACACGGACCAGGAGAACGTCGACGCGGCCAAGAAGGCCATCGAGCTGCTGAATGTGGCTGATCTTTCGGATGGACAGAAGTACTTCGGCTTGTATCTGCAGCAACTGCAGGCTCGCGAGAAGGGACTTCATGCGCTGACCGATGCACAGATTGGCGACGGGTTGGTGAAAGAGGACGGCAGTTTCTGGATGCAGGCTCTTGTATCCAAGGCTCCGAAGCTGAATAACACAGACCTCCTCCAACAAGCGGCGATGCCTTTAGCGCAACTTTTGCGGTTTGATCCGTGGACGGACAAGGTGATTCAGCTACACTCTGCGTATGCACCCTTGCTCAGCTCGCGCGACAAGTTGCCGTTCGAGATCACGCCCGTTTACTTAAAGCTGGCGTACTGGCAGCCTCCCGCACCGCCGGCGCCTGCAGCACCGGCAGCACCGACCACGGGTGACAACAGCACCGCTCCTGCAGGAGCGCAGCCCGCAGGGACGGCCCCGGCGACCGATACGGCTGCCGCACCCACCGCCCCCGCAGCTCCTGCCGCCACACCACCGCAGCAGCGCTAGCAGCCTTTACCACAAGGCACCGGGCCCAACCAAAGCGCGCTGGACCCAGCATCGGCGCCCCTGAACGACCTCGAGGGGCGCCGATGTTTCAGGAGACCTCATGATGAAGCACTGCCTTTCCGCTCTGGCCCTCGCGGTTTTCGCCGGAGCCGTGGCGCCGCAGATTTCAGCGCAGGCGATTGCGACAGCGACCGGAAAGACTCTTGCGGTGGGTATCGCCTACCAGAATGTTGATCCGGACTATGGAATTACCCGGGCATCGGGCATGCAAATCTACGCCAACTATGACTTTGCCCGCTATGTTGGACTCACAGCCGAAGCGAACCTTCAGACGGCTTTTTCGTCGAACATTCCGTTCCTCGAGCACACCTACCTCTTTGGCGCGCGAGGGCTCTACCGTAAGCACCGGTACGTTGCGTACGGGAAAGCTTTAATCGGCGACGCCACAGCCTCCAACAACACCAGCAACCCTGGCTTATATAACGCGCCAGGGTCTTACCCTTTGTTTGCGATTGGCGGCGGCCTGGATATTCGCCTGGAGCACCACATCACTGTCCGGCCACTCGACTACGAAGAGCAGCACTGGTTTACCTACCATCCCAACAGCCTGACGCCCCACCTTTTGAGCTTCGGTGTGGCTTACCGCTTTGGGGAACAGTAATTCGCTTCAGAGCAGCGATTCGACGCAGAAAAGGCCTCATCCCTGGATGAGGCCTTTTTCTTTCCCTCATTGACTTGCTGGCTAGAAGTGGTACGCCACCCCGATGGAGGGTGTCGAGATCACATAGTAGCGGTTCGTGGTGAATGCCGCGATCCCGAAATCAGGCACCTTCAGGACCATGCCGCGGTACTCTGCACGCAGGTCGAAGCTGGGGCTGAGTTCGTACGCTACACCCGCCCCGAACAGGCCGCCAATGGTGGTCTTCTGGTGAGAATCAAGGCTTGATGTGCCGACGTCGAGGATTGGCGTGAAGATCATGCCTCCAACGCCACCTTCCACAAACGGATTGTACTTCTTGTAATTGCGTGAGTAGACGTACGCTGCCGAGAGCTCCTGCTGGCGTACATGCACGCGGCCCACGGGTACGTTGGCCGAGAAGGCGTTGTACACCATCGAGTTCTGCGCCCAGCCGTAGTTGAGCTCGAGGCCGCTGCGAGGCGTCAAGAGGTAGCGGTAGCTTCCGAGGAAGCCCGTGACCAGCGTCGTCCGCATGGGTTGCACAGCATTTCCGGAGACCTGAGGCGCAACGACTTCAAAGGCGCTAATGCTGGCGTCCTGCCGGCTTTCCTGTGCCCGCCCTACAACAGCGGCGCTCATCAGCAGAGCACCAAGCAATACAGTTTTCTTCATGCTTCCAAGAATCCCTTCGCGATGCGGTCTGCGCTTCCCTGCTGCCGGCGTTAGCCCAACCACACTCGCAGAAGCAGACGATCAACGCTAATTGTACCCGCAAGGCTTAGACGAAGCAGACGCGCGCAGGGTACAGGGTCCCAGACAGATCGAGTGGGCCCACCGCCACGCTCAACCCATGGGCCGGTTCGTGAGTACAGGCGGGTCCGGGAGGGTGGACCGGGCCGGGGGGAGGAGATGGCGGTCGGAAGGACCGCCCCCACTTGGACGTTCGCCTTCATGCTGGTCAGCGTCGGCTGTCTTCTTCGAAGCAAAACGGCTCCCCGTGTGTGGCAGCGTGCGCCTTCACGACTTCAAGGAACGCCGTAGCGGCGTGAGAAAGCGCCGTGCGCTTGCGGAAGACCAGACGGAGGCTACGCCCCACGTGCAACTCCGGCACGCGCACCGCCACCAGGGCACCGTGAACCAGTTCTGTTTCGACTGTCAGGCGCGGCACCAGGGCGACCCCGTTGCCGCGCTCTACGAAGCGCTTGATTGCTTCCAGGCTGGGCAGTTCGACCTCCATCCTGAGCGGCGTGCGGTGGCGCCGGAAGGCCGCGATCACCTTCTGACGGAGCGGCGATTCAACATTGTGGGCGACAAAGGTTTCACGGCCCAGCCTGCCGATCGAGGCCTCCCCTGCCCCGGCAAGCGCATGTTGCGGGCCCACGATGCACACCAGTTCGTCGCGGTAGACGGTGATGGAGCGCAGTTGCGGGTCCTCCGGGCGGAAGCTCAGCACCCCGAGTTCCACGGAGTGTTGCAACACCTCGTCGGAGATGCGGCTGGCGAGTGAGCGCTGGACCGCGACCTTCAGATTTGGGTGCTGACGGCGGAAGGCGTCGAGCACCGGGAGGAGGTAGAGGCAGGTGTACTCGTTCGCTGCAAGATCCAGCCGGCCCAGGTGCAGCGAGCGCAGATCCTGGAGGGCCGCGCCGGCCTCCTTGCGAAGGTTTAACATCTTCTGCGCGTAGTCGCGAAGCACTTCGCCGGCGTCAGTGAGCGAGCCGTCGCGCAGGGAGCGGTCGAATAATGTTTCCCCCAGTTCGCTTTCCAGCTTCGAGACGACCTGGCTTACGGCTGGCTGCGTCCGGTGCAACCGGGTGGCGGCGCGGGAGAAGCTGCGTTCCTCGGCGACAGCAAGAAACGTTTCAAGTTGAAACAGATCCAAGGGCAGGCTCCGTGGCCGGGCTGATGCGGCTATTAGAAGTGCGAATAGTGAAAGCGTACAAGATAAGTTCGCGTTATTCTCAAAAGGAAGCTTACGTTCAGATATGAGTGACCGAAACAGGATCGTCTTCTTCGACACAACGCTGCGGGACGGCGAACAATCGCCGGGCTGCACCATGCATCACGAGGAGAAGTTGCGCATGGCGCAGCAGCTCGCGCGGACCGGCGTCGATGTGATCGAGGCTGGCTTCCCCATCGCTTCTGATGGTGATCTTGAGTCGGTGCGTGCGATCTCTCGTGAGGTGGGCAAAGGGCCGGGATCGCCGCGTATCGCAGCGCTCGCCCGGGCCAAGCAGGGGGACATCGAGACGGCGGCGCGCGGCGTTGAAGCGGCGCATCACTCCCGCATCCATACTTTCCTGGCGACCTCCGATCTTCACCTGGAGGCAAAGCTGCGGATCACGCGCGCACAAGCGCTGGACCAGGCCGCGGAAGCCGTGCGACTGGCCCGCCGCTACACGGAGGACGTGGAGTTCTCGGCGGAGGACGCCACCCGCTCTGATCTCGAGTTCCTGGTAAAGATTGTGACTGTGGCGATCCAGGCGGGTGCCACGACGATCAACCTGCCGGATACCGTGGGCTACAGCACGCCCATTGAGTACCAGGCGCTGTTCGAGACGATGCACGCCCGCGTTCCCGGCGCGGGGTCCGTGGTGTTTTCAACGCACTGCCATGACGACCTTGGAATGGCCACGGCCAACGCGCTTGCGGGTGTTCTGGGCGGTGCGCGGCAGGTCGAGGTGACGGTGACGGGCATCGGCGAACGCGCCGGCAATGCGGCGCTGGAAGAGGTAGCCGCTGCGCTGATGGTGCGACACGACCGCTTTCCCTATAGCAGCAACATCGTGATGCAGCAGTTGGCGCCCAGTGCAACGCTGCTGAGTGAGCTGATCAGCTTTGGGTGTGCGCCGAACAAGGCCGTTGTGGGGAAGAATGCGTTTGCGCACGAGTCCGGCATTCATCAGCACGGCGTGATGGCCAACCCGCTGACGTACGAGATCATGACGCCCGCTTCGGTCGGCGTGACGGCTAACAGCATTGTGCTTGGCAAGCATTCCGGCAGGCGCGCCCTGCAGCACCGACTGCAGGAATTGGGGCAGACGGTTGCCGGCCCTGAGCTGGATGCCGTGTATCAGCGATTCACGCAGCTTGCGGATCGCAAGAAGTCGATTTATGACCAGGACCTGCTTTCGCTGTTGCAGGATTCCGTTGCTGTTGCCTGAGTTGGAAGGGTACGAGAAAAGATGAAGCTTCGCATTGCAGTACTTGCCGGAGATGGCATTGGGCCCGAGGTGACGCGTGAGGCAGTGCGTGTGCTCGGGGTGGTGGCCGAGGCTTGTGGCCATGAACTGACCTTGAACGAGGCGCTCATCGGCGGAGTCGCGATCACTGCTGAAGGTACGCCTCTTCCGCAAACCACCATCGACATCTGCCTTGCCAGCGACGCCGTGCTGCTGGGCGCGGTAGGTGATAACAAGTTCAACCATCTGCCCCCGAACAAGCGCCCTGAAGCTGGGCTGCTGCAGATCAGGCAGGTACTGGGCGGGTTTGCGAATCTGCGGCCAGCGGTCGCGTACCCCGCCCTTGCGGAGAACTCACCGCTGCGTGCTGAGATCACGCATGGCGCCGACATCCTGTTTGTTCGGGAGTTGCTGGGCGGCTTGTATTTTGGGGAGCCGCGGTACTGGAACCGCGATGGCGACAAGGGGACAGGCGAAGCGATCAACACGATGCGTTATACGCGAGGGGAAGTGGACCGCGTAGCACGCATCGCCTTTGAGCTTGCGGGCAAGCGGCGCGGCAAGCTTACGTCGGTCGATAAAGCCAACGTCCTTGAGTGCTCGCAGCTTTGGCGCGCAACGGTGGACGACGTTGCGCGTGAGTTCCCTGCGATCACCGTTGAACACCAGCTCGTGGACTCGATGGCCATGCACCTGATGAATCGGCCGCGTGATTTTGATGTGGTGCTGACGGAGAATCTGTTCGGCGACATCTTGTCTGATGAGAGCGGCGTAATTACCGGGTCATTGGGCATGCTGCCCTCCGCGACCATTGGTGGCAAGGTGAATTTGTACGAACCCGTGCATGGCTCTGCACCAGACATCGCAGGGACAGGCAAGGCCAATCCGCTGGGTGCCATTCTTACGGCTGCCATGGTGCTGCGGCACTCGGCAGGTCTCGAGGCGGAGGCCTCTGCAGTGGAGGCGGCTGTCGCCAAGGTCCTGGGAGAGGGACATCGCTCTGCGGACATTGCACGTGGCCAGGGCTCGATTACTGTCAACACTCAGCGGATGGGCGCACTTGTGCGCGAGGCCCTGGTGGACAGCATGGATCGAACCCAGTCCATGCACGCGGTTTAGGTACTTACGAAAATCATGCGCAGCCAAGCCCAACTCGCGACGGTTTTCTCCCTGCTGTGTGCGGGAGCCTGCGCAAGTGCGCAGATAGCGAATCCAAGCGACATGGTTTCCGGCCCACCGAAGCCTCCGCCGGTTCGACAACGGTCGCGGGGTCCGAGTTCGGGCAGTCTGCAGTGGCTTTGGCAGTACGCGCAGCCTAAACCGAACGGCAACGCTGTTGCATTACGAGCAGATCAGCGCTTCGCGGCTCTGCTCGATGTGAGCTTCAAGCAGCCGCAAGCCTTTTGGGGCAAGGATGTTCCGCTGTCTACGGTGATCCCGCGATTTCTGGCGCGCTATGGCCAGGTGAACAGCAAGGACAATCGCTTTCTGGCTGTTGATGGATGTGTGCCGAGCTTTTGCGCTGCCCATGGCATGTTGTGGGTGGATCTCGGCTCGGTGGATCCGCTGATGGTCTTTGCTGCAGTGAACTGGACCACTGAAGCGCATGCCACAGATGAGGCCAATGCGGACTATAACTTGTGGTTGTTCACTAACCGCCAGATTTCGGCAGATGCGTTGCCGCTCTCACTTACAGAGGCCATTGCTGATTGGGATGCCCGGCTGGCCAGTGCGCATCGCGGTGTGCCGCATATTGTGCATGCGCTTCTGGTTGAGCCGAGCGGACAGCCTTTTCCCTTGAACCCGACCCTGGTGGGTGCGAACACGTTACCTCCACAACCAGACTCGGTGACACCAAAACCGTCTGACGACGAGTAAGACTTACAGGTACCTGAACGTCATGAATCCGACAGTGCAAACAATGCATCCGCGAACAATGTTTGAGAAGATCTGGCAGCAGCATGTAGTCGCTGAGCCGGCAGGCGAGCCCACACTGCTGTACATCGATCTGCAGCTTGTGCATGAGGTGACGAGTCCGCAGGCATTTGATGGTTTGCGTCTCGCCGGACGTACGTTGCGACGTCCTGATCGGCACATCGCCACCGCAGATCATAACGTTCCCACGACAAGCGCACGGGATCGCCTGATCATCGCCGATCAGATCTCATCCGCACAGGTAAATGCGCTGCGCAAGAACTGCGCTGAGTTCGGCATTGAGTTCTTCGATGTGCAGGATGAAAGCCAAGGCATTGTGCACATGATCGGGCCGGAACTTGGTGCGACGAAGCCGGGGATGACGATCGTTTGTGGCGACTCGCATACGTCAACGCATGGCGCCTTCGGTGCGCTGGCCTTTGGCATTGGGACCAGCGAAGTGGAGCACGTGATGGCCACCCAAACGTTACCGCAATCAAAGCCAAAGACCTTCCGCATCAACGTGGAAGGCGAACTGCCCTATGGTGTGACTGCGAAGGACATCATCCTGGACATCATCGGCCGTATCGGCACGGACGGTGCAACGGGCTACGTCGTGGAGTATGCAGGGTCGACGATTCGTTCGCTTTCCATGGAAGGCCGGATGACGGTATGCAACATGAGCATTGAAGCAGGCGCGCGTGCGGGAATGATCGCGCCAGACGAGACGACGTTTGCTTACCTCAAGGGCCGCAGGTTTTCTCCCGGAACAGCGCCTACGAACCTTGATGGTCGCCCGCCGCGAACCAGCATGGGGGGCCTTCCGCTGGGCAGCACGACAGATGATTTTGAAGCGCAGTGGAACCTTGCCGTGGAGCAGTGGCGGGCGCTCGTCAGCGACGAGGGCGCAGTGTTCGATCGCGAGATGACGATTGATGCAACGCAGCTGGCACCACGTGTCACCTGGGGAACCTCGCCGGGCATGGTGACCAGTATTGAGGGCACTGTGCCCTCACCTGACGATGCGTTGAGCGAGTCGGACCGCAAGAGCTTTGCGCGAGCGTTGGAGTATATGGACCTTCAGCCTGGGACGAGGCTGGAAGATATTGCAGTGGATGCGGTCTTTCTTGGTTCCTGCACGAACGCCCGAATCGAGGATCTGCGGGCGGCTGCGCAGGTCGTCAAAGGGCATCACGTAGCGACCAAGGTGCGCGCCCTGGTGGTGCCTGGATCGCAGGTCGTGAAGCGCCAGGCGGAGCAGGAAGGTTTGGACGTTGTGTTCAAGTCAGCAGGATTCGAGTGGCGTGAGCCGGGATGTTCCATGTGCCTGGGAATGAATCCAGACATCCTGCAGCCGGGTGAACGCTGCGCCTCCACCAGCAACCGCAACTTTGAAGGACGACAGGGTCGCGGTGGCAGAACGCATCTGTTGTCCCCGGTAATGGCCGCTGCCGCTGCAATCACCGGGCACCTCACCGATGTGCGGAAGTGGCCTGCGATCGACGCGAAACGACAGCAGTCTGGTGTACATGTGCCACTGGATCTGAACCAGGTACTCGTGGAAGGAGGAACCCGCTAGTGGAAGCGATCAACGTGATTACCAGCACTGCGGCGCCGTTGCCTTTACCAAACATCGACACCGACCAGATCATCCCAAAGCAGTTCCTGAAACGCATTGAACGCACGGGCTATGGCGAGTTCCTGTTCTATGACTGGCGGCGCATTCAGGAAGGCTCGGAGACAGGTGCAGAGAACCCGGAGTTTGTGCTGAACAAGCCGGAGTTCAAGGGCGCCGAGATCCTGATTGCGGAAAAGAATTTCGGCTGTGGCTCGTCGCGTGAGCATGCGGCCTGGGCGATCTTTCAGTATGGCTTTCGCGCGGTCATCGCGCCCAGCTTCGCAGATATCTTCTTCTCGAATGCGGGTAAGAACGGCATCGTTCTCGCGCGACTCACCGACGAGGAAGTCGAGACGCTGCTGCAACGCTGCAGTGCGAACCCGCAGCACAGAATCACGATCAATCTCGAGGCTCAAACTGTCACTGATGAGCAAGGTTTCAGCGCTACTTTCGAGATGGATCCATTCCGCAAGCATTGCCTTCTTCACGGTCTGGACGACATCGGTCTTACGCTTCTCCACGCGGACGAACTGACGCGCTTTGAGTCGCAGCACAACAACGAATTCTGGCTCTCACCCAAGGCGTCTCAGGCATGAAGAAGCTCTTCTATTCGGCGCTCTTTGCTGCTTCCATTCTGCGTTGTGCAGGGGCACAAACTCCTGTGGCACCGATGCCGGCCGGTCCGCAATCCGCCCCGCTGCCCTCTGGCCTGGGCGCCGCGCATAAGCTGTTCCTCGGCAATGCGGGGGACCAGGACAACGCGGACTGCCTGCGCGCCTATAACGACCTGTATGGCGCAGTGAGTGCCCTTGGAAGGTACCAAATGGTGGGGGATCCATCCGCTTCCGATCTGGTACTTGAGCTTCACTACGAGTTCAGCCTGGGTGCCGGTGTGAACGGCGGCAGCGCCAACACACCGCGCCAGTTCCGGCTTCTTCTGCTTGATCCAAAGACGCACGTTCTGCTTTGGACACTGGTGGAACGCACGAACTACGCCGCATTGGAGCGTAACCGCAATAAGAACCTGGACGAGGTCGTGGGCGTGCTCGCCACGGACCTAGATCAACTACTCAGCGCAAAACCTCCCGCCAACAAATCCAGCATTCACCACGGTCTTTTTCAGTAGGCCGCCCAAGGTTTCTCGCAAAATGTCACAAAGCAAGCTGCCTCCCGGTAAAGGAAATTCCGCTGTACTCACTGAAGGGCCCTCCCGCGCGGCGGCTCGCGCGATGTTGCGCGGCGTCGGTTTCAGCAAGGACGACCTTCAAAAGCCGATCATCGGCGTCGCGAACACGTGGACCGAGATCGGTCCCTGCAATTTTCATCTGCGGGACATAGCAGATGCGGTGAAGCAAGGAATCCGCGAAGCCGGCGGTACGCCGATGGAGTTCAACACGGTCACCATCTCTGACGGCATCACGATGGGCACGGAAGGGATGAAGGCCTCGCTCATCTCGCGTGAGGTGATAGCCGATTCGATTGAGTTGGTGACACGCGGCAATAGCTTCGATGGCCTGGTCTGCATTGCGGGCTGCGATAAGAACATGCCTGCAGCGATCATGGCGTTGGCGCGTCTGGATATTCCGGGGCTGATGCTCTATGGCGGCAGCATCATGCCGGGTCATCTGCCACAACCGACCGGCACACATAAAGACATCACCATTTTGCATGTTTTCGAAGCGATCGGATCACATGCTGCGGGCAAACTGGACGATGCCGGGCTGGAAGCCGTTGAAGCCAACGCGTGCCCGGGCCCGGGTGCATGTGGTGGACAGTTCACGGCCAACACGATGGCCATGGCCGGCGAGTTTCTCGGCATCTCGCCGATTCAACTCACGGGAGTTCCCGCGATGAGCAAGGACAAGTACGAAGCTTCGCGCGAGGCTGGCCGTTGCGTGATGGACCTGGTGAAGAAGGGCATCAAGCCGAGCCAGATTCTCACGCGAGAGGCTCTGGAGAACGCGATCCGCGCCGTGTGTGCGTCGGGTGGATCGACGAATGCAGTGCTGCATTTGATCGCGATTGCGCATGAGCTGAACATTCCGCTGACTATGGAAGACTTTGACCGGATCTCCGAGCAGACGCCGTTCATCTGCGACCTTTCGCCTGGCGGTAAGTATGCCGCGAAGGACTACCAGGAGGCGGGAGGCTCGCGTGTGCTTGCAGAGCGCTTGCTGGAACGTGGGCAGTTGCATGATGGACTTACGGTCACAGGCAAAACTCTGCATGAAGAGGCGCAGCTTGCGCAGGAGACACCGGGACAGGCTGTCATTCACGCGTGGGAGTCGCCGCTGAAGCAGACGGGTGGATTGGTGATCCTGCGTGGCAATTTGGCTCCTGAGGGATGTGTTGTGAAGGTAGCGGGGCATGAGCGCATTCATCACACCGGGATCGCACGTGTGTTCGACAGTGAAGATGCGTGCTTCCACGCGATTGAGGCTGGAGAGATCCACCCCGGTGATGTCTTGGTGATCCGCTATGAGGGTCCCAAGGGCGGGCCGGGCATGCGCGAGATGCTGGCCGTGACTGCGGCGATCAAGGGCATCCCTGAGTTGAGTGAGACGGTGGCGTTGCTGACCGACGGGCGTTTTAGCGGGGCTACCCGCGGGTTGATGGCAGGGCATGTGGCGCCGGAAGCGCAGTTGGGTGGACCCATCGCGGCAGTGCGCGAGGGCGATACCATCACCTTCGACATCCCGGAGCGGAAGCTTACGTTGAACGTGAGCGACCAGGAGATTGCTGCGCGGCTAGAGAACTTCGTTGTACGGGAGACCCGATACAAGCGTGGAGTCTTTGCAAAGTATGCGGCCAGCGTGAGTAGCGCGAGTGCTGGAGCGGTTACGACCTAACAATGCATTTGGCCGTCAGGATGCGACTGGATATTTCGAGGCTTCGATCACTGGCTCGGGTTCGTCTCGAACACCTTGATCAACATGATGTTTGCTTACAGGAAAGCTGTTACTAAGGGGTAACACCGTATGCCGAATGCAAATGAACACCCGACACTTACCGGAGCCGAAATACTTTGGGCCACGCTCGCCGGTGAAGGTACGTCTACCGTCTTCGGTTATCCCGGCGGCGCGATCCTTCCTATCTACGACGCGCTGCGGAAGTTCCCTTCTGTTCATCATGTGCTGGTGCGACATGAGCAGGGGGCGGCGCACATGGCCGATGGCTATGCACGGGCATCAGGGCGGGTTGGGGTCTGTATGGCAACTTCGGGGCCGGGCGCGACGAACCTGGTGACGGGGTTAGCGACGGCGATGCTGGATTCAATCCCCGTGGTTGCGATCACAGGGCAGGTTTCGTCGAAGGTGCTCGGGACGGATGCGTTTCAGGAGATTGACATCACGGGCATCACGCTGCCGATCACGAAACATAACTTCCTTGTTACGCGGGCGGAAGATATCGCACCTGCTGTGCGCTTGGCCTTTCAGATCGCGCGTTCGGGGCGGCCTGGGCCTGTGCTAGTGGACATTACCAAGGATGCGCAACAGGCGACGGCTGTCTTCGATTTTGAAATGTGCAAGCCACGAGAGGCGCGACCGCATCCGATGCTGCGAGCTGAATCATCGGCGTTGAAGCAAGCGGCTGAGTTGATTCAGTCAGCGAAGAAGCCCGTTATTCTGGCAGGCCATGGCATTGTGGAATCCGGTGCCCAAGCGGAGGTGTTGGCGTTTGCGGAGGCGCGGGGGATCCCGATTGCGTCGACGCTGCTGGGCCTTGGAGCCATCCCTGCGGGGCATCCGCTGTCGCTTGGCATGATGGGCATGCATGGTGAGTCGTGGGTGAACAATGCAATCCAGGAAGCTGATCTGCTGCTGGCTTTTGGGATGCGCTTTGACGATCGTGTGACGGGGAACCTCGCGCACTATGCGCAGAACGCGAAGAAGATCCATGTAGAGATTGATCCAAGCGAGATCAACAAAAACGTGCGCGTTGACGTCGCATTGATCGGCGATCTCAAGGAGGTGTTGGGCCAGTTGAGCCCTCTGGTGGCGCAAGCCAGTGACGCGAATTGGCTGGCCCAGATTAACGCCGGGAAAGGCGACGTGGCGGTGCGTGACATCATCAACCTGCCCGACAACGGGCATCTGTATGCGGCGCATGTGATTCATGACATCTGGCGTGAGGCACAGGCTGCGGGTCGTCTAGAGCAAACCATCATCGTCACCGATGTGGGCCAGCACCAGATGTGGGAGGCGCAGTACTTCAAGCATGAGTCTCCGCGTTCGCTTGTGACCTCAGGTGGGCTGGGAACGATGGGCTTTGCCTTGCCCGCTGCGATCGGCGCGAAGTTCGCGTGTCCGGAGAAGGATGTTTGGGTCATCGCGGGGGATGGTGGATTTCAGATGACTGCGGCGGAGTTGTCGACCATCATGCAGGAGAGCCTGTCCATCAACGTCGCGGTGATCAACAACGGTTTTCTTGGCATGGTGCGGCAATGGCAGGAGACCTTTTACGAGAAGAATTACTCAGCGTCGCCGATACTTTCGCCAGATTTTGTGATGCTGGCCGCAGCGCATGGGATTGAGGGAACGAGCGTAACGGAGCGGGCACAAGTGATGCCTACCGTGAAGCGGGCGCGCACGGGAGGCAAGCCGTTCCTGATCAATTTCCAGGTCGAGAAGGAAGATGGCGTATATCCGATGATTGCGCCCGGGGCGGCGCTGCATGAGATGGTGCGGCGGCCTACGAAGGATCCATTGCTCGAGACAGCGGAGGACGTTTAATGCTGCACACCTTCGTTGCTCTCGTGCAGGACAAGCCGGGCGTTCTTACGCGCGTCGCTTCCCTTTTCCGTCGGCTGAACATCAACATCGTTTCGCTCACGGTTGGTGAATCTGAGCGCGCGGATACTTCGCGGATGACCATCGTTTGTGAGGCGCCGGACACCGCGGCGCATCGCATCAAGGCTTCGCTGTACAAGCTGGAAACTACGGTCGATGTGGATGAGGTGAATCGCGCAGAAGCCGTCGTGCGAGAGCTTTGTTTGATCAAGGTGGCCGCAGGCCCGAGCACGCCTCACGGCACAAACTCGCGTTCGCAGATCTTTGAATTGGCGAACGTGTTTCGCGCTCGTGTGGTGGACCTTGCGCCGGAGAGCATCATGCTGGAGATGACGGGGTCCGCCTCCAAGATTGAGGGCCTGCTGCAGGTGTTGCGCGAAAGCGGCTATGAGGTCCTGGAGGTCTCACGTACGGGGCGCATGGCGATGCGGCGTGGTCATCATACGAGCCGTGTCTTGAAGGCGCTGGGTGGACCGGCGGACAACCTCAATGCACACAGCGTGCTCGACCCGGATGCACTTCCGGTATCGGAAGCTCTACCCAATCAGTTCGACGAGCACGACGCGTAGCGCGGGTGCAAGTTTTGAAGCAGAAAATTCCCTCCGCCCCGTTGCGGAACGACAACCACGAGCACAGCAGAAAGAGAGACACATGGCGAAGACGTATCACGATCAGGATGCAAACCTTTCCCTTATCCAGGCCAAACGAGTGGCCATCATCGGCTATGGATCGCAGGGGCATGCGCATGCGTTGAATTTGAAGGACTCCGGCGTTGAGGTGAAGGTGGGCCTTCGGCCGGAGTCTCCTTCGACGAAAAAGGCGCAGATGGCGGGGCTGGAAGTAGTAAGCGTGCCGGAAGCGGCGCAATGGGCAGATGTGATCATGCTGCTGGTCCCGGACCAGAATGCCGCGCAGGTTTACAAGGAGGTTGAGCCAGGGCTGGCGAGCAAGGGTTCAGACGGCGAGCCGAAGACGCTGATGTTTGCGCACGGGTTCAACATTCGCTTTCGGACCATCACGCCACCGCCGAATGTGGACGTGTCGCTGGTGGCCCCCAAAGGGCCGGGGCATCGCGTGCGCGAGGTGTTCACGGAGGGCGGCGGTGTACCGGGATTGGTGGCGGTAGAAGAGGATCCTAGCGGCAAGGCGCTGGAAGTGGCGCTGAGTTATGCCAAGGGCATCGGCTGCACGCGCGGCGGTGTGCTGGAGACAACCTTCACTGAGGAAACAGAGACCGATCTCTTCGGCGAGCAGGCGGTGCTGTGCGGCGGCACGACGGCTCTGGTGAAAGCAGGCTTTGAGGTGCTGACCGAGGCCGGCTATCAGCCGGAGTTGGCATACTTCGAGGTGCTGCACGAACTGAAGCTGATCGTGGACCTGCTGTACCGCGGTGGGCTGGAGTACATGCGCTACTCCATCAGCGATACGGCGGAGTGGGGCGACTACGTGGCCGGTCCGCGCATTGTTACGCCCGATGTGAAGAAGGCGATGCAGGGGCTGTTGGCGGACATCCAGTCGGGCGCGTTTGCGAAGCGGTTTCTTGAGGACCAGAATGGCGGGCGTAAGGAGTTTGAGGCGATGCGGGCGCAGGAGCGGGGACACCCGATTGAGAAGGTCGGCGCCGAGTTGCGGGCGCAAATGCCGTTCCTTGATCCGGTTAGGGTTGAGAACGGGACGGTGGTCAAGGCGTAGGTTTGTCGTGCAGTTTAATGTGGAAGGCCCGGTTTGTTGCCGGGCCTTTTGCTTGCGCAGAGGTCCAATGACGAGCATCCAAAGGCGCATGGGTACAGCAACGGTTCTTCGTCTTCGTCATGGCTTTGGCCTGGACAATCTTCGTGTTGAACAAGAGGAGCTCCCGGAGCCCGGGACCGGGCAGGTGCAGGTTCGCTTTCATGCGGGCTCGTTGAATTACCGCGACCTGATGGTGGCGTTAGGCCACTACAACCCAAAGATGGAGCTGCCGCGCGTTCTGGGGTCGGATGCTGCCGGGGAGGTTGTGCATGTCGGAGAAGGTGTAACCGAACTGAAGGCCGGCGATCGTGTGGCCAGCCTGTTTTTCCAGACCTGGCAGGCTGGCGAGATCACGCAGGCTACTGGGAAATCCGCACTCGGTGGAGCTATCGATGGCGTCTTCGCGACGGCGCGCAATCTGCCTGCGACGGGCGTGATCCGGATTCCTGATGCGCTCTCCTTTGAACAGGCTGCGACCCTTCCCTGCGCTGCGGTGACTGCCTGGAACGCGCTGGTTGAGAAGGGAAAGATGTGCGCGGGACAGACCGTGCTGATTCTGGGGACTGGCGGCGTGTCGCTCTTCGGGCTGCAGTTGGCGAAGGCACACGGGGCGAAGGTCATTCTTACGAGCTCCTCCGATGAGAAGCTGGCGCGGGGCCGCGCGCTTGGCGCTGACGAGACGATCAACTACAGGACCACGCCGGAGTGGGACGAAGAGGTGTTGCGTCTGACAGACAGACGAGGTGTGGATCACGTGGTGGAGGTCGGGGGCTCGGGGACACTCCCGCGGTCGTTCCACGCCGTGCGTGTAGGGGGTCATGTGCACCTGATCGGTGTGCTGTCAGAGCCGGGAAAGGGTGTGGATGTGCTCACGGTGCTGCGCAAGTCACTGCACTTCAACGGCATCTACGTGGGCAGCCGTGAGATGTTCAGCCGCCTGAACTCGGCGCTGGTTGTAAACCGGATTGAGCCCGTCATCGATCGTGTGTTTCCGCTATCGGAGGCGCGGGCCGCCTTCGAACACATGCAGAGCGGCGGTCACTTTGGAAAGATCGTGCTGAATCTGAGGGCTTCCCAGGGCTGATCGATGCGGGTGCGTGGGTGCGCCTTGAAGGGTGATCTTCGCAGGCTTTGGAACCGTCCCGCTGATCCCTGCGTAGAGCTGAGCATTGTGGCTCTCCGATCGCTTCTGCTCACGGCGCTGTGGATGGTTTGCTTGTCAGTGTGTGCGCAGACGGCGAACACTGGGTTGTCCAGTCCACAGATGCCTTCGCCAGAGGAGATCATGGCGCGGGTCGCGGCGAACCAGGACCGTGCAGAAGCGGAGCGGGCTCGGTTTGTCTATGTTCAGCACGCGAAGGTTCAGTCTCGCAAGGGCGGCACCGTGATGTGCGAAGAGATCACGGAGACTCGGATCACGCCGCTGCCCCTGGGGCAGCAACAGAGCCTCGTCAGCCTGTCCGGTCATGTCCGGGATGGGACGCGAGTGATCCATTACACCGCGTTTCCCCTCAATGCTAAGAAGACCGCTGAGCACGACACCGACGGCAATACCCAGAGTGAGGGTATGGACGTAAATGTCGGCGATCAGAAGACCGTGTTGGACGCCGATGCGAATAGCGCTCCTGTGAGTGTGAACGATACAGATATCGACCTCGTGGAGAGCATGCGGCGGTCGTTTACCTCGGATAAGAAGAGCAAGGACGGTGTGGAAGCCGGGCTGTTTCCCCTTACCTCCGCCCAGCAGAAGGGGATGATCTTCACCCTGAAGGGCCGTGAGCCGAAGAATGGTCACGACACGTTCCACATCACCTTCCGCCCGAGGGACAAGACCGACTTCAGCTGGAAGGGCGAGGCCTGGATCGATGCTGCTGCGTTTCAGCCGGTGGTCGTCCGTACCGCGCTGAGTCGCAGTCTGCCGTTAGGCGTGCGCGCGCTTCTGGGCACCAACCTGCCGGGGCTTGGCTTCACGGTCATCTACGCGCCGCAACAGGGAGACGTTTGGTTTCCCGTTAGCTTTGGCACGGAGTTCAAGATCCGGGTGCTCTTCTTCTTCAACCGGCAGATTGTCGTGGCGGCGGAGAACGGCTCGTTTGAGCACACTCACGTCACTACAGCAATTCATGCTGACGAGGCGACCCCCTTGTCGCAGTCTCCTGAGGCGGGCTCTCCCAGGCCTTGAGAACTGCTCCTGAGACCGGCATCCAAGGTGGAATGCGGATTGCTACCGTTGTACTTGCAGTAGCCTTACCTGCCGTGAGTGGGATTGGAGTTGTTGCGCAGGTGACGGGCGTCACGAGCCTGGAGAGCCTACGTGACCGGGGTCGGCCCCTGCTTATCTTTGCGCCAAAGCCAGACGATCCTCAACTGCAGATCCAAATCAGGTCATTGAATGAGCATGCGGCCGAGATGCGCGACCGGGACATCGTACCGATCGCATTGCCCTACAACAATCCAGCTCCGACTGCGGCACAGCTGACACCAACAGAAGCAGAGACCGTCCGCCGACGCTTTGGAGTGCAACCGGGCGACTTTACCGTCGTCCTCATCGGGAAAGATGGCGGAGCGAAGCTACGGTCCAGGAAGCCTCTATCCATGGAGAAGCTGAAGGAAACGATCGACGCCATGCCGATGCGTCAGGATGAGATGAAGGCAAAAGCTGCAAGGTAGGGAGCCGAGATCTGGCGCAAATGAAAAACGCTCCCTGCTGGGGAGCGTTCCTCTCGAACTTCGACGTGTCAGACCGTGATCTCGACGCCGCGCCAGAAGGCGACTTTGTGCCTGACGCCGCGTGCTGCAGCTTTTGGAGCGGGGTAGTACCAGGCCGCGTCCTGATTCTCCTGACCGTCTACAAGAACAGTGTAGTAACGCGCAAGGCCCTTCCATGGACAGGTAGAACTTGTAGAGCTGGGCCGCAGATAAGCCCTATTTACGCTTTTCTCGGGGAAATAGATGTTGCCTTCAACCGTCTCAACGTCGTCGCTCTCTGCCAGGACCTGTCCATTCCAAATTGCTCTTGCCATGCGCGCGTCCTTCCTTCGGGTCTCGCTGGTGTGCATGCTTCAGAGCCGCGCGATGGCGGCTTAGAAGTCTTACATGCCGCTACCATCATCCCACAATATATGTATTTTGGAAAGTTAGACCTTTGTGCCTCCTAAAGGCTGTAGGCAGCGGGCTCTACACCGCTGACCTCCTACGCGACCGCCTCCACGATGGGGCGGGTCTTTGCCGGATCTGGCCGGCTGATCTCACGCGGCTCTGGATCGATCTTGGGAGGGCCAATCATCTCCTCAAAGTGGCATTCGGGGGCAGCGGTCTGCTCGTCGTCAGCACCCTTCTTCGCGCGCCGTTTCGGCAAGCGGTCCTGGTTGTTGGGGCATACGAGGTATGTGCCTTCCTTGTCCGACAACTCCAACAGGAAGGGGGATTTGCATTGCGGGCAGGGCCCGGCAACCATCTTCTGGTTAGAGGTGAAGTCGCACTTCGGATAGCGCGTGCAGCCGTAGAAGGTGTCGCCGCGGCGGTTTTTGCGAGCGGCAATTTCGGCGCCGCACTTGGGGCACGGTACGTCGAGGAGATCCTGCTTCACGTACTTGCACTTCGGGTAGCCGGAGCAGGCAATGAACTCGCCGTACTGCCCTTCGCGCTGGAGAAGCGGTTTGCCGCACTTCGGGCACGGCTCCTCGAGTTGTACCGGCGGCTTGGACTGCACTTTTTGGTTCAGCTTGCGGATGGTCTTGCACGGGCGGATCCTCGTTGTACCCCGGGCAGCTCATGAACGGGCCGAACGGACCGTTGCGCAACACCATGAGCCGGCCGCAGTTGTCACAGAACTCTTCCTCGGCCTCAGCGTTCTGCGCCTCGGGCGAGCTGAGATCGGGCTTTGCAGCGAAGTTTTCCTTGGTGAAATCGCAGGTCTGCGGTTCGACAATCAGCTTTTTGCCACGGGTAGCGCCTTCCTGCAGCGCCTTCAGCAGTTCGCCCTTGTCGAGCACTTCACGGGAAAACTCGGTGACATCTTCGGTGAAGGCCTTTACGATCATCGGAAACTTGTGAGCCTCGGTGACCTTCTTTACGGCGGCCTTGGGATCCTTCTTCAAGGGACCGAGCGCCACATTCACGGGCTTTGTCTTGGTGAAGTTCGAGCATGAGTAGAAGGAGCCGAACTTGCCCCACTTCAGGATGAGCGGTGCGCCGCATTTGTCGCAGATCTCGTCGGTGGCCTGCTCCATGGCCTTGACGTCTTCCATCTGCTTCTCTGCGATCTTTAGCTCTTTTTCGAAGTGGCCGTAGAAGCCGTTGAGCAGGTCGGTCCAGCGCTCGGAACCGCCTTCGACTGCGTCCAGTTCGCTCTCGAGCTGGGCAGTGTAGCCGGTTTCGAAGATGTAGGGGAAATTCTTCACCAGAAGTTCGGTGACCACCATGCCGATCTCGGTCGGGATCAGCCTTTGCGCGATCTTTTTGACGTAGTCGCGCTCCTGGATGGTGTTGATGATCGACGCGTAGGTTGACGGGCGGCCAATGCCCTTCTCTTCGAGAGCCCTTACCAGGCTTGCCTCGTTGAAGCGTGGTGGGGGTTGGGTGAACTTCTGCTGGGGATCGACCTCTGTCGCCGTCAGAGCTTGTCCACGGGCAAGCGTGGGGAGGCGACGGTCCCCGGCGCTGTCCTCACTTGTGGCGTCCCTGGCATTCTCGGCGTCGTCGCCCTCTGCACTACCTTCAGCGAGCTTCTTATCGTCTGCAACCTGTTTGGCGCTGGTGGCGGCGCGGGCCTTCTTGGTCTTCTCCTCGAAGTACAAGAAGCCGTCGAACTTGAGCACGCTTCCAGTGGTGCGGAAGTCGTAGCTTGTGTTTCCGGCCTTCGCTTCGATGTCGACCGTGGTGCTGTCGAAGACAGCGGGCACCATCTGGCTCGAGACAGCGCGCTCCCAGATCAGTTTGTAGAGACGGTACTGCTCGTCGCTCAGGTAGCGGCGGACCTCGTCAGGAACGAAGTTGAAGTTCGTCGGACGGATGGCCTCATGGGCATCTTGCGCATCGGATTTGCTCTTGTACGTGTTCTCCGACTTGGGCAGGTAGTTTGGACCGATCTTTTTGCCGACAAATTCACGGATTTCAGCGATAGCGTCGGGACTCATGCGGGTGGAGTCAGTTCGCATGTAGGTGATCAGGCCGACGGTTCCCTCGGTGCCGATCTCGATTCCTTCGTAAAGGCGCTGAGCCACGCCCATGGTGCGGCGGACGTTGAAGCCGAGCCGACCGGCTGCGTCCTGCTGCAATTTGCTGGTCGTATAGGGGGCTGCGGGCTTGCGCTGACGTTCCTTGTTCTCAATGCCGCGGACGGACCAGGTGGCCTTTTCGAGCTGCGCCATGATTTCGTCGACCGCTGCCTTGTCGGGCAGCGCATTCGCGAGAAACTGCTCCTTCCCCTCTGCATCCACGCCATTGGACACGCGGATAGGCTGCCCTTTGACGCCGACCATACGGGCGACAAACTCCTGGGCGGTGTCCGTCTTCGCTCCGGGGAGGAGGGTGGCGTCAATGTTCCAGTATTCGACCGGGTTGAACGCGTTGATCTCGCGTTCGCGCTCCACGATGAGTCGCAGCGCAACGGTCTGCACTCGGCCGGCGCTCAGCCCGCGCTTCACCTTGTCCCAGAGGAGCGGCGAGATCTGGTACCCCACGAGGCGGTCGAGGACGCGGCGGGTTTGCTGGGCATCGACCCGGTTCTCGTCGACGTCGCGGGTGTGTTTGAAAGCTTCCTTGACAGCTTTCTTCGTGATTTCGTTGAAGGTGACCCGGCGAATCTTCGACTTGTCCTTCACCGAGGGCAGGAGCTGCATCTTGAGGTGGGCAGCGATGGCCTCGCCTTCGCGATCGGGATCAGGCGCAAGAAAGATGTATTCGCTTTTTGCTGCCAGCTTCTTCAGGCGGTCGACAACCTTCTCTTTGCCGGGCGAGACGATCAGCGTCGGCTCAAAGGTACGGAACTTCAGTTCCACGCCGATGTCGTTCTTGGGCAGATCCATGATGTGACCAATGGAGGCCTCCACCACGTAGTCGCTGCCGAGATATTTATTGATCGTCTTAGCCTTTGCAGGCGACTCCACGATCACGAGATTCTTTGCCATACCCCAACCTGCCTGAGGTGCCCGGCGGCCATTTGCGGGTCGCTGCTCCCTCTGCCATTCCAATAGCCTGCAAACTACCACGGTCTGCCCGGCGTGCGGTAATTCCGTTGTGGACAAAACTACCCGGCTTTACGATCCGACGTTCCGCCGCTCGCAAGCTATAGACGCACCCCACGGGGGTTTGTTCCGTTCGTGCCGGCATTCCATTCACAGACGCCGCACGTAGTTCTTGCCCGGCATCTGCCTGATCCGGCCTGCTAACTCCAACTCAAATAAGGCGGTAAACACCTCACCCGAGGCCAGTTCCCCTTCGAGTCGCTCGAGCAGATCATCCAGTTGTACGGAGTCGTCTGCGTGGAGTTGCTGAATGACGAGCCGTTCATGGTCGCTCATCGGAGCGGAATCCGTAGTGGTTCCGGACATGCCGTCGAATAGAGATGCGCTTCCTCCCGCTGGCGATTCACCCCGGGCTGCGGCCTGCGCTTCCGCGAGTCGCTCCAGTTCGACCCGAACCTGGGACGGAAGGTCCTCCCAGACGTCCTCCCAGGTGGCCGTGAGCTTGGCTCCCTGCTTGATCAGGGTGTTGGGTCCCCAGGCGTTTTTGTTTGTGACATTTCCCGGGACGGCATAGATGTCGCGGCTCTGCTCGATGGCGCAGCGGGCGGTAATGCGGGTGCCGGAGTACTCGGCAGCCTCAATCACCAGCACCCCGACACTCATGCCGCTGAGGGTGCGATTGCGGATAGGAAAATTCTGCGGCGCGGGGAAGGTGCCGATGGGAAATTCGCTGACGATTGCGCCGCCGGTGGCCACGATCTCCTCGGCCAGACGTTTGTTTTCTTTGGGATAGATGACATCGATGCCTGTTCCCCAGACGGCAACGGTGACGCCCCCGGCCTGCAGTGCTCCCTTGTGGGCTGCGGTGTCAACGCCTCGCGCCATACCGCTGAAGATGGCGACCCCTCGCCTAGCGAGATCGCGGCTCAACATTTCAGCCATCCCGGCACCGTACGGCGTGGGCTGACGGGTGCCGACCACGCCGATTCCGGGCCGACTGAGAGCGTCCACACTACCGCGAACCCATAGTATGGAGGGAGGGTCGAAGATCTCCAGGAGCGGGCCTGGGTAGGCATTCATGTCGGGGGTGATGAGTGTGGCGCCCTGCTCGTGGACCCGCTGCATTTCCTCCTCGGCCACCTTGCGCCCTCGTCCGTCAAAGCAAAACTGGGCTGCGGCTGCGGTCAGGCCAGCGCCCTCCAACTCTGTCAGCGAGGCTCGCCAGACATGTTCCGGTGCGCCAATCCTTCGGACCGCCCGAAGAGTCCTCGTTGGCCCCATGCCGGGTGCAAGCGCCAGTGCCAGCCAGCCGAGCTGACTCTCTTCCGCCAAAACCGTTGCGTTCACGCGATCCTTCTCTGCTGCGTTCGTGGGTGCCATGGTAGCGCAGTGCCGGCGACCGCGACATGCCACCTTTGTTGCGCGATACGCTGGAAGATGTGCCGGTCCGCGTCGCTGCTATCTCGTTTCTGAATCCTGCCCCGCTTCTCTACAACTTCGAGCACGATCCAGTCGCAACCGAGCTACGCGGGCGCTACCAGATTCACTACACGACTCCGGCCCGTTGCGCGGCGGAGTTGCATGCAGGAGATGCCGACCTCGGCCTGATCCCGATTGCGCAGCTTACCCCCGAGTTGGCTGTGGTTCCGGGATGCACCATCGCGTCTCTGGACGAGGTTCGCAGCATTCTGCTGCTGGTGCGCTGCCGGCCCGGACAGCCACAGGAAGACGTATTGCGCGGCATTCGAAGTGTCGCTGCGGACAGCGCGTCGCGCTCGTCCGTCGCATACCTGCGCACGATCCTCACCACCTTCTACGGGATAGATCCGCCTACCGCGGAACAGGATGCCGACCCGCTTGCGATGCTGGCTGAGCACGATGCCGCATTGCTGATCGGGGACCCTGCGCTGCTGGCGCGCGAGCGCCGGTCTGCGGTCGATGCTGCGGTCGCCTCACAACATGGAGAGGCGCTGCTGTGGGTCGATCTGGCCCGATTGTGGCGGCAGCATACGGGGCTGCCGTGGGTCGCTGCGGTCTGGGCGGTTCGTCCGGAGGCGTTGCCGGGGGCCGGATTGTTGGCGCGGCAGTTGATCGCAGATCTGACCGGCAGTCGCGATGCGGGCCTCCTCGCAACGGAGGCGCTGGTTCGGGAGTGGCTACCCAGGCTCGCGCTCCGCGAGCAGACAATCCGCACCTATTTGACCCGCAACATCCATTACGTTCTTGATGATGCGTGCCTGCAAGCCATCCGGGTCTTTCGCGACCTTGCAGCGCAGAGTGGGGTGTTGCCCCCTTTGCCGAAGATCACGCTACTTCAGGGCTGAAGTGCGGCCCAACAACTAAGTCGCGAACAGGGGATTTAGACGGCCACCGCCGGGCCAGGGACAGGTCGCCTGGGGGCGAATTTGCGTTTGTAGTACGCGACGGTGGCCACAATCGCCGGGACGCCCACCGCGGTGGGCCAGAGCCAAAGCCAGAGGTGGTTGCCGAAGATCCGGGGTAGCGTGACTACGCTGAACGCTGACCACGCAGCGATGTAGCTGGCTATGAAGTTGCCGAGGTGGGTGTACCACCAGAACATCTTCTCCTTGGGTTTCCGGACGAAGCTCCACATCTGAACACTTGCCACCCTCATGCTTAACAGCCCAAAGATGATGGCGACCACGCCCATGTGCTGCACCAGGGCAGGACGAAGCCATGCCAGCAACGCCAAGGCCGCCCCGGCCGCAAACGCGAGGGTTCCGGCAAGCCAATCGATGGGCCGCGCACGCCCGCCGCGTGGGAGCGTCTTCAACTGCAGCACCCGGTACCCGGAGAAGGCGCAGTAGAAACTGAAGATCGCAACCAACGCGAGAAAGAGCACGGGGCGATAGAGCGCCATGGGCAGTGCGGTCGCGGCCACGACTCCCATGGACCACAGATAGACCATGCCCCAGCGCTTGTGGGCGCGTCCGCCTTTCGCCGTCACCAGAGCCACGGGGGCTAAAAGAAAGGACCCAAACCCTGCGGCGATGTGCAGGATCAATAATGCCTTCATCCAAATCGGGTCATGATGCATGGTGCCCCCCGTAGTCAGTTCCGTGTCGGGCCCGGGTCTATCCCATCCAGTTCGTGAAGCGCTTCCTGGGCCCACTGAAGGAGTGCCTCCGTTTGGCACAGGCCATACCGCACGGTGAGGCGCCAATACGGCATTGCGGATGCGTCGCGATGTTCCGTGTTCAGCATGGCCTCAATCGCGATGTATCGCCGGCGGAGCCCCTGCTGCTCCTCGACAAACCGACGAACATGCTCCCGACTGCGCTCCGGGCCAGTCTCATGGCCGAAGAAGAGCTTCAGCAGGAGTTCGTTCCGGGGCACTTGCACGCGGGCCGGTGTGGTAAGCCAACCGATCAGCCGGTCTCGCCCAGCGTCGGATAGCCGGTACACCTTGCGTAACGGCCGTCCCTCGGTAAGTTGTTGTTCCACCGTTACGAAGCCTTCCGTTTCCAGCCGCTTCAGGGCGGGGTAGATCTGCCCGAAGCTTTCGCGCCAGAAATTACCGATCGATGAGTCGATGGTCTGCCGGATCTCATATCCGGTCATCGCACCCAGGCTGAGCAGGCCGAGGAGGCTGTCAGCCGTTGTCGTGCGCCGGTCAGCCTCCCGAGAGGAATCACCGTCCGGCAGGTCCGAGACTAGTACATTCTTCATATCTGAAAGATATATACCTGCCAGATACCGTAAGCAAGCAGTCAGTCCGCGAGGGGGGTGGGGCGATGTTAGAATCACTCTTGTGCCGGGTCCTACGCGACGCGTACCCGCCAACCCCGCCAGGTCCGGAAGGAAGCAACGGCAACGGGCCAACGTGGGCGCAGTAGGGAAACCCGGTACATTTCTTCTTCCCTTCACAACCTGAGTTGAATGCGTCCGGCGGCGCTGGTTGCGGCTTCGCCTCCTGTATGAAGGCGCAGTAAGATGCTGCGTATTGCCGTATTCCGGGAGGTCGGATCCGTTTGAGTCTCACCCTGAAGCCACGTACCCCTGTCCGCGCGAAGATTTCTGCTGTCGGCACCTACGTTCCGCCCCGGTTGCTTACCAACGCCGACCTGGAACTCATGGTGGAGACCAACGACAAGTGGATCACGGAACGGACCGGCATTCGCGAACGGCACGTGGTGGACAAAGGCGTGGCCACCAGCGACCTGGCTGCCGAGGCAGCGAAGGATTGCCTCGCGAAGGCGGGCGTGGATGCCGCTGAGGTGGAGGCGATCATCGTCGCCACGGTGACGCCGGATATGGCATTCCCTGCGACGGCATGCCTGGTTCAAGATAAGATTGGCGCCTCAAAGGCCTGGGGATTCGATCTTTCGGCTGCCTGCTCCGGATTTGTCTACGCGCTGCAGGTAGGAGCCAAGCTCGTGGAATCCGGCGCGCACCGCAAGGTGCTGGTGATCGGAGCGGACGTCATGAGCTCGATCATCGACTACACAGACCGCTCCACGTGCATTCTTTTCGGGGATGGCGCCGGGGCTGTGCTGCTGGAGCCCTGTGCTGAGGGCGAGGTCGGCCTCATTGATTTTCTGCACGAGGTGGACGGCTCCGGGGCCGGTGCGCTGAACATGCCGGCGGGTGGCAGCCGGCTTCCAGCAAGTCATGAGACCGTCGATCGTCGCCAGCACTTTGTGCACCAGGATGGCCAGACTGTGTACAAGTTCGCGGTCCGCAAGATGGCCGAGCTTTCCGAAGCGCTGTTGAACCGAAACGGGGTTGCCGGCAGTGAGTTAGGCTGCCTGATCCCGCACCAGGCGAATTTGCGCATCATTCTTTCCACCGCGGAGCGGCTGGGAATGCCCCAGGACAGGGTCATCATCAACATTGACCGGTTTGGCAATACGACGGCCGGCACCATTCCGCTGGCGATGCATACGGCTCTGGAACAGGGACGCCTGCGCCGCGGTGACCTGATCCTGCTGGCCAGCGTGGGGGCTGGGTACACGGCGGGTGCGGCCCTTCTGCGTTGGGAGTGCTGAGCGCGACATGAGCACGAGAGCTGGCAGCGCTGTCGGCTTAGGCCTACACGGTGGGCCTTCCGCCTGGTGGATACTGACTCCCTGACCCGTTTTGAACGGCTGCAAACTTCTCCTCACCCAAATGGGGGGTTTACCGGAATTCTGCCGTTCTCAACAATGGTGAGGCGAGAACAGACGATTTCCTTCGTGAAAAGGCGAGTGCAGGATTACGGGTTTCGGCCCGGCTGCGGGGCGGGTCTGGGCGTACGTCTGGGCGCAAGAGAAAAGAAAGGCAAACTGGCGCATGTACCGGCAGCACTCAACGCCCGGCTCACCCAAGGGTCCCCAAGCGGTCCCTTACAGGCCTTTGCCGGTGTGCACCTTCGCTTTCCAGCCGATTGTGAATGCAGATACGCGCATCACGGTCGCATATGAGGCGCTGGTTCGGGGCCCTCACGGCGAGAGTGCATCCACGATCATCGATGAGATTGCGGCGGAGGATCTTGCCCGTTTTGACGAGCATTGCCGGTCTTCTGCGATGCGGCTTGCATCCCGACTCGGGATTAGTTGTGACCTGAATCTGAACCTGGTGCCTCAGGGCTTCCAGGCGAACCGGGATTGCCTCGCCTCCACGCTGGATGCCGCGATTGAATACAATTTCTTCCCGGAGCGGCTGGTCGTCGAGATCACTGAGAGTGAGGTGCTTGGCAACCAGGAGCGCTTCAACGAGTTGATGGACGTGTACCGCGGTTTAGGCATGCGCCTTGCGATCGACGACTTTGGTTCCGGCTACGCTGGGCTGAATTTGCTGGCTGACTTCCAGCCCAACCAGATCAAGTTGGACAAGAGTCTGGCGCGTGATATCACCAGCCGGCGACCCCGCCAGGCGATCGTTCGCGGCATCATCCAGGTTTGCCGGGATCTCGAGATTGAGCTTGTTGCCGAGGGGATTGAAACCGCGGACGAGTTTCACTGGTTCTGCGACGAGGGCGTCACCCTGTTTCAGGGCTACCTCTTTGGGCGGCCCGGCTTTGAACTGCTGCCCACGGTGCACATGCCGGAGTATTCCTAGCCAAATCAGTGGACCCCGACGACGGTTCGAATAGCGGGCGCTGCTGATAAACTGGTGGATGTGAGTTTGCCCGCTGTGCTGGAGCCGCGTAGCTCCCTAGAAAATCAGGAAACCTACCCACAGCCATCGGGCGTCCGACGGCCGCGGGTAGGTTTTGTCTCGCTTGGCTGCCCAAAAAATCTCGTAGACAGCGAGGTGATGATGGGGCTGCTGCAACGCGCCGGGGCGGAACTAACGCCTCATGCTGAGGATGCGGAGATCCTGGTCGTCAACACCTGTTCGTTCATCGACTCCGCCAAGCAGGAATCTGTGGACGCGATCCTGGAGATGACGCAGCACAAGGCCGCCAATGGCGGCCGCGCACAACGACTGGTGGTGGCTGGCTGCCTGGTGGAGCGGTACCGGGACGAGATCCAGAAGAACATCCCGGACGTGGATGCGGTTGTGGGTACCGGTGAGCTTGAGGCGATTCTGGAGGCTGCCGGGCTGCAAAGACCCGTTCTCGCGGCGACAGGACCGGCGTCTCCGTTCACAGTGCTGACCTCCACCCAGGTCGCGGAAATCGAAAGTGCGGAGCAGATTCGCCGGGCGCATTCGGCCGTGCAGCAGCACTCGCGGCCGGAGGCAAGCGGCGCGCAGTTGACGGCCACGCATGCGGGGTCCCGCCCTGAGGGCGATGCTCGTGAGGCAGCGGGGCGCTTTTCCCGCGAGGGTTGGGATGGAGCTACGGCTGCGTTGCCGAGCTATTTGTACACCGAGACCACGCCTCGTGTGCTGACCACTGCTCGTGCGTCGGCTTACATCAAGATCGCGGAGGGCTGCGATCACCCGTGCTCGTTCTGCATTATTCCGCAGCTTCGCGGCAAGTTCCGTTCGCGGCCGGTCGCCTCCGTGGTTGCGGAGGCCCGCCAACTCATCGCTCAAGGCATTCGCGAGATCACGTTGATTGGGCAGGACACGACGTGCTACGGCGAGGACCTTTCGCCGGACCCGGCGACGGGCAAACGTCCAGAATTGGCGGACCTGCTGGACGCGCTGGCTCCCTTGCCCGGGCTGAAGTGGTTGCGATTCCTGTATGCGTACCCGAACAAGGTCACCACGCGGTTGTTGGAAGCCATCGCTCGGCATGAGAATGTGGCCAAGTACCTTGACGTGCCGCTGCAGCACGCCAGCGCTGCCGTACTGCGTCGCATGAAGCGGGGCGGATCGGGAGATCGGTTTCTGCAGATTCTCGAGAAGGCGCGGAAGATCGTTCCCGGACTGATGTTGCGCACAAGCTTTATCGTAGGGTTCCCCGGTGAGACTGAGGCGGACTTTGAAGAGCTGTGCAGGTTTGTGCAGGAAGCGAAGTTTGACTGGTTAGGGGTGTTCTCTTACTCGGACGAGGAGGGCGCGAAGGCCTTTGATCTGGGCGAGAAGGTGCCCAAGCGCACCATCGAAGCCCGGCGGCGGAAAGTGATGCGGCTGCAGAACAAGATCAGCCGCAAGGCGAAGGCACAGTGGGTCGGCCGTGAGATCGATTTACTGGTGGAAGGGCCGAGCGAGGAGACCGAGTTGCTGTGGCAAGGCCGGTCCCTGGACCAGGCGCCGGAGATTGATGGCGTGGTGCTGATTAATGACTTTGGTCCGCATGAGGAGCTTGTTCCGGGGACGTTTTATCGTGCAGAGATCACCGAGTCGCATGATTACGATGTTGTGGCGAGGATCATCGAATAACCATGGCTAGCAAGACGCTTCGCTGCCCCACCTGTCGCGTGGTTGTTGCCCTCGGTTCCGAAGATGTTCCCTTTTGTTCGGACCGCTGTCGCCGCATCGACCTTGGCAAGTGGGCGTCTGACGCATACAAGATCAGCTCGCCCATTCTGGATCCTGACTTGCTGGAAGAACTCGAGCACGCGCAGCAGCAGAACAATCCGTTCGGAAGTGAGAAGCGTAAAGAGTGGAAGAACTAAGTGCCCCCGCACCCCCAGGACCTTCCGCAAGCTCCCGTTCAGCGTAAGACAAGGTCAGCGTGGCTGATTGCAACGGTCTTCGGGGCTGGCTATCTGAAGCCCGGACCGGGCACCTACGGATCCGTAGCGGCCGTTGTTCTTTGGCTGGCGGCCGGCTCGTTGGTCCATCACAATACCCAAACACTTACTCTCCTCACTGTTGCGGGTGTGCTACTGGCTACACTTGCCGGGGTTCCGGCAGCTACGCGGGTGGCTCGCGAGGCTGGCCGTGAGGACCCGGGCTTTGTGGTGATCGATGAGGTGGCCGGCCAGTGGGTCGCTTTGTTGCTGATGCCGCCGCTGTGGCCGAATGCCCTGCTTGCGTTCATCCTTTTTCGCTTTTTCGACATCCTGAAACCCTGGCCGATCCGGCGTTTCGAGGCCCTGCCCGAGGGGACCGGCATCATGGCAGATGACCTTGTGGCTGGGGCGTTCGCCCTGGGTCTGGGGCAACTCATGCTGCACCTGTTGCACCACGCATAGCGGCGCGGTGAACATTGATTGCCACGGATCACCATGTCGCACTAGGCTAGAAGCCATGAGCCTGCTGCAGTCGATTCGGCCGGATGCACCGCATCTGGAGAGCCTTGCACCGTTAGCAGCACTGCCTGGCGGGTCGTTTGAGGTGACGGGGACACGATTGGCAAACGCGGGATCGCAGGGGATGCCTCGTGCCTTCTTCGGCGAGACGGAGGCGTCGCTGGAGCTGCTGCGGTCAACCCGCGTGCAGGTTCGGGTTCCGGAGGGGGCCATTGCGAGCGAGTTCTCCTTGCGCTACCGGGCGAGCGAGAGCAATGGGCTGCACGCAAATGTCGCTGTGCCCATGGGCGAAGATCTGCACATGATCTCCAACCCGGCCGTAGACGCGGACGGCAATCTTTACGCGATGGTTTCGGGGCCGCGTGGGACGCGGGTGCCGGTGTCGATCTTCCGCATTTCGAGGGACATGCAGGTGCGGCCGTTCGTGCGGGATCTGCTGAATGTGTCTGCGCTGGCATTTGGACCGGACGGGTATCTTTATGCCTCTTCGCGTTCAGAAGGCACTGTATATCGGATCTCTCCGGAGGGTACGGTTTCGACCTTTGCCGAGGGCATGGGCGTCGCGACCGGTTTGGCCTTTGACGCGGAAGGCAATCTCTACGTCGGCGATCGCTCGGGAACTATCTTCCGGCTGGGTCCGCACGGCAAGCACAACGCCGCGGAGATCTTCGTGTACGCCACCCTGGAGCCCTCAATGGCGGCCTATCACTTGGCGTTTCGGGATGACGGTGTGCTGCTGGTTTCCGCGCCGACGACCAGTTCGCACCAGCCCGTGTATGCGATCGATCCGGATGGGACGCCGAGGGTGTTTTATCGCGGGCTGGGGCGGCCACAGGGTATGGCGCTGGACGCCGAGGGCAGAGTGTACATCGCGGCTTCGCTGGGTGGACGCCGGGGGATTGTGCGACTGTCGCCGGATGGCCGGGACGCCGAACTGGTGGTCAGCGGGAATGATCTGGTAGGGCTGTGTTTCGTGGAGGACGGCGCCGTGGCTTTGGCGACGGCGAGCACGCTGTACACGGTGGACCTGGGGATCGCGGGGCGGACGCTGGTTTAATGCCGCCCGGGAGCGTCTCGTACGCATCCAAGAACACGACATGATCGCTGAAATTATCGCTGTCGGCTCGGAGATGCTGACGCCCTTTCGCCAGGACACCAACTCGCTGTACATCACGCAGGGGCTGAACGACCTAGGCGTGAGCGTGGCCTTCAAATCCATCATCGGTGACAACCGGCAACACCTGACCGACGCCACACGGACGGCGCTGCGGCGTGCCGACGTGGTGATCTTCTCCGGCGGACTGGGGCCTACGGAGGATGACCTGACGCGGCCCTGTGTGGCCGAGGCCCTCGGGATTGGCGTCCACAAGGACAACGAGACCATGGCCGCGCTGTACAAGCGGTTTGCCGAGCGGCGCATAGCGATGCCGCCCAACAACGAAAAGCAGGCCGAAGTGCTGGACGGGGCGACACTGCTGCCCAACAGGAACGGGAGCGCGCCGGGACAGTGGCTGGACACGGTTGTAGATGGGCACCGCAAGGTAGTAATTCTGCTGCCCGGGCCTCCCAAGTGAACTGAAGCCGCTATTCGACGAGCAGTGCAAGCCGCGGCTGCAGGGCTCGCTGCCGCCACGCTCGCTGGCCAAGCGCACGCTGCGCATGGCGTTGATCCCGGAGTCGCAGGTGGATGCGCGTACCGCGCCCATCTACAAGCAGTACGCGGATGTGGAGACGACGATCCTGGCAGGCGGAGGTGAGATCCAGCTGCACTTTGCCTGCGTGAAGCCGACACCCGAAGAGGCGGAGCGACGCGTGAACGCGGTGGCGGAGGCCGTGGAACAAGAGATGGGCGATGATGTCTTCTCCTCCCAGGGCGAGTCGCTGGAGGAGGTTGTGCTGCTGATGCTGGGGTTGCAGGAGGCGAACCTTTCCGTTGCGGAGAGCTGCACGGGAGGTCTGCTGTCAGAGCGGCTGACCAACGTCGCGAACGCGTCGCGGTCCTTTGTGGGCGGGTCGGTTGTGTACACCAACGAGATGAAGACGTTTTGCGCGGGCGTGCCGGCGGAGTTGATTGAAGAGCATGGCGCGGTAAGTGAGCCGGTAGCGCGCAGGCTCGCGGAAGGAACGCGGGAGCGCTTCCAAACCACCTTTGGGCTGAGTATCACCGGCATCGCTGGACCGCCGATGACAGCGGGGCCAGACAAGGACAAGCCGGTGGGACTGGTGTTCATCGGGCTGGCAGATGCCGACGAGACGCAGGTCAAGCAGTTCAGTCTGATGGGCGACCGCGAACGCGTGCGCCTGTGGGCCAGCCAGCAGGCCCTGGAGATGATGCGACGGCGGCTGTTGTGACGGGCACTTGCTACACTCAGACCCGACGCGTATGACTGTTTGGATCCTTACCCTCGTGGTGGCGTACCTGCTTGGCTCGATCCCGTTCGGGTACCTGCTGGTTCGTTTTGTCCGCAAAGAAGATATTCGCTCCGTAGGCAGCGGCAACATCGGCGCAACGAACGTGGCGCGCTCGGGCGCTAAAGGCCTGGGCGTGCTGACCCTGCTGCTGGATCTTGGCAAGGGGCTGCTGGCGGTGCTGATTGCGCGCCGCTTGATGCCGGGTGTTCCGGGCTTTCCGTCGGACCTGGCGGTCGCGGCAGCCGTTGCAGCAGTGATGGGGCACATCTTCCCTGTCTGGCTTGGTTTCAAAGGCGGCAAGGGCGTTGCGACGGCGCTGGGCGTCTTCATAGCCCTTGCGCCAGGGGTGGCTCTTGCGGCCGTCGGTGTGTTCGTTCTCGTCGTTGCCATCACGCGCATCGTCAGCCTGGCCTCGATTGCTGCGGCGGCGGTGATTCCGGTATTTGCGATGCTGTTGTTGCCTGATCGCTCGCCTGTGTACCTGGGTGGTGTCATTTTTATTGCATTGCTGGTGATTGTGAAGCACCAGGCAAACATCCAGCGATTGATTGCGGGGACGGAAAGCCGTTTTGGCGCGAAGAAGCCCATCGCCTCCCCGTCAGGCCGCGGAGTGTCTCGCAGAGGCAAGAAGGCGCGCGTATGAGCCGGATCGCCGTTTTGGGTGCGGGCGCGTGGGGGACTGCGCTGGCCCTATCGCTGGCCCGGCGTGGTGGGCACGATTTGACGCTATGGGCGCACTCGCCCGAGCACGCGGAAGAGCTAAGCGACAGTGGACAGAATTTACGTTACCTGCCGGGCTTCGTGGTGCCGCTGGACATTCGCATTACCTCGCGGCTGGCTGAGGCCATTCGCGATGCAGAGATCATCCTGTGCGTGACGCCGGCACAGGCCATGCGTTCGGTGATGGAAGGCATGGCGCCGCATCTGCAGGCTTCGCAGATTTTGCTTTCAGCTTCCAAGGGCATTGAGGAGAAAACGTTTCTGCGGATGGCGCAGGTCGCCGCCGAACATGCGCCGGAGAACGCGTTCGGCACTCTTGGCGGGCCTTCATTTGCGCAGGAAGTGGCCGCCGGTATGCCTACAGCGATCACCATCGCGACGGATGATGTCGTACTGGGAAAGCGGCTGCAGGCCGACTTCTCGTCCTCCAGCCTGCGCGTCTACCGGAATCAGGACGTGATCGGCACGGAGCTTGGCGGTGCATTGAAGAACGTCATCGCGTTGGCCGCGGGAGTAGTCACGGGGCTTGAGTTGGGCGCGAACTCCGGAGCGGCGCTGATCACGCGTGGCATGGCGGAGATCACGCGGCTGGCCATGGCTTGTGGCGGACGGCGGGAGACGCTGTCGGGCCTTGCCGGCATGGGGGATCTGGTGCTGACCTGCACTGGCGGGCTTAGTCGCAACCGAACCGTGGGCGTGGAGCTGGGCAAGGGCAGGCATCTGCCCGAGATCCTTGCCGGGCTCAACGGCAAGGTGGCGGAAGGTGTGCGCTCGACCACAGCCGCTCTTGGGCTGGCAGCCCGCTACGGCGTGGAAATGCCGATCACTGAGCAGATGGCGGCCATTCTGCATCAGAGCAAGCCGCCGCGCGAGGCGATCCGTGAATTAATGGCGCGGCCGGGGCGGACGGAGTAGAGCGCGAGGCAGGAACCGAGCCCGGCTGGCCAACGGCAACCGGCCAGGTTCCGTCCTAGACAGTCGATGCGACTCACTCCCCTGCTCTGCCTTGCCCTTTGTCTTTCACCCTTCACAGCCCAGGCTCAGCTGGCGGCTACCGACCGGCCTGTTGGCCAGCTTGAGACCGTGGCGACTTTTCCCGGCCCGATGCCCGAGGGTGTGACGGTCTCTCACACTGGCCGGATCTTCGTGAACTTCGCGCGCTGGGGTGACGACATCCCGTTTACCGTGGCGGAACTCATCCATGGGAAGGCTGTAGCTTACCCGAATGAGCAGGTCAACGACTGGCCCGGTCGCAAGCTTCCGAACCCGAATGCCTTCATGGACGAGGCCGCTAACCAGACCCACTTCGTGAGTGTGCAATCCGTCGTCGTGGATCCCGAAGACCGGCTCTGGGCTCTGGATACGGGTGCTCCTCTGCTGAAGAACACCGTTCCGGGCGGGGCCAAGCTGGTGGCCATTGACCTGAAGACGAACAAGATCGTGAAGACCATCCTGCTGCCGCCCGAGAGCGCCGGCACCAACAGCTATATGAACGATGTGCGCTTCGACCTGCGGGCAGGGGACCCCGGTCCGCAGGACTGCACGACGATGGTCGGCAGCAAGCCTGCTCCGAACCCGAACGCGCCGCCAAAGGATCCGGCGCACCCGACGGCAGAGCGTAGCTGCGGGGCTGGGCCCGCGGCGAGCGACAACATCCATGGCACGGCGTACATCACGGATAGCTCCAGCGAGGGGCCGAACGCGATTGTGGTCGTCGACCTGGGCACGGGGAAGAGCTGGCGGCGGCTGAACCAGCACTCCAGTGTGCTGGCTGAGGATCAGTTTTTGATGTTCGCCGAGGGCAGGCCCGTGTACCAGACTTTGCCAGGACAGCCACCGAAGGCCGTAGACTTCGCGGCGGACAGCATCGCCATTTCGAACGACGGCGAGACCCTGTATTACTGTCCAATCAACGGAACCAAGCTGTATGCGGCGTCCACCGCCATGCTGCGGGACCGGACGAAGTCGGACTCGCAGGTGGCGACGACGGTGAGGATCGTGACGGGCAAGATGCCTTCGGACGGACTGGAATCGGACGCTGCGGGGAATGTGTACCTCACGGATCCGGTGACCGACTCCATCCATCGTTGGAGCCCCAAGACCGGGCTGACGGAGACGTTGGTGCATGATCCGCGGCTGCTGTGGCCGGACACGATGAGCGTGGCGACGGACGGATACCTGTACGTGACTTCCAACCAGTTGCACCGTCAGCCGACCATGCACAACGGGCAGGATGAGCGGCAGAAGCCGTACCAGTTGTTCCGGATTAAGGTCGACCAACAGCCTGTGCTGTTGAGGTGACCTGCGGTGTAGGAGACCGCCTCAGCCACGCTGGCCGAGGCGGTCGAGTTCGGCGAAGATCTCGTCGACGGTGACCGAGACGGGGGTGCCCGGGATGGTGAGCGCGGTCGTCTCGCGAATCAGTGTTCCAGCCGCATCACTGTTGTAGGCGAGCCGCCGCCAGGGATCGACCACCCAAACGGACGGAACGCCCATCTTTTTGTAGTCCGCCGCCCGCTCTTCCATGCGGCTCATGCGGTCATCACTGGAGAAGATTTCAATGCAAAGCAACGGTGCCGAGCGAACAATCAGGGTATCCGTTGCACCGGGAGCCAGTACCATGACGTCCGGAATACGGAAGCGTTCGGCCGCGACCTGTAGGCGAACCTCCGGTAGAGCATAGAGGCCCCACTGCTCCTCATGCGTTGCGAACAGCATAATGAAAAATGCTTGCAGTCGACCGTGCGGAATCTCGCCCATGTTGCGCTCCAGCACCACGCCGTCGATGTAGTCGCAGTCCGGGTGATATGTAGTGCGAAGGTACATTTCTACCGGAACAAGAGTGGCGCTTCCCATAGGGGCTCCCAATTGGGTTCAGCATACTCCAGGCACTCCGAGGCGAACGACGACCTAGCTCAGGTCGTCGAGCATGGCCTGCATCTCGCTGGCGGCATGGGAGTTCCCAGTGCGCTGGCAGGCAGCCAGGCCTGCTGCCAGGCGGTTCTTTGCAGCCTCGGTCTTTCCCTGCTTGATCAGCGTCTGCGCGGACATCTGGTAGGCGGGGACGTAGTCCGGGTTATTGTCAGTGGCGGTGGCGAACTCCTTCAGGGCTTCGTCATTGCGGCCCTCGGCAGCGTAGGCCATGGCGAGGCCGTAGCGGGCAAAGCTGTCGGCGGGGTTTTGCGCGAGGATCTCGGAAAGGGCGGCGATCTTATCCATAAGCTTCTCCAGTCTAGCCAAAGCGGCCGCAGGGTCGGCGCATAAACCGTAAAATGAGGTGATGAGCGAAGCAGTTGTGAGCCGGACCGTGAATGAGTCGCAGGCCGAACGCACGGAAGTGATCTTTCCCAACGATGCCAATGCGCTGGGCAATCTGTTTGGTGGGCGGTTGATGCAGTTGATTGATGTGGTGGGCGCGATCTCCGCATGCCGGCACTCGCGGGCGATCACGGTGACCGCGAGCATGGATCACCTGGATTTTGTGGCCCCGGTGAAGGTGGGCGAGTTCCTGATCCTGAAGGCCAGTGTGAACCGGGCATTCAAAACATCCATGGAAGTAGGCGTGAAGGCGATGGTGGAAGACGTGCTCGGCGGAACGGGAACGCGACACGTAGCCTCGGCGTACCTGACGTATGTGGCGCTGGATATGTTCGGCAGGAAGCTGGAAGTGCCGGCGGTTGTAGCCGAAACCGGGCACCAGAAGCGGCGCTTCGAAGATGCGGCGAATCGCCGGGCCATGCGTACGGACGAGGTGCTGCGAAAGAAGCAATTGCGGGCGGCCATCGGGGATGTTTGGAACGTTTAGGCGGGAATTCCAATCGCAGATTCCCTTCGGGACTGACAACAAGAGAAGCAAAGGCAAAGACGCAGGAAGAGGCAGGGTTCAGATGGGACATTCAGGACATGGCATGCCGGGACAGCCGGTGCCGCAGGCGCTTCCGGGGATCAGGCACGTGGTGGCCGTGGGCTCGGGTAAGGGCGGCGTGGGTAAGACCACGGTCAGCGTCAACCTCGCAGTCGCGCTGACAAAGCTCGGGTACAAGGTGGGTCTGCTGGACGCCGACATCTACGGGCCGAACGTGCCGACGATGCTGGGCCGCACGCGCCAGCCTGATGTGCTGCAGGGCAACATGATCGAGCCGCTGGTGGCACACGGAGTCAAGTTCATCTCCATCGGCCTGCTTTCGCCGGGCGACAAGCCGCTGATGATGCGCGGGCCGATGTTGCACGGCATCATCAAGCAATTTCTGCAGCAGGTGGCGTGGGGCGAACTCGACTTTCTCATCGTGGATCTGCCTCCTGGGACGGGCGACGTTGTGATCTCGCTTGTGCAGACGGTGCCGCTGTCGGGGGCGGTTGTTGTCTCCACGGGTTCCAGCGTGGCGCTGCAGGACGCGCGGAAGGCGCTCGAGATGTTCCACCAGGTGAACGTTGACGTGCTGGGTCTGGTCGAAAACATGAGCCAGATGACCCTGCCGGACGGCTCTGTGATCGACGTCTTCGGCGCGGGCGCGACGGAGCAGACGGCCCGGCAGTTCAGCCTGCCCTTCCTGGGCTCGGTGGATATGGACCCGATGGTGCGCGAAGGCGGTGACCGGGGCCTGCCGGCTGCGTTGGCTGGCGACCAGACCGAACGTGGCCGTGAGTTCCTGGAGATCGCGAAGAAAGTGGTATCGCGCACCGAGCAGGCTGCGGCGCAGAATGAAGATGTGCTGGAGATCAGCTAGCAATCCAGCGGAAACTTTGGCGGATCTATGGGCGAGCAGCGACTGACAGCACGGCAGCACCAGATCTTGCGAACCGCCGTTGAGGCCTATATCGCCAATGGCGAGCCTGTGAGTTCGGCGGCGATTGCCCGTGCACTCGGGGAGCACGGCGGCCAGGTGAGTTCGGCGACAGTGCGCAATGAGATGGCCGACCTCACGGATGCAGGGCTGCTGGAGCAGCCGCATACCTCGGCTGGTCGGGTGCCTTCGGCGCAGGCATTTCGACTCTATGTGCAGGAGTTGAGCGCGGGCGGACAGCAGTTTGCAAATGGAAATCGGGGCAGGCTCTCGTCAGGGCTGCAGGCGACCATTGACCACGGCCTGGCTGGCGTCACCGGCACCGAGGCGTTGCTGGCGCGCAGTTCGGGGGTGCTCGCTGCCCTGTCCAGCGGCGTGGGCCTTGCTGTGGGCGCGCTGGCCGCGAGCGATCTGCTGGAGCATGTGCACTTTACGCGCCTGGCGGAGCGGCGGGTGCTGGCCGTGGTGGTCGGGCGCAGCGGCACGGTGCGGGATCGGCTGCTGCTGATCCAGGAGGACCTGTCCTCCGGACAACTGGAAGCAGCTGGCAACTTCCTCAATGAACATTTTCGCGGATGGCAGCTGGAACGCGTGCGGGCGGAGATTCATCGCCGCATCGAGCGGGAGCGCACGGCCTACCAGCGCATGATGGAGGCTGCCGAACGGCTGTGGACCGGGGCAGTGCCGGCCGACGCGGGGGGCCTTAGCGGGGAGCGGGCGGTGTTTGTCGAGGGTGTGGCGAACGTGGTCGGCCTGCAGGAGGATCGGGTACGTCTCCGTGAGCTTCTGGCCGCGCTGGAGGCGAAGCAGCGTGTGGCGGAGTTGCTGGCTGCCTACGTCGACTCGCGCCAGGAGAGTGTACGGGTGTTTTTCGGCATCGAGGAGCTGGCGCCGGAGTTGGCCGGGCTGGTCCTGATTGCTGCGCCGGCGCGTCTTCCGGGCTCGATGCACGGGACAGTGGGTGTGCTGGGGCCGACGCGGATGGATTACAACGCCACGATGAGCGCGGTGAGCTATGTGGCGCAGCAGATCGACCGGATGCTGGAGGACGGCAGCGGCGGGGTCTGAGTCGCCCAAGCCCGGATAATCATCTTAGGTGGACGGGACCAGCACCGAAGCCGCAGGGCAGGGTGACGATGAGCAGGGGCAGTGACGCGGATCGTCACGGCTGGACCGGAGAGACTATGACAGAGGATAAGCAAGGGTTCGCGGGCCGGTTCGCGCGATGGGCGCGGATGGGCAACAATGATACAGAGATGGCGGGGACGGAGGCTGACGAGATGAATGAGCAGGGCGTAGCAACAGCTACGGAGGAACAGATGGACGGCGGCGGAGCGGCGCAGGTGGACCTGGAGGCCGGCACGGAAGGCGCTTCCAATGAGGTGAACGAGATACAGCAGCTGTCCGCCGAGTTGGAGCAGGCCCGGGGCGAGCGCGACCTGCTGAAGGACCGATTGGCTCGCTTGCAAGCGGAGTTCGACAATGCCCGCAAGCGGGATGCAAAGGAACGCCAGGACGCGCGCGATCGCGGCATCGAGGCGGCCGTTGAGCCGTTTTTGGGCGTGATGGACAATTTCGCGCTGGCGCTCAAGGCGGAAGGCTCGTTGGAGCAGCTTCGGACGGGCGTGGACCTGATTTTGAAGCAGATGGACGAGGCGCTGCGCAGCTTGAGCGTTCAGCCGGTTGAGGCTGTCGGGGCCGAGTTTGACCCGCGCCTGCATGAGGCGCTTGGCAGCGTGGAAACTGCGGAGTTTCCGGATCATCAGGTGATCGAGGAGATCCGGCGGGGATATAAGCTTCGGGACAAGCTGTTGCGACCGGCGCTGGTCAAGATCGCGACGAACTCGGCACAACGGGAAGCGTAAGGAGCAGTGCCCGGTTGGTGCCCGCCGTTGTCTGAGGGCGATGCGCACGTGACTGGGCCTGAGCTGCCGGAGTGGTCCAAAGCATTGGTGAAGTAGCAGGAAGTGAACACCGAGTACCAGGAACTGAGCACTGGAAATGGCGACAGCGACGATGAAGAGGGATTACTACGAGGTACTGAGCGTCGAGCGGACGGCGTCCGACGGTGAGATCAAGACGGCCTACCGCAAGCTCGCTATGCAGTACCACCCGGACCGCAACCCGAACAACCCGGCCGCCGAAGAGAAGTTCAAGGAGTGCTCAGAGGCGTATGCCATTCTGAGCGACGCGGACAAGCGTGCGGCTTACGACCGGTTCGGGCACCAGGCGGTGAATGGCGCGGGCGGTGGGAATCCGTTCGCAGGGGGCAGCCCATTTGGCGGCGCGGGCTTCCAGCAGGGCGATCTGGGGGACATCTTTGGCGATCTGTTCGGCGAGATGTTCAACATGGGCGGGCAGCGCAGCGGTCGGGCGTCGCGGGCGCAGCGTGGACGTGACCTCAAGTTCGACATGAGCCTCAGCTTCGAGGAGGCCGTCTTCGGTGTCGAGCGGGAGATCAAGATCAAGCGCATGGAGACTTGCGGGACTTGTGACGGCTCGGGCTCAGAGGGTGGAAAGCAGGCTGAGACTTGCCAGCAGTGCGGTGGACGCGGGCAGATTCGGACGCAGCAGGGGTTCTTTTCCGTGGCGCGGACTTGCCCGGTTTGCTCCGGCACAGGCCAGGTGATCCGGAACCCGTGCAAGACCTGCGGTGGCGATACGCGGGTGCAGAAGGAACACACCATTGCCGTCAAGGTTCCCGCGGGCGTGGAGTCCGAGACGAGGATTCGGTACTCCAGCGAGGGTGACGCTGGACGTTTTGGTGGGCCGAGCGGCGATCTTGTACGTCGTGCTGAACGTCAAGGCACATGCGTTCTTTGAGCGCGACGGCGATGATCTGCATTGCGTGATGCCGATCAGCTTCCCGCAGGCGGCGCTTGGAACCGAGTTGGAGATCGAGACGCTGGATGGGCTGGAAGCCATCAAGGTGCCTGAAGGAACGCAGAGCGGGCGTGAGTTCCGGTTACGGGGCAAGGGTGTGCCGCACCTGAACTCGCACGGCAAGGGCGACCTGATCGTTGAGGTTCGGGTAGAGACGCCGGGCAAGTTGACCAAGCAGCAGAAGGAGTTACTGCGGCAGTTGGGTGAGACGATGACGGTGAGCAACGAGCCGCAGTCCCGTGGGCTCTTCGACAAGGTCAAGGAGATGTTCAGCTAGGTTCCCGGGACTGCTTAAGGGGGGAGGGTACTTGGTACCCTCCCCCCTACTTTTTGCAAAGTACGTTCAATAAAGAACTTAGGTCCGGACTTCGGCTTCGAGCCCATAGCTGTCTGTCCGCCACGAGGACGAGACTCCTGGCATCAGGCGATAAAAAGAGGTTAGCTGACCGGGCCCTAATTGTGCGCAACGGTGGTGGGTAGCCGTCCTCGGCTTAGAGGAGGGCGGAGCAGATCGCGACGGCGGCGAGGGCGGCGGTTTCTGCGCGGAGGATGCGCGGGCCGAGCGTTACGGGGTGCCAGCCCCCGGCGGTGAAGAGTTGAAATTCTTCGGGGGCCCAGCCGCCTTCTGGGCCTACCGCGAGGGCGAGGGCACGGTTATGTTCGGCGTCGGGGCCGTCGGGCATGCGGTGACGCCCGAGAGCGGCGGAGAGGGTGTTTCCCTGTTCGGTTTCTGCGAGAAGGAGTTTGTGGGGCGCTGTGACGCTTGCAATGGCAGCCTTGAGCGGGGTGGGATCGTCTACTTCCGGCAGGTCGCTTCGGCGGGACTGCTGGGCGGCTTCGCGGACGATCTTGCGCCAGCGCTCTACCCTTTTGGCTGCCGCTAGACCCAGGTGCTTCTCCGTGCGGCGGGCGAGGACGGGCGTGATGCGGGCAGCGCCGAGTTCCGTGGCCTTCTCCAGGCCCCATTCGTAGTGGTCGAACTTGATGATGGCGAGGAGCAGATGGACGGGGAGGGCGGCTTCAGCCTCCAGTTCTTCGCCGAGGGCAAAGATCACTTCCCTTTCGGAGACTTGCGTGACCTCGGCGCGGCGCAGGAAGCCGTTGGCGAGCACGTCAAAGACCTGCCCAGGCTCGGCCCTGAGCACGCGGGCGAGATGCAGGGCCTGATCTCCAGTAAGGCTGGCGGTGGTGTCGGTCCAGGTATCTGCGATCCAGCGGCGTCGGGTCATGATCCAGTGAGACGCATCTCACACGCTCCATGCCGCTCCCGAGCTTTTGGCCTTTGTGTCCCCCGGGCGTGGTAGCGGCACGTAAGCGAAGCCAGCGCCAACGGCGGAGCGCTTCGAAGTCGCAGTTCTGACCAGACTCAGGCGCCCACCAGGGTTTCGGTGACGACCGGAGCTGGAGGCCGAGCCCCGCGCAGTCTACGATTCATCGGCTCGGAGAGAAAGCGGGCCAGAACCCATCCGAGCGGCGCGGTGAGTCCCGTGATGCCGACGGTCCAAAGGCCCGGCCGCGAGCTGTGCCAACGAAGAAATGCGTCGACGCCCAGGATCACCAGGAACTCGTGCGTCAGGTAGACCTCGTAGCTGTGCCTGCCGAACCAACGCAGCGGCGCGGTAAGCCGGCCGCCACCGCGGGCGCCGCGCAGGACGGTTGAAAGCATCACGAAGCAGACGCCCAGCGGCAACGCCGTGTCGTCGAGATCCGTCCGGGCGAGGAAGCGGTTGGTCGCGTGAAGCCAGTGCCATTGCGGCCAGGTGGCGAACCAGGCGATCAGAAGCCAACCCAGGCCTTCTGTGGCGTAGAGCCACTTCGGGCGATCGCCGGCGCGGGAGAGATGGTCGCAAAGCAGGGCGGTGAGGCAGCCCATGGCGATAGCGCTCATGCCGCCGAGGTAGCTCTTCTCCCGTCCGATATCGGTGATGATCCACACCGAGCGGGCCCACGGACCGAGAGCGAGCAGAGCCGCGGCGAGGAGGAACAGCAAGGGCCAACCGAAGCGCCGGAGAGGCGAGTGCTGCCCGACACAGGCCACGCACACCAGGGGGAAGAAGAGATAGAAGATCTCTTCCACACTGAGGGACCACAGGACGTCCCAGTTTGCGGGCAGGTAGCCGGTCTTGGCTTCAAGCCAGTTCAGGTGGAAGGTGAGGGCCGAGAAGACCGCCCGCGGCAGGCCTACGGCTTGTTTGACATGCCAGGCGCCGAACGCAACCGAGTGCAGGCTGGCCCAATGCAGCAGGCTGAGGACCGCCAGCACCAGGAGCAACGGAGGAGCGATCCGGGCGAAGCGGATGCGGTAGAAGAGGGAGGGCCGGATGCGATGGAAGCCGCCGAACCGACGCAGGCTGGTGAGGGTGATGAGGAAGCCCGAGATGGCGAAAAAGACCGTCACGCCGTTGCCGCCGTTGTGCAGCAACAGTTGACGCAGCCATCGAGGCAGTCCCGTACCGATCCGAACGCCGCTAAGCGCAAAGCGCAGCCAGCAGTGGAGCAGAACGACGGCCAGGATGGACAGCCCGCGGAGCAGATCTACCGTTTCGAAGCGTGGTGCGGCTGGGGAGATCTCCCCGCGTGCTTTTGGCTGCATGGCCCTGATTGGAACATCTCCGGGGTCGGCGACCGGGGTGGCGAACCGGGTACGATCCCGTCGAAGCGGTCTCAGGGCTGCTTGTGCGAAAAGCCACCTCGAGTGAAGTGGCGGAGGGCGAACTCCTGAAACAACGTACCGAATGCGCCCGTGGCGACGTTCAGCAGTGTGTCCGACACGGTGACCTGCACGCTGTGACGGCTGCTGGCGGGGTACCAGGAGCTGGCCAGGCCCGCGGCGGCGAGGTTGCCAAGAACATTGGAGTAGTTTGGCTGCCAGTGGCCGTTGTCGCCCTTGCAGATGACGGTTGTGGAGATTGCGTAGAGGGCTCGGCGCGGGATGCTGCCGTGGCCGCGGTAAAAGTAGCGGGGGTCCTGGTGGAAGAGCGAGGGGAACAGGGCAGCGCCGAAGAAGGTGGACCCGAGGCGGTCGCCGTAGATGGCGGCGTAGCGCTGGCCGTAGCCCCCGATGCCGGGCCCGTAGTCAGCGAAGTCACCCTGGGCCTGGGCAATCGCGGCGGTAACGCCGGTGGTGAAGAGGGTGACCGGATCCGTGCTGACGCGGACGGCGAGCTTGAACTTCTGCTTGCGCGTCAGGGGCGCGGCGTTGGGCAGGTAGCTCACGTAGAAGTTCGGCAGCACGCCGAGGATACGCTGATGGACTTCCTCGGTGATCTGCTGCTCGGCGAGGTCTTCCTGGGTGATGGCGTCCACAGTGGCGGTGAGGGATTCGACGCCGAGCGTGACCTCCGGGAGGGCGAAGGTCTGGCCGGGCTCCAGTTGCAGATCCTCGACCTTCCATCCGGCAAAACCGGGCGCCTTCACCAGCAGGGTGTACTGGCCGGGAGGGACGCCGGTGAAGCTGAAGCTGCCTGTCGCGTTTGTCTCGGCGGTGAGCGCCTGGCGGGAGCCTTTGTACTCGAGCGTGAGGTGGGCGTTCGGGATGGCGGCGTGGTCGACATCCTGAACCGAGCCAGTGAGGCTAGCCGAGGTGGCTGAGGGTACCTGGGCGAGGGGGGACGCAGGTGGGGGCGCTTGCGCGAGGGACGCGGGAGGTGTCCGAGTGGACGACGGCGTGCCCTGCGCAATGCAAGCCGGAGCTTGAAGCGAGGCGAGGCAAAAGACGCTAAGTAGGGCTCGCGGGACCGCGAGAAATCGTTGAGCGCGAGGGGTCACGCGTTCTCCCGCCGCCCGGGCGTTGGCGTCCGGAGCGGCTGTGGTTCCGGGGCAGATGGGCGAGTGTAGCGCGGCCCTGCGGTCTGCGCCAAGGCAGGCTTTGAGGGAGACCCTAGCACTCGATGATATTGAGGGCGAGGCCGGCGAGAGAGGTCTCTTTGTAGCGCGATTGCATGTCGAGACCGGTGCGGTACATGGTTTCGATGACCTGGTCGAGCGAGATCTTGTGGGTGCCAGGGTCGTTCATGGCGAGGCGGGCGGCGTTGACCGCCTTTACGGCGCCCATGCCGTTGCGCTCGATGCAGGGGATCTGGACGAGGCCGCCGATCGGGTCGCAGGTCATGCCGAGGTTGTGCTCCATGGCGATTTCGGCGGCGTGCTCGATGGCGGCGTTGGTGGCGAGCAGGTTGGCCGCACGATCCTGAGCGGTGAGTGGGGGGTCGGGAGGTGGGGTAAGCGCGGCGACAAGGCCGCCGGCGGCCATGGAGCAGGCGACGCCGACTTCGCCCTGGCAGCCCACTTCGGCGCCTGAGATGGAGGCATTTTCCTTGTAAAGGACCCCAATTGCCGCGGCGGTGAGGAAGTACCGGAGGAGGCCCGCGGTGCGCTCCTTTTCTGTGAGGCCGGGGCTGGCGTGGCGGAGGAAGTAGAACGCGATGGCGGGGACCACGCCGGCGGCGCCGTTGGTAGGGGCAGTGACGACGCGGCCTCCGGCGGCGTTTTCTTCGTTGACGGCCATGGCGACCAGGGTGACGGCGTCCAGGGGTGCCAGGGGGTCACGCTGCTTCCCTGCTGCGTCCATGGTGGCAAGCCGTTTCGACAGCCCGGGAGCGCGTCGGCGGACGTTGAGGCCGCCGGGGAGGGTACCTTCCGTGGCGATGCCGCGGTCGATGGATGCTTGCATGACTCGCCAGAGCGTGAGGATGGCGGCGTTGATCGTGTCTTCGGGGCTGAGCTCGGGCGTCGCGTTCTGCGGGGCTGAGCCACTGATTGCGGGGATGGGGTCGGGAGTGTTGATCTGCAGGATGCGGGCGATCCGGTAGCGGATGGAAGGGTCGTCCAGGAGAGCCATCTCGTTCGCAAAGACGAGTTCCGGGATCGAGAGCCGGCTTTCGGAGGCCATGTTGAGGAGTTCAGCGGCGCTCACGAAGGGAAAGGGTACGGGGCGTTTCTTGGCGGTGGACGCTGTGGCGAACTCTTCGGCAGAGAGGATGAAACCGCCCCCGATCGAGTAGAAGATGCGGGTCAGGAGGACCTCGCCGCTGGGCCCGAAGGCTGTCAGCCGCAGGCCATTGGGGTGGGCGGGCAGGGCCGGGTCCGGGTACATCTGGTCGCGGTGGAAGCGGATGTCGGTCGGCTCGTGGAATGAGAACGGGTGCGTGCCGAAGGCTCGGATGGTGCCGCTGCTGCGCACTCCTTCGAGGGTGGCCTGCATGCGATCTGGCTCAACGGTGTCGGGGGCCTCGCCCATGAGCCCGAACACGACGGCGCGGTCGGTTCCGTGGCCGACGCCGGTGAGCGCGAGGGATCCGTAGAGGTCAACGACGATGCGACCAACGGGGGGAGGGGGCGTGGGGGCGAAGAGTTCGGCGACGAAGTGGTTGGCCGCGCGCATGGGGCCGACGGTGTGCGAACTGGAGGGGCCGATACCGATTTTGAAGAGTTCGAAGAGGCTGGTGTTCATGTGTCGGCGTGGGACGCCCTCGTCATTGTAGGCGCGAAAGTGGTATGGGGGTCGCGCGGGGCCGATGCTAGGCTGGGGGCACTTTCGAGCCTTGCAGGGCAGGATCAGGCGGAACAGCACGGGATGCTTTTTAAGACGCGCTCGGCAGCGGTGTATGGCATCGATGCGCACATTATTGATGTTGAGGTGGACTTTTCCGGCGTAAAGACGCAGGAAGAGCAGTTCTCCACCGTCGGTTTGCCCGATGCGGCAGTCCGGGAAAGCCGCGACCGGGTGCGGTCGGCGATCAAGAACTCCGGCTTTGAACTGCCGCCCACGCGGATCACCATCAATCTGGCGCCTGCTGACCTGAAGAAGGAAGGGTCCGGATTCGACTTGCCGATAGCGGTCGGCATTCTTGGGGCGTATGGCGGGCTCGCGAACAAGGACGTAACCGACTTTGTGATGGTGGGTGAGCTGGGATTGGACGGCGGGCTTCGGGCCGTGCAGGGCATGTTGCCTATTGCCATTGCAGCCAAGGCTCAAGGCATTAAGAACCTGTTGATTCCGGCAGCAAACGCGCGCGAAGCCGCCGTGGTGGACGGGGTGAACGTCTTTCCGGTGTGCAGTCTGCTGGAAGTGCGCGAACTGCTGAATGGAGCCGCACTGGGAGCAATCGGGGCCCAGCCGTTGAAGGTCCCTGCGAAGGAACTGCTGGCCGAAGCACAGGAAGGACTTCCGGACTTCGCCGATGTACGCGGCCAACAAGTGGCAAAGCGGGCACTGGAGGTATCCGCGGCCGGCGGACACAACATCTTGATGATCGGTCCGCCGGGCTCCGGGAAGACGATGCTGGCCAAGCGCTTGCCGTCGATCCTGGCTCCGCTGCGATTCGAGGAGGCCCTCGAGACGACGAAGATTCATTCCGTCGCCGGGGTGCTGAACAAGGATGAAGGCCTGGTGACGCATCGGCCGTTTCGCTCGCCGCACCACACGATCTCTGACGCCGGGCTGATCGGAGGCGGGATGATTCCGCGGCCAGGCGAGGTTTCGCTGGCACACAACGGCGTGCTGTTTCTGGATGAACTGCCGGAGTTTCCGCGGAATGTGCTGGAAGTTTTGCGACAGCCGCTGGAAGACGGGAACGTGACAATCGCACGTGCTGCGATGAGCCTGAGCTTCCCTGCCCGGTTCATGCTGGCTGCGGCGATGAATCCTTGTCCGTGTGGGTATTTCAATGACAAGAGCCGGGACTGCGTGTGTACTCCGCCGATGATTCAGCGGTATGTGAGCAAGGTTTCCGGACCGCTGCTGGACCGAATCGACATTCACATTGAAGTGCCCGCAGTGCAGTACAAGGAGTTACGGGGAGGCGCCGCGAGCGAGAGTTCGGGAGCTATCCGGGAACGCGTGATGCAGGCGCGGGAGAGGCAGTATGCGCGCTTTCTGGAGGCAGGGGCGCGCACCAGCGGATCGAGCCGGGCCGCGAGCCGGGCGGTGTTCTCGAATGCGCAGATGACTACCGGACAGATACGGCAGCACTGCGAGTTGGCGAGCGATGCGGAACGGCTGTTGGAGCGTGCGATGGTGCAGCAGGGGCTCAGCGCACGCGCACACGACCGGATTTTGAAGGTTGCACGAACCGTCGCCGACCTGGAGGGAGCAGGCGGGATAGAAGTCCGACACATCGCTGAAGCGATTCAGTACCGCACCCTGGACCGCAGCTACTGGACACCGTAGTTCATGGTTTGACTGCCTTCTTCTGTCTTCCTGGGGAGGAACCTGATTCTGCAGAGAAAAGCATTGACCCACGGTGTGCCGCAGGGTAAGGTTTCAGGTGTGGCACGGACAGGCTGAGGGGCTCGAGAGCTGCTCAAATCCAGTACGGCGCATGGTCTACCACACCAAGTTCATCTAAAAGGCAGAATTGTTCCCCGCCGGACATGTCTGGCGGAGGTTTTCTGTGCGCGCAAAGTACCCCCGGGCCAAAAACGTCATAGGACGCATCTTGAGACAGCCAACTCGCGTCTAAAACTTAAACCGGGATCCGAGCAGAGGAGTACAGAGCCTGACGATCCCGGGAGGCAAGCCTTATACCGAGGCAGCGGAAACGTGTACGACTCCGGCCTCCCCTAAACCGAGGAGAGACACATTATGCGCTCAGATTTGATTTTCGGAGCTCTTACGCACGTAAACAATCGCTACCAGCTGTGCCAGCTGGCATCGAAGGCTACCCGTAAACTCCACAAGCCGAATACCCGGCTGCAGGATACGACCAACGACGTTTTGGAGCGCTTCAAGGACACGGTTCCAATGGGCGAAGACTTCGCTGAGCCCGAACAGGACGAGATTCTCGCGACCGAGCGCCGCGCAGCGTAAGCTGCGCGGCCCTGCCGCAAAAGGTGTACTTGCGTTTTTCCTGCGCCGTGGTACGCTAGCCGAAACTTAACACTGAAGCTCCCGCAAGACCCCATCCGCAAGATCCCCCGCACTCTGCTCCCCTTGCTCGTGCAGCCCTCTGCTGTAGCCTCCTCTGGCTATCTGTTGTACCCTCCTGCTCTTCCCCACTCCCCAAAAACTGAAAGAAGTACCCGAAACACATGACTATCTCTGAATTGAAAGAAAAGAGCATTGCCGAACTGGGCAAGCTTGCCCGCGGACTGGAGATCGCCGGTACCAGCGCGCTGCGGAAACAGGACCTTATCTTCAAGATTTTGCAGGCCCAGAGCGAAAAAGAAGGCCACATCTTCGCTGAGGGCGTACTGGAAATCCTGCCTGACGGTTACGGCTTCCTGCGCTCGCCTGATTACAACTACTTGCCGGGTCCGGACGACATCTACGTCTCCCCGAGCCAGATCCGCAAGTTCGATCTGAAGACGGGCGACACGATCAGCGGCAATGTCCGTAGCCCCCACGAGGGCGAGAAGTACTTCGCGCTGGTCAAGATCGAAGCGATCAACTTCGAGTCGCCGGAAGAGACGCGCAACAAGATTTTGTTCGACAATCTGACCCCTTTGTATCCGCAGGAGCGGATCAAGATGGAGACGGTACGCGAGGGCATTTCAGGCCGCGTGCTCGATCTGCTGACTCCGGTCGGCAAGGGCCAGCGTGGGTTGATTGTTGCCCCACCGCGCACCGGTAAGACGGTGCTGATGCAGGCCATCGCGAATTCCATCACGGCCAACCATCCGGAGATCGTGCTGATTGTTCTGCTGATCGACGAGCGTCCCGAAGAAGTGACCGACATGCAGCGGTCCGTAAAGGGCGAAGTCATCAGTTCCACCTTTGACGAGCCTGCGGCGCGGCACGTGCAGGTGGCCGAAATGGTGATCGAAAAGGCCAAGCGGCTGGTTGAGCACAAGCGTGACGTTGTGATCCTGCTGGACTCGATTACGCGCCTGGCACGGGCCTACAACACCATCGTTCCGCCTAGCGGCAAGGTGCTCTCAGGCGGCGTTGACTCCAACGCGCTGCAACGCCCGAAGCGCTTCTTTGGCGCGGCCCGCAACATCGAAGAGGGTGGATCTTTGACGATCATCGCGTCGGCGCTGGTGGAAACCGGCTCACGCATGGACGAGGTCATCTTTGAAGAGTTCAAGGGCACGGGCAACATGGAAGTGATTCTGGAACGCAAGCTTGTCGACAAACGCGTGTTCCCAGCGATCGACATTCAGCGTTCCGGCACGCGTAAGGAAGAGTTGCTGATTCCAAAGGACGAGCTGCAGCGTACGTGGATCCTTCGCAAGGTGTTGAATCCGTTGTCGCCCGTGGAGGCGATGGAGTTGCTCTCGGATAAGCTGGGGAAGACTCGGAATAACAGTGAGTTCCTGCACAACATGAACTCGCTTTAGATCTAACCTCTCGGTGAAAGAGCCCCGATCCTCAGTTGAGGATCGGGGCTCCTCTTTTGTTGTCTCTGTGACATATGTGTCGCCGTCTCAGGGGGCAGGCTCGAGGTTCAGGTCCCGTTCAGATCTCCCGAACAGCGGCGTTTTTGCAAGTGCCTGGCCGAGGCGAATCATCGGATGTTCGACCAAGTGGTAAAACGCAACCGGAACAGCAAGCAGGGTCGCTGCGTACCCCAGGGCGCGAACTGCCAAAGGGAACCCTCGCAGGTAGTAGGAGCCGACAGCAATCGCGATGAAATGGCCAAGGTATACACCGTAGGAATAACGTGCGATGAGGTGCGAGCACCTGACGGCAGGTGTCCAAGTCATTTGCTGAAACAAGGGTAGCCCTAATCCGAGCACGAGGCAGATGCCCCAACTCACGCGATAGTTACCGTGATGGTAGCCGTAGGCTACGAGAGCGCCAACAAACAAGGGGAAGGTCCAGCTGGGAAGGACGGCTCGCAGCCTGCGGCTCATTTGATAGGCGATGATGCCGCCCATAAAATAGGGGATCGCCATGGGCAAAGCACCATACTCTGCTGGATAGCTGGCGTAGTCCCACAGTATGACGAAGCCAGCTAATACGAAGAGAGGCCATACTGCGCGCACATTCCGCATGAAGTAAAAGAGATAGGGTAAGAGCAGATACATCTCTACTTCAATTGGTAGTGTCCAGGAAGCCCCTACGACTGTTGGTCCGTAGCGCAAATTGAACAGGAGTAGTATCTGGTACCACCACTCTTTGCCAATGGGCATATGAAAGCCAAAGTTGGGTCCAAACAGCGGCGAGGTCGGTACACGTAACAGGAGAATGAGTAAGAAGACGACGATCCATAACGGGTAAATGCGGAAGATCCGTCGCAGATAAAAGCGTCCCACGTTTGGATCGCGCTGGAGCGACCACATCAGGACAAGGCTGGTATGGACAAAAAAGAAACAAACGCCAGTTAGCCCTGTCCAGCCGACCCACTGGGCTCGATGGTTGTAGAGAAGCGTGTGCTGGTAGACGACCAATAGGACGGCAACGCTGCGTAGGAAGTCGAGGTTCGCCCAGTCTTTTGAATGCAATGCACAACCAGTGGGACCGTTGCAGGTCCGGCGTTTTGGTTTAGCTAAGATTACCTTACCCAGGTGGATCGAGCATCGCTGGGACAGGTGCCGGCCTTCGGCACTGTTACCGGAACTAGTAGCCGTTGGCGAGCAGGTACTCCGCGGTGAGCCACTGCTGTTCTGGCGATGCAGGCGACTGCTTTTGCGCGTACTTGGCGAGGACGTCTGTCTCGATGTTCAGGGATGCGCCGGGCAGGAGCGTGCGGAGGTGCGTGCTGCGGTAGGTGTGGGGGATGATCGCGATCTCTAGGCTTGTGCGGCCGTCGGGTTGCGGTTCGTGAAGCTTCGCGATGGTGAGACTTATGCCGTCGATCGTGATCGAGCCCTGCTGGACGACGTGCGTGGCGAGTTCCGGGGGGAGATCGAGTGTGAGGCGCCAGTCAGCGGTCTCCAGATCCGGGCCGAGCGGGACCAGAGAGGTGAGGGTGCCGACGCCATCGACGTGGCCTTGAACGACATGGCCACCAAGCGGGGCGCCAGCGGGGGTCGGGAGTTCCAGATTGACGACGGTTCCCTGCTTCAGGGCGGCCAGCGAGGTGCGGCGGACCGTTTCTTCGGCGAGATCGGCGGCGAAATGGCCAGGGTCGCCGACCGGAATCGCGGTGAGGCAGACGCCATTCACGGAGATGCTGTCGCCCTGGCGCCAGCGGCCGGCGAGAGCGGGCGCGTGGACTACAAGGCGGGTTGCGCCGCCTGTGGGCTGGAGGGAGAGCACGCTGCCAGTGGTTTCTACAAGGCCGGTGAACATAGAAACAGGGTACAGCGCTGCGGCTCCCGGAACCGAAGTCAGGCGTGGGTTGAGGCTAGGGGGCTTGCCAGGGATCGTGGAGATAGCCGGTTCGTCGCAGGTCTTCGGATTCGCCGTTCGGGAAGGCCGCTTCGGTGGTGCTGGTCAGGCGCTGTTCAAGGTCGGGCAGATTGTGGATGTAGGAGAACGGGACGGCGTCGCTGCCCAGCTCCAGGGGCGCGCGATAGATCACGAGTTTGTCGACGAAATTCTGCGACAGAAGGCTCGTGTTGAGGATCGCTCCGCCTTCGACCAGAAGGCTGCGAAAACCAGCCAGCGTGGCCATGACGACATCAAGGTTGAGACGGCCGTTGGTGGAGGGCAGCCGGACCACCTGGGCACCCCCTTGTCGAAGCGTATGTTCACGATCTGTTGGAGCTCCTTCCGTGCAGAGAATAAGCAAGTCGTCTTGCGCTGCCGACACAAGCTTTGCCTGGGCTGGCGTGCGGAGATGGGAGTCCAACACGACGCGGACGAGAGGTTTGCGGCGGGGGAGTCCCGTACGGTCGGTGAGTGTTGGGTCGTCGGCGAGGACTGTGCCGATCCCGGTGAGGATCGCGTCCGTGCTGTGGCGGAGGTGCTGGACGTCCTGGCGGGCGGCACGGCCGGTGAGCCAGACGGGAGCACCCGGGAGGCGTTGGGCGGGGTTGGGGGCGAGTTTGCCGTCGCGGGAGACCGCGGCTTTGAGCGTGACGAAGGGGCGATTGTGCTGGATGGAGAAGGCGAAGGCGTCGTTGAGGCGACGGGCGCGCTGGGCGAGTGGGTGCGTGGGCTCGAGAAGGTCGACTTCGATGCCTGCCCCTCGGAGTTTGGCGATTCCCTGCCCGCTGACCAGTGGGTTGGGGTCTACGGTGGCTACGACACAGCGGGTGATCCCGGCGGAGATGAGAGCATCGGCGCAGGGGCCGGTTCGGCCGTGGTGGGAGCAGGGTTCGAGAGTGATGTAGGCGGTGGCGCCGTGGATGTTGCCGCCGGTGGCGGATGCGGCTTTGATGGCTGCGATCTCGGCGTGGTCCCGGCGGTCGTAGAAGTGTGCGCCTTCGCCGAGGAACCCAGTGCCACGCGCGAGGACGCAGCCTACCGTGGGATTTGGGGAGGCGAAGGCGGCGGCCTCTTCAGCCAGCGTTAGCGATCGCTCGAGGAACCGTCCGTCCTGCGGCAGGAAGAGCATGCTGCTTCAGCATAGCTGCCGTCTGCGGAAGAGAACCGGGCGAGTTGATAGCGATTGGGGAGGATCATGGACGGACCGCCGATGGTGGAAGCTGACGGAGCGGAGTGGAAGATCTCCGCGGCTTGCACCGGACGGGCCGACAGGCTGGTGTGGTGACAAAGGGCAACCAAGAGAGAAAACAAAGTGCTAACCAACTGATGCATGGGTATTCCTACGCAAGCGGAAGTGGGGACGATCGTGTATTTGCTGTTCCCGCTCGTGCTCTCGGAAGGGGAGGATTCGGCCCAGTGTGGACTGGTTTTGAACCCTTCCGGCTTCGCCCTGCATCTTTGTCGGGAAGAACTGACCCAGAATCGCTCAGATGACCGGGTGTGAAGATACGCCTTCCGTCTCTGACTAGTAAACAGTTGGTCGGAGTGGATACAACGACGGTCATCTTGACAGCTTGCGTTAGAGGCTCATGGACTGTCGGTGCTTGGCGGAACGCGAGATGTGTGCCCGGTACACGCGGTAGAACTCCAGAACGACATGGGCGGTGAAGCTAAGCCCAGATGCGTTGCGGGAGCGTTCGCCCAAGCCTTACCGGCAGGTGCAGGGTGTGATCGCGAATGAATGCGAACCTTAGCTAATCAGCGAGTCGACGAAGGTATTGCTGTCGAACGGGATGATGTCTTCGATCTTTTCGCCGATGCCTGCGTAACGAACGGGGAGGCCTAGTTCGCGGGCGATCGCGACAACGATGCCGCCTTTCGCCGTGCCGTCCAGCTTCGTGAGCACGATGCCGGTGACGCGGGCGGCTTCTGTGAAGAGTTTGGCCTGTTGCATGCCGTTCTGGCCGGTGGTGGCGTCGATGACGAGCAGGGTCTGGTGGGGGGAGCCGGGGATCTGGCGCTCGGCGGTGCGGCGCATCTTGTCCAGCTCTTTCATGAGGTCAATTTTGGTGTGAAGGCGGCCCGCGGTGTCGACGATAACGATGTCGGTCGAACGGGCTTTCGCGGCGGCCAGGGCGTCGAAGAGCGCGGCGGAGGGGTCGCCGCCCTGTTTGGTCTTGATGAGGTCGACGCCGGAGCGTTGGGACCAGACCTCAAGTTGTTCTATGGCTGCGGCCCGGAATGTGTCAGCCGCGCACAGGAGGACGCTGTAGCCGTTGCGGCGGAGCATGGCGGCGAGTTTGCCGGAAGTCGTGGTTTTGCCGGTGCCGTTGACGCCGACCATCATGACGACCTCTGGTCCGGTAGCGGGGTGGGCGACGGGGACGTCGACAGTGTCGAGAATGCGGCGGATCTCGTCTTTGAGGGCAATCTTGAGCTCTTCGCCGTTGGCCAGGCCGTGGCGGAGGGCGCGCTCTCGTAATCGACTGATGATCTCGTCCGTGGTGACGGCGCCGATGTCCGAGGCGAGGAGGGCAAACTCGAGGTCGTCGAGGGAGGCTTCGTCGACTTCACGGGTGAGGGCGACGACGGAGGCGATCTGGGTGGAGAGGGATTCCCGGGTGCGGGTGACCGCCTGGCGCATGCGGTCGAGGAAGCTAGGACGACGACCTGCGTCCTGCGGTTCTGCTTCCGCTTCGGGAGTTGGTTGCGGCTCGCCGGGGGCCTTGTCGCGCTTGCCAAAGAGTGAAAACGCCATTGCTCTCTCAGTGTAGCGGTCCGGGTTGATCTCTTTTGGTGAGATGGGAGCGCTGAGGCGCGTTTGGCAGGGCGTCAGGTTTAGCCGTCTATACTCGGGTGATGGCGATTTCTACCGAAAAGACGGCCCCTGTAACGCAATTTCCCAAGACATTTGGCGAGCTTCGTCAAAGCCAGTTCACGCCGGAGCGGGTGAACCGCAGCGTGAAGGATGAGCTTCGGGACAACCTCATTGCGCGGCTGCGGGCGATTGCACCGGGTGGGCCGGAGGAGGGGGAGTCGCTGTTTCCGGGGATTGTGGGGTACGACGATACAGTGGTTCCGCAGGTGGTAAATGCCGTCCTTTCACGGCATAACTTCATCCTGCTGGGACTGCGCGGGCAGGCGAAGAGCCGGATTCTGCGGGCATTGACGGGGTTGCTGGATCCTTGTGTGCCGTATGTGGCCGGGTCGGAGCTGCGGGACAACCCGTACCAGCCGCTGGGGAAGTTTGCGAAGGACCTGATCGCCTCGCTTGGCGACGACACGCCAATTGCTTGGATGAGGCCGCAGGAACGTTATGTGGAGAAGCTGGCGACGCCGGATGTGACCGTGGCTGATTTGATCGGTGATGTGGATCCGATCAAGGCGGCGCGCTCCGGGCAGGAATTGGGCAGTGAGCTGACGATGCACTATGGGCTGCTGCCGCGGGCGAATCGCGGGATCTTCGCCATCAACGAGCTGCCGGATCTGGCGGGCAAGATCCAGGTGGCGCTGTTCAACATCATGCAAGAAGGTGATGTGCAGATTAAGGGATATCCAGTGCGTTTGGAGCTGGATGTGGCGATTGTGTTTTCCGCCAACCCGGAGGACTACACGGCCCGCGGGAAGATCGTGACGCCGTTGAAGGATCGGATTGGGTCGGAGATTCGGACGCACTACCCGGAGTCGATGGATGAGGCGATCTCCATCACGGAGCAGGAGGCCTGGACAGCGCGCGCGTATGCGGATGCACCGGGGCAGAGTGGGCCTTCGATTGAGCGGATCGTCATTCCGCACTACATCCGGCAGATCGTAGAGGGTGTGGCGTTTGCGGCTCGTGAGGACAAGAAGGTTGACAAGAAGTCAGGCGTGAGCCAGCGGTTGCCGATTGCAACGATGGAGCTGGTTGTGTCGAATGCGGAACGGCGGGCGTTGATGCATGGTGAGTCGCTGGTGGTGCCGCGGGTGGGCGATGTGATCGCGGCCCTGCCGGGGATTACGGGAAAGATCGAGCTGGAGTATGAGGGCGAGATGCGCGGGTCGGAGGTCGTGATTCGCGAAATCATCCGGCAGGCTGTGGCGTCGGTGTATGACAGCTACTTTGCGGATACCAACACGCAGCAGATTGAGCAGTGGTTCAACCTGGGCGGATCGGTGGAACTGAATGACAAGCAGCCGGCGCAAGGCGTGTTTACCGCGTTGAAGGAGATCCAGGGGCTGTTTGAGAAGCTGTCGCCGCTGAAGGTGAACAGCCGGACCGAGGTTGAGGTTGCGGTGAGTGCGGCGGAGTTTTTGCTTGAGGGCATGACGGCGCACAAGAAGATCTCGCGAAGTGAAGGCCGGACTTTCTCGGCCGGCGAGAAGAAGCGGCGGAACGAAGATGCGGGGCAGCTTGCGGAGCGTGTGCGAGAGCGGGAACGGGAGAACTCGTTCAACCGGACGCGACGTGGTTTCAACTAACGGCGATTGATGTCATGTAAGACCGGAAGGCGTGTGCGCTATAGTCGCGCACATGACTCTCCGGAGGCCCTTTTCGGGTTACCTCAAAGTTCTGCTGGTGCTGGTTCTGCTTCTTTTCTGTTCCCGGACGCGAGCGAGCGCGCAGCTCTTTGAGGTTTACGGAACCCTCTCTGTTCCCCGCATCTCGACTCTGCCCACAGGGGACAATTGCAGTCTGTCTGGCTGTACGGAGCAGTATCGATCGGTAACGGTGGCGGGTATTGGCGGCGGGATCACGCTGCGGCTGATTCCGCTGGGCGTGGTCGACCTCGGATTGGATCTCCGTGGTTCGGAGAAGTCCGGCGGTACAGGGGTGCAGACCGCGATGGCAGGCTTGAAGGCGACGTTCGAGCCTCCGGTACTTCACTTAAGACCCTACGGGCAATTTTCTTTCGGTTACTTCGCCACTTCGACCCCGAACACGAGCGATCTGGACCGAGGAAGCAGCTTCGGTAACACCGGTGCGGCGTACGAGGTGATCGGCGGAGTAGACGTGCCCGTAACGCGAATCCTGGATGTGCGTGCGGTGGAGATTGGCGTTGGGCAGGCGTTCGGTCTGTTCAACAGCAGATCCAGCGGACTGTTTACGATCAACACCGGCCTTGTACTGCACTTCTAGGCGGGGCATCAGGGAATGCTTGCAGCGCTTAGGCGCTCAGCCCCTGCGAGAATGGTCTTGTGCTGATTCCTTCGATTGATCTGATGGGTGGGAGGATCGTCCAGCTTGTGCAGGGCGAGACCTTGAAGCTGGCGTTTGATGACTTTGAGTATTGGATTGACCGGTTTGCGCAGTACCCGCTGGTGCAGTTGATTGATCTCGACGCGGCCATGCGGCAGGGCGAGAACCGGGGGCTGATCGAGATGATCTGCAGGCGACTTCCCTGCCAGGTGGGTGGAGGTCTGCGGACTGCCGAGGATGGGCGACAGCTGCTGGAGATTGGGGCAAAGCGGGTGATCTATGGCTCAAGCCTGTTTGGGACAGACCCTGAAGAGACACAGCGACGGCACAAGTTGATCCGGCTGGAGTTTGCGGCGGAGTTGAAGCGTGCGCTGGGTGAGGACGCCCTTTGCTTTTCGGTGGATACCAAGGGCGGCAAGGTGGCTGTGCGGGGGTGGAAGGAGTCTGTGGAACTCACGCCCGAAGAGGCGGTCACCTGGTTGGAGGATTTCTGTTCGGCGTTCCTGTACACGCATGTGGATACGGAGGGGACGATGCGCGGATTCCCTGTGGAGGTCGCCGCGGTGTTGCGATCGACCACTGCGAAGCAATTGATTGTGGCGGGTGGGATCAAAGAGCAGGCCGAGGTCGACGCGCTGGACGCGATGGGTGTGGACGCCGTCGCAGGAATGGCGATTTATTCCGGCGCTATGAACGCGTGAACTGACCCACAGTGGCCCCTGGAGGAGGCTGGACGGCGCTACGTCTACTTTGGTGAGCTTGCGCCTGCGCAAACGGCCAAGCTGCAGAGGCGTATAGGGTTCGCGCAGGAGCGTACAGCGAATGAAGTTAACGCCGCGAAGACGGAGGTGGTTTTTGGGCTGCAACGATGCGTGCAACCTTTCACGGGCTGCGCCTTTCGCAGAGGAGGGTAATGCCTCTAAAGGGGCAGGTGGTGGGGTTCCTTCCGGGGGCGGGCGGGACTATGCTCGGGCCATGAGAGCCACACGAACATATCTGGGCATCTTTGCCCTGACCGTCGGGATGGCTGCATCCGCCTTTGGGCAGACGGTGGGGTCAGCACAGCAGTTTCTGGAGCTTTGGGGCAAAGCCTGGGACACACACGATGTTGAAGCCATTATGAAGCTGCATGCAGACGACTGTGTGACGGTGAACCGATTTGGCGTGGTTGCAAGCGGCAAGGACGAGATCCGGCGCGGAGTTACCTGGCTGCACAGCGGGCCGTTCCACACCGCGCACTTTGCGGCACCCAAGTTGCTCGCGCAGCGCAAGGTCGCACCGGGGGTAATCACGCTGCAGGCAAGCTGGAAAAATCCTTCCGGCAAGAGCGACCCGTCAGAAGACGATCTGGTGATGACGGTTGTGCTTAAGGATTATGGCGTTGAGGGATGGCTGGCGGAAGAGGTGGATACGCACACCATCGAGCCGCTAGCGCCGGCCGTTGCTGGAGCGAGCGCGGGAAGAATGTAGCCTGTCGCCGAAGTGCGGCTCGGATACGTCCAAAGCTCACCTGTTGCGTGACTCGGGGGCGCCCGGCTACTCGCTTGAGGCTGTTTCCTCACCGGAGACGGCATAGTAGCCCTTGCGGGCCTGGACTTTGTTGTCTTTGCCACAAGTCATGTCAATCTTGCGGTAAGTGCCGTCGGCCTTTTTGTTCACCGGTGTGTAGCTGAGGAGGTACTGGGTACGGAGCTCGTCCTGGATCTGGTCGAAGGCGTCTTCGAGGCGACGGCCGTTGTTGCCGACGTTGATGACGCGGCCGCCAGTCTCGCGGGCGAGGCGGTCCATGTCGCCGGAGCCGGTGTAGATCATGCCGGCGGAGGCGTAGGACTGGCGATCCGCGATGAGGATGGGGTAGACGATGACGTTGGCTTTCTGGGCGGCTTCGACGGCTTCCTTGATCTTGACCTGAGAGCCCTGATCCTGGCCGTCGGTGAGGATGATGAGGACTTTGCGGCCAGTCTGGGACTGGAGCTTATCGTGCGCGCCGAGGTAGACGGCGTCGTAGAGCAGGGTACCGCGGGGGTTGGAGGTGGGCATGGGGCCGCCGCCGATGCCGGGGATGCCGCCGGAGGAGCTGGCTTCATTGATCGAGGCTTTGTCGATGGCGCGATGGAGTTCGGAGGGCGAGTTGGTGTAGTCGGAGAGCAGGTCAACGTTGACGTCGAAGGAGATGAGAAAGGCCTCGTCCTTGGGGGTGAGGACCTCGCGCAGGAAACGGGCGCCGGAGTCCTTTTCGAGCGGAAGAACATTTTCCTGGCTGCCTGAGGTGTCGAGCAGGATGCCGATCGTGAGCGGCAGGTTCTTTTCCTGGGTGAGCCGCTTGATCGTCTGCGGCTCCTTGTTCTCGGCAACCTGGCAGGAGTCCTTGGTGAGGCCGGTGACGAAGCCGTTCTTATCGCGAACGGAGAAGTACACGTCGACAAGGTTGACATTGACCTTCAGGCGCTGAGACGGGTCGACGTGGAACGCGGGCTCCTCCTGCTTGGGCGCGGTACTCATGGGAGGCGGGCCGTCAGGCGAGGGAGCCTCCTGCGCATGCAGGATGGGTGCCACGGCGAGGGCCGACAGGGCCGCGAGAGCGAGCAGGCCGCGAAACAACAGGGGGCGCATACAACTATTAGACGCTGCCCGGTGTGGTTTTGGCGACAGGAGTGAACAGGCCCACTTTCATGGAAGGAGGAGTGTCCGGAGGCGCAACGGGGATGGGGGTGTGTGCGTCTGACAGGGTATGCCTGCCAACAATGTCCGCTGTTAGGCTGGTAGTCGTTTGGGCGGGCAGATTCAGGCGTGGAGTCGACCGGAAGCGGCGGCTGAGGAATGAGGAACGGATGGGGTTGGTGAAGGGCAGGATCTGGCAGGGCAAAATCTTGCAAGCGGGCGTGGGCTTGGGCCTTCTTTGCGGAGGCGCGATGGCCGTGGCGCAGAGCTCCGGAGTGCCGGACGCACCGGCGCCGCAGACGTTGCCACGGTTGAACACGATCACCCCGACGGCACCTGCAGTGAATGCACCCGCACCGACGGTGAGCAAGCCAGTGACGCCCAGCGATGCGGTGCCGGGGGCTCTGCCGTCCGCGCCGGCGCCTTCAGCCCAGGCACAGGGTGATGCAGACGGGGGGCCTGCCCCGGTGAGCCATGCGGCCAACATCGTCACCACAGTCAACTTCGTTGAGATCCCGTTTACGGTGAAGGATTCCAAGGGCCAACTTGTGCCCGGATTGACCTACCGGGACGTGCAGGTCTATGAAAACGGCCTGAAGCAGTCGCCAAAACTGTTCACGGTGGATCCGATCCCGCTGAGTGTGGCCATTGTGATCGATCAGAGCGTCACGTTCGACACGATGCAGAAGGTGAATGCCTCCCTTAGTGCGCTACAGGCTTCATTCACGCCGTTTGACGAGGTTTCGATCTTTACCTACAACAACGGGGTGAAGCAGCAGACCGGGTTTACGGGCGCGCAGAGCACGCGGCTGACGTATGCGCTGGAGCGCTCCAAGGGGCCCGGGCGTGAGGCGAACATGGCCATGGGCGGGCCGCTGGCGTGTACGACCTGCAAGAACAACCTGCCAGTGGACCCGAACACCAATGGGAACAATAATGCCGGCGTCATCATGCAGACGCCGGAGCGCGAGTATCACACCCTCAACGACGCCATCCTGACGGCGGCGGAGACCGTGGCCAAGGCGGGCCGGGGACGGCGGCGAGTGATCTATGTGATCTCCGATGGCCGGGAGTATGGGTCGACCGCGAAGACCAAAGAAGTGGTGCGTTTCCTGCAAACGAACCAGATCGCGGTGTACGGGACGCTCGTGGGCGACTCGGCAATTCCGGGGTTGGGCTTCCTGAGCCGGATCCACCTGCCCCTGCAGATGCGGGACGATGTCCTACCTCACTATGCCGATGCGACTGGCGGGCAATGCGATCCAGAGTTCCGCCCGCGGGGCATTGAGGACAGCTTTGCCAAGCTGGCCGAGCAGGTGCGAACGCAGTACACGGTGGGCTATTACAGCCATGAGCCATTCATCGACGGGAAGTTCCGGTCGGTGGAGGTGCGGGTGATGCGGCCGAGCCTTGAAGTGATCGCGAAGAAGGGCTATTACCCGACTGCGGGGCCGTCGGGGCCAGCGCAGCCGACGAACACCGCTGGCTCCTCTACGGGAACTGGCAGCACGCAGCCCTAGGTACGGCATCTTGACGAACTCTGGCGCGCCGGTGGGCGCGGTGCTGGCGCTGCTCGCGGCCGTGAGCTGGGGAGGCGGGGACTTCTCCGGCGGCATGGGCGTCAAAGCAGCCGGCGGGACCACTCGCGGCGCGCTGAGGGTGGTAATCTCTGGCCACGCCATGAGCCTCGCCGTGCTTGGCGGCGTGCTCGTTGTGCGCGGCCGTGGCCTGATGTGGGGCAGCCCGGTTGGCTGGGCGCTGGGCTGTGGGGTTGTTGCTGGACTTTCGCTGTCGGCGTTTTATATTGCCCTGGCCCGCGGCACGATGGGTACTTCCGCAGCGATCAGTGGGTTGTTAGCTGCGGCCATTCCGGCCGCCGTGGGTACGGCGCTGGAGGGGCGGCCCAGTGGTTTGCGGCTGGTTGGGTTCGTTTTAGCTGCAGCGGCGATCTGGCTGGTCGCGTCGCCTGGGGCTGGGGCGCCAGCGGAGTCTCGCGAGGTGATGTGGCTTGCGATTGCCGGCGGCGTAGGCTTCGGGCTGTACTTTGCGGGACTGAAGTTTGCGAATCCGCTCGGGGTCGTGGAACCGATGGCGCTGGCCCGATGTGGAAGCCTGCTCGCCTGCCTGGCGTTGCTGGGTATTCTTCCGATGATTTTGCCCGCCGGGAGCCAGGGCTCGTCTCGTGCTGAGGGTTGGCTGAACAGAGCGGGGTGGCTATGGGCAGTGGGCGTCGCGGTCCTGGATACGGGAGGAAACCTGCTGTACATCGCGGCTACCCGGGCGGGCAGGCTGGACGTATCCGCGGTGCTGGCCTCACTGTATCCGGCTTCGACGATCTTGCTGGCGGCGGGGGTCTTGCATGAGCGGCCAGGGCGGCGGCAGATCGTCGGGATGGCTCTGGCTGTCGCGGCAGTGGTGCTGGTGACAGTCCAGGGCTGACTGCCGGCGGCGTCTTGTTAGACACCAGGTGTGGATGGGCTAAAGATTTCCTCTGTGTCGAGCCTCTCAAGCACGCATCCCGCGCAGATTGCCAGCAAGAGGGTCAAGCAGAAGCGAGGTGCCGGGAGTTCTCTTTCGAGAAGCGCCTAGCGCGTTTTCTGGGGGGTGGGCGAGGGGGTGTCGGGGCTGGGGCGTTGTTTTACTTGTCGGGCCACCTGCTTGGGGCTTTCAGCCTTCAGGTTGATGCCGGATGGATCGAAGGTGGCCTCCGGGTACTTCAACTTCAGGCTTTGCAGAACTTCGACGAGGATGCCCGAGATAGCCACGTTACGGAACCACTTGTGGTCAGAGGGAATGACGAACCAAGGGGCGTGTTTGCGGCTTGTTTCGCGGAAGATGTCTTCGTAGGCCTCCATGTAGTCGGGCCAGAACTGGCGTTCTTCGAAGTCTGCGGGCGAGAGCTTCCAGTGTTTAGACGGTTCGTCGATGCGGGCCTGGAGGCGACGGGTCTGCTCACCGTGCGAGATGTGAAGGAAGAACTTCAGGACCAGAACGTCGTTGTCGCTGAGGGTCTTTTCCCAGGCATTGATGTCCTCCAGGTGCTGGCGGACCTGCTTGCGGGATAGTTTGCCGTGCACACGGGGCGAGAGGACGTCTTCGTAGTGGGACCGGTTGAAGATGCCAAACATGCCGCGGGGCGGAACCTCTTGGTGGCAGCGCCAGAGGAAGTCGTGGCGGAGTTCAAGCGAGGTGGGGACCTTGAAGGCGGCGACGTCACAGCCCTGAGGATTTACGCCGGTGAAGATGTGCCGGATGGTGCCGTCTTTGCCAGCGGTGTCCATGCCCTGCAGGACGATGAGCAGAGCCTTGCTCTGGTCCGCGAAGAAAAGCTCCTGGAGCGTGGCGAGTTGTTCGAGGTGCTTCTCGAGGACGGGGCCGGCAGCTTCGGAGTCCTCGAATTCGCCGGTGGAGTCAGTCTTGAATGCGGAGAGCTTGACCTTCGTGTCGGGCTTGACGAGAAACGGCGATTTCAGCTTCATGCGGCGAGGTCGTCCTTGGGAAACGTGCGGGCTGCGAGCAGAAGCGACGCAAGTGGCGCGAGATTACTCGCCGGGAGCATGCAGCATGTGGCGGCTGCACCAGTCCTGTGAGCGGAGGAGGTTAGACCGAGGTGGGGGTCTTGGTCTCTTCGACCTTGGGCGTGACGATGTGGGCGGTTTCACCGGGCTTGGTGGAGCTGTTGGGCTCATCGGTGATGCCCTTCATGCCTTCTTTGAAGCCACGCAGGCCTTCGCCGAGACCCTTACCGAGCTCGGGCAGCTTTTTACCGCCGAAGAGCACGATGGCTACAACGGCGAGAACGATCATGTGGGTTGGTGTGAAAAGTTCACCCATTGTCTTGTCTCCTGCTGCCGAAGGCTACGCACTCGGGACAGCACTCTCCATTCTCGCATGCCAAGCAACTGTATCCGGGCAGGTCTGGGAGTCTTCGTCGGTTCGATGCACAAAGGACGTGCCATGTAATTTGAGACGGCCGTTGCACAGCATGCCCTGTCTCGAAAACGCTGGCCATGGCCATCTGGATTGCCGCAGCTTCGTCTAAAGCGTATGCATTGCCCAGTTCAAGCTTGCGGCGGTCGCGGATGAGCCGGGGAGCGCGGTATATCCTGAACAGGTCGGCGCGCCAGTGTGCGCCAGTTTCCGCGGCACCGGTTCGGCCGGAGCTTTGCTTGAAGAGGATGATGTTGTTCGAAAACCGCTTGCCTGTGCTCCGCTCCGTACGCCTGCTCCTGCTTGGCTCTTCCCTGCCCTTTCTGGGTGCGGTCCTGCTGGCTCAGACCCCCGCTCCCGGCACCAGTTCCAGTTCGAGCTCCAGTCAGACCGGGACGACCGCCGCGCCGGGAACCGCACCGATCCGGACACGCGCCACCGCCCAGCAGATAGCCCCGGTACGCGTGGCCACCTATGACGACAAGTTCGAGATCTTCGGTGGGCTGAGCCTGATGAACGGCCAGGCCGGACAGAACCTGCCCAAGCGCTACGTGCTGGGTGGCGGCGAGGTGATGGGAACCTATTGGTTGGGCTCGCACCTGGGTGTGGCCGCGGACTACCGCTTTGAGGGCGGAAATACAGACCTGATCCCTACACCACAGCTGGCGAATACACGTGCTGCCGTGTTCCAGAACGTCATCTCCGGGGGCGTAAACTACCGCGGACCGAAGAATCGTTATGCGGCAATCGACTACCACGCGCTAGTCGGGGCCACACACGGCCAGTACGATCACTCGATCAAGAACGACGCCAACTTGCCGCCGAATACGTCGCCTACGGCCTTTGGTATGTACAACAACAGCACCAGCCCATGGGGAGCGGTAGGCGGTTCCATTGATTTCAACGCTTCGCCGAGGCTGGCCGTCCGCCTGTCGCCCGACCTGATTTTTGAGCATTTCGGGACGGAGACGCGAGAGTTCTTCTCAATGGGCGGTGGTGTGGTGTACCGGTTCGGTAAGAGAAAGTAAGGGAAGCACCAAGGATCAAAAAGAAGGGCCTCCGAAGAGGCCCTTTCTTCTTTGCTTCCCGGCTTCAGAAGTTCTGCGCGAGGAACTCCGGTGACACCGGGTTCTCGTATACGGAGTAGTCGCGCGTGACGACCGTGAGCCCACTGGGTGAGACGAAGTACTTCTTCTTGTCCTCTTCCGGGTCGAACCCGATGACCGTACCGTCAGGGATGTTTACGTTGCGGTCGATGATGGCGTGACGGATGCGGCAGTGCCGGCCCACATTCACATGCGAGAAGATGACGCTGGAGTCGACGTCGGCGTAGCTGTTCACGCGGACGTCATGCGACAGCACGGAGCTGCGCACAACGGATCCCGAGACGATGCACCCCGGCGAGACGATGGAGTTGATCGCCATGCCGGTGCGGCCGGGTTCGCCGAAGACGAACTTGGCGGGCGGGTACTGGTAGGCGCGGGTGCGCATCGGCCAGCTACGGTCGTAAAGATTGAAGACGGGGACGAAGCTGGCGATGTCCATGTTGGCTTCGTAGTAGGCGTCAAGGGTGCCGACGTCACGCCAGTAGAGGGCCTGCTTCTTGTTTTCGTCAACGAAATTGTAGGCCTGGACGCGGTAGCGGCCGAGCAGCTTGGGCAAAATGTCATGGCCGAAATCGTGCTTGGAGTCGGGGTCCTCGGCGTCGCGCATCAGCTCGGGGAGCAGCACGTCGGTGTTGAAGAGGTAGATGCCCATGGAGGCGTCGACCATCTCGGGATCGAAGGGCGAGCGCAGATCGGTGGTCTTAGGCTTTTCGACGAAGCCGGTGACCTCGCCGTTCTTGGCGATGTCGACGATGCCAAACGCGGATACTTCCTCAGGCTTGATGGGGAGGGTCGCGATCGTGACGTCGGCGCCGGTATCGCAGTGATGCTGCAGCATGAGCGCGTAGTTCATCTTGTAGATGTGGTCGCCGGACAAGATGAGGACGCGTTTGGGCTCTTCGGCGCCGATCGAGTAGATGTTCTGGAACACGGCGTCGGCGGTGCCCTGGTACCACGACTTGGAGACGCGCTGCATGGGCGGCAGGATCTCGACGAACTCGCCGAGTTCGGTGGCGACGACCGATCCCCAGCCCTCACGGATGTGACGGTTCAGGCTGAGAGCCTTGTACTGCGTGAGGATGTACACCTTGCGAAGGTCTGAGTTGATGCAGTTCGACAGGGTGATGTCGATGATCCGGTATTGACCGGCAAACGGAACGGCAGGTTTTGCGCGGTCGCGTGTCAGGGGAAACAGTCGCTCGCCTGCGCCACCGGCGAGCAGAACACCCAGAGTATCTCTCATTTTCGAACCACCTCGCGGGCCACTTCCCCCTCTGACGCGCAAGCGGGGGGTGTGGGACGCCCGAATGTAGCATGGGGCGCACGGAAATTTCCATCGTGCCCCGGCCTGAGGCCCTAGGTTTGGGGTTCGTCGTCTTCCGTGCTGATGCGCAGGCTCTTCAGAAAGTTCAGGTCAGTGCGAGTGAAAGGACCCTCAACCGCCTCTTCGGCCTCGGTCGAGGCTTCTTCGCGATCCACCTGGTTGAGACCGATGGTGGCCTCAAGCATGAGAACGACATCGAAGCCCTGCTCACGGATCTCGCGCACAACTTCGGCGATATTTTCCGATTCGCTGACGGACTCGTGGATGGCTTCCCCGAGCTTCTGAATGAGGTTTTTGACCTGCTCGTTGTGTCTACTCAACGCCACCTCCGGCTGGTTGACTGATTGCGATGAACTGGCCCGCAATGGGTCTTCCCGGAAAGCGCGACGGGAACGGCAGAGACGGGAAATCAACTTCTTCTTCAGGGTACGCCGATCGCGGGGCAAAAGGAATGCCCCGGTCGGGTAGGGTAGGAGGTTACGGACGGGCTTTTACACAGTCGTGTGGTGGTCGGCCCAGGCCTCTTCGAGGCGGTGCGCGAGTTGCTCGACGGGCTTGGCCTGCTTGTTGCGACTCCAGACGAGGAAACCGGCGACGGCAGCGCACAAACCGCTAAGGGTCCAGATGAAGTTCTTCATGGGTGTTCTTCTTTCCTTCATTCAAAGGTCATTGCGGCTCAAGTGCCGCCTTGTTCGCGTTTGGATGCAGGGAGGAACCCCCGAGGTGTGTGAAGAGACCCACGTTGGGTGCCCGTGGGTACACTGAGGCGGTGGACAAGGTAAAGCTGGGACGGGCACTTGGATACGGCACACGGCAGGCGGCGAAGACGCTGGCGGCGGTTGCCCAGGCAGCTTCCGCTGCGGACCCGCGGCTGTCGGAGGCACCTCGTGATCGGCCGACGGAAGCGGCTTCGCAACGGGTTGCAGCAATCCGGTCGCAATCCGTTCGAAGGGTGGCAGGAACGCAGGCCCGAAATGCCGGGCGCTCGATGTGGGCTCCGCTGGCCACGTTTTCCAGCGCGCTCTGGCTGCGGGTGACGGGGTTGTTTTTCGCGGTGGTCGCCGTGACGATGTTTGGCGGGGCCTGGCGGCTGCGCGGGGTACTGCACCCCGGAGCCGACCCGCACACTCTGCAGCATTTCTGGATTTTTGCCGGAGTGGCGGTCCTCTTTGGGTACTTCGCTGTAAGCAGCTTTGTGAGGGCGGCCCTTCGGGAGCGGTCGGCGGCAGACCGGCGCTGAAGCCGAGTGTCCTAGCGCCGCAGAGCGATCACCGGGGCGGCGACAACCCGCGATAAGCTAGAGATGCACAGCACTGCGCAGAGTGCCCGGCTGGTGCCGGGCGTTTTTCTGGGCAGATTTCAAGGTGCGGCGGGGTATCAGACCGTCGCTGAGGATTCGCTTCCATGGCAATCATCGAACAGCTCTCCCCGTCCCTGCGCCGCACGGCGCTCCATGCCACACACCATGGGCACAAGGCGCGCATGGTGGATTTTGGCGGGTGGGATATGCCAGTGCAGTACGCGGGTTTAGTGGCAGAGCACATGCCGTGCGCACAGGGGTAGGGCTCTTTGACGTGAGTCACATGGGAGACATTCAGCTGCGCGGGCCAAACTCGCTGGCCGCCGTGCAGCACCTGCTGATGAACGATGCGAGCAAGTTGCAGGTAGGGCAGGCGCACTACTCGGCGATGCTGTACCCGGATGGCACCTTTGTCGACGACGTCATCCTGCACAAGCTGGGCGAGAACGACTACCTGATCGTGATCAACGCCGGGACGCGCGAGAAGGATGTGCAGTGGGTTCGCCAGGTGATCGGCGGAATGAGCGGCGTGCATGTCATGGACGTCAGCGATTACTACACACAGCTGGCGATCCAGGGGCCTCGGGCGAAGGACACGCTGCAGAAGCTGACGGGCGTGGACCTCGCCCCGATCAAGAATTACTGGTTCACGTGGGGGCAGGTGGCTGGGTGCCACAATGTGCTGATCGCGCGTACCGGGTACACGGGCGAGGATGGGTTCGAGATTTACATTCCGGCTGACGAGCCGACGAGTTCCCGGGTGTGGGGCGAGGTATTGGCCGCGGGTGCGGAATTTGGGATTCAGCCTTGTGGGTTAGGGTCGCGGAATACGCTGCGGCTGGAGTCCGCGATGGCGCTGTACGGGCACGAGATTTCAGACTCGATCAACGTATTCGAGGCCAATCTGGGGCGCTATTGCAAGCTGGATAAGGGCACCGATTTTGTCGGCCGGGAGGCGCTGCAGAAGGTTGCCGATGCAGGTGGGCCGTCTCGCCGACTGGTTGGGTTGGAGATGGTGGAGCGAGGCATCGGGCGGGATGGGTACCCGGTGTTGGCGCTTTCGGGCGAGGTGATCGGGGAGGTGACTTCGGGGTCGCCCTCACCGTTCCTGAAGAAGAACATCGCGCTGGCGTACGTGCCAGTGGAGATGACTGCACCGGGGACGGAGATGGCCGTGGAGATCCGTGGATTGCCCGTGAAGGCGGTCGTGGTGCCTACGCCGTTCTACAAGCGGCCCAAGGCTGCGGCCCCTGTGATCACGGCGCCGCTCAGCTAATCGGTAGACCAGACGCAGGAGACCTTATACTTACGTCATCGTTTCAGCAGGGCGCGCAACGCTGCGATCCGTATCGTAATTTCCGCTTCAAGGTGAAGTGGGAAGGACGCTATGTTGCGGGGGTGTCCAGGGTAAGCGCCTTCGAGCGCACCCCGGAGGTCTCCGCAGCCGGCTCGGCTGAGGATCGGCCAGCAATCCGCCGATCGCCCGGCCAGAGTGAGTTCGAGGCGATCACCCTGGAGCAGGGCGTGACCCAGGATGCGGAGTTCGCGGAGTGGGCGAACAAAGTTGGAACTACAGCAACGCGAACTCCACGCAGCAGACCGCGAAGACCAATCAGGATGTGGCGACAACAGACTTTCGCAAGGACATCATCCTGGAGCTCTATAACGAGGCGGGGCAGAGGGTCCTGGCGTACAACATCCTTCGGTGCTGGGTTTCAGAGTTTCATGCTCTCACTGAACTGGATGGAACGGGAAATACGGTGGTAATTCAGGCCTTGCAACTGGAAAACGAAGGTTGGGAACGCGATGACTCGGCGGGGGAGTCTGTCGAACCGAGCCAGCCCGGGTCCGGCAAATAGGTCGCCGGACCTTCGCCGGATCAAAGGGGCGGCCTTCGCTTCCTCTACAATTTACTTTGGAGACTGAATCAGGATGGCTTACCCGGAGACCTATCGTTACGCCAAGAGCCATGAGTGGCTGCAGCTTGAGGGCGAGAACGGCACTGTTGGCATTACGGACTATGCGCAGCATTCGCTGGGCGACATTGTGTTTGTGGAACTGCCCAAGGTGGGGCAGGTTATTGAGGCGGGGTCGACCTTTGGGTCGGTGGAGAGCGTGAAGGCGGTGAGTGATCTGTATGCGCCGATCTCCGGAACCGTGACTGAGGTGAATGAAGCGCTGAACGGCGCGCCGGAGACGTTGAATACCGATGCGAACGGGACGTGGATTTTGAAGCTGACCGTGACGAATACGGATGAGTTCAATGCGCTGCTCAGTGCGGCGGATTACGAGAATTTGTGGCTGAAGAGACGGGCCACTGATCAGCATGGACCTTTTCTTCACCTACGTGTTCATCGTGACAGGGTTCGGGGCTGTTGCTATCGGTGTGCTGAAGGAAAGCGGCTTTACCTATGAGGACGACAGTCCAGCCCTTGCTCGATCGAGTCGGATCTTTTTTGTCGCCTTTGGAGTTCTCTTCATGCTCTTCGGATTCTGGCACCTCTTCTTCGATTCGGGGCCATTGAGAATCGACGAGTGAAACTGGTTTGTAAGAAAGCAACGAGACCAAACATGCGCTATTTGCCGAAGTCGCCCCAGGATCGTGAAGAGATGCTTGCTGAGATTGGCATCACATCCGTAGATGAATTGTTTGCTGCAGTGCCGGAGGAATACCGCCTCACGCGAGACCTCGATATCCCGCGGCAGCAATCGGAGTCGGAGATCCTGGATCGGTTCAAGGCCTATGCGGCGAACCTGGCGAGCGGCGATGCGAATGAGTTGGCGAAGCTGCCGAGCTCGCAGCGGTTTGCGAGCTTTTTGGGAGCTGGCGCGTACCGGCACTACCGGCCGGTGGTGATTGACTCGCTGGTGCAGCGTGGTGAGTTTTTGACCAGCTATACGCCATATCAGCCGGAGATCGCGCAGGGCACGCTGCACGGCCATGTTTGAGTTCCAGACGATGATCTGCGAACTGACGGGCATGGAGATTGCCAACGCGTCGATGTATGACGGGTCGACCGGTGCGGCGGAGAGCGTGCTGATGGCTTGCCGCGTGACGGGCAAGCTGGGCGCCGTGGTGGCGCGGACGGTGCATCCGGAGTATCGCGAGGTGCTGCGGACTTCGACGCAGCATCAGGGCATCGACATTGCCGAGTTTGGCTATGACGCGAAGACGGGGCGCGTGGATCTGGCGGCGCTCGAGGCTTCGATCAAGGACGATACGGCGGCCGTACTGGTACAGTCGCCCAACTTCTTTGGCGTGATTGAGGATGTGGCGGCGATCGCTGAGGTGGTGCACCGGAAGGGCGCGCTGCTGATTGTTTCGATTGCGGAGGCTGTGTCGCTAGGAATCGTGAGGCCGCCGCGGGAGGCCGATATTGTTTCGCTGGAGGCGCAGAGCTTCGGCGTGCCGGTGGGCTTTGGCGGCCCGTACTGCGGCGTGATTGCCTGCAAGGAGAAGTTCCTGCGGCAGATGCCTGGGCGGCTGGTGGGCGAGACGAAGGATGTGAACGGCAAGCGTGGGTTTGTGCTGACGTTGAGCACGCGCGAGCAGCATATCCGGCGCGAGAAGGCGACTTCCAACATCTGCACCAACCAGGCGCTGGTGGCGATGATGGTCACGGTCTTTATGACCGTTTACGGCAAGCAGGGCCTGCGCGAGTTGGCGGAGCAGAACCTGGCGAAGGCGGCGTTTCTGCGCGAGTCGCTGACTGGGGCTGGCGCGAAGGTGCTGTTTGAGGGCTCGCCGCGGTTCCATGAGTTTGTGATGGATGCCGGTGTGGCGGCTTCCGCGCTGAATGAGGATCTGCTGGACAAGCAGATCATCGGCGGGCTGGCTTTGAGCAAGTGGTACCCGGAGTTGGGAGCGAATGCGGCACTGTGGTGTGCAACGGAGCTGACCACGCGGGCTCACATGGAGGCTGCGGCTGCGGTGGTGTCTAGTGTGGAGGTTTCGGCAGCCGCTCCGGAGCTGGTCGGCGCCAGATAGGTTCGAACTGGACGCGAAGAGTGCGAAAGAACGGAACAGAGTCCGAGGGGGAACGATGAAGGATCTGCACGAATATGCGGTGACGGTGACCTGGACCGGCAATCTTGGCTCGGGGACGAGTGGGTATAAGCACTACAGCCGGGACTTTGCGCTGGAGGCCGAGGGTAAGGCGGCGATCGCGGGCACGTCTGACACGGTGTTTCATGGCACGCCGGGGCGGTGGAATCCTGAGGAGATGCTGGTGGCTGCGCTTTCAAGCTGTCACAAGCTGAGCTACCTGCATCTGTGCGCGGTCAATGGTGTCGTAGTGACCGCGTACGTGGACCATGCGGAAGGCGCCATGCGTTTTGACGCAGCGACGGGCGGTGGGCAGTTTGAGCGGGTGGTTCTGCGGCCTGAAGTGACGGTCGCAGAGGGGTCGGATGAGGCGAAGGCGCGGGAGTTGCACCACCAGGCGCATGAGCTTTGCTTCATTGCAAACTCGGTCAACTTCCCCGTGGAGTGCGAGCCGGTGATCGTGCGAGCGGCAGTCGGAGTGCAGGAGATGGCGGCCAGTGGACATTAGCGCGATTGAGGGGCAGGAGTTGACGGCGGTTGAGTTCGTCGCCGACTACCTGCGGCTGCGCTTTGATGGGCCCATGCTGACCTTGTACTCGTGGCCGCACGTGCTGCTGGCAGACTTCAGTGTGGCGTTTCGGGAGCCGGAGTACCGCAATGCGCTGTGTGCGCAGATCGGCGAGACAGTGGCTACCGCAAAGCTGGAGGAGCTGGATTCGCTGACGGTGGAGTTTGAGTCCGGAACGGTGCTGGCGTTAAGCCTGCGCGAAGAGGATCTGGATGGGCCGGAGTCCGGGAGTTACTCAGAGGATGGCAGCGGGGTTGGGGACGAGGATTTTTAAGTAGATGCTCGGAGGTGGCGCAGCCCCGAGCATCTACGGAGATCCTTCGCTGCGCTCAGGATGACGGCCTTGAAAAAGGGGAGGTCTACCCCGAGTATTTGGAGTCGCAACGAACGAGGCCTCCCGGTGGGAGGCCTTCGTCGTTGCGAATCTTCGTGCGTTAGTAGTGGCGGACGAAGGTGTCGCGTGGCAGCCCGGCCCGGCGGGCGTGGCGGTAGACGGATTCGGCTTCGCCCTGGGACATGGGGCCGCCGAGCGAGACGAAGTACGGTCCATGGCCGGTGGGGGAAAAGACCTGGGGATGGAGTGAGTCGTGGTTGCGGCGAAGGCGTTTTGCCTTGGTCGCGGCCTGGCCCTCATGGTTATAGGTGTAAGCGACGACGTACCAGCCGTGCGCGCCGGTGGCATGGGATTCCTCCGCTACAGAGGACGCAGGGACGCGCTCAGCAGTTGCGGGCGGCGCGGGAGAAGGGACGGTTTGGCTGGGAGCGGACGCCCCTGGCTCCGCAGCGGCACCGGAATGGACGATCGGGGCCGGGTTGGAGGTCGCGGCAGGCGTTGCCGGCTTGCCTGAGAAGAAGTGCCAGCCGAGGAACAGGAGCAGCAACGCCACGGCAGCGCAGATGGCCCAGACGACCCTGGAGGGACCATGGGTGGGCGGCTCGGGATCGGGCTGGAAGCGCGAGCGGACGGGGATGGCTGGCTCGGGCTCGACTGGGCGCTGCCGGGTGCCCGGTTCCGCTAGCGGAAGGGTTCCCTGCTCGACGATCTGGCGTACACCCGGCGGCACGAGGGGGCTGGGCCGCTGGGCGGATGCGGGAGCAGCCGCGGTCGCCGGTTGGCTGGAGGCTACGGGAGCCGCGCTTGCAGGCTGCGGGGCCGTGGGGATGACCGTGGCCTGAGTCGGGTAGGCAGGGCGGGGTGCGGCCTTCGGTGTGAAGGCTGCTGGGTCGAGTGCCGTGCCGATCTGCTCGAGGGTCCAGGAGCCGTCGAGTGCGCGCGGGATGATGCGCTTGAAGGGGTCGGGCAGGTTATTGTGCGCCGGGCTCCACTCGGTTTCGAGGGTGAGGCAGCGGAGCAGGAGTGTGCCGTAGTCGTGGAGATCTTTGCGGCGAAGGTCGGCGCAGCTTTCCTCGCTGGTGAATTCTCCATCCGCAACGCACTCGCGAACGCAGTCGGAGCGGAGCTTTACGGTCTCGCCGACGGCGAGGACGTTGTTGGGCTCGATGTGCTCATGGACGAGGCCCGAGGTGTGCAGGGCCTGGAGTGCAGCGAGCACGGCCTTGGCCACCTGCATGGTTTCGGCCGTGGTCATGGGGCGCTCTTTGAGGACGTCGCCTAGATTGGCGTCGTCGGGCTCCATGAGGGCGTAGGTGAGGGCGACGCCTTCGATGAACGGTTTGGCCGACCTGCTCGATCTCGATGAGATTGTCCTGGTGGACTTCGGCGACCTGGCGCCAGCGGTTGAGGAGCTCGGCCTCGTCGTAATGGGCCTCGGTGAGGCGGATCACGGCGGGGTGACCGTCCTTGTCGGCGGTGGCGAAGAAGCCGTTGCGGCCCTCCGAGCGGAGCAGCTTGCCGAGGGTGTAGTGCTCGTCAACGGTTCGGCCTTCGTATTCGGTCCAAAGATGCATCGCAGATCGCTCCGATTTCTTTCGATTTTTGGGGGAGGTCCGTGGAGGCAGCGGCGGGGCGGGTCCGGGGACTCGCGGCGCGCCGGAGGGAGTTCCTCCCGGGCGGAGGCAGGTTTGCCTGCTTCTATTGTGAACCGAAGCGCGAAACGATGTTTTGTGTTCGCTACGGTCGCGTGGAAAAGCGGGTCGTAGTGAATCAAGAAAGGTACGACAGTGGTGAATCGGAGGCTTGGCCGCCTGAGCCACGGAAAAAGGTGCCGGACGGTTTCGCCTCCCGGGTTTTGCAGAGTGCCTGGGGCTCCTGCGATGGATGCGTCAGCTTTTTGGGCGCATCGCAAGAGGGGTCGCAGGGTGTGAGAACCTTGTATTGACGCTGGTTTTTGCGGCTCCCGCGCGAGCGGGCCGCTGAAGGAAGAGCATGGCAGACGAGAAGTTTGTGGGAACCCCGAAGAAGGCAACGACGCACGTCAATCAGAACGAGAACCTGATCTTTGAGAAGAGCTCGCCGGGCAAGAAGGGCTACCGCCTGGCGGAGTTGGATGTGCCGGCGGTTGACGCCGCTTCCCTCCTCGGGGACGCCGTGCGTACGGATGGCCTGGGCGTGATGCCGGAGCTGAGTGAAATTGAGATCATCCGGCACTTCACGCGGCTTTCGACGTGGAACTATGCCATCGATCTAGGCATGTACCCGCTGGGGTCTTGCACGATGAAGTACAACCCGCGGATCAACGAGGCTGTGGCTCGGCTGGAAGGTTTGGCCGAGGCGCATCCTTATCAGCCGGAGTCGCTCTCCCAGGGCGCGCTGGGGTTGATGAAGCTGCTGAGCGAGTGCCTGATCGAGATCACGGGCATGGACTGCATCACGTTGCAGCCGGCGGCCGGGGCGCATGGGGAGTTCACGGGCATCCTGCTGGTGCGGGCGTACCACGAGAGCAAGGGGAACCCGCGCAAGAAGGTGATCATCCCGGACTCGGCGCATGGGACCAACCCGGCGACGGCCGCGATCTGCGGCTACCAGGTAGCGAACCTGAAGTCGAATGAGCTGGGCATGGTGGACCTGGCGGCGCTGGAAAAGCTGGTCGATGAAGATACTGCGGCGCTGATGCTGACGAATCCTTCGACGATCGGCGTGTTTGAGTCAGACATCCACAAGATCGCGGACATTCTGCATGCGAAGGGCGCGCTGTTGTACATGGACGGCGCGAATATGAACGCACTCGTCGGCAAGACGCGGCCCGGTGACTTTGGCGTCGATGTCATGCACTTGAATCTGCATAAGACATTCTCCACGCCGCATGGGGGTGGTGGACCGGGGTCTGGACCTGTGGCCTGCAAGAAGATCCTTGAGCCATTTCTACCGGCGCCAGTGATTGCGACGCGGGCCGATGGCACGCTGGGCTTTGAGTACAACCGGCCCCAGACCGTGGGTCGCGTGAAGGCCTGGTACGGCAACTACGGAATGTTCATCCGCGCGCTGGCGTACATCCTGGCGAACGGGCCGGATGGTTTGCGGCAGACGACCGAAGACGCCGTGTTGAATGCGAACTACCTGCGCAAGAAGCTGGAAGGCACGTTTGAGTTGCCGTACAAGTCGCCGTCGATGCATGAGGTGGTGTTCAGCGACAAGCTGCAGGCGAAGAACGGCGTGAAGACCGGCGACATGGGCAAGCGGCTGATCGACTACGGCTTCCATGCGTACACGACGAGCTTCCCGCTGGTGGTGCAGGGCGCGATGATGATTGAGCCCACAGAGAGCGAGTCGAAGGAAGAGCTGGATCTGCTCGTGGATGCATTGCAGCAGATCGCCCGTGAGGCCGAGGAGAACCCGGAGCTGGTTGCCACTGCGCCGCACACGACGCGGCTGCAGCGGCTGGATGAGACGACTGCGGCCCGGAAGCCTGTGCTGCGGTGGAAGGCGGCCCCTGCGCCCGATCCGGTGCAGGTGGATTCAGCGGCGAAGGAGTGGTAACAGCAGGAGGATCCGGAAGCGCTGCATGAGCGTACGAGAGTTGCTCGTTGCGGCCTTCCGGTGCCCCCCTGCTGCGCGTGCCTGCGAGTCAACAGGGCCTTTCGCCGTATCATGGCCTAATGCAACGACGGAGCGTCCTGAAGACCCTCGGCCTGGCCACGGCAGCGCAACTCAACTCTTCCAGCCTTCTCTCCCAGGCACCGTCTGCCGACAAGACGCAGGGGGTTGACGCGTTCTTCAACCAGGTGGGCTATCGGCCCGGGGACGCTAAAGTTGCTACGATTCGCGGGGCCGCACCGGGGCTGAAGACCTTCCTGATTCGAAATGCGGACGACAACAAGGTTGTCTTCGAAGGCCCGCTGACCGCACCACAGACAGATGCTGCTTCCGGCGACCTCGTGCAGCAGGCTATGTTCACCGGCTTGCGCCAGCCCGGCAGCTATCGCATTGAGTTCGGTGGCCAGGGCACGTTTCCGCTGACGGTCAGCGACCAGGTGTACGCGGACGCCCTACGCACTACCATGCGCGGCTACACGGGCCAGCGTTGTGGGTGCGCAGTTGACCTGGGAGGCGGATTCCAGCACCCCGCCTGCCACACCAATGGCGCTTACGGCGCCTCGTCGGGCAAATCCGGCAGCCTGCCCAACCACGGTGGATGGCACGATGCCGGCGACTACGGCCGGTATGTCGTCAACTCCGGCATCACCTGCGGTACGCTGCTGTGGGCTTGGGAGATGTACCCGCAGGCCTTGCGGGAGATGAAGCTGGGCATTCCGAAGCAGCACGGAAATCTGCCGGATTACCTTGAGGAAGTGCTGTGGAACCTGAACTGGATGCTGCAGCTCCAGGAACCCGACGGCGGGGTATTCCATAAGCAAACGAGCGACAAGTTCTGCGGCTTCATCCTGCCCCAGGACGACCATCTTGTGAGCAATGTGATTGGCACGGGCGCCGCACCGTTCAAAGGCACGGCCGCTACCGGTGACCTGGCGGCGGTTATGGCCAGCGCGGCGCGGTGTTATGCGCCCTTCGACAAAGCGCTCGCAGCCCGCTTCCTCGCGGCAGCGCGCAATGCCTGGACGTGGGCAGCCGCCAATCCGGGCGTGGTCTTTCAGAATCCCGCTGGCGTTTCCACCGGCGACTACGGTGACAAGCAGGTTGCGGATGAGTTTCTTTGGGCTTCGGCCGAGCTCTGGCGCACCACTGGCGAACCACACTACGAACAAGCGTTCCTGAAAGGCCTTCCGACGGACCTCAATTCCCTGCGGATCGAGGCTCCCTCGTGGGGAACGGTGGCTTCGATGGCGTGCTGGACCTATGCGATGGCCGAGAAACCGGGCAACGCGCAGACCAAGGCGGCCATTCGGCAGAAGACGCACGAAGCCGCACAGAACCTGATTCAGCGCAGTGCGGGGAATGGCTACGCGAACACGCTGGGGCCGAACGACTACATCTGGGGCTCGAATGGCGTTGCGGGTAACCAGTCGCTGCTGCTCGCCGTGGATCACCACTTCAGCCCGCATCGCGACGCAGTCGATGCTTCGCTTGCGAATCTGCACTACATTCTCGGCCGGAACTGCTTTGGCGTTTCCTGGGTGACGCAGGTGGGCAGCCGGCCGTTTCTGCACCCACATCATCGCCCTAGTGCAGCGGACAACATTGTCGCGCCGTGGCCCGGCCTGCTCTCCGGCGGGCCCAATCGGCACCCTGGCGACGCTGTGGCGAAACAGCTGCCCGCCGCGCCGCCCATGCGGATGTGGGTGGACGACACCCAGGCGTACTCGATGAACGAGATTGCGATCAACTGGAACGCTCCCCTTGTGTTTCTGCTCGCCTTCGCGAATACCTCCGCGAGTCTCGCCTAAACGAGGCAGCCCCAGCCGAACAAACGGTCATCACATCCAGAGCCAGCCGAAGACCAGGGCCAGCAACTCCGTGCGCAAGAAGGCTTAGGAGATCTTGTCAAGCGGGAGAGCTAATAGTGTCGGAGCAAAACGGGATGCAACTCTGGGGAGGCCTGGAGTGCACAGTCAATCGCGTCGGCGACGCGTGGATGGACCAGATGGAGCGATGCGGGCACCACGGCCGCGTCGAAGACTTCGAGCACATTGCTGCTCTTGGCGTTAAGACCCTGCGCTACGGTCTGCACTGGGAACGCTTCTGCCAAGCGGGCACCTTCGACATCTTCAATGAGCCGCTCGCGGCGATGGAGCGCGTCGGCATTGAGCCAATCGTGGGGCTGGTTCACCATGGCAGCGGCCCGGCCGACACTGATCTGCTGGATCCCAACTTCCCGGAGAAGCTCGCCAGCTACGCCCGGCGCTTAGCTGAACGCTTTCCGCAACTACGGCGCTATACACCGGTCAACGAGCCGCAGACCACAGCGCGCTTCAGCGCGCTGTACGGCCACTGGTATCCACACGAACGCAGCTTTGGCGGATACGCACGCGCTCTTGTGAACCAGATCAAAGCTTCGGTCCTCGCCATGCGCGCGATCCGGACGGTTCGCCCCGATGCCGAGTTCATCACCACCGAAGACGCCGGCAAAACATGGTCCACCGAGGCTCTGCGCGATCTCTGCCAAGAACGCGAGGCACGTCGTTGGATGGGCCTTGATCTACTGTGCGGCCGTGTGGATCGGGCCCACTCACTGTTCGCGTTCCTGACCTCGAACGGCATTTCAGAACGCGAGATCCTGTGGTTCGTAGACAATCCGTGTCCGCCAACCGTGATCGGTCTCAACTACTACCTGACCAGTGATCGTTTTCTCGATCACCGAGTCTGGAAGTACCCGGACTGGATGGCTGGTGGCGACACCGGGGACGAGCCCCTGGTCGATGTTGAAGCTGTGCGCGTGCGCAAAGATGGGATTGCCGGCGTGGGCTCGATTCTGACCGAGGCCTGGAACCGCTATAAGATCCCGGTCGCCATCACGGAATGCCACCTGGGCGGAGGCTACGAGGGGGACCCTGTTCGCTGGCTTACCGAGGTTTGGGCGGAAGCGCAGCAGGCACGTGCACGTGGCGCTAGTGTGGCGGCGGTCACCGTGTGGTCGCTGCTGGGCTCGTGGGATTGGTGCTCCCTGGTCACCTGCGACAATGGCGCGTATGAGCCGGGCGTGTTTGACGTCCGTAGCGGACACCCCGTACCCACCCCCATCGCCAGCGCTGTCCGCCTGCTTGCGCAGGGCAAATCCGTTCAGGTGTCGGGCAAGGGTTGGTGGCGGCAGCCGGATCGTTTTACGTTTGAGCCTGTCAGCGAGCACGACGGGTCCGCAGGCCCGGAACTTAGCCTCGGAACCGAACTTCGAGCATCGTACAGTCATCCTCCAGAGGCTGCCCGCACGTAAAGACGCGCAATTCTTCCAGTAGATCCCCCAAATTCGCGCCTCTTAGCAAGGCAGCGTCGAGCCGGGCGTCTCCATAGCAATCGCCGCCCGCATCCTCCGCCTCGGTGAGGCCGTCGGTCACGATGACGACGCGCTCTCCGCGCTCAAACTGGAAACTTTCGCAGCCGTACTCCGCACCTGCAATCAGACCTACTGGCAGGTTGCTGTTGCCCAGCGTTTCCAGTCGACGGCCGCACTGTCGCAACGGCCGCACGTGACCACAGTTGATGTACTCCGCCATCCCCTCGGGGCGCAGGCGAAGCAGCACCATGGTGGCGTACTTGCCGAGTTCGCGACCGCAAAGGAATTCGTTCGCTGAGCGCGCGATCCGGTCCAACGGCTCGCCCGCGAGCAACTGTGCATGCACCAGGCCCTGCAGCATTGCGCCCAGCAGAGCTGCAGAGACGCCCTTGCCTGACACGTCGGCGACAACGGCATGGAGCGCGCCGCCAACGACCAGTACATCGAAGAAGTCTCCGCCGATCTCCTTGCATGGCAGGCTGTCCGCGTCCACCTCGGCGTAGTGCGCCTGGGGCAGACGCACGGCCATCAGTCCGCGCTGAATCTGTGCAGCAATCTGTAACTCTGCCCGCACTTGACGGGCTGCCTTTTCGGCCTCGGCGAGTGTAACGTTCTCCACCAACGCAGCGGCGTCCCCAGCAATCACGTTGAGCAGGTTGCTGTCGATCGACGTAAGTCTGCTGCGCTGTTGCCGGCTGTCCAGGTACAGCACGCCTAACAGTGAGTCGCGATTCTGTCCCGGCTGGGCGCCGCGCCTCCGCAGGGGGATGCAGATCACCACGCGCAGGTGATGTGCCAGGACGCTGGCGCTGGGCTCGAATTCATCGCCGGAAAGCGTGTCCGTGATGATGAACTCGGAGCGGCTCGCAATGGCCTGCTGAATGGCACTGCGTGACACGGTTTCATCGCTGGTCAATGGACCACCCTGGGCATCACGACCGGCTACAAACTCCAGGTGCCCGCCGCCGTCCCGCAGGAACACAAAGCCGCGCTCCGCCCGGGTCAACTGAAGCGCGATCTCAATCAGCACGCCCACAATCTCATGCACAGCCCCGAGATCATTGAAGCGACGGGCGGCCTCAAGAAACCAGTTCAGCCGGCCCAGTCCGGACTCGCCCCGGGGAGCCTCCTGCATTTTTCCCAGCAATGTGCGCAGTGGCCTGGCCGTAATGTCGTCTGCCAACCGGAACCGCATTGGCGGGGCGTCCAGGGAGCCGATCTGAATCACGTCGGACTCGCACAATACGTGCTGCTCCACACGCGTTCCATTCACAAAGCAACCGCCCTTGCTTTCCAGATCACGCAGCACGAAGCGGTTGTCTTGACGGATGATTTCTGCGTGCTGACGCGATATGAAGGGCGCAGTCAGAACCAGGTCGCGGTCGGGCAAACGGCCGATGGTGAACCGGCTCTGCGTGATGGTCACCGCATGCTCCAGACCGTCCTCCGTGTAGAGCAGCAGAGCCCCGCCGTCTCGCTGTGCCACGGTATCGGCGCCGGTTTGGCTCGCCATAGTGCGTCCAGCTTAGAACATGGGCCTGCCAGGCCACGCCAGATTCGATGGCAGTGCTGCCGTTAGCCAGCGTTGGTGACGTTCGCTTCGCGACGGAAGAGATTCAAAGGTGGTGGCCAGAGACGGGATCGAACCGCCGACGCCGGCCTTTTCAGGGCCGCGCTCTACCACTGAGCTATCTGGCCTTCCTGTGACGGAAGTGAACCTTCGGGCACCTGCGCGCCCGGGTTCTGCGTTCTGAATCGCCTGCCTGGAGGAGGAGATCTGCTGGCCACGCTGCAGGGTATGCAGGGCCTCAAAACGACTTGGTCAGTATAGCAAAAGAAGCTGGCACCCCACCCGGGGAGCATGGACTGGCCAGGGTGGGGTGCCCCACCTTGCGGTTTGCTCACCCGGCACGCAGTATGCTTCCCCTACCGCCCAACTTTGTTTGAAGGCTGATCGATGCCACTGCACCCCCTCATCTCCACTCTCGCTCTCTTGCTGCAAGCGCCGGGCATCGTTACGCAGCCCGTGCACCCCGCGGTCGTCCGGGGCTCGAAGCAAACGGCGCACACGACCGCGCAGACTCCGGGCGAGGTCCGCGCGACCCGGGCTTTCACTGCCGCCAAGGCCCTCGGCGCGCCCGAGCTCTACGCCTTCCTCAAGCCGTTTCCGAAGGGTGCCGACCTGCACATGCACCTCTCCGGCGCCGTCTACGCAGAGACCTTCATTAGGGAAGCCGCCGAACAAGGGCTCTGCGTTGCCCCGGTGGACCCCGGCAAGCCGGCGGTACCGCAAGGCCAGAACGCCCTCCACTTCGTCCAGCCGCAAGCGGACAAATCCTGCGCGGCAGGCGAGGTCCCCGCTGCGGACGCCCTGAAGCGCCAGCCTCTCTACGACGACCTCATCGACAGCTTCAGCATGCGTGCGTTCGTTCCCACCGAGGGCATCAATGGCCACGACCAGTTCTTCGCCACCTTTGACCGCTACGGTGGGCTGAAGGCTTTTACCGGCGAATGGCTCGACGAAGTCGCCACCCGCGCCGCCGCGCAGAACGAGCAGTACCTCGAGATCATGAACACGCCAACGTTCACACACGCGGCGACGCTTGGCTACAAGCTCGGCTGGGCGCACGACGTGAACTATCAGGAGGACAGGTCGGTTTTTGCTTCTCTCAGAGACCGGCTGCTGGCAGCGGGATTACGAGACGAAGTGGCAGTAGACCGCAAGGAATTCACTGATGCGCAAAGCCGCCGCGAACAGATTGAAGTTTGCGCCAGTGTGTTCCCGGACAGGAAAGAGGTCATTCCATCCGAGTCCGCTACGAAGGCCTGCAACGTCAACATCCGCTTCCTGTACCAAATCCTTCGCGGCTTCCCACCACAACAAGTCTTCGCCCAAACCCTCCTCGGCTTCGAAGTCGCCCAGGCCGAACTCGACAGTGGCAACCCATTAGTCGTCGGCATCAACTTCGTCATGCCCGAGGACGGCCGCGTCAGCATGGAGGAGTACCACCTGCAAATGCTCATGCTCGACTACCTTCACAGCGTCTACCCCAAGGTCCACATCTCGCTCCACGCGGGCGAACTCGCCTTCGGCATGGTCCCGCCGGATGGCCTGCGCTTCCACATCCGCGAAGCCGTCGAACTGGGGCACGCCGAGCGGATCGGCCACGGCGTTGATGTCCTCTATGAAGACAACCCCACCCAACTCCTCCAGGAAATGGCCGAGAAGCACGTTATGGTCGAGGTCAACCCCACCTCCAACGACGTCATTCTCGGCGTCCACCACACCGACCACCCGCTCGCCGCCTATCGCGCCGCCAACGTGCCCCTTGCGCTTTCCACCGATGACGAAGGCGTCAGCCGCATCGACCTGACCCACGAGTACGTCAAAGCCGCCGAGGAACAAAACCTTGCCTATGCTGACCTGAAACGCTCGGCGCGCACCTCGCTGGAACACAGCTTCCTCCCCGGCCCCTCGCTCTGGTCCGCGCCGGACGACTTCACTCGCCTCGTCCTTGTCTGCCCTGCGCCGATTACGGCGAAGAGCACGCCCAGCGCTGGGTGTGAGGGGTTCCTGAAAACGAGCAAGCGGGCCGAACTTCAGTGGGAGCTTGAGCGCCGGCTTGTCGCTTTTGAATCCACGCTGCCCTGACCTGCTACCGGGCGCCTGAATCTGAAGCTGCAACAACTCCGCGGGGCCTTTCAGGGGCAGCGGCGGTACACTCTCCACACTGTCTTACGCTGAAGGGAACCGTTTCCGGTGTTCACAAAGGCCATCCTGGTCGTGCTGCAAGCCTTGTTGTTTCTGGTCCTTTTTGGCGCGGGTACACTGCTGCTTCCCTTCTTTCCCTCGATGCCGGTCTGGCAGGTTCAGACGGGCCCGGGCCGGGCATTTGTTTTGGATGGGCTGGTGCTTGCCCTGCTGGCTTACCTGCTGATCGTCGCTGTGGAGGCCGCGCGAAGGCGTCTGCGCGGTCCGGGTGGGCTTACCACGCTGGCATTGGTTCTGGCGCTGGCGCTGGGTTTAGCGATGAAATTTGGCTTCAAGAGCATCTGACCCGCCGGTTTTCGACATCACACCTTAGACCAACTGACACGGATCCTCGTGCTGATGTAGTGTCCTCCCATGTCGTTCTCTAGCGACATATATGGGATTTCGCACTATCGATTTGCTAGACTAAGTTCAAGAAGACGCAAAAGTCTCAGCGATTCACGCACCTAACTGTCCGGGGCCGTCCCCCGGCAGACTTGTATGAGGAAGATCAACGCAACGCTGAAAGCTCGTTGCTCGAAGGAATCGTCTCGCATGGCTCTTGTCCGCTCGTCCAGCACCACGGCCCCGTTTATCGACCTGTCAGAACGCAAAGTCGCTTACTTCTCGATGGAGATCGCGCTGAGCAAATCGCTCCCGACCTACTCGGGCGGCCTCGGCATGCTCGCCGGCGATACCCTGCGTTCGGCCGCCGACACGGGTGCTCCCATGGTCGCCGTCTCCCTGGCCCACCGCTGTGGCTACTTCCGCCAGTTCCTGGACGCCAACGGTCAACAGACTGAGTCCGACGTGCCCTGGCACCCGGAAGCTACCCTCCCCGAGGCTGGCCCGACGGTGACCATACGACTCCAAGACCGCGACATTACGATCCGCGCCTGGCGGTTCGATGTCGTTGGCGTTACCGGGCACATCCTGCCCGTGTATCTGCTGGACACCGACATCGAGGGGAACGACCCCTGGGATCGCCACCTTACGGATCACCTTTACGGTGGAGACACCTACTACCGCCTGTGCCAGGAAGCCGTTCTTGGGCTGGGCGGCATCCACCTGCTGCATGCCATTGGCTGTCGGCCGCAGGTTTGCCACATGAACGAGGGCCACGCCGCGCTGCTCACGATCGGACTGATGGAAGAGCACCTGTCGGGCGTGCCACTGCGCGATGCCACCGAGGCAGACGCCGCCTTTGTGCGCGAGCACTGCGTCTTCACGACGCACACGCCCGTGCCTGCCGGGCATGACCAGTTTGGTCTGGACCAGATGTATCGCGTCCTCGGTCACGAGCGCGCCTCCTGCATCGAGCGCTTCGGCGGTGTACACAACGGCCTGATGAACATGAGTTACCTGGCCCTCGGCTTCGCCCGCTTCGTCAACGGGGTTGCAATGCAGCACGGCAAGGTTTCGCAGGGCATGTTCCCTGAGTACAAGATCCACTCCATCACCAACGGCGTCCATGCGGCGACGTGGGTCGCACCGGCGTTTCAGCAGCTTTTTGACAAAGAGATCCCTGCCTGGCGGCATGACAACCAGTTCTTCCGCAGTGTCTATGGCATTGAGCCCGCAGTGATCGAAGCCACGCACAAGCAGGGCCAGGCTCGCCTCTTTGCCACGGTGAAGGAGCGTACCGGGATCGAACTCGACCCGAACGTCCTGACCCTGGGCTTTGCGCGCCGCGTTGCAACCTACAAGCGTGCGAACCTGCTCTTCCATAGCCCCGAGCGGCTGCATGAGATCGCCGAAAAGCTCGGTGGCCTGCAGATCGTTTATGCCGGCAAGGCTCACCCGGCCGACAATGCCGGAAAGGCTCTGATCCGCGAGGTCTTCTCCGCGGCTGGCCGGCTGAACAACTCCAAGCTGCGCATCCTTTACCTCGAGAACTACGACTGGGAACTCGGCGAACAGCTCACCGGCGGCGTGGACGTCTGGCTGAATACGCCACTGCGTCCCTACGAAGCCTCGGGCACGAGCGGGATGAAGGCGGCCCTGAACGGCGTTCCTTCGCTTTCTGTCCTGGACGGCTGGTGGATCGAGGGCTGCGCGGAGAACATCACGGGTTGGGCCGTTGAGGATGCCGCGAATGAGGACGTTGAAGCGGAGCTCCTGTACCGCAAGCTCGAGACCTCGGTCGCAGCGTTCTACGGCAATAAGAAGTGCCGCGCCCGCATTCGCCAACACTGCATTGCGATGAACGGCACGTTCTTCAACACCCACCGCATGCTTGGCCAGTATGTTGCGAATGCCTACTTCCCGCTGGCCAGCTCCATCGCTTCGACTGACCAAGAAGTCCTGGAGGAAGAAACGCGGGAGAGCGTGCTCGTGTAACTGATCCAGCAGAAGAAGGAAAATGATGAAGGCTCCGCGCTATCCTAGCCGCGGAGCCTTTTCTTTCTATGCAAGCACCGCAAATTGGCGAAACGGTTGAAGACTTTATCCTTCCTGATCAGGACGGCCTTCCCGTCCGACTCTCAGACTTTCTAGGCAAGCCCGTTATTCTGTTCTTCTTCCCCAAGGCCGACACCCCGGGTTGCACGGTTGAGGCCTGCGGCTTTCGTGACCAGTTCGCGCAGCTGGAGTCCGCCGGTGCGGTCGTCCTGGGCATCTCGCGCGACACGCCGAAGGCACAGGCGAAGTTCAAAGCCAAATATGAGCTCCCTTACACCCTGCTCGCCGACAAAGACCAGGAGATCATCAAGCGCTTCGACCTGCTGAAGCAGAAGACGATGTACGGCAAGCCCGTCACCGGCGTAGAGCGCACGACCTACCTCATCGGCTCCGACGGCCGGCTGCTGCACACCTTCGCCAACGTAAAGCCCCAGGGTCACGCCGAAGAGGTCCTGGCGCTCCTCAACCAGCAACGCGCGAAGTAGCTCACGGAGAGCAGCATGCAAAGCGACTGCACGACTCGCCGGAGCTGTCACGCTTGGGCTTGCGGGAACCGCCCTTGCCTATAACGTCCTCAAGTCAGGCCTGCAGCCGGAGTCGCAACTCTTTGGCCCCACGCTGGTCAGCGGCAACGATCCCGACGAGTGGGCGCTAACCTACGACGACGGCCCCAACCCGCGCTCCACGCCCGAGCTCCTCGACGTCCTCGCCGCCGCCGGTGCGCGCGCCACCTTCTTCATGGTCGGCAAATTCATTCTGGACCAGGCAAATCTCGTACGACGCGTCCACGCGGCCGGCCACCTCATCGGAAATCACACGATGTCCCATCCATTCCTCGCGACCAAGCCTATGAACTTTGTTGAACGCGAGGTGCGCGATTGCACAGCGCTGCTGGAAGATACGCTTGGCGTCCCCATTCGCTATTTCCGCGCACCTTTTGGCGGCCGCCGCCCGGGGATCCTGCGTTTTCTTGGCAAAGAAGGCCTAAAGCCTGTGCAATGGAACGTCCAGGGCAACGACTGGGAGCCCATCGGCGTACAGGGCATCCTCGACCACATTGAACCCGGCCTCTCGAGGGCGCGCAAGCGGAACCGGGGCGCTAACATCCTGCTGCACGACGGCTTCGACGAGCAACAGGGCTACGACCGAACCGACACGGTCCGTGCGACAAAGAGCCTGCTGGAACGAGCTGCGCAGGGGAACATCAGGGTCGTCACGGTGGACGCCTGGGGTTGAACTAGTTGTTAGGGGATGGTGCGCCCAACACTCAGCAGTTTGAACTCACTGGCCCAAGTGCTTCGGCAAGCCGCCCCCTTATACGAGGAATGCACTTCTATTATCAACAACTTAGGCCATCATGCCCTTCGAGAGCGCGGCAACCTGACTCAAACCTCCAAAGACGCATTGAGTCCTATATCAGCCAGTAAAGACGGGCCTTCATTACACCAGACCCTATTAGAACCCGTTCCTAGTAGTCGAAGACGCCTGACATGAGGCGTACAGCGTACGGAGATCACTGCTTCCTTCTTTGTTGCTCTTCCTCCAATGCCTTCAGTCCAACTTGTCGATAGCCGTTTAGAGCCTTCCTGAGTCGAGGACCCTTGCAGAAGTGCATCTTGATTCGACCAGGGCGTGCAGCATGCATGGCGAGAAACGAAAGACGCATCTTCCTCTTCGCGGTCTCGACTGTCTCCAACTGGAACTTGACTGTTTCCCATGCCAACAGATCGGCTGCCTGTAAGGGGACCGCATCCGCCTTGGGGACAAAAGAATCCTCTCCGTGCATGTAGAAAGTTCTGAGTTCCTTGGTTGCCGCACACATCGCCACGAAATCCCTTGCCTCTGCTTCGTATGCGTGACCAGCTTCAAACACGTAAGCGATACGCTCCTCCTCCCGGTGCGCTCTCATCAGCTCTACAAGAGCCGTCATTCCGAGGTGGCAAAGGAAGGGGTAGGCTTGCCCCAACCCTCGCATAAACGTGGGGGACTGTTCCATATACTCCTTGAGGCCTATAGTCACTGATACGCCATATGAGAAGTAATCTCCGAAGATGCGTACGGCCTCTTTGATCAGAGAGACTCGCTCCTCACTGCTGATGCCTTTGTAGCCGTCCGCTCTCGCGACCAGATCGACCATATGGAAGCCTCCATACGAACCGAAGACGTTCTTGTACTCCCGTGCAAGAAGGCGGGCTCCGCGCTCTGTGAAAGCCACCCCAGAGACACAGAGCAGGCCATCTCGTTCACTCTCATCGAAGTAGGCGTGAAGCAAATCAGTTCTCCAAAGGTTTGCACACAGCGAGGACGCGCTGTACTTGAACGGCGGACCATTGGCCTGTTCCCCTCGGAGTCTCGATAGCCCGCTCGTTGAGCTGTCTAGCGATGCTCCGAAGACTGGTTGCACCGGCCTGCCTGATCTCCTCCAGTATGGGATGAAGCTGCACTGCAAAGGTCTTCGCATCAGCCGAACGCACTTGACGAGCTGCTGCGCCGATCTCTGCGAACCGTTCCGCTGACACGCGACGACCGCCTAGAGCCTTACCCCGAGCCTTCGCCGCGGCTAGAGCTGCCTTGGTGCGCTTGGAGATCGCATCTGCTTCCTGCTCTGCGACCGCCGCCATGATGTGAACCACGAAGCGATTAGCCTCTGGCATGTCTACCGCGACGAACTCCACACCGCTTTCCATTAGGCCCGAGATGAAGTGGACGTTGCGGGCGAGCCGATCCAGCTTGGCGATGAGCAGCGTGGCCTTCTGCTGGCGACAGATGCGTAACGCTTGAGCGAGGGCAGGGCGGTCGTTGCGCTTACCGCTCTCGATCTCGACCACTTCTTTGAGCAGCGTCCAGTTGCCACCGTTCAGGTATGCCGTCGCAGCGGCCCTCTGTGCCTCCAAGCCGAGGCCGCTAGACCCCTGCTGAGCCGTGGATACCCTCAAATAGGTTACGAAGCGCCCGTTGGCCATAAACACCCTCCCGTTACATTCATTCAATGTTCGTAGAGGAAATGTAACGGGGATGATTACGCCCGTCCAGATTACTTCGGTTCAACCCTTGGCCTTCCGGGCCTCTAACGCGTACACAATACGCACAGTGGGTCCCCCTCCAAACCAACCCTATCGAACAGGGAGGCCGGGGGAGTCTCCGGCACGTACGCATACGCAAGCATGAGGCGAGGCCCAAGGAGGGCAAAATGCAACTGTACGAGAAGCCCGTTACTCGTCCACCTCACGGACGACTCGGCCCATTTTCCGAATCCTGAGTTGTCAACGCGGCTTGTACGGTTCGTCGGTCCAGGGCTGCAGCTTCACTCGATCTCTACTCCAGCCAGCGTTGTTTAGCACCTTCCATACAGACTGAACGATCTGATCAGGCGCGTTCTTGGAGATGAAGAGTGTCACCGCCGAGGTGGGCTGAGGACTCGCGTCGTTGTAGCAGCCGCCGCGAAGCACTCGGTCCATTGTGTTGAGAGTCGTCTTGTACCAACCGGTGAACCTGTCCGTGAACACGGTCCCTTTAGCGTTCACACCAACTTTGAGTTCGCAGGAACCAGAGGTCATCGCGACTGCAAGTATCAGGGCCAACATGCGTCTACCATACAACGGGCCTGAACCGTGTCGGTAAATGGACGTGAAGTCGGCTTGTCGGAAACTTGGGATCGGGCCGGGCCAACTCGTTCGTCCTCTGAGCACTTGGGCTGAGGACCCAAATAGGGTACCCAAGCAGTAGCGCATTGCCGAATGTTAGCCAACAAATACGGCCCTTTCGAGGCTTTTCAGCTTTCGAGAACCATGCTCAGAACCCGCTCCAGAACCCGGTCCAGAAGTCGGCTCAGAAGCGAGTTCAGCCGCTGCTCCGAAGAGTGTCGACTACAACGAATCGGCGTGCCTCATCACATGAAAGCGGTAAAGACTCGGATGAGTCGAGCCTGTATTCTGATGTTGGTCGCAGTACCCAAATTAGACCGAGGTGGTTCCACACATACGCGAACAGAGAGACTTGTGCTCCTGTCTCGCGTCACTGTCCACCGGCTGACGCGGGTTTCGTGTCTTCGGACACCTGAGACACAGAGCCTTCCCGTGCGTACAGCGTACGCGCGAGTAGAACGGCTCAGATTCCTTCGAAAGGAGGACAATGTCCAATGAAGAGAGGAAACAAGGACTAGCGGTATCGCAGTCCACCGATCTAGACGAACGTAAGAACCGTATGCGGCAGCTTGCGAACGTGTGGATCGAGATGTTTCTAGAACAGCGGGATAGAATCGCGGAACTGCCAGCACAGCTTGCGGAGGCCGCGTGAAGATCGCCGTCAACAATCAAGCAATCGTGTACCTGAGAGTCAGCACGACCGATCAGGCAACGGATGCGTACGGCCTCGAATCGCAAGAACGTGCCTGCAAGCGCCTCTGCGAAGAGCGTGGCTGGACCATCGTGAAGACCTTTAAGGATGCCGGTTTCTCGGCCTGGAAGCGGGACGTAGAACGTCCCGCGTTCATGGAGATGATGGAGTGGCTCAAGAAGAACAGAGGGGTCAATCTGGTCTTCTTCGACTACTCCCGCTTCGCTCGTAATGTTCAGGCAGCTTTGAACGCCATGGAGAAGCTCCGGCGTTACGGATTTTTTATATCGCTGCGGATAGTCCGGCTTTCGACTGTCGAACGGCAGCAGGTCGTACTGCTGTTCGTGATGCACTAAACCGCGCAGAGGACGATAGCGACCAGAAGTCTGAAAAGACGCAGGAGCGGATGCGTAACGCATTCGAGGATGGACGCTGGTGCCGACCTGCGCCACTCGGGTATCGAACCGTGCCTGTGCAGCAGAAGGGCATGAGCAATCTCGTGCGTCACGACGACGAAGCGAAGTTCGTCATCGAAGCGTTCGATGCGGTGGCGCTCGGCCATGAAACTCCCATTGCGGTGCTCAGGAGGCTCACCGAACAGGGACTGCGCTCGAAGAAGGGAAACACAATCTGCCTGAGCGTCTTCCGGCAGATGTTACGGAATCCCGTTTACATCAGGATGATGAAGTCCAAAGCGTGGGGCACGGTTCAAGGTCGCCATGAGCCGCTAGTGAGTGAGCACGTTTTCAAGAACGTACAGCTCGTCTTGAAGGGCCAGAAGCCCATTGTCGCGCCCTACCAGCGTAACCGTAAGGAGTTCCCGTTGCGGCAATTCCTGAAGTGCAGCGAATGTAGCAATCCGCTCACGGGCGGGTCATCGCGCAGCTCGACAGGCAAAACGTACGACTACTACAACTGCCACAAGTGCAAGGCGGTGAAGTCAGTGCCAACTTCCAAAGCTGCAGAGGAGTTCTTGCACCTACTCGAAAGGATCAATGTAGGCGAGGAGTTCACCTCAGAGTTCATCGGTGTCCTCCGGCAGGAATGGGAGAAGCGGCAGGACTTCGGCGCGTTCGAGTTGCCGCGCCTTCAGAAGGAACTCTCAAACCAGCGCGAGCTGAAGCGGAAGCTGATGATGAGATACCTGATGGAGGACAAGGCAGTTGTCGCCTGCTTCGATGAAATGAACGAAGCGTTCGATACCGAGATCACCCGGTTGACGAACAAGATCGTCGAACTTGAGTCGGAGCGAGCCACCTTCGATGAGTTGCTGGAGTTTACGAAGTCAATGTTGGTGGACATCCCGATGGCATGGTCTTGCGCGAGCCTCGACCAACAGCAGCGCGTTCAAAAAAGTCTTTTCCCAGAGGGGCTTTTGTACCACCCCCAGAACGGGATTTTGAACGAGCATAACGACAGCCTCTTCAACCACTTAGAGGCTTTTCTTGGCGGGAAGATGAGTTTGGTGCGCCCGAGACGATTCGAACGTCTGACCTACAGCTTCGGAGGCTGTTGCTCTATCCAGCTGAGCTACGGGCGCATCGCTGACCGCGACCTTTAGGTTAGCATGACATCGGCCGTTGAAGGCCCGCCTTCGCTGCATCGGCCTCTCACTCAAACCTCCTCAGGACGACCCCTTATGCGACTTGCACTACCTCTTCGCTTCGCCTCTGCAGTTCTGCTGCTTCCGGCGCTCGCTTCCGCGCCAGCCCAGACCAACCACAGCAACACAGTCAGCAACGGCCAGACCGACAAGGTCACCGCGGCCAAGGACAAACAGGGCAAGCCGCTGCCCAGCCCGCGGCATCAGCTTGAACTCGCGCATGAGCACAATGGTCAGCGGGCCCGGGTGATCATTTCTTACGGTGCGCCCTCGGTGCATGGACGCAAGATCTTTGGCGAACTGGTGCCTTACGGTCAATGGTGGCGTGCCGGAGCCAACGAGGCCACCAGCTTCCTGACCGATCACACGATCCGCATTGGCAATCTGACGGTGCCCGCGGGCTCCTACACGCTGGACGCTCTTCCTGCCGAATCCGGCTGGCAGCTGATCATCAACAAGCAGACCGGCCAGTGGGGAACGCAGTACAACCAGGGCATGGACCTGGGCCGTGTGCCCATGACCTCTGCCCCGCTCTCCCCGCCGCAGGAGGTTCTCTCCTACAGCTTTGACCACATCACGGATGATGGCGCGACGCTGCATCTGCGGTGGGCCAACGCGGACGAGTCGGTGCAGATCACCTTCCCGGGTTCCTGAGTACAGAGCTGGCAGGGATGGCACGTTTCTGACCGGTGCAGGGTTGCGGCCATCCCCTTCAACTTTCAGTACGGTCGAGGGCCCTTTCCGAGGCTGGGGTTAGACCGACCCCTTGGATGCAAGCAGGTCTTCTATGCGGACGGGCAGTTCGCGCACGCGGACGCCTGTGGCGTGATAGACGGCCGCGGTGATCGCGGGTGCGACGCCTGCGAGGCCGATCTCGCCGATGCCGCGGGCGCCGTATTCGCCCATTTGCGGGTCGGGGATGTCGAGGAAGTGGACGTCGATTTGTGGGCTGTCGGCGCTGGTGGGGACGAGGAATTCGGCGAAGTTGTCGTTCATCGGATGGCCGTTGCGCTGGTCGTAGACGGTTTGCTCCAGCAACGCCATGCCGACGCCCATGACCACGGCGCCCGAGATCTGGTTGGTGCCGGTTTTCATGTTGATGATGCGCCCGCCGTCGATGACGCTCACGATGCGGCTGACGCGGAGTTGGGCGATGCGGGGGTTCCACTCGACTTCCGCGAACTGCGCGCCGAAGCTGTGGGTGGAGTATTTGCTGGCGTCGGTATCAGAGCCGAGGCCGCCGCTGTGACCGTCGCCGTTGGCGTAGCCGACCTTCGCGGTCTTGAGGATCTGCTCGTAGGGCACACCGGAGGACGCGGGTTGATCCTTGAGATGGACGCGGCCTTCGGTCATGGTGAGTTCTTCCTGCTTGCGGCCGTTGAAGGGGGAGCCCTTGGAGGTCGCGGCGGAGGCGATTACTGACTTCATGGCGCCGACAGCCGCGTCGGCGATCGCGGGAAGCACGGTGGCTGTGGCCGTGGAACCGCCCGAGGTCGGACCGGATGGGAGGGCGCTATCGCCGAGCACGACATCGATCTTCTCGATCGGGATGCCGGTTTTGTCGCTGACGACCTGGGCGAAGACGGTGTAGGTACCGGTGCCGATGTCCTGGGTGGCGCAGGACGCGCGGGCGGTGCCGTCATCCCGAAGCTGCACGTTGGCCTCGCAAGGTCCGCGCCATGCACCCCAGGAGGCTGCGGCCATGCCCCAGCCGAGGACGACGTCAGGGTCGCCCTGCTTGCGCATGGAGCCGACCTTGGGGTTGCGTTGTGCCCAGCCGAACTTCTCGCTGCCGACCTCATAGCACTGCTTGAGGTTGCGTGAGCTGAAGGGCTTGCCGTTGCTCTCGTCGATCAGCGTGTCGTTCTTGATGCGAAGCGCGACGGGGTCCATGTTGAGCTTGACGGCGAGCTCGTCCATGGCGGATTCGACTGCGTACAAGCCGGGCACGGCACCGGGGCCGCGCATAGGCGTCGGTGTGCCAAGTGTGCGGCGTGTGAGCGCTGAGGTGACGGTCAGGTTCGGGACGGAGTAGATGAAGGGCGTGGCTTCACCGCAGTTCTCCTTGAACTCGTCGATTAGCGAGGTGTGATTGATGTAGTGCTGCTCGAGTGAGACGAGCTTGCCGTCGGGGGTGGCGCCGATGCGCATGTGCTGCTGCGTGCGCGGGCGGTGGCCGACGTCGTAGAACATCATCTGGCGTGAGAGCGTGAGCTTGACCGGGCGCTTGAGTTCGCGGCTGGCCGCGGCGGCGAGCGCGGAGTGCGGCCACGGGAAGAGCTTGCCACCGAAACCGGAGCCCATGAAGCGGGAGATGACCTTGACGTTTTCGCGCGGGATGCCGAGCACCTGCGCCATGACGTTCATGTGGTTAATGACGCCCTGCGAGGACTCGTACAGGGTGACGCGATTTCCCTTCCCAGACGGCGACGGTGGCGTGCATCTCCATCGGGTTGTGGGTCTCGGTGGGGGTGACGTAGGTGGCGTCGATCTGGACGGGCGCCGAGGAGAAGGCCGTGTCGGTGTTGCCGCGCTTGCTTTCGACGTGGGGTGTGCCCTGGATGTCGTCGAGTTTGGGGTTCACGTTGGGCTTGTCGGCTTGGTACGTGGCCTTCACGGCGTGGGCGGCGGTGCGGGCCTGCTCAAACGTGTCCGCGACGACCAGGGCGATGTATTGGCCCCAGTAGTAGATCTTGTCGTCTTCGAATGGCGGACGGCTTTCGCTGATGCGCACGTTACGGCCGCCGGCGGCGAGGCGGAACAGCGGGCCAATGTTACCGCCGTGGAGCACGGCCCGGACGCCGCGCATGCGCTCGGCAGCGGAGGTATCCAGGCTGACGAGGCGACCGTGGGCGATGTTGGAGCAGACGGGGTACGCGTAGACCAGGCCGGGGAAGTTGTAGTCAGCGGCGTAGCGTGCAGAGCCTGTGGTTTTGAGGGGACCGTCGATGCGTGCCTGCGGTGCGCCGATGATGGCTGACGGCGGCTTGGGCGATTCTTTGGGCTGGTTCGATCCGTTTTGTTGGTGCATTTGGCGCGATCTCCGGGTGCTCTGTGAGGACGAGGCTCTAGGCCGTGACGGTGGTGAGCGCGTGCGTGAGGCAGCGCTTGGCGAGTTCGACCTTGAAGCCGTTTTCCTGGCGCGGTTTTGCGTCCTTCAGGGCTGCTTCGGCGGCGCGATGGAAGAGTTCCGGGCTGGCGGGCTTGCCTTCCAGAACGTGCTCGGCTTCAAGCGAGCGCCACGGCACGGTGCCTACGCCGCCGAGAGCGACGCGGACCTTCTGCATTCGCCCATTGGCGCTCTGGGCGACGATGGCTGCAGAGGCCAGGGCAAACTCGTACGCGGCGCGGTCGCGGAGCTTGAGGTAATGCGACTTCGTGCCGGCGGCAACGGGCGGCAGCGTAACCGCGGTGATTACGTCGCCGGGCTGCAGCACGGTTTCGAGGTTGGGCGTCTTGCCGGGGAGCAGGTAGAACTCGTGGATCGGCACGCTGCGCTCGCCCCTGGGCCCCTGGATGTGAATGGTGGCTTCGAGTGCCGTGAGCGCGACGTTCTGGTCGGACGGGTTGGTAGCGATGCAGTGATCACTGGTCCCGAGGATGGCGAGCATGCGGTTGTGGCCGTCCATGGCGTCGCAGCCTGAGCCCGGCTCGCGCTTGTTGCAACGGTGGTTGGTGTCGCGAAAGTAGAGGCAGCGGGTGCGCTGGAGCAGATTGCCGGCCGTGCTGGCCATGTTGCGGATCTGCGGCGAGGCGCCGGAGAGGATTGCTTCGGAGAGCACGGTGTAGTCGCGCTGGACGACTGGATGGTGCGCCACGTCTACGTTGCGGGCCAGCGCGCCGAGACGCAGACCGCCGCCGGGCAGCTCTTCGATCCGGCTCAACTGCAGCCGGTTGATGTCGATGACCTCGGTCGGGCGCTCGACGTTGAGCTTCATCAGGTCGGTGAGGTTGGTGCCGCCAGCGACGAAGCGAACGGTCGCGTTGAGCTGGGCCGTCGGGGTTTTCTGGCCCTCGGTGATGGCCTGCTGCGGGGTGGTAGCTTGAACGAAGCTGAAGGCTTCCATGCGGTTCCTCTGCTCTGTGTGGAGCGGCTGGGCTTAGGCCTGCTGGCGGCGAACGGCTTGCACGGCGGCGACGATGTTGGGGTAGGCGCCGCAACGGCAGATGTTGCCATACATGTTGTTCTTCACGTCAGCGTCCGAGGGGCCGACAGGCTCCATGAGCAGGGCGACCGCGGACATAATCTGTCCGGACGTGCAGTAGCCGCACTGGAAGGCGTCGTGCTCGACGAAGCTGGCCTGCATGGGGTGCAGGTTACCGGGCTGGCCGAGGCCTTCGATGGTGGTGATCTCGTCGCCCCCGTGCATGACCGCGAAGCTCATGCAGCTAAGCACGCGCCGGCCGTTGACGTGGACGGTACAGGCACCGCACTGACCGTGGTCGCAGCCCTTTTTGGTGCCGGGGAGGTCCAGGTCTTCGCGCAGGGCGTCGAGCAGGGCGACGCGGGGCTCGATGTTGAGCTGGCGATCCTTGCCGTTGACCTTCAGGGTGAGCGAAACCGTGCCGGCGGCGGGAGTAGTGGCCGCGGTGCCTGACGGAACAGCGTTCGCGACGGTCTGTGCGGCCGCGAGAGCAGGAGGCGTGGCCACCGCAACACCTGCAGCGCCCAGGCCGGATAGGAATGATCGACGGCTGACGCGGCCCGCGGCTCCGAGGTCGTTTTCCGGTGTGAGCGGAGGCTTCTGTGCGGTGTCCTTGGAATCGTTAGACATAGGTTCCTTTGGCTGCAATCGTGCCTGAATGTTGCACCTCCTGCAGAGAGGAGGAGCGTGAGAAGGAGCAGTGTGGAGAGTCTGGCAGGAAGCGTGCGGATGGGCGAGTCGCCCTGATCTAGTGACGGCTCAGGGTGTTTTCAGGCTTCAGATGTCGGAGGAAAGTTGGTGGACCTGATCGGGATCGAACCGATGACCTCTTCCATGCCATGGAAGCGCGCTCCCAGCTGCGCCACAGGCCCACTCTTGGAGGGACTCCTTATTTTCCCTTGCGGGGCGAGGTAAGTCAAACGGCCGGGCACAAATACAGTGTTCGTGGTGTCTAAGGTTGCAGAGTGAGCGAGCACTCGGCCGCCGGCGGCGCAGTTTCGCTTCTTCGATTTTTACTGGATTTGGATGTTTTGGAGAGCGTTCTGGGAGCTTGTTACTGACCCAGGCAACGGCCGCTGGACAGAGACTCGTCTCAGGCCCTACTGTAGTCGTCAATCCGTGGCAAGTGGCTGTAATGGGTCACGGGGCATTCCTCCGTACGTGAGGTGCGATGAGCGATTTGGCGAGTGCGCTGGCGATTGGAGCCGAGGAACTAACCCTCGTGCGGGAGTTGAAGGCTGGTTCGGAGACCGCCTTCGCGCAGTTGATCGCCCAGTACAGCCGCCCTGTTTACTCCCTCATTGCCCGGAGTTTGCGTGATCCGGCGGACGCCGCCGACGTAACGCAGGAAGTGTTCGTTAAAGTTTTCCGCAACATCCACAGCTTCCATGGCGAGGCGAGCCTGCGGACGTGGATCTATCGAATTGCAGTTCACGAAGCCTCGAACCAGCGCCGCTGGTGGACGCGGCACAAAAAGCAGGAACTGACGCTGGACGAGTCGCGCGAAAACGAGGATGGCGAATCGTTTTCGCTGGCGGACATGCTGGCAGCGAGCGATGCTTCCCCCTTTGACAACGTAGCCCGGGCGCAGGTTCGGGAGCGCGTGGAAGCGGCGCTGCACAAGATTCCGGAGGTCTTCCGGACGGCGGTGGTGCTGCGGGAGATCGAAGGCTTTGCGTACGAAGAGATCGCCGAGATTCTGGAAACCAACGTCGGCACGGTAAAAAGCCGGTTGATGCGTGGGCGGGCTGCCCTGCGCGAGGCTCTGCGGGAAGGCGCCCCGAGGCAGGCGATTACCAGCCAAAACAAGGAAGCAACCATGGAACCAAAGAGCCGCCGGGCCCGTACGAGCATCACAGGCAAGGAAGGTTTGGTGGTGTCGTGAGCTGTGCAGAGGAGATCGGCGTGGAGCCCCGGGAGTTAACCCAGGCTTGCGAGCAGAGCCGGGCGGGCTTTTCAGCCTACCTGGACGGCGCGCTTGACGGCCGTTCGATGGCCGAGCTTGCGGCGCACCTGCGGATGTGCCCGGGATGCGACTCCGAATTTACCGCGTGGCGGTCAATGCAAAGCGCCTTGGGCGAGCTTGGACCGGCACAGGTTCCAACCGGCTTGCAGGCGCGGCTTCGTGACGCGCTGGCGAGTGAGATTGTGATCGGCCGGCACCTCTCTCCGGTACGTCGTCTGATGGGCTTCTGGCAGCGCACCCTGGCGCCGGCCGGGTTGCGGTTGGGTGCAGGCTTTGCTGCGACCCTGGTGCTTTTGGGCAGCGCAGCGTGGTTCGTCGGCTCGGAACTCCCGGTGCAGGCCAACGATGAACGGATGGCGCACCTGAACGCCCCGCGGTACTTGTACTCGCAGGCACCGTCCCAGGGGATTGCCGTGGGCGACGAGTTTGTGGCCGTGCTGGTGGACGCAAAGGTGGATGCGCGGGGGCGGGTCTATGATTTCGACGTGATCGACGGACCGAATGACCCGGCGACTCGCCTGCGCATCCAGGCCAATCTGCTCGAGAGCGTGTTCAAACCAGCGACGGTCTTTGGTGTGCCCGTCCCTGGACACGCCATGATGACCTATACGGCTGTTTCAGCAAAGAGCTGACGGCGTGCTCCGGTCGCTTGCCTGCGGATGCTCCCCTTCCCTAGACTGATCAGCGTGCGTCTGAACGCTGTTATGCCTTTCCGGGTTTACCCCTTCTTTGCGCCCGTTCTGCTGTGCGCTGTTCTGAGTCAGGCTTCCTTTGCCCGTGGGCAGGAGTCTTCGTCATCCGCGCCGCAGGGGGATCGTGCGGCTGACACGAGCAACCCGGTCGCGCGTCCGCGAGCGGCCCAGATCGAGCCGGGTGGAGCGGCGGTGACGCTGGAGTACAGCGAACCGTTGTTCGAGGTTGCCACGGCGTTGAACGCGTGTGGCTATGATTCGGACCTGGAGCACTCAGCGAAGGTGCGGGCAGAGGTACGGGCGGACTTGAACGAGGCGTTCGCTGCGAGTGAGCCGGCGCGGACGAGCCGCGATGCGCTTTGCCAGTACATCGGCCAGCATCAACTGCAGGATAGCGGCCTCAACGTGGGGCAGTATGTTTCGCTGGCGCTGTACCTGTCACCTCCGCCGGAGTTGACGCCCAATGTGGACCAGACGCAGTTGCCCCCACAGGCGGCGGCTGTCGTCAATGTCCTGCCACTTCTGCGGACCTTCGCCGAAGCCACGCAGCTCCATCTCGTGTTTGTGCGGCACCGGGCGCAGTATGAGGCGATGGTGACGCGGGTGCATGATCCGATGACGCAGATGCTGCTGCACACCAACATCTATCTGCACCAGCCGGTTTCAAGCTATGACGGTCGCCGCTTTCTTGTGCTGCTTGAGCCAATGCTGTCGCCTGCGCTGACGAACGCGCGCATCTACGGATCGGATTACATCGTGGTGATGTCCCCGGACAATCGCCAAACCGGCGATCCGGTGCCCATGGACGACATTCGGCACATTTATCTGCACTATGTCGTCGAGCCTTTGGTGTACAGCCGAGGCTCGGCGATGGAGCGCATTCAGCCCCTGTTGCGCGGCGTCGCCGATGCGCCGATCGGCTATGAGTACAAGAGCGATGTTGAGGTCCTGCTGACCGAGTGCCTGATCAAAGGGATCGAAGCGCACCTGTACACCATTCCCGAGCCTGCGCCAGCCAAGCCGAAGAGCAAGGCGCGCGCAGATGCTGACCAGTATGAGGCGGCCAAAGCGATCTATGACCGCCAGACCGCGGCTTCGCAGCAGGTGGTGGTCGTTCACGACGAACGTGCCGGGTGGGTGCTAACGGGGTACTTCTACAAGGCGCTGAGCTCGATGGAGCGACAGGGAGATGGTCTGCGCGACGAGATTGCGCCGATGATTTATGGATTGGACGTGGATGGGGAGCGCCGACGCGCGGAGGCCATCGCGTTTGTGCCGGACACCAGCCGTGATCCGCTGGGCCGGAGCGTCGCTGCGAAGCCTCGCGCGCCGCAAAGTATCGATATAGCCGAGGCCGATCTGATGAAGGGTGATATCCCGGACGCAGCGGATCTGGCAGGCAAGGCGATGGCCGATCCCACAGGCGATCACGGACGAGCCCAGTATGTCCTGGCGCGCATCGACCTGATGCAAGGACAGCCGGAGAAGGCCATTGAGGGCTTCAAGACGACGCTGCAGCTGAGCCATGATCCGCGTACCGTGGCCTGGAGCCACATCTATCTGGGGCGGTTGTACGACAATATGAATCCGCCGGACCGGGCACATGCCATGGACGAGTACCAGGCGGCGCTTGCGGCGAGAGACGCTCGACCGGATACGAGATTGGCAGCGGAGAGCGGCATCAAGCAGCCGTTCGCCCTGCCCCGCCGCGAACCGGCTGCACCCCAGGGTGATCGTGCGGACTTTGATCCAACGGGCAAGGCGCAGAAGGAAGCGTACAAGCCTGGAAAGCCACAGTAGACTCTCCGGATGAAGAGCAAGAGCAGGGAGGCTGCAGGCAAGAAGCGGACGGCTCGTCGTAAGGTGACGGTGACGTCGGCTGAGGGGGATCAGGATCTTTCTCTGCAGCAGGCTGTCGAGAGCGGATTGGGGTACGCCTTCAGCAACCCTGAGCTGTTGACGCTTGCGCTGACTCACAGCTCCTTCATCTACGAATCGCGTCTGGGGCGTGCGAAGGCGAACGGCGACGAACCCAATGAGCCCGGGAGCGACAACGAGCAGCTTGAATTTCTTGGGGATGCCGTACTGGGACTGGTCGTGACAGAGCTGCTGCTGACGACTTTTCCGGAGCGCACGGAAGGTGAATTGACGCGCATGCGGGCCAGTATCGTGAGCCGGAAGCGCATGGCAGAGCTTGGCGAGCAGCTTGCGTTGGGGACGGCGCTGCGGATGGGCAAGAGCGCCGAGGCAACCGAGGGACGGCAGCGGATGGCCGTGCTGGCAAACACCGCCGAGGCCCTGATTGGGGCTGTGTATCTGGACGTGAGCCGCTCTGCGGATGCTCGCGCGCGCACTGGGGAGAAGGCGTTGCGCACGGTACGGTCCATGGTGCAGCGTCTGCTGGTCGAGCCAGATTTGCCCGGGATTCGTGCGGCGCTGGATGCGGCGCCTGGGCGTGGTGCGCTCCGTGATGCAAAGAGCCGGCTTCAGGAGCGCGTACAGGCCGTGGGTGCGGGGAAGCTGATGTACGTGGATGCGGGCGAGGCTGGGCCGGCCCATGCGCGGCAGTTCACCGTGGAAGTGCGGCTCCAGGGGAGCGATGGCGCCGGTCGGGGACTCGCGATGGGCAGCGGGGGGAGCAAGAAAGAGGCGCAGCAGGCCGCAGCGGAGTTGGCCCTGCAGGATTGGGAGACGGGCCAGAGCCGGTATACGCCAAGGACCAGCCACGAACCAGCGGAGCCGGTTGCGTGACGCTGGCGGGCCCCCAGCGGCTGCACCCGCAGCCGAGCCTGCTTGTGACCCTGTCGGCCCTGCTGCGGGTAATCATCATTGGGATCTTTGTGCTCACTTTTTTGCTGCAGAGCTACCGCATTCCATCGCCCTCCATGGTTCCGACATTGCAGATTGGAGACTGTGTGCTGGTGAGCAAGACAGGGTTTCGGGCCACCGGTGCGAGCTACGGGGTTTTGTCCCTGGCGCAAGGGGCGCTACTGCCGCCGTCCCCGGTACACCGGGGCGATCTCATGGTGTTTCACTATCCGCCGCAGCCTGCACGGCTGCTGGTGAAGCGGGTGATCGGGATACCGGGGGACCGGCTGCACTTGCGAGAAGGCCGGGTGTTTCTAAACGACACGCGACTGGATGAGCCTTATGCCCTCTACACGCCGGCGCGTCCGGATGTGTACCGCGATGAGTTCCCCAACCTGCACGAGACCGACCCGAACATTGACCCGGCGTGGTGGCTGGCGTTGCGGCGCACCCTACGCACGGACGGCAACCTGCTGATTCCAGCGGGGCACTTCTTCGTCCTGGGTGACAACCGGAACAACAGCGAGGACAGCCGCTACTGGGGCTTCGTTCCGCAGTCGGAGATCGTAGGGCAGCCCTTGCTGGTGTACTTTGCAGTGCCGAACGGGGCAGACGCTCCGAATGGCGGGCCGCTGACGCGACTGCGCTGGGTCGCGAGGTGGGTGCGGTTGCGTGCGGGCGTGCCACACTGATCGAAAGTGGGACGGCGAGCGCGGAAGGCTCGGTTACACTGAATTCTGTCCGGCCACGGCTGGAGATGCGCCTGCGGGAGCGAGGAACGATTTAGATGGTAGAGCAGAGCGTGACCGCGCCGGCACAGATGCCCGAAACGACCGTTCGCAGAGACGACGCGGATGCCAAGGCGACTGATACCGAGACGCCGCTGGAAGCTCTGGCCTCAATGGCCGTGGTGCTCGTGATCGGCCTGTTTATCTTCGGCTTTGTCTTTCAGAACTTTGAGATTCCGTCGCCGTCGATGGTGCAGACGTTGCTGGTCGGCGATCACGTCGTGGTAGACCGGATTACGTTATCGCCACCGACCAAGTGGGCCCCTTTTGTGCACTACCGGGCAGTGCAGCGCGGCGACATCATTGTCTTTCTGAAGCCCAACCCCGAGTCGCCCGACCTGATCCTGGTGAAGCGCGCGATCGGCATTGCAGGCGACCGTATTCACCTTGAGCACGGAACGGTGTTTGTCAACGGCGTCGCGCAGAAGGAGTCCTACGCTGGCATGCCGGTGGACGATAGCAACCCGGAGCACGCCTACCAGCCGTACCGCGACGACTTTCCAAACGTACCGCCACCCGCGGAGGCGCAACTTACCGAGGTCTGGCGCCAAAACCTGCCTAGTCACATTCAGAACGGGGACCTGGTGGTCCCGCAAGGCAAGGTCTTCGCCATGGGCGACAACCGGACGGAGAGCCTGGACAGCCGCTACTGGGGCTTTGTGCCGATCGAGAACATCGAAGGCCGTCCTATGTTTGTGTACTGGTCGTTCATGACGCCCACGGACCAGGAAGATAAGACCACCATGGGTGACCGGATCGCGTTCTTCGTCCATGAACTGACTCATTTCCTGACCAAGACGCGGTGGAGTCGCACCTTCCACGTAACGCGGTAGGCGTGCGTGTTGAGCACGACGGGCCCGGCATCGATCTCATGCGTCTGCATCCATCACTCCCATCCGTCGGTGCTTCCCATGTCCCAGAGACGGGAGCACCTGGAGCGCAGCGGAGATCGTCTGCCCTTCGGCAACGACTGTTGTGGATCGGGGGAATCGGTCTCCTTCTGCTGCTGCTCGTCCTGACGCCTCCCCTGGTGAACGCGAACCGTTATCGCGGGAAGATCGCGGGCTCGATGGGTGCGAGCCTGGGGCGGCCCGTACATCTGGACAACGTTTCGTTTCACTTTCTGCCCGTGCCGGGCTTCACGGTGACGAACCTCGTTGTGAGTGAAGATGCCAGCTTCGGCGCGGAGCCGACGATCCGGGCGAATACGGTGGAAGCCACCCTGCGGGTGAGTTCCTTGTGGCACCGGCCGGTGGAGTTCTCCTCGGTGCGCTTTGTGAACCCCAGCGTGAACCTGGTGCGGAACACCGATGGTCGCTGGAATCTTTCCGAGGTTCTGCTCCACGCTTCCCACGTGAACAGCGCACCGACGGACCAGCGCCACGCCGGCCCGGCACCCCGGTTCCCCTATATCGAGGCGACCAGTGCGCGAGTCAACGTGAAGCTGGGGGCGGAGAAGCTGCCGTTCTCACTGACGGACGCCGATTTTGCCCTTTGGCAACCGTCGCCACAGCAATGGCGCGTGCGCCTGCTCGCGCACCCCACGCGCACGGATACCAATATCACCGACCCGGGCACTCTGCGCCTGGAAGGTGAACTGCGGCGGGCAGAGGTGGCGCAGGCTGTGCCGGTCAACTTCCGAGCAAGCTGGCATGATGCTCCACTGGGTGAGGCGAGCCGAATTTTGACGGGCGATGACCTCGGCTGGCGCGGCTCCCTGAACGCGGACGCGACCCTAGCGGGAACTCTTGGCGACGCGCAACTGGGGGGCAAGCTCACGCTTGGTGGCCTGCGCCGCGCTGAGTTCTTCCCCACCCATCCGCTTGACCTGCAGATCACATGCAGCTCTGGGCTTCAGCTTCGCGAGGCGGTCTTGGCAAAGCTGCAATGCACCCTCCCGGATGACGCACCGGAGCCGTTGACCTTACGCGCAGAGACGTTGGCTCCTCAACAGCTTGGCGAGAGTGCTATGACGATCCAAGGAGCTGACATCCCGGCGCGCTGGGCGCTGCTGTGGGCTTCCCTGTTCTCAGCCCGGGTGCCGACCGACCTGCATCCGGAGGGGACCGTGGCCGTGGACCTCGTGCATGGGCGTTACCTTCCGGCGGCCGCGCCTGTCTTGCGGGGGAGACGGGGCGCTCGGCGGAAGGCGTCTGTTCCCGGACCGTCCGCTTCTGGCGCGATTGGCTGGAGTGGGCGCGTCGAGGTGGTGCTGCCGGAAATCGGTCAAGGCGTGCCTGCTGTTGCGGGCGGCGAGGCAATCTCAACCAACCAGCTAAGCTGGCAGCTTTCTCCTTCGTCATCAGGCAGCTGGCCGACACTGACTTTGCCACCGACCGAGGTTCGCCTGGGGCCCAACGCGCTGATCAACGTCAATGCAAGGGTGACGAACTCCGGGTATTCACTGACCGTGAACGGAAGTGCGCCGCCCGCTGCGTTGCTCTCCCCCGCACGGTACCTTCCTCAGCTTGCTGACGGCTCGGAGCAGGTGCTTCCCTTTCCGCCGACTTCCATCGAGCCGCTGCATGTCGCGGTCACCTGCACGAAGAGCTGGAGCACTGCCCAGACCTGCGTCGGACCGCAGCCCAGCCCAACCCGGAGCGCTGCGGCGGTCAGCGCGCCCGAGCCCCGTACGCCTTCTTTGCTGACACCACGGAACCTTTCCCCGTTGGAGCAGGCGCCCTTCAGCACACCTCGCCCGCCGCAGGCACCGCGAACCGCCCCGAAGTAGCTATTTCGCGCGGACGTCCAACAGCCGGGTATGGACGGTAGAGCGGATTTCCGGGGTGCTTCCATCGTTCAGTAGGACCTCCGAGGGGGGTGCCTCCACAAGCACCCGTTCTGTCACTTCTGACAGCCCCGGGACGCGGACGCGCTGCGTGGTACTGAACTGACCAGAGCGGACCGTCAGGGGAACGTCCGCCACGGCTGCACCTTCGTTGCGGGCGGTCACAGCAACCAGAAAGCCTGCGTTGTGCCCGGGGCCAGCGGGGCGTTGGCTGGTGGCCACCCCTGTGAGCGACAGGTCCGGGAGACCCCGGTCTCGCAGGACCCAATCCGCGAAGAACCAGCCAAGATCCTTGCCGCTCAGGCGCTCGAGGAGGTGCTCGAAGGCCACTGCCTGGACTGCGGGGGCGTCCTGAGACTCCGGCTGCGTGCGCCACGCACTGAGGGCGGCTCGGAGCGCTTCTTCGCCCGCCAGGTCGCGCAGCATCCACCAGACCGCGGCAGCTTTTCGGCGATAGAAGAGTTCGTCAGGCGCGGTGATCAGGGGCTGGCCGGTTGCCGTGTCGGCCTTCGAAGCGATGTCGGGTTCAGCGAGGGCAACGGGTTGCATCAGGTCCGTCAGTTGGGACAGTGCAGCCCCGCGGCCGTGCTCCCGCTCCACCCATAAGAGGGCAAAGAATTGTGCGAGCCCCTCATCTATCCAGGGCTGGTCTGTCTGCACCCAGGCGTGGGTGAGACTGTACACCAGGGCAGGCGCTTCGGGCGAGGTCTCGAGCGTGGCAGCGGGCGCGACCAGTAGAGGGCCGTCCTGGTAGGGCTGTCCCTCGTGGTCGAGCACGGTAAGCGCGGATAGGGGCCGCGGGCCGAGCCAGTCTGCCAGCAAGGTGGCCGCGTGGTCTGCCGCTGCGCCCAGGGCCGGGGCTATGGCTGGATCCTGGGAGGCCAGGGCGATGACGGGCCCGTCGGCTGCGGGTGCCGCCGTAGGCGATTGTGGGCGCGGCCCAGCCGGGTTGGAGCTGGAGGAACTTGAAGCGGGCGAGGTGTCCTGCGAAGAGGAGCTCGCGGCGGGGCCGTTTGCCCTACCCAGAAGCTGTTCCGGCTGCTCGATGACGAAAAGGCTGGGGAGCCGGAAACCGAGCGGCTGTGGAGTGAACTCCCCCGTGGCGATTCCGTTGCCTGAGGCCGTGGGCGCGTCGGGGTGATCGGCGGTGGCCTTCATCTCCGCACGCCGGCCGCAGAAGTAGGCCGCCACGGGAGGCTCGCCGGTGTACTCGACACTCAGGCGCAGCCGCATCACCGCCTTCTCCTCGCGCATCCTCGTGCGGCCGATTGCTGTGAAGAGGGTATTGCCTTCTGCGAGAAAGAGCTGCGGCGCGGCGACCGGATACCAGAGTGCATTGCCGAAGCCGCGCAGACCGGTCCAGGCTGGGCTGATGCCGTCCCAGTCTGAGCTGCCCTGTTGTGCCTCGCTGGCGCCGAGCCGAGCGAGGCGACCAGCGTTCTGGGACAAGGTGCCTGAGTAAAAAAGATCGAGCGAGGCCGAGGCCCCCGGGGCTAGAGGGTCCGGAAGCGGCAGTACCGCTTCCTGCGCAGCGCCGGTATGATCAGCATCCGTATCCAGGCGGTGCTGCGCCAGGGTCAGAGGCACCCGTTGTGCGCCCTTGAGGAGCGTGGCGCTCTCCCAGCGCAGGCTGGATGAAATTTGCAGAGGAATTTGCTTCAGGGCTGTGGGACCATCGTTTCGGACGTCGATCCGCGCCCTCATGGCGAGCCCGGAGCGGGTCAGATGGATGCGTGCATCGAGGTCGTAGCGGGTGAAGGTCAAGGCGCCGCGCTCTGCGTCCGAGACGTCAACCTTCGCGTTCTCGGCGGGACGGTTTGCGCTCCCCGCGGCCGCGGAGGCGCCCGGCGTAGCTTGCGCGGTCCCTGCCTCGCCGTGACTTTGGATGATGATTTGACCCCTTGGACGTGGGGGCTCAGCGTCATCCGGCGCGGGAGTTTGAGGGGCTGGATTGGCGGGGGGAGCAGGGGCCGGTGTCTGGGCCCTTGCCGATGGCTGATGCAACAGCGAGCACGCCACGAAGAGCCCAAAGAGTCTGGAAAACTGCAACGCCACCACCTGCCTCAAGATCCGAGGCCCTTCTGTGGCCTGCCCTGTTTGGACGTTTGGCGCGCTCCCTGGGGAGCCTGCCCCGGGCCACGGCGCTGGCGCATAGCCTCATACATCACCACGGCGCCCGCCACGGAGACGTTCAACGAAGAGACGCTGCCGGCCATGGGGATGCTCAGCAGGAAGTCGCAGGTGCGCTTGACGAGGTCATGGAGCCCGGTGCCCTCGGAGCCGAGCACAAGGCAGCAATCGGCGTTGAAATCGAAGTCTGTGTAGACCGGATCACCGCGCTCATCGAGGCCGACGATCCAGATCCCCGCCTTCTTCATCGCCTCCAGCGCGCGCGTGATGTTGGTGACGCGGGCGATCCGGACGTACTCGCTGGCGCCGGCCGAGGACTTTGCGACGACGGGGGTTAGCGGGGCGGAGCGACGCTCGGGCAGGATGACGCCGTCGACCCCGGCGCCGTCAGCGGAGCGGAGCAGGGCGCCGAGATTGTGGGGGTCCTCAACGCCGTCCAGCGCCAGGAAGAATCGCTTGCCGCCGCCCGCGCCGGGCCGGGCGAGCAGGTCTTCCAGGGCGAGGAAGGTGCGCTCGCGCACAAACGCCACCACGCCCTGATGTTGATCGGTGCGGGCGTAGCGGGTAAGTTGCTCACGCGGCTCGGCATCCACGCGGACGCCCGCTTCGCGGCAAGCTTCAAGCAGCTTGTCGAGCCGGGGATCGCGGCGCGCCTCACGCTCGCGAGCCACACTGACATGGTCGAGCTGATCGGGACGGGCCCGCAGCGCCTCATTCACAGGATGGAGTCCATACAGCACGTCCATCCAGCCAGTTTACCGGGGCCTGGCGGACGCGTGCTGGCCTGCTGAGCGCCGCACGCGGGTACACTAATGTAGGCGAAAAATCCTCCTTCTCGAGACTTTCTTTTGCGACCTTCCGTCAAAGCGAATGTGAACACCTCCAGAACGCTCACGGCGGAGGCGGCCCGAGCCATCGAGCTTGAGAATGCTGCGATCGCGCGGGGGCTCAAGCAGCAGGATCCGGAACTCCTCGATTCCTTGATCGAGACGTACCAGCACCGGCTCATGCGCTACCTGATGTTCCTTACGGGCAAGCGAGAGGTCGCGGAGGATCTCTTCCAGGAGGTCTGGATCCGCGTGCTGCGCCGAGGGTCGCAGTACAACGGCAAGGCCCGCTTTGACACCTGGATCTTCACGATCGCGCGCAACCTGGTCATCGATCTGTCCCGCAAACGGACCATGGCGTCGTTGGACGAGATGCGCGAAGGTGGAGAAGACGAGCGGCCGTTTGAGATCGCGGAGGAAAGCCCGTCTCCGCTGGAGCGGTATGAGTTCCAGGAGAACGCAGCCGAGCTTGCCGTCGTGCTGCAGACCCTGGAACCCAGCTACCGCGAGGTACTGACGTTGCGTTTTCACGAAGAGATGTCGCTGGATCAGATTGCGACGCTGACCCGCGCTCCTCTGTCTACAGTGAAGTCCCGGCTCTACCGTGGTCTGGCAGCACTTAAGCCAGCGCTGCTCAGCCTGCGGGCGCGCCCGCGTACCGGCGAGGTACGGCCATGAATTACCGCCGTGAGGAGGCCGATTCGTCGTTGGAGCCTTCGCAGGACCTCGGCGCCGCACGCGCCACTATCGTCAACCGAACCCATCGCGTAATTCGTGATCAAGCCCTAGCCATGCGGGAGCAGAAGAAGCGCTCGCGCAGCCTGTGGGCACCGCTGTTGATCTCCTCTGTATTTCTTCTGGTAATCTGCTACGCCGTTTGGGCCATTACGGCTGGTTATGACCTGACGCCGACCGGGGTACCTGATGCGAGCGACCAGGTTCTTCTGCTACTGTTGTGGCCGCTTCCGGTGACTGTGGTGGTGCTGGGGCTTATCTGGCTTCGGCGTAGCCGAGGCAGGCACAACGGCGGAGAGCAGACGCTATGACCTCCTGGTGGACAAGCCGGCAAGTGGACAGCTCTGCTGGAGACGACGAGCTGCGGATGATTCCGCGCTGGTCCATGGTGCTGGCCTTTGCCCTCTTTGCCGGCACGCAGTACGTGTTTCATGGCGTCATGCCGCACCACAAGCACGAGTTGCTGCCCTTGCGGCTGATGATGGGCTACGCCTGGGGTCAACTGATTGCCAGCTATGCCCTGCTGCTCGGGTACGTCAGTCGCGACGTGAAGCGGCGCGGTATGTCGGCCGCCTTGTGGATGCTGGTGTGCATCGTGCTGCCCGGGGGCATCGGGGCGGTCGTCTACTTTCTGCTTCGGCAACCTGTCCTATCCCGGTGTCCGAACTGCTCGACACCCATTGCTGGAACGTTTCACTTCTGCCCACAGTGCCAGTTCCAGATGGCCCCCGTATGTGGCATATGCCATCGCGGTGTGAGGATCACGGACGTCTTCTGCACCACCTGCGGACATGATCTTGCCCAGGACGGCGCACCAGGGCGACTACGCGCCTATAGCGACTAGGTCGCTGACGAGATAGCATCCAAACAGCACTTCCCCGATGGCTTCCGCTCCCCTGACCGCCCTGATTGTCGACGACGAGCCGCTGGCACGGCAGGAGTTGGCCTATCTCCTCGAGCGCGCCGGAGGGGTCTCCGTGATGGCGCAGGGAGCAAATGGTATCGAGGCCGTCGACCTCATCCGCACACTTCGCCCGGATGTCGTATTCCTGGACGTGCGGATGCCCGGTCTGGACGGTTTTGCCGTGCTTCGCAAACTGCTGGCGGCAGACAAGCATGCTCCCCTGCCGCAGGTCGTGTTCGCCACGGCCTTCGATCAGTACGCCGTAAAGGCCTTCGAGGTGAACGCGGTCGATTACCTGCTGAAGCCGTTCGACAGCAAGCGGCTCGCGAAGACTCTGGAGAAGGTTCGGTCTCGCGTTCGTGACTCGGAGGGTGAAGCTGCGGAGGAAACCAACGGATTCCCTGAGCCATCCGCGGAGCCGCCGCCGCGGGTTCTGCCAGCCCCGCTTGCAAGCCAGATGACGCCGCCGCGAGCAGACGAAATCAGCCGGCAGTTCACCGGCACACGCCTGTGGGAGGTAGCCCAGGCCAAGCTGGACACACTCCTGCGCATGGTCGAAGAGCAGGCCCTGGGCGGCTCGGGCGCCGCTGCCCCTGCACCGGGCCGAACGGGACGCGTCGTCGTGCGCATGGGAGATCGCCTGCTCCTGGTCGATCAGAAGGATGTCTGCTTCGCCTTCATCGAGGAGGGTCGCATTTCAGTAGTCACCAAAGCCCTAGAGGGGGACTCCAACGTCCGCACTCTGGAGGAGTTAGCCGATCAACTGGACCCCGCGCAGTTCTGGCGCGCACACCGGTCTTACCTGGTGAGCATTCAGCACATCCGCGAGGTGATGCCGTGGTTCAAGTCCAGCTATAAGTTACGGATGGACGATCGCAAGGCTACAGAGATTCCTGTAAGTCGCTCCCAGACCAAACGGCTCCGGGAGCTATTCAAACTGTAGCGCAGCACAGGTGTTCGCAACGGCAGAAACCTGCGATTGTTCTTCACGAACGTCTCACACTGAAGCTCCTGCCCCTTCCGCGATGAGGCTTTGGGCAGCCCTACTCCTCCCGTAAGTGGACCGCCGCTGCGTTGTCGATTTTGCTAGTCTGCGAGAGATGCGTCCCCGCAAACCGGTTCCTCTACGCCGTACGTTCCAGCGAGCCGGAGTCATCCTTCTCGGCGCCGCCCTGGTGACCTACCCGCTGGATTGGGCAGTGTGGCGGGTGCGTCTAGCCGCTGGGAGCGGTATGGGGTCAGTTGACGTGACGGAAGCGACGGCAGCGACGTTGAAAGGCAACCGCTTCGAGGTTTACTCGCAACAGACCCTGACCGTAAACTGCAGCCGCTCGTTGCTCCCGGAAGCCGGAGCGGGCCCCTGCTGGTGGTTGCACCGCCATCCCTCGTCCGTCACGCAGTACTGAAGCGGCTCTGCCCACCTCAGGGAGCAGGATGCCCGTGCTGCAGCCAATTGAAGCGGTACACCGCGCCGAGGGTACCGGCCTCGGCATGCACGTGGCCTGGATTTGACGTCTGGCCCGAGGGATCAAACGGAACGCCCCATATCTGGTACTGGCCATCCAGCAGCAACGCAAAGTGCGGCGTCATATCGACCTCTAGACCGAGGCCGGGCGAGATGACGTTGGTCGTTGTTTGCAGATAGCGGAAGGCCTGCATGGGAACTGCCAGACCGCCATTCTGGTAGTTCATCTCTCCCCGCCCAAATAGAAAATCTCCGTAGGGACGAATGGGCCCGATCCGCTTCTGCACACGCAATCCGCCCTCGGCGTGCTCCTCCCCGACCACACTGCCACTGTTCACCGGATAGGTTCCACGCACCTCGACGGAAGGCAGAAGCCCAAAAAACGGCCGAAAGCCCAAATCTAGGCCAACCGTCAGGCCAAGATTGCGGCTGCCATTTACCCCCGTATAGGTCCCGGTAATCCCGGCAAACGCAGAAGGGACGAGTCCGCGGCTGGCCGTGGGCAGGCTCTGGGCAGAGAGAGGGCTCGACAACAAGGCGATCCAGCCAAAGAAAAGGCAAACGACAGAAGCTGCATGAGAACGACGGTTGATGCGCAAACGGACTCCTTGTGTCACCTCAAGGATAAGACGGGATCGTTCTCGTGGAGTCGTCGGGGCCACCCAAATCTGTGGACGAGGCCGTGCGAGCTCCGGATGAGAGAGCGGCGGGCGCGCGAGTCGGAGGCGTGCAGCGACCCGAAGAACAACTACACCTTGGTACCGGTACAAAGGCCACTTACTAAAAAGCGCCCCTGGATTACCAAGTTGTGGGAGTGAATTTCGGCTCTCAGGCTGTAAGTTGAGACACGTAGTCGAAAGCAATCACAACAGACGCAGGCACCACACGTAAACTGCGCGAGATACAAGGAAACTGGAACCACTAACACGAAAGTAACAGTACGGCGTTGGGTGCAGGGCGCGCCAAGTCATACGGAAGGTCCCGGAAATTCTAGAGATGACGAAAAGTCACTGAATTTCAGATCCACCCTTCCAGAGCGCCACAGAAATGTGGAGCGCAAGGCAACAGGAGAATATGATGCGTTTGAAGAATTTGGCACTCGGAGTTCTTGTTTTTGTGGGAGCGGTTGCATGCCGCACCAGCTACGCTGACACCTTGACTTTGAAAGGTACTGGAAGCACCGTCGTCGGTGGGGTCTATGTGTACCCCTACAATATGAGCTTTGACAACTCTGCCCAAACCACGCCCATGATGTGCATTAACTACGATGACCACATCACCATGGGAGAAACATGGCAGGTCACGGGGCAGAAGGTCTCGACGTCTTCGTCAAATCAGCTGCAGGAAGACGCCTGGCTGTTCTCCCAACTCGGCGGCAAGTACAGCGATGCAGACGTACAATTTGCTGTCTGGGACATTCTGGATCCTGGCGTAGGCGGGAACACAGGTTTGGACACCACAGCCCTGTCGCTTGTCGGCATGGCGCAAAACGCAGTCTCCGGCGGCCTCACGAACAGCTTCCTGAATCAGTTCACCATTCTTGCCCCGGTAGTTACGAACCAGGCCGGCTGGACCGACGGAACGCCGCAGAGCTTCATCGTAAAGAGTTCTGCCGTAACACCAGAACCCTCCAGCCTGCTGCTGCTTGGCACCGGACTCTGTGGCGCGAGTCTCGTCCTGATGCGGCGCCGGGCACTGCAGGAGCAGCAGACCGTTATTGGCTGAATCTACTCAAGCCAAGAAGAAAGGGCACGGTGACACCGTGCCCTTTCCCATTGAATGCGCGGAAAGCCAGGGTTAAAGGTTCGTAGATCGGCTCCCCGTGATAAGACGCAGAAGAAAGGTGAGGATGATCGCTCCAAGAACGGCAACGATGATCGAGTAGATAAATCCGCCGGAAGAGGCCGCGCCGAAGACGTGGAACATGATGAAGCCGCCGATCAATGCACCGACGAGGCCGACAATCATGTCCATGAGTACCCCAAATCCGGACCCCTTCATGATTTTGCCGGTTAGCCAGCCTGCGATGATTCCGATAATGATCCAAGCAATAACGCCATGACCCATAATGATCTCCTGTCAGTGAAAGTCTGTTCTACAGTGGGCCGGTAGTACTCTGTGCCAGCTACATAGACTGCCGCTGCCCGCAAACAGGTTGCGCGGACATGCGATGAGCTATGACGATTCGCGCGAAAGTATGCGCTGGTTCCCGAGGCATCTCACGTGGCGCAGTATATTGAGGCCCCCCAGTAGGTGCAGCACCGAAGCCCTACCTATGCCGGGTACAAACCGCTCGCGGGTCGCTAACCCGCTCACCCGTAATGGGAGAACGGGTAAGGCAACCTCGCACAATCAATACCGAGGCTGCAGGCTACTTAACCGAATTGACCGTGAGGGTACCGTCCGCTAGCGTGCCGTCTACGGTGACGCTCTTCCCAGCGAAGGCCTTCAAAGTGTCCGGGTTTGAAACCGGGTAGACCTTGCCCTCGACGATGAGCACGGCCGGGGACCCACCGTCGATGCACTTCTTGGCGCAGGCGGCGTGATCGGGACTCGAGGCCTTGGTCGGGTTCTTGGCGCACATCGCGTCGGAGACGACACCGGTGAATGACTCCGCAAAGGCAGTTCCTGTGAGCAGCGGCAGGGCGATGGCGGACAGTGCGAGCAATCGTTTCATGTGAACTCTCCTGGGTTCCGTGAAGACGCGCAAATTATAAGCCTCGATTGACGGACATGGTTTTGTGCCGTGAGCTTTGCGAAGACACCAGTGTGTCACCGCAGTGGCAAGTGGCGCGATGCACAGACTACGGGCGAATGTTGACCGGGAAGCGTCCAGACTTGTTTTACGAGCGAAGAGGTTCAACCTATCGGACGATGACGGTCTCTTACAAGCAGGAGCGTACGATGACCGACCTCATTCCGCAGAAGCTTGACGATCCTGCAAACCCGTTACAGCCGGGAGATCCGTTCAAACGGCGCAATTTCAATCGCTTTGCTTTAGGCATGTGCCTGTTTATTGCTATTTTCCTGGTAGCTGCGATCCTGTTCTTCTTTTTCGGACGAGATCACCAGCCAACGCCCACACCCGCTCGTCCGTCCAGTGCCGTCCAGGTGCACCGTAATCTCGTGGGTTGAGGTGTTTTTCAGGGGCCGGGCCACTCCCCTTTCATGGTGCTGACAGAGACGATCAGCGCGTGAAAGGGGTGCAAGGTCCGGGTTTAGTGACGCCCAAATACGGCTTTCAAAAGAGATGTTGTCTGCGCGGCTGGGTTCTGCCGGATCCGGGATTCTTCTTGCCCCATCATGGTAAACAGGCCATCCACACTCTTCTGCAGGACATACGCGTTCAGATCGAAAGACGGAGACTTACCGAAGGGCAGCCGAGGCGCGGAGCCGATCATGGCCTGATATTTCTCGGTCACACCTGTGTTTGCCATCGACTCCTCGATGATGGGGCGGAAGGCGCCGGAAACCCGGTCGGAAGTGGTGCGCTTGAAGTACTCAGTCCCCGCTGTATTGCCTCCCATCACAATCTGGCGGGCGTCCTCGAAGCTCATGGAGCGAAGCGCGTCCATAAAAATGGATTTTGCTGCCGGGGCGGCTTTTTCTGCGGCTGCGTTCATGCTGTGTTCGAAGCCATCCACCTGTGATCCCATGCCCATCGCTCGCAAGCCTTTCTCCACGGTCCGGAGTTTGTCGGGCATGCCGATGCGGATCAGTGGGTTGTTCTCATAGCCGCCCGGCCTGCCGGTCTCCGAGACGGCGGTGCTGATTCCCCGCGATAAGGCCTCTTTCAGGCCGCCTGCTGCTTGCGACGAGGAGACCGAGGCAACATCGCCGCTGCTCGTTCCCTGTGCCTCCGCTGTCCGATATTCCACTGGCCCGCCAAGTAGGAAGAGCGCGATTGCGCACGATGCAGCAGGGATGTTCATGGGCGCCATAGTACGCCTTGTGGGCTGGGTGGGACCGTGGCTTCCGGCACAGACGCGCATGTGTCGCCTGATGGCTGCGGCATCCGTTCTCAGGCATGAAGATGTTTGCGGAGGAAAGCGCGCGCAGGAAGGTCGTAAATGCGATCGAGCAGGATCGAGATGGTGACGATTGCAGTGAGATAACACATTCCGATCCATGGAGCCTGGAGCGCCTTGAGAAGAGGCGTGTGCGTGGCTAGTTCATGGAGCCAGGCGCTAGCCGGTACGTGCAACACGTAGATGGCATACGAAGCGTTTCCGAGCAAGATGCAGAGTCCAGCCAGGCGGCGGGGCGGGACGGCGGATGCGCTCAGGAGCACGAGCAGCGGAAAGCCAACGAGGGTGGCAGCAAGGTCGTAAAGGCCGGCGTAGGTTGGAGGGACAGGTGCTCCCAGCAGAAGGACTAGAGCCAGGGCAGAGGCTATTACAGGCCAGCGAAGCCGGAAAGTTCCACGCTCCCAAAGCGAGTAGAGCAGCATCCCTGTCGTGTAGGAGAAGATGACACGGATGAAGCCGTAGGCGAAGGTAGCTCGGTCCGGACCAAGCTCCAAGGTGTTCAGGTGCAGGACCGACACCGCAAGTACGAGTGCGCTGGCGAGAGCAATACCGAACAACGTTTGCTGGGACCTGCGGCGGAGCAGGGTGGCCTGAAACAGGTTGACCGCGAGTTCGAAGAACAGCGACCAGGTCGGGGTGTTGAGGGGGTACAGGTAGCTGGACGGTCCGCCGGGGCCGAAGAGCACGGGGACAAAACCGAGTCCTAGAACATACAGCAGCACCGGAGCGGCGAGGACGTGTTGCCTGCTCAGCAGGTAGTAGGCGGTGAGAAAGACAAAGGTTAGGGTCAGGCCCAGGAAGTAGAGCGGATACAGGCGGGCGAAGCGCGCTTTCATGAAGGTGAAGGTCGGCCAACCTGCGTCGAGTCTTTGGCCATAGGCGGACATCAGGACGAAGCCGCTCAGCATGAAGAAGAAGTCGACGGCGAGATAGCCGTGCTGAAAGATGTTGGGCCCGAAGAGTGCGTGGGTGTGAAAGTAGACCACCACGAGTGCAGCGATGCCCCGCAACAGGTCCAGGGTGAGGAACCTGTGTGGATGCTGCACGGCACCGGTGCGCTGCTCGGTCGGGGTGGGCGCCGTTGGATTCTGGAGAGAGCTCAATTTCTCTACGATAACGCTCATAGCCAGGTCAGCCGCTAGTCCGGCCGACTCACCTGGGGTGGAGCCGTTGTCTCCGTAGCCGTGGCAGTGGCCGGGCGCAGTTGGATTGCGTGTTGGGGTGGGCCACACCCCCCCCGGGGTACTTTAGGTTCAAAGTACGTTCGATAAAGGAGTTAAGGTGGGACTGGTACCCCCAAGTAACCTTTCTCCCTCCGCCTTCCAGAACGGAAGAGGATCGTGGCGCGCCTTCACCCGACTTAGTTTGTTTAAGTGTACTTTCCGGAGGGGTAATTGCACGCACTGGGCGCTGTCAGAGGGGGAGCATGCTTAGGGCGCGGCAGAGCCGGGGGAGGATGGTGGGGAATTACTCGTCTTCGTGGGAGCTTGGGGCGGCGGCGCTAGGGATGCGCCTTGATCCAGCGCTGGGCACCTAGCTCGATCATGATGCTGAGGGCGAGGAGCGCGACGGAGATCAGGAGCGCGCCAGCGATCCAGCCGAGCTCGATGTGGCCCTTCATCATGAAGTAGTCGAGCAGACCGAAGACGAGGACGAGGACCGCGGCTTCGGCGCAGAAAGAGGAGCAGCGCCGCGACATAATCTGAACCAGATCGAAGTAGGGCGATGCGATGAGCGTGCGATCGCCGGGTAGGGCCAGGTGAAGGGTGTTCTGGCGATCAGAGGAGGGGAGTTGGGTCGGGTTGGAACGGCTCACTGCAGAGCCAGCAGATAGTTTGTGCAGCATAAGACACCTTTGATACTCCGCCCAGAGTAGCTTCAGGCTGTTTACGCCAAATTAATGCAGCGGTTTAGCCCGGGGTGATTCATCCTCGCACTTTTCGTGCAAAGTCCTGGGATGCCCACTCACCAGCGATGAAGCCGCGTGTGAATGGGGCACCCGGCTTGGCTATAAGTTATGAGTGATCCACCCGCTTCCTGCGTTCTTAGTGGAGGGTCACGACGGCCGTGGCGAGTTTGGTGGGGTCGGCGAGGGAGACGGCTGAGACGGAGACGTTTGGCCCGGTCATCGGGATCGCGGCGGGAGCGGTGTACAGACCGGTGGAGGAAATGGCGCCATTGGCTGCGGAACCGCCGGTAACGCCGGCTACCTGCCACATCACGGTGTTGTTGACATTGCCGACGGCGTAGCCGGTGAACTGCGCCGTGCCGCCCAGAGCGACCGTGATCGTCGCGGGCGAGATGCCTGCCGTGACGGAAGGAGCGGTGATGGTGATGGTCTCGCTCGTTCCCACGGGGCTGAACGCACCGGCAGAAAAGGCGGCTTGCAGGATGATGGTTCCCTGCTGGCTTGAGGGGGGGAAGACGCCGGGATAGATTGGGGGCTTTGCCGGTGCCTTGTAGACGACAGAGTTCGACCCAGACGATGTGATCGTGCCCACGTCGGCGAGATTGGCATAGGCGACGCTGAAGCCGGCAACCTGCGAACTGCCTGACACCGTTGCCGTGAAGGTTGTGGTGGAACCTGCCGGAAGCGACGTGACTTGCGGGGTGATGGTGACGCTTTCGGTGCTGCTGGCGGGGCCGACGTTGGTGACACTGGTGCAACCGGTCAGCAGAGCGAGGGAGGAGACGGCGGAGAGGATCGGGATGGGAGACCAGAGCTTCATGGAGGTGACTCCTGCAGAGAACGGTCTGGCCGAAAACGGATGATGATAGCGCGGGCGGAGTCTTGAGGACACCGGGAATGAAGCAGTGTCGTCAGGGAGCGGCAACGAGATTTGTTTATTGCAGGGTTACCACTGCCTTTCCTGTTTTGGTGGGATCAGCTTGCGAGATAACGGTGATGGTGACGGTGCTGCCGGTCATCGGCATGGCGGCGGGGGCGGTGTATAGCCCTGCGTTGATGTTGTCCGTGACAATAGTGCCAACGGTGGACGAGCCACCGGTGATGCCGTTGACCTGCAGGGTGTACCCGCGATTCAGGCTGCCAACGGCGTAGGGCTGAAACTTTACCGCGGCCCCGAGCGGCACGGTGACCGTGGCCGGGGTGATGCCGACCGTAATGGAGGGAGCGGTGATGACAAAGGTCTCCGAGTCACCGACGGTGGCGCCGAGCAGCGTGCCCGGTTTGGGATACAGGGAGGTGGCGGAAATGGTGACCACGCCCTGCTGCCCTGCTCCGCCGCCATAGTTGATCACCGGAGGCGCCGCGGGTGCGGTGTACAGACCTGTCTGTGTGATCGTTCCCGCCCCGGCACTGACGCTCGGCGCTACGCTCCAAAACGGTGCGCCCGTGGTTTCCACCAGGGCGGCGTTGAACTGCTGTGTGCCGCCCACGGCGACGGAGGCCACGACAGGCGAAAGGGTGAGGGACGCGTTGCTGTAGTCCTGGCTGGACGACCCGCCGCCGCCGCCGCAACCAAGAACGAAGCCGCAGGCGCAGAGAGACGTGAAGGCATGCAGCTTGAAGGGCGATTTCACAGGGAAGGATCCTCGGGGCCGGTGCGTGGAGCCTATGCCGGGAGGGGTGAGGGGTCAAGGATATGTCGGCCATCGGCGGCCTGAGTCGCCATTTTGTTCTGGAGTTGGGAGGCCTTGCAGGCGCCCTTTTTGGTCATTTGGAGATGTTGCTGGGGAAGGTTTTTCCAGCACGTCATCTCCCGGTGTGGAGGGGCGCGGCATCGTAGCGTTCGGCTTGGGCGGGAGCGGATCGCACTTTCGTGCGATAGGCCATTCACCTGCGATGAGGCTGCGTTTGAATCGGCATCCGGCCTGCACTACAGTACTGTAGGATTTTCACTGGATGCGGTGCTAATGTTTTGCATGGACCTGCACGGACGTGCATTGACAGGAGTGGCCGTGACGAGAGAGCTGCAAGCCTTGGTGGATGCCGCGCGAAATCGCCCGTTCTCCGATGCGGAGCGTGAGGCGCAGCGGCGCAGCTTTGCGTATGGCAATGCCAAGATCGAGAATGATCGGGTGACCTGGGAGATGGTCGTCGAGGCTGACGAGGAGATTAAGGCGCAGCTCGCGGCCAAGTAGATGGCGGACGACACTCGTCACAGTAAGGCGAAAGACGCGGAGCTCATCACCGACCCGGATGAGCTTGCACGCAAAGAGTCATTCAACGTCGTTCAGCAGTTTCGAGCCGTGTCGGACATGGTGGAGACGTTTTTGCAGCCGGAGCGGCCGTTCAAGCTCCGGCCTTCGCATTTGTTGCACCTCCACCGGGCGGCTCTTGACGGGATTTCGGCGTACGCGGGGAACTTTCGGCCGTCTGGGATTGAGATCGGCAAGAGCAAGCATGAGCCGCCGCCAGCGTTTCAGGTTCCGGAGTTAGTAGAAGAGCTTTGTGACTACGTGAACGAGCGGTGGTCGGAGAAGAGTCCGCTTCACCTTGCCTCGTATGTAATGTGGCGGCTGAACTGGATCCATCCGTTCACGGATGGTAATGGACGCACCTCGCGGGCAGTGTCTTATCTTGTCCTTTGCATCCGGTTGCAGATGCTGCTTCCCGGCAGGCTGACCATCCCTGAGCAGATCGAGGTGGACCGTACGCCGTACTACAAGGCGTTGGAGGCTGCGGATGAGGCGTGGGGGGCAGGACAGGTAGACCTAACGGCGATGAAACAGTTGCTCGGGGCCATGCTTGCGAAGCAGTTGCATGCGATCTATGAGGAGTCTGCTTCGGGCGACGAGTAGGGCGGGAGCGGATCGCACTTTCGTGCGATAGGCCCACTCACCCGCGATGAAGCTGCGTGTGAATGGGGCACCCGTCGTGTTTGGGAGTCATCAGTGGGCCACGCCGCCGCCCTTTGTGGAAATGAGTCATGAGTGGGCCACCCGGCTATGCGCTACCCGCGCCGGCGGACTAACCAAGCGGTTGGGAACGCAGCAAACAAAAAAGCCCAAAGGTACGCTCCAACGATGATTGGAAGGTGTACGCCGGGAGCATCGAACGGGCGCTCACCTTCCTGGGTGAGGGCTATGGCGCCGGCTGCGCAGAGAATGCACAACATCGAACCTAGTAGAAGGACGGGCCATACGAGACGCCTTCTCCCGAAGAGTGTGTCCAATCCGAGTCCGACAAACCACCAAAACGGCAACGCATAGAACGGAAAGGTAACCGCTCGCCAAGTGAAGACCGTGAAACCGGCGGGATACCAAGTATCAGGCCACGCGGGAAGTAGGCGATCGACTGGAAGTTCAACAAAGTTTGCGGGAAGATCGACGCCGTTGAACCAGAGGGCGACATGTGGAACCTTCTCCGCCGTGTGATCGAGGAAGGCGTGGTGCGCGCCCTCATGCGGGTCGCCTAACTGCAGCGCGCCCACTGTAACAGGGACCGCGATGAAACAGACCCAAGAGATGATCGAGAGTAGCGGCAGCAGAACCGTAAAGCGGATGCGGTCTGTACGCCCTTTTCGATCGCTGCTTGTGCCAGCTGACATGTCGTCATGGTACTTCGCGGCACTAAGACCCTGCGTATTGACCGTTGTACCGGCACTCAGGTTGGGCGGGAGCGGATCGCACTTTCGTGCGATAGCCCACTCACCCGCGATGAAGCTGCGTGTGAATGGGGCACCGGCCATCATCCGCGCATGTGTGTCATTTGCACGAGTCACCGCGTGGGTTGACCCCAATGGTTCTTCAACACAAGTCACGGAGTAGGATTGTGCATGACCTCTTGGGCTAACGTAATAGCGGCGGCAGGCAAAAGCCAGTATACCCTTGGTGCGCTTGCGCTACTCGTTCTTTACTCCCTAGCCAGTTCCTTTTTCAAGAAGGAGAGAGCAGCGATCAAATTGCTCGGCTTTGGCTCTCTACTTGCACTCGTCGCCTTAGGTATCGTCGGTCGCAGCATCAAGAATTTGCCAGCTAGCTTTGAGCTAAACACCGGGAGCACCACAGTCACTGGCAACGACAATGCCGCAGCAACGGGTCAGAACAACTGCGTAGAGGTGAAAAAGTGAAGGTTACCTTATATCTGCTTTCATATTTTATCTTCTGCAATGCACTTGCGTCCGGTCAGAAACCCACAAGTTCAGCGATCGGTGATTGCAACGGCGTGGCTACTGGAACCAACATTACGGTGACGGTTAAATGCGACTCAGCGATGTCCAAAGAAGAGGCTGGGCGCATTGCAAAACAAGAGCTGGAAATCCTGCAGAGAATCCGCCGGGAGAATCTGAGTTTCGACGAAGTCAATCGCAAGCTGGATTCGATAAAGCAAGGTGTCGACGAGATACGCTCCGCTGCGGCCCCCCGGGAGCTAACGTTAGCTCAGCGCACTAAACTTCGCGGCCTAACGCAGAGCCTTCCTGAAGGGTCCCTCTCCCTTTTCTTCACTCAAGAAGATCAGGAGAATGCTCGGTACTCAAAAGAGTTTGTAGAAACTCTAGCACTGAGCCCCAAATATGTTTTTGGCGCCGTGCACAGCATGCCACCTGTCATCGGGGTGCAGCTTGCGATAACCGAAAGCACCTACAGGTCGGGGAGCGAGCCTATAGCTTGCGCTAAATTGATAGAACTCTTTAAAGAGGAGAACATCCCGTTCACAACCGAAGTCACCAAAAATGATCTTGGCGCTCCATGCCAGCTGAGGGTTGGGGAAAAGCCCGTGCCGTAGCTACTCCACGGTGACGCTCTTCGCCAGATTCCTCGGCTGGTCGACGTCGCAGCCTCGGCGGACGGCTATGTGGTAGGCGAGGAGTTGTAGGGGGACTACTTCTAGCAGGGGTAAGAGGAGTTCGGGGGCGGCTGGGATTTCTATTACGTGTTCTACGAGTTGGTGGATGTGGGTGTCGCCTTCTGTGGCTATGGCGATGACGCGGCCTGAGCGGGCGGTGACTTCCTGGATGTTGCTTAGGGTCTTTTCGTACTTGAGGACGCTGGAGGGGTCGGTGGGGTCCTGGGTGGCGATGCAGACTACGGGGAGGTGCTCGTCGATGAGGGCGTTGGGGCCGTGTTTCATTTCTCCGGCGGGGTAGCCTTCGGCGTGGATGTAGCTGATTTCTTTGAGCTTGAGGGCGCCTTCGAGGGCGATGGGGTAGTGGATGCCTCGGCCGAGGAAGAGGAAGTCGCGGGCGTTGTAGAACTCTTTGGCGAGCGTGGCGCACTGGTCGTCCACGGTGCGGAGGACCTGCTCGAGCTTGGCGGGGATGGCGGCGAGTTCGGTGACGTAGTGGAGGGATTGCGCGTCGGTGACCGTGCCGCGGACCTGGGCGAGGTGGAGTGCGAGGGTGAAGAGGGCGGTGAGTTGGGCGGTGAAGGCCTTGGTGGAGGCGACGCCGATCTCGGGGCCGGCGTTGGTGGTGATGGTGCCCTGCGCGAGGCGGGTGACGGCGGCGCCGACTACGTTGCAAATGGCGAGGGTTTTGCTGCCGTGGGAGATGAGCTCCTGCTGGGCGGCGATGGTGTCGGCGGTTTCGCCGGACTGGGTGATGACGAGGCCGAGGTCGCGGGGGTTGGGGATGGGGTCGCGGTAACGGTACTCGCTGGCGTAGTCGACGTCGACGGGGATGCGGGCGAGGCGCTCAATCATGAACTTGCCGGCGAGGCCGGCGTGCCAACTGGTGCCACAAGCCGCGATGGTGATGCCGGTGGCGTTGCGGAGGTCGTCCTCGGAGACGGTCATGTCGGGGAGGAAGACCTTCCCGGTGTCGAGCGAGACGCGGCCGAGGGTGGTGTCGCGGACGGCGCGGGGCTGCTCGTTGATCTCCTTGAGCATGAAGTGCTTGTAGCCGGCTTTTTCGGCCTGGATGGGGTCCCAGGTGATGCGGGTGGGCTTGAGTTCCTTGGGGGCGCCTTCGAAGTCGGTGAGGGTGATGCCGGCGGTGGTGAGGGTGGCGACTTCGTGGTCGTGGAGGTAGTAGATGGTGCGGGTGTGGTGGAGAATGCCGGGGACGTCGGAGGCGAGGAAGAACTCGCCGTCGCCGAGGCCGAGGACGATGGGCGGGCCCATGCGGGCGGCGACCATCTTGTCGGGCTCGTGGGCGGAGAGGACGCCGATGGCGAAGGCGCCGGTCATGCGGCGGGCGGCGCGGCGGACGGCTTCTTCGAGGGGGAGGGTGGGCTTGTCGGAGCGGATGACGGCTTCGCTGCTGCCTTCGAGGTCGACGGTGCGGTGGCCGGCGGCCGAGGCGGGGGTGCCGGCGAGCTCGAGCTCGTCCTGGATGAGGTGGGCGATGATCTCGGTGTCGGTTTCGGAGAGGAACTTGTGGCCCTTGGCGACCAGGGCGTTCTTGAGGGTGAGGTAGTTTTCGACGATGCCGTTGTGCACGACCACGAGGGTGCCGGTGCCGTCGCGGTGGGGGTGGGCGTTTTCCTCGGTGGGGCGGCCGTGGGTGGCCCAGCGGGTGTGGCCTATGCCATAGGTGCCGTGGACGGGGTTGTCTTTTAGGATGGCGTCGAGATTGCGGAGCTTGCCTGGGGCGCGGCGGAGCTGAAGGCCGTTGGGTTGGCCGTCGGGGGTGGTGCCGCCTGCTACGGCGATGCCGGCTGAGTCATAGCCGCGGTATTCCAGGCGCGCGAGGCCTTCCATGATGACAGGGACACAGGGCTTTGGACCGATATAACCGACGATTCCGCACATAGCCCTCAGTGTAGCCGTTGGGTCGGGGCAGCCATGTACCGCCTTTGGGGAAGAGGGGCGGTGCGGGTGTATCAAGCGCGATGGGGTCTTGAATGCGAAGGCGGGGGTAGGGCGTGGGGCTGAAGGGCGTCCTCGTAGCCGGAGGGGTTACGAGGACGCCCCCGAGCTGACCCAGCAACAAGTTGAGCCGGCCCAGGGCTACCGGCGTAGAAGGCGGCGGGTGGTCTCCACGCCAGCGCCGAAGACGAGGTGGGCGAGCCAATGGCTGAGGTGGGCGGCGGCGGGTTCCCGGGATGGGTTCTTCGCGAAGCCTACGGCTGGGACGAACCAGAGGTCGGTGGCGGCCCAGAGGACGGTGCCGAAGGCTGTACCGAGTGCCAAGGTGGGGAGGTTGGTGTACTCGGCTGCGATGCTGTAGGCGACGCCCGCCGCTACGCCGAAGGTATAGTGCACTACCGTGGCGGCCTGCTCTTTTTCGGGACGGCTGAGGTCGCGGCCGCCGGGAGCATGGCTGGCGAATACGTCCGCGGCTTGCATGGTGACGGTCTCTGGTTCGGGTTGGCCAGCCTGCTTACGCTGTCCTGCCTCTGCAGCGTCTTCCTGGTGATCTTCTTTGTGCTTCGTAGCTTGTTGCAGTTGGAAGCCGGGACCCTGGATGAAGCGCAGCATCAGCCAGGAGCCGGCAAGGCCGCTCAGGGTACCGGCGATTAGGCCGGCGGCAAGGTTTTCGCGTTGGGGCATTGCAGACAGATCCTCTTTGGGCGATGGATGCTGCAAGGCTCCTGTGCGGCCGTGGCATTTACTACGCCGTGCAGCGGATCAAAGCGGATGCCGTTCGGGAGTGACCGCAGGAAAATGCTTGCGTTTCGTTCGCTTTTGAGCTGCTCACCGGAAAGCGTGAGCCGGGCTTCGTCGGGCAGATACCAGGGGACGTTTTGATTACGATGATGCGGGGATTTCCCTTCAGCAAGAGCAAGGCTTTCAGCACGGTTGACCGGTGATTGTGGAGGAGGTATTGGTACCAGCGCACGGCGAGGAGTTCGGGACGACGACGGCGAGTTTGCGGCCAGTCCAGCAGGTAGTAGAGCAAGAGCGCCGCGGCGGCGAGCAGGCCCATGCGCGATCGAGGTTCTCGCTGGCGAAAGGGCACTTCGTGGGTGAGATGCCGAGGAACTCTGGATTGGAGCCCGGACGTGTTGCCCGTGGAAGCTGGTCGCCACTTTGTCTACTACTGGATCGCAACGGGGTTCAACTTCCTGCGGGCCTCTGCGGGCGGCGCTGCTGAGGGGTCCCAGGGGTGCGGTAAGCTGGCGCGCGGAGGAAAGACATGGCGCTGGATGGACGGGAAGCTGACGGGACGCTTTGGGTATCGCAGGACGAGTGCTGTGGACACATCCTGCTGATTCCGGCGGGCGAAGAGGATGTGTATGAGTGGGATTCTGCGCGGGGACGGCGGTTCAGCTCTGAGGAGGAGGCGAACCAGTGGCACGATGCTCACTGCGCGGAGAAGCAGGCCTTCCTGGCACGGTAGGCGCGATGGCTTCTCTGCGGATGTCGCGGGTCAGAGTGCTGCTTCGTTCTACTGGAAGTGCCGGCTAGGATTCTGTGTCGCTTTGTGCGAGCAGGACGGAGGCGATGGCGTGCCACTCGGTGTCGAGGGGGCCGGTGGCGGGGGGCTTGCCGGCTCGGCGGTACCAGTAGGCGGCGTTGCCGGGGTCGCCCTCCTTCCGGTGGAGGTAGGCGTGGACCCAGGCGCCGTCGGGCGTGTCTACGTCCTGGGCGGCTTCGTGGCTGGCTGTCCAGTTGCCCTGGGCGTCGTGCCAGAGGGCGAGGAGCAGGGGTGAGAGCACGCTGGTCTGCTCGGCTGGGAGTTGGCGCAGGTCTTCGGGTGTGGTCGGGGGCATGTGCAGTTGGATGAGGCGTGGGCCGGTACCCTGCCCCCCTCCCCTACTTTTGAGTCAAAGTCTTCGAAGCAGAGACTTTAGCCTTGGACTTCTCAGCTTTTGGGTCCGACCTGTCCGTTTTGGGTGATAGGTGCTGGGTCTGCTCCCTTGCCTATTTCAGTTTAGTGATTTGGGGCCAATTGTCGGCAGCGGTTTGTTTCGGTTGTTTGAGCTCGGCTTTGCGGGTAGGCTTGGCGCGCGGAGGGCGGCTATGGCGCTGGATGGACGTGAACCGGATGGGACGCTTTGGATTTCGCAAGACGAGTCTTGCGGGCACATTTTGCTGATCCCGGCGGGGGAAGAGGATGTGTACGAGTGGGATTCGGCGCGGGGGCGACGGTTCGGGTCGGAGGATGAGGCGCTCGCGTGGCATGACGCGGAGTGTCCGCAGAAGCGGGGCTGAGTGCTGGGGAGTTGGCGGGATCGGTTGCGCTTTCGCGCGGTGACCGGGGGTGAAGATTTGAGTTCCCACGCAGTGGGCGGTCCCGTGGATCTCTGCCAGGCTGGCTGTGATCAGTGGAGCTTGCTCGGGCCTTTGCGTAGATGGATCGTTTCCGTTCGGGAGGTCACACGATGGCTGAGGCAGTTGCAACACCGATGTTTTGGACTGAGATTGAACCGTGTGCGGGCGATGCGGTCGTGGTGCGGTGCCATGGCAGGCTTGTGTCCGAGTCTGCGAGCACGCTGTACAACACGGTTCGTCCGCTGCTGGCGACCACGAAGCGTGTGGTGCTTGACCTGGCCGAGCTGAAGCATACAGACAGCATGGGGCTTGGCACGCTGGCACGGCTGTACGTCAGTGCCCGGGGCGCTGGATGCAGCCTGGAGCTGATGCACCTGAGCAAGCAGGTGCGCTATGTGCTCGGCCTCACGCACATGCTGGATGTGTTCACGATTGTGGGTGAGTGTGGCGGGATGCGGATGATGTGATTGGGTGGGTTCTTACGAGCGTGGAATTTGATTGATGTCAGGGAGAGTTTACGGACGGAAGGGCACGGCTTTAGCTGTGCCGCTCTGTTTGTGGGTGAGGCGCCTTAGGCGCGAGGTGCGGTGGGCGGAGGAGTAGGGGTAGTCTTCGGAGCTGGCAGAGGCGGGCTGGACGGGGTTGGGTGGATGTAGGCGGTGGGTGAGGAAGTCTTCGCGGTTGCGGATGCGGTGGTCGGTGAAGCTTCGTTGCCAGACGGGGAAGGTGGCGTGGAGGCGGTGGGAGAAGCCGCCTTTGATAAGCATCATGGCTCGTTCGAGGGTGATGTCTTGGGGTGAGGAGGAGGTGGATGTGGTCGGGCATGACTACGAAGGCGTGAGTTTGTAGTGGCCTTCGCGGCGGTAGTGTTGGAGGGTTTCGAGGAAGAGTTGGGCGGTTTGCTCGACCTGGAAGAGGCGGCGGCGGTTGTGGGTGATGCTGGTGATGAAGTAGGTGCCCGGGATGGGTTGGCGTTTGGGGATCGCCATGGCTGGGCCAAGCGTACCTCAGCGGCTAAAGCCGCGACATGCTACGGAGGGGTTACGGCACGGCTGAAGCCGTGCCCTTCCTGTTTTGGGCTTCCCCTTTTGGGTTGGGGTTGGGTGGAGATGGGCGGGGCGGATGGGCGCGATGGCCGGCATCTCAGAGGCGAGATGTGGGGTGCCCGAGGGCTGGAGATTTGTGGCGGGGATGGGAAGGCAAGTTGGCCTGCGGCGCTTTGAGACCACTTATCCCGGTGATGCTGCGAAAAGTGGGGCACCCTTGGGTGGTCCACGGCACGCGGTCGGTATCAGAAACCCGCCCATCCGCGATGAAGCTGCAAATAGATGGGCACCCACGGAATCGGCAAGTTCGAGCGAATAAGGACATGGGAGTGCTCCGCGGTCCAGCCGATGGTAGGGAGGCATTGTGTATAACCCTTTTTCCTAACGAAGTGAGTTATCATCAACCAGTCCCAAAATTGATCGTTTGGTAATCGTGGAGTGGCGCATGGACTTTCCCGAGTTAGTTTTCGGCTTGATCGGTTCGATCGGAACGAATCTAGAAATAGTACAGGAGAACTTAGAGGAATCGTTAAAATCAGTTGGGTACAAGATACTCCGCATTAAACTGAGCGATCTTATGAGGGATCTAAGCAAGCCATGGGGAGCCATTCCTGATAGATCTGCTCCGGATTACTACGACAAAGCCATGACGGCCGGCAATCGACTCAGGAAAAAGCTGAAGCAGAATGACGCTATGGCAAAGCTGGCTATAGCACGTATAAGAGACTTGCGAGAAACAAGCGAGAAGAAGGTAAACGGACCACGAGAAAAGAGAGCTTACATACTCAGTTCACTCAAGAGGCCTGAAGAAATTGAGACATTGCGACTCATCTACGGCTCGACCTTCTTCGCAATCTCAGCATATGCTCCTAGGAAAGAGCGAGTAGATCGCTTATCCAAGCAACTTGCAATGCGACAACATCAAAATCGATCCAATTCATCCAGAGGTGCAGCGGAGAGACTGATACTACGCGACGAAAGCGAACAAGACCCGTTCGGGCAGGACGTCAGGAAAACGTATCCGCTCGCTGACTTTTTCGTTCGTAGTTCCTCTATCTCTGATTTGAAGCGGTCTGTAAATCGCTTTGTAGAGCTCGTCTTTGGGAACATGTGGCACACACCATCGAGAGACGAACAAGGCATGATGTTCGCCACAATTTCAGGACTGCGATCGGCTTCCCCAGCCCGCCAGGTAGGCGCGGCATTAACTAACAGTGCCGGTCTGATTATCTCAACGGGTATGAATGAAGTTCCGCGATCGGGCGGAGGTCAGTACTGGGAAGGCGATTTCGGCGACGGTCGAGACTTTGTCTACGACGTCGTGGACACAAGTGATCAGATGAGAATGAATCTGTTGACCGATGTACTCGTCAAACTCGAGGAACTCAAGCTCCTGCGGCCGGAAGCTGGAAGCGTGTCGAAGATTCTAAAAGCGGGTTCGAAATCGTTTATCGCTCTTCGTGAATCGCAGTTGTTCGACACAATCGATTTTATAAGGGCTGTGCACGCCGAGATGTCGGCTTTGCTGGCAGCAAGGGGATCCACTGACGGAGCCATTCTCTACGTGACAACATTCCCTTGTCACGAATGTGCACGACACATTGTCGCCGCTGGCGTGAAACGTGTGGTGTACGTGGAACCTTATCCCAAAAGCCTTGTTGCAGAGTTGTTTAGGGACTCTATCGAAATCGATGCTGAAGTCGAAACTACGGAACGCGTACAGTTCGTGCCATTCACGGGCGTAGCGCCGAGCGTCTACATTCGATATTTCCGCGCGACGAACAAGACAAGTCGTAAAGCAAAAGACGGAACCATAACAAAATGGACAGCAGCAGTAGCGCGTCCACATGTTCCTCCTTCATACTCTTCAAAAGCACAGAGCGTCGCTGAAACAGCGCTGCTCCTGTCCTTCACCGACAAATTGCGAGCCGAAGGAATCACCAATGAGCGAGGAAGCAACGGAAGAGGTCGTCGAAAGCGGGTGGCTTGAAAGAGTCACAAAGAGCGTCCGTAGTGAAGCGGCGAAATGGCCCTCATCATATCGTTCGCCAAGCGCGCCTGCTGCTCCTAACCGTCGCACTAAATCATTGCACGGCGGCAATACGCGCAAATCGCTTCCACTCTCCACAACTACTAGTCGCTAGTCACATTTTAAGGAAGAAGCAAGCCCCGCCTTTACGGCGGGGCTTGCTGTTGTTGCGCGGAGCGCCTGTGGCCCTCCGCCTAGCTGCAGCCGCTGGTGCTGCCGCATTCCATGCAGCGGTAGCAGCTGCCGTTGCGGGTCATGATGGAGCCGCAGGTGCTGCAGCTGGGGGCGTCGCCCATGTCGTAGAGGGACTTCATGGCGGTGGCGGCGTGGTAGATGCCTCGGTCTTCTGTGGCGAGGACGCGAGACGCAGATCCCCGTTCCGGGGATGACAAGCCAAGAGGGTCGAGGCCGCTGCGGGCGCTGAGGTCGGGGGCTATGCCGGACTGGGGTGGGGTGCGGTCGGCGTATTCGGGGATGTTGGGGCTACCACTGCCGAAGTCCTGCTCGAGGGTATCGGTGAGGGTGGGGGTGAAGGCGGCGCTTTGGACGGTGTTGTCGGGGGCGTTGATGGTGCCGGCGAGGGGGATTGTGTGGCTGAGGCTGCTTTGGGCGGGGGCAGACGCAGATTCCCGTTGCACCCCATCGGGCATACGCCCGTTGGGGACCCCGCTTTGTTCCGGGAATGACAAGCTAAGGGAGGGTGCACCGGAGTTGGCAGACTGCGTGGCGGCGCTGAGGGTGCCGGAGGCTGTGGGGTTTAGGCCCTGGAAGAGGCTTAGCTGGTGGCCGGAGAGGAAGCGGAGCTGCATCCAGCGGAAGAGGTAATCCATGATGGATTTGGCGTAGCCGATCTCTTCGTTGCCGGTCCAGCCGGAGGGCTCGAAGCGGGTGTGGGCGAACTTTTCGGCGAGGACCTTGAGGGGGACGCCGTGCTGGAGGGCGAGCGAGATGGCCGTGGCGAACGAGTCCATGAGGCCGGAGATGGTGGAGCCTTCCTTGGCCATGCGGATGAAGATTTCGCCGGGGCAGCCGTTGGGGTAGAGGCCTACGGTGACGTAGCCTTCATGGCCGGCGATGCCGAATTTGTGGGTGATGCTGGCGCGCTCGGCGGGGAGGCGGTGGCGGATGGCGCGGGGCGGGCCCTGCTGGTTGCTGTGGTCGAGGTCCGCAGTGGAGTTGGTAAGGAGGGTGTTGAGTTGGGACTCGACGGCCGCGAGGCGGGTCTGGATGCGGTCGCGGGCTTCGGTCAGGATCTGGATGTGGTGCTGGGCGGCTTCGGTTTGGCTGCGGGCCTCGGTGAGGGCCTGGGAGGTGAGGGCCTTTTCGGCGGCGATGGCTTCGGCGATTTCGGTCTGGCCGGCGGCTACGGGGGCGGTGTTGAGATCCGAACCCACCTTAGCCGACTGCGTCGGCGAAGATGGGGCACCCGCCTTTTCGTCCTTCTTGTCCTTGTCGGCGGAGACGTTTAGGGGCTGGGTGCCCTTGCTGCCGTCGCGGTAGATGGCTACGGCTTTGAGGCCGAGGCGCCAGGCTTCGGTGTAGGCGTCGGCGATCTCCTGGACGGTGCAGTCGTTGGGGAGGTTGACGGTTTTGGAGATGGCGCCGGAGAGGAAGGGCTGGGTGGCGGCCATCATCTTGACGTGGCCGAGCCAGGAGATGGTGCGGCTGCCCTTGGCGGGCTTGAAGGAGCAATCGAAGACTGCGAGGTGCTCGGGCTTTAGCTGGGGCGCGCCTTCGATGGTGCCGGTGGCGTCGATGTAGTTGACGATGCCCTGGACTTCGGCGTCGGTGTAGCCGAGCTTGAAGAGGGCGCCGGGGACGGTGTTGTTGACGATCTTGATCATGCCGCCGCCGACGAGCTTCTTGTACTTGACGAGGGCGAGGTCGGGCTCGATGCCGGTGGTGTCGCAGTCCATCATGAAGCCGATGGTGCCGGTGGGGGCGAGGACGGTGGTTTGGGAGTTGCGGAAGCCGTGCTGTTCGCCGAGGGTGAGGGCGTCGTCCCAGGCCTTTTGCGCGGCGGCTTTGAGGTCGGTGAAGTTGGGGACGGTGAAGCCGGCGGCGTCTTTGGCCGCGCTGGCCGCGCTTGAGACCGCGGCGGAGTCCTTGCCGCTGGGGATGTTGGCCTTGAGGGACTTGCCGATGTTGTTGACCTCGGCGCGATGCATGCGGATGACGTCGAGGAAGGGCTCGCGGTTGACGTAGAAGCCGGGGCAGGCGCCGCCCTGGATGTCGGCGGACTGGGTGAGCGGGGTGGCTGCGCCGAGTGGGGGGCAGTCGGCGGCGATGCGCGCGGATTGGGCGTAGGCGTCGCCACAGAGGATGGCGGTGAGCGTGGCGGCGAAGGCGCGGCCGGCGTCGGAGTCGTAGGGCAGGCCGAAGTCCATGAGGAGCGCGCCGAGGTTGGCGTAGCCGAGGCCCAGCGGGCGGTAGTCGTGGGAGTTGCGGCTGATTTGCTCAGTCGGGTAGCCGGCGGCGTCGACGATGATCTCCATCGCAGTGGTGAGGATGCCGATGCGCGTGGCGGTAGGCGGGGATGTCGAACTGGCCGCCGGGGGTGAGGAACTTGAGCAGATTGAAGGACGCCAGGTTGCAGGCGGAGTCGTCGAGGAACATGTACTCCGAGCAGGGGTTGGAGGCGTTAATGCGGGCGGAGTTTTTGGAGGTGTGCCACCGGTTGATGGTGGTGTCGTATTGCATGCCGGGGTCGCCGCACTGCCAGGTGGCTTCGGCAATCTGGTGCATGAGGTCGCGGGCGCGGTAGGTCTTGATGGGGGCCCCATCCTTGACGGCGCGGGTGGTGAAGTCGAGGTCGTTCTCGACGGCGTGCATGAACTCGTCGTTGACGCGGACGGAGTTGTTGGCGTTCTGGAAGAAGATGCTGGTGAAGGCTTCGCTATCGGGGCCGGAGCCGTCGTAGCCGGCGGCCATGAGGGTCCAGGCCTTCTTTTCTTCCTTCACCTTGCACTGGATGAAGTCTTCGATGTCGGGGTGGCCGACGTTGAGGACGACCATCTTGGCGGCGCGGCGGGTCTTGCCGCCGGACTTGATGACGCCGGCGAAGGCGTCGAAGCCGCGCATGAAGCTGAGCGGGCCGGAGGCGGTGCCGCCGCCGGAGAGCAGTTCCATGGAGCCGCGGATGGAGCTGAGGTTGGAGCCGGCGCCGGAGCCCCACTTGAAGAGCATGCCTTCGGTCTTGGCGAGGGTGAGGATGCTGTCGAGGGAGTCGTTGACGGAGTTAATGAAGCAGGCCGAGCACTGCGGGCGGGTGTAGCCGGTTTTGGAGAAGACGGTCTCGCCTTTGGCCGAATCCCAGTGCCAGTTGTGGGCGTCGGAGTTGGGCTCGAGGCGGTCGCAGCCTACGTTGAACCAGACGGGGGAGTTGAAGGCGACCTTCTGGTTGAGGAGCAGGTGGCAGAGCTCGGCGTAGAAGACCTCGGCGTCTTCGGGCGTGGCGAAGTAGCCGTCGCGGAGGCCCCAGTCGCGGATGGATTCGGCGACGCGAGTGATCAGGGCGCGGACGCCGCTCTCGCGCTCGGGGGTGCCTACGCGGCCGTGGAGGTACTTGGAGGCGACGATGTTGGTCGCGGTCATCGACCAGGAGCTGGGGACGTCAACGTCCTTCTGCTCGAAGATGAGCTTGCCCTTCCAGTCCTGGATGACGGCGTCGCGCTTTTCCCAGGTGAGCTCGTCGAAGGGTGAGACACCGGGCTTCGTGAAGTGGCGGCTGAAGCGCAAACCCGGCGTGCTACCCCGGCGACCAGGCTCGCTGGACGTGTTTCCCTGCTGCTGTTTCGGTGCGGGGGAGGTGGAGAAGGCAGCGGGGGTGGCGTTGGTGAGCGTTTCGGCCATGGCGGAGGGACCTTTCAGGGTTTGGGTGCGATCACCGGGAGCGACGCGGTGGTGGGTGCGAATGTCTGCGCGGAAGGCGCGGGGAGCTTAGCTTGTTATGTGCCGGAAGGCATCTTGAGCAGTGCGGGTATGGTGCGGTTCCGGCTCCCTCGTCTTTGTTAGATTCGGGGAGAACTTGAAGGTAGCGCCACATGTAGGGCAGGTCAAGTGGAAAACCCACCATATGTAGTGTTGACTTTCGGGATTCGTCGGGTTGCCCGGGGAAACGGCGGGATTTCCGGGCTTTTGTCAGGTGTTGGGTGTTTTGCTCCGGTGAAGGAGTTGCTTGTTCTGCAACCAAAGTCGCAGACCCAAGGCTACTGGGGACGGGTTGGGACCACAAGGCGGAAAACCCGGACCTATTCCCTGGAAGGCGGGAGGGATGTGGAAAGCCGGGAGCCTAATCGGTCATTGCGCAAGCAGGAACGGACGGGCATTCCACAAAGGTTGTAGGCAGGCCTCCTCCGAAGCCGGGGCGCTGTCCCTTCTGGGCACTGAACGACCGACCTAGCGGCACACATGGCGCAAGCTGGTTCAGGCCAGCGAGGGTGGTACTGCTTTCGTGCAATTCCGTGAGATGGGCAGAGATGATTTCCTTTGGTCATGGTTGCAGAGCAGAACGTCGTTAAGCTCAGGGAACGCAAGATCCGGATCGAGATGCTGATCTCCTACTACCGCCAGATGGGTGAAAGGGAGAGAGGGTTTGCGGAGGAGCTAGAGCACCGCTTGCGCGCCGTGAAGGAAGCGCTGCAGTGGGGCACGGCGTCTTTACGGTGTTGATGGCCCCCTGATGGAGTCTGCTCGCGTGCGGCTGAGGGTACGACGCCATGCCCGTCCCGATTGCATCCAAGTGAGGCATCGCCCGGAAGGGTTATGGTGCCATGGGATCTGCGTTGGATGTGCTTGCGGAACGAGTAGGGATTCAAGCTGAGTTTGAGGACGCTCTGGGGAAAAGACACCAGACGCCTTTGGACAAGAAACAGGCATTGCTAAAAGCCATGCATCTGGCCGCGGAGGACGACGCGCAGGCGGCGGCTACGCTGGAGGAGTTGGATCGGCAGGAGTGGGAGCAAGCCCTCCCGCCGTGTGTCGTGCTGTACGAAGGCAAACCCTCGGCCGCGCCTGTGAACTTTCCTGCGGGTCACCCAACCCTGCAGTGGACACTGACGCTCGAGGGTGGGGACGAGCGCCGGGGTGAGGCGGCGTTCGCATCGTTAGAGAAGGTTGCGACGTTTGAGCTCGGAGGCAAGCCCCTGGAACGGCGTTTGCTGGGGCTGCCGGGAGGTTTGCCCTGGGGATATCACAGGCTGCGTCTGGACTCGGTTGAGGGAGCGGAGACGTCGTTGATCGTGACGCCGGGCCGATGCTGGTTGCCCGGTGAGGACGCCGAGGCCGACCAGTCTTCACAGGGCAAACGTCGGCGTTTCTGGGGCGTGTCAGCTCAACTTTATCTGTTGCGGTCGGAGCGCAATTGGGGCATTGGGGACTTCTCCGATTTGCGGCGGCTGGTGGAGATTGTGCGGGAGCAGGGTGGGGATGCCGTGGGTGTCAATCCGCTGCATGGCATGTTTCCCGATCAGCCGGAGCAGGCCAGCCCTTACTCGCCCCTGAGCCGATACCTCTTGAACGTACTGAACATCGACGTGGAAGCGATCCCGGAGTTTGCTCAGGCGGACGCTGCGCAGAAGCTGGTGAAGGCCCCGGAGTTTCAGGAAAGGTTAGCGCGGGCGCGAAAGGCGAAGATGGTCGCCTATGAGGACGTTGCGGCGCTGAAGTTGCCGGTGCTCCAGGCTGTCTTCCTCGAGTTTGAGAGCGCTGGGACCGCGGAGCGGAAGGGGGCCTTCGAGGCCTTCCAGCGCGGGTGTGATGAATTACTCACGAGTAGCTGCCTGTATGCCGCGATCCGCCAGTACATGACCGACCAGGACCCCAAAAACCAGGATTGCGGTGAGTGGCCTGAAGATCTGCAACATGCCGATGCCCCGGGGGTGGCGCGCTTTCGGCAGAATCATGCGGAGCTGGTGCGATACCACCTTTGGCTGCAGTGGGTGGCGGATGAACAGCTGCACGCAGTAAAGCAGGCGTGCGAGGGCATGGCCGTGGGGGTCTATCGCGATCTTGCCGTGGGGGCCAGCCCTGCGGGAGCCGAGACCTGGAGCAATCCGGACGTGATGGTGGCGACGGCAGAGGTCGGCGCGCCGCCTGACACCCTGAACACTGCGGGGCAGAACTGGGCCCTGCCACCCTTCCATCCGCAGAAGATGAAGGAGGATGGGTATCGCGGCTTCATCGCGCTGCTGCGAACCAACATGCGCCATGCGGGCGGGCTGCGGATTGACCATGCGATGGCATTGCAGCGGCTGTACTGGATTCCACGGGGCGGCTCGCCACCTGACGGGGGATATGTGCATTACCCGACCGACGACATGGTGGGCGTGATCGCCCTGGAAAGCCATCGGAACAAGTGCCTGGTGGTTGGCGAGGATCTGGGGACCGTAGCCCCGGGTTTCCGGGAGCGCATGACCGAGGCACAGGTCCTGAGCTATCGCGTGTTGCTGCTGGAGAAGGCGAAAACCGGGTGGGTCAAGGGGGAAGCTTACCCCCACCTGGCGCTGAGCACGGCCAGCAGCCATGATCTGCCCACCCTGCGCGGCTGGTGGGAGGATGTTGACCTGGACCTGCGCGAGCAGTTGGGCCTGGTGAAGCCGGAAGAGGTGAAGAAGGGTCGTGAAGAGCGGAACACCGATCGGGAGGCCATGCTGGAGTTGTTCCGGGAAGAAGGCCTGCTGGAAGGCAACAGTTGGCCGCTAACGGAGGAGTTCGTCGACGCTGCCCATCGCTTTCTGGCTCGCACACAGGCGGTGCTGATGATGGCGCAAATCGAGGACGTTGCCGGAGTACCGGAGCAGGTAAATCTGCCGGCCAGCATGCCGGATCAGTACCCAAGCTGGAGCCGTCGGGTTCCGGTCACGCTGGAAGAGTTGCCAACGCATCCCGGGCTCGCTCGCCTGGTGGCGATTGCGAAGGAAGAGCGTGGCGCCGGACCAGGGAAACTGTAGGGAGTTGGTGGGCCCACCAGGACTTGAACCTGGAACCAACGGATTATGAGTCCGCTGCTCTAACCAATTGAGCTATAGGCCCTTTCTTGCGAGCCAGGTGATAGTGGCAGCCACGCACGGCTCGTGGGGCGTTTTCAGTATCACACGTCGGCTTGCCTGCCTGCGGTTCACTGCTCAGCAGGCGCTGGAGTCCCCGCTGCGGATTGAGTTGCTTTGAAAGCTGGGAGGAGATGGGGCGCTCAGCTTTGCAGTCCCGTGGAGCGTGGCCCTTTTCGTCCGGTGGACGGCCCGGGAAGGCCTGTCGTCTTTCCGCTGCCAGCAGTACAGTATGGCTGGAGGTTGCTGTATGGGCTCTCGGCCAGAGCGGGCGGCTGCCCGTGGGGATGTGGCAGTTCGCGCGGAAGCTGAGGGAGAGGTTGGAGCGCCGGAGGTGAGCGTACCCGTCGTGGTCGTCCTTCCACCACGCACGATGTTTCTCGACCTGGCGGGCCCTCTTGAAGTGCTGCGGCGGGCGAACTTCGAGCAGAGTGCAATTCGCTTCGACGTCCAGTACGTGGCTGCAAGCTCCTCGGTCTCTACCTCGATCGGCATCGATTTAAGAGGTATTCGGGCGCTGCCGTCCCGCCTTCCAGAGAAGGCTGTGCTGATGGTCATCGGCACAGTCGAATGTGCCTCGGAGTGGGGAGGACCGGTGGATGAAAAGGACGAGGCGGAACAGGAGGCGATCCTTGCTGAGTGGCTCCGTAGAGTGGTTCGCCCGACACATACCGTGATCGCGATCTGCTCTGGCGCTCTTTTGCTGGGGAGGGCTGGTTTGCTGGACGGGCTGCGGTGCACGACCCACCATCTTGATTGCGCCGAGCTTAGTCGTGTCGCGCCACAAGCCCTGGTCATCACTGACCGTCTGTATGTGCAGGACGGGAATATCTACACTTCAGCGGGCGTTACGGCCGGCATCGACCTGATGCTGTACTTCATCAGCAGCTACATTGGGCATGCCTGCGCGGTGGGCGTAGCGCGGTACCTGGTGATCTACCTTCGGCGTGCAGGGTCTGACCCCCAGGTCTCTCCGTGGCTGGAAGGACGGAATCATCTTCATCCCGCTGTGCATCGTGTTCAGGATGCCATTGCTGCCGACCCAACGCAGCCGTGGACCAGATCGCAGCTGGCGCGTGTTGCCGGTGCCAGCGGGCGGCATCTTTCGCGGCTGTTTCACGAGCACGTGGGTATGCCTATTCCCGACTACCGCAATCGCCTGCGGGTTGCGCTCGCGCGTGAACTGCTGCTGCAGAGTGAACTTGATATGGAGAACATTGCAGAGCGGGCCGGGTTCTCCTCCACGCGGCAGCTGCGACGTGCCTGGCAGCGCCTGTACCGTACCAGCCCGAGCGAGACGAGAGCGTCAATGCTGCCCGCGTCCTGAGCTTGATCGCTGCGAGACACGGTCACTGCGACAGTCGTTCACGGCGTTGCCCACCGGTGATCCTGCCCGCGGACGCGGCCGCACACGATGCGTGTAAGGATGCTCAAGGCGGGCTAGAGCCTTGGCCGATTGTGTCCTTAAATGGTCCTTGCTCATGCTTTCCCGGGCGCGGTTCCAGACCTAGCTTGGTCATAGCCGGGATAAGCGTGAGCAACACAACGACCTGCGGTTTGCTTGATGGTCAGAATCTGCCCTGCTGGCTCACCCTTCTGTCCCGGCCGACAGGAGTCGCGATGCTGCAACGTTCACTGGAGCTATTGATCCTAGGTTTGGCGTGCGGGACGGGAGGCGGAAGCGGGGCTGCATCCACGCAAGTCCGCGCCAAGGCCGGCCCTCATGCTTTCAGCTTGAGGATCGTGCTGGCCTTCGTCCTGGGGTGCTTGCTTTCCTCGCAGGGCTATGCCGAGAGATCCAGCGGGACCGTGCACTTCAGATCACCGCATCGCTCGCTGATTGTTGTGGACGTGCGTGTGAATGGGCTTGGCCCTTACTCGTTCGTGCTGGACACAGGGGCGACTTCGTCGTGTGTGGATCAGGAGCTTTCTGCTGCGCTGCACCTCCCTTCAGCCCAGGGTGTTCGGTTGGCGACCTGGACCGACACGAGTGAAGCGCGCCGGGCTGAGGTGCAGAATCTCTCGGTTGGCTCGATCGACTCAGGCCCGCTGCGCGTGCTGGTTCAATCCCTACGGGAATACAAGGGGATTGCGGCGCACGTGCACGGCGTTCTCGGCCAAGACGTGCTGCTGCGCTTCAACTATCTGATCGACTACGATGCCCATCGCATCGAGTTCGACGCGGACGGGGGCGTGCTGCAGCAACTCAGGGGCGATCGCGTGAACACAGACTCGGTGCAGACCAGGACGGGTGGCTCCGAGGCCCGGTTGCGGTCCGTGCCGGTGCGCACCGAGACGAACGTGGAACCGCTTCAACTGATTCTCGACAGTGGCGCAGACATGGTGGTGCTCCAGCCGCGCTCCCGTGGGTCGAATAGCTTTGGGCCGGCGAGCAAGTGGATCGCCAACGATGATGGCAGGATGTCAGCCGCGGTTTCGCAGCGCACGACGCTGTCGGTGGGCTCCGAGAAGTTCAGTGCGGAGGCCTGGGTCGGCGATCAAGGGCTGCGCCATCTGACCGTTGACGGCTTGCTCCCGACCAGCTGCTTCAACAAGCTCTATATCAGCAACACGGGTTCGTTCGTCATCTTCGAGCCGAGGCGCACTTCGCACAAAGGCGAATAGTGGGAAGGCGGGCTGATTGCGGCGTGCCAGGATTTTGATGACCTTTGGATGCAATGCCCTAACATACCTGCGGGATCCGGAACTTACACTTGTTAGATCGATAGTTACAACTTACCGCAGTCAATTGAGGCTTCCCCTGGAGCAGCCGCCGCCCCTGGGCAAGCTGCTGGCCGGAACGAGAGCGCTCGCGGGCTGACTTGCCGGTTGGCTCTTGCGGGGTTGGGCGGTTTTGATCCAAATATCCCTAGAATGGGCATGCATTACCGTCGCGCAATGAGCGATTACTAGTGCGCTGCGGGTTGGTAACCCTTTCAGAACTGGCGTAATCACTTGATGCACGCACTCGTCACGTGACTCCCACGTTTCGAGACCTGAATGGCCCGTTCGGGTCATTTCGTTGTTGTTGCAAGTGGGTAGGCTGAGGTTCATCGAAGGCGTTACACCGTATGGGAGCGGCCCCTCCGCAAGTTCAGAAGAACTCCCAGGCGACGATTTCACCTCCGAATTGCTGTTATGCAATTGTGCAGAGTTTTCAGCCGGACAGGTTTTTGGTTCGGCTTAAATCGGAAAGGTTTTAGTTATGAAGTTAGAAACACTACGACGCAGCGCTACTTGGGGTAAGTCACGACTTATTCCCTGTACCCTTCTGCTGTCCTCCATCACCGGACTGGCGCAATCGAAGCTTGCCCGGGATTTCAGGCCCCGGCAGGATTCGGAGCAGGTCGACGTCATCGTTCAGTTCAAGACGGCACCCACCGCTGCACACCACAGGCGCGTTCTGCACCACGGCGGTTTCATGCGGAACGAACTAGGGCTTTTGAAGGCCGGGTCGTACCACGTACCCGCCTCTGTGCTGGCCGAGCTTGCGGCTGACCCCGATGTGGCCTATGTCTCGCCTGACCGTACCCTGTTCACAACCTCTGCCCCGCCTCCGCCGGGCAAACCTAAGAACGATCATCATCAGGAGACCATCAGCCTTCCGACGAACCTGGCCTTTGATGGAACGGGCATTGGCGTCGCGGTGATCGACAGCGGCATCGCTCCGGTGACTGACCTGAGCGGCAACAGGATCGTTTACAGCCAAGACTTCACCGGTTCGGGTAGCGCAACGGATACGTACGGTCATGGAACCGGCATTGCAGGCATCATCGCCGGCAACGGCGCGGGGTCCACAGGATCGCAATTTTCGTACACGTTCAAGGGGGTCGCCACCAACGTCAACCTGGTCAATCTTCGTGTTCTGGACCAGAACGGCGCGGGAACGGACGCCGAGGTCATTGCGGCCATTCAGCAGGCAATTGCCTTGAAGTCCAAGTACAACATCCGGGTGATCAACCTGTCGCTTGGGCGCAGCGTTTTCGAGAGCTATCAGCTTGATCCGCTGTGCCAGGCCGTCGAGCAAGCCTGGAAGGCAGGTATTGTTGTCGTCACTGCCGCCGGCAACTACGGCCGTGACAACAACCTTGGGACGTACGGCTACCTGACCATCACTGCTCCGGGCAACGATCCATACGTGATCACGGTGGGCGCGATGAACACCCAGGGCACTACATCGGACAGCTACTCCATTCCGGCCTCCTATTCGTCCAAGGGTCCCAGCCTTGGCGACTGGGTCGCCAAGCCTGATCTTGTGGCCCCGGGCAACCAGATTGTGTCTCTGTATGCCAAAGGCCAGACCCTGGCGCAACAGGAATCGGACTATATTGTGCCGACCTCCCTGTACCAGACGAACGGCGGCAGCGATCTCTCTTCTGAATACATTGCCCTGAGCGGAACGAGCACAGCGGCTCCGATGGTCACGGGAGCAGTTGCGCTCATGCTGCAGCAGAACCCGAACCTGACTCCAGACCAGATCAAGCTGCGCCTGATGAGCAGCGCCGATAAGGCACTGACAAAAAATAGTTCGACCACGGATGCGACGACAGGCCAGGTCTTCTATGGTCAGGCGGACCTCTTCACTGTGGGTGCGGGCTACTTGAACGTCAATGCTGCGCTGAACAGCACGGTGCTGGCTCCGGCCACGGTGGGCAGCGCACAGTCGGCCAATGTTGGCCTGGACAGCTCCGGGTACGTCGTTCTCGTGAACGGAACACCCAGCGCCTACGGCTCGTCGGTATTCGCCGGCAAGGACGCCCTCGGCTTGCCTGTGATCTGGGGCATCAACCCGCAGCAGGTAGCTGGTGTGCTCCCTTCGCTCGGCATCCAGCCAAGTACGGGATCGGTGCAGGGCTCTACGGTGATCTGGGGAAGCACAGTCATCTGGGGTAGCACGGTCATCTGGGGCAGCACGGTGATCTGGGGCAGCACGGTCATCTGGGGCAGCTCAGGAGCGATGATCGACACGATGTAGCCGCGACGGTTCCGCAGCCTGAAAAGTTTGGGCTGCGGGACTTTTCCCTTTTACTCGCCAACCATGAATTCCAAATGGTGGCCTCGCAACGTCAGATCTTCTTTCGGGGAGATCTGACGTTCTTTTCGCATCGCAGCTTCCATGCTGTGCGCAGTGCACCTTCGAGCACAGCCTCATCTGCGACCGCTAGCCGGATGTGCGTGGAGCCACTCCGTCCCCAGCCGCCTGCGATGGGAACAAAGATCTCCGGCGCTTCCGCTACAAAGGCGGTCTGCTGCTCGGGCGAGAGCATGAGATTGCCGTAGCCTTCGGCGACATGCGCGAGAGTGGCAAAGATGCGGCCACCAACCCGAAAGTCGTCCGCCCCCGCGTGGGTGCCTGCTGTCGCGCCTTCCAGGGAGAGAGCCACGCGACGGAAGTCAGCAGGGGTCATGATCGTTCTCTAGGGCTTCGCGTTTGAGCCGGGGGTTGTTCCCGTCTGGCCAGGAGCAGAGGGATTGAGCTGCTGCTGTGCGTTTTCCGGGGTGTTGGATTCCACACGGGTCTCGCCGGAGCCTGCCGTGGAGGGGTTGTTGCCCCGATAGCCGGAAGGTTGAGCTTTGGAGCCTGGTTCCGCGTTGGGCATGGGGCTAGGCGCATCGTTGGATTGTGCGGGCTGGTGCTTGTTGGCCTCGTTCGTTTGGTCCTGCGTCTGGGTATCTGCCACTGTTCGGTCCTCTTGAGCGGGTTGGATGCTGCTCAGCAACAGTTTGCCCGGGCGGCAGCAATGGGAACGGTCAGGGCTGCTGGGGTCTTCGGATTCAATTCCGGGCCGTCGCGGGCAGAGGTACCGTCCCATTGAGCGCGAGCCGAGCCTGCGCGAGCTCGGGCAGCGTAGGGTCCGCCGCGCTCCAGGCCTGCAAGAAGGCCGTGTAATCACGGTGGGCGGCCGTTGCGTTGCCGGCTAGCTGCTCGGCGCGGGCGAGGCCGTAGAGGGCGAAGCCAGAGTTGGGACGCTCTTCAAGGGCGGATCTGTACGCGGTGATGGCGGCGGTGTAGTCGCCTGCGGTGGTGAGTGCGGCGCCCTCGGTCTCACCCACTGGGCGGACGTAGAAGGGAGGTTCGCGGTAGCCGAGGTCCTTTTCAGCCTTGGCCGCCTCAGCATAGAGCTTCTTTGCCGCCTCGGGCATTTTGTCCCCGAGCAGGATGCCTGCGCGAAGTTCCAGAGAGGCGATCGAGAGACCCTTGACGATGGGTTCAGAGAGACCGTCGGGCATGATGGCCAGCATCGCGGACATGGCTGAATCAGGCTGCGGAACCGGCTTGTCGTCGGGCCTCGATGTTGTGTCGCCGGGGTGCGCTGAGTGCATGCGCCATAGCTCCGCGTCCATGCTGTCCGACGCGGCCTGCGCGCCGGCCAGATCCTTGCGATCCAGCGCCGCCATTCCCTTGGCGTAGGAGCGCAGTTCAGTCGACAGAAAGCGAAGATTTGCGGTGTTGTCCCGTTCGGGCAAGGATTGCGCGTCCAGAAGCGTGAGCACTGCAGGCCAGTCGGCCGTGCGAAGCGCGATCGGAAGGCGATTGTTGATGCGGGTCATGCTGTCTCGCGAGGACCAGATATAGAGCGTGGCGGAAAGCTGGCCACGTGCCTTGCCCAGCCGCTCGGAGAGCGTATTGGCTTGCGTGAGCTTGCCTTCCTCCATCAAGTTGGCGATGCCGTACATCAGGTTGTGGACGTAGTTCCAGTCGTCATCAGGGCTGACGTGCTGGGCTTGCATGTAGTGCTCGTCGACCTCGGTGGAAGCCGCGAACCAGTGGTCGGCCTGGGCGTAGTCGCCGCACCGGTAAAAGATGTGGCCGGGCATGTGGACCATGTGGCCGGAGTTGGGCGCCAGGCTGGCGAGGCGAGCGGCACTGTTCAGGGCGCGCTCCGGATGGTTGCTGGGCTCCATCGCGTGGATCCAGTAGTGGTTGGCGGCGGAGTCTTCAGGCGCGTCGTGCAGTACGCCTTCGAGGATCGTGATCTTTTCTTGTGTAGCTGACTTAGGCTGGCCCTTGTCGTCGAAGCCATCCCCTAGCGAGCCCGCGAGAAAGATACGGGCCTGGGTGTCTTTCGGGTTCAGCCCGACGAGTTTGCGGTAGGTCGCAGTGACTTGCTTGTCGGCGTCCTTGTCGCCTCGGACTTCGATCTCGGCAGCCTCGATGTAGAGCTTCTCTGATTTGCTGAGGTGCTTCTTCAGGGCAGTAGCCTGCTTCAGCGCTTCGAGGCCGTAGCTCCGGGCTTCGTTGCCGCGGAACCCTTCGATCTTATACAGACCCCAGTAGCACATGGCGCACTTTGGGTCGGTGCGCACGCCCTGCTCGAACGCGCGGGCGGCTTCGTAGTCCCAGAAGTCGTGCGTGAGATTGAGACCTTGGTCGAACCAGGCCTGGGCTTCGGGCGTTGCCGTGATCTTCATGTGGCTGTTGCCAATGCCCGTCATCTGGATAGCGGGCGGAAGTTGGTCCGGGCGCGGGATGGGCTTCATGTCGGCCATGTTCATGCCGGCCATGGGGACTTGCTGGGCAGTGGCAAGGGTTGCGAAACAGGTGAGCAGGACGAGACTACGGGCAAACATGGAAGAAGGATACGCTTTAGCTTGGGTCCGTCGGCGCACGAGGGGTTGTCGGCCGTGCTGGTGCTGAAGGCAGGCGCGAGGTCGGTGAAGCGTCACGCAGCTATGTTTGCCACTGCGCCTTGCAAGTCTTCAGCAGCTAGTTTGTGAGCACCGCTTCAATCTGATCCAGGCCCCACTTCAGGTCTTCCCTGCTGATGGTGAGCGGAGGCGCGATGCGGATGATGTTGTTGTGCGTCTCTTTACAGAGCACGCCGCGTTTCGCGAGCGCTTCGCAGAAGGGCCGTGCGGGGGTGTTGAGTTCGACGGCGAGCCAGAGGCCTTTGCCGCGCACGGCGGTTACGTGTCCACTGCTCAGTCGCGTGAGGCGGGTGAGGGCGTAGGCGCCGAGTTCGGCGGAGCGGTGGGGCAGGTGCTCGTCGACCAGCACGCGCAGGGCGGCGCGGGCGACGGCGCAGGCCAGTGGGTTGCCGCCGAAGGTGCTGCCATGATCGCCGGGCTGGAAGACGCCGAGGATCTCACGCGAGCTAAGCACGGCGGAGACGGGGTAGAAGCCGCCGGAGAGTGCCTTGCCTATGATGACCACGTCGGGGGTGACGTTCTCATGCTGGTAGCAGAAGAGCTCCCCGGTGCGGCCGAGGCCTGCCTGGATCTCGTCGCAGATGAAGAGAACGTTGTGCTCGCGGCAGATGGCGGCGACTTCGGCGAGGTAGCCCTCGGGAGGGATGATGATGCCGGCTTCGCCCTGGATGGGCTCGACGAGAAAGGCAGCGGTGTTGGGCGTGATGGCCGCGCGGAGGGCGTCGGCGTCAGCGAAGGGGATGCTTCGGAAGCCCGGCGCGAAGGGACCGAAGCCGTGGCGGTACTGCGGGTCGGTGGAGAAGCTGATCACGCCGACTGTGCGGCCGTGGAAGTTGTTGGCGCAGGTGATGATCTCCGCCTGGTTGGCGGGGATGCCCTTCACCGTTTCGCCCCACTTGCGGGCGCACTTCAGCGCGGTCTCGACGGCTTCCGCACCGGAGTTCATGGGCAGGGTCATGTCGAAGCCGGTGAGCTCATGGAGTTCGCGGACGAGCTGTGGGAGTTGGTCGTTGCGAAAGGCTCGCGAGGTCAGTGTGACCTTCTGCGCTTGCTCGGTGAGGGCACGGAGGATGGCTGGATGGCAGTGGCCCTGGTTGACGGCCGAGTAGGCGCTGAGCAGATCGAGGTAGCCGCGGCCTTCCACGTCGTAGACCCAGGCGCCTTCCGCGCGCTCGATCACGATGTCGAGCGGATGGTAATTATGCGCACCGTACTGGTCTTCCAGCGTGATGAGTTCCTGTGAGGAGAGGTTCTGGTCGGCGAGGGTGGGCATGGATCGCTCCGTGTTGGCTGAGCCAGTCAGCGAGTTGGTGCGGCAGGGATCGGCGAGGGCTTAAGCGGTTTGCGCCAGGGATCGGTGGGTTGTCGTGGCAAACAGGGCCTGCGGCATGTGGAGCTGTGGCCAGAGCTTAAGAACGAGGCATTTGGCGGCGCCGCCGGCCTTGAGGAACTCGTCGAGGGGCGTCTGAAGCACATGGAAGCCTCGGAGCTTCAGGTTGGCTTCGAGTTCGGTGCTGATCCTGTTCAGCACAACCGTACGGCCCAGGTTCACGGCGTTGCAGGCGAAGCGGAGAGCGTCGGCTTCGCTGACGACGATGCGCTGATCCGGAGCGAAGAAGGCCTCGATGGCTGCACGGGAGGGTGCGTCGAAGGCATCCGGGAAGTACATGACGGAGCCGTCTGCGAGCGGGGCGAAGCAGGTGTCGAGGTGATAGAAGCGCGGATCGACGAGGTGCAGGCCCGTGACTTCGACGTCCCAGAGTGACGCGATTGTGGCGTGGCTGGTGCGGTCGGTGCGGGTTCCGTGGCCCACCCAGAGGCGGGCTCCGTCCGCGGAGAACAGCGCATCGCCTTCACCTTCGAAGGGCGTGTCGCGGGGGAGGTCGATGACGTTGTAGCCGGCTTCAGCAAACCAGCGGCGGAAGTGCGGTTCTTCACCCTGGCGCTCGGGATGGAAGAAGCTGGAGAGCACGACCTGGTCGTCGCGGATCAGGCCTGCGTTGGCGGTGAACACCATGTCCGGCCAGCCCGCGGCAGGCTCCACGAGGTGGACCTGGGCGAACTGCGCGAGCAGGTTGTACAGGCGGTGCCACTGTGCCATGGCGCGCGCTTGCGAGCTGGCACCGACGTTGCCCTCCATCCATGGATTGATGACATAGTCCACGGTGTACAGGCTGGGGGCGCACATCAGCAGCGCGGGGCGTGGTGAGCCGAAGTCGTTGAAGGCGTTCTGAGGTGAGGAAGACAGATGACTCATGGCGTTGCCGGTTCCTTGTAGCTGCAAGGAGCATGGCAGGCGCTCTAAGGCTCGTCAACGGTAATGATTATGCGGTGTTCTGTGCATGTTTATGCGTGCGGAATCGGCAAGATCGGCAATGCCTCACTCGCATGTTTTCGGACTCAGCAGACCGCGCAGATACGCGTTACACCAGTCTCAGAAGCGCACCTGGGACATCCGATTCGGTGCGCTTCAGGCGGTAGCGCCTTGACTATCGAGGTGCATGCGGTTGCGGATGAGGTGGCTTTCGGGGTCGAGGCCGAGCACCTTGTCGATGGTGATGGGCAGGGTGCGGATGCGGCGGCCTGTGGCGTGGAAGATCGCGTTGGCGATGGCGGCGCCTGTGCCCACGATGCCGATTTCGCCAAGGCCTTTGGCGCCGATGGGGCTGGTTTTCTCGTCTTCTTCGTGGACGAAGATGACGTCGATCTGATCGACGTCGGCGTTGACGGGCACGTGGTACTCGGCGAGGTTGTGGTTCATGAAGCGGCCGAGTTTGTGGTCGAGGAAGGTCTCTTCTTTGAGCGCAGAGCCGAGTGCCATGACAACGCCGCCGATGATTTGCGAGCGCGCTGTTTTGGGGTTGAGGATCTTGCCTGCGGCGACCGCGCTGACGATGCGCGTGACGCGAACGCTGCCGAGTTCTTCGTCCACGCGCAGCTCGCAGAAGATGGCGGAGTGTGTGTAGCTGGTCCAGATGTGCTGATCGATCATCCCGGGGGCGGCTTTGCCTTCGGCGGAGAGCTCGTCCTTCTCGACGGCGCGCAGGACTTCGAGGAGACCTACAGATTTGCCGGGGTCGGCGGTGACGGTGATACGGCCGTTAGCGAAGGTGACGTCGTCCAGCGTGGCGTGGCCGATGGGGCGGCCATCCATGCCGTGCGCTTCAGAGACTAGTGTTTGCTTGAGCTTTTCGCAGGCGTTCATGATCGCGGAGCAGGTGGACGCTGCGCCCCAGGAGCCGCCTTCTACGGGAGCTTCGGGGAGGTCGCTGTCGCCGAGTTTGGCGATGACGCATTCGAGCGGCAGCCCCATGCAGTCGGCGCCGGTTTGCGCCATGACGGTGTAGGTGCCGGTGCCGATGTCGGAGGTCGCCGAAGCAACGGTGAGATAGCCGTTGTTGTCGAGCGTGACTTGCGCGGCTGTTTTCTGGATCTTGGCTTCCCACGTGGCGGTCGCCATTCCCCAGCCGATGAGCTCCTTGCCGTCGCGCATCGAGCGAGGCTCCGGGTTGCGCGCGGACCAACCGAAGGCTTCGGCACCGGCTTTGAGTGCCTCGCGCAGGTTCTTGGAGGTGAACTTCTTGTCGTCGTTCTCGTCCTTCAGCGTGTAGTTGCGTAGGCGGAACTCAATGGGATCGAGGTGCAGCAGGTTGGAGATTTCGTCGGCGGCGCACTCTGACGCGAACTGGCCGATGACGGCGCCCGGCGCGCGCATGTCCCCCGGGGTGTAGGTGTCGAGCTTGGCGAGCTTGTGGTCAAAGAAGCAGTTGTCGGCCTGGTACATCAGGCCGGTCCAGTTGACGACGTTTTCCTGGTGGTCTTCGAAGGATGAGGTGCCGCCGATGGCTTTGTGCTGTATGGCGAGGAGCTTGCCATCCTGCGTTGCGCCGAAGTTTACGGTCTCGAGTGTGTGCGGGCGGTGGACGAGGGAGAAGGTTTGATCGCGCGTGAGAGTGACGCGCACGGAGCGCTGCAAAGCCCTGGCGGCGAGCACGGCGAAGAAGAGCTGGTGTTGCGGACGAAGGCCGGAGCCGAAGGCGCCCCCGACGAAGCTGTTGATGACGCGCACCTGCTCGGGCTTGAAGCCGAAGATACCGGAGACCCACTGCTTGCTGTTGTAGGAGCCCTGCGTTTTGTCGTAGATCGTGAGGCTGCCGTCGTCGTGGTAGTGAACTGTTGTGGCGTGGGGCTCCATGGCGTTGTGGTGTTCAAACGGGCTGGCGTAGTCGCCTTCAAAGCGGACGGGAGCCAGGGCGTATGCCTCGGCAAAGTTGCCGCGTGGATCGGGTGGGGGTGCGATGCCGTCGCGCTTCTTGGGTGGCGCGTAGGCCTGCGCTTTGGCCTTGTGGAGGTCAGTCTCGTGCGGCTCTTCTTCGTAGCTGACCTTCACGAGAGAGGCAGCGTCTCGCGCGGCCTCGAAGGTCTCCGCGACGACCAGCGCGATGGGTTGCAGGCTGAAGAGAATGCGGTCGCTGTCGAGCGGCTTGAAGTGGTCGCCTGGAGGCGCGGTCTCGTCCTTGTAGCTCTTGTTTGCGTCGGAGAAGCCGGGGCGGTTTTCGTGGGTGAAGATCTCGACGAAGCCAGGGATCTTGCGCGCTTCCGTAGCGTCAATGGCGGTGATGCGGCCCCTGGCGATCGCGGAACTGACGATGTAGCCGTGTAGCAGGCCGGGAACGTTGTATTCAGCGGCGTACTTAGCGTGGCCGGTGACTTTGAGTGGGCCATCGACGCGGCGGGTGGGGGTGCCGATGTGGGGCTGGGTGGACATGGGTGCTCCTAGACGATGCGCTTGTCGGCGATGGGTTGCGGTGTGCCGTCCGCGGCTTGCGTGAGGGCGCGGACTACGGCGCGGCGGCCGAGTTCGATCTTGAAGTCGTTGCCGCCCTGGCCCTTCGCATTGCGGAAGAGATGCTCGGCCGCTTTGGCGAAGAGTTCAGTCGTGGGTTGCTGGTCTTCGAGTAGTGCTTCGGCCTCGGGGTCGCGCCAGGGCTTGTGGGCTACACCGCCGAGGGCGATGCGGGCTTGCTTGATGCTGCCACCGCCGTTCAGTTCCAGCCCGACCGCTACCGAGACGAGGGCGAAGGCGTAGGAGTGCCGGTCTCGGAGCTTGAGGTAGGTCCAGTGGTCGCCGAAGTCGTGCGGCGCGAGTTCGATGGCGGTGACGAGGTCGCCTGGTTGCAACACGTTGTCGCGCTCCGGGTGATCTCCCGGAAGTGTGTGGAAGTCGTTGATCGGGATGCGGCGAATGCCGTCGGTTCCTTGCACGACAATCACGGCCTCCAGAGCGGCGAGGGCGACGGCCATGTCGGAAGGGTGCGTGGCGATGCAGTGGTCGCTTGCGCCCAGGATGGCGTGGATGCGGTTAACACCGCCGATGGCTCCGCAGCCGGAGCCCGGATTGCGCTTGTTGCAGGGTGTTTCGGCGTCGTAGAAGTAGTAGCAGCGGGTGCGCTGCAGCAGGTTGCCGCCGTTGGTGGCCGCGTTGCGGAGCTGGCCTGTCGCGCCGGCGAGGATGGCATTTGCCAGCAGCGGAAAGCGGTGGCGGACTCGCTCGTCGTAGGCGGTGTCGTTGTTGCTGACCAGGGCGCCGAGGCGCAGGCCGCCTTCTTCGGTCTCTTCGATGGAGCTGAGCGGCAGGCGGTTGATGTCGACGACTGCGGAAGGGCGCTCGACGTCGTACTTGAGCAGATCGACGAGGTTGGTGCCACCTGCGAGTGGCTTGGCTTGTGGGTCTGCGGCGAGCAGGCGGACGGCGTCTTCGATGGTTTCGGCGCGGTGGTAGGCAAAACGGATCATGCCGTCACCTCGGTTTCCTTCTCCTGCGCGCGGCCGTCTTCGCCTGTGTGCCCGAGAACATCCTGGATGGCATCGACGATGTTGGGGTAAGCGCCGCAGCGGCAGAGATTGCCGCTCATGAGTTCGCGGATTTCAGCGCGGGAGTTCAGCGGGGCGGGACCGGTGCGCGCGTCGCCGTGCTCGAGTAGCGCGACGGCCGAGCAGATCTGCCCGGGTGTGCAGTAGCCGCACTGGAAGGCGTCGTGCTCGACGAAGGCGTCCTGCATGGGGTGGAGCGTTCCGTCAGCGCGGGCCAGGCCTTCGATGGTGGTGATGTCGGCGCCGTCGCGGGAGACGGCCAGGCAAAGGCAGCTGTTGATCCGCTTGCCGTCGACGATCATCGTGCAGGCGCCGCACTGGCCGTGGTCGCAGCCCTTTTTGGAGCCGGTCAGGTCGAACTGCTCACGTACCAGGTCGAGCAGCGTGACCCAGGGGTCGACGGTGACGTTACGGCGCTGGCCGTTGAGCGTGAGGGTGATGGGCACACCCCGAGGTGTTGTGGACATGGACCGCGTCTCGCTTCCGAAGGTGGGCTGGCGCGCTCGGGGCCTTGCGTTCGAGGGCTGCTAGCGAGCTTGGATGCGCGTTCGGTGGACCGGGTCCGGGAGACTTAGTACTCGATGATGTGGGGCGAGGGATAGGTGAAGCTGCCGTCCGAGCGGGTGACGTAGATGAAGGCCTTCTTTTCCGGGTTCCCGTTCAGCGTCGCGCCGACGATGATGCCGGTGCCAAAGGTGCCGCTACCGTCGGTGCGCGAGACATCCACATGGTGGGAGACGATGGGGCCGCCGGCGGGGCTGTACTGCGGGTTGGTCCAGTCTTCGGTGAAGCGGTCGAGTGGATAGCTGGAGAACTTCTGCGGATGGCTCTGCCACTCGGCATCGTTCTGATAAATGCCGTAGGCCTTGGCATAGTCCTTTGCTTCGATGGCCTGGTAGAACGCGCTCACGCGATGCTCTGTGGGCAGATTGGAGAAGAGCCAGCCGTGACCCAGGAGGTAGCCCAGGATTGTCAGCACGAGCAGGAGTACAAGCAGAGCCGCGAGGCCGATCAGCAGGTTGCGGTTGCGGTTGGCGCGGCGGGAATCGAATTCGGGGGCATCGATCAGGGTCATTGGTGCGGTTCGACCTCAGGTGTCAGCGTTCTTTCCCCCCTATTAGACACCGGGTCGGGGCGCGCGGTGCCTTCAACTTTCGTCTAAGGGCCGGCCGCCAGCGGGAAGGCGCTCCGGAGGTGCTCGAACTCGGGGCCGCCGGGGAGATCGTAGATGCTGAGCACGTCGAAGCGGAGGGGGACGAGGTCGCGCCAGGGCTCCGGCAGGCGGCCGCGGAAGGCGAGCGCCATGCGGCGGAGGATGCGTTGCTTGTCGTGGTCGACTGCGGTCTCAGCGGGAGCGAGGTCGTGCGCCGTGCGGGTCTTCACCTCAAAGATGACGAGGGTATCGCCGTCCCAGGCGACGAGGTCCAGGTCTCCGCGGAGGCGTGCGGAGTGCCAGCGGCGAGCGACGACCGTGTACCCGAGGTTGCGGAGGTGGAAGTAGGCGAGGTCTTCGCCGCGTTCGCCGGTGAGCAAATGAGTGGGCTTGGGGTTGCGGCCCTGGTGGAGAGCGCGACTTGCAAGGCGGCGGTCGGCGAGGGCGCGGAGGCAGAGGTACAACTGGCGCTGGAGCGAAAGCAGCAGGTCCGCGAACATCGCTTCTCCACTTTACCTGGGAGTGGGAACTCCCGCGGCGCGGGGATGTGCGGCTTCCGTTGTAGAGAGCACGGGCTCGATGTGGGTTCCCTGCTTCCAGCGATCTACGATGGCGTGCGAGGCTTTCCAGTCCAGGAGCGGGTTGGCCGAAAGCACGAGGAAGCTGGCCTCATAGCCGGGTTTGAGTTCGCCGAGCCGACGCTTCGGGAAGATGGCCTGCGGCGTGGTGACGGCCCACATGCGGAGCATTTCGAGGTTGGACCACAGGCCGAAGGTCTGGAGATAGTTGGACTCATCGAGGGCGTCTTGACCGTAGCGGTCGGAGCCGACGAGGATGGGAATCCCTGCAGCCTTGAGGTGGGTGAGGTTTTCGCGTTGCAATGCTTTCCGGCGAGCGACGACGGCGGCACGGGCCTCCGGCGTTGGCCCGCTGTAGTCGACGGAGCCGAGGGAGGTGGTCGGGATGATGAGCAGGCCGCGTTTGGCGGCGAGTTGGATGTCGTCGGCGGCCAGCAGATAGACGGCAAGGTCGTCGGCCGGGCCTACCCCATAGCCGGGCAGGTGGGCAAGGATGTCGACCCCGCCGGTCACGGCAACGTGGAAGTCGTGGGCGGTGTCGATGTGCGCTGCGACGCGCAGACCGGCGGCGTGGGCCTTCGCTGTGATCAGCGGGACGAGGGCGGGGTCCAGGCCCTTGCCGAGTTGCGGATTGGCGGGCGTAGGGGCCTGAAAGTGCTCAGAGCCGGTGATGTAGACCTTGATGAGGTCGGGTTTGGCGGCGAGGATCTTTGGCCACTGGGCGTCCAGGTCCGCGGGACTGCTGATCTCCCAGTACGCATTGCCGCGCTGCGCGTGGCTGGCGACGACGGCGGCGCGTTGTTCTGGGGTGGCCGGGTAGTAGAAGCCGAGTGGAATGGCGTCGTAGACCTCCTTGGGATGGCCGTTGATGCCGGTAAGACCGCCATGCGCGAAGGTGACGTCGGGCGTCGTGGGCGTGTTGACCTGGTGGGCAGCAACGACTTCCTCAGCGCCGGTGGTGACGTCGGTCATGCCCCCGGCGTAGAAGATGCCGTCGTGGAGATACGTCGTGGCGACGGCTGGCGTTCGGCTGAGACTGTCGAAGTTGTGCTCATGGGCATCACCGTAGGGAGGGACGACGAAGCCGTTGCCGAGGTCGACGACCGCCGCATGGGCCGCGTCCTGCGGTGTGTGCGTGAGAATGCCTCGTTCTGCGTAGAAGTCGCCCGATACGAATTGGGTTCCGTTGAACCACTGGCCGTGAACGAAGTGGGTGGCGGGCGGGGTTTGCGCGTGCAGCAGGGTCGTGCCTAGCAGGAAGGCGGCGGCGATCGGCTTCATGGGCTGAGGGTAAGCGGAAGCGGCGGACTGGCTGGCAATATTCGCGCCGGAAGCGGCGCGGTATACTTGATTGTGCACACCGCGCACAACACATCCAACAATTTAAAAGAGGTCGCAAGCGTGTCGGCAAAGTACATCTTTGTGACGGGCGGCGTTGTGTCGTCGCTGGGCAAAGGGCTGGCGGCGGCCTCGATTGGCTGCCTGCTGGAGGCGCGCGGACTGCGCGTCAACCTGATGAAGTTTGACCCGTACCTGAACGTCGATCCCGGGACGATGAGCCCGTTTCAGCATGGCGAAGTGTTCGTCACAGACGATGGTGCCGAGACCGATCTGGACCTTGGACACTACGAGCGCTTCACGCACGCGAAATTGACGCGCGACAACAATCTGACTACCGGCCGTATTTACGAGTCGATTATTACGCGTGAGCGCCGCGGGGACTACCTTGGCAAGACGGTGCAGGTGATCCCGCACGTCACCAACGAGATCAAAAATGCGGCCAAAAAGATCGGTCAGGACTGCGATGTCGCCATTGTTGAGATTGGCGGCACCGTGGGCGACATCGAGTCGCTGCCGTTTCTGGAGGCAATCCGCCAGATGCGGCAGGAGCTTGGCCGCGACAACACCTGCTTCGTGCACGTCACGCTGATCCCGTGGATCGCGGCCGCGCAGGAGTTGAAGACGAAGCCGACGCAGCACTCGGTGAAGGAAATGCTGTCGATCGGGATTCAGCCTGACATTCTGCTGTGTCGCGCGGATCGCGAAGTGCCGGAAGAGATGCGCGAAAAGATCGGGGCCTTCTGTAATGTGGAGCAGGCCGCGGTAATCATTGCGCGCGATGTGCCGAGTATCTATGAGGTGCCGTTGAATCTCGCGGAGCAGAACGTCGACACGCTCGCGCTGAAGTATCTGCGGATCGAGGCGAAGGACGCTGACCTGTCGCGTTGGCGGGATGTTGTTCACCGGGCCTATAACCCGACCGATGAGGTCCGGATCGGCGTGATCGGCAAGTACGTGGAGTACGAGGACAGCTATAAGTCGCTGAAAGAGGCGCTAGTGCATGGCGCGCTTGCGGAGGGCCTGAAGCTAAGGCTGGAGTGGGTGGAAGCGCAGGATCTAGAGTCGCCGGAGCCTACGCCTTTGCTGGAGGACTACGACGGTATTCTTGTCCCCGGCGGGTTCGGCAAACGTGGGATCGAGGGCATGCTGAATGCCATCCGCTATGCCCGCGAGAGTAAGACGCCGTACTTTGGGATCTGCCTGGGCATGCAGACCGCGTGCATTGAGTACGCGCGCAATGTGTGTGGACTGGAGCACGCCAATAGCGGCGAGTTCGATCCGCAGACACCATATCGCGTCATCTACAAGCTGCGCGAACTGACCGGGGTGGAAGAGATGGGCGGGACGATGCGTCTAGGGGCCTGGGATTGTGTGATGGAACCGGGTTCACTCGCCGCGCGCGCCTACGGAAGTACCAAGATCAGCGAGCGGCACCGGCATCGCTATGAGTTCAACCGTGAGTTTGAAAAGCGGCTTACGGACTGCGGGTTGCGGCTGACCGGCGCCAGCGAAAGCGGAACGTACGTGGAAATCGTCGAGATACCAGCGCACCCGTTCTTTCTGGGCTGCCAGTTTCATCCGGAGTTCAAGTCCAAGCCGCTCGAGCCGCACCCACTGTTTCATTCCTTCATCAAGGCCAGCTACGCCCACCGCGGTTTACGTGCGGCAGAGCGCCTGGTGGAAGCCGAGGTTCGCGCGTAGGCAGGAGACCTCGGCCTCAATGAGCCGGGGCGGTCTCGAGGGGTACGGTGGCCAGCGAGACCTGTGCCGTGCCCACCCGCTCGGTTTTGAGATCCTCCACGGCCAGCAGAAGGAATTGGCCACCTTTGGCCACCTTGACCGTCTGGTCCGCCGGCGTACCGATGCGGCTGGCGAGCTTCATCTGCTCCGGCGTGTAGCGGGTTTCCACCACATCCATTGCCTGGCTGAGTACATCACCCCAGGCGTTATAGGCCAGCGCGGCCAACCGGAAGCGCGCCTTGCCTGCCCCGGCGCCGTTCTCGAATTGCAATTGGCCGGACGGGATCACGTACCGCACGCGAACCACCGTCTCCTTACCTTGTTTCCCCTCGGAGACGACCTGGGCGCTGAAAAGAAGCGGTGATTCCGCGGGAGCGGCTGCGGTCTGGAGCGGGATGGGTGATCCTGCGTCCGTCGGGGACGCTCCGGTCTCGGCGAGCAGTTGCCGGGGCTGCGCTCCCTGAGGTCCCGCGGGTTCTTCGGCGAAGTAGCTGGTGCGGTAGTGAACGCTGTACGGCCCATCCACCGTGATGCGTACGGTGTGGCGCTTGCCGTCAGCCTGGTAGTTCCTGGGCCGGTAGCTGAGCGCGTACGAATCCGTGGCAAGCTGCACGGCGGATACCATCATTGCGCCGACTGCGTTGTTGCTGTAAAAAGCGCGGCCGCCCGTTGCATTGGCAATCTGGTCCATCGCGTCATATTGGCCACCGATCTTCTGGGATTCGGTGGTGACCGGCTTGGGGGCGGTGCTTGGATCGTTGGCCCATGCCGCTGTATTGGCTACGCGAATGGGAGCCATGCCACCCTGGAGAACACCCCGAGTGTCGATCGGGTACACGGCGATGCGAGCCTGCTCAAGCTTTCGGGAAGCCTCCCTGATTGCGGCTTCACGACCTTCGGGATCGTCCCCATTCAGCTCGAAGTTCGCGGGCTCGTACAGGGGAAACCGTCCGGCTAACCAAAGTACGGCCTTCTTGCCCGGCACCGGGCGAAGGTAGGCGGCGATGTTGCTTAGTTCGGCGAGGGCGTTCCCGAAGGCGCTGTCTACCGGGCGTGTCATCACCGGCACAGCTTCGGTCAACGCTGTCCTCAGGAGAGCCTTGTTGGTCGTCGGCGGCTGTAATAACACCGGGATGCCGCTGCTATTGCAACGGAATACCGCAATCTGCGTGCCCTCGGGCGCCTGGTCTACGAAGCGCATCGCCTGCAGGCGAAGGTACATCTGGTCCTCAAGCGACATCGTGGCAGGATCGATGAGCAAGGTGACAAGCGTGCCCTGGTTGCCAAGAAAAGTGGCATTCGTCACCTGGCCGGGCTTGTCGGCGCCGGGGACCGGCTGAGACTTGCTCGCCTGCTCGTGTACCTCCGAAATTGCCTGTGGTACGCCGTTCTCGAACACGTGAAAGGCGGTGGACGGCAGACCGGTGACTGGCTTGCCCTTGCTGTCGATGACGGAAACATCCTCGATCACCAGTCGGCTTTGGATGTTCAAGGTGAATCCGGAGGAGGGTTGCTGGTCCGCCGGGGTGCTCTGCGCCACCAGGGCAAGAGGAGCTGCAAAGATCGAAAGAAACCGACGCGTGGCGCTGTTGAGCATGAAACCTCGGCGGGGCGGGCCCGTGGACATCGTATCGCGCTACGCACTGGCCCGGAAATTCGTTGTCACGGCAGACGCTTGGTGTGCGAGAACAAAGGGCGTGAACACTTTTGCGCGTGGCCGGGTCTATATGAGTACAAGACGAGTACAAGCCAATGATGGCCGGCCAGGAAAACAGATCGCACTTCATGGCAGCGCGCGAGGCGTTCTTCGAACGAGTCGTTCACCAGCATGCACGTCTGCTGTACCGGGTCGCTCACAGCGTTCTGCGCAACCCCGCAGACGCGGAGGACGCCGTCCACGATGCCCTGCTCAAGCTCGTTCGCAGCGGTGCCTGGCAGAGCATCACCAATGAACGCGCTTTTCTTGCCCGTAGCGTGTGGCGCAGTGCGCTGGACCGCCTTGGGGCACGTCCGCCCGGGGACGACGAGGATCCCGAGGCCGCTGTTCTGCTTCAGGACACCCGGCCGTCTCCGGAACGGAACACAATGGATCTGGAGGAGCGTACAGTGTTGCACGCGCTCATCGACCGGCTTCCGGCCGAGCTTCGCGATCCGCTGTTGCTGTCGGCAGTGGAGGAGCTTAACTCGCGCGAGATCGGAGACGTACTGCATCTGCCGGAGGGCACCGTGCGTACACGTCTCATGCGCGCCCGCCGGCAGCTCCAGGAGCAGTATGACGAGTTACAGCGTAGTGCCCGTGGTCGCGAGGTTGCGGGTCGAGGGAGCGAACGATGAAGCTGATTGACCCTGAACTCGACGCGGCGGAAGAATTTAACCGCACCCTGGATCGCACCCTCGCTGAGCGCGGTGCCAGCGATCCGCCCCTCGGCTACACGCAGCGCATGGAGGCTCACCTGATGAATGCCACTGAATTGGCCGGCCCCCCAACGCCCTCATCCCGCGAAGTGGCGGGATCCCCGGCGTCCACTCCCCCCCTGTTTACGATGGCCGGTGGTATCAAGGCGCCGCGTTCGCAGGCTTCGTTCTGGACGGCCATTGTGGCGCACGCGGTGGCGATTGCGGTTGTTGCTGCGCTGATTGCGGAGCATGTGCAGCTGGCTGCCCCGACGCCTGTACAGGTAGCTACTTTGATTGCGCCGGTCAGCCCGCCTCCCCCGGCGCCGATCGTGCCGCGGGCCGAGAAGATGGGCGGTGGCGGTGGGCAGCATGATCTTGCGCCTGTAACCAAGGGCCATCTGCCCAAGTTTGCGCAGGAGCAGATCGTTCCGCCGAAGATTGCGCCGACGATCCCACCGAAGTTGGCTGTGGAGCCGACGGTGATCGTGCAGAAGGACTTGAAGCTGGCCGACAACAAGATGCCGGACCTTGGCATGCCGAGCTCGACGCTGGTGGGCAACTCGATGGGGAACGGCAGTGGGACGGGGATCGGCAGCGGTAACGGCGCGGGGATTGGGCCGGGCTCAGGGGGCAACTACGGTGGTGGCTTGATGCACATTGGCGGCTCGGTACGGCCGCCGGTACTGGTGTCACAGGTCGATCCGGAGTTCTCGGAAGAGGCGCGCAAGGCCAAGTTTTCGGGCAACGTGGAGGTGTACCTCTGGGTGGACGAGAACGGCAACCCGAGTCATGTGAAGGTTGTCCGCGGGGTGGGGATGGGCCTGGACGAAAAGGCCATGGAGGCCGTGCGGCAGTACAAGTTCAAGCCCGCCCTGCAGAACGGAAAAGCCGTGAAGGTTGATCTCTATGTGGACGTAAACTTCCAGATCTTCTAAGACCGAATGAGCAGGGGTCGGCGGCTCCCTTGAAGCGTATGACCGAGAACTGGATGACAGCGTAGAAGGCTCTACGCGCCAGTAAGGGGCTGCGGCAGCGCACCTGCGTGGGAGCCGTGGCGGACTTGAAACTGATGCAACAGCAGGGCCTTACGCAACTGGAGCGGAAGGGGATGCCGCTCCTTCCGGTCTTCCTCCATCGCCGACTCAAAGAATTGCACGGTGCCCGTACCCGCGATCCTGGCGCAGCGCAGGGCTGCACCAGCGCGCCCCAGCAGGATTTCTGCGCGGGTGCCATCCTCCGGCGCGAGCGCTATGCCGATGCATGCGGTGACGCTGACCGGTTCACCTTCCACCAGGTACGTTTGTTGCAGCAGATCGTTCAGGCGGTCCGCCGCCGCTCCGGCCCGGATCACAGAGCTTACGGAGTGAAGCAGAACGGCAAATTCGTCGCCGGGCAGACGCACAACGATCTCGTGTTCCCGGACAGCTGCTTGCAGCCGCTTTTCCGCCTGCGCCAGCACTTCATCGCCGGTGGAGACTCTCAGGGTGTCTTTCACGTTGCGGAGATCGTCGATGCCGATGCGCAGCATCGCGAAGGGGGCTACCTCTTGCCGAAGCGCGGCGATGGCCATCTCCAAGCGCTCGATTGCCGTGCTCACCTGTATGCTCCTCCACGTTCTGCGTTGTGCTTGAACCGGAGTGTATGAACCGGGCGACCATCCTCTAAATCCCTCGTTGGTGAGCTCCCATCCCTCTTTGGCAGCGGTACCCTGTCCGGAGATGGGTCAACATCCTTCGGCCACCGCCGTCCTATGCTCCCTAGAATGGAGTGGTGTCTACCCGCGTTCGCTCCTTTTGCAAGGTGAATATTGGTCTCGCTGTCGGCCCGTCAAGGCCTGACGGCTTTCACGGTCTGACCACCGCCTACCAGACCCTGGGGCTTCATGACCTGGTTACCGTAGCGGCGCGTCCGGCCGGTGTCAGCCGCATCACGCTGGATGCCGATCACCGCGGTGTTCCCTGCACTGCGTTCGGGAACGCCCAACGCAACACCGCGTACAAGATGGTTGCGGGTGCGCTGGAGCGGCTGAAGATTGCGGCGGAGGTTCACATCACGATTGGGAAGCGGCTCCCGGTACAGGGCGGGCTAGGCGCGGGGTCGGCGAATGCTGCCGCGGCGTTACTGGGGTTGGAGCGCGAGCTCAGAGTGGCGCTGCCCGGCCCGGAGCGCCTGGCGCTGGCGGCGGAGGTGGGATCGGACGTGCCGTTGTTCCTGTTAGGGGGCACCGTTTTAGGAGTGAACCGGGGAGAGGCGGTGTTCCCGCTGCCAGATAGCCCCGTGTTGCCGGTGGTCGTGGCCGTGCCGAATGTCGGGGTTTCAACGGCGACGGCCTTTCGTGATCTGGACGCGCAGATGGCGGCGGGAGCATCGCATCCGGTCGCGCACTTGACTCAGACCGCCCCAGCCGATAGGCTAGAGCAGTTGAGCCGCGTTCTGGCTTCCGTGTGGACCTCCACCGGGGCTGGGCGAGTACCAACCGGTATCGCCAACTCCCTTCCTCTTCAGCCTGCGGGCGGAGGAAACCTGCCGCAGGGCAGCGATGCAAGCGAAAGCCTGCATGGAGACAAGGGCGATCTGGCCGGGAATCCCCTTCTCGCGCTTGTCCGTACCGGGGTAGAAAACGACTTTGAGTCGGTTGCCTTTCGGCAGCATCCTTCCCTGCACGACCTCAAGCTTGCCCTTTTGGGAGAAAAGTCTGGATCTTCGGACAACGGAGCCAACGAGGCGCTGTACGCAGCCCTTTCTGGTTCCGGATCGGCGCTCTTCGGGATCTACGGATCCCCGGAAGCGGCGGGTGAGGCTCAACGACGTGTGCAGTCTCTGGGTACGCGGGCGCTTCTGACACAGACGCTCCCACGCCACGAGTATTGGCAGCGGATGTTCGCGTAAGCTGGTTGTGTATACCGCGCGAACCTCTCCTCTTGCACACGGCACGAACGGTTCGCAAAGCGTGCATCTTCGGCGGCTGCCGGAGACCACTGGGCGATCGACTAACGGTAGGTCATCTGCCTTTGACGCAGACAGTCCAGGTTCGAATCCTGGTCGCCCAACCACCGCTCGGTCGATGCTCAGGCACAACGGCGGATCGACAGTAGTCACAGGGAACTTTTGAGATGGACGGCGGCTCCAAACCGGGCTGCTGAATGTTGAGCAAGACCCGCCCCGGATTTGGCCCCTTTTTGGGGAACGAAGGGCGGCAAAGCAAAAGAAGGACCGCCAGGCGCAACGAGAAACACGCCGCACCTGGCCGAGATGGAATCGCAGTCTGAGATCGCAACACCCGGTGGAGCAACGAGCCACCGGCAGCATTCAACCAGAAGCTGTACGAAACTCTGCCAAGGTCAACCAACCTACTGGAGTCTCAAGCGTGGCGAACGAAAACGGTATGACAGCGGTTCCATTCCCTAGCTCTACGAATCAAGGCAACGAGGCCAGCGCGCAAACCGCTGTCCTCGAACCTACCCAAGCTCCGAACCAACAATCACCGGATGGGGCGTCTGCCTCGGCGACGGTGAATGGGGCAACGCCCAAGCCTGCGGCGCAGCCCAAAAAAGCTTCCAAACTCAGCGAAGACAAACACTTCAAGATCGTCTCCGGGTCCGCCAATCGCGCGCTCTCTGAAGAGATTGCGGACTTCCTGGGTGTCCAGCTTGTGCAAACCGACGTTCAGCCGATTCTCAGACGGGGAGATCCGGTTTCAACTGTTGGAGAACGTTCGCGGCGCGGACGTCTTTTTGATTCAGCCGACCTGCTATCCCACCGATCAGCACTTAATGGAGTTGCTGATCATGATCGACGCGTTGCGCCGCGCTTCAGCAGGACGCATCACGGTCGTGGTTCCCTACTACGGGTATGCCCGTCAGGATCGTAAGGATCGTCCGCGCGTCGCCATCACTTCGAAGCTGGTCGCCGATCTCCTGGTCACTGCCGGTGCCAATCGCGCGCTGTTTATGGACCTCCACGCGGCACAGATTCAGGGCTTCTTCAATATTCCGGTCGATCACCTTTTTGCTTCGCCAGTGCTCGTCGACTACTTCCGAAAGCTCAATCTGCCGAACCTCACCGTGGTCAGTCCGGATGCGGGCGGTGTGGAGCGGGCACGTTTTTTCGCGAAGAAGCTTGAGGTCCCGCTGGCCATCGTGGACAAGCGCCGCACCGACATCAACATCACTGAAGTGATGAACGTGATCGGCGACGTGCGCGGGCGTACCTGCCTGGTGCTGGACGACATCGTCGATACGGCCGGCACGCTGGTGAAGACCGCGGACGCTCTGCTCGAACAAGGGGCAGAAGCCGTTTACGCCTGCGCGACGCACCCCGTTCTGTCTGGCCCTGCGATCGAGCGCATCGAGGCTTCGGGCTTGAAAGAGTTGATTGTCACCAACACCATTCCTCTGTCGCAAGCGGCACTGGGTGGCACCAAGATCAAGGTTCGCTCCGTGGCTGGGCTTCTGGGCCGTGCCATCGAGAGCATTCATATGGAGACTTCGGTTTCTACGTTGTTTAACTAAGGCAGGAACTGGGGGCCGGAGACAGGAAGAAATTTTCCGACCGGTGACCTACGACCACAAACCAAGCGGCTTAGCCGCAAACGGAGTCGAGCGAGGCACGAAGCAGAACGAGGCAATCAGGACAAAGTTCTTTCCTTATTGCTGATTTTGTTTCCTGCTGTTCCTCTTCGCCCGAAAGGAAAAACTATGGCAAACAACACTCCCGTCAGCGCCGTTGCTGCAACTGCGCGCACTGGCACCTTCAACAAGAATCATGCTCGCCGCGTTCGCGTTTCTGGCCTCATCCCGGCCGTGGTGTACGGCGCTGGGCAGCCCAGCATTGCGGTCACGGTTGACCCCAAGGTCATCACCAAGATCCTCTACTCTGAGAGCGGTCACAACACGATCTTCGATCTCAACATTGAAGGCTCCGCGCCAACGAAGGTGATGATCGTCGACTGGCAGAACGAGCCCATCAAGAGCAAGCTGCTGCACATCGACATGAAGCGCATTGCGATGAACGTGCTGATGCGCGTTTCGGTCACCATCCAGCTGACGGGCACCCCGGTCGGCGTGAAGACGCAGGGTGGAATGTTGTCGCAGGTGCTGCACGAGGTCGAGATCGAGTGCCTTCCGTCTGACATCCCGAGCCACATCGACGTCGACATCTCCAACCTTGAACTGAACGGCACGGTTCACGTCAAGGACCTGCCGCACGCCGGCAACCTGAAGTTCCTGTCCGGTGAGGACGAGCTCGTGGCACACATCACGACCCCGAAGGAAGATGCCAGTACCGAACCCGTTGTGAGCGCCCCCGCAGAGCCCGAAGTAGCCAAGAAGGGCAAGACGGAGACGGACGCCAAGTAGCCGGTGAGAAGTGAAGAGTGAGGGGTGAAGAAAAAGCTCCTCCTCACCTTCCACTTCTCGCTCTTCACTCGCCCTTATGAAGCTTCTCGTTGGTCTCGGCAATCCTGGCATGGAGTATCTCCAGACGCCGCACAACGCGGGTTTTATGGCGATCGACCGCATTGCCGCGATCTGCGACGTGGCGGTCAGCAATCGCCGGGGGCGGGCAGAGACAGGCAGGGCGAGGCTGATGGGACATGATGTCCTGCTGGCCAAGCCTGAGACCTTTATGAACCTGAGTGGGCTTTCGGTTGCCACGCTGCTCAGGGACTTGAACCTCGGGGTGGAGGATTTGATTGTCCTCTATGACGAGCTGGCATTTCCGCTGGGGACGATGAAGATCGCGACCAGCGGCTCGGCCAATGGCCACAATGGCGTCAAGTCTGTCACCGGTGCGTTGGGGACAGATACATGGACGCGGGTTCGGATCGGGATTGGCAAAGCGCCGACCGAGACGGGCCAGGCAGTGAAGGCCGGCGGAACGAGCTACCTGTTGGCGCCCATGCGCAAAGGGGAGCTTGCGATGCTGGAGGATGGATTGGATTTAGCAGTACGCGCCGTGGAAGGCATTCTGACCAAGGGTGTCAGCGCGGCGATGAATGAGTTTAACCGGAAGCCTGAGCCTCCCAAGGAGCAGGCGTCCTAACAACAGAGCCAAACCGGCCCCGGAGTTCAACCCGGGGCGGTGCGGGGCACCAACCCCGCGGAAAGAAGCACTATGAATCGCAGCTACGAAATCATGTACATCCTTCGTCCGGACCTTGAGGACGCTGATGTCGACAAGAGCATTGAGACGTTTTCCGGCTATATCACCGGTGGTGGTGGCACGGTGAAGAACAGCCTTGCCGACCAGAAGATGGGTCGTCGCCGGCTTGCGTATACCGTGAACAAGTTCAACGACGGCATCTATGTCCTGCTGATCGTCGACGCCCCGGCCAGCCTCATCTCGGAGATCGAGCGTCGCCTTCGCGTGACGGAGCAGGTGATCAAGTTCATCACGGTGCGCACGGACGAGGAAGAGAAGCGCGTCAACAAGATCAAGGCCCACCGCGCTGCTCACGTGAAGCGCTCTGCCCTGCCGCAGGAAAACCCGGAGATTGCTGCTGATCTCAACGCGTCTGCCGCCACGCCCGGGGCCGCTCCTGAAGCACAGCAAGAAGCTCCCGCTCCCACACCTGAGGCACAGCAGGAAGTTACGGCTGTTCCCGCTGCTGCGGAAGAGGGCGAACTTCAGCCCGCTGCCCAGGCGTAAGGAAAGCAAGCTTTAAGGACGAGCCAACAGGGCCGTCTTCACAGGACCACCACAACGCGTCCCATCGCTTCCAAGGCCCTTCTGGGGCCAAGTCCAAAGGTCCCAGAGCGGATCTGGAGCGAGAGCCGCAAAGCCGCTGACCGGCCCCGAGCCGCTCAGCACAAGGGAAACAATCATGGCTGACGAAATTCAAAACGTAGCAGCACCCTCGCCGGCGCCCTCCGCCGGTGGTTCCTTCGATCGCCCGCAGGGCGGGTCTTCGGATCGTCCGCAGGGCCCGGGCGGACCCAGTGGCGGTCCTCGTGGGCCGCGCGGGCCGCGTCCTGCCGGTGGTCCCGGCGGTGGCCCTGGTGGCAACCGCAAGTTCTTCCGCCGCAAGAAGGTTTGCAAGTTCACGGTGGAGAAGATCGATTCGATCAGCTACCGCGATACGCGCCTGCTGCAGCAGTTTGTGTCGGACCGCGGCAAGATCATTCCGCGTCGTCTGACGGGCACCTCGGCTCCGTTTCAGCGCAAGCTGACGCGCGCCATCAAGCAGGCACGCGCGATCGCCCTGCTGGCCTACGCTGCGAAATACTAAGCCGCGCTTCGGCGCAACGACCGGTGCAGGCGCGGGTGAAGCCTCGCGCTGCCGGTAACGGAGATCATCATGGAAGTCATTCTGAAGCAGGACATCGAGACCCTCGGCCACCGCGGCGATGTGGTCAAGGTTGCGGACGGCTACGGCCGCAACTTCCTGCTGCCGAAGAAGTTCGCCATTGAGGCGACGGCAGCCAACAAGAACGTCATCGAGCAGATGAAGCAGTCTGCCATCCGCAAGGCCGCAAAGGAAAAGGCCGAGGCCGAGCAGGTTGCTGCAACGCTGAACAACGTTGTGCTGAGCTTTGAGCGCAAGGCCGGCGGTGAGGGCCAGCTGTTTGGTTCGGTCACCTCTGCCGACATCGCTCATGCGCTGGAAGCAGCAGGGCTACACGGTGGAGCGTCGTCGCATCCAGCTGGACGAGCCGCTCAAGACGGTGGGCGAGTTCCACGTGCCGATCCGTTTGTTCCGCGAGGTCACCGCGCATGTCCAGGTGAACGTGAAGAGCGATCAGCCCGAGGCGCCGCCCGAGGCCGGCACCCGACAGAAGCGTAACGCACTACAGCAGCAAAGCGGCGCTCCTCCTTTGGGGCGCCGCTCTTCTTTTCCCGAACAAAACCTAGAAGTGAAAGCGGTAGCGGACCTCGCCGTAGATCTGGCGTGGGTCGTTCTGGTGGAAGCCTCCAAAGGTGAGGCTGTTATCGAGCAGCACGCGGCGGTTCGCTACGTTGCTGGCGTTCACGGCGATGGTGACGTTTTCTCCAAAGGTTCTGGCGAACCTGAGATCAAAGGTAGTGTGCGACGGCAGGTAGTCGCCGCTGTAGGGTGAGGGCGGGGCCGGGTAGCCGTTGGTAAAACCTGAGCCGTAGTAGACGTTCGTCGCTGCGCTGATGCGTCCCGGAAGACGAGCTCGCCGCCTGCATTCAGCGTGTTGCGCTGGTCGTGATCAAGCGGCAACGTACCCGGCGCTACGTCGCATTGCGGCGAGCTGATCGGGGAAGCAGACCAGGCCACCGGTCAATGTGCCGCGCTGCTTGGCGATCTGGTTAGAGTACGCCAGATGCAGACCCCCACGTTTCCACGCCTGCGGCGAGCGCAAGCGTGAGTTCCCACGCCTGCACCAACGCGCCGGCGATGGTGACCGGGAACGAGATACTGGATTCGCCGACAAAGGAATGGTCAAGGAAATTGGAGGCTTCGGTCTGGAAGGTGTCTGCGTCGAGCAGCCAGCCCTTGAACGGGATCTGCACGCCGAACTGGTGCTCCTCGTCGCGCTCGCCATGCAGCGGCGCGAAGCTGGTGTTGCTGCTTTGCGCGTAGCCGAGCACCGGGCCGGCTACGGTTTCCAGCGGCGGCGGTTGATAGAAGTGCCCGTAGAAGGCCCGGAAGACCCAGTTCAGCTTGGGCACACGTACGGCGACACCCAGCCGCGGGTAGGTTGCGGTTTCGCTGATGCCTGAGCCGGAGAACCAGCTTTCGCGCAGACCCGCGGTCAGCGTCACGATAGCGATTTGGCTTGAAGTTGTCGGAGACGTACTCTTCGACGAGGCCGCCGCTTGGGTTGTCGGTCTCTGAGAAATCTCGTGCGTCCGCCGGGGACGGAGTTGACGGCGAAGAGATCGGCGTCGTGTTGCCCCCAGGCGTAGAAGCCGGCTTCCAGGTGATTGCGCGCAATGTCGCCCGCAATGCTCGCCTGCAGCCCCGCATACTGCGATGTGCGGTCAGAGGTGGTTGCTAAAGGATTGTCCGCTGTGCCGGGTTCGTAGTTCGCGCGGTTGTAGTGATAGAACGGCGAGACTGCCATGACGGCCTGCGGCGAGAAGCTGTGCGTCCACGTGAAGGCGACAACGCCTTCGGTCTCATGCTGTGCGTCGCGCTGGCCGCTGGAGTCGTAGAACTGATTTTCGTAGTCGTTCGGGTTGGGGTCGTAGGGGATTTGGAAGAAGTCTGTACGTAGCTGCGTGAGCAGCCGAAACTGGTCGTTGGCGTCGCGGTTGAAGGTGAAGGAACCGAAGCCACCGTAGCCGTTCTCGGCATCGTGCACAGCGTGCTCGATCGGCGCGGCGAGCCCGTAGTTGCTGCGGTTGCCATTGAAGCTCACGTAGTACGCGGCGCGCTGCGAATGATCTCCGAAGGAGACCTGGTCGTCGGTCTGCAGGGCGCTTCCGGCGCTCAGGCGAAGCTCTGCCTTCACGGCTGCGCTCAAAGCCGCTCTTGGGGTTCACATCGAAGACGCCGTAGGTGCGGTCGCCCAGTTCCGCGCCATAGCTGCCGCGATCGATCTGCAGGTACTGGATGTCGCGCGGATCGATCTGCGGCCCAAGGTTGGAGGAGATGTTGGTGTTGGGGATCTGCCACGCCATCCAGAAGCCAGCTCACCTGGTGGCCGCCGCGGATGTGCAGCTGATCATGCGTGATGTAGGCCCCGGGTACGTTGTCGGTGATCATCGCCAGCGAGTTGCTGCGATCTGCGCCCGGGGTGGCGTCGATGTCGCGCTCACCCAGCAGCACCTCCGGCGTGACCGAGCTGCCATCGGCGATCTCTTCCTGGGCGGTGACGTTGACGGTCTCATGCACGGCCGCGACGGGCAAGCGCGACGTGGAAGACGGGAGAGCTGCCCGAAGCTGACCGCGACCGCCTCTGTCACCGTATCGAAGCCTGGCGTGCGTGACGCGAAGGGTGTACTGGCCGAAGGGCACGGCGGCGAAGTGGAAGGCGCCGCTTGCGTCTGTGTGTGCGTGGAGCACCAGACCCGAACCTCGTGCCTGCAGCAGCACCTCCGCGGCCGGGAGCGGATGATGCTGCAAATCGTGCACGATCCCGGAGACGTCTGCGAACAGAGAGGCACGGGCAGGCGAGCGCGACCAGAACGAGCACGCCAGCCAGCACCAGCGTCAGCCACTCCCTGGCAAAACGGGCAGGGGCGGCGTTGAACGAATTTCATGATTGCTCCGCACGAGCAGCAACCAGCGTGTTGCCGAAGCCGGTTCTGTTCTGCTATCCGCATGGTCTCGCGCGAGTACCTTCAGCGCGCGGGAGCTGCGAGTTCACCTTGCAACGTGTTCAGGCAAAGTGAGGCGAAGGGGGACCACGTTTGCCGCGAGCCTTCTCCCGGGCGATGCGGCGGCAACCCTCGGCTCGCCGTACGGTCGCTGCCAGACCGAACTCATGGCCAAAGGCCAGGGTTGCAGCTTGGGGAAAGAGCAGGTCGACGTGGGTGCCCAGGGCCGGGCAGGCCGGACAGTAGGGGCATTGCGCCACCTGTTCCTTCCAGGCGTGGTTGGCGGTCGCGTTGTCTGCGGCAGAGTGCTGGCCCATGCTCATCGCGCAGTGGTGCTGGCCTGTTCGCCGGCAGCAGGCCGGCAGGCCCGCCTCCGTTCCCTGTCCGGTAGCGAGCGAGGACAGCAGGACCGGCAGGCCAAAGATGGCCAACAGGAGTGTGGCAACGAGTCTGCGCAACGTCACCATGGAAGCAGTGTAGTGCAGCCGCGGCAAACGCTGTTTGCTGTGGTGCAAGCTACCTGGGACCGCTCAGGGGGTGGACTGAGCCGCTTTGCTGACGGGAGCAGCTCCGGCCGGGCACATGCACTCCTGGAGCACGGGGCCGCCGTTCTCCAGCGACAGAGCAGGCGTAGCCGGGCCAGATCGCTTTGAGCCCGCGCGCAAAATCACCATTGTCACCGGCGAAGAACCACCGCTGGTAGGTCTGGCTCATGGCGTCGGTGCCAGCTCTATCTTTGGCCAGCCGCGACGCGACCTGGGAGACGGAGTCGGCAGAGAAGTCAGGCATGCCATATGCCCTGGAGAAGCGGTACTCCTCGCTCCAGGAGGACGCCTTCGCATCGCTGGCGGTGTAAACCGCGTAGTCGTGCATGACGGCCGTATTTGGCTGCACCTCCGCGAGGAGAAACGCCGGCGTGTTGCCGTTTACGGGGGACACTGAGGGCACGAGCTTGGCGGGGATCGCCGCCCCCTGGGCGTTGTGCAGCACCTTGATCTCGTCCATGTGCGTGTGCGCAAAGATCGCGAGCTTCACGATCGACGCGTAGTCGGTCAGCGTCTTCGTGAGATCGTCTGATCCCAGCATCATCGTGGGCGGCTCAGCCCCGCACATCTTCGCTGGGTCCTTGATGAACTTGTGATAGCTCGCATAGGTGTCGACGCCCGGCGGAATATGCGCCATGACCCAGACGGTCTGGTGCTCGCGTTTGGCGGAGACCAACTGCTCGCGCAGCCACTTGTTCTGCGCGTCCGCGACGTTTTCTGCGGTATCGGTGCCGCACGCGCCGAAGCCCGGCGACTGGAAGACGTCCTCAAGCACGACCAGGCGCGTGTTGTGCATTCTCTTCGGCAAGCAGGACGCTGTAGTCACCGCGCTCGCTGAAGGCTTTCACGGCCATGCTTTACGTCCGACGGCTTGGTGAAGTCGGACGCGACGGTCGGCGCTTACCTGTTCGACGAAGGGGCTGCCGGGCGCTCTGGTGATAGTTCGAGCAGCCAGAGTCATTGTTGCCGAGTGCGAGGTAGACCGGGCGCTCCGGGAAAGGTCTCGCGCAACTGCAGCGCGAGAAAGGCGATGGTCTTGGATGCAAATGCGGATACGTCGGCCGGAGTCGCATCCGGTACCAGGGTCTTCAGGCGGCAGTCGAAGTTGTGGGTCAGCAGGTCGCCGCTGACGGTCACAAAGAGCGGCTCACGGCTGCTGGGTGTGCGCCGCCCGCAGGCTGCTCTGGACCACGGCCCAGGAGCTATCGACACCGCGTGCATGGCAGGCCGTCTGCACGCGAGGCGTAGTCGGCAGCCTGCGTGACGGAGTCCGGGTCGCCCAGGATCTTTGCCCACTGCATCACCGGCGAGGCGCGCAGAGCGGATACCTTGGCCGGGTCGCGATACGGGTCGAAGTGCAGATCGCTGAGCATCACTACGGATACAGGCTGCGCGGCCGGAAAGAACTTCACCGCGCCCGCCGTGGAGGCGGAGCCCAGAGCACAGAACGTCAGGCACAACCAACTAACTACAGACGTACCCTTCATCTTTGGAGGCTAATCTCCCTTTTTCTCTTGCGGGCCGGCGGCGCAAGCTGGCTCCGAGGCCCCGGCTTCACGAAACTTTTCGCGTGCATACCCTGAGATCCACGCCGCGGTTGTCGGGAAGTATACCCGCGCAAAGGGTGCTGTCTCCTGCACGATGTAGCGTGCGAGCGCCACGCCTGCATACAGGCTCTGCGGATCGAATCGCTGGCCCACATCGTGGAGTTCGTCTTCGGCCAGTTGGCGCGTCTTCTGGCTGACCTTCGGCCCAAATTGGCTGTCGTCGAAGTCCTTGTAGGTGCCGTCCTTGATCTTTCCCATGACTGCATCGAAGTCCGGCAGCGCCAGTGAGCTAATGGCGTACTCTTCCTGCTGCACGGGCTTCATCCGCGTAGACACACCCCAGATCGCGCCGCCGACCATGTACATCTGCCCGAAGTTCTCCAGGCCGGAGTTCTCTTCCTTGATCTGATCCAGTGCGGGCGATACTTCCTGGTGCAGCACGATGTCGATCGCGTGCCAGTAGTCGGGCGCCTTGAGAGGGATTCCCTGTGCGTCCTTGATCTGTGCCTTGGTCAGGGCCACGGCTTTGTCTTTCAGCGTGCGGGAGCCGTACTTCAGCTCGAAACCGTGCCATTCCCGCGGGAGGCCACGCAGCTCCACGGGTCGTCACATAGTAGCCGCCGAGGGTGTTGCCACCGCTGATGTCGATGATCAGGCTCTTGTAGCGGTCCCTGCGGCAGCACGAAGCCCAGGTTGTACTTGGCTTCGTCCGAGGCCGTGATGAACTCTGCGCAGAGCCCTGTCGCCTGGCGGACTTTTGCGACGACCTCGTCGGCGTTGCAGACCGCACCCAGCCCGCTGGAGCCCACGACAAAGAGCTTCAGTGTAGGCAGGTTCTTCTCACGGGCGCCATCGCGGAGTTCCTGCACAACTTCGTTGGTGTCCTTCAGCAGCAGGTTCATGCCGCGCTCGTTGAGCTTGCAGCCGTCCTTCATGCTGATGAAGCTGGCGTTGCGCTCCGCGTACTGTAGCCGCTGCATGCGCTCCGGACGCGCCCCGCCCTGCCCCGCAGCATCAGTGCCCGGCTGAAAGACGAAGGTGAGCCCCTTCACGCTGCTGGAAGCCAGCTCGATGCCTCCAAACGCGACATCCTGCGCCTGCCCTGCCCTTGCGCCCACCGCCAGCGCCGCCAGGGTGGCCCACCGTACCCACGTTCCTGTTTTCATCACCAAACCTCGTATCTCCTTACTGCGGCTTCGAATAGGCACCATAGGCTGAGTCAGTGCCCTCGCCTCGCCGCAGCGACTCATCGCCCGCCGATTTCCGGTCGGTCCCAGCCTTTGCCGTCGTCTTATGGGTGGGCGCTGCCGACACGGCCCGGGGTGCCTCGGCGCTATCTCCCTCGCTTGCAGGTGGCAGCGGCGCAGGCCGTCTTACCTGTGCCGCCGGGGACGACTCCGCCGGTTCCCGGGAGAGGCGCGGCTTCGCTTCCGCCTTGCTCGGCGTGGTGGTCGTGGTCGACTCGGTGAGGGAAGCCTCGGTCCCGCCGGACTCCGGGGCGGCACGATGGCCAAGCTCCAGATGGACGAGCGCGGCCTGCAACTCCGCCGCCTGCCGGATGTGGGCCAGCTGCGGACGGCATCCGCCGACGGTGGACGCCGAGAACTCCGCACCGCAATACGCATCCAGGGCCGGACCCGGCAGCTTGGCCAGGCACTCGGAGATGCCGAGCTGCGCATCCACGGCCTCACGGGCATCTTCAGGGCGCTTCAACTGAAGCAAGGCGTCGGACTGATCCAGATTGATCCCGGGGTAGCCCGGATCGAGCCGTGCCACACTGCGCAGCTCAGGCAAGTGCCGCCTCGTAGAGCTTCTGATCCAGCAGGTTATGAGCCCAGCGCGCACGCTCCTGAACCCCGGTCTGCGAGACGCCCTTGGTAGCGGACCCCACGCAGGCTCCCGCGGAGACGAGACTTGATTTGGTCTGCGGACCGCCGGCATCCATTGATCCCTTGTTGTCCCCGGTATGGCCGCCATTGACTCTGGTCAGGTACGCGCCGGCTCCGAGCAAGAGCAGCACAGCTGCAGCGGTGGGGATGAGCCACGGCCTTCGTGGACCTGGCCCGCCTGGCCCATCTGGCTCCTGCGGGTCTCCGGATGCTAGCCGTTCGTGCTCCGCCTCGGACATGGAGACTGCCTTGAAGAGCATGCCCCCACGATCAGGAGTGCTGGAGCCCGGGTCGCGCCCGGCCGTGGTGCCGCGTGTTTCGTCTCCCCCCGCAAAGAACCCGTTTTCTGGAACCCTTCCAGCCAAAGCCCGTTCCTCCGCTTCCGCCCGCGCCGCAGTTCCGGCAGCCAGGATGTCCCCAGCGGTCACCGGATGCTCCTCGGGCGTAGTCATCTCGCCGGGGATCATCCTTTGCCGCTGTCGCAGCGCTCCGTTCACAAAGACAAACACCTGCCGTACTGACGCATGCATTTCCTGCGCCGCCGTCTCCACCTCGGGTCCACCCACGGCAACGGCTACCAGTTCCAGCAGTTCCCCCCGTCCCAGGGTCTCGTTCTCCCGGAAGAGAATGGAGCGAACCAGTGATCCCATCTCATCCTGAAAGGGCCCCGGCTCCCCTACTCGCTCAGCGAAGCCAACAACATCCTCCGGCGAGCCGAACTTTACACCGCGGCTCGAGAAAAACTCGCGAAGCTCCTCGATGTAAGCGCCAAAGCGGACGCTCACCTTCTCGGATTTAGACTGCTCAACCATGACCCACCTTCACTTCGCGGCGGAACGAACTCCGATGCCGCGTTTGAACCTGTCTTTCAACGTTGTCGAAAAGAACAAGAGCAAGTTCCTCCCATACGACATGGGAAGAACAGATCTGAAGCAAGACGTCCTCTGCGTTCAGTGAAGTGACTTGAACGGTAACACACAGAGATGAACGAATTCACCAGCTTTGCGACTGTCGGCTATAGGCGGCAGCCGCCGTACAACCCCCTGCTTCAGTAGGATGCGCATAAGCGTTGGGTGGCCAGCGGTTTGGCCTCTGTGGCGGGAGGTGTGAGGCCGTGGAAGCCGGTTTCTCAGATCTTCAGTCCAGGGAGCAAGGTCATCCTCGCCGCGAAATTTAGTAGCGCCTTATCGTTATCTCCCCTTGCGAAACCTGCAACCACCTCTCACCCTGGGGCCAAAGAGTTTTGGCCTTTTTCCCTCGCTGAGGGTTCCTCGAAGGTGAACCCGTACAATTTCCACCATGGCCGACTCGCTGCCCTTGCTGAAGCCCCGGGAGGCTGCCGCGATCCTTGGCATCAGCTATCCCACGGTCAAACAGTGGATCCTCTCCGGCAAGCTCGCGACGGTGCAGACGCCCGGAGGTCATCACCGGGTTGACCAGGCCTCCCTGAAGCCGTTTCTGAAGCAGGAGGCCGCTCGTCCCCCGCGCGAGTCCCGTGAGCGCTACCGTCGGGTCTCGGGGCGGAACCAGCTAATCGGGCACGTTGTTGATCTGCAGGTGGACGGACTGCTCGCCAAGGTGGTGATCTCGTTCGGCGACCAGCAGGTTACGGCGATCATCACCGCCGACGCCGTCCGGGAGATGGACCTGAAGAAGGGCGACCACGCCGCGGCGCTGATCAAGGCAACCGAGGTCATGGTGGAGCGAATTTGAGTTAGATCCTGCGTCCTTGAGGCAAACCTTAAAGGAATACCTCAACCGGTATTTACTACCTTGGTTCACGCCAGGCGAGGTGGCTACTCGTACTTCAGCGTCGTCACCGGATCGAGCTTGGCAGCCCGGTTTGCCGGTAGCGTACCGAAGATCACGCCAACCAGCATGGCCGTGAACAGGGAGATAATCGCGCTCCACGGTGAGATCGGGATTTGCAGGCCGGTGAGGATGCGCACGCTGAGCGGCAGCGCGAGGCCCAGCAGCGTACCCACGAGTCCCCCGGCAAGCGACAGAAACACGCTCTCCGTGAGGAACTGGATGCGGATCTCGCGGCTGGTCGCGCCGAGTGCCTTGCGGATGCCGATTTCCTTGATGCGCGACTGCACATTAGCCAGCATGGAGTTCATGATGCCCACGCCGGAGACGACCAGGGTGATGGCCGACGCGAGGGTTAGGACCACCACCAGCATCTGGGAGATTTTGCTCATCACCTCCAGCACCTCGGTCAAAGTGAAGGCAGTGAAGGTGTTGCCGGCCCGGTGCCGGGAGGTAATGATCTGCTCGATCTTGCGAGCGACGGGCTCGACGTTCCTGGAGTTCGCCACCGTAAAGAAGATCTGCTTCAGGTTGTCCGTCCCGGTGAAGTAGCGCGCCACGGGGTACGGGATGAGCATGGTCTGGTTGTTCACCTCGCTCATGCCGAAGGTCTGAATGCTTTCCTTGAAGACCCCGATGATGGTGAAGGGGATGCCGTTGACGGTGATCGTCTGGTCGATGGCACTCGCGGAGCTGCCGTAGAGCTCCTCCGCCATGGGTTGAATAACGACCGCGACCTTGGCGTGGGTCATCTCGTCCTCGTCGTCAAAGAACCGGCCTGCGAGCACCTTCAGGTTGCGCACCTGTTTGTACTGCGGGCTGACGCCGAGCAGCATGGTCTCTTTCACTTTGCCGTCGCCCACAGGGAGGCGATCATGCCACTCCAGCATGGGCGAGCTGGCGGTGATCCACGGCCCAAGTTGATCCAGCACCGCGGTCATATCCTCGCGGGTCATGAAGTCGGCGACGCTGCTGTTTTCCGGCCCATTGACCAGGCCGCCGCCGCCCTGCATCTCGATCATGTTCGGACCGATGGAGGCAATCATGTTCAGCGCGTACTGCCGGCCGGTGAGCCCCAGGGTTGCTACAAGGATCACGGAGGCCGACCCGATGACCATGCCGAGCATGGTCAGGAGGAAACGGGCCTTGCTGGCGCAAAAGGTGTCGATGGCCTGCGAGACGATCTCGCGAAAGGCTACCGTAGACGTCGCGCTGCGCAGGGTGGACTCGAAGGTGTCCCGGGCGCTGTGTGGTCTGGACACAGGCCGCGCTGCGGGCACTGTCGCTGGTACGGGTTCATGAACGCTGGTTGCCATGCTCGACTCCGCTCCAACCATCCCCGGGTGCACCGGGACCCTCATCAGTATTGCAGGCCTGCCGTCTGCACGTGCCTACGCTTGAGATACCTCCGGAGGCACGCTGGATGCAGATTTAAGGATCTGGGCCCTCGTTTTGCCCGCGTACACCGAAAAGCGTCAGATTGGGCGCCGAGGGGACATTCGCCCCGGCGCAAAGATCCGGGATGGAGGCTCAGGCGGCCGGCTTCGTATTCGCCCAGGTCTGTCCCGGCAGTTCCCGATGGATGGTCACCTCGTAGTTACGGCCGAGCCAGCGGTTTTCGCGCGGCCAGAACATCGTGAACATGATGCTGCCCGTCTGCTCCGGGCCAGCGACTACGTCCACATAGGAACCCGGGTGGCCGACCTGCTGGGAATCGACGCGGTTGGTGGTAGCCCAGTCGTCGGCGGTCCAGACAAGCTGGAAGCGATCGGCGTCGGTCACGCGGAGCGTGCCACCCTGGACCATTGCCGTGATGGGCCGCGTGAGGCGGAAGATCTCCATGCGGCTCTTGAAGCTGCGCTCGCCATCCGGCACGGCGTAACGCTCTTCCACCACGGAGATGCGGTCGAACACCCTGCCGTCAGCGATGGACCGCAGCAGCTTCAGGTACTCCGCATGCGCCCAGACCAGGGGCTGCGCGGAGCCCGCCGACCGGCCGCAGTACATGCCTTCGCTGGGCAGGTCGTCGTGGTCCCAGACCTGCTCCGGAAGCATGCCGCCGATCGAGGAGAAGCGCTCCATGGCCTGCAACAAGGGCTTCACATCGCGGCCGGCGGCAAGCTCGTAGTGCGCGCGCTCGCCGGTCAGGATAGGCCACGCGCGGCCCTGGCCATAGCCGAGGTAGGGGCCGCCATCCTTCCGCTGCCCATAGCCGTCGTGGTTGTAGCGGCGCCAGCAGGGGCCATAGGGCGTGTCGATTTTCAGAATTTTGTCGATCACCTTGAGCGAGTTCACGATGAGCGGGTCGTCTGGGCGGCGAATGCCATACCGCACAAGCTCCAGGAAGCCGGCGTCGATGATCTCCCGCGCTTCAAAGGTGAACCTTTCCCCGGGCTCGCGGTTGGCGATCAGGAGGTTTCCGGGCGGGATGTTGGGGTTGTGGAAGGGCTCGCCTTCGGCAGGTGGCCGAATGCGCATGTAGTGGTACGGCGTATCGGGGTCCAGCGCGCCGCGTTGGGTGGTAGTCCACTCGTCCAGATGGGCTTCAATCCAGTCGGCGTAGTCCTCCAGGAAGCTGCCCAGTTCGCCTGATCCAAGGCTGCGCGTGATATCCGCCGCGCAAAGCAGACCGGAGATCACCACCGCCAGCGTGGAAGGCGAGTAGCCCGGCGTTCTCTTCCCAGCGCTCCTGCTGCGTGACCGGCGCATAGCGGACAAGGAAGCCCGCGGCCCGCGTCACAAAGGGAAAGATATCGAAGTTGCCCAGGCCATTGACCTTCCACAAGCGCCAGGCCAGGATGATGGGGAAGGCTACCTCGTCCAGCTGGATGCCCGACCAGTACGGCTCGCCATCGATCCAGAAGTTCTGCGAGAACCCGCCGTCCGGATGCTGCGTGCAGGCGAGGTAGACGAGCGCCCGCAGCGCCGTGTCCACGCGGCCGCAGGCCAGCATCGCCGATGGCGGACTGGATCATGTCGCGCGTCCAAACCAGGTGATAGCCGCCCAGGTCGTCGTCGCCCTTGGCGTTGCCCCAGGGGATGGAGGCCGAGGCGATAAACGCGCCGGAGTAGGTCTTGTCCTCGTGTGCGAGGACCACGTTGTGCGAGACCCGCGCGAGCTTGCCGCCGTCCGTCGAGACCGCCGCGAGACGCTCCGGGCTGGTGGCCCGGTGCCATTGATCGATGAAGCGCTTCTGGTGGATGTCGTAGGGGGTCGCCAGCGTTTGCATCATGCCGGCCAGGGCCGCGTGCGCACCGTCGCCCAGCGCGATGGCGATGGTGAACTCGCGGTTGCGCGCGACGTCGATCTCGCCCATGAGGGCGATGTTGCCGTCCAGCGCTTCGCCGTACTCCCACTTCATGCGCAGATGGCAGGTGAGGTCCTGAAAGCCGTCGCTCACGCCGACAAAGCCGCAGGAGGTGCGCGCGAAGCCGCAACTTGCACCGAAAGCAAGCGCGAAATCCTTCTTCCATGCGAGCACGCATCGTTTGCCGGCAAGGTTGAGCGAGCGCGCCGAGTTCCCCGCACCGCCTCCATCGAGGTGCGGGGCGAGCAGCGCGTAGCACTTCAGGCGGGAAAGAATCTCCTCGTCGCCTTCGATCCGCACATTCATCAGCACCACGGGATGATGCGGGTCGGTGATGAACTCCTTGGTGACGGTGTATCGCCCATTCAGATCAGTTGCAACGACACGTACGGCGAGGGCGTCGTTGTCGATGTAGTGAAAGTCGTACTCAAAATCCCGCTTCTCTTCGTGAACGAAGCTCTCGCCGTCGGAGAACAGCAGCTCCATGTCGCGAGTCTGTGGCCGGTCGATCGTAGGGTAGTAGATTTCGTTCAGTGTGCCGTGCGAGAGCGTAAACCAGACCCGGCTTGACGCGGCGTAGGCCGTGGAGACGGCGTCCTTCTTGCTGGAGGTCCAGCGCGGTTCCAGTCCAGGCCCGCCCGGAGCAGGATTGTCGCGTTCCAGCCAGTCGTACATCAGGTTGTCGATCTTCATCTACGGACAGAATGCGGCTGGGGGCGGCCTTTTGGGAAGTGCCAAAGGCGAGAATTCACCTCCGCCTGAATCGATGATGGGCGGCGGCAGGGCCTCATGGGCAGGTCAAAGGTGAATAGTGAACGTCTGAAAAGCAGTTGGGCGCATCCAAACACCCGTGCAAGGCGAGTCCGCTCTGCTGACGCGATTGGCGCCGGGCCGTTTGTTTTGCTTACGTTGTTTCAGAAAAGGAGTTTTTGTATGGCTTTTGAACTTCCTCCCCTGCCTTATGACTACGCGGCGCTCGAGCCTACGATCGACGAAGCAACCATGAAGCTGCATCACGACAAGCACCACCAGACCTATGTCACCAACCTGAACGGCGCGGTGGAAAAGCATCCGGACCTGGGCAAGAAGACACCCGAAGAGTTGCTGAAGGACCTGGCCAGCGTGCCCGAAGAGGTGCGTACCGTGGTGCGCAACAACGGTGGCGGCCACGTCAATCACACCATGTTCTGGCAGATCATGAAGCCGGGTGGCGGCGGCGAGCCGCAGGGCGCCATCGCCGAGCAGATCCAGGAAGACTTCGGCAACTTTGAAGCTTTCAAGAAGCAGTTCAACGAAGCCGCCGCCAAGCAGTTTGGCTCGGGCTGGGGCTGGCTGGTGTATCGCGGCGGCAAGCTGGAGATCATCACCACACCGAACCAGGACAGCCCGTTCATGCAGGGTCTGTTTCCGATCCTGGGCAACGATGTCTGGGAGCATGCGTACTACCTGAAGTACAACAATCGCCGGCCCGACTACCTCGCCGCGTGGTGGAACGTCGTCAACTGGGACGAGGTGAACAACGCTTCGGGCAAGCCAAGAAGAGCTAACGAAGGGGCATCTCGGAACCGTCGTTTATCGAACATTTGTGCGAAAAGGAGGCGCGACATGCGTCTCCTTTTGCATTTTGTGGGTGTCGCTCTCTCACGCTCGCGAGTCCTGCCAGCGCCCTGGCGCGTCTTATAGGAAACCGAGCGCACGATCACTCTGAGGCCCTTGCATGTGGATCGTCCGGCTGGCATTGCGCCGCCCTTACACCTTTGTTGTCCTGTCCCTGCTGATTGCTCTGCTGGGCATCGGCTGTGCGCTGGAAACTCCCAAGGACATTTTTCCGAATATCAACATCCCTGTCGTCACGATCGTGTGGACTTACACAGGACTTACGCCGACAGAGATGGACGGCCGTGTTGTTACTGTGTGCGAGCGCGCGCTCACCACCACGGTGAACGACATGGAGCACACCGAAAGTCAGAGCTACCAGGGCATCGCGGTCATCAGGGTTTTCTTCCAGCCCAACGTCAAGGTCGAGATGGCGATGAGCCAGGTCACCGCGGTTGTGCAGACCATCCTGCGCGTTTTGCCTCCAGGCTCTTTCCCGCCCTTTGTGCTGAAGTACGACGCCTCAACCGTGCCTGTGCTGGAGCTCGGTCTTAGCGGCCAGGGCCTGAGCGAGGCCGATCTCTACGACGACGGCCTGCAATTTATTCGTCCGCGTCTGGCTAACGTGAGAGGCGCCAGCGTTCCGCTTCCGTACGGCGGCAAGGTGAAGCAGGTGATGGTCGATACCGACCCGAACCTGATGTTTGCGCACCACCTTTCTGCCTCCGATGTCTCCAGTGCAGTGAACGCGCAGAACCTTGTTCTGCCTGCCGGTACGGCCCGCATTGGCGACCGTGAATACATCGTCCGCACCAACTCCAGCCCGGACACCGTTTCGGCGCTGAACGACTTGCCGGTCCGAGCGGCCAACGGCGCGGTGGTGTACGTCAAGGATGTTGCGCAGGTGCACATGGGCTTTGCGGAACAGACCAACATCGTTCGCCAGGATGGCCGGCGGTCAGCGCTGCTCACCGTGCTGAAGAATGGCGCCACCTCGACGCTGGACATCGTCTCGCAGACCAAGGGGATGATTCCGCAGCTAGGCGCCGGGCTTGGGAAGCTGAAGATTACCCCGCTCTTTGATCAGTCCATCTTTGTGCGCACATCCATCGACGAAGTTGTGCGTGAAGCGTGCATCGCCGCTGCGCTCACGGGACTGATGATTCTGCTGTTCCTCGGCTCATGGCGCTCCACCATCATCGTCTGCATGTCGATCCCGCTTTCGATTGCCACCTCGCTCATCATCCTTTCGGCACTGGGCCAGACGATCAACGTGATGACGCTCGGTGGCTTGGCCCTCGCGGTCGGCATCCTTGTGGACGACGCGACGGTAGAGATCGAAAACACGCATCGCAATATCGCCGAGGGCCTCCCGCTGACGCGCGCCATTCTGCATTCGGCACAGCAGGTTGCCGCGCCGGCGTTCGTCTCCACGCTGGCCATCTGCATCGTCTTTATACCCGTCGTGCTGCTCACGGGCGCGGCGAAGTACCTCTTCACGCCACTGGCGATGGCCGTCGTCTTCGCCATGATGGCCAGCTACTTCCTATCGCGCACGCTGCTGCCCACCATGATGCACTTCATGCTGGGCTCGGAGGTCGGCCTCTACCAGGACCCTGGCGAAGCCGAGCGCGAAGAGCAGCGCAGCTTCGTCTGGCGCTGGCATGCAAAGTTCGATCGCCAGTTCGAGCGTCTTCAGCACGGCTACAAGAACGTCCTCGCTTGGTGCCTGGATAACGCCGTGCTTACCATCATCCTCTTTGCGTTGCTGGTCGTTGTCTCGCTGCCGCTTACGTTCTTCATCGGCCGAGACTTCTTCCCGTATGTTGACTCCGGGCAGATGAACCTGCACGTCAACCCGCCCGTGGGACTGCGTCTTGAAGACTCCGAACAGTACTTCGCTTCGGTGGAACGGGAGATTCGCCAGGTCGTTCCGGTAGATCGCATCCAGCTGATCATCGACAACATTGGTCTGCCGAACTCCGGCATCAACCTTGCTTTTTCACAACTCGTCCACCATCTCCAACTCCGACGGCGACATTCAGATCGCGCTGAAACCCGGAAAGAAAGATACGCAGGTATACATGCGGCGCCTGCGTGCTGATTTGAAAGAGAAGTTCCCCGGTGGGACGTTCTTCTTCACTCCGGCAAACATTACGAACCAGATCCTCGACTTCGGTCTGCCCGCGCCGATCGACCTCCAGGTGACGGGCCGCGGCAAGAACAACTACGAGCTTGCCGCCAAACTCGCCAAGCAGATCGCCGACATCCCCGGCGCCGTGGACGTGCACGTGCACCAGCAGGTGCAGTACCCCACCATGCAGATCAACGTGGATCGCACCAAGGCGGAGCAGATTGGCCTGACACAGCGCGACGTGGCACAGTCCACGCTTGTGTCGCTCAGCGGCACCGGCCAGACTGCTCCCAACGAGTGGCTGAACCCGCAGAACAACGTGAACTACCAGATCGTGACGCAGACGCCCATCTATCGCATCAGCTCACTGCCTGAGCTTTCACGCACACCGATCACGTCAGCCCAGCGGCAACGCGTCGCAGCTGCTCACCAACCTCGCCCAGTTCCGCCGCGATCAGTCGCCCATCATCACGAATCACTACAACATCCAGCCGGTCTTTGACGTCTATGCCGACGTGGATCAGCGTGATCTGGGCGGGGTCTCCGACGAGATCCACAAGATCATGGACCAGACCACAAAGGACCTGCCAAAGACCACGACGCTCGCGTTGCGCGGCGAAGTGGTGACGATGAACGACTCATTCCTGCGGCTCGGTATCGGCATCATCTTTGCGATTGGCCTTGTGTACCTGCTCATGGCGGTGAACTTCCAGTCCTGGCTCGATCCGCTGATCATCCTGATGGCTCTTCCGGGCGCCTTTTCCGGCATTCTGTGGATGCTGTTCATTACGCAGACCACCTTCAGCGTGCCCTCGCTGATGGGTGCCATCATGACGATCGGTGTGGCGACCGCGAACTCCATCCTGATGGTGGTGTTCGCCAATGACGAGCGCGCGCTGGGCCGCAACCAGTTGGAAGCCGCACTGAACGCGGGACACACCCGACTGCGTCCCGTGCTGATGACGGCGCTCGCCATGATTATCGGCATGCTGCCGATGGCGCTGGCCTTCGGCGAAGGCGGCGAACAGAATGCACCGCTCGGTCGTGCAGTGATTGGTGGCCTGCTGTTCGCGACGCTGGGCACACTGTTCCTGGTGCCCACCATGTACTCGCTGCTGAAGAAGAATGCGCCGGTGGACTACGCCGAGGTCGTCACGCGCGAAGCTCCTGAAGAGATGGACCCTAACCACAATTTCGCACGCGCGAGCGCAGCGCAGACGCAGGAGAAGACGGCCTGATGCCGCAGAATTCACACGACCCTCTCGACCCCAACAGGAAGAACCTGCCCTGGCCCGAAGAGACCGATCCTTCCGGCCTGGGTGAGCGCTTCGAGCATGCCGGCTCGCATGCCGATCGCGAGCTCGCGGGCAGCTTTGAACGCAGCAACGAAGCAGACAATCGCGAGTTGGGCAGTGAGTTCTCTGACCCGCACTACGCAGAGAACCACAAACTCGCGGCCAGCTTTGCGGACCCGAACTCCAAGGATGATGGCAGGCTGGGCAGGAGCTTTGAAGAGAGCGAGTCCAGCCGCAAAAAGCCGCCGCTGAAGGACCGCGTTCACCTGCCGCACGCCCCCCGCGACCCGCGCAGCCGCCGCGTGTTCTGGATCGTGCTCGCAGTGGCTGCGGTCGTCTTTCTTCTTGCCCTGCTGGTGGGATGGCTGCCGCGTCACAGGACAGATAAGCAGAACGAAGAAGCAGCCCGCAACCGGCGCACCGCCAAGCCTGTGATCGAGGTCGCCAAGGTGATGCGATCGACGAACAGTGCTGGCCTGATCCTGCCCGGCACCACCCTGCCCCTCACCGAGGCCTTCGTCTACGCACGCGCCAACGGATATCTCACAAAGCGCCTCGTCGATATCGGCGATCACGTTCACAAAGGTCAGTTGCTCGCCATCATCGATGCACCCGAACTCGACGCGCAGGTGTCGCAGGCGGTTCAGCAACTGCGGCAGTCGCAGCAACAGCTTGAGCAGCAACGTGCTCAGCTTGCCCTGGCCACCGTCACTGTGAACCGCTACCGCGTGCTGGTCGCGAAGGGCGTCTTTTCGCGCCAGGACGGCGACGTGCAGGAGACCAACTACGGCTCGCAGCTTTCCCTGGTGGCGGCATCGCAGCGCAACGTGGACGCCTTCCAGGCGAACCTGCGCCGGGTGCAGGCACTGCAGAGTTATGAGTTCGTGCGCGCCCCGTTCACGGGCATCGTTACGCAGCGCAATGTCGACGTCGGCGCGTTGATCTCCGGCGCAGGGGGCAGTTCAGGCGATTCCGGCGCACCCGCCCCCATGGGCCAGGTGTCCACCACGGGAGGCACGGCCCAGGCCGGTGCGGCTAACGTGGGTGGCACCAGCGGCTCAACGAGCTCGGCGGCAACTGTGTCGCAATCTCCCGGACAGGGTGGCGCCTTGTTCGGCATCTCGCAGAATGATCGTCTGCGGATCCTCGTGTCCGTGCCTGAAGGCTACGTCACGTCCATCCACGTCGGCGTGCCCGCGCAGCTCAGCTTTCAGGAGTTCCCGGATCAGCAGTTCATCGGCAAGGTGACGCGGACCGCGAACTCCGTGGACCCGAATACCCGCACCATGCTCACGGAAGTGCAGCTGGATAACCACAATGGCAAGCTTGTCCCCGGCATGTATGTTGTTGCCACGTTCGGCCCCACGCCGGGCGCGCAGTCGCCGCTGCTGATCTCGGGCGATGCCATTGCTGTCCGCAACGATCAGACCACCGTGGCCAAGGTCGTTAACGGCAAGATCCAGATGGTTCCCGTCACGCTTGGGCGCGACCTTGGCGCCGCCGTGGAGGTCACAGGTGGCGTGCAGGAAGGTGACCTGATCGCCACCAACATCACCGATGACGTGCGCGACGGGGCCGAGATCACCGTGTCGATGGTGAAGTCGCCGGTCGATCAGCCAGCGCAAGTCCAGCAGCAAACACAAGCCGGGCGGCAGCACACAATACGGCGCCCAGGGCATGACGGACGCCAACTTGCAGGGCAAGCAGGGCCAGGGGAATCGGCGGTGGCGGTCAGGGTCATTCATCCGGCAGCCACTCCAAGCCCAGCGCCAGCGAGAGCAAACCATGAGTTGGAGAAGCAGCGTGTTCTATCGCGCCTCGCAAAGAAGACATGATGGGCATCGGGCTTTCGCGCCAACACTTCGTGCGCTCAGCGCCGTGTCACTGACGCTGGCTGCGAGCGTTGCCGCCCAGACGCCCGGGCCGACAGCCACACCCGCCCAGACCGGGCAGCCCAGCCTGCAGCAGGCGCCGTTAGAGCAGCCCGCACCCTCGACAGTGCCGGTGCCATCGCCGGCCCTGCCGCCGGGCGCGTCCCCAGCTCCGGGAACGGTGCCCTCACAGCAAGGGAATCCCTCGCCGACACCGGCGTTGCCGCCCAACCTGCCGCTGCCGGCCCTCAGCCCGGTACCCAACCAGCGCACCGTCCCGCCTGGACCCATTTCGCCGAATGGGCAGGCGGAACAGCTGCGTCCGCCGGCCGTCACGCCGCTTGATCCACACGAGGGCGCGCCGAACGCTCCCGCGGCGCAGATCACCCAGGCCCAGAGCTCCAACGTGCGTCCGCAGCGAGAGGACGCGCACGGTCTCGACTTCGACCTCTTCGGCTTTCTTGGGCCCTATCATCGGCCGTCGGTGCCGCAGCTCTTCCCGGGCGACGAAAGCCGGCTGACGCGCCTGATCCGGGACGGCAAGCTCTATCTGACGCCTTCAGGATGCGCTCGCCCTGGCGCTCGAAAACAACCTCGACGTCGAGGCAGAGCGCTATGACATCACCCTTGCCCGCACTGACGTTACGCGTGCGCGCGGTGGTGGCAACCTGCGCGGCATCGACTACGGCATCGCGGAGCCACCGGCGGGCGTCGGCGGTCCGGGCTCGCCGCTGCTCAACACCGAAACCGTCAACGCCAACCCAACAACGCCCACGGTCACTGACCTGACGGCGCTGAACTCCACGACGCAAGCGCAGGCGAACCTGAACACGCTTGGCACAGGCTTCACCTACTCGCTCGGGTCCAACGTGCCTCTGTTCGACCCTCAGCTGATCGGCACGGCGGGCTTCTTTCGCCGCCAACACACGGTGACGCTCGGCAACACGACGGGCACGGCCGGGACGGATGGTTCCGGAACGTCCGCGTCCGGGGGTGGCACGGTGACAAACCCCCAGTCACTGAACTTCGTGGCGCTTAATCTCGGGTACCTTCAGGGCTTTTCGACGGGCGCGCAGCTGGAGGCGATCGTCAACAACGATCCCCAGGTGGTCTACGGCTCAGCGAGCCAACTCGACCCGTTTTCGACGCCCAGCACGTCCGTCACCTTCACCCAGCCGCTGCTCCGGGGCCGCGGCCGCGAGGTCAACCTGCGCTTCCTCCGCATCGCGCGTACCAACCAGAAGATCTCGCGCCTGCTCTTTGAGCAGCAGGTGCTCGAAACGGTGTACGGCATTTCGCGGCTGTACTTCGATCTGGTGTCGCTTGGCGAAAACGTGAGCGTGCAGGAAGAGTCTCTGCGGGCGGCCAGCAAACAGCGCCAGGATGATCAGGACCAGGTCACGGAGGGCACGCTTGCGCCCATCGAACTGACACGTGCGCAAGCGCTCGAAAGCTCCAGCCGCTTTGACCTGACGCAGGCGCAGGGCCTCTACAAGCAGGAGGAGATCATTCTCCGCAACCAGCTCCTGCGTACAGCTTCGCCCGCCTTCACCGCGCAGTTTGACGAGGTTGTTCCTACCGACCGCATCACTGTGCCTCCAGAGCTGGAGCCACTCAACGTGCCTGCGCTCGTGGAACAGGGCCTGGCGCGCCGCCCGGACCTTGCCCAGGCGCAGCTCCAAATCCAGACCGGACAGATCCAGGCGTCGGCGAGCCGCAACAATGTGCTGCCACAGCTGAATTTGTACGGCAATGTGCAGACGCGGGGCTCCAGCGAACAGCCCTATGAGCAACAGGGCACCCCGGGCACCGGTGTGCCCACCATCCCGCAGCAGCTCGCGACCGGCGGGCTGCGCGTCTCCACCATCTACCAGGCCGGCGTGCAGCTCACACTGCCTCTGCGTAACCGCGTGGCCGAAGCCGACGCGGCCCGTGACCTCGTCCAGATGCGGCAGGTGCAGAGCCGCACCGAAAAGCTGGCGCAGGGTGTTCGCCAGGATGTGGAGATGGCCGTCGTCGCGCTGCAAACTGCTGACGCTGCCTACCGCGCCGCGGTCGCCAGCCGCGACTACCAGGCACAGCTTCTGGATGCCGAACGGGACAAGCTTTCGGTCGGGCAATCGACTGATCTGGCCGTGCTGCAGGATCAGGCCTACCTTGCCCAGGCGCGCTCCACAGAGATCGCCGCGCGGTCCAACTACATGAAGGCCCGCATCGAGCTCGACCATGCGCTGGGAGATCCGCTGGAGAAGAACCACATCGCGCTGGATGACGCGATTCGTGGCCAGCTCCCGCAGTGACCGCCGGAGCACAGCCGGTACGTTAGCGGCCCACCCCGACGCTTGTGGAAGGAAGGGTCCGCAGCTCCGCCCCGGTGCGCCCACCGACTACCGGAGTGTCCCCGAGCATGGGCACATCGCCGTGAGCGTAAGGCAGTACGGGCGAAGCGTCGAGGGTATCGTGAGTCTGAAACCACACGAGGATGCGGTGGCCGAACTCGGCGCCACGGACGGTTGAGATTCCTCCGTGCGCCGCTCCGGGCACGATCCACAGCGCACACCGATTGCCGCAGGCAGCTTCCAGTTCCTGCGCGTGGTGCATGGGGATGTTGTTGTCGGCCGTTCCCGTCATCAGCAGAACGGGAACAGCCGAGTGCTGTACCGCGGTATCCGGTCGCGCATCCGGCAGCCATACTCCGTAGCGAAGATGGGCCCAGCCGATGGCGACTCGAACGATCGGCCAGCCGGCGGTCTGCCAGAAGCGTGTACCGAGGCCCGTCTCATGGCCCAACCGCTCGTAGACGACGGGACGGAAGCGCGCGAAGGGGTCCTCGACTGCCGCGGCACAGAGTTGTGGGGTCACCGCGGTGGCCTGCACGGCGATCGCCGCGCCCATGGATTCGCCCAGCAGGTACGTGCATCCGGGCGCCTGGGTGCGGACCCACGCCGTCCACCGCCGTACGTCGTCGCTCTCCAGCAAGCCAAAGGTTGCCACCCGCCCACCGGATTCGCCGTGACCCCGCGAATCCGGCAGCAGCACGCCATATCCCTGGGCGACAAAGATGTCGGAGAAGCCGCTCATGTCCACGCGGTTTCCGCCGATGCCATGCAGCAGCAACACCGAGCGGCCGTTGGGGTGCTGGGGCATCACCCACCACGCGCTCAGCTTCGCGCCGTCCGCAGCCACCAGGTTCACGCTCTGCACCTGCGCCTCAAACTGCCGGTTCATGCGGATCCGGAACATGCGGCCGGTAAACACATGCTGGGTCGGAAGCCGCAAGGTGCTTTCTGCCAGGCCGATGCCCAGAACTGTACACACGCCAAGGTAGAGGAACGGGCTGAACAGCAGCGCCCAGAGTGTTACGCGCAGTCCCCTCGACCGCTTTGCTTTGCTGTATGCCTCGCGCATGGTTCGCCTTGGCATCTCCTATCGTTGGGGCTTGGGGGCCGGTGCATCTCCTCGGGAACTCTGCGTCTCCATCCCGTGCCTGGGGGCCTTCCCCGTTGGGTCCGGGTGCGCTCTCACCCAGTGGATCACATCGGTGCGGAGGTGCTCATAGGTTGGCTCGCCCGAAGGGTAGCCACACACCGTGCCGTGCGCGGAGCCCGTGTACCAGTTCAAAGAGAGTGGTTTCGCAGCGTTTGAGTTGGCCGGAGGCGCGGTTTCCTTCGCCCCGATGCGCACATCCTCCGGCTTCAGCGCAGCTTCTGCGGCGGCCGCATCCTCCAGTGAGATGTACGCTTCAACCCGGCCTTCGGGTGAGAAGCGCTCGAAGTTGTACCGAGCCTCTGACCGCCCTAGCGGCTCAAAGTACGCCCGCACAACCCAGTGCTGCCCAGCGACCGAGAAGCTGTCGATCACGTCGCTTTCGCGTGGGCTGATGCCCGGCGCACTGCGTTCCCGGGCCATGCGCAGGATGGTGCGTTCGCGGTCAAAGTCTTCCCACCGGCCCAGCGCGGCCTCTACGACGACGAGGTTCTTGTGTGCCTGCCAAAGCTCGGGTTGCTGCGCCACGACAGCACGGTAGGTCATCTCGGCTGCCTCATACTGCCGCATGCCAAGCTGCGCATCACCCAGGCCCAGCCTGGCCTGGATGGCGTCGGGATGCGCCTTCAGGTAGCCGGAAAACACGCCCAGGGCCCCAGCGAAGTTCTTGCTCATCAACAGCTCGCGCCCCTGCCGCAGTTCACCTTGCGGCGCGGCTTCAGGCAACATCCCCGGCGATTGAGCCCAGAGGATAGGGCTAAAAAGCAGCAGATGCACTGCCACGGTGCTCCAGATGGCTTTTCCGTTACGGATGGTTCTTGGTAGCTGCATTCAGATCCTGCGATGTTGGACGTGGTGGAGGGCTGATCCGCCCATCATTCCCCCGCAAAGCAGCAACGCAAGCCAGAAAAACTCCGGATGGCGCTTCAGGTAGGACCGGGTGTCCTGTCGCGCGCGGAAGTGCGGGTTTGCCTTCTCGGGCCCAAGTTGTACGTCCAGCGGATCGGGCGGAACGGTCAGCGCGCTCTCGTCATAGGCGGGCTGAGGAAGCGCCGGGTCGCCGTAGCGCAGCGTATACCCACCTTCGCGATCCGCGAAGAAACACAGCTTTCGCTCACGCATTTCCAGCGCGATCGAACGGATCGGCAGGGGCGACCGGCCGTCGTTATTCACCGCCACGAGGACCGTAGCGGGCCGGGCCAGCGTGGCTCCCAGCGTCGCATTCAGCCCGTCCTCGTGCAGCGCGATCGGGTAGAGCCGGGGGTCGCCGGAAGGCAGGTTTACATGCGCGATCTGCCCAGCGTCCAGCGCCTCGGTATCGGTGATGGGGGCCCGGTCGGCCCGCGCGCTCACGGTCACCCCGCGAGAGAAGTTGCCCGAAAATCCCGGCTGAAAGGAGAACACCACGCGCTCAACGGGCACATGGGCCGGCACCCGCAGCAGGGCGATGGAAAGGAATCCGCGCTGATCAATCTGCGTGGTGCTCACCGTAGGCACGAACTGGGTCTGGCGCGCGCGGCTGGGCGGTACCTCCGCGCCTCCGATCACCCTAGGAGAAACGCCCTCCATGGGCTGTCCCGCGGGCGTCCTCAGCGTCAGCGTGACGTGCAGCACCGGCCATTTTGTCTCCTCCAACAGCAGGGATGTCCAGCGTCCCAGGTGCTGCGCGCTCAGGTCGAAGACGGCTACGCTGCCCAGCGGCTTGCCATGGCCTTGCCGGTCACGGCCCTCAGCCGTCGCTGTCGCGACGAAGTTTGCGAGTGCGAGCTTCAGCCGCACCTCCGAGTACGGACGTGCCGGCATGCGCAGATCGAAGCTGAGTTCGTTGCCTGCCTGCGTCACGTGCTCGACGGTTGCCGCGGTATCGTCCACCGGCTCCGGCCCACTCTCGGTGAGGGTGTAGGGCACCTCCAACTCGCCGTCACCTGGGAAGCGGCGGAACAGGCGCAGATCATTGTGCGCCGCGGAGGCGGTATGCCCGAGCACGGTGGCATCCAGCACGGCGCAGGCCATGCCGCTGCCCTTTGAAAGCACATGGACATCGCGCTGATACTGGAGGTGCTCCGGCCGGGCGGGCGCGCCGAGGTTCACTACCAGCGAACCCTGGAACAGAAACGCCCCAGCCCAAACAGCCCAAGCCCTCACCTTGGTGCGCCTCGCGGCGTGCTCGGCCGCTCCCGCTTGGGCGAGCGCGCTATCCCCTGTGTTTGCTTCGGCTGCCTTGTCGCCCTGCCCGCCAAGGGCGCCGCCCGCCCAGCCGCCCTCATGGGCACACTTTACGCTTCGGGCCGTGTCCCGCGAAACCGTATGGGTACCTAAGTGGTAGAAAACTACAACTTTTGCTTTTGGAGGGCCGTAGGATGATGATTACGGAGGTACCCAATCGTGTTCCCCATCCGGCGTGTCCTGGTCCTCGACGATGACGAGATGATGCGGGACCTCCTTGACGCTTTACTGCCGATGGACGGGTACGAGGTACGCAGCGCAGCCGAAGGCCAGGAAGCGGTGCGCACCCTGAGCAAAAATCTCACCGTTGATCTCGTCCTAACAGACCTCAACATGCCGGGCCTGGAGGGTCAGGATCTTATCGGAGCTCTGCGGTCAGCTGTACCGGAAGCCACGCTTCTGATCGGCATGAGCGGAAGCGAACCGAAGCCCGCTGTACGCGACGCGCTGGACGCTTTCCTGTTGAAGCCGTTCGACGTACAGAAACTTCGGCACGCCATTCAAACCGCACAGGATTCTCGCGGAGAAGGCCGAGCGCCGGTCAGCACAAGCCCGGGCGAAACTTCGTTGCCTGGCGAGCAGCCGGAGATCGGGCCCTTGAACGGCACGATCTTCGATGCCCTGAACCGCGTCATTCCCCTGAACCAGCTGGGCGAATTGTATGAGTTGACCCTCAACGACATCGCCAAACGTCTGGAGCGCATTCGCCTTGCTGCCAGCGCAGGCGACCTACCGTCAGCACAACGCGAGGCTCACGCCATGAAGGGCTCATGTGGCATGGTCGGTGCTGCTGAGCTTCAGTCCCTTGCCGCTGCGATCGAAGACGGCACCACCGTCAATACGTCCGCGATCGCTCAAATCCCCTCAGCCTGTCTTCGTCTCCGGCGTATGCTGGACGCGAAGCTCCACCCTGCATAAGCCCCATTTGGGAGACCCCTCGCACATGCTCACGGCCACCCGCAAGCCTGCCCCGTCCACCGCCGGATCCATCTCGCCGCTCAACCGTTCCATTCGCATCATCGTCGCTGACGATCATCCTGTTGTACGTTTCGGCGTCAAGAACATGCTCAATAACGACCCTGATTTCGAGGTCGTTGGCGAAGCCGAGGACGGCGATCAGGCGGTTACCGAGACTCTTGAACTTGAACCAGACGTTCTTCTGCTCGACCTGGCCATGCCCCGTCTGCCGGGCCTGGAGGCGATGCGTGCCATCATGAGCCGCTCGCCGCGCGTGAAGATTTTGCTGCTCACCTCCACCATCTCCACGCAGCAGATCATCGAAGCGCTGCAGATCGGTGCGCGTGGCATCGTGCTCAAGGACTCCGTCGCCGGCGACCTCGGCGAGGCGCTTCGTGCAGTGCTTTCGGGCGACTACTGGATCGGTGGCCAGCGCGTGAACAACCTGCTCAGCGCCCTGCATGACCTGATGCAGAAGGCTTCCGCTGTCCCCGAGCGCAAGACCTATGGTCTTACGCCCCGCGAGCTCGAAGTGGTCACCTGCATCGTCGAAGGCTGCTCCAACAAGGACATCGCGAAGCAGTTCACGATCTCCGAAGAGACCGTGAAGCGGCATCTTTCGAACATCTTCGACAAGACCGGCGTCAGCACGCGCCTGGAATTGGCGCTGTTCGCGATCAGCCACAAGCTGGTTGATATCGAAGTATAGCTGCAGATTTTCGCCGTGAGCACAAAGAGGCCCTCGCAACCTGCGAGGGCCTTCTTGCTTGTCTGAATGCTTTATTCAGGGGTTGAGATGATCGGCTTGCGGTCGCCCGTGAGCACTTCATCCCGCGTGGTATCCAGGCCTGTGCGTCCGGTTCCAGTGGTGTAGCTACCGGCATCGTTCACGGTCGAGGTACCCGTGCGCGTGTAGTCGGAGCCAGTGGTGGTACGGTCGTAGCCGGCTGCGGCCCGGTCCACCACGGCATCGGTGTTTGCCGTGTGCGAGCTTACGGCCTTCTCACCCGACGACGCCACATCGTCTCCGCCTGCCTGCTTCAGGATGTCCTTGGCGCGGCTTACTTCCTCTGAGCTGTCGCAGTGGACCGAGACCAGGATGCCGCCGTCCTTCACGCGACCTTCGTAGCGCTTGGCTTCGTACTCCGGAATGCCCATGCCTACCAGGGCTCCGACCAGGCCACCTACGGCTCCGCCGACACCCAGACCGGCGAGCGCGCCCATGATCGGGCCAGCTGCGATGAGCGGACCTACGCCGGGAATCGCCAGCGCGCCCAGACCCGCAAGCAGGCCCAGGGTTCCGCCGGTGATGCCGCCCACGGTGACGCCGGTGGTTGTGCCTTCGGGGGCCTTGGTGTTCTTCTCTGCCGCAAAGTCCTTGGATCCAGTCTGGTCGGACATCAGCACCGAGACGTCCTGGTGGGAGAAGCCTGCTGCCGTAAGCCGATCCACTGCCGTTTCCGCTGCTGTACGACTGGGGAAGATACCGAATGCTGCTGTGTTTTTACCTGCCATAACGAATCTCCTTGCACATCTTTGCCGCACGCCGCCGCGACTGCTTCAGGCGCCCTGGTTGTTACTGCTTTACGGTGAGCTGATCGGTGACCTTGTCCTGCCCTACGACGGCCCCTGCCTTTTGCTCGATGTTCTTCTTCTCATCATCCGAGTGCACGGGGCCCTTCAGCGTAACCGCCCCGCCCTTGGTGATGATCTTGACGTTGTGCCCATAGGTCGAGAGCGACTTGTCCCCGACCACCTCGCGGCGGATCTTCGCCGTAATCTGGCGGTCAGACATCGCGCCGGACTGGCTCTCGGCCGTTTTCTGCTGCGCCTTGTTGGTGCCGGAGTTGTCCGGTTGCTGCGCGTGTGTCATCGCGCCCGGCGCACAGCAGAGCGTGATGAAAACGCCGGAGGAAACTGCCCACCGGCGCAAATCATTCTTGCGTACAAACATGGTCCACCTCATTGGATTTCGCCTTCCTCCGAGCCCTCTGTGGGGTCTGGGGCGGGCGCAGAGCCACTTCGTTCCATCAGCACATCAAATGATCAAGGCCACGGTTTCAATGTGGTCAAAAGCTGAGATGCGGACGAAGAAGTGTAGGTTGTTGAACACTTCGCAATTCTTCATCGACCGATTTTCAAGAGGCAGTTCTGTAGTGAAACCAGCCTTTTGGCTCCGCGTTCGCATCGGTGGCTCACACCGCGCATCCATACTGAAGCTATGAGCGACCTTCTACATGACGTACTCGTCATCGGCGCTGGCCCCACAGGCCTCGCTTGCGCGATTGACGCCCAGAATGAAGACCTCGACGTGGTGGTCGTCGACAAGGGCTGTCTGACCAACTCGCTCTTTCACTACCCGGCGAACATGACGTTCTTCACCACGCCGGAGCTGTTGGAGATCGGCAACGTTCCCTTCCCGTCGCCGAATCAAAAGCCCACGCGCGCCGAGGCACTCGAGTACTACCGCAAGGTCTCGCAGCACTACCAGTTGGACATCCGCCAGTACGAGCGCGTGGACCGCGTTACAGGCGCTGACAACGACTTCACGGTTCACACGGTTGATCGCTTCGGTCGACCGCAGGCCCACCGCACGCGCAAGATCATCGTCTCCACCGGCTACTATGACCTGCCAAATCACCTGGGGATCCCGGGTGAGGACCTGCCCAAGGTGGCGCACTACTACAACGAGCCACATCCCTTCTTCGGCCAGGACGTCGTTGTGATCGGTGGCAAGAACTCGGCCGCCATCGCGGCGCTAGAGCTTTGGCGTCACGGCGCACGCGTGACCCTGGTCCATCGTGGCGCGGAGCTGCACCGCCACATCAAGTACTGGATCAAGCCGGACATCGAAAACCGCATCAAGAACGGCGAGATCACAGGCTATTTCAACACCGCAGTCACGGACATCGCCGAAGACAATGTGACCCTCAGGACTCCGGAAGGCATTAAGACGATCCCCAACAACTTCGTCTTCGCACTTACCGGATACCATCCCGACTTTGCCTTCATTGAATCACTCGGGGTGCAGTTGGACCCGAACAATGCCCGCTGCCCGATCTGCAAGCCTGAGACGCTGGAGTCCAACGTCGCCGGCCTGTACGTCGCGGGCGTGGTCGTCGCCGGCGAGCGCACGAACGAGATCTTCATCGAGAATGGTCGCTTTCACGGAGCGGTCATCGCTGCCGACCTTGCCGAAAAGCTGGGCAAAGGCCATCGGGATGCACCCAGTGCTCCGCTGTACACGGTCGCCGCCGAGTAGTTCTTTTCCTCAAAGCACGGAACCTGCTAGCTCACCACGCGGCGGCGGAACCCGCGTAGTCCCAGCCAGGTGAGAAGGGCAAGAAAGAACACCAGCATGCCCAGGATGCCCCAAAGGCTCATGTGATCCAGCGACGGGGTCAGCGACGCGCGTAGCCCCTCGCTGATATAGACAATCGGGTTGATCAGAATTCCCCGTTGCAGCCAGGGAATGCTCTTGAGCGCGGCCCAGGGATAGTAAACACAACCGAGGAAAGTGATCGGCACAACGACCACGCCGAAGATCAAGCCGATCTGTCGTGGCTGCACGCTTGTGCCAATCACAAGGCCCAGCGCTCCTGAGACCAGGCTCGCCAGGACAAGCACCGCACTCAGCAGGAACCAGCTTGTCACGTGGGCCTGCACGGGCGTGGAGGGGATGTAATACGCCAGTGGAAATACCAGGCCCGCTGCCACCAGACTCTGCGCCGCCGAAAACACAATCTTTTCGAGCGCTACGCCTTCGATGGGCAACGGACTCATCACCCTGTCGTCGATCTCGCGGGTGATGCCGAACTCTGTTGCCAGCGGCAGGGCCACCGCGGCGATGCCGGAGAACATGATCGCAACGGCCATCAGTCCCGGCAACAACACCGTTCCAAAGCCACCACCCCCTCCCATACCGGCCATGCGTGCTGCGGGGCTGGCTGCGGCCGCGTTTCCACTCATGTGCGGCATCACGTAGGTGAACACAAACAGGAACAGCAGCGGGTTCATCGCGACGCGGATGAGAAAGGGAGCAATCTCCCGCCGCAGCACATACAAGTCGCGCAGGAGCAGACCGCCAAACGCGCGCAGGTAGCTGGGGCGTTGTCCTGCGGCGGCTAGACCACCCGACCTGACCATCACGGAACTACTCACGCAGATCCCTCCCTGTGAGGCGGATGAATACGGTTTCGAGGCTGGTTTCCGCTGTGGAGACATCGCGGAGACCGTACTGGTTTGCAGCCGTAACGACATGCGCCAGGAGCCCATCCTGCGCGCGTGCGAGCACACGCAGACCGCCGTCCGTCGCTTCTACCCCTGTGACCCCGGCAAGCCGTTCCAGTTCAGCACGTAAAGCTTCGACAGCAGCACCCTCGCGCAGGCGAAGATCGTAGATTTTGTCCCCGCCCACACTGGCCTTCAGCGCCGCCGGGGTGTCTTCGACGAGAATCCTGCCGTGATCGATGATGGCCACGCGACCGCAGAGTTCATCGGCCTCTTCCATATAGTGGGTGGTCAGAACGACGGTGATGCCCTGCTCCCGCAGACCACGCACGGCTGCCCACATGGCAATTCGGCTCTGCGGGTCCAGACCGGCGCTCGGCTCGTCCAGAAACAACACCTTGGGCCGGTGCGCAATGGCGCGCGCAATCTGCACGCGCTGGGCCAGGCCACCTGAAAGCTGCTGCGGGTACGCCTTGGCCCGGTCCGTCAGCCGGAACTGATCGAGCAGCTCCGCTGTACGCGCCCGTGCTTCGCCGCGGCTCATGCCGAAGTAAATGCAATGAAATTGAATGTTTTCGGCCACGGTACAGGCCCGGTCCAGGGTGTTGTACTGGGGCACCACGCCGATGAACTGGCGCGCCTCCGCCGGTCGGGCGACAACGTCCACCCCGGCGATGCGAACACTGCCTGCGGTGGGGACAGCTCGCGTCGTCGCAATGGAGATCGTCGTGGTCTTCCCGGCACCATTTGGACCCAGCAGGCCGTACAACTCGCCTTCGGTGACATGGAGATCGATCCCGTCGACGGCGGTCACCGACTGCTTGCCGGCGTAGACCTTCCGCAGCCCGGTGATCTCCACAATGCCGCTGTTTGAAGCTGAAGTCATCGCTCTCGCGAGGATATACGTTGGCCGGCTCAGCCCGGAATGCCACACAGGGCCCAAGTCGCTGGCCAGAAAGACTGAGGGCCCGCTTTCCAGCGGGCCCGGAGAGGCTTGGGGAGGGAGAAACTGAGGAAAGGTGGAGGGTACCCAGAAGGGCAAAAAAGGTAGGAATTACGTCAGGTGGGACAGTTTTGGAATGCCTCTCAGTTAAGGATTTGGATGCCGGGGAGACGGGGAGGTTGCACGCTCCGTAAATATCTACCTTCGTTTACTCCGACGGGTCTTCGCATTGCTCCAAATGCGCCTTCGTGGACGGTCTGCGGTCGGGAACTTTGGCTGGTGCGGGCTACGGCTTAGGATGCTTCCAGCCCCATGCCGCTCTCCCCAGTTACCACGACCGCCTCACCCGCCCAGCACGTCCTCGCCCGTCTGGACAAGATCTGCGTCTCCATCACCGGACAGAATCCGGAGCAGATGCAGGCAAACTCCAGGACGCTCCTTCCGGATTTCCCGTTTCAGGAGTTTCGGCTCGACTACCTTGCTGACATCGCAGTTGCGATCTCGTTGCTGGGCAAGTACCTCGCGGAAAACCCTGGGCTGCTTGCCCTTGCGACATGTCGCCCGCTGCCCAGCGGCGGCTGCTTTCATGGTTCGGCAAAGGGAGAACTCCAGACGCTCCTCGCTGCGGTTGAGGCAGGATTTCCGCTCGTCGATCTCTCGCTGGAGAGCGCCGAAGAGCTCGGCCCGTCGTCCCTGGAGCAGCTTCGGGAACGCGGCGCCTCCGTACTTGTGAGTTTTCACGATTTTCAAGGCACCGGAGATCTGCAAACCGTCCTGGGGCGCCTGCGTGCACTCCGTCCGGACCTAGGCAAGATCGTCTCGACTGCCCGGACTTTGTCGGATGGCCTGAACGTCCTGCACTTACTGCGATCCGGAAACGCGGACACACCTTTCCCGCTGGTCGCGCTTGCCATGGGAGAGCCGGGAGTTCCGTCGCGCATTCTCGGTCCGTGGGCAGGTGCGGCCTTCACCTTTGCCGCGTCTGCCGAGGGGGAGGCCACCGCGCCTGGCCAGATAACCGCACGCGCACTCGCCGATATCTACCGGGCTCGCGAACTAGGGCCGGGGACCAGGATCTTCGGTGTCTTTGGCGACCCGATTCACTCCTCACTGTCGCCGCTGATGCTGAATGCCGCGTTTCGTGCCGCCGGGATGGACGCCGTCTACCTGCCGCTGAAGACGGGGGAGCCAGAGGAGGTGTTTCAACTGGCGCGCGAGCTTCCGTTGGATGGCTTCAGCGTCACCATGCCGCTGAAGCAGGCAATTCTGCCCTTCCTCGACTTCATCGACCCAACTGCGGCCAAAATCGGCGCCGTGAACACCGTGCAGCGCACCCCAGACGGCAAGTTCCACGGCTATAACACCGATGCAGACGGGATCGTGGACCCACTGGGGCAGCGGCTCGAGCTCCAGGGCGCTCGAATACTTGTGCTCGGGGCGGGTGGAGCGGCCCGCGCCGCTGTCTTCGGTTGCCTCGACCGCGGGGCGCAGGTGTTCCTGCACAATCGCACCGCAGAAAAGGCTCAGCTGCTCGCCGAAGAATCCGGAGCGCAGGTTCTTTCTCGCGACGAGCTCGCCGGGCGGCATTTCGACGTGCTGATCAACGCGACGCCCGCCGGCATGCGGGACAACTCACTCACCCTGCCCGTCGAAGAGCCTGAGCTGAACGCGGACCTGGTCTTTGATCTCGTCTACAACCCGATCGAAACGCCGCTGCTGGCACTTGCACGCTCGAAGGGCATCGCCACGATCCCCGGCGTGGAGATGTTCGTGCACCAGGGCGCGCACCAGTTCGCCATTTGGACCGGTGAGACCGCGCCTGCGGACGCGATGCAGGGCGCGGTGCTCACTGAGTTGGGCCGGAGGGCAGAGGCGGAGGCCTAGGCGGCCGCGTACTCCTTGCCGATCCACTCCTTCAGTGCGTCCATGCTCACGTGCTCGTGGCCGAGAAAGGCCTTGACCAATGCCCGGGCAGGCTTCGATCCACCGGGTTCGAGCACCTCACGCCGATAGCGCGCGCCGGTTGCCCCGTTCAACATGTCTTTGCCGTCCGCCTGTGCGAACTGCCGGAAGAACTCAAGCGCGATCACCTTGTCGTACAGGTAGGTGTAGTAGTTCGAGGTGTAGCCGATCAGGTGATTGAACGCCGCATACATGCGGTTGCCGTCGACGAACTCGTACCGGGAGAAGCGGTCGTACCCATCGCGCAGCAGAGTGTCCAGGTCCAGCGAGGCTGCCCGGAGATCATGCGTCTCCATGGAGTAGGTGGCGTACATCACCTGCGTCAGGGTCGAGATCGCTCGCCCGTGCGCGCTGGCTTTGGTCATGCGCTCCACAGTCTCGTACGGGATTGGCTCGCCCGTTTCGACATGCCGCGCAAAGGTACGTAGCAGGTCTGCGTCCTCGAAGAACTCCTCCAGCATCTGTGAGGGAACTTCGACGAAGTCGCCTTCGGTCGCGATGCCGCTCTGGCCAGCCCAGCGTTGACGACCGCCGAGGACTTCGTGCATGAGGTGCCCGAACTCGTGGAAGTAGGTCACCACGTCTGCGTACTGCATCAGGCCGGGGTCGCTGGCGGTGGGCTCGGGGAAGTTGCACACCAACGCGGTTTCAGGGATCTGGCGACCGCCTACCCCGCCGACGAGCGAGCACATGGAGAACCATTTGCTCTTGCCTTCGCGCGGATGCATGTCCAGGTAAATGCGGCCGACTGGCTCCGAGTTTCCCCGAGCCTCAAAGACGTCGAACGCCTTTACAGCGGGATCCCACACCGGTGCCGCCTCGTTGCGCTCAAAGCGCACACCGAAGAGCTTGCCGGCCGTGGCCAGGATGCCGCTTTCCACCTGCGTGTAGGGGAAGTAGGGCCGCACGCTCTGCGAGTCGAAGTCGTAGCGAGCACGGCGGAACTGCTCCTCCCAGAAGCGGGCATCGCTGAGTGAGAGCGGAAGCGCTTGCGGGTCACGCTCACGCGCAAAGGCCTCCAATTCCGCCCATTCGCGCAGCGCTGTTTCGCGCGCGGCCTCTTCGACCTCGCCCAGAAAGCCGCGCATGTTTTGGGCGGACCCCATCATCTGGTCCACTGTCGCGAGGTCGGCCCAACTGCGGAAACCGAGCACCTCGGCCATCTCTTCGCGGGCGGACAGCAGGTCGAGCAACACCTGCTTGTTGGCGGGGTAGCCACGGTCGTTGTACTGCAGGTACAGCTTGCGCCGCAGGGCCGCGCTGCCTGCATAGCTCATCACGGGCGACATCTCGGGCGGGTCGGTTGTGATCACCACGTCGCCACTCGCGACCAGCTTTCCCTCCTGCTCGGTCACGCCATGCCGGGTGAGGTAGTCGCCGGGTAGACCGCGCAGGTCGTTGGGGTCGTCCACGGTGATGCGCCGCACGTCATCCTGCACGGTGCGGCTGAACTGCATGCCGAGCTCTGTTGTGCGGTCCGCGAGTGCGCGAATTCTGTTGCGTGTCGCCTCGTCCCGGTCGACACCGGCCAGGCGATAGCCCAGCAACGTGCGCTCCAGGTAGTACTTCGTGGCTTCATCGTCGTTGCTGCCGTCGATCGACTCCAGCGCGCGATAGACCTCCTGGTTCAGACTCAGGGCGACACTTTCCGCGCTGACCTCCTGCGAGAGTGCCTGCACCGCGTCGCGCACACCCGCCGCCGGGAAGACCATAAACATTACGTGGGCCTGACTACCGGCCATGCGCAGGTGCCACACAGCGCGGTCATACAGCGCGAGGGTGTTCTCCGCCGTGCGTGGCCCCGATACGCTGAGAAGCTCCCGCACTGCGGCACGAGCGTCCTCCAGGTGAGAAGCGACCCAGCGCTGAGCGTCTTCCGGGCCTGTGAGCCCATTCCAGATATGCAAGCTATTGTTTGTTTGACCCGCTTGCCGCGGGGCTCCCTGGCTTGTGTCGCCTGTTGCCGCCGCTGTCGCCTCAACTACTGCCATGCCGTTCTTCTCCGAGCTGCGGACACGTACCTGCGGCACCCGCTGCTGACCATTCTCTTCCTCTGACGCGCTAATCTCCGCCAGGTCGCACCTTCGATTGAATGAAATCCAGCTTTCCCCGGAACGCTACACTAAGGACGACATGCGCTTTCTGATCGCTCTGCTCGCGCTCGCCGGCCTCATCGACTCGGCTCTTGCCCTTCGGATCCACCTGCAGGATCCCTCCGCGGCGCCCCCCTGCGCTGTTACCGAGATGTGGGATTGCGGCGCGGTCAACCACTCGCGATTCGCCGTTTTTCCACCGAACAGCTTTGATGAGCCGCCGAATTCCAAGAAGCTTCACGTTCCGGTCGCGATCCTGGGCCTCCTCGGCTATGCGCTGATCGGGGTACTGGCGTTGACAGACCACCTTTGGGCCACACTGCAGGCAGCCGAGATCGGCTTCGCCTTTGCCGCCTTCCTTTCCTTCCTGGAGGCCTACGTCATGCAGAAATGGTGTATCTACTGCGTGTATTCGCAGGCCATCATCTCGGCCATCCTGCTCTGCACGATTGCGGCCCTGTTTACCCGCCATCGCAAAGGTCGGCGAATGGCGCCGCAGTTGGACGAGGACAGGGTTCTTAGCTCCTAGTCCCATTTAAGCGTAGGTGGTTGTTCGTCCATTGACGCTCAGCGAACAACTTTCCAGCTCGGCGCCGCATACAATCCCTCCATGTGGCCTAAAGCCTTTTCGCAGCTGGTTGAACTCGCTCCGCATATTAGCCGGCTTCTGCCGCTGGCCGACCGGTACTTTAAGGACAAGTCTTCCAGCGACGACGCGACCCGCAAGGCGGTGGAAGACATGCAGGCGAACCACCGCGCGGCCATGGACGCACAACGCGCCACCGTGACGGACCTCACCGACAGACTTCACGCAGACCTTGGAGGCATCACCTCCCAGCTCACCACGCAAAACACCCAGACCACGGCGCTGCAACGTCAGCTGACCGACCTCCACGGGCAACTCAGCGGCATCACCGCACCCGTCGCTGACCTGGAAAAGCACCTCGTCTCCACACGCGCCGACGCCCTCGCGGCGAAGCAGGCCACGGAGTCCTTCGAGGGCCGACTGGCCCGCATGGAAGCGTCCCAGCGCCGGTTGCAGACCCTGACCATTATTGCGGTGGCCCTCCTGGTCGCCATCCTTGTCCTGATCGCCACCCTGTTCTTGCGGGCACACTAGCTCTACCCCATGGCCCCCGATCGACAACCGAACTCACACCACACCACGCTGAGTCGCCGCGGCGGACTCGCGGAGCTCGCCCGCAGCCTGCGCAGGGAGCGCGAGACTGGCGTTCCTCCCGGTCCGCCTTCGCAGCGACCTGGTCGTGAGCGCCCTGATCTCCTCCTAACCATTGCCGCGATCGTGTTGCTGGTCATCGTGCTCAGCACGGTGTTGTGGCCCATCCTCCGCGTCCATTTGCAAGCCGCGGCGGTGCTCAAGCTTGTGGCCAACCAGCCTGTGCCGGAGTCGCTCCGCTGGGCGGTGGGCGATCGCGTGGCGGTTGAGGACATCTCGTACACGGCGTCGGCAGGTCCCGTGCGGGCACGACTTTACACGCCGCTGGAGCACCCGCACGCACCCGCGCTCATCGTCCTCCATGGCGTGCATCACCTCGGCATCGACGAGCCGCGATTGATCGCCTTCGCCACAGCCATCAGCGCCTGCGGCCTGCGCGTGCTCACGCCGGAGCTGCCGGACATCAAGGATTACCACATCGGCGCGAACTCGATTGCCACCATCGGCGAGAGCGCCGAGTGGCTCTCCCGCGCGGCCGCTCAAGGCAGTGCCGAACCCGCTCAGCCGGTTGGCATTATGGGACTCAGCTTTTCGGGCGGACTCTCGCTCCTCGCAGCCGGCGACCCGCAGTTCAGCAAGTCCATCAAGTTTGTCTTCGCCATCGGCTCGCAGTACGAGATGCAGCGGGTCGCCGCGTTCTATCGCACCGGCCAGGACCAGATGCCCAACGGCACCAAGGAGCTTCTACCGCCGAACGAATACGGTCCCCTGGTGCTGGAGTATGAGCACCTGGAGGACTTCGTTCCGGCACAGGATATCGCTCCACTGCGCCGCGTCCTGCGAGCTCACCTGTACGAGGATGAGCCTCACTCCGCCGCCGAAAAGGCCGCTCTCGCCAGCCTGACCCCGCATCAGGCGGAAGAGGCCAAAGTTCTCATGGACACCAACTCCGCGTTTACGCGTTCGCTGTTGGCCAAGGCCGAGGCGAAGCACGTGGCGGACATGGCGGGCGTCAGCCCCCATGGGCATCTGGCTAACCTCGCAGTGCCCGTCTACCTGCTGCACGGAGAGGGCGACAACATCATTCCTGCGGCTGAAACCTTGTGGATGGAGAGCGAACTCCCGACGACCACGCTGAAAGCCGCCCTGATCAGCCCCGTGCTCAGCCACCTGGACCTTGACGGCGCCGGTCCGGGCGTCACGGACAATATGCGGCTCCTGCACTTCTTTGCAGAGGTGCTGCAGGCGGCTGAAGCAAGATCAGCCCCTGGTACCTGAAGCGCTCGCGAGCCGCGCCTCGTATCCTTGCGTCCTTGCCAGTTTCACTGCTTGTTTATCAAACGAAACGAAGACCTCTGCGCCAGCCTGCTTGCCTTCGTGAGCAATGATCCCATCGCCGAAGTCTCCACCCGCTGCTAACATCAGCAGCCCAGCCTCAATCGCTGGGACGTTTGCTGCAACGTTGCGCGCCTCGAGCATAGCTTGGATCGCGTTTGCGATCTCACCTCGAGTAAAGCCGTACAGTCGTGCCAGAACCCAGGCGAACTCGCAAACTGCGACAGACGTGATGACAACGCGCGAAGCAGTTTGAAGAACCTGGTCAGCATGCTTCGCCTGAGCAGGGTCGTCCCGCACAGCAGCTCTCAGCAGGATGTTTGTGTCGACGGTGATGGTCACCGCTCACCGGCCCAGGCGCGCTCGGTTGCTTCTTTGATCTCCTCAATGGTTGCAACCTTGGCGCTCTTCCCAGCCAGGCAGCCAAGGAATCGATCCCACCCGCCTTTGGCTTCTGTGGCGCGCAATGAGGCTCTGCGCCCGGGCAGCAGATTCACTTCAAGTCTGTCCCCCGGTTCCACGCCAAGGTGCCTCAAAAACTCCTTGCGCAGCGTGACTTGCCCTTTTGCTGTTACCGTAAGCGTCGCCATTGTCCTCTCCCCCACGGTGATTGTAAGGCATCATTCCCTTACTGCTCAGGGTTCTGTGGGCTCCGGGTATCCTGTTCGAGAGAGCACATGAACAAGGACGGTAAGACGATGGACCTGATCACCCTTGCCGACATCCTCGCCGCCCGTGACCGCATCCGCGGCACAGCCGTCTACACCCCGCTGATCAAGCTCGATCCCGCCCGCGTCCATGACGCAGGCTACCGGCTCGGCCCGCACACGCCCGAGATCTACCTGAAGAACGAAGCCGCCCAGCCTATCGGCTCGTTCAAGCTGCGTGGCGCTTACAACAAGGTTGCGGCCCTGAAACAGCGCGATCCGGCGGCCTTTGCGCGCGGCGTCATCACCTTCAGCTCCGGCAATCACGCGCAGGGCGTGGCGTATGCTGCGCGGGCGCTCGGCACAAGGGCCGTGATCGTGATGCCGGACAACGCGCCGACCGTAAAGCGCAGGGCCACCGAGGCTCTTGGCGCGGAGATCGTCACCGTAGGGCCCGCGTCGACGGAGCGCAAGCTGAAGGCCGAAGAACTCGTCGCACAACACGGCTACGCGATGATCCCGCCCTACGATGACCCGGACATCATCGCCGGCCAGGCGACCTGCGGTTTGGAACTTTCCGAGCAGATTTCCGAGCTCGACAGGGACTCCAGCCACACGACCCTGGTGCTCTCCCCTGTGTCCGGCGGCGGGCTGCTCTCCGGCACTGCCACTGGCCTGAAACTCGCCTGGGAGGTGGCCGGGCACACCTCGCCGTCCGTTTGGGGATGCGAGCCCGAGCTCGCCGGTGACGCGTGTGAGAGCTTCTATGCCAAAGAGCTGATCGAGTGGCCGGCTGCGAAGACGACCCGCACCATCGCCGACGGCCTGCGCACCCAGTCGTTGGGCCAGCGCAATTTCGAGCACATCCTGCGCTTTGTCGACGGCGTCGTGACGCTGTCTGAAGCCGAGATCCGCATTGCAACGCAGCTCATCCTCACCTCCACAGACATTGTCGCCGAGCCCTCCGGGGCGGTTACGCTGGCTGCGGCCCTTTTCCGCGGGGAAGAGCTCCCAAAGGCCACGCGCATCGTCGCCATCGTCTCGGGAGGCAACATCGATCCCGCACTTCGCTCCGAGCTCGCCGCGGAGGCCGTCGCCGAAGCTGCCTCTGCCGACGTCTAATCACCAGCTATGCATCGATCTCTTTGTTGCGCGGCCGTCGCTGCGTTCCTGCTCAGCCCTTTCTCTCTACTCGCGCAGAAGCGCAGGCCCGAGCGTCCGGTGGCGGATGCTGCAAACCGTGCCACGATCCTGCACACGGCCAACGTGTACGCCGTCGCCGACCCGGCCGATCCGCCCATCAGCACCGTCGTGCCCGGCCGGGAGATTGTGATCAACCAGCGCAACGGGGCCTGGGTCAACGTCTTCGCGAACACGGACGAGAAGGAAGAAGACCCCGATCAGAAGCCCGAGTTCACCGACCCGAACGCCCAGGTCAACCCAACCTCCGGCTGGATTCGCGACAAGGGCATCGTTGGCCCCCACACGCCGCAGGGCGATGCGCTGCTCTACGGCGCGGCCGCCGACCTGGAAGCCAAGGCAGCAGAACCGCACGCGCCCAAAGGCGCTGCGGAATCCGCCGGCCTGCTGTATCGCCGCGTGTGGGAGTACTTCCCCGACTCGCCGCTGGCACCGGAAGCCGCCTTTCGCTCCGCCGACATTCGCTGGCAGGTCGACAAGGCGGACATCAGCACCCTGCCCAGCGCGCACGAACAGGACGCCGCTCTGCGCCCGCAGTTGTATGAAGGCGAGCTGAAGCGCGTGATGAAGAACTACCCGGGCAGTCCCGACGCGGCGAAGGCTGCGTTCAACCTGCTCGACAACAAGCTGTGCGGTGACTGGCAGGGCCTGCCCAAGTGCCCGGAGATGGAGACCAACCTCTATCTCAAATATGCAGACAAATACCCCACCGGCCCCAAGTCTGCGGAAGCGCTCTACGACGCTGCAGTTCGCCAGGGCTCTCTTGTGACGATGTACCTGGTGGACGAGAACAAGCGCCGTGCTGACCAGGCCTCTCAGAACTGCGCTTCCATCGTTGCGCGCCTGCAGAAGGACTTCCCGACCAGCGACTACACCCAACGCGCCGCAAGCATCGCCTTCCGTGTGGCGCAGGGCATCAGCATTTACGGCAGCGACCGCGACTAGGCAACTGTCAAAACTGCTGCAGCGAACCGTGGCGCAATGGTCACGGTCGGTGGGTTCGTCTCTGCGCCGAAGCCAACTCCGCCGTCACCCTAGGCCGAAACGGCCACCGCACGGTCGTCCGACGTTAACCCGAGCCGCCGTAGCAAGGGCGAGATCGTCAGCCCTTGCACAAGGATCGAGAACACCACGACAACATACGTCGCTACCAGCATCATGTTGCGCTCGAGTCCCTGCCCGAGCGGCACGCTCAACGCAAGCGCAACGGCCAGACCACCGCGCAGGCCACCCCACGTCAGGACGGTGATGGTGCCAGGCACACGCTCGTGAAACAAGTTGAGAATCCCGACCGGTAAAGCGACACTCACCCAGCGCGCGAACAACACGACAGGTATCGCCAACAGACCGGCAATGACATAGCGCCGCTCCACGGGGAGAACCACCAACTGCAGTCCGAGCAACAAGAACAGCACTACGTTGAACATGTCGTCGACAAGTTCCCAGAAGCGCTCAAAGTGCTCTCTCGTGATCTCCGACATTGCCAGGTGTCTCGCGCGCCCACTGACCAGCATTCCCGCCGTAATAACCTCCAGCGGCGCCGACAACTTCAATGCATCCGCCAGCGCGTAGCCGCCCATCGCGAGTGCCAGCGTAAGCAGCAGTTCCACGCGATACTGGTCCACGTGGCACAACAGGCGGTAGGTCACATACCCGAGCGCCGCGCCGAGCGCGATCCCGCCGCCTGCCTTCAAGGTCAGCATGATCACGAAGCCCTTCACCGAGGGCGCGGCCCCGCCGGCAGACGCACTCAACAGCGCCAGGAAGATCACCGCGCCCACGCCATCGTTGAACAAGGACTCGCCCGCAAGCTGGGTCGACAACGAACGCGATGCACCTACACGTTGAAGCATCTCCAGCACGGCAATGGGATCTGTCGGAGAGATCAGGGCCCCGAACAGCAGCGCGCCCATCACGCTGATCGGAATGCCCACCGACCTTAACGTGAAGCCGAACAGGGCGGCTACAAGGACCGTCGACAACGCGGTCGATCCGATAGAAAGCACTGTGACGGAAAGCTTTTCTTGTGCAAGCTGAGGAAGGTCCAGCTGCAATGCGCCCGCAAACAGCAGCAGACTCAACATTCCGTGCAGCACAACGGCATTGAAGTCAATGCCGCTGACGATCCGCAGCGCGGCCCCATGCAGCCCGGGCACATGGCTGCCGACGGCGATCAACGCTGCCGAGGCTGCCAGGGACAGGATCATCGTCCCAATGCTTGTGGGTAGCCGCAACACTCGAAAACTTAGAAAGCTGAACAGCGCACCAAGGGTTACCAGGAGGCTGAGCAGCGCAAAGGTCGACATACGTTCTCACGGCATCGTTCACTCGAATTCGAACGATTGCTTTCATGGCTTGGATGTTCGCTAGCCCCCACTGTATACGGCCCAGCTCTCGATTTCCCGAGATGCTGACCTGCCCTCATCCACTCAGGTTCTGGCCTCGCTCACCCTGCTGTGGAACTGCGCTCCGCGACAGACCACCGTACCGCCCATGCCTCAAGCATGACGCCGCGTGTTTCCTTAGGCTCACTCCAAATCACTTCACCCTGCACCTCTGCGAACCCACTTCGCGCCCTGTGCCAAAGATTGGCATCCAGGCGCAACTCCCTTCCGCCCGCGAGTGCCCACTCGATGGCCAGGCCACCCGGCCCCAGCACCCGGTACTTGCCGCAGGGCGCGCATAACCCGCTGAGCAGCGGCAGGATTCGCTCAGCACGCACTCGCAGCAGTTCCGAATACATTCGCAGCCATGCCGCATGCTCCGGCTGTTTGAGCTCTTCCCACTTCAGTTGCGCTGAGCGGAAGGTAGCCTCGGCCTGCGGGTTGGGTGCGTTTTCTACTTCCTCTTTCGACACTCCGGGAAGCTTGGAGATCTGCTCACAACGGCCCTTGCGCACGGCCTCGCCAAGATCCCCGTGGAGGTCGCAGAAGTAAGGAAAGGGCGACGTCGCGCCCCACTCTTCTCCCATAAACAGCATCGGCGTTTGGGGCAGCAGAAGGGCGACGGCCACCAGCGCGCGCACGGTCTCTTTCGACAGCAAGCTCGTGGCACGCTCGCCGAAGATGCGGTTCCCTACCAGGTCATGGCTCTGCAGGAACGAAACGAATGCATTAGGCGGAACGTGGCATCCTGCCTCGAACTCGTCCTTGTTCTCCTTGGCAGCGATCACAAACCCTTCGCTGAGTGCTTTGCCCAGGCGATCCGTCTCACCCTTGTCATCGATCTTGCGCTCGTCCGCAGCACCCATGAAGCCAGCACCGAGAAGATGGTCAATATCATGGTTCCACTGCGCCGTGTAGCCATCGCAGTGCCCCTCTCGCGAGCGCGTCAACCGCTTCGCAATGTTGTTTTCGTCCTCAAGGATGAGGTGGATGTGACAGTCACCCGCAAAGGCCTTCACGCGTGATGCGAGTTCCTCGAGGATGTGACGCGGGCCGGTGTCGATCATGGTGTGCGTCGCATCCAGCCGCAGGCCATCCAGGTTGAATTCATCCAGCCAGTACAGCGCGTTCCCGAGAACAAATTCACGCACCTGCTCGCTGCACTCCCCGTCGAAGTTCAGTGACGGGCCCCAGGCGGTCTTGTGTTCCTTCGAAAAGATCTGGGGGAAGTACTTGGGCAGGTAATTTCCCTCCGGGCCGAAGTGGTTATAAACCACATCCAGAATGACCTGAATGCCTCGCCCGTGTGCTGCCTCAACAAACGCTTTCAGATCCTCCGGACGGCCATACGCCGAGTCTGGCGCATAGAGCAGCACAGTGTCGTAGCCCCAATTGCGTGTGCCCGCAAAGTCCGTTAGGGTCATCAACTCGATCGCAGTAACCCCTAGCTGCTGAAGATGATCAAGCTTGTGCGCTGCGGCGTGGAACGTACCTTCGGGCGTGAACGTGCCTACGTGTAGTTCATACAGCATGGTCTCCGACCAGGGCCGGCCGTTCCAGCCGTCTGGCGTCCAGCGAAAGGCCTCCGGGTCGATGACCTCGCTCGGCCCAGCCACATCCTCCGGCTGAAAGCGCGATGCGGGATCAGGCACAGCTGTGCCGTCGGGTAGCACATAGCGATAGAGTGTGCCCGCAGCAGCTTCGGCTACACGCAGACGGAACCAGCCACTGCCGTCAGCCTGCATCGCCAGCGTCTCGCGGCCTGCGATGGCAAGCTGAACGCTGGCTAGCGCAGGCGCGAAGAGGCGAAACAGGACTCCACCTTCTGGCTGGATCTCCGAACCGAAGGGCAGAACGTAATGTCGTGCAACGTCTGCCCTTCGATCGTTCACTCAGGCATCCTTGAGAGTCCACCGTGCAGTCCATGGGCCAAACTTCGTGCCCTGGAGCTCTGGTCCCTGGTGCCATAGGACGCGCCCTTCGCTCGCGGGGAAGCTATCCTTCTCGCGATCGCAGAGATTTGCGTAGAGCCTCAGCTCACGGCCGTCATTCAGGTTCCAGCGAACGACCACCGCACCCGGGCCTACCACCTCGAACGAGCCCGCGTTGCCCTTGATTAACTTCAGGAGCGGAACGATCTCACGCTGACGGAGAGCGATGAGGTCGCGGTGCCGGCCCAGGCACTCCGCCTGCTCCGGCTGAGTCATCTCAGCCCAGTTCAACTTGCCCGACTGGAAGGTCGCCTCCGCAAGCGGATCAGGAATCTCGTCCCGCTTCTTCGGATCCTGGAACTCCGGGAAGTCCTTGAACTCGTTGCGTCGACCCTCGCGTACTTTGTCCGCAAGCTCCCCATGAAAGTCGCAGAAGTAAGGGAACGGCGTCGTGGCGCGCCATTCCTCGCCCATAAAGATCATAGGGATCTGCGGCAGCAGAAGGTACACGGCAACCAGCGCCTTCACCGCCTCCGGGTCGCAGATCATGTTGATCCGTTCGCCGAAAGCCCTATTGCCAATCTGGTCGTGATTCTGGATGAAAGCCACAAAGGCGCTCGGGGGCAGGTGGCCGCAGGGCTCGCCACGCTCCTTGCCGCTGCATGAGGAAGCCTGGCCCTGGTAGGCAAAGCCTTCCGCGAGCGCCCGGCCCAGCAGTTCCGTATCCCCTTTGTAGTCTGCGTAGTAGCCCGCGTCTTCGTGGGTGGCGGCCGTGTGGAGGACATGGTGCATGTCGTCATTCCACTGGCCCGTGAAGTGCTCGGGCATCCACTTGGCATCACGGGTCAACCGGAATGCCTCGTTGTTCTCGTTCTCCAGCACCAGGTGAATGGCGTAGGGGGTGCCCAGAGCATGTACGCGCTCCGCGAGTTCGCTTAAGAGATGCTTCGGGCTCTCGTCCATGATCGCGTGGACCGCATCAAGCCTCAGCCCGTCAAGGTGGAACTCCTCGATCCAGTACAGCGCATTGTGGATCGCGAGCTCACGCACGACTTCGCTCTGTTCGCCGTCATAGTTCACGGCGGCGCCCCAGCTTGTCTTATGGCGCTCGGTTAACAGATTCGGGAAGTACGACGGAAGGTAGTTGCCCTCCGGCCCGAAGTGGTTATAGACCACATCCAGCATCACCGCGATTCCGCGGGCATGAGCTGCTTCCACCAGGGCCTTGAGGTCTTCCGGGCGGCCATACGCTGAATCCGGCGCGTACCAGAGCACGCCGTCATAGCCCCACCCGCGCTCGCCGGAGAAATCGCCGATCGGCATGAGTTCAATAACCGTAACGCCGAGATCCCTTAGATAGTCCAGCTTCCCGATCGCCGCGCGAAAGGTGCCTTCGGGCGTAAATGTTCCGATGTGCAGCTCATAGATGACGGCCTCGCTCCATCGCCGGCCCATCCATGTGCTGTCTTTCCACGTGTAGCTGCCCGGCGCGATTACCTCGCTGGGGCCGTTTACGTCCTGCGGCTGAAAGCGTGACACCGGGTCCGGCACACGGCTGCCATCGGGCAGAAGATAGCGGTACAGGGTACCCGGGCCTGCAGCGTTGGTGATGCTCTCGTGCCAGCCATCTCCTGCGCATTGCATGGGTTGGGGTTCACGCCCCTCGATGGCGAGCTGTACTTCCTTGGCAGCCGGCGCAAAGAGGCGGAAGCGTACTCCCCCGTCAGGCAGGACCTCGGCGCCAAACGGCATCCGGTGCGTACGGGACAAGGCATCCGTCGGTACAGCTGAATCGGCTGCGAAGGAGATCTGATCCTCGGTAGGTCGTTGTAACACTGCTGCTGTAGACATTACGCAACTCCTTAAGGCCTCTGGATCGCGGCCCCTCATGAAGTCTGGGTTGACGTTCGTGAACGTGCTGGAAGACGAGCGATACACTTCGTCGATGTTCTTTTAAGATGCGGCTGCGCCTGACAACGCTGCGTCGCACCCCCCTTCGGCTTTCGGCGTGCGCAAAACAGAGTCTCCCTGTTGCCCTCCACACAACTTCTGCATCCAAGGCGTGTGGCGCGGGAACGAACTCCCCGCCCGAGGAGATGGCATGGCCACCAATCAAGACCTTCCCGCAACCGACAGCGCAGCCGTTCTGCACGAGCTCGTGGGCGACGACGCCACCGCAGCCTTCGAGAACGATCCCAAGTTTATTGACGCAAACGCTCCCGCCGGGGGTTCCAGCGAGAACCTCCAGACCCGTGCTGACCGGCGCGACATCCAGGCTCAGCCCGACCTAAACCTTGCCGCCGAGGACGATGACGAGGATGAGGAAGAAGAGGATGAGGACGAAGACGACGACCTCGACGACGAAGACGACGAGGATGAAGACGACGAAGACGAGGATGACGAGGACGACGACGACGAGTTTGAGGATGACGACGACGAAGACGAGGATGAGGACGATGAGGACGAGGATGAAGAGTAGTCGCGCTGCGGACGGGGCTGATCCCTCGTCCGCTCTCCTCGCCTCGGCTGGCTCCGCACCCATCCCGACTGAACCTGAAGATCAGGATGTCGGCGACGTTCCGGCTGGCGTGGACGAGGACGAGTTGGATCACGACGAGATCGACACGGATCGGATCGCGACTTCCGAGTAGAAGCGGCGATCGGGTGTTCACAAGCAGCATTCATCCCCGAATTTGGCATCACAGCAACACGTGAGCCTCGATCAGAGTAAAGACACGTCCGCGCTGCTGAAAGGTCTCCTTGCTGGAGCCATCGGCGGCCTTGTTGCCACCGCCGTAAAGACCATGGCCGAGAGGGTTTACCCGCCCCGCGTTCACGACGAGCCGGAGCCGCCCGAAGTTGCGGCAGAGAAGCTCGCAGGGCACACCCTGGACGAGACCACCAAGGCGATCGCGAGCGAGAGCATTCACTGGGTCTTCGGCGCTGCCGCCGGGGGCTTCTACGGCGTGCTTGCTGAGATTTACCCCGCCGTCACCGCAAAAAGCGGAGCTACATTCGGCCTAACACTGATGAGCCTCACCCATGAGGGCGCGCTTCCTGCGCTGGGCCTGGGCGAACCGCACGAGGACCAGAGCCTGCGCGAGCGCACCAGCGAAGGTGCGACGCACATTCTCTACGGTGTCGTTACCGAAAAGGTCCGCGGCCTCGTGCGCAATATGTTGCATTGATCCTGCGGACTGGGAGCGTTCTGCGAACCGTTTCTATGTTGCCAACGGCATCAGCCTAAACCTTGACAGCGACACATACGGGCGTTTGCCGGTTACCACCGGATTCAGGGCAACTCGCATCCGTAAAGCTAGACTTATGCGGTACGCCGACGGAACTCGCCAAAGAATGCATCTTTCAGTCTCTCGAAACAGGCCATCGAAACATGTCGTTATCGTAGGGGCGGGCCCAGGTGGTCTTGCCTCCGCGATGCTGCTAGCTCGCTCCGGCGTGCGCGTCACGGTAGTTGAAAAACATAACCGCGTTGGCGGTCGCACAGCCACCATGGCACAGGATGGGTACAAGTTCGACTTCGGACCCACTTTCTTTCTGTACCCGCGGGTGCTGAAGGAAATCTTCGCCGACGCGGGATATGACCTCGACCGCGAGGTTCCGATGGAGCGGCTGGATCCCCAGTACCGCCTCGTCTTCGGCTCCGGCGGCCAGATCGACGCAACGCCCGACATCCAGCGGATGGAAGCAGAGATCGCCCGCATCTCGCCGCATGATGCCGAGGCATTTCGCGGCTTCCTGGAGCACAATCGGCACAAGCTCGCCAAGTTTCTCCCGTTTCTGGAGTCCCCTTTCGAGAGCTGGAAGGATCTTCTGAAGCCGGAGATGCTCAAGCTCCTGCCGCTGCTGAAGCCGTGGCTCTCGCTCGACGGTGACCTCAGAACCCATTTCAAAGACGAACGCATCCGCCTGGGCTTCAGCTTCCAGTCCAAGTACCTGGGCATGAGCCCGTTCCGTTGCCCTTCGCTCTTCTCCATCCTCAGCTTCCTTGAGTACGAGCACGGCGTCTTTCACCCTATCGGCGGCTGCGGCGCGGTGACGAAGGCCATGGCACGCATTGCCGAAGACATGGGCGTAGAGGTCCTCCTCAACGAGCCTGTTGAGCAGCTTCTGGTGGAGAACGGTGAGGCACGCGGAGTCCGCACAGCGAAGCGCACGCTCAAGGCGGACTCTGTTGTTGTCAATGCGGACTTCGCTGACGCGATGCGCAAGTTGCTTCCGCAGCAGCACCGCAAGCGGTGGACCGACAAGCGCATCGAACGCAAGCGTTTCAGCTGTTCCACCTTCATGATGTACCTGGGGATCGAGGGTCGGTACGATGATGTGGCTCACCACACCATCTACCTGGCGAAAAACTACCAGCAAAACCTGAAAGACATTGAAGGTCTGCATCGTCTCTCGCAGGACCCCAGCTTTTACGTGCAGAACGCCAGCGTGACAGACCCAACGCTCGCTCCGCGGGACCACTCCACGCTCTACGTCCTGCTCCCCGTCACCCATGAAGTGGATTACATCGATTGGGATCAGGAACGCGACCGCTTTCGAGCGCTTGCAATGAAGCAGGTGGAGAAAATCGGGATTACTGACCTGGAAAGACGCATCCGTACCGAGCGCATCATCACGCCCGCGGGTTGGCGGACGGAGTTCGACCTGCACAAAGGCGCGACTTTCTCCATGGCGCACTCGCTCACGCAGATGCTGCACCTCCGGCCGCATAACCGGTTCGAGGATGTGCGCGGCATGTACCTCGTTGGCGGCGGCACGCATCCGGGCTCCGGTCTGCCGGTGATCTTCCAATCGGCGCGCATCTCCTCCCGCCTGCTGCTCGAGGATTTGGGTATTGAACCGCGTTGGCAAGCTGCGCACGACAACACCTTCCGCGAAGATCTGGTGCAAGTCGCGTCGTGACCGCCGTTGCCACAAGGCTCGATCAGCAACAAACCCGCGATCTCGGCGGTATGCTGACCGAAATGGATGAAGCCGTCGACCTGAGCTCCACGATCGAAGCGCATGCGGTGGCGGCTGAGCCGGTACCCTGCGAGTCAGAGCTCTGCGCAGTGCGCGGCGAGTTCTCCGACCCCATCGTCTCCGAAGCGCAGCGGCGCTGGGTGGCGCGTCCTCTCGTTGAACGGCTCCAGCCGCTCCGCAAGGCCCGTCACTGGATTGCGGCTCAACCCGAAGTGTTTGCCCAGGCGATTGCGCCGGAGCTGGCGCGCAGCCAGACGGACACGCTAGTCGCTGAGGTGCTGCCGCTACTCGAGGCGATGCGTTTCCTCGAGCGCAACGCGCAGAAGATCCTGGCGCCGCGCAGATTAGGCGGCGAGGGCCGGCCGGTCTGGCTCGCCGGGGTAAAAGCGGAAGTCCACCGCGACGCCTTGGGCCACATTCTCGTCATCGGCCCTGCGAACTTCCCGCTTTTTCTTCCTGGTGTTCAAGTCCTGCAGGCCCTGGTCGCGGGAAATGCAGTGACCTGGAAGCCCGGTGCTGGAGGGGCGAAGGTTGCAGTCCTTCTTGCCCGTGCTCTCCGCGACGCCGGTCTACCTCGGGGGGTGCTCAGGGTTACGGACGACTCCGCAGAAGCTGCGAAAGTGGCCCTGAGTGAACACCTCGACAAGGTAGTCTTCACGGGATCCAGCCAAACCGGTCGCCTGATCCTGCGCGAACTCGCCGCGACGGCCACGCCCTCTACGATGGAGCTCTCGGGAGCAGACGCCGTGATCGTGTTGCCGTCTGCGGACCTCGCTCTCACAGCGAAGGCCGTCAGCTTTGGGCTGCGGCTTAACGGTGCGGAGGTCTGCATGTCTCCGCGGCGCCTCATCGGCACCCGCGAGACACTTCGCGCTCTCCGTCCTCTGCTGGATGCTGAACTCGCAACCGTTCCTGCGGTTGCTTTGAAGCCGCAGACCGCCGATGCCCTGCAAGTTTTGGTGCGGGACGCCCTGCAGCAGGGCGCTGAACTGAGCCGCGATTTTCATCCCGACGCGCAACGGCCGCTCCTAATCGACCACGTCGGTTCTCATATGGCGGTTGCCGGTACGGATCTGTTCGCACCCGTGCTGTCGCTGCTCGAGGCGCCCTCGGTTCTGCACCTTGCCGACACCGTGAACCGCAACCCGTTTGGCTTAACGGCTGCCATCTTCGGCAACCCACGCGAGGCTCAGACGCTGGCAACCCAACTACGCGTCGGCACCGTGATCATCAATGACCTGATCGCTCCCACGGCCGATCCGCGAGTTCCCTTTGGCGGCCGAGGAGCGAGCGGCTTCGGCGTTACGCGAGGCGCTGAAGGCCTGCTTGAGATGACCGCGGCCAAGGTAGTTCTGATTCGTCGCAAAGGAACCAGCCGTCACTACGATCCTTTGGGCGACCACGATCTGCCGCTTTTGGCGGGCGTGATCGGCGCTCTACACGGTGGCTCGCTGGGCCAGCGCTGGCGCTCGTTGAAACACGTTATCTCTGCGGCCCGGAGTCGACGCCCGTCCCCGCGGTCCTGCTGAACGCAGCCGAGGTACCAGGCCGCTCAGAGTTCACCCTCGCAGCACGCTCCATCGAAGGAACAAAAGGAAAAGAAATGCGCGTAGGAATTATCGGCTCCGGCCTCGCAGGACTCTCTGCCGCCTGCACCCTCGCCGCCCGCGGACACCAGGTCACCGTCTTTGAAAAGAACGAGTGGATCGGCGGCAAAGCGGCGCAACTGAACGAGAGCGGCTTCCGCTTTGACATGGGTCCGACCATCTTGATCCAGCCGTCCATGTTGCGCAAGATCTTCGCCGAAGCCGGTCGCAATCTCGACGACTACGTCACGATGGTGCGGCTCGACCCACAGTGGCGCTGCTTCTTCGAGAACGGCCATACCATCGATCTTCTTGACGACGAGGACAAGATGGCGGCCAGCCTTGAAGCCCGCTGGCCGACCATGGGCAACGGCTATAAGCGCCTTATGGCCCTTAGCGAGAATCTCCATGAGATCAGCGACAAGTTCTTCTTCTGGAAGTCCGTCGGCGGCATGAGGGACACCTTCGAGGTGAAGGGTGCGTTCGACCTGAAGGTCCTCCGCGACGTCATGCGCATGCGCCTGGGCAAGACCGTCGCCGGCACCATCCGCGAGTTCATCCCCGAGCCCGAGACCGCGCAGATGCTCGATCACATGGTGCAGTACGTTGGCTCCTCGCCAGACGCCTCGCCGGCCATCCTCACAGCCATCGGCCACATGCAGATGCAGGAAGGCATCTGGTATCCCATGGGCGGCACCCGGGCGGTTCCCGAAGCGCTTGGCAAACTGGCGCAGGAGCTGGGCGTGGAGTTCTACACGAACACCGATGTGCGCCGCATCACCACGTCCGGTAACAACGGCCACAGCCGCGCGAACGGCCTCGAAACCACCACCGGCCAGCGCTTCACCTTCGACGCGATCGTGAGCAACGAGGATGCGGTCCGCACCCACCGCGAACTCCTGCACGGCACCGCCGCGTCACGGCACTTCGAGCACGCCCGCGGGCTACGAGCCCGCCTGCTCCGGCGTCGTGCTCTACCTGGGCCTGAACAAGCGTTACGACCACCTCGCGCACCATGACTTCGTCTTCTCGCACGACCCGCACGAAGAGTTCCACGCCATCTACGACCAGGGCATTCCCGCTCCCGACCCCACCTGCTACCTCGCAGCCACGGCCCGCACCGACCCTTCGAGCGCGCCCGAAGGCGGCGAAGCCCTGTATGTTCTGGTCCACACCCCCTACCTGCGCCCCGGCCAGGACTGGACAAAGATGTTTCCCGGCTACCGACAGGTCATTCTGGACAAACTCAAGCGCACCGGCGGTATGCCCGACCTGGAAGACCGCATCGTCTTCGAACACCACCTCACCCCGCAGGACATCCATGACCGCTACCGTGTCCTGAACGGTGCCATCTACGGCATCAGCTCCCACGGCCGCATGAACGGTGCCTTCAAACCCGCCAACCGCAGCCGCGAACTCCCCGGCCTCTACCTTGCCGGTGGCGCCGCGCATCCTGGCCCCGGCATGCCGATGGTGATGATGTCCGGCTGGATTGCGGCCGATTCACTTGACCAGGACAGCAAAGCCGCCCTGGCGACGGCGTAGCATACCCCTATGCCGTTGGAGCGCCAGGTCCCCCCTATCTCCACCCTGACGCTCCGCTTCTTTCGCCGCATCGTGCGCCGCTACTTTCGCCGCCACTTCCGGGCGGTCCTCGCCCAGCACGCCGACCGCCTACGCGACGCGAGGGGTCCCCTGATTGTCTACGGCAACCACAGCTCCTGGTGGGACCCCATGCTGATCGTTCTGCTGGGCGAGAAACTCCTGCCAGACCGCAACCACTACGCGCCAATCGATGCCAACGCGCTGAAGAGATACCCCATTCTCCGCAAACTCGGCATCTTCCCGGTTGAGATGGGCTCGCCCCGCGGCGCCGCCCAGTTTCTCCGCACCGCGGAAGCGATCCTTCGCTCCGGCGGCGTTCTCTGGCTTACCCCGCAGGGCCGCTTCGCCGACGCGCGCGAGTTCCCCCTCGCCTTTAAACCCGGCTTGGCCGCTCTCGCGCTTCGGCTCCCTGACGTTCCGCTCATTCCACTGGCCGTCGAGTACACCTTCTGGGATGAGCGCCTACCGGAGACGCTCATGCACGTCGGCAAACCGCTCCAGATCAGCTCCGAAACCACGACTGCTGAGGTCACCCAGACCCTCGAATCTGCCCTCGGAAGTTGCATGCATACCCTCCAGCAAGCGGCCATCGCGCGCGATCCCGCGGTCTTCAGCCCCGTTCTCGCTGGTGACCGGGGTACGGGCGGCGCCTACTCGCTTGTCCAACTTCTGCGCTCACTCCTCCGGGGTCGTCGTCTTGAACCCGACCACACCCATCGTCCCTGACCTTGACTGCCTCATCTTCACCGCACATGACACAATAACTGCCGATGCTGTTCAGCCTTCTTCTCGGGATATCTGCGGTCTGCGCCATCTTCCCCGCCGTGGTGTTCTGCATCAACTTGCGCCGCTTCCAGCCGCCCCCGCCCGCTGACGCCGGCAAGACACCCGCCATTTCCGTGCTCATCCCAGCGCGCAACGAAGAGGCAAACATCGGCCCTGCGCTCGAACGTGTCCTCGCCAGCCGATATGTTGACCTCCAAGTGCTGGTGCTGGATGACGGCTCTACAGATCGAACTGCCGAGATCGTCCGCGGCGTTGCCGGCCGGGATCCTCGCGTAAGACTCCTGGGGGGGCACGGCCTTCCCGCTGGCTGGAATGGCAAGCAGCATGCCTGCTGGACGCTCGCCCAGCAAGCCTCACATCCCCTCCTCGCGTTCCTGGATGCCGACGTCCGCATCGAGCCTGACCTGCTCACGCGCACTGCCGCCTTTCGACTCGCAACGAGCACGGCGCTGGTCAGCGGCTTTCCGCGCCTCATCACCGTCACCTGGCTGGAAAAGCTGCTCCTTCCCCTCATTCATTTCGTCCTGCTGGGCTTTCTACCGATGGGCGCGATGCGACGGACGACGCGGCCTTCGGTTGCCGCCGGCTGCGGGCAGTTTTTCCTCGCAGATCGCGACGCCTACTTCGCCTCAGCGGGGCATAATGCCATTCGCGAGACCATGCACGACGGCCTGTTGCTCCCTCGTACCTTCCGGCGCGCCGGCTTCCGCACAGACATTGCGGATATCACCACGCTCGCGAGCGTCCGAATGTACGAAAACGCCTCAACTGTCTGGCAAGGTCTCGCCAAGAACGCCACCGAGGGTCTTGGGAGCCCGGGCAAGATCGTGCCCTTGTCGGCCATCCTGCTGCTTGGCCAAGTGATGCCGGGGCCCATCGCGGGCTGTCTGATACTGGCAGGGCTGCTCATGAAGGTTCTCCATGGTGCGCCTGGTATGGCTCTGGGCATTCCCGAGCCTCGGGTAGCGCTCCTGTGGACCTTCGGGTATTGCGCGGTGCTGTTCGCCAGCTACCTCCCCCGTCTGCTTGCGGTGCGGCGCTTTCGGCAGCCCCTCAGTTCGGCACTCCTCCATCCGCTGGGCGTCTTTGTCTTGCTGGTTTTACAGTGGTATGCGCTGGCGCGCAAGGTCTTCGGCAAACCCGTGGGTTGGCGCCAGCGCATCTATTCCAGCGGCACAGGAACCGAGGTTGGCAGTTGAAGACGCGCAAGCTGGACAAAAGCAACGTAGTCAAGGGATTGCACAGGGGCACATTCACTGCAGACAGCGGCGCTCTGCTGATCCAGGGGGTCATTCATGGGGATCTACGTGTCTCCGGCGACGCCGACGTCGAGTTGCGCGGCATGGTGCGCGGGAACGTTCTGGTCATGAGCGGAACGCTTCGCCTCCCGGGCATTGTCACGGGGAATGTCACGAATCGTGGAGGCATGCTTCATGTCTCGGGCCGGGTGCAGGGCGAGATCACGACCGAAGGCGGGGCCACAACCACCACGGAGAGCCCGTCCACTGACGTCGCTCATGAGGTTGCCGAGCAGCCAAATGGGAGCAAAGAGGACTAAACGCCCTTCTTGCGGGGCTCCCAGATGAACTTATGAATTTGAAGGCTGAGCCGCGCGGGGACGCCGTCTTCCAGCATCCAGTCCACCAGCAGCCGAGGATCCAGCGCCATGTTTTCTGCACTACGTACATCGCTCGCATTTTTGAAAAACGCCGGCGATAGCAGGATGGACCCGCATTTCGCCGCGAGATCGTGTTCGCGGATGAACTCACGGGCGAACTCGTAATCCGCGCGGTCCGACAGCACAAACTTGACCTCATCGCGCATCGTGAGCGTCCGGAGATTGTCCATCCGGAAGGTGTGCCCCATTCCCGATCCCGGACACTTCACATCAACGATCTTGTGGACGGCTTCCGGCACGTCTGCAAGGGGACGCTCGCCGGAGGTCTCGATCATCAGCTCATAGCCCAGGTCCAGCAGCCGCTGCATGAGCGGCAGTAGTTCGCGGGCCTGCAGCATGGGCTCGCCGCCCGTGAATTCGATCAGTTTGCAGGGCTGCAGCCGCTCGATCGTAGCAACGATCTCGTCATTGGTCGACGGCTGGCCGCCGGTAAAGGTGTACTCCGAATCACACCACGAGCAGCGCAGATTACAGCCTGCCAGCCGCACGAAGATGCACGGCACCCCGGCGAAGGAGCTCTCGCCTTGCACGCTCTTGTACAGCTCAATTAATCGCAGCGAACGCACGGCTTCAGCGGCCTGCGACTCTGGCGCGATGTGCAGCTCTTCCACGGCTTCGGACAGAATCTCAAACATGGTCTAAGGCCAGCTACTCGTAATACCTTGCAAAGCTTGTATCAGTCTCGAAGATGGTGCAGTCCTTCACACGAACGCGGCCCTGGGTCATCCGGTCGAGTTCGCTTGCCGTGTTGTCGAAGAAGTACTTCGCCAGGTTTTCAGCCGACGGATTCAGAGTCGTAAACGGCTGGAGATCATTGATCATCTGATGGTCCAGATAATCCACCGTTGGCTTCAAGACCTGCTTCAATAATTTGAAGTCCAGCAACAGGCCGTTCGGCTCAAGCTCCTTGCCGATCAGCGTCACCAGCACGCGGTAGTTGTGCCCGTGCGGATTTTCGCATTTGCCGTAGTAGTCGCGCAGGTAGTGACCCGAAGAAAAGCCGGCCTGCACCGTGATCTCAAACACCTTCCAGCACTCCAGAGCGGCAGAACCACCCACTCCCCATGATACTGAACCGACCAGAAACCTGCCCGCTCTACTCTGGTCAGCGCTGGTCCTCGGAGGTAGCTCCCTTGTTTCGTTTCGTTCCGCCCATTCTCCTTGCGTGCACATCAGTCGCCTGTGCCGCGCAGCAAACATCGGCCGCACCCGCGCAACCACGTCCCAGCCAGGGAAACTGGACCGCTTCCTGGGCCACCTCAATCCAGGGTCCGGAGCAGGGTCAGCCGGGCGTCGATCCCGGCAAGGAGACCGATGCCACCGTCCGCCAGGTCGTGCATCTGTCAGTCGGCGGCGCCAGCGTGCGCGTCCAGTTTTCCAACGCCTTCGGAAGGCAACCGCTTCTGATTGACACCGCTGCCCTTGCCACGGCGACGGCACCGAACGCCAGCAGCATCGGCCCGGGCAGCAGCCACCCGCTGTCCTTTGGCGGCGCTCGCTCGGTGACTATCCCGGTTGGCGCTGCCTTCCTCTCCGACCCGGTCGCGTTCCCGGTTGCGGCCATGGCAAACCTGGCAATCAGCTTCCATCTGCCCGCCGCGCCTTCTGTCGAGTCCGCGCACCCCGCCTCGCGCGCCACCTCCTACCTGCTCCCGGGCAACCATGTCGGCGACGCGGACCTGCCCGGAGCAGAAAGAGTAGTGCGCTGGATGCAAATCGCAGAAGTGGATGTGACCGGCCCGGCGACCGGAACCGTTGTCGCGCTGGGCGACTCCATCACGGACGGTCACGGTGCCACGACGGACGGCAATGACCGTTGGCCCGATGTCCTCGCCGCCCATCTGCAGGGTGCCGGGATGAAGAACGTAGCCGTCGTGAACGAGGGCATTGGCGGAAATCATCTGTTAACCAATGGTCTCGGCGAAAGCTTGCTGGAGCGCTTCGATCGTGACGTGCTGGGGGTGGCTGGCGTGCGCTCCGTAGTTCTGCTGGAGGGCATCAACGACCTCGGCGCGCTGGCGCGCACTCCAGACGCCACCCCGGAAATGCATACCGATCTCGTCGCGCGCATGGAAGGCGCCTTCACCCAGGTCATCGAGCGCGCCCATGCCCACGGAATCAAGGTCTACGGCGCAACGATCACACCCGACGTCGGCTCAGGGTACTACCACCCAAACGCCACGGATGAGGCCGCCCGAGTAGCCGTGAATCACTGGATTCGCCAGCCCGGCAACTTCGACGGTTTCGTCGACTTCGACCAGATTGCCCGCGACCCGGCCCGCCCGGACACCCTGCTGCCAGCTTTCGATTCCGGCGACCACCTGCACCCGGGACCCGCGGGCTACAAGGCGATGGGCAACGCCGTTCCGCTGGCCTGGTTCCGCTAAGACTGCCGCGGCAAAAGAAAGAGGCCGCCCTTATCGGGCGGCCCCTTCGCTGCACTGCTGTTACTCCTGGTTGCGCTTCCAGTTAAGCAGATCGCCCAAGGTGGTTGAGGAGGACGAGTTGGAAGAGCTGGTCTGTCCGCTCTTGCCTCGATTGCCCTGACCCGCAACTTCCTTGTAGTTCTCGACCTCGGCGCGGCTGGCTTCTTCGCCGATCGCCTTCAGGCTGAGACCGACCTTCTTCTCTTCGGGACTCATCTTCACGATCTTGAAGTCGTGCTCGTCGCCCACGTTGAGGGTCAGCGGCCGGCCATTCTCGTCAGCGGCCTCGGAGACGTGGCACAGGCCCTCGACTCCTTCGGCGATCTCGATGAACGCACCGAACTGCGCGGTCCGCAGTACCTTGCCGTGAACGACATCGCCAGCGCGATGCTGCTCGAAGAAGGTGTCCCACACGTCCGGCTGCAGCTGCTTGATGCCCAGCGACAGTCGGCGATTCTCGGGCTCAACGCCCAGGACGACAGCCTTGACCTTTTCGCCCTTCTTCAGGACCTCGGACGGATGCTTGATGCGCTTGGTCCAGCTCAGGTTCGAGACGTGTACCAGGCCATCGATGCCGTCTTCGATCTCGATGAAGGCGCCAAAATCAGTAAGGTTGCGGACGCGGCCCTCGACCACTGCACCGGTCGGGTACTTGTCCTCCAGCGCCTCCCAGGGATTGTCCTGGAGCTGCTTCATGCCGAGCGAGATGCGGCGGTCGTTCGGGTTCACCTGCAGGATGATGACCTCGACCTCGTCGCCGGGCTTGACCATCTTGCTGGGGTGCTTCATCCGCTTGGACCAGGTCATCTCGGAGACGTGAACCAGGCCTTCAATGCCCTGCTCCAGTTCCACGAACGCACCGTAATCAGTGACGGACAGGACACGACCGCGAACGTGCGCGCCGATCGGGTAGCGCTCGACGGCATCAAGCCACGGATCAGGCGTGAGCTGTTTGAATCCCAGCGAGACGCGCTGCTTTTCTTTATCGAACTTCAGCACCTTGACCTGAATTTCGTCGCCGACGTTGACCAGATCGCGCGGGTGCGTCAGACGGCCCCAGCTCATGTCCGTGATGTGAAGCAGGCCGTCAAGGCCGCCCATGTCCACGAACGCGCCGTAGTCGGTCAGGTTCTTGACGACGCCGGTGAACACCGCGCCCTCTTCGAGGTTCGCCAGAGTGACATCTTTCTTCTGGTTCTGCTCTTCCTCGAGGATCTCCTTGCGGGAGACGACGACGTTGCCGCGCTTCTTGTTCAGCTTGATGACGCGGACTTCAATCTCGGTGCCGATGTAGGCGTCGAGATTGCGGACCGGGCGGATCTCCACCTGGGAGCCCGGCAAGAACGCCTTGATGCCGATGTCGACCGTGATGCCGCCCTTAACGCGCGACACAACAATGCCCTTCACGGGAACCTTGGAGTTGGCAGCCTCTTCCAGCCTGTCCCAAACTTTATGGCGCAGCGCCTTTTCGTGGGAGACGATGTACCCGCCGCCCTCCTGCTCCTCGCGCTCAACGACGACCTCTACCGAGTCACCGACCTGGAACTTCGGCGCGCCCGTGTGATCGAGCACCTGGTCCAGGGGAATCAGTCCCTCGGACTTCAGGCCGATGTCGACAACGACGTGCTTGTCGGTGATCTTGACGACGGTGCCGGTGACCACTGTCTCTTCCGAGCTCAGCGACTGTGCGGCATCCTTTTCGGCGGCCTGCTCGCGGTCGAAGCTTTCGAGAGCGAGCGCAAAGTCGTCAGCGTCATACTCCGGCTCTGCGCCTGTTCCGCGCGGGGCGGAGGGGCTGGCCGGACGCGGCGGGGCAACCGGCGCGCTCAGAGACGCGCTTTCAGGAGCCTGCGAGCCATGGACGACTTCTGGCTGGTCGACAAGTTGGTTGGGGAGCTGGTGGCCGAGCTCGGGGGTGGTTGTTTCAACGGTTTCGGGCATGGTTGGGTCAAGTGTGCTGTTCAGGGCTGTGCTCTCGGTCAGTACGGAATTGTGGTCGAAGTCGGCCATCGGGTAAAGCTCCGGGATCCAGTGTGGCTCGCTCTGGCGTTTGCGCGCGTGCTGCGGACGGCAAGGGGTCCGCCCAGAATGTATCGTCTGGCGAACTACGCGGTCTTGTCAGAAGGAGTCGGGTGAAGCATTCAAGAGCGGCTGCGACTGGGTCCCGCGCGCAGCGCTTGTTTTAGTGTAGCAGCGGTGAGGAAAACCGGTCAAACAATCGGCAATCTCTTTCCACTGCGGCGGATAGGGGCGATCGAGAGCCCCGGAAGCTCCGGCGTTCTCCTCTCCTTAGACGCAGAACCCTCGCGGTTTGACGCATTGTTGTTGGTGCTCTCCTCCGGCCCGCGTTCAGCGTAAGTCTCGCTGCCTGCGCCCTATACTGAGCCGATGGACCGGCTCTGGACGCCCTGGCGTTACTCGTACATCACTGGAACCAAGAAAGAAGGGGCGCGGAAGGGTGTGCCCGAAGCGCTGGAGGGCTGGCCGGGCGACCTGGACTGCGTCTTTTGCAACATGATCGCTGCCCTGGACTGGGCAATCGCCAAGGGCATGCCCCCTGCCGAGGCTGAGCGGACCATCTACCTGCTCGAACGGGGTGAACACTGCTTCATCGTCCTTAATGGCTACCCCTACAACAACGGCCACCTGATGGTGGTGCCGTTTGAGCACCAGGCCAGCCTTGCTGCCCTGCCGCTCCAGACGGCCGAGGAGATGATGCGACTGGCCCGACGCGCAGAGCGGGCCCTGCGCCAGGTTTACAGCCCGGATGGCTTGAATATGGGCCTGAATCTCGGAGAATCGGCCGGTGCGGGGGTTGCGGCCCACCTGCACCTCCACGCCCTTCCCCGGTGGATCGGCGACACCAACTTCATGACCGTTGTTGCGGAGACGCGCATTCTGCCGGAGATGCTGGAAGGGAGTTGGACGAAGTTGCGGGAGGCTCTGCGCAGCTTGTCCGTGGAGCATTCGCCGGCGGCGCCTTGAGCGGGCGCCCGTCGATACCGACCCGGGTCGCTTCGAAGTTGGTGATCTTCCAGTCGCCCCGTCCTACCCGGTGGTACACCCGGGTGTAACGGAAATCCCCATGCAGGGGCTTGCCTTCGGCAGTCCCGTCCAGGTGAGCCAGCGAAGTCACCACGGCCAGCGTGCCGCTGATCTTCATCTTTGTCTCTGCGATGTCCAGCTTCGATACAACCAGATGGTGCGTCCGCATCCGCTCAAGCTGCTGCGCCTTGGTGACAACCTGACCCGCGGCGGTGATCCCCAGAAACTCATCGGCCAGTAGCCGGTCCATGGCGGAGATGTCCTCCGAGAGTTGCGCCTGCCGCCACCGCTCTTCCAGCAGCGAGATCTCGGCGCGCTCAGTCCGTTTGCGCTCCTGGTGCTGCGCCGACGACGACGACGCTGACCCGAGCAAACAAATCAGTCCGAGGGAGAGACTTGAACGAATTAAGCCCGTAGACCGGAGCATGCGCGGATACTAGACCGAGTCATGGACGAGAGTCAAAGGTTTGCGATGCAACCAAAGTGCTCGCGGATACAACTTTTTCGTGTGCCCACCAGTTCAGGCCAGCGCGCTCAGATTCTCTACCGCCCGGTCCAGCATGCGCTGATACAGCCCACCCACGGCAAAGCGCCGGAAGTGCTCCGAGGCCCGATGCGCCTCGGCGGCTGCGTCGTCACGATACTGCTCATAGATCAGCACGGTATCCGGCTCCGATTCCACGGTGTGCGGGATGTACACGACGCACCCGGGTTCCCGCCGAGAGCCAGCGGTAAGCTCCCGCAGGTACCCTGCGACCTCGTCGCGGTCCTCGGTGCGAAAGCGCATGCGAACTGTAAAAGAGATCAACCGAACGCCTCATCAAACCCGGGCTGCACCATGGTCTGCGCACGATCCGGTCCAGTCGAGATCATCCCCACCCGCGCCCCGGACTCCGCCTCAATGAAGCGCATGTAGTCCTGCGCAGCCTTCGGCAGCTTGTCAAAGCTGGTGATCCCCAGGGTGTCGGTCCCCCACCCGGGCAGGGTGGTATAGATGGGCTCGATGGCTTTGAAGCCGCGTACATCCGCTGGAATGATGTCGGTCACCTTGCCGTCGATCTTGTAGCCGGTGCAAACCGGGATCTCCGGGCACTCGTCCAGCACGTCCAGCTTGGTGACAACCAGCCACTCGGTGGAATTGATCATGTTGGAGTAGCGCAAAAGAGGCAGGTCCAGCCAGCCGCAGCGCCGCGGACGCCCCGTTACGGCGCCAAACTCCTGCCCACGCGCGCGCAGCAGGTCACCCGAGTAGCCGTCGATCTGCGTCGGAAACGGCCCCTCGCCGACTCGCGTCACGTAGGCCTTGGTTACCCCGATGACTGTCCCGATGCGGGTCGGCCCCACCCCGGTTCCGGTTACTGCGCCACCGGCAGTCGAGGACGAACTCGTCACAAACGGGTAGGTCCCGTGGTCGATGTCCAGCAGCGCCCCCTGCGCGCCCTCAAACATGACATTCTGGCCCTCGTTGATGGCGTTGTTCAACAGCACGGCTGTATCGGTCACGAACGGAGCGATCTGCTCGGCGAGCCGGGCGTACTCCTCATACATCTGCTTCGGGTCCAGGGGCTCCGTGCCGAACAGCGCGTGCGCGATGGTGTTCTTTTCGTGGCAGGCGTTGTTGATGTGTGTGCGCAGCAGCGAGGTGTTGAGCAGGTCAACAACGCGTAGACCATTGCGGTGGATTTTGTCCTCATACGCCGGCCCGATGCCGCGACGGGTCGTGCCAATCGTCTGGCGCCCGGGCGCAGTCTCGGCCGCGAGCTCAATCATGCGGTGGTACGGCAGGATCACCTGCGCGCGGTTGGAGATGAAGAGCTGTCCATCCACGGGCAGCCCGGCTTCCTTGAGCTTCTTCACCTCGCCCAGAAACGCCGCCGGATCCAGCACTACGCCATTGCCGATCACGCCCTTGCACCCCGGCCGCAAAACACCGCAGGGGATCAGTTGCAGGACGAACTTTTTGCCCTCGATGATGACGGTGTGCCCAGCATTATGGCCGCCGGCGTAGCGGGCGACGATGTCGAACTTTTCGCTGAGCACATCGACGATCTTGCCTTTGCCTTCATCGCCCCATTGGGCTCCAAGGATGACGGCAGAGGTCTTGGCGGAGGGCTTGCTGCTTGCTTGTGTCAAAGGACGTCCTGCGAGGAAGGAGTGCGCCGGCTACCAGCCCGCGCCCATAAGCCATTCTATACTGCCACCCTAAGCGCCCCCCGCGCCTTTCACTGCAGGAACGAGGTCCACCCCCCGCTTGCCACGCTATCTCCTGATCGCCCTCGGCGGCGCACTCGGCGCCACAGCCCGCTACGCTGTTGGCGCATGGGCAGCGCAACGCTTTGGCCCGCGCTTTCCTGTAGGCACGCTCGTGATCAACCTCAGCGCCTGCTTTCTGATCGGCCTTGTGATCGAGTACCTCAACCGCCACACTGGCTACAGCCCGGGATGGCGATTTCTCATCCCGACCGGCTTCATCGGCGCCTACTCCACGTTCTCTACTTTTGAGTTCGAAGCCTGGGCCGACTACAGCCGCGGCGATTACTGGGTTGCGCTCAGCTACGTCGCGGTCAGTCTCGTTGGTGGATTTCTGCTGGTGGCCGCAGGCGTGGGCACCGCACGCGCTCTTCGGTAGCCACAGACGGCATGAGCTAAGGTAGGAGCAAGTACCCCACATCTCTGACCCGCACACGGAGACCGCATGTCCCTCGTCGCCCGAGGCCTGCTCCTCGGCCTGGCTGCCCTGCCCTTTGCCGCTGTCCCGTCCAGCACGCCTGCAGCTTCCAGCTTCCCGCTGCCCGAGACGACGATTGCCCAGACCGAGGCCGCGCTCGGGGCCGGCACGACCACCTGTCGTGCAATTGTTCAGGGCTACCTCAATCGGATCGCCGCCTTCGACCAGACGACTCACCTGAACACGGTTGTCACGTTGAACCCCGCCGCTCTCGCTGACGCTGACCGTCTCGACGTTGAGTACCGCAAGACGCATCACCTGCGTCCACTCCACTGCATCGCGCTCGCCGTAAAGGACAACTACGACACCGCCGGCCTCCAGACCACAGGCGGCTCGCTCGCGATGAAAGGTGTGATCCCCACCGACGACGCCTTCATGGTCAAGCGCCTGCGCGATGCCGGCGCGGTTGTGCTCTTCAAGAGCAATATGGCCGAATGGGCCTTCAGCCCCGTCGTCACCGAAAGCTCCATCGGCGGCCTGACCCGCAATCCGTATGACCTCACGCGTGTTCCGGCCGGCTCGTCTGGCGGGACAGGCGCCTCGGTCGCCGCCAACTTCGCCGAGGCTGGCCTGGGCACCGACACCGGCGACTCGGTCCGCGGCCCCGCCTCGCACAACGACCTCGTCGGCATCCGCCCCACGCTCGGCCTTACCAGTCGCGACGGCATCGTCCCGCTCTTCCTGACGGCGGACATCGGTGGCCCACTCGCCCGCACCGTCGCCGACGCCGCCGCAGTTCTTTCCGCCGTTGCCGGGGTTGATCCCGCGGACCCGCTCACCGCCTCCTCCCAGGGCCACATCGAGCCTGACTACACGAAGTTCCTCATCAAAGACGGCCTTCACGGCGCTCGCATCGGCGTCTTCCGCCGGTACCTTGACGACCCGAAGGCAGATCCAGAGATCAAGGCCCTTACTGAACACGCGGTGGCGGATCTGCAGGCCGGGGGCGCGGTCATCGTGGACCCCGTCAACCTGCCCGACTTCGACAGGCTCACCAAGGACCTCGGCTGCGGCGACTTCGGGGGCGATCTGAACCACTACCTCGCCGCCCATGCGCCGAACGCGCCCTATCACTCGTTGCAAGCCATTTACGATTCCGGCCTGTACCTGCCATATATTGGCAAGCGCATCGAGTACGCCCTCAACCGCGGCAAGACCAAGGACAACCCAGCCGAGCCCTGCCAGGACGTGTGGCACGATCCCAAGAAAATCGCCTTCCGCAACGCACTGCTCGCCGCCATGGACTCGGCACACATTGACGCGCTGCTCTACCCGACCTGGAGCAACCCGCCACGCAAGATCGGCGACCTGAAATCACCGGGCGGCGACAACAACCAGGTGCTCTCTCCACAGAGCGGCTTCCCTGCCATCACCGTGCCCATGGGCTTCACGCACGGCAGCCTGCCGGCGGGCTTGCAGCTGCTGGGACGCCCATGGAGCGAAGGTCTGCTGATCAAGCTGGCCTACAGCTATGAGCAGGCCACCCACCATCGCCAGCCGCCGGCGGGCTTTGGCGATTCCCAACCGCGTTAGACCCATGGGTTGTGCAAGGACGAGCGGGATGAGTGAGGATGAGTGAAATGAGCACTGACACCCCTGCCGTCTCGGCGGTCCCGCTTGCGGGCGACCCCGCCGAAATGCACCATCTGCCCCGGCAGATGCGTCTGCGCGACCTCGTTCTGGCGCAGGTGCTGACGGTTGTCGGCAGTTCCTGGGTAGGGCTCGCCGCCGGTCTGGGGCGTGCGCAATTTGTGGCGTGGCTTGTCGCGTTCGGACTCTTTTACCTGCCGATGGCCGTTGCGGTGTACTTCCTCAACCGCGAGATGCCTCTCGAAGGCGGCCTGTATGTCTGGGCACGGCGGGCGTTTGGCGATGCCTTTGGCTTCCTTACAGCGTGGAATATCTGGACCTACGGCCTCGCGGTCATCGCCACCGTTCTCTCGCAGATCCCAAGCGAACTTCGCTACATGATTGGCCCCAGGGCAGCGGGTCTACCGGAAAACAAGCCAGCGGTAGCCGTCCTGCTGGGGCTGTTCCTTTTCATGCTCGCCTGGTCTGCGCGCCGAGGGCTGGCGCTGGGCAAATGGATCCACAACGTCTCCAGCGCGGCCATGATGGCGACCTTCTCCCTGCTGATCGTCTCGCCCATATGGGCCTTGGCGCACGGCGTGCATCTGCACTATGCCCCCTTCGCCTTCCACCTGCCCGCGCGGGACGCAACCTCGCTCAGCCTTCTGGGCCAGGTGCTCTTCGCGGCGGCTGGTCTGGAGTACATCGCCATCATGGCCGGCGAGACCCACGCCGCGAACCGCGACATCGGCCGCTCCATCCTGATCGCCTCACCCATCATCTTCCTGATGTTCGTGCTCGGGACGGCCTCCGTCCTCAGCTTCCATGAGGCGAACCCCAGCATCGCGATCAACTACGTTGCACCTATCCCGCAGACCCTGAGCCTTGCCTTTGGCGAGCGAGGCTTCGGCGCGCTGATCGGCAAAATCGCGATCCTGTTCCTGCAAATACGCATTCTCGGAGCCGCGAGCTTCATCTTCACCGGGGTCGTGCGCCTGCCGATGGCCGCTGGCTGGGATCACCTTGTGCCGGAGTGGTTCGCCCGCCTTCACCCGCGCTATCGCACCCCGGTCAACTCCATCCTGGTCACCACGGGGGTAGTTGCCGGTCTGCTTGTGATGGGCTCGGCGGGCGTCCACGCGGGGGAGGCGTTTGCCGTACTCAATGACACCTCCTCCGAGCTTTACGCCGTGGCGTACCTGGCCATGTTTCTGATCCCGATCCTCGGTGCCCGGGCGTTGCGCGATCGCATGCCCGCCTGGGTCGCCTGGACCTGCGCGCTGGGCGTCATCACGATCCTGTTCTGCCTGGCCTTCAACGCCTATCCGTTTCTCGACGTCGCCAGCCCGGGTGCATTTGCCCTGAAGATCCTTGGCACAACGCTCGTGTTGAACGCGGTGGGCTACACCTTCTACCGGCTGCGCAGCCGCCCGCAGCCGGAGGCGAGTCGTTCCGCCGGCTAGAGGCCGCGCAGCAGATCCGACAGGCTTACGCCAAATCCGAGCGCGAAGACCTCCATGGTGGGCAGGCACACGCCTTTGCGCCCACGTTCCACGTCGGAGATGAACGTCCGGTCGATCCCGAAGTGCACCGCAACCTCAAGCTGAGTCATCTCGCGGGCCTGGCGCAGTTCCCGGACACGCCGGCCAAAACGGCTGGCGATGTCCCGCGGCAGGTTTGCGTCCTCCGCTGCCGGGGTGGGTGGTGGGCAGTGTCGCAGCGCTGGCCTTTGAGGAGTAGGCATGGAATACGGCATGCGCGGCCGTGCAATTCCCTGTGCCGAAACTGCGGACTTGTATACCGGGGCGGGTTGCGCCAGGCGGCGCATCGTCAAGAGCTGCATGATTTCCTCCAGGGCGTCCCGCGGCGTCGACTGTGATCCACTACGCCGCTCCTAAGGGGTCGCTACTTCTAAACGCGGATTTCCTCCCGGGAAGGTGTCAAAGTTCCCTAAAGTTATTTGGCAGAGGCTTTCGGGACCCCTGCGCATCGAATGGGGGCTTATGCCTGAACTGCCAGAGGTCGAGACCGTTGCCAACGGTGTTCACGCCCGCATTGCGGGCCTGCGCATCGAGCGCGTCTGGACCAGCGGCAAGCCGCAGACCTTCAAGTCGCCGGAAACTGAGATCGTCGAAACCCTGACCGGTGCCCGGATTGAGCGCGTGCGGCGGGTCGGAAAGACCGTGGTCTGCGATTTACTTCTGGCTGGAACCTCCGAGCCGACCACGCGCGGTCACGCTCAGCTGTTGGTCCACCTCGGCATGACAGGGCGCCTGCTGGTCGCCGCACCCGAGGTGCCCTGGCCTCCCCACACCCACGCCGTGCTCACCTTGAGCGACGGCCGCGAGCTCCGCTTTGTCGATCCCCGCCGCTTTGGCCGACTGAGTGTCGTACGCGAGGACGGCGGCTACACTGGTCCCGGCGCCGAGCCCACCACGATCAGCCCTGGGGAGTTTGCGCAGCTTTTCAAGGGCCGCAAACTCGCCATCAAAGCCGCCCTGCTGAACCAGTCCATCCTGCACGGGGTGGGCAACATCTACGCCGACGAAGCCCTGTTCCGCGCAGGTATCCGCCCCCGGCGTGCGGCGGGCAGGCTCTCAAAGCCCGAGCTTGCCCGGCTGCACGCCGCCCTGCAGCAGGTGCTCGCGCGGGCCATTGAACTCGGCGGATCGTCTGTCTCCGACTACGTGGACGCGGCAGGCATTCGGGGCTTCTTTCAGCTGGAACACAAGGTTTATGGCCGTGCCGGCGACGTATGCCACGACTGCGCGACGCCGCTGAAGAAGATCGTTGTGGGCGGGCGCACCACGGTGTATTGCCCCAAATGTCAGCGTTGAGCGGGTGTCTAGCTCCAGCCCACTAGCAGCGGGTGGCCTGCTCCGCTGCGATCGCCGCGCCCAAAACGCGCGTCGTCTGATCTTCCGGCACGATCTCGAGCTGGTATCCCTGGAGTGGGCTCATCTTGACCATTTCGTGCAGGTGATTGCGCAGCAGATTCAAGTCCAGGAAGCGAATGTTGTAGCCGGTAAAGAAGAACTTCCCCGCGCCCATCACATGCACGCTGGAGGCGACACCCGCGGCCAAAGCCCGGTGCCACAGATCGCGAAACTCGACGCAGCGCGCGTCCGGATCCTTCTTCCGCAGCGCGGACTCGAAGACCTCTTCGGGCTCCATGTCCAGGAACCGCAACCGCATCGCCCGGTGCCCCATGATGCCTTCCAGATGCCCGCGCCCGCCGCAGCCGCAGTAATTCTCGCGCTCGTCCAGCGTGACGACTTGATGACCACCCTCCCAAACGCCTTCCATGAAGGGATAGCAGCCGTAGCCAATGCCAGTCCCGAGCGTCCAGACCCGGATCCGACTGTCCAGCTTGCCCCGCCGCGCCGCCAGACCCGCCGCGATCGCGTCGGCGTCGTTCGACACTGTGACCGGTGCCTTCAGACCCCGGGATCCCAGCGCCTGGCAAAGCATCTCGCCCATACGCGCGCCCTTCAGCTGCGGCAGGTTCGGAGCCTCCTCCACAACGCCGTTGCGAATCAGCCCGGGCAGCGCCACACCTACACCGGTGATATCGGCCTTCTGCCCATTGGTCACCTGCAGGGTCAGGTCACAGATCGCCGCCACCAGGGCTTCGGTGTGGTACTCGAGCAGCAGATCCTCGTCTTCTGTCTCCTCCGAGGCATTTCCCTCAGGAAATGTCTGGATAGGCCCTGCCAATTTGCCATCTACAGCCAGGCCGGCATACAGCCGTTGGGCGACCACAACCCCTACCGTAAGCGGGCCGTCCGCCGTCCCTCCCTGAATCTTTTCGGGTGTGTCCATGGCAAGCATCGTTCCTCCTGGCGGCGTTTTTCGATGAAAAGCTCAGCATCGCGCGCGTTCAGCGTGCCGTCGGGCGAGCGTGGAGTGACGGTAGCTTGCCCGCCCCATTCTCGTCAAACAGAAAAAGGAAAGCTCCGAGGCCGACTGGCCCGGAGCTCCCCCCACACGTCGCAGAGATGTTCTACTCGAATTTCGAGAGCCGGTTTAACCCGTTGAAAGCAGCCACTTTATAGCACTCCGCGAGCGTCGGATAATTGAAAACCGTCTCCACAAAGTAGTCCAGTTTGCCGCCCAGCGCCATCACGGCCTGGCCGATGTGAACCAGTTCACTCGCGCCCTCGCCGATGATGTGCACCCCCAGCAGCGCGTGCGTCTCACGGTGGAAGATCAGCTTCAGGCGTCCTGTCGTATCGCCACGGATCTGCCCGCGAGCAATCTCCCGGTAGTACGCCACGCCAACCTCGTAGGGCACATCTTCTTCGGTCAGCTGCTCTTCCGTTTTACCCAGAAAGCTGATTTCGGGGATGGTCCAGATGCCATACGGATAGAAACTTGGGTTGGAGACGATGGTTTCATCGCCGAGCGACCGCGCCGCTGCGATGCGACCCTGCTCCATCGACACGGACGCCAGCGAGGGAAAGCCGATTACGTCGCCCACGGCGTAGACGTTGGGTACCTTGGTCCGGAAATCCTTATCCACGGGGATGCGCCCGCGGTTATCGGCCTCAAGCCCGATCGCGCCCAGGTTCAGTTCATCCACATTGCCCTGACGCCCAACGGCGTAGAGTAGGGCGTCGCCCTGCACCTTCTTCTTCGACTCCAGGTGAGCTACGACCGAGCCGCCGCCCTCGATCTCTTCAACCGACTCCACCTCTTCGTTCAGGCGCATGGTCACGCGCGCGTCGCGGAGGTGGTAGCTCAGCGCTTCCACGATCTCCTGGTCGGCGAACTCCAGCAGCCGCGGCCGCCGCTCAATCAGCGTGACCCGCACACCCAGCGCTGCGAACATGCAGCAGTACTCCACCCCGATGACGCCGCCGCCGACGATGATCATCGTCTTGGGTAGATTCGTCAGGTTCAGCACCAGGTCGGAGTTGATGATGGTCGTGCCATTGATGGGCACCTTGGCCGAGCTCGCCGGCTTGGTTCCCGTGCCGATGATGATGCTCTTGCCCTCATAGAGGGTCGACCCGCGCGAGTTCGTCACCCGCACATGCGTCGGGTCCTCAAAGCTCGCTGTGCCGGTCAGCATCTCCACGTTGTTGCGCGAAAGCTGGGCGTCGGTGACGTCGATCTCGGTCTTGATCACGTGCTGAACCCGGAACGCAAGGTCGGCCATGGTGATCCGTTCCTTGACCCGGTAATTCATGCCGTAGATCGATTTGTAGTTGTAGCCGGAAAGGTGCAGCACGGCCTCGCGCATGGTCTTGGAGGGAATGGTGCCGGTGTTGATGCAGGCCCCACCCACCACTTCGCGCATCTCGATCAGCGCAACGCGTTTGCCATGTTTGGCGCCATAGATGGCGGCGCGCTGCCCTGCCGGGCCGGAGCCGATAACGATAAGGTCGTACACAGTGCCCATAGAGGTGGGTTGACTCTCCCTCGGGTTAAGAACGGCCCTCGCAGACCGTTGGGGGGCAAAGGGGCGTTTCTAAAGCGATTTCCGGCGTGCCGCTCCCTATCATAGACCCGAATGCGATCGGTGCCGGTATGCCGGTGGGGGAGAGGTCTGACGGGATGGTGGTAGGGGCGGGGCAAACGTTGCGTTATGCAATCACGAACTTAAGCGCGCTCACGCCTTCTCCTCCATTGGACGCGCGTCAGGCCCGGTGGATGCGAATGCGCGATGATCTGCACCGCTGGGCGGCAGGAGGCATCGACTTCGTGCAGTTGCGCGAAAAGGAGCTGGAAGCCGGCGAGGTGTTTGCGCTGGCGCAGCACGCAATGCGTGCTTTGCAGGCAATGGGCCCAAGTCGCCCCAGGCTGCTGGTCAACGGCCGCCCGGATCTCGCCGCAGCGGCCCGAGCCGATGGCGTCCACCTGACCTCCCGCCCCGGCGAATTCCTCCCGGCGCAGGTTCGCGAGGTCTTCGGTAGAGCAAATTTGCCGGCCTGCTTCGTGAGCGTGAGTTGCCACACACCGGGCGAGGTCGTCAAGGCACGCGAGCACGGCGCCGATCTCATCCTCTTCGGTCCGGTCTTCGAAAAGCGCATCGCCGGGATACCTGTCTCCGACGGCAGGGGGCTCCCGCTGCTCTCCGAGGCCTGCTCCCTGGCCGGGTCCACCCCGGTCCTGGCCTTGGGCGGAGTCACGGCGACAAACACTCCAGCCTGCCTGAGGATCGGAGCGGCGGGCGTTGCGGGCATTCGCCTCTTCGCCGGGGAAAGATCGCCAGCGTGAGAAAATAGACTGGTGATAGTCATCAAACCGGCCCAGCTTGTGGATGAGCCGCTCGCGCTCAATCTGGAAATTCCCGCAGCACAAATTGATTACGCCCCTGACGTGCGCCAGACCGGCCCCTTGGCCGTGCAAGGCCGCGCCGAACTGCTCGTCGAGCACCGCGGTCACCGGGAGACCGTTGAGGATATCCGTGTCCGCGCGCACGTCCACGGCGAGTTTGAGTTGCTCTGCGCCCGCTGCCTGGCGGGCGTTCCCACCCCCCTCGAGGCCGACTTTGACCTGATCTTCCGCCCCGGCGGGATTGATGCCGAGACCGGTGAACATGCGATCACGGAAGATGAGACCGAAATCGGGTATTATGAAAAGAGCGGCCTGCCGCTGGAGGACGTCGTGCGCGAGCAGGTGCTGTTGACCCTGCCCGGACGGACACTCTGCCGGGAGGATTGCAAAGGACTTTGTCCGCACTGCGGGGCTGATCGCAACGCAACGGAATGCGCCTGTGACAACATCGTCGCAGACTCTCGCTGGAGCGCATTGGCGAGCATCGCAACCAAGGCCTGAGCGTCCGCAACGCATTTGCAGCAAAGCCGCTGACCGGGGCTCCAGCCCACGGACAGCCAATTTGAGCTTGAGAGGTATACACCCATGCCGAATCCGAAACGGCGCCACAGCAAGCAGCGCACCGCCAAGCGCCGCTCCCACGACTTCCTGGTTCCGACCGGCACCTCCGTCTGCCCCAACTGCAGCGAGCGCAAACTGCCCCACAACGCCTGCAAGAAGTGCGGACACTACAAGGGCCGCGAGGTCCTTACCGTTCAGGAAGCCCAGTAGCCACCCCACAGATTCATGCCACAGTGACAGGCCCTCGCGTATTCTGCTCGTGGGCCTGCTCCGTGTTTCCCGCCTGAGTTCGCCGCACCCCGCATGCCAATCGACATCGTTCTCGATGCCATGGGCTCCGACAAGGCGCCCGATCCGGAGATCCGCGGCGCCATTCTTGCCGCGCGCACGCTGGACGTTCGCGTCCATCTCGTAGGTCCGGAAGAGATCCTGCGTCCGCGACTTCGCGAGTGCCTGAAGGCAGCCGACCGCAGCCAGGGCCTCTCCCTTACGAGCAGCAAGCCCGACAAACTCCCCATATTTATCAAACAGGCCAGCGAGTGGATCACGATGGAGGACAAGGCTGCCCAGGCCGTGCGCTCCAAGAAAGACTCCACCATGCGCGTGGGTCTCAAGATGGTTCGCGAAGGCCGCGCGGGCGGCTTCGTCACAGCCGGCAACACCGGCGCCGCCATGGCCACTGCCAAGATGGTGCTCGGCTCGCTGGCTGGCGTGGACCGCCCTGCCCTTGCGACGATCCTCCCCACGACGGCGGGTACGCCCTGCGTCCTCCTGGACGTCGGTGCCAACGTCGACTGCGACCCCAATAACCTCCTCCAGTTCGCGGTGATGGGTCACCTGTACGCCAAGAACGTCCTCCACATGCCAGACCCGCGGGTCGGCCTGCTCTCTATCGGCGAAGAAGAATCCAAAGGCAACGCCCTGACGCGCGAGACCTTTCCTCTGCTCCGCGATCTGGCCGCGCAGCATGGTATCCGCTTTGTCGGCAACGTCGAAGGCCGAGACCTGTACAACGGCCAGGTGGACGTCATCGTGGCCGATGGCTTCATCGGCAACGTCGCCCTGAAAGCGAGCGAAGGCCTCGTCAAGCTCGTGAACACCTCGCTCCGCGAAAGCCTCAAATCGACAATCACCTCCACGGTCGGCGCACTGCTCAGCCAAAAGGCCTTCAAGGCATTCAAGAAGCGGCTGGACTACCGCGAATACGGCGGCGCTCCTTTGCTCGGCGTACGGGGAGTCTGCATCGTCGGGCACGGCTCGTCAAACGAGCGAGCCATCATGAACGGGATCCGCGTGGCCGCGGAGTTCGCCGCGAATGAGGTCAATCCGGCCATCGAGGCGATGCTCGCCAGCAATCCGCAGCCTCCGTCCCAGGTCTCTTCGCCGAACCACGCCTGATCGGCTACGCCATCATCGGCTTGCCCACCACGCAAGCTGTATTCACTGCTACTGGCGAGCGCGGGCATCACCCTGCGTCTACATGCCATCCCAAGCGTTGGAAGACTTCGCCACGCACGTCACGGCGCAGCATTCAACCCCTCGGAGGGCTTTTCATGCCAGAGATTGTCGACCAGTCGCAGCTTCCCCCCTTCCCCGCCGGACAGGGCAAAGGGGCACACTTCCGCCCCTTGCCACAGGACGTGGAAGACGGCAAGGTGCGTGCACACGCGCTGCAAACCATCAATGCCGATCGCCAGACGTTGTACAAGCTCTGGCGAGATGTGCGGAACGCACCCGCTTTTCAGGAGTACGTCGTTAGCGTCATTCCCGTCTCCCCGACGCGCAGCACCTGGACCTTTGGCGATCCCGAGGACCCCAAAGGCAAGCGCTTGAGCTACGACGCTGAGGTCTTCGAAGATGTTCCCGGCGAAAAGATCGCGTGGCGTTCCGTTGACAGCGAATTCGAAGAACAAGGCGAGGTCCACTTCACCGATCATCCCGCCGGCCGCGGCACGGTGGTCACGCTGATCGAAAAGATGACCGCTCCCGGTGGACGCCTCGGCATCGCCGCCGCGGCTCTTCTGAAGCGCACACCGCGCCAGGTCGTCATTGAAGACCTTCGTCACTTCAAAGAACTCGCCGAATCCGGCGAAATCCCCTCAGTGGTCAACATCCCGCACGGTCCTCGCGGTTTCTCCGGATCGATTAAGGCGCGGATGTACGGCGAAAACAACCCCACGCCCCCGGGAACCAGCGTGCTCCCCACGGCACAGGCTTCTGCCAGCGATCAGACCTAGAGACGTGCGTTCGCGTCTTTCCGCGGGTACGGCTTGACTGCCAACTCGCGGGTACACCTGCTTCACCGGCTTGCGCTGCCTTTGCGCGGCCCCCAACTGTTTTCGGAGAATTGAAATGAAGGCTGTCTGCTGGATGGGCGCCAAGAATATTCAGACACTCACCGTGCCTGACCCCACAATCATCAACCCGCACGATGCGATCCTTCGTGTCACCAAAACCGCAATCTGCGGCAGCGATCTACACCTCTACGGTGGCTTCATCCCGACAATGGAGTCTGGCGACATCCTTGGCCACGAGTTCATGGGCATCGTGGAAGAGGTTGGCCCTGCGGTCAAAAACCTCAAGCGCGGCGATCGCGTTGTGGTTCCCTTCACCATCGCCTGCGGCAACTGCTTCTTCTGCAAGGGCGACATGTGGAGCCTTTGCGACAACACCAACCCCAACGCGCAGGTGGCTGAGACCATGTACGGCTACACCGGCTCCGCCCTGTTCGGCTTCTCTCATATGTATGGCGGCTATGCGGGCGGACAGGCGCAGTATGTCCGGGTGCCCCACGCAGATGTCGGCCACATCAAGATCGAATCCGACCTGCCGGACGAAAAGGTTCTCTTCCTCTCAGACATCTTCCCGACCGGCTACATGGGCGCGGAGAATGGCAACATCAAGCCCGGCGACACCGTTGCAGTCTGGGGTGCCGGTCCGGTCGGTCTTTTCGCGGCGGCCTCAGCGTATATGCTCGGCGCGGGCAATGTCATCGTGATCGATCGCTTCCCAGAGCGCCTGCGACTGGCCCGCGAGCACTGCGGTGCAACCACCATCGACTACACCGATGACGATGTCATCGTTGTCGAAGCCCTGCGCGACCTCACCGGCGGCATCGGCCCGGACGTCTGCATCGACGCTGTCGGTATGGAGGCTCATTCCTCTACGGCTATCGGTGCGTACGACAAGGTGAAGCAGATGCTGCAGCTCGAAACCGACCGGCCCTTTGTCCTTCGGCAGGCGTTCCAGGCCATCCGCAAAGGTGGCACCCTATCGATCCCCGGCGTCTATGGCGGCGTGCTCGACAAGGTGAACTTCGGCGCAGCCTTCGGCAAGGGTATCCACATGGACATGGGCCAAACCCATATGCACAAGTACCTCAAGCCGCTGTTGAAGAGAATCGAGAACAAGGAGATCGACCCCAGTTTCCTCATCTCGCACCGTATCGGCATTGAAGAAGCCAGCGATATGTATGCCGTGTGGCAGAAGAAACAGGACGGCGTAACCAAGATCGTGATCGATCCGTGGCAGGACCGCCTTGGATCGCCGATCCTGGCTTCCTGATCCACCACGTACGGACAAGAAAAAGCCCGGCAAGTTCCCGGGCTTCTTCTTGTCCGTGCCACCCCATTCACACCGTGGCTATGCTGATTGCATCTCGCCCCAAGAACCCCGCGACCAGCATGTCAGTCTTCCCCGCGTGAGGCTATTCGCGCTTACAAGACGATCACCGACTGGCGGGCGTCTCGAAGAGCAAGCCTGCGGAACCCCACACGACGTAAGACCTTGGTCCAGCTTGCCGACTACATCACTTGCGCGACGCGTTCCAACTCGGCCTGGATATGCTCCGCCGTCACGCCGGGAACCTCAATTTTGAAGGCCACGTTGCGCGCCTCCAACGAGGAGATGCCATACCCGCGCCCGCTAAGAAAGCTGCAGACAATTTCAGCCGCCTGAAAAGAATCAACGCCGGAGCGCAGCAGTTCGCTCCGCAGTGCAGTTAGGTCCGTGGGAGTAAATCGCTCCACCAAGCTCTTGTCTATTCCGTCACTCACCTGGTTCTCTCCTCGCGTGCGCATCGTGGCAGCGGTTGTGTGGGGTTAGAGCACATAGTGGCTCGCTTAGTTTGCTGGCTTTCTGCATTTTGTGATTTGCGCTGCCACTTGCCCCTCAGGACGCGTCCAATGCCAACAAAGACGCGGTTTCCGTGCAGCCGGGTGAAGGATGGAACCCGCATCGGCACGCTATTCTGAAAGCCATGGTGGATGTCCTTACAGCTCCGCGTGTCCTGGACGGCGTCGCGATCGCCGCAGAGATCAAGGCCGAAGTGGCCCTGACGGTTCGCGAAATGATTGACCAGGGCCATCGACCCGGCCTGGCCGTCGTTCTTGTCGGTGAAAATGCCGCCTCCCAAATTTACGTTCGCAACAAGATCAGGACGTGCGGGGAACTTGGGCTCTACTCCGAGCTGATTACTCCGCCCACCTCGGTCACCACGGAAGACCTGCTCGCCATCGTTCGCGACCTGAATGCACGCGACGAGATCGACGGCATCCTCGTGCAGCTTCCGCTGCCTGCCCATGTCAATACCAACCGCATCCTTGAAGCCGTGGACCCGCGCAAGGACGTGGACGGGTTTCACCCCGTGAACGGAGGTCGCCTGCTTCATGGCGCTCCTGTCGAGGACGAACTCGCTCCGTGTACACCAGCCGGCATTCTTGAGATCCTCAAGCGCAGTGGCATCCCGCTTGCCGGCACCCGCGCCACGATGGTCGGCAAATCCAATATCGTCGGCAAACCCATGGCCGTGCTCTTAATGAACGAACAGGCGACCGTAACGGTTTGCCATTCGCTCACAAAAGATTTGCCACGGCACACCCGCGACGCGGAACTGCTCATCACGGCGATCGGCGTCCCCGGTTTCTTCACCGCGGACATGATCATGCCTGGGGCTACAGTGATCGATGTAGGCATCAATCGCCTCACGGGCGAAGCGGAAGTGGAGAAGTTCTTCCCGCCCGACACGCCCGAGTACGCCAACCGCATCGAGGGCTTTCGTAAGCGCGGCTCCACGGTAATCGGCGATGTCGACCCGCGCGCCTTTGCGTTGGCCGGCGCCTATACACCCGTCCCCGGCGGCGTCGGCGCGCTCACCATCGCGATGTTGATGTCCAACACGGTGAAAGCTGCCCGTTTCCGCCGCGGGATATAGCGTCATGCTCCGCGTTGGCCTCACCGGCGAGTTGGGCAGCGGCAAATCTACCGTGGCACGCCTGCTTGCGGAGCATGGCGCGATCGTCCTCAGCTCGGACGAGATGGCGACGGCGATGATGCAGCCCGGCCATCCGGTCTTTGAGGCCATCGTGGACCGCTTTGGCCCCGCTGTGCTGCTCCCGGACGGCCGACTCAACCGCCCAGAGCTTGCCCGCCTCGCCTTCCACCCCACAACGCCTCGTGTTGAAGAACTGAATGCAATCGTTCACCCCGCGGTGCTCCAGGAACAGGAGAACCGCGTGGCCGAGATTGCCCGCGAGCAGCCCGATGCGGTGGTCGTCATTGAGTCCGCGCTCATCTTCACCACAAAGCACGCCGGCGGGGACCAGCCCTGGCGCAAGCGCTTCGACCGCATCCTCGTCGTCACTGCGCCCGATGATTTGAAGCTCGACCGCTTCGTCGCCCGCGTCGCAAGCACCAGGTCTCTCTCCGACGCTGAGCGAACAGCCGTTCGTGCTGATGCTCAATCCCGGCTAGCAGCCCAGCGAATTCCCGCGACCTTGACGAAGGACTGCGTGATCATCCCAAACACAGGCGATCTCGTCGCTCTCAAACAGGCGGTGGATGCGGTCTGGGAAAAGCTCTGGGCGTCGGCGCACCCCTGACTGTCTCGGGGGCATCGCTTCACCTCTCTCCCGCTGCCCCTGTACAGTGCGAAGCGGCAGTACTGCCCCCTGCGGAGGAGACGTGGACCACAACATACCCGAGGATCGATCCCAAGGCCTGTTCAGGGTCATCACTGCGCTGAGCCTTGTTGTTCTGCTCGTTGGCTCGCTTCTCGGCAGCACACCAGCACATGCTCAGGGCGCGCAAGCAGTCCAGCCGCTGCGGGTCGCTGTTGTGGGTCTCGTACACGGCCACGTCGCGGGATTCCTGCCGCAACTGCCGAGACATCCTGAGGTGCAACTGGTCGGCATTGCCGACCCGGACCGGGCGCTTGGCGAGAAGTACAGGCAGCAATTCCATCTCGCGCCCGACCTTTTCTTCACCGATACAGAGACCATGCTGGACCGCACCAAACCGCAGGTGGTGCTGGTCTACACCGCCATCAGCGAGCACCGTCACGTGATCGAAGCGGCTGCGAATCGTGGCATCAGCTCCATGGTGGAGAAGCCACTCACGATCTCACTCGACGACGCGCTTGCCATTCGGCGCACCGCGCACCAGCACCACGTGCACGTGCTGGTCAACTACGAGACCACCTGGTACGCCAGCAACACGGAGGCCTACAACCAGCTCGGGGCAGGCAAACTCGGCGATCTACGCAAGGTCATCGTGCGCGATGGCCACCAGGGGCCTAAAGAGATCGGCGTGGGTCCGGAGTTCCTCGGCTGGCTCACCGATCCTGCCAAAAACGGGGCCGGAGCCCTGTATGACTTTGGCTGCTACGGCGTCGACCTGATGACCTGGCTCATGCACGGGGCGACGCCGATAAGCGTCACGGCCGAGACGCAAACCAACAAGCCCGACCTCTACCCCCACGTTGATGACGACGCCGCCATTGTTCTTCGCTACCCAACCGCCCAGGCCGTCATCCTCGGCTCCTGGAACTGGACCTTTGGCGTCAAGAACATGGAGCTTTACGGCACGAAGGGCACTGCCTTCACGGACGGCGCGGATCAGATCAATGTCCGCTACGCCGAACGAGAGCCGCCGTCGCACATGGGCGCTCCCCCGCTCACGGCGCCACACAACGGGTCCATCCCGTATCTGCTGGCCGTCATGCGCGGGCAACTTGTGCCAAAGGGCGATCAGTCTTCCCTGGACACCAACGTCATCGTGATGCAGATTCTTGACGCGGCCCGGACCTCAGCCCGTACCGGCAAAACGGTCCAGCTTGGAGCATTGCCAAGCGAAGCGCCCTAAAACCACCGCATGACGGGAATACCCGGCGAATGCGCCAGCAGCCTCTACGCAGCTTTGGTATCCTCAGGATTGCGGATATAAGGAGATTGTGCATGGCAACGGCAGTTCTGGAACAGCAACAAACGGTGAGTGATTACAAGGTAGCCGACATCGGCCTGGCCGAGTGGGGCCGCAAAGAAATCAGCATCGCCGAGGCAGAGATGCCCGGCCTCATGAGCATCCGGCGCAAGTACGCGCCAGAAAAGCCCTTGCAAGGTGTGCGCATCACGGGCTCGCTCCACATGACGATCCAGACCGCCGTGCTGATTGAGACGCTGGTCGACCTCGGCGCGATTGTCCGCTGGGCCAGCTGCAATATCTTCTCCACCCAGGACCACGCCGCCGCGGCCATCGCTGCGACGGGCGTTCCCGTGTTCGCCTGGAAGGGCGAGAGCCTGGAAGAGTACTGGTGGTGCACGGACCAGGCGCTTCGTCATGAAGGCGGTCTCGGTCCGCAGCTCGTCGTCGACGACGGCGGCGATGTCACCCTGCTCATCCACAAGGGTGTAGAGCTCGAAAAGGGTGAGCGCGAGTGGGTTGACGCCAACGCTGATTCGCACGAAGAGGGCGTCATCAAGGAGCTTCTCAAGAGCATCCACCAGGAGGACCCGCAGCGCTGGACTCGCGTTGCCAAGGACTGGCGTGGCGTCTCCGAAGAGACCACCACCGGTGTGCATCGCCTCTACAAGATGCTCGAGCAGGGCAAGCTCCTCATCCCGGCCATCAACGTCAACGACTCGGTCACGAAGTCAAAGTTCGACAACCTGTACGGCTGCAAAGAGTCGCTGGCTGACGGCATCAAGCGCGCTACGGACGTCATGATGGGCGGCAAGGTCGCCGTGATCTGCGGCTACGGCGACGTTGGCAAGGGCTCCGCGCACTCGCTGCGTGGCATGGGCGCCCGCGTCATCGTCACCGAAGTGGATCCCATCAATGCGCTGCAGGCCGCGATGGAAGGCTACGAGGTCACCACGATCGAAGAGACTCTCGGTCGCGGCGACATCTACGTCACCTGCACCGGCAACCTCGACATCATCACCTTCGAGCACATGCAGCAGATGAAGGATCAGGCCATCGTCTGCAACATCGGCCACTTCGACAACGAGATCCAGATGGCGGAGCTGCAAGGCGCGAAAGACGTCAAGCACACCAACATCAAGCCGCAGGTGGACATGTACACGTTCCCCAATGGCAACTCGATCTTCGTGCTCGCCGAGGGCCGCCTGGTGAACCTGGGTTGCGCCACCGGCCACCCCAGCTTCGTGATGTCTAACAGCTTCTCGAACCAGACCCTCGCGCAGATGGACCTCTGGGCCAACAAGGACACCTACCAGGTCGGCGTCTACGTTCTGCCCAAAAAGCTCGACGAAGAGGTCGCCCGCCTTCACCTCGAGAAGATCGGTGTGAAGCTCACGACCCTCAGCAAAAAGCAGGCTGACTACATCGGCGTGCCTGTCGAAGGCCCCTACAAGACCGACAACTATCGCTACTAAACCTAGCAATCAATCAAAAGGGCCGCGCACATCGCGCGGCCTTTTTGCATCTCCACACAGGAGGCTGACGCATGGCCAAATCGTTGAAGCTGAGCCCCATCGCACGAAGCATCTTCGCCGTCGTTGATGGCCTCCTTTTGTTTCTCGCGCTTGAAGGCGTGTTCTACGCCATCGCCTTCCTCGGGCTGCATCGCTCGTTTGACACCCCGACGACTCCGTATCTCACAGCGAACCTTCTCTGGGCCGTGCTGGCCGCCCTGCTTGGCGGGTACACCGCGGCCCGTGTAGCCCATCGGGCTCCGGTCATCCACGGCATCGTCACGGCTGTGCCTTTCGTGCTGCTCAGCCTCTTCAACCTGTACAAGGGTGTCGGCGATCGACGCACTCCCTTTGTTCTTGCCTACAACATTCTTGTTCCGCTCGCGTTCGTTCTCGGTGCCGCCTGGTACAGTCGTCGCCGGCCGCAACGAGGCGTCGCAAAGATCCGCTAACCTGGGCACAACGAGGGAGGGCTGCCGGATCACGGCAGCCCTCCCTCTCGATCTTGACGAGAATCCTACCGGGCGGGCGGCACTCCCGGATCAGTCCGGTTGTTGTGCTTGTCCCGGTAAATGCGCCGCGACTCCTGGTTCTGTTGGGCGTTCAAGGTGCGCCGATCCTGTCTCGTGAGGCGTCCGTTATCCTGCGCGCGCATCCCGCGTTCCTCACGGTTGATGCCGTGCTCCTGGTTCTCAAGCCGGGCCGTCTCCCCAGGCCTTAATTGCCCGCTACGATCGCCCTGCACAATGCGCCCTTGCTGGTTGGCCTTACGTTGGTGAATCGTCTCGTGCCGCTTCGTGGTGGTCTGCGCTCCCGCAGCAAAGGGTAGGGCAAACAAGAGTGCGGTGCTCAGTATGGCAATGCGTTTCATGGCTGGCAATCCTTTCCGATATGGTGTTCGCCATCTGCGATCTGTGCTCGCCGAGGTGCGTACGTTCTAAAGAACACAGCCCTTCCCCAAGGGTTGCGATACACCCGCGAAAGATTTCCGTCAGCCCCGCTTCATGAGAGCACCACAGGATGCTCTCTCGTCTCGGTTCTACGGCGCGTCCGCATCGTCCAGCACAAAACCCACCACGTTCTTCGTGCCGGCCGGGCCATTCCCCGCAAACACCACGGTGCGCACTGCGCCTGACCCTGCCTTCACCGTCGTGCTGCTGAGCGGTACGTTCAGCGCGCCTTCCGCAACCGTGGCGGTCACCGCGTAGGCCGTCGATGCAGGCAGGTTCACATACGCGGTAGCACTCCCGGGCGCAACGTTGAGCACAGAAACCGGCGCTCCTGTCCCTCCTGCACCGCCGGTCGGGCTCACATACACGGTCGTCGTCCCGGAGCCCTCAATCGCATTCACCACACGTAGCGCAATTTGCCCCGGGGGTGCCGGCGCGTCCTGGTCCTGGTAGATCCGCTGCTGCTGATTGCCTGGGCCATGGCTGACCACCACGGTGTACTGCCTCCCTCCGCTCAGTGTGCCCTCGGCCGAGGAGACCGTCTGCAGGCTACCCGCGCGATGTGCGCTGACGCTTACTGCCCCGGCAGTTACTGGAAGATACGACGTGAAGTTGGCGAAGCCAACGCTGTACGCCGCCCCGGTTCCATTCACGAAAAAGTCCATCTCAGGTGAACCCGGGGAAACCTCAACAAAGCGGACCTGCGCTGCGCTTAAACTGCTGTCGAGGCCAGCACTCCCGCATCCAGAAAGCATCATCGTCACCAAACATCCGGCGACAGCCCTCCAAACCCTCATGTGCCGTGACACACACTGTGCCGTGACACACACCGTTTCGTTGGGCGAGAGGTCATCTTCGTTCCGGGATCCCTGGTTCATGCTAAGCAGACTCAACCACTGTACTGCGCCGGATGAGCGAAAGTCGTGCGACGGGAGGCTTCCGACCTAAAACGCTGCAAGGATTGGCAAAGGGAGCAAAAAATCAGCCCCGCCAGCGCGAACGGGAGTCCACAACCGGCAGGGCTAGCTCTTGTTTGCTGCGATCTCGATAGTAACGAAGGTCACGTTACCTTGCAAGGGGGACCTTCCACATTTCCACAGCACTACCGCTTCGGCGGCCGATGCGCAACGACATGATCCTTGATCTGCTCGTAGGCGCTCGCGGGCAGCACACCCCGGGTCATCAGTTGATTCTTCGCTGAATACGGCCTGCCCTCGACCACGCGCCTTGCGTACGCCGGCCCCATCCCCGGGAGGCGCGCGAGTTCCTCCGGCGTGGCCGTATTCAGATCCAGCGGACCGCCGTCGGTGGCCAACGTCGCAGAACTTCCCCCGGAAAACATCGCCTGAACACCCGCCGCAGACCGGGGCGCAAGCGCGAGACTTCCCAGAACCGCTACACCCAGAATCCGCCCGATCAACACCGTGCCAGCCTCCAGCCCTTTCACACTTCCCATCAGCTTGCAGCAGGGTCGCCCGCCGGACCATTCCCCGAAAGTTGGCTCCGGTGTCCCGAGATAGAACGCACGTGCAAAACAAGAAACCGACGGTGTAGACTCGCCGCACTTGGACATGGGAGTTCGGTATGCGTCGATATTTTGTTACGGCCTTGCTTGTAGCTGGTACCACCTTCGCGACCGCACAGATGGCACCTGGCCCGGTGCAAACCCCGGCGCAACCGGGAGCTCCGCAACCACAGCCAGGGACAGATCCCACCTCGCCCAACGCCGTTCCGGGAGCCCCACCCTCGTTCGTCCCCGGCATCAGCTCGGGCGACAATATGCCTGCAAACCAGCCCCGAGTGGTCCGCATCTCTGGCGGAGTGATGGAAGGGAACGTCATTTCCAAGGTGCCCCCTGTGTACCCGGCGGACGCCAAAGCGGCTCATGTTGAAGGCAGCGTCGTTATGGCAGCACACATCGGGCGAAGCGGCCACGTGGAGGACCTCGCCGTGATCTCCGGCCCACAACCGCTCCAAGCCGCCGCAGTGGACGCGGTCAAGCAGTGGGTCTATCGGCCCTACATGTTGAACGGGCAGCCTGTCGAGGTAAAAACCGTCGTGACAATCAACTTCAACCTGCCCTGAAGGGTGCGGGGGCGGCTACGCTGCACCGACAGGCGGCCGTCCGTTCCCGGCAGCCTCGCCAACTGTCCGGCCGTCTCGCATGTACAGGATGCGGTCGGCGATCGTGGCGGCCTCAGGGTTGTGCGTGATCATCAGGACAGTCTGGCCGAGCTCACGGCTCGAATCCCGAAGCATCTTCAGCACTGCGTCCGAGTTCTCGGTGTCCAGGTTCCCAGTGGGCTCGTCGGCGAGCACAATGGACGGCCGCGTGATCAGCGCACGGGCAATGGCGATGCGTTGCTGTTCGCCCCCGGAAAGCTCATTGGGCCGATGATGCAGCCGGCCTTCGATGCCCAGCATCCCCGCAAGTCTGTTCAGCAAAGGCCGGTCAAACGGCTTGCCGTTGTCGGCGATCGTGTGCGCCAACTCGATGTTGTCCCCCGCCGAAAGCGTGGGTAACAGGTTGAATCGCTGAAAGATGAAGCCGATGTGGCCGCGCCGGAAGCTCGTCAGATCCGCATCGCGCATCTGCGAAAAGTCCTGCCCCGCGACCCGCAAGGATCCAGAGCTTGGACTCGTCAGGCCACCAAGAATGTAGAACAAGGTCGACTTACCCGACCCGGAAGGGCCCACAATGGAGAGAAACTCACCCGTTTCCACGGAAAAGCTCGCATCGCGAAGCGCATTCACCTCCAGCTTGCCTGAGCGGTAAACCTTTCCCAGGTGACTGGCCTCAATCACAGCAGACATAGACGGGTTTCAGTGTAGCGCAGTCAGTGCCCGGAGGCAGTTCGGGGCAGCGCTCGTCGTCAACGCTCGTCCTGAGCGCTGTCATCGTCAGCACTGTCATCCGCCCGCAGCGATAATGTCTGGAAGCTGTCGCGCAAGGCACTGAGAAACGGAGTTGCCCCTTGGTTTTAGGCCTCGGCACAGACATCACCGAAGTTCCCCGCATTCAAGCCAGCATCACGCGCTTTGGCCAGCACTTCCTCGAGCGCGTCTATACCGCGGGCGAGATCGCCTACTGCCAGGCGCGAAAGAAGAGCGCCGCCCAGAGCTTCGCAGCCCGCTTTGCGGCGAAGGAGGCAGCCGCAAAAGCGCTCGGCACCGGCATCAGCCGCGGCGTCTCCTGGCGTGAGTTCGAGGTGATTCGTCACCCCGGCCAGGCCCCGCAGCTACAGCTGCACGGCCGCGCCGCCGAGATCGCCTCCTCGCTTGGCATCCAGCGCCTGACCCTCAGCCTGACGCACACGAACGCAATCGCATTGGCTGTGGTCATCGCAGAAGACGGCGGCCTTTAGCGCACCCGGCTCCGTGGCGCCGCAGTATGCCACACCCCCTCCCCGCCATCCACGCCATCCCGCCGGGCAAACGGGAGGGGGCCAACCCAAAGCGCAGTCCTTGCTACCATTAACTCATGCCCAGTCAGCAGGAAGTAAAGTGGTCGCAGCTCAAGGTCGGCGTTCTGGTTCTCATCTCGCTGGCGCTGCTGGTCATCCTGCTCTTCCTCATGACCAACGCGACCGGCATGAACACCTTTGAGAAGAAGTTGGTCGCACGCAGCTACTTTGAGAACTCCGAGGGCCTCAAAGTGGGTGCGCCCATCACCCTTGAAGGCGTTCCCGTCGGCGAGGTACACGCCATTCACCTCTCCACCGATCCTGCCCGCAAACTCACGCCGGTAGAGGTGGACATGAAGCTCAGCCCACGCTTTGACAACCGGCTGCACACCGATACGACAGCCTCCCTCGTCACCACGGGGGTTGTCGGCGATACGGTGGTCGAGCTCAACAGCGAGCAGGCGCAGGGGCCAGAGTTCCAGAGTGGCGGTGAGTTCAAGACCTACGAAGCGCCTTCCATTAACACCTTCATCAAGTCCAGCCAGGGCACGCTCGACCAGCTGAACAAGACCGTAGCCAAGCTCAGCACTGTGGTCGACGGCATCCAGAACGGCGAAGGCACGGTCGGCCAGCTGCTGAAGAATCCTGAGCTCTATAACGAGGCACACGCCACACTGGCGCAGTTGCACACGCTCTCGGTCAATCTCAACCGGGGCCGGGGCTCCGCGGGCAAGCTGCTTACCGACGACGGCCTCTACGATCGCTTGAACGACACGGCCAGCCGCCTCGATACGCTCGCCACGGGTCTCTCAACCGGCAAGGGCTCTGCCGGCAAGCTGCTCACCGATGACACCCTCTACAACAACCTGAATACCACCCTGACCCGCACCAACGACATCCTCGCGCAGGTGGACAGTGGCAAGGGCAGCCTGGGCCTCCTGCTCAAGGACCCGGCGACGGCTCAGAAACTCAGCGACACCATCACCCAGCTCGACACGATGCTCGCCGGCGTCAACCAGGGGAAGGGCACGGTAGGCCAGTTTGTTACCAATGACGCCGCCTACAACAATCTGAACGTGCTGCTGAAAAACGCGTCCGAGCTGGCCGTGATGCTTCGCACCGACCCTAAGAAGTACCTCACTATCCACATGAAGATCTTTTAACTCGGCTGCGTTGCCAGCCGGCACTGGCCTAAGTAGCAGGGGAGAGCCTTTCGGCTCTCCCTTTGGTGTTTGTGGTGGCAAAGCGGAAGATTTAGACAGCAAGCTTGCGGCGAATCACGCCAGTCGCCCCGAGAAGGCCCGTACCCAACAGAATCAGGGAGTTCGGCTCCGGCGTAACGTTGGTGGTGGTCAAGGTATCCAGGAGCACGTTGCCATCACCATTCTGGTGTGAACCCTGGTTTCCGTCCGCAGTGATGGAAACATACTTGTCGCCGACGGGCGTGGTAAGAAGTCCCGTGGAAAAGGGATCAGTGTTGGGCGAGCTGTAGTCGTGAAACAGCGTACCGAGGGAGCCCGAGGTGTTCGAATAGTAGACGCTGAAGCCCTCATCACTCTGCGTGCTGCCAATGGAAAGGTAGTAGGAACCGGTAAGTTTGGATACGTCCAGCTGGATGAAGGTCTTGTTGTTGATCTCGTTGTCGGAAGTGCCCGAGATACCAAGGCCGTTTTCCGAACCGCCACCATTTTTGCCGTACAGATTGAGGCTGCTCCCGGTGGAGCTGAATGCAGAAGCCGTGACAGTGGAGGTACCCGAGGTATAGGTGGCCGAGTGCCCGAGGGTCTTGTTGGTCCCGGCGAAGTTGATCGTGTCGGCAAAGGCGCTTCCGGCGCAGGTAAGAGCAAACGTAAGAGCTACAGCAATGTTCAGTTTCACAGCACATACCTCAGGGTTGGTTGATGGTTCGTATTTACGGGACAACCGATCACCCCATCCTGGGGATCTCGTTGCTACTGCGGATGCAAAAGGGCCTGGATTAAAGAAAGAGAGGCTTCACCATGTAACTCGCCCTGGTCACACCGAGACTTATGCAGTGATCACTGCCGGAAGTTCCTGCTGACTTATTGGCTGTGTTTGGCCTGTTGTGAAAGTAGCAGAGGAGTTGCAGTGTCTCCTGGTCATTTGGTAACACGCGCCACATTAGAAGTACCTTCCAGGTAATGTTCCTTAGCGGCTGTGTTGACGCTGATCCGCCGGGCTCTCCCGCCCCATCTACCGGCCCAAAGCGCAGACTCTCGCACCACCCGCACCGTACTCCCGAGCAAACCTCAGTTCACGGCAAATTCACGAGGCATGCTCTTCCGGCGTATCCTTCGGGTACCGATACACCCAGGCTGCTCTCCAGGAGATTCATGCGTAAAGTTCTCACCGCCTCTCTGCTTGCCCTCTGTGCACCCCTTTGCATAGCCCAGCAGATCGCCGTTTCGTTCGCCCCTGCCGCCGATGCAGGTCCCACGGCGCCCCCGAAGAAGCCCCTCTCCATGGATATCGCGGCGATCGACAAGACCGCCGACCCTTGCACCGACTTCTACCAGTACGCCTGCGGCAACTGGAACAAGACCAATCCCATTCCGGCCGATCAAGCCCGCTGGGGTCGCTTCAACGAGCTGGCAGACCGCAACAACTATCTGCTGTATGTCGATCTAAAGAAAGCGGCAGACGCTCCCAAATCACCGCTCCAGAAGAAGTACGGCGACTTCTTCGCGTCCTGCATGGCCACCGACGAGGTCGACAAGGCGGGCGTGAAGCCCTTGCAGCCCGAGCTCGACACCATCGCCGGCCTGAAGTCCACCAAGGACCTTGCAACCCTCAATGTCGCGCTCTCCAACCGCTTCGGCGGCACGGAGCTCCTGGGCGTAGGCGTTCAGCAGGACCAGAAGGACTCCACCAAGCAGATCCTCGGCACCGGTCAGGGCGGCCTCACCCTCCCCGACCGCGATTACTACCTCAATCCGGCCCCCCGCTTTGCCAAGCTCCGCGACGGGTACCTCGACAACATGAAGGCCACCTTCGCCCTGCTCGGGGATAACTCCGACCAGGCTGCCGCTGAAGCTGCGGCGGTCATGAAGATCGAAACCGCGCTTGCCCAGGGATCGATGGAGCGCGTGCAGATGCGCGACCCCGCCAAGCGCTACCACATCATGACCATTGCCGAGGTCCAGGCCCTCACCCCCGATTACAACTGGAAGGCCTACCTCAGTGGTATCGGCGTAGGCTCCGCGCCGACCATGAACGTGATGTCTCCCGACTTCGAGAAGACCGTGGAAGCCGAGATCACCGGCGAGCCACTCGAGGCATGGAAGAGCTATCTGCGCTGGCACGCCGTGCACGGCGCGGCCCCGCTGCTCTCGGCGGACTTCGTGAAGGTCAACTTCGACTACTTCAGCAAGACACTGCAAGGCCAGGAAGAAGATCAGCCCCGCTGGAAGCGTTGCACCCGCCTGACGGACGGCGCGCTCGGTGAGGCTGTAGGTCAGGACTGGGTCAAGGAGAACTTCCCGCCCCAGGCCAAGGACAACATGGAGAAGCTGGTCACAGCTCTTAAGAAGGCCCTCGACCAGGACATTCAGCAGCTTGACTGGATGAGCCCCGATACCAAGAAGCAGGCCGAGTTAAAGCTCTCCGCCTTCCGCGACAAGATCGGCTACCCCGCACACTGGCGCGACTACAGCAAGCTCGAAATCAAGCGCGACGATCTCCTTGGCAACGCGGAGCGCAGCGAAATGTTCGAGCGCAACCGCAATCTGTCCAAGCTCGGTAAGCCAGTCGATGAAACCGAGTGGGGCATGACGCCGCCCACGGTCAACGCCTACTACTCGCCGTCAATGAACGACATCAACTTCCCCGCAGGTATCCTCCAGCCGCCGTTCTATGACTTCTCGAAGGACCCGGCGGTGAACTTCGGTGGCATCGGCGTGGTCATCGGCCACGAGATGACGCATGGCTTCGACGACCAGGGCTCCAAGTTTGGTCCAACCGGCAGCGTCAAGTACAACGCCGATGGCTCGATCGGCTCCTGGTTCACCGCCGAAGACCAGACCAAGTTCAAGGACCGCACGGAATGCGTTGCCAAGGAGTACGACGGCTTCCAGGTCGCCCCCGGGCAGAACCTTAACGGCCATCTGACCCTGGGCGAAAACACGGCAGACAATGGCGGAATCCGCATCGCCTACCAGGCCCTTCTGGAAACCCTGAAGGCACAGGGCAAGTCCACCACCGAAGAGGTGGAAGGCTACACCCCGGCGCAGCGCTTCTTCATCTCGTTCGGCCAGGTGTGGTGCCAGAATCAGCGCGAACAGGCCGCCGTCAACCAGGCCAAGACCGATCCGCACTCCAGCGGAGAGTGGCGCGTCAAGGGCACCGTGCAGAACTTTGACCAGTTCGGCAAAGCCTTCGGCTGCCACCCCGGCCAGCCCATGATGCCCGAGAACGGCGGCTGCCGCGTCTGGTAAACCTCAGCGTCACCCCTACCGCAAAGCCCCGGGGCACTCCCCCGGGGCTTTGCTTCTCTGGTTGTCATTCCCGAAGGGAATCTGGTTTTTGTAGATTCCACGCTCACCACTGGCCCACACCACCCGTCCCACCCTGCAGTAAGTGGCAGGAAACCCTCGCAACCCCTACAATGAAGTGAAGTTTTGTATCACCTTGAAAGACAGGTTCCCCGCCTGCGGCAAGCTCATCAGGGCTGCGCGGAGTGGGTTGAGTGAAGGAAAAGCATGAAGTGGAGTTGGTTTGGCCGTGCAGCAATGGCCCTTACATCGGCAGCAGCCCTGGGTCTGAGCATGACGGCGTGTGGTGGCGGCACCATCGCCTATCTATGGGCGGTAGGAACCACCTCAACGCAGAACGGCGTTGTTGTTGGCTACCAGGTAGACGACTTCACCGGTAACCTGACCGCGATCCCCGGGCAGCCCTTTGGCGCCGGTGGAACCAATCCCGTACAGGTTGTCGTTCGGCCCGGCGGCCGCTTCGTCTACGTCATCAACCAGGGCACTGGCTTCAGCGCCAAGGCCGGTGGCAACAGCGACGCAATCCAACTGTTTGCCGTGGGCGGCTCCGGAACCCTCACCCCGGAGCAGGCGTACGAGTCACAGGGCTATGGCCATGTCTGGGCTGCATTCGACAGCACCGGCGGCTACCTGTACGTGCTCGACCAGTTCTCGCCCGCGGGCGACGGTAATGGTGCGATCACGACCTTCGCTTCGGACCCAACAACTGGCCGCTTAAGCCTGGTCCAGCAGACCGCCAGCACACAGCCTGGCCAGTCTGCACCCACCTTCCTCGAGGTCGGCAAAACGCCTCTTCGCATGCTCTCCACCGGCAGCTGCCTGTTCACGCTGAACACCGTCGGTCAGACGATCTCCGCGTACAGCATCGCCAATGGACAACTTGGCACGGTGACTACCGGCACCATCCCGGCCAACACCGTTTCGGCCACCTCTATCAGCGGGAATGGTCAATACATCTTCGTCACCGACTCCCAGAATCGGCAGAATTCCGGCTACATCAGCTCCTACACGGTGGGCTCAGGCTGCTCTCTGGTTCCCTTCACCGGCGGCTCCACAGCAAACGATCCCAGCGCCGTCAACCCGGTGAACACATTCCTGACGACCTCCGGCAAGTATGTCTACGCGCTGAACAGTTCGTCGACGAACACCACCACCAACACCCGCGGAAGCACACTGACCGGCTATGTGATCAACGCCGGGGTTCTTCAGCCGATTCCTGGAAGCCCGTTCAGCTCCGGTGCCGGACCGTCCTGCATGGTCGAGGATCCCACGTCGAAGTACCTGTACACCTCCGATGGCACCGACGGCACGATCACCGGGTACCTCTACTCCGACACCACGGGTGAGGTGGCCAGTCTTTCGCGAGGGTCGACCTTCAAGACCTCGGCCCTTGGTCTGAGCTGCCTGTCGATCAGCGGAGCCATCTAGTCACGGCAGCCCCCCGCCGCCTGTACCTACGCGGCTAAGAACAGATTCGCCGGCTTGCCGGCAGAAAGAACAGGCGGCTCCTCCCCGGAGCCGCCGTAAGGGAAGCAGATGAGGTTGACAACAAAGCTTCGGAGCGCCATCACCGGAGGAGCCGCTCTCACGCTGGCCCTCGGGTTGAGCTCCTGCAGCCGGGACTACACGGTCGGCTACGTGTACTCCATCTCCAGCGCCAATGCGACGGTCTCGGCCTACGCCATCGACTACCAGACGGGCATCCTGAACCAGATTGCGGGCTCACCCTTTGCCGCCATCGTCTCGGACCCGATCAAGATCGTCGCCCACCCCAACAATCAGGCGATCTACGTCATCGGCGGTGCCAACGGATCGGACGGCAACTCTGTCGAAGAGTTCCTCGTTGGCTCTGATGGCAAGCTCTACGCCACGCACACCTACAACCTCTCCGGGACGTATCCCACAGGGGCCACCATCGATAGCACGGGCACCTTTTTGTACGTCACGTTCACGTACCAGAATGGCTACACCCCTGCCTCGCCCGGACCTGGCGGAGTCAGCATCTTCAAGATCGCCGCGGACAACAGCCTGGGCACACCTACGACGGTCAACGTCGGCAGGAACCCGGTCGGGATCGCCGTTTCGGCCCCTGTCTGCGTCACCGCACCCCTGGTGAGCGGCAACCCCACTTGCACCCCTGGTACCGGATCTGCGTCGGGCACGTACAACACGTACGCCTATGTCATCGATCAGGAGACCGCGGCTGGCAAGCCCACAGTGCTGGGCTTCGCACAGAACATGACGACGGGTGCTCTGACCCCGCTCTCCGGCACCACGACGTCCGCGACCGGCCTCATCCAGGGCGTCTCCGCAGGCGTAACCCCCAGCGCGATCGCCATCGATGGCACCGCGAGTTTCGTCTACGTCACGGATCAGGAGACGAACCAGATCTACGGCTACACGATCGCGCGGTCCACCACCGGCAATCTCACCCCCATGCCCTCGAGTCCCTTCGGAACAGGTGCGCTCCCCGTATCGATCATCGTTGATCCGCGAGCAGAGTACGTCTACACCGCAAACTCAAATGCAGGCACCGTGGGAGCCTACGCGATCAACCGCGCAACGGGCAGCCTCTCCGGCGTCGCAGGTACCAACTTCACGGCCAAGGCAGGCACAAGCTGCGTCACCGTGGACCCAAACCTGGGCACCTACCTGTATGCCTCTAACTTCGTTGACGGCAGCATCTCCGGAGCCGAACTGGACTCCCACACCGGCGCCCTGAATGCGGTCCTGAACTCGCCATTCCCCACCTCCGCCCTGCCCTCCTGCCTGGTTTCGGTAGGCAACGGCTCACATGCAGTCCCGGTCAACTTCCCGACGACGGGAACTAACCCTTAACCTTCACGCGGTCCTTCGTTCGCCGAGCGCCCCGGTTTACGCCGGGGCGTTTTGCTTTGACGCAAGGACCTGGGAGCCTCACCGACGCTGTGATCCAATAAAGCTGTGACCCACTCCCAGGCCTTCTCGCTCGGCTCTGTCCCTATCGGCGGCCCCAACCTGTTTCTTATCGCTGGCCCTTGCGTTCTCGAGTCCGAATCGCACGCACGCCGCCTCGCAGATGCCATCCAGCGCATCGCCGCGGACCTGAACGTCCCGTACATCTTCAAAGCCAGCTACGACAAGGCGAACCGCACGTCGGTCCACAGCTTCCGCGGTCCCGGGCTCGCCGAGGGCTGCCGCATTCTCCGTGCCATCGCGCAATCCAACAACCTGCCCATCCTCACGGACATTCACACGCCCGAGCAGGCGCACGCCGCCTCCGACGCCCTGGGGGACGTCGATGCCATGCTCCAGATCCCGGCGTTCCTTTGTCGCCAGACCGACCTGCTGCTCGCCGCAGCCGAGGCCTGCGCCGGCCCGCGCCGTGCCGTGAACGTCAAAAAGGGCCAGTTTGTCGCTCCATGGGACATGAAACACGCCGTCGAGAAGCTCAGGGACGGGGGCTGCACCCGCACGTCACTCACGGAACGCGGCGCCAGCTTCGGCTACAACAACTTGGTCGTAGACTTTCGCGCCCTGCCCACCATGCGTTCCTTCGCTCCCGTGATCTTCGACGGCACCCACTCGGTCCAGACCCCGAGCGCAGGCAATGGCGTATCAGGCGGGCAGCCTGAGTTCATCCCCGTCCTCGCGCGCGCTGCCGTCGCAGCCGGAGTCGACGGCATCTTCCTGGAAGTGCACGACGACCCCGCCCACGCCAAATCGGACGGAGCCAATGCGCTGCACCTGGACAAACTCAGACCGGTTCTTGAGACCCTCGTGGCTTTGCACACCGTCGCTCGCCCGCACGTGGGTTCGTAGGAGCAAAAAAAGGCCCTCCAGCAAAGGAGGGCCAATCTGCCTTGGTACCTCTCCGTCAGGAGAGACTTGAAGCGGAGATCCGCGTTCCGCTAAATCGGCGCGATTGGCCCTCTATTCCTCAAGGGGCCCAACCACTGCAGGAAGAACGCTCCCCAGCGGTTTCTGGATTTCCACCATTTCTTGGCTTGTGGAAAAGGTGCAGGCAGCCCTGACTTCAGTGAGTGGCGACGTCCACGGCATGGATCTCCGGCAGTTGCTGGTTCCACTCCGGCCGAATACCCTCAAAGATGAGCCGAAAGTCGGCGCCCGCGCCCGGCGCCAACGGTGCCGAACTCACCGGTTCGGTGTCCAGATACGGCTTCTTCGTCCTGACCAGCTCAACCGGAACCGTCTCGAGCTGAGGCGCCCCACCCGCATCCGAGGCAAACAGCACCTGCACCGTAATACCTGTCACCGTGGCCGGCCCTGAGTTGGTCACATGGCCGTCGATGAACGTGGACTTTCCGCCAGAGAAGCTCGTCGACTCACTCATCTGCAGCCCACTCAGCTTCAGGTTCGGCGCATACGCCGCCAGGGGCCGCAGGGTATCCGGGGCGCCCGATGCCGTGGCATGCCGCCGCCCGGCAAACACCAGCGCTGCAATGATCACCAGGACGGCGACCGCGGCAATCGTTACCGCTGCTGTGGGGAAGCTCCGCTCGGCAGCCGGGGGCTCGGCGAACAGGCCACCGCCGCCGGGTCGCGATACATCAGGGGTGAAAGGTTGATTCGGGTCCGCCATACAGCGCCGATTTTACTCCGGAACAGTCTTACCGAAGCGCCGTTCCGTGGCCGGCGCAAAGGTCGCGCGGCCGACCACGCTCTTTCGGTAGTCGGGGCCGTCCATCTCCACCACAACGCACATCTCACCCAGCCGGGACAGCATACGTTCGCCGATCCGATCGCCCAGGGTCTCATGCCGGGCAGCGTCCCTCGGGCCGTGGCCAGCCGGCCCCGCAGAGGCATAGGGCAGGTTGGTCGTGATGATGGTCGTCTTCCGGTCGTTGTAGCGCATGTTCAGCAGGTGTTCGATCATGTCGCTCACCCAATCCGTTCGCCTCGCCGCGCCCAATTCGTCCAGCACCAGCACCTCGGCTTCCAGTGCCGGCCGCAGCACCTGCCGTTCCGTCTGCTCATTGTTCGCCGAGTACGAGCTCTGAATCTCCTTCAAAAGCTCCTTGCAGTCCACGAACCGCCCAGCCACACCGCGTTCCGTGATCAGCGCATGCAGGATGCCCACGGCCAGGTGGGTCTTCCCCACCCCGCACGGGCCGACGAACAGCAGCCCGTTGCCGAAGGTCTCCGAGGGAAAGGCCCGCACGAAGCCCGTCGCCTTGAGCCTGGCTTCGGCCAGACTCTTTTGCACGCTCCCGATCTTCGTGGAGAAGTTCTCCAGCGTGCACTCCCTGTGCCGCTCCGGGATGCGAGCTGCCGCGAGACGGCGCATCCGCCGCTCCACCACCCGGCAAGCGCAATCGGACACCGCCCGCACGCCATCCGGACGCTCAACCATCCGAAGGCCGGAGCCACCACACATAGGACACAGATCAGACATCGTCAAAGGGAGCCGGCTCCCCGGGAGCGCGCCTCTCCAGTATCGCAGCCATGACCCGCTTCGCTGCACCGCTGAACCTGGAAAGCTGTGCGAACTGAGGACATCGCGTCCTTTACCAGCCGCGGGTGCCCGGAGGTCCCTTGAACGGGCCGCTGATCTTTGAGGTGATCCAGCCGCCGTAGAAGTCGCCCGCCTGGGCCTGCACCCGCTCGCCATCCACGGTGCACTCGTCCACCCGGCTGGCGTAGAAGGCCAGGTGGTCGCGCAAGCCCTCAAAGGCTGGCGAAGGCTCGGGGTAGCTCCAGGCGACGTCGTCCACGGTGACCGGCTCGCGCCCACCGATTTCGATGGCCAGCGACCAGTACCGCGCAAGGCCCTTGAACTCACAGAAGCTTTGGCGCCGGTCCGAGGGCCGCAGCAGGTCCATTCGCACGTCCTGCGGCGGAAGGTAGAACACCGGCGGGTGACTCGTCTCCAGGACGCGCAGCGCTCGCCGGGTCTCCGCCAGCACCACACCCGCATGCACGATCTTCAGTACGCTCCCCGCTGGCTCCAGCCGGGGCGGCCGCGGGTAGTCCCACACTGACTCCACCGCATTCCTGTCGACTCCATCCAAACCTTGGCTCCTTCCCCACCTTCCGCAGCGTACGCTCAGCTTAGGACCTGCTGTCGCTTAAGACGATGGTCGTTGGAGCCGCCGTGAACGCGGGCAGCAAGAAGCTCAATGAGATGAACAGGCTCGGGGATATGGGCCACTTTCCCGCTCCGGTGAACGCGGGTGCGACCCTCAATGTCGTCCTCACGCTGGTTGCGACCTGGTGGATTCAGCCGCGCCTCCCTGCATCCTGGGGGCCGGTCGCCTGGGTGGCGCTGATCCTTGCCCTCAACCTGCTGCCGGTTGCCGTTCTGCGTCTCGCGCTCTCGCCGGCCAGCAGCTATCCCACGCTGAGCGGAATGAACTTCTGGCACGATCAGCACAAGTTCTCCGATTGGGTCTATGTCGCCGCTTCTGCCAACATGGCTTTCTGGGTGCTCCTGGGCTGGGCGGTCTTCGCGGTCGCGCACACCGTGGCAGCCCTCGCGGCCATGCTGATCACGGCTTTTCTGGCGACCTTTTCCCCGGTTCTGCTCAGAGTCGCCACACGCCGGTCAGCATGAATCGCTCAGCCCGGGTGCTACTCTAATGGTTAGCGCCTGAGGCCCCGGGAGTCGGGGTCCAAGCTGCAGCGTGACAGGAAGATCGATGCCCTGAGCCCGGCCTTTTGGCCCCAAGCGAGGACAAGGCAAGCGAACCGTTCTGCGGCGGGAAAGCTACTGAAAGGATTTACCCATGCCACAAGAAGGCATTCACCCCAAGTACGACACCACCACCGTTCGCTGCGCGTGCGGCAGCAGCTTCCAGACTCGCTCGACACACAAGGGCGACATCGTCCTTGAAATCTGCTCCGCCTGCCACCCGTTCTTCACCGGCAAGCAGAAGCTCGTCGACACCGCAGGCCGTATCGAGCGCTTCCGCCGCAAGTTCGCCGCGACGGACGCCAAGAAGGCCGAAGCAGCAGCCAAGTAAGTGCTTCTCAAGTAAAACAAAAGGCCTCCCCTTCCGGGAGGCCTTTCTGCATGCCTGTCGCGATGGGTCTAGTACGGAGCGTAGTACCTGGGCCGATACGGCACAGCAAACCTCGCCGGACCATATCCGTAGGGCACATACGTGGGCGGCGGAGGCGGATACGACGGCCCCTGCTGGACCACAACCGTCGGCGAAGGCTGCTGCATGTAAACCGGCTGCGGCGCCTGCACCACGACCACGGTCGGCTGCGCTGGCGGGGCATAGCTGTAGGTCGGCTGCGGCGGAGGGGCATAACTCTGCTGTTGCGGCGGATAATACGGCTGTTGCTGCTGTTGCGGCGGATAGTACGGTTGCTGCGCGGGTTGCTGGTACGCCTGCTGCTGTTCGCGGTACCCCTGATACGTCGGCTCGTCCGGCGTCTGCCGTGAAATCAGCGCTGGGTTCCGGACCGCATTTTCCTGCGGCGTGGGAATGCCGAAGTCATCCAGCACCTTGATCGTCATCCGAGTCTCCGCGGCGAGCACGGGCCGGGGTCCACGCCGGGGCAGGTTGATCAGGTCGATCGGCCACAAAAGCGGAATCGCCCACTCAATCGCATCGCGCACCGGATGGCCCAACCCATGGATTCGCCCTTCCTTGTCCACCGGGTACTTGGGCGTAGCCACCACGCGCATGCTTACGGGAACAATGGTGTCCGGCTGCACCACCAGGCGGTCGAACTTGAGCTCCATCCAGCCCTTGCCCACAAAGTGACCTGGATCCTTGTACTCCGCAAAGTGCCCTTCCAGGTAGGCACCGTACGGAAACTGCGCCCGGCCGTACGCCTCTACATGGCTCAGCTGGCAAAGGATGGGATCGCCAATGTTTTGGGTCTTGGACGACACCTTGGGCTCCGCGATGGTGCATGTAACAACAGAGCCCGCAGGCACAAGCTGATCGGCATAGACCGACAGCGGAGCTGCGGCAAGCAGGAGCGAAAGAAACAGTTTGCCCTTCACGCGAAATCTCCCAGGCACAACAAACGGTGACAGCTGCACTTCACCTCGGCGCCGCCGCCGTAGCAGCGACGTCCGGCACCCGCCGGACGGCGAGGCACCATCGTCAAAACAGAGTTGCACTACAAGGCTCTGTTCGCCATACGCCGTCCATGGGAGAAGGTGTCTGATTCCGAGACACCTGAACGACGCCACAGCGACCGGTTCACTCACCCAGCGCGTGGAAAGCCACGCCGGAAAAGAACGGCACGAAGGGACCCAGATTGCTTAGTACCTCGGCAGTGACACACGCCTGCAACGGAAGTTGCGCGCCATGCTGTGGAAAAACTTCCAATCACCTGCCTTGCTGTCTTTTTCTTCGTCTCCCTCGTCGGAAACCTGCTGTCCGCATCCCAAACCGTCCCACTCCCACGAAGCCCACTAAAATAAAACTCATCCAATCCCCGTGAACCCGACCAACATCACCGGACCGATGGACAAGCGCTGGATCAGCGAGCTCGACCGTCCAGCGCCTGCAACCGCCGCCGTCCCCGCCGAACTCAACATAGGCGGCGTGCGGATTGCTCCCGCGACCGTCCTCGCCCCTATGGCCGGCGTGACCGACACCGTCTTCCGCCGCTTCATTCGCCACGCCAGCCTCTACACCCCGGACGCCACCGCCGACCTCACCGACGTCGACCTCGAGACCACGAACGAGCGCTCCGGTTGCGGCCTCCTCATGACGGAATTCACCTCCGCCGACGGCCTCAGCCGCATGCGCGAGACCAAGCGCAAGCGCTACCTCACCTACTACGAAGACGAGCACCCCATCTCGGCGCAGATCTTCGGCTCCAACCCCGTTACCCTCGCCGAATCCGCCCGCATCATCCAGGACGCGGGCTTCGACCTGGTCGACCTCAATCTCGGCTGCCCCGCCAAGCGCGTGGTCAAATGCAATGGCGGCTCCGGCCTGCTGCGCGATCTCCCCCTTATCGCGGAGATCTTCAAACAAATCCGCGGGGCCGTCTCCATCCCCTTCACCGTGAAATTCCGCATGGGCTGGAATGACTCCAGCATCGTCTGCGTCGACCTGGCCAAGCTAGCCGAGGACTCCGGCCTCAACGCCGTCGCCCTCCATGCCCGCACCCGCGAGCAGGGCTACACCGGCGACGCCCGCTGGGAGTGGATCGCCGCCTGCAAAGACGCCGTCCGGATCCCCGTCATCGGCAACGGCGACATCCGCACCCCGGAGGACGCCGCCGCCATGGTCGCCGCCACCGGCTGCGACGCCGTCATGATCGGCCGCGCCGCGCCCGCCAACCCCTGGATCTTTCGCCAGATCGCCCAATACACGGCCTCACGCGCAGCTGCAGGCGTGGGCACCTACGACAGGCCCACTGACCTCGACCGCTACCGCATGATCCGCGACTACTTCGGCCGTCTCCTGGGCGAGGCCGCCGACCACCCCCACATCCCCATCACCGACGTCTCCGAGCAGGCCCAAAAGGCTCGCCGCGACCACGAATCCGCCCAGCGCGAAGCCATCGGCAAGATGAAGCAGTTCGCCGCCTGGTTCACCCACGGCGTCCCTAACGGTGCCCACCTCCGACGATCCATCTTCGAGGCTAAACGTGCCGACAACGTCATGGCCTCAGTCGACGCCTTCTTCGTGGGCCGGATGACAGACGCTGCCCAGGACCCGGCCGACCAGCCGGATTCAGCAGATGGAGAATTTGCCGCGACCCCTGCAGCCTGGGGGTAACGCGCAGCCCACGGCTTTCACCCACCCGGCATCTCATCACGCAGCAGGGATCTCGTCCCGAAGCCGCAGGACGCAACACCGCGGGCCCGTGTCGAAGTTCAGTCGCAAGGAGTCACCCATGCTGAGACCGGCAGACTTCGTACTTCCCTATCGCACAGTCAACGTCACCCCATACCAGATGATCGCCAGCCCCGCCGACCTGCCCGAACGGGGCTCGTCCAACGGCGGCGTCTTTCACCGTGGACAGCTCGTCTGGACGCAGGAATCGCCCGCGCCCGTCTCGGTCCCGCATGTTGCCATCGGTTTCGTGGACGGCCTCGGTCACGTGCTCATCGACCCCCGGGTGCTCCGGCCCGCCGAAGTCCTCACCGCTGCCGCCAGCAACTAGCCGCTCACTGCTTCGCGCCACTCCACTCCAGATAGGCGTGCCAGGCCGCCTGACCCGGTGGCTGCATCGCAAAGCTCCCGGACATCACTCCGGCCTTCAGCGAGTACATCAACCGAAACCGCGGCCCACCCCCTGACGCCTCCGATAAGAAGACGACGCTGGTTGAATCCGGCGTCGTCACCTCGTAGTGAATGACGTGCCCCTCGTTGTCGAAGTAGATCGCCTTCAACGGCGTACCGGGCGCGTCGGCGTACACATACAGCAGGTCGCCATGCTCGCAATCGAAGCTCTCCGGCCCCTTGCACACCGTGGCGCCGGAGTGCCGCGTCAGCACATGCCCGCCCAGCTCCCGCCGGAACGCATACACACCATCGGCGGTTGCGCCCTGCCCCGTGCCATGCGCAGTCCACGTGCCCTCCAGAAACTTCAGCGAGGCAAACGCATCGGCACTCCCGTTAGCCGCTGGCGCTTGCGCCCGAGAAACAACACACAGCAAGCTCCCCAACAACAGGGTGCGCATAAACCTGGTCAGCATACGAGCACAGTAGCACTACCATGAAGGCATGACCCTCCGCCTGCAAGCCTCCGCGCTGCTGCTCGCCCTCGCTCTGCCCCTGACCTCCGCTGCAAACGCCCAGCGCAACCGCGGTGGGAACGCCGCCGAAGCCCAAACCCCCGCTCCAGGCGCCCCGGCCGCCCCAGCGAACACCCCCAAGCAGCCCGAAGAGCCCAAGGTTTTGCCCGACCACCTGCCGGCCGACAAATCCGTCCCGCAGACCGCAGTCATCAACGGCAAGACCATCCACTACACCGCCACCGTCGGCACGGTCGCGCTGAAGGCCAAGGACGGCAAGACCACGGGCGAAGTCATGTACATCGCGTACACCGTCGATCAGCCCAAGGAGGCCCACGGCAGCGCCGCCCAGCGTCCCGTCACCTTCGCCTTCAACGGCGGCCCCGGCGCCAGCTCCACCTACCTCAACTTCGGCGCCATCGGTCCCAAGCACATCGCCTTCGCCAACGCCGGCGACTCCGCCTCCGACGCTGCCCTTGCGACCGATAACCCCGCAAGCTGGCTCGACTTCACCGACCTCGTCTTCCTCGACCCCATCGGCACCGGCTTCTCGCGCTCGTTCCTCGACGATGCCGAGACAAAGAAGCAGTTCTACGCCCCCACGCCGGACGTCGAGTACCTGTCCCTTGTCATCTACAAATGGCTCGTCAAAAACGACCGCCTGCTCGCCAAAAAGTACCTCATCGGCGAAAGCTACGGCGGATATCGCGGCCCGCGCATGACCCACTACCTGCAGTCGCAGCTCGGCGTTGGCGTCAACGGCCTTTTCCTCGTCAGCCCGTATCTCAACCCCGACTTCGGCCCCAACGGCATAAGCCCCACGCCCTGGATGACCAGTTTGCCCTCTATCACCGCCGCCCACCTCGAGGCGCAAAACAACCTCACTCCCGAAGCCATGCGGACCGTTATCGACTACACCGAAGGCCCCTACGCTACCGCGCTCATCCAGGGCCCGCAGAACAAGACCGCAACCGACGCCATGATCGACAACGTCACCAAGATGACTGGCCTTGACCCCAAGTTCGTCCGCTTCGAAGGTGGCCGCCTGGAGATCGGTGCCTATCTCCGCGAAGTACACCGTGAGCGCGGCGAGATCGGCTCCGTCTACGACTCCAACGTCACAGCTCCCGACCCCTTCCCCTACAGCGCAGAGCGCGAGTCCAATGACCCCATCCTCGAGTCCATCATCGCGCCCACCACCACCGCCGCCGTCGACTTCATCACGCGCCAGGTCGGCTGGAAGACCGACGCCCGCTACTACGCACTTTCAGAAGACGTGAACCGCCAGTGGGACCGCGCCACCAACCAGGACCTCCGCCGCGGCGCCGTGCCTGACCTGCGCGAAGCCATCGCCGCCGACCCCAAGATGGAGGTCGTCATCTTCCACGGCTGGAACGATCTGAGCTGCCCTTTCATGGGCTCTGTCCTCACCCAGAACCAGCTCCCCGCCACACTCTCCAAACAGCTCGAGATCCACGAGTTCCCCGGCGGCCACATGTTCTACACGCGCCCTGCCAACGGCACTGGCCTCCACAACCTCGCGGAGCAAACGGTCGCCGCACACTGACTCCGAACACAGCCAACACGAAGGCCACAGCCGACCAGATCGGCTGTGGCCTTCCTTCGTGCGTTAAGCACCTGCACGGTAAGGGCCGGGCGTAAACATTTCACGAAAACGATCTCAGCCCCGAGGTAAGCCGCAGCGCCTCAACTCCCCTGAAGCCGCTTTTCCATCAGCACGAAATGTCCAGGCTCAACCATCACTTCCGCAAGCGGCGCCGGATACTCCTCCGTGCCGGCCTCCTCGAACCCCAAGGTACGGTACAGCGGAACCAAACTCTCACGTCGCGCACTGACCACGCGCAAGTCCATCCAGCCGCATCCCCACTCACATGCAAGCGACTCCGCGGCGTCCATCATGATGCGCCCAAGGCCTCTTCCCTGCGCAGACGGCGCAACCGACAACAGCCCAAGATAGCAACGCTCCCCGCGTGCCTCCACGTACACGCAGGCGATCAACGCAGCGCCCTCTTTCATCACCAGAAACGTCCCGCGCGCCAGAAAGTCATCCAGCTCTCGGCTGCCGTCTACCAACCGGTCCCTGCCACCCTTCTTGATCCGGCGCTCTACACCAAAGGCGTCGTTGATCAACTGCCGGAGCGCCTCCCGGTCGGCAGCGCCGGCGGGACGAATGCTTCCATGCTGCTCACTCGCGAACTTCATACCTACATTCTGCAACCTGAAGCCGCAGCTAAGGCAAAACTCTGCGCAAGCCCTGCAAAAAAGTTCATAGTTATCCATTCTTTCTGCTTGCGCACATCCTAACTCCTGTGTCACAGTTACACCTGCGTAGGAGAACCCCCATGCTGAAGCATCAATACAATCCGATGCCACGGTCCTTGAAAGGCGCAAGCCTGACAGGGGATCGCTCGGTGTGCTTCGCGGGCTGGTACGTCGCTGAACCGATATCCTAGCGGCCGCTCCTACGCAGCCCGACCGCACACTCCACATATGCAGGCCAGTTTTCTCCCGAGTGGCGCAGAGCCCAGGTTCATCGACTGTCAATCGACCCTGACCCCTGTGCTCGACCCGTTCCCTCGGGAAACTCTGCTCTGTCCGTGGCGACTGTTATGGCTACTTCTCGGTCAGTCCTCGAAAGAGGAGGGGTTCGAATCCCCATAAGGCCATAACTCACCCTTCCCGGACAGAGGGCGCAACTTAGTCGCGCATGCGCTAACTCGCGTGTGCAAGCCTAGGCTCAAAGTTACCCGTGGCGATGGGCCGAGTTACTTCCACCGCCTCTTAGAGCAGCAGGGTAGGTGCCCCTGCCAGAGAACCTGCTTCATCCGACGGGGGCGTCGCCCCGAAGCGCAAGGTCGAGCGAGCGCAAGGACTCTGACTCGTCCCAGAAGTTCCCGGGTAAGTGCGTCTGCAGAAAACACTACTAAGCCGGTGGCGTAGAGAACAGATCCTTCGGAACCGTTGGTCGCAGGTTCGATCCCTGCCGTGAGGCAACTCACGTAGCTCAGTGGTAGAGCATCGGTCATAACCTCTGTCCTCGCCTTGTTCCCCGGCTTCAACCTCCGGCCCCGCCGGTAGAAAGCACACGTGTGTCATGGGCAACACAGTTCGCAACACGGTCGTCAAGGGCGGCACGCCGATAGGCTCGGCCTCCCTCTGCCGCACCTGCACCAACGCACACATCATGACGGGCTATCGCGAGTCCGAAATGGTGACCATGTGCGACAACGTTCACCCCAACATCGTTGTCCCGTTTGTGATCCACGAGTGCACGGGCTACTACGACAAGAATCGCCCCTCCTGGAAGGAGATGAAGGATCTCGCCCTCGACGTCACACCCGCCCCACTCAAGCCTGTCGGCTTCAAGACAGGCCCCGGGTTCGTCACCTCGGTCAAGCTCACGCGACCCGCAGAGGACGATGACGACGACTAACCCGCTCGCCGGTGGCGAGGACAAACAGGTACTTCGGTAGAGCGCCGCGCGTCCACTGGCGTGCGGAGGTCGCAGGTTCGCATCCTGCCGGCGATGTTCATGGTGCTGCCGTAGCTCAGCCATCTGTGCACCACTTCCTGTCCGTCCGCCCTTCCCCGGCGAGCACTCAACCCACCACGCCATACATACCGCACGTACCCGCGAAAGGAGGTACGCCATGAAGCTCAACACCCTCAACCTTACTGTCGCCAGCCCGTTGCAGGGCTTCACTCGCCCCCGCACGCACCAAGGCGCGCTCGCCGTCGTGCTCACGCCGGAGCAGGCCCTGCGGCGCTCCGTCCTCGCCTGCATGCTGTGGGGGGACGAGTTCTACGAGTCCGGCGTAGCCATCGGAACTCGCATCCGCACACTGGTCCCGCAGGTCGCCCCGGAGCGTGTCGCGGCTCTCGCCATCGAGGCACGCACTGCGATGAAGCTCCGCCACGCGCCGTTCCTGCTCGTGCGCGAGATGGCGCGCCACGCCAGCCACCGCGGCCTTGTCGCCGAGACGCTCGCATGCGTCATCCAGCGTGCCGACGAGCTCGCCGAGTTCGTTGCGCTCTACTGGGCCACCGACGACGCAAACAGCCATGGGAGCGACACCCCCGCAAAGCGAAACACACCGCTCTCCGCGCAGGTGAAGAAGGGCCTCGCCGCCGCCTTCACCCGCTTCGACGAGTACGCGCTCGCCAAGTACGACCGCCCTGGTGCCGTTCGTCTCCGCGACGTGCTGTTCCTCTGTCACGCCAGGCCGGTCGATGCGGCCCAGGCCGAACTCTGGAAGCGCCTCGTCGCCGGAGAACTCGCCACCCCGGACACCTGGGAGGTCGCACTGTCCGCCGCAGGAAAGGAGGAAGGACGTAGTCCGGAAGCGAAGCGCGAAGTCTGGGAGCGTCTGCTCACCGACAACCGCCTCGGCGCGCTCGCTCTTCTGCGCAACCTCCGCAACCTGCGCGAGGCCGGCGTAGACTACGGGCTCGTTGAAGCCGCGTTGAACCGCATGAGCACGGCACGCGTGCTGCCGTTCCGCTTCCTCGCAGCGGCCCGTCACGCGCCGCAGTGGGAGGAGTCGCTCGAGCGCGCGATGCTGCGTGCCCTCGGTGTCGCAGAGAAGCTCCCGGGCCGCACCGTGCTGCTCGTCGACGTCTCCGGCTCGATGGTCGCCCCGTTGTCACGTAAGTCCGAAATGCAGCGGACCGACGCGGTCTACGGCCTCGCCATCCTGCTCCGCGAGATCTCCGAGAAGGTCAGCCTCTACACCTTTTCGACTGACGCGGTGTACGTTGCGCCCCGCCGCGGCTTCGCCCTGCGCGACGCCCTGGAACGCAGCCAGCCTCACCGCGGAACCTACCTCGGCCGCGCACTGGAAACCGTGCGCCAGGCCGAGCCGGGCGGCTTCGATCGCCTGATCGTCATCACCGACGAGCAGAGCCACGACAACGTGGCCGCGCCCATCGGTGTAAACGGCAAGGCGTACCTGATCAACGTAGCCAGCGCGCAGCACGGCGTCGGCTACGGCCTCGGGTGGCAGCACATCGACGGCTGGAGCGAGGCGGCTGTCGAGTACATCCGCACGCTCGAAGCACAAGAGCTGAACCGAAGAGGGATGGGCGCACTCGTCCCTGCACCCCCTTCATGCTGTGCGCCCGTGCTCCCCAATTGGCTCGATACCGAATAGAACAACAGACAGCGACACAAAGCCAAAACCGGCGACCATCATTGCCTTGACCACTTTCTGGTTCGGACATCTGGCTTCGGAGGTCCGGGTCGACTTCGGCAGTCGTCAGGTAGTGGCCCAGCGCATTCGGGAAGTTGCGCGGGTCATTGCGCCATTTCGTGAAACCCCGGTCCAGCATCCTATCCCGGTGAAGAGCAGCAGCAAAGCCACGAACCGCGGAAGTCGCTCCGCCGTTTGGTCCGATTTAAGCTCAGGCGCCCATGCCCTCCGTTCGCTGAAGTATCCGGGACACAGTAGCCGATCCCGGCGAAACCTGAAGCGGCGGGAAGCGCACACCGTTCCGGAGATAGATGCGGTAGCCAGGCGCGAACTCAAGTGGCGCTGGTGGCTGGCCTTGAATTTGTCTTCGTAGGGAAAGCTGCGTTCGGCCGCCAGTACATAGTCGTGTTGCAGATAGCTTGCGAACTCTGGCCAGCGGCTAAGCCGCATGTAGGTGTCCGGCTGGACCGAAATCCTGGTTAGACACAACAATGACTCCGCAGGATGTGCCGCCTGCAGCTTCCAGAACGAGATTCCGGTAGTAGTCGGTAGCCGGAGTTGGGCGTCGTCGGAAACAGCAGAAGATCGCCGGTGTAGCCCGTATTTTCCACCAGCCCAAGATGGTAAAGCGAATTTAAGCAGCCGAAGATCAAGTCAAAACATTGCACTTGTCCTTGCAGCTGTCCGGCCGAGCAGTTGCGCAAGATCCCCTCCATCGCTACCGTGATCGGGCTGGAATCGGAAGGTACGGGTAGTTCGCGCAGCTCATGCGGGATCCAAAGACAACCGGCGTACAACAGCGCATGCACACGCCAAGAGCCATCAAGCCCATGCGGCACGTCTCTTGCGGGAAAGATCAGTTCAGGTCCCGCAAGCAGCAGACGCACGTAGGGATAAAGTATACCGATGGTGAAGAAGCCCTTATTTGGAGAAAGTACGAGAAGAGGCCGCAGGCCGCAGCCAAGAGCAATACCAATACGTTCCCAGTTCCAGACGTCGGTAGCGCCGAGCACGGCTGACAGAGCGCCCAGGCCAGCGATGAGGAACCGTCGCGAACGGCGCAACATGCCGCAGCAAGGAATCGCGGAGCCGGGATCGTTCGAGCCCGCATACAGCGGCGTCACAATGTGGAGAATAAAGAAGAAAGGCACCAAATGCGTCGATAGCGGCCAGAAGAAGAAAACAGTCCGACTGCCACCGCGACAAGAGCTCCACCAAGCGCCCAGGCAAGGTAGCGGTCCCCACGGTACGGCACGCTTTCCAATTCACCAGAAGCAGTAAACACTGAGGCAAATAGAGAAAGGAGACTAGTGTCGGCTTGATGGAGGCCGCCATGCCAGCAGAAAACCGTAGAACCGCTGCCATCACCGGCCGTCTTCGCCGCACCGATGCAAACAGAAAGGCGCAGGCACGCGGCAAGCAGAACAGTCATCTCCTGTTCGCGTTCCCCCGCAAACCAAGGACCCTCGCGCCGTGCCGCAACGCAAACAAGCCTGCGGCATACACACCCGCAAGCCAGTCAAGGGGCAGTGCGATGACAACCATCGAGCCCATCAGCACCGCGAGCAGGAAGAAGTCGTACACTCGCCAGCCCAGGTCCCCGCCGCCAAAGACGCGCATGCCAATGCCTCCATCATGTATGCGCCCGGCATGTTGTTATCGGTGATGTCACTGTACGGCTTCAGGCCGTGACTTCATCAGAAACACCACATAGTGCATCACGGGTGAATCAACCAGCATCGGCCAATGCAGTGACACGCCCACAAAGAAGAACAGCGCCGCCCCAAGCGGATCGCCAGAAAGCCAGCACGCAGGATCAGGACACTTAGCCATTGGAAACGGTCTCACGGTACGCAATGCAGTCGACATGCAGTAAGCCGGGGCGGCAGACCCCGTTTATCTCTCCTGATCCTGGCTAGATGGAACGCGGTACACCAGGTACTCTCCGTCCGTGCCGTTGAAACCGGAGGTGAGGGGTGGAAACAGAAGTCCGACCGCATGCGCAACGTGTTCGGCCCCGCAATCGAGGGCTCCATCCCATGGAAGCACGATCCGCTGAATTGCGTCGGATCTGTTCCTGTCAAAGACGAAAGCCACATAATAGTCCACACTATAGCTCGCCAGAACAGAGACTAGATGATCTTGTGCGCGGATGTGCTCCAGATAGGTCCGGTCCTCCATGAGACCCTCCGTCTGCAGAACGGATACATCGCTGGTGATCGCGAACATACCCGCCCGATCGCCCATCGCGTACTTGCCCGGATGGCTGCTCCTGAACTCACGCAGTACGCCGCGCGCGTGTTGAATTTCCACCATGACGTCGTCCACCTTGTAATGCGTTCTCCCCAACAGAAAGAACGCCAGAGCGCAAGCAACGAGACTGGCCAGTCCATGGAACCCGAGCGAGTCATTCCTGCCCGTCGCTGTGAGGAAGTTGAGCCGCGAAATGAGGACCACCACCAGCAGAACGACACCGGCGAACGCAAAGCGAAGGTCATAGAAATACCAATTCCAGATAGGCCAATCGCTCACCAGCATCTCCAGCCCATAGAAGAGGAACGGAGTCGCGAACACGGTGAACAGGAAAACTCGTTCGCGTGGCTGAAGGAAGTTGCGCAGAGCCCAGGCGAGCACAGCCGAAGTGATCGCCACGACCAGCAAGAACTCGCTGGTCCCGTTGAAAGATCCAGGCACCAGCAGGGATAGCTGGTGACCATGGCGCAACTGCTTGGCCATCCCCGACACCGGCAGCAAGGTATGGAAGAAGTGCAGGTTGATCCCGAAATACGCGAGGGAAAGAGGCAGAATGCCCGCCGCAAAGCCAAGAACATTGCTTTGGTTTAGCGCCGGACGGTACGCCCGGGTGCACATCAGAGCCAGCACAAAAAGAAGGATCAGCAGCCCAGCATCAAGCCGTGCAAGAAACGTCAAGGCTCCGAGTACTCCCAGCACAAGGGCCCTGCGCGCCGTGAGTTCTTTCGCAGAGACAAAGCCTGCACAGAGGAAAGCAAATCCCAACGGCAACGCCAGCGTAACTTCCATCTGGTCGCAAATCAGCGGGACGCAAAGCACCGTCACAGCAACGGCGAGGGCGTTAGACAGAAGCATGGTCGTTACGCGCGCGAGGATGCGCCGAGTAAGTAGAAAGATGGCAGTCGCACTGATCGTGTCCACGACCCACAGCACACGAAAGATGCCCGGGATCGTGTGGACAAAGAACGAAACGATCGTAATCAGCGCAAAGTAAAGCGGATGATACCCATTCGTCAGCGTCGTGCCGTCGAATGTGGAGCGATGAAGCCACGCCAGGTTCTGCGCTGGCTTGAGGTAGTAGTAAAAGTCGTCCTGCGCAAACCGTAGCGGCAGGTCCGGCGAGCGCAAGGGAGCCGCAAAGATCCAAGCACATCGCACGATCACCAGGAAGGCAATCAGCGGGTCGAGGTGCCTCAGAAGACCCGCGGTCCGGGCTTCTCTCTCATGGACATCTTGGGAACTACTCAGCGGCAAGGACCTGTACCTGATCGAACTCTGCATTCACGCTAATGCTCCCCGTGTCCCTGTCCATGATGCCCGGCCAAACCGGAACGCTGACCGGAACAGATCCGGCCAGCGCCCCTGATTGCATCCGAGCTCTTGACAGCAGCCCCCTACCCTGCCCCTTAGTGGATGTCGAACTGCTCCGGATGCAGGCTCGGATCGGACTTGACCAATATCGTCTTGCCCGCGATCTCCTCCATCTCCAGCAGCCACTTCGCGTTGTTCGCCTTCAGCTGCTTCACGACCTCGGGATTCACGCGTAGCATCACATCCCCTTTGTCGAGTTGCTTATGCATCTTGCGCAGTTCAGTGTAGATCTCGTTGCACACGGTCACCGGCGACTTCACCATGCCCGTGCCCGCGCAGATGCCGCAGGTCGTTGACAACGTACGCTCCAGGCTCTGCTTCACACGCTTGCGCGTGATCGCCACCAAGCCGAAGTCGTTGAACTGCAGAACCTTCGACGGCGCACGATCCTTCTTGAGCTCTTCTTCAAGCGCGATCAGCACCTTCTGCCGGTTCTTGCGATCATCCATGTCGATGAAGTCGATCACAATGATGCCGCCCAGATCGCGCAACCGCACCTGCCGCACAATCTCCGGAATGGCATCAAGGTTCGTCTTGACGATCGTGTCCTCAAGCCGCGCGGTCTTGCCAACATACTTGCCCGTGTTGATGTCGATCGCGACCAGTGCTTCGGTCTGGTTGATCACGATCGATCCACCCGACTTCAGCCACACCTTGCTGCGCAGCGCCTTGTTGATCTCCTCGGTGATGCCGAACTGCTCAAACAGCGGCGTGTCCTTCGTGTAAAGCTTCACGCGCCGCATCAGGCTCGGCTGGAAGCGCTGCAGGAAGCGCAGCACGCGCTCGTACTCGCTCTCCGTATCGCACCAGATCGCCGAGAAGTTCTCGCTCACCTGGTCACGCAGAATGCGCTCCACCAGGTTCAGATCGTGATAAATCAGCGCCGGCGACTTCGAGCTCTCCGACCGCTGCTTGATCTCCGCCCACAGGTTCAGCAGGAACCGAAGATCGCTGCGCAACTCATCTTCACTCGCGCCGGAAGCCGCAGTGCGCACAATGAACCCGCCGGACGCCTCGCCCTTCTCGCTAAGCAGGATCTCCTTCAACCGCCGACGCTCGCCGTCGGATTCAATCTTGCGGCTCACGCCCACGTGATTGACGGTCGGCATAAATACCAGGAAGCGTCCCGGCAAAGCGATGTGCGACGTGATCCGCGCGCCCTTCTTGGCGATCGGCTCCTTCGCAATCTGCACTAGGACCTCCTGCCCCGGCTTCAGCAGATCGCTGATCGCAGGCAGGTCCGTGTTCTGCATCGAGTGCCGACTCCCGCCGCGTCCACCCGACCGCGATCCAGCCATCCCACGCCTGTCACGGCTGCCACGGTCACGTCCACCACGGTCTCCGCCACGGCCTTCACCGCGCCGACCGTCACGCCGACCGTCGGCCCCGCGATCCTCAGTGCCAGTGCGCCGCGGCTCACGCGGTGCGCGCTCCTCGGCGAACTCAGGGAACTCACCCATGCTCGCGGCAGCGGGTTTGCCACCCTCGGCGTCGAACTGCGCCTCTTCGCCTTCCAGAACTTCATCTTCCTCGATGTCGGCGATATCACTGGCAGCGAGTTCTTCGTCGCCCTCCAGTTCGTCTTCCTCCATCTCCTCATCGTCAAGATCGAAATCGTCGTCGCCAATCACGACGGTGTCGCCCTGGGTCAACTCATCCAGCGTGCGGTCCCGCACCAACGATCCAAGCTGCGCGCTGATCTCCGCGCCCGCTTCAAAGGTCTCCTCCTCGGTGTCCTCGCCGTAGCTCGCCGCCACGTCCAGCACCTCGGTGTCGTCTTCATCCAGGAACTCTTCCTGCAGATCGCCAAGCCCCGGCGCAAAACCCTGTTGTGGTTCATCCGAGGCTTCGTCCTTAGGCGCTCCACCCTCCGCTGGCTGGGCCGTCTGCGCGTCATCCAAAAGCTCACTTGCGCGCTGGGTCAGCACCGCAGTTTCGTGCTCGATCGGGTTGGCTGGATCTTCCTCGGCACCGGGCGTAAACACCTCGCCCGGCAGCTCCGACAACAGCTCGCCCGAGTCTCCGAGCGTCGTGTACTGGTGCTCCATTCCCGCGTAGTCTGCCTGGACCTCGGGATCGCCCTCGTTCACGTCTTCATCGTCAGCCACACCGCTTTGCCGAAACTCGCTCGGACCCGCAGGATCAACACGGTACGACGCTGAAGCCTCATCGCCCGGCTCGTACTCATGCGTCTCCTCGTGGAACTCCTCGCCTGCATGAACAGGCTCAAGTTCCACGCCCGCATGCATGGCCTCCACGGCCGCAATCACGCCCGCATCCGGCCCCGCCGACCGGACAACATCGGTCTCAGGCTCATAGATCACGTCGTCAGCAACGGTCGCCTCAGCCTCACGCTGCGCCTCAAACGCCTCGATCTCAAACTCAGGCACATCATCCGAAGTCCCGGCAGCCGCAAGCAGGCTCTCACCGCCCACCAAGGGCGTGCTCTCCGGCTCGTGCTCCGAACTCACGCCCGGCTGCACTGCATCCATCGGGTCCAACGACTCACGTGCCACTACGCCAGAACGGAACGACGTCGGCGTGGGTTCTTCCTCGCCCGTCGTATCAGCGGACGCACCAGTCTGCGCAAATGGCCGGCGCTCCTCCGCACCGCCGGACCGTCCGCGCCGCTTGTCGCGATCACGCCGCCGACCTGCACCCCGTGCGCCCCCATCGGCCTGCCGTTCCGTGTCAGATCCGCTGTCCTGCTCTCCTGTTGCGTATTGGGTGGGCTCTGTACGCGCCCCGGCCTGTGGTGCCTCGGTCTGCCCACGACGCCGTGACAGCGTCTCGCCCGGCAACGTGGCTCCCCCATCCCATTTCGCCAATGACAGATCAATCTCCGTCGAAGGATGCGTGGTCAGGTAGCTGGGCTTCGGCTTGGAGGAAACAGTCGCCGACTCCTGCGCATCATCTCCCTTCCGGTAGCGCGACAACGACTCGCCCGGAAGAATCATCGGCTCAGCCCCGGCCTGCAGCTCCGGTCCGCTTCCTCCGCCCCGCTCCTCAGAACGGTCCGAACGCGGGCCTCGATCCCGGTCGCCACCGCGCCCCCGGTCGCCACCACGGTCGCGGTCACGCCCTCGCCCACGGTCATCCCGTTCCCCGCGTCCACCACGGCCCCGGTCTTCGCGACCTGTGGCCTGCGGTGCAGCCTCTTCCTGCCCGTACATGCGCTCCAAGGGACCGCTCTCGGGCTCGTCGATCGCGTCGGGTGCTTCCTCTTCAGCTGCAGTGGCAGCCTCGCCGCCCTGCACCGGTGCACCGGTCTCGCCGCCACGACCGCCACGGCGACGTCCACGACGTCCACGCCAGCGACGGCTACCCTCGCCGGTCTCATCGCCCCCCTCGGCCGAGCCCTCCGGCTCGCCGGGCATCGCCTGTGGCTCCAGGGCGGCCGGGACTACCCGGTCTTCGTCACTTACCGCTTCCCGGGGCTCCTGCTCCCGGACACGTCCACTCCGGTCGCGATCTCCACGACGGCCGCCGCGCTCCCCACCGCTTCGCTCACCACCGCGTTCGGCGCTACGCTCCCCACCGCTAGCGTTACGTTCACCGCCGCTGGCGCTACGCTCCCCACCACGATCTCCACGATCCGAACGATCCGACCTATCCGAGGACGCACGGCGACCTTCGCCGCTCTCAAAGTCAGCGGACTCGCCCTGTTCTTCCATGAAGTCGGTGATGTACAGGAACGCGTCGCGCTCCAGGCCAACGTCCACAAACGCGGACTGCATGCCGGGCAATACCCGCGTCACCCGCCCGTTATAGATCGAGCCCGCGAGCGTGTACTCGTTCTCCCGCTCGTAATAGATCTCGCTGAGTTCTTCTTTTTCAACAATCGCCAGCCGCGTCTCATGCGGCGTACTGGAGATGTAAATTTCCTTCGACATAGTCACTGCTTTCCGCCCGTTCTACGGGCAGGCAGGACAGACGAAGATCACGCCCCATCAAGCACTTAGCTCGGTGGGGCTGCCTCCCTTGCTGGGGACAGGCTATGAGGGGCGGAGGCTGGAATGTGTTGTGTCCGCTGCCCCGGCCCGAAGGCAAGGCAGCGAGCGCGTCCCTGTTCCGCAATTTGCGAGAACCTGAAAGATGCGCTGAAAACAAAAGTGTCCAGATCGTTTGCCTTTGCCCGGGAACGCCCTGCGGCGCCGTCGGGCTCCATACCGGCAACGGAGTTTGTGACCACAACAGCCTCATCGTGAAGCGGGGTCGTTAACCGTCCGTTGACCAACATGCTCAAAACCTGTCCGGCTGCGAGAAGTGATCCGCGCCTGGCCGGCCTTCGGTGTTAAATCTTTCCGTCGCTGCACCCGGGAATAGTCACATCCAGGGCAGCGGATACGCTCCGCCCGGCCCTCCGGCAGGACGACTGCATACAGTATGCATCAAACCCGCCTAGAAGGCCCAGCGCCCTTCTAGGGGTGCCCCCGCGCACGGCACCCATCCAATGACGTTTCGACATCACCTTCCGACGGCAAATCGCGAGCACCGCGCTTACAGTAGACGGATGGAAGCCACGCTCACCGCCGACGGCCAGATCACCCTTCCACCGGAGGTTCGGGAGCGCCTCCGCCTGGCCCCTGGAGACAGAGTCAAGATCTTTCTCGATGGAGACAAGGGCGTTCTCATCCTTCCAGTGCTCCCGATCTCCTCGCTCAGGGGCATACTGAAGGGCCGCCGAGATACCGTCCTCACGGTAGAAGAGATAGACGATGCCATTGCCGCCGGAGTTACCGAACGGTACCGCAGGTCCTTTGACGAATGATTGGCATTGACACAAACATCCTGCTGCGGTTCCTTGCCGAGGACGATGTCGCACAGTTTGAACTTGTGAAGAGCCTTCCTTGAGGAACAACTGACGGAAGAACGGCCCGGGTTCGTCAGCCTTGTCACGCTCGCGGAGACCACCTGGGTACTTCGAACCAGTTTCGGACTAACAACCAAGGAACTGTGTGACATCGTCGATCAGATGTTAAGCATTGACACACTCGTCTTCCAGAGCAGGCCCGAGGTGGAGAGAGCCGCCCAGGCGGCGAGAACCGGCCGCGGGTCGTTCCCGGACCCGCTGATTCGCGAACTGAATGCTACCGCCGGCTGCACGACCACAATGACCTTCGATCGTAAAGCGGCTCGAATGGATGGGTTCTCTTTGCTGCGGTAGCTGCGGCCCTAATTCACAAACCGCCGCATCCGCACGTTCATCACAATCCCCAGCCCCAAAAACGTAAACAAAACACTCGACCCCCCATAACTCAACAGCGGCAGCGGAATCCCCGTCACCGGCATCAGCCCCACGCACATCCCAATATTCACTGCCACCTGGAACAGCAGCACCGCGGCTACGCCCATCACGATCAGCGTTCCCGGCGGGTCCGCTGCTCCTTGGGCGTTATCGATCAGCCGCACCAGGATCAGGAAGTACAGCAGCAGCACGCCCACTGCTCCCACAAACCCATGCTCCTCGCAGAACGCCGCAAAGATAAAATCGGTGTACGGGATCGGCAGGAAATCCCCCTGCGTCTGCGTCCCCTTGTTCGCGCCCTTGCCCCACACACCGCCCGACCCGACAGCGATCAAGCTCTGCCGAATCTGGTACCCCGACCCCTTAGGGTCCGTGTCCGGGTTCGCAAACGCCGTCAGCCGCGCTTTCTGGTACGGCTTCAGCACCTTGCCGCTCTTCCAGATCCCGGCAATCGCCAGACAGAAACCCAGCACCAGCACCGCCGCCTGCTTTACCCGAATGCCCCCCAGAAACAACCCCACCAGCAGCACCGGCGAATACGTCAGCGCCGTCCCCAGGTCCGGCTGCGCCAGCACCAGCAGCATCGGTAAGCCAATCAGCGCGAACGCCTTGCCCACATCCAGCCATCGCAGCGGCCGCTTGTTGGCGATGAAAGTCCAGAAGAACCGCGCCGCCGCCAGGATCAGCACCAGCTTCACCCACTCGGACGGCTGAAAGTGTACCCCCCCACCCAGGTTGATCCACCGCCGCGCGCCCAGCACTTTCTGCCCCACCAACTTCACTGCCACCAGCGCAAACAAGCTGACGCCATAAGCCCACGGCACAAGATCCAGCAGCCGATGGTAATCCACCACCGACATCAGGAACATCAGCACGAGTCCGGCGGTGAGAAATCCCACCTGTTTGTACTGGAATCCATGAAACTTCGTCATTGCCGTGGCCGAGCGGATCTCGGCCACGCTCAGGACGCTGAGCACCAGCACAAAGCCCAGCAAAGTCCAGTCAAAATCACGGAAGCGCGATCGAAACACAGGCTCAGTGTACTGGGCCTGCCATGCCGTTCGCCTCTAAGTCCGCCAGTTCAGGCGCATACGGAGTGTGCAACGGCAGCCAGATCCTGAAGCTCGTGCCATGTCGCTCAGGGTCGGTGCTGCTCTCCACAAGGATCTCGCCCTGGTGCCCTTCCACAAATCGCCGTGCCACCCACAGCCCGATCCCAGTGCCGATGCTGGACCGTGTCGTAAAAAACGGCTCAAAGACCCTGCGCAGATTGTCCTGCGGGATGCCGACGCCCGTATCTTCCACGGTGATCAGCAAACCCTCCAGCGCGCCTCTGGCACAGTCTTCGACTTTGAGCGATAGCACACCGCCACCCGTCATCGCATAGCTCGCGTTCGTGATCAGGTTGGAGACCACCTGCATCATCTCCCCACGCCGCATCACCACGGGCCGCATCGAGGCAAATTCCGTACGCACCCGGATCCCCGCGGAACGCAGCTTGGAGTCATAAATCTTGAGGGCATCCGCCAACAGCGTCGCCGGTGAAAGCCGGACCGCTGCATTCTGCTCGCGGTAGAAGCCGAGGGTCTGCTTTGCAATGTGCGCCAGCCGCTCCACTTCACTTTCCGCAGAGGTCAGGTACTCAACCACCTCGGGTTCGGCGGCAGTGATCTTCGCCAGGTAGATCAGGTTCAGCACCGCCTCCAGCGGATTATTGATCTCGTGCGCGATGGTCGCCGCCATCTTTCCGCTGGCGGCCAGTTTTTCCCCTTGCGCAACCTTCTCTTCAAGCAGCTTCCTTTGCGTAATATCCCGCGCAATCTTCGAAGCGCCAACAATCCGCCCGATCTCATCCCGCAGCGGCGAGACCGTCAAGGACACCGAGATGCGCCGCCCCGACTTCGTCAGCCGCTCTGACTCGAAGTGCTCGACGCGATCTCCCTGTCGGATCCTCCCTAAAATCAGCGCCTCTTCGGAGTGCAACTCCGGCGGGATCAGTCGCAGGATGGAGCGGCACAACATCTCCTCTTCCGTGAAGCCGAAGATCCGCTCCGCCGCGCGGTTCCAGCTCATGATGAAGCCGTTCAGATCTTTACTCAAAATCGCATCATCGGCCGACTCCACAATGGCGGCCAATCGCAGCCGCGCGAGGTCCAGGTCCTGCCGTTCGCTGATGTCGCGCACAACGACCCGCAGCCCAATCACCTGCCCCGCGTCACCCAGCACCGCCGAGGCTTCGAGACTGACGGCAATCTCTCGCCCGGCGCTGTTCAGGCGGACTGCTTCCATCCCCTGGATCGTCTCGCCGTTCAGCACCCGGTCACGGATTGCAGCTTCCTGGTAGCGCAGGTACCCCGGGTAAAGCCGCAGGACCGACGTGCCAATCATCTCCTCAGCCGAAAAGCCGAAGAGCTGCTGGGCGCCACGATCCCAATCCGTGATCACACCCGTCAGATCCCGAGAAATGGTGGCCTCGCGGGAGTCAGAAGCCGCTTCCGGCACACCCCGGGCCTGCACTTGCTGCGGTGAGTTGGTGGGCGCCTCGTTGCCCAGGGCATCTCTCAGTGCCATAGCTTTACGTGAGTCACACGCGACATTCTATGCCGAATACCCCCGACTTCGGTAATGCGACATAGTTTGGAAATCCACACCCATCGTTTCGGCAGGCAAACAAAGCAGGGCGCCTCGATCTCAACTCAGCGAGATCGCCGGGTTACGCCCTCGCTCATACCCGACTTAGGTACCATGGTCTCGGTGACTGCGCCTGCCCACCCGGCGCCCTCGCCTATTCCGAGCCGGTGCAGCTGCACGATCTGCCGCTGACGAAGGTGGTCTCCTCTTTGCAGGCAGCAACTCTCCCGAATGTCGTTTCCGATGAGATCTTTCGCCGCCAGATGGCCCAGTTCTTCGAGGCCACCACTGACGCCATCATTTTTCTTGACCGCGAATACCGCTTCACCTTCCTTAACCAGCGCGCTCAGGAGCTCATTGAACCTCGAGGCGATGTTCTCGGCACTGTTCTCTTTGAGAGCTTCCCCGCCACGGTGTACGAGAACTCTCCCTACCTCGAGCACTACCGCCGCACCATGGAACTCGGCATCCCCGGAGACTTCGAGGCTTACTATCCCGAGCCGCTCAACCACTGGCTGACCATCCACACCTATCCCGCCGACAACGGCATCATGATCTTCTTTCGAGACATCACGAAGGATCGTCTCGCGGCCGATGCCCTCCAGAAAAAGAGTGACGAAGCCCAGCGGCAACACGCCGAAATCGAATCCCTGTATCGCACTGCACCCATCGGTCTGGCGCTTTTCAGCATCCCGGACTACCGTTACCTGCGCCTGAACGAACGCCAGGCTGCCTTCTTCGGCCTGAAACCAGAGCAAATCGTAGGTCAGACCCTGACCGAGATGGCGCCGATTCCCGGACTGCTGGAACTCTTCGACCAGGTCGCGCGCGGCGAACCCGTCATCAACCATCCCCTGGAGGGTTCACTCGCCACAGACCCCGACAATCACCGCTACTGGCTCGTGAGTTACTTCCCTGTCTACGCCCAGGACGGCTCCATTCAGGCCATCACCGCCGCCTCACTGGAGGTGACGCAGCAGAAGAAAGCCGAACAGGCTCTCATCCAAAGCGAAAAGCTCGCCGTCGTCGGCCGCCTCGCCGCTTCCATCGCGCACGAGATCAACAACCCGCTCGAGTCCATCACGAACCTGCTCTACCTCGCGCAGACCAGCGACAACCTTACTGAGGTCCGCGAACATCTCCAGGTCGCCGACCGCGAGCTTCGCCGGGCCGCTGCCATCACCAGCCAAACCCTCCGCTTCCACAAACAGGCCACCAGCCCCCAGGAGATCACGGCCGAGGAACTCTTCGACAGCGTGCTCTCCATCTACCATGGCCGCACCGCCAACTCCCGCGTCGAGATCCTCAAACGCCTCCGCGCCAGGAAGCCGGTCCGCTGCTTTGAAGGCGAGATCCGCCAGGTCATCAGCAACCTGGTCAGCAACGGTCTGGACGCGATGAATCAATCCGGCGGCACACTGTGCCTGCGCAGTCGCGAAGGAACGAACTGGTCCACCGGCGCGCGGGGCATCGTCCTCACCGTAGCGGACACAGGCTCCGGCATGAGCGAAGAGACGCGCGCCAAGCTGTTCCGTGCTTTCTTCACCACCAAAGGCGTAACCGGCACGGGACTCGGCCTCTGGGTCAGCAAAGAAATCGTTGACCGCCACGGCGCAACGCTGCGTGTGCGCAGCAAGGAAAAGCCCGGGAACTCCGGCACGGTCTTCAGCTTGTTTCTGCCCTTCAACGCAGCCTTCCGCCGGAGCCGTGACGCCGCTCTCCCTGGCTCTTGAAAGGCCGTCCTCCCGAGCTCAACGAACAGTTTTTGTATTGTGCCGGCGAAAGCCCGACGCTTGGGAAACACTCCAGCAAGCCAGAACTCACGCCAGCGCATCCTGCTGCACATAGCTCGCCCAGTCGTGGTGCGGCATCAGCGGCCCCCGGTACCCCACATAGCCATCCGGCCGCACGATGACCAGCTTCTTCTCCGCCCCCAGCAGCCGTCGCCCCTCGTTGTCCATCTCCGGCATGTGAACCGAACCCACCCGTGCATGCCGCAAACCGGACTGCAGCTCCTGGGCAAGGCTCTCCGATCCGTTCACTAGAAGCGCCAGATGCATCGGCTCTGTCCATGAGCCCAGCATCGTTTCCTTGCCCGGAGTGCACCAGGCGAGATCGGGGAAGCGATCTCCCGCCCGCAGCTCCCCATCACCGCCGTGGTCATACACCGCCGACGACGACCTGTAATGAATTGCCGTCTCCGACACAAACCCGGCGGCGTCCCTCTGCACACTCTTCATCTGCGTGAGCAACGGCACGAGGGCATCCCGCACACTCTCCACCCACCGGCTCGGCGACGAACCAATCCGCAGCACCCGCTCCGTAAACTTCAACAACTGGCGCCCCACCTCGCCCCGCTCCTCCTCATAGCTGTCCAGCAAGGCAGGATTGGCCCCACGCGCCACCGCGGCCAGCTTCCAGGCCAGGTTCGCGGCATCCTGGATGCCCGTATTCATCCCCTGTCCGCCCACCGGCGAGTGGATGTGCGACGCATCGCCGGCCAGAAACACCCGCCCTGCCCGGTAATGCTTGGCCTGCCGGTCGTTCACCGAAAACGGCGTCATCCAGTCTGCATCCAGCACCCTGATCTTGATCTCGCAGCGATCCAGCGCACGCTGGAAATCTTCAGTGGTCAGGTCGCGCCCGTGCAGTTCATCCTTGCCGTCCTGTAAAGCCACAATGACCCGCGTAATGCGGTCACTAAGCCGTCCCAGGAACACCACGTCGCCATGATGGAAATGCACGTCAATGTCCTCGCCCGGGACAGCGGGCCCTGCCAGTTCCAGGTCCCCCAACATGAACTTGAGCTCGATTGCCGTTCCCTCAAACGGTATCTTCATCCCCTCGCGCACCGTGCTGTGCGCTCCATCGCAGCCCAGCACCCAACCCGGCCGCACCTCTTCTTCGCGGCCATCCGGATGCCGAAGCCGTGCTTTCACCTCACCATCGCTCTGCTCCAGGGCCACCAACTCAACCCGCCGCTCGGTGTGCACGCCCATGGATTCCATGTGCCCGTTCAGAAGCTCTTCGGTCTCCGTCTGCGGCAAAAACAGTGCAAAGGGATAGCAGCTCGGCACGCGGCTCAGATTCAGGTGGGCGATCTGCTTGCCCTCGCTCCACAGCCGTCCCCCGGACATCTTGCGCCCGCGCCGCACCGCCTCGTCCGCCAGCCCATAACGCTGCAACTGCTCAAGCGTCCGCGCCTGCACCACCAACGCCTGCGACCACCGCGCCATGTGGGCTGATTTGTCCACGATCCGTACCGGAAATCCCGCCCGCGCCAGCTCAATCGCCGCGGTCATTCCCGTGGGCCCGGCGCCTACGATCAAGACCTGTTCCCTGGACATGAAGCCTCCTCGCGTAATCCACCACAGGACGCCGCCACGAAACCGAAACGAAGGCCGAACAGCAACTCCGTTCCACTGGCCGCCAAAGTGTACGCCCGAACTCATCCCGTTGAAGCAAAATGCGTAAGCTCACCGTCTACAAGGCAGCAGCCGCTTCAAAACCCAAACAGCTCGCACCCCGAGGATCATGCCCAGCTCCGTCCCGATGCGAAACACACGCAGCTTTTGCGTTCTCCTGCTCCTGCTTGGCTTCCCCGCGGCAGCAGTCTGCCGCGCCCACGCCCAGGAAGCTCCACTTCCCGAGGCCAGCGACTCCGCCGGACCTCACCCACAACAGCCCGCGCCCATTGAACGTCGCGACACTCGTCCCGACACTCCCACACCCGACGCCTCCAACTCCACCATCTTCGAAAAACCCCTCGACCCTAGCCTCCTCCCCGCCCTACGAAACTTCGACGGCGCCCCCACCTCACAGCTCTTCCACGACAAGCAGTTCCGCCGCCTCATGAAGGACTTCGTCCCGAACTGCATGTTTCACTACGGCCGCGACATGCCCCTCTCCGACGCACTCGACATGGCCCTCTCCAACTCCCGCACCCCCGTCCGCGTCTTCGACAACCGCTACCTTGTGCTCTCCGGCAATGGCGGCCCCTATCTCTCCGGCCGAGCCTTTCTCTGGGTAGACACGCAGGCCGGCCTCGGCCTTGGCGCCTTCTTTTTCACGCCCACCAACGGTGAACCCACGCCCACCGTCGCCGTATTCTCCCGCCAGGTGAAAGAGTCCACCCTCGCCCTCAGCCAGCTCCCGCCCGCCTTCCGCAACGACCTCACCCAGTGGTCCATGCGCTCCGGCGTACCGTCCATCACCACACGCTACTTCCTCACCGGCACCAACAAGCGCATCCTCCTCGAACACGACGAAGACTTCTGCTCCCTCGGCGACGGCACGTCCGCCCCGCCGGACAGCGGCTGTGAACAACTCAATGCCGACGCCGCCGACACCGACGAGACTGGCGCCTACTACCTCGAACAGGTGCACTACGCCACCAACGCCACCGCCTGGATGATCGGCCCCGACCAGCTCGCCTGGGTGCAACTCCGCGACCGCACCTGCCTCGGCATCGCCGACCCTCTCGGCTGCCGGATCCGCATCACTCGCGAACACACCCACATCATCATCAGGCGTCCCATGCCGCCGCATCCGGCACCCCTTCCCGGCCCCCACCGGTAACACCCCAACGAGCAATGTCGCACTACGAATTCCCTATCCGGTACAGCACCTCTGCACTATGCTGACACCAACATTTCCCTTCACCTGCAGCACGGTCGCGGGTCGCAGAAAGGGTCGCCCGTGGCGACAATGCAACCCGAAGTCTCGAACATCGGCCTTGAGGTGACGGACCTCTACAGCACTCCGGCTTTTATTGAGCGCCGCTCGCGGTCCCGCACCCCTTCTCCGCACGTGGAAGGTATGCGCCGTCTTGCACATGCCTTCGTGGAGCACCCGGACACCCTGCTCCAGCAGCTCGTGGACTGCGCCATCGAGCTCTGCGGCGCAGACAGCGCCGGTATCAGCCTCCGGCGGGTCTCCGCCGCAGGCGAAGTCTCCTACCACTGGGTCGCCACTGGGGGAGCGTACGCCCGCTTCCTTGACGCCATTCTCCCTGCGTTTCCCAGCGCCTGCGGCCTCTGCCTCGAACGCAACCGCCCCCAGCACTTCCGCGTCGATCAGCGCTTCTTCGACATCCTCAACGTCCAGGCCGAAGAAGCCCAGGATGGCATCCTCATGCCCTGGCACATAGGCGAGACCCACGGCACGATCTGGATCATCTCCCACTCCCAACGCGAAGCCTTTGACCGCAACGACGCGCTGACCATGGAACTCCTCGCCGACTTCGCCGCCATGGCCGTCAGCCACCAGAACCAGGCCAAACTCCTCATGCGCCGCGCCACCGACAAAGCCGTTAGCGAAATGGCCAACGACCTCGCCCACCAAATCAACAACCCCCTGCAAAGCCTCACCAACCTCGTCTTCCTCGCCGCCGAAGGCGAACTCGACACCGACATGCGCACCCTCGCCCGCGAAATGTCCGAAGACCTCCGCCGCCTCTCGGTCCTGGTCAGCAAACTCCTCGCCCTTCCCACTAACTCCCTGCGTCCCCCGTCGTAACCGCCTGGACACGCTACCGCGGCCTGTCCAAACAACTCTCCCCCGGCATCCGCTTCCACAACGCCGGCGGCCTGGCCGTGCCATGCCACTCGGTGCGCATCGTGTTCTCCGCATGTCGCGTCGCGTCGAACCCAATGGCGCAGCACGATCCACTCAGCACGTTCAGCTCAACACTGACCCGGTCATCACCGTGCACCCGCACCTCTGCCAGCGCGCCATAGTTTTCGCTCGTCACCAAGGGTCGCTTTTGATCATTGGCAAAGCGCACACTTCCAAGTTCAGCCAGCGAGTCCGCCCAACCGACGATATTTCCGTCTGCCTCGCGCCCAACGTGAACGCATGTCTCCGTATTGGTAAAGCGCTCCAGCCAGGTTCCTAGAAACCACTCACCGGGCGCCGCAGAACGCTGCCTTGGACGGCGCAGCACCACCGCCTGATCGAAAGCGCCGCGATGAAATCGCCCGGTCCAGGTCTGCCCCGGCGTTCGTTGGAGATCCAGGTCAACGCCCGTCCAATGCACCCTAAGGCGCTCGCCTGCATAGGAGACCAAACCGTCGCGGTAGCCGTCACCGAAGCTATTTCGTTCAGTGTCGTCAGGACGCGGTCCGGTCCGCTGGTACATCATCACGGTCAGGCTCTTCCACGCTTGCGGCGATCCAGCAACTTCGGTCCGATCTGCACCGATCGTCGTCCACAGGACCAGGTCAATCCCGACCATGCCTCCGCGCCCATCCGGCGCTTCCCACACACCCGCAAGCTCGTCCGGATGCCTCACCGGAATGCCGTCATAAGCGCTCCGGTTGACTCGTCGCACCTCGGATTGGAACGCTCCAACCTCTCGGTGCAAAGCTGGCGGTTTCGGGATCTCGCCGCAGCCGGTGACAACAACACCCCAAGCCAGGATCGAGCCAATCCACGCCAGGTTCTTCGCCGTCATGCCTGCTTAGACCACCGGCGAGCGGTGTTTGTGCCCGCTACGACTTGGATCTACTGCCCACCCGCAGGTGCCGCGCCGGCACCCCGCGCCTCCGCCTTCGACCGCACCACGTCCGCCGCGGGCACCCCATCCGCCGCACCATCCTTCCTCGCCGGCACCTTCTCCCCTGGCTCCGGCACCGGCGCCGCCTCCGCCACCTTCATCACATTCCCCGCCCGCGTCCGCTGCTTGTTCACATACGCCGCAATCACCTGCGCGGCCAGCTTCGCCGAGTTATTTCCCCAGTTCCCATGCTCCCAGAGCACCGCCACCGCGATGTCCGGATTCCGCCGCGGAGCCATACCCACAAACCACGCATTCGGCACCGTGCTATGCCCCTTACCCGTCTTACTCAACGCCGTATGACTCATCACCTGCGCCGTCCCCGTCTTGCCCGCAAAATCCACGCCCTCCAGCCGCGCCGCATACGCCGTCCCGATCGGACTCGAGGTCACATTCGCCATCGCGTCCGTGATCAGCTGCCAGTTCTCGGTCGACATCTGGATCCGCTTATCCCCCGACCCCGGATACGCTCCCTCCACCGCCTCCAACTCCCCCTTGGGCAGCTCATCTGGAAAGACCACATGCGGCCGTCGCAACACACCACCAGAAGCAATCCCGCTCAACGCCCGCACCAGTTGCAGCGGCGTCACCTGGATCGCGCCCTGCCCAATACCGACCGAGATCGTCTCGCCCGCATACCACTTGTCATGCTGCGTCTTCAGCTTCCACTCGGTGCTCGGCATTGTGCCGGTCGCTTCGTCCGGCAGGTCCACCCCCGTCTTCACGCCAATGCCCACCTCATTCGCATACTCCGCAATCGTGTCGATCCCCAACCGGTTCGCCAGCGTGTAATAGAACGTGTCGCACGAGTACGGAATCGCCGTATGGATATCCACGCCGCCGTGGTGCCGGTCACATGCAAAGAAGTGCCCATAGAAGCTCGCCCCACCGCCGCAAAACACATGCATGTTCTGCGCCACACCCTGCTGCAACCCCGCCAGCGTCATGATGATCTTGAACGTCGACCCCGGCGCCAACTGCGCCTGGATCGCCTTGTTTAGCAGCGGATGATCCTGGTTATCCAAAATCGTCTGCCAATACGCCTTCGTCAGCCGCACCGAAAACTGATTCGGATCAAACGTAGGCCGCGACACCATCGCCAGGATCTCGCCCGTGTGCGGATCGATCGCCACCATCGCGCCGATCTTGCCCTCCATCGCCTGCTCCGCCGCGCGCTGCACATCAAGATCCACGGTGAGCTTGAGGTCCTGCCCAGGCTTCGCATACTCCTCGCCCATCACGCCCACCTCGCGCCCATGCGAGTTCACGATCATGTCGCGCGACCCATCCTGCCCGCGCAAAATCTCGTCGTACGCCTCCTCCACCCCACTTTTCCCGACAACATCCCCGGGCTCATAGAAGGCAAATTTGGAATTGTTCAGATCCGCCTCAGACACCTCGCCCACATACCCGATCATGTGCGCCGCAAAGCCATCCCGCGGATACAGCCGCCGCTGCTCATCCAGCGTGTCCAGCTCCGGAAAATCATCACGATGCGCGGCCAGAAATGCCTGCTCATCCGGCGTGATGTCCTGTTTCAACGGAATGGGTTGATACTTCGGCGCAAACTCGAAGTGCTTGAGGATCGCCCGAATCTGCTCCGGCTCCATGTGCAGCCCCTGCGCAATCAAGGGCAAGTCCTGCTCCACCGCCGTCATCTGCTCCCGCAGCAGATAGCACGTCACCGACGGGTAATTATCAACAATCACCCGTCCTTCACGATCCAGAATGCGCCCCCGCGCCGCCAGCACCGGCACCTTGCGCACCCGGTTCTGCTCGGCCAGCACCCGGTACTCCGCCGCGCCCAGCACCTGCAACCGCCATAGCCCGATGCCCAGCACCAGCAGGACCAGCGCCACGGCATACTGCAGCGCCGCCAGCTTCGCCGGGGACACCTTCTCCTTACGTTCTAAACTCGTCGTCTCTGGAGACATAGTGGGCCGTTACTTCAGTCTACTGCCGCTGTTTCCTTGGACGTCGAGGGCATGAGTTCGAGGTCGACCACTCGCCGAATCGTATCCGGCGCCGCTGCCCCGCACTGTGTCAGCGCCTCGTCCATGCACTCCCGGCTCACCGCGATTACCGGGTTGTCCATGTGCACGGAGATGATCTTGCCGTCACGGCTGTCCACCACGATGCGAGCCGTGAACGTCTCCTGCCCCACCTCGGCCTTGTAAATGCCGCCCTCATGCGTCACGCTTACCCAGTTGTTCGGCGCCTCCGCAACGGGCGTCTTCATCCACTCGGCCTGCAGCCGCACCTGCGGCCGCGCCGGGGGCACATGCTGCGCGACCAGCGTCTGCGTATGCGCCGCTCTATCCACAGACTCCGCGGTCAGTACAAAGTCAATCGAATCCTCGCCCAGCACCACATGCTGACCATCCGCCCATGAATTGGGCGTTCCATGCGGGACGCGCACCGTCTGACCCACTCGCATAGGCGAGTGCTTTGTTGCCAGGAACAGGTCGCTGTAGAACGTCAAAAGATCCGTGATCGGCCCCAGCAACGCTGGTTGCACGTGGCTGAGATCCGGAACCGACAGATACTTGCCCGAGGGCTCCAACGAGACCTTCTGCCGAAATGCCAGACTCTCCGGCGACAGAGTCATCGACGCATTCGACCCAAAGTCTGACCAACCTATCTCTTCATAAAATGCGCCAGCAGCATCCTGCTTCACCACATTCCTTGCGGTGACCTGGTACTGCCAGCCGCGGTTGTTCGCTTTCATGCGATACCGCAACGTCTCACCCTGCGTGTACTGCCGCGTCCAGTGCACCACAGCGGCATCCGGGCTCTGCGCCCAGGCGCCCGAACCAGAGCCGGCCGGCAGCGCCAGGAACATCCCAAACCAAACCGCCGCACGTCGCAATCGGGAACCTCACTGACCGGAATGCTGATAAAAAGCTCGCCGACTGACACCCCGTCAACTCACCCGCTACTCCTCGAGCACCTTAAACCGATCCAGCATCAGAAACACCGGAATCGCCACCGCCGTATTCACCCCGGCACGGATCAACTCATACAACGGCCGCAACCCAACCGTCACATCGCCCAGCAGCCGCCGCGTAATCAGGTACAGGATCGCGCTCTGCAGCAGGCTGGCCACAAAGTTCATCAGCAAGCGGTTCAGGATGTTTTCAACATCGATCGCGAAGCCCAGACTCGCCCCAAGGTACCCAATCACCGCCTTGGCAATGCCGTTCACGCCAAACGGCAGATCCGTAAACGCATCCTGCAACAGCCCAATCGCGGTCCCCGTCAGCGTCCCCGCCACAGGGCTGCGCCGAGAAACAGCGAAGAAGACAGTGGCAATCAGCGGAAGATCCAGCACATCCAGCTTCGGCCAGACCCGCGGCAACATCGCGCCCAGCAACACGCACAGCAGCGGCGCCAGCACCGTCACCAGCGGATGGAAATGGTATTGCTCAAGCTCGCGCCGCGAGGTGTAACTATGCTCAGGCATCAGAGGCGTCGCCTCTGAGCATACCGAAGCTCAACGTGTTGAGCGTAACGGCAGCAGGCGGAGCCGGGAACGTTGTGCCTCAATCGTCACAAGGGCTCCTTGCGTGAGCTCCGCTTCCATCTGCCGCAGAGCGGCAATGACAACGGGACCAATGGCTTCCGGGGTCACGTCCTCGGCACGAATCTGCGCCACGCTCGGCTTGTCCCCACCGGTGACCGCCAGAATGGCACTGAAGTCCAGATCGTGGGTCAGGACCACCTGCCCGTTCTCCTTCGCGTACGCCATGATTGCCCGATCAGGAGCGTTTGCCGCACCGAGGGTGGACCAGTGCACCGCCTCGAAATCTGCCGACACTAAGAATGGAATCCACCGCGGCGAGAGATTCATATCCACCAGAACCATCATGCGGAAGCCAGGAAGACCTCGCGTTCCTCCGCTCGCCAAGCGGCATACCGTAATGCCTGCAAGATGTCCTCACGCTCGAGATAGGGAAAGTCCGCCAGGACCTCCTCCACGGTGTGCCCGGCGGCAAACTGGTTGACCAGCATGCTGGCAGTCACCCGCATCCCACGCACACACGCTTTACCCCCCATCACCTGCGGATCCTGGGTAATACGATCGAACTGTGACACGCGCCCTCCAGTGTTCCTAAGCATAGATCCCTTCGTTCCTGACGGAGGAAGCTTTATGCTCATCCGCCCGCCTGCCCGCCAGCAACCTCGCAGAGCCACCCCTACTGCTTCGGCCCGCCTGGCGTCAGTTCCTCCGCCCTCGGCGTAGCCCCCGGCGAAAAGCGGTCCGCATGCACCGGCGCCTTCACCTTCGGCATCCCCGAATTCGGAACGCCCGGCACAGGCCCCGAAGTCTCCCCAGCCGCCGCAGCTGCCTTGTCCGCAACACCCCCGGTACCCGCCTGCGCGCCATCGGCCCCGTCCACCCCACTATCATGCAAACTCGGCAGCCGAGCTGCCACCAAATCCGCGGCCCGCTGATTCTCCGCGGCAGCCGCCTGGGCCACCGCCGCATCGCTCTGCGCCGCCGCGGGCAGCGTCGCATCGGTCCCGGTAATCACCAGCACCTCTTCCAACTGCCGCAGGTTCGCCGCCGGCTTCAGATGAATCAGCGTGTACGGTTGATGCTTCAAATCCGGCTCAACCCACGCGATCGTGCCCACCGGCAACCCGCGCGGAAACACCTGGTCCCCACCCGACGTAATCACCTGCTCGCCCGCCTTGATCCGCTCATCCGCGGTCAGGTTATTGATCTCCACCTCACCTGCTGCCGTCCCGCGAATAATGCCGCGCATCCGCGTCGACTGCAAAATCACCCCGGCCCCTGAGTTCGGATCATTGATCAGCAGCAACTGCGCCGTATGCGGCATCACGTCGCGCAGCTTGCCCACCACACCGTCCGGCGTAATCACCGCCTGCTCCGATTTCAACCCGTCGGCTGACCCCTTATCAATCCACAACACATGCGACCGGTCCGACCCCGACGTCCCAATCACCTGCGCCGCCACCGTCTGCGTCACATAATGCTGCTTGAACTGCAGCAGCGCCCCCAACCGCCGCCCCTCGGCCGCATCCTGCGCAAAGGCCGCCTGTTCCAGCCGCAGCCGCGCCACTTCGCTCTTCAACGCCAGGTTCTGCGCCCGAGCCCCCCGCATATCCACGTAGTCCGTCCACACCCGTCGCACGCCCAGGCTCGTCCCATGCGCCGCCCGCTCCACCGGCCCCGCGGCAAACATCGCCCACTGCCGCAGAAGGGTCACCTTGTGACCGTCTTCGCCGCCCGAGAAGCCCAGCCCCGGCCGCAACGGATGCTGCACCTGCGTCGCCAGCCAAAGCGTCTGGACCAGCACCACCGCCAGCAATACCAACGGATTCTTGAACCGGCCCAGAAACGTATCCATCACACCTGACCGCAACCACACCTGGCCGCAACCACACTTGACCGCAACCGAGATCGGTCACCGAGCTCATTATTCCACTCTGCCCAGCTCCCAGCTGTCCGGGAGTACCCAGACAGGAAGGGGCACGGCCTCCGGGAGTACCCAGACAGGAAGGGGCACGGCTGTCCGGGAGTACCCAGACAGGAAGGGGCACGGGCTCCGGGAGTACCCAGACAGGAAGGGGCACGGCTTCAGCCGTGCCGCAAACCCCCTCCCCAACATGCGGCTTCAGCCGCTGAGGTGGGCTTGGCAGATCCGGCACAGCCAGCGAACCCCGTTAGCATGAAGCCTGTGGTCCTCACGCTCGACACCCCGGTCAAATTCCTCAAACGCGTCGGAGAACGCATCGCCGCCCCCCTCGCCGAGCGCGGCGTCGAGACCGTCGAAGACCTCCTCTACCACCTTCCCTTCCGCTACGAAGACCGCGCCCACCCCAAGCCCCTCTCCGACTACCAGCCCGGCGACATGGCCTCGGTCACCGGCGAAGTCCGCGGTGCAGTCCTCCTCCGCACCCGCTCCAAACCCATCTTCGAAATGACGGTCGGCATCCGCCCCGCCGCCCCCCCTGACCTCACCACGAACACGGGTGCCCCAGGTTTCGCTTCTGAGACCTGGGTTTCCGGCGCGGCGACCCCCTCCCTTGCTTCAACTTCTTCATCTTTACGGGAGCGCAGCGGAGCCGAGAGATCTGCGGTGGTGCAGCCTGCGGCGTCGCCACTCAGCCTCACCCCGCCGCCCATCCTCGAAACCATCAAGTGCCTCTGGTTCAACGGCACCTACCTCCGCGACCGCTTCAAACCCGGCCAGCAGGTCGCCCTCTACGGCAAGCTCGAAGGCTCCCGCAGCGGCACCGCGCCCGGCGCATCCCCGGCGCAACGAAGTGGAAGATGATCCAGCCCACCTTCGAGATCCTCCCCGACCCGGCCACGGCCACCGGCGACGACGCCGAGTTCACCACCCTCGAAATGGGCCGCATCGTCCCCGTCTACCCCACCCTCGGCGGCACCACCGCCTGGGGCGCCAAACTCGGCTCCCGCTGGCTCCGCCGCGTCCTCTGGAACCTCTTCCGCGAACTCGAAGAAGCCGGCGTCACCGCCCCAGATGCTATCCAGGAAACCCTCCCCCGCACCCTCATCGAACGCCTCCAACTGCCCACCCGCATGCAGGCCCTCCGCGACCTCCACTTCCCGCCCGCCGACACACCCGTCAGCGAGCTCCAGGAAGCCCGCACCGCCGCCCACCGCCGCCTCATCTTCGAAGAGCTCTGGTACCTCGAACTCGGCCTCGAACTCAAACGCAAGAAGCTCCGCGAGCGCCAGGGCACCGCCTTCGCCACCGGCGAAAACGTCCGCGCCGCCCTCAAGCAGGTGCTCCCCTTCAAGCCCACCAACGCCCAAAAGCGCGTTCTCGGCGAAATCGTCGCCGACATGCGCGAACCTCGCCCCATGCGCCGCCTCCTGCAGGGCGACGTCGGCTCCGGCAAGACCATCGTCGCCCTCCAGGCCGCCCTCGTCGCCATCGAAAACGGCTTCCAGGTCGCCATGATGGCCCCCACCGAGATCCTCGCCACCCAGCACTTCCTCTCCGCCCGCAAGCTCCTCAGCGAAGCCACCTCGCCCACCCGCAAACGCCCCTACCGCGTCACCCTGCTCACCGGCTCGCTCGACGCCCGCCAGCAAGCGCGAAGCCCGCGGCCGCATCTTCCGCGGCGAAACCGACCTCGCCATCGGCACCCACGCGCTCGTCGAAGAAAAGGTCGACTTCGACAACCTCGGCCTCGTCATCGTCGACGAGCAGCACCGCTTCGGCGTCCAGCAGCGCTTCAAGCTCATGCGCAAGCCCGGCCCCGACGGCGTCGCCACCGAGCCCGACGTCCTCGTCATGACCGCCACGCCCATCCCCCGCACCCTCGCGCTCACCATGTACGGCGACCTCGAGGCCAGCGTCCTCGACGAACTCCCGCCCGGCCGCACCCCCATCATCACCCGCCGCATGCCCGCACGACCGCGCCGCCGAGGTCTGGACCTTCGTCCGCAAACAAGTCGCCGCCGGCCGCCAGGCCTACATCGTCTACCCCATCATCGAAGGCGAAAACGACGACCAGCCCGACCTCGACTTCGCCCACGACCCCAGCGAGTCAGCGGACCAGCAAGCCAGCCGATCAACGGACATTACCAACAAACTGGGTGCCCCGGGCCCCGGGCCCCGGGTTTCCGGAGCGCCAACCCGCTCAGCTAAACCGAAGTCGGACGACAGCTCACCCAAGCTCTTCGCCCAGCACAAGCAAACAGGGGACTCCTCCGCTGCCCTGCGCAATGAGCAAAAAGAAGCTCGACACGCAAGAAGGCGGTTGCCCAGCGATCCGACGCAACGAACCTCAACCGAACGCCAACCCGTCGCAACCCACAACGCACCAAACTCCGCTCCGCCACCGAAGCTTTCGACGAACTCACCGCCGGCCCCCTCGCCGGCCTGAGACTCGGCCTGCTCCACGGCCGCATGTCCGCCGACGACAAGGAGGTCACCATGGCCCGCTTCAAGCGCGGCGAGATCGACGTCCTCGTCGCCACCACCGTCATCGAAGTCGGCGTCGACGTCCCCAACGCCTCCGTCATGGTCATCGAACACGCCGAACGCTTCGGCCTCGCCCAGCTCCATCAACTCCGCGGCCGCGTAGGCCGCGGCGCCGCCAAAAGCTTCTGCGTGCTCCTCACCGGAGAAAAGATCACCCCGGAAGCCGAAGCCCGCCTCGACGCCATGGTTCGCACCCAGGACGGCTTCGAGCTCGCCGAATTCGACCTCGCCCAACGCGGCCCCGGCGAGTTCTTCGGCACCCGCCAGGCCGGCCTGCCCGAGTTCCGCGTCGCCAACCTCACCCGCGACCGCAAACTCCTCGAACTCGCCAAACGGGAAGCCGCCCGCTTCGTAGAACACCCCGACCCGAACCTCACCGCGGAAGAACGCCAGGCCGTCTGGACCCGCCTCAAACACCAGTGGCAACGCCGCTACGGCCTGGTGGAAGCCTAGAGAAATTAAAGAGTGAGAAGTGAAGAGCCGTTCTCTTCCCCAATCTTCACTCTTCGCTCTTCGCTCTTCACTCTCACTTAAACCGCGACCGCTACCCCAACCTCAACCGGCACCTGCTTCTTCGGTCCACGCTTCCGCGTCACCAGCACGCGAATCCGGTCCAGCATCTCCGCCGCACTGCACGCGCCCTTCGGCAAAAATGCATCCGCCGCGCCTGCACGGTCGAAGTTCGACACCATGCCGGAAACCAGCAGCGTCGGCAGGCAGGGATGCATCCGCTTTGCCCGCCGGATCAACTCGTTTCCATCCATCCCCGGCAGCAAGAGATCGGCAAGCAGAAGATCCACGGAGCCCGGCATCGCGGTTTCAAGAAACTCCAGCGCCGCATGCGCACTGGTGATGGCAACCACCCGGTAGCCCCGGGTCTCCAGCATGAACTTCCGTACGGACAAAACCTGCTCATTATCTTCAACACAAAGAATGGTCTTACGTGGACGCATCAGTCGTACTCTCTCCTGCCGGACAGACCTCCGGCGCGCTGGACGTGCGAGCTCACACGGAGCCGCACGGCGTTACTTGGACGGACGGCGGCGACCGCGTCCAGGGGACACGAGAGCCTCGCCAACTTGTCTTTGTGCGCCGCGAGAGCTCCGGAAAGGGCTCCGCAAAGCGCAAGGATGCAGTGGCACCGGATCGTCAAAACCGGCGCTGAGAAGGATCACCCGCTGCCGCAGCTCTGTGCAGGGCGCAACGGGGTCTTCGCGGTCAGAACACCGCGGAAACCGTTGAATTCAGAGATGAACCGAAAGTGATATCGCAGCCCACGAAAGTGTTACGTCGAGGTGCGATTGCCTGAGCATACGGACCGGAACCAATCCCGGCAACCCGCGAACAAGAGGCGAAGATTCACGTATTGTTTACCTCCCAATCCACCGGAAGCCCCAGAACCGCCGTCGCTATTGACGATTCAGGTTCCGCGCACTGTGCATAAACCCGTCAGCCGGGGAGGAGAAACCGTCCGGATGCCACGGGGATGGTGCGTCCAGCGACAAACACGTCGCGAATCACCCCTCCATCCGCCGTCGCTTGCACCGTCAGCCAGCTTGGCCGTAGCATCTCGGCACCTTGCAGCAGGGTCGTGGGTTCAGCAGACTTCACGAGCCCCGCACGCACCAGCCACGCAATGCAGGGCCCCGCCGCTGATCCTGTCGCCGGATCCTCTCCGCTCTCCCACTGCATCCGCGCGCGCCACACCGCGGTCGCCTCATCCAGCGCAATGCAGTAGAACCAGCGGATGCCCCTCGCGCGCAGCCACGGCACCGCCTCGCGCTGCGGTATGCTCAACCGCCCCAGAGCCTCCACCGAACGCAGGGCAACCACGCAAAACGCATTGCCCGTCGACACTGCCTGGGGCAGGTACCCCGGCAGCAGATCCTCGGTGGGCACACCCAGCACCCCCGCCACCTCGGCAGGATCGAACTCCGCCCGAAACTCCGGGTCGTTCTGCCTCATGGAGCCGTAGACGCCCTGCTCCGCCCCACCGCCCCCGGGGAACCGCACCGGGATCGGCCCAACCTTTAGCCGCAGGGTTACCGTTTCCGCGCCGCGCACGGGGCCGTGGTGCAACCGCAGCCAACTCGCCGTGCCGAGGGTCGGGTGGCCCGCAAACGGCAGCTCCTCCTGCGTCGTGAAGATGCGCACCCGCACCCCCTCGCGACGGTCTTCCTCAGGGTCGTCCGCCGGCAGAACAAACGTCGTCTCCGACAGGTTCGTCTCCCGAGCCAACGCCTGCATCTCGGCATCGCTCAGCCCACGTCCATCGTGAAACACACACAGTGGGTTGCCCTCCAGGGGCTGCTCCGCAAACACATCCAGCACGCTGTACTCCAGGGCTCGACTCATGCCCGCAGTCTAGCGTTGTGGTCAGCGCTGCGGGTCAGCATTTCGTGTAGCGCTTCGCGTTAGCACTGCGGGGCAGCCCTTCGGGTTGCGTTTTGCGATAGCGCTCCGCGTTAGCGATTGTTCTGCGCCGACGACTTCCGTAATCTTCCCGAGAAGACTCGCACCCGCCACATAACCCGCGGACCCGAAGCGCCAACCCGCAGTGCTGACCCGAAGCGCTGCCCCGCTATTGACACCTCCGCCTCACTTCCGTACCTTAGGTTTCACCGCAACGGGCCAACCTGCCCGGCGGTGCAAATTCTCCGACCATGCCCTTCGCTCCCTCCATTCCGACCCTCTGCTGCTGTGGTTGCTGTTGCTGCGGCCCGGCAGGGGTGAGCGGATAAGCGAAGCAAGACGCCAACAACGTCGGACGCGAATCCAGACCCACCCAGGCCAAGCCGGGTGGGTTTCGCATTTTGGGGCCCGGACGGATCGATGAGTCCCGACACGAATCAAATAGATCGCAGGCCAGGGCACACGGCCCACAGCTTGGAGCCAGCAGGCTCCACAACAGGAAAGGCACCTGATGTCAGTTCGCATCAATGATCTCGCTCCAGACTTCACCGCAGAAACCACGCAAGGCACCATTCACTTCCACGAGTGGATCGGCGACAACTGGGCCGTGCTCTTCTCGCACCCCAAGGACTTCACCCCCGTCTGCACCACCGAACTCGGCGCCATGGCCAGCCTCGAATCCGAGTTCGCGAAGCGCGGCGCCAAGGTCATCGGCCTCTCCCTCGACCCCGTCGAGAGCCACGCCAAGTGGGCCAAGGACATCGAGGACGTAGGCGGCACGCCCGTTCGCTACCCCATGATCGGCGACCCCGAGCTCAAGATCGCCAAGCTCTATGACATGCTCCCCGGCGACGCCGGCGACGTAGAAGGGGCCGCACCGCAGCCCACAACGCTCCGGTCCGCACCGTCTTCGTCGTCGGCCCGGACAAAAAAATCAAGCTTCACCTCGCCTACCCGATGACCACGGGCCGCAACTTCGACGAGGTCCTCCGCGTCCTCGACAGCATGCAGCTCACGGCGAAGCACAAGGTCGCCACCCCCGCCAACTGGAAGCAGGGCGACGACGTCATCATCACCGGCGCGGTCTCAAACGAAGAAGCCGACAAGATCTTCCCCGGCTACAAGACCGTGAAGCCCTACCTGCGCACCACAGCGCAACCACAGTAGAGCGCTCAGGCTCCATGTGGTCAGCGAAGAACACGTGGACTGACCACTAAGAACTGAGCATTCCTCGAGCACCGGTGGCGAAGTGGCTAACGCGCTGGTCTGCAAAACCAGTATTCGTGGGTTCGATCCCCACCCGGTGCTCCAATCTTTTTCGCAAAAGCAGAGCCCACCTGAGCAGGTGGGCTTTTTGCTGCACGACACCTCGTTCGCGAGTACTCCACCCTGGGTAAGGCGTTCAGCTCAAGCGCTTATTGACCCGGCACGACCGCGACCAGGCCTTTCTCCACCAACACCGGCGGTCGCCGCAGATGTGTTGCCTGCTCAAACCCATACGCCCAACCCAGCAGATCCCCATCCCTCCAGCGCCGCGCGCTGATCTCCAGGCCAAACGGAATCCCGTTTGGGTAGAAGCCCGCCGGCACCACCACTGCGGGCACGCCCAGCATGTTCACCCATCCTGTCGCGCTGTGCGGTCCGCTGCTCAATTCTCCGTTCTGCGGCATCGTCTCATCCATCGGCGGCATCTGCGTCGCGGGGTATACGTAGCCATCCAGATGCAGCCGCTCCAACGTCGCCTGGTACTCCGCCAGGCACTGCCGCTTCGGAGCCAGAACATCCGCTTCTGCCTGCGGATCGCCTTCAAACTTCACCTGCGGCACATTCCGCCGGGGCTCCAGCGGAAATGCCCCTACGCCACCAACGATCGTCCCCGGTAACCGCGAACCCACCGCCTTCTCATACTCTGCGGCCGAGTGATACCCCGCGGGTCCAAACCCGGCCAGGAACTTCTCCGTGCCCTCGCGCACATACGGAAAGGTCCCGATCCGCGACGCCGCGACCGCAAAGCGGTCCGGCAGGATGGCGTCATCGAACACCACGGTCGCTCCAGCCGCCCGCAGCGCCTCAACCGCCTTCATGAAGGCCGCTCTCGTCTCCGGCCGCAGCGGCTCCTGGGACGACTTCCGGTCCGCCGCAGCCTGGGTTTCGCTCTCAGCGGCCGGAATGCCCTGAAACGGAATCCCCGCTCCGTGAAGGACGAACGCAGGCACCCCAAACCGCTTGCCCTTCAGCGAATCCGCCTTCAGATAACCCGTATAAGGCCCGGCCTGGGCCTTCGCGCCCGACCCTACCGTCTCCGGGTCGAGAGGATCCTCACCCTTCATGACATCCAGCGCGATGGTCGCTGTCGTCACATCCCGCGCAATCGGCCCCGTATTGTCCAGCAGCCAATCCAGCGGCGCGATCCCGGCAATACTCACCAGCCCGCGCGTAGGAAACACCCCCACCACCGCGCTCGTAGCGGCAGGCATCCGGATCGAGTTCCCCGTATCCGTTCCGTTGCCCAGCATCGCCATATTCGACGTCACGGCCGTCACCGTGCCACCCGACGACCCACCCGGGCTGAACCGCACGTCATACGCATTCCCTGTGCGCCCAAACGCCGTGCTGCGATTTGTATCGCTCGCGGCAAAGTCCGGCATATTCGTCTTCCCCAGAATTACGGCACCCGCCGCCCGCAGCTTGCGCACAATCGTCGCATCGCGCGGAGCCACCAACTCGTGCCGCGGCAACGTGTAGCCCTTCCATCCATCGCTCGTCACCAGGCCCGCAACGCTCGTGTTCTCCTTGATCACCATCGGCACGCCCCATAACGGCCCAGGACGAAACGCGTCACCCGCCGCAGCAGCCTCGGCGTCCTCGCGCGCCGCCGTCGCCAGCGCCCCCTGCGCATCCACCTTCTCCAGCGCGCCATACACGCCGTTGTACCGTCCAATCCGCGCCAGGTACCACTGCACTACCTGCGTCGCCGTGTACCGGTGCGCCCGATACATCGCCTCGAGGTGCGGAACACTCGCCTCCATCAGATCAGCGTCCATAGCCGCCGTCGTCTCCCCACCACCAGAAGCGGGTGCCCCAGGTCCCGCCTCTGGAACCTGGGTTTTCCGCTGAGCCGCCGCCCCTGGACCCTGCGCCACACTCCCGAAACAAAATAAGCCGCCAAACAGCACGCCAAGGCACGCTCGCAAAACAAGAACAGATCGCATAAGTTGACTCGACTCTAGCATCCGTTCCCGGGCCAACAACCACACTGCACTCACCCCGCGGACCCCGCGTCTACAGTCACGGCCTGCACAGATACCATCCATTCCTTCACGCAACTTCGGCCCTTTGCGTCAGCTTTAGACATCCTCCCGTCACCTGGCCCAGCTAAAATCAAGCGAGCATGCCGCTACTCAAAATTCTCATCCTGGCCATCATCCAGGGCCTCGCCGAGCTATTGCCCGTCTCCAGCTCCGCCCACGTCGTCGTCGCCGAAAAACTCATGCATCTTGACCCCTCCGATCCGGTCATGACGCTCGTGCTCGTCATGCTGCACACCGGCACCATGTTCGCCGTCATCGTCTACTTCTGGAATCAATGGAAGCGCGCCTACTTCTCCACCGCCGACGCCTTCAAGCGCTTCCTCATCCGCGCGATCTGGGCCACGGTCCTCACCGGCGTCATCGGCTACCCCATCCAGAAGCTCATCGAAAAGACCGTCTTCAAAGGCGTCCCGCACGCCGAAATCGAGATGCTCTTCAGCCGCCTCGACTTCGTCGCCCCCGCCCTGCTCGCCGCCGGCCTGCTGATCCTCTACTCGGGCCTGAAAGAGCGCAACCGCGAAGAAGTCGTCACCCGCAGCGCCTACGAGCGCGCCGCCTCCCGCTCCGGCGACAACGTCACCTTCGGCCAGGCCGGCTGGATGGGCGCCGTCCAGGGTCTTGCGCTCCCCTTCCGCGGCTTCTCCCGCTCCGGCTCCACCATCTCCACCGGCCTGCTCACCGGCGCCAACCGCGAACGCGCCGAGCGCTTCAGCTTCGCCCTGGCAGTCATCCTCACCCCCGCCGTCATCGCCCGCGAAGCCCTCCGCCTCCTGAAAGCCACACACGAAGCCGCCGCCACGGGCACACCCATCGACCTCCACTCCAGCATCGCCACCTCGCTGATTGGCATGGTCCTCAGCTTCTTCGCCGGCCTTCTCGCCCTTCGCTGGCTAAGCTCCTGGCTCGAAAGCGGCCGCTGGTGGCTCTTCGGCATTTACTGCATCCTCGCCAGCGCCGTCGTCTTCTACCTGCACTACGGCCAGGGTCTCTAGGACAACGCGCTCGGCTGCTGAAGTGACATGAATGGGTAATTCCTAAAGAATTCGGAGAAGATTGCGGGTGCTGTAGTAGGCTGGCTGCGCACTTCCAGCCAAACCTACCTTTCAGCGACGCAGTCTTCTGCTTGCAGGTCCTTCGTCCGGGACCCTGAAGCGCGCTCGCACCCCAAGCCCCGTTCTTCAGGAGTCCCCATGCTTCGCCAAGTTGCGTTCCTTCTTACAGCAGCGCTGGTGCCGGTTGCCGCGTCCGCTCAGGGCTTCTTTCCCATTGTCACCAGCGTGTCGGAAAACGCCGCCGCTACCCAGATCGTCATCAACGGCACAAGTTTCGGTAGCGCCCTGCCAGCGGTCACACTCGGTTCCACGAGTCTGAGGGTGGCCACAGCCACCGCCTCTGCGATCACGGCGCAACTGCCGAGCGGCATCGCCCCCGGCTCTTACCTGCTCACTGTCGTGAACAACAGCACTCACTTGCCAGCCATCTTCGAGGTGACTCTCGGAACCCAGGGCATCACCGGAGCCGCAGGGCCGCAAGGGCCACAGGGCGCGCCTGGCCTGCCAGGGGCTCCCGGACCTGCGGGAACTCCGGGGGCACCTGGAGTTGCCGGGCCGCAGGGACCCACGGGAGCTGCAGGGGTGGCTGGACCAGCCGGACCAGCCGGCGGACAGCTCTGGAGCGCCAGCTTCACCATGCCCCTCGAACTGAACGTCCTGAATCCAGGTGGCGGCTGGAACCGAGTGAAGAACTGCACAGGCCCTGCTGGCTGTACCTCCGGTGGCACGGGGTCCACCAGCGTGTATGTGCCGATGCCTACCGTCGCACCGCCCAGCGGCAGCGGTCAGGCGATCGCCCTGGCCCCGCAGCTTGCAACCAACACCGCCTTCGCGTTTCTCACTGTTCCCGCAAACTGCACTGCCTATAACCTGAACGCCTATGTCCTGGGCGTTCAAAGTGCGAGCTATGGCGCAACCATCTCCCTGGCCACGGCCGATCCGTTCAATGACGTGATCGTCGGGACGGCAGGCCCGCAGTTCACTCCCACGACCACGCCGGTTTCCTGCCAGATCAGCGGAGGCACCGGTGGTGCCACGCAGCAATGCACCTCTGCCGGCAATGCCGCGACGCTGCTCTCGGGCGGTCAGCTTGTCACCATGGTCGTCACCCCGACCGACACCAGTGACAGTCTCGTTGGAGCGCAGGTGCTGACCACCTTCAGCTGCGACACCTCCAACACCACGGGCACGATCTCCGCGCCGATTCCCCCGGGTTGGAACCGGGTGACCAACACCAAGGATCCCGCCCCACCCACCCCGTAACGAGGCAAGAGCGTTCGACCGGCATCGACCACCTTTACGGGTCGGTGCCGTTTGAGTTTCTGGAGAGCGCTTACCCTACCCTGCGTCCGGCCGCGTGTACCGCCACGCCCACCAAACCAGCACCCCCTGCAGCGGCAACCTCACCCACAACGCCCACAGCGGAATCCCCGGCCAACGCTCCGGATGCTGCACCATCCACACATTCGCGGGCATCACCGCCACCAGCAGCGCAATGATTCCCCAGGCCGCCGCGCGCCGCGTCCACGGCAGCAGCACGCCCAAACCACCCGCCATCTCCGCCGCCCCGGAGAGCAGCACCAGTTCGCGGTGGGCCGGCAGATAATCCGGCATGATCCCCACATAGACCCGCGTAAGAATGAAGTGCCCCGCACCCGCCACCAGGTACAGCGCGCCCATCACCACCCGCCCAACGCGCATCGCCAAACCTCATCCACCGCAAACAGAAGAGGCGGCCAAAGCCGCCTCTTCACCTACAACAGAACCTACAAACCGCTCTTACTTACCAGCCAAAGCATCCCGGTGATTCCGCACATAGTCATGCGAGGTCTGCACATGCGCCTGCTGCGAGGTCAAAAGCTCCCGCACCGGCAGCGGCAAGTTATGTTCCAAAGCCTTCTTATAGGCGTCCTTCGCCACATCCTCACCCTGCTCCGAGGTCGCGAGCAGTTGATGATCGCTGCCCGCACCGAGATGCGCCTTCAGATCACCCCAGACCCGGTGAACTGCTCCCGCGACGGTGCCTTCTTCCTTCACATCGGCCATACCCGCGCGATGCAGTTCGTTCTCTAACTCCGCACGGAAGTTCGCCCGCTTCAGGCTCTCCGCCAGGAAGTACCGCTTCAGCGTCTCGTCCTTCAGGTGCTCGCCGATGTCGGCAAACCCCTTCTGTCCGTCATGCAGCACCTTGACTACCTCAAGAAGAACCTTCTCCGTCTCCTTGTTCCGTTCCGATCCATCCAATTCGTTCGCCATCGTTCTCTCTCCCCAGAAAATACTGCGGTGCGCGGGGTCAGCCGGCTGACTGCGATTCTCCTCCGCCGACCGCAAGGGAGAGAAATCGCGAAAATCCCCCGCCCCCGTCACCGCAACCCTGCTGTCGTCTTGTCGTCGTCAGCGTTCTCCCATACGGATGCGGCCTCCTTGCGGACGTTTGCCTGACCCCGACATATCTCAGCGCCCCTTTTTTTCTCAGCGCCCCTTTTTTTGCTGGAACTGCGCCTCCCTCCTGGGATTTGCATGGAAGCGCTCTTTCATTCAAAAAGAATCACTCGCCGCACAAGTTCAGTTGAGCGAAACTAACCTCGCCAAAATGCCAGGAGACTCCATGACCGGAACTGCGCTGCCCTTTGGTTCACGCTTCCCCCGCTCAGCCCGGTACAACCAGGAGTGGCTGCTGGCCAGTGTCAGCGGTGCGGCGAATCCACTCTGGATGGCCGAGTGGCTCACCTCCGCCCTGGACCTGCGCCCGGGGATGCGGGTCCTGGATCTCGGCTGCGGACGGGCCGTCTCCTCCATCTTCCTCCGCCACGAGTTCGGCGTTGAGGTCTGGGCAACAGACCTCTGGTTCAGCGCCAGCGAAAACCAGCGCCGCATCGGTGACGCCGGCGTCGCCGACGGCGTCTTCCCCATCCATGCCGACGCACGAGCCTTGCCCTTCGCGACGGAGTTCTTCGACGCCATCCTGTCCCTTGACTCCTTCCCCTTCTACGGTACCGACGACCTCTACCTGAATTACCTGGCCCGCTTCCTCAAGCCCAGCGGCACTCTCGCCATCGCCGGCGCGGGCCTGACCCGCGAAGTCGAGGGCACCGTCCCGGAGCACCTTCGAGCTTGGTGGACGCCCGACCTCTGGGCTCTCCATTCCGCAAGCTGGTGGCGCCGCCATTGGGATCGCACCGGGATCCTCGCCACCACCCTTGCCGAAACCATGCCCGACGGCTGGCAGGTCTGGCTAGACTGGCACAGGGTCGTCGCCCCGCACAACGAACCCGAGATCACGGCGCTTGAGGCCGACCGGGGCAGATATCTCGGCTACATCCGGGTCGTCGCCCGTCGGCAGCCCGGCGTCACGGTCTCCGATCCAGTAGAATCCATCCCCACCGAATACCTCTGCAAGCCCCTGCTTCGCGACGACGCCTGACCCATCCCACAGTCCAAAAAGGCCGCCGCGCGGGTCACCACAAAGATTCCACATCCCCACCTACCCCTTTTCGGTCACGCCATCCCTTCCCGGACGTGAAAGAATGGTCCTGCTCTGGTTTGTTGGAGGTCCTCCCGTGCCGCTGGTTCAACCCAGACGCGCTCGACTCCGCGCATCCACCCGTTTGAAATCCCAAAGACTCCACTACGCGCCCACGCGCAGTCGCCGCCTCAACGAACTTTGCGGCCTGCTCGTACTCGCGGCCGCTGCCCTCCTCCTCCTCTCCCTCGTCAGCTACAACCCCGCCGATCCCTCGCTCAACACCGTCGGCGGCGGCACCGCCAACCTCGCCCGCCCCACCCATAACTGGACCGGCCTCACGGGCGCCTACTTCGCCGATCTCGTGCTCCAGTTCCTCGGCGTCGCCGCCCTCCTCATCCCGCTCGTCTTCGGCTTCGTCGGCGTCTCCTGGCTGCGCTCCCGCCGCGTCGGCGCAGGTTGGGTCCGCACCGCCGGCCTCGTCCTCTGGCTTATCTTCGCCCCGGCCGGCATCGCCCTCCTGCCCGGCGCTCTGCTCTGGCGCGGAGCCCTCCCCCTCCCCGGCGTCGAAGGCCGTATCCTCGGCGACAGCCTCGTCCACCTGCTCAACGCCCCCGGCGCCGCCGTCCTCACCTGCCTGATGATGGCCGTCTCCCTCTATCTCACGACCAGCTTCGCCCTCGGCACGGCACCCTCTTGGTTCAGCGGCCACTTCGCCTTCCTCCGCGGAGGCCGCCCCGCGATCGCCTTCGGACGTACCGACAAGGCGGCCATCAACACTCCCATCCGCACGGGGGCGCCCCTCGCCGCCGAGCCCGGTACCGAGGCCGCCGCCTACGCCGAAAAGCACTCCCTGCTCTCCGGCCTGCTGCGCCTGTTCCGCCGCAAGCGCGACGCCCTCGTCGAACTCGCCTCAGATCCCATCGACGATTCTGAGCCCGAGCAGGTATCCCTCTGGGACTCCATGCCCCGCACCGACGTCGACGCCCCGCACCTCGAGGGCCTCGCCGCGGCCAGCGCCGCCGCCGCGCCCTTCGCAGCCCAACTCGCCGCCGCCGCCACGCCGCTCCGCTCGAGCACCGAGCTTCACCCCTTTGACACCGCGTCCTCTCGAGCGCAGGGTGCAGCCCGGAGTGGAGAAGGCACAAGCTTGTCTTCCCCCGCGGAACCCGCCCCCCGCATCTCCTTCGCGGATACCGACGACGACTGGCTCAACTCCCCCGAGCGCCAGGCCATCTCCCCTATCCTCAGCCGAAAGGCCGAAGCAGCCGCGGCAGCAAAAGCAGCGACCGAAGCCGCGGCCCAGCTACAGGCCGGCCCTCAACTCGTGCGTCGCATCTCCATGTCGCCCGTCCCCGACCCCGAAGCGAGCCCTTACCCCACACCCCCGGCCTTCCCGGACCCTATCCCCGCACCCGAACCGCCCGTTCCACCTGTACCCGTGGCACCTCCCCTGCGCGAGCGGGCAGCCCAGCCCCGTCCGGCCAGCGCGCCTTCCGCGCCACCGTACGTGTCTCCCCTTGCCGACATCCGGGACCAGAACATCGCCTTCGGCAACCGCGCCGATGCCCACGCCCTCAAGGGCTTTGCCCCAGTAAAATCCATCCGCGGCTACCAACTCCCACCCGCCACCCTCCTCCACGCCTCCGAAGGCCAGACCGTCGTCCGCGAAGAAGTCCTTCGCGCCGAAGCCCAGGTGCTCGTCGAAAAATGCGCCGAATTCGGCGTAGCCGGCCGCGTCGAGCAGATCAACCCCGGCCCCGTCGTCACCACCTACGAGTTCCGCCCCGACGCCGGCGTCAAATACTCCCGCGTCACCGGCCTCGCCGACGACCTCTGCCTCGCCATGGCCGCCGAATCCGTCCTTATCGAGCGCATGGCCGGCAAATCCACCGTCGGCATCCAGGTCCCCAACACCGAACGCGAAACCATCTGGCTCCGCGACGTCGTCGAAAGCGAAAACTTCGCCGCCACCAAATCCCGCCTGCCCATCGCCCTCGGCAAGGACATCGACGGCCGCATCGTCGTCGCCGACCTCGCCTCCATGCCTCACGTCCTCATCGCCGGCTCCACCGGTTCGGGCAAATCCGTCGCCATCAACGCCATGATCATGAGCGTCCTCTTCCGCTCCACGCCGGAGCAGGTCCGCATGATCCTCGTCGACCCCAAGCGCGTCGAGCTCGGCATGTACGAGGGCATTCCGCACCTCTTCACGCCCATCATCACCGAGGCCAAACTCGCCGCCAACGCCCTCAAAAACGCCGTAAAGGAGATGGAGCGCCGCCTCAAACTCCTCGCCGCCAACCACGTCCGCAACATCGATCAGTTCAACAAGCTCTTCGACCACGGCTCCGAATACCTCTTCGAGGACGTCAACCAGGAGCCGCTCCCCTACATCATCATCGTCATCGACGAGCTCGCCGACCTCATGATGCTCGACCGCGCCAACGTCGAAGAGTCCATCACCCGCCTCGCCCAGATGGCCCGCGCAGTCGGCATCCACCTCGTGCTCGCCACGCAGCGCCCCTCGGTCGACGTCATCACCGGCCTCATCAAGGCCAACGTGCCCACCCGCATGAGCTTCCGCCTCGCCACCAAGATCGACTCGCGCACCATCATCGATACCAACGGCGCAGAATCGCTCCTCGGCCGCGGCGACATGCTCTTCCTCCCACCCGGCACCAGCCGCCTCCAGCGCATCCATGCCCCGTTCGTCACCGAAAAGGAGGTCGCCGCAGTCACCGCCTTCTGGAAGGCCCAGGGCGAAGCCGAATACGTCGAAGGCTTCCTCGAAGGCCCTAAGGACGAGAAAGCTGACGGCTCCGGCAGCGCCAACGAAGGCGAAGAAGCCGATGCCTTGTTCGACGACGCTGTCCGCCTCGTCTTCGAGTTCGGCAAGGCCTCAACGTCGCTCCTCCAGCGTCGTCTCCGCATCGGCTACGGCCGCGCCGCCCACCTCATCGACCTCATGGAACGCGACGGCCTGGTTGGCCCCGCAGACGGCAGCAAACCCCGCGAACTCCTCAAACCAGCAAGCTACTTCAGCGAGGTCGACGCCGCCATTCGGTAACCGACTTCTCAGCAGCTTCGAAGCGACCTCACTCTGCGGAGTTCGTCTTACGTCCAACGGATAGCAACCCGCATCGAAGCGCACCACCTCTCGGAGGAACTTTGAAGACATTTGCACGATTCACTGCAGCCGCAATCCTCGCACCGGTCCTCGCCATCACCGCCAACGCCCAGGATCACCCGAAGCTAGTACAGCGGATCCACTCGGCGACCGAGGTTCTGCATCAGCTCAATCACATCCCCGACAAGGACGTCTCCCGCGACATCGCCCACAAGGCTCACTGCGTCATCGTCATCCCCGGCTTCAAAAAGGGTGCCTTCATCGGCGGTGTCGAGTACGGCCAGGGCCTCGCGACCTGCTACGTCGCCAAGAAAGGCTGGAGCGCCCCCGCGTTCATCCAGATGACCGGCGTCAGCTTCGGCCTGCAGGCCGGCGGCCAAGGCACAGACCTCGTCCTCGTCGGCGTCACCAAGGAAAGCGGCGATCACCTGCTCAAGGAGAAGTTCAAGCTAGGCGGAGACATCGGCGTAGCGGCAGGTCCCGTAGGCCGCGACTCGAAAGCTGAGACTACCGCCCTGGCCAACGCCGGTTTTCTCACCTACTCCCGCAGCAAAGGCCTTTTCGCCGGCATCGACCTCAACGGCGACGAAGTCCACAAGAACACCAAGGACACCGAAGAGTTCTACGGCAAAAACGTCTCCCACGAGACCATCCTCAACGGTGGCGTTCCCGTACCCGCAGGAACACAAGGCTTCATTCGCGAGGTCACGCGAGTCTTCGGCGGCCCCAGAAGCTGGAAATAAGCCTCACTCCCCAACTGAACTGCTAAGAAGCGCTCCCGGCAACTACAACCGCGGGTTTTCCCTTTGTTCATCCCCGCAGGGGATCTGCGTTTTGCGCCTGCACAGCATTACCCCACCCTCCCCTACACTGAACACATCACTTCAAAGCAAAAAACAAAGGCCCGGACGGGAAGTCCGGACCTAAGTTCCATGTTTCGAAGACTTTGAACAAAACAGGGGAGGGGTACCCTACTCCACCGGCTGCCCCTTGCGAGGCCGACGGTTCGACTGCAGTACCTTCTTGCGCAGCCGCAGCGTCTTCGGAGTCACCTCAACCAACTCATCATCCGCAATGAACTCAATCGCCTGCTCCAGCGTCTGCTGCCGGTAAGGCACCAGCCGCAAAGCCTCATCCGCCGAGCTCGCACGCATGTTCGTCAGCTTCTTCTCACGGACCGCGTTCACGTCCAGATCATTGTCCCGCGAGTGCTCGCCCACAATCATGCCCTCGTAGACCTCGATCCCGTCCGGCACGAACAGCACACCACGATCCTGCAGCCCATTCAACGCATAAGTCGTCGTCGTACCCGAACGGTCCGAGATCAGCGCTCCCGTGGGCCGCTGCGGAATCTCGCCCTGATACGGAATGTAGTCCGAAGCGATCGAGTTCATCACGATCGTTCCGCGAGTCTCGGTCAGCATCTCGTTACGTAGCCCGATCAGCCCGCGCGAAGGAATTTTGAACTCCATCCGCACGCGCCCGGAACCATGGTTCGACATCTTCATCATCTCGCCCTTGCGCGGTCCAAGCCGCTCAATCACGGTCCCGACGAACGCCTCAGGAATGTCGATCGTTAGCTGCTCAGAGGGCTCCATCAACGCGCCATCCACGCGCTTGGTCACAATCTCCGGCCGCGAAACCATCAACTCAAAGCTCTCGCGCCGCATCATCTCAATGAGCACGGAAAGCTGCAGTTCGCCACGTCCCAGCACCTTGAACGTCTCCGGTGATCCGGTGTCTTCCACGCGAATGGAAACGTTGGTCAGCAACTCCTTCTCCAACCGTTCCTTGATATTGCGCGAGGTCACATACGAGCCTTCACGACCCGCAAAGGGCGAGTTATTCACCGAGAACTGCATCGCAATCGTCGGCTCGTCGATGATGATCAGCGGCAGGGGCTGCGGGTTCTCAACGTCCGTGAAAGACTCGCCGATGGTGATGCCGGGGACACCTGCAATGGCTACGATATCGCCCAGCTTGGTTTCCTCGCGTTCAACACGCTTGAGTCCATCGAACGAGAACAGCTTCGTGATTTTCACGGTCTGCAGCGAACCGTCGCGCTTGGAAACCGCGACCTCCTGCCCCGTACGCAAGGTGCCGTTGAACACCCGCGCAATCGCCAGCCGGCCAAGGTATTCCGAGTAGTCGAGGTTCGTTACCAGAATCTGCAGCGGTCCTTCGGGATCCCCCTGAGCCTCCGGAATCGTGTTCTGGATCAGCTCAAACAGCGGCTGCAGATCTGTCCCCGGCTGCGCCAGATCCATGGTCGCCGTCCCGGCCTTGCCGTTGGTGTAGATCACCGGGAACTCCAGCATGTCCTCATCCGCATCGAGATCGATGAACAGGTCATACACCTCGTTCAGCACCTCCTGCGCACGCGCATCGGGCCGGTCGATCTTGTTGATCACCAGGATCGGCGTCAGCTTCGCCTCCAGCGCCTTGGACAGCACATACCGCGTCTGCGGCAGCGGACCTTCGCTGGCATCCACCAGCAGCACGACGCCGTCCACCATCTTCAGCGCGCGCTCGACCTCACCGCCGAAGTCGGCGTGGCCGGGCGTGTCGACGATGTTGATCTTGGTGTCGTGATAATGGATTGCGGTGTTCTTGGCGAGAATCGTGATGCCTCGCTCTTTTTCAAGGTCGTTCGAATCCATGACGCGCTCGATCATGGTCTCGTTGGAGCGAAACGTGCCCGACTGGCGCAGCATGGCGTCAACCAGCGTGGTCTTGCCGTGGTCGACGTGCGCGATGATGGCGATGTTGCGAATGGGCTGGGTGGCGATGGCGACGGCGGTGCTCACTGCGAACTTATCCTGTCTTTCCCACAAGGGGCGCTCAGTCTGAGCGAACGTTCAGAAATGTGTATCCTACCCAGTCTATCAAGTCGCGCACTTTCCCGCCCGTGCCAGCGCACTCCGGCCCATGGGGCCACGTTCCAGGCCGCAAACCTGCCCTATACTGGCCAGACATGAACCAGTCACAGGGGGTCTCTCCCCTCGGGGAGCCACAGTTCGCAAACCTGCGGAACTACAGGCTGGACCACGCCTTTGACGAGATGTTCGTCCGTGAAGGTGAGCTCCACGAGCACTACCGGCCGCTTCTTTCCCGCCTGTCCGAACTGCCTCGCGCTGAAATTCAACGCCGGAAACAGTCTGCTGACCTCGCCTTTTTGAACCAGGGCATCACCTTCACCGTCTATGGCCGGGACGAAGGTACGGAGCGCATCTTCCCCTACGACCTGCTACCCCGCATCATCACGGCACGCGAGTGGGAAAGCGTAGAGCGGGGCCTGACCCAGCGCATTACGGCCCTTAACCTCTTCCTCAAAGACATCTACAACGATGGCCGCATCCTGCGCGACGGCGTTGTGCCTCGCGAACTGGTTTACTCCTGCCCGCAGTTCCGCCGCCAGATGCAAGGCCTCCAGGTGCCCCGCAACGTGTACGTGGCCATCTGCGGCACCGATTTGATCCGCCTCGGCAATGGCGACTTCGTCGTGCTGGAAGACAACCTTCGCGTACCTAGCGGCGTGAGTTACATGCTCACCAATCGCCGCGTGATGAAGCGAATCTTCCCGCAGATGTTTCACAACTACAACGTCCGCGCGATCGAAAATTACACGCAGGTCCTCCTCACCACCCTGCGTTCCCTCGCGCCCGAAGGCCGGCCCGAACCCAATATCGTTCTGCTCTCACCGGGCGTCTTCAACTCGGCCTACTTCGAGCATGCCTACCTCGCCCGGCAGATGGGCATCGAGCTCGTGGAAGGCCGCGATCTGGTCGTTCACGACAACATCTGCTACATGCGCACGACCAGCGGCCTCAGGCGTGTCGACGTCATCTACCGCCGCGTGGATGACGACTTCATTGACCCCCTCGCCTTTCGCCAGGACTCCATCCTCGGCAGCGCCGGCCTGTTCAATGCCTACCGCGCGGGCAACGTAAGCCTGGCCAACGCCTTCGGCACTGGCGTCGCCGACGACAAGGCGATCTACGCCTTCGTTCCGGACATCATCAAGTACTACCTCGGCGAAGACCCCATTCTGAACAACGTCAAGACCTTCCTCTGCTATATCGACAAGGAGCGCGAGTACGTGCTCGCCAACCTCGACAAGCTGGTGGTCAAAGCAGTGGGTGAATCCGGCGGCTACGGCATGTTGATCGGCCCACAGTCGTCGTCAAAGGAACGTGAAGAGTTCGCAGAGAAGATCAAGGCTAATCCTCGGAACTACATCGCGCAGCCGACCATCAGCTTCAGCCGCGCACCTTGCCTCATCGGCGACTCGCTGGAGCCACGTCACGTCGACCTGCGGCCCTACGTGCTCTATGGAGACAAGGTCACGATCGTCCCGGGCGGCCTAACCCGCGTGGCGTTGCGTGAAGGATCGCTGGTAGTCAACAGCTCCCAGGGCGGCGGCTCCAAAGACACCTGGGTGCTCAGCTAACTGGCGCTGCCTCCATGGCAGGCGCAATCACTGGGCCGGCACCCAGACTGAGCAGCACGCCAAGCGCTGCCATCACCAAAAAGATGGCACCGAGCCCAAATGCCTGCCCAATGCCTCCCAGCATCGGTGGCCCGGCCAGCAGGCCCGCGTAGCCCAGCCCCACAGCCGTTGCCAGCCCACACCGGCAGGAATACCCGGCACCTTACCTGCCGCGCGGTACAGCACCGGCGATACGTTCGCCAGGCCCGTACCGAACAGCGCGAACCCCACAAGCGCACCCACGGCGCCGGGCCCGAAGACAACCAACAGCGCGCCCCCAGCGGCAACCAAACCGCCGACCTGCAATGTCCGCACCTCCCCCAGCCGCGCGACAATCAAGTCGCCCAGCAATCGCCCAACCAACATGAGCGATGCAAAAACACCAAACCCCACGCCGGCCCACCCTGGCCCGAGCCCGCGGGCGCTGCGGAGATACAGCCCGCTCCAGTCTCCCGTGCCACCCTCGCAGATCATGGCGCCGACCACCAGGCATCCGAGGAACAGCAACCGGGGATTGAAGCTGCGCGACGCCTGCCGGGCGTGCGGATGGGGGCTGCCCTGGGCGTCATCGCCCAGCATTGCCCATCCGCTCACCGCAATCGCCAACGCAAGCACGGCCGAGGTCGCCGCAGCCAGCGGCCGGGGCAGAACATGCCGTGCAAAGGCGGCACTGACTCCAAAGGACCCAAGCACGTTTCCCAGGCTGAACAGCCCATGCAGCGACGAGAGAATACGCACGCCCGATCGGTTCTCCACCAGCACAGCTTGCGCATTCATCGAAACGTCCATCCCTGCGCCGGACATCCCTGCGCCGGACATCCCGAAAAAGAACAAGGCCAGCAGCAACGCCCAGTGCGTCGGCACCGTAACATTCACCAGCAGCCCCGCCGCAAAACACAAGCCACACACCGTGCTGACCACCCGGCTCCCAAATCGCGGAATCAAACTGCCCGCAATCGGCATCATCAGCACAGCACCCACGCCCGCGCCCAGGAGCACCGCCCCCAGGCTTCCCGCAGACATCCCCAACGCATGTGCACGCTCCGGGATAAACGGCACCCAGGCGCCCACGACCGCTCCGTTCACCAGGAAGAAAACACTCGTCGCTCTTCGGGCCTTATAGGTCTGCTGCAAGGTATCTCCAACACTATTGGCACTAAGCCTGTCCACGCATCCGCCACGCTTATAGTGATGGGATGCACCGCTCGCCCCCGGGCTCATCATCACGATCATGGGTCCTCCTGGCCTGCTTTCTTCTAGGTTTTGTTCCGCGGCTGTGCGCACAACGCCTCGTCCTGATTGACCAGGACGGTTCCGGCCCCGCAGGCTCTAATCAGATGGCCGTCATGGCGTTACTCCAGGCGCCCGGTGTGCGTGTACTCGGGATCACGGTGGTCAGCGGCAACGCTTGGGAGCCTGAGGAGACAACACATACCCTGCGCATGCTGGAACTTATTCGCCGGACTGATGTCCCCGTGGTCACCGGCGCAATCAGTCCTCTCCTGCGCACCCGCGAGGAAGCCCTGGCCGATCGCGCCGCCAACGGCAGCTTCTCCTGGTACGGCGCTTGGGGGGATCTCGCCGACAGCACCAGCAACGCGCCGTACCACGCGCCTGAGGTCATCCCTGCCCTCAAGGAGGGCTCGCCGGCAACCCATCCGCTCGCTGGAGAAGACGCGGCCCACTTCATCGTGCAGCAGGTGCGAGCGCATCCGCACCAGGTAACGATCTACGCAGCAGGGCCGCTGACCAACATCGCGCTCGCCCTTTCGCTTGACCAGGAAATAGCGCGGCTTGCACAAGGCATCGTGATCATGGGCGGAAGTCTCGCCCCGCAGACGACCGACCCGGAGTACGCCAACCATCCACGACACGAGTTCAACTTCTGGTTCGACCCCGAAGCCGCTCACATCGTGCTGCGCGCACCGTGGCCACGTGTCGATCTCACGACGGTCGATATCTCGATCAAGACGCAGTTCACCAGGGAGTTGCTTGCGCAGATCGCCACGTCAAAGCAGCCCGCGGCGCAGTACCTCGCCCGCTACACCGACGAGTTCTATTACATGTGGGATGAACTTGCCGCGTGCGCCTGGATCGACCCGAAGATCATCACAAAGGAAGAATCTCTCTACGTGGACGTAGACCTGTCACGGGGTCCTAACTACGGCGACACGGTAAGCTGGGACGCATCGCACAAGCCGCCGCGGGCTGACCTGCGCGCGGTACATGTATTGCAGGACCTCGACGCGGCCCGGTTTTACAAGCTGTTTGTCCAGCTGATGCAGGCGCCACCCCACGCACCGTAAGCCAACTGCGTGTAGATTGAAACGAACCCCATGCTGTACGCACCCTGGCCCGTTTCAACTTCTGCGCACATCGCTGACGGAACTGCGAGGAGGTTCATGCTTTCACGAGTCGCTGATTCGCTGTACTGGATGTCGCGCTACCTGGAGCGCGCCGAACACACGACCCGCCTGGTCGACGTCAACCTGAGCCTGATGCTGGACGAGAGCGCAACGAGTTCCGACCATCGCTGGCAGCGTCTTCTCAACTCGCTGGTCCATCCCAAACGGCTGAAGTGGGAGGGCAATCCCTACGCACTGGCGAACACCCTGATCTTCGATCTTGAGCACAAGTCCTCCGTGCTCTCCTGCATCACATCCGCACGCGAGAATGCACGCCATGTGCGCGAGCAGATTTCGACCGAACAGTGGCAGCGCTTGAACTCGCTGTATCTGGATGTTATCCGTCCTGAGCATCGCAACCTGATGAAAGCCGAGAGCCCGGAGATCTACAGCGAGGCTCCGTCAAACTTCCTGATGCAGGTGATGGAATCCATCCATCAATTTCAAGGAATCAGCGACTCCACGATGAGCCACGGTGAAGGTTGGCACTTCATCCAGGTAGGTCGTTTTCTGGAGCGCGCCTCCGCAACCGCTACGCTGTTGGAGGCGTACCACGAGGACCTCTGGTCCGAACCCGAACTGGTTCCCGAAAACAATCAGTTCCTGGCCTGGATGGGACTGCTGCGAAGCTGCACGGCTTTTGAAGCCTACTGCAAGGTCTACACCGCCGACCTGAGCCCGGAACGCATCATCGAGTTCCTACTGCTGGACCCCGAGTTTCCCCACTCGCTGCGCTTCTCCATCGAGAGCGTGGAGCGCGCGCTCGAAGCCATTTACACCAAGAGCGGACCAAAGAACGCGAAAAACCGGGGCGATCAGCTGTCGCGCATCGCGGGCCGCTTGAATGCGCAACTCGGCTTCATCAGCGTCGACGAGTTGCTGTCGCGCAACGTCGTGGAGTTTCTGCACTCCATCCAACGGCAATGCCACCAGATCCACCGAAGCATCTATGAGCTTTACGTGGACTACCCGATCCAGACTGCGCTCGCCGGTTAACCTCGGTTCCTGTCTCTCCTGCAAGCTTTGAGTACGAGGTCTTATGCACTTTTTTATTCGTCACTTGACGAAGTTTGTTTATAAGAGCCCGGTCTCCGAAAGCATCATGGAGACGCGCATGCATCCACGCTCAGATGCCAATCAGCGCTGCCTTACCTTCCAGCTTGCCGTCACGCCCCGGTGCCGTGTGTTCAGCTATCGCGACCACCTGGCAAACAACGTCCACCACTTCGACATCCCCGTGCAGCACAGTCAATTGGTCATTGTTGCCGAGTCGTTGGTCGAAATGCAGCCCCAGCCAGCGATCCCCTCGTCCTTGCCTAACGACGCATGGGAAGAACTGGATGAAGAGGTGCGCGAAGGGGACTTCTGGGAGATGCTTCTCCCCAGTGAGTTTGCGGCACCGACAGGTGAACTAGAAAAGCTTGCTGCACACTTCGACGTGCGTCGCCGTGACGACCCGCTCAGCGTTCTTCATCAACTAAACGAGCAGATCTACAAGTACTTTGATTACAAGCCGCTGTCCACGCGCGCCGATTCGCCGATCGACCTCGCGCTCACCACACGCGCCGGGGTCTGCCAGGACTTCGCGCATATCGCCATCGCGCTCATCCGCACCAAGTTGCGCATTCCGTGCCGCTACGTTAGTGGCTACCTCTACCACGGCACCGAGGGGCAAGACAGGTCAGAAGCAGCCGCGACGCACGCCTGGATCGAGGCCTTTCTGCCCGAGTTGGGCTGGGTGGGTTTCGACCCCACCAACCACCTCGTCGCCGGCGAGCGCCACATCCGCACCGCGATCGGTCGCGACTACGCCGACGTACCGCCGACGCACGGCATGTTCCGCGGCCGCGCCCGCAGCGAACTGAGCGTGGCCGTGCGCGTGACACCCAGCGAAGGCACGCCCCTGCTCGACCGCGAACTACCAGTGCCTGAAGACTGGTCCATCCTCGTAGAAAAAGCGCAGGCTATCCCCAACCAGCCAACCCAAAGCAGAAAGCGCTTCCAGCAGGCACAGCAGCAACAGTAAGCTACGACGGCCGCCGTCATTCGAGTCACTGCAAAAGATGAGGCACCCTAAGGTGCCTCATCTTCTTGCCTCCCTCGACGGTTAGAAGTAGAACTTCGCAGCCAACTGAGTCTGCCGGGCAGCAGCAGCGGACGTCACCTGACCGAAGGTTAGGGTGTTGGAGTTCGTGATCGCGTTCGCAGCATTGAACGTCACGCCTGAGATGCTGCCGTTGGGGTTTGAGAACTGGGTGTGGTTGAAGACGTTATCGCTCTCCATACGGATTTGTATGGAGCGATTGCCTTCCCCGGAGAGGGCAAAGTTTTTGGCGATGATGAAGTTGGTGTTGTTAATGCCGAACCCGTGGTAGGCATTGCGTCCGACGTTACCGAAGCTGCCAAGGGGCTCGGGCGAGAAACTCCCCGGCTGAAAAGATACAGTGCGATTGGTTCGCACGCCCGCGCTGTTCACGAAGAAGGTTCGCGGATTGGTCTTCACCAGAGGCGCAATCTGCTGTGGGACGTCAGGGCAGGCGTAATAGCTTGTGCTGCTGGCGCAATACAGCGACAACGAACTCGCACCGCCATAGGAGATATCGAATGGGAAGCCAGTCGCAAACGTAGAGATCGCGCTCACTTCCCAGCCGGCAAGTGCAAGGTTGAGGGGAGAGTACGCACTTGAGCCCCGCTTGAAGGGCACAGCATAGACAGGAGCGAGGACGAAGCGATGTCTCGCATCGAAGGTCGAGTTTCCGTAGTTGAGGGCTTTGTTGTACTGGTTGTAACCGCGACCGTTTGCGCCGCCGAAGCCGCCCCCTTCGAATGAAGAAGCATCATCCAAGGCGTGCGACAAAGTGTAGCTCGCCTGCATCTGCAAGCCATGGGACAAGCCCTTATCCACGCTGACCTGCAGCGCGTTGTAGTTGGAAGAACCTTCTGTCGAAATCTCTCCGATGCTCTTGTAATCGTTGAGCCCCGTACCGAGCGGGCCAGCACCACGTGCTGGGTCCGCAATGCCGAACTGAGTGTGGGTGGGGTACTGCTGAGGTTGTGTGTTGCGGAAGGTAACCCTGCAAACCGGATCGGCCAGGCAAGCGTCGTGACCAGCCTGGGTAATGGGATTGCCCTCGATCGTTACCTGGTTCCTTCTTCCAAGCGTACCGACGTAGCTAACCCGTGCGATGGCCTTGGAGGGAAACTCGCGCTCCAGTGTGAGCTGAAAGTTTTCAGAGTAGGGCGACCGAAATCCTGCAGCATACTGGCTGAGCGAAAAGGATGGATATTTCAGAAAGTTGGGTGACGATCCCGCCGTCGGGGGAACAAAGGGAAACGCATTGGCGATCGTGGCCCCTGTGTTCAGATCCTGGTACGGATTAGCAAATCCGGGATTCGTCGCGGTTCCGTTATCCGGCGCGCCAGCAGAGTTCTGGCCGAAGGGCGGGTCAGAAAGGTTCTGAAGCGAGGTCTCCTCTTCGCTGCGGTTGTAGTAGATACCAAAACCAGCGTTGATCGACAACTTCTTCGAACTGCCGGCCGAAAGGAAACCGAGATCCGGTGCGTAGTTGAAACCAATACGCGGACCGAAGTCCTTGTAGCGGGTAACCGCGCCACTGGCGTTATTGCAGCCTGGATCACCGGGGTAGTTGAGATTCCGAGGAGCTGTCGCGAACACCTTCGATTGCTGGCCTGGGATGAAGCAGGTGACACCGATCCCGCCGAACTGCAGGTTATGTAAAGGCGTGTCAATCTGATAGCCCACACCATAGGAAAGCGTGAGGTTGTCAGTGGCCCTCCAGGTGTCCTGGGCATAGAGGTAGTTCAGAAAGGCGTACGCATCGATCCGCGCTCCTGAACCCTGGCTGTAGGTTGCGGGTGCGCCGAGCAGGTAGTCAAGACCAGCGTCACCGGATGTCTCTGCGTTGCTCGAAGTGCTGAAGCTATAGCTTCCGCTGTTTCGGGCATAGAACGGATTCTCAACGTTGTATCTTCTGCCGTCGAAGCCGAACTTCAAGTTATGCTTCCCGACCGTCTTCGAGAAGTTGTCATCCAGCTGATAGACCTGGTCGAGGCGGGGCTGAGGTCCGTTTGTGCTGAAGCCCAACGTGAACAGGTTCGCAATCGCAATCGTGGGGACGCTGGCAGCGACCTGGTTCTGCGGCGTGATCGAGAAGCCCAGGCTGGAGGGCTGGACCACGTTCTGGGGTTCAACCGTATCCAGGTTGAAACGGGTGTAGTGCACCTCGAAATCGTTCACCACTGTCGGGCTCAGCTGCCGAACATAACCGGCAGAGAACTGATGGATGACCGTGGTGCTCTTGTCGCCAAAGCCCGGAACCGTTGCTCCAGTGAAGGGCAGCGTCTCTGCCTGGCTCTGTTTCTGGTAAATGCCAACGAAGTAGATCTGGTCGCGAGACGTCGGATTGAAGTCAAAGCGCCCGATGCCCTGATCGATCCCGGTGGTGACCGTCGGGTTGAAGCTGTAGGAGCCAGAAGCCGTGGTCGGGATGTTGAACTGCTTCAACAGGTTTGTGGAGATAGGGTTGAAGGCCGTTGACGGGAAAACACCGTGGTTGTCGTAGGCGCATTGCGCGAAGGTCTCCTTCGCCGGATTGCCCGCCGTCGTACACCCCGGAATCACAATGGTGCCCGGAATAGCATTGCCCGAGAAATTTCCGTATGTGGCCCCGGCTGCGGGCCGGTTTCCGGTCGCGGAAGGCAGGTCCGTGCCGAAGTTGCCGGTGAGTTGTCCCGGGGTGAAGACGTTGACGTTTCCGCCGGCTTCCGGCACAGCCTGCCGCGTCCCTTGGTAGGCACCGAAAAAGAACAACTTGTCCTTCAGGATGGGACCGCCAATGGTCCCGCCAAAGATGTTCTGATGGAAAGTCGCCGTTGGAGTCAGCTTCTGAAAGAAGTTTCGCGTATTCAGAAAGGTGTCCCGGTAAAACTCGAACGCGTCACCGTGAAAGCCGTTCGTTCCCTGCTTGATGGCCGTGCTGACGACCGCGCCGGAGTTACGGTCGTACTCGGCGTTCAAGGGACCGGTGATCAGATTGAACTCCTGCAGCGCATCGATGTTTGGCTGAATGGCGACCGTGTTCAGTGGCAGGTCATTCGAATCTGCGCCATTGATGATGTAGCTGGATTGCTGCGGCTGGGATCCGTTGACCGAGAAAGTCGTCCCGAAGCGGTCGTTCGAAGCCTGCACGCCAGGCAGAATCTGCTCCAGCGAAGTGAAGTTTCGCCCGATCAGCGGCAGGTCCGTCATTTGGTGCGTGTCAACGACGTTTGAGAGCTGAACCTCCGTCGTATTCACCTGCGCCGCGTCTGCTTCTACGGCAATCGTTTCGCCCGCGCTGCCCACATCGAGCTTGATCGTCTCGACGTACTCCTGGTCGATGTTCAGCACAATGCCTGATGCCGAGAAGCTCTTAAATCCAGGCGCCGAAGCAGAGACCGTGTAGGTTCCGATCGGTAGCTGCTGGAATTGGTACTCACCGTTCCCCTGGGAGGTGGTCGTGAACTTCACCCCTGTGGCCGTGTTGACCGCAGTCACAACGACCTGGGGCATGACCGCCCCAGCAGCGTCCGTCACAGTTCCTTTGATACGGGCATTGATGTCCGCAGCGTTAGCGGCTTGCGAGACGGTGAGACCGAAGAGAACAGCGCCAATCCCGCTTAGCGCTGCCTTTCGAAGGCAGAGTCGAGGCATGGTGGAACTCCTGGAAAAAGAAGGTGTTCCATAGCCAAAGCAACTAAGGGGCCAAACTTTTGTAGCCGAAATTGTCCGGAAAAGTGGCCCTTTACGACCTTCGTGGTACGACGCTCTCCAAAAAGTGGCATTCGTTGAACAGAAATCCGCCGATTTACATAGATTGGAAAGGTGCCTGCGCTAAAGGTCCATCCCCTTGAAGCGGCCTTCTGGAATTGCACGGATCACCGTCATGATCACCCGCCAGATCCCTGGCACATAGAGCACATCTGGTCCCTTGGGCCCCTTGTCCAGCGCCTTCACGATCGTCGCTGCGACCTTGTTCACGTCAGCGAACTTGCGCTCGCCCTTCATGCCTTCGGTCATAGATGTTTTTACCGGCCCGGGCTTAATGGTCATCACCTTGATGCCCTCCCGGTCCACGCGATTGCGCAGGCCGTCCACGAAGATCGTCAGCCCAGCCTTGGAGGAGCCGTACACGTAGTTCGATTTGCGTCCGCGCTCGCCCGCGACGGAGCTCAGTACCGCCAGCGTTCCCGCGTGCCGCTGCGCACAATAGTTCGCCAGCCAGGTGAGCAGACTTGCCGGCGCGACGAAGTTCGTGTGCAGGATGCTCCCGGTCTCAGCAAAGCTACGTTCAGCCTTGCCCTGATCCCCTAGTACCCCGACCGCCAGGTAGGCGATGTCGAGGCCTCCGAGCGAATTGATCGCATGCGCCAACAGCTCCGGATGAAGGTGTGTCTGATCCAAATCCGTCACGGCGGTGTCGACATAACCCGCGCCGCGCACCCGCGCATCTGCTGCTACCGCCGCGAGTCGCTCCGGATTGCGGCCAATTAGAAAAAGATCTTCACCGCGCGAGGCCCAGATGCGGATCGTCGCTTCGGCAATACCAGAGGTGGCGCCGAGCACGAGAATTCGTTTGCGCACACTCGCACGCGCAGCAACGCCACTACCGGCCGCGCCGTTCCGTTGCAGTGTGAGGGGCAGGTCGGCAGTGGTGTTATGTCTTGGAATGGTGGGTATCGGATTCGGGCTCAACGGCGCAGCCCCTCTTCGCCCACAACGCGCTCCCAGAAGCTCGACGTGATGGCTGGATCCTTGTAGCGCGCGAAGCGCTCCCACTGCGGATAAAACGCCTGATACTGGCCGGCAGTCATGCGCGCATCCTTGGCCGGGTACAAGCGGCCACCAAACTCATACGTCATTTCAGCCAACCGATCAAACAGTGCGAAGCTGATGTCCGGCTTGATCGGAAAATCAAGCGCCAGCGTGATGCCCGGCTTGGGGAAGCTCATCATGCCGGGCGACGGCACATCGCCGAACGCCTTCAGCACCGCAAGGAAGCTCGCCAGCCCCGACTTCGCCACCTCGCGCAGAATGGCCACAGTGCCCTGACGCGCGTTCTCCCACGGAATCGCGTACTGGAACTGCAGCAAGCCACGCTTGCCGTACATCTTGTTCCACTTCAGCACGGCGTCCAACGGATAGAAAAAGGGCTCGTAATCCTGTAGCGCCGTCACGCGGCTCTTGATCTGCTTATTGAAGAACAGCGTGTTGAACAGTCCCACAGTTGTCGAGTTCAGCGCGAAACCGGGCAGCTCCATCGGGAACACAAGTTTCGGCGCGGTGGAAGGCTTCAGCGGTGCCGGCACCTGCGAGTGATCACCTTGCATGAAGATGCCCCGGCAGAAGTTCTTGCCCTGCGAGGTCACGTCAACCCAGCTCACGGTGTACTCAATGTGCTGCGACTTTTCGGTGAGATCGAGAAACTCGTCAATCCCGTGGAACTGGATGCCCTGGTAGTCCACCATGCGGCTGACGATTGGCTTCAGCCGCACCTGCGCCCACGTCATCACGCCCGTCAGCCCCATGCCGCCGATCGTCGCGGAGAAGAAATCAGGGTTCTCCATCGGCGTGCAGTGCATGCGCGTTCCGTCTGAGCGCACCAACTCGAACTGCGTTACATGATTGCCGAAGGTGCCGGCGATATGGTGATTCTTGCCGTGAATGTCGTTGGCGATTGCGCCGCCCAGGGTCACGTACTTGGTCCCCGGCGTTACCGGCAGGAAATAGCCACGCGGCACACTGAAATCGAGAATTTGCGCCAGCGTAATGCCCGCTTCAGCGGTCAGCAGACCCGTCTCCGGGTCGAACGCCAGCAGGCGGTTCATCCCCGTCGTATCCAGCAGCGTGCCATCCTTCAACAGGCAAACATCGCCGTAGCTGCGCCCCATGCCCACCGGCAGCGCGCCATTGTGAACACCCTGGATCATCCGGGGGAAGTCGCCCTGCCAGTGCAGGTGCCGCACGTCGGCGTTGTAGAGCGGGTATCGTCCCCAGGACTCAAAGGGAGCCTCGCCGTGCTGCGTGGGTTCGGCGGCGGTCGGCACAGGGTTGGCGAGCCGCGACTCGGCTGTTGCAGGCATAGCTCCAGTTTAGCCGATGTGACCGGTCCCCCGAACTGCGAGGGCTTCCCGTGCGCCGGCTCCACTCCGTAGAAGGATCCTCCCCGCGTAAGCTACATCTCAGGGCCGTGGGTGCGGCAAGGCATGAAGTGGTGACCGACAACTCCCCCGCAACCGACCTGCCCATAGCAACGGGCCAATCCGCAGAAGCCTACCGCGATCGTCTCGCCGCGCTGAAGAGTGCGGAGGGGCAGCTGCAGCGGAGGCACATCCAGCTTGGGTACGTGCGACTGCTCTTCGGCATTGCTGTTGTGGTTCTTCTGTTGCCTCCACGCCTCTACGTTCTGCTGGCAATCGGCGCGTTTGGCTTTGCTGCGCGGGCACATGGGGACGTGCTTCGCCGGCTTGCAGAGACTCGTCGCGCGATCGCCTTCTACGACCACGCCATCGCTCGCCTGGAGGATCGATGGGCAGGTCTGCGGCCCAGGCAAACGCGCCTTGACCTGTCGCACAGCCTCTTCGCGCAAGACCTCGACCTCTTCGGCCCAGGCAGCCTTTTTGAACTGCTATGCGAGGCGCGTACCTCCATCGGCGAAGACACGCTCGCCTCGTGGTTGCTGAAACCCGCACCCGTACAGGAGGTGCTCTCGCGACAACAGGCAGTGGACGAGCTGCGTTCCCGTACCCCTCTGCGCGAGCAGGTGGCCAAGGCGCCTGGTCCAGCCACGGCGGTCCTTGACCCCCAGGCCCTGGGAGCTTGGGGTGAAGCCACCGTCCGCAGACTTCCACGCATCCTCCCATGGCTTGCTCCCCTGCTTGTCGCACTCACGCTCCTGGCGTGCTGGCGCTCGGCAATGACGCACTCGTTGCTGCCGGTCATGGCGGCTATCGTCGTCAATCGCAGCCTCACCTTCCTATGGAGACGTCCCTGCCAGACTCTGTTCGAGAAGATCAACGACGTGAGCCGATCTCTGCACACGGCGCAGGCGCTGATCAGAACACTGGAAGGCGAATCCTTCGTGGCCGCACCTCTGCAGGCATTACAAGGGAGGTTCTTGTACGACGCTCGCAGGGCCTCCGATGCCCTCGCACGGCTCGCCGTGCTGTCTACCTGGACCGACGCACGAAGCAATTACCTTGTGCGGATCCTCGATGTCCTCTTGCTCTACTCGCTGCAACTCGCGACAGCCGTAAATCGCTGGCACGCCACACACGGCCCGCAGATCCGGACATGGCTGCACACTCTGGGTGAGTTCGAAGCGCTGCTGTCACTGTCTGGCTACGGCTTTGAACATCCGGAAGACCCCTTCCCGCACTTCACTGAGAACGGCCCCGCGTTTGTTGCCGTAGGGCTCAGTCATCCGCTTCTTGGAGCAGCAAAGGGCATACGTAACGATGTAGCCCTGCACGGCAAGACACAGCTTCTGCTGGTCAGCGGATCCAACATGAGCGGCAAGAGCACGCTCTTGCGCTCAGTCGGCATCAACACCGTGCTCGCTTTTGCAGGAGCTCCAGTGCGAGCGCATTCGCTCTTGATCTCAACGGTCACACTCGCTGCCAGCATCCAGGTCAACGACTCGCTGCAAGCCGGTCAGTCGCGCTTCTATGCTGAGATCCTTCGTCTTCGTGCCATCGCAGACGCGGCCCATACGCATCCGCCCGTGCTGTTCCTACTCGACGAGTTACTGTCAGGCACAAATTCCAGTGATCGTCTGGTCGGCGCCCAGGGCATTGTGCGCGACCTACTGCAGCACGGCGCGTTGGGCATGCTCAGCACGCATGACCTCGCCCTCACCTCGGTAGCCGCAGAGCAGGATCAAGCAGCGCGTAATGTCCACTTCGAAGACCACATCGTGGACGGCGCGCTAAAGTTCGACTACAAGCTGCGTGAAGGAATCGTGGAGCGCAGCAATGGGATCGCTCTGATGCGCCTCATCGGGCTGGATGTCTAACAGCTCCTCCTACATGACGAAAGAGGCGCTACGAAAGAATTCGCAGCGCCCCCAAACCTTCTTCACTGAACTAGGTGGTGAAGATGTTGCCGTTCAACCCATTTGGAAAGAAGCCGCCCTTGGTGATTCCTGCAGCCGGCGTGGTTGTTGTTGCCGTGGCCTGTCCATACACAATGCCCAATACCTGCGAGATGGTGCGCACTGGGTTCAGGCCCGTAGTCGGGCTTGTATTGAAGATGGCCGTTGCTGTGGGCGGCGTGTCCAGCGCATCCGCCGCGGGCGAGGTCACTGCGGTTCCACTTGGGAAGTAGATGCAGGCCTGACGAAGAGCGCCGGCGTGCTGCGCTTCCACATCCAGGATCTGAGCTGCATAATTCAGCGCCGGAATGCTGGATACAAGGTACTGCGCACCGCCCGCATAGGCGCTCACGCCGACACCTTCAATGGTGCGTGCCAGAGCAACGAAGGTCGCGTCGTTGGTGGGCGCTCCGAGTGCTGCAAGGTTCAGCGCCGGCATGGCAACCGGCGTTCCCCCAATCGCAGCAATGGTCGCGCGCAGGAACTCAACGTGCTGCACCTCTTCCGTCATGAGGTTTGCAGCGATGTTGGCGATCGCGCTGTACTGGAACGTGATCTTCGCGCCACCGGAGACGGTGCCTGGACTGGTTCCCATATCAGCAGCCGACAAGCCCGAACCCGTAACGATGTACGAGTAAAAGCTCGCCTCAAAGTACTCAAGATTCAAAGCAAAGTTGAGCACGTCCACAACGGTGGGTGCAGACGTGGGGCTGGGAATGGAGACGGTTCCATCGTTGGTGCATCCTGTAAGGCCAAGCATGCCGGTCGCGCCGGCTGCAAGGCCAAGCCCCGTGAGCATGCGGCGACGGTTCATGCGCGTGGCCGAGCGCTCGTTGTAGAGCGCCGTGGTGTCCTGAGCAAGCTGAGCCTCTGAGAGCTCGCTCTCGACTGCAGGCGTTATTACTGAATTCTTAAACACAGTGAATCCTCCTGGGACTCTGGTGAGAAATAGACGGCGAGTCTCTCGACTCGCATACGCACGCTGAGCTGCGCGCTTTTACTTCACCGCTCCATTCAACCCCGAGGGGAAGAAGCCGCCGGGCGCAGGAGCTGGTGTGGTCGCAAGGGTTGTCGCGGCCGTAGTCTGCCCATACACAACGGCCAAATCCTGGGTCGGAGTGCGCGCTGGCGCAAGTCCGGCAGGGCTTCCGGTCGTGTTGCCCGTGAGGAACACCGTGAAGTACTGCGTCGGATTGGGAGGCTGGTCGTAGGCGTCCAGATACGCCGCAGAGTTCGTGCTGAATGCAGCCGTCACACCCTGCGCGATGCATTGGTAATTCACTGCGCCAAGATGCTGACCCTCTGCTCCGAGAATCTGCGCTGCCGTGGTGAGCACACCGGTGTTGCTGACCAACAATTGAGCGGCGCCTGCATAAGCACTGTTCCCTAAGGCAGTGAACTGACGCGCGGTCGCCAGAAACTGCGCCACCGTTGTGACGGCGCCCTTGGCTGCGTAATTCAAGGCGGGCTGATTCACCGGCGTGCCACCCAGCGACGTGATCGCGGTGCGCAGATCGCTGATGTGATTCAGTTCATCCTGCGCCAGGGCCTGCGCCAACGCATACACCTGCGGATTGGCCTTTACGGCCGCGTACAGCGATGCAGGCGGCAGTGTCGCTGCGCCCGTCGGCGTTCCGGAATACGTAGTCGGAATGGGTTGACCCGTAGTCGCAAAGTAGTAGAGGTTGGCCTCCAGATACTCCAGGTTCAACGCGAAGTTCAGTACATCAGGAATGGCCGGTGCGGCCCCGGTCTGGGCCGAGAGGCTTGGCATCTCGATGAAGCCCGCTGCAACGGCAAGTGCCGTAGCTCCGGAAAGTCCGCCGAGGAATGTGCGCCGGCTAAGGCGATCAATTGCACGCTCAAAGGCAAGAATGCCGCGATCGGTTTCCAGTTGCTCCGCAGTGACTTTCTCACCGGGGCATAGTGGAGATGAGTACTTTGCTTTAAACATAGGGGGCCTCTCCTCACAAAGGGGGATTGCAACAACAAGGTTTCGCCGGGTAGAAGATGAGACGGTAGGCGCCGTCTCAAAAGGCCGGGCGCTATGAATACGCCTCGGGCAGTAGCTTCGATCGTGGCCGGCCGTTCACGCGCGCAGCCGGCAGTGCTTCGTGCAATGGACCCTGTGATGCGGCCTTCGCTCCAACAGGATGCACTCGCATCGAAGCCCAGTGTTGCTGGCTGGCAGCCACTTAGATACCGTCAAGTAAGAGCCGCTAAGTTTCGCATTGGATCAACCGGGATAGCCGCGCCTACCTCGCGATAAGCCCGCCAGCTATCAGCGACAAAGCTTGTCCAGCATCGCGTCCGGCTCCTGAACGTCGGGACCGCCGGCGTTTCGCACTGTGGCCACCATCTCGTTGAAGGTAGTTCCCCCGGGCGTAGGCACCTTAGGGTCGTCCTTGTAGATCGGGTCCGCCATCGCCTGCTGGAGGGTAACAAACGTGAAGCCACGCGATCGGAACAGCGCAATCAACTCCGGCAACATTCGCGCATCGAATGCGCCCACGTGCATCAGCAGCACGTACGGAACGTCATGCCCGTAGAGCTCCTGCGCAAGCTTTCGATATGCGTTGATGTTCGTCTCTGCAGTCGACAGATACGTGTCGTGCAGTGTCCTGATCGCGGACTCATCCCCCTTCGCGGCACAGCGTGCGTAGGGCTCATTCCAAAGGTAGTCCTGAAAGTCGGTGGAGACTTCAGCCACGCGGTACCCGTGGGCCCGCAACCACCCGCGGACCTCTTCGCGCTTGGCCACGGTGTCGCCTTCTTCCAGAAACGGGTACCGGAACCAGTGCCAGTCTCCAGCAGGATCCACACGCCGCAGAACGGCCTCGTTTCTCGCAATGTTGCGCTCGTACTGCAGCGCAGTGCTCTTGTCGAGCTCCGGGTGTGACCACGTGTGATTGCCGAGTGGCTCTCCGGCAGCATGCCACGCTTGCAGGATGTGAATTTGATACGGATACTGCGCCACACGAAAGCCGTTGACGAAGCCATAAACCGGCGGCATCCCTTCGCGCTTCAGCGTGGACAGGATGCTTTGGACCACTGCGGGCCGCGCCATCCCAGGTGGTAGCGGACCATGTGCTGGGAGATCGTCAAAGGTGATTGCGACCTGTGGTGCCGTGTTCTGGCCAACTCCACGACCAGCCGTCAAGCCAAGAGCCAGGGCGCAACCCAGCGCAGACCAGAAACGCACAAAGCTCATGGTGCCAGTTTAGTAGGACCGCAGCCTCACAGTATCTGGAAACTCACCCCAGCGCATCCGCCGAACCCGGCCGAACAAAGCACCGGGTGAAAGAGGAAGGGGTGCCGCCGAAGCGACACCCCCCCTTGTGATCCCAATTACTAAACGGCCTGCGTAGCTCCGCTTGCCTGTGCGGCCTTGGCCTGCTCGACCAGCGCCGCGAATCCAACGGCATCGGTAACAGCAATGTCAGCGAGCATCTTGCGATCCAACCCGTTGCCGGCCTTCTTCAAGCCGCTGATGAAGGTCGAATAGCTCATGCCGTGCAGCTTGGCCGCAGCCCCGATACGCACGATCCACAGAGAGCGATACTGCCGCTTCTTCTGCTTACGGCCGATGTAGGCGAACTTCAGTCCACGCTCGACGGCTTCCTGCGCTGCCTGGTAGAGCTTGGACTTTGTGAGAAAGTAACCGCTCGCCCGCTTAAGAATCTTTTTACGGCGGTCGCTGCGCTTGGTACTCCGTTTTACACGGGGCATCGTAATCTCCTTTTGTGCGTTGTCGAATACCCCCGAAAGGGTCGCGGCTGGAGGTAGGTTTTACCTCTTCACACGCGTACAGCTTCGAATCTCGGTGGGTGTCCCGTCAGGGAACCCAGGGGCCTCAACGCCTTCCGGCCCTTCGTCCGGCACTGTCTCCAGTGGCCGAAACGGCTCGATCCTAAGAACTCTGTTGAAGCTTCCGTACGCCTTAGGCGTAAGGAAGCATACGGGCGATCTTCGGAGTGTCCGCAACCGAAACAAGCACGATCTTGCCGAGCTTGCTCTTGGTCTTAGAACTCTTCGATGTCAGGATGTGGCGCATCTTGGACTGGCCGCGCTTGAACTTGCCCGTACCGGTCTTCTTGAAGCGCTTGGCTGCGCCCGTGTGTGTCTTTAACTTTGGCATATTTCCTGCTAGTGGGAACTACGAATAGACAGCAGGAGTCAGTATAGCAGAGCTCTTCAATACTTCTGCCCACATACCTGGAGCCGTACCTTCATGCAACCGGCCAGGCTGCCCAGCGCTTAAGCGCCGGGTGCCATCGCGACGGGCTCATTTTCTTGCGCCTGCACCGGCTTGGGTGCCTTCGGCTGGACCGGCACCACCTTCTTGCTTGGCGCAAGAATCGCGTGCAGCGTCGTGCCTTCCATTCGCGGCATGAACTCCACGATGCCGGTCTCGCCGATATCCATGATCAGGCGATTGATAATCTTGTAGCCAAGGTCGCGATGTGCCATCTGCCGGCCTTTGAAGCGCAGGCTAGCCTTCACCTTGTCGCCTTCCCCCAGAAAGCGTACGGCCTGGTTCTTCTTGGTCTGGTAGTCATGCTCGTCCACCGTCACGGAGAACTTTACTTCCTTAATGACGATGACCTTCTGCGTCTTGCGTGCTGCACGATCGCTCTTGTCCTTCTCGTACAGGAATTTGCCGTAGTCCTGGATCTTGCACACGGGCGGAACCGCGTTCGGGGAGATCTCTACCAGATCCAGCGAGCGCTCGCGCGCAATCTTCAACGCCTCAAAGGGCTGCATCACCCCAAGTTGCGCACCGGTCTCATCGATTACGCGGACTTCGCGCGCACGGATCCGGTCATTGGTACGAATAAAAGACTTCTGCGAACGCTTGTCGTTAAACGGTGGAATAGTTTGCCTCCATGGCCGAGCCGGGCCACTTCTTGTTTGATATCAGCGGTGTCCCTTCGATTCAACCACAGCGGGACAAGGCACACGCGAGTATAGCATTGGTTGCAATTAGGTCCATGAAAATCTGGCTGCTCCCCTTCCGTCCCCTCCTGCCTGCAGCCCCGCTTGCGCGGGGAACCCCAAGCTGCGAACATGGGTCGATTCCTGCGCCGCCACACGCCCGACCGACGCCTGTGAGCCGTGCCGCAGCACAATATTCCGGAGGCACCCTTGCCCAAGCGTCGCGTTTTGCTCGTTGATGACGAAGTTCCCGTCCTGCTCACCATGAAGGCCGTGCTCGAGATCTCCGGCTTCGATGTCGATACCGCCACCTCCGCGCGAGAGGGTAAGCTCCGCATCAAGAAAAATGAGTACCAGATGATCATTACCGACATGCGAATGGAGTCCGATGCGGCAGGCCGGGACGTCATCCAAGCCGCCCGCACTGCCCCTTACCACCCGGCCGTTGCGCTCCTGACCGCGCATGCGCTCGCCGACGATGACTGGCAGGAGATGGGCGCGGACAAGATGCTGGTCAAGCCCATGCAGACCGCGAAACTCATCAGCCAGCTTGAAAAGCTGCTTGTGACTCATGCAGCCAAGCTCTCCCGTCTGTCGCTCGCGGCGGCCGGCGAAGGCAACGGGGCAGATCGGCCAGCGAAACCGGTAGCCAAGAAGGCAGCCAAAAAGGCAGCCGGGAAGCGCACGCCGGCGAAGTCCGCCACCAACTAGGCTCACGCTCGACTAAGCGCGTATCAGCGACAGCTTTTCCCAAAATGGGACGGAAGCGTAGGTAATGCTGCGTTCGTGAGTCCCCCTGACCCTTGCGCAGCGTGAAAATAAAACTAAACTCAGCCGAGAAACTGCCGATATAGGTGTTGTACGCAGACCCTACCCGCCCTCGGGTAGAACGCCGTCTCTCGCTGATGAAGTCTAGTCCCCAAGCCGTCGTTCGAGCCAAAGCAGCTCGACCACTTCTGTTCAGCGTTCTGCTGCTCCAGACCGTTCACGTGTTTGTCTTGCTCTTCCGGCATCAGCCGATCCTTTCTTCAAACGTCGTGCAGCTGCTCTGTGGCGTGATGACGGTCTGGGTGTGCCTTTCGCAGGTACGGTTCGTCTCGGAGCCGGCGGGGCGGCGATGTTGGCGCGCCGTAGCCCTCGCCTTCGCGATCTGGTCGCTTGCTCAGGCGTGCTTTCTGCTGCAGCTGTGGTTCCCGGGACACGGGAACAACGCATTTCGTCCGGACGATCTGCTCTGGACCCTCTTCGGCCTCCCACTTCTCCTCGCAGTCAACACCTTCACCGAGGAAACCATCGACCGTGTTCTTTGGATGGACCGCCTTCAGGGTGTCCTGTTCTTCGTGGTGATCTACCTGGCGGTTTTCCTGCCATCAGTCCGGCTCAATATCGGCAGGTCCTTCCTCATACAAGACGTCGCTCTCCTGCTCAGTTCCCTGCTGCGTCTTCCAACTGCCGCTACGGATCGCGAGCGCCGCTTCTTCCTGCGCCTCAGTCTCTTTCTCGGCGTATATGCCCCTTCCACACTGGCCGGGGACGTCTTGCATTATCGGGGATACCTGCCGGGCGGCCTGGTCGACCTTGTATGGACCGTCCCCTTCACCTTCTTCTGTGTCCTGGTTCTTTGGCACGCCATTCGGCCCTGGAACCTCACTGGTCGTGGTCGGGTCGTCTCGGCTGTTCGCAACCTGCAAGGCCTTAGTGCCTCCGTCCTGGCCCTCTTGTCGGTCTGCCTGTCCGCCTACGTTGCAGTAAAGGATCCCATCCCCGGCGGCATCTGCATCGCGCTCACCTTCGGCATCTTTGCCCTGCGCACCAACGCGCGCGAGGTCGCCTGGTACACCGCCCACGGTCAGTTGGAACATGCCGTGTTGCAGGATTCATTGACTGGTTTAGGCAACCGCATGCTGCTGGGGAAGGAACTTAGCCAGCGCTCTGGGAAGCGGGAGAAGGACCTTGTTCTACTCTTTGCCGATCTGGATCGATTCAAAAGCATCAATGACACCTTTGGCCATGCTTTGGGCGACCTTCTTTTGATCGAAATCGGTCAGCGCCTTTGCACCGCGGCTCCACCGAATTCCGTAGTCTGCCGCCTGGGCGGCGACGAGTTCGTCGTGCTAACCACCGCAAGCAGCGCTGCGGAGGCACAAAGTGCCGGGGAACGCCTCCGGGACGCTCTGCACGCTCCTTTTCACCTTGGCCGTCACCTGCTTCGTTGTACGGCAAGCATCGGCGTGGTCCTCGCGGGTGCCGGCAAGAAGCCGGATGATCTGCTCCGGACCGCAGACCACGCCATGTACCGTGCCAAGCAACTCGGTAAAGATCGCGTCCAGCTCTTTGACGCTGACCTGAGCGCCCAGCTAAGCAGCCGGTGGCACATGGAAGCCGAACTCCGCGCCACGGTCGAAGCTGGCACCATTCAAGTCGCCTTCCAACCCATCTACTCGGTCGAGAAGGACGGAGTCTGCGGCTTCGAGGCGCTCGCGCGATGGTCGCATCCGGTCCTGGGAAATGTGGCGCCGGTAGAGTTCATCGCCCTCGCTGAAGAGAGTGGCCTCATCCTGTCCCTTGGCGCGCAAGTTCTCGAAAAAGCCTGCGCACAGATCGCCTCCTGGAACGCAGACTGGGGGACCTGTTTGTCCGTGAGCGTGAATGTTTCTCCGCGCCAGTTTGCCCACCCCGGCCTGATCGATTCACTGCTGGCGATCCTGAAACGGACAGGGCTTCCTCCTTCCCTACTGCGCCTGGAGATCACGGAAACTGCGCTGCTGACGCAGGTAGACATCGTGAAGCAGACGCTCGAGCAGGCGCGCGCCCACGGCATTCGCATCTCTCTGGACGACTTCGGTACCGGCTACTCTTCGTTAAGCTTCCTGCTCAGCCTGCCGGTGGACGAGGTCAAGGTCGACCGCAGCTTTGTGTCTAACATGCACAGTGACCCTGACCGGGAAGAGGTGGTCCGCACCGTCATTCGCCTCGGTCAATCGCTCGGCAAACGGGTCGTCGCCGAAGGGGTGGAGACAGAGCAGGACCTTCGGGGCCTCACCGAGATGGGGTGCGAGTGCGTCCAGGGCTACCTGATAGGTAAGCCACTCTTCGCGGATGCGATAGGGGGCGACTTCGCCAACATAGCCGCCCGGAGACGGACGGCGCCGGGCGTCACAGCGCCGTCGCTCGCCGGACCTACAAGTTTGCAAGGCGCCAGAACTCTGCAAGACGGCAGTGAAATCCTGGCCGGCATCTTCTGCTCAAAACTCTAGGTGTGGATCAAAGGTAGGAAACTGCAGTGAGCCGCTCACTTTCTTGCCAAAGTCGCTGTCCAGCGGCCTGGTCCAGCGCCTGGGGCCGTGGGCTGACCACCTTCGGATAACCCTTAAACTCACCAAAGCCATCAGGGCCAATGTACTCGCTGCCGGCCAGCCCAGAAGCGGTCGCGGCATACTCGGTCGGCAGCGCGCCCATCGCATCGTCCTGGGTAAGCAACGGCCCTAGCAGCCCGAGGATCTTTGCCTTCAAATCTCCCGTTCCTGGACCGTTTTCGAAGATGTTTGTCCGTGAAATCCCTGGGTGCACCGCAACGCTGATCAACGACAACCCCGCTACCCTGGCCCGCCGATCCAACTCGCGCGCAAACAGAATATTCGCCAGCTTGGATTGGTTGTAGGCATCCCACGGCACGTAGCCGCGTTCGCTCTGGAGATCGTCCCACACCATCTTCCCGTTGCGGTGCGCCAGGCTGGCCACCGTCACCACCCGGCTCCCCTCGGCTCGCTGCAAGGCAGGCAGCAGCAGGCCGGTGAGGGCGAAGTGACCGAGGTGATTGGTGCCAAACTGGCGCTCAAATCCGTCTTCCGTGACCTGTCGATCTGGCAGGGCCATGACGCCCGCGTTGTTGACTAGGACATGCAGCGGGGCTCCGGAAGAGGCGAACGCCTCAGCAAAGGCCCGTACAGACCGAAGGGAGGCTATGTCCAGCAGCGCTAGTTCCGCCTTGGCCCCGGGCGCCTCAACGCGAAGGCGCTCCAGTGCTGATTCCCCTTTGGCCTGGCTTCGGCAGCCCAGCAGAACGTGCGCTCCATGTCGGGCAAACTCTACGGCAGCCTGGTAGCCGATCCCGCTGTTCGCTCCCGTGACGAGCACGGTCTTGCCCGCCTGTGACGGCATCTGTGCCGCTGTCCATTTTGCTGCCATCGCTGATTTCTCCTCGACCTCTTCGGACTCGCTCTACGCTCTCGACCGTCCGAAGTGGAACGCATCTGTATCGAAGACGAACACTTCTGAAGACTTCGCGCAAGCATCCCCTAGCCGTTTTTCCTAATCTGCCTTTACAATCAAGCGGCAAGCTGACCTGTGGATTGTAGTCGTAAGGCGACGCCGCCATCGGCTGCTCTATTCCGTCGTCATCAAGGAAGGTTTTCTGATGAAAGCAAGCGCACGCAGCGCACAAATCGCCGGGAGCGCCGCGCTCCTGTTGATCCTTACGGGCGCAACTGGCTGTTCGAAGCTCAAAGCACGTGACCAGCTCGTTAAGGGCGTGCAGGAGTTCAAGGCAGGGCACTATGAAACTGCCATTGGACACTTCCAACAGTCCATTGAGCTGGATCCCAGCTACACGCCCGCGAAAACCTACCTAGCCACCGCCTACAGCTACCAGGTACAGCCGAACAACAACACCCCTGCAAACCTCGCTGTGGCACAGAAGGCTCTCGACGGCTTCAACGAGGTGCTTGCCAAGGACCCGAATGACGTCGATGCTCTTCGCCAGCTTGCGTCCATTCATCGCAACATCATGCAATTCGATCAGTCCCGCCTGGACGAGCTAAAGGTGATCCAGCTCGACCCCAAGGACTCTGAGGCGAACTACGCGGTCGGCGTGATCGACTTTCAAAAGGCGGACAAGAACGCCGTCGACCTGTTGAAGACCAACAAGATCACGGACGACCTCAAAGGCAATGCCAAGATGCCGCCCAAGGTCTGCCAGCAGCTCGCGGGGGAGAACTCCAGCCTGATCGATAGCTCAATGCAATACCTGAACCGGGCCGTCGACATCAATCCGAACTACGACGACGCGATGCAATACCTCAACCTCGACTGGCGGCGCAAAGCTGACATCGAGTGCGCCAACGACCCTGCCCGCAAATCTGACATCGCGAAAGCGGACGACTGGGTGCAGCGCGCGATGGGTGCCCGCAAGGCGAACGAAGCCGAGAAGGAACGCAAGGCCTCCGGCGGCATCGACATGACGAAGTAACCGTTCCCAGAACAAAGGGAGGCCTCCCACCCGGAGGCCTCTCTCGTTTTCCGGGCCAAGCACTCCCTTCAGAGACTAGGGCCGGCCCCTTCGCCGCTCCAACTGCACCGGGCGTTTCGGTTCCGGGCGAAGCGCCTCGTCGTTTTCCTTGGCGGTTGGATGTACCCCGAAATCCCAGACATTGGCATTCACGGCCCGGTCGTTCAGTACCTCAATCAGCGAGTATTCGCCGAACTGCAGAGGCTGCGTCGGGACCAGCTTCAGCCAGACGCCCCCGGAAAGTGGCTCCGCCCTCACCTCGATCACATCTGGCTGCGCTTTCCCGGTACCTAGCAGGCCCAGGCGCAGGCTGGAGACCGCCCTGGCACCCTGGCGTACATCCACGTGCTCGATCACGTACCCGCTCTGGACCGAGCCGCCACTGGGTGTCGCGCGCCCTCCCTGGCCTTGGGTGTCCACCACGAACGCGGCGCCGCCGCTACTCGCTTCCGCACCACCAGAGTTCAGCCGGACATAGAAGACCGGCTCAGCCACGTGTAGTTGCACGTCCGCACGCTCGTCCTTCAGCAGGAGCAAATCATGCGGACTCGCTGCGGGGTTGATCTCCTTCTTTGCGACCGCATGGGCCGTCTCGCGATTCAGTTCGCTGCCATTCTGCGGCAAAGGGACAAGTTCCGGCGTTCCTTGAAAGGCATCCAGGACCAACACGCTGTCTTGCTCCGGCAGCCTCAGGTCTTTGGCAACCTCCGGAGTCTGCGCGGCACGGGCTGCCTCCTCGCGTGCAAGCTCCGGACTCAGCACGGCGGCCTGTCCCGGTGCGGTCTGCCCGGCTGTCGCAGGATCGTGTGCCTGTTCCCAAGCCTTGGTCGCGGGCAGGTCAACCAGGGCAAGCGGAATGTCCTCGTCTTCCCCGTTACGCTCGGCCGAGCGGTATCGGACCCTCTCACCCACGACACGGTAGCTCAGAACCGTCTGATAGCTCCCGTCTTTCAGGATCAGCCGCGTGCGGTGCTGCGGACTCTCCGGTTGCGTGGCGACCGGCGGGTCCAGCGGCCGCCGGTTGCTCCCCTGTGCCTGCAGCCCGTTCGGGCCAGCGACCGATGCAGACAGCCCAACCCCTGCGCACAGCAAAACCCAGCTTGGCGCCCCTAGTGTCGCGTTACGCATGCTCTTCACTCCGCTGAACTCTCACCAGAAACGCATCCTCGTCCGCCCCGCATTGGCGCGCAAGGGTTAATAGAACCCCAGCTGTGCCTACGGAAAGAGACGCCGGCGAGACGCGAAGGGTATGCAGCTCCTCGAATTCAGTCGTCTGAGCCCCCTGCCACTTGCCCTGGGGTTCGCTAAAGCTACGGGCTGCACTGGCACATCGATGCGCAGGTCTCCTGCCAGACACAAAACCGCGCTGCTGTCAGCCGCAGACTCGCCCGAAGTAGCGGATGCCAGCCCCCGACCGTGAGCGGCTTTCTGAACAGCGTCAGCTAACGGTCCCCGATGCCTTGTTCCAGAACCGTCTTCCTCCACATGAAGGCAGTATCGGTTCGGTCCTGGTGTACTTGCGGGCGACCAAACGTAGCCTGCGTTAGAAGCGCTGCGCCCGCAGCCATTCCCGGAACTTCGGTCCCAGGTCATCGCGCTTCAGGGCGAGCTCTACGGTGGCTTTGAGGAATCCAAGCTTGTCACCGGCATCGTGCCGCTTGCCCTCATAGCAGAATCCATACACCTTCTCGTATGCCAGCAAGGCCTTGATCGCATCCGTAAGCTGCAGTTCGCCACCGGCGCCGGGTGTCAGGTTTTCGATCATCTCGAAGATGCGCGGCGTCAGGATGTAGCGGCCAATGATGGCGTTCTGGCTCGGTGCCTCCTCGGGCTTCGGCTTTTCCACCAGGTTGCGCACGTCGAGCAGGCGAGGGTCATCCGGATCAGGGATGCAGTCAAGGCAGCCGTACGACGAAATGGCGGCTCCCTCCACCACCTCAGAAGCAATGATGGACGACTGCATCCGCTCATACGCTTCCACCATCTGCTGCATGCACGGCACCGTCGCATCGACGATGTCGTCCGGCAGGATCACGCAAAACGGCTCGTCCCCCACCAGGTTCTTCGCCTGCAACACCGCATGTCCCAGCCCAAGGGCCTCGGGTTGCCGCGTGTAGGAAATTCGAGCCAGCTGCGACATCGACCGCGCCAGCTCCAGTAGATCCTTCTTCCCACGTGCCTCCAGCTGGTACTCCAGCTCAGGTGCGCGGTCGAAGTGGTCCTCCAGTGGCGTCTTGCCGCGACCGGTGATGATGATCACCTCATTCACGCCAGCGGCCACGACCTCTTCCACCGCATACTGAATCAGCGGCTTGTCCACCAACGGGAGCATTTCCTTCGGTACGGCTTTCGTTGCGGGCAAGAATCGCGTGCCCATGCCTGCCGCCGGAATGACCGCCTTACGAATCTTTTTTACAGCCATGGTGCCAACAACCCTTCCCCTTTGTTTCGCTCTCCGCTAGCAGGACAATACCAGACGTAGGCCCGCTTGCAGCAGCACAATGGTCAGCGTTGGGGGTTACTGGTGGTCGCCGCGGAGACCCATCTCCACCCCTGAACAGTGCCTATGCAGGCTTCCGGCACTCTATGCCGAGACAGTTCACCCAGCGACCCTCACTCTCCACCTCAGCAAAGACGGGGTCGCGGGAGTCGCCGAAGAACGCTCGTCGTATCGCGGTGTAACCAGCCGCCTCGAGTTCCGGAACAAATGCCTTGTAGTCCCACATCCATAAATGCTGACTGCGTCCAAAGACAGCTCGCGGCAATGACTTCAGCCCCCGCGCGCCAACGTGTTCTCCAAGGTAGGTCTCGGCCATGAAGACCTGCGCCGCCTTGGGATCATCGGAGTTCAGATACTCGCGAGCGTAGAACTCAAGGTCCGGCAGAACGAACCGAAACACCCCGCCAGGCTTGAGGTAAGTCCATACGTTCCGCAAAGTCTTGCGGCAATCTTCAAGGGCCAGATGCTCCAAAACATGCGAGCAATACACGCGCTCTGCGGAGTTCGGCTGCACAGGCAAGCCCTTGATCACATCGCCGTAATGGATATTCCTCGGGTAGTCAGGAAAGCCGCGACGCACCAACGCCGACTTCAGAAACGGGAACCGTTTCTCCAACAAGAACGCCGGGCCCGCATCGAAATTCAGCCAGGACGCCGGCGCACAGGTGCCACACCCAAACTGCACGTTCTGGCTCTGCATATAGCGCCGATTATAGACAACTCACCCTACAACACGGGCGAGTTGTCCCCCAGCATGGCTCGCCGCGCCACCTTGATTGGCACCGGCCCCATCTTCATCAGCGTGTCATGGAAGTTCTGCAGGCTGAACGCCGCCCCCTGCTTGGCCTGCAGGTCTGCGCGCAGTTTCAGGATCTGCAGCTTGCCCAGGGTGTAGTACAGGTACAACGCATCGCTCGTCCCGCGCTTGGTCTCGACCTCCGCGATCGGCCGCGACTGGTAGCCCTCATTTACAAAGAAATCGATGGCCTGCTCGATGGTCATCGGTCCGCCAACGCCCGTGTGCATGCGGATCGCCACCACAAAGCGTGCATCCCGCAGCAGCGCATCCTGCAGTTGCCCAAGTTTGATCAGCTTCGACTCACGCTCATCCTTTGCGCCCACACCCGGCGCGTTGTAGCCCTGCTCCAGCATCATCTGCTCGCAGTAATGCGCCCAGCCTTCGATGTACGTGTTTGCCCCGATGATCTTTCGGATCTTCGACGGAAACTGCGGCTGGTACAGGAACTGCACATAGTGCCCCGGATAAGCCTCATGCACGCTGGTCGATACAATCGTCCCCACGTTGAAGGCCGCCATGTACTCGCTGGTCCGCTGCGGCGTCCAGTTCGGCTCCGGCAAGGTCACGTTGAACAGCGCCTTCGTGGAATGCATCTCAAATGGCCCTGGAGGGTCCATGCTCGCCTGCGTCGTCGCGCGCATGAACGGCGGCGTCTCTTCCAATGTCGGCTGCACGGTACTTGGGATCGTGATGATGTGGTGCGCGTTGATGAACCCGATCTCGGAGTCAAACCGGTCATGGAACGCCTGCAGCAGTTTGTCCGGGGCCGGATGATTGGTCGCCAGCTCGGCAAGCTGTTGTTGCGGCGTCTTCGACGCATCAACTTCCTTCGCCACACGCGCAAACTCGGCCTGGTTCTTGTGCAGATCATCCAGTCCAATCTGCAGCAAGTGGTCCAGGGGGATGTCGACCATCTCGTTGAACGCCAGCGCCTTCGAGAACGTGTCCGCGCCATAGCGGAAATCGCCATTGGAGCGGGGCAGAAGGTCCGCCTTCATCCACTGCGCATAACTCTGCAGCGAACGAATCACCGCCGCGTTGGTCTTCGCGAACTCTGCTTTGGCTTGGGCGTCATCCGCGGCAGCAAACGCTTCCGGCACATCCTTCTGGAAGAAGCCGACCAGTCCGTCGATCTGCTCCAGCGCGATTTCTGTGTAGATCTTCGGCGGGTTCTTCAGATTCTTGCGCGCCTCAACAAACACCTGGGGCATCTGCTTCTCACGCGCAATCGCCGCCCGCAAGCGCGTGTTCACCGGCGCATACGGCCGCTCCATCAGCGTGAAGATCGAACCTGTAATGCCACTCGAGTAGTTATCCGGATTCTTCTCCCACCCGCGAATCACTTCCAGATACAGCAGCGACGACCGGATCTGGTTTAGCAGAATTTCCCGATCCGCCGCAGGCTCCGCATCCAGCGCACCCGTGTCGATCGCCGCAATCTTCTTCTCCCACTCGTGCAGCGCCGCCACCTCGCGCTGCACCGCTAGCCGCCGAGTAGTCTTCCATCTGCACGTCATACTGGTGCAGCCCCGCACTGGTACCGGCCGTAGGGGAGTACCTGAAGTACACCTGCTCAAAGTATTGGTTAGAGAGATATTCAAGAGTCTGGTGAGCTCCGTCGGCACTTACACGCTGAGCGTTCGACACCATAAGGGTTCCAGACAACAGCACAAGGCCAGCGGCCGCAATAACTTTCATCGCAAGCAGTGTACTGGACTCACGAACACCGCTCGAAGATCCCGCTCGTCAGAGGCGATTTATGGCCCCGTACTCAGCTCCAGCGCCGCCAGAAGATCCCGCGTCTCCCGAATCACATCTTCCGCCTTGGCGCTTGTCAGCGGCCACCGCAACACTCCCTGCGGCGTAAGCTGCGCGCCGTCCTTTGCATTGCGCCCCACCAGCTTCATCAGCGCGCCCACGTTGATGCCCTTGCCCGGCTCCGCGGGTGCGGCATGCAGCTTCTCGCTAAAGCTCAGAAACAGCATATCGCGCATGGCCTTCATCTGACCTGCCTTGGCCGCCACGGGCGAGTCCGCCGGCCGCGGAGCAACAGCCTCGCGCACAGCCCTTGCTGCATTGCTCGTGGTCGTGCTCGACAGCGCAGCGCGGCCTGAGAAGTTCAAAGCCGCGACCTGGGGGGCTTGCCCATGGCGACCCGCCAGCGGCTGCTGTGGTCGCGGCGGTTGCGTACCGAAGCGCGAAGGACCTCCCCATGCCGAGGCAGCGGGCCGTGCTGGCATGGCCGAACGTGTAGGCACAGGGGGCTTCGCGGGAGCCGCAGCCTTCTTCGGCTCCTCCACCGCAACCCGCTTACGCTCCAGGTTTGCGATGCCCAGCCGTTCACACACCAGTCGAATCTCACCCACTGCCAGCAGCGACAACACGGTCTCGGGCGGCTTGCCGTAGCGGTCTTCAAGCTCGGCGCGCACATCCGTCAGCACAGCCTCTGTCTCCGCACCGGCGATACGCTTGTACATGCGCAGCCTCTGGTTCTCCTCGGGGATGTAGCTTTCATCAATGCGCAGCGAGACCCCAAGATTCACCGTCACCGACGGCCGCTCCTCGCGCGACTCGCCCTTCATGCGGCTGACAGCTTCTTCCAGCATCTGCGTGTACATCTCAAAGCCAATCGCTTCGATATGCCCGCTCTGCTCGCCACCAAGCATGTTGCCTGCACCGCGCAACTCAAGATCCAGCGCCGCAATTTTGAAGCCCGCGCCGAGATCAGAGAATTCCTTCAACGCCGCAAGCCGTCTGCGCGCGATCTCCGTCAACTGCTGCTCCGGCGGAATCAGCAGGTACGCATAGGCGCGGCGATTCGAGCGCCCCACACGTCCGCGCAACTGGTACAACTCGCTCAACCCATGCCGGTCTGCTCGATTGATGATGATCGTGTTTGCCCGCGAAACATCCAGCCCGTTTTCCACGATGCTCGTCGCGCACAGCACATCAAACTCACCGTTCATAAAGCCCAGCATCACGCGCTCAAGCTCTGCCTCGGGCATTTGCCCGTGGCCCACAGCAACGCGCGCCTGTGGCACCATCTCGCGTATCAGCGAGGCCATCTCGTAGATCGTCTCCACGCGGTTAGAGACGAAATACGTCTGCCCACCACGCTCCAACTCCACTTCAATCGCCGTCCGCACCAGCTTCTCGTCGAACTTCGCCACGACGGTCTGGATGGCCATACGATCCTTCGGCGGCGTCTCGATCACGCTCATATCCCGCAGTCCCACAAGCGACATGTGTAGCGTGCGCGGTATCGGCGTTGCACTCATCGCCAGCACATCGACCGAAGCACGCATCTTCTTCAACCGCTCCTTGTGCCGCACACCGAAGCGTTGCTCCTCATCCACCACCAGCAGCCCAAGATCCTGAAAGTGCACGTTCTCCCCAAGCACGGCATGCGTGCCAATCAGGATGTCCACCTTGCCCTCCGCGACCTTCTCCAGAACCTCTTTCTTCTCCTTCGCCGTCCGGAAACGCGAGATCATCTCCACGGTTACAGGAAAGTTCGCAAACCGTCGCTTGAAGCTCTCGAAATGTTGGAAGCACAGCACTGTCGTCGGCGTGAGGACCGCAACCTGCTTCGAATCCTGGATCGCCTTGAACGCCGCACGCATGGCGACCTCGGTCTTGCCGTAACCGACATCGCCGCACAGCAACCGGTCCATCGGCTGCGTCGACTCCATGTCTCCCTTGATGTCCGCGATTGCGTTGGTCTGGTCGTCCGTCTCGTTGAAGTCGAACGCATCTTCAAACTCGCGCATCATCGCGGTATCTGGAGAGAATGCAAAGCCCAGCGCAGACTTGCGCTGGGCATACAGCTTCAACAACTCTTCGGCCATATCCTCCATGGCCTTCTTCACGCGCGCCTTGGTCTTCTGCCACGCCGGATTCCCCAGCCGATTCAACTGCGGCGCGGGCCCACCTTCTGACGACCGGAACTTCTGAATCAGGTCCAACCGCGTCAGCGGCACATACAACTTCGCATCCTCGGCGAAGTTCAGGATCATCAGCTCAAGAACGCTGCCATCCGGCTGATCCAGCGACCGCAGACCCTCATACCGCGCGATCCCATGCTCCACGTGAACGACATAGTCGCCCACCGCCAGATCGCGAAAATCCGAAATAAAAGCAGACGCCTTCGACTTGCGCTGCACCGGCCGCGCCATCACATCGGCGTCATCATTCAGATCGTTGGCGCCAAAGACCACAAACTGCCGCCCGCTGCGAGGCTCAATGTCCAGCACCTGCACGCCGTTCGCAATCGCAGCACGCACAATCACCGGCGTACGCAGATCGCCCGCCAGGTAACTCGACTCCGAATACACGGTGGCAGACGCACCGGCGCTATGATCCACGCGCCAACCCAGCCGGTACGGCACGCCATACTCCTGCAGCATGCCCGCCAGACGCTCCACTTCGCCTTGATTCGGCGCGGCGATCAGGATCCGTGCTTCCGCTTCCATCAGCTTGCGAAGCTCATCCACCATCGCCGGGATCGATCCATGAAACCGCAACGTAGGCCGCGTCGCAAACTCGATCTCTGAGCCCTCGCTCCTGTCGCTCTCCAGAATGTCTACCGCACCAAGCTGATCCAGTTCACACCCGGGCATGCGACGGATGCGGTCCTCAAGCTCCCATGGCGAGAGATACAGATCCTCCGCCCGCACCAGCGATCCGATGCCCGACCGCTCGTGCCGCTGCTCCACCTTGTTCCACCAACGCTCGCCCTGGTTGCTCACCATCGCGGGCTCTTCGACGAACACACGCGTCTGCGGCCCCAGCAGGTCCGTCAGGCACGACTTCGCGCCAGCAACCGGCGCATAGAACTCCCACCCCGCAAAGATCGTCGCGTTCGACTCGCGCCCATTCGCATGCTGCACATGCGCCTGCAGCTCACGCGGCACCTCGCCGCCTTCCAGCGCCTCACCCGCAGCCGAACCCGATCGCGTCAGCCTCGCGTTGATCGCCTCCAGCAGCTTCTCGGTCGCGGGCGTCTCGGTAAGCGGAAGCAGCAACACGTGCTCGGCGGCATTCGACGATCGCTGCGTGTCCGGATCGAAGCGCCGGATCGACTCAATCTCATCGCCAAAAAAGTCCACGCGGACTGGCCTGTCCATCTCCGGTCCATACACATCCACGATGCCGCCGCGCATCGTTACCTGCCCCGGCATCTCCACCACATCCACACGCGTGTAGCCGACCGAGAGCAAATGCTCCACCAGCATCTCGGGGATGTGCTCTTCCCCGCGGCGAAGCTCCAGCGCCAACGCCGCATAGTGGTCGCGCCCGAACAGCCGCATGCACGCCGCTTCCACCGGCGCGATGACCAGTCTGGCCTGTCCGCTGGCAATCTTCCAGAGCGCCGCTGCGCGCTGCTCCTGGATCTCGCCATGTGGGGAGAGGTTTTCAAAGGGCAGCACATCGTGCGCCGGCAGCCGCAGCACCTCGTGCGGCTTCAACGCCCCGGTAAGATCACAGGCCGCGAGCACCGCCGTATGCAGGGCCTCGGCAGCCTTGTTGTCGGAAACGAGTATCAGCGATGGAGCCTGCGCAGCCCGCACAAAGTACGGGACATACAGCGCCCGTGCCGTGGCCGTAAGCCCGGACACACGTCGTCGCCCCGTGCCGCCCGCCAGATGGCGACGCACACGCGCGAAAGCGTCAGAGCTCTCCAAATCCGCGATCAACTCGCGAACGAAGGGAAGAATCATGCAGACTTCATTCTACCGTCCGCAACGAACTCGCCTGCCCCGCCCATCTCGACCCAGGTTGGTGCAGTAAGCGCTGCAGCCCACGCCGGGAGGCGGTGCCGAAGCTTAGGCCGCTCTCTGCGACCGCGCTACGGCAGCCGGCATCGAAGTGCGCGGCGCGGCAAACGCCGGGGTCTCCGCCCATCGCAGCGTGGGATTACTCAGCAATTCCGCCAGGAAGTTGGTCTTTCCGAACCGGCCGCCCTGGCGACTGAACCAGCGCGCGGCACGGCAGGTAAAGCCGGCACGCAGCCCTTTTCGCTGCACGATCAGGTCGGCGACTGCTTCCTCTTCGAAAGCGTGGCGCATGCTGTGCGGCGTTCCTCCGAAGATCAGCAGATTGCGCGCGCCCCCAGCAATCTCGGCCTCCAGCAGAAATGACCGCATCACCGTGCCAAGGGAGTGCTTTTCAAACCCAGCCCGATTCATCTGCCAGTGCAGCACGGTCGTGCCACCCTGCCGCCATCCCCCGGCAAGACTCAACCATTGGCCATCGGGTCCACGCAGTCCGGTCAAAAAGCTCTCCGGCAGGTTGGACGCACTTTCCACCCGACGCTTGAACTCCTGCAAACCGACCGGGTTTAACGACGAAGCGTTCATCGCCTCGAGATCCGCCCCCTGGAGCAGCGGAGCCGCGTCCGCTACATACTCGCAGCGCATCTGCTTCTCCAGCCGCCGGCGATAGTACCGCAGATTGAAACGGGTCGCCTTTCCCATCTGCGCCAACGTGGCGTCCAGCGTAGGGAGGAGACGCAGCATACGTCCTACTTGCCGCTTGCGCGACGCCCACAATACACCGGGCCATCCGGCGAGCATGCCGCGCCCGTCTGGTTCGCCCGCACACTCATACGTTGCGAGCACAACCGTGGCGCCGCGTTCAATCAGCGCTCGCGAAGCTGCGGCGGCGACCTGAGCACGCTGCCCACGGGGCGCAATCACACTGTTGAAGCCGACAGCATCTCCCGTGCCCACGATGCCCGTGCGAAAACCGCAAATTCGATACTCAAACAACAGCGCCGCCGCCTCTACGTCTTCAACAGTCAAGCTCCGGCTCTGGGTTTCCTCCGGTCGCAGCAGCAGCACAAGAAACGGCAGCCGGTGGCGCATCACGGCTCCATCAAGGAAGTAAGGAAGCCAATGCAGGGCCCCCGGCTGATCGCATCTCGCTGCCAGTTGCGCCAGCAGAGGAGCCAGGGCCAGAATTGCCTCGCGACTCTCGAGAACCAGCAGTTTCGGCGTCAGCGACGGTAGCGATGCCCTCAGCATGGGTTCTTTCTCCCTGAACCCAAGCTAAGAGAGCGAACCAAAGCACGACATTACCCCGTGAGGGGACCTTCGCTTACTTTCCCGTCATCTCCGAATGACTCGAACGGGTGATTACGACTGGTCGGAATCAGCCCCTGTCTCAATCGCCCGACCGTAGATCGCCTGTCCATACTCCAACAGAGTGACCATCAAGACGCCACCACAGACGTTCCCTGCAACCGCCGGACCGAGCCACTTGACATAGCTGCTCCACGGGATTTGGCGCGTCAACGCTGCCGTCATAAGTTCCCCGGAACTCGCAATGCAATGCGCAAAATTGCCGGCACCCACCACAAAGGTCAGCAACCAGATCAGCGCAACAGAGCCCGTCACGGAGGCCGACCCGGACACCATCCACGCCGCCGTCGCAATAATCCAGCCGCCCATCACGCCCGACCAGAAGACAGTAGGGAGCGGCACATGCGCGGCCTCGGTCCCGAGCTTCGCAATCGCTTCAACAATATGGGGCGGCACCGCATGGGTGAGCGAAATCAAAGCCGCAAACGCGAAAGCCCCCAGCAGATTGGAAGGCAAGACAATCGCCCAAAGCCGGGCCGTGTTAAGGACCTCCCTCTTCTCCGCCAGGATCAACGCCACCGGATACAAGCGTGTTCTCGGTAAACAGCTGTGAGCGGCCCATAATCACGACAATGAAGCCGAGCGGATACAACATCCGCGAAAGCAGAAAAGCCCCCGGCCCATCGCCCAACATGGCCAGGACGATCCCCACGCCCAACGCGGAAAAGCCCATAAACGTGCCACCCGTAAAGCCGCTCACCGCGAGCGAAACGCTTCGCCGTTTCAGCTCCTGCTTGGCGTTGCGCGCCACCTGCTGATAGATCTCCTCCGCACTGGGCCTCTCGAGATTCTTCTGTGCAGCGGAATTATCCGGCTCAGGCGGGCCATTCGGCGCCTCGTCCTGCGCTTCATGCACCTTCTCTGTCAGCCATCCACCCTGCCCCTTGCCGCTATCTCGCCCAGCCATCGTCTACCTCACGTCACCGAAACATTAAGATGCAGGCGCTGGCCCGTCGCTGGCCAGGGCCTTCACCGTCCCCTCTCCGGGGCGCTTAGACCAGATTCGATAAACTGCAGTCATGCCCGCCGCAGCCGCGCTCTCCCCTGACATCCTCGCCAAATACCAGCCGGTCATCGGCCTTGAGGTCCACGTCCAGCTCCTTACGGCGACCAAGAACTTCTGCGGCTGCAAAAACGAGTACGGTGGCGAGCCCAACACGCACACCTGCCCCGTCTGCCTCGGTCTCCCGGGTGCTCTCCCCGTGCTCAACCGCGACGCAGTCGAAAAAGCCGTCCTCGCCGCCGAAGCCATCGGCTGCCGCATCAACTCGGTGTCCATCTTCGCGCGCAAGAACTACTTCTATCCGGACTCCCCGAAGGGCTACCAGATCTCGCAATTCGACAAGCCGCTCGCCGAATTCGGCCACATCGACGTCACCGACGCAGACGGCAACCCCAAGCGCATCGGCATCACCCGCCTCCATCTCGAAGAGGACGCCGGCAAAAGCCTCCACGACGGCTTCGCGGACTCCAACAACCGCACCTACATCGACCTCAACCGCTGCGGCACGCCGCTCATCGAGATCGTCTCCGAGCCCGACCTGCGCACGCCCGACGAAGCCTTCGAGTACCTCACCCGCCTCAAGGAGATCCTCCTCTACACCGGCGTCTCCGACTGCAACATGGAAGAGGGCAGCCTGCGTTGCGACGCCAACGTCAGCGTCATGCTCAAGGGCGCAGAGAAGTTCGGCACCAAGGCGGAAGTCAAGAACGTCAACAGCTTCCGCTACATCCGCGCCGCACTCGAGTACGAGATCGAACGCCAGATCGGCGTCATCGAAGACGGCGGCCGCGTCGTGCAGGAATCACGCCTCTGGAACAACGCCGAAGGCCGCACCTTCTCCATGCGCTCGAAAGAGCAGGCCCACGACTACCGCTACTTCCCCGAGCCCGACCTGCCACCGCTCGTCGTAGGCGAAGCCTGGCAGCGGGCGATTCTCGCCGGCATGCCCGAACTCCCCGAGGCGCGCCGCACGCGCCTCGCCGCCGACTACGGCCTCAGCACGCAGGACGCCGCCACCATCGCCGCCGATCGTGCCTTCGCCGACCGCTTCGAACTCGCCGCCAAACTCGCCAAATCGCCGCGCCGCGTAGCCTCCATCCTGCTCAGCGAGATCACCGCCCGCCTCCGCGCTGCGGAGATCGACGACTTCAGCAAGTCCCCTGTAACGCTCGAAGGTGTAGTCCTCGCCGCTGACCTCACCGAGGCCGGAGAGATCAGCTCCAAGCAGCTAAAACAAGCTCCTCGACACCGCGTTCGCTGAAGGCAAAGACTTCCCCTTCATCTACAACCGCGACAAACCCCAGCAGATCTCAGACACCTCTGCAATTGAGGCCATGATCGGCCAGGTGATCGCCGCAAACGCTCCGCAGGTCGCCCAGTTCAAGGGCGGCAAGCGCACCGTTTCTGCTTTCTTCGTAGGCCAGGTGATGAAGCTCAGCAAAGGCCAGGCGAACCCCGCGCTACTCAACGAGCTTGTCGTCAAGAAACTCGACGCACAGTAGCCCTCGCCGCGGGCTACTGCCCTTTGGTGGCCGGTGCTCCAGGCTTTGCCTGCACCGTCAATCCGCTTTCGTCCCCTGTCAGCGCGACGGGCACCGACACATCGCCAAAGCTACGCAGAACCTTGCTCTCTGTGTGGCTTGGCGGGATACAGTTCTGGCAACTTGGCACCTCTGTGCGCTGCACGTCGCCAATGCGCGTCACACGCAGCGTGTACACGCCGCCGGGTACAAAGTCGAACCGGAAGGTCCCGTCATCAGACTTCACCTCGGTCGCGTTCAGCTCATCATCTGTGTCCGCAAACGCAAGCGAAACCGTGGCCGCATTCACCGGTTCCGCCGAGCCCGGCCGCAACACCGTCCCGCTCAACGAATAGAGCTTGGACAGCGGCACATCCACGTCCACCGCCGCAGCGACCTCCCCCTCTTCCACCTTCACGGGCTTTGCATCCCGCGGACGGAACGCATCTCCAGGGAAGATTTGCAGATGGTATCCATCGCCAAAACTGGTGCCCCCACCGGAGGCAAAGATGTGATCCAGGATTACGTTGTTCAGCTCCACTGAAGCGCGTACCAGGTACTCTCCCCCTGGCAAACCAGGAAAACGGTATGCACCCTGCTCGTCGGTATGCTCGCTGTTGTGACTGGCCAGATGGCTTGTCCGTACAGTCTTCCACTGCCCCTTGGCGTCCCGCTGCAACAGGTTCATGCCGACGCCCACGGCCGGCGAGCCATCCTCAAAGCTCACCTTCCCCGCCACCGTCGCACCGCGGAAAAGGCGTACTTCAGCCTGCGTCGTGTGCCCCGCGATCACGGAGACCGAGGTCATATACTGCCCCACCCGGCGGAGCGTCGCATCATCCGGGTGGTTCAGCTGCTCGCGAGTAAACAGCGTCAGGGGAGAGATGTAACCGTCCTGCTCCGCGATGACGTAGTAGAGCCCCGGCAGCACGGCCGGTATCGCGAAAGACCCGTCCAGCCCCACAGTCTGAAGGTGGAAGATGCCCTCGGGTCGGTATTCGCCGTCCTTTTTGTTGACCACCGCCGAGTGGAGATCCACGATGGGCTGCAGCACAACATGAGCCAGGCGCGCCGGCTGCTGCGTGTCCGCATACGTCACATGCCCCTGCACCGACCCGTTTGCAGCCCCCGCGCCTTGTGCCACGGCCGGAAAGCAGACCAGAAGAGCAAAAAGTAGCGTCACGATCCTCGATGCCATCTCCGCTCCACATTGCAAGGATGACGGCAGGTTACAGCTCCCGCCGGCGGATGCGAAAGAGCTGAAATCAGCCCTGCGCCGGAAACATTGATTCGGCACTCGACGAAACTCCTCATGCCGTAGTGCAATGGAGCCGCCCCTAAATTGCTTCTACCTCGAGGCCATGTTTGATCCGTCCCCTGTCCGCTCTCGTCGTTCTACTGTCGTTCAGCTCCATCGCTGCATCCGCCCAATACTCTCCGCCCGCACCGTACACCAACGGCCCACTCCCCGAGATCAAGCGCTTCCCCGGGGATGGCAAAGGCGCCTTCAAGACCGGTCGCTACCGCGACCTCTTCGCCGAAGCCGGCCACACCCCCGCAGAGACACGAGCGAAGCTAGACAAAGCCTTCCAGCAGCTCTTCCACGGCGACGCACAATCCGAGCGCGTGTACTTCGAGGCGGGCAAGAACGCCAACGGGCCGCTCGGCTACATGACCGACTGGGCCAACAACGACGCCCGCACCGAAGGCATGAGCTACGGCATGATGATCGCCGTGCAGATGAATAAAAAGCGCGAGTTCGACGCGCTCTGGAACTGGTCCAACACCTACATGCTCATCACCGACCCAAAGAACCCCAACGTGGGCTACTTTGCGTGGTCGATGGCAACGGACGGCTCACCACGCTCCACCGGCCCCGCGCCCGACGGTGAAGAGTACTACGCCATGGCGCTGCTCTTCGCGGCGCGACGCTGGGGCAATGGGCAGGGCATCTACAACTACCAGGCCGAAGCCGAGCGCATCCTGCGCGGCATGCGCCATCATCCCGTGCTCACCGGCACTGGTCCGTTCCGCATCCACCCAGACGATCCGCCGTTCGTCTTTGATCCCACAAAGTTCACCAGCCCCAACACCACGGAGCGTCTGCAGGCCCAACACAACGTCGAGATCGAGTTGAAGGGTGAAGGCAAAACGCCTCCCCCACCCTTCCAATGGCGAGGCGGCAACCAGGCCCGCCCTGAAACCGCGGGTCCCATGCTCGAAGAAGAGCACAACATGATCCGCTTCGTGCCCGATGTAGGCGGCGGCGTGACTGATGCCTCATACCATCTGCCCGCCTTCTACGAGCTCTTCGCCCGCTGGGGCCCCAAAGAAGACAGCGACTTCTGGCGGAAGGCCGCCGACGTCAGCCGCGAACTCTTCGTCCGCGTTACCGGCCCCAACACCGGCCTTTCCCCCGAACGCAGCAACTTCGACATGTCCCCGGTGATCAACCGCAACGGGCAGCCCACACCCTTCGCCTACGACTCCTGGCGCACCGCCAGCAACTGGTCCGTCGACTACAGTTGGTTCGGCAAAGACCCACGCCAACCCGTGCTCAGTGACCGCATCCAGAAATTCCTGCTCAGCCAGGGCATCACCCTGTTCGTCGACCAGTACACGCTGGAAGGCAAGCCGCTCTCCACGCGTCACTCCACCGGGCTGCTCGCGGCAACAACGGTCGGCAGCCTCGCCGCAACCCCCGGCGCCAACGAGAAGGCCTTCGTCGAAGAGCTCTGGCGCACGCCCATCCCCGTCGGTGATCAACGCTACTTCGACGGCATGCTGTACCTCATGAGCATGCTTCACTGCAGCGGTAACTTCCGCATCATCGACGCCCCATCCCACTAATGCGGGTACCCCGGATTCGAACTTTCGGACCCGGGTTCTCGCGGTATCGCCTACCCTCGCATCACAACCCCATGCGCCTCAAGCAAATGCTCGCCCTGCTCTGGGCCATGTTCACCGTCACTGGCTGCCGCTCGCGTCACGCCCTCCCTGAACAGCCCATGCCGCCGAACACCATCCTTCTCTCGCAGATGATGCGTGAACTCTCCGCGCAGCCGGGCTTCACCGAAACCGTGCTCCAGCAGCTGGAAAGTAGCAAACAGAAGAACGGCAAGCGCGGCCCCGCTCTGCTAACGCCCGCACTCGTCGACGACCTGCGCAAGCGCATCCTGGGCAAAGACTGGCAAAGCCTCGATCGCTTCCCAGGCTGGACCATGCGCGAGATCAACCCGACGGTGCGCATTGCAGACAAGCTTGTCGGAAAGAATCAAAAGCTCGAAGGCATGAGCGCGGTCCACCCTGGCGCTTCGCCTTCTTCTCTCAGCGACCAGCAGGCCCGCACCTTCCTGGACCTCGGCCCCTATCCGCTCGACCACGCGCAAAGCATCTCGCTCGAAAAGCCATCAACGCTCCCCGGCTTCACAACCGAAGGGATCGTCACGCCTATCACCGCCACGGTCACGCGTGGAGACGGCCCGAATCAATACGCGCCCGAACACGCCGAATCGCAGCGCTTGGCGGACATCTTGAATCGTCTTAGCGCCAATACGCTCGATGCTGTACAACCCTTCACGGCGAGCATCGACAACCACCAGACCTCCACGCCGGAAGCTCTTATAGCCGCGCTCACAGCCACAGGCCATACCGTCACAGTCACCGACTCCCGCTACTTCGCCAACTTCGGTCATCTGCACTACAAGGGCCAGGACGTGATGATGCCCTTCTGGATCAACACGCAGATCGCCGTCCCACACACCGGCGGCCTCTTCCATCGCCCACGCCCGCTACTCGTGCCCGTTTCACACGCAGAGTACGAGTGGCACATCCGCGGCCCGCACATCAACGCCGACATCAGCCACTACTTCGGCGTCGATGGCAAAGCCGAGTGGCGCACCATGGACACGCTCGATCAAGCCTGGGTGCTGAAGCGCGACGCCCACACCTACACTGGCGCGCAGGCCATCGAGGTCACTCGCCTTGTCGGTCTCGTCACGCTGGCCTACATGCACCAGCACGCGCGGCGCCCCACACTTCCCTTCGGCGGCTACTATGCGCTCGGCGTCTGTCAGGACACCGTCTCCGCTATCGAGAAAAAGCTCACCGGCAAGTCCACACTCTTCCCCAACACCGCAGACCCCGCGCTCTTCGATGATCCTCGCGACGCTGAAGTGAACACGCTCTTTGCTGCGATCCCCAAGGATCGCGCGGGTGCGATGCCCGAACCCGAGCGCGTCTTCGGCTCACTTCCTGCAGAGCCCGGAGAGAACAACGCCTTCAGTGCGATTGCGATTCCCGGCCTCGCTCGTGATCTCAACGAAGCCTACGTCGCGTGGAAGGAAGGACGCCTCACTCGCACCCACGGGCACATCTTTCACTTCGCACGTTCAACAGCCATCATTGCAATTGCTGCTGCACTGCTCGCTTCGCTGCTTCGTTTGCGCAAGCACGCTGACTGAAGAGGTATCCCTCCCAATTCCGTGCAACGAAAGTAGTGCACTTCATGCTCCAATAGCGCGGGAGATTGAACCGTTATGGCAACAGCAAAGAAATCCGTGTCAAAGAAGTCCGCAGCCAAGAAATCGGCAGCAAAGAAAACATCAGCAAAGAAATCGCCAGCAAAGAAATCGCCCGCAAAGAAATCGCCCGCAAAGAAAACAGTAGCCAGGAAGACAACCGGCAAGTCGGCCGCGAAGAAAACATCAGCAAAGAAGACTGCTGCAAAGAAGGGCACAGCCAAGAAGAGCGCATCCACGCGCACGTCAACAAAGAAGATTGCTGCAAAAAAGACCAGCGCCAAGAAGTCCGTGGGCAGACCTCCAACAACCAAAGGTGCGGCAAAGAAGTCTGCTGCAAAGAAGTCTTCTTCCAAAAAGAGCAGCGGTCGCGAGTACGGTCCACGCGCGGGGCAAGATGTGCGTCAGGAGATGCACGAGATGAAACGCGGCCAACTGAAGAGCGGTCGCTCGGGCAGGAAGGTCACCAACCCCAAACAGGCGATTGCCATCGGGCTTTCCAAGGCGCGCCGTGAAGGCGGCAAGGTCCCGCCGAACCCAAACACCGGCCGCTAAGCACTCCAGCATCGGCTCAATGCGGTCAGGCGTGGCTCTCACAAGTCACCTAAGAAGGTCGGGTCCCTCAGCGGATCCGGCCTTACTGCTGAGCGCCTTCCTACAGAGTCTGTAGAGGAACCTCACCCGCCGCAAGCACCGCATCCACCACGGCGACTGCCTCGCGTGTAGCCTGCAGATCATGCACACGCAGAATGTGTGCTCCCCCAAGCACGGCGGTCACATTGGCAGCCAGAGTCGCATCCCGCCGAGCCACACGCGGTGCCGCACTCCGCTGTGACTCCGTCTGTACTCCGCGCACCGCCTCGCCCAGAAAGCCCTTGCGCGAGAGACCAACCAGCAGCGGCCGCCCTAATTGATGCAACGAATCGAGCTCTGCCAGAAGTGCAAGGTTCTCTGAACCAAACTTGCCGAAGGCGAACCCTGGATCCAGCACGATCGACTCCGTTCGGATGCCCGTCATCTCCGCCAGCGCCAAGCCTTCCACCAGCCCTCCAAAGATGTGTTGCAGCATCTGCTCGGTGCCAAGCGCGGCCATGCTCTTCCACTCCGGCGGGCGGCCTCGCGTGTGCATCAGCACAAGCCCGCATCCGGTTGCAACAACGGCCTGTGCCATCGCGCTGTCCCATTGGAGTCCGGAGACATCGTTCACGATCTCTGCGCCTGCATTCGCCGCAGCGAACGCCGTCGCTGCGTGGTAGCTGTCGACGGAGATGACGGATCCAGGCCGCTCTCGACAGACAGCCTCCAGGACCGGCAGCAATCGTGCCTGCTCCTCGTCCGCGCTGATGGGCAGCGCGCCCGGCCGCGTGGACTCCGCGCCCAGATCAAGGATGTCCGCACCGCCATCCAGCAGCTCGCATGCCGCCGCTAACGCCGCGTCCACACCACGCCTCGCCAGCCCGTCCCCGGAGAAGCTGTCAGGGGTCAAGTTCAGGATTGCCATCAGGCACGTACGTTCGCCCAGCGCCAGCACACGGCTGCGCAACTGCCAATCAAAGCGTGGTCGCGAAATAAATGCCATGGGCGTATGACGCCTTTCGCCTCGACAGCGAACGGAGACCCTCTTAAACCCCGGTGGCCCTGCTTGGTTTTTTGCGTCGCTTGGAAGTGCTCGGCGTAAGCCGCCCCGACTCTACACCACTTCCCGATTCCCGTCAGCCCTGTCCCTGGCCTGCGATAGACTTCGCCCATGCGCCTGCGAGGCACCCTGCCCCTGTCTGCTTTGCCTGATCGCAGCCACGGCGCTCGCTGCACAAAGCACGCCTCCCAACGCCAACACCTCTCCGGCTGCGCAGATAGCGCCGCGCCTGGACCCCGCGTACCCCACGGGAACCGATTCCCCACTCGGCGAGCAGGTCCGCATCCTGCTCTCGGACCCGCAGGTCTCCCGCGCTCACTGGGGCATTGCCGTTACGGCACTGGACGGCACGCCCCTCTATGGCCTGGATGAAGGCAAGCTGTTCCGTCCGGCCTCTACTGCCAAACTCTTCACCACCGCGGCAGCGATGGCACTGCTGGGCCCTGAGACCCGCTTCACCACCAATGTGTACGGCAAGCTGAATGCAGGCACAGGCATCGTCACTGGCGACCTGGTGATCGTCGGCGGAGGCGACGCAAGCTTCGGCACCTCTGATTCTTCGGCGGCGAACGGAGCGGGCACCTCCGCCCTGACCGAGCTAACGAACCTCGCCGACCAGCTCAAACTCAAAGGCGTGCATCGCATTACAGGCAAGATCGTCGGCGACGACCAGCTATTTGCGCGTGAACCGCCCCCTGAAGGGTGGGCCGCCGAAGACCTCATGTGGGCCTACGGCGCTTTGCCCAACGCTCTCTCACTCGGTGACAACCAGCTGCGGCTCACAGCGAAGCCACGGCCAGCAAAGCGCACATCTGACAGCAGCAGAGATACCGCTGCCATCTTGCAGCTCGAGCAAATCATCCCCTACCTGCACCTCGCCAACAACGTCGACACCGATACACCCGAAGGGGGACAGAAGGATCACGTCGACGTTGAACCCATACCCGGTCGTCCGCGCGACATTGCAGTTTTGGGCAGCATTTCGCCCGGCTCAGCCCCGATCGTAGAGCGCATCGCGCTGCCCGACCCCGCGCTGTATACCGCCGAAGCGCTCCGCTCCGTGCTCTCCGGGAGCGGCGTGACGGTGACAGGCCCGGCAACCACTTGGCACAGCACGGACGCCTCCCCTCCGCCATTTCTCTCTGCTCTCCGCGCGCCTGAGGACTGCGAAACATCCGTCGTCCACGATGCGCAATGCAGTGTCGAATGCAGCTCGCTTCCTCACCCGGACCAACTGCTGGCGCAGCACACCTCCGAGCCTCTGGCAGCCGATGTGAAGTTCACTCTGAAGACCTCCGCCAACCTCCACGCGGAGGTGCTGCTGCGGCAACTCGAGGCCAAAAATACCTGCGCAGGCGCGTCGGCGCTGGGCGGCGCAAGAATCCTCCGCGCCTGGCTGCTACAGGCTGGATTGTCTGACCACGACTTCGTTCTCTACGACGGATCCGGCCTGAGCACAAAGGACCTGGTCACGCCGCGCAGCGAAGCGCAGTTGCTCGCCTATGCCGGCACGCAGCCCTGGTTCGGGCAGTGGAAGGCATCCCTTCCCATTGCTGGCGTGGATGGCACCCTGTCAGGCCGCTTTACCAACTCGCCCCTGAAAAGCAAGGTGTTCGCCAAGACAGGCACCCTGGGCGAAAGCCGCGCCCTGGCAGGGTTCGTGCAATGCGCCAGCGGCCGCGAAGTCATCTTCGCGATCATGGTCGATAATCACGATCCCGGCAGCAACGCCGAACGCGTCGCCATGGACAAAATTGTTGAGGCAATTGCCGCCGGCAACTAACCGCCACGACTACTTCGGCGTATGTGCCTTGATGTATTCGCGCAGTTCCGTATTCAGGTCAAGCGCCTTGTTTACGCCTGAATCGAGCATCCGCAGCCACTCTGCCGCCGGCTCCTTCAACTCCGCCATGCCTAAGAGATAGCTTGTCTGCACGATTACTTCGAGCGAGTTCGACAGCTCATGCGCAATGCGACGAATCTCCAGGGCCAGATCCTCAGGAATCGTGGAGGTAGACGGTGGAAACGAGGTCGATGGTTCACTCATGCGGACGCACTGCTCCGTGGAAGGTATACCTGAAGGACGGACCCGCAAGGAACGAAGTTTCGCTCGGCCCCAGTGTATCCATCTCCGCCCGGAATTGACAGCAGGAGCAGGGTTTGGGAGACTAAGGTGTCACAGTGCGGATGCCTCGGCATCGGCTAGTGAGCCGAAGTGGCGGAATTGGCAGACGCGCATGGTTCAGGTCCATGTACTCGCAAGGGTGTGAAGGTTCGAGTCCTTTCTTCGGCACCACAAAGTTCAAGATAGTGCTCTGCCGCGTGAAGGTTCGAGTCCTTTCCTCGGCACCAAAGTTTGTTGTAGACGCGCAAGCAGCGTGAAGGTTCGAGTCCTTTCTTCGGCACCAAAGCTTGTTGTAGACGCGCAAGCCGCGTGAAGGTTCGAGTCCTTTCTTCTGCACCAAAGATTGGTGCAGACGCGCGAGCAGCGTGAAGGTTCCAGCCCTTTCCTCGGCACTACAAATCAGACAGTTTCTTTTCTTTCTGTCATTCCCTATAGGGGATCTGCTGTTCTGCGGCGGTCCACCTGCCGGCGGCTCCGCTTGCCCCCAAGCCACAGCATGCATCTCACCTTATGTGCCCACGGCCTCAGCCGGGGCAAGAGGATCCTCCCTATGGCAGAAAAGCTCGCAGTAGTCACCGGCGCTTCAAACGGTATCGGATTCAACCTGGCCAAGGTCTTCGCTGAAAACGGCTACGACCTGATCATCAATGCAGAAGATAGCGCCATCCAGACGGCCGCCTCCGAACTCCAGGCGCTCGGAGTCAATGTCACCCCCGTGCAAGCCGACCTTGCCACCTTCGACGGCTGCAAGCAGTTCTGGCAGCAGGTGGAATCAAGCGGTCGCGCTCTGGATGCAATCGCCATCAACGCCGGCGTTGGCGTTGGCGGACTCTTCGCAGAGACCGATCTCGAGAAGGAGATCAACATCGTTCGTCTCAACGTTGAGAGCACCGTCCATATCGCCAAGTACGCCGTGCAGAAGATGACCAAGCAGGGCTCCGGCAAGATCCTGATCACCTCATCCATCGCCGCCGAAATGGTCGCGCCTAAGGAAGCCGTCTACGCCGCTTCCAAAGCGTTTGACCTGTCCTTCGCCAAGAGCCTGCGCTATGAGCTCAAGGACACCGGCATCAGCGTGACCGCGCTCCAGCCCGGCCCAACTGACACCAACTTCTTCAATCGCGCCGATCTTAGCGACACCAAGGTTGGCACGGAAGGCAAGAAGGACTCCAACCCCTACGACGTTGCAAAGCAGGGCTTCAAGGCCTTGATGGATGGTGACGAGCACGTCTACTCCGCCAGCCTTGGCACCAAGATCCAAGGCGCGCTCGCGGGTATCGCTCCCGAAGCTGTAGTGGCGAAGATGCACGAAAAGATGACCGCACCTGCCGAAAAGTAAACCGGGTAGACCATCAAGCGGGTCCGGCAAACCGGGCCCGTTTTCTTTTGCCCTCCTGCCACACTGCTGACACTACCCTGTCAGGAGCCCCCCTCTACGCTGCCTCTTGTAGTTCATTCCACAAGCCCCGAGAGGCACCCCATGAGCAAGTTCGAAGCGAACGCCGCTACCTGGTTTGAAATTCCCACCGCCGACTTCCACCGGGCCATGCGGTTCTACGAGGACGTCCTCGACACTAGGCTCCACGCCTGGCCCGGAGAGGAGCACTGTGCCATGTTTCGGTCTGGCGACGGCGGCGTAGGCGGCTGTCTCGTTCACCGTCCCATGCACAAGCCCGCCGCGGACGGCACTCTCGTCTACCTCAATGTCGACGGAAAGCTGGACGACGTCCTCACCCGTGCTCAACAGCAAGGTGCCACCATCCTCGTCCCTCGCACGGAGATCGCCGGCGTCGGCACCTTCTACGCCTGCATCACCGACTCCGAAGGCAACCACGTCGGCCTACACTCCCGCTGAAGTCAACAGTCCCACAACACGGGTGCCCCGGGTTCCGCCTTGAGGACCCGGGACATCCGTGAATGCCACCCGAAACCTCACCAGGTCTACCCTAAGAACCACATGCGCCGCGCTGACCGCCTCTTCCGCATCGTCCAGATGCTTCGCTCCGGTCGCCTGAAGACGGCTCGCGCCTTGGCCGAGCGGCTGCAGGTCTCTGAGCGCACGGTCTACCGCGACATCCGCGATCTGCAGCTGGCAGGCCAGCCGATCGAAGGCGAAGCCGGCGTGGGCTATACCCTTCGGCGCGACTTCGACCTTCCGCCCCTGCTCTTCACGCCGCAGGAGCTTACCGCGCTCGTACTCGGGGCGCGCCTTGTGCAGTGCTGGGGTGGCATTGAGTCCTCAGAGGGCGCGACCTCCGCCCTGGCTCGGATCGAAGCCGTGCTGCCCCCCGAACTCGCCGCCAAACTCGATCGCATCGCGCTCTTCGCGCCGACGTTCCAGATGCCCCGCGCGCATCGCGTCCTGCTGGACCAGCTGCACACGGCATGCCTGGAGCACACGTCCTTACGCTTCCGCTACACACGCCTTGCCGACGGACCCGAACAGGCCACCCAACGCCATGTGCGCCCGCTTGCACTCGCGTTCTGGTCAGGCGTGTGGACACTCGCCGCCTGGTGCGAAACTCGCAACGACTTCCGCACCTTCCGCCTGGATCGCATCGAGGCCATGGAGCGGACCGGAGAGATCTTCACGCCCAAGCGCGGCCAAACGTTGAAGGATTACCTCAAGCATGCCCGCGCCTCGGCGAAGAACCCTACTCCGTTTCCCCCGGTGTCAGCTTCGGATTGATCTTCACTACATCTCGGCTGTAGGGCCGCGGCTTCGCCAGCAGATCTTCCAGATCCTTGTCATAGCCATAGATGTCATTGAAGAAGTGCATCGTGCCATCTTCGTCTGCATTCGCCGTCAGATACGTGATTACGACCGGCAACTGCGTCTTCAGGTTGACCTGCTTGTTGTCCTTTATCTGTGCGCTCGTCGATGTCGCCCCGGACTCTGCATCGCCCCCGGACGGCTGTTTGGCCGCGTCACCAGCACCAGCATCGTCACCCGGAAGCGGCTCGCCATACATGGCCTCATGAATCTTGCCGGCATCCCAGTCGCCCTGTCCCTCAAGCACCCAGTTCGCCATCTTCTCCGCATCGTTCAACCGAACACAACCATGCGACCGATCGCGCCGCGCCAGATTGAATAAATTGATCTCCGGCGTGGAGTGCATGTAGATGTCGTACTCATTGGGGAACATAAACTTCACCAGCCCCAACGAGTTCTTCGGCCCCGGCTTCTGCCGCACCAGGTAGCGCGAGTGCTCGAGGCCATCCGCACTCCATCCGGTCACCGGCTGCCCGCTGGAGTTGACCACCTCATACCCATGCGCCTCCAGGTAGCCGCTGCCGCCGCTCAAGTGCCGCATCAGTTCCTTCTTTACGATCGACACCGGCAGGTTCCAGTACGGCCGGAAGATCATGTACTTCATCGTCCGCACAAAGACCGGCGTGTCATGGTTGCCCTTGGCCTCGCCGTCCACCACCTTCATCTTGAAGGCAAGGTCGCCGCCCGGGTTATATGCGCGCACGTAGAACTCCGGCAGGTTCACCAGCAACCGCGGCTTCGCGTACTGATCCGGCAGCCAGCGCCACTTCTCCAGCGCATCGTTGATCTGCTGCACGCGCGCACTCATCGGCACATTCAACGCATCGATGGTGTCCTTGGAGAGCTTGCCGTCCGGGTTCAAACCAACGCGCGCCTGGAAGTGCTGCACCGCTTGCGCGAAGTCCGGCGTGTACTGCGTCCCGTTCGCCTGCGGTGTGCCATCAGCCTCCAGCGCCAACCGTTGCGCCAGTTGCTGCAGCGCAGGATAGCTTCCACCCGGAGCCACGGGCTTATCCACCGGCGGCAGCACCAGCGGCGGTTGCGAGCTCACCTTCTCCGCCAACTCCAGGTAGTGCGGAAGAGCCTCTTCGGTTTTCTGATACAGGGGGTTCTGCGGCTCGGTGCTGGCAACGGCGCTCGCGACATCATCCGCATCCACGATCTGGTCGTTCAACAGCGTCGGCACATTAAACGCGGCACGCTTGGCCGGCACATCGATGTCAAAATTCAGCGATTGAGGATTGATTCGCCCAAGATGCAGGTCTTGCAGAAAGCGAATCGCCGTCACCGTCATCGCAACATCGAACTGCGCAACAGCGTTCTGATCGTTGCCCGCCGCCAGCAGCGTGTGGATGTGATCCTGCCAACGCTGGCCGTCATAGTCGTCCGGCCGGAGACCCTTCTTGTCGGCGTCCGTAAACATCTGGATCAGCGCCGTCGCAGCAGACGTCGGCTTGCCATTGCGCGTCCACGCCAGTTCCCAATCGCGGTCATCGTAGAACTGCTGCACGGCAGGCTGATCCTCGCCAAAGTTGCTCGCCTTCAACATGGCGATCTGCGGTGTGCCTACCGCCGCCTGGATGTTGTCGCTGAACTCCGTCGTGTTCGGCTTCGACTTCGACTTGCGGTGGTGAAACAGGCTGGAGAGGCTCAGCTTATGGTTCTTGCACCCCGCCAAAGGCAACAGCAGGCACCCGCCAATCAGGGCGGCCGAAAAGAAACGGGAAGACCGAAATATGGAGTTCTTGCGCAAAAAAGAGTCAGACGTCATCACGGCGTTCAAAAGGGCCTCGGGTGTGGCTAAGCTCATGCGAGCGGGGTTGTATTGACCTTGGATGCACAACCGGGGCGGCGCGCGCGCTGGATCCACCGCCGGAAGCTCGCCCGAAAGGGGAATTGACTTGCACTTTTGCGGCAATCAGCCCACCGCCGCGCTCCCCAAGGACATCCAGCACAGCGCAGCCTGTGCGACCACGGCAGCACCCGGAAAGCAGCAGAAATACCTTGCGCTGTCGCGACTCCAGGACATCCGCAAACACCCCACCCACAAAGGTGAACAAGAACGGCAGCGCCCAGAGCCAGGGTGCGGAGACCACCTGTGTCGTGTACAGCGGGAACGAGCACGAGCACCACCAGCAAAGGCGTCGTATTGCCGAAATACCGCGACCGCCGCGCGGCCAGATACACCACAAGCGCCACAGCGCTCACCACCAACAGGGGCGCGTTCACCAACTGATGTGCAAAGCGACGCGGCGCCTCAAGCGAACACCAGAACCGCGCCGCGCCACCGGTGAACACATAGCTGAACGCCCAAAGCCGAAATGAGAAGCTGGCGAGAACCACGATGGCAGCGCCCAAAGCCGAGAAGATGAGGATCTGCGCCACATACGCTCGTCGCCGCTCCGCCAGGTAGTAAAAGAACGCCCCGCCCGCGATAAACCCGATGATGGCAGCAAGCAAGTGCGCCGTGGCCGTCAGTCCCAGCGCGACCGTCAGCAGGGCAATCCGCGGCTTCCATTTGCGCTTTGGCCCTTGCAACGCATGCGCCACGCCAACGGCCGTGTACAGCAATCCATACAAGCCCCAGAGCGCCAGGATTTCGTTGTTCGGGGCAGTCGCATATCGCACAATGGCCGGACAAAACACATACAACGCCAACGCCAGCGCGCCGCCCTCATTCCCATACAGCCGCCGCGCCACCCACCACAGCCCGCCGCCTAACCAAACCGCAAACAGCACGAAGGGCATACGAATCAGCCACTTCACAAACTCCAGCTCGTGCCGGGCCTCCCACGTGGAGCCATTCAGCGATCCCGCGTTGTACAGCCGGTCCTCTGGTTTCCGGAAGTGATCGGCCCCCAACAGAACCAGCCGCTGGGCCGTCAAAGGCAGCCCAGCTACGCGGTACGCCAGCGTGCCGTCGCCGTTCAGGTTTCCGCAGGTTGTGAAGTAACCCTGCAACGGCGAAGGCCGCTCCCACATCTCCCGCCCACACCGCGCATACCGGTAGTCATCCGAGTTCAACGGTTGGTGCGCAATCGTCCAAAGACACTCCCCGAACAAAATCAGCAAAAGAAGTGCGGCGACCCTCTGGGGCCGGCCAATGGTGAATCCGTTCAAACGCATCTAGGACAGGTTACCGGAACGGCTCCCACCGCCGTCGTGCCCGTAGGAGTGGCACCTCAAAAGCGAAGCTCCATAAACACGTCCGCCCGTGCATACGGCATCGGCGGTCTCTCCTCCACGGGCACGTGGCGGAACCCGACCGCCTCATACAGATGCACCGCGTCTGGCAGTTTTGTGCTGCTGCCTAAGAACAGCGACGTCGCACCGATCTCCCGCGCCTGAGCGATGGCATGCAACAGCAGCGCGCGTCCAATGCCCTGCCCACGCACATGCGGCGAGACCGCCATCTTCGACAGCTCAAACACCTTGTGGCCCATGGGAATCAACGCCACGCAACCAACCGGCTCGCTCGCCAGGTACGCCATGAACACACGGCCACCTTTGCGAAGGATCGTCCCTTCCGGATCTCCGAGTGTCTCGACGTCCTTCGGCTCAAGTGCAAAGTGCCGCGTGATCCACTCCTCGTTCAGAGTCTTGAACGCGGCCGCATCCTGGGCGGAACTCATCGGCCGTATGTCGTACCCGCTCAAGCTAGTAAGCGTCTCCGCCGCCGAAATCATCGCCATGCGCCAGGTTCTCAAACCGCGTAAAGTCGCTCAGGTACGCCATCTGGATCGATCCGGTAGGCCCATTACGCTGCTTGGCGATGATGATCTCCGCCTTGCCCTTCACGTCCTCGTTTTCGCGATCGTAATACTCCTCGCGATGGATAAACGCGACTACATCGGCATCCTGCTCAATCGACCCCGACTCACGCAAATCACTCAGCAGCGGCTTCTTGTCGCCCGGTCCTCTGCTCCGATCCACGCGATAGCTGCGACAGCGCAATCACCGGAACCCGCAACTCCTTCGCCAACGCCTTCAGCCCGCGCGAGATCGACGCCACCTCCTGCGTGCGATTCTCAGGACCCTTCTTGCCAGGCCCCGAAGACCCGGTCATCAACTGCAGATAATCAATGATGATCAGGTCCAGCGCACCCTCTTGCTGCATCAGCCGACGGCACTTGGCCCGCATCTCAGCCAGCGTGATGCCCGGCGTATCGTCCACAAACATCTTCGAGTTCATCAGGCGATCAAGCGCCGAGATCAGCTTGCCCTTGTCTTCGCGCGGAATAAAGCCCGTCTGCAGCTTGCGGCTGCCCACCATGGCCTCGCTGGCGAGCATGCGTCGCAGCAGGCTCTCCTTGCTCATTTCGAGCGAGAAGATCGCCACCACCTTGCCGTCGCGCACCGCACAGTTCTGCCCGATGTTGATCGCCCAGGCCGTCTTTCCCATTGAGGGCCGCGCCGCAATGATGATCAACTCGCTGTTCTGCAGCCCGGAGGTCATCTTGTCGAACTCGATGTAGTGCGTCGCCAGCCCGGTGACCTCGCGGCCCTGCTCATACAGCGCATCGATCGATCCGAACGAACTCGCCACGATGTCCGGAATGTTCGAAAAGCCGCGCTGAATCGCAGAATCCGCGACCTCAGCCAGCTTCACCTCCACGTTGTTCAGAACCTGCGTCGCATCTTCGCTCTGATCCGACGCCGCCGCCATGCCCTCATTGAAGATTCCGAGCAACTGCCGCAACAGGCTCTTGTCCTTCACGATGCGGACGTAGCTCTCAACGTTCGGATTGCGTGGAATGCCCTCGGTCAGGTACGCCAGGTACGCCGCCCCGCCGATCGCATCCAGCTCTTTGCGCCGGCTCAGCGCGTCCATCACCGTGATCAGATCCACCGCATGCCCCTGCGCCAACAGGTCGGTCATCACACGGTAGATCCGCTGATGCGAGTCCAACGCAAAGTCATCGGGGCGCAGCTTCGCCGTGGCATCCGTGATCGCGACCGCATCCAGCAGCATCGCCCCCAGCACGGTCACTTCAGTTTGAACAGACGAGGGAAGGCCGTCGGTCGACGGCATCGGCATTGCTAGAACGGCCATAGAAATTCCAGACTAGGCAATCCAATCCCGCATGTCTGCCCCGATGATGGTGCAACGTGCCTCCCATGATTCTTCCGGCCCCAAACCGCCTGTGAGCAACTTCGCCCCATTGCGGATAACGCGGAAAAAGGGACGTCGACCCGAAGGCCGGCGGGGAGGGATCCGAAGTCCAGGCTACTTCGGCTTGGCACCCGGCTGTTGCAGCGACAACTGCGGCCACGTCGGCGCGCCGACCCCGAACGTCTGGATAAGGACACCCAGGGGGCTGCCGTTAAACGACGCGTCCGCCATGTACCAAAGTGTGCCCGTGCTGTCGATTTGCATTCCGCGCCCGTTCACCACCGCGGGCAAATAGCAGGCGCCATTCTGAGGGTAACAAGGCAGTAGAGAGTACAACGATCCCTGGTTCATGTTGCCGCTGGGTGAGGGTACGAACTGGAAGATCTTGCCGCTCGCCTCCAGGTCGGTCCAGAACACATTGCCGGCGCCGTCCACCTCTGCCTGGTTCGGTATGTTGTACGTGGAGCTGTCCTGGGAGGTGCCCGTAAACGTCCCCAGGTTGTTGGTTGTCAGGCCGCCGCTGTAAATCGCGTCATTCAACTGGCCCTTCAGCGGAAAGTACACCTCACCCACAGCGTTGGGCGCTCCCCCCAGACCCGCCGATGAATTCAGGCTTTGTGAACTCAGCTTATGGCCGTAGGACGGCGTACCCGTGGTTCCGCTGTTTGCAAGAACCACGGCCGCCGAGGTGGTCCCGGAGGTCTTTAACCCCCAGATGTTCCCTGCCGGGTCAATCGAGAGGTTCAGAAGACCCCCTCCAATGGCATTGGTCTGCACACTCGCAAGTGCCGTCCCTCCACTGAGGGAAGTATTTGTAAACTCCTGCATCGAACTCGCCGTCGTCGAGTCGGTCGCAACCCAGACGTTGTTGAACCTGTCCACCGTCAAACCCGCTGCGCTGGCCAGCGTCGTTCCCACTGAGATGGCACCAGTGGAAGGACTGGCTTTCAGCACGGCCCCGTTGGTTGTGCTGTCGTTCGTGAACCAGATGTTATCCAGCGCATCCACCGCGATGTTCGATGGGTTCAGATAGGTCGTGCTTAGCGGCCCGGCAAACAACACTGCCCCGTTTGCGGAGATCCCCAGCACCGCGGTCTGCGTGTTGGCAGCCCCAGAGCCGGACGCTGCAAGAACAAACGCATCGTCGTTGGCATCCAGCGCCAAACCAACGGGCGTGTTCAAAGTTGCGGAGGAGCCGCCAAACGCAGAGGTCAAGTAAAAGACGGAAATCGAGAGATCGGTCGGCGCTGAACTCATTGTGGGCGTAAAGAACACAGCCCTTGGCTGCAAAGCGTACAGGTTGCTCGCGTGATTGCCGGGATACTGCGCCATGTTCAACGCCACCTCCAACGTGTTGGTTGGCGGTGTGCCGCTCGGCGGCGTAGCCCAGTAAAAGAGGTCACCACAACGAGTGCTCCCCGTCCCTCCAGGCGAGTACGTAGCGTAGTTCGCCACCGACCCACCGGGAGAGTCCACGCAGCTCTGCAGGACGTTTCCTAACGTGTTGATCAAGGCCTGTGGCACATACGCGTAAGGGTTGAAGGGAGGTGACGTCCGCGCCTGCCCCGTGGGCAAACGCCCGTTGTAACTCACAGAATCGACCAGGTTGTAGGCGTTCTGAAAGCCGTGCGCCAGGCCAGCCGCCACGCAACTTGTTGGAGCGGTAAAGGTGCACACCCCCGCAGGCGCATTGTTGTTTGCCGGAGCGCTGATGTTGATGATTTGTCCGCCGCTCGCGGCTTTCGTGTTGTCGATCGTGATGAAGTTGCGAAGCGTGTACGCCGCAGCAATGGTGCTCAGCTCGCTCACGTATACCTGAACGCCATCCACTTCGCCCGTGTTGGCCAGGAACTGCCCACAGTTCCCAATGATTCCGATTTGGGCGACGTTGTTATTGGTGGCATTCGACGCGGTGTGCCCCGTGGTCACCGTGATGTAAGCGAACTGTGTCGAATCACAGCTCCAGCCAGTGTCAGGAAAGGTGAAGTAGCCATTGTTATCCGACGTGGTTTGAAGCAAGGCCTTTGCCGCTCCTCCATAGCCGTTGCTTTGCGTCTCCATCAGCCGAATCGTCGCGCCCTGGATGGGGTAAACGCCTCCATGCGCATGGCCCTGGATGACCTTGCCTGGCAACGCCAAAGGTTCAGTCGGGGAGGAAAGATCAACACCGCATCCTGTCAAGGCATAGGCGCAAACAAGAGTAAAGAACGCAACCCCAAGCCGGTTCGGCCTGAGAAATTTAGATACCATGTCAAAACTCCTGTGGTCTAAGCCACGTGGATCCTGGTGCGTTTTCAAGGGCAGCAGATGTCGGCGTTATGCTCTGGGCAGCGCTGCTGTTCTCCGCACTTGCAGTCAGGAGCCGTTCACTGGGCGGTATCCCGTTGCAGTCTGTTCCTCTTATCTCTTCTTCCATCGGTGCTCTCAATCACCGGAACGCGCCAAACAAAAAACGGGGGTGGAGTACACATCACCCCACCGGGTAAGGTGCTTTTCTCGCTGCGCGGCATCCTGACCTGAAATCAGCAAAACAGAAAGGGCAGACCCTGAGGTCTACCCCTTTCGCCAAGCTACCCGATCGCCCGAAACTGCGGGCGAGGATGTCGTTCCGAACTACTTCGCTGCCGCCTCCGCATACACGTGTTGTGCAGCCACCAGCCCGGCTCCGAACTGCACGCCGAGTTGCGGCAGAGCCTTCACCATCACCTGTTCCAACGCGCCAATCAGCGCAATGGTATCCATGTAATCAAAGAAGCCCAGGTGCGCGATGCGGAAGATCTTGCCCTGCATCTCTCCCTGACCGTTGGTGATGATCGCGCCAAAGCGACTCTTCAGCCCCTTGACGATCACCCCCGAATCCACACCCTCCGGCGCGTTGACCGCGGTCGCCGCCGCCCCCGGAGCCTGCGAGAACAACGTCAAACCCAGCGCCTGCACCGCTGCTCGCGTCATCTCCGCAATCAGCTCGGCGTTGTCCACCAGCTTCTTGCGCCCTTCGGCCAGATCGCCCTCCGGCTTCTCCGGCGTCGCAGCCTGCGCGGCAATCCAGTCCAGCGCCGCACCCAGCGCGGCAATCAACGCCACGGCGGGCGTGTAGGCGCTCTCACCGTTCTTGGCGTTCTTTCGCTCCTTGCGCAGATCGAAGTAGTAGCGCGGGTTGTTCGTCGCTTCCATGCGCTCCCACGCGCGCTCACTCACGGCGAGGTAGCTCAGGCCCGGCGGAATCATCACCGCCTTCTGCGAGCCACCGATCAGCACATCCACGCCCCACTCATCCATGTCCAGGTGCGTCGTGCCCAGCCCCGTGATGCCATCCACCACCAGCAGCGCCTCACTACCCTCCTCCTTCAGCACCTGCGCCAATCGCCTGAATGTCATGCCGGGTACCGGTTGACGTCTCATTCGCCTGCACATAGACAACACGCGTCTCCGGCTTGAGCTCCGCCTTGATCTCGTCCGTGGTGAAGGTCTCGCCATAAGGTTTGGTGACGACATCCACATGGCAACCAAACGCCTTCGCCAGCGACACCCAGCGCTCGCCGAATTTACCTGCGGAGAGCACCAGCACGCGGTCTCCCGGCGAGGTCAGGTTCGAGACCGAGGCCTCCATCGCGCCCGTCCCCGAGCTCGACAGCACCACGACATCGTTCGTTGTACCAACAAACACCTTGAGCTGCTCCAGCACCCGCTTGAACAGCGCCCGGAACTCTGGCGTCCGGTGATGGATGTCCGCAGCCGCCATGGCAAACTGCGCGGCGGGAAGCAATGGGGTAGGACCGGGCGTGAAAAGTCGCGTCTTGCGAATCATATGTACTCAATTCTATCGACTTCCTCCGCCCAAACTCCTCAAGGGCTCTTTGTCCTCGTTGTTGTCCTCCCCGCACGGACCCCCGGTTTGCTTGCTGCTGCGACAACTCTCCCTCGGCACTCCCTGTAAGCTGTCAGGGACAGGAGCCACACCATGCCGACCATCGCGGAACGCATCAACACCGACATCATCACCGCCATGAAGGCCCGTGAAGAAGCCCGACTGACCACCCTCCGCATGGTCAAGTCCGCCCTGAAGTCCAAAGAGATCGACAAGCGCGAGCCCCTGACCGAGCCCGAAGAGCAGGCCATCCTGACCACGCTCATCAAGCAGCGCCGCGACTCCGCTGAGCAGTTCACCAAGGGCGGCCGCCCCGAGCTCGCCGAAAAAGAACGCGCCGAGATCGGCATGATCGAGCTCTACCTGCCCAAGCAGGCCCAGGAAGACGACATCCTGCCCATCATCCTCGGAGCGATCGAGCATGTTAAAGCCGGCAACAACGGCCAGCACCCCGGCCCCAAGGACATGGGCCCTACCATGCGCGTGGTGCAGCAACGGATCATGGCGGCCGGCCTCTTCGTCGATAGCAAGACCGTCAGCGAGCTCGTAAAAAAGCACCTCACGCCCCCAAAGAACGCAGAAGAGGCCAACGCCAACGGCGGCTACGGTGGGTAAGCGGCTATCCTGAAGGGGTGTTGAGCCTCCGGCCCGGGCCCCTATTCCAGCGCCTCACCCGGCCGAGGCTTCCGGTTTGTTCAGGGCTCCTGGCCCTCGTCTGCGCCTGCTCCGGGCAGGCGCAGACACCTGCGCCCGCGACCGCGCAAGCCTCTGCACCGCCTCCACAGCGCGCTTCATCCCCTGAAGACACCGGTACCATCTCCGGTCAGGTGATCGACACCGACGGGGCAATGATCGCCGGCGCGGCGATCACGCTGTCCGCCGCAGGGTCCCCGGAGCGGCAGGTCATGACGGACAGCAACGGGTATTTCCTGCTGCATGACGCGCCCGCTGGTCCCTTCACCATCGCGGTCTCCCTCCCGGGCTTCACGACCGCGACCCAGTCCGGCGTACTGCAACCGGGGCAGACTCTCAACCTGCCTGCCGTTGCGCTCTCAATGGCCGTGGTGCAAATCTCGGTCAATGCACTCACGCCGGAGCAGCTTGCGCTCGAGGAACTGCACACCGAAGAACATCAGCGGCTCGCCGGTGTGCTGCCCAATTTCTTCGTCAGCTACAACTGGACCGCCCCGCCGCTCACCTCACGCCAGAAGTACATCCTGGCCACACACAATGCGGCCGACCCGGGCAATCTCGCGCTCGTGGGCACTGTCGCCGGCGTGCAACAGGCGGCGAACGCCTTCCCCGGCTACCATCAGGGCGCCGCGGGCTACGGCAAGCGCTACGGCGCGGACCTCGCCAACCTCGTCGTCGGCACGTACATGGGCGGGGCCGTCCTGCCGTCGCTCTTTCACCAGGACCCGCGCTACTTCTACAAGGGCACAGGCACTCCGCGCTCACGTGTTCTGTACGCCCTCTCCCGCGCCGTCATCACCCGCGGAGATAACGGCCGCAATCAGCCCAACTTCGCGGGGGTTCTCGGCGATCTTTCAGCAGCTGCCATCTCCAACGCCTACTACCCGACCACCGATCGCCAGGGCGCAACGCTGTTCTTCGAAAATGGGGTACTCGCCATCGCGGGCGACGCGATGAACAACCTCGTTCAGGAGTTTGTCCTCAATCGCATCACCACGAAGAGCAAGAAGACAAAATCGGAATTGCCAACCGCTCCCTGACAGCTACCGCAACCGAAACCGCACGAAGAGCAACTCCCCCGTCCCCGTTGCTCCATACACAGAAATGAGAGCCCGCGGCGTCCGATACGCTGTCACCTGCACCCCCGGTGCAGCCAACACATGCGGCCCAAGCGGCACATCGTGGTCATACCCAACGCTGTACTCAGCCACATGCCCAATTGGCGACTCGGCAAAGCCCGAAGGCAGCGGAGCCCCCGGCGTCAGCAAAAGCTCATTCGAGCGTCCCGCGTTCTCCATCCGCATCCAGACATAGTTCCGGGTCCTGAAGCGCAGCAGCCCTTCCAGCAAGTAACTGTTCTCCTTGGAGCGATCCGCCAGCGACCGCGCGCGGCCCCAGATAGCCGTAACGGCCAGATCCGTTCGCGGCTCCGCAGCCATGTTCATCGACGGCATCGCAGACCCGGCCCCGCCCACGCCACCCATGTCCATCCCCTTCATCGAGCCCATGTCCATGCCAGTCATGCCACTCATCGAGGCTGGCTTCGCCGCAGCAGTCTTCGCCGCGGCGAACGTATGGTGATACATCACACTCGCTGTCTGCCGCTGCTGATCCTCACCCGGGTACAACGCCTCCGGCGAATGGATATGCGCAAACGAATACTGCCCCGTCCAATCCGCGCCCGGCGACACCGTCAGCCGCGAAGCCACTGAATCGATCGCCAGACCATTCGGCGAAGGCTGGAAGTGCCAGTGCGCCTCATCCGGCTCCGCCCCATGAAACCCGCCCAGCTCTACTCGCGCCCATTTGTACGTCAGCCCGCCCGTCACCACGCTGAACGCAATGTGCGTCGAGTCCTCCTGATGGTGCCCCAACGCTGCCATCGGATCCTCGCTCGCCGACTGCCGATGTGGATACGCCGTAGGTCCCACTGCCGGATCACCCACCGGCGCCGCATACAGCGACAGGAGCGTGTTCTTCGACAGGTGCAAGTCATACAGTGCAGCGACCTCCATGAAGAAGTCATGTGGGTGCTGCCCATCGACAATCGGCTCGCCGTACGCGGTCTCGCCTTGCTGAAACAGCTCCGGGTAGTTCCTGTGAGCCATCGTCGCGGGCTCAAACGAAAGCATCGTCCGCAGCGTCAGCAAACCCCGGGTGCTCCCGCCCCCACCGCCACGCGCGGTCCCAAACGCCCGCTGGGCCATCGGCATCACCCAGTTGGTCGAAAAGAACGCATCCCGCCCGCGCTCAGAGTGCGCCTGCTGCTGCGTATCAGCGACAAACCCATTCGCATGCAACATCAGTTGCCAACGCCCACGCATGCTCATCCACATCGGCACGGGCGTACTCGCGGGCTCGATGCTCGTGCCGGACGACCCATGCTGCTCCTGGGCCTCAATCAACGTCCGCGCAGACATCACCTGCTGCCCGTACACCGTCCCCGCAAACAACAGACCAACCGCGACAGCGCTGCCCCTGAGCATGCACCTTAGACGGCAAATCGGTACGGAGGCTTCAGCCATGCCGCAGCTCACGGAAACCACTAGGCACCCTGGCGATCCCCAGCCTTGATAGCCCGGAACAGCTCCGCCGCCATCGCGATCCCGCGCTCCGCTTCGGCTGGGTCGGGCGTCTCGCTCGCATCCTGCCATCCCAAACCATCCCCCTGCGCGCCCAGCTGAATCACCGTCCCGTCCGCACGAGGCACCACGTTCAGATCGCGCCACACCACGCTGTACGGCAGCTCCGGTGCAGGTGGCAACCAGGCAATCTGCCCACGCACCGGGATCAACGACTCATCACGGAACAACGCCCGCGCTCCATAGCCCGTGCAATGGACAATCACCGTCTCCGGTAACCGCAGCAGGTCTTCAGGAGAGACAAACTCGGCCCGCTGCATCACGCCGCCACGCTCACGAAACTCTTGTTCCAGATACGCAAAGTACGGCGCGATGTTGAAGCGCAACACAGGCGCGCGCCGCGCATACGCGGTTGGAAACGAATGCTCGCCTGGCCCGAGATCCTCCGCAGCCGGCGTCACATCCGCAATGCGGCTCTCCAGCCGCGCAAAGCCAATCGCATCCTCCCGCACGCGATCGGCAATTGCTTCGGCTGGCGGGGACTCCGAAAGCGTGTAGCGGTCATGAAACTCCATCAGCCCGCGCTGCTCCCCCAGCAGCCGCCGGTAGGTCGCAAACGAAAACCGGGCCATCGTCTCCCACCGCTCCGCAAACGCCTCATCAATCCCGCTGCGCAACGCGACACGTGCATCCGGCGTCCACGTTCCCGTAGCCCGCGCCGACCGCGTATCGCCCGGCAGATCACGCGCGTAAACCGTCACCTTGAGCCCCGCGCGTTGCAGGGAGATCGCGGACGTGATTCCCAACGCCCCGCAGCCGATCACCGCCACCTCATGCGCGCCGCCAGCCAGCACCATCGGCACAACCAATGAAGCCGATCCCCAGCTCAACGACCACCCCGAGCCGCCATGCCCGTAGTTATGCACCAGCAGCTTGTCGCCAAGCCGCTCCGACTCGATCCGCGGCCCCGCTGCCCGAAACGGCCGGGTGCACACGGTGATACGCTGCAGGCGTTCCATCGAAGCCTCAAGGGGCTCAATGCGGACGCGTTCGCGAGCGATCTTCCTGTCCATCGAAGCAGTGGTTGAGATAACGTCTCCTGCCATCAGTATCCCGCATCGTTCGTCACGGGCCAGCTTCGTCAACGCGGCTTAGCCGTTCACACCAGCTTCGGATGACTCAACTGAAATCCCGTCTTCTCCTGGTACGCATGCGCCAGCGCACAAGCCTTCGATTCGCCATAAAGCGGTGCCAGAAATGTGAGCGACACCGGTGTCCCCGGCCCGCCATTGTTGGCATAGTTGTTCAAATCATTCGTCGGCGGAGGCGGGGCATCCGGTCCGCGAAATCCGTTCGGCACAATCACCGCCGGCTGCCCGCACAGGTTGGTGGCCGTCAACTGCGCTCCACCACTGGTCGCGACAATCACGTCGAACGGCTTGAAGAACGCAGCCACCCCCTCCATCGCCATGCGCCGTGCCCTTGACGCATTGATGTAGTCCACCGCCGGATACAGCCGTGCCGTGCGAAAGCTGTTCGGCCAGTCATACGGCTCCTGCCCAGCCAACTGCTCATCCCGGCCGGAGCGCGTCAGCTCATCAAAGGCCGCCGCCGCTTCGGCCTCAAGCATCGGGACCAGCGCCCCGTAGTTGAACTTGGGAAACTCCACGGGCTGCAGCTGCACACCCATCCCACGCAGAACCTCTAACGACTTCTGCGCGAACTGCACGTCATACGCCCCCTGCGCAAATGCCGCTTTGCGGCCCGCGACACGGCGGTTGTATGCCTCCAATTCCTTGCCCGCCAGCGTCTCGCTCGGCGGCTTAATCGGGTCCATCGTCGGCTGATCAAACGCCGTCTTGATGTAACCCACCCGCAGCTTCCGCACATCTACGGTCATATCCACGTTGAACGCCGCAGGCTGCACGCTCGGATCCTGTCCGTCGGGCCCATAGATCGCTTCCAGCACCAGCGCTGCATCCTCAACCGAGCGCGCAATCGGCCCAATCTTGTCCATCGACCAACTCAACGCCATCGCGCCCGTTCGCGGCACCAGCCCAAAGCTCGGCCGCAGCCCCGTCGCGCCACACCGCGTGCTCGGGCTGGAGATCGACCCCAGCGTCTCCGTCCCAATTCCAAAGCCGACACACCCCGCCGCCACCGCGCTCGCGACGCCCGCGCTCGACCCGCTGGACCCCTGGTTCGTGTTCCAGGGATTGCGCGTCCGCACCCCCGGCTTCGGGCCCCAGAGATCACCCTGCGCCAGTGCGCCCAGTGTCAGTTTTGCCACCAGCACAGCGCCGGCGGCATCCAGCCGCTTCACCACCTCGGCGTCATAGTCGAAGCTCTGCGTCATGAACGGCCCGGCACCCCATGTGGTCGGGTAACCCTTTACGGCAAGCAGGTCTTTCCCACCCCACGGAACCCCATGCAAAGGCCCGCGCGCTTTGCCGCCCGCCATCTCACGATCCGCCGCAGCGGCCTGCGCCAGCGCGCGTTCCTCCGTCATCGTGATCACAAAATGCAACGTCGGGTCATACCGCTTCAGCCGCGCGAGATACAGCTTCGTCAGTTCCACCGAGGTCGTCTTCCGCGTCCGCAACAGCGCGCCCAGCTGCCGCACCGTGGCAAACGCCACCCCCTCCTCGTTGCTCGCCGAAAGCTGCGCCACCGACGGCGCCGGTCCCAGCTTCGCCGGCCGTCGCTCCGTCTCCAGCTTCGTTCCGGGCAGCACTGGACTCTGCACCAACGAGGGCGCCACGCTATTCGGCAATGCGATCTTGCGCACCTGCTCGATGTCGTCCCGCTGGCTATTCAGGCCATCGAGCATCACCTTGCGCTGCTCGGCCGTGAAACTTACCCCGGCAATCGCCGCAGCCGCTTCAATCATTGCGTCGGTGATCTTGGGCAGCCCCGCTTCACTCTCACCCGCCGCCCCGGCCCCCTGCGCCGCGGCTTCGCTCGCAACCAGCCCCAGCAGCGCTCCAGGAAACAGCGTCGTTCCCAGACCGGCAGCAGCAGAAACACAAAGAAAACGGCGGCGCGTTGCGTCGGCAACGCTCTCCAGCACAGACTTTGAACCCATGCCGAATTATTGCATCCGGCTGCGTACCCCTTGCCGATACCATCCACGTCTGTTTCGGAAGAGGGTGAGAGCGCGTGGTTGATGTCTCCTGAGGGCCGCGGAACGCGCCTCTCCCCTCGTTGCTCCCCGACACGATCTCTATCTAGCCCTTACGCCTCAACTCTTCACTGCGGCCTTGATGACCGGCAACTCCGTCACGCCGGCCTTCAATGGCCCCTCATCGCGTAAACCCTGGACCAGGGCCTCGGCAATCTGCTGGTCCACCTCCGCCGCGCGGTCTAGCTCCACCGGGAACAACACGGCGAACTGCAGACCACCATCCGCCAACTGCATGCGCGACTCCACCTGCGGGGTAGGCAATGCCGTGCCCATCCACGTCTCCACCCGCTGATGTTGAGCATGGATCTTTTCGCTGTAGCTCGCGTACACATCCTTCACGATCTTCAACAGCGCGGTGGACGCGGTGTGCACGTCAGCGCTGCTGTTTAACTTCGCCGTCAACTCGTGCCAGGCATACTCCGTTCCGGGCATCTGCTTGTAGATCGGCGTCCCAGTCTGAAAGAGCACGGAGTTCGCAAATACCGCCACGCGTCCCGTGGAGTGCAGCTCCGTCCCAGACCCGACCAGCTCCATCATGTAAAAGCGCACCAGGCCCACCTCGATCACTTCACCGGTGACCCCGGCCACGGTGATGCGATCCCCAACCCTTACGCCATAGCGCCCCACAATGAAAAAGTACGCCGCGACGCTTAGCAGGATGCTCTGCAGACCGACAGCGATACCCGCCGTAATAAAGCCCGCAAACGTCGCCAGCGAACTGAACTGAGTGACAAAGCCAAAGATCAGCACAAGGCCGGTAAAGAAGCCAAACAGGATGCGGCGAATCAGCAACAGCTGCCTGCGCCGGCGCAGATCGTTGACGTACTTCACCGCTGCGCGGTTCAGCATGCGATTGGTTAGAGCCAAAACAGCCAATGCTATCCCGATCACCAGCACGCGTAACAGCAGTTGCCGCAGGATGTCGTCGTACTCTGCATCCACGGTCGCGCTCCAGGTGGTCAACGTGCCGCGCGCGTTGTCCAGCAGCACCGCCTCCTGGCTCAACGGCAGCATAGCGTTGGCCAGCACCTGGAATGTGGCTGTCAGCTGGTCAAACTTCTTGCGCGTGTTGGCCAGGTCCTGCGCGTCGGTGGTGGGGGTTGCTTTCAGGTCTACGGCCTGCTGGGATAGCGCCTGCCCCTGTGCGATCGTAGCGCGCAGCACCTTCACAAACGGTGTTCGCAGGTCCGTTGTCTGCTTGCTTAGCTCATCGATCGCCTGGGTTTGCCGGGTAATCGTGCGCAGAGTCCCCAGCAACTGAAAGATCGCGCCTGCCTGCGTGGTCACCCCCGCATCGCGGGCCTCGCGCAAGCTCTGCAGTACCGGGGGAGCCGGCGCCTTCACCGGTCTGCTCAACAACTCGGGAGCGGAGTGCTCCAGGCGTTCAATGTCGCCAGCCAGCCCGGTCTGCGCCTGTTGCGCGGAAAAGCTGCTGATGCGTCCCAATGCCTCGACCATCGCCGCCTGCAGCTCAATGCCGCCCTCCACCTGTCCTTCCTGCTGCACCAGAACGGCCCGGGCCTCCCCGCGAGCTTTGGCGATCTGAGCTTCAAGCGTGGCTTCCTGCGCCTGCATGGCCGCGAGACGAACCTGCGCGTCCGCGCGCACAGCAGTCAGCCGCTGCGCCTCGCCGGGTTGCGGGGACGTCGTTCCGGTGCTCCCATCGGCCGGCAAAGGAATCGCGCTGCCCCCGGTCACCTTGTTCAGCAGCGCCGCCTCGTTCTTTGCAGCCTGGAAGGCCAGCAGGGCCACCTGGGTCGCCTCGCTCTGGCTCTCTTCGGCGTACAGCACATCGCTGGGCTCGCCGATCTTCTGCACGGGCACCGTGGCCGAACGGTAAAGCCGCAGAACGGCGTTCAGATGGGCCAGCATCTGGGCGCTGCGCTTGGCCACATCAATGTTCGTCCCTGTGAGCGGCGGCAGCCTGGCAATTTGCGCCTGCAAGGTTGCGCTCGCGTCCGCGCTCTTCAGCGAAGCCGTTGCATTCTCCACCGAGGCGCTGCCAGGCTTCACACCTTCGGCTGCAGTGGAGGCAATCGCACCGGCAGCCGTCGCGACGACCAGCCCACTCGCACCCGCCACCCCCGGCGTGGGGCCGGTTGCGCCCGATAAACCGCTTATTCCTGGAGTTCCTGGAGCTCCAGTAGCAGCCTGCGCGCCACCCTTCCCCGCCGCGGCCGCCGGGCCCCTGGTATGGGCGGTGGGCATCGCGTACGCAGCAAGCGCCGCTGCCCCTGCGAGGACCACGCCCGCGCACTTCAATCTCACCGAAACTGCCACTGCCAAATCACAACCTCGAAACAACCGGGATTTGCAAACTGCTCTTCTCTAAGACTCCCACAGGTCGCGGCACGCTGCGAAGAGCGCGCCCAGGAGGCCTCACCTCCGACCACCACCATTCGCGCTGAAGATGGGGGGACGCACGCCGGGGCTTGCCTGGCGGCGCATGCGCCCACGGCGACGGATGTCTCTGCGCCGTGGCCGACGAGGAGCGTTACCAGACCTTGCAGGTCGGTGTGTGGACCATGGGTTGTCCCGCTTTGCAGCCGAACGCCTTCTGGAATTCGGGCATGTTGCTGACGACGCCGTTGATGCGGGCGAAGCCGGGGGAGTGGGGGTCGGTGATGGCGTTGACGCGGAGGGTTTCGGGGCGGATCTCTTCGCAGGCCCACTGGCCCATGCCGATGAAGAAGCGCTGATCGGGCGTGAAGCCGTCGACGGTCTTCAAGGTTTTGCCCTGCTCCTGGTCCTTCCAGGCGAGGTAAGCGAGGAAGGTGCCGCCGATATCGGCGACGTCTTCGCCGCTGGTGAGCTTGGAGTTGATGTGGATGTCGTCGACGATGACGTAGCTCGCGTACTGGTCGCGCACGCAGTTGATGCGGTCTTCAAAACCCTTCGCGTCGGCAGCGGTCCACCAGTCGCGGAGATTGCCCTTGGCGTCGAATTGGCGGCCTTCGTCGTCGAAGGCGTGGGTGAGTTCATGGCCGATGGTGGCGCCGGTGTTGCCGTAGTTGGGCGCGTCGTCGAGCGAGGGGTCATACAGCGGTGGTTGCAGCACGCCGGCGGGGAAGTTGATGTCGTTCATCTGCGGGTTGAAGTAGGCGTTGACGGTGGGCGGGGTCATGCCCCACTCGTTCAGGTCGACCGGCTTGCCGAGCTTGTGCCACTCGCGGTTTTGTTCGAATTGGAAGGCGCGGAGCGAGTCGCCGAAGAAGTCGTCACGCTTCACCTCGAGGGCCGTGTAGTCGCGCCAGTTCGCGGGGTAGCCGATCTTGTTGCGGATGGCGTGGAGCTTGTGGAGAGCTTCAGTTTTCGTCTCGGGGCTCATCCAGTCGAGGGCCTGGATCTCCTTGCCCATCTCGGTTTCGATCTGGCCGGTCATGAGTTCGGTCTTGGCCTTCATGTCAGAGCTGAAGGTGCGTGCGACGAACTCCTGGCCGAGCGCTTCGCCGAGGTTGCGATCGACGGCGCGGACGCAGGTCTTCCAGCGCGGCGGCTCCTGCGCGATGCCGCGTAGGGTGTGCGAGTAGAAGTCGAAGTTGGCTTCCTCGAAGGGCTTGGCGAGGAAGGGCGCGGCGGAGGAGAGCAGGTGGAAGCGGAGATAAGCTTTGAGCTCGGGGACGGGCTCCGTGGCGAGCTCGGTTTGCACGGTCTTCATGAACTCGGGCTGTGAGACGTTGAGCTTTGCGGTGCCTGGGGCGCCTTCGGTGGTGAAGAAGTGCTCCCAGTGCACTGCGGGGGTCAGCTGCTGCAGTTCCGCCACGGTCATCATGTGGTACGATCTTGTGCGGGTCGCGCAGCTCGACGCGGGTGAGTTGGGGCTTGGCGAGATTGGTCTCGATTCGCAGGATAGCCGCGGCTCGGTCTTTGCCGGTCGGCGGGTTCTCCGGCGAGCGTAAGCATTTGTTCGATGAAGGCGGTGTACTGCTCGCGAAGCTTAACGCTACGTGGCGTCGGATTTGGTGTAGTAGTCACGGTCAGGCAGGCCTAACCCGCCGGCTCCGAGTTCGACGATGACAGCGAGGAGTCGATAGCGTCCTGGCCGGTGCGGGCGCGGAAGAAGTAGTTGCCAGGCCGTCTCGTGCTGAAGCGGGGTCAGGGCGGCGATGAGCGACTCGCGGGTGGTGAGCGCGTTGATGCGGGCGAGTGTGGGCTGGAGCGGCTTGAGGCCTGCGGCGTCGACTGCGCGCCGTGTTCATGCAGCTTTCAAAGTAGTCGCCCACCTTCTGCTGGACGGGTGTGCGCTCCGGCGGCCTTGGCGTCGGCTTCAAGGATGCCCCAGAGGAACTGCTGATTGTCGTTGGTGAGCTTGGCGTAGACGCTCCAGGCGGCCTGGTCGGCAGGAATGGGATTATGCTGCAGCCAACCGCCGCAGGAGAACTTGTAAAAATCAACGCAGGGATCGACGCTGCGGTCCATACTTTGCAGGTCCAGCGACGGGGAGTAGGGCATTTTCTGGAGCGGCTGGACCGAGGGAACCGGAACCGCTGCGGGCTGTTGCGCCATTGCAGCTGGGTGGAAAGACACGAGAAGCCCAAATCCGGCGGAGGCCAGCCAACGAAGCGATTGCATTGCATTCTCCTGGAGCTTTCATCGTAACGGAGGAGGCGAGCGGTGCCGCGGAGATTTGACCTGGGCTACCATGGCGAGAACGCATTTTATGTTGCCGACCCCACCAAGTTGTGTGCTGAAAAGAGCCTTCGCCCCGAAGTTGTACTGGGGAGGACGGGCGCTCTGAGCAGACCGGGCACACGCCTTTGGCTTTGGCTGTTTGTGGCACTTCTGGCCGGGCATGCCGCGGTCATCGTCGCGTCGCCGCACCCGCCTCTTCTGCAGGATTATCCGGACTGGGTGTACCAGAGCGTGCTGTTTGGGAAGCTGGTCGCGCGGCATCCGGTGCCGGGCTATGCCCTGAAGCACTACCCCGTTCCGAACAGCACGACCACCATCGGCCTGGGCTTGCTGAGCCTGGCCGTGGGATGGCAGGCCGCTGCGAAGCTGTGGCTGTTGCTCGTGGTCGCCGCGCTGGGCGCCGCCTGTTTTCGCCTGGTCAGACGTCTGGGCGGGCAAGGGGATGCGGTGCTGCCGATCTTTGCCGCGTCGGTCGTAGCAGGGGTAGATCTTTGGAACGGGAGCATCAACTTCCAGTTAAGCCTCGCGCTGTTTCTTTTTCTTCTTGCGCATCTGCTTCAGCCGAAGGCCTCTGCCGTTGGCACAGCACTTCTTCTGCTCGGGTGCTTCTTTACCCACATGCTGCCTTGCGGCGCGGGGATGTTGGCTTTGGCTGTGATTGCCCTGCAGGAGCGCAACCCGAAACGTCTGCTGCCTGCCCTGCCCACCCTGGTGTGTGTGGTCTGGTATGCGCTGTCTCGCGATCCGGGGCCGGAGGGGCAATCGCCGCTGCACCTGTTGCCCGCGGTGCTGGCCATGGGTGGGGTTCTGTTCTGGGCCGAGAGAGCTTCGGCGCGGAGCCAGGGGGCGATGCGGAGGAGCGGGGCCTTGTCCCTGGTATGGCCACCGCTGCTGCCGACTCCCGTGATGCTGGTTGCTTCCAAAGTTTTCCTGCTGTTTGGCTGGCTTGGTCCGCTCAACGTGCTGGGGGCAGGCGCGGGTGGCGATCGCGTTCTGTGGCCGGTAGCCGTTTTCTGGAGCCTGTCCGCGGTGGGCATCGTGGCTGCGGTGCTTGGCGGCTGGACGTTGGGCTCCACGTGGATGGGCTTGTGCCGATCAAGGGATCCCCGACGATTTCTGGCCGTCACAGCACTGGCGTTGACCGCGATGTTCGCGCTTTCCCCCTCGGATGCGCTAGGCGTTACACCCATTGACAGCCGCTTTCTTCACCTTGGCATCGCGGCTGGACTGGGGGTATTGTGCCTCCAGTCCAGTCGACGTGCCACCATCCTGGGGTGGATTGCGGTATTGGTCGGCTGTGTGAACCTGGTGCAGTTTGCTGTCGTGCAATTTCAGCCCGCAACCGTCTCCGTGCCCGGCGGGGTGCACGTGCTTCTGGGTGTGAGTCCGGTGGCGCCGGCTGTGCGGTCTGGATACTACGACGCGCTGGCGCACTCGCACTACGGCCAGTGGATCTTTCCCACGGCGATGTTTCGTCGAATGCCCTGAGAACTCGGGGGTGAGGACGCTACCGTGCAGTGTCACCCGGTGGCGGGTAGTAGGGCAGCTTCTCCTGCTGCTGATTGCCGCGTTTCACGGCGATGTCGGCGAACAGCAAAGAGGGCGTGATGGTGGTCTGCGGCAGTGGGCTGATCTGCTGCGAGACGTAAGGCTCTCCCCCGGCAGCGATGATCTCTGAGCGCAGCGAGCGCTGGTCAAGTTCATCGAAGACGGCGCCCCGAACCAGGGTGCGTTTGCCGTCCGGCGAGAGCCGGTACAACAGACGTGGCGTAAGGTCACCGCCAGTCAGGGTCTCTACCTCATAGACATCTCGCCCCTGGTCCTTGGCCAGTGTCAGCAGCCGGCCCCGCAGTTGTTCCGCGGTCAGGGTCTGGTCGGTTTTCACCAACAGAACGCCTGCGTGTGCGTGGGCGGGACCGCCGACAGTGGCGCGGCCGTGACCGTTGCTCTCGGGGAAGTCTTTCACTGGTTCTCGGCTGAGCAGGTAGTTCACCAGCTTGCCGCGCTCAACCAGGGTCACCGGTTCGGCGGGTTCTCCCTCATCGTCGACGCGATACGAGCCGAGGAGGGCTTTCCCATGGAACTCACGCACCGTAGGGTCGTCCACAACACTGAGAAATGCAGGCAAAACCAGGCTTCGCAGGCTGGACTGGTACGCGCCGACGGTACGGGCAAGCGTGCCAAGTTCAGGGCGATCCGCTTCGACGTTGGGCATAAAGAGATGCGAGACGACGTCAGCTGCCGCGTCGCCGGAGAAGAGGACGGGACCGTGGTAGTCCTCGGCATCCACCACGGGAGCATTGCGCAGGTCTTCAAAGCTGCGCAGATCGTCCAGCGTGCGCTTGTGCAGCGACGGCCAGTCTTCCAGGCCAGCGGCGGTGGTGGAGGTAGAGCCGTTGTTCCGCCCCAACTGCATGCCGTCCGCGGCCTGGCCGCCCACGGAGATCGTGTCCTGGTAGCCGGTGAGGCTGCGGCGGACGGCGGTGCCGTCGGTGTTCACGGTGTAGCGGTTAAGGGCGAGGCTGTTGAGCGATGCGCTGGAGTACTGCACGTCGGCTGCGAAGGCCTTCACGGCAGGGTCCGTGGCGTACAGGCCGCTGGCTTCCACAAGGCGGCGCTTCCACTCGGTGCGATCAAGGCTGAGCTCGGCGAGCGGCTCGACGAGCGTGACGGGCTTTGCGGGGGTGAAGTCGTTGGCCGTGGGCGGGTTTTGAAACTGCTTCAGCGCCGCCTGCTTGGCGGTGTAGCCGCGAAGGGCGGCCTTGTAGGCCTCGTCGGTGGCGGTCCAGAGGGCTTCGCGCAGGGCGTCGGGGTCGTTGTCACCGGGGGCTAGAGCTAATGACCCGCTGCCGCGCGCGGAGCTCGAGTCGACCTTGTAATCGCCAATGCGAACCTCGACGCGAACAACGCGCTGCCGGTTCTCGGTTTCACTGGTGAGCGCGCCGTAGTTGGCGACAAGCTCGTAGTTGTGAATGTCCTCCAGGCGGTACTCGATGAAGTAGGGACGCAGCATGCCGGGGAGGATGAGTTCGGTGCGCTCTCGGTCAAGTTCGTCCTTCATCGCGGCCAGGAGCGGATCTGCGGAGGCTGCCATCGCGTCAGCCTTGCCGGCGAGCGTTGGCGTGGGCTGCAGCAGAAAGCGGAGCTCCGGCGATAGACGCCAGAACGAGAGCGGCGAAGCTATGAAACATACAGCCCTTACCTAGACAGCCCACGAGCAAACCTCAGCAGCTAAAGCCGCGTTACGACTGGTGTATTTACGGCTGGGCCAAAGCCCAACTCTTCCCGGTTGCCGGCAACCCACAGGGTGATGGGCAGCACGGGCGATGACTTCGCTGCAGACACGCGCACCTACTCGGAGCCCTTCATTGCCGCACCTGCGGGGGATACAGAGGCCCGCTTCATCACGGTCGGCGGAGGAAGGATCGGCGGACGTGCTGTGCCCTGAGACTGGCGTTGCGTTTCGATTTCGCTCACGAGCATGGCCGGAGCCACCGCGCTCACAGGAACGGTGCCGCTCTCAGCGCCGCACTCGCCGTTGAATACGTCAGGCTTGTCGTTGGTCGCCACGATGCGGCTGAGCGCCGCCTGCGGGGTGCCAACGATGGAGACACCGCGGACAAGTTCGTCAGGCCGGCCGTCAACGTAGACGCGGTAGACAACGAGCGGGATCACCTGGAAGGCCTGCGGCGAGCTGCGCGTGGTGACGGCGAACCCGGAGCTGATGTCCTCAAAGTAGAGGCCGTACGGCTTGCCCTGCTTCTTGGCCTCGGCCTTGAGCATTTCGCGGAGTTCGGCGTCGGGCACGGCCTTGGTGGAGGTGACGATGAGGTTGCCCTGGCGGCCGGTGGGCATCTTGCCGGTCTCTGCGCGACCGTGGCCATTGGAGTTGGCGAAGCTGGCCACCGGGAGGCGCGACATCAGAAAGGTCTTGAGCACGCCATTGTCGACGAGCTGAACCTTTTGCGCGGGCTCCCCTTCGTCGTCGAAGAGGTAATGACCGCTGAGCGGCTGGCCCTTCCAGTCGCGCAGTGTCGGGTCGTCTACTACAGACATGAAGGACGGCAGAATAGGCTTGCCCAGCAGTTTGGTGAAGGTCTGGCCTTCCTCATCGCCGCGTTGACGCTGACCTTCAAGGCGATGGCCGAGCACTTCATGGAAGAAGACTGCGGCGGCGCGGCCGGAGAGGATGGCGGGCCCGGCGAACGGTTCCGTGATGGGAGCCACGCGAAGGTCGTCGAGGTTCCGGGCCATGGCCTCGGTCTTCTCGAGCACGGCTTTCTGGTCGGGCAGGTGCCCCGTGGCGTCGGCTTCAAAGGTCTCGGCCCGGAAAAGATCCATGCCGTCCGCCGCGCGGGTGCGGGCAACAACCACAAGCCGCGCAACCTCATTCGGTGCGGCGACCCGGGCGCCTTCGCTTGAGACGAAGTAGTCGGTCTGGTGCGAGGCCTGCAGGATGGCCATGTCGTACGTGATGTGCTCGTGCGAGCGGAAGAGCGCAGTAATCTCGCGCAGACGCTGCTCCCAGACAGCTTTGTCGATCGCAAGCGGGGACTCACCGCGAAGCAGAGCGTTCTGCGGCTTTTCTGCTGAAAAATCCGCGGAGGTGTCTTCCTCCTTGGCGCGGACCTGCTGCTCGGTCTTTACCTTTTCCAGCGCGTCCAGGGCCTTGCCGTAGCCGCGATTGGTTGCATACCAGAGGGAACGCTCAATGGCCGCGCGATCGTCGGTGAGCGGGAGAGGAAGCGTCGTCAGCGCGCTGGTGCGGTGCACGCCGTGCGTGTTATCCAGCGTGGGCGAGCCGAGCCGCACCTGCACGTCGGCCACGCGACTGTGATTGCTGGTGGACTGGGTGACGGCGCCGAACTGGGCCGTGATGTTGACCGTCTGGGCATCTGCTACCGCGTAGCTGAGAAAGTACGGCCTGGGTTGGCCTGGCGTCGCGGAGAGCTTGCCGTCAGGGGAGACCGGGGGAACTACGGGCGTGATCGCCGTGCCGAGCGCGCCCATGGCCCGGTGGAGCTCACGTTCCATCGCGTCGATCAGCACGGGGTCCTGATTGCCGGCCCCCGAAGCGGGAGCGTCTGCCTTGGCCCCGCGCGCGGCTTTCGAAGCGAGCGCATGGGTGCTCTGGCCCCTCGCACGCAGGGGCGGTGTCAGTGGCACGAGGGCCGCGATCGCGCCGAAGGCCACCAGATTGCGCCCACGGATCAGGCACGAAGACCGAATAATTCGAAGCATCAAAGGCCCACCGTCCGTGCCCAACGAGGCACACGGCCAGTGTAGCGGATGAGGGGAGGCGACTCCGAGACGGGCCCGGCGGGAACCGGACCTGGGATCAGCCCAGCAGTTCGCGCTCTGCCTGTTTCCAGTAGTGGTCCTGGTGACCATGCTTCTTGCCGTCCTGCTCCCAGAGCAGGTAGGCACGCAACGAGATGTCGTGGTGGGAAGGATGCGGCTTGGCGCTCTTGGCTGCGGGATGTGCGGCGGCCGTGGTTGGCGCCGTGGTCTCGGTTGCGGACTGCGTGGTCGGCTCCGGCGCGGATGCCTGCATATCCACCGTCTTCTTTGCCGCGGTCTTCTTGGCGGGCGTCTTCTTCGCTGCCGTTTTTTCCGGGACCGCTTCGGTTGCGATTGCCTTCTTGCTCGCAGACTTCTTTGTGGCCATGCTTCCTCCTGCCCGCCCAGAATACCCTGTTCCGGGGAGCTACCCTCCGGAAGCTTACCTCGCTTGGTACGTCCCTTCGCGTCTCCGGTCCGGGCGGGATGAGCTCAGGAGGGCATAGATCCCTTGCTTGGGGGAGAGCCGCTTCCCGGTCCACTCCGCAGCCCAACGCGCCCAGCGGGTACAGTGACAAAGGGTGATCGCAATCTCCGCAGGATCGTTTGCTTGAGCAACGCTGGCGCAAGCTGGGACAGCTACCTGCTCTTTCAGCCCTTGAATACGCTCTCTCCGCGCAGACGAGTGGGCGTCGTGGCCGTGTGCACCCTGCTCACCGCCGGTTGGAGCTGGCTGAGAAACGGCGACCTGCGTTATGCCTGGACCTTGCCCGACGTCATGTACTACGTGGACATGGCAAAGGGCCGATACGATCTCGTCCCGGCGCCCTTCAGCTCCCGGCCGCTTGCTCCGATGCTGGCCCGGGGCATCTCCTCGCTCACCCACCGGCCCACCGAAAGCGGATTCGCCTTTCTCGCATCGTGTTTCCTTCTTTTCGCGCTGGCGGCTATCTTTTGGCTCGCCGTGAGGACAGCCGCGCCGCGGTGCACCCTGCTCCTCGTCGCAGCCGTGCCTTTCTGGCCGCAGTTGCTCGGCTACGCCGGGCTGCCGGACCCGCTGTACACCGCCCTGCTAGCCGTCCTTCTTCTCGCCCTCGAGGGCGAGAGGCCCTACCTGGCCGCGGCGCTGATGCTGCCCTTGATGTCGGCCCGTGAATCCACCTGGCTGGCGGTCCTGTGCCTCGTCCTGGTCACCGGACGCGGAAGGCGCTGGCGGGTGGGCCTGCTCGCGTTCGGGAGTGCGGCCGCCGGAGCCGTTCTCGTCCGCCACGTCAGCGCAGGCGGTCTGCCGAATCCGGAACATCTCCCGGGCGGCCTGTACATGGCGGGCAAACTCGTCGCCAACACCGCCCGCAGCTTCGGCGTTAACCCCTGGAGCAACGTGTACCCCGAGCTGTGCGGCACCCCGCTCTGGCAGCATGCCCTGCGTCTCGGCCCCGTACACAGCGTCGGCGTCTGCAACGTCTCCTCCGACGTCCCGATCCAGACTCTTTCGGGCGCGCTCACCGTCTTTGGCGTCCTCCCCCTCCTGTCGCTGGCGCTGTGGGCTGCCGGACGGATTCCGCTCGGACGGACCTCCGTCCTGACGCGTTTCTGCGTCATCTACGGCGGCATCTCGTTCCTGCTGGCGCCCAGTCTCGGCACCTGGTACACGCGTCTGTTCGGCTACGGCTGGCCGCTGTTTCTGGTCGCGCTTCCGCGGCTGCTCGAAGGGCTCGCCGACCCCGGCCCAGACGCCCACGGTCAGCGCAAAACCCCGATTCTCTGGGGCCTGCTCGTGGTCGCACACCTGGTGATCTGCGCCGTGGGCCAGGGCACGCTTCCCCGGCTGGATCTTGCCCCGATCGCCTTCGTGGAAATTGCGCTGGTTGCCCTCTTTGTGGTGCAACAGCGGTCTTCACCGAAACCGTTGCCGGCGCGCTGAATCCAGCTATTCCGCGTGGTAAAATCAAGCAGGGAAATCACAACATTCAGGCGGCATTTCCCACCGAATCCAGCGACTTTTCTACCCCTTCCGCACCATCCTCAACGCCGCCTGTGCTTGGAGCTCGATTGGCAACGCAAACCCCTCTCCCCGATCCGCAACAGCCCACCCCTGCGGCAACGAACAGCTACAGCGGCGAAAACATCACGATCCTTGAAGGATTGGCGGCAGTGCGGCTTCGGCCGGCGATGTATATCGGGTCAACGGGCGAGCAGGGACTCCATCACCTCGTGTATGAGGTAGTCGACAACTCGGTCGACGAAGCACTTGCTGGTTATGCCACACGCATCGATGTCACCATTCACGTCGATAACTCGGTCACTGTCGTCGACGACGGTCGCGGCATCCCCGTGGACAACAAGACCCTGCCCACCGGCGAGGTCATGCCCGCCGTCCAGGTCGTGCTCACCATGCTGCACGCCGGCGGCAAGTTTGACGCTTCCAACTACAAGGTCTCCGGCGGTCTCCACGGCGTCGGCGTCAGCTGCGTCAATGCGCTTTCCGAGGAGTTCGACGTAGAGATCTGGCGCGACGGCTTTGCCTGGGAGATGGACTACAGCAAGGGCGACCCCATCAGCGAACTGCGCAAGATGGGCCCCTCCAAGCGCCGCGGCACCAAGGTCCACTTCCTTCCCGACAAGAGCATCTTCACGGTCACCGAATATAACTTCGACATCCTGCAAAGCCGTCTGCGCCAGCTCGCCTTCCTCAACAAGGGCATCGAGATTACGCTGACCGACGAGCGCATCACCGACGCAAAAACCGGTGAAGCCAAAACGCAGAGCTTCAAGTTCAACGACGGCATCGCCGGCTTCATCAAGCACCTCAACAAGGGCAAGCAGGTGCTGCACGAAAAGCCGATCTACATGGAAGCCGAGATCGGCACGCTGGTCCTCGAGATCGCGCTCCAGTACAACGACAGCTACACCGACACGATCTTCAGCTTCGCCAACAACATCAACACCGTCGACGGCGGCACGCATCTCTCTGGCTTCAAGTCCGCGCTGACCCGCACCATCAACGCCATCGGCCAGAAGATGGGGCTCTTCAAGGACATGAAGGAGAGCCTCGAAGGCAAGGACGTGCAGGAAGGCCTCGTCGCTGTCATCAGCGTGAAGCTGCCGCAGCCACAGTTCGAAGGCCAGACCAAGGGCAAGCTCAACTCCGACGTCGCCGGGCAGGTACAGCAGTTTGTAAACGACCGCCTCGGCGCCTTCCTCGAGCAGAATCCGCAGGTCGCCCGCAAGATCATCTCCAAAGCCGTCGACGCCTTCCGCGCGCGCGAGGCCGCTCGCAAGGCCCGCGATCTCACTCGCCGCAAGGGCGCGCTGGATGGCGGCGGCCTCCCCGGCAAGCTCGCCGACTGCTCCGAACGTCGCCCCGAAATGTGCGAACTCTACCTCGTCGAGGGTGAGAGCGCCGGCGGCACCGCGAAGCAGGGCCGCGACCGCAAGTTCCAGGCAATCCTCCCACTCAAGGGCAAGATCCTCAACGTAGAAAAAGCCCGCTACGACAAGATGCTGGGCCACGAAGAAATTCGCGCCATGATCACGGCGCTGGGCACCGGCATCGGCAAAGACGACTTCGACATCGCCAAGCTCCGCTACGGCAAGCTCATCCTCATGACCGACGCCGACGTCGATGGGTCGCACATCCGCACGCTATTGCTGACCTTCTTCTTCCGCCACATGGGCGAGCTCATCAAGCGCGGCAACGTCTACATCGCGCAACCTCCGCTCTACCGCATCAAGAAGGGCAAGTTCGAGCAGTACATCAAAGACGATCGCGAATACGTGCAGGTCATGGTCAAGCGCGCGTCCGACGGCATGGTGCTGCGCTACGGCGAGGGCGGCGCCAGTCTCGAAGGCAAGGACCTGGCCAAGTTCATGAGCCAGCTCGACGAGTACCTCGGCCACTTCGACAAAGTGAACAAGCGGCTGCGCAACGATGAAGTCGTCCGCGCCTTCGCCGAGATCTTTGCCAACGAAGGCAAGGAGCCCGCCAAGCGCACCGACTTCGAGACTCCCGACAAGCTCGAAGGCATGCGCAAACGCCTGAAGGACCTTGAGCGCCACTGGCAGTTCCGCGCCGTCAGTGACGTGCAATTCGACGAGGAGCACAGCACCTACTCGGTCAGCTACACCGACGCGCAGGGTGCTGTACGCGTCATCGACTGGGCCCACACCGCCTCTCCCGAATCGCGCCAACTCCTCGCCAAGCAGGCTCTGCTCGGCGACGCGCTTAAAGGTCCCTTCCACATCGAGTACGCCATCAAAGGCGACGCCAAGAAGGCCGACACCGTCGTCAGCGCAACGCCCTCCCAGGAGGAGCTCGACGAAGCCGACGAGATCGAGCAGGAAGAGGGCGTCAACGAAACCATCGCTGCAGCTCCCGGTACCATGGACGAAGCGAAACCCGGCAAGCGCCCCGGCAAAGTCTCACAGGACCCCGTCGAGAAGAACACCGTTCGCGAGGTCTTTGACTACGTCATCGAACAGGGCCGCAAGGAGTACCAGGTGCAGCGCTACAAGGGCCTCGGCGAGATGACCGCGCCGCAGCTCTGGGAGACGACCATGGACCCAGCCAAGCGCACCCTCCTGCAGGTCCGCCTCGAAGACATCGCGGCCACCGAGGAGATCTTCACGACGCTGATGGGTGAAGACGTCGAAGCCCGCCGCAAGTTCATCGAAGAGAACGCACTGGACGTTAAGAACCTCGACATCTAGCCAGAACACAGCCAAGCCCGGCCCTTTCGCACAGCAACGTGCAGGGTGCCGGGCTTTTCCTTGTCTAGCTGGGCACAAACCGCGCAGCACGGGAGTCTATACGGCAGCAGCATCCCAGGAGCCCACCAATGCGTGGTTTGGTTGCGTACGCCCTTTTTCTGCCCCTTGCACCAGCTCCATCGCTGTGCGGACAGGTCCCTCAGCCAAAGCACCACGCGGTCTCCTCCGCCGCACTGCCACACAGCATCGCACCGACATCTCCACATGAATTGAAGGTCACCCACGTCTCGCTCTACAAGAACGGCGTCGGCTTCTTTGAGCACGAAGGCAGTATCACCGGCGACGCCTCAGTAAGCCTCGACCTCACCTCCGCGCAGCTGAACGACGTCCTGCAAAGCCTCACCGCGACCGACCTAGGCGGCGGCCACGTCACCGGCGCCAACTACAACTCCACAACACCGCTCGAGCAACAGCTCCGCACGCTTCCCCTCTCCCTCGGCGAGCAGCCCTCGCAGGAAGATCTGTTCAACGCCCTGCGCGGCGCACGCGTCGAGGTCTCCGGCTCCGGCGCAACGTTTACGGGGCGCCTCCTCTCGCTTGAAATCCGCACGCCTGCGCCCAACGCCGACGACAAGCCCACACCCGAGCGCCGCTTCCTTACCGTCATCGCCGACAACGGCTCCACGCGCACGCTGGAGCTGGGCCCCAACACCGTCGTCCACCTGCTCGACGCCAACCTGCGCGGCGACCTCAATACCTACCTCGAGTTGCTCGACCGCAATCGCACTGAAGGCATACGTCACCTCGTGCTCACCGATCGCGGCAGCGGGTCGCGCATGCTGCATGTGTCCTTCCTCTCCGAGGTGCCGGTCTGGAAGTCCACCTATCGCCTGCTGCTCACCACCTCTGCAGGCGGATCGTCCGCGACGCAAAAGACAGCCGCGATGCAGGGCTTCTCCGTGGTGGACAACACGACGGGCGAAGACTGGAACAACGTGCAGCTTTCGTTGATTGCAGGCAGCCCGCAAAGCTTTCTGCAGCCCATCTCGCAGCCCATTTACGACCGCCGCCCCGAGGTCCCCATCGCGGCCAATGCGCAGACGACGCCACAGACACATGAGTCAGCTGAAGGGACTGAGCCTCCACCCGGCAGTGCGTCTGCCGACCTGGGCAGCGGGGTTGGCGGAAATGCCGCTTCGCTCTTCGGCAGCCCCACCGGCACCGGGACAAGCACTGGCGGTCCTGTGGTCTCCGCGACCAAGGGCCGGGCCCGCATTTCGGGTGGCGTTGGAGGAAGCATGAACATGCTGCTGGACAGCGCACCGCCGCCATCCCCAACCATGGTGCCGCACGCCGCGGCCGCATCGCCCGAAGAGTTCGAAGAACTCACCCGCAGCTCCACCATTGCCAACGCCACGACTTCGTCCTTCGACGACTTCTTCGCCTACAACCTCACCGACCCCGTCACCATCCCGCGCAACGGCTCGGCGCTCGTGCCCATCCTGCAGGCACGTCTGCCAGTTGAAACGGTCACGCTATGGTCAGCCCACCAATCCCGCCCATTGCGCGCCTTGTGGCTCACCAACAACTCGGACCTCACGCTTGATCGAGGCTCGTTTTCCGTCGTAGAAAACGGCGCCTTCGCCGGCGAAGGCCTGATCGACCCGGTACACCCTGGGGAACGCCGTCTACTCTCCTACGCCGTTGATCAAGCCGTCCGGGTCTCCACCACCACTCTCCCGGACCTGCGCCGCGTTACCCGCATCACCGTCGCCAAAGGCGTTCTCACCGCCACCCGCACGGAGGTCAACGGCGCGGAGTTCACCGTCTCCAACGCCGCCCCCGAAGCCCGCACCGTCGTCCTCGAAGCCGCGCGGCTACGCGACTGGAAGCTCGACACCGCGACGAAACCCACCGAAACCACACCCGACACCTACCGCTTCCGCCTGGAGGTGCAGCCCCACGCCGCCGCCCATCTCTCCGTCAGGCAGAGCCACATCTTCGACCAGTACTTCCGCCTCGCCGACACCTCGCAGGACCAGCTCGCGACCTACCTGCAGGACAACGAAGCCGACCCGCAACTGCTCCATCAGCTCGAGCCCGTCTTCGCCGCCAAGCGCAAAGTCGCCGACCTCGATGCCCAGATCAACGCCTTGCGCACCCGGGAACGCACCATCGGCGAAGACCAGAAGCGCCTCCGCGACAACCTCGCCGCCCTCAAAGGCTCCGCCGAAGAGCGCAGCCTCGTCCGTCGCTACACTCTTGAACTCAACACCCAGGAAGACGCCCTGAACGACCTCCACCGCCAGCTCGCGGCCCTGCAAGACCAGCGCACCGCCGCCGCCGCCGACCTCAGCCACCAGATCGAGTCTCTGCAAATCACCGAAACCACTCCAGCCCAAGCCCCCACGACGGCACCGTAACGCAACCGCACAGCCATCCAGCCCCGAGTACCATTAGCCCATGCCGGACCAGCCCCCTCCCGACTGCCTCTTCTGCAAGATTGTCGCGGGCACCATCCCCGCAAAGCGCCTTCACGAGACCGCCGATGTCGTTGCCTTCGCGGACATCCACCCGCAGGCGCCCACGCACATTCTCGTGATCCCCAAACGCCACATAGCCTCCCACGCACACGCTCTTCCGGAGGACACAGCCCTTCTCGGCACCCTCCTCACGGAAGCCGGCACGATCGCCCGCGCCCACCACCTTGACGGCGGCTACCGCCTCGTCATCAACACCGGCCCGCACGGCGGCCAGACGGTAGACCACCTCCACGTTCACCTTCTCGGCGGGCGTGCCATGGGCTGGCCCCCAGGCTAGGACTCCTTCGCAACCCCCAGCCTTCGGCGTTAACTGATCAGTAACACCTCAAGTTGCACTAGAACCCGCTGTTTACCACCTTGGTTCCAGAAAGACTCCGCGGTCTCGGCCTTCGAGCCCCGTCTACACTCAGCCATGCCCCGCAAGCTGCTCGTTGGGCTGCTCCTCTGCAGCCCGGTTCTGCCCTCCCCTGCCCAGACCTCCCCGCGGTCACCGCCGGTGTCCCTTTCCGCGCCCGCCATGGCTCCGGAGGTCCGGGCCGCCCTCGGGCTGGACACCCTTCTCGATCAACTGAAGATCTTGCATACCCAGGGCCAAGGGGTCTCTCTGGAGGCGCTCAACACTCGCCAGCAGATCCTCGAGCGCGTCCTCGGGGCGTCCTTCGACGTCGACTCCGTCCTGGGCCGCATCGACACGGAAGCGTCCTACGCGGCCGAGGACCTCTATACCGTCCAGCAGCGCGGCCAACGTGAGGCCAACGCCCTGAATCTTCTCACCTTCGCAGCCAGCGGCGCACTGGGTGCCGCTGGATCTGCGATGCAGCTCACCCACGGCCTGAACCACGCCGGCACCGCGCTCCAAACCGCTGCGGGCGGCACCGCACTCGTACTCACCGTCATCACGCTCAAGGCCACCGGCGGCAAACAGCCGATCCGCTCCCCGTACAACATGCTCGCCGAGATCCTCGACCAACCGCCCAACCCGGAGAGCCATTACTCGCCGATTGTTCTCGCCTACCTGCACGCCCCCCGGCCGGAGGGCAAGGCCTCCATCGCCGAGGGCATCACGGCAGCCTGGCGGCGCCTGCACCGCCTGAAGGACGGTTCCAAGGGCGACGGCGCATCGATCCAGGACCTCGTCGCCGACCGCGCCAGCAACATCAAGCTCTCAGCCGACGAACTCGCGGATAGAGAAGCCATGCTCCATGACCTCCACGCCAACCTCGTCCTCCTTCGAGGCAACCTGCACCAGGTACTCGCAGAGGTAGAAGCTTCCCATGATTAAGTGGTCGAGAAGCAATAAGCAATAAGCAACAAGCAACAAGCAACAAGCACTAAGCACTAAGCACTAAGCACTAAGCACTAAGCACTAAGCACTAAGCACTAAGCACTAAGCACTACAAGATATTTACTGCCCGCGCCGCCAACAACGCCACGGTCATAAAGGAAATCAGCGACTGCGTCATCATTAACACCTTTGCCCAGCGCGAAAGTACCGGCGCGTCGGTCGGTGAAAATGCCGTGCTGGTGTTAAATGCCACAAACAGGTAGTCCACGAAGTTCGGACTCCATCCCTGCAGGTCCATCTCTTCCTTCGCATCGTCACTTAGCGTCATCTGCGGAAACAGGAACGCCCCGGCTGCATGTTCCGCGCGCAGATCACGAGCATGCGGTCCGCCCGCATCCAGCCGCCAATACCAACTCGCAAAGACAAAGATATTGGCCACCCAGAGCGCGGCGGCCGAGCGCAGCAGCGCTCCAGGTGCCTCCGTATGTTTCGGCAGCGCTCGCACCAGCAGCCCCAAAGACCAAAGCATATCCGCCGTGACCACCCCGTTCACCACGTAGCCCAGCGCCTGGTTCAGACCGTGACTGCCTCCAAAGCGGGCCCACACTGTGGGCACGAGCAGCACCAGAACGACCACCAGCAGCAACCACTTCGGCCCCACAGACAGCGCATCCGGCAGCGCCAGTCGCAGCCCACCCACCGCGAGCAAGGCCAGCATCGCCGGCCACCGCGGCTCCTTCCGAGCCAAAACTTTCTCCATATCCCTAAAGATGCCACCTTTGCCCCGGACCCGCCCAGGTTTAGGGATCAGTAACACCTAAAGTACCGCTCGAACCCATGTTTACTGTCTTGGTTCACCGCCGGAAGGAGGTCCGCAAGGGGACCTCCTACCTACGGCGGCCGTTTGTCCCTTCTTCAGGCCAGCGTGCCCGCATACCAGCACTGCGCCACCGTCGGGGCGATCAGGGCCCCAGTGGACACGACCTTCCCACCAGCCGACAGATTGATGTTGTTACCGGTTCCGCCATTCACCGTCACGCCTTTCACGGTAACGGCCTCGCACACGCTGAAAAACACCTCTCCATAGTCAGCGATGGCGCTCTGCCCGCCATTCACGGTGGGTGCCTCGACGATCCACTCCGCTGAGTTCCCTGCCAGGATCGTCCCTGCGGGTGCGTTGAAGCCGAACGAGGTCGACTGCCCCGACGTCCGGTTCGTAAGAAACAGCGTGGCCGACGTCGAGCCCGCACCGGAGGGCGTGCACAAGAGCATCGTCAGCAAGTCACCCGGGCTCACGGCAAAGTTGCTGATTTGTACCTCCGGCAGCGGATACCACTCCCACCAGGGATAAATGTTGCGCGTCACCGAGGTTCCCGACTGGGTCACCTCGCACTCCACGCCGGCCTGGCACACATCTCCAGATCCATCGCCGTCCAGCCCGATCCACGAGGCGCTGTAGAACCATTGCCCCTGCGCCGGTGCGCCGACGTTCGGGATGACAAAGTCTCCTTCCAGCCACTTGAAGCTGTCCCCCTGGGGTGTGTACACGACGGCACCGGACCAGTTTCCGCTCGTCTCTGTCCCGGCACTTGCTCCATTGCCGCCCGGCCCGGCCGCTGGTTTGCGCGGCCCATGGAAGACACGCGAACGCACCTCGAACGTCGGCTGCGTGTAGTGGAATTTCCCGTTCAACTGACCCATCACCTTGCCGTAGCGTGCCTGGTGCGCCGCGTTGTCGACCAGGGAAGGGAATCCATAACGCATCCGGTCGCGCTCTCCTGCGGTGAGTGGATTGAAGCCCGTGGGTGGCTGGTCAAAAAGAGTCACGACGATGCCGTCGCCCAAATCAAGCTTGTTCATGGTTCTGCTCCTTTTTGCTGCGGTTGGGTGGAGTTGCACCCCGGGCACGGAGGCGTGCGGCCGTGTCGATGGCCGTTATGTGTGCGCGGGCTTGGGCCGGGTTTCCCTGCTTCGAGGAGTGTGTTCTGCCGGCGTGAACTCGAACCCGAAACCATGGATCCAGTTCAGCGGAGATTCTGCCGCACTTGACGACGCAGCGGAATTATCCCACCGGGCAGCGCGCCCATCGACGGGATGTAGTCAATACACGAAGCTCGCGGCTTTGCACCGTGGGCAAGCTTTCCGCGTCCAATCCCCGTGACCGCGCCCGCTCTGCTCCACGACCTGCTCCCTTTCGTCGTGGCAGCCCTGCTTCTCTCTTTCGGGCTGCGGTTCTGGAGGCACATGGCCATCGCAAGCTCTCGCAAAGAACCAATTCCCGCTCCAACCCACGACATCTTCGCGCCCGAATCCGGTTGGGAGGCCAATCAGCGCGAAACAGCCGTATTCGCCGGTGGATGCTTCTGGGGCGTCCAGTCTGTCTTCCAGCGCGTCAAGGGCGTGCTCGAAACCTACGTCGGCTACACCGGCGGCGCGGCCGACAATGCCGACTACCGCTCCGTCAGCACCTACGACACCGGCCACGCCGAAGCACTCGAGATCATCTACGACCCCGCCCAGGTCAGCTACGGCACCCTGCTGCGTATCTTCTTCTCCGTCGTCCACGACCCCACACAGCTCAACCGCCAGGGCGGTGACGTGGGCACCCAATACCGCTCGGGCATCTTCTACACCAACGAAGAGCAGCGCGACGCCGCCCAGGCCTACATCAAGCAGCTCGACGAGGCGCACGTCTTCCCCCGCGCGATCGTCACAGAAGTCACCCCGCTGCAGAAGTTCTACACAGGTGAGGACTACCACCAGGACTACGCCCTGAAGAACCCCAACAACCCCTATATCCAGATCTGCGACATCCCCAAGATCGCGACCCTTGGCCAACAGTTCCCCGAGCTCTTTCAGGAGTACGCGCTGCCTCGGAACTAGCGCTTCTCTGGCTGGTATTCCCGAACGGGATCAGCGGTCTGGCCCCAGGGCAATCCACTTGCCCGGGGGCCAAACCCCTCAAGCCTTAACAAACGCCAGCAAATCAGGATTCAGTACGTCCGCATGGATCTGGAGCATCCCGTGCGGAAAGCCCGGATACACCTTCAACTGGGCCCCCTTCACGATCTTCGCGGTCAGCTCGCCCGCATCGTGAAACGGCACAATCTGGTCATCGTCGCCATGCATGACCAGCAGCGGGATATCGATCTTCTTCAGGTCCTCGTTAAAGTCCGTCTCTGAGAACGCCTGGATGCAGTCGTATTCGCCCTTGTGGCCCCCCATCATGCCCTGTAGCCAGAAGTTGTAGCGAACACCCCCCGACTCCTTCGCACCCGGCCGGTTATAGCCATAGAACGGCATGCTCAGATCCAGGAAAAACTGTGACCGGTCCTCGATCATCGCCGCCCGCAGTTTGTCGAACTCCTCCATCGGCAACCCACCGGGGTTCGCGTCCGACTTGACCATGATCGGCGGCACCGCGCTGATCAGTACCGCTTTTTTCACCCGCGCCGTTCCATGCCGGCCCAGATACCGCGCCACCTCGCCCCCGCCGGTCGAATGTCCCACCATCACGGCATCCTTTAGATCCAGCGCCTCAAACAGCGCATGGAGATCGTCCGCATAGGTGTCCATGTCATTCCCGTCCCAGGTCTGCGTCGAGCGCCCATGACCTCGCCGGTCATGCGCGATCACCCGGTATCCCTGCTGACCCAAAAACAGCATCTGCGCATCCCAGGCGTCGGCCATCAGCGGCCATCCATGCGAAAACACAACAGGCTGTCCGGTGCCCCAATCCTTGTAAAAGATCTCCGTACCGTCTTGCGTCCTGATCATTGTCATGTGCTCGCTCCGGGTCGAACGTTGAGGTGGGTTTCAACACCAAGGGCCTTGAAGAAGGAGGGGGAGGGGGAGGGGAACAACATCGGGCCGTGTCGAGAAGGGCCAGCCCGGAGCCGGGAACGGCTCCTGCCCATCATCATGGACTAAGCAGCGCCAAATCGCTCAGCAAAAGCAGCGGTTCGCCGCCTCGATCGTCCAAAACAGAAACAACGCGACGACGTGCCGCCACGAAAGTCGTAGCCCGCCGAACCACAGTCCTTGGCCCAGAGCCATCCGGCACCCCGCCCTTGGCGTCCAAACGCTGTAATCCTAAAGTAATGAAACCAGGTATCTGGGCAGGATGGATGCAACATTGTTGAAGAACACCCCCTCGCTCCGCGCGAAACTTCCTTTTCTCGCAGCCATGATGTTCAGTTGCGGCCTCGTTCGCGCGCACGCTCAGACCAGCCCGGCCAGAGGCACGCCCACTACCGCCGGGGCCGCCCAGCAGGTTGGGGATAAGACCCAGCAAGGGGCTGCCGGCCAGACTGGCATGGGTTCCAAAGACTCTCCCAGCGGCAAGCAGGGAAACGGCAAAGACAACACCTCCTCCTCCAAACCCGCCACCGCCGCCGAAAACGCCGCCTCCACCACCAAGCTCGGCCTCGCACCTACCGATCCATCGGTCGCTCCGACGGACCTCCCGAAGACCCGCCCCGTCATCGGCCTTGCCCTCGGGGGCGGCGCCGCGATCGCCATGTCTGAAATTGGCACCCTGCAGTGGCTCGAAGAGCACCACATCCCGGTCGACGTGATCGCCGGCACCTCCATGGGCTCCATCCTGTCGGCGCTCTACTCCACCGGCCACACGCCCGAGCAGATGCGCCACATCCTCACCGGCGATGAGATCAGCCGCGTCTTCCGGATCAACGCCAACTACGCCGCCCTCAGCTACCGCCGTCGCGAAGAAGACCGCGACCTCCCCAACGGTGTCGGCGTCGGCCTCAAGCACGGCGTCTCGCTCCGCAACAGCCTCCTCACCGACACCGGCCTCAACGAACTCCTCGACAAGGAGTTCCTCAGCTACAACGACCAGACCGACTTCAACAACCTCCCGATCCCCTTCCGCTGCCAGGCCACCGATCTTACGGCCGCCAAGTCCGTCACCTTCGCCCGTGGTTCGCTCCCTGACGCCGTCCGCGCCTCGGCCTCCATCCCCGGCGTCTTCCGTCCCTTCGAGCTCGCCGGCCACGAGTACGTCGACGGCGCCATCCTCCAGAATCTCCCCACCCCCGACATCAAGGCCATGCACGCCGACGTGATCATCGCCGTCAGCCTCCCGCTCGAGCCGGTCGGCAAGGGCGACTTGGACTCCATCCTCGGTGTTCTCCAGCGCGCCTTTGCCGTCGGCATCGAGGCCAACGAGGCCCAGCAGCGCAAGCTCGCCAACGTCGTCATCATGCCCGAGGTCAAGGGCTTCACGGCCAACGATTACCTCAAGGTGGACAAGCTCGCCGAGCGTGGCTACGCCGCCGCCGAGACCCACAAGGCCGAACTGCTGCAATACGCCCTGAACGACACCGACTGGGCCGCTCACATCGCCCATCGCCGCTCCAAGGAGCGCCCACCCGCAGGCACCATCCTGCAGGTAAAGGTCAAAGCTCCCGACCAGGGCATCACCGAGTACGTCCAGCACCTCTTCGACCCGCTGCTGAACCAGCCAGTAGACACGGCCCAGGTGGAAGGGCTGCTCGCACAACTTCGCGCCGACGGCCGCTATGACGCCGACTACACCGTCGGGTACGACAACGCCGTCTCCAACCGCCCCATCCTCCTCGTTTCGGTCAACGACAAGAAAACCGGTCCGCCGTTCCTCGACCTGGGCCTCAACATAGCCGCCCAGACCGCCGGCGTCACCCGCGCCACGCTTTCAAGCGTCTTCGTCTGGCAAGACCTCGGCGGCTACGGCTCCGGTGTTCGCGCCAATGTCGACGTGGGTTTCGATACCCGCGTCGAAGGCGAGTACTACTGGAAACCCAACCCCTACACCCACTTCTTCCTCGCTCCCCGCGCCAACCTCACCCGCCAGCCCTTCTACATCTACGAAGGAAACTTCCGTGCCTCTGAACGCCAGAGCCAGTTCACCGGCGTAGCCGCGGACGCCGGCTGGAGCGACGGCAAGTACGAAGAACTTCGCCTCGGGTGGAGCTTTCAACACGTCAGCTGGTTCCCGACTACCGGCTCCGATAACCTGCCCAACTACTTCGGTAACTCGCAGACAGCCCGCGCCCGCTTCGTCTTCGACAACCAGAACCGCGCGCTCGTTCCCCGCTTCGGCATCCGGTCTGCCACCAGCGTCGGCTACCTCTTCGACACCTCCGGGAAGCCCACCGCGCCGCAGATCCAGTCCCAATTCGCCTTTGCCCACGAGATCGGCTACGGAAAGCGGGTTCAATCGGACATCTTCCTCCTCAACGCCGAAGGCGGAACGATGTTCGACCGCGACGTCGCCCAGCCCTTCCGCTTCACGCTTGGCGGGCCGCTGCGCGTCAGCGCTCTGGCCATGGATCAACTCCGCGGCACAGACTACTTCCTGCTAACGCCCGGATACCTCCACCGCCTCGCCACCCTGCCCGCCCCACTCGGCCAGAGCATCTACCTTGGCGCCACCTACGAGGCCGGCCAGATGCATGCGCCCGGCCAGCCCACCGTCACCCGCCAGGACCTCTACATCGGCCTGATTGCGGAGACCCCGCTCGGCGTTATCACCATCGCCCCCGCCATCGGCGATGCAGGCCAGCACAAGTTCGTCTTCACGCTCGGCCGCTTCTTCTCGATTCCCAACTCGTTGCGCTAGGAGTTCACCGCAAGCAAAGACCCCGGCCGAAGCCGGGGTCTTTCACTTATGACAAGCAGGAAGTTACGAGCGCAAAAAGCGGCGCCGCATCGTCCCGGCCAATCCAAGCAGCCCGGTGCCCAGCAACGCGATGGAAGCCGGCTCAGGCGTTACCGAGGAAGGGATCGGAGGAGCAAAGTTTAGGTTCAGAATCAGCGTGTCTCCCGCGCTCACCGTCAGGCCTTGGAAGTTCGCCAGCACCTCGTTGGAGGTAAAGGAAATCCCCGCGCCCATAAAGGTTGAAAGTGGGTCCACCGTCACGGAACTAATGCCAGGGTCCGTGGTAGTGTCCGTAAACTCCAGACCCAAAAAGCTTGAGGGCAAGAAGGTCTGATTAGCCTGGGACGTAATCACAATTTGGCTTGGATTGATGGAAAAACTTGCCACGCCATTATCTACGCCCGAACCCGGAACTGTGAAGCCACCCAGATCGACGAAAGTCGCCGAAGAGGTCGGGTACGCAACCACAACATTGACGTTATCGCCCATAAGATCAGCCCGAGCAGCTAACGGAAGAGCAAGTAAACCAGCAGCAACAGCGAAAATAGTGAAACGCATGATTCTCCTAAAACGGTTCTTTGGAAAAGCTTACTACAACCTTGGCAGTACAAGCTTGTAACCCGAAGGAGTTATTTCGGGTAACTCCGGGAGTTAGGCGGCCAAAGTTTACCCTTTAGTTGCCATGCCGATTGGTAACTCGCCTGCTTGATGAACTCAGGCTTATGCCGTAGGACCGACAGAAACATTGGTAGCCCCGCACGGCGCGATTAAGCCGGTCTCCGCTCCCTATCGCCCGCCCGCAAGGCGGTTCGCCAGTCGCTCCGGCAACCCTGCCCCTCGAATTGCCTCCTGCGCACCCGCGACGTCGTACTCCACCCGCCGAAACCTGACCGTCCGCTCGTCGCTGTCATAAATCGCGAAACTCGCCCGCGGATCCCGGTCGCGGGGCTGCCCCACACTCCCCGGATTCACCAGCAATCGGAGCCCATCGACGATCTCGAGGGCACAACTCCCCTCCCCCTCGCACACAGGACGAACCTCTTCCCAATCCGCCTCGCTCTGCAGAAACGCCCCCTGCACGTGCGTGTGCCCAAAGAACGTTAATGCCGTTCCCATCCGCTGCAAGGGTGTCCACGCATCGCGCATTGAGAGGATGTAATGATCCTCATCCAGTGGCGACCCATGCGCACAAGTCGCCAGGTCTGTGACCTGGATCGGTCCCCTTGGAACGTCCCGCAGCCAGGCCAGGTTCTCCGCCGAAAGGTTCGCCTGGGTCCACGCCGCTGCCTCGGCAGCCACCGGATTGAAGCCCTGTGAGCTTGTCAGCCCGGCGCACACCCGGTCATGATTGCCGCGCACGTTCACCGTGGCGCGCTCGCGCAGAAGCTCGATCACCTCATTCGGATTTGCGCCATACCCCACCGCATCGCCCAGGTTCCACAGCCCGTCGAACGCCCCCGCCGCAGCCAGGACTGCCCGAAAGGCGTGCAAATTGCCGTGAATGTCGGACAAAACGAGAGCGCGCATGGACCGAGGGTCAGTCTACTCCACTCTTCAACCGCTCATCCCGCCTGGTTCGCATCGTCGGCGCGGCCGCCAGCAGCCCCTGCGTGTAGGGGTGTCGCGGCCTCGTCAGCACCTCCCGCGCGGGCCCCGTCTCCACGATCTCGCCATACCGCATGACCGCGATCCGGTCCGCCACCTGCCCCACCACGGCCAGATCGTGCGAAATAAACAGCATTGCCAACCCATACTCGGTCCGCAGTCGCTTCAGCAACGCCAGAATCTGCGCCTGCACCGTCACATCCAGCGCAGTCGTCGGCTCATCCGCAATGACCAGCCTGGGCCGGTTGATCAATGCCATGGCGATCACAATCCGTTGCCGCTGCCCGCCGGAAAACTGGTGCGGATAGTCCTTCAGACGCCCCTCCGGATCCGGCAACCCGACCGCATGCAGCACCTCCAGCACCCGCCGCCGCACCTCCGCTCCTGCCGTTCGCGGCGCATGAGCCAACACCGCCTCCCCCACCTGCTTCCCAATCGGCATCACCGGGTTCAGCGCCGTCATCGGCTCCTGAAACACCATCGCGACGCTCCGCCCCCGGTGGCTCCGCATCGCATCTTCCGGCAAACCCAACAGCTGCACACCGGCTCCAGCATCAGGTCCTCCATTGACCTGGATGCTCGGCCCGTCCGCGGACGACCTCCGGAACCACGCTCCCCTACTCCGCCACCAAACTCTGCGCACCGTGGGGTCGGTTACCGCAGACGTCTGCAGCCAAACCTCGCCACTCACCCCAGCCTCCGGCCCCAGCAGCCGCATCAGCGCCAGCGACGTCACAGACTTGCCTGACCCGGACTCGCCCACCAGCCCCAGCGTCTCGCCGGCTTCCACGGCAAACGAGACCCCCTTCACTACCTCGCGCCCGCCAAACCCCACCCGCAAGTCCCGCACAGAAAGTAGCGGCGACCGCGCGAAACTCTCACCCATATCCCTTGAGCATAGCGAAGCCGCCGTGCCCCGCCCCTTGCCCCGCGTGGAAGCATCGGGCAAACTTCTCTGGGCCCCCGAACTCCACTCCCGATCAAACTCCATCCCCGATCAGCCTGAAGGAGCCAAGCCCTCAAATGTCCGATCTCCGCCTCACCTCTCGCCGCGATTTCCTGCGCAACGCCTCCACGCTCACCGCGACCGCAGCGCTCATGCCCCGGTTCCTCCACTCGCAGGCGGCCCAGCCCTCGCCGTTTGCCGACATCATCAACAACTACCGCGCTCTCGGGGCGAAGACCCCCGTCAAGATCACACCGCTTGCCCCCAAACTCTTCCTGCTCCAGGGCGTCGGGGGCAACATGGCGGCCCTCCTCGGCCCCGACGGCACCCTCCTCGTCGACACCTCCGTCCAGACCGCCGCGCCCCACATCGCCGAGGCTCTCGCTACCGTCAAAGCCCCGCCCATCAGCCTCGTCATCAACACCCACTGGCACTTTGACCACACTGACGGCAACGCCCCGCTCCGCGCCGCCGGCGCGCACGAGGTCCTGGCCCACGACAACACCCTCAAGCGACTCTCCGCCCCGCAGTACATGGAGTGCCTTGACGTTCACTTCAACGCCGTGCCTCCCGAGGCTCGCCCCACCCGCACCTTCGCCGAGAGCAACGCCCTCGATGGCAACGGCCAGCACGTCTCCCTCCAGCACTTTGGTCCCGCCCACACCGACTCCGACATCTACGTCTGGTTCCCTGACGCCAACGTCCTTCACGTCGCCGATATCTGGTTCAACGGCTTCTACCCACTGATCGACTACTCCACCGGCGGCAGCCTGCCCGGCATGGTCGCCGCAGCCGACACCGCCCTGAAACTGGCAAAGCCAGACACGAAGATCATCCCCGGCCACGGCCCTCTTGGCACCGCGCCGACCTCCAGACCTACCGCGACACCCTCGCCACGATCCACGACCGCATCGCGAAGATGAAGTTCGCCGGCAAGTCCGTCCAGGAGGTAGTCGCCGCAAAACCCACCGCTGAATTCGACGCGAAGTGGGGCAAAGGCATGCTCCCCCCAGACCAGTTCGTCACTATCGCCTACAAAGCCACTTAACCAGCCCGTTTCGGTCCATGGAAGAGGTGACCTGGGCCGAAGCTCCACCCCGGAAGCGTCCGCTAGGGTGGAGCTTCGCTTCTGGGGATTCCACCTCTGCGCAACGGCGGCGCTCCCCTTAACGGCTCACGGCAACGTACTCAGCCGCCGCCACGAGCTCAGACCCAGCGCCCCTGAGCCGTCAATCGACCACACCCGCCACCGGTACACCCCCGGGCCGTCAAAGAAGTCGGCCCTCACCCGGGTCTGGTCGCGAGCCTCAGTATCGGGAACCAACGCAAGCTGCGTCCCGCTCCACCCGCTCGTGGAGGTCTGCCACTCCACGACCTCCAACCGTAGGCCGCCCGGATTGTCCCACCACAGCTCCGGCACACCCGCACGTGAGTCACCATCCAAGGGCGCCGCCAACGTCACCGTTCGCAACGTGGTTAGGCTGGCAGGCACCACCTTCGGCGTCACCGCCCTGAAGGCCGTAACGCTGTCTTCCATCAGGCCCGGCGACACGTTCCCCGAGACCTGCAGCACCCTCCATCGACCCTCCGGACTCTTGCGCACGACCACCACGGGGTGAAGCACTCCAAAGATCCCCGGGGAAGACACAATCGCCCGCAGCCCAAGGACGGCAAGCCGCGCATTCCCGGCCGAGGACAGCACGCTCAGTTGCACGTTGTACCCCGATGCGCCCACGCGGCTGTCGAAGAACGGTCCGAATGCCGCCTGCCGGGCCAGGGCCTCGGAAAAGCTCGCCCGCTGCACGTCCCCCACAGCGCCGATCCCACCGCCGCGCAGGTACGCCTCCGCCGCAGTCAACCCGACGCTCGCGGCGTCGCCCGCGCCCCCGTCGTTGCGCTCCGCCTGCGCCCTTCGCCCATCCCGCAACCACACCACAAAGGCCCGCGCCGCGTCGGGGTCCAGCGCTCGCCGCATCACGACGGTCACTGCGATGTCGCCCGGCCGCCCCGGACGGTACACCGGCAGCTCATACGGAGACACGCCCACCGGCACCAGCGCTGCCCCGCGCAGGGACGGCCTCTGGGCATAGGCCTGCCCCAGCGCATCTCCCACCATCACGTCCGGTGCGTCCGGCGCATTGGGTCGCAACTGCCGCAGCCGCTGCTCCACGTCACCGTCGTAGACCGGCACGAAACTCACCTGGAGATCCGGAAAGGACGCCAGGAGGGCCCGTCGCAGCTCGCTCCATCCTCTGCTCAGCGCTGGCGTCTCGCCCCCGGGCACAATTTCGGCTCCGGGCGGCGTGCCCGCGGTCGCAATCGTCCCCAGCCCGTTGCCGAAGCTGCCGGCAGTCTGCCCGACCTCGCTTGCCGGCCGGCTGGTCGCCCCCGAAGGCAGATCACTCGAGCTCCGCCCATAGCTCCCGCTGCTCTGCCCAACGCTCCCCGCTGTCTGCCCAAAGCTCCCCGCCGTCGCGGTATGCAGGGTCGCCCGAACCTGGTCTGCGGTCGGCGGCTGCGGCGGCGACGGCTCCACCACCCACACCACCAGCCGCCCACGCTGCAGGGCATCCGTCGCATACGGCCCCTGCGCCGGGCAGGCGGCGAAGGCCAAACCCAGCCACCCCACCAGCGCCCAGCGCGCTATTCGGCTCCCTGTCATGCGCACCGCCCGGAGAACATCGCCAGTCTACCTTCTGGACGGTCAAAGCACCCTCGCGATTCCAAGTCGGGCGCGGGACAATCCAGAAGCCAATCCCCCAACCCCGCCGCTGCGTCCGCGGCCGCGTTGATCTCATCCAAACGCTATGGCTTCTCCGCTGCGCCTCTCGGTCCTCGATCAATCCCCCGTCCCCGCCGGCCACACGCCATCCGAGGCCCTGGGGAACTCCCTCGACCTCGCCCAGCACGTCGACCGCCTCGGCTACACGCGCCTCTGGTACTCCGAGCACCACGCCATGGAGATGCTCGCCTGCACCGCTCCCGAGCTCCTCATCCTGCGCTCCGCCGCGGCGACCTCGCGCATCCGCGTCGGCTCCGGGGGCATTATGTTGCCGCACTACAGCCCCTTCAAGATCGCCGAGCTCTTCCGCACGCTTCACGCCATGTTTCCCGGCCGCATCGACCTCGGCATCGGCCGCGCGCCCGGCGGCGGCCAGCTCGAATCCCTTGCCCTCCGCCGCGTCCGCCAGGGCCCTCAGCCCGACGACTTCCCCCAGCAACTCGCCGAGTTGCAGGCCTACCTCCACCCCGAGCGGTTCCCCGCCGACCACCCCTTCCGCAACGTCACCGTTTCGCCCGAGGCACCGGGCGCCCCTGACCTGTGGCTCCTGGGCTCCAGCATGTGGTCCGCCGTCACTGCCGCCGCGGAAGGCCTCCCCTACGCCTTCGCGCACTTCTTCTCCGCCCACGGCACCCGCCAGGCCATCGAGTTCTATCAGCGCAACTTCCGCCCCTACACCGGCCCCGACTCAGCTACGAATCCGGGTGCCCCAGGTCCCTCGGGGACCTGGGTTTCAGGCGAGTCACAAACCTACCGCCAGACCCCCGAAGCCACCATCGCCATCGGCGTCATCTGCGCCCCCACCCAGGAAGAGGCCGACTTCCTGCATGCCTCGGTTCGCCTCATGCAGCGCCGCATCCGCACCGGCGACCGCCGCCCCGTGGCCACCCCTGAAGACGCCCTCAAACAGCTTCAAGCCATCCCACAGGCCCCCAACCCGTTTCTCTCTTTCACCGCCGGCAGCTTCGACGAGCCCGACGAGGAGTTCCCGCGTTACGTCGTAGGCACCCCCGACCGCGTCGCCGCCCGCCTCCACCAGGTGGCGCACGACCTCGAGATCAACGAACTCATCATCAACACCATCACGCACTCCCACGCAGCCCGCCTGCGCAGCTACACGCTCCTGGCTGACGCAATGGGCCTCACCACCACGGGGCAAACCCAGCAAGCCGCTTAGCTCGATCTCCTTACGACGTCGTAGCTCAGCGACACAATGCCCGACGGAAACACCCGGTGCGCGGTCAGCGTCAGTTCGGTGCGCCGCGCCACCTCCGGGAGCAGAGGCACCCCCGCACTCAGCAGCACCGGAACCACGCTCACATCCAGGCCGTCCACCTCGCCCATCTCGAGCACGTGCCGAAACAACTCCCCACCGCCCATCAGCCAGATGTCCCTGCCGTTCTCCTCTCGCAACCGCGTCATCTCTGCCCCGTCCAGGTCGCGCACCAGGGTGACCTCCGGGTTCTCCTCCCGCCGCAGCGTCCGAGATGCCACCACTACGGTCTTGTTGCCCAGGTTCTCCCGCGTGAACATCGGCTTGGCGATCTCATACGTGCGCCGTCCCATCAGCAACGTGTCGAACCGCGACCAGATCTCAACCAGGTGCGCATCGGCCTCCTCGTCCTTCACGATCCAGTCGTACTCGCCCCCCGGCCCCGCGATAAAGCCATCCAGGCTCATTGCCACGCCATAACGCACCTTACGCACGAGCACCTCCGTTCTTAACCGGCCTCCAGCTTCAAAGACCGCTGATCGTTCCACACTACTGACCGAAGCCATTACAAATGGCCCAGTCTCCAAGAAAGATAAACGTTCTGGATCGCGCCGGAGGATGCAAAATTTGTGCGTATCCTGAACCAACGGAAAGATTTAACCCCGTCCCGCAGCCTTGGAACCATCTCTCGGTTCGCCCCGTATAGCCCCCTGGGTCCTGTAGCGCTTCCTTTGGAGTGCCGACCCAGGGAGCGCACTTGCACGGCACCGTCACATCCCGCACCTCGGCCCTGAGGCAGCTTCTCCTCCTTCTCGCGCTCGTCGCCTCCCTGCCTTTCCACGCCCCCGCGCAGACCAGCAGCCCCGGCCAGGCGAGCAAACCCACCGTCCTCCCCTCTGCCCCACCTCACGAACAGCCTCTCAACGACCGTACGGTCCCCAAGCTCACCGCGCCCCTCCGTCTCGCCGACTTCGAAGGCATGGCTCCCGCGCCCGCCCTCGCTGACCACCTGGCCCACGTAAGCAGCTTCACCCAGACCTCGCCCAACGACGGCCAGCCTGCCACGGAGAAGACCGACGTCTACCTCGGCTACACCCCCACCACCCTCTACGTCGTCTTCGTCTGTTTCGACGGCAACCCCGGCCGCATCCGGTCCCACCTCGCCCGCCGCGAAAATGTCACCACCGACGACAACGTCGCTGTCCTCCTTGACCCCTTCCAGGACCATCGCCGGGGCATCCTCTTCGAGCTCAACCCCGCCGGTGTTCAGGCCGACGCCGCCTGGACCGACCAGGTCAACACCGATTACAGCTACGACCAGGTCTGGGACTCCGACGGGCGCATCACCTCAGGGGGCTGGATGGCCCTCTTCGCCATCCCTTTTCGCTCCGTCCGGTTCCACGGCGGCTCCTCGGACTGGGGCGTCGTGCTCACCCGGCACATTCCGCGCAACAGCGAGATCGATAACTGGCCCCACATCGCCACCTCCGTCTCCGGCACGCTCACCCAGGAAGGCACCCTGCGCGGGATCGAAGGCGTCACCGGCTCCCACAACCTCCAACTCAACCCCTACGCCCTCGCCCAAAACGTCCACCAACTCCTCTCGCTGGACCCGAACAACCCGTTCTTCAGCACCCGCCACCTCGAAGGCACGGCGGGCGGTGACGCCAAGGCCATCCTCCACGACACGATCGTCGTAGATGCCACGGTCAACCCAGACTTCAGCCAGGTCGAATCCGACCAGCCCCAGTTCACCGTCAACCAGCGCTACCCGGTCTACTTCCCCGAACTCCGCCCCTTTTTCCTCGAGAACGCCAACTACTTCTCCACGCCCATCAACCTGCTCTACACCCGCAACATCGTCCACCCGGAGTTCGGCGTCCGCGCCACCGGCAAGCTGGGCAATACCAACATCGGCCTCCTCGCCATCGACGATCGCGCCCCCGGCGAAAGCTTCCACCAGGGGGCACCCGACTTCGGCAAGCACGCCCTCTTCGCCGTAGGCCGCGTCACGCAGGACCTCGGCAAAGGCTCCAGCATCGGCGCCATCTATACCGACTACGAGTTCGCCGGGGGCTTCAACCGCATCGGCGGCCTCGACTTCACCGCCCGCTTCAACGACAAGTGGACCGCCCTCGGCCAGATCGTCGAAAGCGCCTCCAGGTATCCCGGTGACCCCTCGGCCGGTTCCTCCGACCCCTCGGGTGCCCCCTCTTCGGCCGCAGCCTCATCGCCGCCGAAGGTGGGTGCCGGCCCCGCCTCATGGCTCGAAGTCAGCCGCAACGGCCACTCGTTCAACCTCGACAACGTCTACCAGGACAACGCCGCCGGCTTCGCCTCACAGGTCGGCTTCATTCAGACCACAAACATCCGCAACGATCAGTGGCACGCCACCTACCTCTGGTACCCCAAACACTCCCTCGTCCAGAGCTTCGGCCTCGAAACCTCAGGCAACGTCTCGTGGGATCATGGGGGCAACCGCGTCCAACACCACACGACGGTCGACCCCTTCGTCCAGCTCCCCCGCAAGACCACGATCGCCCCGCTCATGGGCCAGAACTCCGACACGCTAGGCCCTCAGGACGGCTACGCGCTCCCCGGCAACATCAACCTGACGCAAAACTTCGGCGGTCTCGTCGTCCGCAGCGCGCCCTTCCGTCAACTCAACTGGAACGTCGTCTACACCCAGGGGGGCAACCCCAACTTCTACCCCGCCCCCGGCCACGCGCCCTCATTGCTCTACGAAAACTACCTGCAGGCCCTGGTCAGCGTGCTTCCGGTCCACTCCCTCACAATCGACAACACCTATCTCCTCGACCGCAACCACCAGACCCACACGAACGAGGACGTCTTCGAAAGCCAAACCCTCCGCACCAAGCTTAACTACCAGTTCACCCGCGCCTTCTCCGCACGCGTCATCGTCGAGTACGACTCCGTCCTCGTCAACCCCGCGCAGACCTCGCTCGTCCGCACCAAGCAGGTGGCCACCCAGGCCCTGTTCACCTGGCTCCCCCACCCCGGCACCGCCATCTACTTCGGCTATAACAACGATCTCCAGAACCTCGACCGCGACTTCTGCGACCGCGGCCCGGACCGCATGTGCATCCCCACCCACCCCATCCTGCCCCGCAGCAACCAATACCTCAACGACGGCCGACAGTTCTTCCTAAAAGCCAGCTATCTGCTCCGCTTCTAGCCCAGCACGCCCTCTACTTCCCAAACCGAAACACCAGCCCACTCGAAAAACTAATCAGCGTATCGGCCGGGTAGCTGATCGAACTGTTGTACTGCGCACTGCTCGCCGTCGTCAGTTCGCCAAACCCGATCTCGGCCGCACGAAAGTCCACATGCGGGCTCACACGGTAATCCACCCCGGCATACACCTTCGCCATGGCCTTGGTCGTCCGCACCGCCGTGAACGGGGCGCGCGTAGTTCCGGCGCCTCCGGAGATCTGCAGATAGGGCCGCAACCGGTCCGTAGCGGCATACACCGCACGCCCGCCCACCAGGAAGTCGTTGAGCAGCGAATCGCCACCTCCCTGCCACTCATCCCGCAGATCCACGCCAAACTGAACTCGCCCGGCACTCTGAAACATGTACGATGCGCCCAGTGAAACCCCACCCCGCAGCGCCGACGTATTCCCATTTCCCAGGAACGCAAACGTCCCCGTATCCACCTGCGAGTTCGACGCCCGCGTCACAATCGGGTTGAAGTACGCCGACACCTGCGCCCGCGCACCCACCGCCACCAGACCCAGCAACACCACAGGACACAGCCTTGCCAACTTCGTCATTCTCTTCCTTACATCACATCCCCAGCCAGCGCCGCACCTCACGCTCGAAAGTGGCCCACGCAGGCCCTTCCGCTACGTAACCGCGCCATTCGCTCGGGAACAGGGTTATGCCACAGGGGCGCTCGTAAACAGCCGCAGAGGCAAACTCCCAGGGCCAGGGTGTTGGCTGAAATTATAGCGACTCACCTCCAGGTCCCGCCCCACCTCGTGCCGTCCTGACCTGAAGCGCAACCCGGCCCGAAAGCCCCACGTGTCCAGCCCGCGAAAGCACCTCCCGAAAGCACTCGGAAAGCCAACCAACTTGCACAGCATTAACACCAAACTCAATACACTTCTCTCACAATGAACGCTGGCCCACTGCAATACCCGTGCACCCACATCGCCACGCCGCAAGAGCACGACCGCGACCCCGGCTTCCTCTGCTGCAACGCCCAACCCGGCCAACCCTGCATCTGGGCCGCCCGCTACGATGGCCTCACCGATCCCCCGTTCCACTCCGATCGAATCGAAGCCGCCGCCAACGGATGGACCTCCCAAGGCACCCTCGACCCCGAAAGCTTCCGCGAAGCCGTCCTCGACTCCGGCCTGGTCTAAGCAATTCACTCCAGCCTTCCCCCCTCTTCCGCTACCCTGTTCAAACATGCGCCAAACCTCCGAAGAGAGCCGTCCCACGGACCCCCGCGCCACGCCTGCTGTGGACGACCCCACGGATTACCCAGCGGCAAACACCATGCCGACGCCGCTCGACGTGCCGCGCCGGCAGCGTGCCGCGGTTACCTTCATCTTCCTCACGGTTGCGCTGGACATGCTCGCCCTCGGCATGATCGCCCCCGTTCTCCCCCATCTCGTCCAGGGCTTCGTCGGCGGCTCCACCGCAAGAACCTCCGAAGTCATCGGGCTCTTCGGGACGGTGTTTGCCGTAATGCAATTCTTCTGTTCGCCGATCCTGGGGTCCCTCTCGGACCGCTTCGGCCGGCGCCCCGTCGTTCTGCTCTCCAACTTCGGACTCGGCTTCGACTACGTCCTCATGGCCCTGGCCCCCTCGCTCGGTCTTCTCTTTATCGGCAGAATTCTCTCCGGCATTACTGCATCTTCTGTGCCAACCGCCCAGGCCTACATGAGCGACATCACCCCCCGTGAGCAGCGTGCCGCCGCCTTCGGCATCCTGCAAGCCGCCTTCGGGTTCGGCTTCATCGTCGGCCCGGCCCTCGGGGGATGGCTGGCCGGCTTCCACCCCCGGCTGCCGTTCTGGGTCTCCGCCGGCCTCTCGCTCGTCAACGCCGTCTACGGCCTCTTCGTTCTGCCCGAATCCCTCGCCCTCGAGCACCGCAGCCCCTTCTCCTGGCGTCGCGCTAACCCCGTCGGCTCCGTCCGCATGCTCTCCCGCACCCGCACGCTGACCGTCCTCGCAGGCGTGCTCCTGCTCGGCTACATCGCCCAGAACTCTCTGCTCAACGTCTACGTCCTCTACGCCAATTTCCGTTACGGCTGGTCTGACCGCAGCGTCGGCATCTCCCTCGCGGCTCTCGGAGCCGTCACGATCCTCTACGGCGTCTTTCTTGTTCGTCGCGCCTCCAAGCTCGTCGGCGACCGCCGCGCCCTGCAACTCGGCCTGCTCGGCGGCTCCGTCGGCTACCTCATCTTCGCGGCAGCGCGCACCGGCGTTGGCTTTCTTTCCGGCATGCCCGTCCTGAACCTGATCTCAGTCGCCTGGCCGGCCTCCCAGAGCATGATGTCCCGCGTCGCCGGTCCCGGAGAGCAGGGCCAGCTCCAGGGAGCCATCAACAGCCTCCGAGGCATGGCCGGCATCGTCGGCCCCGGCCTCTTCACCTGGGTCTTCGCCAAGGCTGTAGGCGACTGGTCAAACTGGCATCTGCCCGGACTGCCCTTCTACGTCGCCAGCGCCATGATGTTTGCATCGGTTCTGCTCACCTTCGCCTCCCGCAAAGAACCACTGCAATCCGATCCTGACGCCGGTCCTGATGCCGCCTCCCGGAACGCACTGGCACACCCGTAAACTAAGCTCGATGCTCTTTCTCTACGACGCCCTTATCGTAGGTGCCGGCCCTGCCGGCTGCGCCGCCGCGTACGACCTCGCCCGCGCCGGCCGCCGCGTCCTCCTGCTCGACAAACGCAGCTTCCCGCGCCATAAGGCCTGCGCCTGCGGCCTCACCCGCAAGACCCTCAAAGCCCTCCGCTACTCCGTCGAACCCATCCTCGAGCGCCAATGCCGCGACGTCGTCCTCCAGGAAGCAGGCCCCGCCTTCCTCCACGGCCGCCGCTCCGCCGATAAGGCCCGCGAAGTCCGCGTCCGCCTCCGCCAGCCGTTCTGCGCCATGGCCGTCCGCTCCCGATTCGACCATTTCTGCCTCGAACAAACCCTTGCCGCAGGCCGCAACGGTGGCCAGGCCGAGCTCCGCCGCATCGACACCATCACCGCCCTCCGCGAACTGCCCACCCACATCGAACTGGACATCGCCCTACCCGACGGCACCACCGAAACCCTCTCCGCCCCCGCCCTCATCGGCGCCGACGGCTCCAACGGCCAAACCCGCCGCCTCTCCAACCTCACTCACCCCGAAGAGACGACAAGAGCGGGTGCCCCAGGTCCCTCGGGGGCCTGGGTGCCCGAACAGCCCCATACTCCGGGTGCCCCATCTTCGACGACAGCTTCACCGTCGCCTAAGGTGGGCCTCGAAGCCACAGCCGCCCATCTCCCCCAAGAACCCCAGTGGTACGCCCGAGGCTTCGCGCTTGAAGCCACCGTCCCCTACGATCTCCTGCCCCAAACTCTCCCCGCCGGCGACCACCCCCACGACCTCGTCTTCGACTTCGCCCCCATCGCCGGAGGCTACGGCTGGCTCTTCCCCAAAGCCGACCACATCAACATAGGCGTAGGCGGCTTCGTCCCCCAAAAACCAACCCTCGCCAATAGCGGAGACGCCAACCGCGAAGCGGCCAGCGACACCCCCGCCACCGACGAAGCCGCCATCCTCTACGAAACCGTCACCCGCAACCTGCTCAACCGCTATGTCCGTGAAAAACTGGGCCTCGACCTCGCCACCCTCCCGACGACCCACGTCACCGGCCAGCACCTCGGTCTCGGAGGCCACGCCTACACCCCCCGAGGCCGCATCCTGCTCACCGGGGACGCCGCCGGCCTGGTAGACCCCCTCACCGGCGAAGGCATCCACTCTGCCATCACCAGCGGTCAGGCGGCCGCAGCCGCCATCCTCGAAGCCCTTCCCCCTCGCCCCAACGCGGGCGCCCCGGGTCCCTCGGGGACCTGGGTTTCAACCCCGGCTCATCCGTCCCCGGAGTCCACCCGCCTCGCCCAAACCTACGCCCGCCACCTCAAACCCCTGCAGGAAACCCTGGCCTTCAGCCACCGGGCCGCCTGCAGCTTCTACCGCGAACCCGAGCGCGGCTTCAAAGTCATGCGCACGCCACTCCTCCGCAACCTCGTCCTGAAAACCTACGCAGACGGCCTCCCCACCACCAAACTCCTCGCCTCCCTCGCCCGCCGCGTTGCCTGAACACGAAGCACCAAGAACCAAGCACCACCCTCAGCGCCCCGTAGACCCGAAGCCTCGCTCCCCCCGCGGCGTCTCCGCCAACTCATCCGTCTCCGCGAACACAGCCTGGATCCGCTCCACCACCCGCAACTGCGCGATGCGGTGCCCGGGCGCGACCGTCTGCGCCTCTATGGACAAATTGGTCAGTACCACCTTCAGCTCGCCGCGGTACCCCGAATCAATCACACCCGCCAGCGTCGTCACCCCGCGCACCGCCAGCCCCGACCGGTCCTCCACCAACGCCCCATGCGTCTCAGGAAACTCCATCGCCAACCCCGTGCTCACCGCCCGCGTCGCTCCCGGCTTCCCAACCGGCGCTAGCGTCACTGCCTCGGCCGCAAACAAATCCGCCGCCAGGTCTCCATAGGGCCCAAAGTGCGCGTACCGCGGCATCTGCGCTGCGGGATGAAGTCGTTGCACAAGAATTGTCGGCTGCGTTCGGGCATCTGGCATGGTCAAGGCAACAGTCTCGCATGGCGATGGCGGCGCCCACAGATTCCTCAGTGTCCTCGGCAGATGCTACCCCCCGGGGAAGCACCGCATCCTGAACTTCGAAAGTCAGCGACTCTACGACGCCGCCGGTCGCTCGCCGGCAAAGCCATGGATCGTGGCTCGTCGTATGGAGTGTCGTTCCAGTGACTTGGAGCCTGGGAGCCTGGCATCCGCATCCCAACCACAACCGGCCCCTTACAGTGGGCCCGGATCGCTCCACAAAGTGGCATCGCGCTGCACCCGTACCCCCGTCGCGTCCCCCTTGCTCCGCCGGTCGGCGGAGTACACGCGGCACCCACACAAGCGACACTGCCACGGGTACAGATTGAACCCGTACATCACCGCATCCCAAAAGCCCGCCCGCTGCCGGCGAACCATCCTTGGGTGAATGCAACCCAGCTTATTGGCTTTTCTTTTCGGCACGAGTGCAGAGTAGCACTGCGTTGCCTGGGCTACACCCATCTTTGGTACCTGCGATCTGATCAGAAGTGCGTTACCTCCGAACAGATCCTTACTCACCGCTGGCGGACGTCTTGTTCTCCACACTGCGAAAGAGAAACACGCCGCACACCGTAATGAGCGGCTCCAGCGGATGCCGGAATCGCGGCTGCACGGTCACCGCGTAATACACCAGGGGGACAAAAAGGAATGCCAGGCCCAGCAGTCCAACCCCAGGGACCTTCTTTCGCAACATCAGGCCCAGCCCCAGCAGACCAGCCAGGCTCGTGACCGCGTACTGCAGCACCCGCAGGTACTCCCGCACCGGGTGCCCCTCCACCGCATGCGGTGTGCAGAACCAGAAGAACTGCACCCGCTCCAGTGTGTAGATGGCAAAGAGCCCCGGCCGGGCATGCAGATTCCGCTTCGCGATCTCACCCTTCTCCCGCGCATATCGGACCTCCCCTTCGGCGACATACCGCTGAAACTCCGGCTCTCGCGGCGACATCGGCATGGCCACACCCCAGGGCATCGGCCCGTACTCGTCAAACTGCGTACTGTGCCAAAACTCCACCCCAAAGTTCGCCCGGGTCGGCACAAACGCATGCATCACCCGCGCATTCCGCACCACCCACGGCGTCAGCACCAGCCCAAAAACACCACACGCCAGAACCACCCCAGTGACGCGAGCCCCAAGCATCCTCCTCAATGCCGGGACACGCACAAACGGCCACAACAACCACCCCAGACTCGCCCCAAAAAACAACACCAGCGACGCATTCGAAAGCGCAATGCAGCCCCACAACAGCCCTAGAACGACCCACCGCCCCCACGGTCCACCCGCAATCCACTGGGCGCCCCCTTCATGGGCAGCCTGATCGCGCAAGCCTGAACGGGTCGCCGGCAGCGGGCGCCCACTGCCCGACCCTAACTCTTCGGACCGACGGACAGCCATCCCAACATCCTCGCCCACACCCCTCAACCGCAAGGCCACCACCACCGCCCACGAAAACAAACACGCCGACAGCGACATCTCCCAAACCCAGTGCACCGCATACTGCATCGCCCCGGGATACACCGCCCAGATCCACGCACTCCAAAGTGCTACCGGCGCCGCCTTCACCGACCCCCGCCGCACATACCCGTACGCATCCACACATCGCGCCGCGATCTCGTACACCGCGGGTGCAATCAGCGCAGAAAACACGCTGTCCAGCACCATGATCGCCAGCGCCGCCCCCCGGCTATACACCCCGAACACCTTGAAGCAGAGCGCCAGCAGCAGCGGATAGAGCGGCGGCAGCCACGCCGTCGGCCCCGAATGCCCGTTAAACGGATTCCCATACCCCTGCCCGGTCACCAGCGACCGGGCAATCCGTCCCGCTTCAAATCCAAAGTCAAAGTGCGCATCATTCGGCCGGACCCGGTACGTATGCCCAATCACCACCGCCAGCACCCGCAAACTAAGGCCCACCCAAAAGATCACGACAGGCGCCCGAAACCGCCCGCCCGGTCCGCCATCCCGCTGCACACCACCCATCGCCCGATTGTAAGGAAGACCCCCTCCCCCCTAATTGCTCCTCCCCAGCGCCGGCCCCAAAACCTGCAGCCAACCCGCCAACGCCGTCGCGCACCGTAGCTCCCCTTGCCTGAGCAACCGCCTCTTCCCCGTTCGCGCCACCCTGAGCTTCCCTCCACATGCGCTAGCTTGGGTCTAAGCCATGCACGAGCCCGCGCACTCTCAGCCTCGGTCGCCCTTCGCACCCCAAACGCGCCTGTCCACACTCCTTGCTGCCCTGCTCGCCGCGCTCGTCCTCCTCCCCCTCCTCGGCCACCGCCCGCTCACCGACTGGGACGAAGGCATCTACGCCGAGATCGCCCGCGAGATGCTCGCCACGCACACGCTCGGAGCCTTCCTTATCCCTCACTGGAACGGCCACCTCTGGTTTGAAAAACCACCCCTCCAGATGTGGCTCACGGCCGCCTCCCTCCGCCTCTTCGGCCTCAACGCCTTCGCCGCCCGCCTCCCCTCGGCCCTCGCCGGCATCGCGACCGTGGCCGCCCTCCACCGCTGGCTCGAACGCCGCCTCCCTCGCCACGAAGCCCACCTGACCGCCTGGCTCAGCACCGTCATCCTCCTCAGCGCCTTCGGCTTCCAGCACGTGTCCCGGGTTGGCGAAACCGATACCCTCCTCAGCCTGTTCTGCCTCCTCGCCGTCCTCGGCCTGGCCGACCTCCTCCAGAACAACGCCGGGGGCTGGCTCCTCTTCTTCCTCGGCCTGGCGCTCGCCCTCATGACCAAGGGCGCTGCCAGCCTCACCCTCCCCCTCACTGCCCTCGCACTCATCGCCATTCACCCCGGCAAACTGCTCCGCCATCCCCGCACCTTCACCGTCGGCTTGCTGCTCTTCCTCGCCATCACGCTCCCATGGCACGCCTACGTCTATGCCCACTTCGGCGCAGCCTTCCTCCACGACTACCTCGGCTTTCACACCCTCACTCGCGCCACCGGTGCAATCGAAGGCCACCGTACCCAGCCCTGGTTCTACCTATGGGTCCTGCTCGTCTCCGCCCCGCTCTGCTCCCTGCTCTATCCCTCTGCGATTGCCGCCCCGTTCCGCCGCAAACACGCCGCGCACTCGGCAGATCCTCTCCAAGCCTTCGCCGTCTTCGCCCTCATCACCATCGCCCTCTTCACTACCGCAAGAACCCGCCTCCCTCACTACATCGCTCCCGCTTATCCCGAACTCTCCGCCCTGGCTGCGTCTCTCCTCGCCCGCTGGCTTCAGAGTCGTCCAGAGCAACTACGCCGGACCGCGATCCGTCTCGCCCCCGCAGCCATCCTCCTGTACGCCGCAGCCGCCTTCCTCACCGCCAAACCTCGCAAAGCCCTCCACAACCCCCAACTTCGCAACGGCTACACCACCCCCGATAACCGCGAATCCGCAGCCCTCCTCCAGAACCACCAAAACACCGCAGCACCCCTCCCCCCTGGCCGACTCCTGGTCTGGCGTCAGACCGCCGTGGTTCCCCTCACCACCGACGCCTTTTACGCCGGCCGTCTCGCCCAACAGGTCTCCCTCGCGTCGCCCCCACGCGATCTCCCCTTGGACCCCTACTTCAACGATCCCCAACCGCTCGCCAACTTCCTCGACAGCCCCCACCTCGTCCTTGTGGACCGCTCTCTCATCCCTCAACTACCCCCCGGAGCCGCACTCCTGCCCCTCGCCACGGGCCCAACCCAGGAACTCGCTATCCTGGCACCCACCCTTCCCCCGAGGTGATTGCCCGGCTCCGGGGCAGGTTGACCCAGAACCACGCCTCGGATAAACTCATGTAGTTTGGCAAAGCAGTCCGCACTTGGATTGCGAAGGCCAGAGCCGTTCCGCGCGACCTGGTTTACCGCGACAGGGCTTTGGCAGGGCAAAACCCACCAGCACAAGATCCGAAGAGAAACGCTTCCGCGCCGATTAAAGCGCGAGCGGTTGAGGTTCGCACCATGTATGCAGTTATTCGCACCGGCGGCAAGCAGTACCGCGTCGCTCCCGGCGACACCCTGAAAGTTGAAACAGCCGCACACGAAAACGGCACCCTCGAGTTCTCCGACGTCATCGCCTTCTCCGGCGAAGAAGGCAAGTTCGAGCAGGACCTCACCGGCGCCAAGGTGCTCGCCTCCGTCGTCGGCGAAGGCCGCGGTGAAAAGATCCTCGTCTTCCATTTCAAGCGCAAGAAGCAGTACAAGAAAATGCAGGGCCACCGCCAAAACTTCCTGGAAGTCAAAATCAACGCCATCCTGGTCGGCGGGCGCACCTTTGAGGCGGAACAGAAATAGCTTTCTGGCGGCTACGGGCTACCGTCCCTGATGCCGTCACTCCTGAGCGCAGTGAAGGGATCTCCGTATTCGTTCCTAGCGCCACCAAAGCATTCAGCACGAATCCCCGCGGCCCGCGGCCGCCACATGAGGCAAAGCAATGGCACACAAAAAAGGTCTAGGAAGCTCCAAAAACGGCCGCGACTCAAACGCACAACGGCTGGGCGTCAAGCGCTTCGGCGGCCAGCTCGTCACCGGTGGCTCGATTCTTGTCCGCCAGCGCGGTACACCGCTCAAAGCCGGCAAGAACGTCGGCCGCGGCTCAGACGACACCCTCTTCGCCAAGATTGACGGCATCGTCAAGTTCGCAGACCGCGGCCAACTCGGCCGCTTCGTCTCCATCGAGCCGGTACAAGTTCCTACCGCCGCCTAAACCCTTCTTCGGCCCAGCCGGACTGGCACACGAGGCCTCGCGCAAGCGAGGCCTTCGTTATGCCGCCTCTAAACTGCTTGTGGACCCTGGCAGTGCAAGAACGCTGTGCGATCTTTCCTGATCGACAAACAAGCCAATAGCGCCGAGATCTGCCGCAAACACCACGTGAGCGACTCGAAGTCATTGGCTCAGTCGCTCGCGACGACTACAGCGGCCAACTCTTCCGCTCAATAAAGAACACATCCCGCGTCGTGCAATACCCGCCTCCGCCATGCATGCGCCCAATCAGCCGCATCTGCGCCGGATCGATATGCAGCCGCGCTACATCCTCGAACGCCGACGTCCGCACGTGCACGTAGACGATCTTCGCCAGCAGGATCGTGCTCGAACCGCCCGGCTGTAACGTCTCGAACAACCGGCACTCCAAAGCCACTGGCGACCCCGCAATCCGGGGCACATCGACCACCTTCGACGGTGCAAGCGCCAGGCCGGCAAGGTCTGTCTCGGCCGTCCCCCTCGGCGCGTTGGTCGCCGTGGTGTTCATCTCCTCCGCAAGCTCCTCGGGGACCATATTCACAACGAACTCGCCCCGTTCGCGAATAAACGCCAGCGAATCCTTCCCGTCGCGATCCGGTGCCGACGAAAAGCTGATCGCCACCAGCGGCGGATCTGACGAAAGAATATTGAAGAAGGAAAAGGGTGCCGCGTTAATCTCGCCCGCCGCACTCTTGCTCACCACCCACGCAATCGGCCGGGGCAAAATCACCGACGCCAACAGTTTATACACGTCGCCTTTCCCCATTGCATCGAGGTCGAAGTGAGAGAACTCGTCGGCAACGGAGGGCGCAGTAGCTTCAGACATGTTGTCTTAGATGACCTCCGCCCCGCCAGGTCGCAGGACGCGAACCCGGCGGCAAACCTCTACCCTCTCCGCCCGCCACCGGCCCACAAACGTCATCCTCACTTGCACACAGTACTCAGATCCGACGGCAGCGGCGCATGCTTCGGCCAATCACGTACACCTTTGGCCTTCGCCACAGCTTCGAGGCTATCCGCGGCAGCGGGCAGGCTCAGGTTCACGTCGTTGGCGTAGAACGGATCATTCTCTGCCTCCTGCAGCGTGATGAATCGGAAACCTGCGTCCTTGTAGACCTTCAACAATCGCGGCAGCAACTCGGCGTCAATCGCGCCAATATGCATCAGCAGCACAAACGGGATCCCATGTCCGAGCGCTGCCTCCGCGAGCGCCTGCCGGTACCCGATGTCCTCCTGCGCTGCCTGCAGGTAGCTCTTCTCCAGCCCCGCAATCGCTGCGGTGTCACCCTTGGCCACGCAGCGCGCATATGGCTCGTTCCAGGCGTAATCGCCAAAGCTCATCGTCACAGCCGCAATTCGGTACCCGTGCTCTTTGAGGAACACGCGCGCCCCCATCCGTTTCTCGGGCGTGTCACCCTCCGACAGATACGGGAACCGCAACCAGTGCCAATCATCCCCAGCCCTGCTGTACTTTGCCAACGTCGGTTCGTCCTTCAGCAGGTCGGCCTCCCATGCCTCAAGCGTGTTCTTGTTCAGGTCCATGTGCGACCACGTATGACTCCCCAGCGGGTTCCCCCCAGCGCGCCACGCCTCCAACACTCCCTGCACGCCCGCGGATTCATCCTCAAAGCGCTTCGCATTCACAAACCCGTACGTTGCCGGCACACCCCCGTCCTTCAACGCCCGAATCACCTTCTGTGCAATCTCAAGCCGCGTCGTCCCCTTCGGCAAGGAACTGTGCGAGGGCAGATCATCGAACGTGATCGCAACTGCCTGCCCACTGGCCACCGCGAGCCCACAACCCCAAACCAAAAGCATCCCGAACACCACCCACCTCGCGAAGCTCCTGACGACAAAATTCTGCATGCCTCTTCCTTATCGGCAACCCGCCGCTTTTCTTTAACTCTATTTGCAAAAATTTTCCCAACTGCGAAGATTTAACGATTCACGATTCCCACGCGAAATACAGGCTTGCCTGCCTCTGTAGGTTCCTGCGTAAAGGTTTCGCTGCTCTTCGCCGGGTCATACCCGCGCCACAACCATGTCATCTCCTCGGCGAACTCCGCCCCACCTTCGCCCGCCGTGTGTGGCCCCTGCCCAAAGCTGAAGTGAAAGTCATACCCCTTCAACTTCAACGCGTTCGCCATGCGAATGTTCGCCAGCGGCCACGACCCATAGTTCGGATTCTCCTGATCGTTCGCGCCATCCTGCAGCCAAACCCGAATGTTCCGATGAGCCTCGCGCAGAATCTTCTCCGGGTAATCCTGCCCACCATCTGGCAGCGCAGGATCTTCCTTCCACTGGATCGACGTAAATGAGCCAATCCACGAGATCACCCGCCCAAATTGCTCTGGCATCTGCCAAGCCGCGTTAAACGAGCAGATCCCACCCGAGCTCAACCCCGTAATCGCACGCGAATACGCATCACTGCGCAGGCTGTACTTCTTCCCCACCTCCACCAGCAGATCATCGCGCAGGAACCGGTCGTACCGATCACTCACCGTGTCATACTCCGTCGACCGCATCCCGTTACGAAGATCCGTACCCCACCGCGTCGCATGCGCCTGCACCGTCGCGTACGTCGGCGTCCCCGGCGAACCCGAAACGTCTCCAGGATTCGTAAACACCGCAATCATCATCGGGATCTTGCCTTCGGCAATCAGGTTGTCGATCACATTCAGCGCCGGATGATCCCCGTCCCGCTTCGCGTAGCCCTCACCATCCTGGAACACCATCACCGCCGCAGGCACCTTCGGGTCATACCCCGCCGGCACATACACCCAATAATCGCTCACCATGCCGTCATACACCGTGCTCCGGATCGTCAACCGATCCGACAACACGCCCGCTGGGACTCCAGGCTTCTGCAATGCGTCTCCCGTCAACACAGGCGGTGGCGGCGCAACCCCGGAGTTCGGTCCGCCCGGCCGTTGCGCAGGCGCAGCAGGGGGGACAGTGGCGGGCACCGCCGGCGTTTGCGCTTCCATGGAACAAGCGAAAGATCCCAACACCAATGCTGCCGTCAAAACGCGCAATGCATCCCGCCTCGCCATATCCATTCTCAATTGCACTTCTCTCCACAATACGAGTTCGCCAGCATCGTCAGGATTGCTATATAGCTCGAAGGCGACACACTCGCTCGATCATCCTTATCAATGTCCACCTGGTGCACCACAACCATCCCCTGCATCGGCAGCACCGTAATGTAGGTCCCGCCCGTGCCCGCAGCCGTATACGCGCCCTGCATAAAACCCGTATACGAATCCCCCAGAAACGACTGCTGATCCCACACCCACCACAGCAACCCGTATCCCCACCGCTCCGGCTCGCCATAATTCCTGAAGCCCGTCGGATTGATGTCGCGGAACGGCGTATGCAGATAGGTGCTATACCGCGCCCAGTCGCACGAGATCACCCGCTTTCCACCCCAATCCCCGCAATTCAACATCAACTGCCCAAGCCGAGCCATGTCCCGCGTCGACAGATACATCGCATACTCCGGATGCACGCTCGACGGGTCATAGTTTTTCCGCTGCTTCGCGAGCACGAAGTCCTGCATGCCAAGGGGCTTCGCCAAATCATCGTCCAAGGCCTTGAAGATGTCCTTCCCCGTGATCTTCTCAAACGCCGTACCCGCCGCATTGAAGTCCCAGTTGTTGTACAGGTAATGCGCCCCCGGATACTCCGATCCACGCGGCGGCAACGTCTTCTTTTGATCTCCATCTCCGGTCGGGAGATAGATCCCCGAGCTCGATCCCATCAGCTGGATCAGCGTCGCCTTCTCCTCCCACGGCAGAAACGGCACCTTGTCCTGTAGCCCCAGTTGCACCACCGTCTTGTTCAACACGGAATCATCGAATTTGGGCAGCAACACATCCGCGCCGTACAGCATGTCCAGAACGCTCTTGCGCACGCTGGCGATCTTGCTCGTATGCGCCACATCCCCATAGCTGAAGATCACCCGGCCATGCGAGATCACCATCATCGATCCCGTGGCCTGCGTCTTCACCCACGCCCGCACTGCCTCCAGCTTCGCGCTCGAGTAACCCAGGCTCTCCGGCGTAGCGGTCTGCCACTCCGCCCCCGGCACCACGAAATCTGTGATCTGCTTTACGGCCGGCGTGGCGCTTTGGGCGAAGGCCGCCGGTGCAACCGCGGGCAGCGTCTTTCCCAGACCTGCAAGCAGCAACAATTTCATCGGCAATGCCCAGAAACTCGAAACGCGTAGTCGCAAACTCCCTCCCTCACCGGTGGTATTCCGGCCACTCGGTCTGGCCATCATAATGATCCGCAGTCCATGTCGTCGTCCGCTTTCACGTCTCGCAAACCGGAGTTCCGCTGAGAACAACATCCGTTCGTTCCCGGGGTCAACTAACTGGACGCCGCCTACGAAGGCAGGTCCTCGCGGGAGCAGGCAGATCGTACCAGGAGGCTTTTATGTTGGTTCACAGCACAGTTCGCAAGGTTTTTCTCAGAGCCGCTCTGGCTCTCCCATTGCTTGCATTGCCCCTGCAGCAGGCCCATGCCGCCATCATCATCTCGGTGAACTTTGCGCCTCCCGCCTTGCCGGTGTACACCCAACCCATCTGCCCGAATCCAGGCTATGTCTGGACACCCGGATACTGGGCCTACGGTCCCGACGGCTACTTTTGGGTACCTGGTGTGTGGGTCGCGCCTCCGTCGCAAGGTGTGCTTTGGACGCCCGCTTACTGGGGCTGGGAAGGCAACGCCTACCTGTTCCACGCCGGCTATTGGGGACCACACGTTGGCTTCTATGGCGGCATCAACTACGGCTTTGGCTACACAGGTGCCGGCTTCTTTGGGGGTGAATGGCGCGGCGGGAACTTCTTCTACAACCGCACGGTCAGCAACGTAAACGTGGTCAACGTAACCAACGTGTATAACCGCACCGTCATCGTCAACAATCACACGACGGTCGCCTACAACGGAGGTCCTGGCGGGATCCCCGTGCGTCCCACCCCGCAGGAAGCGGCCTTCGGACGCGAGCAGCACTTCGCACCTACGGGCGAGCAGCTCACTCATCAATCGTTCGCAGCACAGAATCGTCAGCAATTCGCCAGCGTCAATCATGGCCGCCCCTTTGTTCCGGCCGCCGCGACAACCGCCTCATTCCATGCCAATCCCACCAATCCGGCCGCTGCTGCCCGTCCCACGGTGAACGGCCGCGAAGCCAATCAGGATGGACGCATCGCGAATGGCCTTCGCTCCGGGCAGATGACGAGCGGAGAAGCGGCGCGCGCTACCGCCAACCAGGCCCGCATCGACAACCAGGTGCATGCTGACCGCACGGCGAACGGTGGAAGTCTCACACCGCAGCAGCGTCAGCAGGTCAATCGCGAACAAAATAATGCCAGTCGCCAGATCTACAACGACAATCACAACGCGAACACCATCGCGCCGAACGCGGTTGATAACCGCGAGGCCAACCAGCAACAGCGCACCGCCAACGGCCTTCGCTCCGGCCAAATGACCTCCGGCGAGGCGGCCCGCACCAACGCCCGCCAAGGGGCCGTCGATCAGCAGGTCCATAACGGTCGGGGCGCCGACGGCGGCGCTCTTACGCCGCAACAACATCAGCAGGTGAATCGGGAGCAAAACGCAAACAGCCGTCAAATCGAACGCGAAAATCACAACGAGAGAACCGATCGCAAAAAATAGCGTAGGTCGCTTTCATCCGTAGGCCTGTGGCTGACGATCAACTCGTCAGCCACTTCTCTTTGCGCCTCGCATGACTTCGGCTTGTGGACACAGGTTGTGTGATCGCGCCTCGCGTTGGAGCAGGCAGCCTCGTCAGTCCGGTATTTGTCTGGCCCCGCTTACCTGAAAGGTTCCTTCCACGCCCGCCGCGTTCGCCAGCCCCTCGCGCGCAACCGGTTGACCGCCACCAACCCAGAACCGCACCGTCCCTGGCACCATCGCGCGCTTGCCCTGCGCATCCACCGTGCTCAGGTCGCGATCGTTCAGCGTGAACGTCACCAACGTGCTCTCACCCGGCGCAAGGTGCACGCGTTGGAATCCCCGCAACTCACGCACCGCCGCCCCATCCACACCCTCATGCGTCAGGTACAACTGCGCAACCTCATCAGAAGCTTTGCGCCCCGTATTGGTCACCTTCGCAGTAACGGTTTCGCCATCGCCACTCGCCGCAGCCTCCGCCCCCGCATACGCGAACCTCGAGTAGCTCAACCCATACCCAAACGGATACAACGCCTCTCCCTTGAAGTACCGATACGTCCTCCCCGCCATCCGGTAATCCTCGAACGCAGGCAGGTCCGCCACGCTCTTGTAAAACGTCACGGGCAAACGCCCCGCCGGACTGAAGTCCCCAGCAATCGCCTCCGCCACAGCCTGCCCACCACTCTCCCCCGGATACCAAGCCTCAAGAATCGCCGGCACATGCCCATCCGCCCAGTTCACCCCCAGCGCCGACCCATTCGTCAGCACCAGCACCACCGGCTTGCCCGTCGCGGCAACAGCCTCCAGCAGGTCCTCCTGCGGCTTGGGCAGATCAATCGAAGTCCGGTCCCCACCCGAGAACCCGTCGGCCTTGATCTTCATCTCCTCGCCCTCAATCCGCGCCGACAAACCCATCACGGCAACGACCAGGTCCGCCCCACGAGCCGCCGCCACAGCCTCCTTCTCCTCACGCCCCGGCACGCCCCACACCAGCTTCGCCTCCGCCGCGCGAACCGTCTGGAAGTACTCGATCTTCAACTTGTACACATGCCCCGCCTCCAGGTGAATCGGTGCAGTCGTCGTAGTCGAAGGCCGATGCGGCGTCCAATCCTCGGCCTGCATCTTGTCGTCCACCCACACCCGATAGCCATCCTGCCCCGTAAACCCCAGCAGGTAGTCCCCACTCTCCTTGGGCACCAAAACACCCGTCCACCGCACGCTGTAGTTCTGCTTCAGCTGCGCATTCACTCCGTTGAAGCTCCACGTGAAGTTCACATTCGGCATCCGTGCGAGACAACACCGGCGCCCCACTCAACTCCGTGTTTGCAAAGTACTCCGCCTTCAACCCATGCGCACTCTTCGCCGCCGAGGTCCACAACTCCGCCGAAGGCACAGCATTCACCACATCCCCGATCAGCGAAGTCCCCTGCACATACCTGATCTTCGCCGCAGGAAATCTCTTCTTCAACCCCGCCAGAATCGTCACCGGCTGCGACGGTGTCCCGTTATAGTTCCCCTCCAAAGCATCCAGCGAATCCGCATCCGGCCCAATCACCGCAATGCTCGCCGGCGCATGCTTCAAGGGCAGCATCCCACCCTCATTCTTCAGCAGCACCAACGACTCCCGCGCCGTCTGCAACGCCAGCGCCCGATGCGCGGCCGTGTCGTTATCCCCCGCACTCAGCTTCGACCAGGGCACCATCGCAGGCGGATCAAACATCCCCAACCGGAACCGAGCCGTCATGTCACGCGTGATCGCCCGGTCAACATCCGCCTCGCTCAACAAACCCTGCGCCACCGCATCCAACGCAGCCTTCCGCTCCAGCGCCACCCGAGCCTGCACCGGCTCCCCACAAATCAAATCCATCCCCGCCTTGATCGCCGCAGCCACACCCTCGGCCTGCGTCGTCTTGTACTTGTGATGAGCCGCAATATCCTCCGCCGCCGCGCAATCACTCACCACATAGCCCTTGAAGCCCCAGGCCCCGCGCAGATACTTGCCCAGCAACATGTCATTCGCACAAGCCGGCTGCCCATCGATCGAGTTATACGCACACATCACCGAATCCGCATGAGCATCCACGATCGTCGTCCGAAACGCCGGCAGATATGTGTCGTTCAAATCATGCGCGGACACATCAATGTTCACCTCATGCCGCGTAGCCTCCGGCCCCGAATGCACGGCATAATGCTTGCTCGTCGCCACCGTCTCCAGATACTTCGGATCATCGCCCTGCAAGCCCGTAATAAACGCATCCCCCATGCGCCCCGTCAGGAATGGATCTTCGCCATACGTCTCCTGCCCCCGCCCCCACCGAGGATCCCGAAAGATATTGATATTCGGTGACCAGACCGTCAACCCCTTGTACTGCACCGTCGATCCATCCGGCCCTTTGCCCACGTTGTACTTCGCCCGAAACTCTGTAGCAATCGCCTGCGCCTCACGATGGAGCAACGCGTCATCAAACGTAGCCGCCAACCCAATCGCCTGCGGAAACACAGTGGCCACGCCAGCCCGCGCCACCCCATGCAGCCCCTCGTTCCACCAGTTGTACTCAGGCACTCCCAGCCGAGGAATCCCATCCGCCGTATGCCCCAACTGCGAAACCTTCTCCTCCAAAGTCATCGCATGGACCAACAAACCCGCCCGCTCTTCAAAGCTCTTCGACGTATCCAACCAGGGCCTATCCGCACCCGCAGCCGCCCCCTGCGCCCCCGCACTTATTCCAACCCCCACACAAACGGCCGCAACCAAAGCAGACCCAACTCTCCGGAACGCAAACAAAGACTGGCGCAAGATCATCACCTCACAGCCACGCACGCGATCCCCTTTGCTTCACCACGAAACAAAACGCACGTACAAGGCGGGCCGCCAGTGTAAGCCTTCCCTCCTCCAGTCGGCAACGACGAGCGCCCGCATCCATGGCGCAAATACCTGTCCACCGAAGATGTTCGACGACTGAGTCACACTCGCGCCTCATAGCGAATCACGCGCTTCGCACCCAACCCTACAAGCCAAAGCGCGACCGAAAGAAAGACCGCGTTACTGATGCGCATCCCAAGCACTCCGCCGACCAGCGGCTTCTGAGTAAACGCATGAATGCTGTAACTCAACGCCCCGCCCGCTGCCAGGCTGAGCACATGCAGAGCGTTCCACCCAGTCTGCCGCGAAAAGAACCTCACCAGCAAAAGAAATCCCGTATCAAGTGCGAGCAACGCACTCACTGCAAACCAGCCCCACCTCGGTGGGGTGTACAGAACAGCAAGGCCCAGCAGCAACGCAACCGCACCTGTGATCCATGGGCTCGACGCCAGACCTGGGGTTACGCGCAAATTTCGCGAAGGAAGCAGAAACGCAGACAGCATCAGCAACACGCTCAGCACTGCCGCACTTAGAAGTTGCGCCTTCGATGCGACGAAGTGGTTCTGCTTGTACCCGATGCCGAAGTTCGCGGCCGTACCAAGCACAAACACCCCAGCAATGATCGAATCACCAATCCACCCCAGCCACGGTGTTTCGGCCCCGGCAGGAAAGAGCGCCTCCACCAGCGCAATGGAGACGCCCATGCTCCAAAACGTGTGAAGGTTGAACATGAAGATCGTCCACCACCCTCCAATGCTCAGGGCCGGGATGTAGGCATGGTCAAGCAGGTGCATTTGCATCTTCAGGTAGTCATGATTGAAGAGCGACTGCGTCACCAGACCTTCAGCGATGGAAGTGTAGGCCGCGCCCAGCAACAGCATCGTCGGCCAGCCGCGCCCCATTCGCCGCGCTGCCTCGCGAATCAGAACTGCCCCGCCACCGTAGGCTGGCGCTAATACGATCAGAGCCGGCAGCATCTTTAACGGGAGATCGCCCAACAGGTACTCCGCCACCAGCGGAGCCACAAAGAATAGCGTAAGTACCGCCGGTAGATTTCTCCTTGGTGCGACCATAGTCCCTCCTCGTTCTAAGTGGAATGTAGCAGCGGCTCCAAACACATGAACCGGCCCGCTCTCAGCGGCCGTGCCGCAGGCAGGCATGAACCGCCTGCCGGAAAAAGGTCCAGTATTCAGGCTTCGGCATCCTTGCCCTGAGACGCGATCCAGACCGTCTCGACGCTCACGCAGCGCAGCCCCAGGTACCGCAGAGCAAGAATGCGCTCCAGGCAGCCCAGATCCTCATAGCAGTAAAGCCGGTAGCCGCGCTCTGAACAATGCGCCGGCGAAAGCAGCTTCAGCTGGTCGTAGTGATGCAACCCCCGTACCGTCACGCCGGAAAGCTTTGCGAATTCCTGGATGCGAAAGGTGCTCATGGCCTCACCTCTGAACATCTTTGAGCATGACGTAAGGTCAGGGGTCAACTGCTTTACACGACACGTAGCGCAGTTCCGCTTCTCGTAACGTCCAAAGTCCGTCACAAAGTTGCTCAGACACATCCGCGGGGAACCGGCAGCCATCGCATTGCGTTCTCACCGACAAGCACGATACGGTGAAGCCCGTGGCCCCTCTCTCACTCTCGCGTCTCTTCGGCTCTTCCGGTCGCCGCGCAGTCGAAACCATCGCGCCGCGCCGCACCTTCGACGACGTCATCCTGTCCCCCGCAACCCGCCGCGCGCTCGAAACGGCGCTGGCCCAGGTCACGCAGCACGATCTCATCTTCAAAGGCTGGGGTCTTGGCGAGCGGCACTCCACCGGCCTCGGTCTCGCCTTCAACTTCGCCGGGCCGCCAGGCACCGGCAAGACCATCTGCGCCGAAGCCATCGCACACTCGCTAGGTCGACAGCTCTTAGTCGTCCGTTACGCCGAGCTCGAATCCATGTGGATGGGCGAAACGGCAAAGAACGTCGCCGCGATCTTCCGCACAGCGCGTGAAGAAGAAGCCGTCCTCTTCTTCGACGAAGCCGACGCCATCGCCGCACGCCGTTCCACCTCCGTCGATAGCGGTGCCCAGCGCGAATCCAACAGCGTCGTCAACGTCCTCCTGCAGGAGTTGGACCGGTACACCGGCGTCGTGATCTTCGCCACCAACCTCGCTGCAAACTTCGATCCCGCCTTCGAGCGACGTATCAGAACGCACGTCCTCTTCGAGCTTCCAGGCGAGACGGAACGCGTTCGCATCTGGAAAGTGCAGTTACATCCGACCCGCACGCCACTGGGCCCCGATGTCGACTTCAGCGTCCTTGCCCAGCAACACGAAGTAAGCGGCGGGGATATCCAGAACGCCGTTCTGAAAGCAGCCCTCGCCGCTGCCGCAGAACCGATCCCCGACCTCGAGAAGAAAATCCACCAGCATCATTTCCAGGCAGGGATCGAACAGGTCCTGGGAAGCAAGCGCGTCATGCAGCAGTCCATCTTCACAGAACGGGCAGTGGCAGTCCCCGAGCCCCAACCGGACGTCCTCACCCCCGTAATCTCGACGCAAGCCACACATCTACTGGCCTACGGCCTCCCCGGCGCAGCGCTGCTCGTTGCCCTGATCGCCCTCGCAGTTGCGCTTCTTAAATAGCGTCGTCCTTCAGACTGCGCGGGGTTCTTACTTGCCCTTGACAGCAATGACCTCGATCTCCAGCAACGCCCATGGCGCAGCCAACGCCGCCACCTGAAAGGCCGACCGCGCCGGCTTATTGGGCTGCGCAGCCGTCCCGAAGTACTTGGCGTACTCACTTTGCATGCCTGCGAAATCCAGCTTTCCCGTCTTCGGATCCGGCCCCAGGAACACGGTCATCTTCACCACGTCCTTCATGTCCAGCCCCTGCGCCTGCAGTGCCTTCTGGATCTTGGCAAACACACTCGCAGCCTGCGTTTTGGTATCAGTCGGGTACACCGCAGGCGTCGCCCTCGCCTTGTCCGCAGGCGTCGTCGGATCAGCCAACTGCCCGCTCAGGTAATACGTATCCCCCGCCCAAACGCCCGTTGCAATCGGAGACGCGTCTGTTTGCACATGCCGCACTTCGGTCTGCGCAAACCCCGCCCCGCCTCCACCCAGAACCGTCGCTAAAACTGCACCCGCAACCAATCTAAAAACGCTCACGCCGCCTCCTTGAAACTTGCATTCACCTGAAACGCAAACAGCCTATGCCTTAAACAAGATGCACGTCCCAGCCGATCCTAAACACCCAACTTCGAGCCAAAGGTCTTCCGTTCCACGAGTTCCCACAACAACAGGGAAGGTGCCCTAACCGCACCCCTACCCAACCACAGCCCCAACCCCAACCCCACCGCCCAACCGCGCAGCCTTCACCTGATCGCTTACCATCTGCACAGCCCGCAACGCACTCAATGCCGCGCCCTCCTGCCACGCCACAATGTGGCTGCAGTGATCGCCCGCAAAGATGATCCGCCCGTCCGGCTGAAGCAACGTCTCGTAGCCCGCGTTGGTCCCCGTCCTTGCCGCAGCCGCTGATCGCGCCTGTCCCGTCTGCTTACTCGGCTCCATGCCCGGCGCCTGTCCTGCAGGCTTGCCGTTCAGCGCCGCCATGCCGCCCCCGCCCCGCGCGAACGTGCGCTCTTGCCCCGGCCCATACGCCGAAATCCACGAGCCCTCATTCCACTCCGACTTGCCCCACCCGTAGTACATCGGCTTCTCCAACTCCCGCCCATGCCCCGGGTGCAACCGCTCGATCGACTTGCGGCTCTCCGCAAACTTCTGCTCCATCGTCAGCTTCGCGAACGCGGTCCCACTCTCATCTGTATACCCACTCACCGCAATGCCGCGGTCCGAGAACAATCCCCAGGAAGGAAACCAGATGGGACTACATCCAACATTCACAAACTCAAGCCCGCCATAGATGTTGTAATCCTGCTCCCAGAATCGACGGCTTTCCCAGGCAATCTTGTAAGCCCCCGCATACACGCATTCATCAATCACCTTCTTGTACGGCGTACTCACATTTGTCTGCATCGTCCGCATTTTTGTCAGCGGCATCGCACAGATGCAATAGTCGGCCTCCATCTTCTTCGCCGCGCCGCCCTGGGTGTATGTCACCTCGACGCCCTTGGACGTCTTGTGCATCCCCGTCACAGCGGCGTCATACCGCACAATCTCGCCCAGGGACTTCGCGAACGCAAACGGGATTTTGTCCATCCCGCCTACCGGCTGAAACATCGTCGCCTGCATGTCAAACTGCTCATCGAACAGCATCCCCTGCCAGAACTCCGCCTGCAGCAACGTATGCATGTCGATCGGCTCACTCAATACGCCGGCCTCATCGCCCGCACCCGCAGCCTTGCTATACCCCGCGCGATCGCTCCCGGCATACTTGCCCGCATCATCCAACGGCCCATAGATGCGCAGAAAGTCCAGCATCCTGCGCCGGTCCTCGCCCGTAAGCTCTGCATCCAGCGCGCCCTGATTCACGCTCTTCATCAGCAGCTCGCTCACATGCCCACGCGTGTCGTTCACCACCTGCCGCATCACCGCAGGCTTTCCGTCCATCGCGGTGTCATTCTGCAGGTGCGCCGACCGGCTCATGTTCACCTCCACCTGCAACTCCACCCCAAGCTTCTTGCAGTAGCCCAGGATGTTCGGGTGGATCGATGGCAGACGTGCCGGCCCAAAATTCTGATAGTGCCCGGGCTCCCACGTACATCGCTGCACGGAGCCATCCATCAGCCGAACTTCATCCCCACCACGCACCGTGTAGTTTCGTCCACCCGGCCGCTTGCGCGCCTCCAACACTGTGACGTCATACCCGAGTGGCCGCAATTCATACGCTGCGACCAGCCCGGCAATGCCGCCGCCCAACACCACGACCCGCACACCTTTGCCCGAACCTGCGGGCGCCTGCACCGATCCCGCACGCATCGGTTGCGCCTCTGCAAGATCAAGTCCGCGCATCGCCAGAAACGCCGCCGAATACCCGCCTGCCTGACCCACCCGGGTCAAAAACTGCCGCCTGGAAAGGCTCATATGCTCGCTCCCTACAGATACATCTGTGCATCCAGTCCAAAGCCCGGTGTACATGAAGCATTCGGACCAGACACCGCTGCTGCTGCGAAGCGTCTGCCTTCAGCCCGATAGGAGTTGCGTTTTGCTTGATTGATTTCACTGTAACGCAATCTGAACTCTGTCCACAAAACCTTTTGCCGGAGGGAACGCCCAGCCACCCGCACGCAAAGCAAAGGCCCGAAGCGCTAACGCACCTCGGGCCAACCTGCCTTTCGCTTTACCCTAGGGGTGGACAGTCAGCGTTAGCGTGGTCGAGCTGGTAATGCTGGAGTTGATTGAATCCACGCCAGTCAATGTAACTGACAGCGTCTGCGTTTGATTGACAGGCGGGGGCGGGGTCGATGTCGTCCCACTACCGCCGCCGCAGCCGCTTAACCCCAACCCAAGTCCCGCGAGCACCACAACACTCAGCAACGCAGGCAAGCGGCGTCCTCGCCGGAAGGCCATTCCGGCACACAGGAGCCCCGCAAACGCCACGCCCTCAGGCCACTGTCGTGCTGGAAGCTTCGGAGCTTGGTCCTGCGCAGCCTTCTTCTGCCCGCCCTTCAGCACTACTGCTCCGGTGGCGGAGCTCCCGCAGGCAGTCCCCTCAAAGATCTGCAGCGTGCCGGTAGCCGTCCCCGAGGCCAGTGTGAGGTTGGAAGCGCCCTTCTCCAAGGTTGAGCTCGTCAGAAAACAAAGTGTCGGTCCTGAAGACGGGTAGGTAATGGACAGCACCACCGTTCCGCTGTACCCCGATGCCGGGGTAATCGTAATGCCTCCCGATCCGGTGCTGTTGTAGGCCAGGCTGATGTCCTGCGCTGCCAACGTGAAGCTGCCGCTCGGCGTCGCAGTTCCCGCCAGGGTTAAATTCAATGTGCCGCGCGAGGGCAGAGTCGCCGCATCCCCTGAATACACCGCGACGATGACATGTGATCCCGCAACGGTGGTGCCCGGAAACGTAAAAGTCGCCTTTCCTCCACTCAGGGCCAGCGCCGTTCCGGAGGCAGTCCCATCGACAAGGACCGTGACTGTGCCCGTCGGTGTGGGGCTGCTGCTGTTGGCCGATGAGACCGCGATCGTCACTGCATCCGTAGCGCCTGAAGCCGGGCTCAACGTCGCCCCACTCAAACTCGTCGTCGACCCAACCTGCGTGGAGCTTGCGGTGGAAGAAGCAGGCCATGCTGCCAGCAGTTTGGCAAAGTCAATGCTGCCAAGGCCGGTGGCTTCGTCGTAGCCCGCAGTTGCCGCGTACTGGGAGGCACCCACCGTGGAGCAGTACGCGGTTCCCGCCATGCACGCGTTCGACCCTGTCGCGATGTCATGAAAAGCCGAGGCATAGGTGCTCGGATTGGCGGCGAGGCCGTACAGGATCGTATTAATGTTGCCCTGTCCGGTTGAATTACGTGCCTGGTTCAAAACCGCCAACATGCCCGCAAATGCCGGTGCCGCAAAGCTGGTTCCCCCCGCGAGCGTAAACGTGCCCTGAGGGCTGCGCAGGCCACTTGTACAACTCGCCGTTTGTCCCTCAGACGTAAGGTCAGACACATCCGTCGTGCAGTAGAGATACCCCGGACTGTTCACCGAAGCCTGCAGCGAAATATCTGGCACCAACCGGTTCGATCCGGAAGGGATCCCCGGGACGCCCGTCTGCCATGAGGGCCGCGCAAACAGTGCGCTCACCCCTCCACCTCCAGCGCTGATCCCCGCAGAAGAGCTGTCTTCGTTCCAGACCATCTCCGGTACGTACGACAGGAGCGAACTCACGACATCGGATCCGGTGGCACTCTGCCAATACTGGGTATTGGTGGAACTGTAATCGCCAGCCTGCATCTGCGTGCCGCCCATGGCGGTGACATAGGGGATCGACGAGGGAAAATCAACTGCCAATCCCTGCTGCTGCACACTGCTGACCGCTGTATTGCCGTAACAATCTGTCGACCCGTTGTCGCCCGCCGAGAAGATCACCGTCTGCCCCTGCGCATTGGCCTCCTCTACCAGGAGGTTGTAAGCCTGCGCGAACTGGTTACCGCTCGCTCCCTGGACCTGGAGATCAGTCTCGCAGGTGCCATAACTCCCGCTGATGATCGGCGCAATATTCTCAGTGATCGCGTACGACAAGCTGTCAAAGACGCCGTTCGAATTCGGGCTGTCTCCAGTGGAAACGAGATAGATCGTTGCCCCTGTCGCAATCCCGCTCGCATACTCCACGTCCAACTGGCTCTCTCCCTCGTCCCCGTCAGACATCGGGTTGATGCCGGGTACACCCGTGTCCCGCACCAGCACCGGGACCGGCAGGTTGGAGGGCAGCCCCGCCCCTGTCTGAAATGCCGTGACCGAGGAGGTATCGATGTAGGACTGCGCAACGATCGCAATGGACTGCCCGGACCCGTTGAAGCCCGCGCTGTACGTCGACTTCAGGTCATACATCGTCGCCAGGTCTGAAGGCGTGAGGAACTTGTTTCCTGTCTGGCCGGAGGTCAGCGCAGGCTTTGCTACTGCCACCGCAAGCTTCTTATGGGGATGTGCATGAAAATCCGCGAGGTGCAGCACCGTCGTCACCATCGGAGCCATGGCTGCAGGCACGCTTACGTCCGTCGCGGGCGCGAAGTGTGTCCGGTCAGGAAGCGAGTAATGATGCACCTCTGTCCCGAACGCCCTTGCGACCTGCCCCGCTGTTCCATCGAAGGTGATCCGGTCCCGGCTGCGGGCCACGCTGTCCAGGCTGAATCCCTGTGCCTGCAACCAGCTCTGCACCTTCGCGATATCCGCGTCCGCCACCCCGAAGCGTGCAGCAAACTGGTCAGGCGTAAGCCAGTGGTGATACTGCGGCGAGGACGGATCCCCCTGCGCCCGCAGCAACGCCTGCAGCTCGGCTTCCTGCGCCGCCGAGCGATTCAACACAAGCGTGATGCCCTTCAAGGCCATGCCCGCGGCTACTGCGCCCTGATCCACACCCCGCGATACCTGCCCCGGACGCGTACCCGGCAAAGTCACCCGACTGCCATCATCGATCGCGGCGGTCAGCCGTGGCTTTGGCCCTTGCGCCACACCAATCACGCTCGAAAGCAGCAAAACGCATGCAGCTACAGGGGTCCACATCAAACGATGTCTCATCAAAACCAGTTCTCGATCTGCAGAACTCCGCACGCACGCGTGAATCATCTGCTTGGGAAATCACCTTTATAGACGCTGCCCACAGGGCAAAGTTCCAGCGCCCCTGGGCCCTGCGCCAACGTCGTTCCATCCCGCCTCAAAGCACACAAGTGTCTTATCGGCAGAAAAGCGCAAAACTTTAATCCCGCAAAATCGCAGCGAGCTTACCCCGCCCGACCTTGCGCTGCTCGCCGGTCGCGAACGTCTTCACCGTCCCCACCTCGTCGCGAACCTCGTCCTCGCCAAGAATCACGATGTGCCGTGCCAGCCGGTCCGCCACCTCAAAGCTCTTCTTCAGCTTGAACCCCCCATCCCCTACCTCAACCCTCAGCCCCGCACGCCGCAATTCCCGGGCCAATGCCAGCGCCGCTGCATTTTGCCCGGCACCAAGGGGTGCCACAAACGCGTCCAGCTTCGGAGTCTCAGCCGCCCGCCCCGCCGCATGGGCATCCAGCTCCGCTTGCGCCTGCAAAGTCAGGATCAACCGGTCCTCTCCGATCGCAAACCCGATCCCAGGCGCACGAGGCCCGCCCAGAATCTCACTTAATCCGTCATACCGCCCGCCGCCCAACAACGCATTCTGCGTCCCGAGGCCAGTCGTCACCGTGAACTCAAAGGTCGTCCGCGTGTAGTAATCCAGCCCCCGCACCAGCCGCGGATTCACGTGGTACGGCACCCCGCAAGCATCCAGCGCCGCCAGAACCTGCTGGAAATGTTCCTTCGACTCCGCCCGGAGGTAATCCGCAATCTTCGGCAGACCGTCGATGATCTCCTGATCGCCCTCGTCCTTCGAATCCAGCACCCGCAGAGGATTCGTCTCCGCCCGGCGCTGATTGTCCGGGCACAACCGGTCCCTCACGCCCGCCAGCGCCTCCCGCAGGACTTCGTTATAACGCGCCCGGTCCTCGGCACTGCCCACCGAGTTCAGCTCCAGCCGCCACCCGCGCACGCCCAACTCGTCCAGTAACGCCGCCAGCATCTCCAGCACTTCGGCATCCCGCAGCGGGCTCTCCGCCCCTGAACTCGGCGGTCCAATCACCTCAGCGCCAATCTGCCAGAACTGCCGGTACCGCCCCCGCTGCGGCCGCTCCCGCCGAAACTGCGGCCCAATGTAGTACAGCTTGCTCAGACGCACCCGTATCACCCAGCTTGTGCTCGATGTACGCCCGCACCACGCCCGCAGTCGACTCCGGCCGTAACGTCAGCGACTGCCCCTTCTCCGACTCGGCCCGCGCCCGGTCCTCCCACGTAAACATCTCCTTGGAGACAATATCCGTCTCCTCCCCAACCCCCCGCGCAAACAGCTCCGTAGCCTCAAACACCGGCGTCCGGATCTCCCCAAACCCATATCGCGCAAACACCGCACGCGCGGTCGTCTCCACGGCGTTCCAAAGCGGAGTCTGGTCAGGAAGAAGATCGCGCGTGCCGCGGACTGCCTTGATCGTAGATCGTTGCGTGGAAGATCCTTGCGGGCGCACCTTCGCGCCCTTTGCATCACTACTCATAGGTCTTTCAGTGTAGAGGACGCCAATCCGAAGCCTGCGCCGCGCTCATCCCTACCGGAGGTGGCGGAGGCGCCGGTGCCCCAGCCTGTGGCGCTCCGACACCTAGACCGGGGGTGGCGTACCACCCGGCTGCGAGCCGCCGCTCGTACTCCGCCTTCTTGATCCGCGCGTCGACTAGGAACCCGATCCCGATCGCCAGGGGCAACACACCGGCTACGGCCCCTGACAATACTTCGCGTACCCGCAAAATCGTGGCCAGCATCGCGAAAAAAAGGAACAATCCCGCGCCAATGGAGACCAGCACAATGCCCGCCCGGCGTGCACCGGAGCCGTCGTTCACCTTGCCGCCGCGCGCCGCTGCACCGTGCACCCCGGGCTCCGCGGGCGGTTCCATCGCTGCCTTAACCGTCGCCTCATCCCAGTTCGCGTCGACCGGCAGCCCGTTGGCGATCCGCGCCAGCCGCTCTTGGGACTTGATCTCCTGTGAACGCACCCCAGCCCAGACGGAACTCACCACAATGCACGCCACCATCACACAACCCGCCACCGGAATGATGAATGGGCTGTTGAACACCGCCGCAATCCCGCCATCCAAAAACGCCATCGTCACCATATCGAAGATCATCGCCAACTCCTCACCCCAGGCCTGAACAGGCACGGCTCCGGGTCATGTGCGCGGTAAGACCGATCACACCTGCGAAAGTTTCAGCAGGTTTCGTGAAACTTTCAGCTATCTTGGCGGTCATACCCTGCTCCATGCGCCGAGACTGGACATCCCCGGAAGGCTTCGAAGCCCTCGTCCGCGAGCACCAGACCCTCGTCTTCCGCACCCTCCATCGCCTTACCGGCCCCGGCCCACACCTCGAAGACCTCGCCCAGGAGGTCTTCCTCCGCCTCTACCGGGCGCTACCCGAGTTCCGCGGCGACGCCCAGCTCTCCACCTACCTCTACCGCATCACCGCAAACGTCGCTCAGGATGAGTGGAAGCGCCGCCGCCGCGACCGAGAACACTTCGCCCCTATGCCAGCCCTCCCTGACGAGGACGACCCCGGCACCTGGCTGGAAAACCAAGCCCCCGACCCATCCGCCGGCGACCACACCCGCACCCCGGAACAGCTCCTCAGCGACCACGAAACCCGGCAGACCGTAGAAGCCGCGCTCCTCACCCTTCCCGAAATGGAACGCGCCGTTCTCGTCCTCTGCCACCAGGAGAGTTTGAGCTACGAAGGCATCGCCGCCGCCCTCAACCTCCCCGTCAACACCGTCCGCACCCACCTTCACCGCGGCCGCAAACGCCTTGCCGCCGCCGTGCAGCAACGTCTAACCGCGCCCGCACGTCTCACCCAATACGCCGCAATCAGGAGGGCTGGATGAATCCGAACAGCACCAAACCCATGCGCTCCTCAACCGGGCACTCGCCGGAGGCTCCGGGCGTTCTGGACTCGGCCATCACGCGCGCCCTGAACCAGGCCCCGGAATTCCACATACCGGCAGACTTCGCAGCCCGCACCGCCCGCCGGGCCCTAAACCAGCCCCGAGCCCGGGCATCACTCTGGCTCGGCTGGGGTCCTCGACTCGCACTGGGCTCCGGCGGCGTGCTCCTCCTCGCGCTCTTCGCCTTGGCCCCGCACGCCGCGCCAACCCTTACCAGCGCGCGCTTTGACGCTGAACTCGTCATCTTCGCCGAACTCAGCGCCCTGCTGCTCTTCGCCCCCCGGCTTCTGTCCCGCGAATAGTCCCAAGTCGCTAGCGGCACGGTGCATCCACCCGGGCCCAGCCGCGGACTTCGCCGAGCTCTCCCGGACGCTCCTCCCGGCGGTCGCCGCATGGCAGCGTCTCAGCTACTTGCGGAAGGCATCACCCGCAGCCCACTGCGCATCGCACTTGAAGGTCAGTTCCAGGTGCCACCCCGGCGCGGAACCCACCCAGGAGCCTCTTCGATGCGCTTTTCCAACCTCGCCCTTTCCGTTGTCCTGGTCCTCCCGTTGGGTCTCGCCGCCCAGACACCGGCGCCCGCCGATCCGCAGCCCGGCACCGTTCCCGTCACCTCGCAGACCCCGGTCACTTCCGGCAGCTCCACCACCACAACCACAACCACCACCGCGCCCACGACCGCCACGACCGGCATGGCCAACACAACCGGCACAAGCGCCATGACCAAGGGCGACCTTAAGCAGCAACGCAAACAGCAGAAGCGGGAAGAAAATTCCGCGAAGGCGAATGCAAAATCCGCTAAAGCCAACGAGAAGGCTTTAAAGGCGCAAAACAAGGCCACCAACGCTGCCGAAAAAACAACGCAGCCCCAGTAGGCGAGAGAAGGGATCAAACGGGCGCCCAGCCAGGTCCAAGACCACCCGTCCTTCCCGAACATAGGCGCTCCCGCTACCGCCTACTGCGCGAGCGCCTCCCCCGGCGACAGCATTCGTAAGCTGCAGGCAGTCCCTATTCCGCAAGTGAGCACTCCCCGGCGCAGAAGGTGGGCCGTACTCCCGGGCGGAAGCATCGTCCGCGTGTTTACCTTCGCGACTGTCTCATTCAAGTCGGCGAGATCCGCGTCTCCGCTCACAAATTGTGCCGCAGGTTGGGTGTAAAGCGACACATCCAGTTCGAACAACGCCGATCCGCTCCCATCCGCGACCTGCCGCACTACCGGGAACGTCCGGTCCGCCTTGGAGCCCGCGTCCCCGGCTATCGCAGCGGTGACCTTCCGGACACCGCGCTGAACTCCCGGGGGCGGGTCGGGTGCGGCCAACTGCCCGGTGTTGCCATCCCGCCCACGCTCCCCATGGCTGGCCAGCGCGAGAACGTGGCTCGCCTCCGCACCCCGCCCCTGCTTTTGCAACAACCTGGCCAGGTGCAGCCCGGCATCCGCCCCAAAGCTGTCCGCCCACGCCGCCCGTAGCCACGGCTCCGCCTCGGAATAACTCCCTTCCTGGTACAGCACCCACCCGTAGGTGTCCCAGGCAGCAACCAGCTGCGCCGTCCGTCGCAGCTCTACCTCACTCGCAGGTCCGCTGGGGCTCCTCGACGCGGCAACGTTCAGGATCTGCACGGCATGACGCGCTGCCGCTTCCGCTCCACGCAGGTTCAAAGCGGACCCGGCCAGCGCGTAGGCCGCATCGTTCAGCTGCGACGGATCGCCGCTGTTCATCGCGACGGCGGACAGCATCGTTCCACCCTCCTCGCGCTTGTTCTCCCGCAGCAGGACCTCGCCCAGCGCAAGCTTCAACGCCAGGTTGTCCGGCGAGGCGATCAGTCCGGCACGCAGCGTCCTTTCCGCCTCTCCCGGATCCGTTCGGTCCAGCAACTCCGCCAGGAATCGCGCACTATCCTGGTCCTGCGGATTGGCCGTAAGCACCCCGCGCAGTGCCGTTACAGCCTCCGGTCCTCTTCCATGCTGGACCAGGACAGCGGCAAGCTGACGGCCCACCTTTCCTTCGCCGGGATGCTCTTTCAGCTCCCGCCGGAAGTCCTCAATCGCCTCCTCTACCCTGCCGGCCTGCAGCGCCAGCGCGCCATAGCTGCTCCAAAGGAACGGCTGCCGCGGATTCAGTGCCTTTGCTTCATCAAATTTGGCCAACGCTCGGGCCGAATCCTTCGTCGCAGCCGCCTCATTCCCTTCCCCTACCAACGCCGCAGCCGCGGGGCTGTTCTCTCCGGGTCCGGGCGGGAAGTGCCCCGGCCCAGTGTGCGCCACCACGCTCGTCAGCTGCACCCACGGCTCACTCTTCCCCACGTCATCAAGAAACTTCCGATACCCGTTCCACTCCGTCGGAGGAAGATCATCCTGGGTGATCACCAGCGTTCGTTCCGTCACCAGCACCTGGACCTCGCCGGTCTTCTCCAGCCGGTACACCTTCTCCAGGGTGGCAAACGGCGTTCTCAGATGCACGGCGGGCGGCAGATCTGCGCTGAATCCCGGGGGCAATGTGATCCTTGAAACCGCCGTCTCCGTGTGTTTGCCTCCCAGAACAATCTGCGTCACTGGCGCTGTTCTGCGCTCGGTAAACGGCAGGCCCAATCCGGGTTCCAGCGGCACCACCCGAAAGTTCTCCCAATCCCCAAACCCCTCGCGACTGACGTCGTAGGCCAGGTGCAGCGGTGTGTCCGTCTTCTCGGGCTGGTCCGCAACCGTGTTGCTGGGCTGCCCCGGGAATCCGGCGCGCCGCGCGTAGTACTCTGCCACCCGGTCCCATTGCGCCGGTCCAACACTGCGCAAAGCCTGCCGGTACTCCAGCTCTTCTCCGCCACGCATGGTGATGTCGGCATGGGCCTTCAACATCCCCTGCTCATTCAGCGTGCCCGCCGCTTCAAACCGGGTAAACTCCGGGACCGGCGACTCCGCCGGCGTTCGCCGCAGCACCGCCTTGCCCTTCTCCGGAATCACCAGGGCGACCTTGTCGCGCAGCGTGCCTTCCAGCATCCGGTACGGCGCAATCTCGGGGGTGGTATCCAGCCACACGTCCCCGGGTTCGGCGTCCTGGGTCAGCGTCATCACCCGATCGAACCAGACCGGCGCCGGGACCGCCTCGTCCACCTCCGCCCCCGTGCCCACCAGCACCGTCGACACCGGCAGCCCTTCAGACTTCAACATCGCGGCCAGCAACGCGTGTTTATCCTGGCTGTCGCCATACTGATTCGCCAGCACCTCCTCCGCGGGGAGTGGCGCATACGTCCCCATCCCCAACGGAACATTGATCGACCGCACATCCGAGGAGACAAACGCGTACAAGGCGCGAATCTTTGCCTCCCCGCTCGACGCACGGTAGATCACCGCGTCCGCCTTGGCCTTCACCGCGGGCGCCGGCGACGTCCTCGCACCCATCAGCCCTCGATACCAATCGCCGACCGCCGCCCAGTCCGGAAACGTCGTCCACGCAATGTTCCGCCCGCTCTCCTCGTCTCCCGCCGAAGCCTCCCCCACCGGCGTTGAGGTCCTGGTCGCCTTGGGCGCCACCGTTGGCCGAAGTTGTGATCCCGTCCACCGGAACACCTTCTCCGCACCTCCCTCGCTCGTCACCACGGGGTGCCCCGGGCTGCTGACCAGCACGTTGCGGCTCGTCGGGGCACGCAGCTCCACCGTCCGCGCCAGCACCACGCGGCCCCGGCCAATCGACTCCGAGCCCCAGAATTCCCCCTTGGCCAGCGCTGCCGTAAGCACGGTCCGGAACTGCAACTCAATGCGGTCCCCCACCGCCAGCCCACGCACCCCGATGCGCATCAGGTGCAGATCGCTGTACTGCGGCGCAGCCTGCGTCACCGGCGCCAACTGATCCTGCGCCTCCGACGGGGGCGTCTCCACCACCCCACCGGTCCGCTTCCGCACACGAAGGTACACCACCTCCACCCGCTGCGTTGCCGTGGGGTACGGCACCTCCAAGACCGCCAGGCTCCGGGCCCCAGCCTCGTTCTGAACCCGGATCACCTCTGTTTCCACCTTCGTTCCCGTTCCATCGGCGTTGTAGCGGTAGGCCGTCTCCATCCGCTCCACGACCACCGGCTCGGCCGAGTACAGGTCCCGCACCGCGCCGCCAGCGCCCCCCGCCGGCCGTACGTGCTGGGCACACCCCGCCCCCAATGCACACACCACCGCAACAACCGCCCACACCCGACAAACAGAAGAAAACATCGTGAGCGCCTGTATACCAGATGCGGCGCGCCCTGCAGTCACGCAACGAGGTTACTTCAGAACCAGACTCGCCCCATCGGCTGGCTGCCCTGCCTCAGCCAGATACATCGCCGTGTACTCCACATAGTTCTGCGCATAAGTGCGGATCAACTCCAGGTCCGCATCGCCCAGAACCCGCCGCACTTTGCCCGGCACCCCCGCAACCAGCGACCCGGCCGGAATCTGCGCACCCTCCGTCACCACGGCGCCCGCGGCAATGATCGAGCCCGCCCCCACACGCGCGCCGTTCATGATCACCGCGCCCATCCCGACCAGCACGTCATTCTCGAGCACACACCCATGCACAATTGCCCCGTGCCCGATGGTGACGCCATCTCCCACGACCACCGGCCAAACCCCCCGCTGCCCATGCAGCACGGCATTGTCCTGCACATTTGACCTCGCGCCCACACGGATCGAATGCACGTCTCCCCGCAGCACAGCGTTCATCCACACACTGCTCTGAGCCCCGATCTGCACATCCCCGATCACCTGCGCCGAAGAATCGATAAACGAACCTTCAGAAACCACCGGAAAACGTCCTGAAAACGAACGCAACATACCTTTTCCACCCCGTTTTCAGTCTATGTGTCGGCGATGGGCGGAGTATGGCGGTGAAATGCACATTTCACAACAAAAGTGTCGGCAAACCGACGCATCGGCAGTATCCTTAGGAACGGCCACGCAGGCAGGTTTGGAGGTGTTTTTTTTGGCAGAGGTACGAGTACAGGAGGGCGAACCCCTTGAGAATGCATTGCGCCGCTTCAAGCGCAAAGTGCAGACGGAAGACATCATCAAGGAAGTCAAGCGCCACTCCTTCTATCTGAAGCCAGGCGAAAAGCGCCGCGTCAAGGAAGCCCTTGCACGCAAGCGCAATCGTAAAAAGGTTCGCAAGGAGCAGGACTAAGCTTCCTCGCTTAGCAGTTGCACAGCAGGAGAGGGGGCGTACGAAGCCCTCTCTCCTTTTTATTTGTGCCACCTGTGATTCCCGTCACACGTGGTTCCGGGCCCCTTGGCAGTAACTCATCACAGGCCTGATGCACAGACTCGACCGGATCCAACGGCCTCGTCTGCGGCTCACGCCTTGTCCCGCGTACTTGGGAGAGGGTGCTATGGATTTCATGGATCGCGTACTCAGATGTTCCGATTGCAGCAACGAGTTTGTCTTCACCGCCGGCGAACAGCTCTTCTTCTTCGACCGGCAGTTCAAGAATGACCCAAAGCGCTGCAAGCTCTGTAAAGCCAAGCGCGCCGGTCTGGGCCGTTCCGCGGAGGGTGTCGCCGCTGCTACAGCCCTGCCCCTTTCGCGAACGGAGACCCGCACGGAGTGCTCCGCCTGTGGCGTGGAAACAACGGTGCCCTTCAAGCCGACCCAGGGTCGCCCCGTCTTTTGCCGCTCCTGCTTCCAACTCAAGCGCGTCCCCGCAGCCGTCGCCAAGGTGGCCAGTCTCGACACCCCGGCGCTCGCCATCGAACAGGCCCTCGCCGAAATGCCCATGTCAGCCTCCACCTTTGAGGCCATCGCGGACACCCCGGCTGCAGCACTGAACACTGAAGCCGCATCTCAGGCATTTGAGATGATGGCCGCTGAAGCCGCACAGGCTTAGACCCGGCCGCTGTCCGGTCTATCGCAGGAGAGCTCACAGGTTCAGATACCATCCTTTGAACCGTTTTAACCATGCTCCGTCTCCGCGATATTTCTGAAGACACGGCCCTCTTCCCCTGGAACAAGAGCACACCGTACCCGGCGATCGAATCCACAATTGCCGTGGCGATCGCCCTGTTCCTCGGTCAACTCACCGGCCATACCAGCGCGGGCTCCATTGCCGCCGGCGCGGCCTTCACAGTCGGCTTCGCGGTCTTTCACGAGGCCCTCTCCTCCACCCTCCTCAGCATGGCGCTCCTCACCGTGGGCATCGCCGCCGCCACGCTCGTTGGCAGCCTCGGAGCGCAGTGGACCCCGGTGGTCCTGCTCCTCTGCGTCTTCGCTGCATTCAACTATGGCCTCCTCGCCCGCCTGGACCAGACCACCAGCTGGATCGGCCAGCAATGCGGGGTCTACGTCGTCATCTCCAGCTACTTCTCAAATGGCCTCCACTACGCCGTCGGCCGCACGGCGATGGTGCTGGCCGGCGGCGCGCTGCAGATGCTGCTCTACACCGGCTTCCGCTTCCTCCACCGTCACTCCCACGCAGACGACCCCCCGCCGCCGCCTCTGCTCCGCCAACTCCGCACGCGCACCCTCCAGATCTGGACCAGCCTCCGCCAGGAGGTCCGCTGGAAGGATCGCAGCGCCGACGGCTACGTCCTGCGCCTCGTCATCTCCCTCGGCCTCAGCACCGCGCTCTACCGCTACCTCCACCTGCGCAACGGCTACTGGGCTCCCATGACCGCCCTGCTCGTCCTCAAGCCCAAGTGGGCCAACACCCTCAGCCGAGGCATCGCCCGCCTCGCCGGCACCCTGGTCGGAGCCGGCATCTGCGCCTTTCTCGCCTACGTGTCGCCCCCGTTTCCCCACTGGATGTACTTCCTGCTCATCGCCCTCACGGGCTACCTCTGCTTCGCGCTCCAGGCCGTCAACTACGCCCTCTTCTCGGCAGTCCTCACCGTCTACACCGTCTTCCTCTTCGCCTTTGGCGGCTTCTCAGAGCGCAGCGCCGCCGATATCCGCCTCCTCAACACAGCCATCGGTGGCCTCCTCGCCCTCCTGGTCGACTTCATCGCCAAACAATTCGGCCCCCGCCCAAACCCCACCCCCGAACCAACGCAGACCGCAGCCGCGACCTCCTGATCAGCTGAGCGTCCTCAGCTCCAATGACTCACGCCAACAGACTGCCATTCGAGTTCGAGCCAGAAGACGACGGTTGCTGGATCGCCGAAGTTCCCACTCTCCCCGGTGTGATGGCCTACGGCACGTCCAGAGCAGAGGCGCTCACCAGAGTGCAGGCACTGCCATGCGCGTCGTCCCCGACCAGTCCGTACAATAACCTCATCGTGACCCTAGACTTTCTCGGCAGCCTGCAGCGTACCCACGGCTGCGGCGCCCTCCGCTCTTCCGACGCCTCCCCCGCCGCCACCGCCGACGCCGCCCCCGCCGTCACCCTCATGGGCTGGGTTAACCGCCGCCGCGACCACGGCGACCTCATCTTCCTCGATCTCCGCGACCGCAGCGGTATCACCCAGGTCGTCCTCGACAAAAGCATCGCCCCTGAGGCTCACGCCAAAGCCGAGCAAGCCCGCCCCGAGTACGTTATTGCCGTCACCGGCACCGTCCGCGGACGCGGCCAGGGCCTCGCCAACCCCAAAATGCCCACCGGCGAGATCGAACTCGTCGGCCGCGATCTCCTCCTCCTCAACGACGCCAAAACGCCCCCCTTCAGCCCCGCCGAAGACGCCCCCGTCAACGAGGAAGTCCGCCTCAAGTACCGCTATATCGACCTCCGCCGCCCCGAGATGCAGCGCAACTTTATCCTGCGCAGCAAAGTCGCGATGGCCATCCGCAACTACCTCGTCGAGCAGGGCTTCCTCGAAGTCGAAACCCCCTTCATGACGCGCAGCACCCCCGAAGGCGCCCGCGACTACCTCGTCCCCAGCCGCGTCCACCCCGGCCACTTCTATGCGCTCCCGCAGTCGCCCCAGATCTTCAAGCAGATCCTCATGATCTCCGGCTTCGATCGCTACTTCCAGATCGCCCGTTGCTTCCGCGACGAAGACCTCCGCGCTGACCGTCAACCCGAGTTCACCCAGATCGACCTCGAGATGACCTTCCCCCAACAGGCCACGGTCTTCGCCGTTGCCGAAGGCTTCCTCCGCGCCGCCTTCAAAGCCGCCGGCATCGAACTCGGCACCGGGGCCTTCCCCCACATGACCTACGATCAGGCCATCGAGCGCTACGGCATCGACAAGCCCGATATGCGCCTCCCCGCCATGGTCAACCTCTCGCAGACCCTCACCCCCGAGCTCCGCGAAACGCTCAAAATCGACCCCACGCTTCCCATCTACGGCTTCACCATCCCCAAAGCCGCAGCCGGCCTAAGCGGCACCCAGAAGCGCGCCCTCGTTGACGAGATCCGTAAGACCTTAGGCGACACCGGCCTGGACTTCCTCGACGTAGCCCGCCTCCGGACCAACGAGGCCTTCCAACCCCTCGCCGAAGCCATCGCCGCCAAGCTCACCGCCGAACAACTCATCTTCAACGGCGAGCCCTTCGTGCAGGACGACCTGGCCATCGTCATCACCCCCAAGCCTGGCACCGCCACCATCTGGGGCAACGACCCCCACTGGATCCCCAAAAAGGTCGGCCAACTCCGCCTCGAACTAGCCCGCAAATACGCCGACAAACACGGCCTCTTCATCCAAACCAACACGGCCAGAGACTTCCGCTTCCTCTGGGTCACCGACTTCCCCATGTACGAGTGGAACGAGGACGCCAAGCGCTGGGACGCCGCGCACCACCCCTTCACCTCGCCGCACGAGGAGGACATCCAATCCGGCGCCCTCTGGAACGACAAAGGCTCCGTCCGTGCCCTCGCCTACGACGTCGTCCTCAACGGCACGGAGCTAGGCTCCGGCTCCATCCGTATCCACCGCAAAGACGTCCAAACCGAGATCTTCAAAACGCTGGGCATGACCGAAGAGGAAGCCCATGAGCGTTTCGGCTTCTTCCTCGACGCCCTCGAGTACGGCACCCCACCCCACGGCGGTATCGCCCTCGGCCTCGACCGCATCGTCATGATCCTCGCCGGCGCCCAGTCCCTCCGAGAAGTCATCGCCTTCCCCAAAACCGCCAAAGCCATCGACCTCATGGTCGACGCCCCCACCCCCGTCAGCGAACCCCAACTCAAAGAGCTGAACCTCCGCATCAGCCACCGAGCCTGACGGCGATCCGCTGGTTGTCGCCCCCTAACGGGATCTACGCTTTGGGACGGCCACCGGAGGGGGCGCGGCTTCAGCCGTGCCATCGCCGCGTAACCCAATGCGTCTTCCGCTCTGGCCCCGAACTCAGCCGACGACTTCACGGCCCGCAGCATCTCCCCGGTCTTCTGGCCCCCACAGCTTTGAAAGCCGCAGCACACACTGCGTACAATTGCCCCCCATGCCAATACACTGGCCACACACAAAGAATCAGGGCTCGGACCTGCTCCGGAGCGCACCCATCCGCACCCCCTGCCCCACGCCGAAGTCCAGAGCTAACTCTTTACGCGAACGTACTTTGAACCAAAAGTACAGGGGGTGGGGGTGGTACTTCACCGCATCACTCCTCCTCCTGCTCCCCCTCAGGCTCCCCGCCCAAACCCCTCCCCCAAGTCCAAAGCTAGACCCCGCCCTCGACATACAGACCCTCCCCCTCTACAACGGCCCGGTTCCCAATGCCAAGGGCACCACCCCGGAAGACACGCCCACCCTCACCGTCTTCCGTCCGCTCCATCCCAACGGTACGGCGGTCATCGTCGTCCCCGGCGGAGCCTACATCCACCTCGCCTCCAACCACGAAGGCCGCCAGGAAGCCGACCGCCTCGCCGAGCTCGGCGTCACCGCCTTCGTCCTCAAGTACCGCCTCGGCCCCACCTATCTCTACCCCGTCCCACTCGACGACGCGCGCCGCGCCGTCCGCCTCGTCCGCTCCCTCGCGCCCACCTACGGCTTCTCCCCTGACCACATCGGCATGATGGGCTTCTCCGCTGGCGGCCACCTCGCCGCCACCGCCGCCGCCCTCCCCACCCCCGCCACCCCTTCCGCCCCCGACCCCGTCGACCGCCAGCCCTCAAACCTCAACTTCGAGATCCTGATCTACCCCTGGCTCAACGCCATGCAGCCCCAGGTACCCAGCTACGCGGACCCCTCCAAACTCCTCATCAACTACTGCTCAGTTACCAAGGGTCTCACCCAAACCGACTGCACCCGCCTCGATCCCCAGTACACCCCGCTCCATCACATTTCGGCGACCACGCCACCCACCTTCATCGTCCACACCGCCGACGACAACACCGTTCCGGTCACCACCAGCCTCGAGTTCTACGCCGCCCTCCAGAAGCTCCACGCCGACGCCGAACTCCACGTCTTCGCCCACGGCCCGCACGGCTTCGGCACTGGCGCAGACACCCCCGAGCTCTATGTCTGGCAGGACCTCCTCGCCAACTGGCTCCGCGCGCACAACCTACTCACGCCAGCCGCGACCACGCACTAACACCAACGGTCGCCCCCGCGCGCCGGCACTTAGCCCCCATAGTTGATCGTGTCCGGCTGGGCAAGGTACTCGGTCAGCTTCGTGATCCGCAGCAACTCCTTGATCCGCGGCGACAGCTCGGCAAATTCCACAATCCCGGACCCCGCATGGAGTGACGACACCTTCAATGCCACCAGCGCGCCCAGCCCCATCGAGTCCACATACTGCAGGGCGGAGCAATCGATCACCACGCGGCCACCCCGCGCAATCAGCGGCTGCACCGCGGCTCGCAGCGGCTCAGTGTTCCCCGCCACCAACCTTCCACGGCACTTCACAACCATCGTCGGCTTACCGTTTCCGGCAGCCTCCTCGGTGATCTCACACTGCAGCCGCTCTTCCGGGATAGAGGCCATGAACATTCTCTCCTTTGCGAAACGCCCCGATGGTAGCGCGGCGCCAGGCGGAGGTCCATCGTCTTCTCGCTCTCGCCGCCAACATTTCTCCCAACCCCGACTTGTAAATGCAATGACCCGATCGGAATCACCTGGCAACATCGTCGGCCTCAGCGGCCGGACCGGCGGCTTCGATCTCTTCTCCATCGAACACAGCACGCCCAAAGACATCCCCTTCCGCGCCAAAGGCGGAAGCGATCCTCTTGACACCATCGGCAACACGGTCAGCGTCGTCTGCACCATCTGACCCGGAGCACCAAACAGCCCCGTATCCCGGCGGGTGTCCCTTTACGCGCAACTCCTCCGCTCTTATCTGTGAAGGCGGTGAAAGAGACCGCTTCCAAAAAGGAGAAGCCGTCATGAGCACCTCAGTCACATCGATCCTTCGCAAGTCCCTCGTAAGTCTCGTCTTCGTCGCCGGTGCCCTTGCGGCATCAGCACACGCCCAGACCGATCGGTCGCAGGTCAGAGTCGCTGTCCCGTTCGCATTTCAGGACGGCTCAACTCACCTCGACTCCGGCGTCTACACGATCGGCCTGCACGACGCGCGTACCATGATCGTTCGCGGCACACGGGGCGCGCATTCCGCATTCTCGATCGTCAACCAGGGCGAAACGCTAAGGCCAGCCACCGAAAGCAAGGTCGTCTTTCACAAGTACGGCAACCGCTACTTCCTCCGCGAGGTTTGGACCAAGGGATCCACCATCCATCTCGAGTGCCCCGCGTCCAGGATCGAGAAGAACCTGCAAAAGGAGCTGCAGCTGGCCTCCAATAACCAGGCTCCCACCAGCACCGAAGTAGCCCTGCTCGAACTGCCCAACTGACCGCGACCCACCCGCCGAAGTCCCTCCCCGGGTGGGTCGCGCTTTTCATCGGAGCAGCCGCCAACGGAACAACACACGGCGTAATCCTCACCGTGTCGTAACGTCCTCAACCGCCCATCTTGATACCGTCTTAACATGACGATCCAGCAGCGTCCCGCGGCGGCGCTCCTTCTCGCACTCTGCACCGCGACCCTCTCCGCGCAAGCTCCCAACACGGTCGATCTTCCCACCAGCAAGCGCCTCTCCGCCGTGCCCGGCAACCCGCAGCGCCTCGCCAACAGCCTGCCCATGTCCATGGCCCTGAGCCCTGACGGCCGCTACGTCGTCACCGTCAACGCCGGCTTCGGCACAGAGGACGCCCACTTTCTCCAGTCTCTCGCCGTGCTCGACACGACCACCGGCTCTCTCACCGATTTCCCCGAAGCTGCCACTGGCCCACTGAAAAGCAGCAAGCAAACGCTCTATAGCGGCCTACAGTTCAGCCCCGACGGCCGCACCCTCTACGCCAGCATCGCCTCCCTCACCAACCCCATCGCAGACGAGGCCAAGGGTCGAACCGGCTCCGGCATCCTCGTCTACGCCTTCGCCGACGGCAAACTCACGCTGCAGCGCATCCTCCCCATCCCTCCCCAGCCGCTTGCGCCCGGCCACACCACCCACCTCCCGCAGGGCGACCCCAGCTCCAGCGGCGTTCCCTACCCCGCCGATCTCGCCCTCATTCCGGGCGCCCCCAACCGCCTCCTCATCGCCGACAACCTGTCCGACGATGTCCTCCTCATGGACCCGGCCAGCGGCCAAATCCTCCACCGCTTCGACCTCGCCGAAACCGAAAACGTTCCCTCCACCTACCCCATCGCCCTCGCCGTCACCCACGACGGCCGCCGCGCCTTCGTCGCCCTCTGGAACTCCAGCGAGATCGCCGAGCTCAATCTCCAGACCAACACGGTTACCCGCAGACTCCCCCTTCTCAAGCCCGAATCCCCGATCAAACCCGGCACCCATCCCTGCGCCTTCGCCCTCAGCCCCGACGAAAAGACCCTCTACGTCGCCCTTTCTAACCGCGACGCGATCGCCGCGGTAGATATCGCGCAGAACCGCCTCGCCACGAAGGGCTTCTTCGACGCCCGCCTGCCCGGCCAGACCTACTTCGGCGCCGAACCCGAAGCCCTCGCCCTCTCGCCCGACGGCACCCGCCTCTACGCCGGCGAAGCCATCACCGACGCCGTCGCCGTCTACGACACCCGCAAACTCACAGCCAAATCCGTGAAGAAAGGCTTCGTCGAACCCCTCGGCTTCATTCCCGCCGAGTGGATGCCCATGAGCATGGCTACGGGCCGCGCCGCCTCCGCCGGCAAACTCTTCCTCGCCACCGCCAAGGGCCGCGGCACCGGCCCCAACAACATGCCCGAAACCAAGGAAGCCGCCACCGCCCAGGGCCGCAAAACACCCCGCAGCTTCACCTACATTCCTACACTCCTCCACGGCTCATTAGCCACCCTGGACACAGCCACCATCGACCAAAACCTCCCTGGCTGGACCCAAACCGTCCTCGCCGACAACCGGGTCCGCGCCACCCGCGAAACCATCCACTTCGCTGACGGCTCACAAGCCGGTTACGACCCCAAAAACCCCAAAGCCGGCATGGCCCGCATCCACCACGTCATCTACATCATTCGAGAAAACCGCACCTACGATCAGCTCCTTGGAGACCTCAAAGACGCGAACGGCCAACACGTCGGCAACGGCGATCCCTCGCTAACCATGTACGGCGCCGACATCACGCCCAACCTCCACAAACTCGCCCTCCAATTCGGCGTGCTCGATAACTTCTTCGACTCCGGCGAAGTCTCCGGCGACGGCCACGTCTGGTCCAACGCCGCTATTGGCACAGACTATTTAGAAAAGGGCTGGCAACAGAACTACCGGAACGGGCAACGCCCCTACGACTTCGAGGGCATGGTGGCCGAAGGCTATCCCATCCTGCAACACATCCCCGACGTAAACGAACCCGCCAGCGGCTATCTCTGGACCAATCTCGCCGCCGGCAACCGCACCCTGCTCCACTTCGGCGAGTACATCTCCACGACCTTCTGCAACGACAAAAAGAAGGGCCCGGTCGCCTCCCAGGAAGGCCCGCTGATCACCGCCGCAGCGGCCTGCACCCGCAAGGAGATCGCCCCCGGCGAACCCATCCCCGCCAACTGGGGCGGCGGAACCAACCTGTGGCCCTGGCCCATCCCCCTCGTCGCCTCCAACGTTGCCACCAAGCCCGAACTCGTCGGCCACTTCGCCCCGGAAGCCCCCGACTTTAACCTCCGCGTCCCCGACCAGATCCGCGCCGACATCTTCCTCCGCCACCTCGAAGGCTGGAACCGTGACCGCGCCACCGGTCACGACACGATGCCGAATTTCATCAATCTCCGCCTGGGTAACGACCACACCGCAGGCACCACCCCCGGCGGGCCGACGCCCAAGTCCTCCATCGCCGACAACGACCTCGCCGTAGGCCGCGTCGTCGAAGCGATCTCCGGCTCCCCCTACTGGGAGGACACCGCCATCTTCGTCCTCGAAGACGACGCCCAGAACGGCGGCGACCACGTAGACGCACACCGCAGCATCGCGCTAACCATCAGCAAATACGCCCCCCACGGCCCAAACAACAGCGCGGCCGTAGACTCCACCTTCTACTCCACCGTCAGCACCGTCCGCACCATGGAAACCCTCCTCGGCCTCCCGCCCATGAACAACAACGACGCCTTCAGCTCCCTCATGGCGCCCGAGTTCACCGGCCCCGGCGACCAGCCCGCCTACACCGCCGACATCTCCAACCGCGACAACCACCTCATCTACACCGCCAACAAGCCCACCGCCCCCGGCGCCGGGGCCTCCGCCAAAATGGACTTCCGCCACGCCGACCGAGCGCCCGCTGACAAACTCAACCTCATCCTTTGGCAGGACGCCAAAGGCTCCCAGGCCCCACCCGCGCAACTCCTCGTCAAGCACAAACAGCACAAGGACGATGATGACGACTAATCACCTAAACGTCCAAGCTCAGCTCCTGCGAGACCTCTTCAACGCTCGCCAGTCTTTTTCCGTCTGATCCGCGTACCGCTTCGCGAAGACCGCCACGGACTTCTCGAATCGCGTGCCCTTGCCCAGGTACCCACCCAGCTCATCCGGGTCGCCAGCGCGCGCATGACCTCGTGCCAGCAACTCGCCGCAAAGATCGGCATAGTGGCCCAGCGCCTCGGCATCCAGCGTGCCCAGGTTGACCGACCCCTTGTGATCGTTCAGCTGCCGCACCAGAAAGTCATGTCCCCCCATCCGCGTCCAGCCTAGAAACGGGTCCGACTGCACTTGCATCGCCCGCTCTCCACGCACAACGCGCTGTCCTTCCGACGTCACCTCGTCCTCGTTTCCTCCCCTCTTCGCCGCCCCCAGGTACGGCGCCCACGCCGACGCCGTCTCCTGCTTGATCTGCAGAAACAGCGGATCCTGCGGCCCATTGCCCTCCATGTAGATCACGTAATCCCGCAGACCCCACGGACCCCGTCCCCACCACCTTGAACGCCACGTCCACGGCGCAGTAGCGCGCCAACAAATGCCTCCGCTCCGGCTCGATGGTGGCGAGGTACGGTACCACCGACTGCAGCACCATCGCGGCTTCCGCCTCAGGAAGCCGCGCAAGATTCGGCGGATCCGACCGGAACCTCCGCTGCTCCGCCCCTTGCTCCCCGTCCCCGGCGTCCACAGCGTTCGACCCACCGCGCGCCCCCTTGCCCGCTCGCCCAGCCGCCGCCCCAACCGGCTCGGTCAAGGAGTCCCGCAACCGCACCGGCGTCTCCCGTTCAGCCCGCGAGAACACCTCGCCCACAGCCTTCAACTCTGACCCACGATGAATCTGGTAGCGCGCAAGCTCCACCACCGGCATCGCCGCAAACATCGTCATCGCCTTCCCGTAGCGATGGGCAAACATCTGCACCGCCTCGCTGCAATCAGCCTCGCATTCACCGGCTTCACGCGAGGCCACATGGATGCTCGCCGCCATGCGCTTGACGTCCCACTCGAAGGGCCCGCGGATGGTCTCGTCGAAGTCGTTGATGTCGAACACCAGCCGTCCATCCGGCCCCGCAAAGGCGCCTAGATTGCGTACATGGGCATCCCCGCACAGCTGCGTAAAGATGCCCGTGTGCGGCCCCTGCGCCAGGTCGTAGGCCATCACCGGCACGGCCCCGCGAAAGTACCCAAACGGCGACGCCGCCATCCGCTCGTACTTCAGCGCCATCAGCTCCGGCACACGATCCACCTCCGCCGCGTGCAGCAAGGCCATCGCATCACGCTCGCTCCCGGCCGGCTTCCATTTCGCATGGTCTGACCGCGCCACCTGCTTGCGTGCACCCTTGCCGCTGATCCGTTGTTTCTGTTTTGAAGATGCCGCGATTTCCATAAGGCTTTCACGCTACATCAATGCCCCCGCACCCGGCTCCACCTGTCACGCCAGCCAGCCATCCTCCGCGGTGCACTCAACCCGCATCCAAACGCGGATGGCTAACGGGACCATTCCCCTCAAACCCTTCGGCAAGACCGGCGTACAGATCTCAGCTCTCGGCATGGGCGGCCACCACCTCGGCGCAGCCAAGGACGAACAAACCGCTGTAGAGATCATTCACCGCGCCGTAGACGGCGGCATCACCTTCTACGACTGCTGCTGGGAGTACAACCGCGGCAAATCCGAAGACTGGCTCGGCAAAGGCCTCAAAGGCCGTCGCGACAAGGTCTTCCTCATGACCAAGGTCTGCACTCACGGTCGCGACGCCGCGCTCGCCACCCAGATGCTCGAGCAATCCCTCCGCCGCCTCCAGACCGACCACCTCGACCTCTGGCAGATCCACGGCGTCAGCTTCCAAAACGATGCCGAACTCTTCATGCGCCCCGGCGGCGCAGCCGAAGCTCTCCTCCGCGCCAAAAAGGAAGGCAAAGTCCGCTTCCTCGGCTTTACCGGCCACAAAGACCCCGATATCCACAACAGCTTCCTCGACACAAAATTCCCCTTCGACGCCGTCCAGATGCCCCTCAACCCCTTCGACGCCAACTTCTTCAGCTTCGAGCAAAAGGTCCTCCCCCGCCTCGTCGAACGCGGCATCGCCCCTCTCGCCATGAAGCCCATCGGCGGCCACGGCGAACCCGTCCAGCACGGCATCTTCACCGCCGAAGAACTCCTCCGCTACTCGATGTCCCTCCCCGTAGCCACCACCATCTCCGGCGTAGAAAAGATCGAGATCCTCGAACAAAATTTAAAGATCGCCCAGAACTTCACCCCCATGACGCCCGCCGAGATGCAAACCCTCCGCGACCGCGCCAAACAGTACGCCGGAGACGGCCGCTTCGAGCTCTATAAGACCTCTATCAAGTTCGACAACCCCGAAGCCCGCATCGCCCACAACTTCCCCCTCGACCTCCAACAGATCGAAGTCCGCCAAATGGTCAAAGCCACCAACAACACAGGCCGCCCCTTCCCCGAAGTCAAAGCGCCCGACAAGTCCCCCTGGCCCCAAACCATGGACTTCTAGCGCGCTCTCCTCACCCGCGCTCCCCCAAGAGTCGTCATCCTGAGCGAAGCGCGCAGCGCCGAGCCGAAAGACCCCTACATAGTTCGAACCGCCATGAAAGCCCGCAGCTTTCAGCTACAAATCCCCAAGGAGTCCGGCAATGCCGTTCGACCATCCGATCAAGAATCCCGACGACAACCTCACTCCGAACCTCTCCCGCCGCCGCTTCCTACAGACCACCGCCCTCACCGGAGCCGCCGCCCTCACCCCGGTAGCCGCCGAAGCCCAGGCCACCTACCCCAAACACACCGGCCACCCCGGAGAAGCCGCCATCAACCTCCCCAACCCCATCGTCCCCAACGCCCCCGGCGACTACAACCCCACCTCCACCCCGGACTTCACCTGCCCCAAGCGCCCCATGGGCTCCACCGGGCTCCAGGTGTCGATCCTCGGCATGGGCGGCTACCACCTCGGCACAGCAGACTCCCAGGACGAAGTCGACTACATGGTCCACAAGGCCCTCGACCACGGCATCAACTTCTTCGACAACGCCTGGGAATACCACAAAGGCAAGTCCGAAGAGGTCGTCGGCCACGCCCTCAAAGGCCACCGCGAGCAGGCCATCGTCATGACCAAGGTCTGCACCCACGGCCGCAAAAAAGACGTCGCCATGCAGCAGCTCGAAGAATCCCTAAAGCGCCTCCAGACCGACCACCTCGACGTCTGGCAGGTCCACGAGTGCGTCTACTACAACGACCCCGAGCTCCACTACGCCCCCGACGGCGTCCTCGAAGCCCTCACCCAGGCCAAAAAGGACGGCAAAGTCCGTTTCGTTGGCTTCACCGGTCATAAAAACCCGTCCATCCACCTCGACATGCTGAACCGCGGCTACAAGTTCGACACCGTCCAGTTCCCCATCAACCCCTTCGACCCCAGCTACCGCTCCTTCGAACGCAACGTCCTCCCCGTCGCCGTCCAAAAGGGCATGGCCGTCTTCAGCATGAAGTCCATGTCCGGCAGCGGCGAACCCATCGTCCACGGCGCCCTCACCCCCACCGAAGCCCTCAGCTACGCGATGAGCGTCCCCGGCGTCAGCACCACCATCTCCGGCATGGACTCCGTCGCCGTCCTCAACCAGAACCTCGAAATCCTCCGCAACTTCAAGCCCCTTCCCGAAGCCCAGATGAACCAGCTCCGCGAACACGGCAAGCAGTTCTCCGACGGCCGCTACGAGCTCTTCAAATCCACCGTAAAGTACGACGGAGACCTCGGCCGCCAACAACACCACTACCCCACCACGGAGGAGCTGCCCGCCTGACCCCGGCCAGCTCCCACACTCACAGCCCCATCCCGCAATCCCACGAAAGTGTTGTAGCTCCCACCACTTAGCCCCGCTTTTGTCTGGACTTGGCACACCCGCCGCCCTAGCCTTCAGGTACCTCCGAGAAAGCAATGTCGCAAGGGCTAATCGCTTGCGACGCACGGGTCCCTGTCGATGCGGCACCTCCCCCTGGCCTACGCCACCCTCAGTCTTGGTTCGCTTCTTCTCCTCAACGGCTGCGGCAGCGCCCTCCCCCACACCGCCTTGGCCCCGCAGCCAGCCATCACGTACTCAGGAGGAGTCCACGGCGGCCAGCAGCCCGTCTCCGGCGCACTCATCCAGCTCTACACCGTAGGCACCAACGGCGACGGCTCCCCCGCGACACCCCTTATTGCCGGCACCATCCACACCGACGCCAACGGCAACTTCAACATCACCGGCGCCTATTCCTGCACCGCCGCCACGGAGGTCTACCTCCTCGCCACCGGCGGCGACCCAGGCCTCGGCACGCCCAACCCCAACCTGGCCCTGATGACCGCCCTCGGGCCCTGTACGAACCTCACGCCCTATACCTACATCTCCGTCAACGAGCTCACCACTGTCGCCGCCGTCTACTCGCTGTCGACCTTCATGAGTTCCCCCACCCACATCGGTTCGGCCCCAAGTGACACTGCTGCCCTTTTCGGTGCCTTCAACCTGGCTGGCCGCCTCGTGGACCCTTCGACCGGCCAGGTACAGATCGCCTCGGCCACACCCCCAGCGACCGCCAAGGTCAACACCCTCGCCAATATCCTCGCGGCCTGCATCAACACCACCGGCGGCACTGCCGGCGACACCTCCGTCTGCGGTCGCCTCTTTTCGCTCACCAGGCAAAGCTTCGGCGCACCACCTACGGACACGGTCAGCGCCCTGCTGAGCATTGCGCAGAACCCCCTCCAAAACGTCGCCCAGCTGTATCAGTTGGCAGCGTCCATCCCGCCCTACCAGCCCACCGCCCCGAGCGCTCCCGTCGACTTCTCCATCGGGGGGACGCCCTCTGCCAACGCCGCCTCCGCCCTGCAGCTCGGCCCTTCCTCACTCACCTTCCCGTCCGCCAGTCTCGGCGTATCCACTCTGCCGGAGACGGTGGTCATCACCAATCCCACCAGTACCGCGATAACGATCAACGGCATCACGTTCACCGGCGCGAACCCAGCCGACTTCGCCCAGACCAACACCTGCGGAGCCACCCTGGCCGCGTCCGCCTCCTGCACCGTCGCCATCACCTTCACGCCCCAGGGCAGTTCAACACGAAGCGCCTCTCTCTCCATCGCATCCGCGACGCCGGATTCACCTCAGTCGATCGCGGTAGCAGGCAATACGACCAGCATCGTCATCAACGGGCCCCACGCCACCGTAGACCATCCCATCGTGCGAATCTACCCCGGCGCCAGCTACGACGTCGCCCTCTCCAACACCGGCAATGCACCCCTCGCCATCACCTCGATCGCGCTCGCAGCCACGCCCTTCAACACGCAGACAAATGACTGCCCTTCAACCCTCGCCACGGGGGCATCCTGCACCATCAGCATCCATTCCATCGCGGCCGGAGCAGACCAACTCACGGTCCTCACCAACGACCAGACCCCCTCGTCGAACATCCTCATCTTTCCATCTATGAATGCGCCGACCGCGGTCTTCACCCCGTCTGACGTCTTCTTCGCCGATACGACGGTCGGTTTCACCAATAGCTACGGCTACACCTACAACGCCGCCGCGACCGTTACTCCATCGATTTCCGGCCCGCAGGCCTCAGAGTTCACCGCAACCGCACCGAACTGCGCACAAACTCCGTCCATGTACTCTCCGCAGGGCTGCCCCTCTACCATCTCCTTCACACCCTCGGCTGCCGGTCTTCGTTCAGCGAAGTTAACGCTTGACGCCTCTGGAAATTACCTTCCACTCGCGGGCATCGGCACCACCGACACCCGCAGCACCGCGCCCAGTTCTCCGGCGTACTTTCCCTATTACCCGATTCCCCAAAAGGTAGCCCTCTCCAATCGCGGCGCGAGTCCCATCCCTTCCTCCAGCGTCAGCATCCAAACCCTTACGGGACTCGCGGAGTTCACCCAGACGAACAATTGCGGTGTCACCATTGCACCCGGTGCGTCCTGCACGGCAACCGTAGTGACGACGCGACGTACGGAAGGCGGCACACAGGCCTTACTCACAGTGGGCTCAGGGTCAGACTTCGCCCCCGTGCTGCTGGATAATTCGGTGTACCCGCTCATTGACTTCGGAGACACAACCCTCAGCAGTACGCCGGGCACGTCCCAGGGCTCCTTTCCCGTCGTGACGCCTCTAACGTACGGCAGCAATTCCTATATCAGCGTGGTTGATAATTTCCTCGCAGAGGCTCCGTGGACGTCCTTCGCGTTCACATCCTGCAGCAGTCTTTCCGGAAGCTGCGCCGGCGAATTCACCTTCAGTCCCACTGTGCTTGGACCTCAAACCGGCAATACGACAGTTAGGATCGTAACTTCTCCAAATATCCTTCAGCAGTACATCCTGCTCGGCAACGGTGTAACGACAGGGCCTGCCGCCAAGCTCCTGCTTAAGCAAGGCGGCTTCAGCTCCCTCGTCACTTCCCACGCTTATAACCCGAGCACGCTCACCCTCATAAACATCGGCGCCCACACCGTCAACATCTCCGGGCCCACACTGAGTGGGTCCTCGCCGGAGAACTTCACCCTCGGCCAGGCAAGCTGCGCCCAAAGTTCGGCCACAAACAGCGTCTACCCGGCCATCGCACCAGGCGCGGTGTGCACAATCCCCATCACCTTCAACAGCACCCAGACAGGCTTCAGCACGGCGAATCTGGCATTCACCGACACGATCTCCGGCCTGACCTTCACCGCGCCTCTCTATCTCGATACGGTGGCTGGCCCCAGCGTCTCGCCTTCCTCCCTCAGCTTCGGCAGCACACCCGTCAACACGATCACTGCTCCGCAATCGGTAACCGTCACAAGAGACATCACACATCCTGTGACAACCACCTCGTCCGGAGGCGTGATCGCCACCAAGAGCTCCTGCGCGGCGGGAGAGACACCCTGCATCCTCACCTTCCTCTTCGCCCCGACCAGCACAAACCAGTACCCAGCCGTCCAGATCTCCGACACCACGCTCGCGTCCGTCACAGATCTGCCCGTCACAGGTACACCTTTGTCAGCCGTTGTGCACTCGTCGGTTTTGGCCAGTCCCGGCTACCTCGCCTTCCCCAGTCAACCCGTCAACACGACCTCTGTACCTCACACCCTCACGCTCACCAGCGGAGGTCCGGGCGACCTGACCGTCTACTCCATCACGGTCGCGGGAGGTGGCGCGAGCCCTTACACCCAGACCAACAACTGCGGCGCTCTCCTTCCCCCAAACGCGAGTTGCACCATCACCGTTTCATTTGCTCCACGAACCGCCGGAAACCAGTCCGATCAACTGGTAATCAACGCCTCTTCGAATACCGGTCACCCGTTGACAGTTCCGCTGTATGGGGTAGCTCAGTAATGCGCGTATCCGGTGATCCCAACCCAGGTCCTGGCGGGTAGCTCGACTCTCAACTCGACCTGGGAAGCCACAACTCCGAACAGCTCCGCCACAGACAGGCCAAGTCTCAACGCCTTCACCAGCGGGCAGCCTGAACCAAGACTTTGACCAAAAAGCACGGGGAGGTCTTCCCTTCCCCAACCAACCTCAACAGCCAACACCAGCCCGCGCCCGTTACCATGTCGGAGCCACCAACGCTCCCTGAATGAAGGTCCCACCTTGCGCCGAGCCTTCCTCCTCCCGGTAGTCTTCCTTACCTACTCTCTCGCCTACCTCGACCGCGCCAACTACGGCTTCGGCGCCGCGGCCGGCCTCGCCCAAACCCTGCACATCACGCAATCGCAGTCGGCGCTCCTTGGTGCCCTCTTCTTCCTTGGCTACTTCGCCTTCCAGATCCCGGGAATGCTCCTCGCCCGCCGCACCAGCTCGACAAAGCTCTGCTTCGTAGCTCTCCTTCTCTGGGGCATCCTCGCCACGCTCACTGGCGTCATCCGCAGCTTCGGCTGGCTCGCCGCCGACCGACTGCTCCTCGGCGTCGCCGAAAGCGTCATCTTCCCGGCGATGCTGCTGCTGCTCACCCGCTGGTTCACCCGCGCCGAGCGCTCCCGCGCCAACACGGTCCTCATGCTCGGCAACCCAGTCACTGTCCTGTGGATGAGCGTCCTCACCGGTTTCCTCATCCAACGCTTCGGCTGGCAGCGCACCTTCATCTACGAAGGCCTCCCCGCCATCGCCTGGGCTTTTATCTGGCTCGGCATCGTCCGCGACGAACCCGCGCAAGCACGCTGGGTCCCCGCCTCCGAAACGCAACGCCTCCGCGCAGAACACGCCGCCGAACCCAGCTCTCTGCACTTCTACGGCGGCCAGGAACCAACCTCGCTCAGCCAGGTACTCCTAAGCCGTTCAGTCGTTGTCCTCTGCATCCAGTACTTCTGCTGGAGCCTCGGCGTCTACGGCTTCGTCCTTTGGCTCCCCACCGTCGTCCGCCGAGGCGCCTCGCTCGCCACACCCGGCCACCTCATCTCCATGGGCAACACCGGCCTGCTCAGCGCCGTTCCCTACGTCGCCGCGATCACCCTCATGGTCCTCGTCGCCCGTCGCTCCGACCGCACCCTCCAGCGCGAGGCCCTGGTCTGGCCCTTCCTGCTCCTGTCCGGCCTCGCTATGCTCGGGTCGTTCCTCGCGGCCGACAGCTTCCCCGTCGCCTTCACCTGCCTCATCGTCGCCGGCGGTTGCATGTACGCCCCCTACGGTGCCTTCTTCGCCATCATCCCCGAGCGCACCCCCCGCCAGTACAACGGAGAAGCCTTTGCCCTGATCAACAGCACCGGCGCGCTGGGCGGCTTCGTCGGCAGCTACGTCGTAGGCCTCCTGAGCGCCCTTACCGGAGGCCACCGCGCCGGCGACCTGCTGATGTCCTTCTCCCTTATCGCCTCGGCATTCCTGCTCTTCCTGCTCCCCAGGGTCCCCGCCGAAGCCCGCACTCGGAGTTAAAGCTGGAGTTTCGACTCAGGCGTTCGCAGCCGCCTCAATCGCAGCGATCAACGTGTGGGCGTCAAAGGATCCCTTGTGCTGCTGGCCGTTGATGTAGAACGTCGGTGTCCCAGCTACCCCACTTTCCTCGCCGCTCTCGACATCGGCTTCCACCCGCTCCGCAAACTCGCCATCTGCAAGTGCGCGCTCCAATGCCTTCTCCTTCAGACGCAGATTGCCGGCCAGCTCAGTGAAGAGCTCAGGGCTCAGATCTTCCTGGTTCTCGTACAAGGCGTCATGCATGGGCCAGAACTTGCCTTGGGCCGACGCGAACTCCGAGGCCTCGGCTGCCGGTTCAGCCATCGGGTGCTGTTCCAGCGGGAAATGGCGATAGACAAACCGCAGCTTGTCGCCAAAGTGTTTCTGCACATGCTTCACAATCGCGTAAGCCTGGCCGCAAGTGGGGCACTCAAAATCCCCATACTCCACAAGGGTGACCGGTGCGGACGATGAGCCCTCGATATGGTCTTGTTCGTGTACGGGCGCGCTGAGCTGGGACATTGATACCGACCTTTCTGCTTTCCGCTTTGGATGCATCCCGCACTCCGGGCAACGACTTCCCTCTTGTGGATCACAGGAAACCAGGACCATGATGGGGTCCTACAGTGAATCCATTCACGACGCAGAGGCTGTCGAGAACGGAACCCTCAGAGGTGCCTATGCCAATCGCAATGACTCCACCTGCTGCTCTGCCCAAACCAGGCAGGTTGCGGCCGATCCTCCCGTTCGCCCTCCTCCTTGCGGGCGGCCTCTTCTGCAGGTCGCCGGCCGGAGCCGGCCAGACCTCCGGCATCAATCAAGGCGGACCCGATTACATCCACTCTCCGGCAGGCTTGAATCCCATGCCGCAACACGGCAGTTCAGAAGGCGCGTCAAAAATCGATCAGATGCGGCAGGCCGAACGGCACCGCCACCTCGTTGCAGATACCGCCAGGCTGCTTGAGCTCTCCACCGAGTTGAAGGCCCAGATCGACCAATCCTCTAAAGACCAACTCTCGGTCGACGCCATCCGCAAGGCAGCCGAGATCGAGAAGCTCGCCCACAGTCTCAAAGGGTGGATGACGTCCTAAACGGTCCTCCCCAGAGGTGCGGCCCAGCTTGCGACGATGCCTCGCGTCAGCCTGGGGAGGCTTTCGTGCACAACTGACATAAACTGATCGCCAGGCAAAGCCACGGCACGAGTCTCACTGCCGCCCGGCTCCCGAGCGAAACGACACACCCGGTGACGACTCCTTCCAGCATCCTCGACGCTCCCAGCGACCTCTTCGCCACGGCGGCAACGCACGCCAGGGGCCCCGAAGGCGCTCTCCCAATCACGCCGGAGATGCTCCTCACCCAACCCTCCGGCAACCTCTTCGGTCTCACCCAGAACGCCGGCATGGGCTGGGAGCCGCAACGCCTCCTCGACCCCGAATTCCTCATCCTCAGCACCCATGGCGGCCTCCGCGCTGCGGACGGCACCCCCATCGCCCTCGGCTTCCACACCGGCCACTGGGAAGTCGGGCTCCTCGTCGCCGAGGCCGCCCGTGAACTCCGCAACCTCCATGCCGTGCCCTTCGCCGGCGCGGTCACCGACCCCTGCGACGGGCGTACCCAGGGCACCGCCGGGATGCTCGACAGCCTCCCCTTCCGCAACGACGCCGCGATGGTCCTGCGCCGCCTCATGCGGTCCCTGCCGACCCGTCGCGGCGTCCTCGGCATCGCCACCTGCGACAAAGGCCTGCCTGCCATGCTCATGGCGCTCGCCTCGTCAGGCGCCATGCCATGCGTCCTCGTCCCCGGCGGCGTCACCCTGCTGCCCGAAGGCTCGGAATCCCACCCGGCCGAAGACGCCGGAAAGGTCCAAACCATCGGCGCGCGCTTCGCCCAGGGCGAAATCTCCCTCGAGTACGCCGCCGAAGTCGGCTGCCACGCCTGCGCCTCCCCCGGCGGAGGTTGCCAGTTCCTCGGCACCGCGGCGACCTCGCAGGTCGTCGCCGAGGCCCTCGGCCTCGCCCTCCCGCACACCGCCCTCGCGCCCTCCGGCCAGCCCATCTGGCTCGACGCCGCCGCCCGCTCCGCCCGCGCGCTCCTCCACTTAGCCCAAAGCAACATCGGCACGAACCAGATCCTCACCGACGCCTCCATTCGCAACGCCATGGTCCTGCACGCAGCGTTCGGCGGCTCCACCAACCTGCTCCTCCACATCCCTGCCATCGCCCACGCGGCAGGTCTCCGCCGCCCCTCGGTCGCAGACTGGACCGAGGTCAACCGCGCGACACCCCGCCTGGTCGACTGCCTCCCCAATGGCCCCCGAGGCTTCGCGACGGTACAAGTATTCCTCGCCGGAGCCGTCCCTGAGGTCATGCTCCACCTCCGCACCGCAGGCCTCCTCGACACCTCCGTCCTCACCGTCTCAGGGCAAACCCTCGACGAGAACCTCAACTGGTGGACCCAATCCGAGCGTCGCCAGGCCCTGAAACAACGCCTCCGCGACCTCGACAACATCGACCCCGAAGACGTCATCTTCCCTCCAGACCGCGCCCGCAGCCGAGGCCTCACCGCCACCGTCTGCTTTCCCACCGGGAATCTCGCGCCTGAAGGCTCCGTCATCAAATCCACCTCCATCGACCCGTCCCTGATCGATGAGCACAACCGTTACCTTCACACCGGCCCCGCCCACGTCTTCACCACCGAGGCCGCCGCGATCGACGCCATCAAGCACCACCGCGTCGGCCACGGCGACGTCATCGTCCTCATCTGCGGCGGCCCGCTCGGCGCCGGCATGCAGGAGATCTACCAGGTCACCTCCGCCCTCAAAGCATTACCTTTCTGCAAGCACGTAGCCGTGCTCACGGACGCCCGCTTCTCCGGCGTCTCCACCGGTGCCTGCGTCGGCCACATCTCCCCCGAAGCCCTCGCCGGCGGCCCGATCGGGCGCATCCGCGAAGGCGACCTCCTCCAAATATCCGTGGACCGCAACGCCCTTCATGGCTCCGTAGACCTTATCGGCGAACATTCGGAAACCTTTAGCCCCGAAGAGGGCGCCCGCCGCCTCGCCGTCCGTGCCCCCCGCCCAGACCTCGCCCCGCACCCCGAACTCCCCGACGACACGCGCCTCTGGGCCGCTCTCGTCCAGGCCTCCGGCGGCGTCTGGGGCGGCTGCGTCTACGACACCGACCAGATCCTCAGCAGGCTTAACCCCACCCCACAGGACCCCCCAAGATGAAGCTCTACAACACCCGCCTGGGCATCCTCGCCACCGACGACGACGCCACCTTCCACACCCTCCTGCTCTCCGACTGGGACGAACTCGTCACCCACCCGGACCTTCACACCCTCGTCCGCGACAGCCTCAGCACCTCGCGCATCTCCTCCAAAACACCCCTCACCCCACCCACTCCCGACCAGCTCCTTCCTCCCATCGGCTCACAGGAAGTCTGGGCCGCAGGCGTCACCTACTTCCGTTCCCGCTCCGCCCGGATCGAAGAGTCCAAAGACGCCGGCGGCGGCACCTTCTACGACCGCGTCTACGCCGCAGAGCGGCCCGAGCTGTTCTTCAAAGCCACCGCTCGCCGCGTCGTTGGCCCAGGCTGCCCCGTTCGCATCCGCACCGACGCCACCTGGTCCGTCCCCGAGCCCGAACTCACCCTGCTCCTCAACGCCGGCGGCGAAATTCTCGGCTACACGGTCGGCAACGACATGAGCTCCCGCGACATCGAGGGCGAAAACCCCCTCTACCTGCCCCAGGCCAAGGTCTACGACGGCTCCTGCGCTCTCGGCCCCTGCGTCCTCCTCGCCGAACAGCCTCTGCCAACGACCACGCTCATCAGCATCACCATCACACGGAGCGGCGAGGCAGTCTTCACCGGCGAAACCACCCTCGCCGAGCTCAAGCGAGAACCCAAAGAACTCGCCAGCTACCTCTTCCGCGACAGCACCTTTCCTACCGGCGCCTACCTCCTCACCGGCACCGGGATCGTCCCCGGCGACGACTTCACGCTCGACCACGGCGATATCGTCGCCATCACCATCGAAGGGATCGGAACACTCTCTAATCCCGTTGCCTGAGCCTCCATGCGTGCCCGGGGCCGGCCTGTGTTCACGCCAGATCGGCCCCAAATTGTTCCACCCCGCCGCCGCAATCTGGAACTTGGCAGGCGACTGCCTCCCGTAAGCCATACCGTCGCGGTACGACAGTGCCCCGGCCCTGGTGCACTTCCTCTGAACATCTGGTTCTCTAGGGTGGATTCTGCCCATTCCACCTTCGTGCCGCGCTTTGGCCATAAAGTTGCAGGCATTACCAGCAAAGCACTTCCCCCAAACTTCACACGATCAGCCGTCAGGCTGGCTGGGGGCGGTGCTCATTCTTCCGGAGAACTCATACTTGATGCGTAGAATCCTCCCTCAAGGCGCCGTCGCGATCACAATCGCGGCCGCCGCCTGGGTCGCCCCCCATGCTGGTGCACAGGTCGAAACAGCACAGGTCACAGGAACAGTCTCGGATCCCAGCGGCGCAGTCGTCCCAGGCGCCTCGGTCGTCATCCGCAACAGCGATACAGGATTCACCCGCACCGCGACCACCGGGAAGGACGGCAACTTCTCCGTCGCCGAGCTTCCCGTCGGCAACTACCTCATCACCATCTCCGCTCCCAGCTTCGGCAAATACGAAGAGAAGACCGTCCTCACCGTCGGCCAGCAGTTCACGCTAAACCCTAAACTCAGCGTGCAGGAAACCAGCGTCGTGAGCGTCACCGCCGACTCGGCCCTCGCGACCCTGAACACCACCAACAACGAGGTCTCCCAGACCATCACGCCCGAGCAGATCATCAATCTGCCCAGCCTGACGCGAAACCCCTACGACTTTGTCTCCATCGCCGGCAACGTGAACACGGACCCTACCAACAACTCCCAGACCCGCGGCGTCGGCGCAGCCCTCGGCGGCGGTCGCTCCTCCGGCGTCGAGATCCTCCTCGACGGCGTAGAGAACGTCAATCTCTATACCCAGACCGTCGGCCAGACCATCCCGCTGGACGCCGTGCAGGAGTACAGCGTCATCACCTCGGGCTTCGACGCCCGCTATGGCCGCGCCACCGGCGGCGTCGTCAACCTCACCACCAAAACCGGCACCAACAGGCTCCACGGCTCCGCCTACGAGTACAACCGCATCTCCGCGCTGGCCTCCAACACCTACTACCAGGACGCCCGCATCGCTGCCGGCCAGACCGTTCCGCTCGATCACTTCGTGCGGAATCAGTTCGGGTACTCCGTCGGCGGTCCGCTGCTGAAAAACAAGCTCTTCGCCTTCTCCAGCACCGAGTGGGAGCGCATCCGCAGCTCCTCCTCCCGCACCTACGTCGTGCCCACCGCCGCGTTCCTCAGCACGACGTCGGCACAGAGCCAGGCCTTCTTCAAGCAGTACGGCACGGTCAAGCCCAATGCCGTGCTTGGTCCCACCTACAACGTCGCGGCCACGTCCAACAGCGCGGGCGTGCAACTCACGCCGGCCTTCGCCAACGCATTGCAGCAGGTGTCCTACATCGTGCCGGCGGCCACCACGGCCGGCTCACCGCAGAACACCTACTTCACCGCCGACCGTGTCGACTACACGTTGAGTCCCAAAATCAACATGTACTTCCGCTACGGTCTGTATAGCCAGAACATCTTCGCCGGCGCCAGCAGCAACAGCCCGTACGTCGGCTATGACACCGGCGCGACCTCTTACGACCAGGCAAACCTCTTCTCCATCACCTATGCCATCAGCGATCACCTGATCAACGTCGGCAAGGTCGCCTTTGACCGCTACAACGACGCCACCCCGCTCGGCGCCAACCCTGCCGGGCCCACGCTATACGCTACCAACGGCACCACGCGCGACGCAGCCAGCGGCCTCAACATCGCCCTGCCGGGCTACCTTCCCTTCACTCCCGGCTCGGCCATCCCGGCTGGCGGCCCGGAGAACTTCTACCAGTTCCTCGACGACGTCCAGTACGTCAAAGGCCGCCACGATCTCCACGTCGGCGGCTCCTTTGAGCAACTGCGTGACAACCGCACCTTCGGCGCCTACCAGAACTCGGTCAACGCCCTGAGCGGCAAGGGCGAAGGCGACGCCTTCAACAACCTCAAGATCGGCCGCGAATACCAGTTCCAGGCCGCAATCTACCCCCAGGGCGAGCTGCCCTGCGCCAGCAGCCTGACCACCGGCGCGCTGGTTCCAACCGCAGCCTGCACTTTAAAGCTCCCGCTCACACTCCCCAACTTCGAGCGCAACAACACCTTCAACGACAGCTCGGTCTACGGTCAGGACAGCTTCAAGTTCTCCAAAAACTTCACCCTCACCGCCGGCCTCCGCTGGGAGTACTTCGGCGTTCAGCACAACCACGATCCCAATGTCGAATCCAACTTCTTCCTCGGCTCGGGCAGCACCTATCAGCAGCAGTTCCGCAGCGGCAACCTGCTCACCACCCCCAACAGCCCCGTTGGCGGCCTCTACGCAAAGCAGTTCCATAACTTCGCCCCGCGGATCGGCTTCAACTGGGACGTCTTCGGCGACGCAAGCTATACGGTGCGCGGTGGCTATGGCCTGAGCTATGAGCGCAACTTCGGCAACGTCACCTACAACGTCATCCAGAACGCACCGGCCTACGGTGTTGTCTCGCTGACCGCGCAGGACGCCAACGGCACCACGCCCACCGTCAGCGGTGCAGGCGATGTCGCCACGCTGCCCATCACCACCAACAACTTCGGTCCGCTGGCCGGCAACACCGGCTCCAAGGCCTTCCCGGCCATCAGCCTGCGTCCGGTCGACCAGAAGATCCCCACGGCCTACCAGCAGAACTACAACCTCGCCATCGCCCATGAGTTTGGCCCCGGAGAACTTGTCGAGGTCTCCTACGCCGGTGCCCGTGGCATCCACCTCTACTCCATCGCCAACGTCAATCGCCTCAACTTCGGCGGCAACTACCTCGGCGATGCCCGGGTCGCCAACCGCCTGCAGCCGCAGTACTCGGCCGCCAACCTCCGCGGAGCCAACGGCGACAGCTATTACAACTCCGTCAATCTCCGCGGCGAGTTCGACCGCTTCCACTCCGCCGGCCTTCACCTCACCGTCAACTACACGGTCGCCCACTCGCTCGACGACAACAGCTCCACCTTCGACGATGGCTCCTCCTCAGCCAACCTCACCGGCTTCCTCGGCTACCTTGACCCCTTCAACCCGCGTTCCAGCTTCGGCAACTCGGACTTCGACGTGCGTCAGCGTATCGCGATCTCCGCCATCTATGAGCCCACCTTCTTCAAGAACCACGGCACGCTCCTGAAGGAGACACTCGGCGGCATCAGCCTGGCGCCCATCATCACCGGGCAAACCGGCACAGCCTTCAACGTGTGGGATAACTCCAACACCGACAGCCAGGCCGAACCTAACATCATCCACACTCCCGGCCTGCAGTTCCACGGCTCGTCCACGCCCAACGGCAAGGTCGACAACTTCAACTACATCCAGATCCCGCTTTCGGCAAAGAATCCCGGCGTAAACCCGCTGACCGGCAAGTCGGATCTGCCCTGCTACGGAACCGCGGGCTGCACCTTCACCAACGGCATGGACCGCAACCAGTTCTACGGTCCCGGCAACTACATGGTGAACCTCGGCGCCTACAAAACCTTCAGCCTCCGCGAGCGCTATCGCCTGCAGTTCCGCGGCGAGTTCTACAATCTCCTCAACCACTCCAACTACTACGTAGCCACCGGCGCCAGCGCCGACTACTCCTCCACCACCACCACGGTGAACGGAGTAGCCACCCCCGGCTACCTCACCACGGCGAAGGGCTCTCCCGGCGGAACCCCAGGCACCACCTCGGACGAACGCCGCAACGTGCAACTCGCAGTCCGCTTCGAGTTCTAACCCCTACGCAACGCAACAAAGAGAGGCCTGCTCAACCCGAGCAGGCCTCTCCGTTTGTGCCTTCTCCAAAGCTATTCCCGCCCAATCACCCCATTCACCATCCGCGACACGCCGGACGAGTTCCCTCGCCGCAACGCCTCAGGCAACAGCGCATCCGGAAAATCCTGGTAACAGACCGGCCGCGCAAACCGCAGCATCGCCCGCGTTCCCACGCTCGTCCACCGCCCATCGGACGTCGCCGGAAACGGACCGCCATGCACCATCGCATGGCAAACCTCCACGCCCGTAGGGTACCCGTTGAACAGAATCCGCCCCACCTTGGACTCCAACACGCGCACCAGTTCCCCAGCCCCGGCAAGGTCCTCGTCATTGCCATGCAACGTCGCCGTCAGGTGTCCATGGAGCGCCCGCGCCGCATCCACCAGCGACCCTACCGCGCCGTAGTGCACCAGCAACGTCGTCGGCCCAAAGATCTCCTCTTCCAGATCCTTGCTGCCCAGAAACGACTGTAGCGGCACAGAGAAGACGGCCGCCGAAGCCAGGGCGCCCGCCCCCTCCGGCGCGCCCTGCTGGCCGGCCACCCATTCGGCCTGCCCGATCGCCAAACGACCCTGGATCCCCTCCGCATACCGCGCCGCAATGCCCGGCGTTAGCATCCCGTGTCCTGCCAGCCCAGCCACGCCATCCCGCAGCGCATCCAGAAACGCCCCACTTCCCTCTTCCGGAACAAACACCAACCCCGGCTTCGTACAAAACTGCCCTGACCCCATCGTGAACGACCCCTGCAAACCAGCCGCCAGCGCCGCCCCCCGCTCCCGCATCGCGCCCGGCAGCACAAATAGCGGATTCGTACTCCCCATCTCTGCAAAACAGGGAATCGGCTCCTCCCGCTCCGCAGCCAGCCGCATCAGCGCCTTGCCCCCGCCCGATGAACCCGTGAACGCCACAGCCTTGATCGCAGGATGGCGCACCAGCGCCGCGCCAACCTCAATCCCCGCGTCCAGCAGCATCCCAAACACCCCATCCGGCAGCCCTGCCTCCCGCACAGCCACCCGCACCGCCGTGGCCACCAACTCACTCGTGCCCGGATGCGCCGGATGCCCCTTCACGACCACCGGACACCCCGCAGCCAACGCCGCCGCCGTGTCCCCGCCAGCCACGGAAAACGCCAGCGGAAAATTGCTCGCCCCAAACACCGCAACCGGCCCCACCGGCCGCAGCATCGACCGCACATCCGACCGCGGCAAAGGCTTCCGCTCGGGCAGTGCCTCATCGATCCGCGCATCCACCCATGAGCCCTCTTCCGCCACCTCCGCAAACAGACGCAACTGCCCCGTCGTCCGCGCCAACTCACCCTGCAGCCGCGCCATCGGCAAGCCGCTCTCCAGGTGAGCCCGCGCCACGATGGCCTCCCCATTTGCCGCTAACTCTTCCGCGACCCGCCGCAGAAGCGCCGCACGCTCCTGCCCGGAAGCCCCCGCAAACACCGGTGCAGCCTCCGCCGCAGCCCGCACCGCAGCTTCAACCTGCTCGGTACTCGCCGTCCGGAACGCCGGCTCCATCTCTTGTCCCGTTGCCGGGTTCACCGCCCGAAACACACCCTCACTCTGCCTGTCCATCAACCCTGCCGCCATAGGTCCTCCGTCTCCACTGTCCACCAATCTTCGCAAACTCCGACACTCGCGGTCACGCGGACGCAGAATATCCGCCCTCCTGCGGCAGACCATCGCTGGCGCCTAGATCAAAGCACCTGCTCCCCAAGCCACGCTCCGCACCCGGGCCCGGTCGCATTTCACTTGACCTTTGGTTGCGCCACTCGCATACTTCCGCAATCCTTCCGACCCCCGCGCCCTGCGGTTCCCAGGCCCGTTCATGGCGACCGCTCCTTGCGACAGCCCATCTTCCGCAAAAGAGACCCAAGCCATGCCAGACACCCTTCCCCCCACTGAGCACCACCATTTCATTAAGCGCTGCAAAAACATCGTCGTCTGCTGCGACGGAACCGGAAACCAGTTCGGCGCCTTCAACTCCAACGTCGTCAAGCTCTACACCGCGATCAACGTCGATAACGATCAGGTGGCGTACTACCACCCCGGCGTGGGCACCATGAGCGCCACCACAGCCAAGACCAAGTTCGGCAAATCCTGGAGCAAGCTGAAAGGCCTCGCCTTCGCCGCAGGCTTCCGGGACAACGTACTCGACGCCTACCGCTACCTCATGAACACCTACAACGACGGCGACCATATCTTCCTCTTCGGCTTCTCCCGCGGCGCCTATACCGCCCGAGCCCTCGCCGGCATGATCCACGGCTACGGCCTGCTCTGCAAAGGAAACGAGGGCCATATCCCCTACGTCTGGCGCGACTTCAGGTCCCAGGTCAACGCCATTCACCAGAGGAACAAGAGCCTCTCCAAGGCCGACAAGCAGACCGCCGTCGATCCCGCCGAAGCCTTCAAGCACACCTTCTCCCACCCTCATCTGCAGATTCACTTCGTCGGTCTGTGGGACACCGTCTCCTCCGTGGGCTGGGTCACCGAACCCCTCGAACTGCTGCATGTCGCCACCAACCCCACCGTCTGTATCGGCCGCCACGCCCTCGCCATCGACGAACGCCGCTGCTTCTACCAGGACAACCTCTGGGGTAAGGCCCAACCTCACCAGGACATGCTCCAGGTCTGGTTCCCCGGCGTACACTCCGACGTCGGCGGCAGCTACTCGCTCGAAAGCAGCTATCTCTCCAACGAGACGCTCCGTTGGCTGCTCGAGGAAGCCGAACTCGCCGGCCTCTCCCTCAATGAGGAACGCAAGGAGATGGTCCTCGGCATGGCGCCCCACTTTCCTCACCCCGCCAGCGCGCTTTACAACCCAGCGCCCGAACCCACCTACAAGGGGCTGCCCCACCACTCCCTGCAAGGCCCCTGGTGGCTCCTTGAAGTCCTGCCTCATCGCTTCTATGACAAGGATGACGGTCAGCAGCGCTGGCGCATCCCGCTGGGCCACCCCCGTCAACTGCCAAAGAACGCCATCGTCCATCGCACCGTGATGGACCGCATGGAAAAGTTCGGCTACAACCCGCCAAACGTGCCCAAAGACACCCTTCACCCCATCCAGCAACTCCCGGACACCAGCTCCAACGTAGCCGGCTTCTTCCGGTACGAGCCTCCCAAAGAGCCCGTCCCCCAACCCAGCCAGGTCAACGCCAAGGCAGTCGCGGGCGCCGCCGCCGCTGGAGCAGCAGCCGCACTCCTCGGCGGAGGCCTCCTGCTCGCTCGCTGGCTGCGCGACCTGCATTAAAGCCCGGTACCGCCCCGAAAACCCGACCACCTCCCCGCCAGCAACGCGCCCGCGCCGGTCCGCGCATCCAACGGACCAGGTCTCCAGCGAGTTGCGCCCGCTTCTCGACGCTCACGTTGCGCTCCCAGGCGATCCAGCACGCTCAAATTTCAGGAGTCTGCAGGAATGCTCAGGTCCAGGCACTGGCTGCTCAACGCCTTTTACGGAGTCGCCACGGTACAGATTGCCTGGTGCTATCTCTGGCTCACCCGGCCCTACGTCAACACCTTCCTCTACGAGCGCGGCCTCGAGCGCATGCCCTTCCAGGGCCGCTGCCTCATGATGCTGCCGATGCGTCTGGCGCACTCCAGCACCGCCCTCGCGCCTCGCCGGCAGCCTCTTCGCTCTCTCCCACTTCTGGTTTCCCCGCCCGGTGCAGCCCGAGGTCCTCGTCCAGGCGCTCGTCAATATCCCTTCGCTCGCCGTCACCGGCCTCCTTACCACCCGCATCTACCAGGCCAGCTCCCGCCGCCGCCTGCTCACGCCCCTGATCTATCCCCTTACCCTCGCCGCCTTCGCCGCGACCTACCTCCTCCACACCGTCCAGAACTTCCGCTTCATCTACGACCTCCCCAGCCTCGCCTTCTTCACCGGCGCACTCTACCTCCTCTACTTCCGCCGCCACTGGACCCTGTTCGCGGCCCTCTTCGTCGTTGCAACGATCAACCGCGAAACTACGCTCCTTCTGCTCCCGCTCTATCTCATCGACCACGCCTTCAGCAACGGCCGCCTCCATCCCAAATGCCTGCTCCAGCTACGTAGCCTCGCGCTCGTCGTTCCGCTCGCGCTCTTCTGGGTCGTCTGGGAGATCTTCATCCGCCACCACTTCGCGGCCAATCGCTCGGAGTTCTACCCACGCCTGAACTGGAACATCAAATCCATCCTGCTCCCCCATGCCTGGCCACAGATGCTCTCCGCGTGCGGCTACCTCCTGCCGTTCGTTCTCATCATGCGCCGCCGCATCCCCGATTCGCGCCTCCGCGCCTGGCTCTGGCTCTTCCCCATCTGGCTGGTCTTCATGTTCAGCTACGGCATCCTCATCGAAACCCGCGTCTTTGGCGAACTCATCCCGTTAGTCGTCTGCAGCAGCACGCTGATCTTTGAAGAACTCCTTCTAGCCCGCATGAAAGCCACCGAGAGCAGACGCTACACGCTGCAGGAGGAACTTCCACACAGGCTAAAGAAAGTCGCTTGAGCCCCCGCACAAGCCAGAACGCCAAGGTGAGCCACAACCTCCGTGGCGTACCTTGGCGTTCTTTGCGTCCGCGTTGTCTAAGACCGCCTCGAACTACTTTGGCAGCGCTTCTGTCCCCCGAACGGTGAACTCCCCTTCACTCTTCTGCGCCGTCTCGTCCGGCTGCGTCGATCCGACTGTCAGCCGGTACCGCCCCGCCAATACTGCCCGGTCGCCTTTCTCATCCACGCTCGAGATCGACCGCGGATCCAAGGTCAACGTCACGTCACGGCTCTCGCCAGCCTCCAGCCGCACTCGCTGAAATCCAGCCAGGGAATGCCGCGGCCCATCCTTCGCCGGAGTCTTTACGTATGCTTCCACAACCTCATCACCAGCCATCGACCCTGTATTCCGCACGTTCACCGTCGCAGTCACAGGCTCACCAGCCTTAACCTCACGCCCCACCTTCACCGGCCCATACGCAAACGTGCTGTAGCTCAACCCGTACCCAAAGCCCCACAACGGCTTGCCCGTGTAGTACCGGTACGTCCGGCCCTTCATGGCATAGTTGGTGAACTCCGGCAGATCCTGCGTACCCGAATAGAACGTCACCGGCAAACGCCCGGCAGGGTTGTTCAACCCAGCCAAAGTCTCAGCCACAGCCGTCCCGCCTGCCACACCCGGATACCATCCCTGGATCACCGCCGCCGCATGCTCGTTGGCCCAGCGTAGAGCCACAGCGCTTCCGCTCAGGTTGACCACGATCACCGGCTTGCCCGTCGCAGCCACCGCCTCCAACAGCTTTACCTGCGAAGCCGGCAAATCAATGCTCGTGCGATCGCCGCCCGCGAAGCCCTCGATCTTCACCGGCATCTCCTCGCCCTCAAGCTGCGGCGACAAGCCCGTGAACGCGACAACCACATCCGACTCCTTCGCGACCGCAACCGCCTCCGCCAACTGCGCGTCAGCAGGCGCCTGCCAGCTCAACGTCACACCACCACCAGACCGGTCACCCGAGTGGCTGTACTCCAGCATGAAGCTGTGCGGCTCCGTGTCGCTGGCCGTCAACTCCACCTGCGCCGCCTTCGCTCCGCTCATCAACGGTGGTGCCGACTTGTTGGCTCCCGTGCCGAGCTTGAAGTTGCCCATATCCGGGTGCCCCTCGCCGCTCAAGCTGCCCTCACCGATCACCTTGCCGTCGACGACCAGCTTGTAGGTCTCCTTCGGCGAGTACGGAAACACCTCCGGATACCCAGCCACCGTCAGGTGATACGTCCCGGCAACCGGCGCACGGAAGGTGCCCGTAAACCGCACCGAGTAGTCATGCGTCTTCAACTCCGGAACCGGAATCGCGTCCTTCCAGTCGTACTGGATCGAGCTCTCCGTACGCACCGCCACCGGCACGCCCGTAAGGTCCGCCCCCGCAAAGAACTCCGCCTTCAAACCATTCCCAAACGCCGTCCGCGGCACCGGAACAATGAAGCCATCGGCCAGGTTGGCACCCTGCGCATAGCGCACCGTCGCCCCCGCAAACTGCTGCTTGATGCCGTCCAGCGGCGTTACCGGGTGAAGTGGCGCACCGTTGTAATTACCCTCCAGCGAGAAGATCAGATCCGCCGTAGGCCCCACCACCGCAATCGAGTTCACACCCGGCTTCAGCGGCAAGACACCCGTGTTCTTCAACAGCACCATCGACTCTTCCGCAGCCTTCAGCGCCAGCGCACGATGCGCCTCCGACGCCACCTCTGACACCGGAATCCGGTCCAGCGGAGACGTGCCCACCGGATCAAACAATCCCAGCTCCATACGCGCGGTAAACAGCCGTTCCGCCGCTTGCGTCACAAGCTGCTCATTCACCAAGCCCTGCTGCACAGCCTTGTTCAACGTGTTGAATCCCGGCGCCCAGATGCTGCACGAAAGATCCGTGCCCGCCTTCAACGAGATCGCCGCCGCATGCGTGATATCCGGCGCATCATGGTGCCCATTCGTCACGTCCATGATGGCCGCGCAATCGCTGACCACAAAGCCCTTGAAGCCCCACGCATCGCGCAAATGATCCTTCAACAACATCGTGTTCGCACATGCCGCATGGTCGTCAATGGCGTTGTACGCGCACATCAGAGACTTCACCTGACCATCCACAACCGTCTTCCGAAATGCCGGCAGGTACGTCTCTTCGAGATCGTGATTGCTCACCACCGCGTCAAACGTGTGCCGCTGCGACTCCGGCCCGGAGTGCACCGCAAAGTGCTTGCTTGTCGCGATCGCCTTTGGGTGCTCTGGATCAGGTCCCTGCACGCCCTGAATGAACGCCGTGCCCATCGTGCCCGTCAGGAGCGGATCTTCGCCGTAGGTCTCCTGCCCGCGACCCCAGCGCGGGTCACGAAAGATGTTGATGTTCGGCGACCAGAAGGTGAGCCCATAGAAGATCCGGTGATTGCCCTCAGCCTGCGCCTCGTTGTACTTCGCGCGGCCCTCGGTCGCGATGACGTCACCCATTCCGTGGACGACGCGCGGATCCCACGTAGCCGCCATGCCAATCGCCTGCGGAAACACCGTCGCATACCCCGCGCGCGCGACCCCATGCAGCGCCTCGCTCCACGTCTGGTAGCTTGGCACGCCCAGCCGAGGAATCGGCTCCGCCCAGTCCTCAAGCTGCGACACCTTCTCGTCCAGCGTCATGCGACCTACGAGGTCATGCGCTCGCACAGCCGCCGGCAGCCCCGGATCAAGGTATGCAGGGTGGTTGATCGAGGGCGTCTGTCCCGAGGCGACGGAGATCACACAAAGCGCGGCACACGAGGCAAAAACGAGGCGGTTCATCAAGGGGCAGCTCCAGTTAGTTTGGCTGCCCTATAAGAACCGATGAGCGCAACAAATGGCAAGGGCAGAGAGCTGCCCCCTTCCACTTCGAGCGCGTACTTCCGCATTTCTTCCGCCGAGCGAAAGAAGTCTCGGACTTAACCCCATCGACTCCGCCTAGAACTGAAACCGCAACGACATCTGCACCTGCCGCGGCGACCCGATTGCATGTCGCGTCACTCCCAGCCCGCCTGGCGCCGCGGTGTACAGGCTGTACGGATCACTGCTCAGCGCTGGCGCATTGTTGTACCCCTGATTTTGCGAAACATCGTCGGTTGGAATGTCGAAGCTCGTCGTGTTGCTTACATTGAACACATCCAGCGTGTACCGCAGGGCATACCGGTCAGTGAACTGGACCGACTTCACCAGCGAAGCATCCAGCCGCCGCTGCCACGTCTGCCGGAAGATGTTGCGCTGACCGGAAGTAAAGTTCGTCTCAAAAACATCGCCCTCCGGTACCCCCATCTGTCCCACGGGGATTAGCGGGATGCTGAAGCACGAGGACTTCAACGCCGCTCCCGCACCCGTATTCGGGTCGTAGAACGCACCGTTATCTCCCGTCTTTGCGCTCTTTGCCGTACACCCTTGAGCGAGTGGAACGATGGGATTCGTAATGCCGTTAAACGTCGAGTAGAAGATGCTCCCTACAGCGCCCGAGTAATCGATCACGCTGTACGGTTGCCCACTCTGGAAGATCCCCAGCCCATTCAGGCTCCAGTGGTTGGCCACCTTACCCCCAAACGAGCCCTCAGGGAACGCACTCGGCAATGTGTAGCTGTACGTGAAGTTCAGCACATGCGTTCGATCGAAGTCCGCCGACCCATATCCACTTCGCAGCGCCTTCGGGTTGTTGCCGTTATAGAACAACCCCAGCGCACTCTGCTCATCTGTCGCATGCGAGTACGTGTACGACAACCCCGCCTGCAACCCATGGCTCAGCCGCTTCTCCACATGCGCCTGCAGTGCGTGGTACGCCGAAATCCCGGCCGCCGTGTAGCTCTCCGACTCCGACGAATATCCCGTATACGGCACCCGCAGATCCACGTTGCCGCCTTCGTAATTTTGCTGCATCTGCCCATACTGGCAGTTGCCGCCGCCAGGCTGATTCACACAGATGGGCGCAAACGTATTCGGATCCACCACCGTGTACCCATAGCTGAAGTACTGCGCATTCGGGCCACCGGCCAGTGTCGGCGATCCCTGCGTCGCAACCCGCGCCTGGTTGATCGGCAGCGGGATCACCTGATGCCGGCCCAGGTTCCCCACGTAGCCCAGTTCCACCAGGAGGTCACTGCGAGGCTGCCATTGCACATCGAGCGTGAAGTTGATGCTGTACGGCAGCTTGTTCGTCGGGTTATACGCACCCAGCGTATACGGCTGTTCGCCCGCGATGATCCCCGCAGCATTGGGCAAATACTTCGCCAGATCCGCCGCACTCGGATTGGCAGGAGCCTGCCCCAGCGTCGGTCCCCACGGCGTCTGCAAAGAATACGCACTCGTGTCCGGTCCATACGGCGTGCCCGCACCGCAGATCGGAATGTAAAAGTCGTACAGATAACTCGTGTTCCCGTACGGCGAAGCACTGTACGGACAGTGCTGCTGCGTAACAAACGGCGGCGTCTGGCTCACACCAAACGGCCCACCCGAAACCTCCCCCGCCGCATAGCCCGGGGACAAGTACGTGTATAGCTCTCCACGGTCGTAGTACAGTCCAGTACCCGCGCGAATCACAACCTTCTGCTTCGCAAAGTCAGGCATCCACGCCGCACCCAGACGCGGTCCAAAGCCCCACTGCCTGCCCGTCAACGTGGTGTCGCTTATGCCCTTCGTTCCGCTCACGTTGTTTCCAGCAATAATCAGCCCTGAACTCGTAATCGAATCAGCGGCCGCGTTGTACTGGTACTGCGATGGATCGAAGTTGAAGATGCGTCCATACTTCTCCGTAAGTCCACCGTTCCAATCCCAGCGCACACCCGCCGTCAACGTCAGGTTTGGCAGCACCTGGTACTTGTCCTGCAAGTACAACCCGTCCTGATTCGCGCGGTAGTACCGGTTCGCATCACCCTGCAAAAACGTCGACGCGACAAAACCATTCGTGCTGTACGGCGTGATCCAGTTCTTCGAGAACGTTACAAAGTCCGGCGTCGCCACATTGCCCTTGCCGGTGCGCTGATCCCGAATGTTCAACTGCGTATAAGCGAAGCTCCCGCCAAAGTTCAACGTGTGCCTGCCCAGCGTAAGGGTTGCACTCGTCGATGGCATGATGCGGTTCTGAAACACGCCCGTGTACGCGCTCTGCGAGGCGGCACTCGGCCCAATGTTCAGCGCCTGCGATCCGAGCCCAGCTCGGCGTCGACGAACCCAACGCATCCACAATCGTGAAGCCCGAGAAGTAGCTCCCAAACGCAGGCGACATCGCTGCTATGGGCGTTCCCGCCTGCCCCGGCGACCACAACTGATCGTTGGTGCTATACGCCTTCTCGCGAATGAACCCCACCGTCTCTGTCACACTCAGGTTCGACCGCAGCGTCTGCACGTTGTTGATCGAGAACACATGCGCGCCCGCATCCAGCCGCTCCGTAAATCCAGGCACACTCGACAGCGCATACGGCGTGCTGTTGGGATCATGTTGATAGAAGTACTTCAACGAAATCTGATCTTTGCCGCTGGGGTTGTAGTCCAGATTCGCCACCGCACGATCGCCGATGAAGTACGCTGTCCCCTTCTCAAACGCGTTCGCCGGCGAATAGAAGTCCGGCGCATGCCCGTTGTCATTCGGGATCAGGTACTGCCCGTTCGGCAGCTTCGCCTGGAACAGCGCCAGCCCTACAGGATTCGCCGTCCAATCGTCAGCCGTCGCCGTAAGCCCGTTCTCACCCAGCGGCCCAGACCAACCGCTGTTCACGAGCGCAGCCAAGGCCGCCGGACTGCGGTCATTGCTCAACCCAGTCGGTACCGCGATCTCCGTGTCGCCGGTCTCCTCATCCGCCACGTGCAGATGCTCATACGCAAGATACGCAAACAGCTTGTCCTTCAGAATCGGCCCACCTGCCGTAACTCCTGCCGTGTACCGATGGATCCCCGGATTCCTTGCGCTCTCAGGCACCCCAGAGTCTTTCTTAAAAAAGAACGGCGCCGCATTTAACCAATTCGACTCACGGTTCCCATACACCGACCCATGCAGCGCATTCGTGCCCGCCCGCGTGCTCAGATCCACATGCGCGCCAGAGTTCGATCCCTGCTGCGCGTCATACATACTCGCGTTAACGCGCACTTCCTCAATCGTCTCCGGAGCCGGCGTGGGAATCGCATTGCCGATGGACAGATACACCGACGACGCACTCAACTCCGTGCCGCCGATCCCCGCATTGCCCACGCCCGTGTTGTTCACCACGCGCGAGCTTTCCACCTGGCTCGTACTCTTGCCGTTGAACAGGTTGCTGCCATCCACGCCGTTCAGCAGAAACGCATTGCTCGTATCCCGCTGCCCATTCGCCCAGATCGGCAGATTGCCCAGCCCCGAGTTCACCCCGGTCCCGCCCGGCAACTCCGCATTTACCCCCGGCGACAGGATCGCCAGCCCAGTAAAGCTCCCCGTTGGCAGCGGGACGGACTGGATCTGCGCGCGATCCAGGATGTACCCATTCGTCGTATCGGCCGAGTTCATCAGCGGGTCCGCCTCAACCGTCACGGCCGTGCTCACCGCACCTACCTGCAGGCTGCCCGCGAGCGTGACTGTGCGGTCCGCCTGCACCACGATGCCGGGCACGCGCTCAGCCGTATAACCCTCCCGCGCAAACGTGACGGTATAGCTCCCAATCGGCAGATTCACCAGCGAATAACTTCCACCGCCCGACGTGGTCGTCGCGCGAGTTAGTTTCGTTCCCTGATCCACCGCCGTGACGGTGACATTCGGCACGACGGCACCGCTCGCATCGGTCACTGTCCCCGTAATGCCGCCAAGTGTCTGCTGCGCGAAACCGGGAACAGCCGCGCCCAGGAGCAGAGGCGCGGCAAACATTCCAGCGAATACATTGCGAGCCCTTGGGTGCACCATGCAAACACCTCCAGCGTCGAGCGCAGAGCTCAAGCCAACTGCAAGCCTGGGAGCTCGGAGATACGGCTATGCCCTCGCACTGAACCCTCAGCGCTGAACACGCTCGGGCACTCGGCGAAGGCTGTTTCTGCAAAAAGGGTGGACAACTTTCACACTAGCAGGCAGCCCTTGGGAAGGCAATGGAAATTCCGCGCGGCGGAGCTCCCCGTCATTCACCATATCCCTGCGCCGGGTGAACCGAAGTAACGTCTTGCGACGAGCCTTCCTGCTCTATACTCACCGCAACTCCCATGCCGCGATCCGCACCAAAGCAGGGCGGGCCCGTCAGCCTGAAGATGCTGGCGGAGCACCTGGACCTGAGCCCCGCAACCGTCTCCTTCGTCCTCAACAACGCGCCCAATCGCTCCATTCCGGAGGCCACCCGCGAACGCGTGCGCGCCGCCGCGCGTGAGTTCAACTACCAACCCTCCATGGTCGCTCGGCTTCTCCAGGGCAAGCGCTCGCAGACCATCGGCGTCCTCCTCCCCGTGCTCGGTGAGGGCTACCACGCCCAGGTGCTCGCCGGCGCCGCGGACGTCTTCATGCGCGAGGGCTACTTCTTTTTCACCGCCCACCACCGCCATCGCAAAGACCTTGTCGATGAGTACCCGCGCCTCTTGCAGCAGCGCGGCGTCGAAGGCATTCTCGCCATCGACAGCCACATCGAAGCCGCCAGTGCCAGCCCGACCGTCACGGTGGCCGGTCACAAGTCGCTGCCCGGCGTCAGCAATATCGTGCTCGATCATGACCGGGCAGCGGAACTCGCGCTGGGACACCTGGTCCGCGAGGGCCACCGCAAGATCCTCTTCATGCGCGGCCCCGGCCTGAGCTCCGATACGGCGAGCCGTTGGCGCTCGCTCGTCCGGGTGGCTCGCCTGCTGAAACTCCCCATGCCGGACAGCCATGTGATCCGCCTCGAAGAGTCGCTCAACGACCCGGAACTCGGCTACCCCGGCATCCAGCACATGCTCATGCGACGCCGCGACTTCTCCGCCGTGGTCTGCTTCAACGACATCTCTGCGATTGGCGCCATTCGCGCCCTGCACGACGGCGGTCTCAGCGTCCCCAACGATGTCTCGGTCATTGGCTTCGATGACCTTACCGTTGCTTCCTACTTCGTGCCCAGCCTTACGACCATTCGCCAGCCTCTGACGCAGATGGGCGCCACCGCCGCAACCATGCTGCTCAAGAAGATCCGCGGCGAACACACGGAGAGCGTCGTCAAGATCGAACCCGAACTGATGGTCCGCGAATCAACGGGCAAGCTGAACCCGGGCAGCTTCGGCGCCAAAGCCCCGGCTGCCGCACCGCGCAAACGGGATCGCCCCCCATCAACGCCCCCGTCCCCCACTCCTCAAACAATCGCTTAAACAGACCCTTCTTTCGCCTCGTTCTGTTCTGTCCTCGCCTTTTCTGTCTTCGGCGTGGCACGATACTTGCCGGGTTCATTCAGAACCAAAGGATCACGGCTATATGAATTTGCGCACACGCAATCGCTCTGGGGCGCGGCAGCCTCGTTTCGCCACTCGTCTCTTCCGCCACGCTCTGGCTCCCTGCACAGCCTTCGCCCTGGCCGCCACCGTTTGCGCGCAGGCTCCCCACGCAGTCACTCCCGCCGAGCAGCAACACATCGACGAGATCATCCACAAGATGACGCTCGAAGAGAAAATCGACTACATCGGCGGTACCGGCTTCGCGGTCCGCGCCATGCCGGACCTCCAACTCCCCGCACTGGAGATGTCCGACGGCCCCTACGGCGTGCGCTCCAACGCCGGCCTTCCTTCGACCACCTACTCCGAAGGCATCGGGCTTGCCGCCTCGTGGGATCGTGATCTCGCCTCCAGGATCGGGGGCGGGATCGGTCGCGATGCACGCGCACGCGGCATCATGTACATGCTCGGCCCCGGCACCAACATCTACCGCTCGCCGCGCAACGGCCGCAACTTCGAATACTTCGGCGAAGACCCTTTCCTCGCCGGCGAGATGGACGCAGGCTACATCACGGGCATGCAGCAGCAGGGCGTCAGCGCCACCGTAAAGCACTACATCGGCAACAACTCAGAGTACCTCCGCCATGACTCGGACACGGTGATGGACGAGCGCACACTGCACGAGATCTACCTCGTCCCCTTTGAAGCCGCGGTCAAGAAGGGCCACGTCGGCGCGATCATGGACAGCTACAACCTCTTCAACGGCCAGCACGCCACACAGAACAGCGTGATCAACACCGACATCGTGCGCGGGGACTGGCAATTTCCTGGCACGCTCATGTCCGACTGGGACGCCACCTACGACGGCGTTGCGGCAGCCAATGGCGGCCTCGACCTCGAGATGCCGACCGGCAAATTCATGAACCGCAAGAACCTGCTGCCCGGCGGTTCAGTCCGGCAAGGTAACAGAAGCCACCATTGACGAGAAGATCCGCCACATCCTTACCACTGCTGAGATGTTCGGCTGGCTCGATCGCCCGCAGCGCGATCCTGGCGGTCCCGCTGTACGACTCGCAGAACAACACAATCGCCCTCGAATCCGCGCGCGAGTCCATCACCCTCCTCAAGAACGACAACAACCTGCTGCCGCTGAACAAGACAGGGATCAAGACAATCCTGGTCGTAGGCCCTAATGCCTATCCGGGCACAGCCGTAGGCGGCGGCAGCGCGGGTGTGGTGCCATTCCACCAGATCAGCCCGATTGAAGGCCTGTCCACGGCAGCTCCCGGCGTCACTGTCCTCTACGATCCGGGCCTTCCGACGCTGTCCGACCTTGCCGGCCACACCAACTTCATGACGGCAGAGAGTGGCGGCAAACCTGGCCTCACCGAGGAGATCTTCGACAACCAGAACCTCAATGGATCCCCGCTGAAGCAGACCAACCCCCTCCACATCAACGCCACAGGCGTCGGTTGGGATGCGATCTCCGGCAGCCTTGATGACCTGATGGCCTTGTTTGAAAAGCCACCCGCGGCTATTTCCCACCGCTTTACCGGGTACTTCAACGCGCCGTCCCAGGGCAACTACCTCATCGCACTCGCCGGTGGAGGTGAAGGCAACGGCAACCGCGTCCTGATCGACGGCCATCTGGTCATCGACAACTGGAAGTACCTTCGCGCCTTTGAGCCGCACCTCACGCTGCCGCTCACGCCCGGTATGCATAAGGTGGTGGTCGAGTCATGGCAGAAAGGCCTGATCGGCGGTCGCCTGCGCTGCGCCATCACTCCGGAGAACTCCGTGGTGAACCAGCGCGCGAAGGAGATGGCCGCCCACGCAGACATCGTCCTCGTCGCGGCCGGCTTCTACAACAATCGCGACGTTAACACCGAAAGCGAAGGCGGCGACCGCACCTTACGACCTCCCCTTCGGCCAGGACGCCCTCATTCGCGCAATGGAGGCTGCCAACCCCAAAACCATCGTCGCCGTGACCTCTGGCGGTGCCGTCGACACGTCCAAATGGCTCGACCGGACGCCCGCCTTGATCGAGCAGTGGTACGGCGGTCAGGCCGGCGGCCAGGCGCTCGCCGAGGTGCTCTTCGGCGACCGCAATCCCTCGGGCCACACCCCCATCACCTGGGAACGCCGCGCCGAGGACAACCCCACCTGGAACAACTACTACCCGCAGGACGACGGCATCCAGGTGCAGTACAAGGAAGGCATCTTCGTCGGCTATCGCGGCTATGAGAAGGCTGGGACCAAGCCGCTCTTCCCCTTCGGCTTCGGCCTCTCCTACACCACCTTCACCTTCGCTAACCTCAAGGTCACACCGGGCTCCGGCGGTACCCTCGCCACCGCGGACTTCGACGTCACCAACACCGGTCAACGGCCCGGAGCAGAGGCAGCCCAGGTCTACGTCTCCGAGCCCCATGCCAAAGTCCCTCGCCCGGCGCACGAGTTAAAGGGCTTCGAGCGCGTAGAGGTCGGTCCCGGCCAGACAAAGCACGTCTCCGTCCCGCTGGATGCGCGCGCCTTCGCCTGGTACAACCCCCAAAAGCATAGTTGGACCATCGACCCAGGCCGATTCACCGTCTCGGTGGGCGACTCGGTAGCCTCACTCCCACTGAACGGCACCGTGGAAGTTACCGGAGCGCAGGCGAAGGCTGCGGACCTCGCCCGCTAGGAAACTGCGTCCCCCGGGTCCGAGCCTTCCCGGGCCGGGGGGACGCACCCGAACGAATACTGCAGCCAAAACGGAGCCGCGACATCCAAGACGTCATGTCTCGCGTCTTCATCACCGGCTCCGCTGACGGCCTCGGTCTCATGGCCGCTCAGCTACTCGTCGAACAGGGCCACAGCGTCATCCTCCACGCGCGCAACGCGCAGCGCGCCGAAGCCGCCCACGCCGCCGTCCCCCAGGCTGAAGCCGTAGTCACAGGCGACCTCTCCAGCATTGCCCAGACACGCTCCGTAGCCGACCAGGTCAATCTGCTCGGCGCCATGGACGCGGTCATCCACAACGCCGCTGTCGGCTACCAGGAGCCACGTCGCCTCACGACAGAAGACGGCCTGCCGCATGTCTTCGCCGTCAACACCCTGGCTCCCTACATCCTTACCGCCCTGATGCACAGGCCCAAACGCCTGGTTTACCTCAGCTCCGGTCTCCACAGGAGCGGCGACCTCTCCCTGCAGGACCTCACCTGGGAGCACCGCCCCTGGCGCGGAACCCAGGCTTACTCTGACTCCAAGCTGCACGACATCCTGCTGGCCTTCGCCGTCGCCCGCCTCTGGCCCAATGTCCTCTCCAATGCCCTCGAGCCTGGCTGGGTCGCCACAAAGATGGGCGGTCCGGGCGCCACCGACGATCTTGACCAGGGCCACCGCACCCAGGTGTGGCTCGCCGTGAGTGAGGACCCCGAGGCCACCGTCAGCGGCGGGTACTTCTATCACCAGGCTCCGAGGTCAGCTCTCTCCGGAACGAGGAATGCCGTGGCTCAGGACCAGTTGCTCACCGCCTGCGCCACGCTTTCCGGCGTCAACCTGCCAGATCGCGGCGACTATCCGAAAGGGTAAACCAAAGATCACATGCAGCCTCGGCGCTTCCCTGCTAGGCTGAGCGTCTAACTCGGAAGCGGAGTGAATTGGCAACATAGGTGCTGAACCTTGGTAACTTGGCCAGCAATCTCACGGTTAGCCATAAGTTACTTTGCAAATGTTACCTCTATGGCTAGGAGCTATCGACAGGCGGCAGAAGGCGGCGACAGACGACAAAACGCGTCCAGTTGTCGTGTAACTGCAAGGTGAATGGGATGCTTTGAGCTGTGACGGCCGGAAGGCGAGAGCCATCCGGAAGTCGCAACCAAACGTAACTCTTAGGTGTGTTTTGCACGGCACTCTGCCGGGTTAGGTTCCCAAGGGAACTGCACCTGGTCCGGTGATCACGCGTTTCCAGGAGCAGATCATGCAGGCCCACATCCAGACATCCGCCTCACCATTCGTCGTACAACGATCCCTTAACAGTGCCGCTAGTCGCAGGCCGGAGAACTTCTATCTGCCTCGTGACGTGAGCAGTCGGTTCGGTGTCCGGCTTCGCGAACTCCGCCGTGAACGCAATATGACACAGCTGCGCATGGCCGTAGAGTTTGGCATCGACCGAACCTTTATCTCTGACGTAGAGCGTGGCCGCAAATCCATCTCCCTTCCCATGCTTGAAGTGCTCGCCCTGGGCTTCAACCTCAGCCTGTCTGAACTGCTGCGCGACATCTAAGCCCCGCCATCCGAGGACCAGGATGTTTCAAATTTGCGGATGCGATATGGCCTGACCTATCCTCCGTCGTCGGTAACCTCTGTCGGCCATGGGCAACATCTTGCACGTGAGTGTAAGTTCTCCCATCTCACCTGAGGCAGCTATCCCCAAACGTACGACGCTGATGGAGGGAAAAGGATGAACGTTCGCACTCTTCTTGTTGGTTCTGTTTTGCTGCTGACCCCGGCCGCCTTTGCGGCACCGGTTCTCGATGATCCCCTCGTGGCTGCCTCGCCTGAGCAGTTTCAGGTCACGCAGAAGACTGAGGTCCCGAACACGACGCTCCAGCCCGGTAGCTACACGATCCGCGTCCTCGATCACCTCAGCGATCGCGTGATTCTGCAGGTAGCCGGGCGTGGCAATCGCGTCGAGTCGACCTTCATCGCGATCCCAGCCTCAACCATGGCGAATTCGCCCGTTGGGCCAATCCTGTACGGCGGCGGCCCCAAGGGCAAGGCGGCGCTCAAAGGCTTTGCCTTCCCGGGTGGTCTGGCCGTGGAGTTCGTTTATCCCAAGGCCGATGCCGTCTCCATCGCACAGGCCAACGATGCCCGCGTGATGGCCATCGACCCCGCCTCCGAGAACCGTGTTGAGGCTCCCAAGATGAGCCCGAAAGACATGGAGATGATCACCCTCTGGATGCTCGAGCCTGCCCGCGTCGGACCCGGTGACACCAAGCCGACCGGCATAGCCGCGACCAAATACCAGGCACCTGCAGCGGCTGCCGCAACCCCGGTACAGACAGCCCAGGCTGATCCGTCCCCTGCCCCGGGCGCCTCAACCGACTCGTCCTCGGCCAGCAGCACGTCCGTCGCGAGCGCCAAAACGCGCCCCGCTCACCGGTCGCATCCCGCGCAGGTCGCACAAAATGACGTTCCGCCACCACCACCCGCCCGGACACATACCCGTCCGGCAGGCGTAACAGCTCTTCCCCATACCGCCAGTGCACTTCCGCTCGTCTGGTTGGGTGCGCTCGTCTCGCTGATGATGGCTGCCATGCTGGGCCTTCGCCGTCTTGCATGGCGTGGATGATGTCTGGCAGAAGATCCAACTTGTTTGGCCTGGAGGTCTGCGCCTGGTGCGCAGGCCTTCTCTGCGTTGCTGCACTGATCGCGACACGGGTAGAAGCTGGTCATGCACAAGAGGCGGCCGGGAGCCTCCGCGGCCAGCCTTCCGTCCAGACGCAAGCCAAAAGCGGAAGCCCGGGTGGCCAAGACGGCGCATCCTCCAGCCCTGACTTATCCAGCTACGAGGGCGTGATCGGACGGCTGGACGTCCCAGCGCTCGGCCTGCAGGTTCCCATCCTCAATGATTACGATCCTGATTCACTGCGCCGTGGTGTCGGCCGTATGAAGGGCACTGGCGTCCCCGGCGGTCTCGGCAACCTGGTCCTCGCTGGTCACCGCGATACCTACTTCCGCCCGCTGCGGCGAGTGCACTCCGGCATGACCATGCGGGTCATCACCCCAGGACAGACGTACGACTACGTGGTGGATTCCACCACGATCGTGACGCCGGAGAACGTCGACGTGCTCGACATCGGCAACCGCCCTGAGATGACCTTGATCACCTGCTACCCCTTCGATTTCATCGGAGCCGCGCCCAAGCGGTTCATCGTCCGGGCGCACCTGGTCTCGCTCACCGGCGAGACCAGGTGATCAAGCAGCGCTCGTCACGCCCGTGTTCACCGTCGCCAACTCCTCAATGCGCACACGCATCGTCGACTGCAGCCGATGCAAGACATTCATCGTGATGCGCGGCGCACTCTCCTCAGAGATCCGCGTTAAGTAGAGCGTGCTTCCCTCACCCAGTCGCAGTTCAATCCCAAACGAAGCCGTGCCCGGATCACAGTCGAAGAACGTCTCAGTGAAGCGCCGCCCCTGGATCTCCAACTCAGCGGAAGCAAAGTGCAGATCGCGGCAAGCGGTCCGCAGCACATCCCAGCACGCATCAAGCGAGTGCGCCGACTGCAACGCTAGGTAGAAGTCTTCGACGCAGATCGTCCCTCGAATCGCACTGCGAATCGTCCGGATCGTGAGCGCCTCTCGCGCAACGGCGATGAACTCCGTGTACCCTAACCGGCTGATACCTAACACCACCAGAATCAGCAGAAGTACCAGGAACGGCAGTGCCTTGTTGCTGACCGTAGCCAGCACCGCCAGCGAGGCGAACGCACAGCAGGCACCATACAGAATCAGCGCCGTATGCCGCGTGGAGAAACCCATGTCCAGCACGCGGTGATGAATATGTCCGCGATCCCCCTGAAAGATCGGCACATTGCGCAAGAAGCGTCGCCCAATCGCCAGGCCCACATCGGTAAGGGGCAGTGCCAAAGCCATCAACGGCGCAGCCAGGCCCACCACACTGTGCGCTTGCTGCGACCACACCAACCCAAAGCAGCCAAGCAGAAAGCCAATCGTCAAACTTCCGCAGTCGCCCAGAAACACCGACGCCGGGCTGAAGTTATAGCGCAGAAACGCCAGCAGCGCTCCCGCGAGTGGTGCCGTCACCAGGGCCAGGCCATAGTGGCCATACATCAACGCGATGCAGAGCACCGTCATCGTCGCGAGCAAGCTCACACCGGTCGCCAACCCATCCATGCCGTCGATCAGGTTCACTGCGTTCGTGCAGCAGATCAGCCACACCACGCTCAGGATCATCGACATCGGCGATGACAGGTGGTGGAGATTCAGGTGCACGCCCAGAAACACGGCGACCGACGCAGCAAGCACCTGTCCCAGCAGCTTCTGCAACGGACGCAGTCCCATCACGTCATCCAGGAAGCCCACCAGGAACATCACTCCCGCGGCCGGCAGCACACCTTTGATCACCTCATCATGCTGCACATATACCCGGCGGCTATGAAAGAAGTACAAGAACGCAAAGGCAACTACGCAGGACAACACAATGGGCAAACCACCCATGCGAGGTACGGCGCGCTGATGCGCCTTGCGTCCCCCATCCGGCACATCGACCAGGCCCCATTTCAAAAACAGGTCGCGGCAAACGGGAGTCAGAGCAAAACAAACCAGAAACGAGATCGTACCCAAAGCTAGAAGAACGTACATTGACGGCCTCTCTTTGGCTTTCGCTCAAAAAGTTCAGTTCGGAAGCGCACGTACATGCTCCAGGTGAGGGCAGCTCCGCTCCCGTCCGGGTCTGTTGCCCGGTACGCGGAGCGGCGCCAAGAATGTCGCCAATACGGTCGACACTTTGCGGCAGATCATAAAATTCAAGTAGTGCCTGGCGGGCACGCTGACCGGCTTCGGTTACAACGAAACGGTTCTCCGCCAGATAGTTCAGCGTTCGCTGAACGCCCTCTACGTCCCCACACTCAAAGTGCCATCCGCAACCGTGGCGGCGGATGATGCGTGCAGGGGTTGCAGAGGCAGGGCCTATAAACAATAGCGGTCTTCCGGCCGCAAGGATGCCATACACCTTGCTCGGCACCACGGAGCCACACGCGCTCTCCTGCTGCGTGACCAGTCCAATATCACCGGCAGCCAGACCTTCACTCAGTTTGTCCCGCGCCACGAACGGCCGCATCTCTACCGTGTGAATTCTGTTTGCCTCGCAGAACTCCGTCAGCTCTTTGCGGCGTCCACCAGTCCCGACAAACAGGAAGCGAAAGCGCGGGTCATCCTTGAGCGCGAGCACGGTACCCAGCAACGTATCCAGATCATGTGCGAGCCCCAGATTGCCGGAGTACAACAGCACCAGCTCCTCAGGGTTCCCCGGCCGCGGCATCGGCGTGATGTTCGCACTGTTCGCCCAATGCTCGGCGACATAAGATCTTGTCGGCCGGAACACCGCGGCTGATCAGCCGATCCCGCATGCACTCACCCAGCGCAATCACGCCATCCGCACGTCTGCGCGAGAAGTCGGCCAACATCCCTGTGACACGGTCCAACAATCCACCTTTGCGAATGTGCTCGAGATCCACGGCAATGTCTGGGTACACGTCCTGCTCCCAGATGAAGTGCCGTGACCCCCGCAACATTTGAATGCACGTGCCAAGCAACGAGATCAAAGGAGGCGTAGTCATCGAGACGACCACATCCGGCTTCCGCAAGGTCAATCCGCGCGCAAATGCCGAGGCATAAAACGAGAGGTAAGAAAACACTCGCGCAAATTTGCCACGGGTAAAGGCGCCCGCTTTCACTCGATAGACCGTGGCCCTCGGCGCGCTCGAACCCGCATTGAGCGCGGCGCTTGCAGCGCCTGCATAGCCCGCATTCGCCGCACAACACTTCAACCTCAACCCCACGTGCTGCCAGGCTCGACGACAAGGTCCGTAAGCTGCTGGCTCGTCGCCGCAGAGTCTGGCCAGAAAAACTGGTTGATGAACAGCATGCGCATCTAGCGAACCTCCGCATGCGCTGCCGTTGCTACGGAACGGATCTTGCGCGTCTTGACGAAGTGGGCGGGATTTCCCGCATAAATTTGAAAGTCAGGCACATTGCCCGTGATCACGGAACCAGCCGCGGCCACCGCATAGCAGCCCAGCACACTCCCCGGTGTGAGCACGCTCTTCGCGCCAGCCCATGAGCCCTCACAAAGCTGAATGGGCGCAATCATCAAGCCAAAGCCAGGCTCGCTCCAGTCATGATTGCCCGTGCACAAATATGCGCCCTGCGACACACAGCAGTTCGCTCCAATGCGCACCGTGGTCAGGTTGTCTATCCACACCCGCTCACCAATCCAGCAGTGATCCCCAAGCTCCAGGTGCCATGGATACTTCACCTCAACCTTCGGCTTGATCACGACGCCCTGGCCCACCCGCGCACCGAACGCACGCAGCAGTCGGGAGCGCAAGGAGTTCGATACCCAAGCCGACGCAAAGATCGGCTGGGCAAGGAGCAACCACAAGGCGCGCTTGGCAAACGAGCCACCGGGGTTGTACCAGGAGTTGTCATACCGCTCGAGCTGTACAAGACTCATCGCGCACCTCCCGGAACGTGTAGTGTGTTCTCCGGCGTCGAGCCACCGAGAACAAAGGCATAAACCTCGGCAGTCTGCCGAGCCACCCGCGCAGGGCTGTACCTGTCAGCAATCAAACTTGCTCCGTTGCGGCCTTTCACCCAGTGTTGCTCAGGTGCGTGGTCCAGCAAATCGCCTAAAGCCGACGTTAGCGCCTCAATCGTCGCGTCGATCTCCCAACCGGCATTCGCTTCTGTAATTTCAGGCATGTTGCAAGCCCGCGTCGCGATCACGGGCAAACCGATACCCATCGCCTCCAGCAGCGCCATGCTCAGGCCCTCGGAGTACGAGGGCAGGGCATAGCACTCGGCCGCATCCAGCGCACTCCACTTCATGGACCCCGTCAGCATGCCGGTGAAGGTGATGCGATCGTCCACGCCTGCGGCAACCGCTTGCGCCGTCAGTTTGGCCTGCATGCCTTCACTGTCGGGACCGGCAATCACCAGCTGCGCCTCAGGATGCCGCCTGCCCACACGAGCCCATGCTTCCACCAGCAGATCCAGACCTTTCTTCGGGTGCAATCGTGACAGAAACAACACAATCCGCTTGCCGCGCAGTTCAGGGTAGCGCGTAAAAAACAGCTCAGGATGCGCGTCCTCCGGCAAGTCCACCGCGTTTGGGATCACGGCAATCGGGCAGGTCGCGCCGAAGTCGCGGTACTGCTCTGCTTCCGCAGCGGTCAACGCATGCAGGCAGGCGGCACCGGCAACATTGCCCCGTTCAACAAGCGCCGCATACACCCGCTTTTTCAGCTTCTTCGTCGCAAGCGCCCATGGCTCCAACATGCCGTGCGCCGACAGCACATACGGCTTGCCCAGCGTGCGTGCGACCTTGCACGCCACAGCTGTGCTCTCTTCCCACAGGCCATGGATGTGCACGCCGTCCGCCTCGCGCACTGCCGCGGCGAACTTCGACTTCAACTTGCGGTCAAACATCCACGCGGCGCGCGACATTGGCCAAAACGTGATCTGGCCCTCGAGGCTCTGCGCCGGCTTGTACTCTTCTCCGGGAAGACAGAAGGCCGCAAGCGAAATCTCAAGCCCATGCCGCGCAGCCAATGAACCAGCCAACGAAGGCACAGCCGAACTCAGGCCACCATAACGCGGGTCAGTATGCGAGACCACATGCAGCCACCGACGACCCGGCTGCGAGGCAACAGGGCGCATCGTCGCAGAAGCAACATCGGACATTGGGGCGGTCGCCATTACTGCGCACCCTCCGCCAACAGATGCACGTCCGTATCGAGCGTGGCCGTCCGCACGATTCTCGCAATGGCATCACCGAAGCTCGCCGGTGAGTACTGGCTGATGATCTCCGCGGATACCTTGCCCATCGCGATACGCTGTGCCTCAGTCCTCCCCTCCATCGCAGCCAGCATCCGTGTCAACGACGGGCCGTCCTGCGGATCAAAGGTGAAGCCGTTCTCGCCCTCATGCACCAGGTCCACACTGCAGCCACAGCGCTGGGACACAAGCACCGGCAACTCAGCAGCCATCGCCTCATTCACAACCAGGCCCCACGGTTCACGGGTGCTCGGCAACACAAAGCAACCCGCGTGTGCATAGAACGGCAGCAACTCCCGCGAGCTCTTCAAGCCCGGGAAGTACACGTCGGCCACGTAGGCAGAAGAAGCCGCCAGCCCTTGCAACGCAGCGCGCTCAGGACCATCACCACACAGCACCAGGGGCCACGTTCCACCCTGCTCGCGGTACGCGCTCCAACTGCGGAGCAAGCCAGCCACGTTCTTCTCTTCCGCAAGCCTGCCCACATACAAGAAGAACGGCGAAGGTGCCGGAGCGGATTCGCCATCCTGACGCAAGGCCCGCGCACCTGCGCCGAACATGTCGTTATCGACCACGTCATAGCAGCCCAGAATGCGGTCTGCCGGGAACCCAAGTTGACGGAGGTACGCTACGTGCGCTTTGCCGCCCGTCACGGCCCATCCAAACAGTGCGCGCAACGCGAGCCGCTTAGGCAGTTCCTTCCACCAGGTCCGGCGATGATCTCCTGCGGTGCTTTCCGTCATCAACACACTGCGACGCCCATGCATCCGCGCCCAGGACGCTGCAGCAATAGCCGGCAACGTGTAGTACCCCGGTACCAGCACTACCTCAGGGTCGAGTTCATTCAGCCGCTGCCACAACCGGCGCGCCAGCTCAACCTTGTTTGCTTCCGACCAGCTCGTTCCCGGCATCAGGGTTTGCACGTTGAGGTCCCGTGGAAGCTCTTCGCGAAACTTCAGCCCCTTGTGCACGCCCACACCGCCCACAAGCTCAATGCCCACTGCCCGGCCACGCAACGAGGGCGCCGAGTTCAAACCGCGAAAGCGTGCGACATGGTACGGGTACCAGTCGATCCAGATCACGGCCACGTGGCATCGCTCTGCCGGCTGGTTACGCATGGGGAACCTCTCGCAGACCCTGCGCAAGTGCCGGACGGCGGGCCTGCGCGCGTCGCGCATACGCTGCCGCCCGAGGCATAAACAGCCGACGGCTTGACCGGATGCGCATACGCTTTTCCACCTGTCGGTACGCGATCCAGCACGGCACGCTGAGCAGCAACGTGCGAAAGATCACCGCTTCCATTGTCTGCATCACCAGGTAAATGGAGAGCGCGGAGATCACGATGTACTGCAGCGTCCACACACCGCCGCGCGTCACCGCATTGCGCCATACCCTGCCGTATGTCCAGCCCAGCACAGCCATGATGAGGATGGCGAACCACCACACCTCCACCCACAAATCGGCCACGATGCCCGGCGCTGAGCCCGGCGCGCCCTTCCACCCCAGCGCATCCGCAAACCCCTCACCCGTGCCCGCGTTATGCAGCAGCTCGGGCACACCGAAGTCTTCGTACTTCGTCGGCCAGATCGAACTAGGGATCGGCCGCACCATCACCTGCGCCAGGTAGCGTCGCATCCAGAAGTAGTGATCCCGCTGCTGCGTCGCAAGCACCGTCCCGGAGCCATAGATAAACTCATTGCCCGTGTCGGCCTTGTCGACCATCGTGCTCACATCGGTCTTCATGTTGAAGTCCGAGCCGATGTACAGATTCTGCCGATTCGTCACGAGGAACAGAACCAGCCAGCCCAGCGCCAGCCCACCCAGTCCAAAGGTGAACAGCGGCGGACGCTTGCCCTTGTTGAAATACCAGCTCATCATCAGCACAACAATCAGTCCAAACGTCGGTCCGCGTCGGCCCATGAGCAGTGCACTCGCCGTCCATGGCAACGCAAACGCGAGCAGCAGCGAAACGCCCATCACGCGAGGTCCACCCGAGGACAACGACGTCACGGCCATCATCACGCCAACCAGCAGCAGCAGGCTGCCGTCGCGAACGTACCCGTTGTCATCCCAGCCACCGGCATAGGAGGTGCCGAACGCCTGCGTAAACCCGCCCACATTGTGAATCGTGATGCCCCAGCACAACAGCCCCAGTCCGCCGATGATCGCAGCCGCGACCAGCAGACGCTGCGCTCCACGCGGGCTTAGCTTCCGTTGCGCAAACCGCGTCTTGCGGATGCGCACACCGGCGCCAAGGCAGCCCAGCACAAAGGCCAGCACGCCCAGCACATTCAACCACTGCACAAACTGCAACTGCCCGTCATCGAAGAACCGCGCGAACGCATTGTGCTGCAGCAACTCAAACGGCATCCACGCATACAGGAACGCAAACATGGGTCCAATGAACACCAGGGGATGAAACACGTCCCGGCTGCCATCAAATGCGATCACCGCACCTGCGAGCGCGATCAGACCTGCCGCAATGAGAAGAAGTTCAAACACGGCGGAGCCTCCCTGCGGTAAAGCTCTGCGCCTTGGCCAGCAGACTCAACACGGCGTCCCGGGAAGGGAGCCAGTCATGGCGCCTGCCCATAAACCAAAGCGCCAAAAATGCAGCAGCAAAGATCGCCAACATGCCGCCAGTCGTCGGCCACAACAGTCGGGATGAAGAAGCACGAAGCAGTGCAAGGCCCGATCCAAGAGCCACGGCCAACATCGCCATCGCAAAGAGCGGGATCATCCCCTTGGGGAGGTTGTCCTTGCGTTGCAACACGAGCAACACCAGCGTTGCTGAGAAGACATGCCCCACGTAATACACACCCATCGCTTGCCATGCGCTGCCACCCCGAATCAGCAGCAACGTCGCAGCAGCAGCCACAAACACCGCCCAGATCGTGTTGATCACTGCCGTCGATCGCAACGACACGATGGTCAGCCGCGCCGCTGCAGGCGCATTGCCCATGTGCGCCACCGCCGTTGCCAGAGCAAGTGCAATCGTTGTGCCCGCGCCGGCGTAGGCGTTGCCGTAGAGCACAGCCAGCAACCACGGCACAATGGTCATGCCACCCAGGGCCAGCAGCAACGACAAGGCCAGTGAGGCATAACTGCACAACGCCATCACACGCTGCGGCGTCTGGCTTTCTTCATGCCGCGGATCAGCCATCACCGCGTAGCTGCCTTCAGTAAGCAACGCGGGCGCCAGTGCGACCATGTTGCGCAGCTGATTCGCAATAGTAAGAAAGCTGATCTGCACCAGCGTTGTGTCGTTGCGCGCGACCACCGCACTCAACCACCAGCCGGAGATATTGCTCGCAATCAGGCTGCCGAGCTGGATGCCGCCGAAGGTCCACACCTCGCGCAGCATCGGCCCTAACGGCAGCGCAAGCACACCCGATGGCTGGCGTCCAAGGCCCAGCTTCCGTCCCAGCATCACGCAGCAGGCCACCGCAGCAATGGCGACAGCCCCTTGCACAACAAGCATCGCCCGCGGATCATGCCGGTGGGCCATGGTCGGCAGCAGCGTCACCATGCCCAGACCTACCAGCAGGGACAACACCAGCAGCGCACCCAGGTGCCGCTGCCCCACAAAAAAACCGCGCGCACACTCCAGCAAAATGATGCCCACCGACGAGAGCGCCGCCCAGCGCAGCAGGCCCGTCATGCTGTTCTTGCCAACAAGATGGGCAATCGGCGCCGCGCCCAACCATAGACCCACAGCGGCCAGTGCAGCCGACGCCAACGACACGATGATCAGCGCGCGACGCAGAGTGAAGTAGCCTGCAGACTCGCGCGGGTACTTGCCAGAAAAGCGCGTTGCCGTCGCGCCAATGCCGCCGGCGGCGTACATCGAAATTTGATTCGCTGTGCCAATCGCGAACGAGTACGCGCCGAAGACCGCCTTGCCCCCCAGCCGTGCGGCGAGGATGTTCGCCAGCAACCCGACCCCACGCTCCACGGCTACGCTGATACCCAGCGCAGAGGTGCCGCCCACCAGGTGGCGGGTCACCTCCTTACTCAGAGGCTGGGCCGCCGCAGAGCCCGCGGTGCCTAATTCCGGAATCAGCGTTGCTACCGGAGGCCACGTCGAAGTATCCCCGTCAACGACAGGGGACACCTCGGGCGCAAGATCTTCCGGAAGCTCGGTTACGGTCGGGCTCATGCCGCAGTGACCGCCTTGCCTGTTTTCTCTTTACGCTGATACCGGTAGTAGTCCTTGTAGTAGTTCGTCCAGCCTTCTGCCTGCGGATTGAAGTCGTTCAGGATCGTGCCCACCAGCGGTATGCCATCGCGATCAAACAAATCGCGTGCCATGGCCGCTGCATCGAGCGTCGTGGTGGAAGCGCGGAAGACGAGGATGACCCCATCCGATTCGCGAGCAAGAATGCGTGTATCCGCCATGTGCAGCGTCGGCGGGGAGTCGATCAATACCATGTCGAAGTTGGCCGACAAGCGATCGAGCAACAGCGGCAATGACGGCGAGTGCAGCAGCTCCATCAACTCTTCTTCGCCTTCGCCAGCCGAGATGACGCTCACGTTCGGCAGCTCCGTTGCGCGTGTAAAGGTCGACAGCGGCACAGTTTTCATGTCGAACTCGCCGCGTAATACATTGCGCAAACCAACGCCATTCTCCATCGCGAAGGCATTGTGCAGATTCGGCTTGCGCAGATCGCCGTCCACCAGCACGACGCGCATCTTCGACTTGCTCAACGCCACGCCAAGGTTCGACGTCACCGTGGTCTTGCCTTCACCCGCATTCGGGCTAGCCACAACATACGTGCGCGATCCCTTCTTCGCTTCGGAGATCAGGATCGACAGAGTTGTATTGCGGTAAGCCTCCGCCGCAAGCGAGAACTCGTCTTTCCAATGCGCCAGAGGCGTTGTATTGGTCGTGCCGGGCAGCAGCGCACGTGGCTTGGTCGACACGGAGGAAAGAGTGACCGGGCCTAACTTCGGCGGCGCAGCAAACTCACGCAAGGCCGGGATGGTTCCCAGCTCATGCACATGCAGGTAACGCTGCACATCGCCCGGCTTGCGGAAGACATTCAGTGTCCGCTCGCGGTAGAACGCGAAGGCTGTTCCAAACAACGCGCCGGCAAACATCCCGATGCCTGCGGCCACCTCGCGCCGTGGCGAGAACGGCAGTTCCGGCGCCTTCGCCGGATCCACAATGCGAATCGTCGCGGCCTGCATCGCTGAGGCAAAACCCGCTTCCTTGGCGCGCTGCAATAGCGTCTGGTACAGCTGCTGTTCGGAGTCCAGCTCGCTGCGCAGCAGGCTTACCTTCGCGGCCCGCTGCAGATCGTTGGAGACCTTCGCCAACTCAGAGCTGTACGTTACATTCAACAACGACTCACGGTGCCGCGCGGAAGCCAACTCATTGTTCTGCCGCGTCAGGCTGGTCGTCTCGGCCAGCCGCATCCCGTCCTCGGCCGCCTTGATCTGCGACCGAAGCACCTTGATCTTCGGGTTCTCTTCGGTCAGCGAAGGCTGCAGCTTGGCCAGCTGCCCTCGCAGATCCGCTAACTGCGCTTCATAGGACCGATGTGCCGGGCTGTCCAGCACCTCCGGCGTCGTACCCGGAGCAGCAGTACGGTCCATGCCTGACTCGGCTTCCTTGCTGATCCTGTCCGCCTGCGCCTTCACCAACTCATCCTGCAGCGCGCGCAACCGGCTTTCACCCACGTTGTTATTTGGGTTCAGCGCCAGTCCATTGCCACCCACGGCATCGTTCAACTTCGCCTGCGTCTCTTCCGCGCGCACCTTCACATCGGCGACCTGCTTGGTCAGCCATGTGCTGGTCTTCGCGGCCTCAGAGCTGCGGGCCGCCAGGTCGTTCTCCTGGTACGTCGTCGAAAGCTCATTGCAGAACCGTGCCGCCAACTCCGGCGACCACGCGTCGCAGGTAATCTCTACCAGCCGCGTCACGCCCAGTGGCTTTACCTTTACATTGCGCGCGGCATCAGCAAGGGCCGCTTCATAGGAGATGGGTTCGGAATGCCCCAGGTGAAAGGTGCGCTCGGCGCGCGACAGCAGGTCGCCCCGCTCAACAAATGCCGGGTGCTCGCTCTGCCGAATACGCTCTACCGTATCCCCCAGCGAGGTATCGCTGTCCAGCAGACGCATCTGCGTCTGAAGATTCGTGTCCGCCTCCGCTCCCGCGTCGTTGTTGATCTGGTTCACGGAGTGCATGTTCAGGAAGTCTGTGTTCAACTGCCTGAACTCGAGCGACGTGCGCGCCTGGTACACCGGCACCGTGGTCAGACCAAAGAGCAGGCTGAGGAGCAGCCCCGCTCCAGCAAACGCCAACAGCGTCCACTTGTAGCGACGAACCGTCTGGAAGTACTCCTGCAGCAGGCCCATCGTCTCCGCTTGAGACTCGTTGCCAAAATCCATCGGGTGCAACACGGGCGAGGCGAGAACTGACTGTTCTCCGCCCTGCTCGAGACGACGGGGGAATCGCTCTCTCATCTTGTCTCCTCATGCCTGCACAGATACAACGTGTGCCTGGCGGTTCTGCTTGTGGGGCGTGCCTGACGCTACTTGTAGATCAGCATCCCGGTAGTCACACCGATCGCTGCTTCAATCGCACGACGTGAGCCCACCTTGAAGCCGCTATGCGGCACAAAGAGAATGTCGTCCGCGAAGAGCTTGATATCAGGCTCTTTGCCTTGAAAGATCTTGTTCACGTTCACAGGGATCAGCGTGTGGTCGCCTTCACCGTTCGGGTTGGGGCGCAGGATGCGGGCACTGCCGCCCGCTGAATCCGGTCCCAGTCCCTCGGCAAGACTCACTGCCTCGGTGACCGACATCGTCCTGTGCATCGACAGAACGAACCCGCCCGCCTTCTTCACGTCGCCCACCACGTAGATCAGTTCACCCTTGGGCACCGACACCACGTCGCCCGGACGCATCAGGATGTTCTCGTCAGGACTCTTCAGCTTGAGCAACGAGTCCACCGAGACAGTCGTCGTCGTCGCGCCGGTGGCCTGGTCCAACTTGACCTCGGTGCCTTCCAGCTTGCCCCAGCGCGCATCCCGGGTCACCAGGAGGTTCGGCCCTGCGTCCGGCTTCAAACCGCCGGACAGCGAAACCACGTCCAGCAGGCGAGTCGGTCCAGACAACTGGTGGATGCCCGGATTCGCAACCTCCCCGATGACCGAAACGGGCCGGCTTTCCATACCTGACAAATTGATGGTAATGTCCGGGCTGTGGACGTATTTGCTCAGCTTCTCAGCGATCTCGTCATGCAGTTGATTCACGGTCAGGCCGCCGGCCTGGACACGTCCCACAAGAGGAAGATCGATCAAGCCGCTGGGGTCGATCTTGAGCGGGCCCTGGGGCATGTCGTCCATATCGGCAACATGCAGAGCGATTTGATCGCCGGGTCCTAAAACATACTCCTGCGGCTGCTCCGGCCGCCGCTGCAGCGTGGTGGTCTGCGAGCAAAGATGCAAGGAAAAGACAAGTACAGCAGTGACAATGCCAATATGACGCTTCATTTCGGTTTTTCCGGTCTAACGCTTCAATCTTCGCAAACATAGCTGTATTCGAGTGTCGGCTCCTGTCGACACGTGTCAGTGCAACTCCGTCTTCACTCCCGCCAACTGCGGGAAAAGCCCAATGTTTTCGCTGCTTTCACCGTGCTTTCAATATCTGCGGCTGACAAAAATGATTTCTATGCGTTACCTTAGTGGCGGTTCCCACTTTACGGTTGGGCCAATCGTTAAAACTGAAGTAACACTCAATTGGGTGTCTTGCTACAAAACGAGGCACCCGGTACCCTCTAGCCGATCGGCTTTTCTTTCCTGTCGGCCCTGAGTCGGCTCCACCATGCGCCGCAGCCGCACCCGTCTGCGAAACCTGGCAATACCCCGGGAGCAACACCTGCCCTCCCGGACCAAACCTCCGGCGCTCGCGAGCACCCACCGCGCCTGGCCCGTCCTGCATCTCGGCCCTTCTGCGGTCAATGCATCAGGGCTTCGCAGTGCAATGTCTGGCCTTAGGCCACGGAGGTATTCCAAGCATGATTGGAGCGGACCGCCACGCCGCGTCCGGGCCACAGACACCGACGGCACACCTCGCTGCCGGCGCAAATCCCACAATTCTCGCTGGACAGAAAGTACGGTCAATGCACGCTTCAAGTCGACGGTATCTGGGTATGCTCCTCACGAGCGCCTTTCTTTTTACCCTGCAGGGCTCCTGCCAAAACAATGCAGCCTCCCCCCTCCAGGTCAGCTTCGGCGCCAATGGCCTCCAAACGCTTTCCTACAACGGCACGACCCTCGCCGATCTAGGCGCCCACCCCGGCGATAACTTCTACATCGGCCACCTGAAGGCCACGGACATGAGCGGCAACGTCCTCTCCGGCGGCCAGTACGGCTGGGGCGAAGTCAACAACGGCAAGTCCTGGAACGCCGCCGACCCAGACCTGGAATTACACCTTCAGCTGGGGCACCATCAGCGTTCAGTTCGCCCAGAACGGCACGAACCTGGACATCACCACCACGGTCAGCAACAACGGCAACTCCGGCATCATCTTCGACGGCGCTGCAGTCTTCCCCACCGTCCTGCACTTTCCGCAGCTACCCAACGGCTTCGGCCAGCCAAATTACCCGCAGCTGGCCTTCAACACTACGGGCCCCAGCGTCACGACTGCGGATTGGGGTGGCGGCGAGGTCATCGCAGTCGCTCCTGACGCCCGCAAGCCCTTGTACAGCGGTTTCTGGCCCGCGCAGAGCACAGGTGGCGTCACCTACTCGCCCGAGATCAGCGGAACCAGCCCCGACGGCATTGCAACCTTCCAGCCGCACAACGATCGCCCGGTCTCTCCCGGTCAGACCGACCGCTACACCGTCTCGCTGCGTTTCGCCCCCAGCGGCACCTCCACCTATCCGCTCGCAGCGGACGCCTACTCGAGTTGGGCCTCGACCTACCCGAACGTGCTGAACTGGACCGACCGCCGTGCCATTGGGACGGTGTATCTTGCCAGCTCGCCCCAGGGCGGCGATGCCAGCCGTCCTGCCGGCTTCCCCACCAACCCCCGTCGCTACTTCAACTCGAGTACGGTAGACACCACCACGCCAGCAGGCCTCCTCGCCTTCCAGCAACAGGTGCTCAGCGAAGCCAACAGCGTCGTCACCAACTCCCAACAGATGAACGCCCAGGGCGTCATCACCTGGGACATCGAAGGCGAGCAGTACCCCCAGGCCACGAGCTACGTCTGCGAGCCCGATGCCATCGCACAGGTCGCCCCGGAGATGGAGACCACCGTCAACGTCCCAGGCTCGCCCTGGAACGGCCAGAAGCTCGACGACGCCTACTTCGCGACGATCAAAAACGCCGGCCTCAAGGTAGGCGTCTGCCTGCGCCCGCAGCACTTCACGCTCAACGCGGACGGGGGCGCGCAGCAGGTCTACCTGACCGGCGCAGCCATTCCCGCCGAGCTCATGCGCAAAGCGCAGTACGCGCATAACCGCTGGGGCGCCACGCTGTTTTACGTCGACTCTACGGTGGACAACAACGGCGGCGTCCTTCCCGCGTCCATCTTCCAGCAACTGCAGGCGGCACTGCCTGACTCCCTCTTCATTCCTGAAGAGACCAACCCGCTGCACTACGCCTACAGCGCGCCGTTCAAGAGCTTCATCGACCTCGGCGCCGTCGGCACCGACCCTGGTGTGCTCTTCTCCTACCCGCGTGCCTTCAGCGCCGTTCTGGTCAACGATGCGGACCCCGGGAAACTCGCAGCCGCCACGCCGCAGCTCATCGCACAAGTGAAGCAGGGTGACATCCTGATGGCGCACGTGGATTACTGGCAGGCCAATGATCCGGCGATCGTCGCAATTTACCAGGCCGCCGGCATCTCGGGCACTGCAGCTGCCCCGGTCGCAGCTCCCGTAACCGCCCCAGTGATCAGCCCGCCTGCTCCGCCAGCACCAACCCCGCCGCCGACCCCGCCACCGCCGCCAACACCAACTCCGCCGCCAACCCCGCCACCGGCACCTGCGCCGGCACCTTCGCCGGCTCCTGCGCCCCCACCAGCTCCTGCGCCCGCACCTGCCCCCGCGCCAAATCCAGCCCCCGCACCCGCGCCGGTTGCGCCGGTGATTCCCACAACGCCCACCCTGATCTCGATCGCATCGCCTTCTGTAGGGCAGTCAGTCTCGGGTGCCATTGTGATACAAGGAGTCGTGAACGATGCACTTGATGCTGCGGGTTCCCACCTCATCGTCGACGGCTATGACCTGCTCAACACCCGTCTCACGGGCGGTCCGTACGCGTACAACCTCGACACCACAACCCTCTCCAACGGTCCACACGTCCTGCAGCTCTGGGGTCACGACATCGGCAACAACACCCTTCTCTCGGACACGATCTCGGTCGTCGTAACTAACTGACAACCCATGCAGGAGCGTCACAAAGCGCGCCGCTCCTGCCCTCTTCTTTCGGCTTGGTTGACCTCTACAACTTCCGTGCCGTTACGAAGTCCAGCACTACGGTTTAGCTTGACTAGGTTTTGCTCGACGAACCAGCAGGAACGAACCCATCTGCTTGCCCCGGAGATCGTACGTGGAAAAGCAAATCGAATCAGTCCAGATCGTGAGCGACGGCATCGTCGTCCGTTTCAGCGACGGCGTCCTAACCTACTTCCCGCAGAACTTCCTGCGCGACCACATCGGCGTCGGCTCTAACCAGGTCTTCCTGGACCACGACCCATGCCGCCCCACGACACGGCCCAAAGGCCTTCCTATCCAGTAAACAACCCATCGGGAGAGGCAGGGCAAGGTGCTGATGCCAGCTCCTCCTCTGCTCAGACTGCCTTCGCGGTCACTCGCAGCCAAGGTCTAGCCTATACGCGGACGCGTCTCAACCGTCCCCACTCCCGGCATATTTTGGCGCAGGACAAGCTCCTGTAGAGGCCTGATTACAGGCGCTCCGCGTCAGTGCGAGCGTTCCCAGGGACACAAAGGAGCGCGCTCCTCCCCGTTTCACCCGGTAGGTAGGAGCAGCGAACCCGAAGCTGGTTACGCCCCATCATCACCAACAGATCAGCTTAGAAGCGATTCTTCACGGAGTCGTATACCGAGCGAATGCCGTCCTCCAACTCGATGGTGTGACGCCAACCCAACCCGTGCATGCGCCCCACATCCATCAACTTTCGCGGTGTTCCATCCGGTTTGCTCACGTCGAAGACCAACCGCCCCTCAAATCCGGTCACTCGCTGCACAATCTCCGCCAGTTCACGGATCGTAACGTCCGTTCCGGTACCGATATTCACCAGCGGAGCATCGTCCTCATTCAAGAACCGCCCGTAGCGCTCCTCGGGCAGATTCAGCAGAAACAGGCAGCCGCTGGCCAGGTCATCCGCGTGCAAAAACTCGCGCCGTGGTGTTCCCGAGCCCCAAACCACGAGTTCCTGATCCCCCCGGACCTTGGCCTCGGCTGCCTTCCGTAGCAGCGCGGGCAGCACGTGCGAGTTCTTCAGGTCGAAGTTGTCCTCCGGACCGTACAGGTTCGTTGGCATGGCCGCCAAAAACCGCGTTCCATACTGCCGGTTGTACGACCAGCACATCTCAATGCCGGCAATCTTCGCCAGGGCATAGGGTCGGTTTGTCGGCTCGAGAAGCCCCGTCATCAGCGCATCTTCGGGGATCGGCTGGGGCGCCATCTTCGGGTAAATGCAGGACGACCCCAGAAACAGCAGCCGTTTGACCTCCGCCTGCCGAGCCGCCTCGATCACGTTCATCTGGATGATGAGGTTCTCGCGGATGAAGTCTGCCGGATAGGTGTTGTTGGCCAGAATGCCCCCAACCTTGGCCGCCGCCAGCACAACATACTCCGGTTTCTCCTCCGCGAAGAACCGTTGAACGCCCGCAGCGTCCGTAAGGTCCAACTCCGCGTGCGTCCGCTTCAGCAGGTTCCGGTAGCCCGCAGCCTCCAGGGCACGCATCAGGGCTGAACCTACCAGCCCACGGTGCCCGGCGACGTACACGCGCGCGTCCAGCGGCATCGCCCCTGGCTTCCCCGCGCCCGATTCACTCTGCGTCGCTGCGGGACTCATCGCTTAGCTCTCCCGCACGCTGTACGCCGTGTATCCGTGCCGCAGAACCAATGCGTCGCGTTCCGCTGCCTGGAGATCGCTGTCCACCATCTCGGTAACCAGTTGATCGAAGCTGATCTTCGGCGTCCAGCCCAGTTCGCGCTTGGCCTTCCCCGGATCGCCAAGCAACGTCTCCACCTCAGCCGGCCGGAAGTAGCGCGGATCCACCGCGACCACCACCTCACCCTTGCTGTTCACGGCCTTCTCCTCTACACCTTCGCCGCTCCAGGTCAGGTCCATATCCAGCCGTTCCGCACAGCGCTGAATGAACTCCCGCACGGAGTACTGCTCACCCGTCGCAATCACAAAGTCCTGCGGCTTTTCCTGTTGCAGCATCATCCACTGCATCTCGACATAGTCGCGCGCATGACCCCAGTCCCGCTTGGAATCCAGGTTGCCCATAAAAAGTTGCTGCTGCAGCCCGACCTTGATCCGCGCCAATCCGCGCGTGATCTTGCGTGTCACAAACGTCTCCCCGCGGGTGGGCGACTCATGGTTGAAGAGGATCCCATTGCAGGCATACATCCCATACGCCTCGCGGTAGTTCACCGTGATCCAGTACCCATAGAGCTTGGCCACGCCGTACGGCGACCGCGGATAGAACGGCGTCGTCTCCCGCTGCGGCGTCTCCTGCACCAGGCCGTACAGCTCCGAAGTCGACGCCTGGTAAAACCGCGTCTTGTCCTTCAGGCCCAGGCTCCGGATCGCCTCCAGAATACGCAGCACACCCAATGCATCCGAGTTCGCCGTGTACTCCGGCTCCTCAAACGACACCGCCACATGCGACTGGGCAGCCAGGTTGTACACCTCATCCGGCTGCACCTTCTGCATGATGTGCAGCAGCGACGACGAGTCCGTCATGTCGCCGTAGTGCAGAATGAACCGCTTGTGCGCCTGGTGCGGATCCTCGTAGATGTGGTCAATGCGGGCCGTGTTGAACAGCGACGTTCGCCGCTTGATCCCATGCACCTCATAGCCCTTACCCAGCAGAAACTCCGCCAGGTACGCGCCATCCTGCCCTGTGACGCCTGTGATCAGCGCCTTTTTCATGCAAACTCCTGCTGCCGTTCAGCTGTTGGACTGGTCTAGGTCAGGCTCCACTTTACCTTCTGGCACCCCCTTTCGTATGCATCACTTCGGTAATGCCCCATCCGGTCGGTCCCGGGAAAGGCGCCTCCGGTACGCTGGAAACATGAGTTCCAGCCCCTCCGGCACCCTTCCAGCGCCATCCCGGACGTCCCCCGCCACCGTTCCCGAGCTCGAAATCCTCCACCACCACCAGGATGGCTCCGCCTGGTCCACCTTCCATCGCATCAGCTACCGCTTCCGCGGACTCAACGGCCGGTGGGTCGCCCAGGAACGCGAGTTCCTCGATCGCGGTGACGCCATCGCTCTCCTGCCCTACTGCCCAGCGACCGGAAACATCCTCCTCACCCGCCAGTTCCGCATGCCCGTCTACATCCGCCACCCCGAAGAATCCCTGCTCCTCGAATGCTGCGGCGGCATTCTAGACGACCCCAACCCCGCGATCACCACGCGCCACGAAGCCGTAGAAGAACTTGGCATCGAGCTCAATACGCTCGAAAAAGTCTTCGAGGGCTACTCCACTCCCGGCGCCGTCTGCGAAAAAGTCCACTACTTCATCGCTCCGTACAGCGAGGAACAACGCCGTCACGCCGGCGGCGGCATCCTCCACGAAGGCGAAGACATCGAGGTTCTCGAAATGCCGCTCGCCGAAGCCCTGCGCCTCATCCGTAGCCATGAGATCCGCGATGTCCGCACCATCGCGCTCGTGCTCTACCTCGCGGCAAACGGCCTCCCTGAACCGGGCACTCCCTGATCGGGCAAAGGGAGCCCGCACCCTGAGCGCCCCACGCTCATCAAATCCGGTAGCAGCGATACAGCAGGCAAAGCTTTGCCCACGAGCCCGCCCGCACCCGCCGTACATGAGAAGCTATACATGTCGGCTCCGGGCAAACCAGCATGTCGCAGTGAAGCCAGCGGAGAACGAGGGTTTATGTGCGGGATCGTCGGCGTCTTCGGACACCATCCGGTCAGCGGGATCATCTATGACTCGCTCTCAATGCTTCAGCATCGAGGTCAGGACGCAGCCGGCATCGCGACCTGCTACCAGGACCGTTTCTACCTCCACAAAGAGAACGGCTTAGTCACCAACGTCTTCAACGCCACCAACATGGCCCGGCTCCTGGGAACGATGGGCATCGGCCACGTCCGCTACCCCACCGCAGGCTGCGCCTCCGTAGCCGAAGCGCAGCCCTTCTACGTCAACTCCCCCTACGGCATCGTCTTCGCCCACAACGGCAACCTGACCAACGTGCAGGAGATCGTCGGCAACGTCTATCAGAACGACCGCCGCCATCTGAACACCACCTCCGACAGCGAAGTCATGCTCAACGTCTTCGCCCACGCCCTCGCCCGTCGCGGGGTAGTGACCCCCAAGCCCGCCGACATCTTCGCCGCTGTAGAAGAAGTCCACGAGCGCTGCAAAGGGGGCTACGCCGTGGTCGCGATGATCGCCGGCATCGGCATGCTGGCGTTCCGCGACCCCCATGGCATCCGCCCCCTCGTGATCGGAAGCCGCATCGTCGACGGCAAAGGCAAGACCAAACACAAGGACTACATCGTCGCCAGCGAAAGCGTCGCGCTCGGTGTGAATGACTTCCACCTCGAACGCGACATCCAGGCCGGCGAAGCCATCTTCATCGACATCAAAGGCAAGCTCCACCATAAAAAGTCCAAGCTCGCACAGCCCGTCGCGCCCTGCCTTTTCGAGTACGTCTACCTTGCCCGGCCTGACTCCATCATGGACGGCATCTCCGTCTACCAGGCGCGCACCAACATGGGGATCAAGCTCGCCGAAAAGATTAAGCGCGAGTGGAAAGACGTGCCCATCGACGTCGTCATCCCGATCCCCGAAACGAGCCGCACCGCGGCTCTCGAGATCGCGCAAAAGCTGAACAAGCCCTACCGCGAGGGCTTCATGAAGAACCGCTACATCGGCCGGACCTTCATCATGCCCGGCCAGGCGCAGCGCACGCCAGTCAATCCGCCGCAAGTTAAGCCCCATCCCGCAGGAGTTCAAAGACCGCAACATCCTCCTGGTCGACGACTCCATCGTCCGCGGCAACACCATCCGCGAGATCATCGCCATGGCCCGCGAACTCGGCGCCAAAAAGGTCTTCGTCGCCTCCACCTCGCCGCCCGTCCGCTACCCCAACGTCTACGGCATCGACATGCCGGCCAAATCCGAACTCATCGCCTCGGGACGCACCGTCCCTGAACTCGCCCAGGAGATCGGCGCCGACTGCGTCATCTTTCAGGATCTCGCCGACCTCGAGGCGTCCGTCAAAGACATCCGCCCGGACATCTGCAACTTCGAGGCCTCGGTCTTCGACGGCAAGTACATCACCGGCGACATCACCCGCAAATACCTCAACACCCTGCAACGCGCTCGCAGCGACGCCGCCAAGCAAACCGAGGAAGTCGCCACCCACATCACCCGCAACCTCGCGGCCCACCTTTAACAGGGCTGTGTCGTCCGTAGGCGATTGACGCCGCTCCCGGCGCAATCCCGAAGTACAGTACCCTTGCACGTCCTTGTAAGGTGCTCCGCGATGGCTTTGCTGTTTCAACGCAAAACTCTGGCGCTACTCGCGCTTCTCACCCTGACCACCCTCTGTGGCGCGGCGCAACATCCAGCGCTTGAAAGCTGTAAGCCCGCAAGCGAACGAACGGGCGTGGAAGGCTGCTGGATTCTCGCCAGCACGCCGCTGGGCCGGCTTCCCGCAGCTCCCGTGTACTGGACGCTGGACGTCTATCCTGACCGGGAAAGTGCGCAAGCGGCGTCACGCCCCGGGGGCACCGTGCTCGATGCCTTGGGCAAAACATGGCTGCTCACCGTAGGAGATGTCCCTCCGGCGCCCTCCAAGGGCCAGCGGGTCACGCAAATTGGTCCCTTACCCGTCAGAGCGAACCAGGAGTACACCGCCCAGTTCAGGGAAGCGATCATGAGCCCAGGCGCCGTAAGCCGAACACATATTCATTCCGGCCCCGAGGCTTTCTACACCGAAGCCGGCGAAACCTGCCTTGAAACGCCGGCCGGCAAACAGCTAAGCCGCAACGGCCAGGATACGGTCGTTCCTGAAGGCGTTCCGATGGAACTCATCGCAACAGGAGCAGAGGTTCGACGGGGTCTGGTTCTCGTCTTGCACGCTTCCGGGCAACCCCACACCACCTTGAGCCAGTGGAAGCCCGTTGGACTCTGCAAAGCCGATCCTCCGGCGCGTACGGAAGGAGCCGCGCCGGAAAGGCCGGGTCGGGTAAGGTCCTCCCAAGCCGAGTAGCCGCGTTTCTGAAGGAACTACAACGCCCGCACAGCGCAGCGCGCACGAGCGTTTCCCCCAGTGCCGACGCCTCACTTCCAGCCATCCGGCACGCATCGCGCGACGGCACGTTTGCTCCCCATCAGCGCCCAACCCGCGACTCACAGCCCCTAAAAACGCCTCTCCGGCTGGCCGCGATACCCTCATGTCAGGGCGCAACATGCACCCACCGCCCTAAGGAGTCGCCATCCTGAGCGCCGCAAACGACCTGAGCACGCCATCGACCCAGCCCACGCACCCTACCGATGGCCAACCCGGCGCAGTCCGCTTCCTCCCCGGTCCATCCGCGCTCACAGGCTTCGAAGCCGCACGCCTTCTCACGAGGCTCCAACAACTCGACCCTGCCATTCATGCCGTTGACGCAGCCTTCCTCTACCTCCTCAAGCCTCAAACCTCATCTCTCGAACCTCAACAGGACCCCCTCCACGACACGCGCCTCCGCGAACTCCTCGGCCCAGCCCACACCCTGCCCGCCGGCCCCGCTTTATGGATCACCCCGCGCAAAGGCACCCAATCTCCCTGGTCCAGCAAGGCCACTGACATCCTGGGCAACACCGGCTTTACCGAGATTGAGCGCATCGAACGCGCCCGCGTCGTCGTCGTTGGAGGCGCAGCCGATCTCGCAAGGCTCGCCCCGATTCTCCACGACCGCATGACGGAAAGCGTCTTCTCGAACCCCGAAGACCTCACCGGCATCTTCGCCCCACACCATCCAAAGCCCCTCGCCCACATCGACATCCTCACCCGCGGCGCTGCCGCCCTGAACGAAGCCAACCTAAAGCTCGGCCTCTCGCTCGCGCCCGACGAGATCGACTACCTCCTCCGCGAGTTCACCGCCCTCGGCCGCAACCCAACCGACGTCGAGCTCTACATGTTCGCCCAGGCCAACAGCGAGCACTGCCGCCACAAGATCTTCAACGCCCGCTGGACCGTGGATGGCGTCCCCGCAGAGCGCTCGCTCTTTGGCATGATCCGCCACACCCACCAGTACGCCAGAGACCCGGACGTCCTCTCCGCCTACCGCGACAACGCCGCCGTGATCCGCGGCGGTCCCGGGTCCCGCTACTTTCCAGACCCCCTCAACAGCGAATACACAGCCCATTCAGAGGACATCCACATCCTCTGCAAGGTGGAAACCCACAACCATCCCACAGCGATTTCCCCATGGCCCGGAGCCGCAACCGGCGCCGGCGGCGAGATCCGGGACGAAGGCGCCACCGGCCGTGGTGCCAAGCCCAAGGCAGGCCTCGCCGGCTTCACCGTCTCGAACCTTCGCCTGCCGCAAGCCCTCCAGCCCTGGGAAACGCCGTACGGCAAGCCCGACCACATCGCCAGCCCACTCGACATCATGATCGAAGGCCCGCTCGGTGCCGCCGCCTTCAACAACGAGTTCGGCCGCCCCAACCTCTGCGGCTACTTCCGCACCTTCGAACAAACCGGCCCTGACGGCACTCGCTTCGGCTACCACAAGCCCATCATGCTCGCCGGCGGCCTCGGCAACATCCGCGCCGAGCACGTCGAAAAGGGCGCAGATCCATCCCGGCTACGCCCTCATCGCCCTCGGCGGCCCGGCCATGCTGATCGGCCTCGGCGGCGGCGCAGCCTCATCCCAAACCGGCGGGGAGACCCCCGACCAGCCTAGCTCGACGCACCAGCAAGACCTCGACTTCGCCAGCGTGCAACGCGACAACGCCGAAATGGAGCGCCGCGCCCAGGAGGTCATCGACCGCTGCTGGCAACGCGGCGACGAGAATCCAATCGCCTTCATCCACGACGTAGGCGCCGGCGGCCTCTCCAACGCCTTCCCCGAGCTCGTCAAAGACGGCGGCATGGGCGGCACCTTCGCCCTCTCGGCCATCCCTCAGGCCGAAGCAGGCCTAAGCCCCCTCGAAATCTGGTGCAACGAAGCCCAGGAACGCTACGTCCTCGCCGTCGCCCCCGAAGACCTCCCCCTCTTCGAACAAATCTGCACCCGGGAACGCTGCCCCTACGCCGTCATCGGCCAAGCCACCGCCGAAAAGCAGCTCGTTCTAACCGACAACAGCTTGCCCGCAGACGCCGTCATCCTGAGCAAAGCGAAGGACCTCGGTATTTCACAACGCGAGGGCCGCGGACACGAGCCAGTCAACCGCGAAGTCGTCACCACCCCCATCGACCTCCCGATGTCCCTCCTCTTCGGCAAAACCCCGAAGACCCACCGCACCTTCAACCACACCGCCCTCCCCACCACCAGGCTCGACCTTACGGACATCACCCTCGCCGACGCGGTAGAACGCCTCCTCCGCCTCCCCACCATCGCGTCAAAAAACTTCCTCATCACCATCGGCGACCGCTCCGTCGGCGGCCTTGTGGTCCAGGACCAGATGGTCGGCCCCTGGCAGATCCCCGTCGCCGACTGCGCGGTCACGATGCGCTCCTTCGAAAGCAACGAGCTCGCCCAGAGAGGCCTCGAAGGTCCCGGCGAAGCCATGGCGATCGGCGAACGCACCCCCCTCGCTGTCACGGACGCCCAGGCTTCCGCCCGCATGGCTGTAGGCGAGTGCCTCACCAACCTCGCCGGCACCGCCATTGAGCGCCTCTCCGACATCAAGCTCTCCGCAAACTGGATGGCCGCCGCCGGCCAGGGCTCCGAAGACCAGAAGCTCTTCGACGCGGTCCAGGCCATCGGCATGGAGCTCTGCCCCGCGCTCGGCATCACGGTCCCCGTCGGCAAAGATTCGCTCTCCATGAAGCTCCGCTGGAATGACCCCGAGGCAAACGGCGAGCAAAAGGCCGTAACCAGCCCCTTGTCGGTCGTCATCTCCGGCTTTGCCCCCGTTCGCGACGTCTGCCGCACCCTCACCCCCGAGCTAAAAACCAGCGAGCCAACCACGCTCCTCCTCATTGACCTCGGCGAAGGCCGCAACCGTCTCGGCGGGTCCTGCCTCGCCCAGGTCTACAACCAGACCGGCGGCGGCTCGGACGCCCCCACCCCCGACACCCCCAGTCCCGCCGTCTTGAAGGCCTTCTTCGACGCCATCCAGCAGCTCAACCGCGACGGCAAGCTCCTCGCCTACCACGATCGCTCCGACGGCGGCCTCTTCGTCACGCTCCTCGAGATGGCCCTCGCCGGCCGCACAGGGCTCGCCATCGACATGCAGCCCTGCGTCGCCGACAACCCGCTCGCCTGCCTGTTCAGCGAAGAATTAGGCGCCGTCGTCCAGGTCCGCACCCGCGACGCAGCCCATGTCCTCGCGTTTCTCACCCAGGCCGGCGTCACGGCGCGCGAGATCGGCGTCCCGGTCCCCGGCAACGAGATCGTCTTCCGCGCCGGCACCCGCGAGCTCTACCGCAACCACCGCACCACCCTGCACAAGCTCTGGTCCGAGACCTCCTTCCACGTCGCCTCCCTCCGCGACAACCCCGCCAGCGCCGCTGAAGAGTTCGCCCTCCTCGACGACGCTGACCGACCCGGCCTCTCCATCCAGGTCCCCTTCGACCTCACCGAACGCCCGGCTGCACCCTTCCTTAACACCGCGCGCCCCCGCGTCGCGATTCTCCGCGAACAAGGCGTCAACGGCCAGAACGAGATGGCCTACGCGTTCGACCGCGCCGGCTTCACCCCCGTCGACGTCCACATGAGCGACCTCCTCGCCGGCCGCCAAACCCTCGCCAGCTTCACCGGCCTCGCCGCCTGCGGAGGCTTCAGCTACGGCGACGTCCTCGGCGCAGGCTCAGGCTGGGCCAAGACCATCCTCTTCAACGAAGCTCTCCGCGCCCAGTTCGCCACCTTTTTCGCCCGCCCCGATACCTTCTCGCTGGGCATCTGCAACGGCTGCCAGATGATGGCCCAACTTGCCGAAATCATCCCCGGCGCCGAAGGCTGGCCTCGCTTTGAACGCAACATCAGCACCCGCTTCGAAGCCCGCCTCTGCATGACCGAGATCCCCCCCACCAACTCCCTCTTCCTCCACGACATGGCCGGCGCCCGCGTCCCCATCACCGTCGCCCACGGAGAAGGCCACGCCACCCACACCCCACCGCAAAACCTCCTCGCCCTGCGCTACATCGACACCTACGGCCACCGCACCCAGACCTACCCCCTCAACCCCAGCGGCTCGCCCGCCGGCACCGCCGGCGTCACCAGCGCAGACGGCCGCGCCCTCATCCTCATGCCCCACCCTGAGCGCATCAACCTCGCTCTCCAGAACACTTGGACCCGCCGCCTCCCCGCCAGCCCCTGGCAGCGCCTCTTCGACAACGCCCGCAGGTGGGTCGGCTAGGGAGGCATGGCCCGCTCCCAACGCGCCCACAATCGCCGAAACTCTCACGAAGGTCCACCGATCGGTTGCTATACTGGCCGCGCATTTCCGGCGGTGACGATGGCACGACGTGCTTTTCTCCGGCAGATTGCGGCACTGCCGCTCCTTGGGATGACGGGATGGGGCCAGGCTCCGGCTCGCAAAACACTCAAGGTCATGATGAAAAGTGCGTGGGGCTCCGATGACCCCACGAAGGCGGCTTTCCCGTTCCTGCACGGCCTCGCGCTCTCCGAAGCGGGGCATTCTGTGCAGATCTTTCTGCTCGGCGAGGCCGTCTCCCTGATGCGCAAGTCGGTCGCCGATGCCGTGGTGCCCGTCGGCTGGCCGCCACTGGCACAGGCTCTCACACAGATTGTTGGACGGCACGTGCAGATCTACGCCTGCGGCGCATGCAGCCGCGCCCGGGGGATCGCTCAAAGCGACCTGGATCTGTGGGGAGCAAAGTTCGGCAGCCCGGCCATCTTTGTCTCTCTCGTGGAATGGGCCGATCGCGTCATCACCGAATGACCGGACGTCTAGACTGGTATCAATGCCGCAAATGCCTGCTGGGTACCCCAGGCCCGGACAGCAAAGCACCCGCCCATGTCACAGCCGCTCCCTCCCGGAAATCATGCCCAGGCAGGCCCTCGTTTCTATGTCACGCCAAGGCACCGGTTCAGTCCAGGGCCCATCCTCCTTGCGCTGATCATCGCCTCGGGTGTCCTCTTCGCCGTGCTTCACGCCAAGAGCCAGGCCCGTGCAGCTGCTTCAACCGCGGACGACGACGACGATGATCCCTCCCGCGTGGATACCATCTACCTCGGTGATCCCGGGCAGGCTCCCGTAGCGAAGCGCCCCGGCGGTCGCCCCAGCACGGTTCACCCGTTCGTTGTCGTTCACCTGCCCCGCTCCGGCGACCAGTTGGGCCAGATCCCCGACACGGCTGCCGGCCGGCTGCTCTATGCCTGGCTCGCGGCCATCAACGGCAGCGATCCTTCGGCACTCGCCAGAGCTTTGCCCACCCCTGAAGTCGAAGCAGTGCAGGCCGCCCAGGTCGAACTCCGCACGGAGACCGGCGGTTTCACCCTTCTCTCCGCCAAGGAAGTTCGACCGGGAGTGCTCGTCTTCCGGCTCCACGATCAGACCACGGCTGCCAACGAGGTCCTCGGCACGCTTCAAGTGCGTCCCGACGCAAGCCCTCCCGGCATCGCCACGTTCAGCCTGCGCGCACTTCCTCAGCCACAGGCCAAGCCTCAATAGCGCTCTGATCATCAGCACCCGCGACGCTGAGGCCTCGCAGCCCGGGCAGCCAACCTGAACCTGGGCCCTGCCCGTGGACCCGGTACCCTGTACCCTGTCTCAGTGGCTCCCATTGACTACAAATCCGCCGGCGTCGATATAGAAGCCGGCAACGAAGCCGTCCGGCGCATGAAGCAACACGTCGCCCGCACCCACACCCCCGCCGTCCTCACGCAGCTCGGCTCCTTCGGCTCCCTCTTCTCCCTCGCCGACGCCCTCAAAACCATGGCCGACCCCGTCATGGTCCAGTCCACCGACGGCTGCGGCACCAAGACCCTCGTCACCACGCGCGTCAACACCCCCGAAGCCTACGAAAGCCTCGGCCGCGACCTAGTTGCCGCCGTAGCCGGTGACATCGCCGTCATGGGCGCCCGCCCCCTCACCTTCCTCGACTACCTCGGCGTCCACAAAGTCGACCCCAACATCATCGAGTCGCTCGTCAAAGGCATGTCCGCCGCCTGCGCCGAAGCCGGCATCGCCCTCGTCGGCGGAGAAACCGCCGAAATGCCTGCCGTCTACGCCGAAGGCGACCTCGACGTCGTAGGCTTCGTCACCGGCCTCGTCGACCGCCCCAAGCTCCTCACCGGCGCGACCATCCTGCTCGGCGACACCCTCTACGCCATCAACTCTTCGGGCCTCCACACCAACGGCTACTCCCTCGCCCGCAAGCTCTTCTTCGACATCGCCAACCTCGACGTCAACGACACCCCCGAAGAGCTCGGAGGCCGCTCCGTAGCCGAAGTGCTCCTCGCCCCCCACACCAACTACGTCGCCCCGATCCGCGCCCTCCTCGACGCCGGTCTCCCGATCAGGGGCATGGCCCACATCACCGGCGGTGGCCTGACAGAAAACGTCCCCCGCGTCCTCCCCGAAGGCCTCGGCGCCACCGTCGATCGCGCCACCTGGACCCCTCCCCCCGTCTTCGGGATGATGCAACGTCTGGGCAACATCCCCGACGCCGAAATGCTCCGAGCCTTCAACATGGGCGTAGGCCTCGTCCTCATTGCGCCTCCGGGCCTCCACACCCAAATGGCGGACCTCCTGAAGCCCTACCCCCACCTCCGCACTTGGGAACTCGGCCGCGTAGAAGCGAATACCACCGGGATCACCTACACCGGAGCTGCCGTATGAGCCCGCTTCCGCGCCAGATTCTCCTCGAAGCCATCCCCCATTGCCTCACCTTCACCGACCTCGGCCTCGCCACCGCCAACCGCTACACCGGCAAGGTGCGCGACACCTACGACCTCTCTCCCTCAAACCCAGAAGGCCAACTCCTCCTCCTCACCACCGACCGCCAGTCCGGCTTCGACCGCCTCCTCGGGGCCATCCCCTTTAAAGGCCAGGTCCTCAACCGCACCTCCCTCTACTGGTTCGAGCAGACCGCGCACATCATCCCCAACCACGTCCTCAGCAGCCCGCACGCCAATGCGCTCCTCGCGCGCAAATGCCGTGTCCTCCCCATCGAATTCGTCGTTCGCGGCTATCTCACCGGCTCCACGGACACCTCCATCTGGACCAAATACCAGTCCGGCGAACGCATCTTCGGCAGCGGAGACGCAGCGACTACGCTCCCCGAAGGCATGCGCAAGAACCAACCCCTCCCCACCAACCTCATCACCCCCACCACCAAAGAAGCCGCCCACGACCGCCCCATCACCGCGGAGGCCATCGTCGCCGAAGGCTGGCTCACGCAGGCCCAATGGGACTTCTGCTCCGAAGCCGCCCTCCAACTCTTCCGCTTCGGGCAGGACCTCGCAGCACAACGCGGCCTCATCCTCGTCGACACGAAGTACGAGTTCGGCCTCGACCCCGACGGCGGGATCCGCCTCATCGACGAGATCCACACCCCCGACTCCAGCCGCTACTGGATCGCCGACACCTACGAGCAGCGCCTGAGCGAAGGCCGAGAACCCGACATGATCGACAAAGAGTTCTTCCGCCTCTGGTTCCGCGAGCGCTGCGACCCCTACAAAGACCCCGTGCTCCCCATCCCACCCCCGGACCTCATCGCCGAACTCGCCAGCCGCTACATTCAGCTCTTCGAACGCATCACCGGACAGGACTTCACCCCCGACCTCCGTCCCCTCAACGAGACGGTCCTCGCAGCCCTTGCAGTAGGCTAGACAAGCGCATCAGGCTAAGTGCAGGAGAACAATGGGAAAGTTCGGAACGACGCAGGGATGGAATCTACTGGCGGCAGGTCTCCTCACGGGAATGGTCCTGGGCACAACGGGCACAGCACCTGCCGCGACGAAGAAGACACCCTCTGCAGCAGCGACCAGCGCGGGAGCGGATCTTTCGCTGGCATCGCCGGAGAGCGTCGGCTTTTCCACGCAAAGGCTCGAGAATCTTCACCGCCTCATTCAGGGCGAGGTCGACGGCAAGGAACTCGCCGGAGCGGTCACAATCCTCGCCCGGCACGGCAAAGTCGTTGACTTCCGCACCTACGGCGATCGGGACCTTGCGACAAAAGCGCCGGTGACGAAAGACACGATCTTTCGCGATTACTCGATGACCAAGCCGTTGACCGGCGTCGCCATGATGATCCTCTACGAACAGGGCAAATGGCTGCCCTGGGATCCCATTGCAAAGTTCATCCCGGAGTTTGGGCACTTGAAGGTGTTTGCGGGCGTAGACGCTGACGGGAAGCCCATTCTGGTCGAGCCCGACCACGCTCCGACAATGGGCGAACTCATGTCGCACTCGGCAGGCTTCTCCTATGGCTCCGGACACACCGTCGTGGACAAAATGTATGGGGACCTCGGCGTCATGAAGTCGCAGAACCTGCAGGAAATGGTAGACAAGCTTGCGAAGATCCCGCTGAACTACCAACCCGGGCAGGGCTGGACCTACAGCGCCTCCATGGACATCGAGGGGTACATCGTCGAAAAGCTCACCGGCGAAACGCTGCCGCACTTCATGAGCGAACACATCTTCACACCGCTCGGAATGAAGGACGCCGCCTTCTACGTGCCCGCTGAGAAACGGTCGCGTTTTGCAACCAACTACGAAGACAATGCCCAGGGCCAATTGGGGCCGGTGCAGCCCACAGGCGGTGCGCCCATCGACTATGCGACCGAGCCGACCATGCCCTCCGGCGGCGGTGGAGCCGTGTCGACCATTGGCGACTACTACCGCTTTGCGCAAATGATGGCGCATGGAGGAGAACTGGATGGAACGCGTGTCCTCTCGCCCCAAAGCGTGAAGCTGATGACCTCCAACCACCTTCGCCCAGCCCAGCTCACAGGGCAGTTTGGGATCGGACAGTCAGTCATGCGGCCCGGCTTTGGCTACGGGTTCAACTGCGCCGTCATCTTCGATCCCGAAACCGCGGAGTTGCCGGACGGGAAGGGAACCTTCTTCTGGGACGGCGCTGCCGGAACCTGGTTCTGGGTCGACCCCACAAACGACGTCGTCTTCGTCGCCATGATCCAGCGCATGCGCGGACACGATAACCACACACTGGAGTACAAGAGCCACGCAGTGGTGTACGGCGCTTTAGTGGATCCGCGAAAGTAAACCCGAGATCGCCGACGCCGGCAACCAAGGCTCGGCCGTGTGGAAGAAGAAGCAAGATCGTAGGAGTGGGGTAAGGATCTGCATCGGGCCTGTCGTGTCAGCAGTTGTGGCTTCATAGGCTTACATGATCGTGCATACCGGCGGAAGGTCGTTTCGTACCATCGGCGCGTATCAGGTCGCTAACCATGATTGAGCACCAGCCATTCCAAACGATGCCATCCCAGCTTCACCATGGCCTCCTGAGGTCCGCAGCATGGTCTTGCACTGCTCCACGCCCGTATGTACTGAATCAAGTGAGTTAAGGTCCATGACCAGCGCCTCAACCCTCACATCCCGCCTCCGCCCGTAGCTGCTCCGCAGCCTTTCTCCACGCGTTCACGATTGCGAACCCGCAAGGATGAGGTTGGCAACGGTAGCGCTTGCCATGTTGCGCGCTCAAAGGTTCAAGTGTCCGACATGCCGACTTGGCGGCGAGTTGACCGTCGCTAAGGAGGGGATCAGCTCTCGTACGCGGGTTTTCCGTACAGTGACGGGTACGGTTGGCCCGGTACGGCTTCGAGTGTCTGAGATCGCGAGTTGGCGTAAACCTCGCCTCAGAACCAGCGATCGTGCATACGCTCCAGAAAATCTCGCGTGATCGGAAACCCCGAGTTTGACCCGAGCACAGCATCGACTGGGCATCTAGGGCAGAGCGCGGTCTGCCCATCATCGATCCACTCAGTAATGGCGGCCGGCGGAAAGGTGCTCAGGCAATAGAAGCAGCCGCAAATGGAGCTTGCCTCCACTTCGGCCCGATGAAGACTCGAATGCTTGTGCGCAGCGTCAAGGTCCGGAGTTCTCATATCGGTCATGCTGGCCCCCCCCTCGATGAGCTCGCCCAGCGTACATGTTGTGTTCGAACGTCGTAGCGATTCGGTACGACAAACGGGCTTCTCGTACACTCGACCGCCAACCCGGCCGGACGGGTACCCTGGAATCGTCCATCACCCCGACTACCCTCACAACTTCAGGATCCTACTCAGCCTGAAGCAATCGCGGCAGACCTCACCTGGACCCCGCGCATGAAGCATAATCATCACGAATGCCGACCTTGCCGCACACCATCCTGATTATCGGTTCCGGCGCCCGCGAGCACGCCATCGCCACCGCCCTCGCGCGCTCTCCACAGAAGCCGGACCTACTCTGCTACAGCAACGCCCACAACCCTGGCATCGAGCATCTGACCCGCCTCACCCGCGGCTACGCCACGGGCTCGCTCATCGACGCCTCGGCCATCGCCGCCTTCGCCCTCGAACAGAAGGCGACCCTCGCCATCATCGGCCCCGAAGCTCCCCTCGCGGTAGGCGTCGCCGACGCCCTCTGGGCCACCGGCATCCCCACCGTGGGTCCCACGCAGGCCCTCGCCCGCATCGAGTCCAGCAAAGGCTTCGCCCGCGACCTCCTCGCCAAACACAACATCCCCGGCAACCCCCAATTTCAGCGCTTCACCCCCGCCCTCAGTCACACCAACGACGAAGTCCTCGCCGAAGCCCATACCTTTCTCCAACAACTCGGCGACCACCACGTCATCAAGGACGACGGCCTCGCCGGCGGCAAAGGCGTCAAGGTCTTCGGCGACCACCTCCACTCGCTCGACGACTCGCTCACCTTCTGCCGCGAGCTTCTCGCCGCAGGCCATCCCTTCGTCATCGAAGAAAAGCTCGAAGGCGAGGAATTCTCCCTGCTCAGCTTCACCGACGGCACCACCCTCCGCCACATGCCCGCCGTGCAGGACCACAAGCGCGCCTTCGAAGGCGATCGAGGCCCCAACACCGGCGGCATGGGCTCCTACTCCTGCGCCGACGGCCTGCTGCCCTTCCTCACGCGGCAGGACATCCAGCAAGCCCAGTCCATCAACGAGCGCACCGTCGCCGCGCTCCACGCCGAACACGGCCAGCCCTACCGCGGCATCCTCTACGGCGGCTTCATGGCCACCCGCGACGGCGTTCGCCTGATCGAATACAACGCCCGCTTCGGCGACCCCGAATGTCTCAACCTCCTCACCCTCCTCGATACCGACTTCCTTGCCATCTGCCAAGCAATCACCGACTCCACCCTGGACAAACTGGACATCAGCTTCCGCCCCCAGGCCAGCGTCTGCAAGTACATCGTCCCCGAGGGCTACCCCGACAATCCCCGCAAAGGCGACCCCGTCATCCTCCCCGCCAACGCGCTGCCCGGCACCCAGATCTTCCTCTCCGCCGTGGACGTCCGCGCAGGCGAACTCATTGCCACCGGTTCCCGCACGGTCGCCATCGTCGCCACCGCAGAAACCCTTGCCGAAGCCGAAGCCCAATGCGAACGCGCGGCCACCACGATCCCCGGCCCTTTCTTTCACCGCCGCGACATAGGCACCGCCGAGGCCCTCGCCCGCCGAGTCCACCACATGCGCACCCTCCGCCGCACGTAAACATAGCCTTGTGATTGGCACGATCCCGTAGCGACCCTTTGCGAACCTTCGCGCCCGTTGCGTTGGCCGTTGCCCTGCCCAGGCGCGCGATGACCTACCCTGTAACAAGCACCAACACCATGGCCAAACTTCTCACCTTCCCCAAGCCGCAGCGTGACCACCTCCGCGTCGGCGTCCTCGGCTCCACCCGCGGCACCGCGCTTCAGGGCATCCTCGACGCTCTCGCCGCCAACACCCTTCCCGACGTCGATCTGACCCTCGTCGTCTCCGACAAGCCCAACGCCCCCATCCTCGACCGCGCAGACAACGCTGGCATCGACAGCCTCTACCTGGACCCCCACGGCCTGGACCGCCCCATCTACGACGAAGAGGTCACCCGCGCCTTTGAAGAGGCCGGCGCCGATCTCATTCTCATGATCGGCTACATGCGCATCGTCAGCTCCAACTTCATCGAGCAGTGGCGCGGCCGCCTGCTCAACGTCCACCCCTCGCTGCTCCCCGCGTTCGGCGGCCTGATGAACCGTCACGTCCACGAAGCCGTCCTCCACTCCGGCGTGGCGGAAACCGGCTGCACCATCCACCAGGTCACCGAAGACGTGGACGCCGGCCCAATCGTCCTCCAACTCCGCTGCCCGGTGCTCGAAGAAGATACAGTAGAAAGCTTGAAGGACCGCGTGCAGGCGCTCGAGCAACAAGCCTTCGTCGAAGTGCTCCGCATCTGGCCCCGTCCATGAGCCCACTCACATCTCAATGACTCCTACCCCCCACCTGAACAACACCCTGAACGCTGATCGCCAAGCCTCAGGAGCGCAACGATGAGCGGTCCTGTCATCGGCATCATCATGGGCTCCCGCTCCGACTGGCCCACGATGGAACACGCCGCCAACGCCCTCGACGTGCTCGGCATTTCGTACGAAGCCGAGGTCGTCAGCGCCCATCGGACCCCCGAGAAGCTGTTCACCTATGCTCGCGAAGCCCGCGAACGCGGCCTGAAGCTCATCATCGCCGGCGCAGGCGGCGCAGCCCACCTCCCCGGCATGGTCGCCGCGCTCACGCCGCTCCCCGTCCTCGGCGTCCCCGTCGAAAGCAAGGCTCTCCACGGGCTGGATTCCCTGCTCAGCATTGTCCAGATGCCCGGCGGCGTGCCCACGGCCACCTTCGCCATAGGCCCCAGCGGTGCCAAAAACGCCGCCCTGTTCGCCGCCGCCATCCTCGCGCTCAACGACCCCTCCCTTGCCCAGCGCCTCGACATCTACCGCCAAACCCAAACCGACGAAGTCCTGAACCACCCCGACCCACGCAAATGACCTTCGAATCAAGCCACACCCCGGGTGCCCCAGGTCCCTCGGGGACCTGGGCGTCCAAATCCCCAAAGAAGCCCCAAAATTCCCACCAACCCATCCGCGTCGGGATCCTCGGCGCCGGCCAGCTCGCCCTCATGCTCGCCGAAGCCGCCCCCACCCTCGCCGCGAAGCTGCCCAACGCCCCGGGGCTCGAGATTCTCTGCGCAGGCTCTCCGGGCGACCCAGCCGAAGTCATCGCCCCCGTCTTCGAAACCGACCTCACGGACCCCAAAAGCGTTCACAGCTTCGCGGAACAGGTGGACCTCGTCACGGTAGAGTCCGAAAACATCGACGCCCATGTTCTCGAAGGCCTGAACCTCTTCCCCAACGCCCGCGCCATCGGCATCGCCCAGGACCGCCTGCTCGAAAAGCGCTTCTTCGGTGACTGCGGCATCCAAACCGCCCCTTTCGCGCCTGTGGACTCCCTCGAAGACCTCGAGACCGCGATCCGCCAGCTAGGCCTCCCCGCCATCCTCAAAACCCGCCGCATGGGTTACGACGGCAAAGGCCAGGTCCGCCTCGCGCACGCCGACGAAGCGGCTTCCGCCTGGATCGAAATCGCTGAAGCGCCGGCCATCCTCGAAGGCCACGTCTCCTTCACCCGTGAAGTCTCCCTCATCGCCGCCCGCAACGCGTCCGGCGAAATCGTCTTCTACCCCCTTACCGAAAACCACCACCGCGCCGGAATCCTCCGCACCTCCGTCGCCCCTTGCGACTGCGCGACGCTCCAGCCCATCGCCGAAGGCTATCTCCGCGAACTCCTCACAAAGCTCGACTACATCGGCGTCCTCGCCGTCGAGTTCTTCGTCCTCCCCGGCCAGAACGGAAGCGACAAACTGGTGGCCAACGAGATGGCCCCCCGCGTCCACAACTCCGGCCACTGGACCATCGAGGGCGCGCAAACCTCCCAGTTCGAAAACCACCTCCGCGCCCTGCTGCACCTCCCCCTCGGCCCTACGACAAGCCAGCCCACGGTCATGCTCAACTGCATCGGGACAATGCCCCCAGCCGAAGAAACCGCCCGCTTCCCCGACCTGCATCGCCACGACTACGGCAAGGAGCCCCGCCCTGCCCGTAAAGTCGGCCACCTCACCTTCCCGGCCTCGGCAAAGGAAGCCATCGCCTACTGGACCAATCGCCTCAGCCGGGACTAAATCTGAGGCCTGCGGTTCTCCGTTCGGGGGCTGCCTGCCTTGCAAGCGGGAAAAGCGGAGTCCCAAAACAAAGAGGGGACACCCTGGGCGTCCCCTCCGCTGCTCACACGCCTGGAAGGCGCCGCGCAGGTCTACATGTTGGTCAGGCCAGCTCGCATATCCTCGTTAAAGCTCGGCTTGATGAAGCTCAGCGCGTCGGCAACTTCGGCGTCGAAATCGTCCTTCTGCGCGATCAACTTCTCCGTAGGCAAAGCCCAATCGCTCCCATCGGCGATCTCGATCAACCCTGCAGCAACCAGCCGCTGCGCCGCAGCGCGCAGCTCTTCCACCGACGTATTCAGGTACTGCGCATCACGCGGATCCGCTACCCAAACCGGCGCATCCGCACCCAGGGCATGGCTCAACCAGTACACATGCCCGGCAAGGAACTTGTCGCGATCATCCGCTGTCGTGTCATTGAACACAAAGCGCTGCTGCTTGGCCGAGTAGTACCGCGTCGTCACTGGCACAGGCTGCCGATTGCCGCTCTTCACCAGCTCCAGCTGGCCCTGGTCCAGCGTTTTGCGCACCGCGTTATAGATAAAGCTCTCGGCAAACGGCTGCTCCAGCGCGCTCAGCACCTCGGCAAATGTCTGGGTCAGCGAGCCAGACACCTTGGCATGCAGGATGGCCTCCGCGCCCGTCTCCAGCCGGATCTCACCATGCACAATGAACGTGTCCGCCCCGCTCGTAGAGCCATGAAACGGCCACGCAAACTTGCCGAAGGACAACGGCAGGCCCAGCATCGTCAGGCAGCAGTCCGGGCGCGGGTTGCGCAGCCGCTGCGCCGTATCGTTGAAGAAGGTTCCCAACTCACCCGCATAGCGCGGATCCGCCGAATCAAACTCCTGCCCAAGCTCCAGCAGCAGCGTCTTTCCGGGCTGGGCCGGCAGACTCATGCTGAAGCGACTGGTCGGCTGACCGCTGAAGCTGGTGCCCGGCTCCAGCGCCTCGAGCGCAAGGCCCGCCGTCTGTGCCGCCAGTTGAAGTTGCCCCAGGGCATCCGTCGTTGTTGTACTCATGTGCGTTTTCCTCGAAAGTTCCCAACCTATCCATTCTAGATGGACCGGCCCTGGCTGCAAGCAGCCCCATACACTCAATCCATGCGTCACCTGCGCCCCTTCGCGCGTCTCCTGCTCGCTGCTCTTGCCCTTAACACTCCCCTGATCCACGCGCAAGCAACAGTTCCCGTCGTCATGCTGTCGGACATCCACTTCGACCCCTTCCACGACCCCGCGAAAGTACCCCAGCTCCGGGCCCAACCCGTCGACCGCTGGCCCGCCATCCTCAACAGCGCACCCTCTCCCACGCAGGCCGCCGACCTCCAGTCCCTCCAAACTAACTGCCACTCCCGCGCACTCGACACCGCCTGGCCGCTGCTCAGATCCACCCTCCAGGCCACCCACGACGCCCTGCCCCGCGCCCTCTTCGTCACCCTCTCCGGCGATCTCCTCACCCACGAGTTCCCCTGCCGCTTCAACCGTCTGACTCCCGGCGCCACCCCGCAGGATCTCGCCGCCTTCTCCGCAAAGACCGTCGCGTTCGTCATCGCGCAGCTCCGCCAAACCTTCCCCCACACCCCCGTCTACGGCGCGCTGGGCAACAACGACTCCGGCTGCAACGACTACCGCGAAACGCCCAATGACCTCTTCGTAAGAGGCGTCGCCGACACCTTCGCCACAGCCGCCGACCTGAAAGTTCCCAACGTCACTCCCGAAGGCGACTACAGCGTCCCCCTGCCCCCGCCAATGGACCACGCCCGCCTCATCGTCCTGCAAAACATCTTCGAAGCCCGCCAGTTCTCCACCTGCGGCGGCAATCCCGACCGCACGCCAGAACGAGCCCAGATCGACTGGCTCCGCACCCAACTCGCCCAGGCCCGCGCGGCTAACGAGCACGTCTGGGTGATGAGCCACATCCCGCCGGGCATTGACGTCTACACCAGCTTTCGCCGCTATATCTTCCAACCCGCGGAAATGTGCAAGGCCGACCCCCGTCCCTTCCTTGCCGACACAGCCCTCTCGGACACCCTTCTCGACTACGCGGACACCGTCCGCCTCGCCCTCTTCGGCCACACCCACATGGACGAAATGCGCGTGCTCCATCGCGGCGGCACAAGCCCCACCACCGAAGCCACCATCCCCGCCAAACTTGTCCCCTCCGTCACCCCCTACGTCGGCAACCACCCCGCCTTCCTCGTAGCCCAGGTCGACCCGCACACCGCCATCCTCAAAGATTGGCGCACCTTCATCTCTCCGGGCGCGGAGGGCTCCACCCCACCGTGGACAGAGGCTTACCGCTACACCACCGCCTTCCACCTGCCCGACTTCTCCGCCGGATCCGCCCTTAAACTCGCCAATGACTTCACAGGAGACAAAACCGGACAGTCCCCAGAGAGCTCCGCCTTCCGCGAGCACTTCTACCCCGGCGACATCGGCCTCTACGCCCTGGGCCTCGCCCAGATCTGGCCCGCCTACGCCTGCTCCATCAGGGAAGACCGCCCCTCGGCAGTCCACACCTGCATCTGCGCCGCCCTTCCCCCACCCCCAGCGGACAGCACGCAGCCGTAAACGCTAATGCACCCCGCTTCGGGTCAGCGCGAAGATCAACTCCCGCGCCTCCGGATAGCTCCGCACCAACTCTCCCCGCGTCCCTGTCTCATAGTCCGCATACTCGAACCCGGGACTCACCGTGCAGCCCATCAACGCCCACGCACCGTCCTGCGCCTCCTCCGGCAGCGGGGTCCCCGGCAAGCCTGCCCCCTGGGGTGGAAGCACGCGCGACCCCTGCCACACGCCCTTGGGCACCACCACCTGCGGCCGCTGCCCTGCAAGAAGGTCCTTGCCGATCACCACGCGCTCGGTCCGCCCGCCCGGCCAAAGCTGCAGCATCTCCACCGCAGCCCCGGCGTAGTGATGAAAGACCTCATCGGACCCTAACCGGTGCATCTCGCTGAAGTTCCCCGGCTCCAGCAGGTAATAGATCGCCGAGTGAAGGCGCCGCGGCCCGTCATACCGCCCCGGCTCACTGCACCCCGAAAACACCGACGCCGACAGCATCACCCCGGAGGCATACGTCCGCCGATACCACCCACCCTCGCGCGGATGCGGCTCCAACCCAAGCAGCGTTTTCACGTCCCCAGCTGTCATTTGCTGCTCCCCTCCGTTTGGTGCGAGCCCTTCGTGTGCCAACACCACAGACGTTTCGATCTGACGCTCAGGCACGTTCCAGTAGCGCCGGAGCAGCGAGTCTTTTTCCCTTGCGGACACCAGCCGGAAACCGTTCCGTTCATAAAATTGAATAGCCCTCGTCGACGCTGCCCAGGTCCCGACCAGCACCGGGCTGCGCGCCATCTCCAGCAAGGAAGCAAGCATCCGCGCCCCGATTCCCTTGCCCTGCCGATCGCTCCGAACATAGGCGTGACGGATCAGGGTGACATCCAGGACCTCTTGCATCCCCATCACGGCGACCAGCGACCCCGAATCCTCAAATCCCCAGAACCGCACACCCACGTCGATCTCATGTCGAAGTTCCTCCTCCGACATGTACGGCTCCGTCCAACGATCGGACGGAATCAGCCCCTTATAGGCGCGTGCTCCGTCGTTGATGATCTCCCAGACCGCCTCAAAATCCTCGTCTTTGCAATACCGAATCACAGCATCCATCCTTGCCCTGCGTTACGCGACCGTCGCAAATCGATGGTACTCAAGCGCCCCGGAGGTGTTCTCTGGGCCCACTCCACGCTATGCTGAACAGAATTCCGTGGACAAACGATCCCGCACTCTCCCCTGGAGCCCCCTTGCGCCAACGCCTGGAACGCTACTTCCACTTCGCCGACCACGGAACCACATGGCGCATTGAGATCCTCGCCGGCCTGACGACCTTCGTCACCATGGCCTACATCATTTTCGTCAACCCCTCCATCCTCTCTGAAACCGGCATGCCCATCGCGGCGGTCACCGTCGCCACCTGCCTCTGCGCAGCCTTCGGCTCCATCCTCATGGGTGCGCTCGCGAACTACCCGCTCGCCCTCGCACCCGGCATGGGCCTCAACGCCTACTTCACCTACACGGTGGTCAAAGGCATGGGCATCCCCTGGCAGACCGCCCTCGGCGCTGTCTTCCTCTCCGGCATCATCTTCCTCCTGCTCACCCTAGGCGGCATCCGCCAGCGCCTCCTTGCGGCCATCCCCTATCAACTGCACGCCGCGGTCGCCGGAGGCATCGGCCTGTTCATCGCCTTCATCGGCCTTCGCAACGCCGGCCTCATCGTCCCCAGCCCCGCCACCACGGTCACCCTCGGCAACCTTCATTCGCCGCCCGTCCTCCTCGCCATCTTCGGGATCGCCCTCATCGCCATCCTGCAAGCCCTGCACATCCGCGCGGCCATGCTCATCGGCGTGCTCGGCACGCTCTTCGCCGGCATCGTCTTCCACCAGGTCCACTGGCAACCCGCCACCCTCAACCCACTCGCCATCCGCGCCACGGCATTCCACCTCGACCTCCGCGGTGCCCTCCGCCTCAACGCGCTCGAAATCATCTTCGTCTTCCTCTTCGTCGACCTCTTCGACAACATCGGCACCCTCGTCGCCGTCACCGAACGCGCCGGCCTCATCGCCGCCGACGGCACCATCCCCCGCCTCGACCGCATCTTCTTCGCCGACGCCGCCAGCACCGTCGTCGGCTCGCTCGCCGGCACCTCCACCGTCACCAGCTACATCGAGTCCGCCTCAGGCGTAGCTGCCGGCGGTCGCACCGGCGTCACCGCCATCATCACCGGCCTTTGCTTTCTGGTCTCGATCTTCGTCGCCCCGATCGTCGGCGCAATCCCCAGCTTCGCCACCGCCCCCGCGCTCATCCTCGTCGGCGCCCTCATGGTCGCCAGCGCCTCCCGCATCGACTGGGACGAGCCCCGCGTCGCCATCCCTGCCTTCCTCACTCTCCTCACCATCCCGCTGACCTATTCCATCGCCACCGGCCTAAGCTTCGGCATCATCAGCTTCGCCGTGCTGGAGATAGCCACTGGCCGTGCCCGCAAGGAGCACTGGATGCTTTACCTCCTCGCCGCGCTCTTCATAGCCCGCTTCATCTGGCTCCACAGCAGCTGAGCAGTTCTTCCCAGGAGTCCCTCCATTGCCAATAGAATTCGTCATCCCTGAACCCGAGCACCACCATCCCGTAGAGCTCGCCGTCCTGGAACGCCTCCGCCTGCACGGTGACGAATTGGTTCAGCAATACCTCCGCAAAAATCAGGACGGCGGGGTGACGTTCATCGCCCGCGATGCTGCCAAACGAGTCTTCCCCGAGTTCCACCAGGACCCGACCCGAAATAATCGGCTCGTCGACGCTGCCGCCTCTGCGCTTGCCGACGCGATCCGACGCAACCTGCTGAAAGCTTCACCTCTTTCACCCCGTGATCGAGTCATGATCGTGACCGGCGCCCCCGCTTCCGGGAAGACCGTCGCGGCAAGTACACTCCGGTTACCAACCACCGAGATTGTGCACGAAACGATCCTGACCTCCCCGGAAAAGGCCAGCCGAATCATTCATGAGGCACTGCAGGCCGTACGCGTGCCGAAGATCAACCTTATCTACACAGACGATCCCCGGCTCAATGTTCAGCGCATGATCATGAGGGCACGACGCATCAAGCGAACGGTGCCGCTCGCGTACATGGCCAAGACGTACTCAGGTGTTCCGCGAATCGTCCGCGATCTCACCCGGCAGTTTAAAAACCAACTGGAACTGCTGATCGCGAACAACTCAGGAACGGAAGACGAGGTGGTCTTCCACCAGCGGATCGATGAAGCTGTTACCAGCACAGGGCGATATACTGAACAAGAGTGCCTGAAGGTGATGGATCATGAGCTCGATCAAATACATCAAGCGGAAGAAATCCCGGACAGCATCCTCCAAGAAGCTAAGCTTCGTTAAGTTTCTACTTAAGCCGAATGGCGCGAGCACAGTAGCAATGCGTAAGAACAAACGACATCCCGCCGACGCTTCGGAAGAATTTCATCAGGTCGCAGCGGCCCTTCGCGTGAACCTGCGGCAGAATGTCGGTGCACTTGCAAATCGTGACCAGGCCGACATCGCCTACTGGGAAATGTAACCAGTGCAACCCCAGGGCAGCCGCTAACGATGGCGCTTTTGTGTTCGCTTGGAGCACGAATGACAGACCCCCTCCTCCCTGCCACGCATCGCAACGACCAAGGAGTCAACCCATGGATCGCAGCGCACAGGCCCTCTGGCAGGGCGGCCTCAAAGATGGCAAAGGTACCCTCAGCACCCAAAGCGGCGTGCTCCACGAAACCCAGTACAGCTTCCACACCCGCTTCGAAAACGGCGAAGGCACCAACCCCGAAGAGCTCATCGCCGCAGCCCACGCGGGCTGCTTCACCATGGCACTGAGCGGCCAACTGAGCTCCGTAGACAAGCCACCGCAACAGCTCGACACCACCGCCACCGTCACCATGGAGAAGACCGACGACGGCCCCACCATCACGAAAATCCATCTCAAAACCCGCGCCCGCGTCCCGGGAATCGAAAAGCAGCAATTCGACGAGCTCGCCACCAAGGCCAAGGAAGGCTGCCCAATCTCCCGCCTCCTCAAAGCCGCCGAGATCACCCTCGACGCCCAGCTCATCTGATCGCGCTTTGCAGTTCACGGACGGAAGAAAGGCGCTCGCGAGCGCCTTTCTTTTGTGTGACGGCTCTGACACAAGGCTGACAATGGCGCTATGCGGATCGCAACAACTCGCCTCTTCGCCAGACTGATCTTCAGTTCCCTGGTATTGGCTCTCGGTACGACGCGCCTCACCAGCCAGACAAAGTATGGGAAGGACTTCGACACCTTCGTTGAAGACTTCCAGGGCAACTTCGCCTACATCGACCGCCCCGACAAGCCCTGGCTCACCTGGCAACAGCGATTCGGGCCTGAAGCAGGCGCCGCAACCTCCCAAGAAGCCTTAGACGTGGTGCTCGCATCCGCCATAGCAGAGCTGCACGACTTCCACGCGGAAGTGCGCTCCCCCCTACCGAATCGCTGGCTTCCGGTACCTACCTTCGCAGATATCTGGGCCGAGTGGAGAACAGGACAAGCCATCATCGTGGCTGTGCGCACCGGCAGTGATGCAGAGCGCTCCGGGCTCGTCCCTGGAGACCGTGTCACCCGGATTGGCTCGAGCACAACAGCTGAGGCCATAACAACACGTCTGGGGTTCACGGCCGCCACCGCCGATGCGAACGCCCGAAACTGGGCCCTCCTCTCAATCCTGGCGGGTCGCGCATCCGAAGCCCGCGCCCTTACCATCACGAACTCATCCGGCATCCGCACCGTGACTCTACCCACAGAACGGCGGTTCGACCGAGCTGCCACCCCGCTCTCTACCCGCACCTTACCCGGCAACATCGGCCTGATCCGCTTCAACAACTCTCTCGGAGAACAAACCACCGTGGCCGCCTTCGATGCCGTGCTCAACACTCTGCGCACATCCTCGGCACTGATCCTCGACCTGCGTGATGTGCCCAGCGGAGGCGACAGCTCCGTTGCGCTCGGCATCATGGGCCGCCTCGTTACCTCGCAAAAGCCCTATCAGCGACACCGCATCCCCCACTACGGCCAGCCTGACATTGAGCGCAACTGGGTCGAGTTCGCCGCTCCCCGGGGGCCGTACACCTACAACGGTCCCGTCGCCGTCCTTGTCGACCACTGGACAGGAAGCATGGGCGAGGGGATCGCAATAGGCCTCGACGGCATGGGGCGCGGTGTCGTCATCGGCACTCCCATGGCACACCTCGCCGGTGCGGTCTCCGACTTTCACCTGCCGCTGACCGGGACAGCTGTCGCCTTTGCAACCGAATAGCTGTTTCACGTAAATGGAACAGCGAGACAGGACTGGCTGCCGCCCATCCTCGTCAGTGCCGACGCGACTGCTGGATCCGATCCCATCCTGGAAAGAGCCCTCGCGGAACTCCGCCACAAATAAGCCTGCTCTCGCCCGCTGATCTAATGCGCATGCGCGTGATCATGGCTGTGCCCACCCGGCCCATGATGATGGTGAGAATGCCCATCGATCACATCCGGTGTCGGTGGCGAACAACAGCCATCCGTCACCTCGCACCCCGTCACCTCAAGCTGGATGGTCGTGTGCCGAATGCCAAAGTGGTCCTGCAACTGGTGATTCACCCGCTCCAGCAAAGCCTCACTCTCGCTCACGGCCATCTCACCCACCCGCACGTGGCAGGCCAGCGCGTGGCTCTGCGCCGTCAGGCTCCACACATGCAGGTCATGCACGTCCACTACACCCGGAACGCCACGCATCGCCCCGCGGATCTCGTCCATCTGCACGGTCCGCGGGGTTCCTTCCAGCAGAATGTGCAACGTTTCTCGCACAATCCCCCACGAGCTCAGCAGAATCATTCCCGCGATGATGAAACTCAACAGCGGATCGATCCACTGCTGATGCGTCAACGCAATCAAGAACCCGCCGACGATGACCGCGGCGGTAGAAATCGTATCGCCCAGCATGTGCACAAACACGCTGCGGATGTTCACATCACCTGAAAAGCGCCAAAGCAGCGCCGCGATCACGCCGTTCATCACCACGCCCGCAGCCGCCACCATCATCATGAGCCGCGGCTCCACCGCGACCGGATGCATGAAGCGAAGCACGGCGTCCACAGCGATCCAGAGAGCCAGCACCAGCAGGCTCAGTGCGTTCACGAATCCAGCCAGCACCCCAGCGCGCTGATACCCAAATGTCCGCTCATCCGTGGCCGGGCGCCCCTGCAACCACACCGCGACAAAGCTCAGGCCAAGCGCCGCGAAATCCGACACATTGTGCCCAGCCTCAGAAATCAACGCCAAAGAGTGCGCCCGCATGCCGAACACAAACGTCGCCAGAATGTACAAAAACGTCAGCACCAGCGAAAACTGCAAAATCCGTTCAATCGCTGCGTTCGGCTTTGCATGCACATGCATACGGCTATTCTATTCGTCGCCGCCCAAATCCTCCCTACGACTCCGGCGTCAAATCCCTCTGCTTGGACGTCCCAACATGAAGCAGAGTGCCTTACTGCCGCATCCAAACCACCCGAGCACCCAGGAGCCCCACACCGCATGAAGGTCGTTGCCAACGGCGCGCACGCCCACCAACTCACTCGCTTCGGCCTGATGAACTGCTACCTCGTCCGCGAAACGGACAGCTACACCCTGGTCGACACAACCATCGGCGGAGCCGCGAACCAGATCATCGCGGCGGCGCGTGCCATCAGCCCGGAGCCCATCGCCCGCATCGCCCTGACCCACGCCCATGGCGACCACGTCGGCTCCGTCGACGAACTCACCAAGGCCCTCGGCCACCCGGATCTGGCAATCAGCTCCCGCGATGCTCGCCTCCTCCAGCAACCGCCCGACAAGTCCCTCGAACCCGGCGAGCCCCAGGGCAAAATCAAAGGCGGCCTTCCCGGCACGCGCACCCGCCCCACCCATCTGCTCACCGAAGGCGAACTCTTCGGCTCCCTCCGCGTCCTCTCTACCCCGGGCCACACCCCCGGCCACGCCAGCTTCTTTGACGAGCGCGACGGGACGCTCTACGCCGGCGACGCCCTCGTAACCGTGGGGGGCGAAGTCCACGTCGTAGGCTTTGGTCCCTGGTTCTTCCCCCTGCCCGCCGTGGCGACCTGGAACAAGGCCCTCGCCCTTCACAGTGCCCAAAGGCTCCTCGATACCCTCGGCACAGAGATCCGCCGCTACGCCACCGGCCACGGCCGGCTCGTCGAAGGGGGCCCCGCCCTCCTCCGCCAAGCCATTGAACACGCCAGGGAAAAGGTTCGAGAAGGCGTCCGCTAGGCTCTGCCCCAAAGCTCCAGCTCCACTTGCGGGATCCCGGGTAGCCGCACGCTCCCGCGCCAAGCGGTCAGGTCTAGCCGCGGGCTAGCTCGCTGTTAACGGAATCCATGGATGCTGGCCCCCCAGGGCCGGTCGCCGACAAAGTGCACCCAGGCACATCAACCCTCAACTCCGCCAGTGCAACTCCACCGGTCCCGCCGCAAGCGGATGCTCGCCCTTCCCCGTCAACCGACGCTGCTTCAATGCGAAATACCATTTCGCCGGCTTGTCCGCATCGTCGATCAGCATCAACCCCGGGTTCGACCGCAACCCGCGCGCCTGCTCCACCATGGTCTGTTGATCCTGCGCCACAAACCTCGCGCCAAAATATTTCACCAAAGGCCCAACGAAAGGCAAAAAGTAGCCGATATTCCATGCAGCAACCACGTCGATCCGGCAAGTCGAAGCCGTGACCGGCGTGACCGTGGTCAGCGACGAAAACCAGCGTTGCCGCCCCTTGTCATTGGTCGCGGCAATTGTCTCGTAACGACGGTTCGGCAGAACGAAGTCGATCGTCGTCACAGGCTTACCCAACAACTTATACGGCGCCGAATTCGAACTCGGCGCATGAGGACTCATCCGAAAACCCGCATTCCGCCCCTCACCGGCTTCATCGAAAACCGGCTCAAACCGCTTCGTCTTCTCATGAATACTCGCCGCACTTCGCCACCACCAAGCCTGGTGCACAAACGGCCCATGCGCCGGATCCATCAACCCGATAATGCCGTGATCCACATTGCAAGGCAGCTCCGCACTCAAATGCGCTGACCGGAACCGCGCCGTGAACTTCGGCAACTCCGGCACAGACGGCAGCACACTCTCGTCCACGACCCGCCCAGCCCCCGCAGCCGGCACATACACCCACGCATACCCGTCACGCTCCCGCACTGGAAAGGCATTCGCATAGATCTTCGTCGGCTCAAGATGATCATGCGACGTCAGAGACGGGATCTCCTCACACCGCCCACTGCACGGCTCAAACCGCCAGCCATGGTACTTGCACATAACCGTCTCGCCATCGAACCACCCGGCCGACAACGGAATGCCCCGATGTGGACAAAGATCCCGCAACGCAAACAGCGTTCCATCGCTCTTCCGCCCCACCAGCAGCGGAATGCCGAGCAGCGTAGTCACGACCGTACCCCGCGCCCGCAAACCCTCGGCGCGCACCGCCGGATACCACTCCCCAAAGATCATTTCGGCTGGCGGCCCTGGCTTAGGGTCGACCCCAGCCGACCCCGGAACGGCAATCTGAACCAGATCCGCGCCACCTCTCGCCAAAATCGGCCGCATCCGCCCCATGCCCTAAGCATAGGGCACCCCGGCTGAAACGACCTACGGCCGAGGCATCGCCAGAGTCTTCAACACGGCCGCCTTCGCCAACGGCTCCATCAACGCATACCCTGCGTCGTTGGGATGGATGAACTTGTCTTCCGCCAACTCCGGTCGCATCGCCCCATCCGGGGTAACCATCGCTGGGTAGTAGTTCAAGAACACCAATTTCTGTTCCGCCGCGAAGCTCTCGAGCCACTTGTTCAGCGCGGTCACTTCGTCTCGGGGATCAACGCCCGGGTGCCACGGGAAGTAGCTGGCCGGAAGCGCCGAACTCAACACCACACGGATGTGCGCCGCCTTCGCCAGGGTCACCATGCTCCTGAAGTCGGCTTCAATGGTCTCCAGCGTCTCGGCCCCCGTGTTGCCCGCGATGTCATTGACCCCGGCCAGGATCACCACCGCCTCCGGATGTAAGGCAATCACATCCTGCTGAAACCGGACCACCATCTGCTGCGTCGTCTGCCCGCTGATCCCGCGGTTCACCCAGGGCTGATCCGGAAAAAAGTGCCCATGACGCCGCCCCCATCCATCGGTGATGGAATCCCCATAAAAGACCACCCGCTGCGCTCCCGCGGCGGGCTCTCCCAATGCAGCATTGTCAGCCCGGTACCGCCCTAATTGCGGCCAGTCCGCCAGCAGCTTCTGCATGGAGGCAACCTGCTCCGGTTTAAGATCGCTCACCGGCACAGTCAGCACAGGAGAAACCGCGGGCTGGATAAGAGTCGACACCGCAGGTGCAGACGATACTTGCGCCGCAACGAAAGAGCCTGTCCACAGGACCAGCGCGTTCACTATAAGGAGAAACCGACGGGACGTGATCACCCTTGCACGATAGCAAGTCCCCGGCATCATCCGTAAGCCCCGGCTCGTACACTACAGGCAATGCCCGCAGCCGTACCCAAGAGGCCCCACTCCACCCTCCTCACCACTCTGGTTCTCTGGCTCGTCTTCTACGCCAGCTTCACCCTCTTCCGCCCCGCGCTCCTCGACGATGCCGACTCCGTCCACGTCGAAGTCGCCCGCGAGATGCTCCTCCGCCACGACCCCGTCACGCTTTACGCCAACGGCATCCGCTACCTGGAGAAAGCCCCCCTCCTCTACTGGCTAATGGCCCTCTCGATGCGCCTCGCCAGCCTCTTCGGCGCCCACCGTCCGGAAACCCTCGCCGCCGCCGCCCGCATCCCCCTCGCCCTCAGCGTCCTCGCCCTCGCGTTTGTCGTCGAAAGCTTCGCCCGCCACCTCTTCCGCAGCGCCCGCGCCGGCCTCTACGCCAGCCTCATCCTGCTTTCCAGCTTCGGCGTCTTCATCTTCACCCGCATCACCATCCCCGACGCCTTCGTCTGCCTCTGGATCACCGCCTCCCTCTACTTCTTCTGGCGCACCGCCGAACTCGGCACCCTCCCCGCCACCCTCCGGCCAACCAAGGCCCGGGTGCCCCAGGTCCCGCTTCTGGGACCTGGGTTGAACCGCCAGCAATCCCTCCAATCAACCAACCAGCTCCGCAATCTCTGCTGGGCCTTCGCGGCCACCTGCGCCCTCAACGTCCTCACCAAGGGCCTCATCGGCATCGTCTTCCCCGTCGGCATCGTCCTCGTCTACCTCACCCTCACGCGCGGCCCCCGCCGAGCCGCCCAGCGCCTCCCCGAGCTACACCCTTGGAGTTCCCTCCTCATCTTCCTCGCCATCGCCGCGCCCTGGCACATTGCCGCCGGCCTCGCCAACCCCTCCCAGGGCCACCCCGCCCCCTTCCGGCTCATCCCCGACCCCAACTCCGCCCTCCCCTGGGGCCAGTGGCAAATCCCCCTGCCTACCGACGGCAACGTCCGCGGCTGGACGTGGTTCTATTTCATGAACGAGCACCTCCTCCGCTACCTGAACCTCCGCGTCCCCCGCGACTACGACACCGTTCCCCTCGCCCTCTTCTGGGGCCTCTGCCTCGTCTGGCTCATGCCCTGGTCCGCCTTCGCCTTCAAGGCCACCTCCTGGGCGATCCCCCTGCGCTCCGCCCGCTGGCGCAGCCAGTTCCGCCGTCACGATCTCCCCCTCGGGCGCCGAGGCCGCCTCCTCCTCGTCACCTGGGCGGCCTTTGTCCTGCTCTTCTTCTCCCTCTCCACCCGGCAGGAGTACTACATCCTCCCCGCCCTCCCCGCCGCGGCCATCCTCATCGCCGGCTGGCTCGCCTACCGCGCCGTAGACACGCCGATCGCCGAAGCCCATCGCCGCGCCGGCCGCCGCATCACCGCCACGCTCGCCATCCTCGGCGTCCTCGCCGCAGGGGCAAGCCTCTTCTTCATCCTCCACACCCGCACCCCCGCCCCGGACACCGACCTAGCCCAACTCCTGCAACAAAACCCCGGCGAGTACGCCCTCAGCTTCGGCCACTTCCTCGACCTCAACGCCAAAGCCCTCGGCCTCTTCCGCCTTCCCCTCGCCCTCACGGCGATCGCGCTCGGCCTCGGCTTCCCACTCGCCTGGTACCTCCGCACCCGGCGCAGAGTCCACCGCTCCAACCTCACCCTCGCCGCGGCAGCCTTCCTCTTCCTGCTAGCCGCGCATCTCGGGCTCCAAACCTTCGCCCCGGTCCTTTCCTCCGCTCAGCTAGCCCAAACCATCCGCCCCCAACTCCACCCGGACGACCTCATCGTCCTCCACGGCGAATACGAAGCCGGCTCCACGCTAGGCTTCTACCTCGGACGCCCCACCGCCTATTCAACCTCCCCCAGGCAGGCCCTCAACCCCATCCACATCCTCGAAGGCCGCAGTTCCAACCTCTGGTACGGCTCCTTCTTCCCAGACGCCCCACCCATCTTCGAAACCCCAGCCACCCTCGCCGCCAAATGGCCCGGCCCCCAACGCATCTTCCTCTGGCAATCCCTCACCGACCCCCCCAACACCCTCCCACCGCTCCCCGGCCCGGTCTACGTCATCGCAAAGAGCGGCGGCAAAGAGATCGTCAGCAATCAGCAGTAAGCAGCGGGCGAAACCTGAAGCGCAGCGGCGCACCTCGTCCGCGACACTTTCACGCACTGTGCCCAACGGCGCACTATGATGGCCTTGCGACAAGCCCACAACCGAACTCTTCGCTCTCCACCACCTCCCCCTTATGCCCTGCGCTACCGAAGAACTCCGCCACGTCCCCCTCTTCTCTCTCCTTGACGACGACGAGCTCACCGTCCTCGCCGGCCAGGTAGAACTGCGCGACTTCGCCGCCAAGCAACGTATCTACAAGTACGGCGACCCCTCAGCGAGCGCGTTCCTCGTGGTCAGCGGCAGCGTGCACGTCACCTCAGTGGACGCAGACGGCCAGGAAGTCCTCTTCTCCCAACCCAAACACGGCGACTTCTTCGGCTTCGCCTCCATGCTCGACAACGAGCCCCACCAGACCACCGCCATCGCCCTTGAAAAGACCACCTGCATCGAGGTCGACCGTAACGACCTCATTCAGCTGCTCAAAGCCAAGCCGATGGCAGGCCTCGATCTCCTCACCGTCATCGCCCGCGAGATCCACGCCACCCAGCAACTCGTCCGCGGCCGCTCCGCCCGCAACCCCAACGAAATCATCGACGAGCGCGAAACCTTCGGCGAGCGCATCGCCGACCGCGTCGCCTCCTTCGGAGGTTCGTGGACCTTCATCATCGCCTTCGGCCTCGCCCTGGCCGTTTACGTCACTTTCCAGCAAATCCTCAAAGGCCGCGGTGCCTGGGATCCCTATCCCTACATCCTGCTCAATCTCTTCCTATCCATGCTTGCCTCCATCCAGGCGCCCGTCATCATGATGAGCCAGAATCGCCAGGACTCCCGCGACCGCCTGCGCTCCGAGCTGGACTTCGAAGTCAACCGCCGCGCTGAAACCGAAATCCAATCCCTCTCCCGCAAAGTCAACTTCCTCCACGACAAAATCGACGACCTCGACGACCGCCTCCGCATCGCCAACGACTCACGCAACCCCAACGACCTCCAGGGCTGACCACCACCTCGCCCTGAAGGTCCGCAGCGGTTAAGCGTTCGTTCCGCCGTCCACGGTCAGGTTGGCTCCCGTGATGTATGCGGCATCAGGCCCGGCCACAAACGCCACCAGCGCCGCCACCTCTTCCGCGTGTCCATAACGACCCAGCGCCGTAGCCGCAATCTGCGGCGTCGCCCAATCTCCGACGGCCGGGTTCAGGTCAGTGTCGATCGGCCCCGGCTGCACGTTGTTCACCGTGATGCCCCGGCTGCCCACCTCGCGCGATAACCCCTGCGAAAACATCTTCACCGCACCCTTTGTTGCCGAGTACGACACCAGCCCCGGCGTCATCAGCCGTTCGCCCACACATGACCCGATCATGATGATCCGCCCGCCATCCTTCATGTGCTTCAACGCCGCCTGCGTCGCCACCAGCGTGCCGCGAACATTGATGTTGAAGACCCGGTCCAACTCCTCCAGACTTGCCTCCTCAAAAGGTTTGGGGATGGCCGTACCGGCATTGTTCACCAGCACATCCAGCCGGCCAAGTGCAGCCACCGTCTGGTCCACGGCATCCTGGATCGCCACGGCATCCACAGCGTCCGCCTGGATCGCCACCGCTCTTCCGCCCTTGTCTTCAATCGCTTTCACCGTTGCGGAAGCCGCCTTGGCATCCTTCGCGTACGTGATGGTCACATTTGCGCCATCCGCCGCCAGACGCTTTGCAATAGCTGCGCCGATTCCACGCGAACCCCCTGTTACCAGTGCGACCTTATTGGCCAATGCAGACATAAAGATCTCCTTGCGTCTTCTGTTGAGAAAGCCATCACTCCGACCATGCAACTCGCTGCATGGTGCCAAGACCCGCCAGGCCCCTATCCGATGTGCCATTTTCACCACCTGATCTGGGCGACCTTCGGAATACGAGCTATTCCCCTAAGGAATGCCCCCGCAGGAAGGGAAGGTGAATCGCCATTTCTGAATGCGAATATCAGGTAGCCAAAACGCCGTGTCCGCATAGAATCCGTCCCATCCGGAAGTGAGGGAGGCTGTCGTGGATAGATTCGACGCCATGCAGGTGTTCGTCCGCGTGATCGATAAGGGCAGCTTCTCCGCAGTCGCCAAGGAACGAGGCATCGGCCAGCCCGCCGTCAGCAAACAGATCTCTGCGCTCGAAGAAGAACTCGGCACCGAGCTGATTCATCGCTCCTCGCGCTCCATCGGCATGACCGAAGCCGGTCGCGACTTCTACGAGTCCGCCATGCGCATCCTCGGTGATCTCGAAACCGCAACCGCACGCATCGGCCAGGGCCAGACCGCTCCAAAAGGGCTCCTACGCATTACCGTGCCGCCTACCTTCGCCCGCCTCCACATGGTCTCCAAGCTGGCCGCCTTTTTCGCCGCCTATCCAGACATCGCCATCGAGATGGCCGCGTCAGAAAGCCCCTCCACCATGGTCGAAGACGGCTTCGACCTGGCCATCCACTCCGGCGACCTCCCCGACTCCAGCCTCGTCGCCCGAAGATTCGCGCAGACGATGATCATCCTCGTAGCCACGCCACAATTGCTCACCCGCCACGGCGCACCCCAAGCTTCTGAAGACCTGGAACGCTTTCGAGCCGTAGCGCTGGTCGAGCGAGGTGTCGTCCAACCGTGGTGCTTCGGCACCGGTCCAAACGTAAGGCGGGTAAACCCTAGCGGCAGATTCCGCACCAGCGACATCGAGCAGATGCGCATGGGCGTCCTGGAACACCTGGGCCTCGCCCAGGCCCCCGCCTGGCTCTTTGCCGCCGAACTCCGCGGAGGCACCGTCCTGCGCCTCCTCCCACATCTCGAGCGCACGGTTCCGATCTTTGCCGTCCGCCCAGCCAGTCGTCAGATGTCGACAAAACTGCGCGTCTTCATCGAACACCTCGAGAAAACCTTCGCCCTCTGCTCCCAATTCAACCCCCGCCCGGCCATGGGGCCAGGCGATCCCGCCACCCGCAACGGCCATTAGAGCCGCCCCGCACAGGAGCACGAGCTCATCTGTCCGGTTTTACACGCGGCAGTGTGTACCGGGGCGGGTATATACGCGGTGGCTACATACACGACGGGTGCGACGGAGACAGGTGCATACGGGCCGGGTACATACGCGGCGGGTGTACCCGCACTGGGTTACACGCACTGGTGTACACACACTGGTGTACACACACTGGTGTAGGCGCGGGCTTTAGCACGCGCACAAAACCGCTAAAGACGGGGCTTTAGCCCTGGCTCTCATCTGCAAGCTTTACGCCCCTTTGCACCCGCGCAAACCTACCCCACTCCGCGGAAGAGCCGCCGCGCCCGCGCCCGCCGCGCCGCGCTCTCATCCTCGAGAGCGCGTTCGAGCACCGCACGCACCCGCAATCGCAGCGCAGCATCCGCAACGCTGGTGTCCGCCAGGGCCTGCATGGCCGCGACCCGCTCAAGGTCACTCTCACTGCCCAGCGCCCCAAACAACGCATCCACAGCCAAAGACCGCTGCCGCGCCGTCAAACGCACTCCGCCCACCACCAGCCAAAGACTCCATCGCGCTGCCAGCACCCCGCATTCCAACGCCGCACACCCCAGCCCTCGCCCCGGCCCCTGAGCCAACCGCTCCCGCACAGAGGTGCGATCGGCCGCACTCACACCCGCTCCAGCACACCACGCCGCAGCCGAAACCGCTCCCCACGCCACACCACCACATCCGACGCATAACTCCACGCCCAGAACACCAACCCAAACAAATCACGCACGGGCAACAACACAATGTCCCGCAACACCTGCCCATCCCGCAGAAAGCCCACCCCCACATTCAGCGCCACCAGCATTCTCACCAAAAGCGCCACACTGAACAGGCTCACACTCCACAACGACAAGCCACTAGCCAGCATCGTCGCGAAACTCCACGGCAACACATACGTAAACAACAGCCCCAGGTACCCTGCCCGCCGCGAATCTCGCGTAGACCGCGACCACCGCAGCTGGTGATCCACAAACCCCCGGAACGAATACGCCGGCACACTTGTCGCGACCACCTCCGGCACAAGCTCCACCCGGTACCCCGCCCGAAACAGCCGCACTCCTAGTTCATAGTCATCCGCAAGCTGATCCACAAGCGCTTCAAAGCCCCCGATGGCCGCCAGCGCGCTCCTCGTCGTCGCCAGCGTTGACCCCAAGCCAAACCGCAGGCCACCCTCCAACGCCCGCGCCGCCAGCACCCCGGGGATGAAGTCCGTAGACACCCCCAACGCCTCCAGGCGCGACCAAACCGTGCCCTCCGCCTGCCCGATGTACGGGACGGTCACCAATCCCAGTGGCTTCCCCTCGCCGGCACTTAGGCCGAGTGCGAACGGCGCCATCACCCGCGCCAGGTAGTCCGGCGAAACCAGGATGTCCGAGTCATTCACCAGCACATGCTCAAACTGCGCGTGGGGCAACATCTGCGCCAGCGTCGAGATCTTCCCGTTGGTCCCCAAACGCTCAGCGCACTCGATCACCCGAATCGAAACCTCCGGAAACTCCACCCGCAGCCGCCCAACCGCCTCCACCGCCGGATCTTCCAACGAAGCCACGCCAAAGATGATCTCGAACGGCCCCGGATACCGCTGTTGGCAGTGGCTCGCAAACCCGGCGTACTGCCGCGGATCAGTCCCCCGCAAGGGCTTCAGGATCGAAATGCCCAAAGCACCTTCGGTAGGCACGGCAACCGCAAGCTGCCGGGCATCGCGACGAAACCGTCGCAAACCCCACAGCGCCAGCAGACTATACCCGATCCCGCACATCGTAAGCGCCGCTGTCACAAGCGGCAGAACAAACGCAAAAACGTTCACTAACTCAGTCTAGACAATTCATCAGAGCAAACGCCCTAATCCCGCAGGCCCGCAATGCTCACCCAATCCACCACGGCGGCAGAACCATCCAGCTTCACCAACTGTTCTCGGCACAGATCAAGGCTGCCAGAGTAATACCGGTAAAAGATCTCTGCCCGCGGATCAACGACAAAGACGTTTCGTATATCCATCGCAGCATAATCGGCCAACTTATTCAGAATGCGCGTGACCGAATCCTCCGGCGACAAAATCTCGAACACCGCAACCGGGGGATGTGTCAGGATCTGTTCCACCGGCCGGTCGCGGTCGAACACAACCACGTCAGGCACACGGTATCGCGTTGAGTTCACCTGGACGCGCAGTTCGGAGCGGACCCGCAGGTTCCACTCTCGTGCACGCTGATCAAACCACTTCTGAATGGCATACTGCCATGTTGCGTGGTCGTATTCCCCCGTCGGTCGAAGTTCCACCTCTCCATCAACGAACTCCGCATCCGGCTCATAGGAACTATGCAGGTACAGCTCCACCGGTACCGGCGCCAGGGTTGCCATCAACACGCTCCTTACAGCACATACTCGCACCGCAATTACGCCACTACGCCACCCGAATGACGGCAGTCGCTCGACCCCTACCTACTCATAGCGCAGCGCATCAATCGGGTCCAGCGTCGCCGCTTTCCAAGCCGGATAAATCCCAAACACCAATCCAATGGCACACGAACACAGCAACGCCGTCACCACCCACACCGGACTCACCTGCGAACTGATCACAAACTTGATCCCAAGCGCCACAATCGAGCCCAAAAACACACCAATCACCCCGCCCAGCGCACAAAGCACCACGGCCTCAATCGTGAACTGGGTCATGATCACACTCTTGGTCGCACCAATCGCCTTCCGCACACCGATTTCGCGCGTCCGCTCCGTCACGCTCACCAGCATGATATTCATCACTCCAACGCCGCCTACCATCAGGCCCACCGCGCTGATCCCCAGCATCAACGCCGCCAGGCCGCCAGTGATCTGCCCCCAGAGCTTCGTCAAAGAGTCCGCCCCTGAGACAACAAAGTTGTCATCCGCCGTGTTCAACACCTTGCGCCGCCGCCGCATCAACTCGCGGATCTCGTCCTCAACGATCGGGCGGTTCTTCTGATCGTCGTACTTCACGCTGATCCAGTGATCCAGCACCTCCGGATGCAGCTTCTTGAACGTGGTAATCGGCATATTCACCAGGTTGTCCTGGGGATTCTTGCCGCTGCCGAACGCCCGCTTCTGCGGCTCCATCACACCGATCACCGTGAACGTACGGCCCTCGATCTGGATGTCCTTCCCAATCGGGTCCTCGCCCCCAAACAGCGTCTCTGCCGTGTCAGAGCCCAGGATGGTCACATCTGCCGCGCGTTCTTCGTCGTTCTGGCTGATAAAGCGGCCTTCCGCTACCTTCTGGTCGTAGACAACGGCTGTCCCGGCCGAATCGCCTGAAACAATCAGGTTTTCGGCCTTCCGCGCTCCATACTTCGCGGTCCCCTTGCTCGAGCCAAACACGGTCGGGTTCTGGTACCGCAAACTCGGCGCGGACGCCACCACGTGCGGCAGATGGCCCAGCGCCTCCGCATCGTCGGCGGTCAGGTACTTTCGCGAAAGCATCTCCGGCGTCGGCCGTGAAGCGATGATGGGCAGTCGCGTCACCCACAAGATGTTCGTCCCAAACGACTGCACCAAGTCCGAAACTTTGCTGTTCAGCCCATTGATCACCGACGAAATGATGATCACCGTCATCACGCCGATGACAATGCCCAGGATGGTCAACCCGGATCGCAGCTTATTCGTCCGCAGCGTGTCTAGCGCCATCCCCACCGCTTCTCGTTGCTGTGTGACCGCGATCGATGCCATTTAAAACTCCGATCTCAACGCGACAATGGGATCCAGCTCCGCCGCTTTTCTCGCTGGATACACCCCGAAGAAAATGCCCACCGACGTCGCCACCAGCAACCCCGCAAAAATGCTCCACACGGCCAGACTGGACGGGAATCCAAGCAGCGCCGTTACCCCCTGCGCTGCGCCTACGCCAAAGATCACCCCGATAAAGCCGCCGATCAGCGACATCATTGCGCTTTCCATCAAAAATTGCAGCAGCACATCTGACCGGCTGGCGCCCAGCGCTTTGCGCACCCCAATCTCGCGCGTCCGCTCGGTAACGCTCACCAGCATGATGTTCATAATCACGATGCCGCCCACCACGAGCGAGATCGCTGCAATGCCCACCGCCACTGCCTCAAACGAGCCCGACAGCTGCTTCCATAGCGACATCAGACTGTCACTCGACTCGATCGTAAAGCTGTCATCCTCGCCCGGTCGGTCATGCCGCAGACTACGCATGATCACGCGCACCTCGTCTGTCGCGCGCTCCATCTGCGCTCCAACGCCCGCTTTGATCGCAATGCTCACCGTCTTGGTGGAGCCATACGTCTTCTGGTACGCCGGCAGCGGAATCACGACATAGTCGTCCTGGCTCTGCCCCAGGGTCGTCCCCTGCTTCTCACCCAGACCAATCACCGTGTACGGCACCCCATCCACGCGGATCTCCTTGCCCATCGGGTCCGCGCCCTGGAACAGGTTGTCCTCAATGTCCGCACCCACGATGGCAACATGCGACGCATGCTCTTCTTCCGAGTGCGTGAAGGACCTGCCCTCCACAATGTTCAGGTTGCTCATCTCCGGCATGAGCGCCGTGTAGCCGCGCACCTGCGATCCGGTGCTGTTCTGCCTGCCTACAACAATCTTGCCCCTGGTGCCTGAATCCGCCCCAACCTCCTCGCAGCTCTGGCACCCCTCCTGAATGGCCCGGTAGTCCTCCAGCGTCAACACCTTGCGCTTGCTGTATTTCAGGTACTCCTCATAGCTCGTGATGACGCTGGGCATCTGCTGGACCGAGAACACATCCGCCCCAAACGTGTTGATCTTGGTCGCCACATACCGGTTCGCGCCGTTCACCAGGGTCACCACGGCAATCACGCTGGCCACGCCAATCACGACGCCCAAAAGCGTCAACACCGTGCGCAGCTTGTTCGCCCACAGTGATGCCACGGCCATTCGAAATGCGTCGCGTCGATCCATCGTTAAGTACGGTCCAGTCTACTCGCTCGCACCCGCGAGCACCCTGCTTCTTACGTCGATCGCACATCGCAGGTTCCCAAAACGGGAAAGAGCTGCATCCGAAGTCCGAGAGCAAGCCCCATAACGGGAAGCGCGCGCCAAGATCACCCGGATCACCCACCATGCCCACCTCAGACGACTCCCTCACCTCCGCCGTCCACACGCTCGCCGAAGCCCTCCGCCACCGCCGCCTCATCCTCTTCGTCGGCGGTGGCGTCTCCCAAAGCCTCGGCCTGCCCGACTTCCGCCAGCTCATCCAGCACATCGCCCGCGAACTCGACTTCGATGAAGCGCGTACCACCCTCGCCGACTACCCCGTCATCGCCGAAGCCTACGTCGCCCGCCACGGCCACCTCGGCCCGCTGCGCAGCTGGATGGACACCACCTGGCACCCCCCAAACGTCGATATCACCCGCTCCGAGATCCACAACCTCATCCTCGACCTCGACTTCCCCACCATCTACACCACCAACTACGACCGCTGGCTCGAACTCGCCTTCACCGCCCGCCAGAAGCCCTTCCGCAAGATCGCCAACGTCGCCGACCTGACCGCCTTCGGCCAGCCCCAGACCGAGATCATCAAGTTCCACGGCGACTTCGAAAATGACGAATCCCTCGTCCTCACCGAGGCCAGCTACTTTCGCCGCATGACCTTCGAGTCTCCCCTCGACATCCGCCTTCGCGCCGACTCACTCGCCCGTCCCATCCTCTTCCTCGGCTACTCCCTCCACGACCTCAACACCCGCTACCTCCTCTTCCGCCTCCAACAGCTCTGGGAGGGCACCGTCTTTGCCTCCCAGCGCCCGCTCAGCTACATCTTCATGCTCGAACACGACCTCGCCCAGGAGGCCGTCCTCCGTCGCCGCGGGGTAGAACCCATCGTCGCCCGCGATCCCCGCGACCCCGCCAAAGCCTCCGCGGAATTCCTCCGCCAGCTCCTGGAAGCCACCCGCTCCAGCGAGCAGGCCGCCCACCCCAGCAAACCTCGTGCTTCCCGCAGCCGACGCAAATAGCGCCACAGACGATCTGCTGCCCCTGCCTTTGTCTCTGCTCTCCTTACTTTCATCCCCGAAGGGGACCTGCTGTTTACCCCACCACCGCCAAACCTGCCTCCCGCCACCGGCGCACTCATCCAAGGCATCCAAACCACCAACATCCCGGAGACCGCAAGCTTGCCTCAGGCCCATCTAAACCGCATCGCCACCGCCGTCCCCGACCACGACGTCCACCAGGCCTTCGTCGCGTTTGCCGACAATCTCCTCGCCGGCGCCCCCGACCCGCGCACCCGTGCCCTCTTCAACCGCATGGCCACCCGCTCTGGCATTCAGCACCGCTTTTCGGTCCTCACCCCCAACGACACCTCCACCGAATTCCACATCAACGCCTACGACTTCTACCGCACCGGCGACTTCCCTCACACGGCCCGCCGCATGGCCGTCTACGAGCAGTTCGCGCCCCTCCTCATGCGCCGCGCCCTCGACCGCCTCGCCCTCAGCGACTCCGAACGCGCCGAAATCACCCACGTCCTCATCACCACCTGCACCGGCCTCTACGCCCCTGGCCTCGACTTCGAAGCGGTCGAGCACCTCGGCTTGCGCCCCGACGTAGAACGCACCGTGATCGGCTTCATGGGCTGCTACGCGGCCATCAACGGCCTCAAAACGGCCCGCCATATCCTCCGGTCCGAGCCCACCGCCCGCGTCCTCATGGTCAACCTCGAGCTCTGCACCCTCCACCTACAGGAAACCACTGACCTCGAACAGGTTCTCAGCTTCCTCGTCTTCGCCGATGGCTGCGCCGCCTCGCTCCTCTCCACCGAACCCACCGGCTTCGCGCTCGACAGCTTTCGCGCCGTCCTCATCCCGGAAACCCGCAACCTCATCACCTGGAAGATCGGCGGCATCGGCTTCGACATGCTCCTCTCCGGCCAGGTCCCCTCAGCCATCGGTAAAGCCCTCGAACAGACCGGTCCGGAGATCCTCGGCCCCTCCCTGAACCTCGACCCGACGGGTGCTCCGGGGCCCACTCCTGGGGCACCGGCTGACGCGCCGGCTGTCCCCCGCACGGTAGCCGACATCCACCTCTGGGCCGTCCACCCCGGCGGGAAATCCGTCCTCGACGCTGTAGAACGCGGCCTCGCCCTTCCCCCCAACGCCCTCAACTGCTCCCGCGAAGTCCTCGACCGCTTCGGCAACATGAGCAGCGCGACCGTCATGTTCGTCCTCGAACGCCTCCTCGCCGAGGCCCGTCCCGGCCAACAAGGCTGCGCCATGGCCTTCGGCCCCGGCCTCACTGCGGAAACCATGCTCTTCCATGCCGCCTAGATCCACCCGCACCTCCCCGAAAGCCGTCATCTCAACCGGAGGGCAGCGGGGTGAAGAGACCTGCGTTTCACCCGGAGTGCCAGGAACTTTGTCTCCCACGAACATCCCCGACCTCACCCACCGCCTCGACCCCACCCTCCTCCCCGAGCTCATGGACGAGCCGTGCCCCTACGAAACCTTCCGCGACACCGTCCACGACCTCGCCGCCATCACCCGCCTGACCCTCGCCTACCCCCCCACCTTCAGCTTCTTCAGGAAAGCTCTCGCCAACCGCACCGAGCGCAGCCCGCTGCGCATTCTCGACGTCGGCTCCGGAGGCGGTGACGTCCTCCGCCACATCGCCGTCTGGGCGCGCCGCCGCAAGCTCTCCGTCCAGCTCACCGGCATCGACCTCAACCCGCACGCCAGCCGCGCCGCCACCGAGTTCTCCTCCCGCAACTCCAACTACAGCCGCATCCAGTGGCTCACCGGCGACGTCTTCACTCACTCCGCCACGCAAGCCCCCGACCTCGTCCTCAGCTCCCTCGTCACCCACCACATGACCGACGATCAGATCGTTAAATTTCTCCGCTGGATGGACTCCCACGCCAACCTGGGCTGGTTCATCTCCGACCTCCTGCGCAGCCCCCGGTCCTACCGCCTCTTCGGCCCCCTCAGCCGCGTCATGCGCTGGCACCCCTTCGTCCAGCACGACGGCCTCGTCAGCATTCGCCGCGCCTTCCGCGAACCCGACTGGCACCGCCTCCTCGATGCCGCCAACATTCCGCGCGAAGCCGTCCAGCTCCATCGCAGCGGCATCGGCCGCCTCTGCCTAACCCGTCTCCAATAGGCACACCGGGGCAACACTTGCCCCCGCACACCCGCTCCAAGCCCTCCATGATGGAAAACGCAATCCCCGCAGGCGGCCAGGGTGCCGTCGAATTCGATGACTCCGCCGAAGCCGGCTCCGTAGAGAGCCGCATCAGCCTCCTCCGCGCCCTCGTCGAAGACATCCGCAGCACCGGCGAAACCACCTTCACCCACGACCTCATCGTCGACGACCGCGTCTGGACCGTCCGCGTGGAGCAAACCACCCGCTAGCCGGTGCCCCACACGCCCGACATCCTCATCCTCGGCGGCGGCCTCGCAGGCAGCGCCGCCGCCATCCATCTCGCCCGCGCCGGCCGCAGCGTCACCCTCATTGACCGCGAACCCACCCCCAAACACAAAGTCTGTGGCGAGTTCCTAAGCGCCGAAGCCCTCCACCTCCTCCATCACCTCGGCCTGAACCTCAACCCGAGTCCAGAAACCCGTCCATCCCACTCCCACCCCATCCGCACCGTCCGCCTCGCCTCCCGACATCACCTCACCGAAGCCCAACTCCCCTTCCCCGCCCAATCCCTCACCCGCCGCTGCCTCGACCCCCTCCTCCTCCACACTGCTGAGCAATCCGGTGCCCAAATCCTCCGCGGCCAGGCATTAGAAAATCTCACCCACCAGACCGACCGGTGGCACGCCACCCTCAACACCGGCCGGACCCTCACCGCACCCCAAGTCGTCCTCGCCACCGGCAAACACGACCTGCGAGGCTTCCCTCGCCCGGGAGGTCCACAGGGCGACCTCGTCGCGCTCAAGATGTACTTCCGCCTTGCCCCCGACCAGACCACCGCCCTCCAGCACGCCGTAGAACTCCTCCTCCACCCCCACGGCTACACCGGCCTGCAACTCGTCGAAGACGGCACCGCCAACCTCACCGCCCTCGTCCGCCGCGCTCACCTCAGCCAACTAGGCGGCTGGCCCGGCCTCCTCGACGAACTCGGACGCACCAACCCCCACGCCGCACAGCGCCTTCAGAACGCCACCCCGCTCCTCGACAAACCCCTTGCCCTCAGCGGCATCCCCTACGGCTTCGTCCGCCGCCACGCCCTCGCCCCCACCCTCTACACCGTTGGCGACCAGGCCGCCGTCATCCCCTCCTTCACCGGGGACGGCATGAGCATCGCCCTCTACACCGGCCTCCGCGCGGCCGAGGCCATTCTCGCGAACGAACCCGCCACCCTCTTCCAGCCCGAACTGCACCGCCAACTACGCGGCCAGGTAGCTCGCGCCACCGCTCTCTCCCGAGCCCTCATCCACCCCGCCAGCCGGCCCCTGCTCACCACCGCCGCCCACGTCTGGCCCGGTATGATGCGCCACGTCGCCAGGCTCACACGACTCCCGGAGGACGCAACTCACCGCTACCCATCGGTGTAGCCGCGGGCTTCCCCCCCCGGTTCATCGGCACGCGCCACCCAGGGCTTTAGCCCTGGGTGGCTCTCACACCCTCAAAACTCAAACCGCAACGCAAGCTGCGCCTGCAACGGATCACCCACACCTACCCGCAGGAACCCACTGAAATCGAACAACGCCGGCGAGCTCAACGGGTTCAGATTGTTCGTATTGTTGAAGGCATTGAACAGCTCAGCCCGCGGCACCAGCGCAAACTTGCCATCGTGGAAGTGAATCGGCCGTGCAATCCCAAGGTCCACTGTAAAGAAGGCGTTGTCCTTGCGCAGATGATTGCGCCCGCAGTCGACCCCACCCACAAACCGCGTAAGTGAATTGTTGATCGAGCAAGGCGCCCCCGCCCCGTTGCCGCTCAGGTTATCCGTCTCCGGTTCAGCCGAGTGCTGCTGAACCCGGAAGTTCCCCCGAAACCCAAACGGGAGATTGCCCAGCCCGAACGCATTCAACTTGTGCCGCTCATCGCGATCGGAAAGCGAATACTCCGATCCCAGGTTGTACAAATTGGCATAACGGAAGGTGAACGGATCACGCTCATTGGAGTCATCATCCCGATCCACCGAGTACGTGTACTGCGCCTCAAACTGGTACCCGTGCGAGAAGCGCTTCCGCACCCCCACACTCAACCCACGGTAAAGGCTCTTACTGTTGCTGACCGTATTCGTGATCGCCCCGAGGTTGGAGAATGGCGCTGTTCCCGTGTAGTTCACCGTATCGCCATCGCCCGGGTTCACCGCAACGGGGCCCACATTCGGGTTCAGGAAGCGCGTCAGGCGCACGCCCTTTGAGTCATTGAAGTCCGCAAACAAGACATAGTCGGCACCAACCTGCTGGTCGATGCCAATGTCGTACGAGTAGATCCGAGGGTTGTGGTAATCCTTGTCGAACACCGTGACGCCCGGCTGAAACGGATAGCTGCCCGTCGGAACCGGCGTGTAGGTCAACGGGTTCGGATACACCGGATTCCCGTAGCCAGAGAACTCTGTAAGCGTCTGTTGCTGCGCACCGTTTGTAGTAATCGCGCCTACCTGCGTCAGCATGTTCTGCCGCGCATTGAAGATGCCCGCAGAAGCGCGAATCACCGTACGTCCATCCCCGCGAACGTTGTAGTTCAATCCCACGCGCGGCTGAAACTCTTTCTTCTGGTTTGGTAGATTTCCGTTGGAAGGAAAGCGTGGATCAGCAAGGTTCACCCCAAAGGCCGTCTGTGACGGCGCTGTCGCAGGATCAGGGAAGATCTGCGCCTCCCAGCGAAGGCCATAGTTCACCGTCAGCCGCGAAGAGATCTGCCAAGTATCCTGCGCATACACCGCAGGCTCCTGGTTGCTAATGTTGGAGTAGCCCGCCTGCAGAGCAGTCTCTCCCGCACGTACGCCCGTATCCTGCAGGAACAGCAGCAGCGGGCTGCCTCCCGTGCAGGTCGACGAGTACCCACCCGCTGCACACGATTGCACGTTCGGCCCATACGCCGCACCCAGGCTCGCCGGGCTCGCGTAGTGCAGGAATCCCGTCGTCGAACCGAAGATGTAGCGGCCCAGCGCGAAGCCGTCGAACACCTGCACGTTGTGGCTGTACAGGTACTCTCCACCCATCTTGAAGGTATGGTGGCCATGCACCACGGAAAAGTTATCCTTCGCATCGATGTGGTAAAAGGTCTCACTCGCGCCCGGCCCAAGGAAGAATGGCTGACCAAAGCGGAACGACGGAGCAAAGCCGATCCCCGTATCAGGTGCGGCCTTCGGATCAATCGCGGAGCGTGGGCGAGTCTCATGCCCATACGTAAAGTGAGCTTCGTTCAGCATCCGGTCCGTCAACGTGGTCAGAAGGTTTCCATTCAGCGTGCTGATATGCGCCGGCCCTTCTGTCCCATTGGCTGACGTGCCATACGTGGCCACGTCGAAGGTCTGGTTGGGGTTGTTCGATCGATCGAAGTTGTACGAGACGTACAGCAGACTCTTCGGCGTGATGTTCCAGTCACCGCGCCCGAAGATCGCCGCGTTGTGGACCACATGATCCACCGGCGCGCCTTCGTTCTCGTTCAGGCTCGTCTTGTAAAAGTTCAGCAACACCTGCCGCTGGCAATCACCGTTCGCGTCGATCTGCGCGTCCGTGATATTGCTGCCGAACACCGGGTTCGTCACCGCGCACGGCCCGCTGCCCAGGGCCCCCGCGTTGTAGCTGCTCAGGTTGCTGCGCTGCAGGTTCTCGTTGATGTTCTCCCCCGCCGCAAACCAGAAGAGCTTGTCGCGGATGAGGCGTCCGCCCGCGCTGCCGCCCGACTGCTCGCGATGAAAGTTGGTCAGCGGCGTGCCATCCGACGCATCCGCCGTTAACGCCTGCAAACGCTGGTAGTGAAACAGGCTGCCATGGAAATCATTCGTGCCAGACTTTGTGATGACATTCACCACGCCGCCGCCCGTTCGGCCAAACTCCGCATTCGCGCCGGACGCCACAACCTGGAACTCCTTCACGGCTTCCAGCGTGATGTCCACCGCCGCGCGTTGCCCGCCCGATTGTTCGCCAAAGAAGCCATTGTTGTAGTCGCCGCCATCCAGCGAAATGTTGTTGAAGATCCCGCGCTGGCCGTTGATGTTGATTTCATCGCCATCCGGTCCCTGCGTAATGCTCACACCCGGAGTCAACGTCAGCAGATCTTCGAACTTGCGGTTTAAGACCGGCGTCGTCGCCACGATACGATCGCCCAACGTCGTGGTCGCAGCCGTAGTCGTCACGTCGATCAGCGGCGCCGCCGTGACAATGATGGAGTCCGAAGCTCCTCCCACGGGCATCGTCAGCTTCAACGTCTCCGTCAGACCCACGGTCAGCATCAGGTTCTCCTGCGTCAACGTGGCAAAGCCCGTTTTCGTCACCTTCACCACGTACGGCCCGGGCTTCAGCGATGGGAACTCAAAGTGCCCGGAGCGCCCCGTGACTGAGTGGTGCGCAACGCCGGTGTCCGTCTCGTCGGCTTCGACGGCGGCATCCGGAATCGCAGCGCCGCTCTTATCGAACACATCCCCCTGGATGCGACCAAACGTGGTTTGCACCTGTGCGAATGAATTCATAGCCGCGGTGCCGAACGCCATGCCAATGGCCAGTGCCGTCAACAGAAAGTTGCTTTTCACAGACATGAGGTGCTCCTTCGTTCGCCGGCGCTCACTGGCGGTAAGTAAACAATTTCAGGCCCGCCTCAAGGTGCTCACGCATCAATGGAAAGGACTCTAGGGAGGGAGCTCGCCGGAGCCGGCATGCCCTCATCCCCCTTGGTGGTTGTTACAGGTCGTAATCGTGTGCGTTCCAAGGACAGTAGCACGAGACCCGTGGTCACTTGCCGCCCCCCGGGCTTTTTTCTCATGAGCGCGGGCGGGGCGCTGCACACGCTCTTCTCAATCCTGAGCACACAACTCCCGCATTCATAAACTGCCTACCATTCGCCCCAGTCGCAGTATGCTGTCTGCGTGAGTGCCCCGATGACAACTCGTCGCCTTCCCGAAATCGACACATACATCGCGAAAGCCAAACCCTTCGCGCAGCCCATCCTCACCCATCTCCGCGACACCATCCACCGTGTCGTGCCCGGGGTCGAAGAGACGGTCAAGTGGTCGCGACCCTTCTTTGTCTACAAAGGCGTCATCCTGGGCAACATCTCCGCCTTCAAGGAGCACTGCTCGCTGGGCCTCTGGGGCACAGAGATGGCCGACACCCTTCGCACCGGCGGAATCGACTCCAAAGAAGGCATGGGCTCCTTCGGCAAACTCTCCTCCCTGGACGACCTGCCCCCAACGCCCGAGCTCGAAGCCTACCTCCGCAAAGCCGCAGACCTCATCGGGGAAGGCACCCGCACCAAATCCATCCAGCGTGTCGCCAAACCCGCCCCCCGCGCCGAAGCCGATCTGCCCGAAGCCCTCGTACAGGCCCTCAAAACCAACAAGACAGCCGCAACCAGATTCGCCGGGCTAAGCCCGAGCTGCCGCCGCGAGTACGCCGAGTGGATCGCCGATGCGAAGCGCGACGAAACCCGCAAGAAACGCGTCGCTACCGCCCTCGAGTGGATCGCCGAAGGCAAGGGCCGCAACTGGAAATACGAGTCGCAGGCCTGATCCAGCCACAGGCCGCAGGCGCCTTCCCTTTCGCGTCGTCATCACACTTCACCGTTGCCATCTCCTGAACGGGGAACCTGCCTTTCCCTCCCGGCAAAAGCCCACCCGGCCCCTGCGCTCTAATGCAGCCCCGCCCGGTACACTGAAACTCAGGTGCCGAACAGCAACCCAGACAAGCCCGCTCTTCGCTCCCAGCAGCCGCCCAGGTCCGGGCCTAAACCTCGCGTTTCGAAGACTTTGGAAGAAAGTAGGGGGGGTACCCCCCCCCAGGTGCAGGCAGACCTACTCGAACCCGCCGAACCCTTCCGCAAGGCCCTCATCACCTGGTTCCGCCTCCACGCCCGTGAGCTCCCCTGGCGAGGCATCCGCAACCCCTACGCCACCTGGCTCTCCGAGATCATGCTCCAGCAGACCCGGGTAGCCACCGTCCTCGACCGCTACGTCCATTTCCTCTACCGCTTTCCCGACCATCGCCGCGCTCGCTGCCGCGCACGAGGATGAAGTGCTCGCCCTCTGGAGCGGCCTTGGCTACTACCGCCGCGCCCGCATGCTCCACCGCGGAGCCCAGTTCGTCCAGCGCGAGCTTAAGGGCGAACTCCCTCACACCGCCACCGAACTCCGCACCCTCCCCGGCGTAGGCGAGTACACCGCTGCCGCCATCGCCTCCATCGCCTTCGGTCAGTCGGTCGCCGTGCTCGACGGCAACGTGGAGCGTGTCCTCCTCCGCCTCCTCGGCCTGCCGGAGAGCAAGTCCGCCGCCACCCACACCCTGCTGCTCGGCCTGGCCAACGACCTCGTCCCCCCCACCCCCAAGCGCCGAGGCCTCGCCAACCCCGCCGGCGACCACAACCAGGCCATGATGGAGCTCGGCGCCACCATCTGCCTCCCCAAGGGCCCCCTCTGCCTACACTGCCCAGTCTTAGCCTTCTGCAAGACACGCGGCGAGCACCCCACGCCCTCCCGCGGCAAACTCCGCAGCCGCAAAATCGCCTGCCTGCTCGCCACCCGTAAGCGCGGTACCTCCACCGAGGTCCTGCTGGAACGCCGTCCAAAGGAAGCCAGCCTCATGCCCGGCATGCTGGAACTCCCCCCACTGCCCCCGGACGCCGTAGAAGGCCGTGAACCCGTCCTGCGGCTGCGCCACAGCATCACCAACACGAACTACTACGTGGAGGTCTTTGCCGAAAGCGCCGCCGGCGGCCTCGCCCTGCCCCCGGAGGACGATGAAGCGGAACAGGACGAGGGAAGCGCGGCTCTAAAGCTGTTTGAGGGCCCGCACTTCCCCGACGACCCGGAAGCAATCAACGAGGATGACATGGTCTACGTCGCAGAGCCGTCTGAGATCGGACCAGGCTTCAGCCTGCGCGCGCAGGTTCCTGCAAACGACGCGGACCTTCACTGGCTGCCCTCCCACCGGCTGCACGGCAAGCCGCTGACGGGGCTGACGCGCAAGGTCCTTCAGCGCCTTGGCCTGATGGCAATGAACGACGTACGCATCGGCCCCGACCGCGTCGTCTAAGCTCGACTGCAGCGACACCTATACTGCTCTTGAGACTCAGGGGCGCCCTCCCGTTGCGGCGACCCGACGGAGGAAGCCGTTTGCCGATAAAGCCAATCCTGAGCGCCGCCGCAGCCCTGGCGCTGTTTGCCCCCATGTTGCACAGCCAGCAACCCGCATCCGGTGTGCCGGGCGCTCTTGGCAAGGCCGAGGCAGCCGTCAGCCCCGATCGCATCCGCGAAACTGACCGGTTCATCTCCTCAGACCTCTTTGAAGGCCGTTACCCGGGCCTGCGCGGCGGCGAACTCGCGGCCGAGTACATCGCCAACCAGTTCGCCGTCGCTGGCCTGCAACCCGCCGGCGACAACGGCGGCTACATGCAGCAGGTCAACTTCGTCGGCATGAAGGCCATTCCGGAGGGGACCAGCTTCACCCTGCAGCCTGCCAACGGCACGCCGCAAAAGCTCACCTACGGCGAGGACTACACCGTAGCCAATCAGCAACTCACGCCGACTGCGACCATCAACGCGCCCATCGTCTTCGTCGGCTACGGCGTAACCGCGCCGGAGTTCAACTGGAACGACTACGCCGGCGTGGACGTCAAAGGCAAGGTCATCCTCTGCATCGTGGGCGACCCACCGTCCGAACGACCCCAAGTTCTTCGGCGGCAAAGCCCTGACCTACTACGGTCGCTGGACCTACAAGTTCGAGCAGGCCGCGCGCATGGGCGCCGTGGGCGCCCTCATCATCCATCGCACCGATCTCGCCAGCTACGGCTGGAACGTCGTGCAGAACTCCAACACCTCCGAGAAGACCTTTCTCCGCGACGACACCAACCCTCGCCTGAAAGCCGCAAGCTGGATCCAGCTCGATGTCGCGCGCAAGATCTTCGCGGCCAGCGGCATGGACCTGGATAAGGAGTTCACTGCAGCTGGTCAGCGCGGATTTCACGCGGTGGAACTGCCAGTGAAGCTCGATGCCACGGTCACCAGCGCGGTTCGGCCCTTCCAAAGCCCGAACGTCGTCGCGATGCTGCCAGGTGAAAGCGCGGTAGCCCATAAGCCCGATCAGGCCGTGCTCTACACCGCGCATTACGACCACCTCGGCATCGTGCCGGGCAAGTCAGGCGACAACATCTACAACGGCGCAGCGGACAACGGCACCGGGGTCGCCATGCTGCTCGAGATGGCCCGTAGCTGGAAGCAGGCCGTGGATAACGGACTGAAGCTTCCGCACTCTGTCATCTTTTCGGCTGTCACGGCCGAGGAGCAGGGTCTGCTCGGCTCAGAGTATCTCGGCCAACATCCGCCGATCCCGGCCTCCCAGATCGCGATGGACATCAACTACGACATGCTGCTTCCGCTTGGCATTCAGCAGGAAGTCAACGTCAACGGCGCACAACGCACCAGCTTCTACTCCAACGTCGAAGGAACCGCCAAGCGCTTCGATCTGGCCATCGTGCCCGACCCCCGACCAAAAGCCGGGTCATACTATCGCTCGGACCACTTCTCCCTCTCGCGCGTCGGCATCCCAGCGTTTTCCATCGATTCTGGCACGCTGTATGAGGGGCACGATCGCGCCTGGGGTGAGGCGCAGGAGAAGGACTTCAACGACAACCGCTACCATAACTTCTCCGACGAGTTCGACGTCAAGTGGGACTTCCGCGGTGATGCCAAGCTCGTGCGGTTTGGCATCGACCTGGGCTGGCAGGTGATCTCCGGCTCCGTGCCTATCCGGTGGAACGCGGGGGACGAGTTTGAGGCAGCCCGCAAGGCCTCAGGCGGCCAGTAGCCTGCGGCGTTGTAAGTCTTCCAAGGACCCTGCACCCGCAGCAGGGTCCCTTTATTCTGCCCTCAGCGGCTCTGGGAAGACACCATCGCCGTAGCCGCCGCGCTCATGTGCCCCTTTGCATCGATCGCTCTCACCGTGTACTCATACCCCCTGGCCGGGTCTGCCGTCAGGTCGTGAAACCCCGGAACTTTGACTGGCGCGACGTTCAGACGCGCCGGCACGCCCTCTGCCTTGCCGGAGGAGTCCAACGCCAGACGTGTCACCAGGTACCCGGCAACCCCGGGATCGTTCACAGGCTGCCAGATCAGATCCACGGCATAGGCCGCGTGGTCGTCTCCGCTGGCGTATCCCAGCGCCGTAAGCTGCTGCGGTGCAGGTGGAGGAAATACGTCCCGCCAGGTGACTTCCACAGGATCCGACGGTGCACTGCGAAGTACCAGGGACCGTCCACCGACCCGCGCGGTGATCTGCCGAACGGCCGTATACCGGTACCGCACGCCCTCAGCCACGGTGCCGTCGATTGTCTCTCCGCCTTCAGTTCGTCCGGACCCGACTTGCATCCAGACGGTCCCAGGGTCGGCAGTCCCCGCTCGCCCGGTCCTCCCGTTGGCGATCGGCCGAGATCTGTTGCTTGACGGGGCAGCGTCTGGAACCGAGGTGGGCCGTGCAGCCGGCTTTTGATCTAGTTGCGTGCGCTCTAAAAGAATCTCTCCAGTCCCGGCGGTCGCGGTCCAACTGAGCAAAACACCCGACCGGCTCCCTAGAGCGGCAAACTGCTGCACCGGCCCGGGTGCCTGCCCCGCCGCGGCGTACACAGGGTCTGACGCTCCAGCAGACCGGCCTTCGCCATTGCTGAGAGCGATCCGGTAGGCAAGCGGACGCGGAGCCCCGGCGCACAGTTCGGGAGGAAGGGTGTCCGTCCACACGACTGCGTCGTCCTCCGACGAAGTATCCGGCACGTGCAGCGTGGCGCCGTTTCCCTTTGCCTCAACAACTCTGCAGGGCCCGCCAACAGCTTCCTCGCGACAAAGCGAGCCGTGGAGGAGGGCGCCTGCCAGGCTCTGCCCATCTGTAGTGTTGTGCGGCAGGGCAAACCGGAGTTGAACCTCGTTCCCGGAGCGCACAGCCGTCAGGTTTGTGACGGCGCCCGGCAGGTGCAAGGAGGGTGGTCGCGGTGAACCGGGACTGGCACATCCCGCTACAACTACCGCGGTGCAAGTGAGGATGGCGATAGCCGGCCATGCGCCTGACCGTCGCCGCAGAGACAACATACGCTGAGCGTAGCACCGGGTGCGGCTCGGAGTTCCATCCGACTGAAGGCCGAAAATCCTCTTGCGCTAAAAAGCATCTTTTGCTCCCACTGGAACGTCTTTCATCCTGTCAAGCAGATCAGAAGACTGTTTCTTTGGAGAGACCAGTGCCCAAGCCACAAACTTCCCCCTCTCGGGCCACCGTACTGCCGCCGGATTCTTCAAACGGCTCCAGCACGAACGGCCACGGCCCCAAGCCGCAGGATCCAATCGCAGAGGCTCTGCGCGCTGAACTGGGTGTGCTGCCAGGGGCAGTCGAGGTCGATGACCGCGAGACGACCGAGGCCGGGGGGATCGCCCCGGAAGTGGCCGAGGCCTTCATCGAAAACAAACGCATTGGCGACCGGATCAAGTTCCTGCGCCAGCGCAAGCAGATGGGCCTGGTCGAACTTGGCAGGCACACCGGCCTCTCGGCAAGCTTCCTGTCTCAGCTGGAGACGGGCCGCGTCGTCCCTACGTTGCGCAATCTGGCTCGCATTGCGATGGTCTTTTCGAAGGACATGAGCTTCTTCTTCGAGCCTGAGCGGCCTGAGTTCTTCCGCATCCTTCGCGCGGATGAGCGCCAACGCCTGCCGCAGAGCGGTGTCGAGGACCCCGGCTACTTCTTCGAGAGCCTCGGCCATGTTCCGCTGGACGGCGGCGTCTCGCCTTACGTCGCCGAGTTTCTGCCTGGCACCGAGAAGCGCCAACCCCGCGCCCACGCGCACGGCGGCTCCGAGTTCCTGTACGTGCTCTCAGGATGCCTGCGCCTGACCCACGAGGGGCAGGTGGAGGACCTGGAGCAGGGTGACGCGGTGTTCTTTCATGCCAACACCACGCACAGCTATGAGCGCACTGGCGACCGTGACTGCCAGGCCCTGATCGTTACGCTGCAGGAGCATCCGCGCGGACACCACACAGGCTCACGAGTGCCCTCTCGCAACGCCAAGACCAGCACCGGAAGCAACAAGCGTCGCCGCTAAAGGTCGGTAAGGAAAAGCTTTTCGATCTCGAGCCAGTTGCTCACGCGTCGAAAGCCCGTGACGAAGGCGTTCGCCGGCGCGCTAAACAGGATGCCTTCGCCGTGGAAACGCCGGAGCTGGCGCGGGTTGTCGTCTATCAGGTAATCCCCCCGGAGAATGCCCTTATCGCCGCAGAACACAATGTGCGACGGGCGGATAAACGGAAAGTGCTGCTTCATCCACTCAAACTTGGCGGTGAAACTGGTGGGCACCTCCATCGCCGCGGTCGCAATGTAGACCTCGTACCGTTCCTGTAACCGCTCGAGCACCCGCTGTGCGTTGGGCATCACTTCAAGGTTCGCGAAAAAGTCGTCCGTGCGGATGTAATGCTCGAGGTGGGCGAGGCGTTCCGGTGGAACGTAGTCCCAGATCCATTTGCCGTGCAGATCAGCAACGGTGAGCTTTTCGTTGAAGTCGCGGTTGTAACGCAGCAGGTGCTCGCCGAGTGCGTCCGCGATCACTTCGTCCATGTCCACGCAGATGATCCTGCGCTGTGGCCCGGGTTGTCCTGTGAGGGTCAACGTTGGCTCCCCGTCTGGGCTGCAGCCCGACTTCCGGCCTGGGCGCTGCGCAGGCGGTCCCCTGCCTCCCACGCTTTGGGCGTGTCGCGCCGCGGATCCCAAAAGAGGATCCGACCGCAAATCTCGCACTTGAAGATCTCATCCAGGTATTCCTTCCCGGTAAGGTCCTGCCACCGCTGTGGCCGAACACCCATCTGGCACGCTGAACATTTGCCCTGTGTGGCATTGCCGAGAGCCTCTGCGATCGCCGTGCCCTTGGCTTTGCTCAGGCGATCGTAGGTGCTCAGTAGCGACGGTTCGATCTGCGCGCGAAGCTCTTTTCGTTGCTGCTCGATCCCCGCAATGGAAGCCGTGTGTTCGGCCGTGAGTCGCGCCGCGTTTGTGCGGTCTGCGTCCAGTCGTTCGCGCGCTGTACGCTCTTGGGTCTCCGCTGCCTTGACCTGCTCATCGAGAGTCTCAGTGCGCTCCATGGAGGCAAGCTCCTCATCTTCAAGGCGCGAGATGGCGGCCCGCGCAAACGTGATCTCGTGCTCAAACGCGCTGACCTGGGCCGTGCTGGTCGCAGCGTCAAGCGACCGACGGAGGCGCACCTCCTTGGCACGTTGCGAAGCGATCTCGCTTTCCTGCCCGCGGCGAAGCTTTTCTTCCTCGGCGAGAGCGGACCGGAGGCTACTTGCGCTCTTTTGAGCGGCGGCGAGCGACGTCTCGGCCTGTTTGACCCGTCGCGGCGCATCGGCTACCTCGCCGCGCAGCCTCCCAAGGTCCAGGTCTTGTGCCTGCAGCACGATGAGGTTCTCGAGTTGTGCGTTCATCGAGCTCCTTGCGAGTAAGGTCTAGGCACCGCGCAGGGCGGGTGTGTCGCCGTGTCTACGGCACAAACCAGCAGCCTAGCACTTCCTTGGACTCCCCGTCAGAGTTTAAGGACGCGCGAAAGCGGCAATCCCCCGTTCGGGGAGTAAAGACCGGGTGCATCAGGAGGGATTTCTGAATCTCCCGCCTTCCCCATGGAATCTGACACGGGATACTCAGCATGGCCACCGCAACCCTAGACCTTCAGAGCACAGGCCCCGCGATTGCGGAGAAGCCGTGGCGTCCGTCAATCAACCCGTGGATTGTAGCCATGACCGTCACCCTGGCTACTTTCATGGAGGTGCTGGATTCATCCATCGCCAACGTAGCCCTGCCACACATTGCGGGCGGCCTGGGAGCCACCCAGGACGAAGCAACGTGGGTGCTGACGGCATACCTGGTCGCCAATGCGGTGATCCTGCCCGCCGGCGCCTACATGACCACGTTTATCGGGCGCAAGAAGTTCTACATGATCTGCGTGGCGCTGTTCGGCATCTCGTCCGCCCTGTGCGGTCTGGCGCCCAGCCTCCCCCTGCTGGTCTTCTTCCGCATCCTTCAAGGCGTCGGTGGCGGCGGTCTTGCACCCAGCGAACAGGCCATCCTTGCAGATACCTTCCCACCCGAAAAGCGCGGACAAGCTTTCGCCATGTACGGCCTTGCCGTGGTGGTCGCGCCGGCGATCGGGCCGACGCTCGGCGGCTACATCACGGACAATTTTGACTGGCGCTGGATCTTCTTCCTCAACGTTCCGATCTGCATCCTGTCGCTCTTCCTGACGCACCGCATCGTGGAAGATCCGCCTTACGTAAAGGCCGAGGTCGCTCAATCGCAAAAAGGGCGGTATCAGGCTTGATCTGCTTGGTTTCGCCCTGGTTGGACTCACCTTCGGCTCCCTGGAGTTTGTGCTGGACAAGGGCCAGGAAGACGACTGGCTCGGCTCCCACGTCATTACGTTCTTCATGGTCGTGATGGTGGTCGCGTTTGTAACACTGATCTGGTGGGAGTTGAAGCAGTTGCGCGAAGGCAACCGCCCGCTGCTGAATCTCACACTGTTCACGCGACGATCGTTTTCGATCTCGTTCGTCCTCATGTTTGTGCTGGGCTTCTCCCTGTACGGCACCACCATCCTCATCCCGCAGTTTGTGCAGACGTTGCTGGGCTATACGGCAGAGCTTGCCGGCCTGGTGCTGTCTCCCGCAGGGTTCATGATGATGGCCATGATGCCCATCGTGGGCTTTCTTTCCAGCAAAGTAGACCCGCGCAAGCTGTTGGGCTATGGCTTTTTCATGCTCACGGCGAGCCTCGTCTACATGGCTAACATCAACCTCGGCGTAAGCTACGGCGAGCTGGTGTTCATGCGGATCTTCCAGGCCTCTGGACTCGCCTTCCTGTTCATCCCGATCAACACGCTGGCGTATGTCGGTGTCAGGCAAAACGAGAACAACGACGTTTCCGGCCTTACCAACCTTGCTCGTAACATTGGCGGTTCATGCGGCACAGCGTTTATGGCGACACTTCTTGTGCGTCGATCGCAGGCCCACGAGAACTCGATGATCCGCAATCTCACGCCCGGCAATCCGGCCTACAACCAGCAGATCCAGAACCTCTCCGGCATGTTCCGGATGGGCAACGGGCAGGGCCCGACGGGCGGTCCGTTTGGCGGAGCTTCTGAGGGCGCCATTCATCAGGCCCAGGGATTCCTCTACAACCAGATGCATGCGCAGGCCGCGACGCTGGCCTACATCGACATCATTCGCTACCTGACGATCTTCTGCGCCCTGATGCTGCCCCTCCTGTTCTTCATTCCACGCCCTCCGAAGAACGCGTCGGCCAGCGCAGGTCACTAGGGCCGCCAGCTAATCCGAAGCACGCAGGAGTTCGAGCAGCCGCAGAGCGTTGCCCAGTGCCTCGCCCCCCGCGGTGTTATCAAAGACCACCCACGTCTCGGTATCCTTCGCTCTAACCTGAGCGCTCAGTGTGCGCAGAAACTCTTCTTCATACGCAGACCAGTACTTCCTCGGCGCCCCGTGCAGCCTGAAGTAGCGCAGACCGCTCCAGCCTCCAGGTCTGCCCGCGACTTCGGAGCCCGCGGGAGGATCGGCCATGACCCGGGCGATCTCGAAGCTGCGCAACATCTGGTTCACGGCTGCGGTAAACCATGAAGCATTACGAGGCTCAAGCGCGACGGCGCCCTGATGCAACTCCCTGAGCGTGGTGAAGAACTCATGCGCTACGCCCTCATCAAAGGCAAGCTTCGGTGGCAACTGCACGAGCACTGGACCAAGCTTGTGCGCGATAGGTCCAAGTGAGGCAAAGAACTCGGCGAGTTCAGCCCCACAGGCACAAAGTTTCTTCTCGTGTGTGATGACTTTGGGCGCCTTCACCGCGAAGCGAAAGTGTTCCGGCGTGTTAGCCGCCCACCTCACAAGGGTGGCGACGCGTGGCAGTCGGTAGAAGGTGGAATTAATCTCCACGCCCGTAAAGGTCGTTGCGTAGCGCTGGAGATGCGACCCCTCGGTGGCGAGTTCGGCCGCGTACGCGCGAGGAATCGTCCAGCCGGCTGTGCCCACATGAACTTGCGTCGCGTGCATCATCTCCAACTCGGGAACACAGCCAGGGAGCGGCGTCTGCACCGCTCCCTCGGCGCGATGGAACTAGGGCAGATAGGCGACCGAGGTCGGAAAAGGATTACGTTCGCCGAACTGCGCCTGGTGCCAGTAGGGGTACGCCGGCTGCACCTCGCTGGCCTTATCCAGCGTGGCCACCTGCTCTGCCGTGAGCGACCAGCCCACCGCGGCGAGGTTCGCCGTAAGCTGCGCTTCATTGCGCGCTCCGATAATCACCGTAGACACCGTGGGCCGCCGCAGCAGCCAGTTCAGCGCAACCTGTGGGACGGTCTTGCCGGTCTCTTTCGCGACTTCATCCAGCGCATCGACCACTTTGTACAGGTACTCGTCCGGCATCGTCGGTCCGCCCTCGGCAGCCTTATGCAGACGGCTCGTCTCAGGCAACGGCTGGCCGCGCCGGATCTTGCCTGTAAGACGGCCCCAGCCAAGCGGTGACCACACCAGCGCACCCACACCCTGGTCCACGGCAAGGGGCATCAACTCCCACTCGTAGTCGCGTCCGATGAGCGAGTAATAGACCTGATGGCCAGCGTAGCGCGCCCAGCCGTGGCGCTCGCTTACGGTCAGCGACTTCATCAGGTGCCAGCCAGAAAAGTTGGAGCAGGCGATGTAACGGACCTTGCCCTCGCGCACAAACTTGTCCAGCGTGTTGAGCGTCTCCTCCACTGGCGTCATCGCGTCGAAGGCGTGAAGATGGTACACGTCGATGTAGTCGGTGCCGAGCCGCTTCAGTGAACCCTCAAGCGCCTGAACCAGGTGATACCGCGAGCTGCCCACATCGTTCGGTCCCTTACCGAAGCGAAACGTAGCTTTGGTTGAGAGCAGAATGTCTTCACGCTTCAGGTGATTGATCGCCTGCCCCAGCACCTGCTCGCTCTTGCCATCGGAGTAGATATCGGCCGTGTCGAAGAAGTTGCAACCCGCCTCCATGCACATGTCGATCAGCTTGCGCGCTTCTTCTACCTGCGTGTTGCCCCAGGCTTGAAAGAACTCACTCCCACCACCGAAGGTGCCGGTGCCAAAGCAAAGTTCAGGTACTTTCAGGCCGGAACGGCCCAGTTGACGGAATTCCATAAACATCCTCGGTGAAGTTGTGTTGGCAGGAGAGCCGCGGGGTTTCAGCCCCATGCGCGCTCACTACTTACGCGCAGTTGGATGCCTGGACCGAGCGTAAGGACTTCCTTTGAAATCATGGCTCAAGCCGAGCCGCTCGGCAGCCGCGTCCAGATCGGCTTGTCTATGGAAGAACTGGTGGCGGGTGTTGGAGCGCGGAAAGTAGCGCACCACAATGTCGGCCCGTTCGACCGCGTCATGGCGTCCGTCGCGAAAGGGATAGCCAAGCGCCTGCAACAGGTGCAGCGACCCTTCGTCGCCGGAGGGATTGCCATCGTCCCCCACGATCGCGAAGACACCGCGGCGCGTGGATCGCGAGTAAACCGCAACGAAATCACCCAGCCGCACACCTCGATGCCGTGCCTCATCCCCGAGCACGACGTAGTTGATACGCGTGGCATCTACATAGCGAAACACGTCACGTTCGTTGTGCCGGGCGCCGTCGGTGAACGCCGTCTGCGAGACATACAAGCCTGGAAAGGGATCACGCGGGCCCTGCCGTACGGGAACGTCCGGATGATCGTCATCGGTTAGGTAGCCGACAATCTCTGCGCCTTGCCAGCCTCGGTAGTGAGCGTGCTTCAGCGAATCGAGTGCGTGGCTACCCGGAGGTCCATAGGCATTCGGGGCGCCATCGACGTCCACGTCCATACGATGCGTGACGATCTCGAACGACGAAACCCTGTTGGCACCGGCATGGGAGCCGGCCGCAGCGGCTGGGAGCCAGGGGACCTGGCTCAACAACACGGCAGCAACAAAGCGGGCCTGGGGAAGCTTCACGTTAGGTTAGACGAGGAAAACTTCCAGTATGGCGCGGCCTCCCGACGAAAGGCATCGTGCCGGCTCTAAGACCAACTTCTCCGCTGACCGAACGTCTACCCTCCGATGTGGGTGTCGGCAGCAAACCATCGCTTGATCGGGACAGATTTCATTATCTGGCTACGACGGATCCCTTGCAGGGCGTCGGTACTTGAGCGCATGCTGCTGAATCAGGAGATCGGTCATGGCGCACGTGGTGTCTGACAGACCGTTGCGGCTGGTGAAGAAACATCCACGGGCGATCCGCTGGATGCACTGGATCAACTTTCCCATCCTGACCATCATGATCTGGAGTGGCCTGCTGATCTATTGGAACGACTCGATTCCGCCGTATGCCCACGCGCATGAGGTGTATCGGATCGGCATCGGCAACTGGACCCTGTTCCGCTTCTTCCCTCCGTGGTTCTGGCAGGCGATCAACGCACCGTACCGGGTGACCCTGGGGCTCGGCTGGCATTTCCTGGTCATGTGGATCTTCGCCGTGAACGGGCTGGCTTATGCGCTGTATCTCGCTCTCTCCGGCGAGTGGCGTGTGCTTTGGCCGAGGCGCCGCTCCTTCCTGGATGCGCTCTGGGTGACGATGTACGACCTTCACGTACCCGCAGCAAGGCGGCGCGGTATGCCGCCCCAGGGCAAGTACAACGGAGCCCAGCGCATTGCGTATTCGGCGATTGTGCTGATGGGCGGGGGTGCGCTGCTCACCGGCCTGGCGATCTACAAGCCCGCACAACTGCACCTGTTGACGGCAGCGCTGGGCGGGTACGAGATGGCGCGCTGGGAGCATTTCTGGCTCATGATGGCCTTCTGTGGGTTCTTTCTCGTACACGTCGCACAGGTCGTGCTTGCGGGCTGGAACAACTTTCGTTCCATGGTGAGCGGGTATGAAATCCAGACCGTAGTCGCCGGCCAGCCGCTGGATGCGGAGAGCGGGGAGCCGAGTGGGCCCATGGGGCAGGACCTGTCGCCGGCAGCGGGAGAGCTTGGCATGCACCATCGGACCGCGGAAAGGAGCCGCTTATGAAGCGCAGTGATGACGAGCGCGCCTCTGTGTTGCTACAAGGCAGAGCGGGGCTGATTGAACGAGAGAGCGCGCGGTTGACCCGACGCAGTCTGCTGACGGGTGGGGTCGCTGCAGCCGCGGGCTACGCGGCGTGGCGAGCTGTGGGACATAGCATGGCAGTAGGTGGTCTCCCGAAGACGCTTCGCACAAGCATCGACGCGAACGCTGCACTCAGCCGTGCGGTGTTCCGGGAACACGGGCTTTCCCCGACGTACGATTTTGCCAAAGTTGTTCCCGCCCGGATGAACGGGATTGTTGGCATTGTGAAGCCGCTGGTACCCGCAACCTGGCGCTTGCAGGTGACCGGGGTAGGAAGTACGGCGGCGCGCTCTCCTCTGTTCACGAACGATGTCACCGCATGGCAGTACCGCTACGCCCATGCGAAGGTGAGCAATGTAGCGCCGGACTTCAAGACCAAACCCGGTAAGAGTTCCAAGCTGTCGTCCACAGAAGTGACGGCCGACAGGCAGTCAGACAAGGGATTCGATGAGGAAGACGATGGGGACTTCAACAGTACCGGCAAGCGCCAGGGCAGTGCCGAGGCGGGCGCCTCCTCAAGTTCACTGGCCGTGGGCACCCCGGGCTTGTTGTTGACCATGGACGAAATACGCCAACTGCCGCGTGTGGATTTTGCAACCGAGTTCAAGTGCGTGGAGGGGTGGAGCCAGATCACACGGTGGGCCGGTGTGCGGCTGCGTGACTTTATCGAGGCGTTCCCGCCTGCGCCTGTCAACGGCCGTATGCCGCGCTTTGTCTACATGGAAACGCCCGACGGCGATTACTACTGCGGCTATGACATGGAAGCTGCCCGCCACCCGCAGAGCACCCTGGTCACCGAGATGAATGGATCGCCGCTCACGCCGGAGCACGGTGCTCCTCTCCGGCTGCACATGCCCATCAAGTACGGCTACAAGCAGATCAAACGCATCGGCCTCATCGCGTACACCGATACCCAACCTGATGATTACTGGACAAAGTTGGGATATGACTGGTACGCCGGACTGTAGAAAGCTCTGACCCAGGCGTTACGGCGCTTGGGGGATGGGCTTGGCTGGCATCGCGGTGGGTGTCGCGATACCGAAGAACATGCGAACGTTGTTGCTAAACTCCGCTGTCATCCAAAGATTTCCGCTTGCGTCGACGGCGACGTCATATGCACCGTTCATCTGGGCATCTCGCCCAAGCGAGTTCGCCGGACTCAACACTGTCCCTGCGGGGTAACTGGGGTTGCTGGCGGCGATCTCCGTAAAGCCATCCGTTGCGTTGGACGTTCTGCCGTAGTAGTCAAGAACCCAGAAGTTCCCTCCTGCGTCCATCGCCGTCCTTGCAGGAGAAAACAGGCCACCGCCGGTCTCCTCATAGATCAGGATGCCGCCACCCGGCGCAACCTCGCTGATGGTATACACCGTCGTGGTGTTTCCCACGCCGGAGTAGTTGGAAGCCCACACATCTCCGTTCAGGTCGAGAGCCACAGAACTGACATCTGCGCAGCACCCGGCGCCTCTCACCATGGTGCCGTTTGCAAGCAGATGAACTACATCATTGTCTCCATGGTCGCCGACCCAGGCCCCGCCGGCGTTGTCCGAAATGACAGATTGCGGAAACACAGGCCTTTGGCGAGGCGCAAAGTTTGCTCCCAGAACCTTGCTCACCGTGCCATCAAGGTTGAAGAAAGTGACCGTTCCACCGTTGTAGTTGACCGCCAGGACGCTTCCGGAGCCGTTGGGGTCAGCGGCGAGTTGGATGGGTTGAAACAGGCTGCTGTTCTGGAACTCTCCCACCAGCGTTCCCGTCGAGCCGGACGAAGTGCCGTGGAACTTTGCAACAGACCCTACGCCAAGGTTGGTCAAGTTATCAAGACTGGACACCCAAACGTCGTCGTTCTTATCGACCGCCAGCCCGCTTGCATGGATCTGCAGACCGGGGCCGAAGGGGGAACCCGCAAGCGGTGTGCCTTGGGGCGTGTAGCCGACCAGCCCCGCAGTTCCCGCGTCTCCGTAGTTGGACACCCACACGTCTCCGAGGCTGTCTAGACCGATGGCGGTCGGTTCGGAGATGCCGCCTCCGCTCACGCTGAGACTGATCGTCCAATCATTGGGTACTTGCGACAATGAGGTGGGATAAGGTGGCGTTGAGCTGATCGCGTTGAACACTGCCGCGACGTTGTGGCTCGGGTTCTTGACGATGTTCAGCAAGGCCCCGAGTACGTCCGTTGGCGCGACACCTCCGCTGGGCGTGGCGGCTGCAAAGAGCGATGTGCAGGCGCTACCACCGTCGGAGTTCACACAGGGCACGATGGCGTCGGCGAGTGCGTAGAGCTTTCCGGACTCAACTGCCAGATTGGATGGCAGTACCGTCCCCATTCCGGTCGCGGGGTCTGCGAGCAGGTGCGCATCTAAAAAGGCGTTTCTGATCCCCACAACATTGCTCGGACTGCCGCCGATATGGTCGTAGGCCGTGGTGAACTGGGCAAGCGCGTAGACGGCCGCGACGGTGGTGACCTCGTTCAACTGGATGAACGCGCTGGGATTTGCGGCGAGATCGCCACAGTTGCCCAGTGCCGCAAGCAGTACAAGAGCCCGATTGTTCACACTTCCGGAGAAGCCCGGGTTTCCGCCACGCGCCGCGAGGTACACCTGGGAGTTCGAGGAGGGGCAATGGTAGTCGCCGGTGAGGCTGAAGCCACCTTGCCGGTCGGTCACGACAGGGTTGGTCAGCAGACTGGTTGCCTGGGACCCGTTGCCGCCGTTCCCCGCCGCGAAGAGCTGGATCGTGGCGCCTGCGATGGGCTGAACGCCACCATGCGCGCGGCCATCGATCGCCAGCGAGCCGCCGGTCGCGGTGCTGACCACTCCTGTTCCGCAGCCGGCTAGAGCGATCAGCAGCGCAAATGAGCCAAAGAGGGTGACACGCCGCTGGAGCTCAGCTGGAAATTTCATAGAGGTGGGTGAAGTTTACCGCTACTTCGGTAACGGGGCTCCTGCAACTTAAGGTGCATGCCCGTTCCTCAGCCCACGATTCAGGACAAATGTGCAGGCGGCTCGTAAGCCGAATTCTGTTCTAGACGGTCATTCCTCTAGGCCGTGCATTACTGCACGGCTCCAGCAACCTACCCGCAGGTTCCGGCTGGCACCCCTTGCGGGATGCCTCTCTTCGCCTATGGCGCAACGGGCCGCTACGCAGCCTCGCCTGAAGAGGGGCGATGGCTTCCCTGCCTATTTGGTCTTGCTCCGTGTGGGGTTTACCGTGCCGTTGGCGTTACCGTCAACGCGGTGGGCTCTTACCCCACCCTTTCACCCTTACCTTCCCTTGCTTGCGCTTGGGCTGGCGGTTTGCTTTCTGTTGCACTGGCCGTCTTTCAGCCTTGACGCTGAAATCCCGGACGTTATCCGGCACACTGCCCTGCGGAGTTCGGACTTTCCTCTCCCACCCGAGCCGTGAGGCCGGGCGGCAGCGACCATCCGGCCGCCTGCACATTGCTAGTTTAGCAAGTCAGGGAAGCCTTTGTAGTGGCAAGATAATCGTATGCCGAGAGATCGCCGTTCCTTTCTTCGTGATGTGTCCATGGCCGGAGCCTTTGCTGCGCTGCACCGTTCGGGGTTGGCCCAAGCTGGGGGACAGAGCGCTCCTTTGCAGAATGCGGCGAAGACAGGGATCCCGGGTGATGCGGCGCTGCCCGCAGGCTTACCAACGTTGCGGGAGGCTGCCGAGCAACGTGGCTTGCTGGTTGGAACGGCCGTCGCGATTCCGCAACTCAAACGCAACCAGACCTACGCTGACCTGATAAAACAGCAGTCAAACATTGTCGTGGCTGAGAACGCGATGAAGTTCGGACCCATGCGACCGGCCCCGGACAAGTTTTTCTTTGACGATGCGGACGCGCTGTTTGCCTTTGCAGAAGCGAATGGGATCAAGGTGCGCGGGCACAACTTCGTGTGGCACCGGCAGCTGCCGCGCTGGTTCGAAGGGTACGCGACGAAGGACAATGCGCAGTCGATCCTGACAAATCACATTGAGACGGTGGGCGGCCGGTATGCAGGGCGGGTGCATAGCTGGGATGTGGTGAACGAGGCGATCCAGGTGGACGATGGGCTGCCGGATGGGATGCGGAACTCTCCCTGGTTCAAGCTGCTGGGACCGGGCTACATCGACACCGCGTTCCGCACGGCTCGCAAGGTGGATCCGAAGGCCCTGCTTTGCTACAACGACTACGACATTGAGAGCGAGGCCCCTGCGGCGGCAGCGAAGCGGGCGGCGCTGCTGAAGCTGGTGCGCGGCATGCAGGCCCGCAACGTGCCGATTGATGCTGTGGGCATCCAGTCGCACATCAAGGCGGGGGAGAAGCAGGTTTACGGCGCAGGGCTCGAGCAGTTTATGCATGAGATCCAGGGCATGGGGCTGAAGATGCTGCTCACCGAGATGGATGTGAACGATCGGGCACTGCCCTCGGATCCAGCGGCACGCGATAAGGCAGTCGCCGCGACGTACGCGAGCTACCTGAAGCTGACACTGGGGAATCCAAATACGATTGCGCTGCTGACATGGGGAATTACGGACAAGTACACGTGGCTAAACGGTGAGGATTCGCGCACGGACAAGCTGCCGGAGCGGGCACTGCCCTTCGACGCAGATCTGCGGCCGAAGCCGGCGTATGTGGCAGAGGTTGAGGCTGTGCGAGGAGCAGCGGCGCGGGGCTAAGCGGCGGAGTTCAGCCAGTGCCAAGGAGAGCCCGGGTATGGCGTGCGATCTGGAGTTCTTCCTGGGAAGCCAGCGCGAGAACCCTGCTTCCGGGGCCCTGGGAAGGACCAAGCCCCAGGAAGTCGAGGCCGGTGGTGATTCGGGTGCGGATTTCGCCGCTGTGCTGACCGATACCGCCGGTGAAGATCAGCAGGTCGAGGCCGCCCATCAACGCGGCATAGGAGCCGATGTACTTTCGGACCGCGCTGCAGAAGACAGCAACAGCGAGCTCTGCTTCGGCGTCGTTTTGTGTGCTGCGCTGCAGTAGCTGCTGCATGTCGCTCTCGCCATTGGACAGACCGGCGAGGCCGCAGTTGTGGTTCAGGAACTGCTCCAGGGCGTCGACGCTGAGACCCTCTGTTCGGAGAAGGTAGAGCAGGACGCCGGGGTCGAGATCGCCCGTGCGTGTGCCCATGGGGATGCCGCCGGTGGGTGTCAGGCCCATGGATGTATCGACCGACTTGCCCTCTTGGACGGCGGTGATGCTGGAGCCGTTTCCAAGGTGAGCGATGACGGCCCGCGATGGAAGCGAGCTTCCGAGTTGGTGCAGGATCGACTCGCAGGAGAGACCATGGAAGCCGTAACGCTGCACGCCCCCATCGAAGTAGCGGCCGGGCAGTGGAAGGTGAGCCGCTTGCGGTGTGAGTGTGCGGTGGAAGGCGGTGTCGAAGCAGGCGAAGTTCGGTATCCCAGGGAAGATGTCTTGCGCTTGTGCGAGAAGACCGAGTGCCTGCGGGATGTGCAACGGGGCGAAGTGTACTGACGCCTGCAGCGTTTTGAGCACGTCAGGGGTGATGCGCTGATGCTCGCGCAGGTGGGGACCGCCGTGGACGATGCGGTGGCCTATGGCAGCGGGGGCTGCGTGGAGATACTGCGCGAGGGCAGAAGCAAGTTTGCCGAGCGCCTCTGGCTGGGACTCCAGGAGGTGATCCTGCGCCAAGAGGGTCTTGCCCTCTGCGTCACGAATCTGGAGACTGCCGCTCGGGCGGGCGATGCCGTCAGCGCTGCCTTCGAGCAGCATGACCTCGTCGGTACTGCCCGCCGCGAAGACGCCGAACTTGAGCGACGAGGAGCCGCTGTTGAGGACCAGGATAGGGTTGGCTGTCTCAGGCACAGGCATCTACTCCGGCCAGGTCCAGTCGGTGATCTCGGGGCGGTCGATGCCTTCGGTGTGGGCGTAGTTCAGGCTTTCAGTGATCTGCTGCTTCAGCCACTCTTTGACATGCGCGGCTGTCTTTTGGAGATGAGGCACACGGTCGATGACATCAATGGCCAGATGGAAGCGATCGACCTGGTTGATGATGGCGAGTTCGAGCGGCGTGTTGATGTTGCCCTTCTCCCCGTAGCCACGCACGTGGAAGTTTTCATGATTGGTGCGCCGGTACGTGAGCTTGTGAATGAGTGAAGGGTAGCTGTGGAAGTTGAAGATGACAGGCTTTTCGGTCGTGAACAGCGAATCGAAGTCGCGATCGCTGAGGCCGTGCGGGTGTTCGCTTTCCGGCATCAAGCGGAAGAGATCGACCACGTTTACGAAGCGGATCTTCAGGTCCGGGAAGTTCCCCTTCAGCAGGGCGACCGCGGCGACGGATTCCATGGTGGCGATATCGCCGGCGCAAGCGAGGACGACATCCGGCTCGCTGCCCGCATCCGTGCTCGCCCAGTTCCAGATGCCTATGCCCTCGGTGCAGTGGAGGACGGCCTCCTCCATGCTGAGGAAGATTAGGTGCGGCTGCTTGTCCGCGACGATGACGTTGTAGTAGTCGACCGAACGCAGGCAGTGATCGCCGACGCTGAGCAGACAGTTGGCATCCGGCGGCAGATAGATGCGCACCACGTCAGGGCTTTTGTTGGTGACGATGTCGAGGAAGCCGGGGTCCTGGTGGGTGAAGCCGTTATGATCCTGCCGCCATACCAGGGAGGTGATCAGCAGATTGATGGAAGAGATCGGTGCACGCCAGCTCAGTTCCTTTTTGGACTTTTCGAGCCACTTTGCGTGCTGGTTGAACATGGAGTCGATGACGTGGACGAAGGACTCATAGCTGGAGAAGAAACCGTGACGGCCGGTGAGGACATAGCCTTCAAACCAGCCCTCCAGGGTGTGCTCGCTGAGCATCTCCATGACGCGTCCGTCGACGGTGATGTCGGTGCCATCGGCGTCCTCGGGCTTGTATTCGGCGAGCCAGGTTTTTTCGGACGCAGCGTAGATGCCGTCCAGTTTATTGGAGGCGGTTTCGTCCGGGCCAAAGACGCGGAAGTTGGTCATGTTCGCCTTCATCACGTCGCGTAGAAAGGTGGCGAGCGTGGCTGTGGGCGAGACGTAAAGCTGCGCGTGGCCCTTGGGGTCGACCGCGTAGTCCTCGAAGCGGGGCAGCTCGAGCGGTTTGCGCAGCAGCCCGCCGTTCGCGTGTGGGTTGGCGCTGATGCGGCGGGCCCCGGCAGGGGCGAGCGCCTGAAGTTCAGGCCGCAGCTTGCCTGATTCGTCGAAGAGCTCCTGGGGCTTGTAGCTGCGCAGCCAGTCTTCGACCAGCTTGAGGTGCCCTGGGTTCGTTTTTACGTCGAGCACGGGCACCTGGTGCGCGCGCCAGAAGTCTTCCACCCTATGGCCGTCGACCTGCTTTGGCCCGGTCCAGCCCTTGGGAGAGCGAAGCACAATCATGGGCCAGCGCGGGCGCTCGGCCTTGCCGGAGCTACGGGCTTCTCCCTGGATGGAGCGGATTTGCAGGATGCACTGCTCCATCGTCGCCGCCATTGCCTGGTGCATGAGCTCGGGGTCGTGGCCTTCGACGAAGAAGGGGGTGTAGCCGTAGCCGCGGAGAAGGTACTCGAGCTCTTCGTGCGGGATGCGGGCGAGAATCGTCGGGTTCGCGATCTTGTACCCGTTCAGGTGCAGGATGGGCAGCACGGCGCCGTCGCGAATGGGGTTGAGGAACTTGTTGCTGTGCCATGACGTTGCGAGCGGACCCGTTTCCGCTTCGCCGTCGCCGATCATGCAGGCCACGATCAGATCGGGGTTATCAAAGGCGGCGCCGAAGGCATGCGAGAGGCTGTAGCCGAGCTCGCCGCCTTCGTGGATGGAGCCTGGAGTCTCCGGCGTGCAGTGGCTTCCGAGCGCGCCCGGAAAGCTGAAGCGGCGGAAGAGCGTGAGCATGCCCCGGGCATCCTGGCTGCACTCCGGGTAGATCTCCGAATAGTGGCCCTCGAGATAGCCGTTCGAGAGGGTCGCGGGCGCTCCGTGGCCGGGGCCGGCGATGTAGATGACGTCCAGGTCGTACTTCTTGATCAGCCGGTTGAGGTGAACCCAGGTGAAGCTTTGCCCCGGGTCTGAGCCCCAATGGCCGAGCAGGCGGTTCTTAATGTGCTCGGGCTGCATCGGCTCCCGCAGAAGGGGATTGTCGCGCAGATAGATCATGCAGCCGGAGAGGTAATTGCAAGCGCTCCAGTAGGCGTGCATTCTCTGCAGTTCTTCCGGAGTGAGCGTGACAGCAGTTTCCGCAGCGGACAAGTCTGCCTCCTGCGCGCAGAGCTGAGGACTTCGCGCGCCGACTCGAGTGTACGGCTAACATGCTTCACGAATGTGACAACGAAGCCTGTCGCCAGGCTTCGTTGTGTTCTCTTGCGGCCCCGGCCCTTCTGGGAAGCGCCAGTTCGGCCCTTGAAACGCGTCGCCTACTCGCTCTCGTGCGGGCCGGGCATGGTGCCGGTGAAGTCCGAGCAGCAGGGCTTCATGGCGTTGGTGAACTCCATGTACTCCACGCGGGTAAGGTCGGGGTCGTAGAGGTTGAGTTGAATTTTGCCGTCTGCCCCGGCCTGAATGGCGGTGCAGGCTTTGCCCTCACACTTGTTGGCCTGGAGCTGGGCAAGGACGGTTTGCATGCGCTCGGTGCCGAGCGAGAAGTGGTTCATGACGCCAGCCTGGCGGAGGTCGGCGTTGGGCTGGTTGAGCATGTACTCGATCCAGTCGGTGCCGTCGGGGACCTGCATTGAGACGTAGTCGTCGGTGGTGTAGGGGTTCTTCCCGGAGCCGTGCCAGTAGGGCTTGAAGCCGAGGATCCCGCGCCAAAAGGCGTCTTCCTTGGCGCGGTCGGCAACGATGAAGCCGGCGTGGATGATGCGGTGGCTGGTGGCGGAAGGGAGCGGCTGGGAAGCGGCGACCATCTTGGGGATGCCGGCGAGGGATTTATCGCCTACTGCGGTAGGGTAGGGCGACTCGACGAAGTAGACGAGGTATCCCTCGGGATCTTTCACGCCGAATTCGTTGTCGTGCATGGGTTCGGCAATGGCGATGCCTTTGGCGGTGAGGTATTTCTCCATCGCATGGACGTCGCGGGTGGTGAAGCCCACCGCGGCCATCCGGTTGTTCGCGTGTGGCGGAGGCGTGGTGAGAACTTCGACCCACTGGGACTTGCTCACCGGGAAGACGAGGGTGCCATCGGGCGATTTCATCTCGGGGAAGCCCATCGTGGGGCCGTAGAACTTTTCAGCGGCCGCGGTTTGCGTGGTGTAGTCACGGAAAAAGGCGAGGCCGGTGATGGCGGGGCGCGTCTGTGCGCTGGCGGCGAGAGGTGCGGCGGCGAAGAGGCTTAACGAGAGGGCGAGGAGGGCTCGGCGCATGGCAAACACTCTAGCAGGCTGAGGTTTGCATTGGCGCGGTGGGCTGGCTGGCGAGGGGTGGAGGCAGCCGGGGCCGTGAAGTTTTAGAATGGTGGAGTATGGGGTTTCCTTGGAAGGTTTGTGTTGTTTGCGAAGAAGAGTTTGAGCTGCGGCCCGATAAGCCGGGGTTTGCGAACCGGTGCCCGGAGTGCAGCGCACCGGAGGCTGCAAAGGAAGCCGCGCTGAAGACGGGTGTCGGCGGGATCGATACGAGCGACGCTGGGGTAAATGCGGAGCGGCGGAAGGCTATCCGGAATTTGCTGTACACGAAGGATAGCTAGGCGGAGGCGACACGCGACACTCCTGGGTGCCCCGCGCTACGAGGCGGATTTTATGTCCATACGGCGTACGAGACCTTGTTCATTGAGGGTGTAGACGTGATGTAGCACCTGATCTACGAGGAGTTTGCCTTCGGTATCGTGGACCACCTGGTGGATGGTGACGACGGTGCGGCCTTCGTTGTCCTCCGTGAAAGCTTTGGGTTCCACGCGGGGGTCAAGGGTGGTCCATTGGCGTGCCCAGTAGGCGCCGATGGCTGCGGGACCTGTGATGTAGCCGCTGCCTTCCGTGCTGGCCGGCCATTCGACGTCAGGGGCCATGTGGGTGAGGACGGCCTGGGTGTTGCGGGCGTTGAAGTCGCCGTAGAGCTGGGTGAGCATTTGCTCGGGGGTGGGCATGGGGCTCCTCCGTACAGCGTCGCGGGATGGAATCAACGTTAGGGGCGTTCGAGGGCGAGAGCTACCGAGTTGCCGCCGCCGAGGCAGAGGGCGGCGATGCCTTTGCGAGCGTTGCGGCGGGCCATTTCGTGCAGCAGGGTAACAAGAATGCGAGCTCCACTGGCGCCAATCGGATGGCCGATGGCGACGGCTCCGCCGTTGACGTTGACATTGTCTAGACCGATGCCCAGTTCCTTGGTGACCCCGAGGGCCTGGACGGCGAAGGCTTCGTTGAGTTCGAAGAGATCGACGTCGTGAATGTCCCAGCCGGCGCGCTGCAAGACGGTTTGGACGCCCGTGACGGGGGCGAGCATGACCCAGCGCGGGGCGACGCCGCTGGTGGCCTGCGCGCGGATGATGGCCATGGGAGTTAGGTTTAGGTCGCGGGCTTTCTGAAGGGACATCACGACGACTGCTGCGGCGGCGTCGTTGACGCCGGGAGCGTTGCCGGCGGTGACGGTACCGCCTTCGGGCTTGAAGGCGGGGCGAAGGGCGGCGAGCGCCCCGAGGGTGGTGTCGGGGCGGATGCTTTCGTCGGTGGTGACGACGGTGGGTGGGGCGCCTTTTTTCTTGCCGGGGAGGGTGATGGGCAGGATTTCGGCGGCGAAGCGGCCTTCTGCGGTCGCCGCGGCGGCGCGGCGGTGGGATTCGAGGGCGTAAGCGTCCTGGTGCTCGCGGGTAAAGCTGTGTTTGTCGGCGACGAGTTCGGCGGTCATGCCCATGTGCTGGCTGTCGCAGGCGCACATGAGGCCGTCTTTGACCATGGAGTCGACCAGGGGGGTGTCGCCCATGCGGAGGCCTTTGCGGGCGTTGGGGAGCAGGTAGGGGGCGTTGGACATGGACTCCATGCCACCGGCGACAACGATGTCCGCGTTGCCGATCGCGATGGACTGGGCGGCGAGGGCGACGGCTTTGAGGCCGCTACCGCAGACCATGTTGACCGTCAGGGCGGCGACGCGGTCGCTGAGGCCGCCGCGGAGGGCGGCCTGGCGGGCGGGGTTCTGGCCGAGGCCGGCGGGGAGGACGCAGCCCATGATGCACTCGTCTATGTCCTCGGGGCGGAGTTGGGCGCGGGATACAGCTTCGCGGACGACGAGAGCGCCGAGGTCGGTGGCGCTGAAGTCGGACAGCGCGCCTTGAAATTTACCGACCGGGGTGCGGACGGCGCTTACGATGGCGATATCGGTCATGGGGGAGTTCTCAGTGCAGAGGTGTTGGTGGTCAATGTTGGTAGGCAACAATTTGTTGCGGTCGAGAGCACGGTACGTGGGTGGGTCCAGCGTTGTCCAGCATGGGCGGCGTTGACTGCAGCGGCATTTTTGGTGGCGTGACAGCGAGTGGCGAAGCCGACCCGCGATAGATTGACAGGGGTGATGCGAACGGCGCACCTTCACCTGTGGATGCAAGGGGTCTGAATGAAGATTTTGACGCTGATTCGGCAGGTGCCTGATGCCGAGGGCGGATTGCGATTGAGTGATGGCGCCGTAGAGTTGGCGGGCGTGGCGCTGGTGATGGACACCATGGACGAGTATGGCGTGGAGCAGGCGCTTCGACTGCGTGAGGCGGCTCCGGGCGGTGAGGTTGAGGTGATTGCGCTCGCCGTGGGACCGGTGAAGAACGAAGAGGTGTTGCGGAGTGCGTTGGCGCTGGGCGCGGACCGTGCTGTGCATGTGAAGGCGGATGTGGCGCTGGATCCGGTGGCGCTGAGCAAGGTAGTTGCTGCGCTGGTGAAGAGTGAAGGTGCCGATCTGGTGTTGTGTGGCGGGCGGCAGTCGGATTGGGACAGTGAGGCGCTGGGTGGGGCTGTGGCGGAGCGCCTGGGATGGCCGCAGATTACGTGGACGACTGAGTTGGCGATGCAGGATGGGACCTTGCGGGGGCGGCACGACACGGAGCGTGGCAGTGAGGCCTTCGAGGTGAGCCTGCCGGCTGCCGTGACGACGCAGCAAGGGCTATGCGAGCCCCGCTTCCCTACCTTGCCGAACATCGTCAAGGCTCGGAAGAAGGAACTGCGCAGCGATACGTTTGAGAGCTTTGGGGTAGCGGCTACCGTGAAGACCACCGGCGTGGAGTTGCAGCCTCGACAGAGGCTGCGGAAGATTGTGCAGGTGGATGGGGACCCGGGGGCGAGTGTGGCGGAACTGGCGAGTGTGTTGCGCGCTGAGATGGGAGGCGCGGCTTGATCCTGGTCGTGGCTTCGCATGGGGAAGGGCGTCTGCAAAAGGTGACGTATGAGTTGGTGACGGCGGCTCGGGCGGTGGCAGGTGCTGACCCTGTGGCCATTCTTGTGCTAGGGGATGGTGTGGATGCCGTTGCGGCCGAAGCTGTGAAGCTGACCGATCAGGTTCTGGTGGCTTCTCAGCCTGCCCTGGCGGTGTACCGTCCGGAGGTTTGGGCGCAGGCTGTGGCGTTCGTCGCGGCGGAAGGTGAAGCGAAGCTGGTGTTGGTGGCGGGCACGCGCAGTGGGCGAGAGTACAGCCCGCGTGTCGCCGTGCGGCTGGATGCGCCATTGTTGGAGGACGTGGTTTCGTTATCGCGGGAGGGCGCTGGCTTTACGGCTCGTCGGTACAGCTTTCTGGCGCGGGTGACGGAGACGATTGCGGCTGAGGCTGCGGTGATCGTGGCTTCTGTGAAGCCCGGTGCGTTTGAACCGGCCGCGGCGTTGGCGGCACTGGGCGAGCAGTATGAGGTGGAGTTGGAGCCCAGCGCGAGCCGCGTGACGACGTCCGATGAGCGCGTGGAAGCCAGTTCGCGCGTGTCGTTGGATGATGCTGAGATTGTGGTGGCCGGTGGGCGCGGTGTCGGCAGTGCGGAGAACTTTGACAAGCTGGTGCTGCCTCTAGCCGAGACCCTGGGCGCGGCTGTAGGGGCGACGCGTGCCGTGGTCGATGCTGGATGGCGGCCCTATGCGGAGCAGGTAGGGCAGACGGGCAAGACCGTGTCGCCGAAGGTGTACGTAGCGGTTGGAATCAGCGGAGCGACGCAGCACCTTAGCGGCATGAACAAGAGCAAGCTTGTAGTGGCGATCAATAAAGATTCCGATGCGCCGATCTTCAAGGTTGCGGATTATGGCCTGGTGGGCGATGTGGGCGTCGTGGTGCCGGCGCTGCTGGATCAGTTGAGGAAGTAGCCGCCGGTACCTCGGCACGATTGGGAGTTTCGCGTTGCTTCCTCTGAGTCAGCGGATTGCGTTCGGCGTCTTTGCCGTGGTCACCCTCGTGCTGGGTGCGCGCGGGTTTTACCGTCTGTACCGGCGAGTGGTGCGCGGACGTACGGACACGGACGGGCGCATGGGTGAGCCGTTGCAGCGCGCCTGGTATGCGTTGCGCACGACGCTGTTGCAGACGCGAGTCTTCCGTAAGCGCATCGTGCTCAGTGTGTTTCACTCGTTCATCTTCTATGCATTTGTGTTGTACCTGTTGGTGAATGCGGTCGACGCGGTAGGTGGCTTTGTGGAGCTTCGGCCTGTGACGTCCGGCTGGATGCGCGCAGTGTATGGGTTGCTTACGGATGCGTTCAGCGTGCTGGCCATCATCGGCGTGGTGGCGTTCGTCTTGCGACGGTTCGTACTGGGCTCGCGGCGGGATTTTTCCTTCAACAAATGGACGTTGCTGCACGAAGACGTGAAACGCGGTTCCATTCAGCGGGACTCTGCAATTGTTTCGGCATTCATTGTGTTTCACGTGGGCAGCCGAATCGTCGGGAACTCGGCGCGCCTGGCAATGGAAGGCGGTGACGTCTGGCAGCCGTTTGGGAGTTGGCTGGCGCCGCTGTTTGCGGGGCCGCATGCGTTGGCGTGGCGGGTGTTTGGCTATTGGGGAGCGTTGGGGAGTGTGCTGTTGTTCCTCGTGTACTTCCCGTACAGCAAGCATGTCCATCTGGTGATGGCGCCGGTGAAGTACTTCTTCCGGCGCGACGCCGGGAGTGGCGTGCTGCCCGCTCTGAACATTGATCTCGAAGCGGCTGAGCCCGAGGTGGGAGCGGCGCGGCTGGCGGATTTAAGTTGGCCTCGGATGCTGGACGCGTATGCGTGTATCCAGTGCAACCGTTGCCAGGATGTGTGCCCTGCGTCGCAGACCGGAAAGGCGCTTAGCCCGGCGGCGCTGGAGATCAACAAACGCATGGTGTTGAACGGCATTGCCGGTGAGGTGAACGCGCTTTCACTTGCAGGGGCTGCTGCGTTTGAGCGAGGTGCGAGCGCAGGGCCGGGGTTGTTGGAGGCGGTGATTTCGCCCGAGGCGCTGTGGGCTTGTACGACGTGTGGGGCCTGTATGGAGGTGTGTCCTACGCAGGATGAGCAGATGCTGGACATCATCGACATACGGCGGAACATGGTGATGGTGCAGGGCGAGTTTCCGGCGCAGTTACAGGCGGCCTTCCGTGGGATGGAGCGGGCGAGCAATCCGTGGGGGCTGTCGCGGGACAAGCGCATGGCCTGGGCGGAAGGGCTTGCAGTGCCTACGGTGGACGAGGTGCCTGATCCTGAGGTGTTGTACTGGGTAGGCTGTGCGGCGAGCTATGACGCGGGTGCGCAGAAGACGGCGCGCGCTGTGGTGCAATTGCTGGCCGAGGCTGGAGTGAGCTTTGCGGTGCTGGGCAAGCGGGAGTGCTGCACGGGAGACAGTGCGCGGCGCGCGGGAAACGAGTTGCTGTATCAGCAGATGGCAGGCGAAGCCATCGCGGTGTTGAACGAGGCGCGGCCGAAGACGGTTTTGGCGAGCTGTCCGCATTGTGTGAACACGATTGCGAAGGAGTATCCGCAGTTCGGCGGGAACTTTCACGTGATGCACCATACGGAGTATCTGGCGCAGTTGGTGGATGCCGGGAAGTTGCGGCCTTTGGCGAGCGGGGGCGCGGTGACGTTTCATGACCCGTGCTACCTGGGGCGGCACAGGGGCAGCTATGAGGAGCCACGTCAGTTGTTGAGGGTGCTGAGCGCAGAGGTCATGGAGATGCCTCGGACAAAGAGCGATGGGTTTTGTTGCGGGGCGGGCGGTGCGCAGTTTTGGAAGGAAGAGGAGCGCGGAACGGAGCGGGTTTCCGAGAACCGCTTTGCGGAAGCGCAGCGTACGTTAGCTGTGAGTGAGAGTGAAACGAAGGTGTTGGCCGTGGGCTGTCCGTTTTGCAAGAGCATGCTAGGGAGTACGCCAGCTGCAGGAGTGGATCGGGCAGTGGTGGTCAAGGATGTGGCAGAGTTGTTGTGGGAAGGTGTGTTGCGGGGCAAAGGTGGGCTTGCAACGTCGGCGGATGCGATGCACGCAGCCGCTTTCACGGGCCCCCATGCGGGTGTAGTGGAGCCTGACGTCGTTGTCCAGGATGAACCGCAGGCAATGCCTGTGGGTGTGCTTGCGAGCTCGTTGGGAAGCTCAGCACCTGCGGCCGAGATAGGAGAGCCGGAGCCCCGGGTTGATCGGGGTCCAGTGGAATTGGCAATGCCGTCTGCCTCGCGGAAGAAGTGGGCTCCAAAGAGAGCGACCGTGTCGCCGGATCCAGTGGTCGCATTGGAAGCTCAAGCTGCGCCGACGGAGGAAGAGAGTGCATCCCCTGCTCTACAGGACGCCGTACCCGTGCGGAAGAAGTGGGCGCCGAAGAGCAGTACGGAACCTGCGCCCGCGAGTACCGTTCAAGACGCGCCTCAAAGCAGCGCTGAGAAGCCGAGCCTTGCGCCTGGAAAAGCACCCGATTTGAGAGTAGCGGCGGAAGATGTCTCACCGCGGGACTCATCGCAGGAAGAGGTTCCAGGCGCGGCACCGATTCGCAAGAAATGGCAACCAGGAAAGCCGCGCTGACCGGCACGCATGCTCCTTGTGAACGAGAAGTTGAAGTGCAGCTGAAAAGGACTGAATTGATGAGCGATGCAGGACGAGCAGGGTCAGCGGGTGCACGGTTTCGGCTAGCGGTGCGAGAGGAGAAGCCGCTGCAGATCGTCGGCGCGATCAACGCTTATGCAGCGCGCATGGCGGAGTCTACGGGGTTTCGTGCTTTGTATCTTTCAGGAGGCGGAGTGGCGGCGAACTCGCTGGGAATGCCAGACCTGGGCATCAGCACGATGGAGGATGTGTTGATCGATGTGCGGCGTATCACGGATGTGACGACGATTCCTTTGCTGGTGGATATCGACACCGGATGGGGTGGCGCCTTCAACATTGCGCGGACAATTCGGTCGATGAGCAAAGCCGGTGTCGCCGCGGTGCACATGGAGGATCAGGTGAGTGCGAAGCGTTGCGGACACAGACCAGGAAAAGAGGTTGTGCCGGTGAGCGAGATGGTCGATCGCGTGAAGGCGGCGGTAGATGCGCGGGTGGATGCTGAGTTTGTGGTCATGGCGCGGACGGATGCTTTGGCGAGTGAAGGCTCGGGTGCAGCGGTGGATCGTGCGGGGGCGTACGCCGAAGCGGGAGCTGACATGATCTTTGCGGAAGCCGTGACGGAACTCGGGATGTATGCGGAGTTCAAGCGGGTGGCAAAGGTTCCGGTGCTGGCCAACATCACGGAGTTTGGCCACTCGCCTTTGTGGACGAAGGAAGAACTTGCAGGGGCTGGGGTGGACATGGTGTTGTATTGCTGCGCAGCGTACCGTGCCATGAATGCAGCGGCGTTAAAGGTCTATGAGGCAATCCGCGCGGAAGGAACGCAGCGTGGGGTGGTGGACACGATGCAGACGCGTGCGGACCTGTACAAGTATCTGGATTACCACGCGTATGAAGCGAAGCTGGATGCCTTGTTTGCTGAAGGCAAGAAGGTCGGTTGAGTTTTGGTTTGTGAGATGGAGGCGTTATGAGTGGAGCACCGGTGGCGGAACAGCAGGGGCAACAGCCGTCAGGATTCAAGCCGAAGAAGAGTGTCGCGCTTTCCGGTACACCTGCGGGGAATACGGCGCTGTGTACGGTGGGGCGCACGGGAAATGATCTGCACTATCGCGGCTATGACATTGGCGATCTGGCGCGGGAGTGTGTGTTTGAAGAGGTGGCCTATCTGCTGGTCCACGGCAAGCTGCCTACACGTGCGGAGTTAGAGGCCTACAAGGCGACGCTGCGCGGAATGCGGGGCTTGCCGGAGGCGGTGAAGAGAGCCCTGGAGTTGTTGCCCGCGAGTACGCACCCGATGGATGTGTTGCGTACGTATGTTTCGGTGCTGGGTTGTTTGGAGCCCGAGGGGGAGGCGCATGGGGAGGCCGGGGCGCGGGCGATCGCGGATCGCCTGTTGGCGTCCGTGCCCTCGGCGTTGTTGTATTGGCAGCACTTTGCGCATGAGGGTCAGCGCATCCAGGTAGAGACAGGGGACGCGACGATCGCTGCGCACTTTCTGCACCTGCTGCATGGAGCCGAGGCGAAGGCCAGTTGGGTTGCCGCGATGGAAGCGTCGCTGGTCTTGTACGCAGAACATGAGTTCAATGCATCGACCTTTACGGCGCGGGTGATCGCGGGTACGGGATCGGATGTGTACTCGGCGATTGCTGGCGCAATTGGAGCGCTGAAGGGGCCAAAGCATGGAGGAGCGAACGAGGTCGCGTTGGAGATCCAGCAGCGGTATGCGTCCCCTGAAGAGGCGGAGGCGGATATCCGCGAACGGGTTGCGCGACGTGAGGTGATCATTGGTTTTGGGCATCCGGTGTACACGGTAAGCGATCCGCGCAACGGGATCATCAGAGGCGTGGCAAAGACGTTGAGCGATGAGGCCGGGGATTCGGGGAGGTATGCAGTGGCGGAACGCATCGAGTCAGTGATGTGGGAGGTGAAGCACATGTTCCCCAACCTCGATTGGTTCAGCGCGGTGGCGTATGAGCAGATGAATGTGCCGGTGCTTCTGTTTACACCGCTGTTTGTAATGGCGCGTGTGGCCGGGTGGGCTGCGCATGTGATCGAGCAGCGACAGGATGGGAAGATCATTCGGCCGTCGGCGAACTACACAGGGCCTGAGGATCTGGCCTTTGTGCCGATCGAGCAGCGGGGCTGATGCGGGCCTGAACAACGGCGGCTGCTGGGCAAACAAGAAGAGCGAAGAACGACAACAGAGATTCGAGGAGAAAGTTTTGTCAGAGCAGATGAGTGCACGGCCCGCACCGGATCGCGTGCTGAGCGATATTGCGGATTACGTCTTTCACTACGAGGTGAAAAGTGAGTTGGCGTACAACACCGCGCGGCTTTGCCTGATGGACAGCCTTGGATGCGCGCTGGAGGCGCTGGAGTATCCGGCGTGTACGCGACTGTTGGGGCCTGTGGTGCCGGGCGCTGTACTGCCGGGCGGCGCGCGGGTGCCGGGCACGCAGCTTTGAGTTGGATCCTGTGCAGGCCGCGTTCAACCTGGGGGCGATGATTCGCTGGCTGGACTTCAACGACACATGGCTGGCGGCGGAGTGGGGCCATCCTTCAGACAATCTTGGCGGCATTCTGGCGGTAGCAGATTGGATGTCTCGTACGGCTGTCGCGCAGGGTCGGCCACCGTTGACGATGAAGGCGGTGCTTACGGCGATGATCAAGGCGCATGAGATTCAAGGGTGCATTGCGCTGGAGAACTCGTTCAACCGTGTGGGACTGGACCATGTTGTGCTGGTGAAGGTGGCGTCGACTGCCGCGGTAAGTCATTTGCTTGACCTGAGCTATGACGAGACGATTGCCGCGCTGTCGTTGGCCTGGGTCGACGGGCAGAGTTTGCGGACCTATCGGCATGCACCGAATGTGGGGGCACGCAAGAGCTGGGCGGCGGGTGATGCGACGGCTCGTGCCGTACGTTTGGCGTTGATCGCAAAAAGCGGTGAACCTGCGTATCCATCTGTGTTGACGGCGAAGACGTGGGGCTTCTATGACGTGCTGTTCAAAGGGCGGGAGTTTACGTTTCAGCGACCTTACGGAAGCTATGTGATGGAAAATGTGTTGTTCAAGATCAGCTATCCTGCCGAGTTCCATGCGCAGACGGCGATTGAGGCCGTGATGACGCTACGGGACCGCATGCTGGCCGAGGGGCGTTCGTCGGAGGAAATCCGGAAAGTTACGATTCGAACGCATGAGGCTTGTCTGCGGATTATCGACAAGCGGGGGCCGCTGAGCAATGAGGCTGATCGCGATCATTGCGTGCAGTACATGGTTGCGGTGCCGTTGATCTTTGGCCGTTTGACGGCGGCGGACTATGAAGATCACGTTGCGGCTGACGTGCGCATTGATGCCCTGCGCGCGAAGATCACGTGCGGCGAGGAGCCGCGGTTTACGGTGGAGTATCTGGATCCGGACAAGCGGTCCATTGCGAACACGGTGGTCATTGAGTTTGCAGATGGCGCTGTGTTGGAGCAAACGGTCGAGTATCCGCTGGGGCATCGACGGCGGCGGGCTGAAGGGATTCCCTTGCTGGAGCGGAAGTTCGAGACCAATCTGGCGCGGCGATTCGGGCGGGAGCAGCAGGTGCGAATCCGGGAAGCTTGCGCTGAGCAGACGAGGTTGGAAGAGATGCCGGTGCATGCGTTTGTGGACCTGTTTGTGCCTGGGGAAAGTGAGGGTGCGGCGTGACAGAACAACAGTTCGCGTTGACCGAAGAGCAGAGGGCGATCCAGGAGCTTGCGGTTTCGTTTGGGGCGGAGCGCATTGCGCCGCATGCGGTGGAGTGGGACCAGACGAAGCACTTTCCCGTTGACGTGATCAAGAGTGGAGCGCCGTTGGGATTGGGCGCAATCAGTGTGGCGGAAGATGTAGGCGGAAGCGCACTGAGCCGATTGAGTGGCGTGCTGATCTATGAGGGGTTGGCGCGGGCTTGTCCTTCGATTGCGGGGTACTTCTCCGTACACAACATGGTCGCGTTGATGATCGACCGCTTCGGGTCACTTGAACAGCGCAAGCGGTGGTTGCCGAGGATGTGCTCGATGGAATTGCTCGGGGCGTATTGCTTGACGGAGCCGGGAACGGGATCGGATGCGTCGATGTTGAAAACGCGTGCGGTGCGGCAGGGTGAGGGCTATTTGCTGAACGGGGTGAAGCAATTCATCTCCGGGGCGGGTGCGGCCGATGTGTATGTGGTGATGGCACGCACGGGGGAAGGATCGGCTTCGGGCATCTCTGCTTTTGTAGTGGAGAAGGGTGCGGCGGGGCTGAGCTTTGGACCTCCGGAGAAGAAGATGGGCTGGAATGCGCAGCCCACGCGGCAGGTGGTGCTGGAGGATGTGAGCGTGCCTGCGGAGAACCTGCTGGGCGCAGAAGGCGCGGGCTTCAAGATGGCGATGACGGCCCTGGATGGTGGACGGTTGAACATCGCGGCGTGTTCGTTGGGTGGGGCGCGAAGTGCGTTTGAGAAGGCTCGCGTGTACCTGGGCGAGCGACGCGCGTTTGGGCAGAGGTTAGCCGATATGCCGGTGTTGCAGTTTCGCATTGCGGACATGGCGACGGAGTTGGAAGTGGCGGAGACCTTTCTTTGGCGGGCAGCTGCGGCACTGGATGAGAAGGACGCGCGCGCAACGTCGCTCTGCGCGATGGCGAAGCGGTTTGTTACTGATACTGGATTTCACGTGGCAAATGACGCGCTGCAGTTGCTGGGCGGCTATGGGTATTTGACGGATTATGGCATTGAGAAGATCGTGCGGGACCTTCGGGTGCACCAGATACTTGAAGGCACAAACGAGATCATGCGGGTGATCATTGCGCGTGGTTTGCTGCCGCGAGGCGAAGCGAACGTGATGTGATCCTGACGTACGGTTTTGAGTGAGGGCGAGAGCACGATGGAAATTGCAGGTAAGGTGTTTTTGGTGACGGGAGGCGCCTCAGGGTTAGGTGCTGCGACGGCGCGCCTGCTTGTGGAGCGTGGCGGGTCCGTCGTGCTGGCCGACCTGAGCGCGACCGGCGAAGCGTACGCGGCGGAGTTGGGGGGGCGTGCGCTGTTTGTGCGCACGGATGTGACGCTGGAGGCAGACGGCGTGGGTGCGGTTGACGCCGCGTGTCAGCATTTTGGGGCGCTGCATGGGTTGGTGAACTGTGCGGGCGTGGCGCCTAGTGAGCGCATCGTGGGGCGGGGTGGACCGCATGCGTTGGAGAGCTTTGCGCGGGCTGTTTCGATCAACCTGATCGGCACGTTCAACATGCTCAGGCTTGCGGCGGCCGCGATGATGCGCAATGAGCCGAATGCGGAAGGCGAGCGTGGAGTGATTGTGAATACGGCGTCGATTGCGGCGTATGAAGGGCAGATTGGGCAGGCGGCTTATGCGGCGTCAAAGGCTGGTGTGGTGGGTTTGACGTTGCCCGCAGCACGGGAGTTGGCGCGCAGTGGTGTACGGGTGGTGACGATTGCGCCGGGGATCTTTCACACGCCGATGATGGCGGGGTTTTCCGAAGAGGTGCAGGCTTCGTTGGCGCAGTCTGTGCCGTTTCCGCAGCGGCTGGGCAGGCCGGAGGAGTTTGCGGCGATGGTGGCTACGGTGTTCGGGACGCCGTATCTGAATGGTGAGGTGATTCGGTTGGATGGGGCGTTGCGGATGGGCGCGAAGTAACAACTTTATCGTGCTGAGGTCATGGCTGGACGAACAGAATACAGATCCTTCGCTGTGCTCAGGATGACGGCACCAATCGGGGATGGTATCTGCTGAGGTGGCGTTAGCTGGGACTGATGTTAGCTGGGGGACGCGCTAGCTGGAGATGGCGGCGTTGAACATTGGCTTGATAGGGCGTGGGCGACTTTTGAACTGGGTGAGCGGCCGAGCGCGTTGCAGATGAAGTCGCCTGCCGCTAGCAGGTGCTGCATGTTGACTCCGGTTTGGAGGCCCATGCCGTCCAACGTGTAAAGGAGGTCTTCTGTAGCGACGTTGCCCGAGGCGCCGGGCGCATAAGGGCAACCGCCTAAGCCGCTTACGGAGCTGTCAAAGGTGCGCACGCCTAGTTCGAGCGAGGCGTAGATGTTGGCCAGGGCTTGGCCGTAGGTGTCGTGGAAGTGGCCGGCGAGGTGAGTTACGGGGACCTGGTGTGATACGACGGCCAGGAGCTCTTTTGTGTGGTTGGGGGTGCCTGTGCCGATGGTGTCGCCCAAAGAGACTTCGTAGCAGCCTGCATCGCGGAGCTTGCGGGCTACGTCCGCGACGGCTCGAGGGGAGATTGGGCCTTCGTAGGGACAGCCGAGAACGCAGGAGACGTAGCCGCGAACGCGGATGTGAGCGGTCTTTGCGGCTTCGAGTACCGGCGCGAAGCGGTCGAGGCTTTCTGCGATGGAGCACTGGATGTTGCGCTGCGAAAAGGTTTCTGAGGCGGAGGCGAAGACGGCGATTTCTTTTACGCCCGCTGCCTGCGCGGCCTGAAAGCCCTGCATGTTGGGGACGAGTGCGGAGTACGTGATGCCCTCGTGCTGTGTGAGGCCTCGTAGGACTTCGGCGCTGTCGGCCATCTGCGGGATGCGTTTAGGGGACACGAACGCGGCTACTTCGATGTTCGAGAGGCCTGCGTGGACGAGGAGTTTGATGAAGTCGATTTTCGTCTCCGTGGGAACGAGCTGCAACTCGTTTTGCAGGCCGTCGCGGGGGCCTACTTCGACGATGCGCACATGGTCCTGCAGAGTCATTGCGGCTCACCTTCGGCGATGGAAGGGTCAGGCTCAAAGGTGAGGAGTTGGGTGGACTCGGGGGCCTGGTCGCCGACTTCGAAGAGCACGGATTCGACGCGGCCGTTGGCCGGGGCGTGGATCGTGTATTCCATCTTCATCGCTTCGAGCACCATGAGCGGTGCGCCCTTCTCAACGTGATCACCGGGACGGACGAGGACGGCGGTGACGCGGCCGGGCATGGGCGAGAGTAGATCGCTTTGCTGCGCGTCAGCGGCTTTGGTCGTCGCTAGTGGGTCGAGCCACTTGAATTCAGTGTGGTGGCCTGCGTGGAAGACGTGGAGCGTGCCTGCGGTATTGATGACCGTGGCTTCTGTGCGTGAGCCGTTGAGGATGGCGTGCAGCGTTCCGTCCGCAGAGAGGGTACCTTGTGCGGTGATGGTTTCGGTGCCAAGGTGAAGACGGAAGCCTTGCGCCAGGTATTCGGCTCCCACGTTGCAAGAGGTGCTGTAGTGAGTGAATCGAAGTTCGCGGCGGTAGGTGCTGTTGAGGCGCCAGCCGTCGTGTTCGTTCCATGGTGAGTTGGTGTTGTGCGGGGTGCGTTGCTCGCCGAGTAAGAGGGCGAGGGCTGCAAAACGACAGTCATTCGTTCGGTCCGTTTGAGGTTCCGCGTTGAGCCATGTGGCCTCGCGTTCTATCAGGGCTGTATCGAGGTTGGCTTGTGCGAAGGACGGTGAAGTGATGAGGCGTTGAAGGAAGGCGATGTTGGTCTTCACGCCGACGATCTGGAAGCTGGCGAGGGCTTGTTGCATTTGGGTGAGCGCGGCTTTGCGAGTGTCGTCCCACACGATGAGCTTGGCGATCATTGGATCGTAGAAGGCGGTAATCTCGTCGCTTTGTGCTACCCCTGTGTCGATGCGGATGTGCTTCGAGGGTGTGGGTTGTTTGAGATGTGTGAGCTTGCCTATGGAGGGCAGGAAGTTGTGGGTGGGGTCCTCGGCGTAGATGCGGGCTTCGAGGGCGTGGCCGTTGATTTGAAGCTGGTCCTGAGTGAATGGGAGGGGCTCGCCGGCGGCTATGCGGAGTTGCCATTCGACTAGATCGAGACCAGTGATGAGTTCAGTGACGGGGTGTTCGACCTGGAGCCGGGTGTTCATCTCCATGAAGAAGAAGTTTCCTTCTTGATCGGCGATGAACTCTACGGTGCCGGCGTTGGTGTAGCCGACGCTGCGGGCCGCATCTGTCGCGGCTTTGCTCATGGCGGCGCGGCGGTCGGGGGTCATACCGGGGGCTGGTGCTTCTTCGAGGACCTTTTGATGGCGGCGTTGGACGGAGCAGTCGCGTTCAAAGAGGCTGACTACATTGCCTTGCGTGTCAGCGAAGACCTGAATTTCGATGTGGCGGGGGTTGAGGATGTAGCGCTCGAGGAGGACGTGGTCGTCGCCGAAGGAGGAAGCAGCTTCGCGTTTGCAGGAGGCTAACGAGGCGGCGAAGTCTGCGGAGGCGTCGACGCGGCGCATGCCCTTGCCGCCGCCGCCTGCGCTGGCTTTGATGAGAAGTGGGTAGCCGATGAGATCAGCTTGTTGATGAAGGAATGTGGAGTCCTGGTTCGAGCCGTGATAGCCGGGCGTAAGAGGCACGCCGGCGGTTTGCATGAGGGCTTTGGCTGCGGATTTTGAGCCCATGGCGCGGATGGCGCTTGCCGGGGGGCCAATGAAGGTGATGTTGGCGGCAGCGCAGGCTTCGGCAAAGTCTTCGTTCTCCGACAGAAAGCCATAGCCGGGATGGATGGCATCTGCGCCGGTTTGCCTGGCGGCGGCGAGGATCTTGTCGATTCGCAGATAGCTTTCCTGCGCGGGTGCGGGGCCGATGTGTATGGCTTCTTCGGCTTCGCGGACGTGCAGCGCGTTGGCATCTGCGTCGGAGTAAACGGCTACCGTTGCGATGCCGAGGCGTCGGCAGGTGCGCATGATGCGGCAGGCGATCTCACCACGATTTGCGATGAGAATCTTCTGGAAGGGTTTGCTCATGCGGGTGGGACCCAGGTGGCGGGACGCTTGGCGAGGAAAGCGGCGAGGCCTTGAGCGGCTTCGGGATGAGCGCGGCGTTTGGCTATGCGTTGGGCGGTGTCGTCGAGGAGCGCCGGTGTGATGGGCTGGCCGGCGACTGAGGCGATGAGTTGCTTGGCTTCGGCCTGCGCAGCCGGTGCGCCGGCCAGCAGCGCGGAGGTGATCTCCTGGAGACGCTCGTCGAGGTGGGGCGGCGCGACTACCTCATGCAGCAGGCCAATGTTGAGTGCGGTCTGCGCGTCGAAACGCTCTGCTGTGAGGAAGTAGCGGCTTGCGTTCCGCTGGCCGATCGCCCTGAGGACGTAGGGCGAGATCACTGCGGGGATCAGGCCGAGGCGGACCTCGGAGATGCAGAAATTTCCAGTGCTGCTGCCCAGCGCGAAGTCGCACGCCGCAATCAGGCCGACACCGCCACCGTAGGCGCCTCCCTGCACGCGTGCGACGGTGGGCTTGGGACAGGTGGCGATGAGGTGGAAGAGCCGGGCAAGGCGTTGTGCATCCGCGAAGTTTTGTTCGGGCGTGGCGGCGCCTTGCTCCTGCATCCACTGCACCTGCGCGCCTGCGCTAAAACTTTTGCCACGGGCTGCAAGGATGATGACTCGAACGTCCGGCGCGGTGCCGAGCTGATCGAAGGCGTCGGTAAGATCGCTAACGAGGGCGGCGTCAAAGGCGTTGTGAACGTCGGGGCGGTTAAGCCAGATAAGGCCGACTGCGCCTCCGCGATTGATCTCGAGTGTGCTGGCAGACATGGTGGATCACCTCACATACGGAAGACGCCGAATCGGGTCTGTTCGGGTGGAGATTGGGCGGCGATGGCAAGGCCCAGCGCTAGCGCGCGGCGAGTTTGCGTGGGGTCAAGGATACCGTCGTCCCAGAGGCGGGCGGTGGCGTAGTACGGATTGCCCTGAGATTCGTATTGGTCGCGGATGGGAGCTTTGAAGGTCTCTTCTTCTTCGTTGCTCCAGGTTTGTCCCTTGGCTTCGATGTTGTCGCGGCGAACGCGGGAGAGGACGCTCGCCGCTTGTTCGCCGCCCATGACGGAGATACGGCTATTGGGCCACGTCCAGAGGAAGCGTGGGTTGTAGGCCCGGCCACACATGCCGTAGTTCCCCGCACCAAAGCTGCCGCCGATGAGCACGGTGAACTTGGGAACGCGCGCGCAGGCAACGGCGGTGACCATCTTGGCGCCGTCCTTCGCGATGCCGCCGTGCTCGTACTTGCGGCCGACCATAAAGCCCGTGATGTTCTGCAGAAAGAGCAGAGGGATGTTGCGCTGGGTGCAGAGCTGGATGAAGTGTGCGCCTTTTTGAGCGGATTCAGAGAAGAGGACGCCGTTGTTGGCGAGGATGCCAACGGGGTAGCCGTGGATGTGCGCGAAACCGGTCACGAGGGTGTTGCCGTAGCGCTGCTTGAACTCGTCGAGGCGGCTGCCGTCGACCAAGCGGGCGATGACTTCGCGCACGTCGTAGGGCTTGCGGGTGTCGGCGGGGATGATGCCGTTGATTTCTTCAGCGGGGAAGAGCGGATCTTCTGGCGTTCGTTGACTCGCGTCTGCGCTTGTGGGCCGGTTCAGGTTGGCGACGATGCTGCGAATCAGGGAGAGGGCGTGAGGGTCGTCTTCCCCGAGGTGGTCCGCGACTCCAGAGATGCGGGTGTGGACATCACCGCCGCCGAGATCTTCTGCGGAGATCTCTTCGCCTGTGGCGGCCTTCACGAGAGGTGGGCCACCGAGGAAAATCGTGCCTTGATTTTTGACGATGACGGTTTCATCCGACATGGCGGGGATGTAGGCGCCGCCGGCGGTGCAGGAGCCCATGACGCAGGCTATCTGCGCGATCCCTGCGGCCGAGAGATTAGCCTGGTTGTAGAAGATGGCGCCAAAATGATCCTTGTCCGGGAAGACTTCGTCTTGAAGGGGGAGGAACGCGCCGCCGGAGTCAACGAGGTAGATGCAGGGAAGGCGGTTTTCCAGCGCGATCTGTTGCGCGCGGAGATGCTTCTTTACCGTGAGCGGATAGTAGGTGCCGCCTTTCACCGTGGCGTCGTTCGCAACGACGATGCACTCCTGGCCACTGACGCGGCCTACACCCGTGACCAGGCCTGCGCCAGGGACCTCGTCGTTGTAGAGGCCGTTCGCGGCGAGTGCGGAGAGTTCGAGGAAGGGTGTGCCGGGGTCGAGCAGCAGGTCCACGCGATCGCGAACGAGGAGCTTGCCGCGGTCAGTGTACTTGCGGCGGGCGGCTTCGGAACCACCTTGCGCGGCCGCAGCGGTTTTGTCGCGCAACTCGGTGATGAGCGTGTTCATGCGCTCGGCGTTGGCGCGGAACTCGTCCGTGCGGGTCTTGATGGCTGATTGCAGCACGGCCATGACGAGAGCCTACTCGGAACCGAAGGGCGCGGTCTCTTTAAAGAGTTCGCGGCCGATGAGCATGCGGCGAATTTCGGAGGTGCCGGCGCCGATCTCGAAGAGCTTGGCATCGCGCCAGAGGCGGCCGGTAGAGTACTCATTCATGTAGCCGTTGCCGCCTAGGGCTTGTATGGCCTGCCCGGCCATCCATGTGGCTTTCTCGGCGGAGTAGAGGATGGCGCCGGCTGCGTCTTTGCGGGTAGTTTCGCCGCGATCGCAGGCGTTGGCCACCGAGTAGACATACGCGCGGCAAGCGTTGAAGGTCACGTACATGTCGGCGAGCTTGCCTTGCATCAGTTGGAACTCGCCGATAGCTTTGCCGAACTGTTTGCGCTGGTGCACGTAGGGGATCACTGCATCGAGGCAGGCTGCCATGATGCCGAGCGGACCACCACAGAGCACCAGGCGCTCGTAGTCCAGGCCCGACATGAGCACGCGGGCACCGCCGTTCACGCGGCCAAGAACGTTTTCTTCAGGAACCTCGCAGTTGTCGAAGACGAGCTCGCAGGTGTTGGAGCCGCGCATGCCGAGTTTGTCCAGCTTGGGGCTGGACTGCCAGCCGGCAAAGCTGCGCTCCACGATAAATGCAGTAATTCCACGGGAGGCAGCCGAGGGATCGGTCTTGGCATAGACGATGAGAGTGTCGGCGTCCGGGCCGTTGGTGATCCACATCTTGTTGCCGTTCAGAACGAAGCGGTCGCCGCGCTTTTCCGCACGCAACCGCATGGAGACGACGTCGGAGCCGGCCTCGGTCTCCGACATCGCGAGCGCCCCGACGTGTTCACCGCTGACCAGTTGGGGGAGGTACTTCTTCTTCTGTGCAGTTGTGCCGTTTTTGCGGATCTGATTCACGCAGAGGTTGGAGTGCGCCCCGTACGAAAGGCCGATAGAGGCAGAGGCGCGGGAGATCTCTTCCATCGCAACAACGTGGGCGAGATAGCCGAGATCAGCGCCGCCGTACTCCTCTTCGACCGTGATGCCCAGCAGGCCCAGATCGCCGAGCTTGCGCCATATCTCATTTGGAAACGCGTTTTCGCGGTCTACTTTCGCGGCAATTGGCGCGATTTCTTTCTCAGCGAAACGCTTCACGCTGTCGCGGAGGAGATCCACTGACTCCCCGAGCGCGAAGTTGAACCCCAGCATACCCGCTCCTGACGGCCTGTCCGTTCGCCGTTGGTTCGGCTAAATGGTCGTGGCCCAGACGAACTTACAGGGCCGGTGAGGCTTTCGTCTATAGCGCCAGCGCCTGTGCCGGGCTGCGCTTTGCGGCGGATGGAAAGGGGCCCGAGCGGGCCTGCGCCCTCAGGGGAGGATTAGCCCTTGTGGCGATGATGCGCGGGCTCCAGCAGGTGGTGATGCTTCTCGTTCTTCCCGCTTGCCTCCTGTAGCTGCTTTGGCTCCCCTCCGCCGATGACGACCTCCCGCATCGCGAGCGCGACCGCATCGTGCACCTCGTCCCGGAAGGCGTCTCGCACGGTCTGCGCTATCTCTTCCGGCTCCAGAGGGAGTTCACGCGAAGACTCTATGATCCGGTCCAGGACTTCTTCCACCACGGGCCTGACTTCGATGTTCCTTGCTACGACTTTGGCGACCTTCTTTGCCGGTGCATCGAGGGCGGCGGCGAGCAGATCACCGGCGAGTGCGGGCGTGGAAGCGGCCCAGTCCTGCTCAAAGACGGAGGCCATTCTCTTGATCGCCTTCGCGTCATGGAAGAGTACGCCGACCTCGCGTCGCGCCCCCAGTTCGAGGCGGCGCATGCTCATGCTGCCCAGGAAGGCGTCCTTACCGTCGCGCACCATTCCACGAACGTGCAGCCGGATGGGAGCGATACGTACCGGCAGGTTTCCGTTCTTGATCGCGGCGCGCGAGATCACGCGTACCTCCACGCCTGCAGTGATCTTCTCATTCAGGAGCCGCAACATTTCAGGATCGGACAGCTTCATCTCATAGATCAGGAGCTGCTTCTTTGCGCCCGCGATGAACGCCTTCAGGCGCTCGCGCGCGTTCACGGGACTCACAATCAGATCGTCGGAGTGAGACTCGTAGGCAATCCGCTTCACGTCACACTCGAAGAGCCGTTGAGCTTCCTTGACCACCTCAGGATCCTTGACGACGGCGGCGAAGGAGCGGCTTAGCGTGATGTCCATGTGGGTGTAGTTGAAGGCGAGGAGAAACAGCTCCTTGCCATCCACGATGAACATCTTGCCGTGATAGCGGACCAGGTCGTCTGCGGTTCGCGCGACGGTAATTCCCTGCTCCAGCAGGCGCATCTCGAAGCGGCGGAGATATTTCTCCCCGCCGCGATTGGTGTGGGCGATCAGGGCGGTGACGGTGACGCCACGGTGCGCTGCATCCACCAGCGCGCGCTCGATCTCCGCCCGGTCGAGGCGGAAGATAAGGATCTGAATGGTCTTTTTCGCGCTGTTCAGCGCTTCGACAAGCGGCTGAATGCCGTCTTCCGGCTGGACGAGCAGTCTCACGTGGCCCTCTTCTGACGGCGGCAGTTGCTCCACAAAGGATGCGCACTCGCTGCTGCAAGATGTTTTTTCGATGACGGGAAAGCTCCGCGGTTCGCACCTGCTTCTAACGAGATGCATTCCATAGAGACACACCTGGAGACCGGATGTCCCGCAGTGTTCGCATCGCCGCTTGCTTTCCTTTTGCTCTGCTCCTGACGAGCCTTCATCGTCCTGTTCCTCTGGCTGCGCAAGCGGCGGATGCTCCAGCAGTGCACGCCGGCAAGCCCAAGAAGCCGCAGAGCGACAAGGGCCTGCCGGTCCAAGCCTCCGCGATGAAGCATCCCGTGCTGTGGGAGGACCCGGGAAACATCGCGGGGAAGGATTTGACCCTGGGGATGGGGGGTCCGGATCATCAGCCCAAGCCGCCATTCACGTTTGTAAGTGAAGATCAGAACGGAACGAATCCGAAGTTCGACGCGAACGATGCTGACGGAAAGAAGTGGCGTGTGAAGCTTGGCTCGGAGGCGCGCCCGGAGGTTGTGGCTTCCCGCCTGCTATGGGCTGTGGGGTACTTCGTAAATGAGGATTACCTGCTGCCGACCGCGACCGTTGCGAACATCAACATGCGCCGCGGCCGAGACCTGATCCACGGCGACGGGATCACGGATGCTCGCTTTGAACGCAGGCCCAGCGGGCAGAAGAAGATCGGGATCTGGCAGTGGAAGGCGAACCCGTTCAAGGACAGCAAAGAATTCAACGGACTCCGCGTAATGATGGCCGTGATGAACAACTGGGACCTGAAGGACGTAAATAACGCGGTGTATCAGGACGAGAAACACGACCGCCAGATCTTGCTGGTCTCCGACATCGGCGCGACCTTTGCCTCGAACAGCGAGCACGTGCACCACGACACAGACAAAGGCAACCTGGCCAGTTACCAGCACTCGAAGTTCATCACAAAAAAGTCTGAGAAGACGGTGAGTTTTGGCACACCCATGCTGCCTGGAGGCCTGGTCCTGCGGCAAGGACCTGTCCTGGTTGGGGAGGCAGTTCGCCGCTCCGGGCTGGACTGGATCGGGCACGACATTCCGCTTGATGACGCGCGCTGGATAGGTGGTCTGCTGGGCCAGCTCACGCACACGCAGTTGGATCAGGCTTTCCGTGCGGGCAACTTCCCAGACGCTGAGCGTGAGACCTTTGTGAAGATCGTGGAAGACCGCATCGCGCAGCTGAAGAGCCTGTAGATGTCGTCGAAGACCGACACGGAATGAAGCCACACGGCGTATCGTGAGACGAACATTGCTGCCGATAGCCTGCAGAAATGCAACTTCCGCGTAATGGCAGGTGGGTCTGCGGTTTGGGTAGCCTCTTCATCAAGGCAAGTCTCCAGGAAGCTCTACATCCACGCGTTCCCAACTTCCAGCCGTTGTAGCATCTGCCGTTCTGTGTCTCGGCTGGTCTGGCGATAAAGGTTGCAATGACTGCGCAGCAGGCCATACTTTCGCTGGGAACAGTTACGCTGACGGGGTGTGGCGCGGGCCTGGTGCTGATCCATGACAGCAACCCGCTGTTAAAGGGCCTGAACTGGATGGGGACCGCCCTGGTCGTTGGTGGCCTTGGGGCTGGTTTCATGCTGGGCACGGGCAGCGTACCTGCCCTTGAGCCAATGGCGAACCTTTGCATCCTGCTTGCGTTTATGTGCTGCTACAGGGCTGACCACTACCTGATCGGCACAGGCGCGAAACAGACACCGCTGAGCACGGCATTAGTTGCGATGGTGGCGGCAGGCGGCATTCTGCAATGGTGCGGCGTGTTCAGCACGCGCGAAGCCGCTATGCTGCTGAGCGTTGCCGTCGCGCTGCAGCTTGAGATGACTTCGCGACTGATCCAGAAGAGCACGATAGCGAAAGGCAGGCTGGCCGCTCGCTTCACGGTGGGCCTGATGCGGTTTCTTGTTCTGGCCAATGTAGTTCGCGGGGGTTGCGCCGCCGCCGGGCTGCTCACGGATGCTCGGTTCGCCGATACGCTGAACCTGTTCACGTACAACATTTTTGTAGCGTCCGCCATTGGGCTTGCCTTTGCGTTCTTCTGGCGCACAACAACCAAACTGAGCATGGAACTGGAGCACATGGCCAGCACGGATCCGCTGACGCGCGTGTACAACCGGCGAGTGTTCCTGAACTGGTGCGAGAGTGAGCAATCCCGGAGCCTACGTCTGGGCTTGCCGTTCTCTGTGTTGATGTTGGACTTCGATCACTTCAAGCGCATTAATGACACGTACGGGCACCATGTGGGTGACCAGGTTCTATGTGCGGCCGTGGAGCGGATTCAGGACTCGGTGAGGGGCATCGACGTACTGTGCCGGTGGGGCGGTGAAGAATTTGCGGTGCTGCTGCCAAACGCTTCCGCCGAGGCGACACAGCTTGTAGCCGAGCGCGTGCGCCGCAACGTGCCTTCGTTCAAATCAGCAAATGCCCGCTTCTCAAGCGAAGGCTTCGATGCCTTACAGCTTACGGCGAGTATCGGTACCGCGACCCACGACGGCCCTGCGGACACTTTCGAGTGCATGCTGCAAAGGGCAGACGCGGCGCTGTACGAGGCCAAGCGGAACGGACGGGACCGCGTTGTGGTCTCCCCGGCGCCGTCGCACGTGAAGGTGGATCACCACACGGCGCATTTGATCCTTGAACCTCAGTAAGGTTCCGACTGCTTTTCAAGGTCAAACACCAATGGCTTCTTCGACATTGAACTGCACGTCGTGCAGGTGGCGGTACACGCCCTTGTCGCGATGCATGAGTTCGTCATGTGTGCCAGACTCCGCCACCCGGCCGGCCTGGATCACATAGATGCAGCTGGCTTTGCGAATGGTGGACAAGCGGTGCGCGATGACGATGGACGTCTTGCCCTGCATGAGCCGATCGAGCGCCTCGAAGACCAACTGCTCACTTTCGGCGTCCAGGCCGGAGCTTGGCTCGTCAAGAATGAGGATGGGCGTGTTGCGAATCACCGCGCGGGCAATGGCGATGCGCTGACGCTGGCCGCCGGAGAGCGTGATGCCGCGTTCGCCGACCTGGGTGTCGAACTTTTGCGGCAGCTTGTCGATGAACTCAAGGGCGTTGGCGGTGCGGGCGGCCGCGACAATCTCGGCAGAGGTAGCGTCAGGGCGCCCGTAGGCGATGTTGTCCCAGATGGAGCCTGAGAAGAGAACGGTGTCCTGGAGGACGAGGCTGATCTGGTCGCGGAGGCTCTTTTGCTTGAGCTCTTTCACGTCCAGGCCGTCGATGCGAACGGTGCCCGAGGTGGCGTCGTAGAAGCGTGGGATGAGGTTGATGAGGGTGGACTTGCCTGACCCGGTTTGGCCGACAAGCGCGACCGTGGACCCGGCTGGGACGTGGAAGCTGATGTCCTCCAGGATGCAGCGGTCTTCGGTGTAGCCGAAGCTGACGTGGTCGAAGTTGATGTCGCCGCGGAACCGTGGTGCCGTGCGCGCGTCGGGTGCGTCACGCATCTCGCCATCGCTCTCGATCACCTCGCGGATGCGCTCATAGCCGACGTCGGCTTTTGAGTACGAGTCCATGATCTTGGAGATGTCCTGCATGGGCTTGTACATGCTCTTGATGTAGCTGAGAAAGACAGTGATGGTGCCGCCGCTGACGCCTGCAGTGAGGGCGCTGGTGCCGCCGAAGTAGAGCACGAGGCAGGTGCCGATGCCGGTAACGATGGAGACGGCTGGAACGAGACGAGCTTTAAGTTTGCGGGCCTTCAGCGCGGCTTCTACGGTCTCGAGGCTTTCGCCTTCGAGACGTTGGAGCTCATAGTTCTCCCGGGCAAAAGCCTTGACGACGCGGATGGAGCCGAGGACCTCCTGCACGACGGAGAGCATTTTGCCCTCGTGCTTGCGGACCTCGCGGCTGAACTTTTTCACGCGCCGGGTGTAGGTGTACACGATGCCGAAAAGGACCGGCACGACGGTCATGGCGATGAGCGTGAGCCGCCAGTTGAGCCAGAAAAGGACGGCGATCATACCGCCGATGGTGGCGACGTCGACGATGATGCTCAGCAGGCCGGAGACGATGAAGGTCTGGATGGAGTCGATGTCGGAGGTGACCCGGCTGATGAGGTCGCCCGTCTTCGACTGGTCGTGATACGCGAGCGAGAGACGCTGGACCTGGGAGTAGAGGCGGCTGCGGAGATCGTGGGTGACCCACTGGCCGACCGTGGTGGTGACCCACTTTTCGCCATAGGTGCAGATTGCGTCGAGGAGCGCGATAACCAGGACGGCAATGCACGCGAAGAGGAGGATGCGATGCGGGGTATCGCCTGCGGTGCGTTGGATGACATGCATCAGCCAGCCATGGCTTTGACGGTGGCCGATGACGTTATCCAGGATGATCTTGAGCGGCCAGGGCCCGAGGACGTCGGCGAAGCTCTCGCCGGCGATGGCGACGAGACCCAAGAGAAGCTGCGCTCTATGGGGACGGAGGAGGTCCCACAAAGACAAGGTGCGTCGACGGGCTACAAAGGGAGCAGGCGGAGCGGAGGGGTCACCAGGCGCGGGGTCGGCGGAGGTGGAGGGGTCGCGTTCACCCTCCTGCAGGCTGGACGCCGGGGCGTAGCTTGGGTCGTTAGCCATGGGCTTGTATTATGCGCGGGTTCACTGGCCTGGGCATAGGGCTTCCGCGGGAGTTGGTACCCGGGCCTGCACCGAAGGGCTGAGCTGCGGTCCATCCTGCCTCACGTACGCCCACCCTAGTGGGCGATGATCTCTCCTTCTGCTGTTTCGGGTTCGGGTTCGGTGTCTTCGCCGAGATACTTGCGCAGGTTGTAACCAGCGCCCGCCATGCGCTCGCACTCGGCGCGAAGCGCGCCTTCGAGGGAGGCGAGCTCCGCGGCTGGCGCTTCGTACGCCTCGTCGCCGTCGAGGTGACCGGCGATGCCGAGAAGGCTGGGGATCTGGAGCCAGCAGAGGAGCTTTTCGAAGCTTTCTTTGTTGACCCAGGTGTTGCCGCCGCTTTCGTTGATTCCTGCGAGCCAGCAGACGTCAGGGTCGGCCCAGAACCCCTCGGTATGCAGGGCGTCGAGCGGGATCCGGCCACCAAGGAGCAGCCGCACGCGGGCGGCGTAACGCCAGGAGTCCTGGCCTCCCATGCCGATCTCTGCAAAGGCTTCAGCCAGCGCGGAGCGCATGTCGAGGGATTCAAAGAGGGACTGGGGTTCCACGGTTCCAGGAAGGGCGTGGAAGAGCAGGTAGGCGAGCACTGGAGCCCAGGCCCGCTCAATACCGACGCCGACGCCAGCGCCGGGCACGATCTCGCGGACGGCCGTGGGCCACGCGGCGGAAAGGCCGCGGGCAAGGCCCGGGAGAGCGATGGCGGCCTTGGTCAGCAGGGTGAGACCGCGCTTGTAGTCGGCTGCGCCCTTCTGAGTGTCGGGGGCGAGTTCGGCGAGTTCCTGGGGGGAGAGGACTTCGGTGGTGCGCCAGTAGAGCTCGTTCGCGCATTCGAAGAACTTGGCCAGAATGGGGTCCGTCGGGGCTTCTGTGGGTGCGTTTTCGTGTTGAGGGACGGGTGCGCCGTCCGGGGCGATGGTGGTGGAGGCGAGTGTGGGGCCTTGGCCGTTGGGGCTGGTTCCCGCAGGAGTCACTGGTGCGCTCGAGGCTATGGGAGGGGTGTTTGTCCGGTCGTTAACCGGAGGCCCAGAAGCGGGACCGGGAGCCAGATGTGGGGCACCCGGTTTGTTCGCTGCTGCGGAAGGCGAGGTCTCCGAGGAAGCTTGGGTACCCGATCCTGCTGCGATCAGAGGTTCAGTGCGGGGGGTGATTTTGGCTTCGCCGCGGGCAAGGAGGTTTTCCGAGGCGGTCTGGAGATCCGCCACCTTTTCGCGGCAGAGGAGGCTACGCAGCGCGGCGTGGACGGCCTGGAAGCGGAGCTTGTTGAGGGCTTCGTGGAGGTCGGGGACGCCTTGGCCGTTGAGGGCGTCGCAGAGTCTGTCCCAGGGCTGCTCCTCTGTCGAGCGCAGGTCGCGCCAGTTGAGCAGCACGGCGTACTGGTAGCCGCGCAGATCCATTGATAGGCCGTCATTGCGCAGATTGGAGCCGCGCCGGAGGTAGTGGAGCTGGCGGGCGTGATCGTAGAACGCCATGATGGCGTTGTCTTCACCGGGCAGGGCGAGGCCTTCGGCTAGCGAGCGCTGACGAAGTTCCCCGCTGCCCTTGTCCATGTCCGCGGCGGAGATCTTGATGGTGCCGTTAGTGGAGGTGAAGCTGTTGTTGTAGAGCACGACGGAGCGCTCGTTGCCGTTGCGGTTCGAGTAGGCAAAGACGTTCTCGTTGACGGTGCCGAAGCCGGTCCAGAAGTCGTAAAGGACGAAGTTCGCGCTTTCGGCGAAGATGTAGCGCTTCTTGAGCAGCGGCGCGATCTCGCGGTTGTGGCGCTCGACGAGGTGCTGGTCCGGCCACTCGGTCATGCGCGGCATTTTGAACTCCATGCCGTAGCGCTCGGTGTAGCCTTCGATCTGGCCGTGGCCGAACATGGGGAGGCCGGGCATGGTGCTCATCACGGTCGCGACGCCGAAGCACTTGTCACCGGAGCCGAACTGGTCGATCGTGGTGCGCTCGTCGGGGTTGGACATGAAGTTGACGTAGCGCTTCAGGATGTCGGGGTCGAACTCGATGGTCTTCTTGAGATAGCTGCGGTACTTGGCGTTTTCTTCGTCGCGCAGCATGTTCATGAAGGCCGAGTTGTAGACGCGGTGCATGCCGAGCGTGCGAACGAAGTAGCCTTCGAGCATCCAGAAAGCTTCGGCGAGAAGCAGGGTGCCGGGGACCTCAGCGGCGACGCGGTCGACGACCTCGCGCCAGAATTCGGCGGGCATGATGGCGTTGAACTCTTCGTCGGTCATCGCGTTTTCGGCTCGTGACGGGATGCTGCCGCCTACGCCGGGGAGCGGGAACCAGAGGCGCTGGACGTGGCGTTTGGCGAGCACCATGGCGGCGTCAAACCGGATGATGGGGAACATGCGCGCGACATGGAGGATGACCTGCATGACCTGCTCGCGGACGTCGGCTTTCGAGTAGTCGAGCTGCGCGGTGTCGTTCCAGGCGAAGGTGGTGCCGTCGTTGCCGTGGTAGATGTAGCGGGTCTCGCCGGACTGGTTGTAGCGGATGCGGAAGGCGACGGCGGCGTCGGTCTGGTCGTAGTAGTGATCGTCGATCTTGATCTCGGCGCGGGAGTCGGGGCTGAGGTCCGGACCGTTGAACTGGTACGCCGGGAAGGGGCTTTCCCAGCGGAAGACGAACCAGTCGGGGTGTTCGATAACCCAGGGCGAGTCAATGCCCATGTGGTTGGGCACCATGTCGGACGCCAGCCGCAGGCCGTAGCGCCCGGCCCGTTCGCGGAGGTTCTGGTAGGCCGGATTGCCGCCGAGGTCCTCGGCGATGTTGTACTCCTTAAGCGAGTAGGCCGAGGCGACGGCGTCGGACTGGCCGCGGAGGTGCTTGACGCGCGCGCTGGCGACGGAGCGCTCCCACAGGCCGATGAGCCAGAGGGCGGTCATACCGCGGTCGGCGAGAAGTTTGAGTTCCTCGTCGGGTATCATGTCGAGCTTGTGGATGTGGCGGCCGTACTTGCGGCTGAGCTGCTCGAGCCACACATAGGTGCTCTTGGCCATCATGACGACGGTGGGCATCCAGGCCTGGTCGGCGGAGAAGGCTTCGTATTCGTTGAGCGGGGCCTGGTAGTCGGTGCCGTACTGGCGGCCGGCCTTCAGGCGGCGCACGCCGTCGGGACCTGTCTCGTACGCGTCTTCGAAGCCGATGTATTCGTCGCCGCGGAAGCCTTCACCGCCCATGCCGGGGGCGCCGTGGCGGTGGAAGTCGGGGCCGGGCGGGTTGAAGCGCATCCAGATCGCGATGTCTTCTTCCTTGACGGTGTCGATGGCGAGGAGGATCTGCTTCAGGTCGGCATCGATGAACTTGTCCCAGTGCTCGCGGATGTAGTCGAGCTGGGCGGTGAGCGAGTCGGGGCTTAGGCGGACGGGCGCTTCGAGCGCGTCAAGGAGTGAGCCGATTTCGGGGTCGACCGGGGGGCGCGTGGCGAAGTAGTTTGGAAGCTCTTTGGTGATGCCTTCGTAGGCGGTGGTTTCACGGAGGCCCTTGTTGTCAAAGAGCTCGTTGAATTGCTTAAAGGCGGGGTTGTTGTTGGCGAGGTGCAGCAGGAGCAGCTCTTCGAAGGCGGCTTCGCGGTTGGGCAGGCCTTCGGTTTCGCCTGCCAGCCACTCGTCGACGGTGAGCTTCCCGGAGTGAATTTCGGAGTTCGGGAAAGACTCGGTGAAGGCCCGGAGGAGTTTGTCGACCTGCTGCGCGCCCGTCTGGGCCGTGAACCACTTGAGGGCGTCGGTGAGGACCGCGGGGTCAGTCTCCTTGCGGTAGCGGGCGACCATGGCGTGGCTAAGCTCGTCGATGAGCCCCATGGCGTAGAGGGCGCCGGCGTTGACCTGGCGTTTGGGGTCCGGGATGCCGCCGTTTTCTTCCTCACGGGCCTTGTTTAGAGCCAGGGCGAGTTTGCGGGCGGCCGCGATGTTGGCAAAGACGACGTTGCCGGTGTAGCTGAAGAGGAGGTCGCCTACGTCCAGCCGCTCGCGGAGCGACCGCGCGATATGAAACTCCATTTTCCGCCTCCTGTGCATTTGCCGGACAGTTTAGGAGACAGGGTACGCCACTGTCCCAGGGGGGCTTCGGTTGAACGGGACCACCCGCCGAAACCCCCTTTTCGCCCAGCACATAGCTCGCCGGGGCTTCAGTGTCCGCGCCCTCGCCCCGGCGACACACCGGACGTGATGCTTTCCGTGTGAGGGCTGAATGCGGCTGCGGGATGCCTACCCAGACCTTTGTTCCCGTACTTGCAGGAGGCGGATCGGTTTCCGCCTGGATTATCGTGAGGGCGGGACGAACTTTTCCGCGATGGGAACGTCCACCAGTGCAGGCGTCGAACTCTCCCCTGAGCATGTCAAACCGTTACCGATCGGCTTTCTTGATGTTGGGAATCCCGCTTTGGGTAGGAGCGCCCACGCTCCGGATGCCGGCACAGCCCGCAGCCTTTGGTCAGATCGGCGCTGCCTCGGAGAAGGCCACGGAGGACACGTTCCACCTGCACGGGACCGTGATCGACGGTGCGACGGGCAGGCCAGTGGCGCGGGTCCTGGTCGCTTCCCAGGACCGCCGCCTTGCGACCATGACCAACACAGACGGAGTGTTTGATTTCAACATCAAGCTGGCAGGGGTCGTCACCGGGAGAATGCAGGGCGAAGGAGCGTTCGGCCCGCCAAAGGTGAGCCCGAATGAGACGGATCTGCGATTCTTCTTTGACTTACGGAAGCCCGGTTACCTGGAGCCGGAAGAGCGGCTGAGTGTCTCCTACACGGGAACTTCGGCTGACGTGAAGTTCAGGCTGATGCCGGCCTGCGTAATCACTGGGCGCGTGTTTACGAGCAGTAGTTCGATTCCGGGAGATGTCCCGGTCACGTTGCTGTGGCGCGGCGTGGTCAACGGAGAACGCGCGTGGATCCCGGGTGGGTCCGTCCACACTCATCGCGACGGCAGCTTCCGCTTCACCAACCTGGGGCCCGGCGAATACACCGTCATGACGGCCGAGTGGCGCGGGGACGAGCCTACGCCTTCACAAGCAAACGTGAAGTCCCAGGAGTACCCGCCGCTCTTCTTCGGCGATACGACGACCCTGGCGTCGGCGACAAAGTTGCATGTCCACTATGGTGAGGTCGCCCAGACGGATCTGCACCTCCGACTTGCTGCGTACTTTCCCGTCAAGGTCCCGGTTGCCGGCCCCGCAAATGCCGAGGTCAATGTGCGGGTAGACAGCGGGGACGGGCTCGAGGGTTTTCAACTCGGCTATAACGAGGCGGAGCATGCTGTCGAGGGTGCCCTGCCCAGCGGCACCTATAGGCTCGATCTGTCGAGTTCCCTCCCGCAGCAGGCCTTTGGTACGGCGGTGCTGCATGTGGCGGACGGTCCTGTACAGACGGCTCCGGTGACGCTGATACCGCCTGCACCCCTCACAGTGCGGGTGCGTCGAGAGTTCGCCGGGCAGCAACTTCTTACGGGACAGCTCCCCCTGCGCGTCTTCCTGCAGATGGAGAACCGCGCTGCGCCGTTTGTCGACGGAGTGAATCAGTCCGGCGAGGACGACATCATCGTGCCACACGTTGCCCCCGGCCGGTATAGGGTGCACTTCGAAACTCGGTATGGCTACCCCGCCTCCGTTCAGTACGCCGGAGTGGACCTGCAGACGCAATCGCTGGTCATAGGGGATGGCGGAGCCACGGGGCCGATCGACGTGACGCTCCGCGATGACACTGGGCGGGTAGAAGGAAGTGTGGCGGCGGGCGGTCCCTTACCCCAGGTCACCTTCGTGTGCCTGGTACCGCTAAGCCCGGGTGGGCGCTTGGGCGCTGCCACGGTCGGGCCTGACGGCAAGTTCATGATCGCGGACCTTGTACCCGGCACATATCGGTTATTCGCGGCACCACGACCGCCTTGGCAGCTCCCATGGCACGATCCCGAGACGTTGCAGAATCTGGAAGGCAAAGGTGTTTCAGTGACCGTCATGCCCAGAGCGCATCTGCAGGCCGACGCTCCTTTGCTTGATGACACCGCCCTGGGGTCGCCCTGACGCATGTTCCCTTTCCGCATCAAGTCTTTTGTGTCGCTGCTGCTGCTGATCTACCTAGGCTCGACCTCCCAGGCGCAGGTTCCAGGCCCTGGAGATCACGTTGCGGGGAAGGTGGTCGATGCCAGGAGCGGCCGCCCCGTGGCGCATGCCCACGTAAGTCTTGACGAAGTGCGCACCGACCGCAGCGTTGGCACGGTGAGCTCTGCCGACGATGGCAGCTTCCAGTTTCCGGACCCGGTTCCGCGGGGCAAATATCGGCTCCAGGCAAGCGCCCCGGGATATCTCTCTACGGCTTACCTGCAGCATGGCCAGCTTTCCACGGCCATCGTTACAGGCGCTGGACTGGCCACGGGTGCTCTTCGCCTTGCGTTGACGCCGGCTGCGACCCTCACTGGCCACGTGGTCGACGAACGAGGCGATCCAGTGCCGCACGCCACGGTCTCCCTGTTCCGGCAAGGCTTGGAGACAGGCTCAGGGACCACTGATTTCGTGAACACGCTGCCCGTTGACGATGATGGCAGCTATGAGTTCTACCCACTCCTTCCCGGACGGTACTACCTGGCCGCCAGGGCCCAGCCGTGGTACGCCGTGCACACGCCGCCGGAGCCACCGGGGGTGCAGCAGCTGTATGGGGCATCGATCGACCCGGCTCTGGATGTGGTCTACCCCACGGTGTTTTATCCGGCTGCACTTAGCGCCGAGGCGGCATTGCCCTTTGAAGTCAGCGAAGGCGAACAGATGACCGCAGACATACAGATGGTGCCTCAACACGCGCTCACGCTGACTCTGCGTCGGCACGGCACGAACAGCCCGCCGTCGCAGCTGGTCGAGAGAATCTTTGGCTCTGACCAGCCCCTTCCGGTTGAGACGAGCATGTCCGAAGACGGCGAGACACTTGTCGGCGTACCTCCGGGTCGCTACACCCTTCGCGAATACACCGGCGGTGGCAACCGGATTCCTTTCACAGCCGGAACGGTTGACATGACAAACGGCTCGGTGGTGCGCGAGGCGCCGGCTGTGCCTCAGTTCCTTTCGCTGACAGTGAACCTGCGGTCCGGCACCAGCGACCCGTTGCCTCAGCAAACCGTGGTCACGCTTGTCTCGCCCGAGGGGGAATCGACCGTGAGCAGTGCCGTGAACGACAAGGGTGCGGCTGAATTTCAGCTTGTGCCTCCCGGCAGTTACCGCTTGCGCCTTGCGAGCGAGCGCCGGCCCAACCTTCCGGTCAGTTTGTTGACCGTGAATGGAAGGCCCGCACCAGACCTGCAGGTTCAGGTAGCTGGAACCGATCATCTAGCGGTGACAGCCGTTGTCTCGGGGCCACCCGTCACGGTAGAGGGCACTGCCCTGCGCGACGGCAAACCGGCACCGGAGTCACTGATTCTGCTGGTCCCCGCAGGCGCCAACACCGACCCCGAGCTCTTTCGCAGCGATCAGAGCGACCTCGACGGCACCTTCAGCCTGCCCGCCGTCACGCCCGGCAAGTATCTCCTGATAGCGCTTGACGACGCGTGGTCCTTAGCGCGGACGGATCTTCGTGCACTGAAGCCCTACCTGCTTCACGCGCAGCCCGTTTTCATTCCGGCTGGACGATCGGCGACGCTCCACCTGCCGCAGCCGATCACTACACAGCCGCGACACTGATCGGTATATGGCGAACAGCGGTAAGCCTCTTCCCGAGTGACACATCCCTAGCCGGCGGGAGTACAATTCCGGCTCTAAAGGCCCGCGCTTCTCCGCGGCTCCGAACTGCCGCAGACCGCGCGAGGCTCCAAAATCCGGGGGATCCTATGCGCCGTTTCGCTGTTCTCGCACTTTTCGCGCTGTTCGCTTCCGGCTCCGTGTTCCTCACGGGATGCCATGATCGCTCCACTCACGACACCTATTTCCTTGTTGCTCCCAACCTGAAGTTGCCGTACTGGAAAGCAGTGCAGGAAGGATTCAAAGGAGCCGCCCAGGAGTATGGCGTCACAGCGCGGGTCGTCGGCCCTGAGACGTATGATCCCGCGGCGGAGGCGAGCGCCTTTTCCGATGCGGTTGGGCGTCATCCCGCAGGAATTCTTGTGTCAGCGGCCGCTGCCAGTGCGCTTCACTCCGACATTGCCGACGCCATCGGTCAGGGCATCCCCGTCATCACGGTGGACTCCGACGCACCCAACAGCCAGCGGCTGTACTTCATTGGCACCAACAACCTGGAGGTTGGACATCTGGGCGGTCAGCGCGTTGTGCAACGGCTGCACGGCAAGGGCAACGTCGTCTTCTACTCAATCCCCGGCCAGCCAAACCTGGACGAGCGGATGAAGGGCTATGAAGAGATCTTCTCGAACAATCCCGGCATTCGGGTCTCCGGCGTAGTGTCCACGGGAGGCGAGTCCAGCAACGCCTTCGACCAGACGGAAGAGTACGTTCACCGTGCCGGCGCTGAAAAGATCGACGCCTTTATCTGCCTGGAGTCTGAGTCCGGCAAAGCCGTTGCGGAAGTCCTGAAGCGCAATCACCTGAGCGATCGCGAACTGGTGGCCATGGACGTGGACCCAGACACCCTGAACCTGATCGCCGACGGAACGATTGATGCCACGGTCTCCCAACGGCCTTACACGATGGGCTATGTGGGGCTGAAGGCGCTGGACGACGCGCACCGTGCGCCTCATACCGGGTTCAACCACGACTACACTGTCAACTTCCGGTCGCCATTTCCCTACTACGTAGACACGGGAAGTGCGCTGATTACCAAGGACAACGTCAGCATCTACCAGCACTCTGCGCAGTCCGCCACACCGTAGCTGTTTACCCCTGGAGCAGGTTGCGCGCTGCTTCGCCAGAACGCAAAAGGGACGCGAGGTTGAGCCTCACGTCCCTTTGGAACCTCGTTATGCGGTGCTAGCGACGTCCGCCGCGACCACCAAAGTGTGCGTACCCGCCGCGATAGCCTCCGCCCACGTAGCCGCCACGATAGCCGCCGTAGAAGCCAGGCCGGCCGATGTAGCCGCGGTAGTACGGATAGCCGCGGTAAGCGTAGCCCGGGTACCCGAAGCCGATCCCGATGCCTACGCCGACCGGGTAGGGATATGGTACCGCGTATCCGATTGCCGGTGGGTAAGCGTACGGTGCGGGGACGACCATCTCGTTGTCGGTCTGTACGGGAGCTTGCTGGTACCCCTGGGGCTCGGACGGCTGGACCTGGATGACCTGCCCGCCATTGGAGTCGTAGGGCTGCGCTGCGTAGCCTTGCGTGTTGGGGTCGGCGTAGCCCTGCTGCGGGTAGGAGCCCTGCTGCGAGTACTGCTGGGGATAGCTCTGCTGCGGGGCGTACTGCTGCTGATACTGCTGCGGGTAGCCGGTCTGTGACGTGGGGCCGACATTGCCCTGGGCGAGTGCGGGAGCGGCCAGTGTTGCAAGCGCTAAAAGGTAGATGGACGTTCTGGGCATGACAATCCTCTACTAGTACAAACCCGTGGCAATGGAGGATGTTGCGGCGGTCCGGTAACGCTTGCCGTGCTGCCCTTGTGCGACAGGCAAAAAAATACAGCGTCCCGATCGGAACGCTGCTAGGAGGTTTGGACTCACTTATCTTCGTAGATCGGAGTTCGGTTGTCTTCGATCCGAAGGATGAATCTCGATCCAACTTTGGGTTGAGTCGTTGCGAACGGATCCGAGTGTCAGGCGGTCTTGGCCGGGTGCAGGGCGGCGCGAATCTTCTCTACGTGGGTGCCGTGGCTGCGGATGGCCTCGTGGAGGGCCTGGCCGGTGACGCCGAGTTCCTTGGTCCAGTAGGCGATGTCGGAGGTGAGCTTGGGGTTGATGATCTTGGGGTCGTGGGGGCCCTTGGGGGATTCTTCTTCGTGGGGGGCGTGCGGGGTGTGCTCTTTGGAGGCTTGTTTGTGCTCGTGTTCGGACAAGGTGACTTCCTCTTTCTGGTTTCTCTGGTAGATGAGGAAGTGCGGGGTGGGGTGGTCTCCGCCGGTCCGGGGTACCCCTCCCCCCGGGGGTACTTCAGGTCCAAAGTACGTCCGATACAGGACTTAGGTCCGGACTTCCAGAAAGTTCCGACGCTGCTGTAGCTTTGCCCCCCGCCGAAGCTCTTTGCGGTCTGGAGCAAGAGTATCGAAGCGGGGGGTATTGGTGTGCAACGCTTTGTAAGCGAAGTTTGTGACCCGTGTGGCTCGCCGCAGTATTGGGGGCACAAACTTGCGCCCCGTGCGGGCGATGCGCTAGTGCTTGGCGGCCATGGCTTCGGTGTGGGAGACGCCCATCCACTTGCCGTTCTGCCGCTGCCAAAGGCTGGAGCAGTTGAAGTCCCCTTTGATGGGCTGGGGACCGCAGACCTCGTCGACGGTGGCGACGTAGGTGAGGAGGACGATGTCTGGGGAGAGTGTGCGGGTCTGGGCGTCGTGGAGGGTGTAGCTGTTGAGCTTGCAGGTCTTCATGCCTTCCATGGACTGCGCGCGGTCGCCCATCATGTCGCCCACGTAGACGAAGTTGGGGGCCAGATAGGAGGCGGCGGTGTCCCAACTGCTGCTCTGGAGGGCGTCCCAGATGGCCTTTTCCTGTTGGGCTACCGGACCCATGCCGGCGACGGCTCCGGGAGACTGCGCGGGCGCGGAGGGTGCGGCGAGAAGGAGCGTGAGGAGAGCGGCGAGGGAGGCGAAGGTCAGGCGTGGAGCGAAGGATGTCATGGTGACCTCAGGGAGGAGGATTGCGGAACGAGGATCACTCTACGGGTTGCCTGGGGTGCTGTGGCGTGATTTGTGGGGAGTTGTCGGCTGAAAGCGACGGCTGCGGTGTGACATCGAGTTACCAAAGTGTTCCAGAATTTCCTTGCCTGTGTTGTTTGTAGGCGATAGGCTGCATCTCGCCACTTCATTTCATTTGCTGAGGTTCACTTGAAGCCCCTTGCTGGCGCTCTTGCGCTCTTGTTTGCTGTTGCCGACCCCGCCCACTCTCAACAGAACGCCGCACCCGCTCCGCAGCAGACCGCGAGTCCTTCTTCGTTGGCTGCGGCGACGGCTTCTGCCCCGTCTTCCCCAAACACTCTGCTGGATGGAACTGCCGTCAAGTTGAAGTTGGCAGAGAACCTCACGTCGGCTACTGCCAAAGCGGGACAGCACGTCTCGTTTGAGGTTGTGGAGGAGGTTGATGTGAACGGTGTGCCTGTGATCGCCAAAGGAGCGCAGGCGGTCGGCACAATCACCACGGCCGAGCCCAGAAGGAGCATGGGACGGGCCGGCAAGCTGGACGTGAACATCGATTCGGTGCGGTTGGTCGATGGCGAGAAGGCGATGCTGAGCGCGACCAAGAGCGAAAAGGGTGGCGGTCATACGGGCGCGATGGCTGCGGGCATGGTGGGTGCGGCGATTGTGTTCTTCCCTGCTGCGCCTCTGCTGCTGTTCGTTCACGGCAAGGACATCACGATTCCGCAGGGAACGGAGATCACCGCTTTCGTTGCTGGAGACAACAAGCTGGATATGGCGAAGTTCTCGCCCGCTGGTGCCACCGGTGCCGTTGCGACGGGAGCAACGGATGCGGCAGCCCCTACGGTTCCGCAGATGGCGAGCCTTTCGGTGGAGTCGAGCATGCCGGGAGCGGATATTGAGATCGATGGGAGCTTTGTGGGGAGTACGCCTTCGACGCTCTCCGTGGCGCCGGGGCAGCATACGGTGACGGTGAAGAAGAAGGGCTATGGGGACTGGACGCGTTCGATGAACGTGGCGGGGAACTCGGTGCATTTGAATGCGGATCTGACGACGAGGCCTCCTGGGAACTAATTACTCATAGATGTAAGCCTTTATGGGGATTCCGCATCCCCTTGGGCTTACGGAGGCACACCATAGTCGAGTACAACCTATTCCGCGTCAAATTCGTAAGGCCGCGTCAGACTTCCTTGCTCCACTATGACGTGACGCCGGCTCAAATATTCCTATCGTCCTTGAACGAGCGCCCGACAACGGAAGTAAAGCCTGGCTACAGCTGGCACATAGGCAATGTGGAACGCTTCTCGGAAGATGCCGGTGACTTCGCTCTAGGGAGGACCACAAAAAGAACTTTCGAGAAGTTCGATCAAGAGAGCGGGAATTTCGTCATAGAATCCCTCGAAACGAGCCCTTACACCCATTGCGTTTTTGACGCAGGATTTGGCTTCATAGGTATTGCGAAGAAGCCCTCTCTAGCAAACACCACCTCCGCTATCGCCAGACGAGTGAAAGAACTGCTCTCCTACACAAAAGAGGTCGCGGAGAACAACATAACTGTGGAAGTTGACCCGATAGCGGACCCCAACGCATTTTTGGCTGAACTTCAGCATGCCTATCGCGTGACGAGGTTCACAGCTACTTTCCATGGTCCCAATCCCTTCGACGCAGATCTTCTGTTCCAAAAGCCCATGTCCGTCTACCTGAGTGCGGCAGATGGAAATAAAGGCAAGACAGAGGTAGACGGATCAGACCTAAACCGCGAGACGCTAGAAGCAGTCACGCGGAGCACTGCTGCTACTGGGAACGATGCTTCCGCCAAGCTGAAGCGTGAGCCTGATTCGAGATTAGTAACCGTGCGGATGCGGGGTGGAGTGATAAGCACGAGGTATGAGGATGACTCACACAGGCCTGAGGCCGTTTTGAACGACCTAAGAGACAAATATAAGGAGGTCAGGGGCGTTGACCGAGATCCAGATATCAACTCCGGAGGAACTGATTCAGGCGTTCAACTCTCTGCCTAGCCACTTCATATTCCGCGGACAGGCGAACGCAGATTGGGAGCTAGAGTCGGCTTTGGAACGCATTGTTGGAGCGGGGTGGTGTGCTGACGAAGCACGCAAGTACGAAGCTTTCTCACTAGCTAAATTCAAGCCGAAGTTCCATCTTTATGACCGTGAGAACATTCAGCCGAAATCAACACTCGCTTGGCTGGCACTGATGCAACACTACGGAGTTCCGACACGCCTGCTGGACTTCACCGATAGTCCATTCGTGGCTCTGTACTTCGCCCTAGAGTCATATCGTGCTTCTAGCAAGGCCGACATCGCCGTATTCGCTCTAGATTACCGCGCTGTGACCGCTGCGTCGGTCGCCGAGCTGAGGCGGAGTGATAGAACCTTTGCATACTCTGATGACCAGATATATGACAGTCAAGACGACATCTTCGAGAACTATATCGACCCAAGGGCCTACGACATCGCTTGGATAACAGAGCCGCATGAGCACAATCAAAGACTTGATCGCCAGGGAGGCTGCTTTCTTCTATCAGGTAACCGGAATAAGAGGATCCGAGATGTCCTTGAGGAAGACCTGTACAGTGGCTCTGAATTTGTGAAATATCGGATAGAAAGTGCTCTTCATCGAAATATGTTTGCTCTGCTTAGGAAAATGAGCTTGACCGGGAAGGTGCTGTACGGGGACTTACATGGACTCGCCGTTACAGTTCGCATGGAAATGGAAGCATACTCAAGCATGTAGCCATCCCTCCGTGTTGCTGGTTGCCCTTGGGAACTTGTGGCGCTTTGGGTGGCACGCAGGTCCCTTGGCTTCGCTCGGGATGACAGCTTGAGTAATCGAGAGCATAGGGCAACAAAGTTTCCCGTGCTGGCATGACAGAAAGAAAAGCAAGACGCGGATTCCCTTCAGGGAATGACAGGCAAAAGGATAAGCAAAAGGAAAGCAACGGCGCGACCTAAAGGTCGCACCGTTCTACTTTGGTAGGCTCTGTTCCGCACGGCTGAAGCCGTGCCCTTCCGAGTTATTGGAGGAGCGTGCCGCCTTCGCCGTTGGTTTTGGGGCCTTCGTCTGGGGGGATTACCATGGCGGCGGCTACTTTGTCGTCGGTGTCGAGGTCGAGGAGTTTTACGCCCATGGTGGCTCGGCCGGCGGCTCGGACTTGTTGGTGTCGATGCGGATGATTTTGCCGAACTGGCTGATGACCATCATTTCGGTGGTGTCGTCGACGAGCTGGATGGCGGTGACTTTGCCGATTTTGGGGGTGGTGCTGCATGTTGATGACGCCTTTGCCGCCGCGGGACTGGAGGCGGTACATGTCGACGTCGGTGCGCTTGCCGAAGCCGTTTTCGGAGACGGTGAGGATGAGGCAGGGGGTGAGGCCGAGCTCTTTGTCGAGCTTTTCGAGCTTGGCGACGGCTTCTTCGGAGAGGGCGGGGGCGGCGAGTTCGGTGGGGTCGCCGGCGAGCTCCATGGGTTGGGTGGCGGTGCTGGTGGTGGTCTCGTCGAGGACGGCTTCTACCTGGTCCTTGAGGCCCTTGGCGGCGGCCATGGCGAGGCGCTGCTTGTTGCGGGCTTCAGGGGAGGGGGTGACGGCGGCGCCGATGACGAAGTCGCCCTTTTTGAGGGAGATGCCGCGGTTGCCGAAGGCGGGGCGGCCCATGGAGCGGAGGTCGCGCTCGTCGAAGCGGATGGCCATGCCGTCGTGGGTGGCGAGGAAGATGACCTGTTCGCCGTCGGTGAGGCGGGCGGTGATGAGCTCGTCGTCCTTGTCGATGCCGATGGCGATGATGCCGCGGGCCATGACGTTGGAGAAGTCTTTGAGGGCGGTCTTTTTGACGGTGCCGTTGCGGGTGGCGAAGAGGACGTAGCTGGAGTCTTCGGTGAGGTCGCGGACGGGGAGGATGGTGACGACTTTTTCGCCGGGCTGGAGGTCGACGAGGGAGGCCATGGCCTTGCCCTTGCCGGCGGCGCCGACGTCGGGGATCTCGTAGACCTTGAGCCAGTAGACGCGGCCGGAGTTGGTGAAGCAGAGCAGGTAGGCGTGGGTGGAGTCGATGATGAGCTGGGCGACGAAGTCTTCTTCGCGGGTCTTCATGCCCAGGCGGCCGGTGCCGCCGCGGCGCTGCTGGCGGTAGATGGAGATGGGCGTGCGCTTGAGGTAGCCGGTGTTGGAGACGGTGACGGCGACCTGCTCGTCGGCGATGAGGTCTTCGAGGGTGAGCTCGTTGGCCTCGTCGATGATGATGGTGCGGCGGGCGTCGCCGTAGCTTGCTCGCGGATGTCTTCGAGCTCCTTGATGATGACGCGGCGGAGTTTCTTCTCGGAGGCGAGGATGGACTCGAACTCGGCGATGTTGTCGCGGACGGCGCGGAGCTCGTTGAGGAGCTCGTCGATGGAGAGCTGGGTGAGGCGGTAGAGCTGCAGCTCGAGGATGGCGTCGATCTGGCGGTAGCTGAGGATGAGCGTGCCGGCTGCGGCGGTTGTTGGCGCGAGCTGGGCGGAGACGCTGCCGCCGGTGAGGTCGATGCCGTACTTGGCGGGGTCGAGGGTGACGCCGGCGATTTCGGTGCCGCGGAGGTTGATGCGGCGGTTGGAGAAGAAGGCGAAGAGGTTTTCGCGGGCGTCGGCGCGGGAGGTGGACTGGCGGATGATGCGGATGACCTGGTCGAGGTGGTCGAGGGCGATCTGGAGGCCGAGCAGGGTGTGCTCGCGCTCGCGGGCCTTGCCGAGGAGGAAGGCGGTGCGGCGGCGGACGACGTCGATGCGGTGGTCGATGAAGGCGCGGATGGCCTCGTCGAGCGGGAGCTCCTTGGGCTGGCCGTTGTGGACGGCCAGGAAGATCATGGAGAAGGATCTCCTGCATGCTGGGTGTTTTTGTAGAGCTGGTTGAGGACGATTTCGTGCTGGGCGCCGCGCTTGAGCTCGATGACGATGCGCATGCCGTCGCGGTCGGACTCGTCGCGGACGTCGGAGATGTCGTCGATGATCTTCTCGGTGACGAGCTCGGCGATGCGCTTGATGAGGTTGGACTTGTTGACCTGGTAGGGGATCTCGGTGACGATGATGGCCTGGCGGCCGCCGGTGATCTGCTCGAGGCCGCACTTGGCGCGCATCATGAAGCGGCCGCGGCCGGTGCGGTAGGTCTGGACGAGGTTGCCGCGGCCGTAGAGGAAGCCGCCGGTGGGGAAGTCGGGGCCTTTGACGTGCTCGAGGACGAGCTCGAGGTCGGTGCGGGTTTCGGCCTTTTCCTTCTCGAGGAGCGCGATGGTGGCGTTGAGGACTTCGGTGAGGTTGTGCGGCGGGATGTTGGTCGCCATGCCGACGGCGATGCCGGTGCAGCCGTTGACGATGAGGTTGGGGATGCGGGCGGGCAGGACGGTGGGCTCGGAGGTGGATTCGTCGTAGTTGGGGACGAAGTCGACGGTGTCGGAGTCGATGTCGGCGAGCATTTCGCCGGAGAGGCGGGTGAGGCGGGACTCGGTGTACCGCATGGCGGCGGGTGGGTCGCCGTCGACGGAGCCGAAGTTGCCCTGGCCGTCGACGAGGGGGTAGCGCAGCGAGAAGGGCTGCGCGAGGCGGACCATGGTGTCGTAGATGGCGGCGTCGCCGTGGGGGTGGTAGTTGCCCATGACGTGGCCGACGACCTTGGCCGACTTGGTGTACTTCTTGTTGAACTGGAGGCCCATCTCCTGCATGCCGTAGAGGATGCGGCGGTGGACGGGCTTGAGGCCGTCACGGGCGTCGGGCAGGGCGCGGCCGATGATGACCGACATGGAGTAGTCGAGGTACGAGCGGCGCATCTCCTCGTCGATGTTGATGGGGAGCATGACAAGGGCGCCGGGGCCGGTGGGCGCACTGGGGCCGTCTCCGCCAGAGCCGCCGGGGGGCGGGTTGTTGGAGTTGGCGTCCTGCGGCGAGGGCGTGATGTTGTCGTCGGGGCCGAGCGGGAGAGAGTTCTGATCGTCTGGCATTGGCACTGTTTATTATAGTTGGCCGACGCATCTGGAGGGGGCTCAGTGCGGTGCTGAAGGCCTGAACGCCCGGTGGGTTTGGGCAAAAAGAAGCAGGGCACCCGAAGGTGCCCTGCGAGATGTTTCAGGTTGCGATTAGAACTCGAACTTTGCCCAGAGGATCAGCGTGCGCTGATTGTTCCCGATGGCAGGTGTACCGCCGCGGCTGGGGGTCAGGAAGCCTGCACCCGCGTCGAGAACGTTCGTGTCGCCGATCACTGCGTCGTTGTGATTGGCGATGTTCTGCGCCTCACCACGGAGGATGAAGGTTCCACGCTCCCGGACATCGAAGCCTTTCTCGAGTGCGATATTGTGCGTCGTAGTTCCGGGCTTCAGGAAGCTATTACGGCCAATCTCCTGAGAGAGGTACTGATTGTTCGGGAAGTAGGGAACGATGAAGTGTTCCTGGCTTGGCTGGACAGCAACGAGGCTGTTCACCGCTGCGCCCAAGGCGTTGTATGCGTCGTAGAAGACACCGGGCTGCGCGTCGCTTCCGTAGAAGGGGGCGAGCAAGCTGCCATCCACACCGACAGACTGGAGGTCGGCCGACTTGTTGACCACGATGGGACGATCATTCGTCGTGCTGCCGTCGCCATTCAGATCGAATCCGCTGGTGTTATAGGTCGCGTAGGCACCGCTCTGGAGTTGGCTGACGCCGGAAATAGTCCAGTGGCGTGTCAACACATTCTCGGCCAGGTTTGTAAGGTGGTTGCTGGAGTGGAGACCGGGGATCTGGTAGACGTACGCCACGGAGAAAAACTGGCGATGGTCATAGGCCGAGGGGCCCCAATCCTGGCGCCGTCCGCCCGGAGCGAGGTTCGCGCCGTACGAGGTGGGTGCCGAACCGGTGATCGCGAAGACCTCTGAGCCGTTGTCCAGGTCCTTGCTGAAGGTGTAGTTCGCGTTGATCAGCAAGCCATGTTTGAAGTTGTGATTGGCTGTGACTTCCAGGCCGTTGTAGTTCGAGTCAGCGTAGTTGCCGCGAAGCACGATCGCCCCTCGAGCCGGATTCAAGCGCGCGCCGGTTGCGCCGCTGAAGTAGTTGAACTGCTGGTTGGCAAAGAGTTTCTCACCGCGATTGCCGACGTAGCGTAGGCCCAGAACGGTGCCACCCGGTACTTCGCGCTCAATGCCCAGGTTGTACTGGTAGGTGAGCGGATTCACAAGGTTGCTGGCTTCGCTTTCCACGCTGGAGCGCGCGCTCAGCGTGGGAGTGATCGTGGAGATCAACGATGTTGCGTTCGCGAGACCGTTGCCTGTGGTCTGCACGAGGGTAGCGGCTACTGCGTTCGGGGAGCTCTGAGCGGAGTTCACAAGGATGTTGGAAAAGGTGCTGTCGTAAAAGACACCGAAGCCACCGCGGATCGAGGTCTTCCCGTTCCCAAACAGGCCACCCTGAGGGGAATAGGCAAAGCCAATACGGGGAGCGACGTTGTTCCAGTCGTTCTTCACCGGGATGACGGTGTTGATCGGTGCGAAGACATTGTTTTGATCGATGCCGGGGTAGGCGAGGCTGTTCTCAGGGTTGCTGAGGAAGTCGTAGCGTATACCAAGGTTGATCGTGAGATTGCTCAGGAGCTTGACGTCGTCCTGGGCGAACCCGGAGTTGCGCCAGCCGTGAGAGTCAGCGCGGGTCGGGCCGAACGTCTTGGTAGCGGCTCCCGAGGGTCCGAGCTGGTTGAGGAGGAAGTTTCCGAGCGACGAGTTGCCGGTTCCACCGCTGGCGAAATTAAGAGTGCCGATTGCGTTCTGGGATACGAGATCGATCTCGATAAGACGGCCGATGTCAGCGCCGACGCTGACGGACTGGCGGCCCAGGGTGTAACGAAGGGTGTCCTGGAACTGGTACAGGTCTTCTTCACGACCCTGGGGGAAGTTCTGATTCGGGCCGAGCGCCGTGTAGGTGCCGCTGAGGAAGTCGATCGAACCTGCCGAAGATGTGCCGTTGATGCCGGCAAACTCAATGGTTGGCAGGTTGTTCAGAGGATTCGCGATGGTCTCAGGAGTTGGGGAGAAGGTGAAGGCGAGACGTGCCTCGGATACCCGGAACTCATTGAGCAGACGGGGAGTAAAGACATGTGTCCACTGCCCTGCGCCTAGCTCGGTTGGGCCACCCTGCAGCGTGTCGAAGCCGGCCAGAGCATAGCCGTTGTTGCCGAAGTCAGGGTTGAGCGAGGTGCGATCGTGCAGGTACCGGAAGGAGACGGTGTCTTTATCCCAGGGATGGTAGTCAACACGGTACATCCACTGCGTGTCAGGCTCAGCCAGTGGAGCATTGGGCCGCTGGAAGCCAGCAAATGAGACCACGCAGCCTGTTGTGGGGCAGCCCGGCAACGCGCCAATGTTCTTGGTGGTGACAACCGCATTCCCGTTCGCGTTACCGTACGAGGCGTCCTGGGTGAGGTACGCGCCCTTGTTCAGGTAGCTATCGAGAAGAGCCACCTGGGTTGCAGGCGCTCCTGTGATGGTCTGCAGCGTAGCGTATCCGGCAGCATCGGGGAGGAGGTTTACGCCTGCCTGCTGTTGGCCGTAGTAGCGTTGCCATTCGCTTGACCCAAAGAAGAAGAGCTTGTTCTTGAGGATCGGACCGCCCACGGAGAAACCGTAGCTGTGTTCGTCAACCCGCGTCTTCGGAACACCGGAGCCGCGCTGGTTGCCAGGGAGAGAGTTCAGGCCCGAACCAAAGTACCGTTCGAAGACGGTGCCATGAAAGTGATTGGATCCCGCTTTGGTGACGAGATTGACGATGCCGCCGCCGCCGCGGCCAAACTCTGCGGATGCGGAGTTGGTGATGACCGTTACGGAGTCGAAGACGTCGGGGATCTGGGGCTGAAAGGCTTGCCCGCCGAGACCGACGTCATTGATTTCCTGGCCGTCCATGAAGAAGTTGTTGGCGCGGGGACGTGCGCCATTCACCTGAATATTGACGCCGTTGGAGAAAGCGCCTCCGCCAGCACCCGGGACCGGCTGCACTCCGGGAACTGTGAGCGCGAGCTCGACCGGATTCAGCGTGAAGATGGGAACTTTGTCCAATTCCTCGGCACTAACGGTTCCGGACAGTTGACCGTTCTCGGTGTTGATGGTGGCCTGGTTGGCTTCCACGGTGACTTCAGTGCTGGTGGTGCCTACCTGGAGAGCGACATCGTAGGAGGTCGTCGTTGAGGGCGGGACGGAGATGCCCTTAACCTGCGAGGTGCTGAATCCGGCCGCTGAGGTGACGATCGAATACCTTCCGGGCGAGATCGCATCGATGCGGTAGGCGCCGTCGTTCGCGGAGGTGACGGTGCGCTTTTCACCGGTGGCTTCGTTGGTTACCGTGATGGTGGCATTCGCCACAACAGCGCCCGTGGCATCGCGGGCTGTCCCGGCGAGCGTTCCCTGACTGGTCTGAGCGTGTGCGGCACCGGCGAGGCCGGCAGAAGCTGCGATGAACAAGCCCGCGGCGACTCGCCGCGTGGTTCCCAAATACATGTATTTCTCCAGAGACAAAGTGCAGACGTCTACTTGGGAGAGGCATGCATGTATAGGGCCAAAGTTGCAGATGTGGCAAACAGGAGAGTTCGCGTCGGCATTGGGCCACAGCCTTGGGCTGGGTTCTATGAATTCCTGTAGAAAGCTCTCATAATTACTTGCTATTTCCCTCCGCCGTTTTCGGACGAGACTACGTTTGAATTGGTGTTCATTGAGCCTGGAGGCTTGATCTCTCATATCTGAGCTTGACGTCATCACATTTCATGCGGTTCGTGTGGTATATTTGGTCCATCGGAGTGAGCCTGCCACTCAGGCTCGTGAGCCGCGTGCTAAACGAACATTCGGAGGACAAATCGATGACCACCATTACTCGCTTTACCCCCTTCCGTAGCCCTTTCAGTGATTTGAACGTGTTGCAGAATCGCTTGAACTCAATCTTCACGGAGTTTGCCCGGCCTGAGGGGGAAAGCAATGAGCTTTCCGCCGGCAACTTCGTGCCCGCTGTCGACGTGTATGAGGACGCGCAGCACCTGACGCTGAAGTTCGAGGTTCCAGGAATCAAGCCGGAAGACCTGGACATCCGTGTGGAAGGACGCACCCTGACGGTACGCGGGGAGCGCAAATGGAACAGTGAACAAAAGGAAGAGAACTTCCACCGGGTGGAGCGGCGCTATGGCAGCTTTGTGCGGAGCTTTACCCTGCCGGCCACTGTGGACACGGAAAACATCCAGGCGCAGACAGAGCATGGCGTGCTGGAGTTAAGCCTGAATAAGAGGCCGGAAGCCAAGCCGAAGCAGATCCAGGTGAAGGCTGTGTCGGCGAGCAGCAACGGCGCGGCTGCCCCGAAGCAGGTTGGGGGGCAGACTGCGTAGAAAAGCTGGAACAGTGAGCAGAGGTAGGGCGAGCCTGGATGGCTCGCCCTTCTTGTTTCCCTTGAGTACCGTGAAGCTCGCTTACGGTTTGCCGGCTGTGCTGGACGGCTGGGTGCCGGTTTGGGTTGGGGTGGGGTTAGGGGATTCGATCTGGTTGGGGTTTGCGGAAGGTGATGCCAGGGTGATGCGGTTCTCCGGGTGGGTTACAAGGACGAGTTTGGCTACCGGGAATCCCTGGGCTGAGGCGGTGCTTTGGATGCCGGCGTAGGTGTCCGCCGGTAACGTGACCTGGCGGGAGAGGATCCAAAGGGACTTGTGGTTCGGTGTGCCGACGAGGGCCCAGTTGAAGTTGGGGTCGGTGGCGAGGACCCAGTATTTGCGGGAGAAGAGGACGAAGTGACGGATTTTAAGCTTGCCGTCGCGAGCTTTGTCCATCTTGCCGCTGTCGTTGATGTTGTTGTGGTCGCCGCCCTTGACCGTGCAAAAGGTGCCGATCTGGAAGCTGTCGCGCTTGTCGTTGAGGGCGTAGAGGACGGTGTTGTCGGAGAGGCACTTCTTTTCGGCTTTTACGGGGAGCTTGGCGATCTGGTACCAGGTGCCGGTGAGCTTGTCGAGGTCGAGCTTGGGGACGGCGGTGGCGGACTGGGCGGGCGCGAGGGACGAGGTCATGCTCAGGGCGAGCGCGAGGGCGGCGCTGTGGAGACTTGCAAGCGAGATGGGCAGGGGCCTGGGCAACTTTGGTCTCCTGGGGACGTTGGTCGTTGGATGCGAGCAGCGGAAAAGCAGGTTCCCTGCGGGAATGACAGAGAGACGCGAACGCGCTTACAGGTGAGCGAGCTTTTAAGTGAAGCCCACAACCTACAACTTTACTGCGGTGGGCCGTTTAGGTCGGGGACGGCGACTGCTGCCGCCTTGCCGTCGGGGGTGAGGGTAAGGGTGGGGGCGTAGGTGCCGAGGTACTTGCGGGTCCACCAGAGGCCCTGGGTGCGCTTCTGATCTGGGGTGGAGAACCAATATTGATAGAGGATGGCGCGGATGTATTTGGGCGGGTGGTTCGGGAAGGGGTTGGTGCGGAAGAGGCTCAGGGTCTGTCTTGATTTGGGGCTGCCTTCGAGGAGGCGGATTTCGGTGCGGGGGACGATGGGGGCCTGGTCCCAGGTGGTGAGGGACGCGAACCAGAGGTTCCAGTCGAAGCGGGGTTGGTAAGGGGCGTAGATGCGGGGGCGGGCGGCGGGGTCCTGGGGTTTGAAGCGGAAGGTGTAGGGGGTCCAGGTGGCGTTGTCGTCGGAGCCCTGGAACTCGATCTCGTAGCGGTGGGGGGTCATGTTGGCGAAGAGGCCGTAGGTATTGGCTACGCGGAAGGGTTCGAGGACGGCCATGGGGCTGGTGGGCAGGGGGAGTTTGGGGAGGAACATGCCGATCAGGGGGACGGTCGTGGCGTAGGCGATTGTGGAGAGGAGGACGGTGGTGAGGGCGATGCGGAGGGCTCGGACGAGGTCGCGGGGGTGGTGGCGGAGACCTCGGTTGACGTAGGGGGCGGAGGTGGACTGCGGTGGCTCAGGTTCCCAGGTCTCAGAAGCGAGACCTGGGGCACCCTGTTCGTCTCCCTGCGAAGCACTGGCCGGGGCAAATGCGGGTCTCTTCCCTGCCCTTCGCTCCGGTCGGGAGGAAAGGGTGATAGCTGGCGGCTGGACGTCGGGCTCGTGGAGGAGGGTGATGTCGGTGTCAGGTGTGAGGCCGGAGCGGTAGCGAGTGGGGACGAAGCGGAGGAGGGCGCGGTCGTCGAGAAGGAGGAAGCCGAGGATGAGGACGAGGTAGTTGAGGAAGGCGTAGTTGGCGGTGGCGATGACGCCGATCTGCCAGACGGTGACGAGGACGAAGCAGGCGAGGCGCCAGGGGCGGGGCAGGAACGCGAGGAAGACGAGGAGGAGCTCCATCACGAGCGTGAGGCCGGCGGTGGCCTTGTGGAAGGCGAAGGGGAGGTGTTGGAGGTACCAGCCGATCCAGGTGGGGAGGGGGCCGTTTGCGTAGTACTCGTACATGGCGGTGAGGTTGCGCCAGGTGGGGTCGCCTGAGGCGAGCTTGACGACGCCGGATTCGAAGTAGATGCGGAACCATTCCCAGAGCAGAAGAAAGAAGGCGGCGCGGGAGGCGAGTGAGTCCCCGCCCCAGCGGGGGCGGATGCCGGTAGGGGCGATCAGGATGGCGAGGAGGCCGGCTTCGAGGAGCATGCCGTCGGATTGGTAGCTGCCGAAGTCCTGCGAGACGGCGATCCAGCTGAGGAAGCAGATCCAGCAGAGGATGAGGGCGGGCTTGGGGAGGATGTTGAACGTGACGAGGGCGGAGGCGAGGAGGCCGGCCCAGACGAGGGCGAGGAGTGCGTGGTCTGAGGCGCCGAACCAGAGGACGGTCGGCGCGACCCAGAAGCGCTGGTTGCCGATCTGCTGGAGCAGCTGCAGATAGTGCGCAGCGGGGAGGATGCCGCCGGAGCCGCTCATGCCGAGGATCTGGAACGCGAGGGCGAGGAAGGCCGAGAAGTAGACCAGGCCGAGGGCGCGGAGGAAGAGCCAGCGCGGGATGAGGCGGTCGCGGGGGCCGTAGTCGCGGTCGAAGAGAAAATGGAGTTTGCCCAGCGGCTCAGCCATGGGGCTTTGGATGGGCGGCGGTGGCCGGGCGTTGTGGGCCGGGTTTTGCGGTTTTGTACGGCAGATGGCCTGTCAGCGAACGCTGAGCGGTGGCGACGCCCACTCATCCGCGATGGAGCCGCGTAGGAATGGGGCACCCGGCCTTCGAAGGCGGAGCTGCGGTCAAGTGCCGGAGGCGGAGGGCTTGGGCGTGGGCCCGGCGGGTGGGGTGGGGTGTTTCCGGCGGCGGAGGCGCTCGGCCAGCCACTTGCCGATGCTGACGAGACCGGGGAGGCCGGCGCCTCCACCGAGGAGCGCGAGGAGGGCCTTACCGGGGTTGTTGGCGATGAACCCTACGGTGCGACTCAAAAGGCTGGAGGGGGCGAGCGCGACGACCGTGACGGTTTCGCTGTCGGCAGCGAACTGCCGGCGGAGGACGTTGGTCGGGGCGCAGGCGTCCCCTCCGGAGCCGTAGACGATGTACGAGGTGAAAACCATGGTGTCCGTGCCGCGCAGGCCGATCCCGTGGCCGGAACCTACGTCGGTCGGGGTGACTTTGTAGTTCCACTGCGTGGTGCCGGCCTCGGGCAGGAACTGGCAAGCGGATTGCTGGGGCTCGATCGTGAAGGCGCCGGGGTTATCCGGCGCGGCGAGCGTGACGATCATGAAGGTGGAGACCTTCATGGAATGCGCGGTTCCGGGGACGCCGGTTGCCGTCGGAGCGTAGATCGTGGCCGTTGCCATATAGCTGCTGCCGACGTTCATCTGGTGCGGAATTTCGTAGAGTCCGTGACCCTGGGGACTGTGGGCAAAGGCCTGGGCTTCGGCGTCGGCCACGGTCGGGGCGGGAGCCGGGGCCGGCGGAGCGCCTGCGTCCGGCGCTGGGAAAGGGGCTGGGGCCGGCGCTGGGGCTGGGGCTGGAGAGGGCTCAGAGGCGGACGGCGGAGCGGCGCTTGTTGAAGGAATCGGAGCCGGGGCCGCGGTATCGGGAGCTTGCGACCTCTGTATCGGTGCGGGGGGCGCAGGTGACGACGCCCCGACCGGCACCGGAGCGGGAGGGGCAGGCCGGAGCAGCGGCGGGGGTGCCGGGGCGACACCGGAAGGCGGCAGGTGCGTCGCGATGATGGCGCCAATCGCGCCCGCGGGCATCCCCTGCAGCAGAGGAACAGCGTCGCTGACGGTCCAGGTGGGGTGCGTGCAGACGTTGAATTGGGACGACAGAAGAGAGCGGCCGTTGGCGAAGGTGACCTTGAGGTCGTACAGGCAGTTAGCCGGCTGCCCCGGCAGGGCGATGACGGTCGTAGCGCCGGAGGCGATCGGGACGGAACCGAGGAGATTGGCAGTCCAGGCAGGCGTGAGGGGCGGCGCGGAGGCGACGACGGCAATGAGCGGCGAACCCGACCGGTTGAGTACAGCGATCCGGTGTTCGTTCGGTACCGGCTGCTGTGCCCAGGTAGCGGGCATCAAGGGCAGACACAGCAGAGAGAGGCACAGCAGCGTCGCGGGAAGCCACGTACCGCGGCGGCGATGGCTGATGCAAAGGAGGAGCTTGGAAGATGACTGGTTCACAGGGCGTCCTGGTGGCCGCATGGTGTGCGGCAGCGCTTCGAGCCCGAAGGGTGGATTCGCGTGACGATACCACCGTTCGGAGTCCGGGCAAAGAGGAATGCGGGAACGGAGGCTGCGAGGGGCCAAGGAGGAGGAGGGTTTCGGGCGCCTGCGGTGCGCTCCCCTCTTTGTTCGCCTTCTGAGGCGTCGTGCTAGGCTGCACTCCATTATCCCAACGAGGTTCTTGTGACGCGCTTCCTGTTTCTTTGTCTGTTGGCTCCTATGGCCCTTCTTGCCCAGTCCAGGCAATCCCTTGCGATTGATGGGAAGAGCAGCTCCCTTACCTGGACCGGGCACGCCGAGGTTGGCACGTACGCCCCCTCGGGAACCCTTTCCATCCGTGAAGGAAGCATCCTGCTGGCAAACGGCTCATTGGTCGGGGCGAGTCTTGTTGTGGACATGAACAGCATGACGCAGTCCAACGCCGACCTGCTCCACCACCTGAAGAGCGCGGACTTCTTCGACGTTGAACACTTCCCGACGGCCCTGATCAACATCGACCGCTTTGCCAACGGAACCGTGTTTGGGTCCATGACCATCAAGGGCAAGTCCGCGCCCTTGATGGCTCCCGTCAAGGTCACGGAAGTGAATGGTCGTTTTCTCATCAATGGCAGGGTGACTCTGGACCGGACCCAGTACGGCATCATTTACAACTCGGCGAGCTTCTTCACGAGTCTTGGCAACAAGGCCATCCGCAACACCTTTGAGGTTGATTTTTCTCTCACCGGTGCTGGCCAGATTCCTGAACAGCTGCGGTTTTAGGCGTTCTTGGGGCTGCGCGGCCGCCCGTCAACGGATGGGCTGGTGAACCAGTTCGGGTGCCACCTGGGAAGACCGGGAAAGCGATGCCGTGTACGAGCCGGCCGCGACGATCAGAACGGCGCCGGCCCACATGGCGAGGGTGGGGCGTTCGCGCCAGATGAGATAGGCGAGGGCGGCCCCGGTGAGCAGTTGGCTGTAGTGGTATTGGGCGACGTTGGCCGAGGTGGTGTGGCGGAGGGCGAGGAAGAAGCAGAAGCTGCCACCGATGCCGAAGAGCGCCGTTCCTGTGAGTGTGCCGGCGAGGGTGAGGGACACGGGTTCGAGGTGATGCAGGGAGAGTGCGGCGCTGACGAGGAACGTTACTAGGCCTGAGGTGAAGATCATGCTGAGCGACGTTTCATCCTGGGTGAGCTTGCGCGACCAGACGATGTTGGTGGCGAAGGACAGCACGCAGACGAGGCAGGCGAGGTAGCCGACCGCATAGCCGGGGTGCCATCCGGCGCGGGAGGGGTGGACAGCGACGACTACCCCGCAGAAGCCGAGGAGGACGGCGAGGCCTCGGCGAAGGTCAAGGGGTTCGTCGAGGAAGGCGGCCGCGAGGAGCACGGTGACCATCGGCGCGAAGAAGACCAGGATGTAGAAGAGCGCCATGGGGATGTGGCGAAGGGCGACGACAACGCAGAGATTGTTGGCGAGGTCCAGGCAGGAGCGCAGGACCTGTTTGCCGGGGTGGCGCGGGCGCAGGGCGCGGAGGTTGCCGCGGGCGAGGGCGTAGGCGGAGAGGAGGATGATTTCAGCGAGGCCAATGACCGCGAGGACCTGGTAGGCGGAGAGGCGGGAGGTGCCGGCGATCTTGAGGCAGGTGTCGGCGAGCACCCAGAAGGTGTAGGCGGCCAGGGCCAGGCCGATCGCTTGGAGTTGGGAGATGTTGGGCTTCAGGTGGAGCTTCCCGGGGAGCCTTCGGGGAGGAAGGCGGTCCATTCATTGTGGCAGGGGTTCGCTGTTTGGGGGGGCGGCGACCCCGGGTGCCGGAATCCCGGAGACAGCAACCCAGGTCCCAGGAGCGGGACTGGGGGACCTGTTCTCCGGCAGGAGGGTTGGATGTGCTGCGGAGCGGGGCTAAACGAGGCGACGGTGGCCGCGCATGCCGCAGAGGATCTCATAGGGGATGGTGTTGGCCCAGCGGGCGTGGTCATGGGCGGTGACGCCGGGACCGAGGAGGATGACTTCGTCGCCGATGGTAGGCGGGGGCGTGTGAGCCGTGATGTCGACGACGGTGAGGTTCATGCTGACTCGGCCGAGGACGGGGGCGCGCTGATTGTTGACCATCACCCAGCCGTCCCCGAGGCCGCTGGAGGCTTCACGGCGGAAGCCGTCGGCGTAGCCGATGGGGAGCAGGGCGACGCGCATGGGGGTGGGGGCAGTAAACGTGGCGCCGTAGCCGACGGTGTCGCCGGGGGCGAGGTCCCGGAGGCCGGTGATGCGGGTCTTCCAGGTGGCGACGGGGTGGAGTTCGGGGGCGAGGGAGCCGGGGGTTTCGTCCGCGGGGCTTAGTGGGAGGGTGTAGCCGTAGAGCGCGAGGCCGGGGCGCGCGAGCGGGGTGGCGGCCATGTCGTTTGCGGCGAAGTCTCGGACCCAGTCGAGGGTCGAGCGCTCCTCGATGGCGGAGCTGTTGGCGAGGTGAAGGTACTCGGGCATGAGCTCCTGCTCGAGGAGTTGCTCGAGCGTGGCGCCGAAGCGGCTGACCTGCTTGACGGTTTCGACGGAGCCGACTACTTCGGATGAGCTGAGATGGCTGAAGACACCTTCCGCGCGGACGTGGCGGGCGGCGCGGAGGGCGCGGAGCAGGACGGTGAGTTCGGGGCCGGGCTGGGCGCCCTGCCGGGCCATGCCGGTGTCGAGCTCGATGTGGACGGGAAACCGCTCATTGCCGAGGGTGGTCGCGGCGGCGGCTTCGAGTGCTTCGACGTGGGCGGGGGTCCATAGGACGGGGGTGAGGTGGTGTTGGACGAGGCTGGGCGCGTCTTCGGGCTCGAATGCACACATGACGAGGATGTGGGTATTGCGGTCGGCCATGCCGGCGTCGCTCAGGGCCTGGCGGACGTGGATGCCTTCTTCGAGGTCGCCGACTCCGAGCCAGTGGGCACCGGCTTCGACGAGGACTGGCGCGCAGAGGACTGCGCCGTGGCCGTAGGCATCGGCTTTGATCACGCAGAGGAGATGGAAGTCAGGGCCGGCGGCTCCCCCGAGGGTGGCGAAGTTGGCACGGAGGTGCGCGGCGGAGATTTCGATCCAGCTCTTCAAGGGGTGTGGCGGTGTCCTGTTTGGATTATCGCTGGTGAGGGGTGTCCGTGGCAGCACAACCCAGGTCCCAGACTCGGGATCTGGGGCATCCCGCCGTGCCGAAATACCGAGATCCTTCGCGTCCCTCAGGATGACGGCTTGAGGGCTCTCCCCCTCCACAACTAGCGGACGTAGCTGAAGGTGCCGCAGAGTGCGGTGGTGTTGGCGAGCTCTTCCGGGGTGAGCTTGGGCATGTCGCTGCCGGAAAAGAGCGCGAGCTGGAGGGTGTGGCCGCTGACGTAGGTGGCGACCCACTGCGCGTTTTCCGAGCCGCAGAGGGTGTTTTTGTGGAGGAAGCGTTTGTCGCCGGGGATGTCGGTGCGGAAGAGGCTGCCGGTGCCGTTGGCGGTCGCGTCGGTGTGGAAGAGGGCAGTGATCTCGTCCGGGGTAAGGGAGCGGATCTGGGCCGCGGTGAAGGCGTTGAAGTTGAGGATGAATTTGGTGTCAGTGAAGGCGACGTCGCCCGTAACGCCTTTGGCGGTGGTGCTTGCTGCGCGCCATTGGCCTTTTTCCTGGGCTGTGGAGGCTGCAGCCAGGGCGACCAGAAAGAGGGTGGCATGGCGGCGTGGGCGGGTCATCACTGTTGACCATGGTACCTGTGGCGGCCATGGGCTGTTGTGCCGAGCGGTGGAAGGGTCCATGCCCCGCCGGGGGAGGAGTGCCTAGGCGGGGCGATGATCATGGTTGGCCCGCAGGAATCCGGGTCCCGGAAGCGGGACCCGGGGCACCCCGATTTTTTGCTGCTGTTTGAGGGTGGGCGGCTAGCTCTGCGGCAGGTCCGGCCACATCTGGCGGATGGCACTCACTACCTGCAGGTGAGTTGCGCCCGACCCGAGGAGGCTGAACATCTTGTTCGCGCCTGCGAGCGCGTGTTGCGGCGCCTCGGCCTGGTTGGCTTTGGCCAGCGCGCCGGGCAGGGTGGCGAGATCGAGATTCGTGCAGTAGGCAGGGGTGCCTGGCTGCTGGCGCCAGGAGTCCGCAAGCGAGCCGGCGTCGAGGCCGTCGAACCCCATCTGGTCGAGGAGTGCGATGAGGCGAGTCTTGGCGGCGGTGTCGTCGCCGGCAACCGGAAGCGCGATGCGGCCGGGCGTGCCCTTCGGCTTGCCGTCTTCCGCGAGGCTTGGGGAGATGATGTTGTTGAAGAGCTTGATGACCGGGTGGTTGATGTGTTGGGCCACCCAGACGCTCTCCGGCGTTCCGTTGTCGAGCTCGGCAATCTGGCCGTCGCGGTGCGTGGGGTAGTAGTTGCAGGTGTCGATGACAATGGCGTTTGCGGGCAGGTCCTTGAGCAGATCCTTGGGCAGGTCGGGAACGGCCTTGAGCGGGATGGTGATAACGAGGATTTCGGCGCCTGCTGGAGCTTCTGTCTGCTGGACCGGAGTGGCGCCGGTCTTCCCGGCGACGTCGCCGAGCGTCTCGGGGCCGCGCGAGTTGGCGATGTTCACGTTGTGGCCAAGTTGGGTGAAGTGACGGGCGAGTGCTGTGCCAATGTGGCCTGCGCCAATGATGCCGATCTTCATGGTGACTCCTTGAAGGGCGTGGCCCGCAGGCCGGGAGTGGCATGCGACAACGCTCCTTTCCTCGGATTCGGAAAGGAGCGTTGGGGTTCAACGTTTTGTGCAGGGCTGGAGGGGTTGCTTCAGTTCCCTGCCAGTTGCGTCAATTCACTGCTATCTTCGGACGGAGGCGCTGGCCGGGGCCTGGCTGTTGATCCAGCGGGTGACGCGGGCGTCGAGGAGGTCGAGCGGCATGGCGCCGCCGTTGAGGATCTCGTCGTGGAAGGTCTTGATGTCGAAGTGGGGGCCTAGTTGGGTCTTCGCTTTTTCGCGGAGTTCGCGGATCTTGAGCTGGCCCATCTTGTAGGCGAGAGCCTGGCCGGGCCAGGCGATGTAGCGGTCGGTTTCGGTCTGGGCGAGCGCGTCGTTGACGTCGTTGGCGTGCATGTAGTCGATGACCTGCTGGCGGGTCCAGCTCTGGTCGTGGATGCCGGTGTCGACGACCAGGCGGACGGCGCGGAAGAGCTCTGAGTTGAGGCGGCCGTAGTCGGAGACAGGGTTCTGGTAGAAGCCGATCTCCTTGCCAAGCTGTTCGGCGTAGAGCGCCCAGCCTTCGGTGTAGGCGGAGTAGAAGCCGCGCAGGCGGAACTTGGGCAGGCCCTTGAGTTGCTGCGCGACGGAGATCTGGTCGTGGTGGCCGGGGACGCCTTCGTGGTAGGCGACAGCCTCGTCGAGGACGAGGGTGCGCGTGGTGGGGTCGGCTACGGCGACCACGACGCGGCCGGGGCGCTTGCCGTCAGGGGTGCCGGCGTTGTAGTGGGTGGCCTCGGCTTTTGCGAAGTCGGGGATGGGCTCTACGGTGACGGGCGACTTGGGCAGGAGCGTGAAGAGCTCAGGGAGCCGGGGCTCCATCTGCGTGGATGTACTTGGCGAAGTCGTCGACGATCTGCTGCTCGGAGCTGGGCTTCCACTTGGGGTCGGCGTTGATGGCGGTGCGGAAGCTGGCGTAGGTCCTTGTAGCCGTTGGCTTGCGCGAGCTTGGTCATCTCGGCGGTGATGCGCGCGACCTCGCTGAGGCCGATGGCGTGCACCTGTGCAGGCGTGACGTTGAGCGTGGTCATCATGCGCACGGCGAGGGCATAGCGGTGCTTGCCGTCGGGCAGGCTTTCGACCGAGAGATCCGTGCGGCCATGCGGCGCGTATTCGCTGCGGACGAAGGCTGCAAACTTTTTGTACGCCGGGAAGACTTCTTCGTTGACGGCCTTGGTGATGGCTGCGGTGAGGCGCTGTCTGGTCCGCGGCGGAGATGGTCGCGGGATACTTCTTCGTGGGCAGCAGGAAAGGGTCAGCCGCGATGATGCCTTCGCACTGGCCGGGGATCTTTTCCATGATGAACTTCACGGGCATCAGGCCGTCTTTTTCACCGGCGCGCATGACCTCTGTGGTCCCGTCGAGGACGCGCGGGATCTGATGCAGGCGCGCGATGTAGTCCTCGTAGTGCTTGACCGAGTCGAAGGGCATGCCTTGCGGCAGGTCGGCGAGGCCGGTGTGGATGCCGTTCTGCTGGTTGACGGGCATCTCGTAGGTCTTGAGCGTGTAGTTCTCGTCGCCAAGGGTCAGGGCGCGCTCGAGGAGCTCGTGGCTGAGGCGGTCCTGCTCGGGCATGCCGTCGGTGGCGATCGCTTTGAGGCGCGCAAGGTACGCGTCGGCTTCGGCGTGCTCGCGGGCAATGGCGGCGAGCGAGTCGTCGGAGAGGCGGTCGTTGTAGCGATAGTCGCCGACGGAGGTGGCCTGCTCGGGATGGTTCTTGAGGTTGTTCTGGTAGTAATCCTCGAAGAGCGCGTTCTGCGTGGCAATGCGAGCGGTGACGTCGCCGGCGGTGGGCGGCGTGGCGGGCAACGTCTGGGCGGCCAGGGATGCAAAAGGGGCGAAGCTCGCCAGCACGAGGCCGGGCAGAATGCTGTATTTGCGCATGTAAACGCAGGGTAACAGGAGCCGGTGGTCTGGCAAAACGTGCCGGCTTATTGTGAGTGGTCAAAACAGGAGATGTACCATCGGTCTGCTTACGCGTTGGAGAAAGCAGGATCGGTTTGCCAGTCACACTTGATGCAGAACGGCGGCTTGGAACGCCACGGCGGAGCCGTCGGGCGCTGGTGGTTTTAGCCCTTGTGATTGTCGTGCTGCTGTCGTTTGCGCGGACATTGCTCGCGGAGTGGGTGGACCTGCTTTGGTTCGGGTCGCTGGGCTACACGGCGGTCTTCTGGACGACGCGGCTTTGGCAGGCAGGGCTGTTCATTGGCTTTGCCGTAGCGACGTTTGCGCTGATCTACGGTGCGTTTGCAGCCCTGCGGCGCGCCCATCGCTTTGACCTTCCCGATACGCAGAGCCTGGTGGTAGGCGGGCAGACCGTGCACCTGCCCGTGGAGCCGGTGCTGCGCTGGCTGGGGGTCGGCTTGTCGCTGGTGGTGGCTTTTTTCAGTGCAGGCTCCATGGTGTCAGAGTGGCAGACCTTTGCCCTGGCGTGGAATGCACCGGGCGGCGGGCCGGCGGACCCGATCTTTGGCAAGCCGCTGAGTTTCTACTTGTTCCGGCTGCCGGCCTTGCAGCTTGCGGTCGACTGGTTGTTAACGCTCTGCTTTGTGTTGTGCGCAGCGGCAGTGCTGTTTCTGGTGATCACGGCGGGAACGCGGGCTTTGCGCAAACAGCGCGCGGATGAGGGACCTTCGCCGTGGCGCGGCCTCTCCATGGCCTTTGCAGCATTACTGCTGATGCTTGCGGTAAATGTGTACCTGGACCGCTTTGGAAGACTGCTGGAACACCACACGATCTTTGACGGCGTGACGTACACCGACGCGCACATCATGCTGGGCGGGTTGTCCCTGGTGTGCGCTGCACTGGTGGTTGGCGCGGTCATCGCTGCGATGGGCGCCGTACGCAATGCGGGTGGAGCGCAACTTGCCCTGGCGGCCGCACCCGCGGTCATCTGCTATCTGCTTCTGAGTGTTGTGGCCTGGTATGTGAGCGGCTTTGTGGTGAAGCCGAACGAATTGGTGCGCGAGACACCGTACATCGCCAACAACATTGCCTGGACCCGGCAGGCCTTTGGGCTGGACCGCTTCACGCAGCAGGAATTTCCCGCGGACACGACGATCGCCTCGGCCGACCCCGCGAACAATCAGCCGACGCTGCAGAACATTCGGCTGTGGGACTGGCATGCGCTGCAGGACACACTGCGCCAGGTGCAGGAAATCCGCACCTATTATGACTTCCCGGACATCGACATTGACCGCTACCAGATCAACGGGGCAGAGCGCGAGGTGATGCTGGCCGCCCGTGAGTTAAATGTCGAGAAGCTGCCCGTGAGCAGCCGCAATTGGATCAATGAAAAGCTGATCTACACGCACGGCTACGGCGCGACGATGAACACCGTGAACGGCTTTACCGCGGAGGGTCTGCCAACGTTTCTGCTCAGCAACATGCCAGTGCAGAGCACACAGGCCGGCATCGCAGTGACGCGGCCGGAGGTGTACTTTGGCCAGCTGACCGACACGGATGTGTATGTGAAGACGCGGCAACAGGAGTTCGACTACCCGCAGGGGCAGACCAACAACCTGACGACCTATGCGGGGAATGGCGGCATTGTCGTCGGCGGCTTCCTGCGACGGGCGATGCTGGCGCTGGATCGTGGCGACCTGGGCAAGGTGCCGTTCAGCGACGATATCGGCTCGGAGAGCCGGTTGCTGATGCATCGCAACCTGCGGGAGAGAGTGAGCGCGCTGGCTCCGTTTCTTACGCTGGATCGTGATCCGTACCTCGTGGTGGGCGAGGATGGGCGGCTGTCGTGGATGCTGGATGCATTCACGGACTCCGACAACTACCCGTACGCGACGCACTACCAGGCCGGCGACCGCACCGTGAATTACATGCGGAACAGCGTCAAGGTGGTGATCGACGCCTATGACGGGACGACCACCTTCTACGTCTTCGACGATGCGGACCCGATCCTTGCGGCGTACCGCCGGCTGTTGCCGACGCTGTTCCGTGATGGCGCGACGATGCCCGCAGGTCTGCGGGCGCATGTGCGCTACCCGGAGCTGCTGTTCAAGCTGCAGTCGGCGGTCTATGGGCTGTATCACATGACGTTGCCCGAGGTTTTCTTCAATCGCGAAGACCTTTGGACGGTGGCGACGGAGTCCACTGGCACCGACAGCGAGGGCAATCAGAACGCGCTGCCGATGGAGCCAAACTTTGTGCTGATGAAGCTGCCCGGAGGCACGAAAGAAGAGTTTGTGGAGATCCTGCCCTTTACGCCGGCGAACCGAAACAACCTGATCGGCTGGGTGGCCGGACGATGCGACGGGGATGCCTATGGCAAAGCCATGGTCTACGACTTCCCGAAGACGCGCCTGGTAGATGGGCCGCAACAGATCGAGGCGCGCATTGACCAGAATGCGCAGCTTTCCGGCCAGTTAACGCTGTGGAATCAGCAGGGGTCGCATGTACTCCGGGGGAGTCTGCTGGTGATTCCCACTGGGCGCGCGCTGCTGTATGCCGAGCCGATCTACCTGCAGGCGCAGCAGAGCCCCATGCCGGAGCTGCGGTTGGTGGTGTTGGCGCTGCAGGACAAGCTGGCCTATGGACCTACGTTTGGGGCGGCGCTGGAGTCGCTCTTCGGGGGAGAGGTGTCGTCGCTGACCTCTGCTGAGGGCGGCGCGCCGGCCCCGGCCCCCGGAACAGCGCAGCCCGTGGCCCCCGGGGCACCCCCGCCCGTGGCCGACGTGCACGGCCTGATCACGCAGGCCAGCCAGGCCTTCGACGAATACCAGCGGCTGACCTCGCAAGGCAAGCTGGGCGAGGCGGGACAAAAGCTGGAGGAGTTGAAGCGGGTGTTGGGCGAACTACGCTCCCGGCAGCAGTAAGTGTTTGGGGAGGGGTGCATGGTGGCGTCGGGATCGGCGCCACCACACGTGTCTTCAGCCTTTGATGTTTGCCGGCCTCAGCCGGGAGCCCCGGCCAGTGCCGGTGGAGCCGCGCCTGAATCCGACCTACTGCCGCGGAACAACGACGATCTGAAAGGTCACAACCTTTCCGCCAGGGGTCGCCTCCCAGCTCCGCCCCGACGCAAACTTCAACTCGCAGTGCCCTGCAACCTTCGCCAGAAACACCCACCGGTGATCCCCAGCCGCCCCTGGCCGCGAGGTCGGCGGCCGGCTTTCGTCGAACTCCGTGGCCAGCAGATCCAGGCAGGCGCTCGTCACGTGCCACCGATACCCGGTCGTCCCCGTCTCGGGCAGCACAACTGCCAGCCGATCACCTACATGCGCCGTAACTTCTTGCCCAGCGGCCCGACTGTCCAACTCAATCATCTTTGTCCGTCCTTTACCGTGAGGAGCCTGGCCCAGACCCACTACAACAGCGGCGGTCGCGATCATGGCAACGAACTTCATCGCATCCTCACGCTTGCAGCCTCGCCACTGTAATCCCACTCTGCTGGCGACGTCACGCATTTCCCGCAAGCCCGTCCGGAAAGTCCCGGGAGCGTCGTCTTACCCCGCCCGCCGCCACCGCCGCGTCAGCTCCCCACCGGGCCCCGTCACCGGATCAGTCTCCGGAAATGCCAAACCCGCCATCCGCGCCCGCGCCGCTGGATCGGGCGCCGCGCGGCAGATATCCCAGGTCTGCCCCACTGGATAAGCCCCAATCACGAGAAAGTCCTCGCTCGCCTTCACCCGGCAGTGCCCGGTCCCCACCGGCAACACGACCACGTCCCCCGCACCCACCGTGACATGATGGCCACCCTCGCCACCCAGCACCAGCTCCGCACTGCCCCCCGCGAATCCGAGCACCTCATGCGCGGTCGAGTGGTAATGGTGGAACGAATACACCCCGTTCCGCCACTGCGCGGGCCAGCTGTTGCGCCCGAACGAGGCTTCCATTCGCGCCGCCGCTTCCCCGCTCGGATCGAACGCGCGGCGGTACAGCAGCACAGGCAGATGCTCGTTGTTCGGCATCCACCCGTTGGCCCCAAGCTCCAGCGTCTCGACCTCGACACGCCCCTCCGCCGAAGCCGCAGCCCCCAAACCCACAGCTGCCAGAGCCACCCCAAACTGTCGTCGATTCATCAACGCACCCCAACGCCAATCAACAATGGAGGTCAACTGCCGCACTAACCGCGGCTCACCTGTCTACTGGCGCAAACTCACCATCGTCACACCTTGCCCGCCCTCGTTATAGGGCGGCTCCTCGATCCCCGTCACATGCGGATGCTTCTTCAGGTAATCCCGAAGCGTCCGCCGCAACACACCCATTCCTACCCCATGTACTACCCGGATCCGCGGCAGCCCGGCCAGAAACGCCTGCTCTACAAACCGGTCCACATCGGCCTCAGCCTCGTCCGCCGTGCGCCCGATCACGTTGATCTCGGAGCTCATGTAATCCGAGTCCCCGGCCCCTGCAACGGTCACCCCTCCACGTCTGCGGCTGAGCATCTCCGGCGTCGGCTCCTTCACTGGCGTAAGCTCCGCAATGTCCGACAACGGCACCCGCGTCTTCATCGTCCCAAAGCTCACCTCCAGCGTCTTCGCGTCGATCACCCGCGTGACCAGCCCCTCACGCCCGCCCAGGCTGCGCAGCCGCACGAGGTCTCCCTTCTGCGGCTCGCCCGCGCGGCGCTTCTTCGCAGCCGCAGCCGCCTGGGGCGTAGGCGTGGCATGAGTCTCGACCGCGCTCTGGAACTGCTCGGAAAACTCTCGCCGCAGCCGTGCGATCCGCAGCGCCGAATCCTTGGCGATCTTCTGCGCGATGGTCTTGTCGTCGATCGCTTTGACCGTGTCCCGAAGCTGCCCCTCAAAGTCCTTGATCAGGTCATTCAACCTTCTCTCCAACTCCCGCGTCCGCCCCTGCTGCTCCTTCCTGCCCTCCTGCTGCACAAACTCGCGCTCGCGCTCCAGCTTCCGGGCCGTCTCGGCAACCTCGGCCCGCTCTACCCCAGCGGCTGTTAGCTGAGCATGCAACTCATCGAGAAAGCGCCCGATATCTACCTGCTGCGAGCTCATCTGCCCACGAGCATTGCGCACAATCTCCGGGTCCAACCCCAGCCGCGCCGCAATGTTCAAGCCGGCAGAGGCTCCCGGGACCCCAAGCCGCAGATCATACGTAGGCGAAAGCGTCGCCTCATCAAACCCCACCGCCGCGTTCAGCACACCGTCATGCTTGGCCGCATATACCTTCAGCGCGGTAAGGTGCGTGGTCACAACGGACCAGCTTCCCAGTCGCAGAAAGTGCTCGGCAACAGCCACTGCGAGCGCCGCGCCCTCCTCCGGATCAGTGGCTGACCCCAACTCATCCAGCAACACCAAAGACGAAGCGTCTGCCCGCCTAGAAATCCGGTCCACGTTCGTCACATGCGCTGAAAACGTTGACAGGTTCGTCTCCAACGACTGCGCATCGCCAATGTCCGCATACACCGCCGTAAACAGGGGCAGCCGAGCCCCCGCCGCAGGCACCGGCATCCCCGCCTGCGCCATCAACGCCAGCAACCCCGCGGTCTTCAGCGCAACCGTCTTGCCGCCCGTATTCGGCCCGGAGATGATCATCTGCCGCTTGCCCGCAGGCAAGGCAATCGTCAACGGGATGATCGCCCCACCCTGCTCCCGCAACCGCATCTCCAGCAGCGGATGCCGCGCCAAGAGCAGTTCCAACTCGCCTTCCGTACCCTCGGCCGTCTGCCCGATTCGCCTGTCGGCAATGCTCGGGGACACCCCGGATTCTCCTTCCCCACCCAAAAACACGGGCCGAACACACCGCAAATCCTCCGCAAACCGGGCGACCGCCGCATGCGCATCCGCCTGCGCCAAAATCTCGGCGCCCAGACGCAGCGCCTCAGCCTCCGCCCCCACGGCCCGCGTCATTGCTAGCAGAATCCGGTGAATCTCCGCCTGCTCCTCGCCCAGCAAGCGCGCCAGCTCGTTGTTGCTCTCAATCGTCTCCATGGGCTCAACAAACACCGTCTGCCCCGTGGAACTCGACCCATGCACGACGCCTGGCACCCGCCGCTTCGCCTCCGCTTTCACCGGAATCACAAACCGGTCCCCACGGATCGTAATCAGCTCATCCTGCACCAGGTTCTCCGCGCTGAGCCGCTCCAGCGCTCGCCGCAGTGAGGCCTCAATCGCCTGGTGCTGCTTCCCCAACGCCCGCCGGATCCGGTGCAGCTCCGGTGAAGCATCATCGCTCAACGACCCATCCGGCTCGATCTTTCCCTGCAGATTCCGCAGCAACCCAGCCAGATCATGCCCCATCAACGGCGCAGACAACGCCTCGATCCCCGGCCAGGCATCCTTCACTGCGTCTGGCGGAGCCAGCACGGTCTGCCGCCACGACTCGACCCGCTCCGCATGCGTCAGCACCCGCAGCAGTTCTTCGGCCTCCAGCGCAGCGCCCGGAATCCGCGCCTTCGCCAGCGAGTCCTCCACGTCCATCACGCCGCGGAACGAAAACATCTGTCCGCTCACCAACAGCGTCCGCATCTCTGCCGTCCGCCCCTGCTGCGCCTCAATCCACTCGGGATCCGCCGAAGGCTCCAGCCGCCGCACAACTGCCTGGCCCAACCCGCTCTGCGCTCGTCCTGCCACGCGCTCGCGCAGCGTTTCCCACTGCAGCGCCGCCCCACCACGCTCCCCGAGCGCCGACACACTTCCCTGTTCACTCATCGCAGACCATTAGAGTCCAGAAACTCCTCCGAGGACACATGGTTGCCGCCAAGCGCGATTAAGCGCGGATGAACACACGTTCATCTTCCCTGCCCACAGCTTGACAGGGTCCCGCCTCCGGCCGCACTCTGCCCCATACCCCCCAAAAGTGTAGTTACTTGCGGGAAGATTCTGTCTCCAAAGGACTAGGCATGAACCAGAAGTTGCTCCTCCTCCCTCTGCTCGCCGCCAGCGTTGCTTTCGGCCAAGGCAATTCTCCCCAGTCTTCCAATGAGCTGAACCCCGCAGCGGAGCCGCCCATGCTGGGCATCCACTGGGCGCGTGGCTTTGAGCCCAACGCTCGCATCGCGCAGGAAAACAGGGCGGGCACCGGCAGGTCACGCAGCTCCGGCCCCAACATGATTTATCACGGCGGCAAAATCATGCCGACCGCCACCACGCAGACCATCTTCTGGGGCACAAGCTGGGCCAACTACTCCGGCGACAAGATCACCGGCATGGACTCCTGGTACCTCGGCTTCAACGGGTCCCGGTACGCCGCCACTTCCGACGAGTACACCGGGACCAACGGCCAGGTCACCTCGACCACCAGCCACCTCGGGCACCTGGTCGACACCAGCGCCTCCACGGGCGGCGGCAACACCAGCGCCATCCTCGCTGAGGTCTGCAAGATGGTTACCAGTCCCGACAAGAGTGGCAATGGCTACTACGCCGTCTATACCGACACCCCGCGCGGCAGCGCCGGCTACTGCGCCTATCACAGCGCCGGAAGCTGCAACGGCACCCCCGTCCAGTTCGCGTACTTCTTCAAACTCGACGGCGACTCCGGCTGCGATCCCGGCGACACCTCGGGCCTGCACTCGCAGGGCCTCGCCGCAATCGCTAACGTCAGCGGCCACGAGCTTTCGGAGGCGCGCAGCGATCCCGCGAGCCCCGCCGCCTGGTACGACGCGCAGGGCAACGAAAATGGCGACAAGTGCGCCTGGACCTTCAACGTTCCCCATGTGACCTTCAGCAATGGCACCGAGTGGAAGATCCAGGGCGAATGGTCCAACGCGGCGTATACCAACGGGACAGGCTATGCCAACAGCTCCGGCCAAAGGGGCTGCATCGCAGGCCAGTAACTCCGCAGGTTAGGCAAGGACGAGGCTGCTCCGCGGAGCAGCCTCTTTGCTTCTGGCTAGCCGATCTCCCGCTCGTACACTCGTTCTATGCAGTTTCCCGCCACCCGCCTGCGCCGCCTCCGCTCCACCCCAGCCCTGCGGAGCCTCGTGCGCGAAACCCACCTTTCGCCCCATCAACTCATCTACCCGCTCTTCCTCTGCGAAGGCGAAGGCATCCGCCGCGAAATCAGCTCCATGCCCGGCGTCTTTAATCTCTCGATCGACCAGGCTCTGAAGGAAGTTGAAGTCTGCGCCGGACTCGGACTCGGGGGCCTCCTCCTCTTCGGCATCCCGGACCACAAAGACGAACAAGGCACCGGAGCCTACGACCCGCAGGGCATCACCCAACGAGCCCTCCGGGCCATTAAGGCCACCTCTGCGGCCAAAAACCTGGTCAGCATCGCCGACGTCTGCCTCTGCGAATACACCTCGCACGGCCACTGCGGGATCGTTCGGCGCCAAGGCTCCCCGGATGAAGTCCGCGACCTGGAGTCCGGCGCAGTCGACTTCAGCGTAGACAACGACGCCTCCGTCCAACTCATCGCCCGCACCGCCGCCTCCCTCGCCGAAGCCGGCGCCGACATCGTCGCGCCCTCGGACATGATGGACGGCCGCATCGAAGCCATCCGCGACGCCCTCGACGAAGCCGGGAAACACGAAACGCCGATCCTCAGCTACGCCAGCAAGTTCGCCTCAGCCTTCTACGGCCCCTTCCGCGAAGCCGCCGACAGCGCCCCCCAGTTCGGCGACCGCCGCACCTACCAGATGGACGGCGCCAATCGCCGCGAAGCCATGCGCGAAATCGACCAGGACATCGCCGAAGGCGCCGACATGCTCCTCATGAAGCCCGGCATGCCCTACCTCGACATCCTCCGCGAAGCCCGCGACCGCTTCGACCTGCCCATGGGCGTCTACCAGGTCTCCGGCGAGTACAGCATGCTCCAGGCCGCCTTCCAAAGGGGCTGGCTCGAGCGGGAACGCGCCACGCTCGAATCTCTCCTAAGCTTTCGCCGCGCCGGTGCCGACTTCATCGTCACCTACTTCGCCAAAGACGCGGCGAAGCTGCTGTGATGCAGCGCACCTTTCAAAGAAAACCCGGTTATCCGCTCGCGAACTCGGGTCCCTGGGGCTTCGGTCACAACAGCTTCGCCCGGGGTTGCAGGAACTGCGGACTACGAAAATGGGCGTGTAACGCAGAGATCGAGCAGGGCAAGGAACCCACCTCATAGCTCGACACGTCGCTTTCATATACGTGAGCATTCCCGAATGATCCCTTCCGCAGTTCGGGTTGTAGAGGCCATCACACAAACGTCACAGAGTCCAAACCTAAGTTCCCTATCCTGAATAGTTTGCAAATGACACGGGAGGGGTTACCCCCACCACAAACCCACGTCACTCCCCCCGCCAAACCGCCTTCCTCTTCTCCAGAAACGCCGCCACACCCTCCTGCTTATCCGCCGTCTCACAAAGCTTTCCAAACACCTCAGCCTCCACCACAAACGCCGCGTCGGCCGTCAGCCCATCCTCGCGCCGATCCAACTCCAGCAAAGCCCTGACGGCCAGCGGAGCCAAACCCGCAATCCCCTCCGCCACCTCTCGGCACCGCCCCATCAACTCCCCTGCGGCCACCACTTCATCCACCAGCCCAATCTGCAATGCCTCGGCCGCCCCCACACTCGAAGCCGTAAGCATCATCCGCAACGCCGCACTCCGCCCCACAACCCTCACCAGCCGGTAGAAACCGCCGAAGCCAGGCACCAGGCCCAGCTTCGCCTCCGGCAGCCCAAACTGCGCGCCCTCCGCCGCGATCCGGAACGTACAAGCCAGTGCCAGCTCCAACCCACCCCCCAGCGCCAGCCCATTCAGACAGGCAATCACCGGTTTCCCGCATCGCTCAATCCCCGTAAACACCCGCTGCCCTGCCTCCGACACCGCCCGCCCCGACACAGCATCCACCTCCGCCAGCTCCCGGATGTCTGCCCCCGCCGCAAACGCCCGTTCCCCCGCCCCGGTCAGCAGCACCACCCGAACCTCGTCATCCGCCGCAAGCTCCCCAAACACCTCCCCCAGCTCCCGAATCATCGCGGCGTTCAGCGCATTGAGCGCCTTTGGCCGATCCAGCGTGACAGTCGCCACCGCCCCATCGCGCTCACACCTCACCGTCTCCCACACAGCCACAGCACCCTCCCAGCCCGCAAACCGCAGCGCCGTTCCACTTTACCGAACGCGGCGCAAACCTCGCCCCGCGCCCATCGGTGTAGTCCAAAGCCGACGGGGTTGGTTACCGTCGTGCCCTCGGCAGATCCACCCTTGAACGGTACGATGGACCCATATGGCCACCCGCCCCCTGAGCTCGTCCGCGAACAAGGTCGTCGTCGTGCACGGCGGCGCCCGCGACGCCTACCAGGTGGCCACTGCGCTCTCCGAGGCCGACCTCCTCGAAGCCCTCGTCACCGACCTCTTCTGGCCGTCGGACCGCCCCTGGGCCCGCGCCCTCGCGGCCAGACTCCCACCCAGCCTGCAATCCATGCTCCGTGCCCGCAGTGCCCCCGGCCTCCCCTCGCGCCAGGTCCGCAACTGCGTCTTTGCCGGACTGAAGACCCTCGCGCTCGACCGCCTGCCCCAGCTCTCCTTCGACACCCGCCGTCAGGCCATCCGCTCCGCCGACGCGACCCAGGGACGCACCGCCGGGCTCCTCGCCAGCCGCAAAGGCTCCGCCCTGCTTGCCTACAGCTACTTCGCATACGACGCCTTTCGCGCGTACGGCGGCCCCGGCATCCTCTTTCAAGCCCACCCGCACCCCCTCACCATTCGCCGGATCCTCACTGAGGAGCTCGCAGCCCACCCCGACTGTGCCGCGTCACTCAAGCAGGAGTGGGAACTTGCCCTGCCCGAGGAAGACTTCCAGCACCTCGTCGCCGAGCCCGCCCTTGCCGCCCGCTTCCTGTGCGCCTCCAGCTTCACCCGCGGGAGCCTGATCGAAAACGGCGCCCCCCCTTCCGCCATCCGCGTCGTTTCTTACGGCGTCGATCTCCAGCGCTTCCGCCCCGACCCCGCCCGGCGTGCCCCGGCCGGCTCCAAGCTCCGTCTCCTCTTCGTGGGCCGGATCAATCAGCGCAAGGGAATCAAGTACCTGCTCGAAGCGCTGCGCCTCCTCCGCACCGATCAGGTGGAGCTCACAATTTGCGGCCGAGTCGTCGACGGCCTCGAGCTCTTCAAACCGTTCGCCGACCGCGTCACCATCCGCGCCTCCGTGGGCCCCGCCGAGCTCGAAGCTGCCTACCAGGCGGCCGATCTCTTCGTCTTTCCCTCGGTAGCCGAGGGCTTTGGCCAGGTCCTGCTGGAAGCCCTCGCCAGCGGCCTGCCCATCCTTTCCACTACCCACACCGCGGCCCCCGACCTGATCACCGACGGCGTTGAAGGCTTCATCATCGAGCCCCGCCGCCCGGACCTGATTGCAGAGCGCATCGAGTGGGCGGTGGACCACCGCGCCGAACTCGCCGAGATGGGTCACCGCGCTCGCGCCCGCGCTGCTCACTTCACCGCGGAGCGCTTCCGCAGCGGCGTGATCGACGCCGTCCGGCAGTTCCTCGGCGATCTGCACGCCGACCTCCATTTGCGGCAACCCCATCCTGAACAGCTGGAGCCGCCAACTCTCGCAGCCGCCAGAGTTGGCGGCGTAGTCGCAAATCAATGATCCGAGACCTCAGAGAGGGCACTCCAGATTCCGGTCCCCACGCCGAGGTCATTGTCGTGGGTGCCGGGGCAGCCGGCATCACCCTGGCCGTCGAACTCGCGCGGCTGGGCAAGTCTGTTGCCCTCCTTGAAGCCGGTGGCAGGACCCTTGAGGAATCGCCCCAGGATCCCTACCAGACCGATCTTCCCGGCCTTCCGCACCGCGGCGTTCATGAAGGTCGCGTCCGAATGCACGGCGGCACCACGAACAAGTGGGGCGGCCAGATCCTTGAGCTCGAAGCCGAGGACTTCGAGGCTCGTTCCTGGATTCCAGGCAGCGGCTGGCCCTTCCCAAAGAATGAACTCCAACCCCACTACGCGCGCGCCCTCGAGCTTGAAGGCGTCGCTGGATCTCTTCTCGACGACCGGGAGGTGTGGCAGGCCCTGCACGAGAAACCGCCAGCCTTCCCCAATCTCGAGCTCTACACCTCCCGCTGGTGTCCTGAGCCCAACTTCGCGCGCCTGCACGGCCGGGCCCTTGAGTCGGACGCCCGCGTCACGGTCTGGCTCCATACAAATGCTGTCGAACTCCTACTGGACGACCACCAGGCGGCCACAGGCGTGCGCTGCCGCACCGTCTCCGGCCAGGAGACGATCTTTCGCGCACCGCAGATTGTCTTCGCTCTCGGCACGGTCGAAAGCAACCGATTCTTCCTGCAACCCCGGCCCGAAGGCGCACTCCCCTGGAACCAGTCGGGTCTGCTCGGTCGTCATTTCCAGGACCACATCGATTCCGACGCTGCGACGATCCGCCCCAAAGATCCGCGCGCCTTTCACAGGATCTTCGACAGCGTCTTTCTCCGAGGTTTCAAGTACAACCCCAAACTCCGCCTCAGCCGGCAGGCGCAACAACAACAGGGGACCCTTGCGGTCGGCGGTACGATTTTTTCAGTGTCCGACGCCGATGAAGCGCTCACCACGGTGAAGACCACGGCCAAACACCTCCTCCGGGGTCGCCTTGGCGAAGTCAACGGCCCGCAGATCGCCAGCCTGCTTCGCCACGCTCCGCTGGTCGCGCGGCAAACCTATCGCTACGCCCTGCAACACCGGAGTTTCCATCCTGCCGATGCGGAGATCCGCCTTCGCGTGCACTGTGAGCAGCGGCCCGACTCCGCCAGCACCATTACGCTTTCTCCCGAGCAGGACCAACTCGGGGTACTTCGCACCTGTCTCGACTGGCGCATCTCCCCCGCCGAGCTCCGCACGATCCGCTGCTTCGTGCAGACCGCCCAAACCTCCCTCGCACCCTTCGCGGACGTCACGCCACACCCAGATCTCCTGAGCGGGGACGACCGCTTCCTCGTGCACTGCCAGGACAGCTTTCACCATATGGGCGGCATGCGCATGGACGCCCCCCCTCATCAGGGCGTAGTCGACCCGAATCTCCGCCTCCACGGCACCCCCAACGTCTTCATCTGCTCGGGCGCCGTGTTTCCAACGTCAGGCTTCAGCAACCCCACCCACACCCTGCTCGCGTTGGCCGTCCGCCTGGCGGGTCACCTGGCAAGGCGGTCCTGAAGACAAGATGAACCAGATCCCCCTAGCCACAACTGGTCGCTCCACCTCCCAACTCGGCTTCGGCTGCTCCAGCGTCATGGGCGCCACAGGGCGCAAGGAGTCCCTGGCCCTGCTCGAGCACGCGTTCGACGCAGGCATCCGCCACTTCGACGTCGCCCCCATGTACGGGTATGGCGCCGCGGAAGGCTGCCTCGGCGAGTTCCTCGCCCGCCACCGCCAGGACGTCACCGTCACTACGAAGTACGGCATTCCTCCGCCGGCCAACCAGGGCCTCCTGCGCGCTGCGCGCCGCGCCGTCGGCCCTGTCCTCAAGCTCATTCCGTCCGTAAAGCGCCGACTCGCCGCCGCCGCGAATAGCGTCACCGCCGCGGAACCGAAGGCCCCTTTCACCGCCACAGCCGCGCGGGCCTCCCTCGATCACTCTCTCGCCGAACTACGCACAGACCGCATCGATCTCTGGCTGCTGCACGAGGCCGAGGCAAGCGACCTGACCGACCACTCCCTGCTGAGCCTTCTCCAAGAATCGGTCGCCGTCGGGAAGATCGGCGCCTTCGGTTGCGGCTCCAGCGCCGATAAGATCCCTCCGCTCCTGGCGCACAAACCCGAATATTGCCCCGTCCTTCAGTTCGAGTGGTCGGTCCTGGACAAGCCCCTCGGCCCATTTGAGGCGTTTACCCTGCACCACCGTTCCCTTACGGCCAACTTTCAGGAGCTTCAAACCGCACTACAGAGAAATCCAGCCGTGCGGGATCGTTGGTCCGCTGAAATCGCCACCGACCTCGCCCGACCCGGCGCCTTGGCGGCCTTGATGCTGAAAGCCGCTCTCGTACTGAACCCCCAAAGCGTCATCCTGGTCTCGTCCAAAGACCGCCACCACATCGCTGAAAACGTTCGCGTCGCCGGGGACGACACCCTCACCGAGCCCGCCCGAAAACTCTACACTCTCGCCCAGCGCGAAGGCGCAACGGTATTGGTCAGGAGCTAGCGCCTGGCCTGGCTCTTGTCCATCTTTCTGTCATTCCCGAAGGGAACCTGCTTCTTGCCTCGCCCATGAACATTCTTTCCTACGTCCATCTACGCAATATCTACCGATCCACCGGGGTCGGCCGCGTCGCCCGTGAAATGACGGAGCACCTCGCTGTCCAGCCCGACACACGGGTCGAAATTCTCGCCGATCCCTTCGATCACGCAAAGTTCGTGCACAAAGTCGGCGAGCCCTGGACCAGCTATCGCTACCACTTTTTCAAGCACGACACTTCACGCCAGCAGGCCCTCTGGTTTGCGCTCGGCGGCCCAAAAGCCGAGGACTACTGGCCAGAAACCGACATCGTCTACTGCACCGCCGAGTCCTACGTTCCCATCCGCAAAGCAAAGCTCGTGGTCTCCTGCCACGATGCCCAGCATTTCGAACCGGGCGTGCACCGCGTAACGCCGTGGCTGGTAAAGCAGCGCCTCAAGTGGAAGCTCCTCTTCGATCGCCTTGCGAAGAAAGCGGACATGTTCCACATGATTTCGCACTACTCCGCCGACCGCACCGCGCACTTCTTCCCGCGCATCGCAGACCGGCTTCGGGTGATCCCCAACGCCGCGTCGGAAAGCTTCTTCCATCCACCGACCGAGATCGGAAGGCAGCGTCTCGTCGAGCTTGGCGTCGCGGACAAGCCTTACATTCTCGTCCCGGGCGGGCTTCAGCATCGCAAGAACGCCGACCTCATCCTGGAAGCGTGGCCGCATATCCGCCGGCGCAATCCAGACCTGACCCTCGTGGTCATCAACCACCCGCACCCCATGTACGTCGAGCGCGCCAAGGCTCTTGGTGCCTCGTTTGTTTTAGGCGGCTTCCAGGAAGAACAGCAGCTCGTCGCGCTCTACAACGCCGCCCAGCTCGTCTGGTTTCCGACGCGCTACGACGGCTTCGGCATGCCGGTCATTGAAGCGATGGCCTGCGGGACCCCGGTCATCAGCAGCAACACTACGGGCATCCCGGAAGTCGCCGGCGACGCTGCACTGCTGCTCTCCCCGGACAAGATGGACGACCACATCGAGGCAATTACCGGTCTGCTCGCGGACGCTCCCGCCCGTGCGCGGTATAGCGAACTTGGTCGCCAGCGCGCGTCACGTTACACCTGGGCCAACTCTGCGACTCAAATGGCGGAGGAGTTCCGCAAGTTGCTCTAGCTTCCGCCCGAAGCCACCGCATCCCAAGTCGTCGCGGTCAGCTCCGTCTGCGCGTTCGCTTCACGTTGCACCGGGGCTTCGGTCTGCTCCACTACAGCGGAGGATCCCACGGGTGAATCCACCCGGCGAGGGAACAGGCGATCCCGCAGTCTCAGGGCGGGGAGTTCCACAACCTTGGTGAACGCGGCCCCCAAAGCAATACCGCCGACGATCGGAGCAAATGCGTTCCACACCGCGGCGGCGGCATGCGGCAATCGCGCCGCGACCGCCGCCGAGGGCGCGATCACCGAAACGTGCCAGAGGTAGATTCCGTACGAGTACACCCCAATCCAGGCTACCAATCGATAAAGAGCGGGGCGCCGCGTGTAGCGAGCGGGACGATAGAGCAGCATCAATAGCGCAATTCCCAGCAGATCCGCCATATCCCAGCCCAGGGAAGCCGACCAGGGCGCCGCTGTCTGGAACCTGAAGAACACCACGGCCCCCACCAGCGCGCTCAGCCAGATCCACCACCGGGCTTGCCAGCGCCGGAACCTCTCCGGGGCATAGTGATACAAAATCGCCAGCAAGACTCCGTAGAGGATCCCTTCGATTCGTGTGTGCGTCCGATTCACCACATCGTGTCCATGCTGGATGAGCCAAAGCCGTGAGATCACGACGACGGCACAAACGGTCGCGATGCCGATTGCCAGGCTCCGAACGCGCAAGCCCCATCGCGCTGCCAGCGCGAGGCAGAAGACCAGCAGCAGGTACGCATGCTCCTCAACCGCCAAACTCCACGTGTGCGGAATCCCGCCGACATAGTTTTGAATATTGAGCAGGTTGCCCCATAGGTCATGAAGTGTTCGGTGCCGCAGCAGCAAAACGACGCCAAGGAACACGTAATACTGCGGCCAGATCTTGAACCCGCGGCGGATCAAAAAGCGCCGGGCATCAATGCGCCGCTTCACCCGCCACTCTTTCACCAACAGCCCACCCACAAGGAACCCGCTGAGGACAAAGAACACGTCCACCCCGGCCCAGCCGAAGTTCGGAAATCCCAGAACGTGCAGCGGATACGACATCCAGTGCACAGGCGCATGGAAGTCCAGCACCATCAAAATCGCCACACCGCGAATGAAGTCGAGCTCGATCTCACGCCCGGATGAACCCGGCTCCCCCTGCGGCCTGTCATACCGCACCGGCCTAGTCAGCCTGTGGGTCTGCGGGGAGGCCCCGGTGGGAGAAGTTGTTTGGCTAGTTGGAACCGACATGAAGTTCGCTGTCCTGTAGCAGGATTTGCTGTGCCCAGCCGAACGGGTCCCGATCCTGTCTGAATTCTATCCGGCTCATCCTGAATCTGGATCAAATAATGATCCCGGCATAAAGCCGAAGGTAATCTCGTTCTGTTACGAAAGCTCTGCGGGATTTCCGTTGCGCTGCTACGCGAATTCCGGTAAGCAGCGGCAGGCCTGAAGAGTTGGCATTGAGGATCCGGGACGGATGGTATGCGCCTCGGCGCTACAATCACAGTCGTGTCTGAACCTGTACTCCTGCTGCACGGTGGTGCCTGGGCTATTCCCGACAAGGACGTGGCCGCCCATGAAAACGGCGTCCGCAACGCCCTGAAGGCAGGATGGTCCGTTCTCTCCGCCGGTGGATCCAGCCTTGATGCCGTTCAAGCCGCCATCAGCGTGATGGAGGATGACGACACCTTCGATGCCGGTACCGGCTCCTTTCTTACCCGCGATGGCCGCGTCCAGCTCGACGCCCTGATGATGTCCGGTCATGATCTCCGGGCCGGCGGCGTGGCCTGCGTTGAGCGGCTCCGCAACCCGATTCAGGCGGCTCGCCTGGTGCTCGACCGGTCTCCCCACGTCTACTTCGTTGGCCCGGGTGCCGAGAGCTTCGCTGCCGAGCACGGCATGGCGCTGATCGACAACAAGGAACTCGTCATTCCCCGGGAACAAGCCCGGCTGGAAATGTTCCGGCAGGCGCAGGCCGCTGGACTCCCGGATCTTACGTTTGCCGGCTCGGCAGAACCTGTCCCGAGCTCGCGCAAGGGTACGTTGCCCCGGATTCAGGATGCCGCCCTTGAACAAACCGCCATCGACGCCGAGGTGGACGCGGGGCTTCCCAATGAACTGCAGATCACCGACCCGACCCTGCACTCCCACGACACTGTAGGCGCGCTCGCGCTGGACGCACACGGCAATCTTGCGGCGGGGACCTCCACAGGGGGCACTCTTTCCAAGGCTCCGGGCCGGGTGGGCGACTCTTCGCTCATTGGGTGCGGCTGCTATGCCGACAACGCCTCCGCCGCCACCTCGCTGACGGGCTGGGGCGAGCCCATCATGAAGCTGGTGCTCGGCAAATGGGCGGTCGACCGCGTGGCTGCGGGCAACGCCCCCCAACATGCCGCACAAGCCGCGATTGACTACCTCCACAGCCGCCTCAACGGCCACGGAGGTATCATCCTCCTCGATCCGGAAGGCAACATAGGGATCGCGCATAACACCCCTCGTATGGCGTGGGGGTACGCCACGGTAGACGGCATCCAGCTGGGCATCACGCGCAGCGCCTGATTCCAACCTCCCCACCTGCCGTTGCCGCGCATCATATTCAGGCAGAGCGCCACAAGGCCTCGCAGGAGTTTTCAATGAAGCGCTTCTCTTTCTGGCTCACCCTTCTTGCCGGCGGTACTGCGGCCTACCTGATGTACAAGCGCGGCGAGTCCCTACCCACCATCGCCAAGAACGCGATGACCAATCCCCTGGGAACCTTTGCCAGAGAAATCAAACAGGCCCTCTAGTCTCTATCCTCCTTAACCGCAAGTCGTGGCGCGCAGGACGCTGCCCGTCACGACCTACTATCCTGTGACAGAGTGACCGCAGACCTGTTCGCCGATTCCGCTGATATCGACACGCAACGGCCGCTTGCGCCGGAGCAGGCGGACAAGCTTCCTCGCATTCATCGCCTCCTGCTTGGCTACTACGGCACACCGGCGCGGCGCGAGCCATGGGATCCCCTTACACAGTTCATCTACTCCCTGCTCAGCTCCCGTACCAAGACTCCGCAGGCCCATCAGGTCATGCGCGACCTGGAACGCGCCTTCCCCGGCGCCGGCCCCGGTGCGTGGGAGGCGGTCCGCGATGCCGCGGTCGCCGACATAGAACGAGCAATCGCCGTAGTCACCTTCCCCGAGCAGAAGGCACCACGGCTCAAGTCAGCGCTCCAGCAAATCACCGCCCGCACCGGCACACTGTCTCTCGACTCACTGGCCCGCTATCGCACAGAGAAGATCCGCGGTTGGCTGGAGCAGTTCGAAGGTGTAGGCCCGCAGGTTTCCGCGGCTGTCGTCAACTTCTCCACCCTGCGCCGCCGTGCTCTTTCCATCGATGCCAACCACCTCCGCGTCGCGCAGCGACTGTGCATTGTTCCGCGTGCCGATGCCGGCACCACCGAAGAACGCCTGATGCGACTGGTCCCCGAGACCTGGGATGCCGCCATGCTCGACGAGCATCACTCGCTCGTAAAGCTGCACGCACAGACCCTCTGCACCTTCGACAACCCACGGTGCCTGGAGTGTCCCCTGCTTACGCTCTGCCCGACAGGTCAGCGGAATACTGCGGGGGAGGCGCCAGAAAAGCAGGGCTCTCACTGAGGGCCGTGCTCCGTCCGGCGTCCCAGCGCTGCCAGGTAAGGTCGTAGGCCTCCCGGTCCTGCACATACGCTCTTGCGTGCGCAAGAACCTCACAATCGCAAACACATCCGGGGCAAACAAAATGTCCTACGGGACACTGGTTCATCTCATCCCGGAACGAAACCGCATAGCAGTCCGCACAGCGCGCAGTCTCAGCAAAGTTCACGCGTCACAACCTTTCCTGCCTCTACCGAGGCTCCTGCTTACTAGACCGCAGTTCGAGAAAGGTTGCTAGACGACTTTGGTCGCATTACCCGTCGCACAATAGGACACAGTACCGTCTATGGCGTGCCCGCAGGCTGGGCGATGTACGTTTCATTGCCGCTCGTGTGCCGGTGAACGATCTGCTGGCTCTCCGGGACACGGGAGAACTGGTTACCACTCACAATCCACGTCGCGCGAGGTGCGCCGGGATTTCCCCCTGCGGTCTCCGTCAGAATACCGGTGCCAAACCCAACACAGGTGTTGCGCGTGATGTGCATTTCATCCACGTTGTTGAAGTCGCTCCAGCTCTGCACAATGCACGCATTCTTGGGATCCGGCACCGCGCCCGCATACAGCACGGTGTTGTCCTCGATGAACGAGGTGTTACCCCACGCCACGGCGGGCCCGGAGATCGCCGCTCCACCAAGCGGCACAGTAAATCGCATGCTATTGCCCCGCACCCGCACCGTGCCCGTGTAGTTGGCGAAATGAATCAGCCCATTCACCAGGGTGTTGTTCGCAAAGTCCAGACCGGCCTCGCCCTCGGTGTAAAGCGCCGTGCACAAGCTTCCACAACTCAAGGTGTTGCCGGTGATCGTGAGGTTCTGGTGTGGCGCGGGGTTCTCACTGTGGTGCTTGATCAGTACCAAGGCGGCGGTGGGAGACTTCGCATCGGCGTAAGCGAAATTGCCTGTGAACACGGCATCTCTACTTTCCATCTGCACCGAATAGCAGCCCGAAGCGCAGCCCCGCGCTACGTTGCCGCTGAACAGATTGTGAACCCCGCCTTCCGTGTCGAAACAAACATCGCCGCAGTTCTCTGCAGTGTTGCCGGTAACGGTGACGTTCACGCCCATTGAGCCCCAGACGCACGATCCTCCCGCGTCAAAACACTCATTGCCGGTGATGCTGAGAAAGCCCGCGTACTTGACCTCATCTGCGCCATGCCAGCCGATGTTGCCGTCACCGCCCCACCATTGAATGCCGTGCCCCGTGCCCATAAAGCGGTTGTTCGCCACCACGCCCCGCAGCACATACAGCAGATACACGCCAATCGGCCGCGCGTTGCCGTGAAGCTCTGTGCTGTTGTCCGTGATGGTGACATCCGTCGTCTGACTCGCGGCGCCGCCCCCGTTGTGCGTGTTGAACAGCGCCATATTCACGACGTGATTGCCCGCTTCCACCACACGGGTACCCCGCGTCGAGGTCAGCAGATAACCGCCTGGTTGACCATGCACGTTCACCTCACAGCCGCGCACGCTCAGGTCCGTCGCGCCGTCGGCAACAAACAAGTCGGTTGCATTGTCGACACTGATCTCCGCCTCGCAACGCACCTCGTTGTGCCCTGCGAGGTGCACGGTGGCCTTTCCGACCGTCAGTGGTGCGGCGATCCGCAGACCATGCCCTGGCGAAAGGGTGACCTCACCTTCCAGCCGGGCTGGCCGATCCAGCAACACCACACCAGGACTCGCGCCAAGCTTTGCCTGCTGTTCCGCAATCAGCGTCCGAGCATCCGCCAACGGACCCTGCGCTTTTGCCGAGATGCAGCACAACATGCCGAGAACAATAGCCAGCCAGCAAACGCCACCCGATCCACGACGCCCTTCAGACACGAAATCCCGTCCTCATCAACGCACTCTCGTCGAACTTCGCCAGCAAGTCCGCAGCGTCTTCGTAGACCTCCACGCATCCGGCATCCAGCAGCTCCTGCCGGCTCCATCCTCCGGTCATAACGCCGATGGTGCGGATTCCGGCCTTGCCTGCACTCTCAGCGTCGTAGGGTGTGTCTCCCAGGGCGATGCACTCCGTCGGCCCCAGGCCGAGCTTTTTGAGCGCGGCAGAGAAGATGTCCGGGTTGGGCTTGGCTTGCTTTGCGTCATTCGCCGTCGCCTGTTCATCCATCAGGTCATCCACGGAGGCTAGGTGCAGCATCACTCTCAGGTCATCTTTTTCTGACGACGTTGCAACGGCCACCTTGATGCCCGCCGCGCGCACCCTCAGCATCAGGTCCCGCACGCCCGGAATCGCCTGCACCTGCTGCCGCAAGCCATGCTGAAAGACATACTTTCGCAGCGTTTTCAGAGGCTCCTCCACGATGGGCCGCTTCCACCACGGAACGAAGACGGGGATCAGCTCGTCGCCGCCTTTGCCGATCTGTCGCCGGATCGCCTCCAGCTCAATATTCATCCCCATCTCGGCAAAGGCCACGCGCCACGCCTCTGCGTGCAACCAGTTGCTTTGCACCAGGGTTCCATCAATGTCAGTCAGTAGCGCCTTCGGCATGTACACCTCACCAAGGCTAGGATGCAGTCTCGCGCTAGAGGCTCCTGGTGTTGCCAGGCCTGAGGGTCGCCCTTCCAGGGCAGCATAATGACTTCTGTGAGCCTCGACATCCTTCAACCGGTGACACTCACCGGCGAGCACGTGCAACTCGTTCCCCTCTCACTCGATCACACGGAGGGCTTGGCTGCCGCTGTGCAGGACGGCAACCTGCATGAGCTCTGGTACACCACCGCCCCGGCACCCGCGGCGATGCACGACGACATCGTTCGGCGCATTGGCCTGCACGGGGCCGGCTCCATGCTGCCCTTCGCGGTCCTTGATCCCGCTGGAACTCCCGTGGGCATGACGACCTACATGAACATCGACACGGCCAACCGCCGCGTCGAGATCGGCTCCACCTGGTATGCCGCCCGCGTGCAGCGCACCGCACTCAACACCGAAGCCAAACTCCTCCTCCTGGCCCATGCTTTCGACACCCTCGCCTGCATCGCGGTCGAGTTCCGCACCCACTTCCTCAACCAGGGGAGCCGCCGCGCCATCGAACGCCTCGGAGCCAAACTGGACGGCATCCTCCGCGCTCATTCCATCGCCAAGAACGGCACGCTTCGCGACACGTGCGTCTACTCCATCACGGCGTCCGAGTGGCCAGCCATCCGCACCCACCTCGATTGGCAGCTCAAGAAGCCTCGGCGAGGGCTTCCGGGTTGAAGAGGATGAAGGGTGCGAGGTGCCCCTGGGAGTGAACCTCCCGCGACTCCGCAGGCCCCACAGTGACAGGCGCGGAGCTGACGGTCCCAGAACGATCCTCCCGAACGACAAGTACACTCACAGCCATGCAAACTGCCGCCGAACTTAACGCAGAATTCGCGATCCCCGACCTCCTTACCTTCAATGAGCGGCACCCCGGCATGCCTAGCGCCCGCATCCTTACCCCGACGTGCGCCGGGGAGCTCTACCTTCAAGGCGCTCATCTCACCCACTGGCAACCTGCCGGCCAGGAGCCCGTGCTCTTCCTCTCGGACCGCTCGGCCTTCACGCCAGGCAAGCCGATCCGCGGGGGCATCCCGGTCATCTTTCCCTGGTTCGGCTCACCGGACACTTCGCCCGTTCATCCGGCGCCCGGGTCCCCCTCCCACGGCTATGCCCGGGTCTGGCCATGGAGCCTGCGCTTTGCCGCCCTCGCCGGCGATGACCTTCACCTCTCGCTCACGCTCGACCACAACGATCGGCTTCACGCACTTGGCTTCGACTTCCTCCAGCTCGGCATCGACCTCATCCTCGGGCAGACCCTTACCGTCCGCCTCACCGCGGCCAACGCTGGCCAAGCACCCTTTCTCTTCGAGGAAGCTCTCCACGCCTACCTGCAGCTCGGGGACATCCACCAGGCGTCGATCGAAGGCCTGGCCGGAACGGAGTTTCTGGACAAAACCGACGACTTCCGCCGCAAAACCCAGATCGAAGATCCGCTGCGCTTCACAGCCGAGACCGACCGTCCCTACCTCAACACCGCCACCCCGGTCACCCTTACCGACCCGGTGCTCCAGCGGCGGCTAACGGTCTCCAAAACCGAATCCAACACCTCAGTCCTCTGGAACCCCGCAGCGGCACTCACCGCCAAACTCCCGGACCTCGCCCCCGACGCCTGGCATCATTTCGCTTGCATCGAGACAGCCAATGTTGCCGAGAACGCTATTACTCTCGAACCACAACAGGCCCATAGCATGACGATGCACCTGAACGTCGAAGCATTTTGACGCGTGAACGGAAGGGTCGCCGGGAAACGTGTTCCTCCCGGTCCCAGGGCATCTCCCAGAAATGACTCCGAAGAAGCCCGACCCGCTCGCGTCCAAGCGGTCGCTGTGCACAGGGCGGCCGTCAGCCGTACCCTAGGCCAGAAACCATGATCATTCTCGCTTCTTCCTCGCCACGCCGCCACGAACTGCTCACCCAGATCGCGGTCCCCCACACCGTTCACCCCGCGCACATCGACGAGACCCGCCGCCCCGGCGAAGACCCGATGGTCTACGTTCGGCGACTCGCGGAGGAGAAAGCCCTGGCCGCCGCCCTTCACCATCCCGCCGCGACCCTGCTCGCGGCAGACACCACCGTGGTCCTCGGCGCTGAAGTCCTTAACAAGCCTGCGGATCTCGCCGACGCGGAACGCATGCTGCGGTCCCTCGCAGGCCGCACACACCACGTCCACACCGGCCTCGCCGTGGTCGGATCGGGCACCGTTCAAACCCACGTTGAGTCCACGGCAGTGGCCTTCACGTCCATACCGGACGACGAGATGGCGGAGTACCTCGCCACCGGCGATTCGCTCGACAAAGCCGGTGCCTATGGGATTCAGGGGTACGCCGCTCGCTGGATCACTCGGATCGAGGGTGATTACTTCAACGTAGTCGGTCTTCCGCTCGCGATGGCTGTCCGGCTTCTTCGGTCCGCCGGTGCGCTGGGACCTTCGTCACACACGTAGGTCACTACAGGAACAGGGCAGGCTCCCAGATCGGCAACTGTGGCTAAAATGCCACAGTCCAGGCAATTAACCCGGGTGTAATCTCACGTTTGCGCGCGTTGCGCACACAAGGTTCACGCTGGCCAGAAATTTCCAACTCGAATGCACCCTCGGGGAGCCGCTCAGCTTCTACGGCATCGGCCTCCACTCCGGCGCACCTGCGAACCTTCGGTTGATCCCGGCGCCTGCCGGTTCCGGCATCGTCTTTCGCCGCTCAGACCTGGACAACTACGAAATCCCCGCTATCGGCAGAAACGTCGCCCGGGTTTCGTATGCGACCAGCCTGATGCGCCAGGGCGTGCTGATCTCCACCACCGAGCATCTCCTCAGCGCGCTGATCGGCCTGGGGGTAGACAATGTCATCTGCGAGATCGACAACCTCGAGGTGCCTATCCTCGACGGCTCAGCGCAACCCTACGTCGCCGGAATCCAGACTGCAGGCCTGAAACAGCAGCGCCGCAAACGCGAGTACCTACGCATCCTGAAGCCGGTCGAGGTCCGTGAAGGGCGAGGGGCCTGACTCCAAGTTCATTGGGGTCTACCCCGGCCAGGGCTACGCGATCGACTACACCATCGACTTTCCCGCGCCTATTGGCCGCGACCGCTTTACCGGCGACCTGGAAGCCGGTGCCTACGCAACCCTGATCGCCCCTGCGCGCACCTTTGGCTTCCGGGAAGACGAGGCCAAGCTTCGCAACATGGGCCTCATTCGCGGGGCATCCGAGTCCTCCGCCATCATCATCGGCGGTAGCCGGATCCAGAACGGCCCGCTCCGCTTTCCAGACGAGTTCGTCCGCCACAAGGTGCTCGACCTGATCGGTGACCTCGCCCTCGCGGGCCGGCGCCTCTGGGGTTCGGTCGTTGCCCACCGCGCCGGGCACGCCATGCACACGGCCCTTGTTCAGCGACTGCTCCGGGACCGCAGTGCCTGGGAACTGGCCACCATGCCCCAGCCAAAACCCGCGACTCAAACGAGCCCGAAGACGTCTCGAACACCGCACACGAGCCGCCCGGCCTGGGCAGCCTGAAGTCGGCGAACGACGCTCCGCCATCTCCCCATTTGCCAGTCCTGCCGCTCCGATGAAGCCACGGCCTTCCGTGGACGACTTCCACGTATTACGGCCCCGCGCCCACCTGCTACCCTCAGCCCATGCGCGCGGCGACAGCCCTCGGCTCGAATCTCCATTCCCCTTACGGTGATTCCGCCGCCAATCTCTACGAAGCCCTGCACCGAATGCAGGATCTCGGAGACCTTGTTGCCACGTCGTCGTTCTATGCGACCGATCCCGTCGGCTACGCCGATCAGCCTCGTTTCACCAATGCAGTCGCTCTGCTCGAAACCGACCTGAACCCCCTGGACCTTCTGCGCGGTCTACTCGCCATCGAGCAGTCCATGGGCCGAGTCCGCGCGGCGGACGTCCCGCCCAAAGGGCCCCGCATCATCGATCTCGACCTGCTGCTCTATACGGACGACGCGGGGCACAGCCTCGTGCTGAGCGACCCTGACCTCGTACTACCTCACCCCGAGCTGCATCGCCGCCGCTTCGTTCTCGAGCCACTGGCGGAGATCGCGCCGACACTCCGGCATCCGACGCTGGACCGCACGATTGCGGATCTGTTCGCCGAAATCAGCTCCGATCGGTAGCTCACCGAAGACTCCATCACCCACAATGGACCCTTTATACAGGCGCACCCGCCGCAGGCAGGGAATCCACCACGGACGCTGGCAACGCCCAGATCACTGTCAACGAAAGATACTTCACGGTCTGGACCCATCGGCACGGCACGCGTGCGGAGCGCTCGCAGCGGGTTCTCTCCCAAGCCGGCCATCGTTCGTTAGCTAGCGCAATTCCACTACCACCTCGCGCGCAGTACCATCCCTGAACTCGACCGACCGGTTTGTCATGGATACCAGCCGCGCCCCCGGCACTCCCATCGTCTGGGGCGCGGGATAGCCGGCGGCGAGGCACAACAAGTAGTGAATGCACTTCAACGCATCCGGCGCTCCCACTGGTTGCCCATGTTGCAGGATGTTGAAGTACATCGGCGCATGGTCGTTCTCCAGCAACACGTCGTTGTCATAGTTGATGTAGACCTGCGCGCCGTCCTCATGCACACCCGCCCGCGTCACGGACCCAAGCGGGTCGCGCACAAACAGGCGCTCTCGGTTGAAGTACGCAAAAACACCTGCCACCACCACGAACAGCAGCACAAACTTCTTCATCCGCCCTCATTCGGCTCTTAAGCCTTGCCCTTCGAGCTCTTGTCCTCGTGGTACTCCTGCTCCGTGTTGATCGCCCATACCGCAGCCTTATCGACACGTCCTGCAGCGATCCCGTCCACGACCGTCATCGCCGTCAGCATGGAGTGGTCCTGGTTGTTGTACTTGTGCATCCCGTTCCGCCCCACCAGGTACAGATTTTCAAAGCCGTCCACCCACGTCCGCAATTCCTCAAACCTGTCATAGGTCCCGAAGTACGCCGGATATGTCTTTGGCACCCGCACCACATGCGCATCCAGCACCTCGGCCCTCTTCAAAATGCCGATCGTCTCCAACTCACCTACCGCAAAGCGCTTCATCTCCTCATCCGGCATCGCCCACAGCGGGTCGGTGTCATAGCAGAAGTACTCCAGCCCCAACCAGACCTTGTCCGGATCGGCCACCATGTAGGGGCTCCAGTTGTTAAAGATCTGCAACCGGCCAAGCTGTACATCCGGCTCCTGGATATAGATCCAGGTGTCCCGAATCAAGCCACCCTCGGGCTCCTTCACCTCCAGGCGATTTGCCAACACACCCACCGTAATGAAATCCCGGTACTGCAGGCCTTCGCTCACCTCGCGCACATTGCCGGGAGCCTTCGCTCCGCCAAGCTCCAATGCCCGCGTTAGCTCCTGCATCGGCATCGTGGAGAGGAAAAACTCGCCCTCAAACCTCCGCCGTTCACCCGCTGCGTTGACCGCCTCCACTCCCGTCACATGCCCGGGTACAGCAGACCCTTCACCACCATCGCGAACCTCAACCCGGTCCACAGTCCACCCCAGATGTATTTCGCCACCGGCCGCAGTCACCTTGTCCGCCACATGCTCCCAAAGCTGCCCCGGCCCAAACTTCGGATACAGGAAGCGCTCGATGAGCGATGTGTCTGTCTTTTTTTGGGCAAGATCCCCTGCCTTACTTGCCTTATCGGCAGCTCCCCCCGGAACCTTTAGTGCCTTTCGCGCAAAATGTTTCAGCGCCGCCGTCAGACTCAGTCCCTTGATCCGCTGCGCCCCCCATTCAGCCGAGATCTGCTCGCACGGCACTCCCCAAACCTTCTCCGTATAGCTCTTAAAGAAGGTCAGGTAAAGCTCCCGCCCAAAGCGGTTGATCAGGAAGTCCTCCAGGCTGTTTTCCGGCCGGATCGGCCGCAGCCGCGACCACAGATAGCTCACTCCGATGCGCACCATCCGCACCAGCCCCAGGTTGCGCACCGTCGACCCCGTCAACTTGATGGGATACGCAAAGAACCTGCGCAGGTAGTAAATCCGGCTCTGCCGCGGCCGCACCAGCATGATGTGATCGGCATCCTCAGGCTCCGGCGCCTCCACAACGGCAGTTTCGGTCCGGCTATCGCCAACCGACTCCCCCTCGTCGGCCTCCATTTCCTCCGGATCCACCTCTATGGACGACAGAGGCCCCATCCCGCGCAGCGGAGGGTGTTGCGGCGACACGGCCGGCACCTCCACAATGCGCCGTTTACCGTGATACGTGATCTCCACGGCTTCCGGCTCGATGCGCCCAGCCTCGTCCACCGCCGGCGGCATCAACTCCATCCACCACCGCATCACCCGATCGCTCTTGGAAAAAAACCGGTGCCCCCCGATGTCCATCCGGTTGCCCTTGTATCGAATCGTCCGTGAGATCCCGCCGATCTCCCCCGAAGCCTCCAGCACCACGGGTTGCACATCCGTCCGGCGCAGCAGTTCCAGCGCTGCCGTCAGCCCCGCCGGTCCGGCTCCGATGATGATCGCCCGCCTACCCACCCGTTGCGCGCCTACCCCTCCCAAAGACCCTCCGCTAGGCTATCCCAAACACCACAGCCACGCTCCGTCGCTCGCAAGCGGAAAGGCCGGAGCATGTAAGCTCCGGCCCAAAAATCGCCCTCAACTTGCTCAGGCCGACACAGGCTCGCGCACGGCCAATCCAGCCGCCCGATCCGGAGTGGTGAACTGCAGACCACCCACGCTGGCATCCACCACGACCCGATCCCCATGCAGCACGCGCCCGTCCAGAATCCGCATAGCGAGTGGATCCTGCACGAGGCGCTGGATCGCCCGCTTCAGCGGTCGAGCACCATACGCCCGATCGTACCCAGCCTGGAAGATCGCCTCCCGAGCCGCCTCCGTGAGCTCCAGCGTGATCCGACGGTCCGCCAGCAGCTTGCGCAGATCGTTCAGCCGAAGCTCGACGATGTGCACCAACTCCCTCTCCTGCAGCGGGCGGAAGACCACGATGTCGTCTACGCGGTTCAGGAACTCCGGCCGAAACTGCTTCCGCAGCTCGCCCATCACGCGCTCCTTCGCTTCCTGGAAGCCCTCTTCGTCCTCCGCCCATGCTGTCGCCAGCTGCCCGGCGCCAACGTTCGAGGTCATGATCAGCACGGTGTTCTTGAAGTCCACCGTCCGGCCCTTGGAGTCCGTCAAACGGCCGTCATCCAGCACCTGCAGCAGCACATTAAAGACATCCGGGTGCGCCTTCTCGATCTCGTCGAACAGCACCACCGAATATGGCCGTCGGCGAATCGCCTCGGTCAGCTGCCCACCTTCGTCGAAGCCCACATACCCCGGAGGCGCGCCGATCAGCCGAGCCACGGCGTGCTTCTCCATGTACTCACTCATGTCGATGCGCACCATCGCCTGCTCGTCGTCGAAGAGGAACTCCGCCAGGGCACGCGCTGTCTCCGTCTTACCTACGCCCGTCGGGCCGAGGAAGATGAAGCTCCCAATCGGCCTTTTCGGATCGCTCAAGCCCGCGCGCGACCGACGAATTGCATTCGCGACCGCAGTCAAGCCTTCGTCCTGACCCACGACGCGCTGCCGCAGACGGCTTTCCATCTCGGTCAGCTTCTCAATCTCGCCCTCGAGCATCTTCGACACCGGAATGCCGGTCCACTTGGAGACGATCTTCGCGACGTCCTCCTCATCGACCTCCTCCTTCAGCATCCGCGAGGCTCCGGCACCCGACTTGGAAGCCGCAACGCCGCTGTCCTGCGTCGCCGTGAGCTCGTTCAACTGCCGCTCCGCCAAGGGGATCTCGCCATACTGCAGCTCCGCCGCGCGCTGCAGGTCGCCCTTGCGGGTTGCCTCCTGCATGTCGAACCGCAACTGCTCGAGCCGCTCCTTCAGCGAGGCAATCTCTCCGATCGCGCCGCGTTCCTTCTGCCAGCGCGCCCGCAGAGCCGCTGCCTGCTCCCCCACTTCGGCAAGCTCCCGCTCCACCGCATGCAGACGCTCCTGCGAGTTCGGGTCATTCTCTCGGCTGAGCGCCGCTTTCTCGATTTCCAGCGACATTGCACGGCGCTCGAGATCGTCGATCTCCACCGGCACGGAGCCGATCTGGATGGCCAACGCCGCCGCTGCTTCATCCACAAGGTCGATGGCCTTGTCCGGCAGAAAGCGGTCGCTGATGTAGCGGTGCGAAAGCTCCGCGGCGGCCACAATCGCCGAATCCTTGATCCGCACCTTGTGGTGCGTCTCATACCGCTCGCGAAGACCCCGCAGAATCGCGATCGTGTCTTCCACGTTCGGTTCGCCGACGAAGACAATCTGGAACCTGCGTTCTAGCGCCGCATCCTTCTCGATGTACTTGCGGTACTCGTTCAGCGTCGTTGCGCCGATAGCCCGTAGCTCACCGCGGGCCAGCGCGGGCTTCAGCATGTTGCTGGCATCGATGGCGCCCTCGGCCGCACCCGCGCCGACAATCGTGTGCAACTCGTCGATGAACAGAACGATCTGCCCATTCGACTCCTCGATCTCTTTGAGCACAGCCTTCAGCCGGTCCTCGAATTCGCCGCGAAACTTTGCCCCCGCCAGCATCGAGCCCAGGTCCAGCGAGATGACCCGCTTGTCGCGCAGGATCTCCGGCACATCGCCCGAAAAGATCCGGCGCGCCAACCCCTCCACAATGGCCGTTTTCCCCACGCCGGGTTCGCCAATCAGCACCGGGTTGTTTTTCGTTCTCCGCGATAAGCACCTGGATGACGCGCCGAATCTCTTCGTCACGCCCAATGACCGGGTCCAGCTTGCCACGCCGCGCCAACTCGGTCAGGTCCTTGGCATACTTCGCCAGGGCCTGGAACTTGCCCTCAGGATTCTGGTCGGTCACCCGCTGCGACCCGCGAACCGCCTGCAACCCCTTCAAGATGGCCGTATGATCCGCGCCCTGCGCCGCCAGGGCCAGGGCCACCGGCTCGCTCTTCTGGGCCGCAAGCGCCAACAGGAGGTGCTCGGTCGACACGTAGTCGTCCTTGAAGTTCTCCGCCTCGCGGAAGGCTCCGTCCAACACCTTGCTCAGCGCCGCGCCCATCCCGGGCTGCTGGCTTGCGCCCTGCACCTTCGGCAGCTTGGCCATCGCGCCGTTCATCTGCGCCAACAACTGCTGGACCGGAACCCCGACCTTTTCCAGCACCGGCAATACCACGCCTTCTTTATCCTCCAGCAGTGCCGCCATCAGATGAACGGGCAGCACCTCCGGATTGCCGTGCTCCGCAGCCATTCCGGCCGCGCCCTGCACTGCTTCTCCTGACTTCACCGTCAGCTTGTCCCACTTGATCGCCATAATCTGAACTCCTAGCCGCGAGGCACACAGATGCGTCAACGGCTACAGTTTAGACGAAACTGAGCGAGCTGCGATGCATAAATGTGACAGCAACTCACTCATGTCGGCGGCGGGGGGCCCTTTCGGTCAGCTTGGAGGCCCATGGTGGTGCGCCCGGAGCACATAGCGCCCAATCAGCCAGCCCGACACGGCCCCGAGCACGGCGTCCGACGGAAAGTGCTGGTAGGACATCACCCGCGTCAGACTCACCCCGGAAGCCAGCGTGTAGATCCCGACCTGCTGCCAGGGCTTCGTGTACTCCCCGGCAAGAACGGCTGCGGACGACCATGCCACAATGCTGTGGCCCGAAACAAAGGACGGATCCGACACCGAGTCCCCGGTCCAGAAGTGGCCACGGGCGTTGTTCAACGTCGGCCGCTCCCGCAGGGTGATGTACTTGATGCCCTCATCTGCCACATAGGCATCGATCATGGCCTCGCCGGCAAGCAGCCCCGCCTCCGTCTCACGGTTGTGGTGGGTCGCTTCGCCGTAGCTAAAGATGACCACGGGCATGCCAATGAAGGCGTCCCGAAGTGCGCCCGAAACCGTGTCGGCCCTGTTGGTGAAGCCGGGATCATGGCTCACCACGTGCTGCATCGTGTACGTGTCGGTCGCAATGGCCGCGGCAGAGACAGCCGCCACCGGCAGCAGCCAACGCAGATCGCGCGCTCGGGCATGGGCTGGCGAGCTCACGATGTGCCACTCATCCGCCAGCATGCGCCGGGGCACCCGCTTCAGTTCGAGACTGTCGTCCCGACTCTCGGCAGCGAGTACGGGCCGATTGTCACCGTCTCGAGCCATGGCAGGCTGAGGTGCGTCCGGAAGGATGGTAGGGCCGCCACCGGTTGAGGCTTCCTCACTCGAGACCGGTGAAACGGACGGCTGGTTCTGAGCCGTAGCCCATCCCGCACTGGAGAGAATCAAAGCCGCTACCCAAACAAACGGGCTGCAGCGCAAAGATCTGGACCGGAAAATACACCTCGTCACTGGCCGAAAATCCTCATGGAACCAACTTGCTCTGAACCTGCGGGGGCTGCTGCTTGTCTGCGTTCGCCAGCAGCAGGGTCACCTGCCACATCTGGTTCTCATCCAGCATGTCAGCGTAGGCAGGCATGGCGGTCAGACGAATACCGTTTTTGATCTTCCAGAAGGTCTCGCCCGCGGGATCGTCGCTAACGCCTACCACCCCGTGCCCGTGCGGCTTCCACAGCTGCGGTGCCGGTGGATACATGTGGTCCGCAAAAGCAGAGTCGTGACCCGGCACGCCGTGGCAAAACGCACACTGTTGGTGATAGATCGCTGCTCCGCCGGCAAGATTCTCCGGCGTGGCCTGGATGGGCGGAGCGCCTGGCATCTCGCGCTTGATCCGCGCCTCGAGGGGAACCTGCACAATCTGCTTCTCAAACGGGAACGCCGGATCAGTCACCGCCACAGGTGGGATGCCGAACCTTAGATAGAAAAAGGCAACGACCGGAGCAAGAAGAAGCCCCACAAGAAAACACACAAGGCTGAACACGCCCTTCTTCATGATTGCGAACGCGCTCCTAAGCCATGTATCTCCGCTTTGGTTATACGAAGCGGATATGTCCCCGTCCTATCCCGCGCATGACAGAGACTTCATCCCATAAGCGCTATCCCGTTGGTTCTCCTACAATTGACCCGTGCGTGTACTCGTCATCGAAGATGATCCTGCGATTGGCGATTTTGTGGCTCGCAGCCTGAAGGAAGCGGGATACGTGGTAGACCTTGCCCGCACCGCAAAAGACGCAGAAATTCTGATCGTCGAGCAGGAATATGCAGGCATTGTGCTCGATCTCGGCCTCCCGGATCGGGATGGCTTTGACCTGATGACCTCGCTGCGCCAGCAGGGCGTTACCGAACCCGTGCTCATCCTTTCCGCGCGGCGTTCCGTAGACGATCGCGTGCGCGGCCTGGAGCAGGGCGGCGACGACTACCTCACCAAGCCCTTTGCCGTCGCCGAGCTCACCGCACGCCTCCGCAACCTGCTCAAACGCTCTGCCGGCAGCGGTGCGGTCCCTACGCGCCTGCGTGCGCTGGACCTGGAACTCGATCTTCTGCGCCGTGAAGCCACCCGCGGAGACCGTGTTTTGCGCCTCACTGCGCAGGAGTTCGCTCTGCTGGAGTACCTTTGCCGCAACGCGGGCCGGGTCGTCACCCGGTCCATGATTATGGATCACGTATGGAAAGTGCGCATCGATCCCGACACCAACGTTGTGGACGTTCACATCTATCGTCTGAGAAACAAGGTGGACGGCGAAGGGGAGCAGCCACTGATCCGGACGCTGCGAGGTGTGGGATATGTTCTCAAGGACCGTTAGCAAACCCGTCGAAGGCGGCTCCGGCACAGCGGCATGGCGCATCTCGCTATGGAGCGGGCTGGCATTTGCGGTAGGCACTGCCATCGCTTTCTGGTTTCTGCAAAACTTCCTGGCGCACGACATCCAATCACGCGGCGATCGCTGGCTTACGGGCGAACTGGCCGTCTTGGCTGACGTTGCACAGCGCACCCCAGCCAACCAGCTCCACGATGCGGTGATGGATGAGGTCGCCGAGCTCGCCGGCCGGGAGGCGCCCCACGACGACAGCTCTCCCCAGCCCTCCACCTCGGCCGTCTTCTTCCTGCAAACCACCCCCGACGGCAAGCTGAAGCTCCATACTGGCCTCAATGAGGCCGACGCCGGAGCCGTTCTGCACCGCACCGAGCCCGCCGCCGGTGGTCCGGCCGATGTGCAGATTCCCGCCTTTCGCGTCCCGTTTCGTATAGCAGCTGCCCGGCTCTCCAACGGAGACCGCATCTACCTCGGACTTTCCACGCGGTATGAGCGTAAGGTCATCCATCGACTGCGTCGCCGATTTGCCGTGCTCTGGACAGCCATCATTGCGCTCGGCACGGTGATCGTCTTTTTCAGTACGCGCCGTATGCTCTACCGTGTCCAGGTCATCACCCAGACAGCCGCTTCGGTGGGCCGCCGCAACCTCAGCAGCCGCGTTCCCACCCTTCCGCGTAACGACGAGATTGCCCGGCTCTCGCTGACGCTGAACCGCATGCTGGACCGCATCGAGTCCTCCGTCCAACAGCTGCACACGATGTCGGACGCCCTTGCGCACGATCTTCGCAGCCCCATCACATCCCTGCGCGGCAAACTGGAACTCGCCCTGATGAGCGCCCACCCCGAAGATCGGGACGAAGCGATCGTGCACTGCATCGAAGAGCTTGACCGCATCTCGTCGCTGCTTGATACCTCGCTCGACGTATCCCTGGCCTCTGCCGATGCGCTTCGCCTTCGCAAGCAACAGATTGACCTTGAGAAGACACTCCGTTCGCTCGTTGAGCTTTACGAGCCCTCCTTTGCCCACGCCGGCCTGAAGCTCCACTTCCATGCGGCGGGTCCACTTGCCATCGAGGCCGATACCGCGCTCATCCAGAGGACCCTTGCGAACCTGCTGGACAACGAATACAAGCACCTTGCACCCGGGCACACTGTAGACATCACGCTCAACACTGCCGGGGACCAGGCGACCATACTGATCGAAGATGACGGCCCCGGCTTCCCCGAGGATCTGCTCCCGCTGATCTTCGAGCGCTACACCAAGAGTCCCCAATCTCAGGGGCATGGGCTCGGGTTAGCCTTCGTATCGGCCGTGATTCGCAGCCATGACGGCACAGTGGTAGCGGCCAACAGGCCCGAAGGGGGCGCCTCGCTCGCCATCCAGATTCCCTTACAGGACTGCATGGCCCTGGACCTCGCAACGCCGCAACTCACGCCATAGCTCAACGCCAAAGCTTAATCCGCATCGGCTCTCCCGCGTGTTCACGCCCAAGCCTGCGTCCCTTACAGCACAGCGACCTGGTCCCGCCCACCCAGCTTCGCGCAGTACAGGGCTTCGTCGGCTCGCTTCACCAGCACGTTGGAAGCCTGCCCCATCGTAGGCGCCAGCGCCGCCACACCGATGCTCACAGTTTGAATCCCGCTGGGGCCGGTGGGGTGTGGGAGACGCTCCGCAACCACGGCCTGACGGATCGCCTCGGCGGCCTCTCGGGCTGCCTCCCCATCGACGCCCGGCAGCAGTACGGCAAACTCTTCGCCCCCGTAGCGCGCTGCCAACGCTTCCCGCCACAGGCACGTGTTGGCAATGACCCCGGCCAGCAGCCGCAGGCATTCATCGCCTTCCAGATGCCCGAAGACGTCGTTGTATTGCTTGAAGTGATCCGCGTCGATCAGCAGGAGGCCGAGGGTTGTCCCCCGGTCGACGGCCAGTTCCCACTCCGCCGCCAGCCGCACATTGAAGGCGCGCCGATTCGCCAGCGACGTCAACTCATCCGTCTGGGCCAGGGTGCGATGCCGCGCCTCGCTGGCTGCCAGCGACACCTTCAACGCTTCCTTCTCCTCCAACAAAGCGGTCACCGGGAACATCGTAAAGATGGCCACCGCCGAAAAGACCTGGGCCACAACGATGCGGTGCAGCAGCATATGTTCGCCGCCGATCAACATGAGCGGCCCATGCCCCTTCACCGTAAAGCCGATCGCCATCAACGAGACCAGCACAATGGTCAGCACCGTCCCCGGGAAGCCAAGCCGGAAGGCGACCAGCAACAAGGCGGGGAACATGAAAAAGATCAGCGGGTCCGTGTTGTGCGTGAAGACGGCCACGGTGGTCAGCACCGGCGCCAGCAGCACCAGCAACGTGCGTGGCAACTCCCGCGCGCGCAGGATCGAATACGAACTCGGCCGCTGCAGCATCACTGTCAGGGGGGCCAAGGTCGACATCCCGAGCAGGTCGCCCAGCCACCAGGTGCGGAACATCTGCCACCACGGGCCCGCATCGTAAAACAGCAGTGTCCACGAGGCGCCAAGTGCGCTCGTGAGGGCCGTAGCACCGACCACGGACACGCCAAGAAAGCCCACAAGGGGCCGTCGCTTGGACAGATCCAGCGGAACCCCGAACAGCCGCGTCAGCACGACGGCCGAGGTGATCACCTCAACAGAATTCGCCAGCGAAACTCCGATCGCCACACGGAAAGGATCCCCGTAGATCACGTCCGCGATCGTGTCCGCCCCAAGCCCCGCGATGAAGTAGGGCAGCCAGCGCCGTGGTGGCTGTGTGATCAAAAACCCAAAAATCACCCCATTGGAGATCCAGATCGTGGCCACGCCTTCACTCTGCCGCGACAGCACGATTCCGGCCCAGGAGCACACCCCTGCGAAGCAGAACACCGCGAACAGCCGGGCCAGGGCGCTCGGTGTCCACTCCTGCCGCGTGCAGCACCCTTGCCAGATCTCGCGCAGCAAAGCCGTCAGCCCTACCGGCCGCGGCCCAGCGCCGCCGCCCAGCACCGGAGCTGGACCTGTGTCAACACCGGCGCGGGCTAAAGCGGCTTCTCGTGCCTCGGCGCCTGTGTGCACTGGGGTAAGAGCCGTTGGCTCAAGCGTGGATGGGCCAGAATTCATACGGATCGAAGGCAGCTCGTCGGGAAGAGGTCAACGCACGGCTCGCGAGGAGGGAAGCGAGCACAAGGAAGAAGCCCTGAAGACAACTCATTATCCGCCGTCACGTTGAATCGCCAGCGCAAAAACTGCGGCGACCCCCAACGTTTCAGGTCCACGACTTGGTGCAACGGTAACACCCGAAGGTTGCTAATCTCTCCCCTCGGCCAGGGAGGACCCTGCTTCCAGGGCGCAACCGCTACACTGAAGGGATGCTCGCAGGCCTATACGCGAAGTGGATGTACGCGTGGGAGACCGCGCTGACCACACGCGACGAAAACCGGATTGAACGCCCGTTAGAGTGGGGCTTCGACCATCTTGCGGAGGTCTGCGGCACCGAAGCCGGGGCCCGCGTCGCCCGTGGCGAAGCCACACCCGCCGAAGCCATGGCCGACCTGAACCGCCGCCTGGTCGCGCAGCCGGAACAGATGTTCGGCTACACCACTCCCACCGACTTTCGCCTCGAACAGCGCCACCCCGAGCTCTTTCCTACCAACGTACGCCCCGAAACCCTGGATCAGGCCGCCGAATACAAACGCCGCGCCCAAGCTGGCGAACTCCGCCGCGCGCCCTTCCTGCGTTTCACCTCCGCCGGTCCGCACCCAGTACCCGGAGAACGACCAGGTCAACGCCCGCTGGTACGAAGCTCCTCCCCAGGCCGGCCGCCCCCCGTATCAGGCCATGATCGTCCTCCCCCAGTGGAACGCCGACGCCTTCAGCCACAACGCCCTGTGCGACATCTTCCTGCGCTGGGGCGTCTCCAGCCTGCGCCTGTCCAAGCCCTACCACGACATCCGCCGCCCGGCCGAACTCGAACGCTCCGACTACGCCGTCAGCTCCAACATCGGCCGGACGATCCAGGCTGCCAGGCAGGCAGTCGCGGACATCCGCTCCTGCATCGACTGGCTCGAAGCGGCAGGGCTACACCCAGGTCGGCATCCTCGGCACCAGCCTCGGAAGCTGCTACGCCTACCTAGCCGCCGCGATGGATCCCCGCCTGAAGGTCTGCGCCTTCAACCACGCCTCTACCAGCTTCGGCGACGTCGTCTGGGAGGGCCAAAGCACCCGCCACGTCCAGGCTGCCCTCGAGCACGCCGGCCTCGACCAGGGAACCGTGCGCGACCTCTTCAGCGCCATCAGCCCCTCCAGCTACGTCGAGCCCTACGCCGCCACGACCCGCCAGGCCGACCGCAGCAACCTCATCGTCTACGCCACCTACGACCTCACCTTCCCGCGCAAAGGCTCACTCGCCGCCGTGCAGGGCTTCCGCGACTTCAACGTCCCCCATATCACCAAGGTCCTCCCCTGCGGCCACTACACCACCGGCGAGTTCCCCTACAAATACCTCGACGGCTGGTACCTCGGCCACTTCGTCTGGAGCGAGTTCAAGCGCCGCAAGCAGCACCTCGCAGCGTCCTCGCTGTAGGCGGCACTCCCTGCGGCCCCGCTCCGAACCCTCATAGCGTGGTAGCTCCAGCCGACCCTGTCGTTGAAAGCCGAACACCGGACCTTCCCCCGAGGAGTCCCTGCTAGACTCGCGTCACTTCAAGCACCCCTCCGCTCCACCGGGCTCACCACTGAGAAACACACCCGCGAGGAAGCCAATGCCAAGCGAAGCCTTTTCCGCTGAGGTTCAGCAGGTGCTTGACGCCTACCTGCGAGCCGCCCAAAACAAGCAATCCCTTAACGTCACCGTAGACGGCACGCCCACCCCGGTCCCCTATCCCTTTCCCTCTCCAGCCGACTGGCGCGACTGCTGGATCTACTTCCTTATGGTCGACCGCTTCAACAATCCCGACGCGGCACCCAACCAGCCGTGGAATCACAAATACGGCTTCCGCCAGGGGGGCACCTTCGAGGGCGTTCGCGAGCAACTGCCCTACCTCCAGCAACTCGGCGTAAAAGCCCTCTGGCTCTCCCCCGTCGTCAAGAACACGCGTCCGGAGATCGACGGCTTCGCTTACGCCTACCCCGGCTACAACGCGCAGGACTTCCTCAACCTCGACCAGCGTTTCGCCTCCGACGGCACGCTAACCACCGCCGAAGCCGAACTTACCGCCCTGGTCAATGAAGCCCACGCCCGCGGCATGTACGTCATCCTCGACATCGTCCTGAACCACGCCGGTCGCGTCTTCGACTACGTTCGTAACGGGCAGGTCGTTTCCTCCTTCCAGGACAGCGCCCTGCTCTACAGCGGCCCCGGCGGCGAACCACCCCTCCAGTGGATGACCGGCTTCGGCTGGTCGCGAGGCGACTGGGGCGGCGAGATGCCCGCCGGCGCCGGGCAGGACGACGCCGTCTGGCCCATCGAACTGCAACGCCCCATCTTCTTTCGCCGAAAAGGCAGCAAGGTCTCCGACACCCCCGGCCCTCCACTCAACTACGTCCCCGGCGACTTCGGCCCCATGCGCCAGCTGGTCGTCGAGTACGACGCCACCCAGCCCGGCCAGGAGTGGCTCCGCAACCACTTCGGCGTCACGCCTGTGCTCAGCATCCTCGTCCGCGCCTACGGGTACCTGATGGCCAAATACGACGTCGACGGCTACCGCATCGACACCGTCAAGTACATCCGCCCGGACATAATCGCCTCCTTCGGCAACGCCGTCCGCGAGTTCGCCCAAAGCGCCGGCAAGCGCAACTTCTTCACCTTCGGCGAGATCCATGACGACGACAACACCATCGACAGCTTCGTAGGCCGCAACGCCGGCGCGAACGAAGGCTTCGGCATCGACTCCGCCCTGGACTTCCCCCTGTTCTTCACCCTCCCGCCCATCATCAAGGCACTCGGCCCCAACCCGCCCGGCGTCGAAGCGCTTGCAAACCTCTTTCAACAGCGCAAAAACGCCGAAGCCGGGCAGATCTCCTCGCACGGCGAAGCCGGCAAATACTTCGTCAGCTTCATCGACAACCACGACCAGAACGCCCGCTTCAACGCCCCCGGCGTGCCGCCCGAGCAGGTCACGATGGCCCTCACGCTCCTGTTCGCCCTGCAAGGCATCCCCTGCGTCTACTACGGCACGGAACAAGGTCTACAGGGCTGCGTCGACGGCCTCGACGCCATGGAGTCCGTCCGGGAAGCCTTCTGGGGCAAAACACCAAACGCCTTCGATCAAACCACTCCCTTATTTGCGCAGCTGGGAGCCATCGCCGCTCTCCGCATGAAAGAACCGGCGCTCCGCTACGGCCGCCTCTACTTCCGCGAGGCCTCCGGCGACGGGGACGGCTTCGGCCCGCCCACCGGCCCGCAGGGGCTCATTGCTTTCTCACGCGTCCTCTCAGGCCGCGAGGTCCTCGCCGTCGCCAATACGGACGGCTCGAAAAACTGGAACGGCTTCGTCCTGCTCGACGTGGACATCAACCGCAACCTGCCGACCTACCGCGTCGCTTACAGCAACGTCGCCGGTGGCTTCACCGCAGCCCGCCCCATCCAGATCGCCACCAAGACGATCTACCCCGTGAACCAGCCCTCGTACCAGGCGCAGATCGCGTTCCTACCCGTGCAACTAAAGCCATGGGAAGTACAGATTCTCGCCGTGTAACACCTACCGCCGCACTTCGCGGTCGGGAGCACCGTAGCGTACCGTAGGGGGGCACAAACAACCGCCCGCATGAAGCTCCTGTACGCCCTCACCATCGCGCTCTCCGCCGTTCTCCTCTTCAGCGTCGAGCCCATGGTCACCCGCGCCCTGCTCCCGCAACTCGGCGGCTCCTCAGCCGTCTGGATCACCGCACTAGCCTTCTTTCAAGTCACGTTGATGCTTGGCTACGCGTACACCACGCTTGTGGCGCCAGCCTCCTCCCAGAGCCCGGCCCGCTGGATGACCCACCTCGGCCTCCTGCTGCTGGCCACATTGGCCGCCTTTGCGCCGATCTCCAACGCTCCCCACACCGGCGCTGTGCAAAGCCCGCAACTTCGTCTCTTTCTCCTCCTGACCACCTCCATCGGCCTGCCCTTCTTCACGCTCAGCACCACGGCGCCCCTGCTCCAGGCCTGGTACGCACGGCGCGAGCGGGCCGCCGTGCCCTATCGGCTATTCGCGCTTTCCAACCTCGCCTCACTCGCCGCGCTGCTCGCCTATCCCACCCTCCTCGAACCACACCTGACCCTCGGAACGCAGTTCCTGCTTTGGCGAGGGGGCTTCCTCGTGTACGCGATCCTCGCCGCGGGCCTGGCACTCCGCATGCGCTCAGCGGATCCCGTCCTTGCCCAGGAACGGGCACACAGCGCACAACAAACCGCGCACACAACGCCCCGCAACACACGCCTGCTCTGGCTGGCACTGCCCGCTATCGCCTCCATGCAGCTAGCGGCCATCACCGCCCACCTCACGCAGGACATCGCCTCCATGCCCCTGCTCTGGGTGCTGCCGCTCGCCACCTACCTGCTCAGCTTCGTCCTCGCCTTCGAGCTCCCACGCCTCTACAACCGCGCGCTCATGGTTCGTCTTCTCGCGGTGATGCTGTTCGCGCTCGGCTACTTCCTCGCCCAGACTGGGATGAACATCCCCATCGGCCTCAGCATCGGCCTCTACACCATCGAACTGATCCTTGCCGCCTGGTTCTGCCACGCTGAGCTCTTCACCCTCCGCCCACAACAAGCCATGGCCAGCGCCGGTTACTACCTCTGCATCGCGGGGGGCGGCGCGATCGGCACCCTGGCCGTCGCCATCCTCAGTCCACTCATCTCCGACTCCAACTTCGACCTCCCTGCCTCCTTCCTGCTCACCGCTGCGCTCGTCCTCTGGGTCACCTGGCAAGAAGGCTGGGCGCAACGCGTACTGTGGTCCGCAGGCACCGCGCTCGGCCTCTCACTGCTGGTCATCCTGCACAACGCCTACACGCATGACGCACTCTTTCGCGCCCGCAACTTCTACGGCTCGTTACGCGTGAAGCAGACCCAGACACCCCCACAGGCCTTCCTGTCGCGCACACTCTACAACGGCAACATCCAGCACGGCATGCAATGGTTCAGCGACGCCTTCCACCGCACGCCGCTCACCTACTACGCGCCGGACAGCGGCGTAGGCCTGGCGCTGGATCACTGCTGCGACCCTACGCACCCACGCCGCATCGGCGTCATCGGCCTCGGCGCCGGAACGCTCGCCGCCTACGGCCGCCCCGGCGACAGAATCCGTTTCTACGACATCAACCCGCTTGTCCTTGACGTCGCCCAGCACCTTTTCACCTACACCCGCGACACCCCGGCGGCAGTCACCCTCGTTCCCGGCGATGCCCGCCTATCCCTCGCGGCCGAGCCTCCCCAAGGCTTCGACGTCCTCGTCATCGACGCCTTCAGCGGCGACAGCATCCCCACCCACCTGCTCACCCGCGAGGCCCTCACCCTCTACCGCCGCCAGCTCGCCCCCGGCGGTGTGCTCGCCTTCCACATCTCGAACCAGTATCTCGACCTCGCCCCCGTACTCGCCCGCCTCGCCGAATCCACCCGAAACGGCCCCACCCCGCCGCTGGTCGCCGCCGAAGTCGACAGTGCCCCCGACAGCAGCCGCGGCGAGTCACTCGCCTCCTGGGTTCTCCTCTGCGAGCGCACCAGCCTCCTCGAACAGCCGGACCTCGTGGCGGCCGGGGCTCACCCAATCTCAACCGTTCCCGCCGTCAAGCTATGGACCGATGAATACTCCAGCCTGCTGCCCATCCTGCGCTGGTCCGGTCGCCGTATCGCCACCCCGCAACCCACCGGCTCCGCCCAGCCCTAACTGCTGCTACTCGAGATCCCTCGCTCCAGCGCCCCAACCACCATCCTCACCCGCTCCTCCCACGTACCATGCCGGCTGGCCTCCCACCGCGCCGTCTCCAGCCCGTCACGGAACCCCATCGTTCGCAGCCGATCCATCCCCGCCAGCATCTCCTCCGGCGTGTCCACCAGCTCCAGCAGCGGGGGCTTCTCCAGCAGTTCCGCAAATCCTCGCGTCGCCAGCATGGGCCGGCACGCCGCCAGGTGCTCATAGAACCGCGTAGAGCTTCCCGAATACGTAGGCTCCGTCTTCAAGTACGGCAGCACTGCCACATCGAACGCACGGGCAAACGCCTGCAGTTCTCCGTAGGGCTTTGACCCAACAAAATGAACCCGCGGATTGTCCATCAAACCCGCCCGCGCCGTTTCCTGTGCCTTGTCCCGGATCCGCTGCATTGGCCCAACAAAGAGCCACGTCAACCAGGGTGTCGCCTCCACCACGGGCGCTAGCAGGAGCCAGTCCGTGTTCCCGGACAGGTTCCCGATCACCCCGGCAATCGGCCTCTGTAGATGCTCCACCTCGGCCGGCAACGGCCCGGGCTCGAGCAGCGGCGCCCGCGCGATGTTGCTCTCCCGGGTGGCATTCGGAACCACGGTAATCTTCGCCGACGCGCATCCCGCATCACGCTCCAGGTACTCCACCAGCCGCTGCGAATTCGCGCAGACCGCCGTCGCGACCTTGCACAGGCGACGGTCCAGCGCCTTCACCTGGTCGCTATTGACGCTTGCATACCCGGCCGTCAGATCGGTGACGTAGTACACCACCGGTCCCTTCCATCGCTCCGCAACGGGAGCATAGAAGGGTGTAGAACAAAGCAAAACCGCGTCCCGCTCATCCCTGCAATGCGCCCGCAGGCGCTTCAGCAAAGCGATGTGGAAGGGCAAAATCTGTTGCAACGGCGTGCGCGCATAGCCCCGCTGCAACGGGTACCGGCGGACCGTCAGCGCGGGCTCCGCGATGGCCTCTTCGCGCTCCCAACCCTGGACGGCACCGAAAGTCCGCATCTCCGGCCACCACGCAACCACCGGCTGCACCCGGGCCATTGCGGAGGCGAACTCCCGCATCCAGATGCTGCCTACATCCAGGATCTCCCACACGTCCAGTGCCATCCAGCGCGAAACCCCTGCCCATTCTGCCGCAAGCATAGAAGACCCGGGCCCCGGAAAGCTCGGCCACCCTGCTTGCAACGTTGATCCGTCGCCATTCTCGTCACGGCCAGGTCAGATCCGCAGACTCGCCGCAGTCTCTTCCAATCCTTCGCGCAACGTCCTCATCCGCCCTTGTGCATCGATTCCCTGCAACCGCCGGCTGATCAGGCCGGAGCGCAAGGGCCGCTGTGCCCGCTGTCCCAGGCCGGCAGTCGGTACGCCTTCCACCAGCCCGCCATCCAATCCGAAGAAACGCGCGACTGCCTGACCCAGATCAAGACGGCTCATCAGTTCAGGGCCGGTGACATGCACCACCCCGTGACTCCCTGACCCAGCCAGCGCCAGCGTCACACGAGCAAGGTCCCGGTTATAGGTCGGAGTAGAGATCTGGTCCGAGGGCACACGCACCCGCTCACCCGCCCGCAGCAGTCGCAGCAGGGACGAGATGAAGTTTTTGCCCGCAGCATCCGGCCCATACACCCAACTGGTACGCAGGACTACCGCTTCCGGATGGACCCGCATCACCGCTCGCTCCCCCTCAAGTTTGGTCCGTCCGTACACGCTCAGCGGACTCGGTTCGGCATCCTCTGCGTACGGTCCCGGGCGTTCCGCACCTCCCCCGAAGACATAGTCCGACGAAAAGTACACGAACGGAATCCCACGACTGTGTGCATAGGCAGCCAATGCCGAGGGGCCGTATGTATTAATCCGGGACGCCTCCTCCGGACGCTCCTCGCACCCGTCCACGAAGGTCATGGCCCCCGCGCACAAGATTAGATCCGGCTTTATCGGCCCCAGCGCAGCAGCCGCATCGTCCAGGGTCATGATCTTGGCCAGATCGAGCACGAGCCCACCAGGTGCAGGCAGCCGCCCGCTACGAACAACCTCCCCGGATCCACTTTCTTCCAGTGCGCGGCACAGTTCGACGCCCAGTTGGCCCGAGGCCCCCACCACCAGCGGCCTTCGCCACATGTTCAAGCTCTGCGTCATTCCTCTCCCGACAATACGCGCCTCCGGCCCTGCCGGCGCTCCTTATCATTCACCTGCGCTACCATAATGTGGCAAAGGAGATTGATGGCTTCCGTTGAGGTAAACCAAATGCTGGCGGTTGCCGCCGCCGCTTGCGAAGACAAGAAGGCCGAGGACATTCGCATCCTCGCTCTCGACCCCGCAGAAAGCGGTCTGACCGACTACTTCCTGATCTGCACCGGCACCAATGACCGGCAGACGGTCGCGATTACGGACGAAATTGAAATCCGCCTGAAGCGCGAGTTCGGCAACTACCCGAACTCCGTCGAAGGCCGCCGGCAGGGTGAGTGGATCCTGATGGACTACGTCGACTTCATCGTCCACGTCTTCCTCCCCGAGAAGCGCGCCTTCTACGGCCTGGAACGGCTGCGGAAGTCCGCAACGACCCTCAGCGTTGGCGAACTGAACTCCGAGATTAAGTCAGCAATCGAAGCAAAACGGCCGGCCGTGAAGAAGTCCACCAAGGTTTCCATCGCGCCCAAGAAGGCAGCCAGGAAAGCGACTCCTAAAAAATCAGCGACGAAGGCCGAGACCAGCAAAAAAGCACCCGCAAAGCGCCCGTCAGCCAAGAGCCCCGCCAAGGGTGCTGCCAAAACCGCGTCCAAGACCACGGCCAAGACCACGGCCAAGACCGCAGCAACGAAGCGAAGCGCCAAGAAGACGACAGGCCCAGCTCGCGGCTAGCTCAACAAACTGGGCGCTGCTCCTGCACCGAACTGCCACCCCCAGGAGCATCGACGGTCGAAGGGTAGGCTATGCGGATTGAGATCGCGTACGTCACTCCGCGCCGCCAACGCCTGAAGTCGGCTCCCGCCCAGGCACTTTTGGACGAGTACCTGAAGCGGGCAGGTCGCTATACCGCGGTGCAGGCCGCTGCGTATGAATCAGAAAGCTCGCTGCTTTCCTCTCTGGACAAAGCCGCCGGCCGCTCCCCTGTGACCCTCATCCTGCTGGACAGCCGCGGCGATGCCCTAACCTCCGAAGCCATCGCCGACCGCCTGGGCCGCCTGCGTGACAGTGGGTCGCAGCAGATCGTTTTTGCGATCGGACCAGCGGATGGCTGGTCCGCGGCGGCGTGGAGCCGCGCCGCCCTTCGGCTCTCCCTTGGTGCAATCACGCTGCCACACGAACTCGCGCTGGCCGTACTCGCCGAGCAGCTTTACCGCGCCCTTAGCATCCTCGCCGGACATCCGTATCACTCCGGCCACAGCTAAGAGCTGTCACGGAATAGCCCCCGCAACCGACCTCGACCAAAGCTGGTACGGTCCCGCCGGTCGCCGCCGCACGGCAACGTCGACACTCGAAATAAAGGATTCTCTTAAACCCGGATGGGGGCCGCGACACGCTCTGGTGAGAGGCTGTATCTTCTTAGGTGCATCTTCCGGAGGCCTCCGCGTGAGTGAAACAATCTTTAGCAAGTTCCCGACAGTTAAGTACGAGGGACCTGACAGTACCAACCCCCTCAGCTACCAGTGGTACGACGCCGACAAGACCGTGCTCGGCAAGCCCCTGAAAGAACACCTTCGCCTGGCCGTCGCGTATTGGCACTCACTCGCCATGAGCGGCAGCGATCCCTTCGGCAGCGCCACCATCATCCGTCCCTGGATGACCGGCTCCGACCCGATGGCGAACGCCAAGGCCAAAGCCGACGCAGCCTTCGACCTCTGCCGCGTCCTGGACCTGCCCTTCTATTGCTTCCACGACCGCGACATCGTCGACGAAGGCCAGTCCCTCGGCGAGACCCTCAAGAACCTGCACACCATTGCGGATTACCTGCAGGGCAAGCATGAGTCGTCCAGCACCCGGCTGCTTTGGGCCACTGCAAATCTCTTCTCGCACCCGCGCTTCATGTCCGGCGCCGCCACCAACCCTGACCCGGAAGTCTTTCTCTGGTCCGCCACCACCATCAAGCACTGCATGGACGTCACCGTGCAACTCGGCGGCTCGAACTACGTCCTCTGGGGCGGCCGCGAAGGCTACGAAACCCTGCTCAACACCGATATGAAGCAGGAACTCGAGCAGTTCGCGCGCTTGCTCCAACTGGTGGTCGACTACAAGCACAAGATCGGCTTCAAGGGCCAGATCCTCCTTGAACCAAAGCCCAAGGAACCCACCGCTCACCAGTACGACTTCGATACCGCCACCGTTTACGGCTTCCTGAAAAAGCACGGGCTCGAGAACGAGGTGAAGGTCAACCTCGAAGCCAACCATGCACTGCTCGCAGGCCACAGCTTCGAGCACGAGATTGCTACTGCGGCTGACCTGGGCATCCTCGGCTCGCTCGACATTAACCGCGGCGACCCGCTCCTCGGCTGGGACACCGACCAGTTCCCCAATGACCTTTACTCCATGACGTTATCCATGTACCACGTCATCCGCAATGGCGGCCTGGGGTTGGGCGGAATGAACTTCGATGCCAAGATCCGCCGCCAGTCCATCGATGCGGAAGACCTCATCTACGCCCACATCGGTGGCGCCGATCTATGCGCCCACGCCTTCCTCCTCGCCGCAAAGATGTGGGAGCAGGGCACGCTGAAGGACGTCATCCGCAACCGCTACGCGGGCTGGGCGAAGCCGGAGTACCAGGACATCCTCTCCGGCAAACTGACGCTGGAGCAGATTGCCGACAAAGCCGAGAAGGGCAATCTCAACCCGCAACCCCGCTCCGGCAAGCAGGAACTGCTCGAGAACACCTTCATCCGCGGTCTCAAGTAGTCGCAGTTCACTCACAAAAGACAACGGCCGCCTCAGGGCGGCCGTTGTCTTTTGCGTCTTCACCCGACCATCACTTCCCGACGCTGGACAGGCCGTTGTCTAGATCTCAGCGCGCAGCGGCAAGAGGCCACACCGCTCCTACCGTGCGGCAGGCGTTTGCTGCGCAACCTTCTTCTCGATGCTCTGCAGCCGCGTACGCGCCTCGGTCGAATCAGGGTTCTCCTGCAACGCCAGCTTGAAGCAGGCCGCCGCCCGCGTCGCGTCCCCCTGCACCTCCGCGGAGATGCCGCGGAAGAGGCTGTCCTGCCACAATGGCTCCTGCTGCTCCTCGCTGAATGCCGACCACATCTCTACCGGTTGCGGCGAGGGTACAACGTGCACTGTCATCGACGAAAACGCCGCCCCGCTCCGCCCCGGCTGCGTCAGCTTGACCATGAGGCGGTACGTCCCGGCGGGCAAATTGGTAGTCTGCAGCTTGTGCCCGGTCAGCAGATTCCCGGCCCGATCAACATCCTTCACCCCGATGTCCTCATCCTCTTCGAGGCGACGGCTCGCGTCCCCGGAGTCCGACAACGGTGCCACAACATAGTGTGCGTGCACCGTGCCAGGGCCCGCATCTCCCGCCTTTTGCGGGCCGCCCAGCCAAATCTGGAACGCCAGCGGGAGGTTCTCTCCAACCCGCATATCCACCGCTTCTTCTCCGCGTGGAGGAAAACGCACCCCTGCAATCGAAAAAGGAAGCTGCCCGCCCATGTCACGAACCGGCGACCCGCGATAAGCCATCAGGCCGGAGATGCCCAAGCCATCCCCCTCGGCATCAGTGACCCGGACAGTGGCTTCGTTCCGCAGAGAACTATGCGTCAGCTGATTCGTTAACGTAGCCTCCACGACATACCCACCCGGGACCAACGGCAAGCGGCCCTCTGCCGCAAAGATCTTCTCTCTGGCTGCCTTTGCTGCCGCCTCTGACACTCCGCCGGTGAGCGTCTGGCGCCTCTCGTAGATCGCCTTCCCGTCCGTGCTCATGACCCGCATGCGCAGGCTGAGGTTGTATCCCAGCCGACCGTCAGGGAGCGTCCCAATCAGGTCCGGGTCGGGCATTCGCTCCCGAAACAGTACATGGACCGTCTGCTCCCCATCTTTGCCCCGCAGAACAACGCTCCCCAGATCCGCCCTGTTCTGCGCGTTGAAAATGCTTACAGTGACCTTCTCGCTACTTGCAGCCCTTTGCCGCGCGATCCGGTCTCGCTCCAGACGCTGCTCAGGCAGGTTCCGCACCTCGTCCAGGAGATTGTCCGAGAGCGCCGTTGGCTGCGGATTCTTAAGGTCCGTGGGCTCCCCAGGAATGAGGCTGATCATGGTGTGCGCCGCCTCCGATCCCATGGACTGATCAATGACGTGAAGTGCCTGCACGTCATCGTGGAGATCGTTGGTAACGATTCGGGTAGGCCCGTCCTGCCTGGGCGAATAGAGGGTGTAGGGATCAGCCTCGCTGCGCTTGTAGAAGACCAGATTGAAGTACGGAGGCAAGGCCGGGGACGGCGATTGGTAGAACCATATCTCGACAGGCCTGGTGGAGATGCCCATATGGAACTGCCCGCGCTGCTGCGGCTGCCCCAGGGTGATGTACACCTGCCCCATATCCGTACGCCAGCCATCGTCGTAGCGCTCATCGCCAAAATGTGAACGGACATACGCCAAGCGGCGGTAGTGCTCTTCTTTGAAAGTGTTGATGGGACTGTGCGGCGTAGGATTCCGCGACTCCCAGAACTGCTCAATATAGTGGTCCCGCTGATCGTTGGTGGTCAGCTTCAGGAATTCCTGCCGCTCCGCCTGGGTGCTGATGTAAGCGACATCCTCTTCCAGCCACTTTCGATAGGTTGGCGGCAGCTGTTTGGCGCTGATGGCCCAAACCGGCCGCGACGCGCAAAACAGACCAAACAACACCGAAAGTGCCACCCAAGAGCGAAACGTGCGCAACAACCTAACCCCCAAAAAATGGCAGGAGAGGAACAATGTCCCCTCCTGCCATTGTAGCGACTGCGTTCGTACGACTAGAAGCTCAGCTCCAAGGAGAAGCGCCCATGGAACGCCTGCACAAAGCTGCTGGGCTTGTTGTAGTCAGCGTTGGGCGAACCGGGTGCCGTATCGAGGTTCTGATTACGATTCACCTCCGGCTGGCTGTTGGTGATGTTGAAGCCGTCGAAGGCGGCGCGGATCGAGTACTTCTCCTTGACGGTGAAGGTGTCCGCGACGTTGGCGTCGGCATACAGGTTGTAGGCGGTTGTGCCGACGGTGCCGCGACCGCCAACCGGGATCTCACCGACATTCTGGTACACCGGGTGGCTCTGGAACGCGCTGAGTGGCACACCGGAGAGCCCGTGGATGTAGGTACCCACACTCACTCCATTGAGGCGTCCGAAATAGGGCGTGTCCTTGGAGAAGGTGTAAGAGATCAACGCGTTGGCCACGTTGCGCCGATCAGACGGCAAATAACCACGGCGGAACTGATCTCCCAGGAGGCCGATGGCTCCTTGCGTGAAGTCGAAAAGCGAGCTGATGCCCGGGTCCGACTGGGCGTTATCGTTACGGTAGAAACCTTCGTAGTTTCCGAAGAGCTTGGCAAAGCGATAATTGATGCGCGCCTGCCAATGGTTTCGGAAGTTCCGGTCAAGCTCAACCTCAAACGCCTGGTAATGACGCCGCGGGTCGGCGAAGCCGTCCGGTTTGCCGTCTGCACCGAGTGTGTCGGCGGTGGTGGCGTTTGTCACGCAGGCGCCGCTATAGGGCGAGCCGTCGAAATGCTGGAAGAATCCGCCGTTCTGCACGGAGGTGTCGTTGTCATAGGTACAGCCTGCAGCGGGTGCCACGTAAGTGGCCGGCGTCACCTGGCCTGGATTCCGGCCGCCGTTCACAGCCGCGAACTGCGCCGGGGTGTAGGTCACCTCAGTCTCATTCTTGAAGAGATCGGTCCCCGCAGAGACATTGGCAATGCCGCCGGCGTAGGGAGAGGTCAGCACCGCCGCATCCTCCGGTGATTGCGACCCAATGTCCTCGACAATGCGTCCGAAGTGGCGGTCGACGTAGCGCATTTTGGCGACCATGCCGGGTTTCAGTTCACGCTCGACACCAAGGACGTACTCGTTGGCGTACTCCATCTTCGTGCCAGGGATAATGCCTTCACCCGTTGAGGAGGCGAAGTTAGGTTGGGAGAAGGTTCCTTGCTTCGTGCACGCCGCGGATGTGCACAGTGTCGTGGCATTCAGAGCGCCCTTCGCGTAGTCCGGCTGGGCAGAGCCATTTGCATCGAGAACGACGTTGTTCGCCGAGTCCGTGATTGGAGCGAAGTAGAAGCTGGTGTCGTCCTGCTCGTTGCCAAGCTGCCGGACTGCAGCGTCGAGCGGAAGTGGGTTCTGGTACCTGGAATAGGCAAAGAACACCTTGGACTTTCGATCTCCAAGTGGATCCACCGTGATGCCGAGACGCGGCGACCAGTTATCCTGCCAGTGATACGTGAGCAGGGATCCCCCGTAGGCCTGCTGCTCCCAGCGCAAGCCCGCGTTGATGGTCACGTAACGGTTGGGAGAGTAGACCTCGTTGCCGTAGGCCGCATGGTACCGATCGATGGCGCTGACGTATGAACCATTCCAGGTACCGCGAATCTGCTGCAGGTAGACCTGGTCTCCATTGAAGTTGGCGCAGTACGTGCACCCTACGTTTCCGTTGTGTACAGCGAAGTCCGCGGCTTTCTTGGGTCCATCCGCACGGAGCAGGTAATAGGTCGCATTGGAAGCTTTACCAACCGCTGCGGACGGCACGTTGATGCTCGCGCCGGCGGCATTTGTGTTTGGGATGTTGAAGTTTGCGCCGGTGCGGAGAGTTGCGTTCTGGAAGTCGACGTGATTGTAGAAGTAGCCGATCGACCCGGTGTGCTTGCCAAGAAAGTTACCCGACCCCTGCAGCTCAGCCTGGATGGCGTAGTTGGTATCGCGGGTCTGGTAATACGTGCCAAAGCCGTAGGTTGTGTACGGCTGCGCAGCCCTGCTGCTCACGGAATATGCGTTCAGCGAGGGGGTGTCCGCGAAGTGCTCGGTGCTGTAGTAATAACCGAGCGAGCCAGTGACGCCCTTCCACAGAGCCGAATCGACGCGCGCAATGGAGTTTCGCGTCCCGAAGTTATAGGAATCGCTCACACTGCTGTAGCTGGGGCCAGAAAAGTTAACGCAAGTGATGCTGCCTGGCGCGCACCCTGGGCCAACGTTGCGCTTCGACGGATCACCGTAGGAGGACAACTCGACCACACTGGAGCTGAACGGTGTGTAGGTGAGCTTACCCGACCAACTGAGGGCGGTTGTGCTGAGGAAGCGCTCCCCCTTCGAGAAGAGTGGAGCCGCCGGGTTCGGGAGGTACTCGTTACGGTTCAGCGTCGGGTCAAACGCGCCGAAGAAGAACAACTTGTCCTTGAGGATGTATCCGCCAAACTGGGCGGCCGCCTCGTACTGCGGCGTCGTGAGCAGCAGCGGCGGAGTGGTAACCACATAGCCGAAGTCCGCGAGTTGGCGCTGCCGGGCAAAGGCGCCCTGGGGCGTAATGTAGAAGCCGACCGAGCCGTGGTACTGATTCGAGCCGGCTTTGGTTACGATCTCGACGATGCCGCCGTCGCCCTGGCCATACTTGGGTTCGAACGCGATTGTTTTGACATCGACTTCCTTGATGAAGGTCGTGTTGATGCCGGTGCCGAGCGAGCCGTACTGGGGCGTGTAGACACCCAACCCGCCGTACGCCTGGTCGGTGATGGTGACGCCGTCAGCCGTGTAGTTGTTCTCCAGGCCGCTGGACCCGCCGATGGAGGGGTTCGACGAACCGGTACCACCGCCCGAGGTCACGCCCGGCGCAACATAGAAAGCACCCGCCACGTTGCGCGGCAGGGGAAGCTGCTCAAGAAAGGTATTGGAAAGCTGCGTATTGACCGACGTATCTTCCGTGTCGATCTGGGTCGCTCCGCCTTCAACCTCGACCGTCGTAGTCTCCTGACCCAGTGACAGGGTGAGATCGAGGCTCGAAGTGTGGTCGATCGTGACTTCATTGTCCTTCGACACCTGGGTCGAGAACCCAGTGGCCGTCACCGTCAACTGATACATGCCGGGGGGGAGGCCGCGCGCCTCATACCGCCCTTGTGCGTCTGTCGTCAGCGCCAAGGTCTGCTGCGGCCCCTTGAGGCTGACCTTCGCATTGGGAACCGCGGCACCGGTGGGATCCTTCACATAACCAGCGAGACCGCCGCTGACGGAACTGTTCTGCTGTGCTGCTGCAAACGGAGCAAGCGTAGCCGCCACCCCAAACAAACCTGCGCCAACAATCAGCTTGCGAGAAAGGGAGAGAACATCTTTCACGTTGCCTGCTCCTTGTGCCCTACCTCGCCATACGACCAGAATGACCTGGCCTCCTGAACTGTCCACACCTGACGGGTAGGTTTGTCCTGACACTAGCAAGTGACAGGCCAAACTGAAGGAGTGACGAAATAGGACAAAAGTAGGACAAAAAGTGCCGCCGATCTACAGAATTTCGTAGATCGGCGGCGTGCGGAATGCAAAAGGATGTAGTGCTGGGTTTTAAAAGCGTATTAAAAACACGGTCATTGCTACACCTTGTTCTCGTCACCCGGCCGCGGACGGAACTTGAACGTGTAGAAACCCCCAAAGATCACCAGCAGCAACCCCCACCAAAACGTCGGGTGCAGGTTATTGAGCACCGTGGGCGCCTCGTGGCCGCCCATCCACTCATACGCGCCATAGGGCAGCAGAACCACCCCGTACGCCAGCGTCATAATGCCGACGAAAAACCAGATCGAAAGCGCATCGCCCCGTCCTGTACCTTCAGCCATCCCGGCCTCCTTTTCTTGCTGATCGGCGCTCAGGCCGTGTTACCTGAAGAGAATGTTCAACCCAACGAAGACCAGGGCAACAATGACCGCCCAGAATGCCGGCTTCTCCCATAGACCGCGCGTGCCGTCATCGGGGATGACCGTCGCCCCGTAAACCAAGCCGTTCAGCTCTGCATCCGTCTTGGGCTTTGTCACGAAACTGACCAAGACCGTGACGACCACGCAGATGATCCAGCTCCACAGGGCGCGGAACATGTTCTCAGCCATGGGCTGCGCATCGGGGGAAAGCGCGATATGTGACAAGGCGATGGCCTTGTGCGCTGTCGTGCCGGTGCTCGTGTAAACGAACATCGAAACTGAAGACACAGTCCCCGCCAGCAGTCCCCAGAAGCCGCCCGCCCTGGTCGCCCGCTTCCAGAGCATGCCCAGGATGACGGTGCCGAACAACGGCGCGATAAAGAAGCTGAACAGCGCCTGCACGTAATCCATGATGGACGCCGCGTGCGCCACCAGGTACGCCGTGCCGATGGAGATCAGCATGCCGACCACGGTCGACCAACGCCCCATCGCCACGTAGTGCTTATCGTTGGCGCGCTTGTTGATGTACGCGCCGTAGATATCGTAGGTCCACACGGTCGAAAAGGCCGAGACGTTGCCGGCCATGCCGCTCATGAAGCCAGCCACCAGCGCGGTGATTCCAAGGCCCAGCAGCCCTGGCCCGCAATATCGAATCAGCATCAGCGGCAGCACCTGGTCATAGGTGTGCTGACCGGTGACCTTGCCGACATCCGCGGGAACCAACTGGTAGACCTGGTGATGGGTGATCGGGTCCGTGATGCCCAGGGCGATCAACCCGGGCAGGATCACGATGAGCGGCACGGCCATCTTGAACGCCGCGCCAATCACCGGAGCCATCTTCGCGGCGCGGAGATTGTTGGCGCTCAGGACGCGCTGCACTACCAGAAAGTCGGTCGTCCAGTAACCAAAGCTGATGATCGCGCCCAGGCCAAACACGATGCCGACCCAGTTGATGCCCATCGGGTTGTCTTTGAAGTGCCCCAGGTTCGACCAGAGATGGGTGTAGTCATTGGATCCAACGTTGTGCGCGATCTGCGCCTTCAGGTTGGTCCAGCCGCCCGCCTCGATCAGCCCGAGGATGGGAATCAGCGCAGCTCCAGCCCAGATCAGGATGAACTGCAGCACCTCATTGATGATGGCCGAGCGCAGCCCGCCCAGCATCACGTAGATAGCCACGGTGGCCGCGCCGACCCAGATGGAAAACGTCATGTTCCAGCCGAGTACCGTCTGCATCACCACGGCCATGGCGTACATATTCACGCCCGACATCAGGATCGTCATGAACCCGAAGCTGCCGGCGGCCAGACCCCGGGCGCCCTCGCCGTAGCGCAGTTGCAGGTAGCCAGGCACAGAGTGCGTCTTCGAGATGTAATAGAAGGGCATCATCACAATGCCCAGGAAGAGCATCGCGGGGATCGCGCCGATCCAATACCAGTGCATCGCCAGGATGCCGTACTGGTACGCCGATCCGGCCCATCCCATCAGCTCCAGCGAGCCCAGGTTCGCCGACACGAAACTCAGGCCGGCGATCCAGGCGCTCATTTCGCGCCCAGCCAAAAAAAACTCTTCGCTGGTGTTGGTTGAGCCCTTCACGTAGAAGCCAATGAAGAGCACAACGCAGAAGTAGAGCACCAAAATGAGAATGTCGACCGGCGTAAGGTGGGTCAACTGCGTAGTCGCAAATAAGGCAAGGACGTTCATCGTCGGGTGGCCGTTCCAGAAGTGATGTGCGTTCGGCTAACGGTCAGCATCATACGTGCCGAAACATACTTCGCGCCACAGGTGAAATGTTTTGGCCCGCAGCGGAGGCTTGTCCGGGCGGAACGGACGTCAGCCTGTGCGATTCTGAAGACCATGCCGGAAGCGTTTTCCCCGGACACGATCGCCGCCATCTCGACACCCCCTGGCCGGGGAGGCATCGGGATCGTCCGCCTGAGTGGCCCCGAGGCCCTGTCCATCGCTCCGTCGCTCGTCCGTCTGACCGCGCCACTGGAGCACGCTCGCGCCCGCTTCGTTCGGGTGCTCGACCCGCGCGCCGAGGACCCCCTGCAGGCGCCGGCGCTGGACGAAGCGGTGATCACGGCGTTTCTTGCTCCCAACTCCTATACCGGCGATCACGTCGTTGAAATCGCCGCCCATGGCGCCCCTGTGATCCTCGACGCCATCCTGGATTCCGCGCTGCAGCACGGCGCACGGCTGGCCCAGCCAGGCGAGTTCACGCAGCGCGCCTTCCTCTCCGGCAGGCTTGACCTGACCGAGGCGGAAGCAGTTCACGACCTCATCGCCGCCCACACGCTGGAGCAGGCGCGGGCCGCCGCGCAACAACTTGGCGGCGCGCTCAGCCGTCGCCTGGCGCCGATCAAAGGCCAACTTCTGCACCTGATCGCCCTGCTCGAGGCCGGAATGGACTTCGCGTCGGGTGAACTCGACGACGTGGACGTAGTCGCCCCGGATCACATAGCCGCCGAGGTCACAAGCGTCCACAGGGCCCTATCCGAGCTGTCGCGAAGCTTCCGCGCCGGGGCTTTGCTGCGAAACGGGGCCTCGCTCGCCCTCGTCGGCCGGCCCAATGCGGGAAAAAGCTCACTCTTCAACCGCCTTCTCGAGCGGCCCCGCGCCATCGTCACGCCCGTCGCGGGCACAACCCGCGACACCCTGGAAGAGACCTGGGCTCTGAACGGCATCCCCATCCGCCTGGTCGACACAGCCGGCCTGCGCCTTGGAGCCGACCCACCCCTCGACGAGGCGGAGCGGCAGGGCATCGAACGCTCCCGCGAAAGCCTCGCCGACGCTGACCTCGTGCTGCTCATCCACGACGCCACCGCTCCACTGGCAATCGAGGAAGAAGAGCTCGCACGAAGCCTGTACGGCCGTCCGCATTTGCTGGTCGAAAACAAGATCGATCTCGTGCGCGCTCAGTCCGAACGGCCAAGTCCCCAGATCTCCGCCGCCGTCGGGGAGGTCCTCTCTGTCTCAGCCCTCACCGGGAGCGGCTTCGACGAGCTCAGGAGCGCGATCCTCGCCCAGCTCAATGCAGGCGCCGGGGCCGCAGAGTCCGGCGCCCTGAACAATCGCAGGCAGTATGAATCCGTACTCGCCGCGATGACTGCTCTAGACGGAGCAGCCGAAGCGAACCGCGCCGGGCATCCACACGAAATCCTCCTCATGGACCTTCACAGCGCGCTCCGCGCCCTCGACGCACTCACCGGGACCACAACAGCCGATGACATCCTTGCCCAGATCTTCTCCAGGTTCTGCATCGGCAAGTGACCTAAGCCTCAGTGCCAACCGCGCTGAATGGCGGCATGGAAGCTTCGTCCGCTGCCATCCCGAGAGCCGGGGCGAACGCTTTGTTGCTGCGGGAGGCGCTCAGGAGCAGGAAGAGAGCGGCCAGCGGGAGACATCCGCTCATCCAGTTCGCGCCTTCCCAGATCCCGAACGCGCTCAAAAGTGAGCCGAACTCGTGACGTTTGTGCACTAGGTCGGAGATCGCGGGCAACACAGTGAGGGCCAGTACATATGCAAATGCGATCCACGGACTCTTGATGAACCGCCGCACGAGCAGGGCCGCAGAGACCATGAGCGCAAAGACGGCACTTACCTCCATCGTCGCGGACCAGCGCGAGACCGCCAGAAGGTGCGTGTGCGTCAGCTTGTACAGCAGATGCAACGGACCGCCAGCGATGTACGCCTGTGGCTGCCAAAGAAGGAAGAAGATCTGAAAGCAGAACGCAACGCACGAGACGATCACCGCTTCGCGGATCCGCCTGTACGGGAAAAAGAGAATCGGCAGTATCAACATCGGAAAGCGAAACTGAATGACGAGCGTGACAAGGACCAGAACTACAACGGAGAAGCGCGAAGATCTCTGAACGACGAGGAACAGAGCCGCCAGCAGGATCCCGAAAGGAAGGAAGTCCGAACCGTCGCTTGCCGTGACCCAGGTCACAGCGGACAAGCCCACGAGCGTGAGCAGACCAGCGACAGCCTCGTAGGCCAGAACAGATCGCAGCAAGAGCAGCGCCACGAGCCAGAGCGCCACGAGATTCCAACGGTATCCCACGGTAACGATAGCGGGCGTCTGCATCAGCACCCAACCAGGACCGCAACTCATGGGGTCATGCGTCCAGAGCTTGGCTGTGTCGTAGGGCCACTCCGCGGCCGCCATCCCCTTGGCTGCAACGATGACGCAATCTGGCTGATCAGAGCCGCGTCCCGTCCTCTGCTGCAATGCCTGCATCCGTGGGTAGATCAGCACGGAAGCACAGAGAATGCCGAGGCAGACGAATGGGGCGACAAAGCGACGCGCCCTGAGCGCGAGTGGCCAGCCGAGTGGCAGCAAGATAAAGATCAAAACGGCCGGATAGACCAACACACGAGGAACCGGAAGCAGGTGCGTGATGAGCGACGCTTTGCCCAGCAATCCGAGTCCAGAAAACACTGCGACGAAAAGATAAAGGAGAACGGCAAGGCGGTACGTGCCGGACCGGGAACGAAGCCGAAGAAAGTCCAACATCAATCTGCGATCTCCGGGAGCTTAGCGTAGGGATAATAGAGCGCGCTGACCGCTCGGCAGATCTTCCGACAGGGCACGATTGAGTGTCGTCCGAAGCCGTTGTGACGGCTGCGGAGCGGAGGGGCGCAGAGCCTTGCTGTAGGCATGCAACAGCGCATGTCGCATCTGCTCCGCACTGAAGCGTCGCACGACAGCTTCGCGGGCTTCACGTCCAATCTTGTCCGCTCGCTGCGGATCCCGGAGAAGTTCGCACAACAGCGTTGTTGCGCGATCGAAGTCCCGTTTGGTGTAGAGCCATTCCCGCAGATCGTCACGCATGATGTCACACGTGCCGGTCACATCCGTAGCCACGGCGGGGATTGCCATCGAAAGGGCCTCTGCGACCATATATCCGAAGCTCTCAAATTGAGAAGTACTCAAGAGGACGTTCGCCGCTGCAATGTAGTTGCGGACATCATGTTGCCAGGGCACAAGGTGAATCACATCCTGAAGATTTGCCCGGGCAATCTCGTCGCGGAATGATGCTTCACCATCCCCGGATCCCAGCCAAACTGCCCGAATCTCCGGAAGGTGTGCGTGAACTCGTCCTACAATCTCGACAAAGGCACCAGGGTCTTTCTGTGGTGCCAACCGACCGATCCCAAGGATCAACGGTGCATCACTCAGGCGAAGCGCCTTGCGTGCCGCATCACGCGAGATCGGAGCGAAGAACTCGGAGTCGATCAGGGGATAGACCACGTCAATGGACGCATGACGGTGGAGACCGAAGCTTTCCATCTCTGCACGCTCGCTGTCGGATACGGCAACGAAGCTGTCCGTGACACGGCTCAGCAACTGCTCAATTTTGAGGTACTGCTTGCCCATCGGAACGGCCAGGGCATTCGGGGTATAGAGGCGAACCGGACCGTGTTTCTGAAGCAGGGACGCCACGCGCCCGAGCGCTCCCCCCTTGGAACTATGACAGTGAATGATGTCGGGCTGAAAGCCGCGAATGACCTTGCGCAAAGAGAACATTGCCCTCAGGTCGCGCATCGGTTCCAGTTCACGCCGCATGTCTACCTTGTAGGTGCGCCATCCGGATGCTTCCACCTTGGATAGAAGAGGAACGAGGCGGGAATCGGCGCGGTGGGTTCCATACGCCAGGCCAAGCTCCAGACCTGCGTTCTCCGTCGCCGCGGCAATGTTTTCCAAGTAACGCAGGGTTCCACCCAGCGTTGCTTCAATGATCTGCAGCACGCGCATTGGCTTGCGCTCTGAGTTAGACACTAGGCGAGTTCCCTCATGCGACTCCCTGGACTGCGGAGTTTGGAATTCTTTGCGTGCGAGCATGCGTACCCTCCAGTGTGGATTGGTAGATCTTTTCCAGAGCCCGAAGGTGGGCGGTACCTGACGCAAAGTTGCTTTGCCAGAACCGGGTATGCGCCTCGCGGCCGAGGCGTGCTGCTGTTACCGGGTCCCTCAAGGCGCGCAATTTCGCCCTGAGGTCTTCCTCGCTTCCATTCTTGAAGTGCAGCCCGGTTACGCCATCGATCACCAGTTCGCGAGCCGCGCTCGTATCCGGCACGATGCTTGGAATCCCGTTCGCCGCTGCCTCAAGGACCACTAGCCCGAACGTCTCGTACCAGAGAGAGGGGAAGATCAAGGCGCGGCTTTGGCGAAGCTGAGCCAGACTGCTCTCATGGTCCAGCCACCCCGTGAGCGTAGCTGCCGGGTAGATCGCTGCGATCTCGTCCGCCAACTCTCCGGAACCGGCGAAGGTGATGGGCAGGTTCTCTGCCTTGCAGGCGCGTGCCGCGAGAAGAACGCCTTTCTCACGCACAAGACGTCCCAGGTAGATGAAGCGGTGGTAGTCCGCGGGAGACGCGGGAGCGGAGGGGGTGCTCTCGATGTACGCAGGGATCTGGTGAACAGTAGAGCTCGCAGGCAGATACGTCGTCATCACCTCAGCCACCAAAGCGGAGTGCGCGATGTACGCCGTGATGCCGGATGGCAAGAGCCCAAACTCGCGCTGCACCACCTGCCGTCCGACTCTCCAAAGCTTGTGCCCGTAGTTGCGCGTATCGCAGTTGCAGGAGATACATGAAGGGCTCATCGGTTTGAGGTGGCAGATGGCCTGCCTTCCGTGCTGGAAGAGCGTTCCTGTAGGGCAAGCCAGCAAGAAGTCATGAAGGGTACAGAGGACCCGAAATCCGGATCGCACAGCCTGGCGCACAACGCTGGAGGAGAGAGCCTTGGCCCATAGGTGGAGGTGAACAACCGTGTTTTCCGGCTCCAGCCTGGAAAAGAGTTCCTTTGCGGTTCGACGTGCCTTGGGGTTCCACCACCCTTGTGCGAAGGCCCTCCCGCGATTGGGATCGTTCAGTATTTCGAACTGGCCCGAACATACGACTTCGATCCGAGGATGCCCTTGCAGTTCCCGGCCAATCGGAAGCACGGCGGTGAGGAAGTACACCATGTGCCCCTGGTCCGCGAGGTCGCGCGCGCTCAGGATGGCAATCTTCGTTGCCCCTCCGTTGATCTGCGCGTTGTCGTTAATGATGACGATGTTCATAGCAAGGAAGTGTTCAAGTCTTTCGGCGAGAAGATGCTCCAAAGAGCAGGCCACCAACGCGTGCCTCAACAAAGAGGACGTATTAGCCCTAAGTTACTTAGCCCTTGTTACTAATGACGGGACACGACTGCAACCTACATTACGGTTGAGTTAATCCAGGAATTCCGGGCGAACTGATTGCACAGGAGCGCGGCCGACCCAATGATTGGCTACGCTTAACTCTAGCTGCCGGTGGTCTCAATATACTTCAAAGCAGGATTGCTGAGTCTATTTTCTTCCAGACAACTGGACTGCCAGGGAACGATAGACTTCCTCGAAAACCTGCAAGTAAGCATCCGCCATCGTCGACCACTGCATTTGCAGAGCCCGCATCCGACCTGCTCTAGACATCTTCGCTCGTGTGTCTGCGTCAACTCTTAATTGATTCATGACTTCCGCCAGACGCATGAAGTCATTCGGATCATTCAGCAGGATGCCTCCATCGCCGACAAAGTCGGCTGCACCTGAACATCGGGAGACAATCACGGGCACACCGGACGCCATGGCCTCCGTCACAACCAGGCCGAAGGGTTCGTACCGGGAGGGAAAAACAAACAGATCCGCCGATCGCATCAGTGCGGCCATCTCTGTGACTTTGCCGAGGAAGTGCACCCGATCCGCTACTCCAAGTTCACGGGCAACATCCGGGGACGGGCTCCCTTCCGTGGCTCCGGCAACGGCGAGATGCAGTTCAGGAACGTGCTGCATGGCCTTGAGAACTGTCTCCAGGTTCTTTCGCGGAACTTTGATATCCCCTGCAAACAGCGCCAGGAAGCACTCGGGTGGAAGCCCGAAGCTCTGCCGTTCCTTTGCCCCGGGCTGGAACTGCTCCGTATCGACGCCATTCGGTATGGTGACGATGCGCTCGGCTGGCACGCCCAGGGATTGGACCTCCTGTGCGATGACGTCCGAAACGGCGATCACTTTCTGCGCGTTTCGAAATGCCGGCTTCTCCCACCGAGCGTTCAGAGCCGTATACATCCGTTGGTAAAGAGAATAGGGGCGCAGGCCTTTGAAGGGAAAGCTTGGATTGCTCTCCCAGGCAGTGTGCACAAAGTGTGCAACGTTAACATTGGCAGGTTCCCAGGTGATGAAGCCATTTGCAAGGACGAGATCACTTCCGTTGCGGTGTTTCCGGAGCCACCGAGCCGTGCTGTTGGCAAACGCCAGATTGCGCAGCATTGCTGTCGGCAACGTACCATTCGCTACCGGGACGTGAGTGGCATTCGGGTGTTGCAACAGCTCTTGTGCACACTGGGTGGCAAGGATCGTGACGCGGTAATTGCGCTGGAGAGCTCTTAGGGCCACCTCGTAGTTCACGCGGCCCTGCCCATCGTTGTGGCTGAACTGATGTGAAACAAGAACAAGGTGTCGCGCTTGACTCTCCTGCAAACGTCTCTTCTCCTTTCCCCGGCTCGCGGTGTCTCTTACGTGTAGAAAGGAAGTCCAAAAGCCTTCCTTGGACCCGAATGACTTGAAATGCACCTTTTCAGTTACGAGATTGTGTTACTTAGGTCTAGATGTAACTCGCTTGCTTGCTGCCGGCACAGGTTTCCTTCGCCTCTCGCCAGGCCTTGGCAGTGACGCTCCTGATATGACGCCCACGTTCGTTTCCCGTGAGGCGGAACCAAAGTCCACGCAGAACGCCGGGATGACCAAAGCCACCCACGGCGTAGACCCAGAAGAGAGTGATGACCCGGCGCGGACCTCTGGCCAGATAGCGACGTAGGGAAACGTGTAGGTTGTACGCGGCATTTTCCAAAGCAAGGAGATCGGGATTCCCGCGCACGTCGTTGTCAAAGCGCTTCGCAAGGTAGTGATGCACCTGCAGATTGGGGTCATAGACCAGACGCCAGCCACTTCGTTGCACATCCAGACTGAACGCCAGTTCGAAGTAGACCTGTGCTCCATCGCCGCGCAGACTTTCATCGAACCTCTTGCCGCGGATGGCGGCAACGCGCCAGCTCATATTCACGCCCTTCAGGTGATCTACATCCCGTGCTTCGCCACTCCCGCAGTGATGGTTCCCTACCAGTCGACCGAACGTGAGAATGCGCCCTACAACCTGTCCGGTCGCGGGAAGGATCTCGCCGTTCTCATGAATCAGATCGCGGCCGCCCAGGCCGCCCAGATTGGGAGCTTGTTCAAAGTGCGCTTCGATGCGTTCCAACCAGTCATCGAGAGCGTAGGTGTCATCATCCGTGATCGTAACGACATCCCCGGATACACGATCGAGAGCGACATTCAGAGCCTGCACCACTCCGGGGACGCTAACGAAACAGACTTCCACGGGCAGTTGTTCCACCCAGCTTGCAACAACTGCCTGGGATCGATCGTCTTCCCTACGGAGGACGACAACAACCTGATCCGGCAATCTACGCTGGCCAGCGAGTCCACTCAGGCAACGTTGAAGATCCGTTGGCCGATTGTAGCTGGGGATGACAACGGTTAGTTTCATCGCGGGTCGCCTCTGAGTGTAGATCACCACAGTGAGGGCGGGTTAGTTTTTGATCGAAACTTAGGTAATCCGTTCAAGGGCATTTACGTCATTGGTACTAGGCAAATGACTAAGGCTTGTTTACCATGAGCGCAGCACAAGGACACTATCTTTCTACGTAGCGTCACGCGGGCGATTTGCTGCCATGCGCGACACTCTTGGCGCTGTCGCACAAGGCTGGAGAGATCAGGGCGGGGTACCATGACGCAACTTATCTCGATCTGTATACCGGCCTATAAGAGGCCGGGACCGTTGCGCGATGCCCTCCACTCTTGTGTAAACCAGAGCTACCCGAACATAGAGGTCCTTGTTGGTGACGACTCGCCTGACGATGCCGCAAAACAGGTTGTGCTGGAGTTTGAGGCTCGTCATCCCGGTGTGATCTCATACCGGCACAATCGCCCGTCGTTGGGACAGGCTGCAAATGTAAACTCGCTGTTTGATCGGGCCAGGGGAGATCTGCTGGTTCTGCTGCACGATGACGACATGCTGCTGCCGAACGCATTGGAACATCTGGTGAAATGCTGGGATGAAGCACCTGACCTGACGGCCGCGTTTGGGAAGCAATACGTCACGAACCCTCAAGGCCAAGTGATCCATGGGGAGTCAGACAGGCTGAACGCAACCTATCAGCGCGTCCCGGAGAATGCCGGGAAACAAACAGTTCCGGCAATCTCGGGCTTGGCGCGGATGTTTCCGAACAACGGCTACATGGTCCGCGCAGAGGTGGCACGCGGGATTCGCTACCGTCCGCCGAGCGAGGTTGGCGAGGCCTGTGACACGGACTTCGGCCTGAGGCTCTGCCTGTCGGCCAAAGCCATCTGGTATGTCGATGAGTACACGGCGATGTACCGGCTGTCTGAGGACTCCATAACAAAGCGAACCTACCTGGAACCCTTCGCTTATCAGGCCATCGAGGGCGCGGAAGTTCCGCCTGCGGCCTACGAAGCGAAGAGCCAGGCACTGAAGACTTTGGCGCCGGCGGCAACCTCTGGTTTTGCTCGTTTGAATGAGCCTGAACGAGCGCTGACGATCTTCCTTTCGAGGGATTACCGCATCCGCGATCGCTTGCGGCCTCGAGGTGCGTATCACCTCCTGCTGATCGGACTGTCGTTCTTGAGGCGCTGGTTTCAGAGAGCAACGGCTGCTGCATAGCAGGTCCATCAGGTTTGCCACATCTCCAAGAAACCAAGCCGGCCCAGTAAATCTCACTCTGAAGCGATCGTAATCTGCTCGAGGTACGCTTCTGCTTCCAGTGCAGACGCTGAAGTCTCCGGAACCTCTTCCACCATCCTGGGTCCCTTGATAAAACCGTAGATCCCAGTGAGCGCGTTGACCAGCAGCGAAACGACATTTGTCGCGAAGTTCAACCATAGAACGGTACGTACCTTGGAGAGATCCGCGCGCATGATGAACATGACCTGAACGATGAGTAGCAGGACGATGTTCAGGATGTTATTGGTCCAGTACACAAAGCGGCGAGCTGAATGGATCGTCCAAAGGACGTCGCTGAAGTACGCTATGCCACCAGCCGCAATGACCAGAACAACTTCAGTTCGCAGATCGTGGTACTTGGGGCCAAGAACCCACAAGAAGAGGTCGGGTACCCGCGATGCCGTTACGGCCAGCGTCAACGTGGCGAGCCCCGCAATCAGCAGAACCATCGAATAGCTCTTGGCGAGGCGTGCGCGTGGCAGCCTGGCGAAATGCGGCGAGAGGATCAGCGGATTCATCTGCATGGGAAGCGCAAACAGCTGACCAAGCCGGCCGAGCGCACCGACACTTGCGACGCTCATTGTTCTGCCAAAGATGGCGATCAGAAACAGGGCGATCTGGCCTTGCAGCGCGAAGAAGACAGACTGCGGAATGTTGGGAAGGGCAAGGCGAATGATGGCGCGTCGCTTGTCGGCGCTCTGTCGACCCTTGACTCCAAGCAGCGTGCGCGCCCGAAGGAAATAGAACGACCCTACGAAGACCATGCCTGCCACGTTGAGCATGATGGCAGTCAGCCCGTTCAGCCAGTGAGCGGCCCACAACACAAAGAGGAGGGCCAACGTTCCAAAGCTCGAGATCATCTGTCCGCGGTACCAGTTTGTGCGGTCTCGCAGCAGAATGAGCACAGCACCATAGGCCCCACTGAGGCGCAGGAACCAGCAAGCAACCAGCAGAATCGCGATCATCTGCCACTCTGTGTGCCGGTTCCACCCCCGATTACGGACGAGCCACGGAAACACAAACGCGGCGATCACACCCACCAACCCGAAGAGGCAATCTGCAAGGTATCGAAGCGAAGCGACGTAGTCGGCGATCAGCTTGCGGTCATCGGTGCGGTCGCCAATCAGCGGAATCAGCGTTCCAGAGAAGTTCACATCCATCAGGATGACCATGGTCGCCTGGACGCCAAAGATCACGACAAACTTCGCATACTCAGAGGGGGAGAGAAGGCGAACGCAGAAGATCCCATACAGGAGATTGCCGAGCATCGTCAGCCCCTGCGCCGCGAAGAACTGCGAGATCGTTCGTAGGTTCGCGGCGAGCAGCTGAACTGACGAGCGGACAATCCTCAAGAGACCTCCAGAAAATACAGGAACGCATGAACGGGGAAGCTACCCAGATAGCGGCTCGTCAGGTCTGTTGATGCTTTCCTCCAGTTTAAGCGCAGCTGGGTGGATCCCAATCGCACGTCGGGATGTGCCTAAAGATCAGTAGCTCCATTGCTGCTTCTCGTCTAGGATCGGTTTACCTCCAAAAAGCATTCTTCTCTGTCCATCGCGCTTTGGTCCTAGCGAACCAATGAGCCCGACAGAGCACAAGGACCGGACCCGGCGATGCGCATTTTGCTTTCCTCTCACTGGTTTGCGCCAAGCGTTGGCGGTGTGGAGACCGTCTCCCAGCTACTCGCAGAGGAATTCACCAAAGCGGGCGCACAGGTTACTGTCATCACCACGACGCCCGGGCCAAGCTCAGAGTTCCCCTACGAGGTCGTCCGCCAACCATCACTCGGCGCGCTCCGCAAACTGGCGTCGCGTTCAGATGTCATTCTGCAGAACCTCATCTCTCTACGGACCCTCCTCCCGGTACTCGACCTCAGGAAACCAATCGTTGTCACTCATGCGAGCTGGATGCGGCGACCCGATGGAACTCGAGGCTGGGAGAACTACATTCAGCTTCTGGCCGTACGCGCCTGCCACAACGTGGCAATCAGCCGAGCCATTGCGCAAGCACTGCCGGTACCCTCGGTGACCATTGGGAATCCCTTCGACGCTGTGGAGTTTGACGGGCTTCGTGATCAGCAAAGGGACAAGGACATTGTTTTTCTTGGCAGACTTGTCTCCGACAAGGGCTGCGACGTGTTGATCCGGGCCATGGCTGAACTAAAGCAGATGGGCCTTTGTCCCTCGCTCACGATCATCGGTGACGGACCGGAGCGCAAGAAGCTCGAGAGCATGACAGGGGAGTTCGGGCTCGGCGAGCAGATCGAGTTCGCAGGCGCTCTCCGCAAGGGACGTGGCGAAGTGGTTGCGAGGCATCGCATCATGGCCATTCCTTCGCTCTGGGCCGAACCTTTCGGCGTGGTGGCACTGGAGGGAGTGGCTTCGGGCTGCGCCGTGGTCGCCTCGTCCGGCGGAGGGCTGCCGGATGCTGTTGGCCCATGTGGGCTGCTATTCCCGAACGGAGATGCTGTCGCTCTTGCGGGCGCCTTGAAGAGAGTTCTCTCCGACGCTTCTCTGCGGGAGGATCTCACCTCCAAGGGGCCTGAACATTTGAAGGCCTTTCAGCCGGCCGTGGTCGCACAAGAATATATGAAGCTGTTTACCAATTTAGTGTCCTGAGTGTTGCGCCCAGTTGCGATCTTTCCCTAGTTGGATTCTATGGTGCCGAAAGCTGGAACAACCACGGCATCGGGGCTGACCAGCGGCCTGCCAATGTCCTGCCGACCGGGCGTGGTGGAGGGAGCGACTCTGTGTCCCAGCTGGATCATTGGGAGCTCGACTAGCTTGTAGCTGGCCAAGGCAAAAGCAATTGTGGCGATCCAATTACCTGGCCACCTCTCGAGCAAACCGAGGGGGGTGTGTCGATACTGGTGTCCAACGAAGAACAGCATTTGCCACAGATAAAGGCTATACGAAATCCTGCCGACAAACCTAAGCGGGGCGCTTTCCAGAAGCCGGCCGAAGGGGTTATCGGCATGCAGCACGCTGCCCATCACAACGCATGGCATGAGAAACACGACGAGAGTGAGCCCCCAAAAGGATGGCTGTCTCACCGTAAGCAGTGCGATGGCCGCAAGGAACGCCAATGGCCAAAAGCGGAGTGCTGCTGCGATCCGATAGCGTGATGGCCACGTGCGCAGGGCTATCGTCAACAGGGCCGGGATCAGCAGCGCGTCGAGACGGATCTCGGTATGGAACATGACGTGGTTGTATGGACGATGCATCAGTTCAAACGCTCTGAAACCCATAACCAGCAGTGCAAGAAGTGACAGAGACAAAAACCTTGCGCGCCCTCGCAAGAACACCAGGAATCCGGGAAGGAGGAGATAAAAGTGCTCTTCGATTGAGAGCGACCAGAAGTGCGACGTAAACCAGGCGGCCGGAGACCTGTTATCGATTCCGAAAGGACGAGGGTAGTTCCGCAGGAAGATCAGCGAACTGAGCACTTCTTTCGGGTACACCACGATCAGGTGCACGGCCGCGAGCGCAGAAATCACCACAAGATACGTTAGTGCCGGGGGAAGAATCCGGAAGCATCGGCGCACATAGAAGTTGCGGAGCGATATCGATCCTTTGAGGTGCTCCTCTTCCAAAAGCCGGGAGCAGATCAAACACCCGCTGATGGCGAAGAACAGGTCCACACCTGCTCCGCCATTCTGGTAAAACCAACCATCGTTAAATCTTCGGAAACTATGTAGGGAATCGTGCGTCAGGATAACGCTGACGATGGCGAGGGCACGCCAACCATCCAGAGTGGGCAGATAACCTGAGTTCCCCTTGGCCGTTCTTGACCTCATAAGCTTCCGACGGGCCGCTCTCCCGGCCCTACCCGATACACCAGGGAACCAAACAGGAAGAACATCAGCGACGACGTGGAGTATTGGCCACCTACAAGCCAATGCCCAAAGGTTGCGATCGCCAGAGCGAGAACACACAGACTGATGCGTAGGGGAACCAGCGGAACGTTCTTGAGAACGCGAAGAAGAACCATGAACCCGATACTCAGATACACCAGGCCGCCGACCACGCCGAGGGCAACAAACATGTCGCTGAGGTCAAGCTCCGAACTCCCTTGAGTCTTCGATGAGCCGTTGATTTTTTCTGCGGCAAAGGTCGTGTAGCCCAACCCCGAGCCCAGCGGATGCGTGATTGCGTTCGTCAGGGCGGAGGTCACCATCGCGGCATGAGTTCCTGCCGTGGAGTACTTCGCGTCGAAGGGATGGGCTAATCCACCGAGCTGGTGTGCAAGTTCGTTCTGGGCCGCTGTATTGTGACGTGAGGCTGGGGTCTCTGGCGAGGAGAATCTTGCAGCAATGGTGGACAGGAACACCAATGACAAAACTCCGAACGCAAGCATCGTGACAACGGTTGCCGGGCGAAGCTTCTGCCCTCGCCGCATGACCCAAACGACCGAAAGGGCAAACGTCGCCGCGACAACGAAACCGCGACTCGATTCGAGGATGAGAGCCATGGCGAGCAGCGGCAGAAAGACAATCCAGGCCCGCTGACGCGCAAACAGAGCAGCTACGGTGACAAGTAGACCGAACTCAAGGAGGGTTGCGTATTCTGCAGGCGAGATCGAGAATCCGAACGGCCGGATCGAAGAGCCGACATAGAGCGATGTGAGAACTCTTGTGGCTGAGTTGACCCAAAGTTGCTGGTAAGGCAAGAATCCGAAAAAGGTCTGGTAAAGACCGAACAGGGCTGCAAGAACGGACAACGGCAGCAGCACGTGGTAGAGGATTCGCTCAACAAGCGCAGGGGAGGCAAAGCTGCGACCCACCCAGAACCACAAAACAGGAACGATGTAGAAGAAGGCGCCAGAGAAGCCGACGGCGAGGCTGCCCTGGCTCGGGTTGAAGATCTCGAGCGCCATGATCACCAGCAGCGCGAGCATTCCTTTGGACAAGTTGTCACGAAGCTTGAGGTGGTAGAAGCCAGGCACAGCCAAGAGCGCCGCCATACCCGGCCCGATGAGCAGAAGGGGATCAAACGCCGGTTGCGGTGCCGCAATCGCAAGGATGCGGCGCATGTCACCCATCAGGAACAGGTAAGCGAAGGTAAACACGATCGCCGTTGCCGGATCTCTTCGTGAAATTGCGAAAAGCATGCTGCCCAGGATGATGGCAGCGAGTAGATGAAACTGCCCGTGCACCAGAACAACGAACAGTGACGCAATGAGTACGAGTGCGCCGCACCAAAGGTACAGTTCGGGCACGACGCCCTTATCGAGATTGCGTATCGTTGCGTCTCGCATGCCTGGCGCTTAGCGATTCACGAGGGCAAGGGCAAGGGCGTTGGCCGCGGCACCTGTGAGACTTGGGAGAACCGTGGCTTGAAACTGCTTGTAACCGCTATGCGGAATGACCAGGATGTCTGACGGCTCCAGAACAAGGTCAGGCGCCTCGTTTCTCTGAACGCGCGCAAGATTCACAGGGATCGTCTCAGCAGACCTGCCGTGAGAACGAATGATGGACGCTTTTTCAGGACGAGCATTATCCTTCAAGCCCTCCGCCATGGCGAGTGCCTCCAGCGCGGTCAGAGGACGGCCGTTCCGCAGGAAGAACTCGCCTGGTCTCGTTACATCCCCGACCACATAGATCTGCCCGGCTTCAGAGACGGTGACAACATCCGAATCCCTGAGCAGGATGCCCGCCTGACTGGTGTCCGAGGCAGTCCCGGTAACACGAACGATGAGGGGATTACCGGGGTCGCCGCGGTGCGTGATCGCGATCGTCGAGCCTTCTTTGGGCGTAACACCTCCGGCAGCCGCAAGGCCACTGGAGAGAGAGGGCCAGCCTTGGAGAGAGTAAGTTCCCGGGTGATTGACCTCTCCCAAGATGCTGACTTGCCGGCTTGCATGCTCTTGCACAAGCACGGTGACCTGGGGTTCAAGCATGAGCTCGGCGCTCTTGAGGCGATGCTCAATCTCAGCAGCAGCCTCCAGCGTGCTCATCCCGTCGACATCGATGTCGCCGGATCCAGCGATACGTATCTTGCCGCTCTGGCTGACCTGGTGCTTGCCCGAGAGCTCGGGCGTGTTGAACACTTCTACGTCAATCAGGTCACCGGGGCCGATTTGCATCGTTTTCGACATCTGTGGGAGCGCGTTCAGCCGTGGCGACGGCTTGTCGCTGCCTTCCGGTGTTTGGGCACTCGTTCCAGAAGCCGCCAGGCTCGCAGCGACGAGGGCGAGAGCAAGGAAGCTCCTTGGGGAAAGGATTTGGAAGGCCAGATTACGCATAGTAACCCTCTCTCGAGATGTCGCGGCCGGCGTACAGTCCCATGGTAGCGGGGGTCCCCAGGAGCACAACGCCTGCGACTCGGGCATGGCTCTGGCTCAGCAATCTCTTGACGGCCGACAATGCTTCCAGACCAGTCACGCCATACTGTGCCACCACCACGGTGCAGTCCGCCCAGTGTGCGAGAGGAAGACCATCGCTGACCATAAGCAGCGGAGCGGACTTGATCAGGATGTAGTCGTACGAGCTTTCCAGCTTCTTGGGAAAATTTCGGAAGCTCTCCGATGCCAGACTCTCGGAAGGCAGAGCAGGACGTTCACCGGAGGTTACGAGCGATAAGTTTCCCAGACTCTCAAGCGGCTGCTTGGTGAAGAGAACGCGCGTGTTGCCGGAAAGGTAATTTCCGAGACCGACCTCATCCTCCGCACCAAACCGCTCGTGCAGACCCGGCTTGCGCAGATCGGCATCCACCACCAGCACCCGCGCTCCTGTCTGCGCCAGGCTGACCGCAAAGTTTGCCACGGCCGTAGTCGCTCCGTCCCCAGGAAGTGCGCTCGTAAACAGAATCGTCTTCGCGCCTCCTGGGCGAGAGGACAACAACGAGTGCCGAAGGATGCGGTAGGATTCCGCGCTTTGAGACAGAGGGTTGTCGAAGGTCACCAACTCGGCGCTCTCGCTGCCACTTACCTTTTGGGCTAAAGCACCTTTCCGCTTCAAGGTGTCCTGCGGAACGGTGGCGAGGACGCGGTATCCGATCGCCCTCTCGACCTGTTCCGGCGTACGAACCAGACCTGACGCGGACTCGACTGCAAAGGCCGCCGCAATACCCGAAAACAACCCGAGGATGAGGCCGCTCAGGATCATCAGTCCCCTCTTTGGCTCGACGGGGAAGATGGGCGCGCGTGCCTTGTCGACGACGACCGTTTCGATGGCGTTGACCTGCGTGTCGACAGCGGCTTGCTGCAGCTTTCGCTGCAGGGTCTCGTACAGCTCACGGCTCGAGGTCACTTCGGCTTGAAGCTCGGCATACTGCGCCTGGTTGCGGTTGAGCGCATAGGCCAGCTTGGTTTGCTGGTTGTACTGCTCCTGCAACATGCCTTGCGTGTTGACGGCCGCACTGTATTCCTGCTTGAGCTGGCTCCTTACAGCTTCAACGCTGCCTGCGATCTCGGAATCAATCAGCTGGAGCTGCTTCTTCATCTCCACGAGGGGAAGATACTTAGGGCCGAACTTTGTTGAGAGCTGTGCATACTGCGAGTAGAGAGTGCCCTGCTCCGTCTGCAAGGCCTGCAACTTGGGATTGGGAAAGAGCGACGCCAGGGTCGCCGGATCCCCCGTCAGCGCCGCCCGCATCTGGGCTTCCTTCGCGATGCGATTGGCCTGCGCCTCTGTAAGCTTGTCGTTCAGCAGCGTGAGCCGATCAGTGATGCTGTTTCGAGCGTCCGTCGTGGGGATGATCTGGTTGGCCTGCTGAAACGCCGCGAGCTTCTCCTGGGAGGTGTTGACCTGATCCTTCAGCGTCTTCATCTCGGAGCCCAACCAGGTTTGCAGCTGGGACACAGAACGATCCCGGCTACTGAAGTTCTCGAGCGCATACGCCGCAACAAGATGATTGGCGATCGATGCCGAGACCCCTGGATCACGATCCCGGAACTTCACCTGCAAGAGCTGCGTGCCCTCTTCTTGCGCGATGACGGTGTTCAGGTGAATTTGCCCGATCAGCTTTTCTGCGTCGGAGGACAGCACCTCGCTGTCAACATTGATGTCGAAGCGAGGACGGTTGAGTCGAGCAAAGCGCTGAAACTCCCCATCGGAGAGGGAGTTCAGCGTCCGGATAGCCACACCGTCACTTTTGATCAGCGCGATGGCTGTATGCGCAATGTCGTTCGGATCTGCATTCGGATTGGCTGCCGCATCACTCAGACCGAGTGAACCCGCTCTGCCCGGATCAATCCGCAGCGTAGCGGAAGCCTCATAAACCGAAGGCTGGAAGTGGACGTAAATCGCCGCAGCGACCAGGCCAAGGGTGCCAAACAAGAGGATGAACCAGACCCGCACCTTGAGCATCCGCAGCACATCTCCAATGGATATGCCCGAGTCAGACGCAAGCGTATGATCATGGCCTGCGGTAGAAGCAGTAATGTCCGTTGAGGTCATGTCGGATTCTCAATGTCCTGCCCCGAAAGCTACTCACTTGCATCATCTGTGCTCCACACGGAAGGCAGACTAGCGAAACGGAGTACTACAGGGTCGTCGTTCGTTAAAGAAGAGTAAGGAGGATAATCTGAGCCCACAACCATAGCCCGTTTGTGCTCGGCAAGTAGTTTCAGATGAAAGCTCTATTTCGAGTGAATGATGTGATTGTGCCATCGCGTGGGAGCAGTGTCCAGAACAAACCGTCATAGTCTGGCAAGACTGGCCGCCAGTGTCATAAGAGTTGTGACCTCTGATTGCAGGCCTTTGTTTTCGGTAACTTACTTTGGGCTGTATGAGTTATTCCACATCTTGAAGCGTTTTGACTCGTGAAATTCATTTCAAACGTGTGAGAATTCCCTGGCGCGACCTTGTAGGCGAAAGTCCTCTTGCTCGGCGTCTCTTGCGCAGATAACGCTCCCTGGCACACCCAGCGAGTGATGCCGTAGGAGAATTCGGCCCATAGTTGCCCAGGGTTCGGTGCGGCTTCGTTGTTACTCCACGCTAAGAAGTACCTGGACAGCATGCTGAACTCCCCCGGCACTTGCCTGGACAGTGACCGGATACTGCGTGGCGTGCATCTGGGAACCCACGGTGCCGCCGCACCCGGTCAATCCGCTGAGGGCGCCGATGAACACGAGAGCAAGCAGCGCCGCAAACGTTCTCGAGCCCAACGCTGCCACGCGCTTCCGGGACCGGCAGAGTGCTCCCAATGGCAGGCCCAGCAGGCAAAGAAGGGCAGCGGAGTTCTTCTCCGGCCGTATCCGCGTGGCAGCCACCGTCTGTGGTTCATGCACCACAAGGGAGATCGTCTGAACGCCCGCGGTGGAGTCAAGGAGCTGCGGGGTCAGCGTGGAGGTGACTCCGGGAGGAAGCCCTGTGACAGAGAGTTGCACGGCGCCCGGGTATTGGCCAGAGAGCGGTGTCAACCGCATGCTGTAGCTTGCGTTTCCACCCCGAAGTACGTCCTGCGAGGACGGCCCGAGGGCGACAAACGTGAAATCCAGCGACCCGACCATCACAGCAAGGGAGGAGCTGGAGCTTGGAGCAAAGTCCGCAGAGCCGGCGTACACGGCGGTCACATGGTGCGTTCCGGGCGACAGGGCAGAGGTGGAAAATGCCGCAGTGCCGTTCGCAAGCGCTTCTGTGACAAGCGTCGTGGTGCCGTCCATGAAGGTGATGGATCCGCTCGGCATATCCCCGCCGAGCGCTGAGACCGAGGCCGTGACTGTGAGAGTTTGTCCAGACGACACGGTCGCTGCGCTATCGCTTAGCGTTGTGGACGTCCCTTCCTGCAGAACGGTAAGTGTCGAGGTGCCTGTTGCACCGCTGTAGTCTGCGTCCCCGGCGATCGTCGCGCTAACTGTATGCATGCCGACCGCGAGTTGAATCGCTGACACTGCAGCAGCCGAGCAGGTCAGGGGAGAGGCCGTCCCGTTACACGCGCCGCTTACAGTGGCGCCGTCAAGAGTGAACGTCAGCGATCCGCTGGGAACATTCGGTCCACTGAAGCTCAGCTTCGCGGAAAGAACAGTCGGGAGCGTTCCGTACGAAACAGTGTTGGGCGCAACCACGAGAGAGAGAGCCTGTCGCGATACGGAGAGAGTGGAACTCCCACTCGCGGCCGCAATATTTTGACTGCCCATAGCGCTGCCGGAGAGGCTGTGACTGCCGCCCTGAAGGTTCGCCGTATTCAGCGTCGCACTGCAGTTGATCGGTGTGGTGGTTCCGCTGCAGTTTGCAGGAACCTCCGTGCTGCCGTCCAGGGTGAAGACGAAAGCAAGTGTGGGTGCAACCGACCCGTTGAAGCTGACCAGCGCAGAGACCGACGCAGAGGCCGTTCCATACGCTATGGAAACCGGCAGCACGGTCACGGCAATGTTCTGCTGGGAGACCACCAGTGTGGAAGCGGCAGAAGTCCCGTTGTAGTTGGAGTCGCCGTGGATCGACGCGAGCAGAACATGGTCACCAACGTCCAGAGACGCCGTGGGGACAACCGCTGCGCAGGTCACGGGTGAACCGGAGCCAAGGCATGCGGCAACAGCAGCAGGGCCATTGTCAAGGGTAAAGGAAAGGCCTCCGCTGGGGATTGTAGGGCCGACAAAGCGAACGGTCGCCGTCAAGCTCGCTGATGCGGTGCCGTATGGAATTGAGATCCGGCCAACTGAGACAGCCAGATCCGCAGAAGAAACAGTGAAGGACCCATTGCCGCTGGCCGCGCCGTAGTTGCTGTCCCCAGGAGTGCTTACCGCAAGGCTGTGGCTTCCCGCAACCAACGTTGAGGACCCAAGGTTGGCAGTGCATGTGAGCGGGGATGCGCCCCCGGAGCAAACAGCTTGTAGCGGACTGCCGCCGTCGATGCTGAACAGCACAGCACTGGAGGGCACAGCCGGTCCGTTAAAGACCAGCTTTGCCGCGAGTGTTGTCCACGCCGTCCCGTACGGGATAGCAACGGGACTCACCGACAGGGAGAGGGTCCCCTGCGTGATCGTGAGGGAAGAGCTTGCGCTTGTCCCAGCGTAGTTGACGTCTCCGGCCATGCTCGCGACCAACGTGTGAGTGCCTGCCGAGAGCTTCGTCGTTGCAACGCTAGAAGTGCACAGAAGCGGCGATGCACCACTCGTGCAGTTGACTCCAACCGCAGCACCGCCGTCCAGGCTGAAGGTCAGCGCACCAGAGGGCGCGATCACTCCTGTAAACATCATCTGTGCAGACAATGTCACCGAGCCAGTTCCGTACGGGACGGCAAGGGATGGCAACGTAAGCGAGGTAGACGCTTGCGAGATCAAGAGGGTGGCACTTGCGTTGGCTGCGCCGTAGTTAGGGTCAGCGGCCAGGCTGGCGATGATCGTGTGATTGCCTGCTGTCAACGTCCCAACCGGCACCGTCGCGGTGCAGGACAGCAATGAGTTTATTGCCGCGCAGGCACCTGCAGTTGGGTTTCCCCCGTCAATGGCAAAGCTGATGTTGCCACTTGGACTTGCACCCGAGAAGGGAGCCTTTGCGGAAAGCTTCGCGCTGCTAGCCCCATAAACAGCCGAAACAGGCGAAACGATCAGCGCGAGACTTCCCTGCGGCAACGTTAGGCTGGAAAGGGCGTTCGCCGTGCTGTAGTTGGCGTCGCCAGCTTCGCTGATCGAAACTGTGTGCATGCCGGCAGCAAGTGCTGTCGTTGGCACCGCAACAGTGCACACAAGGGAGAAACCGCCTGCGAGGCAGTTGGCGGCAACAGGCGAGCCGTTGTCGACCGTGAACGTCAAGGCGCCGGTCGGTGGAGCAAGTCCCGTGAAGGTGACCGTTGAGGAGAGCGTCGCCGTCGCCGCCCCGTACGGAAGGGTAATCGGCGCCACGGACAGGATCGGATTCTGCGGCGAAACAGTGAGGATGGAAGACGCAGACGCCGCGCTATAGTTCGTATCGGCTGCGAGCGCCGCGTTGATTGTGTGACTGCCTGCTCCCAGAGCCGTCGTAGATACGTTTGCGGTACAAAACACAAGTGAACCCGTGCCCGTGCAGTTCGCGAGGACAGGATTGCGGTTATCGACTGTAAAGGTCAAAGACCCTGTGGGCGCCATTGTGCCGGTCGACGAAATGCTGACGGACAGCATGGTCGAAGCCGTTCCGTAGGAGATCGTGTTTGGCCCTACCGCAAGCGTTGGGTTCTGCTGTGTGATGAGAAGGGTCGAAGAAGCCGTAGCCGTGTTGTAGTTGACATCGCTTGCAATCGTCGCGCCCAGGGAGTGGCTACCAGCCGGCATCGACTGTGTGTTGGCAGAAGCCGTGCAGACTACCGGTGAGCTACTACCTGTGCATGTGGCACTGATCGGAGCGCCAGCGTCGACCGTGAACACGACAGCGCCTCTTGGCGCCATAGATCCAATGTAAGTGACCCTTGCAGAGAGTGTCGCCGAGGAGGTTCCGTAAGGGACGGAGGTCGGTACTGCGGAGATCGTCAGACTCTGCGGTGAAACGCTGAATGCAGCGCCGGCAGTAGCAGCACTGTAGTTGACATCACCGGCAAAGCTTGCGACGAGGGTGTGGTTCCCGGCCGCAAGCGTAGCGGTATTCGCGGTGGCAGTGCAGTCCTGGGTTGTCGTGCTGCCGGTGCAAGTGGCTGCCATCGGAACACCACCGTCCACGCTGAAGGACAGGCTGCCGGTGGGCACGACAGACCCGTTGAAACTGATCCTGGCAACCAACGTAGTGCTTGCCACGCCGTAGGGGATGGAGACTGGTGAGACAGAAAGTACGAGACTTTGCTGGGTGACCACAAGGGTGGAGCTTGCGGTCACGCTGTTGTAGTTCTTATCGCTTGCTAAGGAAGCGGTAAGAAGATGGTTCCCGGCAATAAGCGCACCCGTGCTGGAACTCGCTGTGCAAGTTAAAGGTGAGCTGCTTGCTATGCAGCTAGCCGTGATCGGGGCTCCTCCGTCAATCGCAAAGCTCATCAGCCCTGTCGGTGCAGACGCTCCGCCAAACGCGAGCTTTGCGATCAAGCCCCCTGACGCCGTTCCATAGGGAATGGTCACCGTGTTAAGGGTGAGCATCGCGCTTTGCGTAGTCACTGTCAGTACAGAGCTGGCGCTCGCGGCAGCGTAGTCGGTGTCTCCTGCCAGATTCGCAACAAGCGTGTGAGTCCCGGCGCCGAGACTCGAAGTACCAAAGTTCGCTGTACAGGTCAGGGGCGAATGAGCCCCGGCGCAGGCCGCGGGGATCTGCGTTGTGCTGTCGATCGTGAACACCAGAGCTCCGCTTGGAGCCGGAGATCCAGCGTAACTGGCCGTGGCAGAAAGCAACCCCGAAGTCCCATACACAGCCGAGACAGGCGAGATGGAAACAGTGGGTTTCTGCTGAGAAACGAGCAGCGTGGAGCTTGCGGTCGCACCGTTGTAGTTGCTATCGCTGGCCAGAGCGATAGTCACCGTGTAGCTGCCGGCGCTCAGGCCAGCAGTGTTCAACGTCGCTGTGCAGACGAGCGGAGGCGTACTCCCGGAGCATGTGGCCGCGACTGCCGTGCTCCCGGCTAGGGTGAAGCTAAGAGCACCCTTTGGCGCTGTGCCGCCGGTGAAGTTCACCTGCGCGGAAAGTGCTGCAGAAGAACTCCCAAAGGTTGTTGAGTTTGGTGAGAGGGACAGTGTGGGAGTTTGCTGCGCAACGACAAGTGTGGAAGCTGCCGTGGCGGCGCTGTAATTTGCATCGCCAGTCATGGTCGCGGCGAGGGTATGGTTTCCAGTGGAGAGCGCCGATGCATTGGTTGTTGCCGTGCAGGTAAGGGGCGAGGTGCTTCCCGTGCAACTCGCAAGGATTGGGTTCCCGCCATCGAGTGAGAACGCCAGCGTGCCTGTAGGTACGGCAGAGGTACCGAAGCTTACCTTTGCGGAAAGCGTGGCCGATGGACTTCCGTAGGTGATGGAGCCGGGTGAGACCACAAGGCTCAAGCTCGACTGCGCAACCGTGAGGGTCGAACTGGCGCTCGCAGAACCGTAGTTTATGTCTCCAGCCAGACTGGCGGCGAGAGAATGGGTGCCGACAGTAAGGCTCGCTGTGTTTGCCGTTGCGGTACACGTGATCGGCGAAGCGCTACCGCTGCAGTTGGCCAGAAAACCACTGCCCCCATCCAGGCTGAAGCTCAAGGCACCAGTCGGTGTGGCAGTCCCTGAGAACGTCACCTTGACCAGGAGGCTTGTTGAAGCTGCCCCCAGGTTCATCGAGACTGGCGTGACAAGCAGAGTTGCGCTCGACTGCGTAATGGTCAGCGTCGCACTTGCACTGGCCGGGAGATAATTCGTGTCACTGGCCACGCTCGCAACTACGGTATGGGTTCCGGAGCTTAGACCCGCTGTGTTCGCCGCGGCAGTGCAAGTCAGTGGAGACGCACCGCCACTGCAAGTCGCGGAGATCGCGCTGCCTCCATCAACGCTGAAAGTGACGGAGCCAAGAGGGGCTGCCGGCCCGGAAAAGTTCACCTTCGCGGAAAGACTAACGCCTGTTGTCCCATAGGCGATGGAGACAGGCAACACACTGAGGCTGAGGTTCTGTTTCGACACGACGAGCGTGCGACTTCCTGAAGCAGCAATGTAGTTCGCGTCAGAGGCGATGCTGGCCGCCAACACGTGGGTTCCCGTCGCCAGGGAGCCCGTACCAGCGATCGCACTGCAAGTCACTGGGGAAGTGTTGCCGCTGCACGATGCAGGTATCGGAGCGCCAGCATCGATGGTGAACTGGAGAACCCCGGTAGGCACAGTGGATCCCGTGAAGCTGACGGTTGCAGTAAGCGCTGCAGAAGCATCACCGTAGGTGATCGCGACCGGCGTCACCGCAAGCACCGGGGCCGGGAGCACGGGAACAACAAGCACTTCCAGCGGATCATCGGACACGTTGAAGGTAACCTGCTGTCCTGACGTCGTGAAGGGGACCGTTGCCCTGGAGGAGAGATTCAGGATCTGCGCCACGTTCATCCCCGTGGGGATGTTCATCGTGAGAGGAGCCGGTGACGGAGACGGCAGGCTTCCCCACCCTGGATTTGCAGGTGCATAGCTCCGCTGCCACACGGCGACGAAATCGGAGTTGGCGGAGTCGTTCGGTCGAACACCGACCATATGCTCAATGTCCAGGGGATACGTGCCGCTGTAGCTTGCCACAGATGGAAGAGTCGCCAAGGAGATGGGGGTTGCTGGGGCGTTTCGAACGGCTGCCAGGTCAGACATCAGCCCGGCGAGCGCCGTGTATGTCGGAAGAGCACTCGGCGTGCCGTTTGTGTAGGTCATGAAGCTGAAATTTGTTGTGGCATCGGTGTCGTACATCCGGTAGAACTCAACGAACTGAACGTTGGCAGCCATGAAGCCAAGGAACTGACGCACATTGAACCGCGCTTTATGAGCGTCGTCTCCCACCGTGCCAGCGAAGCCCGTCTCTGTAATCGCGTGCTGAATGCCGTAGCTTGCGTTCGTCTGCTTTGCCAGGATCGAACGAGCTTCACCCTCATCCGCGTTGCTTGTGCTCGTACTGATGGTGTTGCACGCAGTCCAGTTCCATGTGGTCTTGAGCGAAACCAGGCAAGGCTCGTTCCACATGTTGTCTTCCGGGTTGTTCCCATATGGATGGAACGACTCCACGGTCATGGCTGAAGCCGGCTGCGTAAATGCTGTTCCTGCGAACTGCTGCATATTAGGCCCAAGAACGGAGCCATCTCCGCTCTTGTGGGTACCAGCCCAGTTATACGTAACGCCCGGAATGGGTTGCAGAGACTGAAGTGCAGAGACGAAGCCCCAGTTAGGACCGAAGCTTTGCTCATTCATGTTCGGCTTCAGATTCTGATCGAAGCAGTCACTGCGATTGTCCCAGCACTCATCGGGCCACGCGGGCTCGTTCCAGATTTCGATCTCACACGCGATGCCGGCCGCACTGCACTGATTTCCAAGGAAGCGAACGAACCCGACATAAGCCTGGATCGAGGGGTCAGAGGCGGTGTTACTTGCCGCAGAAGGATAGAGCACCCGATTGATCAGGAGTTTCGTCCCGGCCGGCACCGCGACCTGCGTCGCTGACGCGAGAGAGATCGTTGCATGGGTCGATGTCGTGAGCGCAACGCCCGCTATCAGCGTCCCGGCGTAAGAGTGAGCAGGGCTAAGAAAGCCGTTGATCGCAGGTGCGGTGAGGTAGTCATAGGGAAAAGCAATCGTGCTGAGTGACGTACCGTTTACGCTCCCGGAGAGGTCGGCCTGAATGCTGGTGGAGCCCGCAGGTGTCGATCCGCTCGCTGTGAGCGTCAGAACCTGCTGGAAGGGCGGTCCGTACGCGGCAAGAATGGTGGGCTTCAACCCGTACTGTTTAGAGAGAGCGATTCCCTGCGCGCATCCAGCGGGCATTTGGTATCCCTGCGACACATTGCCCGGAGGCGGTGACTGCAGTTCGCCGCCACCGCCGTGCCCTCCGTACGCGTCACCCCAGCTGCACTGGAAGCGAGCATGCTTGGCGCCTGCAGCCGCGGCAGCTTGAAACTCCCACGGGTTCACCGGACTCAGGTTCCATCCGAGACCGGAGAGAGCTTGCGTGGCCGGTATGGCCCCTAAGTTCTCAACCGTAGACACTACGGTGGACGGGGTGGCGTGGCTCTTGGCGCGGAACGGGTTTTGTGTCGCGGACTGCGAAGTCGTCGAAGACGCCGCCGTGTCGGATGCCAAGGAGACGCTGGAGAAAGCTGTCGTAGCAGCGAGGCGCGCCGTGCTCCCTTCCCGCACCGCGGGGACCGGTTGCAGGACGGAGGCGGAAGCGCCCTCTACTTCTCCAAGCGGTGCTGAGCTCGGTTGTGCAGGGGGTTCAACGTGATCGAGATCAAGGGCAGCGGAGATCGCGTGTGTACTGTCTCCGCCGTATGTTGCCTGGATAAGGCAGCCCGTTGAGGGTGCGTTTGATATGTTCAGCGTCGCAAGGCCAGTTGCGTCCAACTGACCCTGCCCCAGTGTGTCTGCTCCGCAGCGAAAGGTCACTGCTCCCGTCAGGTCACCTCCAGTGACCCTCGCGGACAGTGTCACCGCAGCTCCCTTCATCATCAGACCGATTGGCGGCAACATCGTTGTGCGTGTGGCGCTCGTTCCGTTCAAAAGAGCATCCAGATATCCTATGCGCAACGTCAGCCACGAAAGGAGATCCTTGGTATCGTCCTGGCCCACGTCACCTGGCGAGGTCATTGCACTAGACAAAGCACGACCCCGCCACCTGCGAGCATCGTTTTCTCGACCTGACTGAATGGGGAGGGACTGCTCGTAGATCGCGTTGATCCATTGCCAAAGAGTGCCGTCACTCTTCAAATCGTTCCAACGTGCCGCTGCGGCTGATCTAAAAGCCTGGTCCGCGAAGAGGCGCTGGTTCCACTCCGACGGGCTGTTGAATCCGAGCATCGTTGGATCGGTGCGATGAAGCTGGTGATCGACTCCCGCGCTGTGCCCAAAATCCAGGAGAGCTCCCACCTGCAAACGCGATCGATCAGCTGTAAGGGTCAGCAGTGCTCCGCTCCCGTTCGATGTCGCGTACCCCTGGCCCATCACTTCGCTCAGCAGGAAAGCATCCACAGCCGAGCCCTGATCAAGATGAGCAGTCCACCCTGTACGGCCTGAAGACAAACCCTCTTCGACCGCACTCACGTGAGCGCGTACAACTGCCTCCGCTTCCGGTCCAGGATCGGCAGCATCCGTTCTCCGAAACAGGAGATGTGGAGAGCGTGCCGTGGACACCGCCTTAAGGTTTCGAAGCGAGACTTCCAGAAGACCAGCCGAGGCATCCGCTGCAGCCGGTTCCTCCAGGATCTGGTAGCAGCCCTGGTATCTGTCATCCAGAAACAGCTCAACGAAGCTCGACGGAAGGCCTGAAGTCGCTTCCCGGTGCACGACTCCGGGGGTTGTTGCACCCGGAGCCCGGGACGTTCTCCGAAGATCGCCTGCGAACGCGGCAGCGGACCAGTTACGCAGTAGAGTCGGATCACCATCGTTGCTGAGCAGGATGTACCGCTTTGCCGCCACGCATCCGTTCATGGAAGCGGAGCATGTGCCGCCCAGAAGTGAAAGCAGATTCGATGGGCTGCCTAGCTCCACCTCATATGTCTTTTTTTCACTCCCCCGCTCGTTAGCTCGTACTGCGATGCTCAGTGTGTTGTCTTGTCCACCCAGACCTGGAAGATAGGCAATCGACTGATCTGCAGAAGAGATCACCATCGTTCCAGAGAGCCGACTTCCCTCTTGCAGCACCTCAGCCACGCCGATGCGAATGTGCACGACTGGCAGATTGGACTGTGCGGACGGAGGCGTGCGGGCGTTTTGCTTGAGTGAAGCGGCTGGCTGACTTGAAGGAGAAGCTTGCGCAAAGAGCGGTCCGGTCCATAGCGCCAGGAACAAGAGAGCCACTTTGGCCACTCTTTGGCCCGGAAATCGCATGCTTCCTCACAATCAGGGCGGAGCCGTGCCAGGCTTCGCCTGCGTGCATGTGCCTGTGAACTACATGTCAGTCGGCGTCAGTGCAGCCGTGCGAGACATGGGGAGATCATGCCGTCGGGTGTCCGGGGGTGACCATTGCACGGGGTGGTAAGGGCATTACCCATGAGGGTTGAGGGATGCGCCATCGGACGCATGTGCTATTCCGGAAACCAACGGTAACCACACGCAGCGCTCACTCCCGGCGCGCACGTACATCGCAAGGGCGCGCACCACTTGGCATCCGCTAAACAACAGAGAAGAGGAAGGCTTAGATTGCGAGGGACATCAAGGTGATGTCGTACGCTGCACCGGTGAGCACTCGTCGATACCGGCGTCGAACGAACGTGCTATTACCACCGTCCATGCCGCCCCTTGCTGAAGGACAACCACCGCGGCCTCGCGCGGACGCTGGATAGGGGGAGTCGCCCCGCGTCCTCCGGCGTACTCGGGCCTGCCCACTTGCGGGCATGCAGCCCTCACCCAGGGTGTCTGAATCCCTCGGTGAGGAGAGTAGAAGCGCGAGGAGGCTGCGCAGTCGAGCAACATCCATCGCAGGCCCAGGATCGGAACTATGAAAAAGTGGTTGCCTCGATACAACTTTTGTCGTGAAGGCGCTAGAGAACGCGGAAACCACCGTTATAATCTGGGTAACAGCCCTTGGGGTACCTTTTCTTCTGAAGGTTGGTTACCACCGGGTCATGCTGAGCAGATGCATCCTGCGGCTTGAAGGAGCTTCGCAGGCTGAAGCCCATAGGTTCCTGCTCGCGAGGACGTGCAACCTAGCAGCATTACTGGTTGTGGGTCAGTCGCTTTAGGAGAAACCCGAAAGCCGCAGGGGAGCGAGACCCCTATCCCCGTCCACGAGTTGCCTCGACGAAATGCAGGCCAAGAGAGAGAGTTCTGCCGAAGTTGACATGACCCTCTCGCAGAGACTGCAGCAACAAACCACCCTACGGCCGAGGCCGTCGCGGAGGGAACTGAAGGTCTGCCTTTTCGTCTAGTCGCGGGAGTCAATACTCCCGGCGAAAACACATCTGCGGGCGCAGCCAGGAACCCTGCTGCGCCAATGCGCTTGCCGCCTCACCGTCCGCCATCGCTGGTGGTGGCGTGAACCACGGCTTAATCCCCCAAGGAGACACCATTGCGAAAGATCGCACTTCTCTCTATCTTTATTGGCGCCTGTCTGCAAGCAGGAGCTCAAACCACTACTGTACAACAACTTGGCGCTATTCCGGTGACCCAAACCGCTGCAGGGTTGGGCTTCAATGTTGACGCTGGCGTGCCGTGGGAATTCCAACAAGCCGCCGCGGCTGGTGCGAAGAATGTGCGCTTTGGCTGCTCCTGGGGCGATGCCTATGGCGGACGAGGTGGCGGTTCAGAGTTGCAGTCGCCTCCGCCCAGCAATACGTCTCAGGGCTATGTGTTGTCGACCGGCTGCGCTCAGGGTCTGGCAAACGCAAAGCAGTACGGTCTCACTGCAGACATCACGGCCAGCTATGGACCTCCGTATCAGCAGATTCTTGCGCTCACCGTATCCTCCAGCGCCAACGTGGGTGCGACCAGTGTCCAAGTCAGCTTCAACTCAGGGGTAGGCGGCCTGACGCTCTCGTCCATCCAGTTCCCGTATGACTATCTGTACGGGGCCGCGAACTACGGAGAGATCACCTACAAGCATTCCTATCCCGGATCGCTGATTACCAGTGTCAACATGAATGGCTCGAGCAGCGCAACGATCAATCTCTCCTCTGCATTGCAGGTTTCGCTGCCTGCAGGTACGGCGCTCAAGGTGAACCGCGAGCTCTATCCTTCCGCCGCCACCGACTCGCCGTCGGATGCCTCGATCCAGGCCTACGTCGGTTATGTGAAGTTCGTCGGAAGCCAGTGCGCCGCCAACGGGGTGACCTGCCGGATTGGACTGTGGAATGAGCCCTCTTGGCCAGATAGCTGCTGGGACAATCGCGCCGACTGCTACGACAACAACCCTGGCCTGAACGAACAGATCTATGGACCGAACTGGGGCTTCGTTGCTGCATTGCAGGCCACGACGCCGAGCGCGGGTGTGACCTACAGTTGGGCCGGCACAGACAAGTCGGGTGACAGTTCCGTGATGTCCAGCAGTCTGCAGCAGTACACCGGTCAGACATTCCTTCAGACCAACAACCCAATCCAGGCCGAAACCTTCCACCCCTACGGGAACGATCCTGAAGACAACATGTGGAACTACCCATGCCTGTCGACCCTTCCGGCCGGCACGAACAATTGGACTGCATGCAACGTCATCAAATTCAGTTCCAGCAACGGCGCGGAAGTGCCGATCCGCACGCTGGGTATCCAGGCGAGCAACCCGTCCTTCAAGCTGGCGTTTGATGTCGGCGAGACCGGCTTCAGCCTTGCCTGGGGCGACAACGTCCATCAGGCGCGTTACATCATGCGTCAGTTCCTCGGCTTCATGGCCGCGAACGTCAAAGTTGTCGACTTCATGGATCTGTACGATTGCAGCCAGGACTTCGGTTTCTTCAACCGTGCGTCCAACTCTGACGGCAGCTGCAACACCGTTCCCACAGCAGGCAATCCTGGAACGCCGCGTCCTGTCCTCACGGCTGTCTCCGGCCTGCAGACTGAGTTGGCCGGCATTGGCAACGCGCCGGTAACCTCGTATTCAACCTCGACCCTCACTTCGGTGGCGACCTACACCGGAGGCACCTATCCCCTGGCGCTGATGCACGTCGTCGGTGCACAGAGCGGCGCTTCTGCCAACTCGGATCTGGTTGCCCTCTGGCAGCTGAGCAGCTGCCCCGGCTCCAACACCTGCTGGGCAAGCCTTGGATCGCCAGCAGGCGCGTCCGTTGTCCTCAACGTTCCGACGGGGTTCAAGGTCACTTCGGTGATCAACCTGGACACACGCGGCACCGTTGCGTACACAACATCAGGACAGCAGATCACCCTAAACGTGTCGGATGACCCGATCGGGGTTCTTGTGCAGCCGTCGACAACCACGCCCCAGGCGCCGCCCACGCCCCCCACCCCGCCCACGCCTCCGCCTACTCCTCCGCCCACCCCGCCCACGACCCCGCCCAGCAGCAAGCCCGCAACCAAACTGGTGCTGAACGGCTGGGGCAGCGCGACACAGGTCACGTTCACCGCGTCCCTGTCGCCCTTCAGCACCAGCTCTGCTTCCACCAACGGGGAGTACGTCTTCTTCTACGACGGGCAGACCACGTTGGGGAGCGCGCCGCTGGTTTCCGGCGTGGCGACCCTCAACATCGCGCGGTCTGCCATGCTACCCGGCACGTCCACGATCCTCTCGACGTATGGAGGAGACGGTACGTTCGGTTCAAGCACTTCGACCATGGTCGTAACGCGGTAGTGTCGGGGCAGCCAGGGAACGGCTGCCCCCTCCAATCTCAAACTTCTGACCCGCATCTTCGGAAGCGAGTCGGTTCAAAACAAGCAAAGGGTCGCTGCGAGCTCCAACCGCAGTGACCCTTTTGCGGTTAGGACGGCAGTTCTAGATTTCACTGCTCGGCGATCAAGATCGCAGCCAACAAGCCAAGCACCGCGCCAACTGTGTCCGCAAAAATATCAGACGTCTCGAGTGGCGTAGCGTTGATCCACTGCTCCACGATCTCCGTGCCAAAGCCGAGGACGATGATCGCAATCAGGATCGCAATGCGCTGTCTAGCCGAAGATGTTGCAACCGTGAGCAGAAACCCCGCAGCCAGGAACGCCATGAGATGTAGCCACGGGTGAAGCGCACCCTGCATGTGGAGGGCAAACTTTGCACTCGGAGGAAGAAGCGACAGAAGGCAGATGAGGCCCATGAGCACTACGCCAGCGACCGAGCACTGTGATCGCTTCATACGGCCGGCAACGTGGCAGGCGTGGTTCGGTCTGCCCAGCATTTCTCCCAAAGCACGGAGCTTGCCGCTGTCGAGTTCCGACGACGCGCTCTCGCTTGTTGGTCGTCGAGTGCGCCTCGAAGACTCGCCTGTGTACTCAACCGATGAAGTGCTCTCATGCGTTCTCGTCAGAGTAAATCCCGCAGGGCGACCTGCGCTGGCCGGCAGACGAGCGCCTCCCCGGGGGCCTTGCGCGCGGCGAGTGCAACAAGGTGTTCCGGCCCCGGGCGATCCCGCCAGAAGAACCAGCACTCCGGCTCTGCCGGCTGAAGCTCGGAATCAGAAAGCGCCAGCGGTTCCAGGCTGCAGGAGAAGTCAGACAGCCCGACCGTCAAGCCCTCGCCGCGTGCCTTCAGGTACGCTTCCTTTACCGTCCACAAGGCGAAAAAGGTCTCTCGCTGCCGATCATCGGGAGCTCCTTGGATGATCGCCAGTTCGCTCTGAGAGAAGTAGGCCCGGGCTACGTCGAGGTAGTCGATGGTATCGCTCACAAACTCTGCGTCCACGCCCACATCGCGACCAATGGTCACCGCAGCGACAACCAGCCCGCGCGTATGCGAAAGATTGAAGCGGAGATCCGGTATGGCGGACGTCTGAAGGAGGAAGGGCTTGCCTGTCGAAGTTCGATCGAACATCCACCCGGTCTTCGGCTCTTCGGCAAGCTCGGAAAGCATGCTGCGGACGAGAACTCTGCCCCCCAGGGAGGCCAGTTGGTCCTCCCATCTCTGCAGTGTCTTCGCGTATTTTCGTTCCTCTTCCGTCACTCTGGAAAGCAGCGCGGATCCGACACTTTTTAAAATGCCATCGAGGACCATGTAGCGGAGGTGCACTTCAGTGTCCCTGAACACCACCAATCCCGAACTCCTTCGCCGCAACTACATCTGGTAGTGCGCTCCAGGCGTGAACTCGATATTCAAGGATGTGAGCCCACGCAGACCCGCATTGTCGCGCCACTCCAAAGGCTGCCGAGTCAGAACAGGGTTCCTTATGCGCTGAAGCAGCTCTGTAAAGGCAATTTGCCCTTCCATGCGCGCCAGTGGTGCACCAAAGCAGAAGTGCGCTGCCCAGCCAAAAGCGAGATGCCGATTGTCGACTCGCGTGAGGTCCAGGCGGTCAGGATCCGGAAATCGAAGTGGATCGCGGTTTGCTGCAGCCAGCACCGCAACCACACGCGCCCCCTTACGAATGAACCTCCCGCCGAGCTCCGTGTCCGCTGGCGCAATGCGTGCTGTGTGCTGCACTGGCGATTCGTAGCGAAGCAGCTCTTCCACCGCAGACGCAATGATCTCCGGATGCGTGCGAAGCTGCTCCATAGACGCTGGATTCTGCAGCAGACTCAGGAAGCCGCTCGCAATCAGATTCATTGTCGTCTCATGACCGCCGATCAGTGTGATGATCGTATTCGCGACGACTTCATCGTCCGAAAGTTGCTGACCTTCGACCTCAGCCTGCATCAAGGCATGAATTAGCCCACCGGTCTCTTGGCCGCGCTGCTTTTGCATCTGGTCTGCAACATAGCGCTGTAGGTCCCTAAGACTCTTCACGATCTCCGCAACGCGATCGGGATGATGCTGAAAGTTCCCCAGCACTTCCGCAATATCCAGCACCCAACGATTGAGCTGCTCATGGTCTTCAACTGGAACCCCCAGGAGCTTGGCCGTAACGATCGCGGGCAAGGGGTTCGCAAAGTCCGCGATCACGTCCATACGGCCGAGCCGAACCACTTTGTCCAGAAGGCTGTTTGCGACAGCAGAAATCTCTGATCGCAATTCCTCGACACGCCGTGGCGTAAACGCAGCTGCACAAATGCTTCGGAGGCGCGCATGATTTCTGCCGTCCATAAACATCATCTGTTGCAGCATCACTTCAGAAAAGGGCTTCATAAACGAAAGCCCGAGTCGATCAAGGTGCGACAGCGCCGGCGTGCGATCCGCAGAGTACCGCATCAGCACGGTGACTGCTTCGGCATAGCTACTAACCACCCATGCGTGCATGTATGGATCCCAATGCACGGGTTCATGCTGACGCAGGGCATGGTAGTGAACGTGCGGAGCGGCGAGCACGTCCGGCTCGAGCATGCGAAGGAGACTTAGGTTTCGCTCCTTGCTCCTGTCGTTTCGGCCTTGTGTTTCGGCCATCATAGGTACAACTCCAGCCTTGCAGTAAGACAGTTTCTTGCTCGTGTTCTCTCGGAGAGTGACGGCCCCCTTTAGCGCAGGGGACGGCTTACTTCTGAAACTCAACGGAGTGGATCTCCACCCCGGCCCGTGTCTTCACGCGCAGCACACTGCGTGTGGTCTACGCCAGCACTCCTTGCCCGACCGTCAGATACGATGTGATCGCCTGCGCCACCTCAAACACGGCCGGGGACTTGATCAAGTTTTCGTGGAGCCCGGAGACTGTTTCTGTTTGGAGTTCCTGCTTGATCAGCACTTTCCACCAGGGAAGAAAGTCTTCATGTGGAGGTGAGTTCGGCGGCAGTTCGCTCGCTAGAATCAGTTTGGCTTTGCCGTGGAAGATGGAAGGTCTGTAGCGAAATGCGGCCACTTCCAGCATCGACTGCACGTATTCATCCAGAAGCTGCGGCACTTCCGGTTCCGCAGTGTTGGGAAGACGTTTTGCCGCCCGCTCCACCAGGTTGCTGACCGTGCGACGAAGCCCAAGCTGTCTTACCCGACGCGTTAGATAGCTCGGCCGCTTCAGCAGTGACTTCAGATGTGCCGGTCGGTAGTACTCGGGACTGGGCGTGTCAAGAAGCACAAGCTGCGAGATCTCGTGCCCCGCGGCCTGCATCTGGCAGGCGACCTCGTACGAGAGGATACCGCCGAGGCAGAAACCACCGAGCAGATAGGGCCCGCTGGGTTGCGCCTTCAGGATCTTCGGGATCAGGATCGTGGCAATCTCCTGCAGACTTGGAGAGGGCCCCAAGCGCTCAAGATCCTCCTCCGTGATCATCAGGCAGAAGAAGGGCCGTGTTTCCCCAAGGGCCTTCGCAAGCGTCAGGCAAGGGTAGTGCAGCCAGAACAAGCCGTTATGCTGGCCTTCCGGTTGTAGGGCCACCATGCCTGGAGGAAGAGGGCTCTCGCGCGCGTCGCCATAGAGAAGAGCCGCCTGTTTCCGGATCGTGTTGTTCTTCACCAGGTCAAGCATCGGGAAGTACCGGCCGAACTCCATGTGGATGCGGCGCTGCAGATCCTCCATCCGCCGCGACTCACCGCTCAGGTCTTCGAAGTCCGTGTCCAGGCCAACATGCTGGGCCTTCAGAATGCTCTTCCAGATAGCCGTCAACCGCTCCTGGGCCCGCATGGACTCAATCTCATGCGCGAGTTCTTGAACCGTCGGCGCGTCGAAAAGCTGCCTCAGTGCGAGGTCCACACCGAGCTTATTGCGCACCCGCAGAATCAATTGCATGCCGAGCAGCGAGTGACCACCCGCCAGGAGGAAGTTGTCCGTCGGTCCAACCGAGTCGCTCTGCAAGACATCGCGCACCAGGCTCAGCAGGGCGCCTTCCACCTGCGTGCTTGCCTCTTTCTCCTCTTCGCGGCCGAGTAACGGCGCCATCACCACATCCGGAAGGCGTGCAACATCCAGCTTCCCATTCGCGGAAACCGGGATCTCCCGTAAGCGAAGGAACGTGCCTGGAACCATATAACTTGGCAGATTTCCAAGCAGAAACTTTTGAAGTTCCGGGGCAGACGGCGCCTGGCAGTCGTCCTTGGGCAGCACATAGGCCACAAGCTGCACTTTGTTTCCGGCAGACTTCACCGCCGTCACCGCGGAGAAGTGGACCGCAGGATGCTGATTCAGGCTGATGCCGATCTCATCCAGCTCAATGCGCTGTCCCCGGATCTTCACCTGCCTGTCGATGCGGCCATGGAACTCAAGCTGCCCATCCTCTCGACGCAGACCACAATCTCCGGTTCTGTACATGCGCGCACCCGGGACACCGGCAAATGGATCGGGAAGGAAGCTCTTCCTGGTCGCATCCGGAAGGTTGCGGTAGCCATGGCCAACCCCTGCACCACCGATGTACAGTTCGCCTACCTGACCTTCGGGCACGAGGTTGCCTTCCGTATCCAACAGGTAGGCGGTGGCCCCTGTAACAGGCGAGCCGATCGTGGGCGTACCAATGGAGCCGGCCTTCACAACGCAGGAGGTCGCCACAACGGTGCACTCCGTCGGGCCGTAGTTGTTTACAAGCTTGAAGGGAAGCGGGAACGCCGGTCCGTGCGCCAACGCGTCACCACCGGTCAGAAGGATCCGGAGCGGGGTTTTTTCGGGCCAGTTCATCCCGATCAGGCTTGCCGCGTGCACCGTCGGCACGAAGCCGATTGTGATGCCTTCGGAGATGATCCACTCCTGCATCAACTCCGGAGAGAGCCGAACGGCATCGTCCGCCAGGGTCAGCGACGCTCCCGCGGCCAGAGTAGGCCAGATCTCCCAAACGGCAGCGTCAAAGCCCAGACCCGCTAGGTGGCTGGCGCGGTCCGCAGAGGTTACCTCGAAAGCACCGAGGTGCCAATCAATCAGGTGCGCCAGGTTGGCATGGGTGATCTCCACGCCCTTCGGTGCGCCAGTCGACCCGGAGGTATAGATAAGATAGGCCAGGCTGGACGGATCGTTGGGGTAATCCTCAACCACAGGAGCAGTAGCAATCGCCGCCTGATCTCTGGAAGGATCTACTCCGTACTCCACCCTCAGCACGCGAAGGAGCGCCGAACGAGCCACAAGGGCCGCTGCTCCCGAGTCCTCCAGAGCGAAGCGGACACGCGCTTCCGGCCACGCCGGATCAAGGGGAACGTACAGGGCGCCTAAACGAAGAATGCCGAGAGCGGCCACGATCCAGTCAAGGGAGCGATCCATACAGATCGCTACGGCTGCCCCGGGCTTCACTCCGCGCTGGGCCAGATAGCCTGCGAAGTGAGCCGCGCGCGTATCGAGTTCCCGGTAGCTCAGGGTGTCGTTGCCGCACTTCAACGCTACTGCATCCGGGGAGGTATGCCGGGCTCCACGTACTCGGTCGCAAACAGATCTAAATGGACTGTCGGGGCTCCCCATTTGAGTCCTCCTCCAACTTACTGCGGTGGATGAAACACAGAATCTCACGATTTGCGCAGTTATAACAAAGTACTTTGGTGCGGTACCTGGTTACTGTTAGGCCATATGTTACAAAGTCATGACGTAACTAAGGAACCAGTTGAAGCATGGTAGATACTTTCGGAACCACCTAATGGGTGACTCATCAGGGGGAGCCCGCGTAGAAGGCCGGCTGCGAATCGCAGAACCCAAAAATCTTTGTGTGTGGCGTAACTTTACCGCAAGCCAAGCTCTCGAGCAAACAGTTTGTGGCCTCGGCCCGAGGCTGACTGCCTCATGAACAGGCTGTCAACAAACCTTAACTTCCGACCTTTATCTTGGATGGAGCCGCTATTGTTGATCCGCTAAGAGGAAGCACTCTGGCCAGTCTGAGTAGCGCTCTCATGGCTCTGTAGACAAACGCCGACAGGTGGCGACTGTTCCAGGAAGGTCTCCGAAGCTCTCGCACTAGGCCAGGATCTTGCTGGGGGATATCGTGAAACAGCTTACCCCCCACGAAGCGTGGCTCGACGGCGCGGATGCTTGGTATCTGGGGAAAGAATGCAATCGTCTCTTGCGTGACCTCGCGAGGCTTTCTGGGCATCTCTCCGGTCAGCTTTTCGACCATCGTTCTCGCCAGCGAGTCCCGGCCGCCCGGCTCAAGATGCCCCAGCTGCGTTGCTCTCGGGTTGAATTCAATCAGCAGGAGATTGCCGGTTTGTTCTTCCGCGATGAAGTCCAGCCCGCAAAAGCCTGAGACGCCCAACGTCTTCACGAGCAACTGTCCAGCCCGGTTCATCTCACCGGCGGGCAGCGTCCGGACCACCGAGGACGCGCCGAGTTCCTCTAGCGAAAACAAAACATCGACGCCGAGTTCGTCGAGCACTTCACCGTTCCAGCACGTAAACATCGCATTGCAGCAGCTTCCACGGATGTACTTCTGAGCGGTGAGTTGATTTGAGACGCGCCCGCGAAACGGGAAAAGCGCAAAAAAATCATGAAAGCTCAAGTGACTCAGGAGCGAGCTGAAGTTTAATGGTTGCCTCAGTTCCGTGTAAGCCTGCACGGCCTCAGCCCACGAATGCACGATGCGGACGCCAGACCCTCCCCATGTTCCATCAGCCTTGAGCACCAGGGGAACACCATGCTGGTTGAAAGAGTGGCGAAGGTCTGCGACATCCCGGACAACCGTCGTCTCCGGCACGGAAACGCCAAGCCTTTGTGCAAGCAAGAGGAGGCCAGACCGGCTTCGCGCTATGGGGTATCCGGCGGGATCGCCCAAAGATCTCTCAATGAGCTTACGTTCCGCGTCCGATGTGCTCTGCTCTGTGTAGAGCGCGTGCATATGACTCACAACGCGATCGTCGCAAGGAACAACCAGATCCGGCTGCGTTACACGAATCGCCTCGCATAAGGACGCCAGCGGTTTGATGGAACGGTACCGAAGCTCAGCCTTTAGGGAAGCGACCTTGCTGATCGGACTGCCCCGGGGACAGAGCCCAAAGACCTCTGCCCCGCATTCGGAAAAGGCCAGCGCTAAACGCGCGGGCATCGCCCACCATGTAGTAGTGGCGATCAGAATTCTTGGCTGCACAAGTCCTCGATTGGGGTACGATACCACGTACCAGCCTGGGCCTTTGTCGTTAAAGCAGTCGTGGGATCCACCACGAGGAGGCGCACATGTCTAACTCTCTTGATGTAGCCATCCTTGGAGCTGGCCCGTACGGACTCTCTCTTGCAGCACACCTTGGTCAAGGAATGCGGACTCGCGTATTTGGTGCCCCCATGGGCACTTGGCGAGCACACATGCCTCCCGGCATGTGTCTTAAATCAGACGGATTTGCCTGTGATCTCTACGACCCCGATCGCCGTTTCACGTTCAAGCATTACTGCCATGTGAACGGAATCAAATACGAAGATAGAGGGCTGCCAGTCGACCTCGAGACATTCACTTCGTACGGGCTGGCCTTTCAGCGCCGGTTCGTTCCGGATATTGACGACAGGCTTGTCTCAAACGTGAAGCGTAACGATGAAGGCTTTCGCCTGACACTCAGCGACGGTGAGACGGTAACGGCGAAGCAGGTCGTTGTCGCTGTCGGACTGACTCACTTCGCGAAGACGCCCGACACGTTGTGCGGCTTACCGGAACATCGGTTTTCGCACAGTTCACAGTGCGAAGACCTCGACCGATTCGCAGGACAGGATGTGGTCGTCCTTGGAGCAGGGGCCTCGGCGATCGACATCTCTCTGGCGCTCCATGAAGCCGGGGCAAGAACAACGTTAATCACCAGGCGGGATGCTGTTCCCTTTCACGGAAAAGCCCCTGCCAAACGTTCCCTGCTCACCCGGGTGAAGAATCCGTGGTCCGGGCTGGGGCCGGGTTGGAGATCGCGGCTTGCCTGCGATCTCCCGTTGATTTTTTACTTCCTACCCCGACAGTTGCGTATTAGAGTCGTGCAGAAGCATCTCGGTCCTGCACCGGGATGGTTCACGAGGGACAGGTTTGTCGGCAAGATCTCGACGCGCGTGGGTTTCTCGCTTCGCCACGCCGAAGAGGTGAACGGAAGGGTTCGTCTATCGTTCCTGGATCAGCATGCCAACGTCCAGGAAGTGGACGCAGACCACGTGATCGCAGGTACAGGCTACGGAGTTGATCTCGGGAGGCTTGCGTTCCTGGATAGCCGCTTGCGGAACGACATCGCAACCGAAGAGAAGGCCCCGATTCTTTCAACGCAATTTGAGTCAACAGTACCGGGCCTATACTTCACCGGCCCATGCGCTGCGTACAGCTTTGGACCGCTTCTGCGCTTCGCCTTCGGAGCCGGTTTCGCTTCGCGACGGCTTTCAAAGCAACTGAAGACCCGCGCTCGCCGACACGCAAGGAGAGCAGAGGATCAACAGACGAGTCTGGACGCTACTGCAACTGCAAGCAGCGTCTCCAGCACCTGACGCAAGTGTCTCGGTCCCCGCGGACCGTGCCGGGCCAAAGGGTAGGCCGTTACCATGCAAGGTCGAGTAGCACGGGTCATTCGCTTCGAGCTATACGGGACTTTGGGAACTAACCAAAGATCTAAGTAGAGTAACTCTGGTGTAACTTTCGCCCCGGAAGTGCACAGCCAGGAGGCAGCTTTTCGTCTTTTATCCGGCTTTTAGGGGTTAGATCAGGTTCTGCTTTCCGGAGCTACCTAGACTTAGTTAATCTTTCAGAAATCACTGGAAGTTCTGGTCGCATTCGACTACGCTCAATCCAACCGAGCGAACCTTAAGGTCACCTCCACGGTGCTGTAAACAGTACCTTCAATCCTGTGTTTCTGATAGGAGCTCGCATGAGTGCGTCTTCGGTAGTTAGCCCCGGAGTCTCCGACGAGGATGGCAGGGCGGTACTCCATCCGCGTAAGCCTCACTTTCGCTTTCGGCGGTTCTTTGGTTCGGCATGGTGGAAGCTCGACGTGAGCCTGCTCTGCATCGCTCTGCTGGGTACCACCCTGTTCTGGGGAAACCGCACGCACACAGTGCGCTTTGTCGAAGTGCTCGCACTGCGCATCTCCCTGATCAACTGCCTTTTCGCCGTGGGCTGCATCTGGCTCTGGCGCCTCATCATGACGAGTTTGCGTACTGAGTTCCGCTCCAAACGGGCATCGCTCCCTTCGATGTTGCTGGAGCTCGCCTTCCGCATCACCACGTGTGCCTCTCTGGGCGCGATTGCCCTCTGGGTACGACATCCCCAGAAGGTGACGCCGGGAGAACTGTTTGCATTCTGGCTTGCCAGCCTGGCACTTTGCCTTGGTAGCCGTCTCGTACGGATAGCTCTCTCGACCTACGTCGAGCCGCTCCTGCGGGGAGATCGCCGCGTCGTCATTGTGGGAACAGGATGGCGGGCGGAACGGTGTGCGGAAGAGATCTGCGCGCACCCTGACTGCCACTACGAAATATTGGGGTTCGTCGACAATGAACCTCAAATCCAGAGGTCGGACTACCTGGGCAAAACAGACGACCTGGAATCCATCCTGATGCGGCAGGTCGTGGATGAGGTCATCATCGCGCTTCCGATGAAGTCGAAGTACGACGACATCCAGACAGCCATTGACGCTTGTGAGCGCCTCGGCATCCAGTCGGAATACTCGACGGACCTGTTTGCCACAAAGATTGCGAAGAGACGCTCGGAGGGTATCCAGGATGCCGCCTCCATCGTTTTGCACATGGTGCATAACGACAGGCGCCTGTACGTGAAGCGCGCGATCGACCTGATCGGAGCGTTCCTTGCGCTCATCCTCCTTGCGATCCCGATGCTGATCGTCGCGATTGCCGTGAGGTTCACAAGCGAAGGGCCGATCATCTTCCGGCAGCAGCGCTTCGGCCTGAAGAAGCGCGTATTCAACATGTACAAATTCCGCAGCATGGTGGTTGATGCCGAGCAGCAGCAAAGCCGCGTGGAGCACCTGAACGAAGCGGGCGGCCCGGTATTCAAGATGCGCCAGGACCCTCGTGTCACTCTCGTAGGAAGGTTCATCCGTAAAACCTCCCTCGATGAATTGCCGCAACTCTTCAACGTTCTACGGGGGGACATGTCCCTTGTAGGGCCGCGCCCGCTTCCCATGCGCGACGTCACCCGCTTCTCCGAAGCGTGGCTGATGCGCCGCTTCAGTGTCCGCCCGGGTCTCACCGGACTGTGGCAGGTGAGCGGGCGCAGCGGTACTTCTTTTGCGCACTGGATCAAGCTCGATCTGGAGTACATCGACGCATGGAGTTTGATCCTGGACTTCAAGATTCTCGCGCGAACCCTCCCCGCAGTCTTGAAGCGCGAGGGTGCTGTCTAGCCAAGCGAGGAAACGCCGCTCCTTGGCAGCCGCCGGATCGTCCACCTGCAACACTTCCGCTGTGGTCTCGTCGACCTCGGACACCGAGCATTCACGCTCCTGTTTCTGTACAAGGATTGAATGAAAACCGTCCAGATTGGGCTCCGGTGGTCAAGCAGCGTCTCCGGAGGAGCGGAAAGGATCTTTTCAGAGTTGGCCGCCGGTCTGCCTCGTGAGGGAGTCGGCTTCATCGGAGCTGTAGCAGGAAGCCCGGAACTCGCTGCTCGAACGCAAGGCCTGATTCACTCCTTTGCACCCGAAGACGCTGGGACCATGACGCGTCTACGAGGTGCGCGGAAGGTCCTTCGCGAGCTTCTGCGGGACGAGAGACCCGACCTGGTCGCATCGCACTTCGCGATGTACACGTTGCCGATCGTGGATCAACTCCGCAAGCGTCCGTTCGTCATGCACTTTCACGGGCCCTGGGCGCTGGAGTCGCAGATAGAAGGCGGCTCACTCCCCACGATCACCGCGAAGCGGCAGATTGAGCGCACCATCTACCGGAGAGCAGACCGCGCGGTCGTGTTGTCCCAGGCCTTTGCGGAGCTCCTGCACCGCGCCTATGGTGTTCCCGAAGAGAAGATCAGAATCATCCCCGGAGCCGTAGACCTCGATCGCTTCACGGCCTCGCCGAGTCGCGCCGTTGCGCGCGAGCAGCTCGGCTGGCCGACGGACCGGCCCATCCTTCTCACGGTCCGGAGGCTCGTTCACCGGATGGGTCTACAACAATTGATTGAAGCAATGTCGTTGATCCGGCAAAGGGTGCCAGAGGCGCTCCTCATGGTGGCAGGCAGCGGTGCGCTCCGCCCCGAGCTGGAAGCGCAGGTCAAAGAACTGCAGCTCGACCAGAACGTCCGATTCCTGGGCTTCGTGCCGGAGGAGCTCCTGCCGTCCATCTATCGCGCAACAGATGTGAGCGTCGTGCCGACCCTCGCACTCGAAGGATTCGGTCTTGTTGCGGCTGAGAGTTTGGCAGCCGGCACACCGGCCCTCGTGACCCCCGTAGGCGGCCTTCCGGAAATCGTCCGGGAACTGTCGGATCGATTGCTGTTTGCTTCCGGAAAACCTTCCGACCTCGCTGCAGGGCTCACAAGCGCACTGTGTGAATCCGCGTCCCTTCCAAGCGAAGAGGCCTGTAGAGCGTACGCCGAGGCAAAGTTCTCCCGTAAGCTGATGACCTCCCGCATCGTGCAGGTCTATCGCGAAGTGGCCCGCTGACTACACGGAAACAGCGAAGCAAAAGCTCGGCACGGCGTGAGGACAGTAGAACGTGGAGAGTGCCTCATCGTGGTGCGGCGAAAGGGAGAGTAGATTCGGACGATCAGGGTTTGGACACGCCTCCACGAAAGTGACTGCACGCGGATCCCGGGTAAATAGCCCTGCAATCCACGCCACAAATGCGCAAACGCGAGCGGCGGAAGCGCACCGCGTGACACCCCTTCCAGCATAGAATTGCTTTGACCGCCATAGCACGTCCGTGTAATCTCGAGACCATCCTCGGAACTCCTGTTGCTGGCCCTCTCCACCTACACAACTTCCTCAGCGAGGCTTTTGTTATGCGCATTTCCTGCCGTCCTCTCGTTACGCTGCTCCTCTTTAGCTGCTCAATGTTTGCCAAAGCCGTGACGGTCAGGACCCAGGACCCGAACTATGCGAGCATCACCAATAGCCCTTCCACCTTCAGCTTTTCGGTGTGTCCCACGGCGGACCCGTACCTTGATCGCGGTAACGCAATCAGCGCGAACGGATGCTTCGGCGGCGTCAATCAGGTCAACTCCAGCATCACGTCCCTGACCCTCAGCTTCCCGGACACCCCCGTGATCCAAAACTCCGGACCCAACCTGGCATCGAGCGACATCTTCCAAAATGCCACGGTTACCGAAAACAATTCGATCCTCAGCTTCGTGTTTAGCGGGGGCGAACTGATCGAGGGTCAGACCTTCGTCGTCACGGAAGACGGAGTGCAAGATCCCAGCCAGTTCCCGCTCGTGACGCTCACTTACACCACGGCGGCAGCCACGCCTGAGCCTTCACCCGCTCTGCTGGTCGCAACGGGCCTCCTGTGCCTCGGTGGTCTGTACCTCGAGCGACGCCGCCGAGCCTGATCTCTCCAGCAACTCTTCTCTCGGATCCCGGCAAACTCGCGGAAGGGGTTACGGAGCTTTCATGAACCGAACTCCCTCTTGGCTTGCAGCGCTTGTACTCCTCTCCGGGCTCTTCGTTCGTGGGCAGACGGTCAGCATCACCGCCGCCCCTCATGCCACGGGACCCCTCAGGGTCGTCATCGGTAGATCCGCCACGGACCTCTTTGGTCCGTGGCGTTTCCACACTGGCGACGATCCCTCCTGGGCGCAGCCCGGATACGACGACTCAGCCTGGGAGAGGATCGACCTCCACGGGCCGGACGATCCTCTCGATCCGGAGCTGGGCACAAGTGGTTCTGCACCCGGGTGGACCTCCAAAGGACACCCGGGGTACTCCGGGTATGCCTGGTATCGCATGCGCCTGGACATCCAGGGAGCCGAGGGCAGGCTCGCCATCAAGATGCCGGACTCCTTCGACGACGCCTACCAGGTCTTCGTCAATGGCCGGCAAGTGGGCGAATTTGGACACTTCGGCACTCGCCGAGAGTGGGCGTACCTCTCCCAGCCGCGCGGCTTTCCACTTCCCGCCGGTGTACGGGACGGACCCATCGAAATCGCCATCCGGATGTGGATGAACAGCGCCAGCCGCTTCACGGGCCCGGATGCCGGGGGTCTGCATGGGCCACCAATGATCGGATCCGCACCGGCAATCGCGAACCAGGTGAGCCTCGACTGGGACACGCTCGATCACGATCTCGGCAGCGGCTTTCTGGAGATGCTGGTGCTCCTGCTCGCGCTGGTCGTTGCCGCCACGCACTTCCTCCTCGACCGCACCGAACGCGCATACCTCTGGCTGGGTCTTGTCTCGCTCGCCACCCTGCTCGGCAACCTCATCCTGCAGCTCGGCAACTACACCACAACGCTCAGCGCGACGACGGTCCTGATCTCGCGAGACGTCGTGATCGCGCCCGTGCGCATCGGGCTTTGGATCTTCTTCTGGGCTGCCTGGTTTGGGTTAGCACCGCCGCGCTGGCTCTTCCGACTCGTTTGGGAGATCGTCGGCATGTTGGCCATTGGCACGCTGATGCTACGACCGCCATTGCATGGGCAACTCGTGCCGCTACACTTCGCCGCCTACATTACGCCGGCCCTGCTATGGCTAAAGTTGGGGCTTGCGGCGCTGTTGTTCGGGCTGACCTACAAGGGCATCCGCAAACATCGAGCCGAAGGTTGGTTAGCGCTGCCCGCCATCCTGCTTGCAGTGGCCGCCAACTACCAGAACGAGTTGCGGCTCGCGCACGTCCACATTCACTACATCTTCCTGGGCTACACCGTTTCCCTGGGCCAGCTCTCCACCATGCTGTCCCTGTTGCTGGTCACGCTCATGGGCTCAAGGCGCTTCCTGGCAGCACAACGTCAGAAGATTCAGTACCGGCTAGAAGTCGAGCAGGCCAGCGAACTCCAACAAGTCATCATGCCAAGCAAGCTGCCGCTCGTGACCGGCCTGCGCATCGAAAGCGAGTACCGTCCTTCGCGAGATGTCGGCGGCGACTTCTTTCAGATCATCCCCAACGCGCGAGACGCCAGCGTGCTTATCGTCGTCGGCGACGTCACCGGCAAAGGCCTCCGCGCGGGCATGCTGGTGGCCCTCATCGTCGGTGCAATCGACACCGCAGCCAGGGAAGACCCCCATCCCGCTCGTCTCGTCAGCACAATCAACGAAAGCCTCTGCGAACGGGGCTACGCCACCGCCACATGTCTCGTCATCAAGATCGATGCCGACGGGCAGCTCCTGGCCTCAAACGCTGGTCATATGTCCCCGTATATCAACGGCAGGGAACTGGAGATGGAAGGTGCGCTCCCCCTTGGCGTACTGCCCGGAATGTCCTATGAAACAGTCGAGTATCAACTGAAGTTAGGCGACACCATCACGCTCATGACCGATGGCGTAGTCGAGGCACAGGACGAGGAAGGTCGGCTCTTCGGGTTCGACCGCATTGAGGAGATGGTCGCCCTCAACGCCAGCGCGATGGCCATCGCCGATGCCGCGCAGCAATTCGGCCAGGAGGATGACATCCTCGTACTCCGCGTCCAGCGCACGGCCAGTCAAGCTGTCCTTGCGCATGCGTGAACGTCAGCATCGCCGAGGGGCGCCTGATCCTATAAAAGCCCGACGCGCTACCTGAGACACTCCTTCCCACAGGAAACGGTGCGGCACTTGTAGCAAGGTGGTTTGCGCGGAGCAACTCGGGCGCGACCAATTCCAAACGCTGCTCTAGCGCATCCGCGAACACGCGCGAAGCCACCGGTACAGAAGGCGTGCGGATGTGCGCGTAGTAGATATCCGCTGCAAAGTTCCTGCGCGGGCAGCACTGCAGGCGGCGCGGCGTTCAGTGCCGCAAAACTGCGGCCCCGCATGCCACGGCTGTTCGTACAGTCCGGAATAGGCGCAAGATACACCATCACCTGCGTTCCCGGACTCTCGTACTTCTTGCGAAGCTCCTCTACGGAGCTGTCACCACGCTGGTTCAGGAACGCAGGCGGAATCCGGCAGAGATCCGTTAGTGGCCCGAACTTCTCAATGTAGGGAGCATGCCCAAGGCCTGCCGCGATGTCGTGCGTTCGGCTCTGATGGTGCAGGATCGCCGTCACCATCTTGGAACTGAAGCTGCTGTAGAGGCGCAGCGGGAACTCGGCCATCTCGAGCGGATGCTGCAATGTGAAGCGCGCAATCTCTCCCGGACGCGCATGCCGCATCATCATCTCTTCGCCTTCGAAAAGGCGCACCTTGGCAGCATGTTGATAGTCAAGATTCCAGGCCGAGAAGTACAACACGATGAGCTTCGGTTTGCTATGGTGCGCCAGATACTCACGCAGCGGCCCGTCGCCGATCACGGGCAAACTCCCCACAGTGCTCGGCAGCACAACGGACCGGATACCGAGTTGTGCATTGACTATGCGTGGATCAATCCCAAGAAACGCACTTGAGTCACCGAAGATGACAACATCGGCATCGGGGGTTCCAGCGGCATACGGAAATTCCAACTCCGGCCCCCACTGCGTCTCGCCCCACTGCTCATACGAACGCGAGCACACCAGCGGAAATGCCGCCATGTATCCGATCACCGGGATGATGCATGCCAGCAGGAAATAGCGCAGATAGGTGCGCCCACGCGCTTCCGCTGCCGGACCGGCGGAAACGTCGATCTCAGGGTGAGCGATCTGCGGTGCGCTGGCCATTGCCATCCATTTCTTCAGAGTGCCATGCAACTCGGGCGGCGGAACTCGTCTGTGTTGAAGTCTCGCTAAAACTGGAAGTAAAGAAACGTGGTCGGCATCTCCATTTTCACCAGCACGGCGAAGAGAAGCGCTCCCATGACGAAGCCCAAAACGGGAGACGGACGCCATTGCCACTGGAAGTAACTGGGCTCGCGGTCCGAGGGTGCAAGTTCAATTGCAGGCTTGTACGTCGCCAGAATCTGTTGCGTGTTCGGCAGCGCCCACACGATGAAGAAGCCGACCGCGATAGGGAACAGCGCGCTTAGTGAAGGATTGAACACCAGGTCCGGCGGCAGCGACACCAGGCTCCGATGCAACCCCAACATCCCAGCCACCATGGTCAGCGCAGCGCCTGCACCGGGCGCACGGAAGAAGATCTGCGCCAGCACCACCGCCGCAAAGGTCAACAGCACGCTGCCGGCGTGTGTGAGCACGCCCATCGCCCGCGACTTCACCGGACGCGGTTGGCCACCCCGAAAGACACGCCACGCGTGATTCATCGTCAGGTACAGCGCATGCAGCAGGCCGAAGACAATGAACTGCACGCCCGCACCATGCCACACCCCCGCAAGAAACAGCGCCACCAACGTCGGGAAGCCGATCATCATCGCAAACCCTGAAGGAGTCGCCATGGCCTTGCGCGAAATCTTCATGCCGCGTTGGGCCCGCTGACGGCTCACCCACATCGCGATGGGGTTATACAGATACACCGTGATGTACCGTGTCAGCGTCATGTGCCAGCGCTGCCAGAAGTCGATGATGTTGGCGCTCTTGTACGGCGAAGCAAAATTCAGCGGAAAGTCGATCGAGAACATACGCGCCAGCCCATTCGCCATGTCCGAGTAGCCGGAGAAATCAAAATACAACTGCAGCGCGTAGGACAGCACACCGATCCACGCTGGCTTGGCTCCGATATGCCATGTCGCTCCAAAAGCCGCATCCGCATTGATGGCAAAACGATCGGCCAGCAGTACCTTTTTGCCCAGTCCCATCGCAAACCACGTAAAGCCGACGCACGCATCTTCAAGCCGAAGCCGGTAGTCGCGGTCTTGCTGAAACTGCGGCATGATCTCCGCATGGTGAAGAATGGGCCCCGCGATCAGATGCGGAAAGAAGGTCGCAAACAGCGCATAGCTGCCCAGGTCCTGCTGCACCGCGCCACCCTGCTGCAAATCCACCAGGTAAGCGATCTGCGTAAACGTAAAGAACGAAATGCCAAGCGGCAGAATCACATCAGGCCAATGATGCCCCAGGTGCATGTGCTTGGACGAGAAGTTCAGCAGCGGAATCAGGTACTTGTAGTAGCAAAGCGTAATCAGGTTAATTGCAATCGCCAGGACAAGAACCGCCTTGGAAGGGAGCTTGTTCGGAATGCGCCTGCTGATCAGCGCGCCCATCACGTAGTTGAACAGGATGGAGGCGCACAGAAGGATCAGGTACGCTGGCCGCCAGTATCCATAGAACACCAGCGAAGCCAACGCGAGCCAAAGCACCACCGCCTGGCGGTGCCATCGAGCCGCAATCTGGTATCCGACCAACGTCAGCGGCAGAAACGCGAACAGAAAGACGTATGAGTTAAAAAGCATGCAGTGCGCCCTAAGCGCTATCAGCTCCCAAGAAAACTGTCCTATTGAAACTCGCCACCGTTACTCGTCTTATCGGCAGTTTTCGTACACACTTTAGTGTGGATTTACGACGGCTGTCCCCCGCCGCTCTTTGCCTTCAGCTTCTGCTCAATCAAATTCACCAGATTGCCCACGTTGTGCAGTGATTCAACCTCAATCGTCTTGAACTTGATCTTCATACGAACTTCGATCGCAACGATCAAATTCACGTGATTTGCCGAGTCCCAATCGTGAATATCCCCGGCCGTTGTCTCCGGAGTTAACTCGATCGTGTCGTCGTCAAATACATCGCGAAAGATCTCCGTTAGCTGCCCGTAGATATTGGCTGTGTCCATGCCTCTCCCTTCAACACCTTCATGTGGGTCGGTCGGGGCGTAAAGCCCGCAAGCGGCAGCTCCCACCGCGTGACGCCGTCCCCGGCGCTCTCGACCATTGCAAATCCAAGCTGCCCGTAGTGCTCGCGCACCATACCGTTCTTCGCCGTCGGCCGATACTCTCCGATCAGCCGAGTGCAGCCCATTTGCTCAGCAAGCTCCACCACCAGGTTCAGCGTTGCCTCTTCCACACCGCGACCCAGCACACGGCAGCTCATCAGCCAGGTGTCAATCTCCAACGCAGCTCCGCGGCGGTAGCCCACCATCAACCCGATGACTCCGTTGTCCCCGTGCACATCCGTCAGCCTGAGTTGCAGCGTCGCCGCACTATCATCCGCCATCATCCGCAGCACATCCGCTTCGGTATAACGCTTCGTCGTCAGGTTGAACTGATTCGTCTTATTCATCAACTGGGCAATCCGCTTCAACCCCGGCATGTCAAAGCTGTCCGCAGACAGCTCCATGCCTAGCCCATCCAGGAACGCACCAATATCCGTAGCCCCAGCACGCGCAGCATCACGTTGCGCGTTCGCGAGATACAACTCCGTGCGCTCACGGTCCTCCGCCGTCAGGTCCACCGCCTCGAAGTACCCGGCATCCGCCAGCGTGCGCGCGTACTCGGCCGGGTCGTCAGGCATCTCAGGCACGGCCACCATCGGCAACTCCGCACGCACAAGCCGCCGCTCCGCCGGGTTATCGTCCGCGAACACCAATGAATCGAGCCCGATGTTCAGCCGCTCCGCAATGGCCCGAAGATTGGTCGCCTTGTCCGTCCAGTTCGCCACAAAGCACGCAAGATCCTTGCGCCGCAGCACCATGTCCGGGTGCTTCTCAAACGGCTCCAGCGCATTCACCTCATCGTTCTTGGAGCACACCGCAAGAATCACACCGCGCTCACTCAACTGCTTGGCATAGCGCTGAAAAGCCACATAGGCTTCCCCGCCCGGGCTGCCCTGGCCCAGGGCGATGCCCTCCAGCCCGTCATCCCCAATCACGCCGCCCCACAACGTGTTGTCCAAGTCCAACACCAGGCACTTCGCGCTGCGACCCCAAAGCGCCGCAATCAATCGTCCAAGCTGGTCGCCATACAGCACGGACGCCCTCGGATGAATCTCCTGCTTCGCCTGGTACCACAGGGACGCGTCAAACCAGTTGGCCAGCCCATCTTCAGCAGCCCAGGTATCCACGCTCAGCAGATGCACACCTTCTGCTCCAGCACTCGCTCGAATCTCTTCATTGATCTGCGAAACGATCGCAGCCGGCGATGTCGGCAGCCGATTCTCGTTGTTTCCCATCAGCGCCGGAAAGCGCGGCAGCAGCGTCTGCTGGATCACAGCCCTCGCGCCCAGCCCCGTCCTCGCCAACCCCCAGCATTGCCGCAGGTTGGCCATCGCTGCGCCCGCATCGGCGCTGTCTCCGCCCGCTAGATGCTGCGCGTCAAACGCGAAGCACACCACATCCGCCTTGAACTGATACAACCCAGACTCCGGATTCGCCAGCTCCTGCCGGTACAGCCCATAAGGCCCAACGTAGATCTCCAGCAGAAACCCACGCCGAAGTCCACCCAACCGGATCGACGGCAACAGATGACTCAGCGTCGAAGACCCCAACAGCGCCAGCTTCACAACAGGTAAGGAAGGCGCACTCTGCGCCTGGGCCAGCACCTTCCCCACGGCCTTATCCAGCTTGCCTGCCCGGATAAAGTCCATGCGGGTGTTGGCAAGCTGCTGCAAGAGGCTCAGCGCCTCGTCCGTGGGCTTTTGTCGTGCCGCCTCCAGGAGGCCTGACCAGCCCGAAAGCTCGGGCAGCCACGCTAGCTCGATGGACATTGGAACTCTCCGCTCTGCTGGATTCTGTGAAGCCCTCAAGCCTCACAGAGGGGCAGGCGCGCTTCAACTTCACGCGTTCGGAAGCTCACCCAAAAGTGGTACGCTACCGATCATATCAGGTCGTGCCGTGCCCCTTTCACGTGCTCGGCGGTCCTTCTGTCCGCACGTTTCCGCATCGCAGATCGTCCGCGTCGCCCCACCCCCGGAGGTCTTTCCCTCATGTCAACGCAGTCCGCCGCCACCGGCGACTCTGCCTTCGTCCACTCGTCTGCTGCCCGCACCTTCCATGCGCCCGGACGCCTCTCTCGCTGGGACTACACCGGCATGCTCGCAGGCTTCCTGCTCACCTTGGCCATCACCGCAGTCAACTCCCGGGGCCGAGTCTTCTGGGAAGACGAGATGCTTGGTTGGCTGCTGCTCACCGACCCCTCCTGGCATGGCATGATCCGCGCCTGGAACCTCGGCGCAGACGGTGGTGGCTTCTCCTTCTACATCCTCGGGCGTGGATGGTTCGCGCTCTTCGGCGACTCGCGCCTGGCCTTCCGCCTCTTTTCTTCTACCTGCTTCGGCATCGCGTTCGTAGCTACCTGGGCCGCCCTGCGCCGCAACTACCCCACGTGGATCGTCGCCTTTGCGACCTTCAACACACTGTTCTTCAGCCCGCCCCTCACACAGCACTTCATGGAGGGGCGCTTCTACGGCCTGCTCGTCATGACCACCGCGCTCGCCATGTGGCTCGTGCTCGCTCTGGACGACACGCCCGACCCGACACCCATTCGCTTCTACATCGCCGCCTTCCTGGTTCATGCGTTGCTCACCACCAGCCACGTGCTCGGGATTGTGTTCAGCGCATTCGTGCTGGCCGCCACCGTCGTACTCGATCGCATGCGCCGCCGTCAGCGTGTTGGCCTGTACCTTACGGTCGCCGCCAGTTGGCTTCTGCTCATCCCGGAGAAGACCTCGATCGTCGCCGCGGGCCGGGTAGGGAAGCCGCACTTCTGGACCCGCGCCCCCAAGCCGTCAGGCATCATCGGCGCGTACAGCGGGTTCAGTCACGAGATCCTGCTCGTGCTCCTTCTGCTCATCGCCGCAACGTTCATCGTCCTTCGCCGCGCACCCGGTAGCGTAGAAGCCGCCCTGCAGCAAAGCTTCCACCAGCGCCGCCCCGTATACATCGCCGCAGCCTTCCTGCTGCTCGTCCCGGTAGCATTTCTGCTGGAAGGCCTGGTAGGCACATGGCTCTTCAATGATCGCTATCTCCAACCGGTAACGATTGCGCTCGCCTTCGTCACCGCCGAACTCTGCTACCTGCTCGCAGAGCACCTCGCGCCATCGCTCGCGCCGCGCATTCCACCTATTCTGCTGACCACCGTTCGAGCAACGGCTGCATTGCTCTTCGGCGCATTCACACTGGTGTGGGTCTTCCATCACGTCGCGCAGCAAACCCCCTCACCACCCGACTTCACCGAAGCCCTCACCGCGCACATGCCGCACGATCTGCCCGTCGTCACAGAAGACGCGTTCACCTTCACTGAGCTCCTGAGCACGCAGGCCAACTCAGGCGTGCACTACACCTTTTTGCTGGATTGGCCATGGGCCATCAATCCCGCAGCGCCCCGCCTCGAGGTCACCCAGTATCACCTCATGGAGAACTGGAAGCTCGCCGGCTACTTCGCGGATCGCATCGAAACCGCCGACACCTTTCTTCGCAACAACCCGCGCTTCCTGCTCATCCACGACGCCGGCATCCATCCAGGGCCGAAAGAAGAGATCGAAATCGGCAACCCGATCGAGGAGCGGCTTGCGCACGACCCGCAGTACGAGCTCCGCAAAGTCTTCACACTCGACCGCGTCTACCACGACGGCGTACGCGACACAGTGTGGCTCGCCTGCCGCGGAGGCTGCGGCTCCCAGCCAAGCCCCATCCCAGGCCCAAGCTACTGCGTCCGCTATGCTCCCGAAAAAGTCTGCTGCAACGACCAACCCTGCATGAACGAGCTTCCAGCCGGGGTGCAGAAGGCCATCAAATGGGGCTGGATGACGCCGTTAAGGCTAGATGACGCCGTTAAAGCTAGATGATGCCGTCATCCTGAGCGAAGCGAAGGATCCCAGTACTCTGACGCCCCAACCCTCAGCGATAACGCTGCTGATGCCACGTCCACGCATCGCCCAGGATCACATCAAGCTCCCCGCGCTTCGGCGTCCATCCAAGCACCCGTTTCGCCTCATCCGACGCAGCCACCAAACGCGCCGGATCCCCCGCACGCCTAGGCTTCATCTCCACCGGAATCGGATGCCCCGTCACGCGCCGCGCGGCCTCGATCACTTCCTTCACAGAGAAGCCCGCTCCATTCCCAAGGTTCAAAATCAATTGCGAGTGCTCACCCAAAGCATTGAAGGCCAGCATGTGCGCATCCGCAAGGTCAGCTACATGAACATAATCGCGAATGCACGTCCCGTCAGGCGTCGGGTAATCCTCGCCATAGATAAAGATCTTCTCGCGACGCCCAAGCGCCACATCCAGGATCAGCGGAATGATGTGCGTCTCCGGCTCATGCGCCTCGCCCCGCCCAGGGATCGCTCCCGCTACATTGAAGTAACGCAGCGACGCATACCGCAGCCCATGGATGCGGTTCAGCCACGTCAGCATCTGCTCCACCAGCAGCTTGCTCTCGCCATACGCGTTGGTCGGCTGCAGCGCCGCGTTCTCCGGGATCGGCACAAACGCCGGCTCACCATAGACCGCAGCAGTTGAACTAAACACCAACTTGTTCACACCCGCTGCATGCATCGCCTCCAACAACGACAACGTGGACGCCGTGTTATTGCGGAAGTAGATCTCCGGCTTCTGCATTGACTCGCCGGCCTCAATCAGCGCCGCAAAGTGCAGCACACCCTCAGGCTGTACCTCGCGCAGAATCTCTTCCACGCGCCCTCGCTCTGCAAGGTCTACCTGGATAAACTCTGCGCCCTCGGGCACATACTTACGCTCCGCATGAACCAGGCTGTCAAGTATCGTCACCTGGTGCCCAGCCTTCATTAGCTGCACCGCCACTGTGCCGCCGATGTACCCCGCTCCACCCGTCACCACAACCTTCATGCGCTCTTCCTTTGTCGTTCCCGAAGGGAATCTACGTTCATTAGGGCCACCATCTCAGCCTTTGGCCACGGCTTGCCGCAACGTCTCCGCAGCCAACTCCGGCGTAATATCCCGCTGCGGTGACCCCAACAACTCAAACCCAACCATAAACTTCCGCACCGTCGCAGACCGCAACAACGGCGGATAAAAGTGAGCATGCAATGTCCACTCCGGATGCTCCTCACCATCATGCGGCGCCGGATGAAAGCCCATCGAGTACGGAAACGAAGTCTCAAATACTTGGTTATACCCGCGAGTCACCGTGCTCAGAATCTGCGCCAACCCGGCGCGCTGAGCCGCACTCTGCGCCGCCATCGTCGGGACAGACTCGCGCGGCAGCAGCATCAACTCAAACGGCCAAACCGCCCAGAACGGCACCAACGCAACCCAGCTCTCATTCTCGGCCACGATTCGCGAACCATCGGCCAACTCCATCTCCAGATAAGCCGGTAACAGCGCCCGCCGGTGCTCCTTTAGGTAGCTACGCTGCGCCGCAAGCTCCAGCGCAGGCTCATCCGGAATGTGCTCCGTAGCCCAGATCTGCCCATGCGGATGCGGATTACTCGCCCCCATCATCGCCCCGCGATTCTCAAAGATCTGCACGTACTGCAAGCCATCCCGCTCGCCGAGCTCGGTCTCCTGCTCAGCCCACACATCCACCACGCGCTCAATCGCAGCGACCTCCATCGTCGCCAACGTAAGGTCATGCCGAGGATCAAAGCACAGCACACGGCAAAGTCCACGCTCCGTATGTGCGCGCAACAACCCAGCGTTCCCCACATCCATCCCCGCAGACACCACGTCGTTCTTCAACGCCGCAAAATCGTTATCAAAAACAAACGTCGTCGGGTACTTCGGCGTACGCTGCCCACCCGCACGCTCATTCCCGGGGCACAGATAACACGTAGGGTCATACTGCAGCACCGGGGGCGCCGTAACCGTCTCCGTCTGCCCCTGCCACGGCCGCTGCGTACGGTGCGGAGACACCACCACCCACGATCCCCGCAGAGGGTTCCAGCGCCGATGCGGCGCCTCGCGAAACACCTGCTCCAATTCGCTCATTACGCCTCGCTCGCCGCTTTCTGCGCCCGCCGCAACGCACCATCCACCGGCTGGCACACAAACACCTCAGCATCAATGCGATATCGTCCCATGTACGCGGCCCGCAACTGCTCCGTGAAGTCCGCCACGGCATCCTTGCGTACAAGATTCACCGTACATCCACCAAAACCGCCACCTGTAAGCCGCGCGCCATAACATCCCGGCAGTTTCGCCGCCTCGTCCACCAGGAAATCCACTTCTTCCACCGAACACTCGAAGTCATCACGCTCACTCGCATGCGCCAGGAGCATCAACCTGCCTGCCTCCTCGGCATCGCCCGCCTCCAGCGCCGTACGCATCAGCCGCACCCGCGCATTCTCCGTGATGATGTGCCGGCACCGCTTGTAGGCCTCCGGAGAAATCCCTCCCCGCACATCCTCCAGATCGCTTTCCGCAGCATCCCCCAGATCCCGCAGCTTCGAATGCGCCGCGATCACCGCCGCCTGTCCTTCTTCCACCTGCTGACGACGCTTTCCATACTCGCCCCCACCAATCGAGTGCTTCACCATCGAGTTACACACCACGATCGCCGTCTCCGCCAGCACTCCACGATTCATCGGTACCGCCTCATGCTCCAGGGTCCGCGTATTCAGCAACAGCGCACACCCTTCCTCCGCGAGCACAATCACGGTCTGATCCATGATTCCTGACGGAGCACCAACAAAGTGATTCTCCGCGCGCTGGCACAGCAGAGCGATCTCCTCCGGAGCCATTTCCTCGCCCATAAATTGCAGCAGCGCAAAGGCGGTAGCCACCTCCACACTCGCCGAAGAACTCAGCCCCGCACCTAGCGGCACATCCCCCCGCAAACTCAGTGCGAACGGCGCAGGCTGCATCCCCTTCTTCTCCAACTCGCGCAGCACGCCGACGGGGTAATCGCTCCAGTCCTTCGCCGGCCCGCGACGGTCTTCCGGAGACTCAACATGCTCCCCGCGAAAGCGTTCGCTCCGAAATCGGTACGTTCCTTCCGCCGAGGGTTCAACCGTCGCATGCGTAAAGAACGGGATCGCCAGCGGCAGCACCAGGCCACCGGTATAGTCCGTGTGCTCCCCAATGAGGTTCACCCGGGCAGGAGCAATCGCCGTTCGCCTTCGCACCTCAGTCATCGCTTCCATCCCCCATCGCCCGAGCCAGTTGGGATCATGCTTGGCAACCTGGCTTTCGAGCGTGTGCCTCCACCAGCTTTCCCAACCGCTTTGTCAAACCAGAATGTACACCAACCCGGTAAGCCATACACCGACCGGCGTGCCTCCCCCTCTTCGCTATGCGCCAAGGCCTCGCATGGACTCTGCGTTCTCGCGTAGTGCATCCACGGGCGGCATGTCGTCGCGATCTCTTCAAACCCACCAGGGCTGCACAGGAGCTTCAGCCAACACGACCCGCGATAACATCGCCAGCGCCGCGGACAATCCTTCATGGATCGACGCAAGCGCATCCTCATGCTCGATGCTCAACACCCCGTCGTACCCCACCAGCCGCAGCGCGCTCACAATGGCCTTCCACTCCGCTTCTCCGTGCCCCCAACCCACACTGCGGAACAGCCACGAGCGTTCGCTCATCTGCGCATAACTCTTTGTATCCAGCACACCATTCCGCGCCCGGTTCTCCGCATCGATCGCCACATCCTTCGCATGAAAATGAAAGATCGCCTCCCCCAGCATCCGTATCGCCGCAGGAATCTCCACGCCTTGCCACCACATGTGACTCGGGTCCAGGTTGATCCCGATTGCGTCACCTGCTTCCGCGCGCAGCTTCAGCATGGTCTCAGCGTTGTAAACGCAGAACCCCGGATGCGCCTCAAGGGCCACGCGGACGCCGCCATCCTTCGCAACCTTGTTCAGCTCGCGCCAGTACGGCACCAGCCGCTCCGCCCACTGCCATCGCAAAGCTTCCGCGAACTCAGGAGGCCACGCCGCAGTGATCCAATTTGGCGTACGATCCCCAGCGGCTCCTCCCGGACATCCTGAAAACGTAACCACCGTCTTCACGCCCAGCAACTCAGCTAGCCGTATCGTTTTGCGGAGCGTTGCGTCGTCACGCTCCGCGATCTCTGTTCGCGGGTGGATCGGGTTGTTGTGGCAACTCAGCGCACTGATCTCCAGGCCCGCATCCGCCAGCTTCAACAGCAAATCGCTACGCTGAGCCTCGCTTCCCAACAGCGCGTCCACGTCCGCATGCGCCGAGCCAGGCCATCCCCCCGTACCTAACTCCAGGCTCTGTATCGCCGGATAGCGCTTCAACTCGCGCAGCAGCGCATCAAGATCAAGCTTCCCGAACACCGGCGTAAACAAACCAATTCTCATACACCTGCTCCGACGTGCGAACTCACGTGACACGCCACGCGTCCCGGATGAAGTACTCCAGAAATCCCCGCGCCGACGCGCCTTCGCAACATTAGCTCACGCCGCAAACCACGTCAGTCGCACGGATACTCTCGCCACGCCTCTGTTTCGGCAATCTCCTTCAACATGGCAAACCGCTCGCGCAGCAGGCGCCGAATATGCGGCACCATCACCAGCTGCCCCACTGCCCGTCCAGCCCTACCCAACGGCATCGCAAATCTCAGCTCATCTTCCAGCAACACGCCATCCTTCACCTCACGAAACCGGTGATCATGCGCGAAGCTCTTGAACCGCCCCTCAAGCATGCGGTCCTGGAAGTAAAACGGCGACTCAAACTCCGCGATCAGCGACACGTGATACTGCGGAAGGCCCAACTGCCATCCCTCCCACCGCACCGTGTCCCCGCCCCGCACACAGCCCGACGTTCGACCCGCAACGGGCTTCATCCCCAGCTCCTTCTGCACAATGGCAATGCTGGTAGAAAGCGCAAAGCACCGTTCAATCGGTGCCTGAATCACAATGCTGTCGCGAAGCGTAAACATAGCTGAGTGTCAGATGCGATCTGTTCCGATGTACCTGCGCCAGACAGGCTCTTCCGCTTCGGCAGTTGAACGAATCAGCTCGTTCCGTTGACGGAGAAACATCTCCAGATGCCGCCGCAGCAGAAGGCGTTCGACAATCACGCCGAGCGGAGGCAGAGGAGCTGAAAAACGGAGCACATCGCGCATCAGTGTGCCGTCATCCCGCGTTTCGAATAGGTGATCATGCACGAAGGTGTGAAAGGCGCCACGAAGCATGCTGTCCTGGAAGTAGCGCGGAAAGTCATAGCCGGAGATCACCGATTCGTGTTCGAGCATAAGCCCAAAGTGGCGACCCCGAAATCGAACCGTTTGCCCTAAACCGATGACCCCGCGCGTTACTCCAGCTATTGCGCGCTCTTGAGTCGCACTCGCCGAGTCCTGATGAAGATCGATGCTCAAGGATAGGAGAAAGCAGCGTTCGATAGGGGCTGCGATCCTCGTTTCCAATTCAACGACCTGCACTACAACTCCGTCGCGTGTTCTGCAACCAACCCTTTTGCCCGCTCCAAAAACTCAGCAACCGCACTCGACCCCTGATCCCCCTTGCCCCGCACGCGCACACTCACCGAGTCGGTCTGCATCTCCTTGTCGCCCACCACCAGGATGAACGGCACCTTTTGCATGCCGAAATCACGAATCTTGCCCTGCATCTTGCCGTTCGAAGCATCCAGCTCCACGCGCAAACCAGCTGCCTCCAACCGCTGCTTCACCGTCTCCGCATAGGCCAAATGCTTCTCATTCGAGATTGGCACCAAACCCACCTGCACCGGCGCCAGCCACATCGGGAACGCCCCCGCATAGTGCTCAATCAACACCCCAAAGAACCGCTCCACGCTGCCAAACAGCGCCCGATGCACCATCACCGGCTGGTGCCGCTCGCCATCTTCACCCACGTACTCCAACTCAAATCGCTTCGGCAGATTGAAGTCAAACTGCACCGTGCTCAGCTGCCACAACCGCCCCAGCACATCCACAATCTTCACGTCGATCTTCGGCCCATAGAACGCAGCCTCGCCCGGAAAGCTCTGGAACGAAAGCCCGCGGCGCGTCAGCACCTCCTTCAACGCGCCTTCACTCTCCGCCCACTCCTCCGGCGTTCCGATAAACGCTGGATCGCCCGGCTTATGCGTCGACAACTCAACGCGATACTCCTTAAACCCAAACGTCTTCAGCACCGCCTCTGCAAAATCAAGGCAAGCCTCAATCTCGCTCACAATCTGGTCGCGTGTGCAGAACACATGCGCGTCATCCTGCGTAAAGCCACGCACCCGCAGCAGCCCATGCATCGTGCCGCTGCGCTCATATCGGTACACATTGCCCAGCTCCGCATAACGTTGCGGCAGGTCGCGATAGCTCTTCGGTGTCGACTTGTAAATCAGGATGTGGCCCGGGCAGTTCATCGGCTTCAGCCGATACTCCGCATCATCCAGTTCCATCGGCGGATACATGTTCTCCGCGTACACCTCTTCGTGCCCGCTCACCTTCCACAGCTCACGGCGCATGATGTGCGGCGTAAACACCATGTGGTACCCCCGCCGAATGCACTCATCGCGCATCCAGTCTTCCATCGCCTTGCGGATCAAGCCGCCCTTCGGATGCCAGAAGATCAACCCCGCACCGGCGATCTCCTGAATGCTGAAAAGGTCCAACTGCTTGCCAAGCACACGATGATCCCGCGCCTTGATCTCCTCCAGGTGCTTGAAGTGCGCCTCAAGCTCCTTGGCCGAGAAAAAAGCCGTCCCATAGATCCGCTGCAACTGCTGGTTATCTTCCTTACCCAACCAGTACGCGCCCGCAATGCTCATCACCTTGAACGCCTTCACACGCCCCGTCGAAGGCACATGCGGCCCACGGCAAAAATCCGTAAACCCGCCGTTCTTATAAAGCGAGATCTCTTCACCCGGCTGCGTAAAACGCTCAATGAAGTGCACCTTCATGAACTCGCCCCGTGCCGCGTAGTCCTCCAGCCCCTTCTCACGCGGCTCCACCACGCGCTCAAAGGGCTCATCACGCTTCACCACGTCAGCCATACGCTGCTCTATGGCCGCCAGGTCCCCCTCGGTAAACGGCACCTCGCGATACACGTCATAGAAGAACCCGTTGTCCGTAGCCGGCCCATGCCCCAGCTTCGTCTCCGGAAACAGCTCCAGGATCGCCGTCGCCATCACATGCGCAGCCGAGTGCCGCACCACCCGCAACGCCGCCGGATCCGTCTCCTTCAACAACTCCAGCGCAACATCCTCAACCAGCGGCGCACGCAAATCCACAAGCCGCTCGCCACCCTCACCCGCAGCCGAATACATCCCCGCTTCGGTCTGCTCGGCCTTTGCCTCATCCTCAGCCGTCTCGCCCGCATCCCGCGCCGTCAACGGCCGCACCCGCGCTACCACCACGGCGGCAGCCAGCCGAGGCGAAATGCTGTTAGCTACATCAAGCGGTGTCGTCCCCGGCGCAACCTCGCGCACCGAGCCGTCCGGAAGCTGAATCTTAATCAAGGAACTCACCAGTTCAGCATAGATGTTTGCGTGTCAGATGTCCGTAAGCACTTCGTGCAGCACACGCAGCGCGTCAATGGCATGCAGCCGAGTGCAACTCAAGGATTGCGCCTGCTGTCTCGTACAAACCTGCACACGGACGGCTACCCAAATCGTTGTACCGACACGCCGCCTCAGAGGCATCGCCGCCCCCGCCCGGGACCCGTACTGTAGGCACATCGGCAAGCCCTGCAGTCTGAAAGGGCCCGCTCCCCTGAGGTTCTCCCGATGCAACTGCTCTGCAAGGTCTCCACCGTCTTCAGCGATGTCCACTGTCCTATCTGCGGTCAAGGCTTCCTCGTCTACTGGACCCGCCAGCGCGCCGGGGAGCGCGAAGAGCAGCGCCATACCTTGCAACAGGCCCTCCGCAATCAACACAGCGCCACCGACACGGCAGACGCCCACGCGCCTTCCTTCCAGGTCGCCGACGCGCCCGCGCCCGTAGCTCACCGCCGCCCGCGTCCCATGCCGGTTGCCCCGGCCAACGCCATTCCGGTCTACAACTAGACCGCCCAAGGTTCTGGGCAGGGTCCGGGGGCTCCGGCCCTGCCCGGAGCGATTTCTCTCCCACGGAGCCCATCCTCACCCCACCTGCCACCCGTCCGCTACAATGAAGGGCGGCGACCCGACACACCGGAGGGCGCATGAGTAGTTTGCAACGCGCCCCCTATGAGCTGGTTTAAACGCGAAGACCACGAAATTCAGCCCACACCGAACCACGAGGTCCGTACCGAGGGCCTGTGGGTCAAGTGTGACCACTGCCGCAAACTCATCTGGAAGGCCGACCTCGAGGCCAACCTCCAGGTCTGCCCGCACTGCGGCTTCCACTTCCGCATCGGCTCCCGCGAGCGCATCGACATGCTCCTCGAGCCCGGCTACGAGGTCGTCGACACCGGCCTCCGCTCCACCGATCCGCTCGAATTCACCGACCTGAAACCCTACAAGCGCCGCCTCTCCGAAGCCCAGAAGAAGACCGGCCTCGACGACGCCATCGTCAACGCGATAGGCAAAATGGGCGAGCAACCAGTCGTCCTCAGCGTCATGGAGTACGGCTTCATCGGCGGCTCCATGGGCGCCGTCGTCGGCGAAACCATCGCCCGCGCCGTAGACCGCGCACTCGAAACCCGCACCCCGCTCATCATCGTCTCGGCGTCCGGCGGCGCCCGCATGATGGAAGGCATCGCCAGCCTCATGCAGCTCGCCAAGATCTCCGCCGGCCTCGCCAAGCTCGACGACGCAAAAATCCCCTACATCTCCCTCATGACTGACCCCACCACCGGCGGCGTCACGGCCAGCTTTGCCATGCTCGGCGATCTCAACATCGCCGAACCCGGCGCCCTCATCGGCTTCGCCGGCCCCCGCGTCATCGAGCAGACCATCCGCCAGAAGCTCCCCGAAGGCTTCCAGCGCTCCGAGTTCCTGCTGCAGCACGGCTTCCTCGATGCCGTCGTCCCCCGCAAAGAGCTCAAGGCCTACCTCGCCCAGGCCCTCAGCTGGATGACGTCCGCGAAATCTCTACAGGCCGGGCAGTAGCGGCGCATCCGGTATAGCCGGCGCCTCTCGGTGTAGCCGCGGGCTTCAGTCTGCGGATGAGACCGCTCCCCGGACAAGGCTTTAGCCTTGGCCTGCACGCCCTACCTGCCACCGACATGCGCCTCGCCACTGCCTGCCTCCTCGCCGCCTTCGCCACCGCCCTCCCCGCCCAAATTCCGCCCGCAAACACCCCGCCCCTCACCTTCGAGCAGGAGAAGTCCGCCGCAGGCGACGCGCCCCCGGACCCCGGGCCCCTCGCCACCGACCTATCCCCAGCCCTCACCCGCCCAGCCATCGACCACGCCCTCCGGAAAGTCGCCGACTGGCAAATCCGCCACTCCCAGTCCCGCTTCAACCAGGACTGGACCTACGCCCCGCTCTACCTCGGCCTGCTCGCCGCCACCCAGGCCACCGGCGACCCCCGATACCAGGCAGCAGTGATCCAGACAGCCGAATCCTTCCACTGGCAGCTATGGCACTACCGCGCCGCCCACGCCGACGACGAAGCCCTCGGCCAGGCCTACGAACTCCTCTACCAGCAACACCCCGACCCCATCCGCCTCGCCGACACCCGCGCCACCATGGACGCGCTGCTCGCCCGACAGGACGACCCCCAAAAGGACCTCTGGTGGTGGTGCGACGCCCTCTTCATGGCCCCGCCCACCCTCGCCCGCCTCGCCGCCATCACCGGCGACCACCGCTACCTCGACAAGATGAACGCCGAGTGGTCGCTCACCCAGGGGCACCTCTACGACCCCACCCAGCACCTGTTCTCCCGCGACGCCACCTTCCTCACCAAAACCGAACCGGACGGCCAAAAGCTCTTCTGGAGCCGCGGCAACGGATGGGTCCTCGCCGGCCTCGCCAACCTCCTCCAAACCCTCCCGAAAACCGACCCCGCCCGCCCCGCCTACGAGCAGCTCTTCCGCGACATGGCCGCCCGCATAGCCGCCCTCCAGCCCCCCGACGGCCTCTGGCGCGCCGGCCTCCTTGACCCCGCCGCCTACCCGCAACCAGAGATCTCCGGCTCCGCCTTCTTCACCTACGCCATGACGTGGGGCATCAATAACGGCCTCCTCCCCCGCGCGGCCTTCCTCCCCGTCGTGCAACGCGCCTGGGCCGGGGTGCTCCAGCACATCTACGCCGACGGCCGCCTCGGCAACATTCAGCCAATCGGCGCCGCCCCGGACGCCGTCAGCCCCTCCTCCAGCTATGTCTACGGCACAGGCGCCTTCCTGCTTGCAGCCGCCGAACTACATCGCCTCGCCCCCGTCACCCCGGCGACAGCCAAAACCGGTGGCACACGTCACGCCGGTCACTGAGGCGTCCGCTGGAGGCCGATTCGCTGGATCAGCGATCGATAACGCGAGTCCAGGTGGAACGCGGCGTAGGCCGGATCGGTGTCGATGAACAGGAGAATAGGGTCGCGGATCCGAAGCGCCTGCTCCAGGAGGGAGAAGGCCTGCTCTCGGTCCCCAAGCTCAGCATAGAGGTGCGCTAAATGGGTCGGCGAAACATAGTGATTTTTCGCCTGGCTCCTCAGCTCACCAATGCGCCACTTGGCAACTCCCGGGTACCCTCCCGATCTGAAGCTCTGGAGCACCGCCTGGTTCGGCCGACTGTCTCCGGCCGGGGAGTAGAGGCGCGCGAGGAAGCCGGCAGCTTCCGAATCCAGTCCCTTGCGGTGAGTGCCGGCAGCCGCGAAATCCAGCAGATCCTTTGATTCCGGGAAGTCGCGAAGGCGCATCTCGGCTTCCGCCAGCGACCTGTCGTACTCACGCGCAAAGAAGAGGATCTCCGCCATCGCGCCGGGGTGCGTCACCGGGTCTGCGGCCGTGCTCCGCGCCTGCGCCGCAAGCGCCTCGCCGAACCTCCCCATCGCGGACAGCATCAGCGCCTGGAGATGGTAGGCCTGCGAAGATTGTGGATCGAGCTCCGTCGCTCGCGAAACCTCTTGCAGGGCACGTTCGCCGTCCCAATCCTTAAAGAAAATGGCCGCTGCCAGGCTGTTATGCGCCTGTGGCAGACTGTCGTCCAGGGCGACCGCCCTTTCCGCGGCGGCTTCTGCTTTGGGCAGGCTATCCATTGGGTCCAGGTGCCCGGAATACGCTCCCGCGCTGTAGTACTGGCTGACCCCGGCCCACCCTGAGGCGTAATCCGGCTGAAGTGCCACAGCCCGCTCAAACGCTCTTCCAGCCTCCTCATTCCTGCCCACCCACCAGAAATATTGCCCTCTCAGGAAGGCGTCATGCGCCTCGGGATGGACGTAGCGCGCCGGAGATCGTGCGGCCGACGCGCTGTTCAGGTGAGTCGCAATCGCGCGGGCGGCCTCCTCCGGCAGCGCGGCAACCTGGGTCAGACTGCGGTCATAGCTCTCCGCCCAGAGATGCGAATCGGTATCGGCGCGGATCAGTTGCAAATTCAAATGCACCCGATTCGTGGAACGCGAGACCGAGCCCTCCAGGATCCCGTCCACCCCAAGAGCTTTCGCGACTTCTCCTAGAGACCGGTCCGTGGTCTTGTAATGCATCACGGAGGTGCGCGACGGGATGCGCAGGGTGGAATCCCTGGCGAGCATGGTGATGAGCTCATCGGTCATCCCATCGGCAAAGTACTCCTGATTGGGGTCGCCGGTGTAGTTTGCCAGCGGCAGAACCGCGATGGAATGGATGGGCTGCCCGCCGCTTTCCCGCGCCATGTGACCGTGCAGCAAACCGCGGTCTACGGCCAGTGCGCCCCCCGCACAAAGGGCCGTGGCGACTGCCGCGATACCCCACCAAAGACGGCCTGGCGCTCTTCGGCTCGTCGCGGACCCGACCGGCAGAGCGTGGCCTCCCTCTGCCTGCAAGAGCTTGCCAGCGGGAGGAACAGCGGCTGCGCGCGTCGCCGCCAACCCTTCGCCGACGACCTCGGTGTCCACGACATCCTCAGTCTCCGCAACCACCTCGGTGGGTGCGATGAAGCGGTAGCCCATGCCGGTAACCGTCTGAACGAACCGGGGTGTCTCCGGATCGTCTCGCAGCGCCGCCCGGATCTTGCGGACGGCGGTATTGATGCCGTGCTCAGTGTCAACAAAGACATCCTTACCCCAAAGACACTCCGCGATCTCAGCACGGGTCACAAGCCGGCTCCCGCTCGACACGAGCAGGATCAGAAGTTCTAACGGCTTCCTCTCCAGCCGCAGACTGTGGCCGTTACGAAGCAGCAGAAAGCTTCCGGAGTCGAGCCGGAAGTCGCCGAATTGATAAACGGAAGCTGCCATTGGCTCCGCAACGCTGAATTGCTGTTTGCAGGGATTCTACTTTGGCCGACGTATGCGCCAGATTCTGAAGGCGATAGGTCTTCACCATAACTTCACCTCCGCCTTCACCTCCTCGTCCTTGCCGGATAGGAAGTCCGTGTCGTCCTCTTGGGGCAGCCGGGGATCCGGCGATGGAGACAGAAATCATGAACAGGAACTTTTGGAAGCTGCCCTTTGCTGTAGGCACACTCGCGTTGGCAGGCGCCATGCTGCCATCCGCCCACGCACAATGCGGAGTGCCGCTCAGGCCCATCAAACCCGCAGCCTGGCACCTTAACGACAAGCACCCGCAATGGAGGTCTGCGGCCTTCGTTGAGGATCACGAGGGCAGGAAGGAGCCTTCCATCGTCGGCATGTGGCATGTGACGTTCACGGCCAAGACGATGAACGGAGCGGCGGTACCCGCGACCGTGATCGACAACGCCCTTGTCGTGTGGCACGAGGACAAGACCGAGATCATGAACTCAGGCCGGCCGCCCCAGGACGGCAACTTCTGCCTCGGTGTCTGGGAACAAACAGACCACCTCAGCTACAGGCTGAACCACTTCGCGTGGGGCGCAAACAACTACACTCCCGGAACCTCGGAGGGGGTTGTCGGCCAACCGATCGGTCCGGTGCACTACGTCGAAACCATTCTTCTGGGGTCCGGCGGGAAGCACTACACCGGGACCTTCACCCTGGATCAGTACGACACCTCAGGAAACGTGACCACGTCGTTCACCGGGGTCATCAAAGCCGCCCGCATCACCGTTGATTCCACGGTTGGCGACCTGCTTTGATCAAGTGACGGCCGAACTGGTGAACGGCGGCATGCTTCCACGCCGCTGTTCACCAGCTTCATTCCCGAAGCCTCGTGGAATCCGCACTCGATTCCACGTGGGCCCGCGAGCTATTTGGCACCCGCTACTCGTCGTGCCGCTCATTCGGCGGTCTCGTTACGAACCGTTTACCTTGAATCTGCGTGATCGAAGCCCAACCCTCTCGTACCGCACTCCGCGTCGCCCTTCGTCGCGCCGCCCACCAACTCGTCGACCACGAACCCCTCATCTTCCGCGACCCTTTCGCCACCCGCATCATCGGCCTCGAAGCCGCCGAAGAGCTCCGCCGCACCCCAACCGCCGCGCGCAAGCCCTACTCCGCCGCGATGCGCTCCTGGATGGTCGCCCGCGCGCGCTTCGCCGAAGACATCCTCGCCGACGGGGTCCAACGCCACCCCGGCCCCACGCAATACCTCGTTCTCGGTGCCGGCCTGGACACCTTCGCCCTCCGCAACCCCTACCCAAACGTCCGCGTCTTCGAGGTCGACCACCCTGCAACGCAAGCCTGGAAATACGACAGCCTCAGAGCAGCCAAGCTCACCCTCCCGGACACCGCAACGCTCGTCCCCGTCGACTTCGAACAGCAATCGGTACGCCAGCAACTCCTCCTTGCAGGCTTCCAGCTCGACACGCCCACCGTAACCGCGTGGTTAGGCGTAGTCCCGTACCTCACCCCCGACGCCTTCGCCGCAACCTGCCGCGTCCTCGGCCGCTTCGCCCCGGGTTCCGCCGTGGTCTTCGACTACAGCCAGCCCCGCGAAGTCCTACCTCCGGTCGAGCAACTCATGCACGACTCACTCTCCGCCCGCGTCGCCCAGGCCGGCGAGCCCTTCCAGCTTTTCTTCACCCCACAAACACTCACCGCTGAACTCGAAGTCCACGGCCTCGCCGTCGCCGAAGACCTCGGCAGCCTCGAACTCACCGCTCGCTACTTCGCCGGCCGCACCGACGGTCTTATGCTGCGCGGGTCTGCCGGCCGCCTCTGCCACGCCGTCGTTCCCTGATTTCTCCTCGCGTGACATTTGCGCCCCAGTGATTCTGCTGGCTCGCTCCACGCCCGGAACGGGTCGGCACGGCCCCTCCGGATCCGGAAGCTGCGACAATCAACGCTGCAGCCCCGCAACGACGCGGAGCAGGCACGCAGGTCAACACGAAAGAGCTCCCATGCAGTACCAGCAAGCCCTCCAAACTCTCGCCTCGCTCGGCCCCGAGCTACGCACCGGGAACGCCCTCGCGCCCGGCGCCGCACCTCGCAAGTTTTCGCTGGACCATATCCGCACCCTTCTCGCCGAACTCGGCAACCCGCAACAGCAATTCCCCTCCGTACTTATCGCCGGCACCAACGGCAAAGGCTCCACCGCCGCCACCCTGGCCTCCATCGCCCAGGCGGCCGGCCTGCACACCGGTCTGTACACCTCTCCCCACCTCCTGCGCGTCAACGAGCGCATCCGGATCAACCAAGAGGAGATCCCCGACGAAGCCTTCGGCCGCCTCTTCGGCCAGACGTATACCTCGGCCCAGCAACTCGTCGCGCAAGCTCGTCTCCCGCACACGCCCAGCTTCTTCGAACTCCTCACCGCCACGGCCTTCCTCTTCTTCGCCGAGCAAAAGATTGATCTCGCGGTCCTCGAAGTCGGCCTCGGCGGCCGCCTCGACGCCACCAACGTCGTCGAACCCATCGTCTCCGTCATCACGGACATCGCCATCGACCACACCGAGTTTCTGGGCCACACCCTCGCCGAGATCGCTCGCGAAAAGGCCGGTATCCTCCGCCCCAGCGGTGTTCTCGTCACCCTCTCGCAACACCCAGAAGCCAACGCCGCCATCGGCGAGCGCGCCTTGGAACTGAACGTCCGCGGCGTCGACGCAGCACGCTGTCTGCCTCCGCGCGGCTTCACCGGTCTGCCCACCTCCGCGCCGCAGCTGCCCGCCATCGATCAACCCACAGAGACCTTATCGGCCAAAACCGCAATTCCTTTAGCGGCGTTCAACAGAAACGAACTCGAAGGTCCTTCCCCGGTCGCGCACCGGCATTCCCCCGAAGTCGCTGAAGCGCCGCCCCAACCACTAGGCCAGCCCTCGCCCCTCGGCCGCAACCGCTACCCGCTCTCCATCGACGGTGCGGTCCTCCAGGTCGACTCGCCCCTCGCCGGCCATCATCAACAGCGCAATATCGCCCTCGCCCTCGCCGCAGCCCTGGAGCTCCGCGCCAATCACGGCTTCAGCCTCCCTGACGCGGCCATCGAAGCCGGCGTGCGCGCCACCGTGTGGCCCGGTCGCCTCGAATGGATTTCCTCAGCCGCCCACAGCTTTCGCCCCAACGCCCCAATCCTGCTTGACGTCGCCCACAACCCGGCCGGCGCCTGGGCACTCCGCGCCGCCCTCGCCCAGATACCCGAGGAACGCCCCCGTACGCTCATCTTTTCCTGCCTCGCCGACAAGCAGATCGAAGAGATGGCCCGCATCCTCCTCCCCCTTTTCGACTCCACCTCCGGTGACCCCGCCCGGCGACGCGACCGAATCCTCCTCGCACCCATCAACAGCCCCCGGGCGGCCACGGTGGACCAGCTGCTCGCCGTCGCCCAAAGCCTCGACATCCCCGCCCACGCCGCCCCCCACGTGGCGGCCGCGCTCCAGCAAGCCGAAGCCCTCACCCCACCCGAAGGCGTCATCGTCGCCACCGGTTCCGTCTACCTCATCGGCGAACTGCGAGCGCTCGCCTTGAACACGGGCCCGCGCGCCTGATTACTTCCTGTAAAAAGAAAGACCGATCCACGGCGTGGGACCGGTCCTCGTTCTCGCGAAAAAGGGAAGCCCGGAAACGTTCCGAGCCGCCGAGCCTCAATACAGGTTCTTGAACCTGGCGAAATCCGTGTCCGGCGTAAATGACACACCGCGCAACACTTCGCCGAACTTCGCATCCTTCACCTCAAACGCCGGCAACATCGCCGCCGGGGCCGTCGGGTTGGTGTTGGACACCACGTCCAGCAGCACGTACAGCTTGTTCGGGTCAGCACCCACATCCCCGTTGCCGCTCACCGTCGAGCTCACCGCGTAGATCGCCACCAGGCCATCCGGCCCCACCACGCCCGTGATGTTGCGCAGACCGTCCGTTGCCGGAGCCCAGGGCAGGTTCGTCGCCGGATTGTTCCCCGTCGGGTATTTATTCACGACGTACGGCGACCCAATTCCCAATCCATTCTTCAGCGTGTACGCGTACTGCCAGGTGTTCGTCGTCGAGTTCAGCACCCACTTCTGCAGACCGCCCGTCGTCGTCTGTGCGGCAGCATGCGTGTACAGATCGGCGCCGCCCGTGTACGCGTCGCCCTCGTCCGCGACATAAAGCGTGTGCGCATTCGCAAAGAACAACCCAAACGGGAAGAACGGCGACGCCGTCTTCGCCAGCGTGGTCGGGAAGCCCGCCAGAATACACATGTTGTTCGCCGGTCCTGTGGTCTGCAGGGTACTCAAGCTGTACGCATCGGGCGCCGTGGGCAGCGCGGCCCCCGCCACGGGCAGGCCAACCCCATTCGGGCAAGCTTTGCCGGTCGTGTCGACAAAGTACACCGTGTTCACACCATTGCCGCCGGAGCCCTTGCTGTAATACAGCACGTTATTGAAGACCGTCATCCCCCGGAAGTTGTCATCCTTGCCAATCTTGTCGGCCTTGTCACCCAACTCCGTGACGGAGAAGCTGCCCACGGGCGTCGGCAGCCCCGGATCCTGCGACTCTTCCCTGGCCTTCACCTCAGGAATCAACTGCGCTCCCGCACCCAGGATCACGCCATTCGGCTGAGGGTTGCTGCCATTGCCTGCATTCCCTGCGGTGTAGAAGACATCAGCCGCCGTGTTCAAAATCGCTGCCCGCCCATTATTGCCGCTATACGCGTTCGTCTCCGTGAACTGGAACTTGCCGTTCGCACCTACCCTGGCCACCGCCCGGTAGTACGGCGTCTGCCCATCCGGGCTCGTCGGATCGATCACCAGGGGTGTGTTCGAGTTCGACACATCCAGCGTGTTCGCCGGGGCCACATACCCCATAAATGTGATGAACTTCCCGTTCGTCGACAGGTTCAACGCCAGCTCTGACTTGGAACTGAAGCTGGTCACCAGGTGATCCGTCGAGCTCAGCCCCTTCTCCGTGCTGTTGGGCACCTCCAGCGAGTGGATCAGCCTCCCCGTCAGCGAAATCTCGTCCAGAAGAATCGCCGACGTAATCCCAAAACTGCCGTCGTACAGATCGTTATTGAAAACATAGGGATACGTGCCGTTGTATGGCGCTCCCGATCCCGTCGGGCAGCCCCCAGTCGTCAGCGCGCAATTCGGCGGCAGAATCTCGCCCACCGTTACGTTCTTCGCCCTGTTGTCATACACGCTGCGACTCACAACAAGATGGTTCGGCGAAAACTGGCCCAATGCGTGAGGAACAACACCCGCACAAACGGGCACAAGCAGCGCAAAAGCTGCGGCAACGGGATGGGGGCGGTTAGAACGCGCTGAACGCACGAAGGTTCTCCTTGGCCAATGGGCAGCCCTCTTCCTGACTACCCGCCGGGAATCGAACCTAGCAGCGGGATGTGAGAGTCATGTTACGAACCGGCAACAGGGAAGACGTAAACGCCTCCGTAGCCTGGTACCCCAGCCTGAACGCAGAGGCATTCCGCGGTTCTTTTGCCTCATGGAGGTCCCGTTTACCATAGCGGGATGCCTGAACCTGAGGTCCTGGCCGGCGCCCAGCCCCCAGTCCAGACCCAAACCGCGGTCTCTCCCACGAACGCAGGGCTCCATGCCGCCGAAGAGCAGCCCGCCAACCCACCCGGGCCACCGCTCTCCATCCGCTGGCTGACCTACCTCTTTGTCCTTCCCATGATCGCCCTCGCCACAGCTTCCTTTGGCTGTGTCTCGCTCGTCTGCGGCCTGTGGGACACCACCGGTCGCCAGCAACACTGGGTAGCCCGCCAATGGGCTCGCGTCCTGCTCCGCGTCGCCCTTTCCCCCGTCACCGTCGAACACCTCGAGCGCCTCCAAAACCTCGGCCCCGCCGTCTTCGCCGCCAACCACCTCAGCTACTACGACACCCCGGTCCTCTTCGCCAAACTCCCCTTCCAGTTCCGCATCCTCGCCAAAGCCCAGCTCTGGAAGCTCCCCTTTATCGGCTGGTACCTCAACCGCTCCGGCCAGGTCTCCATCGACCAAAGCTCCGCCCGCGCCGGCGTCGCCAGCCTTGGCCGAGGTGCCAAAGCGCTGCAATCAGGCATCCCCCTCGTCGTCTTCCCCGAAGGCGGCCGCTCCGACTCAGGCCAGCTCCAAACCATGGCCGCCGGCGCCGCCTGGATGGCCATCAAGGCCCAGGTCCCCCTTGTGCCCCTCACCCTCATCGGCACCTACGAGCTCCTGCCGATCCACGTCTACGCCCTCCGCCCCCGCCCCCTCAAGCTCGTCGTCGGCGACCCCATCCCCACCACCGGCCTCACCACCCGCGACGCCGAGCGCCTCACCGCCCAACTCCACGCCGAAATCTTCCGCACCTACACCGCGGCCCACCCCTAATTCACACCTGGCCCGCGCCAAGCCCACACCTAGCCAGACGCTTGGCGCTTGCTCACCCGCCGCACCGCCGCCTCCGCCTCGTCCAGCGTCCGGTACATCTTCAACACCTTATGTACGTTGATCAGGTACAACAGCGCCATCACATGATCCGTGACCCCCGCGAGCAGCAGCAACCGGCCGCCATTCGCCGCCGAAACATGCTCCCCCACCAGGGCACCCATGCCCATCGAGTCCATATACGGCACCCCGCTCATCTCCAGGATCAGCACAGGCGGTCGCAGACCCCGCAACTCCTCCGTCACTTCCGCCAGGTTCTCCAGCGTCCAGGGTCCGGCCAGCCGAAGCACAGTCGTGCCCTCCCGCCGCCCCCGTTCAGCCGTCCACGTAAGCCGCCCCTCGCGCATACAACGCAGTCTAGGGCCATCCCCCAACCGCCCGAAACGAAAATCGCGGAGCCAACCGCCTCGACAGCACTTCCACGCTGAAGGCCGTCCGCCCCGGCGCGCGCTACTTCCCGCGACCGAGCCCCTAACCTGGAAGCCCTAACCCGTCCTAAGCCGCCCGCCGCTTAGCCGCCGTCCGCACCCGCGAACCCGCCCCAGCCGCCGGCTTCCCCTCAGCGGATTCCAACGCCTCCCGCAGAGCCTCCAGATCCCGCATATACTCCTCCGCCGGAATCTCCTCCAGGATCTCGTGCAACTCCGCACTCAGCGAAGCATTCAGCTTCCCCGAAGTCCGCAGATGATGCATCAACATGCAAAGCTGATCCTCACGCTGCGCAATCGTCCGCAGCGTATGCAGCAGCGAGTTAATCCGATAAAACACCTGCGGTGGTTGCGCTACGGTAAGACCCGTCTTCCGCGCCGCTGTCTTGATGGCCATCGGTGTTCTCCTCTGCTGAATCGGTGTCTCGTCTACTGTACGATGCATTTCGGGTGTTGGCCGGGAATCTGCGGCAATTCTACCCCCGTCCTCTACAATCACCGCAGCGCACCCCACCACGTAACCCCGAAGATTCCCCACAGCCCCAACCACCACCCACAACCCACCCACAACCCAACTAGAACCCACCGACCACCAACCACCAACCACCGACCACCGACCACCGACCACCGACCACCGACCACCGACCACCGACCACCCAAAAATGATCGCCCACATCCGCGGCCAAATCCTCGCCAAATCCCCCAACGCCGTCATCCTCGACTGCAACGGCGTCGGCTACGAGCTCGCCATCTCCGTCACCACCTACACCGAGCTCCCAGACGTCGGCGCCACCGCCAGCCTCCACGTCCACACCCACGTCCGCGAGGACGCCTTCCAGCTCTTCGGCTTCGGCGACCTCACCGAAAAGCGCCTCTTCGAAAAGCTCCTCACCATCTCCGGCATCGGCCCCAAACTCGCCATCACCGTCCTCAGCGGCATCGCCGCCCCCCGCCTCGTCACCGCCATCCGCGCCGCCGACCACAACACCCTCACCAAAATCCCCGGTATAGGCAAGAAAACCGCAGAACGCGTAGTCCTCGAACTAAAGGACAAACTAGACGACCTCCCCGGCCTCCACCCCACCGCCCCCCACACCACCACCCCCACCCAACCTACCCTCTCCGCCACAGCAGAAGACGTCCTAAGCGCCCTAACCAACCTCGGCTACCCCCGCCCAACCGCCCTAAAAGCCATAGAATCCGCCACCAAAACCCCCACCCCCACCACAGACTTCGAACAACTCTTCCGAGCCGCCCTCGCCGCCATCAGATAGCTCCGACCACAACCCGCCCTCGCCAACGCCCTTAGTTGTCATCCCTGAAGGGAATCGGCGTTTGCTGTTGACCGCCTTTCTTTCTCTCATTCCTGAACGAAAAACCTGCTGTTCGCCTCGCATTACCTTGTTGCTCATCATCTCCGAAAGGAAACCTGCGCTCGTCCTACCGGTTATCTTCCGCCATAGGATCTGCCACATCCGTCTCGGAAAACGGCTTCGGCAAGCGCACCGACGTCGACATGTACGCCTCCAGCCCCGCAGCGGCAAAGGCGCCATCAACACGAAGACCCTCCCCAAAAGGGCGAAGTTGCCACATCTCGCTCGTGACGACACCTCCGAAATGATGGTAATCAGCCAGTTCGGTAAATATCTGCATCGATACCAAGCAAGTCCGCGCTGCCGGCCGAGCCGCCATAGGCGTAAAGTTCCTAGACCTCGACACCGACGACAAAGTAGCCGCAGCCATGGTCATCCCCCAGAAGACCCGAAACCAACGGCGAAGGCAGCACGCTGCGGCATTAACCTCCGCCCTCGTCAAAATGAAGCCTGCGGCGCATGTACGGGTTACCCAATTGCGTTCACGTTTACTAATCCCAGCCACGGTCGAAAGCCGAGGCGAAGTACGTGAAAAGCACCCGAACCATACGTAAGCAGGGGAGGAACTCACACCTCCAACATGCGGACACTGTAGTCAGTTCATCATGAGTAATTTGCCACGATCCACGCTTACGTTGACGATCACCGAGGTGCACCCCAGAAACGCTGCCCGGAGAGCAGCCATGGGCGTCAGACGACGTCGACTACAGAACCGCGGGCGAGGGGGTCTCCCGGAGAACGCAAAACCAACAATGGACGGTTTAGCTAAGAACGTTCCACGCTGCGCTTCGTGCAGATAGCCGCTCATCTAAGTTGGCTTAATGAAGACCTTAAAGGAAGTCGTACTTTGGACCTGGATCTCGGACTGACGAACTCCGAGACGTAATATGTCCTTCCTGCACTGCCCCACAGAACGTGGAGGAACGTCGTTCCCCCATCTCTGCAAGGTGCGAAGTCCGAGGCTACATTCATGCCGTGAATATCGCTGTCGATAAGGACTCGAAACTTTACGTCCAGCGTATGGTCGTGAGCTAAACGCTTTACAAAGAAAGTAACGTCATCTGGATAACCGGTAGATAGGCGTTTAGGCCGGGCGAACTCACGCTCAATCCGAAACTCTCGCCTGATTCTGCGCGGACGTTCTTCACTTATAGGAGGAACGTAAAAGAGGATGTAACCCTTTGAATCCTCAGTATTCTCGGCTGGGATCCTTATCACCTCACTCACGGTGTTGTCCGCATGTATTTCTTCGGCGATGCAAGGTGAGTCCATAAAACTGATTCGGGCCCAGTTCGTCGGAAGGAACATCATAGGACTTGAATTCTGTTACGAATAGGGACTTCTTACCTGTTACCGTAAATTCGGAGATGGATTCGTACACAGCCGTCCAGTCCTTCTCAATCCGAAGCGTAAACACTACGGTCTGTTCGAGCTTTTCCACCCAGAAATCTTCGGTGGTGTAAACACGCAGCAGTGAATCAGCCTGTTTGAGGCTGAACTCTAACGTCTTGTAGGGTTGCCGATCAAAGTAGACACAATTGGCGCATCGCTCGAACAGGAACTCCAATCCACGCTTGCGGCAGCAGACCTCCCAGCTTCAAAAAGGCGGTCAGCATCGTCCTGTGAAAGGTCAAACTTGAAAGCTGGGATCGTCTTCGGAGTCTCTATTACGCAGGTCGTGAATGATGTTGGAAGCTCTCTCGCCTTGTCATGCGCATCAGTCATCGTATGTATGAGGGCGCGGAAGTAGTCCATGGGAGATAACACAGTTGAGGGAGGGGTGAGATCATTAAGTCGAAAACCTAACGTCGGATAGCTCGATTGCGCAAAGAGGAATGCCGGATAATTGCTCAAGATCCCGCCATCTACCTGCAGGCCAGCGCCTGAAGAGTAAGGATGGAAGAAAATCGGTATGCTGGCAGACGCTGTTACGGCGTTGGCCAGGTATTCATCTGGAGTATTCTTCTTGGAATAAATCTTATAGGCTCTTGTTCTAACGTCTGCTGCAACTATCTTCAGGTCGTCCAGTTCCGGATTGATATCTTTGAAGCGAGCGTTGCCAAGCTGCTCTGAACAACCATTTCTGCAACTCTGTTGGGCTGTGTAAGCCCTTGGAGTTCCAGATGTGAACAGCATCGGCGAATAGACTGCGATGGCCGTACAGCTTATATCCAACCTTGGCAGGCCAAAACTTGCTCTGCTTAGCTACCCCGTCCTGGATGATGCTCTTTATCTCTCGCGCCACTTCCAGCATGCGACGAGTGCGCGCAAGATCAACCTCGTTAATTAGCTTGAATAACTTGGGGTCGGCGAGCGTAGCCTTCAGTTTTACCGGGTCTCTGCCGTTCAGCGCCAAGAGTGCAGCAAAAATCGACCTGCCGAAGTGCCCGCTAGGCCCTTGACGACGTAGTCATTTGGAAGTCGGGAAATGGCGCCGGCGTACGCAATTCCGCGTACGCCGCCGCCTTGAAAGACGAGATTGATGAAGCGTGGCATTCAACTTGGCGGGAGCAAACGCAACAGTTTGCTAGCTCATACCGCCGCCAGAAAGTATGCGCATCGGAACTCCTTTCCCAACACTTGTGCGCAACCCGCGCACAATCATTGGATGCTGATCGCGAGCAGATCGGTGCTGCGACTCGCTTCGCACTATAGCACCAATGACTCGCTCGACTGTTGCCCAGTAGCAGTCAGAACCGCTGCAACTTTGGAACCAGTAGCGGTACTGCAGAGATTATACAGTGGCGGGTGCCAGGGGTTGTGTACCCTTCGTGGCCCACCCACGCCCTCGGGGAGCGACGAACGGGGGGTCCCACTCATATCGCGGGCTTTATGTGGAATGAGTGGGCTCCACTCTGCGGAAGGCCGGAGTGAAGCGCAGCGAAACGACTGAATTGCCTTCCCTCGGCGAGCACCACGGCACCCCCGTCGACCGTTTCCGCGCCGCCCTCAACCCCACAAATCCGCGTAGCACCGGTCCGTTAGCTCCATTACAATTCCGCGCATGCGCCGCGTGCTGATTCCTCTGCTGCTCACCGGGTCCCTCGCTTTCGCCCAGGCGCCCGCGCCTGCCCCCTCGGCCGAGCCGCCCGCGACCCTCCGCAGCACCTTGCTCGCGCAACTGCGCTCCACCCACAACCAGGCAGACTGGTTCGTCCCCCTCAACACCGCCGTCGCCGACCTCACGCCCGAGCAGGCCCGCTGGGTACCCCACAACGCCGCCGGCAAACTCGACCCGAACGCCAATCACTCCGTCGGCATGCTGGCCAATCATCTGCTCTTCTGGAACACCCGCGCGCTCGCCCAACTCAAGGGCCAAAAGCCCGGCCCCCCACCCTCCAGCAACGACGAGACCTTCAACAGCTTCGACGCCGCCTCCTGGAGCAAAACCGTCCACGACCTCGACACCGTCATGACCGGCATCGAGCAGTTCGTGCAGGGGGCCGACGAAGCCACCCTCGCAAAGTCCGCTCCCACCCTCGCCAACATCAGCGCCCACAACGCTTACCACACCGGCCAGATCCTCTACGTCCGCAAGCTGGGAGGCACCTGGAACCCCGAGAAGGGCGTCAAGTAAAAGGTCAAGTAAGGTCGGCTGCTTAGAATTAGCGCCGTTTCTCTAAACTGGAAAGACATCCCCTCAGCTACCGGAACCAGCGCAGCAGGCAAGCGGGGTTACCCAGGGCACAAGTCCGGACCTAAGTCCTTATTCGAACGTACTTTGAACCAAAAGTACCCCCCGGGGGGGAGGTACTAAGCCCGCCGCCGGTACCGCACAGCAAACTCATACCCAGAATTCGGTGGAAACAACTCCGCCACCAGCCGCAGCCGCTCACTCAGCGCCCCCGGAGCCAGCAGCGGGTAATCCCTCTCCCGCAACTCGCTATAGTCAAAGTCCAGCGCCAGGCTCAGCAGGTAGATCGCTACCGCATCCGAGAACGCCGTCTCGGCAAACGACGCACGCTCCTTCTCATCCACCACGGCGGCCTCAGCCCCAGCACTGATCGCCACCACTCCAGCCTGCGCCGAAGCCCCAAAGCTCCGGCTTGCCATCGACCCCAACCCCGACCCAAACGCCCGCGCCCGCCGCGAACTCGCCGCCGTCGCCGGAGCCTCAGGCTGCCAATCCGCCGGCCGCCCCAGCGCCAGGTTCCGAGCCTCCCACCCATCCAGGCTCGTCTCACCGCGCACGTTACTCTGCGCCTGCTGCCAAGCCAGCTCCCCAAACCGTTCCGGGACCCCAGCCTCCTCCACATACGCATGCGCAACGTTGATGAAGAACTCGAAGCTCAGCGCAAATCGATCGCCCATCAGCCGCGTAGAGATAAACACCCCACGATGCCCGCTGCCCAACACCCCATCCAGCTCCACATTCCGATGGCAGATCGCCGACTCGCTCAGCTCCTCGGTCCAAGCCGGCGCAACCATCGCCTGGTCCGGACCCTCGGCCGCGTTCTCCGACCGGCTCCGCCGCGGAGAATCCGTCATATCCGGCTCGCGCAGCGCCACCGGCACAAAGTAGTAGGTGTTCCCCTTGAGCGCCGTAGCGATGGCCGCCGGAACAGCCTCCAGCATCCGGTCCAGGTCCGGTGCAGGCACGCCCGTCTCACCATATGTGGCAAACCGCACCCCATTCGGCGACCGGCGCACCTCGGCCTCGCGTGCTACCTGAGACGCCCTGACCAGCTTGGCGCCCTGTCCTTCACCCACACCTTCGGCCATCCAAGTATTCTATCGGAGATGGCCTCTCCACATCACGTCGAAGCTGCTCGCCGCGAAGGCACGATCTTTGGCATCCCCATGGGCGACCTCGGCTGGTTCCAGTCGCTGCTCATGGGCCTTGCTGCCGGTTTCACGGCCTTTTTCCTCGCTACGCTGGCAGCCATCATCGGCTTTGCGATCTACGCCGGCGTCACGCACAGCACACCCGACTTCGCAATGACCTACAAACGCGTAGGCTTTCCAATCGGCCTTGCAGTAGGGATCGCGTCGTTAGCCTTCCTGGCCGTCCAGTGGATCCGCCGCATCACGCGCAAGGGCACCAATCTCTAACCAAGCCTGGCGAAAGCACATCCTGTCATACTGGCTTCACATTCCTCACAGGAGCCCTCGATGCCCCACGCTCGTCGTGCCTCCCGCAGGTCACGACTGACCCGCTGGAGTTCCCTCGCGCTTTTCGCCGCGCTGCTCGCCTCTGCCTCGGCCCAAAGGAAGAGATCCGAGGCCGCAGCCGAAGGCGAGAACCCGAAGAAGGTCCCCAGCTACTACGGCCCGCAGCCCGCGGTCGAAAATATCGACCTCACCATGTACGCGCGCATTCGCACCGAGGCCTTCCAGCACGGTCACGCCATGCAATTCTCCGAAGCGCTCGAAGACGGCATCGGCCCACGCCTGACCGGCTCGCCCAACATGGCCAAGGCCAACGCCTGGACCCGCGACACCATGACCGCCATCGGTCTGAGCAACGCCCACCTCGAGGATTGGGGCGACTTCGGCTTTGGCTGGCAGCAGATCAATACCTGGGCACGCATGGTCTCACCTGACCCCGAACCCCTCTGGCTGCAGGCTGCTCCGTGGTCTATGGCGACCAGCGGCCCCATCACGGCCCAGATCGTCTACATGCCCGTAAGGGAAGCCGCTGACCTGGACAAGTTCCGCGGCACCCTGCACGGCAAGATCATCCTGCTTGGCGCGATGCGCCCAACGCCGGACATCACCGAACCACTCTTCCATCGCTATACCGACGCCGAGCTCAAGGACATGGAAACGGTCGAGCAGCGCACCCCGCGCCCAGGCCAGCCTACCCGCGAACAGGCGCTCGCCGACCGCCGCCGGCTGACCGAACTTCGCCAGCAGGCCCTCAAGCTCATCACCGAGGAAGGCGCGCTCGCCATCATCACCCCGTCCCGCGACGGCGGCGATGGCGGCGGTTCCGGCATCATCTTCGACGACAACGGCGCCAACCTCGCCACCGCCGCCCAGAAGCCGGAGAACGCCGTAAAGATCCCCAACGCCGTCATGATGATCGAGCACTATAACCGTCTCGCCCGCATGTCCTCGGCACACGTACCGGTCACGCTCGAACTCAACATCGACACAAAATTTACCGGTGACCACGAGCACGGCTTCGACACCGTCGCCGAGATCCCCGGCACCGACCCAAAGCTCAAGGACGAAGTCGTCATGGTCGGCGGTCACCTCGATAGCTGGATCTCCGGAACAGGCGCCACGGACAACGGCGCAGGCTCCGTCATGGCCATGGAAGCCATGCGCATCCTCAAAGCGCTTGACGTCCATCCCCGGCGCACCATCCGCATCGCCCTGTGGAGCGGGGAAGAGCAAGGCCTCTACGGCTCACAAGGCTATGTGAAGCAGCACTTCGGCACCTTCGCGGCCCCCAACCCGCCTGACCCGGCCGGCACCCCGTCGTTCCTGGGCCACCACGGCGCGCTCTCGACCACCAAGGAATGGGAGAAACTCGACGCCTATTACAACCTCGACAACGGCACGGGCAAGGTCCGCGGCGTCTACACGCAGGAGAACTACGCGGTAGGTCCCATCTTCAAGCAATGGATCGCGCCCCTCGCCGACCTCGGCGTCACTACGATCAGCTACCGCAACACGGGCGGCACGGACCACCTCAGCTACGACGCTGTCGGTCTGCCGGGCTTTCAATTCATCCAGGATCCGATGGACTACGAGACCCGCACGCACCACTCGGATATGGACACCGTCGACCGGCTTCATCCGTTAGACCTGGAACAAGGCGCTGCTCTCGAGGCCATCTTTCTCTATAACACCGCGCAGCGGGAAGAGATGATGCCTCGCAAGCCCTTCCCACATCCCGAGCTCGAGCGGCAACAGGCCGAGCCGATTCCCAACATTTACCCCAACGCGCATCCCTAGGAATCGATCAGCAGAGGGGCGGTCCGGAACGTCCACCGGGCCGGCCCCTACTTCCTTCGGCTAAACAGACTTGACCCGGAGGCGCACAGGTCGCGAACACGCGCATCTTCCAGGTGGGCGCAACGAGTCCAGTTCCGTGCAAGGCAGGGCCCCAACCGCCTACCGAAGGGCTACAGGATGCAACGTCACCGGGTCCACGACGGACGGAGCCAATGCCGGCACTATCGGCTTTGCGCTCGGCAACAGCACCGCCGGCACCGGTGGCGCGATATGGGCCTCCTCGCTCTGGCTAGCGTCCTGCTTCTGCAGCAGGGCTCCAGGCCACAGGTATGGCGCCTGATCCATGTTGCCGAAGCCGATCATCGGCTGGCGGTTCAGCCCCCAGGCCGAGCGGTCCAGCTTCACAAAGAGGTGTGCCGGCGCCGTTCCCTTATCACTGGCCAGGGCTACGCCGGACAGAGTGAACCGGTGATCACCCACCTTGAAGCTTAGTTCGGTGCCCTTCAACGTTGCTTCTGTGGTCACCGCGTCCGGATCAGAGGTCGCTGAAACCACCGCCGTTCCCACGCCCGGAACGAACATGTACAGGAACTTCACACCGTTGACGTCGTAATTCAACTGCACCTTGGCCGTCATCCCATCGAGGGTGTACACGCCATCGCGTACAACGCCGTAGATCAGATTCTCTTCCGCCGCGTGGCGGTGTCCCGGCACGGTGATGCGCGCCGCCCGAGCCTCCGGCGTGCTGATCACCGGATCACCGCCCGTATTGGCAGCGAAGGTCTGACCGGAGAGAGGCGCTATCGCCCCCATCGAAACAAGAACAGCGGCAGAGCAAAACAACTTCGACGACGAACGCATGACATTCTCCTGGAAGGTTGTCGTTCAGAAAATCAGGTGGTACCCGATCGCAGCGGAACCCGTCCACAAACCGCAAGGCCGACGAGACACCGGATTGGGCCAGCCTGGTGCCCACGCGCGTACACCGGCTCGCTGGAATGGGAGCCCGGGCGCACTGGTTTGTGCGCCGACCCCCAAGTCTCAGCTCCCCAAGGTCTCTGGTGGAGTCACAGTAGCACCGTTCGGGGATAGGGCTTACAACTTTCTGGTAACAGGGGCACGCGCGACGGTGCATTACCAGCGCAGACCTACCTCCAGCGAAGGCCCGGAGGCCCCGCGCTGTACCCTTATCTCTGTATGGCATTGAATTGTGGCATCGTAGGCCTGCCGAACGTCGGCAAATCCACCATCTTTAACGCGCTCACCGCGGCCAAGGCCCAGGCCGCGAACTACCCCTTCTGCACCATCGACCCTAACGTCGGTATCGTCAGCGTGCCCGATGAGCGGCTGGACAAGATCGCGGCCCTGATCAAGCCCAAGTCGCTGGTGCCCACCAGCATGGAGTTCATCGATATCGCTGGCCTAGTCGCCGGCGCGTCGAAGGGTGAAGGCCTCGGCAACCAGTTTCTCGGCCATATCCGCTCCACCGACGCCATCGCGCACGTGGTGCGCTGCTTTGAAGATCCCGAGGTCATCCACGTGGCCGGCCACGTCAACCCGCTCTCCGACATCGACACGATCAACACGGAGCTGCTGCTGGCTGACCTGGACACCGTGGAAAAGCGCTCGCAGCGCCTCGAAAAGCTGCTGAAGAACGCCACCGACGCGAAGATCAAGTCAGAAGGCTCGGCAGTCGCCAAGCTCAAAGAAGCACTGGAAGCCGGCAAGCCCGCCCGCACCGTCGACCTCACGGAAGACGAGCGCCTCGCCGCCCGCGATCTCCACCTCATCACGGCCAAGCCCATGCTGTACGTCGCCAACGTCGACGAAGCCGCTCTCGCCAGCGGCAATGCCCACACCGCGAAGGTTGAGGCGCGCGCGGCCGAAGAAGGCTCTGAGGTGGTCCGCATCTGTGGCTCGCTCGAAAGCGAGATCGCCCTGCTGGAGCCAGACGAGCGCCAGGAGTTCCTGACCGACCTGGGCCTGGCCGAGCCCGGCCTTAACCGGCTCATCCACGCCGGCTATCGGCTGCTCAACCTGATCACCTACTTCACCGCCGGGGTACAGGAGGTCCGCGCCTGGACCATCACCCGCGGGACGAAAGCTCCGGGAGCAGCCGGCGTCATTCACACCGACTTCGAACGAGGCTTCATCAAGGCCGATTGCTACAGCTCCAACGATCTTTTCGCGCTGGGCAGCGAACAGGCCGTCAAGGAAAAAGGCCTGCTCCGCTCCGAAGGCAAGGAGTACATCGTCAAGGACGGCGACATCCTCTTCTTCAAATTCAACGTGTAAGCCGGCCGCTACACTCCCGCTGCGAAGGCGCTCCCGAAACATCCGGGCGCGCCTTCTGCTTTGTCCTCCAGGAAGCAGCGCCGTTTGTTGCCCAAACGTTAGGTAAAACGTGCCAGTTAGGAACCAAAGTGCGGGGTCCCTACGTACACGACTCCCAGAGCTGCTGCCCGTGGTGCAGCCGACACGTTTTTCTCCCCTGAACATCATCAGCTTACGAAAGGAGGCCCCTCGTGACCACTCTCGCCCCAGTGTGCGCGCAATTTCAAACTGCACTCCCGCAGAGATGGCACAAGGCTGGCCCCGCTGCTGCCTTTCTCGCCGTCGTCCGCCAGCTCACGCGTTCGGTGTGGGATGAGGTGTTGCCCCAGTTCGCCCAGGGTGGCGCGACGGTCGCGGCCGTGACGGCGGTCTCGGTTGCTGTGCGCGCAACAGCATGGCGTCGTACCCGATAGCCGGGGCTGCCTCAGGTAGCCGTTCCAGCGCTGGCTCACATCACAGAGGCAATGCCCAATCGCCAGCCCCTCGACCCCGCCGTGCGGCAGTTCCTCGACGAGCAAGCTGCCACCGCGCCCGATCTCCCAGCCCTCTCGGACTCCGAGCGCACCGGGGCTCACCGTGCCGCGCTGTTGCGAGCCCTGGGCGACCGCGCCGTCATCCCGGGCCTGCCAAACGATGTCGAAACGCACGACCTCACCGTCGCAAACGACCGGCCCGCACGCCTCTACACCCCGCATGGCGCAACCCCCGAAGGAGGCCGACCACTCCTGGTCTATCTCCACGGCGGCGGCTGGGTGGCCGGCTCGCTCGCCACTGCCGATCCGTTCTGCCGTCTGCTGAGCCATGCTGCGGATCTGCTCATCCTCTCCGTCGACTACCGCCAGCCTCCTGAGCATCCGTTTCCCGCTGCCCTGGAAGACGCCATTGCCGCGGTCCGCTGGACCAGCGAGCACGCCCCCGAGCTGCGCGCCGATCCAGCCCGCATCGCCCTGGGCGGGGACAGCGCGGGAGCCAATCTCGCCGCAGCTGCCCTGAATCGGCTCGCCACGGATCCAGGCGCACCGAAGCTAGCAGCGCAACTCCTTCTATACCCCGTGATCGACCATTTTTCCGCAAACCATCCGTCGTATGAGGAAAACGCGACCGGCAATGGCCTGACCGCCGAAAGCATGCGCTGGTTCTGGCGTCAGTACACCGGGAACGCTGACCCAAACGATCCCGGCGTGTCCCCGCTACGCACGAAAGTCCTGCCCCCGCTGCCGCCCACGCTGGTCACTACCGCCGAGTACGACGTGCTTCGCGACGAGGGAACTGCCTATGCCGAGAGGCTCCGGGCGGCGGGCGTCATCATCGCGCATCTGCACGCGCCAGAGATGCACCATGACTTCCCGGTCTCCCCGGCGACTGTCGCGCGCTTCCCGCAGTCCCTTGCAGCCCTCCACGAGATCGCCGGGTGGCTTCGCGCAACGCTGCACATGCCGCTGCCCGGTGCGCGTCCGGGCCGGCCGTGACGGCCCTAGGAAGCAGGCGGCTTTGCGTCCTCCACCGGATGAACCACCGCCGGCGGCGTAACCCACTTCTTGGCGCGCAGAAAGCTCACCAGCTCGTCGACTTCCTCATCTTTAAGCGAGTCTCCAAACGCCGGCATCCCCTGCCCGCCATGCACAATCTGGTCGCGGATCCGGTCCGTGCTTAGCCTCTTGCGAAGCTCACGCAGGGCAGGCGCTTTGTCCGTTCCCTGGCCATCCTCGCCGTGGCAATGCGCACAGCCGCGAGTGGAAAACAGCTCCGCCCCGGCAGCCTTCTTGTCGGCAAACGCAGCCGCCGGGGAGGGGTGACCCAGTCGCAGTGCGCTCACCGTCATTCCAGTGCAAGCAATCGCAGCCAGCACCCATGCTTTTCCGCCCACTCGATCAACCATCAACTCCATACTGCCCCGGTTCACCGCCGGTTGTCATCCGCCTGCACGACGCCATCGACAGAACCTCCTCCAAGTTGCTACCGTCACGGCAACCCCATCAACTCCCAACGCCCGGACCGCCTTGTTCTCAACCCTAAAAGTCGGCCTTGTTCTCTCGGCGTTGGTCGCCTGCACTCCGCCAGCTGCAGGTCCCGCGCCAGAAAACCTCGCGATGGAGGCCCATCTCCAGGCCATCTATCGTGCTTCCGACTGGAAGGCCGACCCCACCAAGCCCGCCCAGCGCGCCGCCTACTTCCAGGCGCTGCTCCACTCAGGCAAACTCAGCCCCGACCAGCAGCGCATCGTCTATCCGCAGCTAACGAATGAACTCCTCCGCGCCGGTGATCCGAACGGCTCGCTGACTGCCCTGGGAGAGTACGAGAAGCTCCCCGGCCTCACCCCGGCCGAGGTCCATGAGCTGCACAGCGTCCGCGCCCAGGCCTACCTCCGCCTTGGGGAGCAGGAAAACTGCCTCACCATGCACGGCCAGCGCGCCTGCGTCTTCCCCCTGCGCGCCTCGGCCGTCCACAGCAAACCGCAGGGCGCCCAGGGCGCCGTCGCCGAGTTCACCTGGCTCCTGGAACACCAGCCCCCCAACACGGAGGACAGCCTCTCCCGCTGGCTGCTCAACATCGCGTACATGCAGCTCGGCCGCTACCCGCAAGGCGTGCCCGCGAAATACCTTCTACAGCCCAAACTCTTCGCCTCGGAAGCCGACCTCGGCGACTTTCCCGACTACGCCTCCCTCGCCGGCGTTGACCTCACCGCCCATGCCGGCGGAGTGCTGGTCGAGGACTTCGACCGCGACGGCCTGCTCGACATTGTCACGTCCAGCTCCGGCCCGCTCGACCCCATGCACCTCTTCCATAACAACGGCGACGGCACCTTCTCCGACTGGAGCGAGCGTGCCGGCCTCACCCACGAACTTGGCGGCCTGAACCTCGTCCTCACCGACTACGACAACGACGGCCACCCCGACATCCTCGTCCTCCGCGGAGGCTGGTGGGGCAAATACGGCAACTACCCCGTCTCGCTCCTGCACAACCGCGGTGATGGCACCTTCGAGGACGTCACCGAGCGCGCCGGCCTCCTCCGCCAGGGTGCGACAGGACCCACACAGACTGCCGCCTGGGCTGACTACGACAACGATGGCTACCTCGACCTCTTCATAGGCTACGAACCCCTGAGCGAGGCGGCAGCCGGCGGTGGCGCGCGGCTCGAAGTCAATCACACTCCCGGCCATCCCTCACTGCTCTTCCACAACAACGGCGACGGGACGTTCACCGAGGTCGGCCACGCTCTTGGCCTCGACCACCAGGGCTTCGTCAAAGGCGTCGCCTGGGGCGACTTCAACAATGACGGCCGCCCCGACCTCTACCTCTCCACCCACGACGGCGCTAACCGCCTCTACCGCAACGATGGCCCAGGGGACCCCGCGCATCCGGACCCCGCACACTGGCGCTTCACCGAGGTCACCGCCGCCGCCGGCCTCGCCAACCCCGGCCCTACCTTCGCCACCTGGTTCTTCGACTACAACAACGACGGCTACCCTGACCTCTTCGTGGCCGGCTACTACGCCGACTCCATGCAGGACGTCGGCCGCTTCCAAGCCGGTCAACCCTTCAAGGCCGGCGTCCCTCATCTCTACCGCAACAACCACGATGGCACGTTCACGGACGTCGCCCACCAACTTCATCTGGACCGCGCCATCCTCACCATGGGCAGCAACTTCGGCGACCTCGACAACGACGGTTGGCTGGACGTCTATCTCGGGGACGGCGAGCCTTCTTATCAGGCCCTCCTTCCCAACCGCCTCTTCCGCAACAACGCCGCGCAATCGTTTCAGGACGTCACCACCTCCTCTGGCCTCGGCCACCTGCAAAAGGGCCACGCCGTAGCGTTCGCCGACATCGAGAACCGCGGCCACGAAGACATCCTCGAAGAGATGGGCGGCGCCTTTCCGGGCGACTCCTACCAGGCTGCCCTGTATCGCAACCCCGGCCATCCAAATCACTCGGTCACTCTCAAGCTTGAAGGCACCCGCAGCAATCGCGCAGCGTACGGCGCTCGCATCGAAGCCATCTTTCGTGATCCGACAGCCAACGGCAAGACGCGCCACGTCTTCCGCACAGTAGGGAGCGTCTCCAGCTTTGGCGGCAACCCGATGGAACAGCACATCGGGGTAGGCCGGGCGTCACAGGTAGACGAACTCCGCATCCGCTGGCCCGCCAATTACGCCGAAGAGCAGGTTCTCCGCAACCTGCCCGCCGATCAGACGTACCGCGTGCGCGAAGGCTCGGCCACCCCCGACACCATCCCACGCAAACCCTTCACACTCGGCCAGCACGCCCTTCACCCCGACGCCCTGCAGCCCTCCGCACCCGCCGCCATGGCCATGCCCGCGCCAATACATTGATTCACCCAGCCAAAACCACACGCAAGGGTCATAGCCAAACTGCGTATCTGTGGAAGAATGGAGGCAAATCGCTCTGTGCCACCGGGACCCCGATGATCTCCCTCCATACCGTCTTTGTGGTAACGCTTGTATCGCAGGCGACCTCCACGATGGTTCTCTTCCTCCTGGCATGGAGCGATCGTCGCATTCGCGGGCTTACACAGTTGGCGTTCGCCTGCGCCATTCACGCCGCTGCGATCGCGCTCCAGCCCCTGTGGCGAGGTAAAGGACTTTGGCTTCCTGAAGGCATCGCCATCGCTTTGCTGCCGTTGATGCTGTTCCTGTTTCACAGCGGTCTGCGCTCCCTCTTTGAGCACCGCGCGCGGCGGCCCACGCTGGAAAAGGTGCTTCTGGGCACGGTCATGCTCGTGGTCTTTGCGTTGGCGCCTTTTTACCAGCTCTGGCCCTTGCAGATCAGGATCGCGACAGTTGCCGCCTGCGTCATTCTCTCCGTGAACATCCGCGCGCTTTGGCACGCCGGGATCGGGCCTGTGCGCCTGCGGGCGCGCGGCACCGCGGGCCTCCTGCTGGTGGTACTCGCGACCTTCCTGGCAAGGCTGCCACTTGACGCCGTAAAAGCCTCCAAGCTCGTAACTGTGCTCCGCGAGTTCACGATGGGCGAGATCACCCTGCTCGCCTTCTCGTTCCTCGCCCTGTACCTGGCTGAAAGCAATCGGCGCCTCCATAAGGAAACGCGCCTTGACGCTCTCACGGGCCTCCCCAACCGCCGCGCCATGGAAGAGACCGCCGAAGCGCAACTCAAAGTCGCGGAGCGCAAAGGCTCATCGCTGGCGCTCCTCATGATGGACCTCGATGCCTTCAAGCTCCTGAATGACACCTGGGGGCACGGTGTGGGAGATCGCGCGCTGCGCACCGTTGGCAAGGTCCTCTTAGCAGCCACGCAGGATTCAAAAAACACAGCCGCACGGCTCGGCGGCGAGGAGTTCGCCATGCTCCTGCCAAATCACACCCTGGACACAGCGGAAGACGTCGCAGAGCGCCTGCGCGCTGCCATCGCGGGCCTGGTCCTGATGGAGGGCAGCCGCAGGTTGTCAATCACGGCGAGCATCGGGGTAGCGGTGTGGCAGACCGGCGAGACCCACTGGAACGAGATGCTGCATCGTGCCGACGCCGCCCTGTACCGAGCCAAGCGCGAAGGCAGAAACCGTGTCGAGCTCTGCGAGAGCGCCATGGAATACGCCGGCCGATAAGCACCTGTAAACCTCACCCGGATCAATCTGCTCCAGATCTCGTCGCCCGTGACGCAGGGTAGGACACCAACAACCGCACAATCTTGGGCCAGGGCCATCGCCCATCGCATACACTTCACCCGCCCCGTATGCGCTTCCGCCTTCTCACTCTGATCGCCCTCTCGCTCGCCGCCATCCCGGCCGCAGCGCAAACCACGCTCGAGCCTACCCCCGCCTTCTCCTTCACCCAGAACGACCCGCTCACCATCCGGCAGCCCGCGCTGCCCAGTCATCCGTTCACGGTGACCGGTCGCTCCGGGGCGATCCTAGGCATGCAGGACGGCACCGTTGAGGTTTGGCAGCTTCCCACCAAGCTGTTCTCCGCGCTCCACTTGCGCGCCGAGGTCGAGGGTTATCCCGTCCCGATCGACCTGAACTCCCTCGCCGCCGAACACGAAGTCGCCCCCGACCACACCACCCTGACCTACAGTCACGCCGCGATCACCGTGCGCCAGCACATGTTCGTTCCGGCAGGGGACCCCGAAAACCCCAAGGACCCGAACAACGGCCTCGGCGGCCAGATCCTGTTCGAGATTCACTCCATCCACCCGGCCACGCTCGTCGTCTCGCTCACACCGGCACTGATCCAAATGTGGCCAGCGCCGCAGTGGGGCCAGCCCGGCTGGGATTGGCGGCCCCTCGGCAGCGGCGGCGCCTACGCACTTGGTACCGACAATCCCCACCTTTTCGGCCTGATCGGTATGCCCGGCGCCACCCCCGGCCCGATCTCGCCCTACCAGGAGCACCCCCACAGCCTTCCCATCGAGTTCCGCGTCCACTTCGACCCGGCCCGGGACGCCGGACACCTCTTCCCTCTACTCTGCGAGGTCTCCCACTCGGGCGACACTGACGTCGCCCAGCTTCAACAACGGCTGCTCGCGACCTCCCAGGCTCTCCCCGAGATCTACAACCGCACGGCGGCCTACTACGCCCACTTCTTCGACCACCGCCTCGTCCCGCACAGCCCTGACCCAGGGCTGGATCACGCCCTGCAATGGGCCGAGCTCGCCATCGAGAAATCTCAGGCCACCATCCCCGCCCACGGCGACACCCCTGCCGAGACCGGCCTCGTAGCCGGCTGGTTCCCAGCCTTCGACTCCGCCCGGCCAGGCTTCGGCTGGTTCTTCGGCCGTGACACCCTCTGGTCCATGTACGCCATCGACAGCTACGGTGACCCGTCCCTCGCTCGCCGCGCCTTCACCTTCCTCATCAATCGCCAACGCGCCGACGGCAAGATGCCCCACGAGTTCTCCCAAACGGCCGCCCAACTCACCGGCAACATGGCCTGGGACAAACTCCCCTACGAGTACGCCGCCGCTGATGCCACCCCGCTCTTCCTCTTGGCGATGCAGGACTACGTCCGCACCACAAACGACGTCCCCTTCCTCCAGGCCAACTGGCAAGCCATCCAAAGGGCTTACACGTTCGAGCGCACCCACGACTCCGACGGAGACGGCGTCTACGACAACTCCCAGGGCACCGGTTGGGTCGAAGGCTGGCCCCCCAAGATGCCGCATCAGGAGCTCTACCTCGCGGCCCTGGACCGCGACGCCACCCGCGCCTTCGCCCAATTAGCCGTCTGGGCCCAACATCCCGACCTCTCAGCCCAGGCCAACGCCACCGCGACAAAACTCGACGCCGCCGTCGCCGCCTACCGCCTCCCCAACGGCCTCTACGCCTTCAGCAAGAACCTCGACGCGAGCTACGACCCTACCCAGACCATCTACCCCGCCGTAGCCTTCTGGTCGCACACTGAGGGTCTGCCGCAACCCACTGCCATGCTCGATGCCTGGTCCGGCGAGCACTTCCAAACGGGTTGGGGCACCCGCGCCCTCGCCGACACCGACCCCCTCTACGATCCCATCAGCTACCACCAGGGCACGGTCTGGCCGCTCTTCACCGGCTGGAACGCCATGGCCCAATACCGCAACAACCGTCCCGTCGCCGCCTACGCCGCTCTCCGGCAGAACCTGGACCTCACCTGGGCGCACGATCCCGGCGCTGTAACCGAGGTCCTCTCCGGCCGCTTTTACCAGCCGCTGGGGCGCTCCAGCACCCACCAACTCTGGAGCTCCGCCATGGGCCTCGCCCCCGCCGTCCGCGAGCTCTTCGGCCTGGAACCCGACGCCCCACGCCATACCCTGTACATTCATCCTCACCTGCCGCCCACCTGGCCCGAAGCCAAGCTGGAGCACGTTCGCCTGGGCGAGGCCGAGTACACCCTCACCTACCGTCGCCAGGGCCCCAACCTCCAGGTGGCAGCCACCAGCCCGAGCCCCACAACTCTTTGCCTTCGCGGTGACCCGGAAATTCCAGAACAACTGTCCTCTCGACCGGAGCACGCGGCGCCCAGTGGAGAGACCTGCCGTTCAGCCCCCGCCAAAGTTCACGCCCTCACCATCCCGCTCCCGTCCATCGAACTGACGCTACCCGAAACCCCGCTCCCCAGCCCCGGCGCTGACACGGCGCAGCCCCATATCCTCGCCCAGATCTACGCCCCTCATCGGCTGAACCTGACCGTCGAGGCCCTTGCCGGCAGCACTGTCACCTTACACCTGACCCGCAACGGCTCCGCCGCGCAACGAATCCGTGTCACCGGCGCAACCTTGTCCGGCGACTCACTGACGCTTACGCTACCGCCCGGATCCGGGTGGATGAAACAGCCAATCGCCATCGAGTGGTGAGCCGGCCTGGAGGCACGTACCAGAAAGCTTCGCGGTAACTCAATTGCTGTCCACCCTACCGGCAGACCTGTGTCGGCAGACCCCGCAGCCCGGCATCGTCCGGGTTCGCCACCCGCAACTGCTGTACCAACGCCCGCGCCCGTTCCACCTCGCCCCCCCGGCACTCCAGCTTCACCAAATCCAACCCCGCCAGGGTTTGACTAGGATCGGCCCGCACCAATCTGTCCAGCAGCCGCACCGCCTCAGCCAAGTCCCCCGCGCCCGCGTCCAGCACCGCCCGATTCACCAGCGCAGAGGCGTTGAACGGATCTTGCCGCAATGCCGCTGCATACTCCCGACGCGCCGCAGCCGCATCGCCCGCCACCTGCTGCAGAAAGCCAAGGTTCACGTGCATCTGGACATCATCAGCCCCCGCAGCTTCGGCACGTTGCAGCAACGCCAGTGCGCGTTGGCCCGCCTTAAGGTCGCCTTTTTGCGCGCGCTGAGCGTACGCCAACCCCAACTCCCGGTCGCCCACCGCAGGACTACCAACCGGCACAAGCGCTTCGCCTTCAACCCACAGCTTCGGCGCCGAGCTCTCCTTCGCCGGCACACGTTCAATATCGTGATCCGTTGCCTGTTCATGCGAGATGTCCGCTGTCTGCCGCGTAGGCATGTGGCATTCCGCGCAGTCTCGTTGCTCCGGATGGTGTGCCGTAGCCAGCGCGGGGGACGTATGACAGCCAAGGCACTTCGCCCTGTAGAACGCCACCCGCTGCGCCGGTGAGGGCTCACTGTGCGGGTCGTGGCAGGTCGTGCAGGTGAGCCGGTCCCCTGCGCCCCGCTTGCAGGCGCTTTTCAGCAGAGCCTCGTACTGACTGCTCGCCCGGCGACCACCGCCCGTCTGACTCGCCCGTACAAAATACACCGCCAGGTCCGAAAGCTTGTCCCCCGGCTGAAACGCCGTAAGCATCTTTCCGGGCCGGTACACCACAGCGTCCCCCTCCAGGTGGCACTGCACGCACGCGCTATCCCGCGCGTCGACGTTCATCTTTGCCGGGTTCGCGATGGGTCCATGCCCGTTCGCCGCAAGATGCCTGGTCGGGTCTCCATGGCAGGCAGCGCAGCCCACTCCCCCTTGATCGAACGGCCGGTGCGGAAACCGGTTTCGTGCCTCAGCCAGCGGTGTCTCTACCTGCGTCGCATGGCAGTGCAGGCAATTGGGCTCTACCGGCAGCGGCGCCGGCATGCCCTTCGCCTCGTCGTACGCCGGAGCCATCGCCCACTGCGCCCGCCGCGTGTAAAAGTTGATCGGCAGTTCAAACCACTCCCCCGCCGCCTGATACAGATACGTGCGGCCGTGCCGTCCTGAGCCGACGAAGTACAAAAGCTCGCGCTCCCCATCCAGCGGGCCAGCCGCCGCAGTCGAAGGCCGCGTGAAGCTCATCCACGCTCGTCCATCCCGCGTAAAGACCCGGTAGCGCACCCCTGACTCCGCATGCGTGAACTCCCCTGGCGTGAACGCAGCCATAGCGGCGCCGCTGCCGGACCCCATCGCGGTACGCTCGTAATTCGCGTAGATGGCCGCATGGCAACGCGCACACACCAGATCCGGGTCGTCCAAGGGCTGCGTTGCCGCGTCACGCTCCGTGGAGGCCATGACACGTTCAGAACAAGCACCCCACAACGCCCATCCCAGCACCGTGAGTGCCAGCGCCATTGCGGCCAGCCCCAACTGCGCCCGTGCTCTTCGTGCCTTCATGCGCGGCCTTACTTCGGTGTCTCGATTTTTGGCTCGTCCGCCGCTTGGATCTTCTCCGTCATCGCAAGCTCCCGGCTCGCTTCCGCCGTGCGGCCCATCGCCCGGTACGCCTGCGACAACAGGTTGTGCGTCATGTAATTTGCCGGGTCCATCGCTTCCGCTTTTTGCAGAAAGGTCATCGCGCCCACCGGCTGTCCTTCCTTTAACAAGACTTTGCCGAGCAGGATGTACGGTCCCGTCGCATGGGGCTCCAGCAACACGGCCTGTTGCAGAACGCGCTCGGCTTCCGGGTACTTCGCGCCGCGTGAATACGCATCGCCCAGCCGCTCATACGCCTGCCCCTCCAATGGATTCGTGGCTTTCTCCAACTCCAGCTGCCTGATGGCTTCGTCGGTATGCCCACCCGCAAGCGCAATCTCACCCAGCAGTTCATGTGCAAGCGGCAGCCTCGCGTCCAGCGCAACCGCCTTTTCCGCGAACTGCTGCGAGACCGGCAGATACTCACGCCGCAGCATCATGCGCGCAGCCAGCAGATACCCCGCCGCAGAGTCTGGCGCGAAACCATACTGCGCAGCAAAGGCCCGTCGCGCATCGTCATACCGGCGCGTGTCCATGTAGCACAGCGCGAGCACATAGGTCGGATCCGCTTTCGTCTGCGCGCCGAACGCGTGATTGGTCTCAAGCAAAGGAATGGCCTCGGCCGGACGCCCCAGCTTAAACAACGTCAGCCCGCGCATCTGCGCAGCTTCTTCATCGTGAGGATTTGCGGCAAGAGCGCGCGCAAAGGCATCCGCGGCCTCGGGCAAGCGCTTCGGATCATTCAGGTTGTACAGCGCATCGCCTTCCAGTCGGTCGAGGCCGGGCGGGTTCTCCCCCGCACTACGTCTCTCCTTGATCTGCTGAAGTGCCGCGTCGCTATGGCCGGTGGTCACCAGCCTCGCAATGGGGGCAAGAGGATCCGGCGCCTTGGCCGCATCCTGGGCGTGAACCTCCCTTGCAGTCAACGCGCAAATCAGCAACACAGTTGCGCAACTCACACCGCGTTCGTGACTACACAGACCCATACGTCCCAATGCACAGCAGTCTAGACGAAAAGAAAGGAGAAGAGCCGGAGCTCTTCTCCCGAGGAGAATCGTTTGCAGTTAGAACTGCAGATGCACTGTGAACTGCAGTTGACGTGGATTGGTGGTACCACCCGTGCCAGCAGGGTAGGGTCCGTTGCTGATCGTGCCGGGGCTGGAACTGTCAATCGTCGTATTCCCTGGGTTGCCAAGGTTGATGTGGTTGAACGCATTGAACGCGTCCATCCGGAACTGTGCCTGGAAGCGCTCTCCGAACGGAATGTTCTTCTCAAGGGACATGTCTGTGTTGAACAGATTCGGCCCGAAGGAAGAATTGCGCCGGATATTGCCGATTTGGTCCAGTCCCGGGCAGGTGAACCCGCCGAGGACGGTTCCAGCGTTGCACAGGTTGTCACCAGCGGCGAGTTGGGATGGGCTTAGAACCGACTGGAACAACCTCACGCCCCCCGGGGTTCCTGGAACACCCTGGAGGTTATGCGGCAGCTTCGCCGGATCCCCATTCGGTTGGCATGGAGCGTCACTCGGGATAACCGCACTGCACTGTGAGTAGTTCAGCGAGAAGGGCAGACCGCTCTGCCAGACCGCCGTGGGGCTGAGTTCCCATCCACCAATGACCCCATTCACCCACCCGTTTACGTGGTTAGCAAACATCTTTCCCTTACCAAAGGGCAGCTGCCACAGTCCATACGCGGTGAACGCGCTGCGCCGGATGTTCGAATCATTTCCGATGACAGCCTGCTTGTCCCATGTGGCAAAGCCGCTAGCCGCATCTGTCCCGCGCTGGTAGGCGTAGTTCAGATTGATGTTGAAGCCCTGCGTCATAGCCTTGGTGACTTTGGCCTGGATCGCGTTGTAATGCGTATCCTGATCATCGCCGTAGTAAGTGATGTCCTGCGTCCAGCCGCAGGCCCCGGTGCCGCAGGCGGGCAGATTGCCGTTTGTGTAGCGGCGCAGCAGCGTCGTGTTGGACGTCCCACCGCTGGCGGAAACGCCCGAACCCGACACCGAGCCGTCATAATGTAGGGCTACACCGTTCTGTGTGTACGAAGCTGGCAGAGAGATCGCTGCTTCATTCGGATTGGTATTGTTGCCATCGCCATCACTAAGAGTGTGGGTACCCTTGTTGCCGACATAGGCGACCTCGACGGACAACGTCGGCGTCAGTGAACGCTGTATGGCCACATTCCAGGCGTCCAGCGTAGGTAAGCGCTCCGTCGTCGGACGGGCCTTTACGTTCACGGAGTTCGCAATCGTTACAGGCGGGTTCGATCCCGGGATGAGCGCGTTGATTGCGATCTGGCCATTGGAATTGATCGCGGGGGAGGTGAAGGTGATCAGGGGATTCGTCGCACCGTTTGTTGCTGAGGATGGATTTGCCAAATTGAAGGCGTAACCGGTGTTACCACCAACGTTGCTCAAGGACTGGTTGGCCAGCACTGGCAGGTTCTGCGTTACTACGTGACCAAACGTCGACCCGAACACTCCTAGATCAAAGCTCCGTCCGTAGCCTCCGCGAATCACCGTTTTCTCGTTGGCCTGGTACGCGATGCCAACACGCGGGTTCAACGGGAACTTGGGTGCAGCCACGCCGAAGTTCAGCGGCACCGAACCCTCTCCGGCCACACTGATGTATCCAGTGGCTAGGTTCAGCAGCGCTCCGTTGTCCTTCGCATTTACACGCTCCGGCGCGTAATACTCGTACCGTAGTCCGATGTTCGCCGTGAGCTTGGGTGTGACGCGCCACGTGTCCTGGACGTAGGCGAAGTCGCGAGACTGGAACTCCTTGGCATTGGTCTCATTCGGGTCCGAAGTGGTGAAGCGGTTGTACGCTGTCACGTCTCCCAGCGCAAAGGTCGCCAACCCAAGGCCGCCCTGCTGTCCATTCGAGGTCGGTCCATTGCCGAAGTTATTGTTTCCCGAGCGGTCGTTGTCTGATGGCACACGAAGGTTGCGCGCGTAACGGAGATCTACGCCGAGCTTCACCTCATGGTTGCCGATTGTCTTGGTCCAGTTGTTCACGATCTGGAACTGGTCTTCGCGCTGGACCAGAGGGCAGTTGCAACGGCTGGCGTTGAGACCGCTGCCGTACTGCGCTCCAGCGCCCTGCGAGTTATTAGGTCCAGCAGTGGCTGAGGTCACATTCAGATCGGCGACGTTGATATCGGGTGCACCAAAGTCGATGGGAACTGGCAATGCGCTCGTTCCGACGTTTTCACCCAGCAGGGGAATGTTGGTGTTTCCTGGATCGTTCTTGTTTCCGAGTACGTTGTATCGGAAGTAGCCAAGCCGAATATCCGTGACCAGCTTCGAGTTGATGGCAATGTCGGTGCCCAGCGCAACGCTGTCGTTGGCGCCCTTCGAAACGCCGCCATAGCCGCCAATGCCGAAGCCGGCGCCCCCCGCGGGTCCAAGCAGACTGGCGCCGCTCAGGACATCCGTAAACCGGCTGAACCGGCCAAATGCATGGATGCGCTCCGAAAGCTGCACATCACCGCGTACATCCCACTGGTCGCTGTTGAACGCGCCGGTGCCCGTGCCTGCGTAATTGTTGGTCAACCCGCCGTGATCGCCAAAGGTGTTGGGGGTCTTCTTGTTGTTCAGTAGCAGCTTGAAGAGACTCTGCGCCTGTGGTGCCACCTGGCTAAGCGGGATGATGTTGCCGGGGAAGGCTGCGCCCAGGGGGACCCCACCCGCAGCAGAGTTGTTGTTATAAATCTTCCCGCCGGAGATGTATGGCGTGTATTCGCTGAAGTCGCAGCCGGGCTGCCCGTTGGAGGCCGGGGTATTGCCGGTGCAGCTATTCAGCACCAGGAGCGACGGCACAGTCTGCAAGGCAGACGATCCCACCTTTTGACGCACACCCTGGTAGTCGCCGAAGAAGAAGGCGTGGTCTTTCCAGATTGGCCCGCCGATCGATCCACCGAACTGGTTCTTCAGGCCGCTGGGGTACCCGGTCGCCTTGGAAACCGAGAAGGGGTCGCGTGCCAGGTTGGCGTTGCTCTCGCGGTTGTCGAAGAGCGATCCGTGGAGCTTGTTGCTACCGGACTTCGTTTGGACAGTCTGTACGGAAGCGACCGCTTTGCCGAACTCCGCGTCGAAGTTCTGCGTCGCGATCTTTGCTTCGCTCATGGACTCGTAGTTTGGATTCACTACGATGATCCCGAGGATTGCGTCCTGGTTGTCAGTGCCGTCCAGCGTGTAGTTCACGCCGCCAAAGGCTTGCCCGTCGATCTGGATCTGCTTGGACCCCTGCGGGTTCTCGTCCGCTGCGTGCGACCAGCCCAGTTGCACGGCACCCGGCAGCAGCAACTGCAGGTTGGTGAAGTTGTGATCCGGAATCGGCAGGTTCCCGATATCCTGCGCGCTAAATGTCGTAGAAACATCGGCGCGGTCTGTCTTCAACTGCGGTACCTGGTCCGCATTGACGTTGACTGTCTCGCCCTGGCTACCCACTTCCAACCCTGCCGCCACTTTGACTGCCTGATCGGCGAATACCTGGATTGCATTCTGCTGGAAGGTCTTGAAACCCTGGGTCTCGATCTTGACCGTGTAGGTGTCAGGGATCAGGTGCTCTGCTGTGAATTCCCCGCTATCGTTGCTGGTCACCGTGACGCTTGTGCCTTTGGCGACGTCGGTCACCACGATGTTCGCTTTCGGGACAGCGGCCCCAGTGTTGTCCGTCACTGTGCCGAAGATGGAACCAAATACCGCCTGCCCCATCGCCCTGGGCGCCATCGGCAGCAGGGCAAGTCCCAATATTGCCAACCGGCCAATGCCGATCGTTCTTTTTGCGCACATATCCACCCTCCGAAATAGCCGTGGCGGCGAGCGCAGGCTCCCACCCAAAGGCCATCAGTACTTCAAGGACCCAGAAACCCTGATCTATGGAACGGGAGCACAGTAGGCCCGCGTCGCGAACGATGTCAAGAGAGAAAGCCCGCAGTTCATCGCTGTACTAAAAAATCTGTCATGTCATTTCACCTCCCATTCTGGGTAATCCGCAGGGACAGCCTTCCTCCGCCAGCTCACACGCCCACCGTGCTACTTCGAACCGCGCTGCCTTACGACCGGCAGGTGATCCACGTGCTCAAGCTGCGGGAGTTCTGTGGGCGGGTCCTCCCCTTTCCACGCTGGTCTTTTCTTTCGACTGTCAGCGTAGGTTCCGTCCTTGTGAACCCTCGCCGGTCAGCCAGGGCCCAGTCAAGCCATACCGCCGCCATGGCCGAGTGCAGATCGCTGACAGACTTGAAAGCTCTCCGATGGCGGCCATCTTTTATTTGCACCCCGGGCCGAATGCCCCTCCCGCACGGGACGAGTTAGGAAAGGGAATTGGCGCGTCCACGTCGAGCACCTGACCCCGCCCCACCGACCACCTCGGCTGACTGCTCCCGCTTGGCCTCAGGGATGTGGGTCTGCACTATTTACTAAAGCGGTACGTGCTTCCGGCCCACGTCCTTTCTGCGCGTACTCGCCAGGTGCCCCGAACACCGGGGACGGGGACATTTTGCTCGCCAGCAGTACAGCCTAGGGCGACGGTAGATTGAACCTATGCGGAGCGTTCCGATTTTTCCGATCCTGTTCAGCCTTGCGCTTATCCCGGTCACGGCGGGTTGGGCCGCGCGCGGGCAGGGTCCGGCCCGATCCGCTGGGCCGAAGACCTCGGCTCCGGGTCGGCTTCCGGCTTCTGCCGCCGAAGCGACACGCCTCTTCCAGGCCGGGTCAGCGGCGTTCGGCGCACACGACCTGAAATCCGCTCATGTCGACTTCGCCCGCCTCGTGAAGCTCGCCCCGCAGGTCGCTGCCGCCCACTCAGCCTTTGGGGCGGTGCTGCTGGCCGAAGGCGACCTGCGCGCAGCCACCGCAGAACTCACGCAGGCCCGGCGCCTGGACCCACACGACATGCAAGCCCTCATCAACCTCGGAGTCGCCCAAAGCCGACTCGGTGACTTCCCCGCAGCCGCGGCTACCTTCCGAGGGCTACCGCCCGACGACAAGGCATCCTTGCACGCCTCTGAAACTCTCGCCTTCGCCACGGCACTGGCCAGTACCGGCGACCGCACTTCGGCTGAGGCGCTCCTGGGGCAGACGATTGGGACCCAGCCCACGGCGGAGCTGTACGATGCCCTCGGTTCGCTCCAGGCTCAGGGAGCCCAGTACGACGCCGCGCAGGGGAGCTTCGCGCATGCGCTCGAGCTGAACCCGAAGCTCGCCTCCGCCCACGCTCACGCCGGTTCACTGCTCCTGGACCAGGGGAACGCCAACGCCGGACTCGCAGAGTTGCAGCAGGCAGTGCTCCTGGGAGACACATCGCCCATCACGCAGTTGGAGCTCGGCCGCGCGCTCAGCGACTCGGGGCGTGATGCAGAAGCGCTTAGTCCTCTTCGGAAAGCTCTTGCAGCCCAGCCCGAATCGCTGGACACGCAATACGCGCTCGCCCTCGCATTGCAGGGCGCAGGTGACGCGCGAGAAGCCTTGCCGCTATTTGCCAGAGTGAGTGCCGCGCGCCCCGATGACGCCGCCGTCCTCACAAACTACGGGCTGGCCCTGGTACAAACCGGCGATGCCAAAACCGGGCTGACCCTGTACACCAGGGCCAGCGCGCTGGAGCCGCCGAACGCTACCCTCCGCGAAGACATGGGCGTCGCCTACCTCCAGACCAACGACCTGAATCACGCTGTGGAGCAGTTTCAGGCAGGTCTCAAGCTCGATCCGAACGATCCCATGCTTCACTACGATCTCGGCCTGGCCTACAAGCTCAAGGACGACCTCACAGCAGCCATCCCGGAACTGGAACGCGCAGAAGCCCTTGACCCCAAACTGCCCGATCCGCCCTACACGCTGGGCGTGATCCGCATGCAGCAGGGAAATGCAGGGGAGGCGGTTCGACAGCTACAGCGGGCCGTCGCGCTCCGCCCGGATAACGGCGACGCCTGGGCGCTGCTCGGCTCTGAGCAGAAGGACGCCGGCAATCTCGACGCAGCCACCGACGCCCTGCACCACGCCCTCGCGCTCTCCCCCGAACAACCTAGCCCGCACGTCACCCTCGCCGCTATCCTCTCGGCCAAAGGTGACCGGGAAGGCGCCGCAGGGGAACGCAAGACAGCCGCCGAACTTAGCCGAAAGGCGATGAGTCAACAGCGCGCCGGCTTCGCCCTCCAAAGTGGAAGGGCACTGCTCGCCAAGGGCGATTATGCCGGCGCCATCATTCAGCTGAATGATGCGGTTGCTGCGCAACCTGCATCAAAGGAGGCCCACCTTCTGCTGGCGGAAGCGCTCGGCAAGCAGGGCCGCCCAGCCGATGCGCTCGCCGAACGCCAGAAGGCAGAGCACCTTCCGGGGAGTCCGCAAGCCCCATAAGGGGCATGGCAGAAGCTTCCGCCCATGGTTTCCAATGAGGTTCGGGCGATCTCTGCCCTATACGCTTGCAAGCTGCCGCGCTCCAATCCGTCGATACGCTGCTGGGGGCCCTCCCCGTACACCTGGCGGTAGAACCGCGCCCAGAGGTTTCACCGGACTCCGGCATCCCTGTCGCGGAGATCGTTTCTGCCCTGTCCTTCGCGCTTGATCTCACCGAGGACGCCGTTCCGGGCCACGCACTCCGCACCTGTCTTCTCGGGATGAATCTGGCGCACGCCATTGGACTTGGCGACCGGCAAAAGAGCGACCTCTTCTACGCTTTGCTGCTCAAGGACGTCGGCTGTTCCAGCAACGCCGCCCGCCTCTGCCAGATCATGGGCTCCGATGAGCGCAAAGTGAAGAGCGCGGACAAGCTGATGGACTGGAGGCGCACAACGTGGGCGGGCATCCGCTCTGTTTACGGCAATCTTCAGCCCGAGGCCGGCCACCTCACGCGCGTAAGGCGCCTTGTCGGGCTGGGCCTCCAAAGCGAACGTGTCCATCAACAGATGATCTCCCTTCGCTGCGATCGCGGGGCAAGCATCGTGGCCCGCATCGGCCTCCCCGACGCTGTGTCCATCGCCGTCCGTCATCTCGATGAACATTGGGACGGCGGCGGCTTCCCGGATGGGCTGAAGGGCGAGCAAATTCCCCTGATCAGCCGCATTCTCCTTGTCGCACAGCACCTGGATGTCTTCGCCACAGACCGCGGTACAGCGGTTGCGATCGGGAATCTGAGGCAGCGAAGCGGCCGCTGGTTTGACCCTGATCTGGTCCGCGCCGCAACGGCCCTCCATTGCGGCGGGCTCCTCTGGAACTACAGGGACAATATCCTGGAGACCCGGACTGCCGTCCTGAATATGGAACCCGGGCAGCGCCTGGTCGCGCGCGAAGCACAAATCGATGAGATCTGCGACGCCTTTGCCGACGTCGTTGACGTGAAATCCTCGTTCACGGGCACCCACTCACGGGGCGTCACTGCCGCCGCCATGAGAATCGCCACAGTGCTGAACTTCACGCCGGAACGCAAGCGTTTCGTCGCCCGCGCCTCGCTGCTGCACGATCTCGGCAAGCTCCGCGTCCCCAACAGCATCCTCGACAAGCCTGGCCGCCTGACCGCGGACGAGTGGGCCATCATCCGCGAACATCCTGCACTGAGCACCGAGATCCTCTCCCGCGTCGAACTCTTTGCGGAACTCGCGACCGTCGCGGGCCAGCACCACGAAAAGCTCGACGGCTCAGGCTACCCAAACCAGCTCCGAGCCGAGGATCTGTCCCTCGAAGCCCGCCTGATCGCCGTGGCGGACGTCTACGGTGCGCTCGCCGAAGACCGGCCCTACCGTCCCGGCCTGTCCACCCCGGAGATCTGCATCATCATGGGGCAGGGTGCCGGCAAAAAGCTCGACGCGGTCTGTTACGAAGCGCTCATGTCCACGCTGGAAATTCAATAACGGGCGCCCTCCCCACAACCCCACCCAGCAAGCTCCACGGTCACGCAACCGAGCCTGCGGCCACCCCACTCGCCCACGCCCACTGAAAGTTGTACCCACCCAGCCAACCAGTTACATCCACCACCTCGCCGATGAAGTACAGCCCCGGCACCCGCCGACTCTCCATCGTGCGCGCATCGAGTTCCTTCGTATCCACGCCGCCCGCCGTCACCTCGGCCTTGGCGTAGCCCTCGCTCCCCGCCGGCCGGACCGTCCAGGCATGCAGCGCTGCTTCCAGTCGCGCAATCCCGGCATTGGTCCAGTCCTCGCGCTCCCGCATCTGGACGTAGACCCAACGTTCTGCCAGCCTCGCCGGTAGCACTCCTCGCAGCGCGCTGACTACTGCCGCCCCATCCCGCCGGGCGTTCTTCTCGAGCAGCGACCCAAAAACCTCCCGCCCCGGCGCCAGGTCGAACCGCGCCTCTCGCCCCGGCCGCCAGTAGCTGGACACCTGCAACACCGCGGGTCCACTCACGCCGCGATGCGTGATGAGGAGCTTCTCCCGGAACTTCGGCAGCTCATGCGCACGTCCTTTGCCCGTAGCTGCAGCCTTCCCACCAACCGCAACCCCCCCGATCACCTCGGTCGAGACACCGCTGAGGTCGCACCAATCCGCAGCGTCTCCGGGACCGAACACGAGAGGCACAAGAGCCGCCCGCGGCTCCACCACCGGGTGGCCAAACTGGCGCGCAACCTCATAGCCAAACCCCGTAGCGCCCAGCTTCGGGATAGACAGGCCGCCGGTGGCGACCACCACGGACGCGCACTGGACAGGGCCGAAGCTGGTCTCCACCGTGAATCGCATAGGCCCGTCAGCACGGCCCGAGGTCGAGGCAGTCTGGCCGAGCTCCGAAATGCCCACCACCCGCACTCCGCAACGAATGTCCACCCCCGCCTCCCCACACTCCTTCTCAAGCATGGTCACAATCCGCTTCGCCGAGTCATCGCAGAACAACTGCCCCAGGGCCTTCTCGTGATACCGGATGCCGTGCTTCTCCACCAGCCGCACAAAATCCTGCGGCGTGTACCGCGCCAGCGCCGACTGCGCAAAATGCACGTTCTCGCTGATGAAGTTCTCCGCCCGCGTCCCCAGATTGGTGAAGTTGCACCGCCCCCCGCCGGAGATCAGGATCTTGCGCCCGACCCGCTCACCATGGTCCAGCAGCAACACGCGCCGTCCACGCCGCCCGGCTTCCAGTGCTGCCATCAACCCCGCCGCACCCGCGCCCAAAACAACAACATCCATCGACTGCCCGCTCCAAGCCACATCATGATTCTAGGCAAGCGTCCCGCAAACCCGTGCGCTCCGAAACCGCGACCCAATCCTTCTTCACTACACTGAAGAGGTCACGAGTCCGAGAGCGAACCGCCCTCAACCAGTCACTAGCCCACGTAAGAAGGAACCCATGGCAGAACTGATCGCCGCCATCGACGTCAAGCGCAAGATGTTCTTCGAGTTCGAAAACACACCCTTCCGCTGCCTCGACAAAGACATCTCCACCCCCACCGCCCGCGGTGGCCAGACCCTGGTCCGCGTGAAAATGCGCAACATGCTCAACGGAGCAGTGCAGGACAAGACCTTCAAGGCCGAAGACAAGTTCCGCGAGCCCGACCTCGAAACGGTCGAAGCCTCCTACCTCTACTCCGACGCCGACGGCTCCTACTTCCTCGACCAGTCCACCTTCGAAACGCTGCAACTCGACGCAGCCAAGGTTGGCGACGCGCTGGACATGATGCTGGAAGGGACCCTTGTGGAGATCCAGAAATACAACGGCAATCCCATCGCCCTCGAGCTACCCCAGCACGTCGAACTCGTGGTCGAGTACACCGAACCCGCCGTGCGCGGCGATACCTCCTCCGGCTCCGTCACCAAGGCCGCCCGGCTTGAAACCGGCGCGACAGTGCGCGTGCCGCTGTTCGTCAAGGAAGGCGAGAAGATCAGGATCGTCACCGAAACTCGCGAGTTCTCCGGCCGCGTTTAACCTCCGTCCCGCAATCGCGTTCCGCTCCGCCCACCACGCATTGCCCTCGTAAAGGACGGTTCTCTATACTCCCCGCAACCCCTGCAGCGCCCGCGCCTCGCCCTGACCTTGGGGCAGCCCGGTGCTGCCGGGGGTGAACGAGGAAGCAGCACGCATGCCCTGGACGCGCCGCACACTGCTGAAATCACTCTCTCGCACAGCTCTCGTGCTGCCCTTCCAGGACATTCTGGCCCTGGCCTCGCCGCCCCAACAGCAAACCCCGGGCATGAGCCGCGAAACCTACAACGCTCCCGCACGCCCGGCCCCCAAAACCCTGCCGTCGCCCGTCACTGGCACCCCCCTCGGCTACCGCTACGTCGACGAGGCCCATGCCGCCGGCCTGCTCACCAAAACCATCTACGGCAACGAGCACAAGAACCGCTACCTGCTCGAAACCACCGGCTGCGGCGTTGCCTTCTTCGACTTCGACGGCGATGACTGGGTCGACATCTTCCTCGTTAATGGCTCCCGCCTCGACGGCTTCCCCGGCCTCCCCAAAGACCAGGTCCCCATCTCGCGCCTCTTCAAAAACAACCGTGATGGCACCTTCACCGACGTCACTCTCAAAGCCGGTATCGGCCGCGCTGGCTGGGGCCAGGGCTGCTGCGTCGGCGACTACGACAACGACGGCCACAACGATCTCTTCGTCAGCTACTACGGCCAAAGCGTTCTCTGGCATAACAACGGCAACGGCACCTTCACCGACGTCACAGCGAAAGCCGGCCTGCTGCAAGACAAGACCCGCTGGAACAGCGGCTGCGCCTTCCTCGACTACGACAAAGACGGCCACCTCGACCTCTTCGTCGCCAACTACATCGACTTCGACCCTAAGACCGCCCCACTCCCCGAAGCCGCCGGCTGCTCCTACAAAGGCATCCAGGTAGCCTGCGGTCCACCCGGCCTGCAGGGCGGCAAAAACATCCTCTACCGCAACAACGGCGACGGCACCTTCACCGACGTCAGCCAGAAATCCGGCATGTGGGACACGGTCGGCACCTACGGCCTCAGCGTCACCGTCGCCGACTTCGACAACGACGGCTGGCCCGACATCTACGTCGCCAACGACTCCACCGCGGCCACCTTCTACCGCAACCAGAAAGACGGCACCTTCAAAGACGAAGCCATCGAAAGCGGCATCGCCTACTCGCCCGACGGCAAACCCCAGGCCGGCATGGGCGTCTCGGTCGGCGACTTCAACCGCGACGGCCTCCTCGACATCGTAAAAACCAACTTCGCCGGCGACACCGACTCTCTCTACCAGAACCTCGGCGACGGCACCTTCGAAGACCACACCTACCTCTCCGGCCTCGGCGTCAACACCCGCTATCTAGGCTGGGGCGTAGGCTTTTTCGACCCCGACAACGACGGCTGGCTCGACATCTTCATCTCCAACGGCCACGTCTACCCCGAAGTCGACAACTCGCACCTTGAAGCCCCCTACGCCGAACATAAATACCTCTACCGCAACCTCCGCAACGGCCAGTTTGAAGAAGTCACCGCCCTCGCCGGCGCCGGCATCACCGACCCTGCCCCGGCCCGAGGCTGCGCCTTTGGCGACATCACCAACTCAGGCATGGTCGACGTAGCCGTCAACTGCGTCAACACCTACCCACAACTGCTCCGCTGCGAACCCACGGCCACCCCGGGCGGCAAGCCCGCCCTCAAACGCAACGTGATCTACATCCGCACCGTAGGCACAAAGAGCAACCGCACCGGCATCGGCGCCCGCCTCACCGTAACCGCCATGAACCAACCCAACAAACCCATGGCCCAGATAGAAGAAGTCCGCTCAGGCGGCAGCTACTACAGCCAAAACGATCTCCGCCTCCGCTTCGGCCTCGACCAGGCCACCTCGGCCGACATAGCAATTGCCTGGCCCAGCGGGGCCAAAGACTCCCTGAAAAATCTCGCCGCCAATCATCTCTACGTAGTCCAGGAAGGCGGCAAAATACTCAAGACCATGCTGCTCGCAGCGATCACAACGCCCAAGGCCTAGAACGACGGAGGCCCTAACGGCCCAGCACGCCATGCTATGCTCCGGAAATTCCAGTCCCGAGGTATGCCCATGAAAGTATGGTGGCACGTAGCCGCTTTGCTGGTGTTTTCACCTCTTGCCGCGTTCACGCAAGGAGTGCCGCCAACACCTGCGGACGAAGCGGCTGGCAGAGCCTGGTTTGCGCACATCCAGGCCCTCGCAAACGACAGCATGCGCGGCAGGCTTACCGGAACCGACGACTACCTGCGCGCCGCTGCCTATGTCGTGCAGCAGTTCAAGGAAGATGGCCTCCAACCCGCGGGCGTGGACGGCTACTACCAACCAGTTCACTTCGACGTCACCCGCGTGATCGGGGAGAAGTCCTCGCTAACACTCATCACGGATGGGAAGCGAACACCTCTCACCTTGGGCCAGGATGCCATCCTGTCCGCCCGCGGACAACAGCCCGCCTCGCTTCAGGCCCCGCTGGTCTTCATAGGCTACGGCCTCCATCTGCCGGAGTCGCACTACGACGACTTCAACTCCGCCGAACTGCCCTTCGCTTCTTTGAAGGGCAAGATCGTCGTTCTCATGAACGGAGGCCCCGCCGAGCTTTCAGCAGCCCTCAAATCCTATGCGCGCACGACTCCCCTGGCCAAGGCGCTGGCCGACGCGGGCGTGCTCGGCGTCATCACGGTCCCAACACCAAAGTCCATGGATTTCGGTTGGGACCGCGTAGCCAGCAGCGCCTCGCAACCCGGCATGCGCCTCACGCCGGAGCCCGGCGACGACGCCGTAGCCGCCGCTCATCCCGCATTGGCTGACCTCCACACCACGATGCTCTCGGCGCAATTCAATCCGGCGGAAGCAGACAAGCTCTTCGCCGGCACAGGACATACCTTCGCAGAACTCCTCGCCCTGGCCGATGCTCAAAAGCCGCTATCCCACTTCGCGCTGGGCAAGACACTCGCCGCGAAGGTGACCACTGAGAACACACACGTCGTCTCCCCCAACCTCGTGGCCCGTCTCCAGGGGTCCGACCCAGCGTTGAAGGACGAGTGCGTGCTCGTCTCAGCACATCTAGACCATCTGGGCGTAGGCGCGCCAATCAAAGGCAGCACAATCTACTCGGGAGCAATGGACGATGCCTCGGGTGTAGCTTCCGTGCTGGAGATCGCCAAGCGACTAAGCCACGCACCGGAGCACCCGAAGCGGAGCATCCTCTTCGTCGTCTTTACCGCGGAAGAAAAGGGCTTACTCGGCTCGCGCTACTTCGCCCGCCACCCCACTGTCCCGGAAAAGGACCTCGTAGCCGACCTGAACATGGATATGTTCATGCCTTTGTTCCCGCTAAAAAAACTGCACGTTCAAGGCCTCGCAGAATCCACGCTGCAGGAAGACGCACGTGCCGTCGGCGCGCAACACGGCATCGAGATCGCCACCGACCCCGAACCCGATCGCAACTCCTTCATTCGCACTGACCAGTACAGCTTCGTGCAGGCCGGCATTCCCGCCCTCGCGATGAAGTTTGGCTGGACCGCCGGCTCGCCGGAATACAAAACATGGCGCGCCTGGCTGGCCGAGCGCTACCACTCCACGCAGGACAACCTCACCCAACCAATTGACCTCTCAGCGGCAGCGCAGTTCAACAGCTTCTTCGGCGACCTCGCCACCCACGTCGCCGACGACCCCACACGCCCCCACTACCTCCCCAACAGCTTCTTCAAGCGATTTGAGAACTAACAACGATGGCGCAAACCAGCGCGCCTCACTACTGCGTTAAGCTCTCACCATGGTGGGCGGCACGTCTTACCCTGGGGGATACTCCTCCACGGCGAATCATCGACATGCCGCCACGCTTGAGGGTTTTACCCGGAGATGAACTTGCACGGCTTCAGGATCAGGTGGAGCAAGCACGCCCTCAGCATCCTTTTACTCGACGTATTCCTTCCTATAGGTCAAGCTCAGCAACATCCCTATCCAGCCACGGCAAACCACCCCGCTCCAGCCTGGTTCGTAGACGTAGCCCCGCAAGCCGGCCTTACCGTCCGCAATACCAACGGCAGCGACACGGAGAAGCAGTACATCGTCGAGTCCACCGGTTCGGGCGTAGCCATCGTCGACTACGACAACGACGGCTGGCCCGACATCTTCCTTGTCAACGGCTCTACACTGCCCAACGCCGCGACGAACGCCAGGCCCACAAGCCACCTCTTCCACAACAACCGGGATGGCACCTTCACCGACGTCACCAAGGGCTCAGGCCTTGAAGAGACCTTCTGGGGCCAAGGCGCCTGTGTCGGCGACTACGACAACGACGGCCTGCCCGACCTCTTCGTCACCGCCTACGGCCACAACCGCCTCTTCCACAACGAGGGCAAAGGCCACTTCCGCGAGGTCGCCGAAGCCGCAGGCGTGGCCGGAACCGGCAAAGAGTGGGGAACAGGCTGCGCCTTCGTCGACTACGACCGCGACGGCAAGCTCGACATCGCCATCGCCAACTACGTCCACTTCGACCTTGCCAAGACCCCTAAGCCCGGCGCGGAAGCCGGCTGCATGTGGAAGGGCGCCCCCGTCATGTGCGGCCCGCGCGGCCTGCCCTACACAACCAACCTCCTCTTCCACAACGACGGCAACAACCACTTCACCGACGTGTCCAGGCAGAGCGGCATCCAGCAAACGCCAGGTCACTACTGCTTCTCCGTCACACCCATCGACTTCAACGAAGACGGCTGGCCCGACCTCTATGTCGCCTGCGACTCAACGCCCTCGATCCTCTACCGCAACAACCACGACGGCACCTTCACCGACGTGGCCGGTGAGGGAGGCGTTGCCTTCAACGAGGACGGCCGCGAGCAGGCCGGCATGGGTTCCACCGCCGCTGACTTCGACGGCGACGGCCACATCGACCTCTTCAAAACCAACTTCTCCGACGACACCTCAACGCTGTATCACGCCAACGGCGACGGATCGTTCACCGACGTCACCTCGTCCGCGGGTCTCGCCGTAAACACCGAGTACCTGGGTTGGGGAGCGATGTTCGCCGATGTCGACAACGACGGTTTCCCCGACCTCCTCGTCGCCAACGGCCACGTGTATCCGGAGGTAGATCAAGAGCACCTTGGCTCCTCCTTCAAGCAGTCTCGCCTGCTGTACTGGAATCTTGGCAACGGCCACTTCCGCGATACGTCGAAGACCTCTGGCCCTGGCCTTCTCGATCCGCTCTCCGGGCGCGGGCTCGCCATTGCCGACTTATGGAACGACGGCCGGCTCGAAGCTGTGGTGAACAACCTCTCCGATCGCCCCATGCTGCTCGTCAACGAGGCGAAGGGCAGCAACCGTTGGCTCGGCCTCCGGCTGCTGGAAACACACGGACGTGACGCGCTCGGCGCACGTGTCATCCTGCACGGTATGCAAGCCGGCAAGCCACGGATCTGGGTGGACGAGGTTCGCTCCGGCTCCAGTTACTCCAGCAGCAGCGATCTGCGCCTGCACATCGGGCTCGGCCCCCAACCTAAGCTGGCTACGTTGGAGATCCATTGGCCGGATGGGTCTGTGCAGACCGTTCCTGCCCCGCCACTGGACACGATCACGACCATCACCGAGGCCAAACAGCCCACGATTCCAACAAGGTAGACCCGCGCGCCGCGTCCGTGAGACAGGTGCTCGCAGGAAGCTGTCATAACAATCCCTAGACAATTCTCCGGAGGCCCTGCTATCGTCGCGGTCGCCGCGGAACACCCGCTTCTCGGAGATACACACTCATGCACGCATTTTCTCGCCGTCTGCGACTCGCGATTGCCTGTCTCGCCCCGCTGCTGCTGTGCCCGGTTCTTTTGCCTGCGCAGACAGGGGATGCGTCTGCCGATCTGGCTGCCGCAGCGAAGCCCTCCAGCGACCAAACCTGGTGGAAGCACGCCTTTGTGTATGAGATTTATCCGCGCTCGTTCGGCGACAGCAACGGGGACGGTGTCGGTGACCTGAACGGCATCACTGCTCACCTCGACTACCTTCAGAAGCTTGGCGTAGACGCTGTCTGGATTGCGCCTATGTATCCGTCGCCTCAGGTGGACTTCGGGTACGACATCTCCGATTACGAGAACGTCGACCCGCAGTACGGAACGCTCGCCGACTTCGACCGGCTTCAGTCCGAGGCCAAGAAGCACAACATCCGCCTCGTGCTCGACATGGTGATGAACCACACGTCGGATAAGCACAAGTGGTTCATCGAGTCCGCGAGTTCGCGCAACAACCCCAAGGCCGATTGGTATGTCTGGAATGACGGAGTACCGGCGAACGGGGCCGGCATAACGGACTACCAGCGCAAATACGAACACGATGGGTTGAAGGGCAAGGTAGTTCCGCCGAATAATTGGGTTTCGCTCTTCGGCGGCTCTGCGTGGGAGTGGGTTCCCGCGCGGCAGCAGTACTACTACCACAAGTTCTACAAGCAACAGCCCGACCTGAACTTCCGCAACCCCGCTGTTGTCACCGCGATGCTGGACACCATGCGCTTCTGGCTGGACCGTGGGGTTGCGGGCTTCCGCCTGGACGCGATCCCGACACTCTTTGAGGACCCGCAATTGCGCAACGAGCCTGAGACCGGCGGCCTGAACGCGCAGGGTGATCCGAATCTCCAGGAGATCTACACCTCCAACCTCCCCGAGGTCCACGACTTCATTCGTCGGATGTCCGCGATGGTCCGCAAGTACCCGGGGGACCGCGTCCTGATCGGTGAGACTTATCTGCCCAACACGCTTGCCCTGGACAAGTGGTATGGCGGCGCCGCGCACGACGAACTGCAGCTGCCGATGGACATGCTCGTCGGCTTTGGACGCGACGAGAAGCTCGCGGCTCCGTACTTTCGCCAGTACATCACCGAGGTGGAAACCCAGGTTCACGGATCGCAACCGCTCATTGTGTTCGACAACCACGACAACATTCGCTCCATCGATCGCTTTGGGGATGGTGCGCACAACACCGAGATCGCCAAGGTCATTGCTACGGTTCTGTTCACAACCCGCGCCACGGCCTTGAGCTACTACGGCGCTGAGCTTGGAATGCCCACGACGACCCCCACACGCAAGGAGGACGTCAAAGACCCGATCGGCATCACGGGTTGGCCCAAGGAGAAGGGTCGCGATGGTGAGCGAACGCCCATGCAGTGGACCACTGGACCACAGGCTGGATTTTCGACCAATCCACAGATGTGGCTGCCCATCCCGCCCAGCTACAAGCAGATCAATGTTCAAACCGAGTCCGCAGACCCTACGTCCTTGCTCCACTGGTATGAACAGCTCGTGCAGCTTCGCCGCGACACACCTGCCTTGCACAACGGAGGCATCGTGATGCTGAACCGTGATGACCAGGACGTACTTGCATGGGTGCGGACCGCTCCTGCCGGTGCGCAACCTGTGGTCGTGGCCATGAACATGAGCGGATCGCCCAAGACGATCTCGCTAAACCTCACGGAAGCCGGTATCAAGGGCCAGAAGGCACACACCCTGGCGGCCAGCGACCCATCGTTGCAGGGAGTGACGGCCTTCAACTCTGTAACTCTTCCGCCGTACACCGCCTGGATCGCCTCCGTGCAGTAGCGGAGGCGACGGAGGTGTGTTGGCCTTCGGTTCAGGCAGCAAATGAATGACCCAGAATCAAGGGGTTGAAGCGCTTCACTTACTCGGAGCTGTTGGATGTCGAAGGCTCATGAACTGAAAGCTGGCCCGTTGGCCGCCGAAGGCGAGCCAACCACCCTTCATCGCGCAATCTACCGGGAGCTGGTCCGCGAGATCTCTGAGGGCGTGTACCGGCCTGGCGATCGCCTGCCCTCCGAAGCCCAGCTATGTGAACGCTTTAGTGCCTCGCGTATCACCGTCGCAAAAGCGATCCAGTCACTGCAGCGTGAAGACCTTGTGACACGCCGTCCCGGCTCCGGCACCTATGTCCAGGAGCCCAAGGCCAGCACCAGCCACCAGTTCGGCTTGTTGATCCCTCAACTTGGGTCTACGGAGATCTTCGAGCCCATATGCCAGGGCATCATGCGCGCGCCGCTCGCCAAGTCGCACGTTCTGCTTTGGGGATACGCGCCCGGCGAGGGCGAGAGCGACTCCGACCATACCGGCAAAATGGCCGAACAGCTCTGCCGCCAATTCATCGACCAGAAGGTCTCCGGCGTCTTCTTTGCACCGCTGGAGTACATGGTCGACCGCGAAGCCGCGAACCGCCGCATCGTTGATATGTTGGCGCGTGCGGGGATTCCAGTGGTTCTTCTGGATCGGTGCCTGGAAAGCTATCCCAAGCGCTCCGAGCTTGATCTGGTTGGCATTGACAATCACCGGGCCGGCTACAGAATCACGCAGCACCTGTGGGAGCATGGTGCCCGCCGTATTGCGTTTGTGGCTCGCAAACGATCTGCATCCACCATCGTGGAGCGCATCGCCGGATACCAGTTCGCTCTCTCCGAAATCCAGCCAGGCTCCTTCACTCGCGTTGCGCTGGGGGACGTGAATGACCCGGAGTTCGTCCGCGAACTACTGGCGGATCAGCGCCCCGACGCCATCGTGTGCGGGAATGACCTCACCGCTGCACGCCTGATGCGCTCACTGCTGGACGTAGGTGTGCAGATTCCCGAACAGATCCGTATGGCTGCCTTTGACGACGTAAGCTACAGCAAGTTTCTTCCCGTACCACTGACGACCGTTCGGCAGGACTGCTCCGAGATCGGCCGGGCCGCCCTTTCGCTCATGCTGGAACGGCTTCGTGAGCCCAATCGCCCCGGTTGGGAGATCCGTGTGCCCTTCGAATTAGTGGAACGTCAGTCGTCTGGCACCTGAAGGGGAGCACAGTTTTCACGCCGTTCCGAGTGCCGCCTCCACCTTGCGGAGCAACTCCGGCGAGAAAGCCGGCGTTGCACCCGGGCGGGAGGCGACAAAGCTCCCGCACAAATTTCCAATCTCATTCACTGCAGCGAGCCCTGCTCCCGCCAGCCAGGCGTAGACAAGCCCCGCCGTAAAAGCATCGCCTGCTCCCACCGTATCGACCACTTCAATCGGAAAGCCGGGATGGTAGTGGGCGTCTTCGGGCGTGAGCAGCAGGCTGCCCCTGGGACCCATGGTGAGTGCTAAAAGCTCGAGCTTCGGATGCCGCTCCAGCAGGCTCCGGCCGCAACGGCCTACCTCATCGAGCGATGACGCAGCTCGCCTGTCCGGTGACGCCTCGATAGCCCCTATGGCCTGGGACACTTCACCCAGCTCCTCTTCAGAAATCTTGCAGACTGTGCAGTGTGCCAGCGACCAGCGCGCCACCTCCTCCGAGAAAAACGGTGCTCGTACATTCACATCGAGCACGCGCAAGCAGTTCGGCGGCGTCGCCTGGACGAGAGCGCGGATAGCTTCACGGGATGTGCTGCTCCTCTGACAAAGAGTCCCGAAGCAGATGGCCCCCGCCCCCTGGACCTCGGCCAGGCTCTGCGGGGTGGGGTGAATTTCATCCCAAGCGACCGGCATGGCGATTGTGTATTGTGGCTGTCCGTCAGCACCCAGCGTGACCTCGACCACACCGGTTGGGGTCTCGCCGGCTGTCTGGATCAGCGATGTCTCCAGCAACTCCGCCCCATCCTGCTGGAGCCTGCCAAGGACTTCCCGTGCCCGTTCACCCCATGGGTCCGCACCCAGGCTGCTGATCAGTGACGCTTTGCGGCCCAGGCGCGCACAGCCGATGGCAAAGTTTGCCGTCGTTCCTCCCAGCCGTGGTCCGGCAGGCAGCAGATCCCACAAGATTTCGCCTACTGCGACGACCGGTCCATTTCCACCCCTTTGCGCTCGCATAGATTCACCCAGAGCACAGCGGGAAGCGATCACGCTGGCGCAATTGTTATAGCCGATGCTAAGGTGTTTGCCGAAACCTGTAGACGCAAACTTCACGAGGGACGCGCTTTGACCACAGCTCCTCAACGCAAGGCAGTCCTGCTGCTCGTCAAAAGTGCCCTCACCGGCGCGCTGGGCGGGCTGCTCTTTGGCTTCGATACGGCGGTGATCGCAGGGGCCACGCATCCGCTCGTGCAGCAGTATGCGCTGTCGGACAAGCAGCTCGGCATCACGGTCTCCATCGCGCTGGTGGGTACGGTTTTCGGCGCGATGTTCTCGGGTGAGCTTGGGCAGAAGTTCGGCAGCCGTGCCGCCCTGCGCTTTATGGGTGTTCTGTACGTCATCTCCGCCGTGGGCTGCGCATTCGCCCCCGGTTGGACCTTGTTTCTGGCCGCGCGCTTTCTCGGGGGACTCGGAATCGGCGGGTCGTCGGTCCTTGGGCCTGTGTACATCGCGGAACTCGCCCCTGCCAAGTGGCGAGGCCGCCTGGTGGGGTTGTTTCAGATCAACATCGTCGTCGGCATCCTGCTCGCTTATCTGAGTAACGCGATCGTGGCGCACTTCGTACAGGGTCTTAACGTCTGGCGGTGGGAGTTCGGCGTGGCCATTCTGCCGGCCCTCTTCTTCCTCATCATGCTGTTCACCGTGCCACACAGCAGCCGCTGGCTGGTGAGTCAGAACCGCATTGACGAAGCCATGCTGATCCTGGCCCGTATGGGCTCGCCAGACTCCAGGGCCGAGGTCGATGCCATCCAGCTCTCACTGCAGGAAGAGGGAGGCGCTAGTCAGACAGATCTCTTCCAGCGCCGCTACAAGCTGCCGATCTTTCTCGCGATCACCATCGGCCTCTTCAATCAACTCACCGGCATCAACGCCATCCTGTATTACCTGAATGACATCTTCGCCTCGGCCGGCTTCAGCAACGTCTCTGCGAACGCGCAGGCCGTCGCTATCGGTGCCGCGAACCTGCTGGCTACGCTGCTCGGCATCTCCATCATCGACAAGCTGGGCCGCAAAACCCTGCTGCTGATCGGCGCTGCCGGCGACACACTCTGCCTCGCCGGTGTGGCATTGGTCTTCTACACCGGCCGTCACCTCGCTCTGCTGCTGCCGCTGCTCATCGCGTTCATCATCTTCTTTGCGATCTCGCAAGGCGCGGTCATCTGGGTCTACATCAGCGAGGTTTTTCCGACAAACGTCCGCTCCAAGGGACAGGGTCTCGGTTGCTCCTCGCACTGGATCATGAACGCGATCATTGCGTTCAGCTTTCCCATCATTGCCAGCGCCTCCAAGGCGATGCCATTCGTCGTCTTCGCCGCCCTCACCGCGGTTCAGTTCCTTGTCGTCCTCTTCGTCTACCCGGAGACCAAGGGGTACTCGCTGGAAGAGATGAGTCACCACCTGGGCCACTAAGGCTCGCCGCGTGCGCCCGCACAGGAGGGCCAACGGTGTTGCGTCTGAAGTTGCTATGCAAGGTCCCTGAGTTCAGTTAGTGGGCCCTGAGCGTAACGTTCAACTCTTTGCGCCAAGCTTCTCGGGCTGAACGTACATAAGCTGCACAAACTCGTCTCTCGCTCGCGTCTCCCCGCCGTGTGTGAATGATCTGCACGTTGCTGCAGTTTGTCGCGTAACAAACGTCGCGCCTGCTGTTGAGATAAGAAAAAGCTCCCCTGCTCCGATGGCACTTTCGTTGTAGCAGACCGTTCGGGAGGGCGCCGGACCTTGCAGGCCTATGGTATCAACTCAGCAGCGGCGACGGGTTTGCAAGCTGAGTTGGGAGATCGTTGGGCGCTTATGGGTTCATTGGCTGAGCAGGGGTACCCTCGCGGGGTCTTCGCCGATCTTCTGGCAGACGGACTCAGGTCCGGAGGCGTTCTCAAAGTTTTGGGAACCGTCCGCAAGTACCTGGGCATGGATGTGGCCTTTGTGTCGCACTTCCGCGGCACGGATCGTGTGCTCGAAAATGTGGACTCGGATGGAGATGCGCCTGTCTATCCCGGCCAGACCATTCCCCTGGAAGAGGGCTACTGCCTGAAGGTCGTTCTTGGCCAACTGCCAGAGTTGATGGCTGACACGTCCCGGGTACCCGCCGCGATGGCGATGCCGGAGACTCGCAGCATTCCGATCGGATCTCACCTCAGCGTGCCCATCCGGTTGCAGACAGGTGATGTCTATGGCACTCTCTGCTGCTTTAACTACCTTCCGGACCTGAGCCTGGGAGAACGAGACCTGAAGATGATGCGGGCCTTTGCCGAGGTCCTAGCTGTACACGTTGAAGAGATCTCGGTCTCCTCGCGCGCCCGGGCTGCCAAAGTTGACTCTCTTCGGCGAGCGATGTCCGGCAACTCTCCCGAGATCGTCTACCAGCCCATCTACCGGCTGAGAACCGGGGAGCTTGCGGGGGTGGAGTGCCTGTCGCGCTTCCTGGTGGGAGAAGGCAAATCCCCAAGCGCTTGGTTCGACCTCGCGGAGGAAGTCGGTCTTCGGCAGGAACTGGAGCTTACCGCGATCCGCAGGGCACTCCGGTACCTGGACCGCTTCCCCGCGTCGACCTGGTTCGGATTGAACTGTTCGCCGGAGACCGTTCTCAGTGGGAAACTTGCAGAGACCCTTCAAACGATTGATCTCCGTCGAATCGTCGTTGAGATCACCGAGCACGCGATTGTCTCTGACTATGTCCCCCTGATCGCGGCGCTCCGGCCACTTCGCGAGAGAGGTCTTCGACTCGCGATCGATGACGCAGGTGCGGGGTATGCCAGCATGCGGCACATTGTGAATCTGTTGCCGGACTACATCAAACTGGACATGAGCCTCACCCGGGGGATCGACAAGGATCCAAGCCGGCATGCTCTTGCAAGGGCACTGACGTCCTTTTCCCGCGAAATAGGAAGCGCAATCATCGCAGAAGGGATTGAGACAGAGGGGGAACTGGAGTTGCTCCGCGCGCTCGGTGTGGAGACGGGGCAGGGCTTTCTTCTGTGCAGGCCCATTCCGCTCGAAAGCGCTTGCGAACACGCGACGTTTCGGTGTGCCTTCGCGACGGAGCAGATCCAACTCGATCTGCACTAGAGGAGCCCGCATCACCCGAAGTACCCCCGGAAGGCTCGTCGCGTCCCCAGGGCGGGCCGAAATGCCGGAAACTAAACTGGCATGACTTCCCATCCCGAAACTCCGAATTCCCAGCGGGCGGCCAGCCCTGATGTTGCTACCAGGAAGCTTCGCGTAGGCATCCTCTTCGGAGGCAAGTCGGGCGAGCATGAGATCTCTCTGCGATCCGCACGTTCGATTGTGAAAGCCATTGATCGCACCCGGTATGCGGTTATTGAACTCGGCATCGCGAAGAACGGTCGCTGGCTCCCGACCGAAGACTCCGCCCTTCTGCTCGAGGGTTTCTCGCAGGCGCAGATTGAAGCTCATCCCGATCACACCCCCGGTACCGGATTGACCCTGGCCTCAACCGCCGCCGATCCAGCCTCTGGTGCTCCTATCGACATCGTCTTCCCTGTCCTGCATGGCACTTTTGGGGAAGACGGTACGGTTCAAGGTCTGCTGGAATTAGCCGATATAGCTTATGTCGGCTCAGGAGTCCTGGGCTCCGCAGCCGGCATGGACAAGGACGCAATGAAGCGCCTGTTCTCCTCCGCCGGTCTGCCGCAGACGCCGTACCTGACGCTGCTTCGCTCCGACTGGCGCAGAGATGCAGATGCGGTCACAACGCAGATCGAGTCCCGCCTGCAGTACCCGCTGTTCATCAAGCCCGCAAACCTGGGCTCCTCGGTGGGCATCTCCAAGGTTCATGACCGGAGCGAACTTGCTCCTGCCCTGGATCTCGCGGCTGGCTTCGATCGCAAGATCATCGTGGAACAGGGTGTGGGTGGTCCGGGGTGCAAGCCTCGTGAACTGGAGATCGCTGTTCTTGGCAACGACCATCCAGACGCGTCGGTCATCGGGGAGGTAATCCCCAGCAAGGAGTTCTACGACTACGAAGCGAAGTACGAACTCGCGGGCCCCGACGAGAGCCAATCGTTGATCCCGGCGCCCAATCTCACCGAGGATCAGCAGCAACAGATTCGCAGCATGGCCCTGGCGGCCTTTCGCGCTTGTGATTGCGCCGGGCTCGCCCGTGTGGACTTCCTGATGGCACCCCCTCCGGCAGACGCGCCGGCAGGCACGCCCGCAGAGATCTACCTGAACGAGATCAACACCATGCCCGGGTTTACGAGCATCAGCATGTATCCCAAGCTTTGGGCGGCCTCAGGTCTGGGGTACGCGGAACTGATTGACCGCCTGCTTCATCTGGCTCTGGAACGCCACGCCGAAAAGCATGAGACACACTTCAGCCGTTGATGCGGCATGGGGCTTCACGCAAGAGAATGAAGGGGCAAGCTATCAAGTGCGGCTTGCCCCTGGGGAGTTCAGCCGCCGCTAGTCTGTAGGCGCGGATGATCCGCTGGTTGAGGCTGTGACGGTTGATGCCGGTTTCAAGATCACAGACTCCTGGTCCTTGGATTCAAGCTGCGCATAGAAACTGCGGAGATTGGGGTAATCCTTGGGCATGATCAGAACGTCCCCGAACATAAACTCTCGGCGGGTCGTAACGTTCGTCGGCCCTTGCTCCACCTGCAGCCCGTAAGCCCCCAGCTTGGGAAGACTGTACTTTGCATTTGCGGGCACCGCCTCCACGGCCAGTTCGTGTGGGATGTTGATCCGGACAGCGTCCTGGACGATTTCGGGATATTCGAAATAGACAGCGACCTCACGCTTTTCGTGAGGAAAGCTGGCTGACTCGTTGGCCAGGAAGATGTCGGAAGGCAGCACGGCGCGTTTGCCCATGAAGCTCCCAATCGTCCCCTTCACCTTGTAGCTGACCGAAAAAGGCTTCTCGTAATCGGTGACGTCCTTCACGTCAGCGACCTCGACTTCAAGCGTCTTTGGCACCATGCTTTCGGCGTGCTCCCGGAGTTCCTTACGTAGACCTTCCTCGTCGCCACGCAAGGCAACATGGCGCCAGCGCAACGCAGGAGAGCCAGTGAAGGTGAGATCGATCTTGCCAGTAATCTCGCCCTGCTGATTCATGGTCAGGTTGGCCACCCGGGTAGTCCGGTTCGATTTGTACGACTCAAAGGGAGTTTGGCTGAGCGCGGAACCGCCGTCGATCTGACGCATTCCGCTGACAGCGGTGTGCTGCCAGGCGAGTTGGCCATAAGGACAGTACCGCGAGCCCGGGTCAAAGAAGCGGTCTTTTCCGTCCACGTTCACAATCGCGATGTAGTCATCGAATTGGCGGGTATCCATCCACATCGGCGTAAAGATCTCCTCCGCCCGGTCCGGCACCCACATTGCATAGGCATTCAGCCCGGCAGCGCGCGCCATCCCCACGAAGAGCTCGGTGAGCTGCATCGGGGTTCCACGACGATGAGACAGCACATCCGCCGCGTTGTTGACTTGCCCCATGCCGGCCGCTTTGTCTTCGCGCTGATCATGTTCACGGGTGTAGTCCGTGTTCTCGAGCGCCATGACCTCGGCGTAGATTTTGTGCAATTTCTCGTCGGGCGTTGATGCACCGGCAATCACTTTCGCGGTCGCATCCTTCAGCGCACCGTTGGGTCCGGCGAAGCTGTTCACGTGCTTCGACCATTGCTTCCCTTTGCCTTGCCAGAACTCCTGTTGCGAGCGAAAGGCGCTGAAGCTGAAGTTGACCCGGTAACTGAATGCCCGGATGGGCGGCATGTACTCTTCCTTCACTCTTGGCGGCACGTCCTTGACGCGTATTTCATACACACGCCTGGGGCCGTGACCGCCGAGGGTATCGGAGGGGAACTCGTGGGTCTCGATCTTGGTATCGGGTGGAAGGATGGGGAACCATGAGATCGAGTTGATGGGCCGTTCATCTTCGTCCTGCAGGTCGTGCGTAGTCGGCCACCACTGAAAATGGGCTTCCTTCACGTACAGGTCATCCTGAATCATCCACATTGGTGGCTCGACGAAGTAGTCGTTGAAGCGGGTGAAATACCTGTATTCAATGATGCTCCCGACCTCAACGTCTGGAAGCGTGAACACCTTCATCTGGCGCTTGTAGCCATTCGCCTTCTCGAGGACCTTAAGGTATGGCTTCCCAGTGAATGGAATGACGGTGCCGTCCGGGTGGATCGTCCGTCCCGTGATATCTTCCAGCACTTTGTTATCGCCAACTGTGAAGTTTCCCCCTGTGGTGCTGAAGAATCCGAGCTCAACGTTGGCGTACTTCTTGCCTTCTTCGGTGAGAATCTTGATGCGCTCGTAATGCTGCACGGAATGCATCTCGTCCTTGGTAATCTCCTCGCGATACAAGATGACCGCGGGCGCGCCGGGAAAGCCCTTCAGCGACGTCATGGAGAGTTCTTCCGCTGTCGGCTTCAGGAAGTCGGCTGCGGAAGCGGGATGGGCAATCAACGCCAGCGGAAGGCAGAGAATCGCGGCCAGGACAAGCTGCGCGCGTAACCGCAGGCTCAGGAAGGTGGGTTGCAAATCGGACGTTCTCGGGTGATTCATTCAGGTCCTTGGTGCCTGCCTTGTGGGCGTGGTTGGTGATGCAACGTCGTTCTAGTTGCTTTTTTTCAAAACAGCGCGGCTTTGTTCGTCAGCCGCGATAACGCTGGCCAGCTTCTGCAGATCGGGGTACTTCTCCGCAGGCAGGGTCACTTCCTTCACGCGGTAGGTTCGCGCGTAGTGCAAGGTGTGCCCATGCATTTCGGTTGAGCTTTCGTAGGAAGCGAAGCCGAAGTCCACCTTCACGGGGTCGGGTAGTTCGTCCACCGTGTAGCCTTCCGGCAGTTCAATATCGAAGCTGTCGTGAGCCTGCTTGGTCTCGCCCAGATCGATCGGGATCTTGCGCGTCTTGCGATCGATGGGCATCATCTCGCGGCCCAGCACGCGGGGCCGAACCATCAAGAGAGGACCTGTCGGTAGGGCGAAGTGGCTGGCCTGCAGGTCGTACTTCATCGTCATGTCCTCCCTGAGCGACTCCGCATTTTCCATCTGCAGACCCGAAAGTGTCACCGACATGAAATCCGCTTCAAGCGCGCGATCGAGGTACTTTTGCTGCTTCTCTGAGTCCAGTTTGGCGACGTGCCGGTTCTCCTCCGCCAAGTCCCCGAAGCGCTTCTCGTGGACGGAGCCCTTCAACGTGCCATCGGCGGCCAGATTGAACGTTCCGGAGCGTTCCACGCGATTCAAATCCGGGTCCATCACCGGTAGCTGAATGATCTGGCTATTCGGCCCTTCCATGAGCACGCCATAGCTGCCCTGCAGGTTGGCTTCCAGCTGACCGAAGGGCGTCAGAAACCAGGTAGGGTCAAAGATCAGGTATCGCTTGCCCGTTTCGGCTGTTACCACGCTGTGCAACTTCGGAGAGTGATACCCGGCCGGCACTTCGATTGCGCCAATCATGTGGTTGCCGGCAATGGACGGCGCCTTCGGATCGATAACTCCTCGATGTGTATCCACCATCAGCAGAGCACTGTGAATGCCCACGCTGGAGAGCATTGCGGAGAGAAGCGTTGCCTTGTCTTTGCAGTCCCCGTACTTGAGCCGAAAGATGTCCTGGGCCGTGTGTGGCTGGTATCCGCCGATGCCAAGCGAGATCGTGTAGTAGCGGATGTTCTTTTGCAAATAGACGCCAATGGCTTCCGCCTTGTCGAAGAAGTCCGTCTTCCCGGCGGTGAGCTCGGCAGCCTTGGCGGCGATCTCGGGGGACGCGGCCAACCTGTCACGCGTCAGCCCGTCGTACCAGAGGCCGATGCCCTTCCACGTACCTTCCTGAGGAACCGCCAGTCCCGGACCGCTGTAGTGGACGGTCATTCGCGACGCAATTGCGCCCTCGTTGGGTGAAAGCGGGATCTCTGAAAGATCGATCCCGGATTGGTGGTCCAGCGTCCAGCGAAGGGAGTTGTTGGGAAGCTCGGTGGGCTCTTCTTTCGCGTGTTGGAACCAGGTAGTCGTGTAGCGGTAACCGGGAGGTAGAACCAGGGTGAAGCTTTGCGACTGGCGCGGAAGGCTGTCCTGGAAGGACCAGCTTGTCTCGGCGAGGTAGGGACGCTCCCGCTTCTCAAATTCCAGGGCGATGACGCCGCCCGGGTCGCGGCCCGGGGGAGCGGCGGCCCGCGCGCGCTCATCAGAGTAGAGTTCCCCAGCCTCGCCGGGCGCGCCCAGATCAACCATCTCGTTGTCCCTGACGGCGTACTCATGGCCGGCCGGGTCGATACTCCACACGTGCATGGAGGTGATCTTTGAGTCGTTCGCGTAGGGGACGTAGGGATAGGCGTAGTCGCGGCCTTGCGGACGCAGGATCTTTGTCACGCGCCGAACGTGGATCGTCGCTCGACCATCCGGAGCCACGGTGTAGGTCTCCTCATCGAGCAGCACAACCGCTTTGGCTGAGGAGGGGAGGGAACTCAGAGGCTGGGCCGCCGCGGTCTTTACCCAATCCGGGACGGCACTGGAGGCATGCAAGGGCGCAGCGAATACTGTTAGCGCGGCAGCCGCAACGCCAGTTAGAAAATGGTGCCGTTCACCCCAGTTACCTTGGGAGCGGGGATGAAGCACCGTGGCTTGGGGGGCAAGGGAGAAGTGCCGTACAGACGAGGGCCGGAAGGGCATGGTGCGCAGCTCAAGCGCGGGGAGCGGAATTGCCCCCGAGCGCAGGTCCTTCAAGGAAAGATTGTTGCGGCACTTATATAGGTCGAAGCCACCGATACTCAAGTGCTATTTCGTGTTAGCTCCCGAACAAAGGTGTGAACTTAAGCTGCTAAGCTCCCCGAGCAATGGAGCAGTCGAAGCCGCAAACAGGGCAGAGGACGGTCGCCCTCGACCCGCAGCGGCGCGGTTGCCGCTAGTATGAGAGGCACACCTTCATGAGCTTTCTCGCCAGCGCCGCGCCCGCAATCTCTCTGGCTGATATCCACGCCGCCCGTGAACGGCTCGGCAACTCTGTTTACCGGACCCCGTGCTCGCGCTCGGAGACGCTCTCCCGCCAGACCGGCCAGAACATCTTCTTGAAACTTGAAAACCTGCAGATGACGGGTTCATTCAAGGAGCGCGGCGCCCTGAATCGCATTGCCACGCTTAGCCCCGAGCAGGCCGCCCGAGGAGTGGTGGCTGCCAGCGCCGGAAATCATGCGCAAGGGGTTGCGTACCATGCCACGCGCAGAGGCATTCGGTCGACAATCGTCATGCCCCTGGCCACGCCGCTGGTGAAGGTTCAGGCAACGCGCGGCTTTGGCGCGGAGGTCGTCCTGCACGGCGCCAACTACGACGAGGCCTGTGCGGAAGCCACGCGTCGCAGCGAGGCTGATGGATTGACCTTTATTCATCCCTTCAACGACCCGCTCGTGGTCGCTGGTCAGGGCACCATCGGCCTGGAGCTGCTTGAGCAGATCCCGGATCTGGAAGCCGTTGTTGTCCCAATTGGTGGTGGCGGCCTGATTGGCGGCATCGCTACAGCGATCAAGGAGCAACGCCCCGAAGTGCGCGTCGTTGGCGTGCAGACGTCACGCCTGCCCAGCATGCAGCGGGCGCTGCGTGAAGGCCAACCAGTAACGGTGGATGCCGCAACGACCATTGCGGACGGCATCGCCGTGCGCCGGGCCGGTGATCTTACCTTTCCACTCGTGCAAAGGTACGTCGACGAGATTGTCACGGTTGACGAAGACGAAATCGCAAGCGCGATTCTCACCCTGCTGGAGCGCGAAAAGACCCTTGCCGAGGGCGCAGGAGCGGCTGCACTGGCTGCCGTATTGCAGCACCGCACGAGCCTGCCCGCATTTACACGCATCGCCGTGCTGGTCTGCGGCGGCAACATTGATGTCACGCTGCTGAGCCGCATTATTGAGCGAGGCCTGGTGCAGGACGGCCGTCTCATCCGTCTCCGCATCCATCTTCTGGATCGCCCGGGAGCTCTGGCCGACCTGACGCAGATCATTGCGAAACATCGCGCCAACATTGTGGACACACTGCATAACCGCGCCTACTACGGGGTAAACCTGGGGGATACGGTGATCGACATCACCATGGAGACACGCGGCCGCGAACAGGTGGAAGAACTCCTCCTTGCGCTGACGGCGGCAGGTTACAAACATGGGCGAGTTTTGTAGGCCATAGGCCGCAGACGTGACAAATTCAGGGCGTGAGCCTTCAAACTCAGAACATCCACTGAATTTGGAGCTGACATGCGTTTCCGCCTGCCTTTTGCTGTGCTTGTTCCTGTCTTCACTGCTGCTCTTCTTGTCGCGTCCCAACCCGAAGCACACGCGCAGTTCGCCATCTACGGCATGGGTTCCGGAGGAATCCTGGGCTCAACGCCCAACATCCCTGGCACCACCACCCGGCAGGACGCTGGCTTCTCTTCAGGTGGCTTTACGATCGGCGCGTATGACGATTTCGCGAAACTCGGTCCGCTTCGGTTTGGCATTGATGGACGTTACTTCACACAGTCCAGCTCGAATGCGAACAGCTACGGCAACAAGATCCACGGCGGCCTTGTAGGCGCGCGCCTTTCGCTAAAGTTTCCAATCATTCCGCTGAAGGCCTACGTCCAGGCCGAGGCCGGCGGCGTGGGCACGAACTACGGAGTGAAGGCCGACACCACCAGTTCATCCGCGTGGCAACTGAACGGGGGCGTGGATTTCACAGTCTTCCCGCATCTGGATCTGCGCGCCGAGTATGGCGGAGGCCTGATCAGCGCCTACCAGGGTGGCAATCAGACATTGCAGGAGTTTGGTGGAGGCGCGGTGCTCCGCTTCTAACAAGCGGAGCCACGGCCACCTGTCTGCCCTTCATAAGATCAACCGGACAAGCCTGCGCACGAGCTCCGTAGTGGCGCCATAGACCAGGTGTGCTGTGAAGGGGCCTGCGTAGGAGCCTGGGGGGTAGGCGGAAAGTGGTTTGGACAAGCCCAGGGCAGGCACCGCTACCAGATCGCCTCCTACAAACAGGGCGCTGGCGTAAGTGGTGCCGAAACCGGAACGCACGACTGGCAGATACTCCGCCAGTCCGCCGTACACGCCGCCCATGATCGCAGCATAGGCATAGTGCACAACTGGCCCGCCCTGAGCTCGTTGCTCATGGGTAAGGTGCTGGCCCCCCTGCACGGCACTCACGAGTGCGTCCGCGGTCTTCATCGTGGCGTCCTCGCCGTCGCTTTGCTCTGACAACTGCTTCTGTTCTTCGGGAGTTTCCAGTTCCTTCGAGATCGCGGCGCCGGGTCCTGCGCTCCACACGTTCATTACCCATCCTGCGACCAGACCGCCTGCTACTCCTGCCAGAACGCCACGTACCGGATGCTTCTTTCCCATCGACTACCTCTTTCGCGAATGCACTGCACTATCCGATGCATGAGGCTGGTTCCCCGGCGCGCTTCAGGCATCGTGCGACGGCAAGGCACAGGAAAGGAAAAGGCCGCACGATCGCGTGCGGCCCCATGTGATCCATGTGTCTTAGGAAGGCTTTAGCGCCCGGCAGGGGGCACGGGCACAGCATCCAGGTTGCCGAAGGCCAGGAGCGCCGTGCTGGAGAGCGTCACCGCGTTGAACCCACCCGAGTAGCTCACCACTGCTTCCGGGCTTAACGACCCGTTGGGCACAACTGGCTGGATGGTCTGCGTACCGACAACCGTCCCGTTCTGCAGGTAGGTCACTGTCACCGGTGCGGGCGTTGTCCCGTTGATCGCGAGGCCAAACGTGAGTTTGCCAACTTGGTCCGAGAAGCTGATGGACAGCGGAGCGCGGCTCGCCGTGGGGGTGCCGCAGAAGCCCTGCATGATGGCGTTACCAGTGACCGAGATGAACATGCTTCCTGAGAGTCCGGTGGTCGGACAAACGGCCGCGTTCCCATCAAAGCTCGCTGTTAAGCCATTTACGCTCAGCGAAAACGGAACAGACTGTCCAGTTGCGACGTTATTGAACGAGAAGACAGATTCCGCGATGGCGGCGGGGGCTACACAGCAAAAAGCGAGAACGGCGAGACGTGTCCAGAAACGCATACGAAAATCCTTCAAGAACCTTTGGGATAAACCAAAATTTAGAACCTTAGTTTGATCGCGGAAGGTTGCTCAGTGGATCGCCTGCGACACGTCTAAGGGTCAGATGCGCATTGGCATCAGGATATAGCGGTAACGAACGTCCTCGTTGGTATCCTCGGGCCGCATCTGTCCGGCGGACTGCGCGTCTTTGAATTCCATTCGAACTTCGCCGGCCTCGCCAACAGCCTTCAAAAAGTCTATCAGATAGCTCGAGTTGAATCCGACCACCAAGGGATCGTAGCTATAAGGCGTCTCGATGATGTCCTCGGACTCACCGGAATCCGTCGACTGCGCGCTTAACTTGAGCTCATTCTGCTCCAGGCGGATGCGGATCGCCCCCGAACGCTCGTCCGCAAACTGGGCGACACGCTGGATGGAACTCATCAGATCTTCAGAGCGCACGATGACGAACTTGGTATTGTCGCGCGGGAGTACCGCCTCGTAGTTAGGGAACTGCCCGGTCAGCTTGCGGCTGGTAAGCACCCGGCCACCGATCCGAAAGAACAGTGTCTGCTCATCGTCGGCGAACTCGATCTGCTCGGCGTCCGTGCTGGAGAGCAGCCCATTCAGCTCCGCCAAAGCCTTGCGTGGGATCAGGGTCTTCTTTTCGCCGGAGATCCCTTCGAGGTTCTCGCCCAGCTTTTCAATGTGTGCCAGTCGATGGCCGTCGGTGGCCACCATCGCCATCGACTCAGCCTTCAGGACCAGCAGCGCGCCGTTGAGCGTGTAGCGCGACTCCTCGTTCGAGATGGCAAAGATCACCTTGGCGATCATATTGCGCAGCGAGCCTGCAGCGATTTTGTAACCGAAACCTTGCGGGAACTCCGGGACCTGCGGGAAGTTTGCCCGCGCCATGCCGACCATCTTTGTGTTCGACCGCCCGGCGCGGATCTGCACCCAGTGGTTGTCCATCAGCTTGATGGAGATGTCGCCTTCGGGGAGCAGGCGGATGTAGTCGTACAGCTTGCGTGCCGGAATGGTGCAGGCCCCGGCCTTTTTGACCCGGGCGGCGCAGCTCGTCTTGAGCGATTGGTCGAGGTCGGTTGCCGTGATGGTCAGTCGTCCGCTGCCGTCCTCGTTGGCCGTGGCCTCGAAGAGGAAGTTCGACAGGATCGGGATCGTGGTCTTGCGCTCTACCACCGTCTGCGCCGCGGTGAGTTCGCGCAGCAGTTCGGCGCGCGAAACCGTGATCTCCAGGTTGCCGGTAGGAACTGCGGTGACTTCGGGCGTGAGCGTAGCGGTCGACACGATTCTTGTTCTCCTGCGATTGCGTTGATTCTAGGCGACAACACCAGCTTTGTGCAGGAAACTCCGGGTGTGAATTAGTAAGGCCCAACTGTGGGCTTTCGGACAGAGGCCCGGAAGGAGGTGAACCGCCAGGGCCGTGCGAGGGAAGGCTTCTAAGAGCAGAGCTAAAAACATACTTCTAGATCTCCGTATCCGTCGTTTGCGGTGGGGAAGTGGATAAGCCACCTAAACGTTGTAGAGCTTACACCTTAGTGGCAGGACACGAATTCCAAAACAGAGCCGCCGGGGAGGAACGCTTCGGAGTTCCGGGCGAACGAGGAAGGTTCGGTCCAGGTTTGTTCCGGACTTCCACGCCAGTTCAGGGTGATGACGCCGGAAGAATGATCGGCGGTTGTGAGAAATGCTTCGGAAACATCGAAAAGTTTGGGCTTTTGAATGGATTCTTTCCAACAGGTAGGTCTCAGCCCCGAGGGAATCTGCTGCGAAACCTTCCAAATGGGAACCCTGCCCGGGCCTGTCGGGGTCGGGCCCCCGTCTCCGTGAGGCGTGGAAATCGCGTACAGAGCTTTCCTTGCCGGAGTGCTGGCGGCAGCAACAAGCCAGCGCACACCCGGACGGAGGGGCGCAGTTTTTCCTCTTCCCTCGTTGGAATGGACCAACGTGGCGAGCCTCAAAGGTGTGTTGTGGGAGGCAGGCGAGCAGGACCACGGCCAGAGGGCAGGCATGATCTCTTTATCGGCTTACTGCGCCAGTACTTTAAAGAATTTAGTAACGGCTACGGCGCGGCCTCTCGCTGCCACGTCGCCCAGCACCCGCCCTTGATCCGTAGCCACGGTCCTCGCGCGGTGCTTCCGCCGGAACGCGGTAGCCCTCGGGATACAGCACGACAAAGCGCCGGGGGCCTTCCCCGGAGCTGGCTGTCTGCAGCCCGGAGTCTTTGAGGAACATGTGCAGCATGCGGCGCTCGCGGGAGTTCATGGGCGGGAAGCTGTACGGTTTCCCCGTGTCTTCAACGCTGTTCACGGCGCTTTCTGCGCTGGTCCGCAAGGAGCGCGCCCGCTCTGCCTTGAAGCCATTTGTGTCGAAGGAAACGCGATCGTGATCCTCGGGATCAAGGTCGAGCATTTTGGCCGCTACGTGCTCAAGGGCACGCAAGAGTTCGCCATCCCGCTCTATCAGCAAGCCGGCGTCCGGTCCCTTGCACTCTACGTAGATGTCTCGCCGTTCGAAGCCATCCGGATCCACAGCACCTGCCCCGGCGGTGATACGGAAGCGCAACCGGAGACCACCCGTGGTGGTCAACAGCCGCATGAAGGTGGCGACAGTTTCGGCGGCTTGCGCCAAGTCTTGCATGGGGTTCCCTGGCTTCGAAGATCAGCCATTTGTTTAAGATGCGGAAACCAGCCTCGAAGGCAGACTGGTTTTCGCATCCAGTGTACCTGTCCGCTACCGGCGTGCCTGGATCGTGCGGGGTCCACCACTGCCAGCGATCTGCTTCTTCTTGGCCCGCTGCAGCTGAAGCTGACGCATCTCCCGGCCGAGCGTGGTGCGGTTCATCACCTGCTGCTGAATAATCATGATCAGGTTACCCACGTTCCAGTAGAGCGCCAGGCCCGAGGCGTAGTTCCACGTCATGTACCCCGAGAAGGCCGGCATCATGAAGGCCATCATCTTCTGCTGCTGCGGATCCTGGCCGGGCATAGGGGTGAAGTACTGCACCGCAAACGAGGTCAGCACCATCACGATCGGCAGGATGTGGTACGGGTCAGCGGACGAAAGATCCGGCAGCCACCAGAAGTGCGCCTGGCGCAGCTCCACAACCTTGGTCATCATGGTGAAGAACGCGAAGAGCAGCGGCAGTTGGAGCAGCGTGGGAACGCAGCCTCCGAACATGCTGACACCCTGCGTCTTCTGGTACGCCATGATCTCCTGATTCATCTCGGCGGCCTTGGGGTCGGTGGGCTTGGGGTTCTTGTACTTGGCCTTGATCGCGTCTAACTCAGGCTGGATGCGCTGCATCTTGAGCGCAGCGCGCATGGAGTAGATGCGCGGGTACAGCAGCACCAGGTTGATCAGGATGGTGTACAGGATGATCGCCCAGCCCCAGCTATGGGCAATGTGCTTGTACGTGAACTGAAGCCCTTCGAAGAGCCATTTGCCAATCAGGCCCCAGAAACCGAAGTCGAGCAAGGGCTCAAGGCTGTGGCCCGTTGCTGAACTGATCGACCTCAGCACCTCGATGCGCTTGGGACCGGCGAAGATCCGTGTCTGCACATGGCCCGTGCGGTCGCCCAGCGCGGCGCCGAGCACCGGAACCATCATCGTCCCCTTGGCTGGCGCGCCCTGACCAACGCGGCGCTGTACCTTGTTCACGTCGATCTCGTTGCGCAGCGTGACGAGAGTCGCATCGGCGGGCCGGTCGGGCAGAAACACCGCGCCGAAGTACTGGTCGGCTGTCCCCGCCCAATCGAAGGGCCCGTTCAACGTGGAGCCACCGGTGATTTTTTTGAAGGCGGTGTGATCTTCCTTGCCGTTGGCCATCGTGTCGACTGTTGCGCCGGCATAGGCTTGTGCTGTTTCCATGTCACCGAGGCCGGCGGGCCAGGCCAGCGTTGCGGCTACAGGCACGCCGTTCCGCAACACCTGCGTGTCTGCGTGGATGACGTAGTCTGCGCCAAAGCTGAAGGTCTTGGTGACCTTGAGATCACCGGCCTGATAGTTAAACGAGAGCGTCTGCGGGCTCTGGAGCGTACCTGTCGCGGACGGCACATACATCGCCTGAGTCAGATCACGGGTCAGCGCTGCGTCGTAGGTGTACAGCGAAAGCGGATAGCCGTAAAGCTTGGCCGCGCCTCCATGGACGACGTCGAGAGGCTGACCTTCATTGTCCTTGTATCGCTTCAGGATCCAGGAGAGGACCTGCGCTCCGCGATTGGAGAAGGTGATCTTGTAGATTTCATTTTCGACCGAGGTGGTGCTCTCCGCCGAAGCCTGTACCGTCGCTGCTCCGGCCTGAGGTAGCCCTGATGCAGCGGCGCTGGCGGAACCTGCGGTGTTATTCACGCCGGGGTTGGTCGTTGCCGGGGCCTGCATCGCGGAAGGAGCGCTTGGCTCGGCAGTCTGAGGGTTGTGGCGGGCGCGCCAGTATTGCAGGCCAAATAGAACGCCCATCATCACAAGCATCATCAACAAGAACGAGCGATTGTCCTGACCGCCGCCGGCCGCACCACCGCCCGCATTGGGGTTTCGAATCTCTGGCAAGGTATTTCCTATCTCAGGCCTGCGCACAAAGGTGAGTGAAACGGACGCAGGAACGCTTCTTCAATGGTAAACGGTGGAAGGAACGGATTAGTTCCATTTCGAATCACGGCACAGGATCCGCACCGCCCGGCGCAAATGGACGACAGCGACCGAATCGACGCATGGCCAGCCATGCTCCTCGAATCCAGCCGTGCCGCACGACGGCGACATAGGCGTACTCGCTGCAGGTGGGCAGGAATTTGCACTGTGAGACAGAGTGGCTGTGCAGTACCGGCGAGATCGCCTGCTTGTAGAACCAGAGGAGAACCCGAGCGCTGCGTTCCCGGGACGTGCTGCTCGCTGCCGCCGCTGTGCTTGGGGTCGCGGGGCACATCACGTGTTCCCGGACCGGCCTGCTGGCGGGCTCTTGTCGGCCTTGGCACGCACGCTCTTGAAGATCAGCGCTACCTCTCGCTGTAGAACAAGAGACTCGGCTTCGATCACGCTGCGCTTCGGATGTAAGACGACATCCACGGGCGCGTCGCCAAGAAGTGAGACTGCCTTACGCACGATCTCACGCAGACGCCGCTTGATGCGGTTCCGGTCCACCGCCTTACCGAGGGCTTTCGGTACCGTGAGGCCGACACGTGGGCCTTCCGTTTCACTCCGCAGTGCGGCTTGTGATCCCGGTTCACGCAGGGCGCTGAAGTACGCAATCTGCTTTGCCCACTGCTTCCGGCCAGCCTTGTAGACCCGTTGGTAGTCCGGGTGTTTGCGCAGTCGATGTTGTGTGTTGGTGGACATCTTCGGTCTACGTGGCGTCGGGGGCGTCGCCAAGCTGCTCTTCGATGGAGCGCGTCATGTGCGTGGTCTCTGCACCGGTGTGCCTTGTCGTGACTGTCTCGATGAGCGTCAGCCAGGTTTCTTGAACAGCAGAGGTATTGTGGCGAACACCGCGCGGCACAACGAAGAACTCACCCGCACGGACGATCACGTCACCGCCGTCCTCGGTTCCACGACCGATCCGCAACTCACCGCGCAAGACGAAGAACATCTCGTCTTCATCGGCATGTGTGTGCCAGGGGAACTCACCCAGAACGCGCGCCACCTTGACGTACTGATCGTTAACGCGACCCACAACGTGAGGTGACCAAAGCTGAGGGAGGGCTTTGCATGCGGCTTCCAGCGATACTGGCTGCTGCATGAACGCCCTCCCGGAAGCCTGGTGTTGGTTGTTTGGAGCTAGTCGCGGAAGCCGGCGGAGACGGCGATCTTATGCCGGCCTTTTGCGCGGCGGCGGCTGAGCACAGCTGCGCCGGCCTTGGTCTTCATGCGGGTAAGGAAGCCGTGGACCTTGCTACGACGACGGCGATTAGGTTGAAAGGTGCGCTTGGGCATGATGTTGTCCTGTCAGATCTCACGTCTGCCGCATCGCGATGCCGAGGGCAATCGTCAGCGCGGGCACAGGATGCATTGCAAGCCCGCTTGGCAGCAATTTCTGAGTATAGCCGAGCACGCGCGAACGATCAAATATCCGTAGCTTTGGTAACGTAGATAAGGCTACAGCCGACACCTGTAGAGACAACGAAAACAAAGTTTCACCACTGCTGGTGCAAGCGTTCTGACGGGCAGAAAATTTGGACTGAGACCCTCCAGATGCCCTCACTCAACGTGCTACTATCGACTCCGTTCCGACAAAGGGTGGATCGCCCGCAAGGAGACACTTTCCGCCCTTCATTGCTCGACTCTCTCAGCTGGATCTTTGGCTGAGCTCAATGAGAAACGGTGACTCTGCAAGCAACACACACAAGTGTGTGCCCGGATCGCTGCGCCCAATTTACGGCTACTTTAGCCATGCTTTACGGGTTCAATACAAGAACGTCTACGATACGAAAGAAGCCGCACGCGATGTCATTTGTCCCGGTCCCCGCCGCCATTCTTAATCAGTGGGTGCGCATCCTTGGTGCGCTAGAGAAAAAGGTAAAGCGGCAGAGCTTCGAGGCCTGGTTCAAGCCGACGCGCTTCTCGCATGTTGAAGGCCGAACGCTGTATGTGCGCGTACCTTCCTCCGACTTCGAGATCATTGGCGATCGTTACGGCGACCACATTCATGAAGCAATCGACACGCTGGGGTTGGACCTGGACGAGGTGGTATTTCAGGCTCCTCCAGCCGAACCCACGGCGGTTCGCGTGCGTGAGGACGGGGGCTTCGCTCCCCAGCCTACGCACTCGGCCAATGCACCGCAGCCAAGCCGTCCACTCCCATCAGCGCCCTCAGGGCCTGGGCCCGAACAGAGCCGGTTTGATTGGAACACCGCGGCACAGTTGAACCCGCGGTATGTCTTCGAAGCCTTTGTGATTGGTTCGGGCAATGAGTTTGCGCATGCAGCCGCGCAGAAGGTGGCAGAGCGCCCTGCGCGCCAATACAATCCGCTGTTCCTGTATGGCGGAGTTGGCCTGGGAAAGACGCACTTGATGCACGCGATCGGCCACGGGGTGAAGCATCGCCAGCCGCATGCGGCGATTACGTACATCACTGGCGAAGCGTTCACCAACGAGATGATCAACTGCGTGCGCCACGATCGCATCACGGGCTTTCGCGATCGCTTCCGCTCTGCCGATGTGTTGCTCATCGATGACATTCAGTTCCTTGCCAGCAAGGAGCGGACACAGGAAGAGTTCTTTCACACCTTCAACGCGCTACACGAGAGCCAGAAGCAGATCGTGGTCGCCAGTGACCGCCCGCCGAAGGAACTAAATGGCTTTGAGGACCGGTTGCGCTCGCGTTTTGAGTGGGGCCTGGTGGTTGACATTCAACCTCCTGACCTAGAGACAAAGGTAGCCATTCTGCAGCGCAAGGCCGAGCTTGAGAACGCACACCTGCCGATTGATGTTGCCTTGTTCATCGCCGGCAATGTGCGCACTAACGTGCGTGAACTCGAAGGTGCACTTGTCCGGCTGATGGCGTGGTGTGGTCTGCACGGCACGGAGATGACACTGCCGACGGCGCAGCAATGCCTGAAGCAGTTCATCGACACGCAGGTGCGCAAGATCACGATTGAGGCGATTCAGCGCGCGGTGGCCGAGCAGTTCGGCATGCGTGTAGGTGAGTTGAAGCAAAAGAACAACTCCCGCCAGATCGTGGTTCCCCGGCAGATTGCCATGTACCTGGCCAAGCAAATGACCGAAGCCTCACTGCCGGAGATCGGGCGTCAATTCGGCGGGAAACACCACACCACGGTCATGCATTCGATCTCCAAGATCGATGAGCAGCGCCGCCACGACAAGGATCTCGCGCGCACTCTGGGCAAGCTGCAGGAGACCTTGACTTGATCCGGAAGCCGTGGCCCGTTCGCAGATAAGTGGTATTCACAAAACAGCGATAGCATAGACATCGATGAATGAGCGGCGTTGGGTTTTGCTGATCGCCGGCGAGCTGGGTGGGACGGAGTCGGTTTCCGATCGCGCCATGGAACGGCTTGTCGACGCGATCAAGGATGAAGGGTATGAGGTCGTACGTACCTCAACCCCTGAAGATGGTCTTTCCCTGGTCACCTCTGACCCTTCGTACAGCGCCATTCTTCTGGACTGGGATCTTGAAGGCGACAACCAGTTTGCTGAGCATGCTGCACTGCAGATCCTGCGGGCTACGCGACAACGGAACAAGAAGGTTCCGATCTTCCTGATCGCTGACCGCACACTGGTGAGCGAGCTCCCGCTGGAAGTCGTTCGGCAGGTGCACGAGTACATTCATCTTTTTGGCGATACACCTGCGTTCATCGCCAACCGCGTGGATTTTGCGGTGGATCGCTACCATGCGAGCCTGTTGCCGCCGTACTTTCGCGAGTTACAAAAGTACACCGACCAGGGTGCTTACTCGTGGGATGCCCCCGGACATATGGGCGGCGTTGCGTTTCTCAAGCACCCCATCGGCATGGAGTTCCACCGCTTCTTTGGTGAGAATCTGCTGCGCGCTGATCTTGGGATTTCTACAGCACCGTTAGGTTCATGGCTCGACCATATCGGGCCTCCGGGCGACTCTGAACGCAATGCTGCGCGCATCTTCGGTGCAGATTGGACCTTCTATGTTCTGGGTGGTTCGTCTACGTCGAACCAGATTGTTGGGCACGGCGTCATCGCGAACGACGACATCGTGCTTGCTGATGCGAACTGCCATAAGTCGATTGCGCACGTGCTGACTGTCACCGGCGCGCGTCCCGTGTACTTCAAGCCAACGCGCAACGGCTACGGCATGATCGGCCTTGTGCCATTGCGGCGCTTCAGTCCGGAGTCGGTGAAGGAGCTGATCGATCGCTGTCCATTTACGCCGGGTGCTACGTCACGGAACCCAAGCTATGCGGTGGTGACCAACTCCACGTACGACGGCCTGTGCTACGACGTGAACAAGGTGGTGGAACAACTGGCGCAGAGTGTGCCGCGGGTGCACTTTGACGAAGCCTGGTACGCCTATGCGAAGTTCCACGAGCTCTATAACGGCCGTTACGCGATGGGTGTGCCGGACGAGATGCCCAACCGCCCACTGATCTTTGCGGTGCAGTCCACCCACAAGATGCTGGCGGCGTTCTCGATGGGCTCAATGGTGCACGTAAAGCTTTCTGACCGTGCCCCGATGGACTTCGATCAATTCAACGAAGCCTTCATGATGCACGGCACGACGTCGCCGTTCTATCCGCTGATTGCTTCACTTGATGTAGCAGCGGCCATGATGGATGAGCCGGCAGGGCACACGCTTGATGGAAGAAACCATTGGCGATGCTGTGAGCTTTCGCAAGGCAATGTCGTCGGTCGCGCATCGCCTTCGCGTGGCGGAATCAAATGGTGATGGGTGGTTCTTTCGGCTGTACCAGCCTGAGCAAGTTGTCGACCCACAGACAGGCGAAAGCTACCTGCTGGAAGAAGCGCCCGATAAGCTGCTGATCCTAAACCCGAGTTGCTGGACACTGAAGCCGGGTGAGAGCTGGCATGGATTTCAGGACGAAGACATCGCCGATGGGTACGCGATGCTGGACCCGACCAAAGTGACGATCCTGATGCCGGGCCAGAATGCACAGGGTGTCATCGAGGAGTGGGGTATTCCTGCGGCAATCCTGGTGGAGTTTCTTGACGGCCGCCGCGTGGAGATTGCGCGCAATGGTGACTACACCGTGCTGGTGCTGTTTTCGGTAGGTACCAGCAAGGGTAAGTGGGGCGCGTTGCTTGAGAACCTCTTCGAGTTCAAGCGGCTGTACGACTCCGACGCGGACTTGACCGAGGCCATGCCCGAACTCGTGCAACGGTTCCCTGTGCGGTACCGCAATCAAACGCTCCGTGAGTTGTCCGACGAGATGCATGCGGCCATGATCGACATGAACCTGGCCGGTCTGGTGAATGCGGCTTGCGACGAAGATTTCGATCCTGTCTTGACACCTGCGCAGGCTTATCAAAAGCTTGTGCGCGGTGAAACGCAGAAGATCCCCTTCGAGGAGATGGCCGGTCGCATTGCCCCCGTAATGTTGGTGCCTTACCCGCCCGGCATTCCAATGAGCATGCCTGGCGAACGTCTCGGTGACAGCAATAGTCCGGTGATGAAGCTCATCCTGGCCATGGAAGGCTTTGGCCGTCGCTTCCCGGGGTTTGAACGCGAGACTCATGGTGTCGAGACGGACGCGGACGGCAAGTACTGGATGCGTGCCGTCGTGGAGAACGAAGCGCAGCGCCGCAAGCAGGAAGGGCCAGAGGTGATTGAGCCCGAGGATCGTCAATCGCTGAAAACCAAGCCCGTCCGGCGCTCTACCGAGTGAGGCTGGCGCTCTGCGCGGGTGCGCGTGGTCCGCTTTGTACCAGCCAATGAGCGCGCTCGCGAGATGATTTCGAATAAGTGGTAGGTCTCAAGCGCATCACAGAGAACAGGCTTGATCGCCACGAAGGAGACCCGTGCCCGAGACTAAGTTAGCGAAGAAGGCAGCCAAGAAAGTTGCGAGTAAGGCTGCAAAGAAGGTGGCGAAGAAGGCCGCAAAGAAGACGCCAAAGGGCCCTGGACACGATGCGCGACGAGCCTACGAACACCTCCAGCGCCTTCGCATTATTGGTTCTCAGCTGAGTGAGGAAGCGCTGGCGCAACTGAACACGTTGTCACAGTTCGCCCAGGCGGCCTTCGCGCAAGAGGATGCGAAGAGTGCCGCTGAACTGCTGCGTGCCGGCGAGCACGTTGCGTTCGGCTCCTTGGCAGCTCAAACGAGCGGTGATGATGTGAGCAGTTTCCTTAGGACGCAGATCAAGGAAGAGTACGAGCACCTCTTGGAGCGAGCTTCCGAGCAGTGGCAAGAGCACGAGCCGGCTCCGTCTCGCGAGATCACGGCGATCTTCAAGAGCATGATTTCAGAGGCGAAAATTGCCTGGAGAAACAAGGCATTCCATCGCGCACTGGAGTTCGCCAGGGGTGCCGGTGCGCTCGCGAAAGCCGAGGTCGCCAGCCTCCGTCTGGAGGATCCAGCTGGCGCTCGCCTGGATCTACTCACTCCGGGTAAGCGGTAGCGCGGAGTCGCCGGGGGATGTTAAGGGCCACGAGTACGATCGCGCCTACTCCGCCGTTTCCGGCGATGGCGTGAACGGCGGCGCAATGGACGCCCTTCGGGCCACCGGTCCTCATGTCGGTGTATGAAGTCAGGCTAGCGAATAGGGCCAATTTAGAAGTGAAAGAGGGGGGCATTACGCAAAAGAAAGGCAGCCCCGTGGGGCTGCCGAAGTGAAGCAAGCTGGGTTAAGTTTCAGCCCGGGGTTACTGGGCTGCGAAGGTGGTTGCTCCCCAGAGGGCAGTGGAACCGCTGAGGGTTGAGGCTCCCCACAGGGCTGTGGAAGCGTTGCTGGTGCCAGCACCCCAGAGAGCAGTGGAACCGTCCATGGTGGTTGCTCCCCAGAGGGCGGTGGCTGCCTGAGGTGAGCTTGCTCCCCAGAGGGCGGTTGCGCCCCAGAGGGCTGTGAATGCCTGCGGGTCGTTAGCACCCCAGAGGGCGGTAGCTCCCCAGAGGGCGGTGGCTGCGTTCGGATCCGAAGCGGCGCCGGTGTTGGCTGCACCCCAAAGGGCGGTCGAGCCCGAGAGGGTGTTGGCTCCCCAGAGGGCTGTGCTGCCAGACGGGAAGGCGCTCGCGCCGTAGACGTTCGACGCGCCCCAAAGGGCTGTCGCTCCCCAGAGAGCAGTTGAGTCCTTGACCAGGCCGACGTTGCCGCTCCTCGGATCGTAGACCGCGAGCGGAGTCATGGCTGTGCCGGACGGGATGGCCTTGGATTTGGCATCCTTGATGGCAGCGCCGATGTCCAGATAGCCCGCGCCCACAGTGAAGACGTCGTTGTGGGCAACGTAGGTGTTGCCTCCATCGCTTACGGAACTGGTCTGAGGAAGTACCGACTTGTTGGCGTCCTCCATGATGAGGGCCTTCACCTGGTCCGGGGTAAGGGCGGGGTTCACGTTGAGCAGCAGAGCCACTGCACCGCTGGCGACGCCAGTGGCCATGCTCGTTCCGCTGAGGGGCATGTAGGTAGGCGAAGGCTGTGTGGTGTCTTTGGGACCACCTGCCTGATAAAAGCTGACCGGGGTGTAGAACGTGGGATTGTTCTTCTGGAGGGTCGATCCGGGGGCTAGAAGGCTGGTGACGAGGTTGCCGGGCGCGACGATGTCCGGCTTAGCGAAGTGATCGATGAAGGAAGGTCCTTTGGAACTGTAGCTGGCCATCGCGTCGTCTGCGATTCCCGGCGTCCCCTTGGTACGGACGGCGCCTACGGTGATGACGTAGGGGTCATTGCCCGGGGCTTCGATGGTGCCGTAGCCCTCACCATTGAGTGCGAGGTCGCGACCGTTGTTCCCGGCTGCGGCGACGACGACGATGCCGGCCTTCCAGGCCTGTTCGACTGCCTGGCAGAGTGGATCGAGTTGATAGCTCTCAAAGACGGGGCGGCCGAGGGACAGGTTGATTACGCGGATGTTGTAGGTCTTCTTTAGCGAAATCGCGGCTTCAATGGCCTGAATGACTGAAGTGTCGGTCCCCTGGCCATTCTGATCGAGAACCTTCAGATTTAGCAGGCTGGCCGTAGGAGCAATGCCGAAAAAGGTGCGGTAATACTGCTTTCCGTAGGAAGCTGCACCGTCGCCAGCGATGAGGCCGGCGACGTGGGTTCCGTGACCGTACTCGTCGTTAGTATCGTTAAGCTCAGCGGGAACGAAGCTTCGGTTGTAAACCACGCGCCCGTTTGCACCAGGGCCGGAGGGAATGGCTGGGCCTCCAGAGATGGGGGGCGCAGGTGCGATCTGTGCGAGTGTCTGTGCTGAAACGGCCCCGAGGTCAGGAGTTGGCTTGATTCCACTGTCGATGACCGCGACCCCAATGTTCGTTCCGTAGTAACCGAGATTCCAAGCAGCTGGAGCGTTGATGGGTTCGGCGGTGTACTCGGCGCTAGTTGCGATCGAGGCAGTGGCTGGACCGCCATGGCTTGCAAGCGTCCGATCCGGGCTCATGTAGCGGATATTGGAGTCGGCCGACAGGGTGGACAACGCAGACGTGGGAAGGGTGACCTGAAGAGCATTGATGCTTTGAAGGAGAACGGGTGTGCTGCCCCCCAGAGTTGCGAGTTCCTGAAGTTCCGCTGCGGTCGGCGCGCCGGCGTACTGAATGATGATGGATACCGTGGAAGTGCTGGACACAGAGCGCGCAAGGTCCGGCGATTTTTTGGGTGGCTGCACTTTCTGAGGGGGGCCGGCGAGCGCAGGAAGACTCGCGCCCAAGGATGCACCGCAGAACAGGAGGAAGTTTCTAAATTTCGAAGACGACAACATGCATGACCTCAGACTGAGGGGATCAGCAAGGATCATGCGAGGAGACCGGATCGTGCCCGTACAGTACCTAAGTTACTGATTCGGGTGACCTTGGGCGTTCGCACGCTTCCTTAACCAACGCGAGAGTAGCGCGATCTGAGGTGTAACGAATCCCACTGTCGGGTCATGCATCTCGGCGACGGTGTTAGTCACGTGACGTGTGTGTTCGAAGTTGATTACTCCACGCGTCGCACGCGGTACTTGAGCGCGAACTGAGGTAACGGAGAAGGCGAACGGCAGGTTGGCATTCCTGTTGCGCTAGCCACACCCTCTCCGCGAGATGTGTTCCCGACCGATCCGCTGCAGGCTCCCGTCCTGCCTTTTGGTATCCCGGGTGTAATCACGAAGGAGGCCAAAGCCTTCAGGCCTCCCATCCTGAGTGCTGTTTCTGATCAGGGTTGTGGGGTGAAATCGCGGATGCGGTCAACGGTGGTTGTGTCTAGGTGTTGGAGAAGCTCGACGAGAAGGTCGACCGTGCGCTCGAAGTCAGACCGATTCACCACGCCGTTATGTGCGTGCGTATATCGGACAGGTGTAACGATATTCAGTGTCGGGGCCCCGGTGCCTGACTCCTGGATTTCAGCGGAATCATCTCCGTAGCCCTGAACGAGGTCGAGTTGGAGCGGGATGTTGCTGGATTTCGCGGTGTCTTTGACGAAGCGGACGAGCCTGCGGTTGGGGATGGCGCTGGAGTCGTAGAGGAAGATGCCGGGGCCGCCTCCCAGGTGAGCCTGGGTCTCTTCGGGGTGGCCGCCCCCATCGTTGGCGATACCGCCTTCGAGGGCGAAGCCGAGGTCAGGACGGACAAGGTTTGCAGCGGTGCGGGCGCCCCGAAGGCCGATCTCTTCCTGGGTAGTAGCTACGAAGAAGATCTGGTTCGGATGTGGAAGTTTCGCAAGGCGCTGCATGGCCTGAAGGAGGACGGCGCAGCCAATGCGGTCGTCCCAGGCTTTGCCGAGATAATTGTTGCCGGCGAGGAGCTTGAAGGGAGCGTCTGGTACCACCGGGTCGCCGGGTTCGATGCCGAGAGCAGCGACCTCTGCGGGCGTGCGGGCGCCGGTGTCAAGGAAGACGCTATCGCGGGGGATGACGGCCGTGCGCTCGGCGGGGGTGGCCACGTGAATGTCGCGGATCCCGGTGACGGCTTCGACTGGCCCTTTGCTGCCGAGGATGATCCAGCGTTGGTCGACGAGGGCCTGGTCGAGCCAGCCGCCGAGCATTTGCATGGTGAGTTGGCCGTTGGGCGCGATGCGGCGAACCATGCCGCCGAGCTCGTCCATGTGGGCGTCGACCATGATCTTGGGGCCGGTGGAGCCGAGCTGGGCGACGACGCTGCCCATGCCGTCGTAGCGTAGTGGTGCGTTGGAGAGGGGCTTCATCTCGGCGACCATGATGGCGCGAACGGGGTCTTCGTAGCCTGGAGGTCCAGGTGCGTCGGCGAGGCGCTGGAGGAGTTGTGCGGTGGGATCGAGCTGCTGAGCTGGCAGGATTGACGACGCGGCGAGAAGCCCTATGGGCAGTAGGGCGAGGAAGATGGGTCGCATAGCCGAGGGTAGCATCTTAGCTGGGGATGATCCTGGGTGAAGGACGAAGGTGAAGAGCGGATGGGCGTGAAGATTGGGATACCTGTGCCGACGTCGGGCGACCTGGAGTACAACCGCAAGGCTTCGCCACAGTATGCCGAGGCGGTGCACGGGGCGGGCGGTGAGGTCGTTCCGTTGCAGCTAGGGCTGAGCGTGGCGGAACTTGGGGCCGTGGCTACTTTGTGCGATGGCTTTGTCTTGCCGGGGAGTCCCGCGGATGTGGATCCTGCCCTTTATGGTGAGGAGCCCGATGTGGCCACGGCAGGGGCGGATCCTGCGCGCGAGGCCTGTGACCTGCGGCTGCTGGAGCACGCGGCGGTGAAGGGGAAGCCGATTCTGGCGATCTGTTATGGCGTTCAGCGGCTGAATGTGTGGTGTGGCGGGTCGCTGGTGCAGGATTTGACGCCCGTTCCAGTGAATCATGGTGCCGGGGGGCAAGTGGCGGTGGCGCACTCGGTGTGGGTGGCGGGGCAGAGCCTGCTGGCAGGGCTGCTGAGTGGAGCGGAGGCGCCGGCCGAGGAGGAGTTTCGGCGGTTGGCTGTGAATAGCAGCCATCATCAGGCGATCTCTGCTCCGGGAGAGGGACTTGCGGTAATTGCGCGGTCGGTGGAAGACGGCGTGATTGAGGCGGTTGAGGGGCGCATTGGGGATAGCGTGATGGTCGGCGTGCAGTGGCATCCGGAGCGGAGCGTGGGGATCTCGGCTGCGTCACGAGCTCTGTTTACGTGGCTTGTCGCGGAGGCGGAGGATTCAGCGATGAAGCGGGCTGCGGGGACGGCTGCGGATGTTGTCTGACGCGCGTCTGCGGGAGTTGCTGACGCCGTATGTTCAGGGGCTGCCTGATGGCGTGGAGATGGCGGACGGGATGTATGGCCAGTTGGAAGCGTACCTCGAGCTGCTGGTCCGGTGGAACGCTCGTACAAATCTGACGGCGATACGCGAGCCGGAGGAGATGGTGCGGCGGCACTTTGGGGAGAGTCTATTTGCCGGGGGGGTGCTGGCGCGGATTTCGGGGCGGCAGGGTAAGGTGCTGGACCTCGGATCCGGCGCTGGCTTCCCGGGAGTGCCGATGCAGGTCTTGCTGCCGGACTTGAGAGTCACGCTGGCTGAATCGCAGGGGAAGAAGGTGGCGTTCCTTCGTGAGGTGGTGCGTGTTCTGGGACTTGGCGCGGAGGTTTGGGCGGGGCGTGTGGAGGCGATGGAGGCTGGCCGGCGGTTTGATGCCGTGACGATGCGGGCGGTGGACCGGATGGGGGCTATGGAGGCGGTGGCGCGGGAGCGGCTGCGAGTGGGTGGAGTACTCGTGCGGCTGACATCGGAGGTGAGGGAAGGTGCCAAGCGGTTTGGGATTCCCGGACTGGCTGGCGGCTTCGTCGAGGTGGGTCGCGTGAGCTGAGGGGTGTTCCACGTGGAACATTGTGCTGGGCGGGGCTGGGGTGGGTTGTTGTCCAGTGTTCCACGTGGAACACACTGCATCCACACTCTTCCCACCGGGTGTACCTGCTAGGCTAAGCCGTACCTTCATGGCCGGAAGCGAGCAGTCGAGAGTGGAAGTAAGCAAGAAGCAGCGCCCATCGCGTGTGGTGGCGGTGGTGAATCAAAAGGGTGGGGTGGGAAAGACGACCACCGCCCTGAATGTGGCGGCCTCCTTCGCCCTGGAGGGTTATTCGACGCTGCTGCTGGATTGTGACCCGCAAGCGAACAGCACAAGCGGGCTGGGCTTCGCGCGGAACGCGGAGCGGCTGTCCATGTACGACTTGCTGCTTGGCGAGACTGGAGTGTCGGAGGCCGTGCAGGCGACGGCGATTGAGGGGCTTTCTCTTGTGCCGGGAACCCGGAACCTGATCGGTGCGAATGTGGAGTTGGTGGGTGTCGAGGAGCGGGAGTTCCGGTTGCGTGAGGCTTTGGAACCGGTGCGGCGGGAGTATGACTTTGTGGTGCTGGATTGTCCGCCGGCGCTGGATCTCCTGACGCTGAACGCGCTGGTCGCGGCGGATCGGCTGCTAGTGCCGATGCAGGCGGAGTACTTCGCGCTCGAGGGCATTTCGGAGCTGATTTCTACGCTGGACAAGGTGGCTGCGAGCTTCAACCCGGAGTTGGGGCTGGAGGGCGTGCTGCTGACCATGTATGACGATCGGACGAACCTGTCGCAGCAGGTTCGAGAGAACCTGGCGGGGTTCTTTGGGGAAAAGCTGCTGAAAACAACCATCCCGCGGAACGTGCGGCTCGCGGAGGCGCCGAGCCATGGGCAGCCGGCGGTTACGTATGATCCTCGATCGCGTGGGGCGGAGGCCTATCGGGAAGTCGCCCGGGAGCTGCTGGAGCGGAATGGGCTCGCGGCAAAGCCTGCCGAGAAGGAGAGCGTCCCTGAGGTGAAGAAAGCCAACACTTCCGGATCGAGCGGTACCGTGGTTCAGCGAGGTGAGGCGCTGGTGGCGGATGAGGTTCCTGCAGTGAAGGCGAGTACGGCTGTAAACAAGACGGCAAAGAAGCGGATCTGGCCTTTTGGCGGGTAAGCGTGAGGAGAACGGGATGGCGCAGGGCGTAATGGAGAACAAGCGGCGGGCGTTGGGTAAGGGATTGGAGTCGTTGCTGCCATCGCGGCCGGCTCCGGTGCCGGTAGTACAGGCGGTGGCCGACGAGCAGCCATCCGGGCGACCGCTGGAGATCCCGGTGGAGATGATCGACCGGAACCCCTTTCAGACGCGGGCTGGCTTTGATGAAGACAAGTTGAGGGAGCTGGCTGCGTCCATTGTCGCAACCGGGGTAGTGCAGCCCATTGTGGTTCGGCCCGGCAAGGATGGGCGCTACACGCTGATCACCGGGGAACGCCGGCTGATCGCGAGCAAACAGGCCGGTAAAGCGACGGTGCCGGCCATGGTGCGTGAGGTTTCAGACCTTCAGACCATGGAGATGACGGTTGTCGAAAATCTGCAGCGGGCCGATCTAAACCCGATGGAGCAAGCGCGAGCGTATGAGCGACTGAGCCGTGAGTTTCACCTGACGCAGGAGCAGATGGCGGAGCGAACGGGCAAGGATCGTGCGACCGTGGCGAATTTCGTGAGGCTGCTCAGGTTGCCGGATGACGTGCAGCAGATGGTTGAAGCTGGAGACCTCAGCTTTGGGCATGCGCGGGCTTTGCTGGCTCTTCCGTCTCCCGAAGCCATCGGAGCAGCCGTGCAGCGGGTTATGGCGTTGGGCCTGAATGTGCGAGCTACGGAGAGCCTGGTGCAGGGTTTGTTGAATCCTGAGGGAAAGACTAAACCGGAAAAACCACTGAGGGCGCTGGACCCGAATGTTCGTGATGCGCAGGACCAATTGCGGCGCACCCTGGGGCTGAAAGTGACGATTGAAGACAAACGTGGCAAGGGTCGAGTGATCATAGAGTATGGCGGGGTGGATGACTTTGACTCGATCCTGGCGGCACTAGGGAAGGCCGTTTAGACGGGAGCGCCCTGAGAAGTTCGGCTGGTAGGTACGTCTGGCCAATCACGGATGGGCTTGCAGGGTAGGATGGTTTCATCCTTTCTGTCCTGGAGTCCCCTTTGAACCATTGTGCGACGATGCGTAACCCCCTGCGGCTCTTTGCTTTAGTGCTTGCCTCGCTGTGCGCTACTGCCCTGCCATGTGCGGTTAACGGTCAGCAGCCGACCTATGTTGCGCCAGGTGGGAGGACGCTGATTCGGGCCGGGGCCGTGCTGGATGTGCGAACTGGCCGGGAGACGCCGAACGCTACGGTGATCGTGCAGGGCGAGAAGGTGATCGGCGTTGCGTCGACCGCGAACACGCCGGCGCAGACCGGTGACCGTGAGGTGGACCTGCGAGATGAGACGGTATTGCCGGGGTTGATCGACGTGCATGTGCACCTGACTGGGGCGACGGACTTTGACCCTTACTTTGAGCTGACGATGACGCCGGGCAAAGAGGCCATCATTGGCGTGGAGAACGCGAAGACGACCCTGGAGGCCGGTTTCACCACGGTGCGCAACGTGGGCGCGAACGGCTTCACCGATGTTGCGCTGCGGGATGAGATCAATGCAGGGCATGTGCCGGGGCCGCACATGCAGGTTTCCGGGCCGCCGCTGGGCATTACGGGCGGGCATATGGATGAGAACTTGTTGCCGTCGCAGTACCACGTGGTGGGTGAGGGTGTGGCGGACGGTATCCCCGCCGTGCAGCACATGGTGCGACAGAACATCAAGTATGGGGCGGATCTGATCAAGATCGGTGCCTCGGGTGGAGTGTTGTCGAAGGGTGATGATCCGCAGGCTTCGCAGTATACGAAGGAAGAAATGATCGCCATCTGTGCGGATGCGCATCGGCTAGGGCGCAAGGTGGCGGCGCATGCGCACGGCGCGCAGGCGATCCTATGGGCGACCGAGGCGGGCGTGGATTCGATCGAGCATGGGAGCTACATCGACGAGGCGAGCATCAAGGCGATGAAGGCGCATGGGACGTACCTGGTGCCGACGAGTTACCTATACGACTGGTACAAGGACAACGGGCACCTGCCGGCGCTGTACGCGCAGAAGATGAAGGACACCACGGCCGTGGCGCGGGCGAACCATAAGCGGGCGATTGCGGCGGGTGTAAAGGTGGCGCTGGGAACGGATGCGGCGGTGTATCCGCATGGACTGAATGCGCATGAGCTTGAGGTGTACGTGCGGGAGTATGGGATGACGCCGTTGCAGGCCATCCAGTCGGCGACGCTGAATGGGGCGGACCTGATGGGATGGACGGACAAGGTCGGGACGCTGGAGCCGGGCAAGTGGGCGGACGTGATCGCAGTGAAGGGCGATCCGCTGAAGGACGTGACGACGCTGCAGCATGTGGATTTTGTGATGAAGGGTGGCGTGGTCTACAAGGACGAGGTGCGGCCTGATGCGGTCACAAAGCCTGCCATGGCGGAGGTTGACCGCGAGCCCGCGGTGGCGCAGGGTAGTTATTGAAGCAGTTCTCCTGACGGGGGCGTCAAGGTGAGATCGTCGGGTGCTGCTTTTCTCGGTGAGAAGCAGCGCAAGCCTGCGAAGCTGCGATTCATCTTCAGGAGAAGTGCTGCATGGGTGCCTCAGGGTTTGAGTATCGGTTTCGTTATGTGTTGCATGGGTTGATCTATGTGTTCGGGTTCTGGCCGGTGTGGGAGCCATGGCTCGGGCTGACGACCAAGTCGACCTGGCTCATCTTAAGCGCCGACCTGGCGAGGGCTGGCTTGCTGGGCTTTGAGCCGGCGACGAGTTTGTTGCTTGTTGTCGCCATCGTGTTTACGGCGCTGGGGGCTCTCCTGCGCGTCTGGGGATCGGCGTACGTGGGCGCGGGCGTGGTGAACTCGTCCGGGATGCACGGCGAAGTCCTGCTGGCCGATGGACCGTACCGGCGATCGCGCAATCCGCTGTACCTGGGCACGTTGCTGCACACGATCGGCGTGGCACTGCTGATGCCGCCGGCCGGAGCACTGTTTGCCATCGCGGCGATCTGGATTCTGCAGGTACGGCTGGCGTTGGCGGAGGAGCCATTTTTGGCGGCGCGCTTTGGCGAGGCGTACACGACGTATGAGGCGCGGGTGCCACGCTTCCTGCCCTCACCAAAGCCGCTGGTGCCGGCTGGGGGGCAGCGGCCGCATTGGCTGCAGGCGTTGATGGGGGAGAGCTATATGGTCGGTGTAGTGATTACGCTGGCTGCGTTTGGGTGGGACTTCAATGCGATGCCGTTGATCAGGGGCATTTTGATTTCGCTGGGTGTGTCGCTCGTGCTGCGTGCTCTCCTGCCGCGGGCGACGAGGGAGACGCCTGCCCCTGCGCCTCTGGGCTGAAGAATCCCTACGGGGCTTTGCGATGCGCGGCGGCCCCGTCCTGCCTGCTTTGTGCCGAGGACGGGGCCTGCTACGAAGGACGACTACTTCTTGGGGGGAGCGATGGTGTCCTTGGCGGCCTTGGCGATACGGAACTTGACGACGGTCTTGGCCTTGATCTTGATGGCCTCGCCGGTCTGAGGATTGCGGCCGATGCGGGCCTTGCGCTCGGCCTTGACGAGCTTGCCGATGCCGGGAATGGCGAACTCGCCATTCTTCTTGGTTTCCTTTACGGCGGTTTCGGCGAGCGTGGTGAAGAAGGCGGCGCTCTGCTTGTTGTTGATTTCCATTTTTTCCGCCATGAAGCGGATCAATTGAGTTTTGGTCATGCCTTTTGCCATAGTGTGTGCTCCTTTGCACAGAAGTTGAAGAAGAACCTGAGCCGTTGCGGCGCTCCCGCGTGGGCGGGCTGAGACTGCTCGCCGTGCGAAATGTCCAGTGTTTATGCGGGTGCGAGCACCGCGCCGAGTCTCACCTTCCACCTTTGCCACCCCGGTTGTCAACGGCAAAACCGCGGTTTGCACAGTGTTTTTGCGGGTTTCGTGCCGAATATGTGCCTTTTTGGGTGCATTCTGCCACTTTTTGGGCAGAGTGGGCCTGCACGACAGGACAGACGAGGCTAAGACCGCCTAAGCACGCCAAGGTGCGCGCCGGCTTGGGACCGTGTCCCCAGGAATGGCTCGTTGAGCAAAGCCACCAGCGGGGCAGTTCGGCGGAAGATGGTAACCACCTGCTGGGCGAACGTAGGCTCCAGGGCTTCTTCCGCGGTGAGCGCGGTCATCACACCCCAATTCCGGGCGCGGAGAAGATCGGCGGCAGGGTGCTCGGGGGGAAAGCCTTTAGGATTGCGGGTAAGTGCGTTGGGCTCGATGGGCTGCATGGCGGATACCCGGCCCGCGGGCTTCAGCAGCACGTCCACCGTACTGCGGTAGCGTTCGTGGTGGTCGGCCAGCCACCGGCGGAGCAGGAGCAGGTCGTCGCGTTCCGGAGCATAGACGCCTGCGGCCACGAAGCCGCCGGTGGGCCCAATCTGCAGAAAGAAACCGGCCGCGGAGGTCTTCTCGAGCCCCCGGCGTGCCCACCAGGCCGAGAGATGGGTCTTGTAGGGGCGCTTGTCGGGGCTGAAACGAGTGTCACGAAAGATGCGCATGGCGATCTTGTGCGGTGGGCGGATGTGTTCCGGGGCGATCTCTGCCAGTTCCCCGTTGATCTCTTCGATGACTTGGTGGAGAGGCTGCTTGAGGGCGGCTTCGTAGGTGGGCCGGCGGGCTTCGAACCAGTTGCGGTCGTTGTTCCTGGCCAGGCCCCGAAGGAAGCGCATCGTTTCCTGGGTGAGGTGAGCGGACATGCTGCCGTTTAGATTACCTTCTGGCTCTTTGTGGAGGTGAACGGCTCCCGAAGCGCTTTTGATGAAGAGCGGCCGGGGAGGCGCAGAAACCGTAGTTGTGTTGCCGTTACCGATGGATGCGGTCGTACACTGACGCCAAAATGCCCGCCTGTGTGGGCGGGCATTTGCTGGTGGCCTGGTCTGGCCTGAGTCGCTTAGCTGGAGAGCTTGGCGCGGCTGCGCTTGTAGGCCTCTACGACGTGCGCCTGGCCATCAAGAACGGTGCCAGCAAACGGAGAGGGGAAGGAGCGGGGAGAAGTGCTTGCGGACGGCTCCGGCATGTCTGCGACCGCGGCGGCGGTGTCTGTGGGTGCGACGGCGGCGACCGAGCTCTCGGGAGCTTCGTCATCGCTGCGGAAAGAACGGGGCAGGTCGGAGTGCTTGAACTCGATGCCTTCGCTGGCGAGCTGACGAGCGGTACGTGCGAGCAACTCGCGCTTGGCCTGCATCTTGCTGGCAGAGCTCTTGCGGGCGGCATCGGTAGCGAAGGCCTCGTACTTGAGCATGTGCGCTAGCTTGCGGTCGAAGAGGTCGATCTCTTCGTGAAGAGTTTTCAGAAAGTATTTTGTATGTGCGGGCGCGGCCATGAAGCCTCCTTGCGTCAGGGTTATAAGTGGAGATCGCACGAAGACGGCGGCCCAAACGGGTGGGCGGGCTACGTTTCCAGAAGGTGAAAAGGGCAGCGATCAACCGACCGCTGCCCTTTTCCCAGAATTTGGTGGAGCTTAGAGGACCTGAACGCGCTCGGCCTGGAGACCCTTGGGTCCCTTGACGACCTGGAACTGAACCTGCTGGCCTTCCTGGAGCGAACGGAAACCGTTGCTCTGGATGGCGGAGTGATGAACGAATACGTCCTCACCGCCCTGGCGGCTGATGAATCCAAAACCCTTGGTGTCGTTGAACCACTTAACAATTCCCTGTTCCATAACTGACTTCCTTGTGTGTGAGCTGTAATGTACCGCTGAACGCAATTTGGTGTTTGTTGTAAAGGGTGCGTACAGCCAACTCTTTAATCAAGAAAACCAGATCGGATGCTCGCGATCCTCTTGATCATACCACGGCTCAGGGAGAGCGCAACTGGCCAGCCCACTTTCTTGCGTGGTGGGAGCGCTGCGTCTTCTTCAAAGGCGCCGCATCAGATGCCATGCACCGGCGAGATACGGCAGGAAACGCATCGTGACCGACGGATGCGAGGCATCGCCCAGGAGTCGCCTTTCTATGGACGGATGCCGGGGAGGGATGTAACTGCATGCAGATCGGAATCGATACGTTTGTTGAGGTGATGGCGAAGCCGGGCGAGAATCCGGGGAAGCTGGGAGCGGAGCGCGTTCGCCAGATGTTGGAAGAGGTCGAGGCGGCGGACCGGGCGGGGCTCGATGTGTACGCGATCGGCGAACACCACCGCGAAGAGTATGTCGCAAGCGCGCCGGCGGTCCTGCTGGCGGCGGCTGCAGCGCGAACGGAGAAGATCCGGCTGTCGAGCGCGGTGACGGTATTGAGCTCGGAAGATCCGGTGCGCGTGTTTCAGCAATTTGCGACGCTGGACCTGATATCGAACGGGCGAGCAGAGATCATTGCCGGCCGTGGGTCGTTCTCCGAAAGCTACCCACTGTTTGGTTTTGATATGCGCCACTATGACGAGCTTTTCTCGGAAAAGCTGGACCTGCTGCTGCACCTGCGCGACGAGGTAAAAGTGCACTGGCAGGGCAAGCACCGGGCCTCGCTGACCGGGCAGGGGGTGTGGCCGCGGCCGGTGCAGCCGGTGCTGCCGATCCGGCTGGGCGTGGGCGGGACGCCGAACAGCTTTGCCCGGGCGGGGATCCTGGGTCTGCCACTTACTGTGGCGATCATCGGCGGCGAACCGCACCGGTTTCGGCCGATGGTGGACCTGTATCGCGAGGCGGGGCGGCGAGCGGGGCATGCGCCGGAATCGCTGGATGTGGCGGTACACTCCGTCGGTTATGTGGCCGAAACGGACCAAAAGGCTGCTGATGAGCTCTGGCCGGCGTATGCGCACACCTTCGGCAGGATTGGGCGTGAACGCGGGTGGGCTCCTATGAGTCGAGCGGCGTTTGACGCCCAGCGTGGGCCGAAAGGGGCCTTTGTCGTGGGCGGCGCCGGAGACGGTCGTGGCGAAGTTGCGGCACATCGATGAGGCGTTAGGCGGCGTGAGCCGGGTGAGCCTCATGATGAGCGGCGGCCCGCTTCCGCATGCCGGGATGCTGCGATCGATCGAGCTGTTAGGAGCCGCAGTGAAGCCGGCCCTGGCGGGGCAGCTGGTCGGCGCGTGAGGTCGTCAGGCGGCGGCTCTACCGCGTGAAGCTGGCCTCTTTGCGGAGGCAGGCTTTCGCTTCTCCTGACGTGCGTTCCTGGGTATCCGCGCGGTGAGTGCCGCGCGGAAGACCGCGAGGTTGCGGTCACGCTGTTCGCGGTACGCCGCCGTGAGTTCGTGGGCTTTGCCGAAGTAGCGGCGGGCGGCCCGGGCGAGCTCGAGGGCATCGTGCCACTGCCCACCGGCCTCCTGTAGCTCTTCGAACCGCCGGGCCGCTTCGACCAGGGACTGGTCCTCGGGGAGCGATTCGGCAAGATAGCGGGCTGCTTTGGCAGCTTTGCGGACGCTGTGCAGATCGTCTTCTTTGAGGGCGGCGATGGCGTCTGGTTTGAGCAGGCCATCCCGGCTCAGCACGGATTCTGCGTCGCGGAGCAGGTCGCCGGCGGGAAGTGCCAGGTCCTTCGCAGGATCCAGAACCTTGAGGAGCTTCTCTGATGCCCGGGCGGTCTTTGCCTGGCGATCTTTGAGGAGGTTCTGGAGGGCGACCGCCGCCTTGTGCCGTTGCCGGCCCATATGCTTGCGAAGTTCGATGGCGGCGTCGAGAAGAGCGGCTGAGTCTTCGCGAGCGGCGGCTTCGGCGTTACGGGCAGGCTTCCTGGACCCGGATTTTGCGGATTTCCTGGTGTGGGCAGTCCCTGTTCCGTTGCTTGAGGCGGCCGAGGTAGCTTCTGGCTGTTCCGGTTCAGAGAACTCTTCCAGCATCTTGCGGTGCACGTCGAGGTCGCGAACCTCGCCCGCGGCACGGCGGAGTTTAGCCAGCGAGCGGAGGAGGGCGCTGGCTTCCTTACGGTGCTCTGGCAGGCCGGGGACGAGGGCCAGAAGGAGCAGGAGGGCCTCTGCGCGGCGGGTCTCGGTGCGAAGTTTGTGGACGGGCTTACCGTCCGGCGTGGCCAGGCAGACGGAGATTGCGGCTTCAAGACCGGTGATGTGCTCGCGCAAGACCTGTACGGGAAAAACGACGGAGGAACTCATGTGGTTACGTTCAAGGCCCGCAGACGGCGCCGGAGGCGGGACCCGCAGGGTGAAGGAAAGGTATCATGGGCAGGATTCCTATGGCGTGCTCCCCCCTGGATTTGTCGTCTACCGCCGCTGTACCGGCTGCGCACGCGGAGGCCGTGCGGCTCCGCAGAGCCACCGAAGAGGACGCGGCGATGCTCGCGCTGGTGGGGGCTGCGACGTTTCTGGAGGCATTTACGTGGATGCTGCCCGGGGCGGACATCCTGGCGCACTGCAGCAAGCACCACACCGCCGATGCCTATCGCGAGTATCTAGGGAAGCCGGACACCCGCATCACGCTGGCGGAGGCTGTACCCGGTGGGGCGGCCGTGGGGTACGCGATGCTGACCGCGCCGGAGTTGCCGACCTTCGCCGTTCGGCCAACAGACATTGAATTGAAGCGAATCTACCTGTTTTCGCGCTTCCGCTCGGCGGCTACACCGGTGATGGAGTTCTCTGCGGAGCACCGCGAGTTGCAGCCCGTCGCGGGGCTAAGGGCAGGGCAGGCACTGATGGATGCGGCGGTGGCCGAGGCTCGGGTGATGGGTCGGATGCGGCTGCTGCTGGGGACCCATGCGGGCAATCTGCAGGCCATCGGGTTCTATCGCAAGAACGGGTTCGCCGAGGCCGGGACGCGGACATTCCAGGTGGGCACGCAGGTGTGCTGCGACCTCATCTTTGCGAAGACGCTTTAGGGCATGCGACTGACTCGGCCGACAGGGCCGCCACGGCGCGGTGGAACGGCTATCTCGGGACCGCGTACGCCTACGACGGAGCCGGGGTTCGTGAACCCCAACCGGCAGGTAGTGGAGCGAGCTACAGGCGCGGCCTCGGCGGAGCGGCGAGGCCAGACGGTGTATGCGCTGCGCTGCCGGGATTGCGGGAACAGCTACGGATGCAATGGCTTGGACATCAAGGAGCGGTGCTGTCCGCGGTGCCAGGGCGGGGTTGCGGGGGAACCGTTGCCCGAACGGCAGCCAGGGCTATTTGATCTGTTCGATTCTGCGGCGCTGGGCTGAGGGCTGGCGGAGTGATCTAGAGCCTCGGTGACGGCTGCGGAGTTGGCTCGTGCCGGCGCAGGTTGAGGAAGAGGAACACCGGAAGCAACAAAGAGCACCGACTTCGCATCCTTTACTGCCCTGCTGGCGTCTATTGATATGGTAGAGTTTAATCGCTGAAGACCTGCGCCTTTGAGTGCCGAAGCTCCTCTGGAATTGCACGGATTGTGGTTCAGATCCGGGGTTTAGATGTTCCAAGTGCCTTCCGCCTGCGCCCGCGGCTCCGACCGCACACCCGCTCCTCAGCGCTCCGTTACAACCCCGGGAGAGCTGCGCCCGATATCTACCCCGCGCCGGCCTCCGCAGATGATTCTTTATTCTTCCCGCTCAATGGAACGGGAGGCGCCAGTGAGGAGTACAGCACATCGTGGCTGAAGAGATCGATAAGTACGAAGAAGATGTAGACCGTCTGATTGAGACGGGCAAAGAGAAGGGCTATCTCACCTATGGTGAGGTCAACGACCTGTTGCCGGGTGATATTACGTCGCCTGACGACCTGGACGACCTGCTGACGACGATCAACACCCAGGGCATTGATGTGCTTTCGGGTGAGGGCCGGCGTGGTCGCGGGGAGCGCGGTGATCGCGAAGACCGGGACGACGAGAGCGAAGGCGGCGCGGGCGAAGACTCCGATGTGGAGCTGGATCTTTCGCCGGGCACGCTGGAAAAGACCAACGACCCGGTGCGCATGTACCTGCGCGAGATGGGCACGGTTCCGCTGCTCACCCGCGAGGGCGAGGTGGAGATTGCCAAGCGCATTGAGCGTGGGCAGCTCCGCGTGATGAAGGCCATCTCGCGGTCGCCGATCGTGATCCGCGAGATCACGGCGCTGGGCGAGGACCTGAAGCGCGGCGTGCGCAATATCAAGGAGGTCGTCACCTTCGATGAGGAGGAGCTGACCGAGGAGATCGTGCAGGCGCGCGTCAAAAAGACGGTTAAGCGCGTTGACGAACTGGTGAAGCACCAGGCCAAGGCCCAGGAGTTGCAGGCCAAGGCCGCGGACCCGCAGGGCAAAGACGCCAAGGCGAAGGCCAAGGACGAGCGCCGGTGCAAGTGGCTGATGGGCCGCGAGCAGGTGTACGTCACGCGGATCGTTCGCGAGCTGAAGTACACCAATGCCGAGAAGAAGCGCCTGCTCGACAAGGTCAACAAGACTGTCGACGGCATGCGGACGCTGGAGCGTCAGATTCGTGCGCTGGACGCGAAGTTCGAGGCTTCGCGCTCAGAGGAGCTGCGCAAGGAGTACCGCCGTCAGCAGAAGAACTGCCGCGCGGATCTCGATCGCATGGAGCACGAGATCGGGATTCCGCTGGAGTCCCTGCGGCGCACCCAGCGCGAGATGGTGCAGGGCGACATGGACGCCGAGCGCGCGAAGCGTGAGCTGATCGAGGCGAACCTTCGGCTTGTGGTTTCCATCGCCAAGAAGTACACGAACCGTGGCCTGCAGTTCCTGGACTTGATCCAGGAAGGCAACATCGGCCTGATGAAGGCCGTGGACAAGTTCGAGTACCGGCGCGGGTACAAGTTCTCGACGTATGCGACGTGGTGGATTCGTCAGGCGATCACGCGGGCGATTGCGGATCAGGCCAGGACGATTCGTATCCCGGTGCACATGATCGAGACGATCAACAAGCTGATCCGCACTTCGCGCCAGCTGGTGCAGGAGCTTGGGCGTGAGGCTTCTTCGGAAGAGATCGCGCGGCGCATGGACATCCCGGTCGCGAAGGTCCGCAAGGTCCTGAAGATCGCGCAGGAGCCCATCTCGCTGGAGACGCCGATCGGTGAAGAGGAAGATTCTCACCTTGGCGACTTCATCGAGGACCGCATGGCGGTTTCGCCTTCGGATGCGGTGATCTCGGTGAACCTGAAGGAGTACACGTCGCAGGTGCTGCGGACGCTGACTCCGCGGGAAGAGCGCGTGATCAAGATGCGGTTCGGTCTTGAGGATGGCTCGGAGCACACGCTTGAGGAAGTCGGACAGAGCTTCCAGGTGACGCGTGAGCGGATCCGTCAGATCGAGGCGAAGGCGCTGCGCAAGCTGCGGCATCCGAGCCGTAGCCGGAAGCTGAAGGCGTTTGTGGATGGCGTGAAGGAGCTGTAAGGCTCTGAGTTGGAATGAGAAGGCCACCCGTGAGGGTGGCCTTTCACTTTGACCAGTGCTAAAGCCCTCTCTTTGTCGCTCGTAGATCCGCAGGCTGAAGCCCGCGGCTACACCGCTGCTGCTAGAAGGTGAGCTTGCCGCCGATCTGGAGGATGCGGGCTTCGCGGGCTCCGGTGACCTGGCCGAAGGTGCTGGGGGTGGTGGCGGTGACGCCAACGATGTTGAAGTTGGTGTGGTTGAGGACGTTGAAGGCTTCGCCGCGAAGCTGGAAGTTCAGGTTCTCGAAGATGCGGAAGTTGCGGAAGAGGCCGACGTCTTCGCGGTTGAAGCCGGGGAGGATGATGGTGCCGCGTTTTGCGTTCCCCGGGCGGCCCAGCGCGGGGTCCGGGGCTGCGAAGGCTGCGGTGTTGAACCACTTCAGGCGGTTTTTAAGGCCGATGCCGTTTCGCGGGTCGAAGAGCTGATCGGGGCGGAGGCCGGCGGGGCTGGCACCGATGATGCCGAGGCCGGCGACGTCAGCTAAGGTTGTGCCATTGATGGTGCCGCCCGCGCTGGCGGAGACGGTGGAGGGAAGGCCGGAGTCCAGGGCGACGATGCCGGAGATCTCCCATCCCCCGACCAGGCGGCCGACGAGGCCTCGCTGGTCGCGGTAGAACGGGAGTTCGTAGACGAAATCAATGGAGGCGTACTCGGTGCGGTCCAGGACGCTGCGGCCGTACTCCTGGCCGATGTTGAAGCGGTCCTGCGGCGCGCCGGAGCGGTCGGCGGGGCTGTTTGTGAGCAGGCGCTGCCAGGTGTAGTTGCCGTCGATGAGGCTCTTGCCTTTAAAGCGCTTGCGGACCGCTACCTGCAGCGAGTTGAAGTTGGAACTGAAGATCGTGTTGTCGGCCGTCATGCCGCCGTAACCGCGGAAGGGGCGGATCTGGTTGGCGAGCTTGGTCTGGGTGGAGTTGACGAAGCCGCCTGCGGGAAGGATCCCAGCGGCCTTGGCGGCACCCGGGGCAAGCGAGTTGATGTCGATGTAGCCGAGCAGGTGGGTGTCGTGGCTACCGACGTAGCCGATATCCACGGTGAAGGACGGCGTGAATTGCTGTTGCAGGTCGGTCGAGTACTGCTGCGAGTAGGGCGAGCGAAAGTGCGGCGTCTCGGAGTAGATGGTCGGCAGGGCGGTGCTGGAGCTGGCGGCGGTGCCCCCGGTGGGGTTGTCGAGCGAGGTGAAGGTGTAGCTGGCCGGGCTGCTGAGCGGGGGGTTGTTGAAGGCGTTGATCTCGTAGTCGCCGACGAGGGGTTCGTCGAAGGCGATGCCGTAGCCCATGCGGAAGGCGGTCTTGCCGTCACCGAAGACGTCGTAGGCGAGGCCCACGCGCGGGGCGAAGTCCTTGGTGTCGGCCTGGCCGACCTTGTCGCCGTAGGGGGAGGCGCCATGGATGCTGGAGTTGGCGTAGATCAGGCCGTTCAGCGGGTCGTAGTTGGGATTAGGAACCGTGCCGTTGATGCCTTGTGCGTTGGCGCAGGGCGCGGCCGTGCAGACGTTGCCGTTGGAGTCGACGACAGGTGCTTTGGCTGCGGAATACTGCGACGGATCGAAGTTGGAAAGGAGGCCGTTGGAGTCGGTGGGCTGCGGGAAGTAGCTGTAGCGGACGCCGAAGTTGAGGGTCAGGCGTGCGCTGGCTTTCCAGTTGTCCTGGAGATAGGCTTCGATGGCGTTGACGTGGATGTCCGGGATGCGTGGGACGGGTGTTTGCGTGAAACCGCCGGCTGCGGTTCCGGTGAGGAAGTTGGCCCAGCTCTGGTAGTAGATCGCCTCCGCGCGGGTGGCGGCGTCCAGCTTTTGCGTGCCCGCCGGCAGCTGGTTGTTGGTGGCCGTGAAGGTGAAGGTACCGGCGTTGCCGCCTGTGGCGTTTTCGGTCTTCTCGTAGCGATTGTAGGTAACGCCTGCGATGAAGGTGTGGTTGCCGAGGATCTTGGTGACGTTGCCGAAGATGTTGTGATTGCGGCTGTAGTCGTTGTAGATCCCGGCGTCGTTGATGCCGGTGAAGTTGCTGAAGGTGATGTTGGGCACCACGCCGAGCTGGTTGGCGTAGGGCAGGGTGGGCTTGATGTCGGGCGAATTGCCAGTCAGCGCGAAGCCTGCGGGTGTGCTGAGGATGGCTCCGGAGGAGTAAGCGTAGCCGCCGTCAACGAGGAGCCTGGGGGTAGCCACGTAGGTGAAGTGACCGAGCTGCTGGGTGCCCGGCGAGCGCGTATTGGTGACCTGCACGCCGGGAAGGCCGGTGGCGCCGCTGCCGTAGCCGAAGGGCTCCTGGGTCGGGATGCTGTCGTGGAGGTAGCGGTAGAAGACGTTGAGCTTTTGGCCGAAGGCCTGGTCGATGCGGACGAACTCCTGGGTGTCGTTGTAGACGTTGCGGCCGTTGTAGGTGTAGCTGTGGACGTCCTGGCCGGGGCCTGGGTTGGGCAGCGGTACCTTGGAGCCATCGGTGGAGAAGATGTCCTTCATGTAAGCGGCGGCGGTGGGCGAGATCGTGGTGAGCTGGGTGGTGCCCGTGGCGCTGGAGCAGGTGCCCGCCGTGGTGACGGTGGCGCAGACCGCTACAGGGAACTGGCCGTTGCGCTCAGCCGCCGTGGGCACGAAAAGCTGGACGGGCGAGTAGGTGATGACGCGCCGGAACTCCTGCGACCAGAAGAAGAACGTCTTGCCATGGCCGTTGTAGAGGTGCGGGATCGCGACAGGGCCGCCCACGGTGTAGCCGAAGTCGTTATAGCGGAGCGGCGGGCGCTTGGTGCCGACGAGGTTGTTGAAGTAGTTGTTCGCTTGGAGGATGTCGTTCCGGAAGAACTCGTAGGCGCTGGCGTGGAAGGCGTTGGCGCCAGAGCGGGTAACGACGTTGATCTGGCCGGCGGCGGAGCGGCCGAACTCGGCGGAGTAGATGCCGCGAAGGGTTTTGAACTCGGCGATCGCGTCGACGCTGGGAAACGCGAGGAGGGTGAGGTTCGAGCCGCGGTCGACGTTGTCCGAACCGTCGATGGTCCAGTTGTTGGCGCTGGTGCGCTGGCCGCCTACGGAGAACTGCACTGTGTTCGCTCCGCCGAGGGGGTTCGTCGGGCCCAGGTAGATCTGGTCGGTGGTGCCGGTGTAGGCGACGCCGGGTTGAAGGCTGAGGAGCTGCTCGTAGTTGCGGGTGCTGAGGACGAGTTCGCGAGTCTGGGTGCCGTTGACGAGACCGCCGACCGCCGCGTCTTCGAGGTTCACCTGGAGCGCGCTGGCCTCGACGGTAATGGTTTGCTGCTCGCTGCCGACGGTGAGCTGCCGGCTGATGGTGAGGCGGTCGTCGACGTGCAGGACGATGTCGGCGACCTGCTCGGCCTTGAAGCCGGGCTGCGTGATCTTGACCGTATAGGTGCCCAGAGGGAGCGAAGTCGCGGTGTAGAAACCCGAGCTGTTCGTGGTGAGGGTGCGGACGGTTTCGCCGCGATCGGTGTTGATGAGCTCCACACGGGCGCCGCTGACCTGCGCGCCGGAGGGATCCGTGACGGTACCGCTGATGCTGCCGGAGACCTCTTGTGCGAGAAGGGGAGCCGTGGCGAGTGTCGCTGCACAAAGGATGAGCGCGGCGCGGCGGGATGCTTGGAACATTGGAACCTCCGGGCCCAAAAACCTGAGCGAAGCGGTGCAGGACAGCTCAGACCTTGCCTGCTCGCAAAGTGGTGATGAGCGGTTTGCCTAGGGAATTCCGTTCATTATGCACTGCGATTGGGGCGAAGTCACGCTTCATGAAGGGCCATTACCGGAGACGGAACGCGGGGGGAACGCAGATTGCCCGCGGGACGGCAATCAATGGGCAGAAGGTAGAGCTTAGCGGGCCTCGGTGCGCTTGTGGTTGGCGCGGTAGTAGCCGCTGTGGCGTTGGAGGACCACGGCGGCGGCACCGCGGAGGCGGGCCTGTTCGCCGTCGCCGATGGATTGGAGGCGGGGGCCTTCGCCGGCCATGACGCCGGTGCTGCACTCGCGGGCGATGATGTCGCGGGACATCTCCCACATCGAGGTGATGTCGCCGGCAAAGAGGATCACGTCGGGAGCGAGGACTGCGTTGAGGATGTGGAGGCCCTGGCCGATGGCGGTGGCCTGGCGCTCGAGCGCTTGTTTGGCGGCGGGATCCCCGTCGATGGCGAGCGAGACAAGCTCGACGATCGTTTGCCGGGGAGCCTCGGGGGCGAGTTCGCTGTAGTAGCGAAGGGCTGCGCGGGAGCTGGCGAAGACCTCCCAGCAGCCCTTCGCGCCGCAACCGCAGGGGGGCCCGTTAGGGTCGACCTGGATATGGCCGAACTCGCCGGCGAGGCCATTCTGGCCGGAGATGAGGCGGCCCTCGGCGAGGATGGCCGTGCCGACACCCTCAGATATCGTTACCAGGACTGCGTTGCGAATGCCGTCCATGCGGCCGAACCAGAGCTCCGAAAGCAGCGACGCATTGGCGCCGTTTTCAAGCTGCACCTGCACGCCGAGAGCTTTTGAGAGCGCGCCGTGGATGTCGAAGTTGTGCCACGGGAGGTTGGGGGCGAGAAGGAGCTTGTTGGCGGCAGGGTCCACGCGACCGGGCAGGCTCAGACCGGCGCCTTCCAGGGTTTTGCCCGGGAACTGGTCGCGGAACTGGTTCATGGCGGCAGCGATGCTTTCGACGGCCTTCTCCGGGTGGGAGCTGAGCGGAACGAGGCGGCGCGCGAGGAAGCGGCCATTGAGGTCGAGAAGCGCGACGACCGCCTGCGATGGGCGGACGTCGGCTGCGAGGATAACCAGGTCGTCGTTCAGTGAGAGCAGCGTGGGGCGGCGGCCGCGGGCGGTCTTGATCATGGCGCCTTCGCGGATCCAGTTTTCGCCCAGCAATTGTTCAACGATGGAGCTGACCGTGGAAGGTTGCAGGCCGGAGGCGCGGGCCAGGTCGACACGCGAGATGGGCTGCATGGAGCGGATGAGTTCAAGGACCAGGTCGCGGTTGATGTCGCGCGTGAGTTCGCTGGAGGCAACCTGCACGTAGGCGAGGTCACGAGAGGGGGACGAGGGCTCCGCCTTGGCCCCGTTCGTGGATTTGTGACCGTTGCCGGATGCGAGTGCCGCGGCGGACGGCTCCCCATTGAGGCGAGAACGCTGGATGGGGTCGGGGGTGTTCTTCATCGTGCGGCCTCCGCGAATGACGGAGCGGAGGAGGTGGGACTTCCCTGGCGGTCTCCGTTCGATGCGGGTTTGGGCTTCGCTCCCGGCCGTTTGCCGGTGCGGGACCGGTAGTAGCCGGAGTGCCGTTGCAGGACGACGGCCGCGGCGCCGAGCAGATGGGCGACTTCGCCGTCCCCGGTGGCGCAGAGCAGGCGGGGGGGTGCGCCGGCGAGCTGCATTTTGGCGCTTTCCCGGCGCAGAACCGGCTCAACGAGGGACCATGCCAGGGTGATTTCGCCGGCAAAGCTGATGACCTCCGGCGCGAGGGCAGCCGTTACCATGCGCAGGCCGCGCCCGATGGCCGTCGCCTGTTCCAGGATGGCGTCGCGGGCAGCCGTGTCGTCGGCCTGGGCGCGGCGGCAAAGCTCTTCGTAGGGGAGAGACTTGCTTTGGCTCGTGGCTTTGGCGTAGTGGCGCAGCGCGGCGGTAGATGACGCGAAGACCTCCCAGCAGCCTTTGCGCCCGCAGCCGCAGACGGGGCCCCCGGGGTCGTAGCAGACGTGGCCGAACTCGCCGGCCATGCCCTGGTGCCCTGAGATGAGCTGGCCGTCCGCAAGGAGGGACGCGCCGACGCCTTCTGAGATGGCGAGGAGGACGGCGTTGCGGACCCCGTCGAGGTGGCCGAACCAGAGTTCGGAGAGCAGGCAGGCGTTGGCGTCGTTTTCTAACTCGACGCTCATCCCGAGGCGTTCGGCGAGCGGCTCGCCGACCTCCACGTCATGCCAGCGAAGATTGGGGGTGAGCATGAGTTGGTGGGTGGCGGGGTCAATGCGTCCGGGAAGGCAGATACCGGCACCCTCAAACCTGTGCTCGGGATGTTGGTCGCGCAGAGCGAGCAGGCCTTCCGCAAGGGCCAGGACGCCGCGAGGCGCGTCCCCGGGCAGCGGCACGGAGGTCCGGGAGAGGAGATCGCCGTTGAGATCGACGGCAGCGAGGGCGGCGCGACCGGGACGGACGTCCGCGACCAGCAAGGCAAGGCGATCGTTCAGCGAGATGTGGGTTGGCCGGCGTCCGCGGGCGGTCTTGACGGCCTCACCTTCGCGGATCCAGCCTTCGTCGACGAGTTGCTCGACGATGGAAGAGACGGTGGAGTTTTGGAGACCGGAGTGACGAACGAGGTCGACCCGCGCGATGGGCTGATGCGCGCGTATGAGCTCGAGGACGATGTCGCGGTTGATCTCGCGGGCGAGTTCGGTCGATGCGACTTCAACGTAAGCAAGATCGCGGACCACGCGCGTTGCGGAGTGTTTGTCCAGGGTCGCCTTGCTTTGCCCGCGACGTGAAAATTCGGGTGCTTTCGCCATGTGTTCTGCAAGTCTTATCTTGGTTGGGCTACAACTCGCAACAATTCTTTGCCAGGCTGACCTTTCTCAGGCAAGGTCGTTCGCCGGAATGCGTGCTCCAGTGAGTGCGCATTGGCCGGGTACACTGGGTGGGTTTGGATCGGTTTAGGCCGGTTTTCACAGGTTTGGGCAGGCTTGGAGAAAAGGGAGGCGGCATGGCGGACGGATTGGGTAAGAAGAAGATCTCCGCGCGCAATCAGCTGCGCGGAACCGTGGAAGAGATCGTGCTCGGCACGGTAACGGCGAAGGTGAGTGTGCGGGTGGGCGAAAACCTCATTGATAGCGTTATCACGCGCGAAAGCGTGGAAGAGATGGGCATCAAGGTCGGAGACACCGTGACCGCGCTCATCAAGTCAACCGAAGTGATGATTCTGGCGGAGTAGGCATGACACCGGATGTGGATCTACCGATCCTGGACGAGCAGGAACGACTGCTTCAGTTTGGGACGTTCGACGCGGACACGGCGTGGACACTGGGCTCGCTGTTGCGGGAGAAGTTGCGAGCGCGCGGTGCCGGGGGCTCGGTGGAGATTGAGGTTGCGGGTCACCTGCTGTTTGCCTGCGTCACGCAGGGCGGGACTCCGGGCCAGGCGAACTGGATCCGGCGGAAGCGCAACACGGTGCACCATTTTGCACGAAGCACCTATGCGATAGGGCGCAAGCTGGAGCGGGATGGGGCGACGCTGCCCAGCCGCCATGGGCTCAGTGACGCCGATCACGTGGCCCACGGTGGTGGATTTCCGATCCTGCTGCGCGGAACGGGGATGGTGGGTACGGTGATCTTCAGCGGCCTGCCGCAACGTGACGACCACAACCTGGTCGTCGATGCGTTGGCTGAAGTGCTCGGGGCCAATGTGCCCCGGCTGGGGTAGGCGGCCGTGAGCAGCGTGCGGGTGAGTCGGCGGGCTACGGACCGGTTGCGGGCCGGGCATTTGTGGGTCTACCGATCGGACTTGCTGCCGGGGACGGATCCAGAGCCTGGGGGCCTTGTCACCGTGGAGGATGCGAGCGGCAAAAGCGTAGGCACTGCGCTGTATTCTTCCGCTTCGCAGATTGCGCTGCGGTTGGTTGCGCGGGAGCCGGGGATTTCGCGGGCGACGTACCTCGACGGGGTGAGGGAACGTGTGCGGGCCGCGATCGCGCGGCGGCGGGTGGTTGCGCCTGTGAGCGCTGACCCTGGCTCGGAGACGACTGCGCAGCGGCTTTTGTTCTCCGAGGCGGATGATCTGCCGGGAATCGTGGCAGATCGGTACGGCGAGTTGGTGATTGTGCAACTGCTGACGCAGGGGACGGCGGGCGACGATGTGCGTGCGGTGCTCGCGGAGGTTCTGCGCGAGGAACTCTCGCCGGCGGGAGAAGCACTGACGGTCTGGGAGCGACCTGATCCCCGGATCCGGGAGTTGGAGCAGATGGCGCTGCCTCCGGAGGGGCCGATGCTGCACGTCGGGCCGGGCGAGCCTGCGACGGAGACACAGTTTGCGCTGAACGGCCTGCGCTTTGGGTACGACGCTGGTGCCGGGCAGAAGACCGGCGCCTTTCTGGATCAGCGGCTGAACTACCAGGTTGCGGCGGAGTGGGTGCGGAGGTCCGGGCGGACGGGTCATGCGCTGGATATGTGCACGTACCAGGGCGGGTTTGCGCTGCACCTGGCCCGGGTCTGCGAGCGCGTGACAGGGGTGGATCAGTCGCGGACGTCGTTGGAGGTTGCCGAGCGAAATCTGGGGCTGAACCCGAGCATCGGTGCTGAGGTGGACTGGATCGAGGCTGATGTCTTTGGCTTCCTGCGGGCGCTGGGTGAGGCGGCGCAGAAAGGGACCGGCACGATGGGTTTGCCGGCGCGGTTCGATGCGATCGTGCTGGATCCTCCGGCCTTCGCAAAGAGTCAGCGTGCGGCGGAAGGGGCGCTGCGAGGGTACAAGGAGCTGAACCTGCGGGCGATGCGGCTGCTGGCTCCGGGTGGAACGCTGGTTACGTGTTCGTGCTCGCACCATGTGCCACTCGAGGCGTTCTGGGGTGCCCTGGCGGAGGCGGCGGCGGACGCAGGCCGCAGGGTGCAGGTTCTGGAGTCGCGGGCTGCAGCGCCGGACCATCCGGAGGTTGTGACCCTGCCGGAGACACAGTATTTGAAGTGCCTGGTCTGCCGGGTGGAGTGAGGCCAGACGCCCCCTGGATATGGGGAACGTTGTGTCGGCGTGCGAATCGATTCACTGAAGACCTGATCCGCTCTCCCTGGGGTCTGCAGGTATACCGCATCTCCCTTGGTGATCGCGCTGGCGCACGAAGCAAAGCCCACGCATTCTGGATGCGTGGGCTCGCTGCTTTCATGGGTCCGGTTACTTGTTCAGGTCGTGGATGGTTTCCCCAAGGGCTTGCGCTGCCTGGCCGGCGGCATTGCGCACCGCGCCGGTGGCCTGGTCCAACGTGCCCTCGGCGGCGGTATCCGGGTTGCCAGTGACGTTGCCCGCGAACTCCTTCACCTTGCCTAGCAGTTGGCCGCCGGCGCCACCTGCGCGCTGCTTCAGGCCCCAGGCACCGACCTTGCCTGCAGCGCGATCGACGCCGTCAGTAGGTGCGGTTGCAAAATCGGGTTCGTGCAGAATGGCGAATACGGCCAGTGCCAGTGCCGTGCCGCCGAGAAGCCAAAGAACTTTGCTCATGGTTCACCTCAAAGCCCATCGGATGCCGCCGCGTTCCCCCGCGCTGTAGGCATGCGTTGATGGAATGAATTTGGCCGGAGTTGGATGAGACATGGACTAGGCTGATGAGCATGCCCTCCTGTCGCCGCTATCTTCTCCTGTTCCTTGCTCTTGCTGTGCCCGTTCTCGTCTCGGGCCGCCCGGTTCAAGGGCAACGAGCGAGAGCCGTTGCGGTACCTGGAATGCGTGATGTGGATCCGGCAATTGCGCGCGTCCTTGCGGAGACTCCGGCCATCGACAATCATGCGCACCCGATGCTCGCGCCCCCGGCGATGGCCACGGATCGCGAGTTTGACGCTTTGCCCGTGGACAACATGGAGCCGCAGACCGATCCGGCGGCCTGGCGCACCGACTTTCCGCCGCTTGGGGAGGCGTGGAGCGCGCTGTGGAACTTCAAGGGCAAAGCGCCCCTTACAGCGCAGGGACAAGCACAACTCGAGGCAGCACGGGCCAAGGTGCGGGCAAGGGAGGGTGCCGGCTATCCGGCGTGGGTGTTGAGCAAGGCCGGGATCAGCACCATGGTGGCCAACCGGGTTGCGATGGGGACGGGGGTGGCGCCACCACGGTTCCTGTGGGTGCCCTATGACGACGCTTTGCTTTTCCCTTTGAGCAACAGCGGGGTGGCGAAGGGGACGCCGGACCGTGCCCAGTTCTTTGCGCTGGAGGACAGGGTTCGGCTGCGCTATCTGCGCGATGCCGGCCTCCAGGCCATGCCGAAGACGCTGCGCGAGTATCTCCGAGGGGTGGTGACGCCCACCCTGGAGCGGCAAAAGGCCGGTGGAGCCATCGCCGTGAAGTTTGAGGTGGCTTACCTGCGCGGATTGGACTTTGCGGATGTGCCGGTGGATCAGGCGGAGAACGCGTTCTTTCAGCCCGCAGCCGGGGAGGCGCCCGATCCGGCGGCCTACAAGAGGCTGCAGGACTTCCTGTTCCGGTACATCGCGGGGGAGTGCGGGCGGTTGGGCATGGCGGTGCATCTGCACGGCATGGCCGGTGGCGGCCGATACTTTTCTGTTGCCGGCGTGAACCCGATGCTGCTGGAGCCCGTGCTGAATGATCCGCGGTTGAAGGCGACGAACTTTGTGCTGCTGCATGGCGGGTGGCCGTACGTGAGGGAGGCTGGAGCGCTGTTGCAGAAGCCGAACTTCTTCCTGGACCTGTCGCAGCAGGCGTTGATTTTTCCGTCGCACACCCTAGCAGGGTGGCTGCGTGAGTGGCTGGAGACCTACCCCGACAAGGTGCTTTTTGCCACGGATGGGTACCCGTTTACGCCGGCGCTGGGTTGGGAGGAGTCGACGTGGCTGGCCGCACGGAACGAACGCCAGGCGCTGGGGATCGCACTGACGGGGATGGAACGCGATGGCGAGATCACGCCAGTGCGCGCGGCGGAACTGGCGCGGATGGTGCTCCGCGGCAATGCGGAGGGTCTGTATCGATTGCCGAAATGAACAACCATGAGGAGGCTGTTTGGGGCGCAGCGACTCCCACCTTTGGGGCGGGGAAGCGCTTCGATTTTGCCGTAAGCTGGGCCCATGTCTCCCATTTCTGCCGCAGGGGGCCGGGTGCCGGCCCTGCGCGAGCTCTCCCCTGCTGAGTTGTCTCCGGGATTGGCGAGGCTTGCGGTGCTGATTCCGGCGTGGCAGCCCGAGGACCGGCTGGCAGAGTTGGTCGCCCAGTTGGTGCGGCAGGGATTTGGCCGCGTGATCGTCATTGATGACGGCAGCGGGGACGCATATGAGCCGGTGTTTGCCTCCGTGGCCGTGACGGAACGGGTGACCGTGCTGCGCCATGCGGTGAACCTGGGCAAAGGTCGGGCTCTGAAGACGGGCTTCAACCACGTGCTGGCGCTGCGCTCCGGCATTGTGGGCGTGGTGACGGCCGATGCCGATGGGCAGCATACGCCGGAGGACATTCAGCGGGTAGGAGAGGCCTTGCTGCGGTCAGAGAGCCACCCTGTGCTGGGCGTTCGTGCCTTCTCGGGGGATGTGCCGCTGCGGTCGCGGTTTGGGAACATGCTGACCCGACGCGTGTTCGCGTTCCTCACCGGGACCAGCATCACAGATACGCAGACGGGGCTGCGTGGTCTGCCGCTGGGTGTGCTGCCGGCGCTGATGGCCCTGGACGGGGAGAGGTATGAGTACGAGATGACGATGCTGGCGCATCTTTGCCGGGGCGGGCCGACCCCGTTACAGGTGCCGATTTCCACGGTGTACCTCGAGAACAACCGCGGGTCGCACTTCGATCCGGTGTGGGACTCGATGCGCATCTACTTTGTGCTGGTGAGGTTCTATGCCTCGTCCCTGCTTGCGGCGGGCCTGGACCTGCTGCTATTTGCGATCTGCTTTGCGCTTACGGGCGAGGTGTTGTTGAGCGTGGTGGTGGGACGGCTGAGTTCGCTGGTGAACTTCTGGGTAAACCGGCGATTTGTGTTCCATAACGAGGGCTCGCTGGGGCAGGCGCTGTGGCGGTATTACGTGCTCGCCGTGGCGATTGGCGCGGCCAGCTACTGGTCGATTGTGGGCCTGCATCAGTATGTGCGGTGGCCAGTGTTGCTGGCCAAGGTTTGCGTGGATGTGCTGTTAAGCCTGCTGAGTTTCGCCGTGCAACGGACGTTTGTTTTTCGGCGTGGAGACGCGGCTTGAGCGCGACCGTCGGTGGGGCTTCCCTATGGCGTGACAGGGCCGTCCGGGCGCTGCCATGGATCACCGGGCTATGGGTCTTTGTCGAGTTGATCAGCCTGCGACTGGGGCTGTTGAACGCATTCTTCTTCGACACGGCACATGCGGATGTGCAGGGCATCGACTTCTTCTCGCTGCCAAAGGCTTGGCTGAATCTGCAGGCAGGCCGCAGCCTTTATGGGACGTTTGATCCGCCGTCCTATGGACCGCACTTCACGTGGTACCTGGCCCATCCGGTGCTGGCCGTTGCGCTGGGATGGCCGCTGAGCAAGCTGGAGCCGATGGACAGCTATGGGGTCTTCACGTTGCTGTCGCTGGCCCTGATGGCGGTGTCTGCATGGCTGCTCGCACGGGAGAGTGAAGACGTCCTGGTGCGGCGCGTGATCTGGCTGCTTCTGCTTGGCGCGTTTCCTACGTACCTCATGCTGTGGGTGGGCAATGTGCAGTCGCTTACCGTGCTCGGGTTGACCATGCTGCTGGTGGGCATTCTGCGTCGTGAGCGGTGGAACGTGGACGCGCCGTGGTTGATTCGGGCAGGCCTGCTGATCTCGTTGTTCACCAAGCCGGTGGTGCTGCTGATGCTGCCGTTGTTGTTGCTGGTGAAGGAGACGCGACGCTCGGCGTTCGATGCCCTCGCGGTGTACGTTCCCGTTTCGCTACTGTTTCTGGTGATTCCGCCGGTAAACCCGGAGCGGATCAGCCTGGGGCGTGTTTTCTGGCTGGCGTGGCACCCGGGGGTTGTGCGGTCGACCATGAACATCTATGCGAACCGGCTGCAGCTCACGCCAGACATGCGCGACAACAGCGTGCACTGGTTCAATCTGCTTGCACAGTCGGGCTTCCGTCTGCAGCACGTGGATGTGTACTCGCTGCCGGTGTTTCTGGATGGCCTCTTTGGTGTGACCACGCCCGAATGGTTCTACCTGTTGCTTACGGGAGCTGTGCTGGTGCTCTCCTTCGCCGTGGCCCGGCTGCCGGACCGGGCCGAGCGCCTGGAAGCGGCGCTGTTGCTTGTGTTGGCTGCCTCGCTGGACTTCTTTCTGGCCTACCCCACGGCGTGGGAGTACCAGTACACCGCAGTGCTGCCTGTGGCAGCGGTGTTGCTGCTTCCGGGGCGTTCCATGTTGCTTCCTGCGCGGGTGTGGCGCTGGTGTGTGGGGCTGGCATGCTGCGCATGGCTGCCGAGCCTGTATTTCCTGAGCCGAAGCGCGGCGCCAGGCGCACTCGTGCTGGCGATGGCGCGGCTGGATCGAGTGGTGCCTGTGACAGTGCTGTTTGCACTGCTGATCTGGGTGGTGGCGCGGGTCTGTTTGGGGGCCAGGCGAGGTGTTACGAGCAGCCCGCGACAAGCCGTGGCTGCAGGGTAGCGGCTACCCGGGCAAACGGCCCTGGTACGCCCACAGGCCGAGGCCAGGGTTGGAGATGAAGAAGATCTCTTCGCCATCTACCGTGTTCCAACCGTCGCGAAGCGCTTCGGGGTCGTAGCGCGCGGTGTATTCGGCGAGATCACCGTACTCGTAAAAGACGGACTCGATCTCCTCGCGAGTAAGGTGGCCGGGGCAGTAGCGGATCGTGAAGCGGCCTTCACTGGAGCCATGGATCAGGTGGGCTGCGGCGCTCAGATTGGCGGCTAACTCCGGATCCGTTTTCACTGCGGCGAGCGTGGCAGGCGTGCCGCAATAGCCATAGCGGCGGATGAGTTCATTGATCGCGGCGTCTTCGCCGAACTCATGCACGCCGGGCGCGAGGACGATGAGTTCCGCGTCGTCGGCGAGCGCCATGCGAGTGCGGTAGACGCTTTTGTTGCCGAGCCACGTGGAGCGGAACTCGTGCGGGTCGAGAAAGACGACAGCTTTGCGGATCTCGCGGTCGAGGCGCTGGAAGTTGCACTGGAGGCTGAGTTCGGCGGCACACTCGAACGCCTGGTCATCGTCGGAGATGTAGAGTCCGCGTACGACCAGATCGCCGGCTTCGTTCTTAGCCACCACCGTCTGCACGTACACGATGGGCAGTTCCTGCGCGAAGTGGTCGCTGGCGTAGCGCAGGATCCGGCGAACCGGGGTGTCCACGCGGCCCATCATCCGCTCCATGCCGTAGACGGCGCCGAGGAAATGCGAGCGGTGGATGCCGAGCGGGCCGCCGGTGCCGACGAAGACGTTCTTCGCGCCGTTGGCCATACCGACGACCTCGTGCGGAACCACTTGGCCGATGGAGAGGATGAGGTTATGGCCCCCCTCGGTGAGGAGGCGGTTCACCTGTGCCGGCCAGGTGTAGTCGAGCTGGCCTTCGGAGACGTCCTGGATAAAGTCGCTGGGGACCTCGCCGAGGGTGACGACGTCGTTGCGCCAGTCGTGAATGCGAAAGAGTTCGCGGGGCGTCGAGCCGAACATGCGGCTGATCTCGGCGTCCGTCATGGGTTTGTGGGTGCCGAGCGCGGGAAGGACATCCGTGAGCGCAGGGCCGAGAAGTTCATAGGTGAGCTCGGTGAGTTGGCCCGAACGTGAATGGAAGCGTGTGAAGTCCGGAGGAATGACAAGGACTCTGCGACGGGGACCCAGGGCGGCGAAGGCGGTCTGCAGGCCGATCCGCAGATGGTCAGGGGAGAGCTCGGTGGAGGGAGATCCTTGTGCGAAGAGGAGGGCCATGGCGGCGATGTCACCTTGTCCGTCGTGTGAGCGGTGTCCGTTCTATTATTGCGCCGCTGGGGAGTTGCAGGGGGGCGGAGGCACGGCGCATCCCGGTTCCCCATGGGCGCCTGGCGAAGGCGGGTGCTGGAACCGCTGGACAGGGCTGATTCGTTGCGAGTACATCTCCTACAACCTCTGCGCGATGCGTAGAATGGCTGTAATCCTTCACTATGCGACCAGCGTCTATCGACGGTATGCACACAGCGATAACAGCCGCGGACCTCCTGGGGCTGGGCAGACGGGAGCGCGCGCTCTCGGAACTCGAGGATATCGACGCCCTGGTGCGGACGCACCGGGCGCGACTGCTGCGCTTTGTGACGTTCTCGGTCGGCGACGACGACGTCGCTGCCTCGATCGTGCAGGATTGCTTTTTGAAGGCCTGGTCAAACCGCGCGAGCTTCCGCGGCGAGTCCAGTGTGGCGACGTGGCTGACGTCGATTGCGGTGAACCTGATCCGGGATCACCAGCGGACGCGCAAGGTGCAGTTCTGGCGCAAGGCGGCCAAGACGGCGACCGATGTGATGGAGGTCGCGTCCATTCTTCCGGGACATGAGTGCTCGCCGGAGCGGCAACTGCTGGCGCGGGAGCGAGCCGCGGCGGTCGTTACTTCGCTGGGTTCGCTTTCAACGAACCAGCGGGCCGTGTTCCTCATGCGGTTTTCTGAAGAGATGGAACTGGCGGACATTGCCCACGCGATGAACATGCCGGTCAACACGGTGAAGACACATCTGCATCGCGCAGTGCGCGCGGTTCGGCAAAGGGTTGGAGGGGCATGATGAGCACCGGGGCTCGCACGCAACACCTGACCGATTCCGAGTTTGCGGATCTGCTCGCCGGGGAGTTCCCGGGACAGATCGCGGAGTTGCACCTCGCAGCCTGTGAGTACTGCCGGCAGGAGTTGCAGGCGGTCGATGGATCGCTGGGCAGTTTTCGTCAGATGAGCACGGCCTGGGCCCAGGCTGAAGCACCGCGGCGGGTGCCGATGCCCTCGCGGCTGGCGCTCCATCTGGGACTGCGGCCGTCGTGGGGTGCAGGGCTGGCTGCTACGGCGATGGCTGCGCTGCTGGCCGTGGGCATGGGGCTTCCTGGGAGCACCTCCGTGCACGAGAACGTTGCGGCTCCGGCGGTAGTGGCGCCGAGCAACACGGAGCTGGCCAATGACAATCGCCTGATGCTCTCGATCGACCAGGAGCTGAACTCGCAGGCACAGCCCGCAGTTCCTGCCTCAGAGCTGCGCCCCGGGGCGCGTCGGGATTCCCAGCACCCTGGGGAACCGGTACTGGACTAGCGGCCTATGCGCTCCTTCGTGTGCACCGGCGTTTTAAGCGCTGCGCTGCTGGTCCCCTTCGGCGGCCTGCAGCCGCGCGCTGCCGCGCAGCACGGTGGGGGCCACGGGGGTGGGGGCATGGGCGGCGGTATGCCGGGCGCCGCCGGCAATCGAGGGTTTGGTGGCGGCGGAAACTATGGCGCGGGTATCTACAGCCGCGGCAATGTGGGCACGTCGCCGAACCGTGCACCCGATTCTGCCGGGACGGTCAGCCCGCTGCGCGGTGGTCTGCAACTTGGGCCCCCGGGACGCTGGTGGGATGACAAACTCTTTGCGAAGGACCTGAAACTACGGTCGGACCAGCAGCGGCGGATGGACGGAATTTTCGAATCCAACCGCTCGGTCCTGCTGAAGCGGTTTGAGGACTACCAGACGGAGCAGAGCAAGCTGGAGACGCTGACCCACGCCAGGATTCCGGACGAGGGCGCCCTGTATGTCCAGATTGACCGCGTCGCGCAGGCCCGGGCGGAGTTGGAGAAGGCAAACGCGCACTACCTGCTGCAACTGAGAAACGAGATGGACCAGGGGCAGATCTCGTCACTGGAAGACCATCGCTGAAACAGCGAGAACTAGCGAGAAGGAAAGAGCCATTCCTCGACGGGGTGGCTGTTCTTTTTAGCGAAGGTGGAAGCTTCGTGCGAAGAACTGGACCGCCATCTCGCTGACCTGCGTATGCACGGCAGCGCGGTCCACGCCGGGCGGATCAGCGCAGTACACCGGGAGAACCTGCTTGCCAGCAGCGGTACAGACGTCAAGGAACGAGTAGTGCGTAACGTTCGGTAAGACTGTTTCCCTTGCGCCGCGAACATGCGCCTTGATCAGGTTTGCATTGGTTGGGGCCGGGGCCATCGTATCTGCCGCGCCGACCACCAGCTCGACGGGTAAGCGCATGGCGTGCAGGCTTTCGGGCGTTTGGGCGATCCCAAGCGCGGGAGCCATGGCGAAGACGGCCCGGATGCGTGGGTCGCGGAAGCTGTCCGCGGAGCGTGCAAGGCTTTCGCCGCTGGTCTTTCGGACGGATTCGAGCATCTGCGTAACCGTGCCCAGGTCCTTCATCTCCGGAACGTGGCAGGTGGTACTTTCGGGCTCTTTGCGGCAGAAATCTGTCAGAATGCTAATGTCTGTGCGGGCACCGCCGAGTTCGAGCACGGTGTAGCCGCCGATGCTGAAGCCCGCAGCACCGACGCGCTCCTTGTCGATGTGCGGCGACAGCTCAGGATCCGTGAGCAAGCCGTCGAGCACTTCGGAGATGTCGGTGGCACGCTCCCACGGCAGCACAAACCCTTCGGCCGTGTCTGGCGCGTCGGAGTTGTTGCCCGGGTGGTCGACCCCGGCGACGATGAAGCCTGCCCGCGCGAGCGCGGTGGCCAGCCACCCAAGCTGTTGTGCTGAACCTCCGGTGCCGTGGGAGAGCAGGATCAGCGGAAATGGATCCAGCGACGGCGCAAAGGCCGCGTGCGGGGTGGCCATGCCGGCCTGGAAGAGCGGCTTGTCGGGCGGACCGATCACCTGGGGTGTCTCGGTTGCAGTGTCCGGGGCCGGGTACCAGACGGTGACGTGCAGGACGTGGTCCTTCGCGCCACGCCAGTTGCGCCGAGCCGTCGGCGTGATGTCGCGAGTGACCAGGCCGGCTTTGGGGAGCGGAGGCGGGGCATTCTTGTTTTGAGCAGACGTTTGGGTCAGAAGAGTGCAGAAAAGCGCAAAGGTCAGCCACCGCGGGTGCGCCAGGAGATGCATGGCTTCAGCTTACCTGCCGCTTTGAAACGCTTTTCCTGTCAGCCCAAACAGATCGGGTGCCAGAATGGCAGCGTCGGCTGGAACGACGCCGCCGACGGGCCAGGAACGATCCACCGATCAGGAGATGAGCATGAGGCGACGTGAATTCATGAAAGCCGGCGCGTTTGGAGCGCCTTCGCTGTTTTGGAAGCAGGGGGCGGAGGCTCCGCCAAAGACACATGTTGTTCCCGCGGACGCCGACCGGTATGGCGAGACGCACACCCTCGGCTTCAGCCAGCTGAAGTTCAAAACGGCGTCGGCTGATACGGGAGGGGGCGTGTTCATCCTGGAGCACGACAATCTGCAAAAGGGTGGGCCGTATCGCCACTTTCATCCTGCGCAGGATGAGTGGATGTACGCCATGGCGGGCACCTTCCAGGTAGAGATCGGCGAGCAAAAGGTGACGTTACATCCAGGCGACTCTGTCCTGATGCCGCGCAAGGTGCCGCATGTATGGGCGCAAACGGGGGAGACCCCCGGCAAGCTGCTGATTGCGTTTACGCCTGCGGGACGGATGGAAGATTTCTTCCGTGACTTTGGCAAGCTGGGGAAGCTGCCTTCGGATGCCAGCATTGTGGGCCCGTACGGACTTGTGCGGGTGGGTCCCCCGCTGAGCGTGTAAGCGCCGCGGCTTAGGTCCAGTACAGGATGCGGGCAGAGGGCAAGCGCTGCGGGATCTCGGCTTCGAACCACTCGCGCATTTCGCGCATGGGGTCCTTGGGATAGACGTATTTGAAGCCGCCGAACTTGGTGCGCTTCTGGGTACGGTTGGCCTCGTTCAGATCGAGCGTGGTCTTCGGGTACCAGCTCAGAAGCACGTCTTTGCTGCCAGGCGTGAAGCGATGGGTGATGAGCTCTGCCGTGAGGTCCGGGTCCGGGATCTCGCGGAGAGCGTGGGCGACATCCGCGAGGAGCTTGCCGTACTCCCCCTGCCAGTTCTTGACGGGCATGATGGGCGCAATCGTAAGGCCGATGGGGTAGCCGGCCTGGGCCATGCGACGCAGCGCGGAGAGACGCTGCGCCACGTTGGCGGTCCCGCCTTCGAAGCCGCGCGCCACAGAGGCGGCGTTGATGCTGAAGCGGATGCGGGTGCGGCCGTTGTGGGCGATGGGGAGCAGGGTGGAGACGCCGTCGAATTTAGTGGTGAACCGCAGCTGCACGGGCGCGTCCCACTGACCGAAGAAGCGGATGGACTCAGCCAGTGCGCCGGTCAGGTGCTCAATGCCGAGCGGGTCGGTGTAGCAGGACGCTTCAAAGGTGGTGCCCTCGTGCGCACGATCACGCGACGCCGAGGTGATCTTGCCCGTGCCGAGATAGCTGTGCAGATTGTCGAGGATCTCCGGTAAGTTGGCGTAGACGCGCGTCACGGGGGGCCCACTGAGCGAACCGGCCAGGTAGCAGTACTGGCAGTGCGCTGGGCAGCCCTGGGCGAGGTGGAACTGCCAGTCGGCCGACGGGGGAATCGGCTGCAGCTTGCGCGCGGACGGTGGGGACATCACGATCGCCAGTGAGGTCTTCGCCTGCGCATAGGCGCGTTGCGCTGCCTTACTGTCGGGCGGCGCATCCTTGGGAACAGGGTCGGTCAGCCCGCGCAGCTGATTTGACTTGAGGCGGACGACCGCAGCGCCAAAGCTCTCTGTGCGCTCCAGGATGTTGCGGCCGTGAGCTGTGGCGAAGGCGTCCGGCGTGATGAAGACCCGCCGCGGGCGCCACAGCTTGCTTTCCGTGGGTGTGCCTTCAGCGGTGATCAGCGGCTCCGGATTCGCTTCGCGGAGTAGCGCCTCCTTCTCGGCGACTGAGAGATCGAGGGTCGGCATGTGTTCTGGGGCGGCGATCATCCGTTCAGCGGGTGCGGCCGCTCGGCCCAGGGTTTGCGCGGCGCGTGCGTGCCGTCCAGGCTCGAAGGCAGACTGCCTTTGTGCGGTTCTCTCAGCAGGCGCTCCATCGTATGAGCAGGAACGTAGGAATCAGGCTGGCCGGTGAAGGCTTGTTCGGGCTTCTCGGCTATGGTCATAGCCGCAACCCCGGCTGCGCTTGCGAGCGGGCCGCGCGTCAGTGCAGATTTGGTTATGAGACAACTCCTTCGCCTGCAGGGCTCGCTGGTTGGGTGCGTCTGTCGAGAGCCTTCGGCATGGCCCAGAGCACGGAGTGCAGCTTCATTTGGGCAACTGCCCCGCATCGCGGATGTAGGCCTTTGCGTCGAACTTCCGCGCCGCACTGGCGCCGCTCATGTAGCGTCGTTTGCCGAAGATGGGGCGCTCTTGCCAAGGGCGGTCGAACTTGCCGAGCACGGCCCAGGCGATCGACGCATAGCCGTTCGGGTCGCGGCCGTCCAGGAAGTATTTGTCGTTCAGGTAAATCATTTGCTCCATCGCGGTGGGCGTGTCTGGCGTCCACTCCACGATCTTTTTGCCCCAGTACATACGCAGGTAGTTGGGCATCCAGCCGTGGCGCACCATCTGCGTCTGTGCTGCGTTCCATAGGTCGTCATACGTCTGCGCCCCTTCGAGCTGCTCGAGGGTGTACAGGAAGTCGCGCTTGTCGCCGTCGTGCTTGGTGATGGTCTCGCGTGCCCAATTGTCCATGCACTTCACGTTGTCGTAGTCGGGCTGGTAGCGGACGAAGTTCGCCGAGAGTTCGCGCCAGGTGATGACCTCGTTGAAGTAGCTGTCCTGCGCGGGGGCGAGTTGCGGGTTTTTCTTGGTGGCGGCGTTCACGGCGTTCGCAATCGTGAGCGGACCGATGTGACCGAAGTGCAGGTAGGGCGAGAGGCGGCTGGTCGCGTCGCGCTCCGGATGCATGCGGTTGTCCGCGTACTTGCCCAGCTTGTCTTCGACGAAGACGTTTAGCCGTCGCCACGCCTCTTTGCGGCCACCTTTCCAGTACTCCACCGGGCCCACGCTGCGATCGAGATCGGGCCAGTTTGCGGTCATGTCCTTCTGTGGGTCGTCGGCAAAGAGGTTGCGGGGCTTATGCCACGGGATACTCGCCTTCGGGTTCGCGTAGGGCTTCACGAACTCTGGCAGCTGCTTGCGGATGCGTGGGCGCGCGATGGCTCCGGAGTATTGCGCCTTTTCGAGGAGTTTGGACGGTACGATCACGTCCGCGTCAACCGTCCAGAAGGGGATGGTCAGTCGTTCGGCTCGGGCAACCCGCCACTGTTCAGGGGCGCGCATGGGATTCTCGTCGCCGATCACCATGGCAGCGTGCACGTCCGCGAAGAAACGTTCGTGGTCTTCGTTGGGTGAGTTGCGCAGGACAAAGCCGACGCCGCGCTCCGCGCAGTCCTCCGCAACATCGCGGAGACCCTGATTCAGGAAGACGTAGTGGCGGAGGAAGGACGAGCGAAAGTAATTAATACCCGCGAAGTACGCCACCACGGGCAAGCCAAGCGCATTGCCGAGATCAATTGCCTTGTCGAGAGCGTGATTGTCCAAGGCTCGCTGGGCACGCTGCATCCAGTAAACGACGCATTTGCCCTGCGGGTCTGGCGCGCCGGTGCGGCGGATGGCAACCCGCTTGTCGCGCGCAAGCTCCCGAACGGCGACCGGAACGGAGACATCCGCCTCCAATTGTTCGGCCAGCTGCGCGTGGTGCTGGTCTTTGCGCTGCGTCTCGTTGAGTTCGGCGGGTGCAGACTTGCTTGCGGTCACAACAGCTTGGATGGACGGCGGCTCCGCCATTTCAGTAAGGGGTCTAGGCGGCTTTGATCCGGCAAAAAGAATGGGCGCTGGGAGTGATCCAGCGCCCGAACAACTCAATTCGATGTTGTCTTAGCGACGCCCGCCGCCGCCGTGGAAGCCCCCGCCTCCACCGTGAAAGCCACCGAAGCTGCCACTGCCGATGCTGCGTCCACTGGCCAAGGCATGGCCGCCGTAGCCACCGCCAAATCCCCCACCGTAGCCGCCGCGTATCGGTCCGCGGAAGACCGGTCCCCGGTAGAAGCCGCCTCCCCAGTAGCCGAAGCCGACGCCGAAGAACGGATAGCCATAGAACCCGTACGGACCCCAGGCATAAGGAGAGCCGTAGCCGAAGCCCAGGTATGGGTCGCCGTACGCGTACGGACCGTAAAAGCCGTAGCCTGCCGGAGCGTAGCCGGAAAAGCCATACCCGCCGCCGTTGTTGTGGTGGAGAGATCCGTCGACCAGCGCGGCCTGGCTCTCCTTTGGCCCGGTCCAGGGCAGCAGATCGTTGTCGGCCAGCTCGCGGTCAAAGCTCGCGGGCTTGGCGCGATCGCCGCCCAGGATGAGCTCATGGCCTTCTTTCACCTTGACTGGCTTGACGTCGGAGTGGGTGTCGGCGCCGGGAAACACATTGGCCTCGCCGTTGAAGACGCGCACGGTGTTTGCCGCTGTGTTGAAGGTGTACAGGCCGCGCGACAGCAGCTGGATCTGACCGTTCTGCCCATCCACAAGCAGCAGTTCGTCGTGACGCACAGCGTTGACGCTGACGTTCGCGATTCCCTGTTCAACGCGAACCTCGGAACGATTCGCATCTTCCGCTACCATGCGCACGGTGGAATCGTTGCCGATGCGCAGCAGGGCACCCGGAGCGAGCAGGATGTCTGCCGTTCCGTGGGCCGTGGCGAGCGTTTCGCCGACGTGTAACTGGCGTGGTTTGCCAGTTGTGTCAGCGTTTGTCTGCATAGGCTGGCCGTCGATGTTGGCTTGCCCTTGTATGAAATTGATCGATCCTGGTACGGCTCCGTACGTGCTTTGCGCTAAGGTCGCGGGCACACACGCGGTCGCCAGGGAAAGCAGAAAAAGCGTTGCTTTGAGCCTTGGCATTGTCTTTCAAACTCCTAAGGAATAGATGCGTTTACGGGCATTTCGTCGCATCGAGGGGGCGTGCCCATCGGTGCGGGCAAAGGTCACAGTACACGAGACCGCAAACCCTATTACTTCATTGACGGGGTGTCGTTACCAGAGACTACGTACGGAAGGAGTTTGCAATGCTACTTTTCATTCACAGCACCTAACCCTTTCGAGTCATTACCCTGAGGCACTCCATGAAGCTCTTTTCGTCACTCTTTGTTTCCGCTCTGTTTGCTGCTTCTGCCACCGTTGCGATGGCCGACACGCTCAAGCTCGCTTCCTACGGCACGACCAACAGCACTCCAACAGGCGTCAGCAATACTGCGACGAAGTTCAATGGAGGCACGACCCCTTTCAGCTTCCCATTCACCGTGGCGGCGGGCCCGACCTACAACATCGGCACGGGTGGCGTCTGGACCAATCCAACAGGCAGCTCGAGCTGGGTAGGCATGAACAAGGGTGACTACCCGGGCGGCTCCAACGTCGAGCCTTTCGGCGTATATGACTACACTTCGACCTTCGTCATCGGCGGCAATGCGAACAACGCGACCGGCACACTGAAGGTCATGGCGGACGACACCACCGACGTGTACCTCAACGGCGTGGAGCTTGTGGATGCAGCCAGCTTCTTCGATCCGGGCGCCAACTGCACCGCCGGCAAACCAAATTGCATTTCGCCACTGACGGTCAACCTTACCGGCCTAGTCAACGGCGTCAACACCCTGAAGTTCGATGTCCACCAGGACTACGGCTCGGCTACAGGTCTCGATTTTTCGGGCACAGTCACCAATGTCACGCCAGAACCGAACTCACTTCTCCTGTTGGGTACGGGTCTGTCGATGCTTGCGGGATTTGCCCGTTCCCGCCGAGTGCAGGCTTAACGCGCGAGCCACGCATATCAACGGAGGGGAGAATGCCGCAAGGCGTTCTCCCCATTTTTTCGCTCGTGTGGAGCTCCCATCCCGGAATGAACGCAACGAGGGATTGTGGCGTCTTACAGGTATGGGTCGCATGTTGGTTGGGGCGGGGTTGCTGCTGGTCGTCGCGGGCTTGCTGGTGATGGGCCTGGGGCGGCTTGGACTGCCCCTGGGTCGATTGCCGGGTGATCTTAGCTTTCGCGGCAAGGGCTTTCAGGTCTTTGCACCCCTTGGAACCAGTCTCTTGCTGAGCATTCTGCTTTCTCTGCTGCTGTATGCCGTGACACGTCTGCGACGTTGACGAGCCGAGGCGAACGCGGAATGAAGGTATGGCATCCGAAAGGAAACGGCGATCTCTTCACAGCCGAATCGACTTCAGGATCCCCTACGTATGGCACTCGGAACACTCGCACTGCATCAGTTGGAAGCCAAATTGCCGAAGGTAATTAGCCCCAAAACCCACGGCATCATCGATTACTGCCACGCAGCCTTCTTCGCCACAATGGCGGTCGTGTGCTGGAAGAGCAATCGCCGTGCAGCCCTGGCGGCCGCGAGCACCTCGGCCCTCGTCATCGTCGAAGGGCTCCTGACCGACTACAAGTGGGGCGTGAAGAAGGTGATTCCATTTGAGGTCCACGGGCAGATTGACGGCGGATTCGCCGCTCTCTCGCTGGGGATCCCGAAGGCCTTCGGCTTTGAAGGCACCGTGCCGGCGACAATCTTCCAGGTGAACGCCTTTGTCGAGTCGACCGTAGTGGGTTTGACCGACTGGAACAACGAGCGGGCGCAGGCGGGCGAGTGACGCTCACCTGCGTCCGCTGCTACCAGCTGAATTGAACCAGCGAGACGGACTGTGGCGGCAGAATCGTCTGCAGCTGCAGCCGTCCTTCGTTCACCTCCATCCACGCCGGCGAACTGACCGGTTCCAGCCCGTCGCGGGTCTTGAGTTCGGCGGTCTGCGCTGGAGTGGGATGCGCTGGGCTGCCCATCGCCTGCCAAAGCGTGTACGCATTGCTGTGGTTCGCGTCGATACGAAACTGCGTCACCAGCACCCGGCGGGTTGCTGGTGGAAGGCCCAGAACGTCCGCTGTAAGACTTGCGCTTTGAGGGGATGAGGCGCGGTCAGCATAGTTCCACAACAGGACGGAGCCGCCGTGAGACGTGGCCGTGGCAAACCCGTCCACGCTGCTTACCGTCCCGCCGCCGTCCGCGAGAACTTTCTCCAAGGAAGGGGCGCCCGTGGTGGTGACCGGAAGTCGTGCGCCCTGCATGAGCCCGAGCATGCGGAAGACGTTGAGCACGGGTTTATCGACACCATTGGTGGCCAGGTCGCGGAAGCCCTCGAATGAGTCGTGATCCTCAAACTCGAAGGACCAGCTCAGCATGGAGATCAGGTGGACCTTGTATTTGGCCGCGAGATCCAGAAGCCCTTTGTAGGCGGCTGCAGTGTAGGCCGGATACAGCGTTCCGTTGCGATAGTTGTTCGCCGGATTCTGCTTGCTGGAGCAGGCCGCACAGCCTTCCGGGTCGGCTTCGCTCAGGATGATGGGTAGATTGCCGAGCTTTGTGTGGCTGGCGACGATGGAAAAGCCGCGATCGGCGTCCCGGAGTTCCTGGCGCAGGCCCATGGTGACCTCGCCGGCCGCGATGGTCGGCTGCCCCTTGGCGTGGAAGGAGATGAAGTCCAGCGGGACGGGGCCACCCGTCGCTGCGCTGGTGCCATGTTCGACATGCGTCAGGAAGTCGTCGAGGAACTTTGCCCCTTTCGCGCCGCGCGGGCTGGTGGTCGCAGGGCCACCGACCATAGCGTCCGGCAATGCGGCGCGAACGCCGGCGACCGCGAAGTCATACAGTCGCCAATACTCCTCTGGTGAGGTGTGCCAGTAGTCGATGTCCGGCTCGTTCCACACCTCAATGGGCCATTGACGAACCGTCTCTGCCCCGTAACGCTCCACCAGGTGTGCCACAACGGTACGTATCAGCTCGCGCCACTTCGCGTAGTCCTTGGGCGGGTTGTTGGAGGCGCCCGAGACGGTGCTGGCCGGGAAGTGTACCTGGTAGGGTTCGTGCCGATTGGGGAGGGTGGCGGCCAGGTCCTTGGGCATAAAGCCCAGTTCGACCATGGGTCGAACACCGGCGGTCTCGTACGCGTCGAAGATGCCGTCCAGGATAGTGAAGTTGTAAACAGGGTTGCCGTGGGCGTCTTCGCGGTAGACGCCAGTGGAGGACCACTTGAGCTCTGGGGTGCCGTCGCCCGAGGTGAGCAGGTGGTGGGCGCGGATATAGACGGGGACGGGGCTCAGGTCGTGCAGTTCGCGCAGAAGCTGACGACCGTGTGGGGTGGTCGTGTAGTTGGCCTCGTCATAGCCGAACCAATTGAAGATGGGCGTGTACGGCTCGGGTGTGGCGCCGAGATCGACACGCACGTTCACCGGGATGGACTGGGCCGGCTCCTGTGCCGGTGAAGGTTTCATGCCCAGGAACAGCAGCAGCGCAGATGCAAGCCAACGATCAGCCAACGGGATTCCTCTCAGAACAGACGTTCGCAAGCATATCCAAACGGGGGCAGCCCTGGCCGATATACGGGCAATGCCACCTTTGTGGAGCAGCTTCACCGGGCTAAGCCGGGGCAAAAAGGCGTAGGCTAAAGGACGCCAGCCGCTAGAAAGGGCGGTACTTTTTGCATGTCTGCAGCCACTATTACCGCACCTGACGCCCCCAACACTACCTCCCGTGATTACTCCAGGCCTCGTACCACCAACAAGCACCTGATCCGTTGGGTGGAGAAGATGGCGGAGCTCTGCCAGCCGGACTGCATTCATTGGGTGGATGGATCCGAAGAGGAGAACCGCCAACTCTGTGATGAGCTGGTCGATGCTGGGACGTTTTCCCGGCTGGACGCCAAGCTCTGGCCCGGCTGCTTCTACGCGCGGTCTGCGCCGAATGACGTTGCCCGGGTGGAGGACCGGACCTTCATCTGCTCGCTGAGCAAGGAAGACGCGGGTCCCACGAATAACTGGGAAGACCCGTTTGCCATGCGCCGCAAGCTGAAGGGCTTGTTCCGCGGCGCGATGCGTGGGCGAACAATGTATGTGCTTCCGTTCTCCATGGGCCCGGTCGGGTCGCCCATGAGCCGCATCGGTGTGCAGCTTACGGATTCGGCCTACGCCGTGGTGAACATGCGCATCATGGCGCGCATCGGCGACCCGGTGCTGAATGAGATCGACAAGGACGTCCAGCGCGTTGTGCCCTGCATGCACTCCGTGGGCAAGCCGCTGGCGAAGGGCGAACGTGATGTGCCCTGGCCGTGTAATGAGACCAAGTACATCGTGCACTTTCCGGAGACGCGCGAGATCTGGAGCTACGGCTCTGGGTACGGCGGCAATGCGCTGCTGGGCAAGAAGTGCTTTGCGCTGCGGATTGCCTCCAACATCGCTCGCGATGAAGGCTGGATGGCGGAGCACATGCTGATTCTTGGCGTAGAAGACCCGCAGGGCGAGAAGACGTACATCGCCGCGGCCTTCCCGTCCGCTTGCGGCAAAACCAACCTTGCCATGCTGATTCCTCCTGCGGGTTTTGAAGGCTGGAAGGTATGGACGGTGGGCGATGACATCGCCTGGATCAAGCCGGATGAGACCGGCCAACTGCGGGCCATCAACCCGGAGACGGGCTTCTTCGGCGTGGCGCCCGGCACCAGTGCCAAGACCAATCCCAACGCCATGGCCACGCTGAGCCGCAATACCATCTTCACCAACGTCGCGCTCACCCTGCGCGATGGCGTGCCCGAGGGTGTGTGGTGGGAGGGCATGACCGATCAGCCGCCCGTGGCGACCGATCCCGGACTGACGATGATGGACTGGCGCGGTGACGCGTGGACGCCGGGGTCAGGCAAACCCGCAGCCCATCCTAATGGACGGTTCACCGCGCCTGCCGCGCAGTGCCCGTCGATCGACCCGGCGTGGGAGAGCCCTGAGGGCGTGCCCATCAGTGCGTTCGTCTTCGGCGGACGCCGCCCGACGACGCTGCCGCTGGTTTACCAGGCCTTCAACTGGGTAAGCGGTGTGTACCTCGGCGCGACCATGGGTTCGGAGACCACGGCCGCGGCGGCCGGTGCGGTGGGCCAGGTGCGCCGCGACCCGATGGCCATGCTGCCGTTTTGCGGCTACCACATGGGCGACTACTTCCGGCACTGGATCCGCATGGGACGTGACCTGAGCGCGACGCCGAAGATCTTTCATGTGAACTGGTTCCGCAAGGATGCGGATGGCAAGTTCCTGTGGCCGGGCTTTGGCGAGAATTTGCGAGTGCTCAATTGGATCGTCGACCGTGTGCGCGGCCGGGTGCCCGGACGTGAGACGCCGATCGGCTGGACGCCCTTCTATGAAGACCTGAACTGGGAGGGAATGGACTTCCCTCGCGAGGCCTTTGCGCAGTTGGAGGCCGTAGACCGCGAGCAGTGGAAGGAAGAGGCCATGGGTCACGAGCGGCTCTTCATTCAACTGCACGGGCATCTCCCACCGGAGATGGTCTACGAGCGCGAGTTGCTGATCTGCCGTCTGTAAAGTAGCGGCAACTCCGTTCAGAGACGTTGCAACGGAGCCGAATCAGTGAGAGCCCGCCCGAGATCCCTCCGGCGAGTTTTTGTTCTTCCCGCGCGCTTCAGCATGCCCGGCGACGAGTTCGGGCGCGCGTTCCGAGAGATGCAGGAAAGTGGGATGGCGAGTGCCACCTTCGTTGTAGGGGACGGTCACATCGCGGGACGATTTTGTTGCGTCATATTACGCATGAGTAACGGTACGCAAGTTTCACCCCAGGTACTGCGGGAACGGCTGGAGACGGCCGTCGATGCCTATCGGGGGTTGCTTCGTGCGGACGAGCGACGTCTGCACGAAGCCATGCTCGAGTTTGAACGTAGTTGCTGGGCCCAGTCGTTGCGGCGCGCGGCTTAGCGGCGCGCACTGCGATACTGCGAACAGGCGTCCCATGTGCGCGGCGTAGCGGCGCGCACTGCGATACTGCGAACAGGCGTCCCATGTGCGCGGCGCCGTTCTATGACTTTAGCCAAACTTCTGGAAGAGACTGGCGGGCAGATACTGCGCCGCGACGCCGAAACATTGCTGCTCCACGTTGCCGGACGAGACCGGGCGTGGCTGCTGGCGCACCCGGAGGCCGAGTTGCCGCCCAGCGACGCGGCTCGGTTTCGCGAGTTGGTGTCTCGGCGCCAGACGAATGAGCCTGTGCAGTACCTGACGGGGCGGCAGGAGTTCTTCGGCCTGGACCTGCGGGTTACGCCCGATGTGCTGATCCCGCGACCGGAGACGGAGTTGCTGGTGGAAGCGGTGGTGGCGTGGGTGCGGGGACGGTTTGCGACTGCCGACCGGCATGGTCAACCTGTGTCACTGGTGGATGTGGGCACGGGATCCGGCGCGATCGCCCTGGCGTCCGCGGATGCGCTGCCGGAGTTGCAGGTCTGGGCCGTCGACGTCTCGGAGGCGGCGCTGGCGGTCGCGCGGGGAAATGCGGAACGACTCCGGCTGATAGAACGCGTTCGGTTTCGGCAATCGGATCTGCTGGGCGTCTTCGCCAGCGCACCGCCTGGGCCGGGTGGCTTCGACGTCGTCGTTTCGAACCCGCCTTATGTACCGGTGGCAGATTCACCCACATTGCAACCGGAGGTGCGGGATTTTGAGCCTCACCTGGCGCTCTTTGCGGGGCAGGACGGACTGGCGGTCTACCGGCGTCTGATTCCTCAGGCCTGGCTTGCGTTGCGAAGCGGCGGTCTGCTGGCCATGGAGTTTGGCTTCGGTCAAAGGCAGGAGTTGGCCTGCTTACTTCAAGGGTGGGACCAAGTGAATTTTCTGGACGACTACGCCGGTATTCCGCGGGTGGTTCTGGCCGAGCGGCCCTGACGTTTGGGGCTAGACAGCGCCGCGTTTCAGGTCGACCAGGATGCCTTTGTGCAACTGCGAGATCGCATACACCGCAAGCAGCAGCGCAATCGCCGATTCCGTTATCGCGACGGGTAGATCGCGGCCGACCCGGCGCGCCGAAGCCATGCGCAGGGCGTAGCCGCCCCATGTACCCGCGGCGGCCCCGGCGACTCCGGCGAGAACGCCGCCGGCGATCGGCTGATAGATGGCTGTTGCCGCAAGGGCGCCCACCAGGGCCCCAAAGACGAGACGTGCCGCAAAGGGACCGGGAGCCTTACGGCTTGGCGTTTTGGGCTGGGTGTCGCCGATGTACTCGCCCAGGGCAAGCCCCGTAAAGATCAGAGCCGAGACCAGATAGCTGATCCAAACGGCCCAGCCGTGTTCCGGCAGCGTGCCGAGCCAGGCGGCCCAGCAGACAACGGCAATCGCGGTCATCGTGCGGCAGCCCGTGACGACGCCGAGAACAAAAATCCACTCCAAGGGGCCTGACCTCCACGGCTGCTTTTAACGCACAGTCGTGGTCCATCGTAACCTGAAGAAAGTTCCTTGGCGGCAGCTCTACTAGGTTCCGCAGAAGGTTTGCGTAACGCGCTCCTCCGGGCGGGCAGGGGTGGAGAGGCGCTCCAGGCCGGGCCGTTCCTCGTAGGGACGAGTTACGACGTCCAGCAGCTCCTCAAAGGGACCGAAGTCCCCCTGCTCAACCGCAGCGGTGATGACGGCCTGAATCAGGTGGTTTCGCGGGATGAAGGCGGGATTCACGGCGCGCATCAGGGTCGCCCGGGCTTCACTCGTGACAGGCTCCAGCTCGAGACGGTCTCGCCAGCGAGCCGCCCAGGCGTCGAAGGCGCTCGGGTCAGCGAACAGGGCCCGGACGTCGGCATCTGCTTCGGGTCCAGCTGCGGCGGCGCAGAGACCCCGGAACGTGAGCGTGAAGTCGGCCTGATTCGCGGCCATACGGTCCAGCAAGTCTTGAATGAGCGCTGCGTCGTCGTCACGTTCGGTAGTCAGGCCCAGCTTGCGGCGGAGCCCGGCCAGGCGCGCTGCCTGGAACTGGGGTGCAAAGGCCGCGAGGGCCTCCTGCGCGGAGGCCATGGCGGCTTCCGGGCTGCCGGCGTGCTGTTCCAGTAAGGGCAGCAAGGTTTCGGCAAGGCGCATCAGGTTCCAAAGCAGGATTTGGGGCTGGTTGGCGTAGGCGTACCGGCCCTGCCGGTCGATGGAACTGAAAACCGCGTCGGGATCGTACGCCTCCAGAAACGCGCAGGGGCCGTAGTCGATGGTTTCGCCGGAGATGGAGCAGTTGTCAGTGTTCATTACGCCGTGCACAAAGCCAAGGTGCAGCCACTGCGCGACCAGATTTGCCTGGCGCGCGATGACGCCGTCCAGCAGCCCCCGGTAAGGCGATGGGGCTTTGGCCGCTTCAGGGTAGTGGCGCGCGATGGCGTAGTCAGCAAGGAGTCGAATGCCCTCTGTGTCCTGGCGAGCTCCGAAGAACTGAAACGTGCCGACGCGCAGATGACTGGCGGCGACCCGGGTGAAGACGGCGCCGGGCAGCATCGACTCGCGCATCACGGACTCACCGGTCGTCACCGCTGCCAGGGCGCGGGCGGTAGGCACGCCGAGTGCGGCCATGGCCTCACTCACGATGTACTCACGCAAAACCGGACCCAGGACGGCTCGACCATCACCGCCGCGCGAGAATGCCGTGCGACCGGAGCCTTTGAGCTGAATGTCATAGCGCTGGCCGTCTGTACCCACGACCTCGCCGAGCAGGATGGCCCGCCCGTCGCCGAGCTGCGGCACAAAGTAGGCGAACTGGTGCCCGGCGTACGCGAGCGCCATGGGATCGGCGCCTCCCGGAATAAGGTTGCCGGAGAAGATCTGAGCCGCCTGCTCGGGAGTAAGCGCGTCGGGGTTCAGGCCGAGCTCGCGCGCGAGGGCGCTGTTCAGCTTGATCAACTGCGGCGCCCGCACCGGCGTCGGACGGACGTGGGCGTAGAAGCGGTCGGGCAGACGGACGTAGGTGTTGTCGAACGGGAAGTGCGGGGCGGTGGGTTGAGGAAGAGGTGCCGCGGCGAGGGTGTCGGTGAAGGCCATCGCCAAGTTTGATGTGCGGAGGAGCACCCGAGACCCAGTAGGAGGGACTTCATGGGGGAAAGATGAACGGCGGAGGTCTCCAAACAGGCCGGCGCTGAGAGGTTTGGGGCGCAGCTAGCTCCACGCGGTAAGTCAAAGTCAGAACGAGGCGTCGGCGCTTCGGGTCCGGTCACCGTTCGGCGCCGAGCGACGGCCATTGTCCGACAAGCCCGTTATGTCGTCCACTGGAAGGACTGACGCGACAAGCGACCTATCCGGGCTAGACGTTGCAGTTCCCGACCCCGTTCTCAAGGTGCCCTCTTTCCGAAGGCCGGGCCAGAGTTCGCGGGGTTTACCCTTTGAAAGTGATCCAGGCCCTCAGGTCCGTCGCCGCAGGGTCAGCCGCTTTGAGGCGAGGTATTGCCCAGGTAGCTGTGTGGCCCTTACTTGCGACGCTAACGGCGTGCGTCCGTGCGGTAACAGGGATCAGAGCGACAGCAGTCTCGCTTGACGGTCAACTCGCCGCACACGTCTCGGAGCGCAATTGTGGGGCGACGACCGACTACTCTGCATTCGTAAACCTGCAAGACGAGAGTCAGAAAAGTTTGACCCCGACGACGGTGTCTTGTTCGTGGCGAAGGGGCTGCAGAACATCACCGTCCGCTGGACAGGTGACAAGAAGCTCCTCGTTACGTGTCAGAGCTGCTCCGAGCGGACGTGTTCCGCAAGGTGACAGTGCTCGGTGACATAGATTCCATCAGCAACGGTCTCCCAGTGAATCGCACGCACTTGAAGTCAACCGGCACGGGACGGCTCGGTCAATGTCCGAGATGCCCGTTACACGGACAAATCCGCAGAACCGAGCGGTATAGTTCCGCTGTGGATTCAAAACTAGTACAGACAGTGACCGTAGCTATCCGTGTCTGACGGATCGGTTGCAAGCGAAACGGTGTATCGAGGTGGACCGGCTTCGTCAATGAAGAGTTCATCGGCAGAGTCTTCACGCTCAACCCGTGACGTGGATGCCTATGCCGTCTACAACGCACTCTTGGGTGAACTGTCGGCAGATGGAACGAACGCAACGAAGCAGATCCTAGTGCTTAGAGACCAAACCGAGCCGGGGATGGCCTGCTCCGACCTGACGTCCGTCCGTGCACCATAGCTGGCATCGGCAGGTCGAGACTTCCTAGAGCAGAACTATACGTCCCACCTTTTGAAACTCGACGGCTTCAACCTCCAGTCGCCCTATTCAGATGGTTCGCGCAGAACAGCTCGATGGAATGTTCGCGGATGGAGCCCTTGCTGGGTGGAGGACTTTTGCAAAGGAGTTCCGAGCGAGCTTACATTGCGCTCTCGGCAGTTGGCTTCTCTGCTGACAAGGACCTAGCGGTCGTGTATTCCGCCGTGCACTGTGGCCCAAAAGCGGAACCGGATGCGATCTGGACTGTTGAAGAGACCGCAAAGAGCTGGATGAAAGCAGTCACTAAGTCGAGCCCAGCCTGTGGGAGCCACCCAGGACCGATCGAAAGACCAGAACCCAGTTAGTCGTAAGAAACGGAGGATCAGGGAACCGAGAACCTGGCGAGAAACGGCGGTTCCAAATGGAAATCCCCATGCTTTTTAGGCACTTGCCGACTCTCGGTGAAAGACGACCAGTGGCCAATAAGGCACGATCAACCGTGCTCATGGTATGCTCGCTGTCCAATCGAGAGACTGTGGTCCGAGCCGGAGCCCGTAGCCACCCCACTGACGGGTAGGAGGACTCCGCCACTTACGGAACCAAATGACACTATTTCATTGCAAACGAGCTGCGGCACAAGGCGTGCCCGTGAAAAAAGGCCATGTCCAAGCGTCTCGCATATCCCTAGTCTTACTTGGTCATATCCGTTCTGACCCTCAGTGATGGCACGAAGGCGGCCAAGTAGGTCGGTACCTTCCCGAGAGCGAGTCCGCATACTGATGCGCAAGTCTGAACAGCGCTGTTCTCTCAGCTGGCCGATAAGTCGGCATCTCGTACATTGCCAATTACACCTACCGATCAGCCTCTGGTGCTGAGCGTCACTCCCTCTGCCGGCTTTCTTCATGAAGCAGGTCTTTGTCAGGCCAGCAGGGCCGCGGCTTCCTCATGCCGTAGCCAGCCGTAGAGGGGGAACTCCTCGGCGAGATCTCGGACGCGGTTGCGGATGTCGCGGAGGCGGGCTTCGTCGTTGCGGTGGGTCAGCGCATCCGCGATCCAGCCGGCGATGATGCGCATCTCCTCCTCGGCCATGCCGCGGGTGGTCAGCGCGGGGGTGCCCAGGCGTATGCCGGAGGGCTTCATGGGCGGGTTGGTGTCGTAGGGGATGGCGTTCTTGTTGACCGTGATGCCGGCCTGCCCCAGGGCATGTTCGGCCTCGGACCCCAGCATGCCAGCACCGTTGTTGAACACGTCGATAAGGACGACGTGGGTGTCGGTGCCGCCGGATATGACGCGGAAGCCGTGCTGGGCCAGCGCCTCGGCGAGGACCTTGGCATTGCGGACGATCTGGGCGGCGTACACCTTGAACTCGGGGCGGAGTGCCTCGGCGAAGGCAACAGCCTTGGCCGCAATGACGTGGACCAGGGGCCCACCCTGCTGGCCGGGGAAGACGCTGCGGTCCATGCCCTGGGCGAGGTCCCCGTTGCAGAGAATCAGGCCGGACCGGGGGCCGCGCAGGGTTTTGTGGGTGGTTGTTGTGACGACATGGGCGTGCGGCACCGGCGAGGGGTGGGCGCCCCCGGCGACCAGGCCGGCAAAGTGGGCCATATCGATCAGCAGCTTCGCCCCGACCTTGTCCGCGATCTGGCGCAGGCGGGGAAAGTCGAACTGGCGAGGGTACGCCGAGCCGCCGCCGACGATGAGCTTGGGCTTGTCCAGCTCGGCTTGTTGTTCGAGTTGGTCGTAGTCGATGGTCTCGGTGTCCTGGCGAACCTTGTAGCCTGCGATGCGGTAGAGCTTGCCGGAGAAGTTGAGCTTGTGACCATGGGTGAGGTGGCCGCCGTGGGCCAGGTCGAGGCCGAGGATGGTGTCGCCGGGCTCCAGCAGCGTCATGTACGCGGCGGCGTTGGCCTGGGAGCCGGAGTGTGGCTGCACGTTGGCGTGATCGGCGCCAAAAAGCTGCTTCGCGCGCGCACGGGCGAGATCTTCGACCACATCGGCGTACTCGCAGCCGCCGTAGTAGCGCTTGCCGGGGTAGCCTTCTGCGTACTTATTGGTGAAGACGGAGCCTGCTGCTTCGAGCACGGCGCGCGAGACAAAGTTCTCGCTGGCGATCATTTCGAGGCCGTCGTGTTGGCGGACTGTCTCGTTTTCGATCGCTCGGGCGATCTCGGGGTCGACTTCGGCGAGGGGCAGTTCGCTGCGGACTGGCATGGGAATGAGTGTAACGCGGCGGTTTTGCCTGTTCCAAAGGTCGCAGCGCGGGATAGCACCCCCGTCAACATCCCCCACCTAAGAGGGATAGTGGACCCACCCGGGGTTCCCGCATGCTCAACATCAGCTTGAGGAACAGTGGATCGGCGCCAATCAGCCCGGCCCTGTTTCTCGGCAAGATTTCGTCGCATGGCCCCATGACCGCGCGCCGACCCGGAGAAACTTTCTTGGCAGCCCGGATTCTCCCCTTTCGCTCTCTTGTCTCCGCCGCCCCTTTAGCGGACTTCCACCCGGTTACCGGGGCCGTTTGCCCGGTGTACACACCCCGATCTGCAAAGGTGATCGTCATGTCCCAATACACACGCCGCCGTCAGTTCAAGGAGTCACTCCAGCACTCCAAAGGCATGTTCGCGAAGGTTGACCAGGAGATGGCCGAAGGATACCTCGAGGTAGAAATTACAGGGATGACCCTGCGCCGGCTGCTTTGCGTTTACGGCGTTATGCTGCGCGATGCCTGGGCATACACGTCCGGTAGCGTCCGGTCACTGGTTCGCGTGACACCTGCCCACTAACCTCGTCGCCGAAGAAATGCCCAGGCCGCTCGGAAGCGATCTGGGCAAAATACAAGTCCGCCTCTTTGGGCGGAGCGCCTGGCGTGAGTTCGAGCTATGAAGCAGCGGCACGCTCCATTGTGGCGATGTCGAACTTTTTCATTCCCATCATGGCCTGCAAGGCTTTGGGATGGCGCATCAACTCGAGCGCACGGGTAGGCACCACCTGCCATGACACGCCAAAGCGGTCCTTCAGCCAACCGCATCGACCTTCCGACCCTCCCTCCGTCAGCTTGCCCCAGTAGTCATCCACTTCGTCCTGATCGTCGCAGCGGATCACGAACGAGACTGCTTCGTTGAAGGTGTACATCGGTCCACCATTCAGCGCGACGAAGCGCTGACCGTCCAGTTCGAAGGCAACGGTCAGCACACCGCCCTTGGGGTTCTGCGGAATTGGGTCGGTCGCGAGTCGGTCCAGGCGGCGCGAGTTGCGGAACACGGTCAGGTAAAACTCAACGGCCTCTTCGGCGTTGGAGTCGAACCAAAGAAACGGCATGATGCGGGGCGTGGTAGCAAAGGCGCTCACGGTGGGTCCTCAAAGTCCAGGGTTTCAGGCCGGGGTAGGGCCTGGTGCTTGCAGCGGGAGCATCTGAGCAGAATTCACTTGCAATTTGCAAGTGAATTCCACTACGTTGCTGGCGTGACCCTCAGAAGCAACTCCCGACGTCGCTCCGGCTGCCCGGTCAGCGTTTCGTTGGAGATCTTCGGCGACCGCTGGTCGTTGTTGCTGATCCGGGACATGATGGTGCGCGGATATAAAACCTTCGGCGAGTTCTTGCATTCCGGCGAGGGCATCGCGACCAACGTGCTCGCGGACCGGTTGCGCCGTTTGGCGGAGGCCGGAATGGTCGCTTCGGAACGCGACCCCGAGGATGCGCGTAGTGTGCTTTACCGGCTTACAGAGAAGGGCATTGCTTTTGCGCCGGTGTTGCTGGAGTTGCTTTTGTGGGCCGCAAAATATGAGCAAACGGGCGCTCCCTGCGGCGTGATGACCCACATGGAGGCCAACCGTGCCGCCGTGCTGGCTGAGACCTACCGGCGGTGGAACGAGCGGGATCCCACGCCCATCCTGCCGCCCTTCGCTAGATCCACCGGGCCCCTAAACGAAGGATCGAAAGGATCGAAGGTATGAGTAAGGTTCGCTTGCTGGTGGGGACGCGCAAGGGCGCGTTTGTGTTGACGGCAGATGGAACGCGCAAGGACTGGAAGGTCTCCGGGCCGCACTTCGCGGGATGGGAGTTGTATCACTTGAAGGGGTCGCCAGTGGATCCGAACCGGATCTACGCCTCGCAGACCTCGGGGTGGTTTGGGCAGGTGGTGCAGCGCTCGGATGACGGCGGCGAGACGTGGAAAGCGGTATCCAACAAACTGCCGTACGATGGCGTCCCGGGCACCCACCAGTGGTACGACGGAACAGCGCATCCGTGGGAGTTCAAGCGAATCTGGCATCTTGAGCCCTCGCTGACCGATGCGGAGACGGTGTACGCGGGCGTGGAGGATGCGGCGTTGTTTCGCTCCACCGATGCCGGCGAGACATGGGCCGAGATGAGCGGCTTGCGTAAGCACGGCACTGGCCCGGCGTGGCAGCCGGGAGCGGGCGGCATGTGCCTGCACACGATCATCCTGGACCCCTCTGATCCGAAGCGGATCTTCATCGCGATCTCCGCGGCGGGGGCGTTTCGCACCGATGATGGTGGGGAAAGCTGGAAGCCGATCAACCGTGGTCTGTACTCCAAGTACATCCCGGACCCTACGGCGGAGGTAGGCCACTGCGTCCACCATGTGGCGATGCACCCGGGCAAGCCGCAGACATTGTTTATGCAGAAGCACTGGGACGTGATGCGCTCGGACGATGCGGGCGACAACTGGCACAAGATCAGCGGCGATCTGCCGACCGATTTTGGCTTCGTGATTGATGTGCATTCGAATGAGCCGGAGACGGTCTACGTGGTGCCGATCAAGAGCGACTCCGAGCACTTTCCGTTGGAGGGCAAGCTGCGCGTCTATCGCAGCCGCACGGGCGGCAACGAGTGGGAGCCGCTGACCAAAGGCCTGCCGCAGGAACACTGCTACGTGAACGTGCTGCGCGATGCGATGACAGTGGACAAGCTGGACGACTGTGGCGTGTACTTTGGCACCACCGGCGGCCAGGTGTATGCGTCGGCGAATGGAGGCGATTCATGGGACGCGATTGTGCGGGATCTGCCGGCGGTGCTCTCGGTGGAGGCGCAGACACTGGCGTGACGACCACGGTGCAAGTAGAAGTGCCGGCCAATCTTTGCCGATTGGCCGGCTGCGCCCACACCCTGTCCTTGCCCGTGGAATCGCCGGTGACGCAGCGGAGCATCCTCGACGCCCTGGAGGGGCGCTACCCCATGCTCGAGGGCTGCATTCGCGATCATGGGACAGGGAAGCGGCGGGCCTTCATCCGCTTTTTTGCCTGCCAGGAGGACCTCTCGCACCTGGCGCAGGACGACCTTGTTCCCGAGGCTGTGGCACGCGGTGCAGAGCCGTTTTTGATCATTGGGGCGATCGCGGGAGGTTGATCATAAGATCCTCGACGAGGCCTGAAGACCCTACATCTCGTCCATCTCTTTGAAGATCTCCGCCAACTGAACCGCAATGGCTGTGTCCGGAACGCGCAGTACGCCACTTCTTCTGGTTGTATAAAGACGCGCGGCGAAGCGACATAGCCGACACGCAGCAGCGGATCGACGGCCCAGACATGGGGGACGCCCATTGCACTGTAATCGTTGACTCGCTCCTGCAGTTCTCGCACGGTGTCGTCTCTGGAGAGAACCTCGATGCAAAGCAGCGGAGGCCTTGCGATGATCGGGTCTTTAGGATCGGAGCGACGTAGGACGCAGACATCCGGGATCCGGTAGCGTGTCGTGGTCACTTGAACGCGCTGCTCGGGTAGCGCGCGAATCTGCCACATGTCGCGGTTGGAGTGAAACAGGGCAATCAAGATGCCCTGAATGCTTGCGTGTGGCTGCTCCCCCCGTTTCTCTTCTTCAGTTCGCCATCCACGAAGTCGCAGTCGGGCCGGTACGTGGTACTCAGGTATTCGAGGACCGGAACAAGGGTTGCGCTCGCCATGTGCGCCTCCGAATGGCTACATCTTACGCTGGTGCCTGTCGCAACAGCCCCGCTTGGGGCGATTCGCCGCATTCGCTTTCCAGAACGAGGCGACTCCGCATTCGTGCCGCACTTTTCGGGCGCCCAGGTAGTCGCTGCGAGTAGGCTGTTCTGGACGGTCAATGGAGGCAGTGTGCGCGGAACAAAGGCAAGCGTAGGGGTAGCAATGGTGGTCGCGGTTGCGGTGGCGACCGTTGGTTTGGCAACACGGGCACAGCAGGCGGCGACCGGACCGGCCGGCCCTGCGGCGGAGGTACAGCGTTCCTACAACGCGTTGAAGGCCAACATTCTGAAGGCCGCCAACAACATGCCCCCCGAAGGCTACCCTTACAGGCCGACGCCAGACATTCGCACCTTTGCCCGCGTAGTGAACCACGTGACGGAGGCGCAGCTGCGCTCATGCGGCGCGGTGAACGGCACGGCTGCGTCGCTGCCTGCGGTGCCGCCGGAGACCGCAGACAAGGCCGCCATCGTAGGGGCGTTGGGGGGCTCATTTGCCGAATGCGACAAGGCCTTCGCGTCGCTCACGGACGCGAATCTGACCGAGATGGTGCAAGTGGGACCAACCGGCAAACGCTCGCGCGTTGGTCTGATGTGGGGCACCGTCTCGCACGACAATGAGCAATACGCGACGCTGGCGCTCTATATGCGCCTGAAGGGCCTGACGCCGCCCAGCAGCGAGAAATAATGCGAGGGCCATCGCAAGCTACAGGAGAGATCATGGACAGCACCGACACTCACACCTACACCGAGACGAGCCGCGGCTTCGGCACTGGAGGCGTGCTGCTGCGGACGCTGGTGGTAATGGCGCTCTGCACGGGGCTTGACGGTTGCGTGGTGGTTGGTGGCAGCAGCCGGGGCGGCTTTTTCATCTGGCCGGGAGGCCTGGGGCTCCTGGTCATGGTCGTCCTGCTCGTAGTGCTGCTCCGCAGACGCTAGTCCTGCGGTGTCCGTCATGGCTGCGCAGGGAGCGAAGACGCGCTACGTCGTGGCGCCTGCGGGGCATGGACCGTAGACCTTGGATTTTTCGACGATGAACTTTTGCGCGGGCGTCGCCTTCTTTTGCTTCTTGCCGGAGACTCGTATTCGATCGCCCGCCTTCAGTCCCCCCACGTCGCCGATCAGCAGGTACGTCTGACCCTCGCTGTTGGTGAGTTGCAAGCCGTCCGGGCCGTTCGCGGCGCAGCCCTTCACCGAAGGGTGGTGCTTGATTGCAAGCACGATGCCGACAGTGATCGCCGCAGACACCGCAACGACGCCGACGATGACTTCTACGGCGATCGTATGCAGGCTATCGGCGTGCGCTGGACGGGGGCTGCTGAGGAGCACGCAGCACAGAACTACCGCAAACAAACGGCGCAGCAACTTGAGCATGAGGCCTCGTGGGAACCGGATAGATGCAGTGCCTGAGGCTCAAGGAGGAGAGCCTGGGAGTCAAGTGACACGTGCCGCATGTCGGCTGGCGCCTAAGCGCCGAGGAGCTCTGCAAGGTACGCGTTGCGGAACCGCCCTCGCGGGTCATGCCTGTTGAGGAAGTCCTTGAAGGCCTCAAACTCCGCGTAAAGTTTGCGGAGATCCGCGGGGGCAACGGTGAAGAGCTTGGCCCAGTGCGGACGCACGGCAAAGGGTGCAAGCTGCGCCTCAATGGCGGGAAGGAGCGCTAGCACGGGTTCGAGGTCCTGCTTCCAGGTGAAGTGAAAGGCAAGCGACTCACGGCGGAATGCCATACTCATCGGCAGGTCGTCGGCGGCAACGGCCCGCAGTTCGCTGATGATCAGGTGCGGCGAGATGCGATCGCGAAGCTGCTCGACGGCACGGATTGCTTCAGGCCCGTGGTCGAGCGGGACGAAGTACTCGGTCTGTAGCTCCGCGCCGGCCGAGGGCGTGTAGTCGAGCCGAAAGTGGGGCAGCCGCTCGTACCAGGGGCCGGGCACACCGAGCTGCTCTGTGCAGTGCTCTGCAGAGAGGTTAGGCAGCGGATGCAGCTTCGTTGTCTGCCTGGTCGCGCCAAAGAAGTCGTTCGCTGATTCCAGCTCTTCGGAGGCGCTGAGCCTTCGCTTTACCCACGCCTGCGTGACACGGTGCTCCTGCCAATCGGTGAAGAGGCTGACGCTGTACGCCGCTCCGAGGATGGCGCGCAGGTTCTGCGGGAACTGGTCGAAGCTCAGGTTCTCGTACACAGTCTGGGCGACGTCGAATGCGGGCACGACGTCCAGCGTAAGGCTGGTCATTACGCCCAAGGCGCCGAGGTGCACTGCGGCAGTGCGGAACTCCTGCGGCGTGGTCTCGCGGGATAGTGTGATGAGCTCGCCGTTACCGTCGATGAACTCCAGCGCTCTGACCGCGGTCGCGAGGCAGCCGTTGTGAAGGCCCGATCCATGCGTCGCTGTCGCGCAGGCACCGGCGACCGAGATGTGCGGCAAGGACGCGAGGTTGTGCACGGCGAAACCTTGCGCATGGAGCCACGGGGCAAGCTCACCATAGGTGACTCCGCCACCGATGGTCACTGTACCTGCCGCTGCGTCGAGTGACATGGCTTTGAAGCGCGACAAGTCGACGTGGGTACCGGGTGTGTCCGCGATGTGGTTGAAGGAGTGCCGCGTGCCCACGCTCTTGGTCTGTTGCAGCGTCGGGATCAGAGCCTGTAGTTCCTGGACATTCGCCGGCACCGACAGGTGCTGCGCCCCGAAGGTGTAGTTGCCGGCCCAATTCGTGCGTACAGGTTCCGCTGCGGGACCGGCCTGCGGGTGAGTTTGCGTGGACGCCATGGGATGATGCTATCCGGGTGCCGGGGTCCGTGGGTTGTGGACAGCGTCACAGCGCCAGGAACGTCACAGGTCGGGTACAGTGGCGTGAAGATGAGTGAGCAAACGCCGAGCAAACCAATGAACACGCCCCGGCAGGTTTTATTCGCCAGCCTCGTGGGCACCACGGTGGAGTTCTTCGACTTTTACATCTACGCGACGGCCGCCGTGCTGGTGTTTCCGAAACTCTTCTTCCCGGCGACGGACCCTGCATCGTCTACGCTGGCCTCGCTTGCGACCTTCGGCATTGCGTTCCTGGCGCGCCCTATCGGCTCTGCGCTCTTCGGGCATTTCGGCGACCGCATTGGACGGAAGCGAACGCTGGTGCTGGCACTGCTCGCCATGGGTATTTCAACGTTCTTCATCGGTGTGCTGCCAACGCATGCGAGCATCGGCTTCATGGCGCCGTTGCTGCTGGCGCTTTGCCGTTTCGGGCAGGGCATCGGCCTTGGCGGCGAGTGGGGCGGTGCTGTCCTGCTCGCCGTGGAGAACGCTCCGCCCAACAAGCGCGCGCTCTATGGAATGTTTCCGCAACTTGGCGCACCGCTGGGCTTTCTGCTGTCCGCGGGCGTGTTCCTGGTGCTCTCGCGACTGCTTACGGATGCGCAGTTCTTTGCGTTCGGCTGGCGGCTGCCGTTCCTCGCCAGTGCGGTGCTGGTGCTGCTCGGGCTGTACGTGCGACTCACGCTGACGGAAACTCCCGTGTTCCTCGCCTCCATGCAGCGCGAAGAGCGCGTCGCCGCACCCATGATGGAGGTGCTGCGCAGGCACGGGCGGGCGCTGATCGCGGGCATCCTGGTGTGCCTGGCGACCTTCGTCATCTTCTACCTGATGATCGTCTTTGCGCTATCCTGGGGCACGACCGCGCTTCACTATAGCCGCAGCAAGTTCCTGCTCATTCAACTTGCCGGTGTCGTGCTCTTCGCGCTCACCATCCCCCTGGCGGCGCTGATCGCAGAGCGTGGACGCAAACCTGTGATGATCGCCGTAACCGTGTTGATCGGCCTGTTCGGCTTCCTGCTGGCACCGTTGTTTAACGGGGGCACGACGGGCGTGGTGACCATGATGGTGATCGGCCTGGGCTTGATGGGCTTCACCTACGGCCCGTTGGGTACGGTTGTCTCTGAGCTGTTCCCGACGCCGGTGCGCTACACCGGGAGCTCGCTGGCCTTCAGCATCGCCGGCATCCTTGGAGCGTCGGTCGCACCGTACATCGCTACATGGCTGGCCAAGCACTACGGACTGAAGTACGTGGGCTACTACCTGGCGTGCTCTGCAGTGCTCACGCTTCTTGGCCTGTTCATGATCCCTGAAACCCGTGATGATGATTTGTTTTCTCCCGTGTTGTGAGCCAGTTTGGAAGGACAGGTAAGCTGAGGGGCATGGATCCGTTAGTCTCCGTTTCGTGGTTGGCGGCGCGTATGCAGGACGGGAACGTGGCCGTGTTGGATGCCACACTACCGCCGGTGGGTATCCTCCCGGCTGTGGACACATATGCCCGATACCTCGCCGCGCACATTCCAGGAGCCGTCTTCTTCGACATCGAAGCGCTCTCCGACCGCAACACACCCTTGCCTCACATGCTGCCGCCGCCGAAGGTCTTCGCGGAGAGTATGGCATCGCTGGGCATTGGCAGCGACATGACGATCGTGGTCTATGAGCAGGAGGGCGTCTTCTCCGCACCGCGCGCGTGGTGGATGCTGCGGACCATGGGTGCCCGCGCGGTGTGTGTGTTGGACGGCGGGCTCAAGGCGTGGACCGATGCCGGGTATGAAGTAGAGAGCGGTCCAGTTATCCGAGACCGTGCTGCTTTTGACGCAACGCTGAACGCCGATGCGGTGCGGGACTTCGATCAGGTGCAGACGCTACTGCGGCATGGGGGCCAGGTCTTGGATGCGCGATCAGCGGGCCGATTTGCGGGCACGGCGCCCGAGCCACGTCCGGGCATCAGCTCAGGCCACATGCCCGGGGCTGTGAATGTGCCGTACACGGAGATTCTGAGCAACGGTCGATTGAAGACCGCAGACCAGCTGAGGGAAGTCTTTGTCTCGCGGGGAGTGAACCTGGAGCAACCGATCACGACTAGCTGCGGTTCCGGAGTGACGGCCGCTGTGCTCGCATTGGGGCTCCAACGGTGCGGCGCCCAAACGGTCAGCCTCTACGACGGCTCCTGGGCAGAGTACGCCCAAAGACCCGAGGCCGTGATCGACAAGCAATAGTTCCTTGAGTTCCTTGTGGGCCCTCCAACCTGCTCCAGCCGTTGGCTGTCGAGGAGGCCGCTTACTGTTCTTCGCTGTCGACGTGGGCGTATATTGGCCGACGCTTCTCCAGGAGGATTCTCGTCAATGGCAAAACTGTCCCTATCCCGCCGTGCGCTGCTTGCGTATGCGCCGGCCGTAACCGTCGCTGCGGCGACGTCACCGTACCTGCTTTCGGGCTCTCCCGCCGCGGCGCAAAGCGAGCCCGTGGCGAACGGCGTACGTTCTCTCGGTACCTCCATCGAGCGCGCGTTTGCTTTCCAGAACTTCATGATGGACGCCTATGCCACGGGCAGCACGGTCCGGCTGACCCAGAGCTACAGCGACGAAGCGCTGCAAGACACAGCCTTCACCTACGACAACGCCGTGGCGATCCACGCGTACCTCGCCAGCGAGAACCCGGAGTTGTTGGAGCGCGCCCTCGTGCTCGGTGACGGTCTGCTGTACGGGCAGGCGCATCCTTACCCCTTTCCGATCAACGACGGGCGCTTTCCGCAGGCCTTCTTCGTAGGCAAGCCTGCGACGGATGGCAGCGGAGCCTATGTCCAACCAGCTGCGGCGCCGCACTACTTCTACAGCAGTTCCACGGGGGACCAGGCATGGGCGGGCATGGCTCTGGCACAGCTGTACGCGCGCACGAAGCAGAGTCGCTTTCTAACTGGAGCCCTGCTGGTTGCGAACTGGATCGTCTCCAACACCTATGACACCGCTGGTCCGGGCGGGTTCAAGTTCGGCGCGGTCATTGCGTACATCAACAACGTGAACGTCTCGCAGCCTTCGACCAACGGCAAATCCACTGAACACAACATCGACACGTACGCCTTCTTCACTATGCTCAGCAAGCTGACCGGCAATGCCAAGTCCGCGTCGATCAACATGACCTGGTCAGAGTTGGCACAGCACGCGCTGAAGTTCGTGATCGCAATGTATAACCCGGCGGGTCCTTTCTTCTACACCGGCACCCAAGGTGATCAGGTCACGATCAACACGTCGCCGATCCCGGAAGACTGCCAGACGTGGTCCTACCTTGCCTTGGAGAACAACGCGTACCGCGGGACGATCGACTGGGCGCTCAAGAATCTGGAGGCAACGGACACACCGTCGGCTCCGGACAGTGCTCTGACCGGCAACGAACGCATTCACGGTCTCGTCTTCGACACAGCAAGCCTGACCACAACCGCCTTTGATCCCCATGCTGTCTGGTTGGAGGGCACAGGGCACATGATCGCCGCGCTCGTAGCCCGTGTGCTTCGTGGACGGGACAACATCTTCGGCCTGTTTGCTGACCTTGAAACCGCCTCAGGCCTTACCCATCAGTGCATCCTGGCGCAGTCGGAACTGGGGGTGGGTAAGACCGTGAACGGCAAGCCGATTCCCCGGGGCGAAGGTCTGGTCGCCGCTACGAGTCTTCTCGACACGGGCTTTGGCTACACCTATGGGCCCTCACTGCACATCGGCGCGACGGGCTGGTACCTGCTGGGTGTTCTGGCGGCGAACCCCTTCCAACTCGGGTACAGGGTGGTGGGCTAACGCGCCACGAAGTGCCGTGGCGCGTTGTTCCAAGGTCGGAATTCGGCACATACGTTTTACGGGCGAGGCTGCAGTCCTCGCCCGTATTTGTACCCGGCAAACAGTTCTCGTGACCCCTGCCGTATTCTCTGGACAGAGCAGGGGCAGAGATGGCGAGTGTCTTGAAGCTACTCAATTGGTTGATCGAGCGACTCTCCAGGCAATACGGGAAGCTGGACGACGACGTTGGTTCACCGGATCCTCTTCCCGGAGCGAAAAAGCCGTCGGATGCCGAATAGAGGGTGTTCTCGGCGCTGCTGGTTAAGGAAACCAAGCTCAAGTAGGCTGCTGCAATGGATTAGTCCGAGTACGCGCCGGTCAACTTGCTTCGCAGCAGTAGCAGAACAAAGAGCGAATTCGTTACAAGGTAGCGTTTCCAAAGACGGCGCGGATCTTTTACCAGCCGGTATACCCACTCGAATCCGAGCTTGCTCACCGACGAAGGGCAGCGTGATTTTACGCCGGCCATGATGTCTGTGGCCTGCCCGACCGCAAGGACCACTTTGGCGTTCAACCGACGGCCATACTTGTGCAGCCAGATCTCCTGCCGCGGGCATCCCAGGCTTACCCAGACCACGTCAGGTTGGGCCGCGTTGATTCGTTCGATCATCAGGTCAGCTTCGGAGTCGGTAAGTTCGCGGAATGGCGGCGCATGATGACCCACGATGTTAATGCCGGGGTAGCGGGTGCGCAGAGCTTCCGCGGCCTGCTCGGGAACGCCTTCTGCCCCTCCGTAGAAAAAGTGCCGGTGTCCTAACTCCACCGATTGCTCGCAGAACATCGGCAGGAAGTCCGGCCCGGAGATTTTTTCGGCACCTTCATCCCGCAACTTCAGCAGCCAGTAGACAGGAGCCCCATCCGGGCAATTCAAGTCAGTCTCGTTGAGGATCTGGTGAAATGCTGGGCGAAGCTGTGCTTCAACCACCATGTGTACGTTGGCGAATGTAATCAGACGAGGACGCGTGCTTGTAGCGATCCAGTGATTGACCAGTTCCACCGTTCGCTGCAAAGTTGTGGCGCCCAAGGGTACGCCCAGCACTGGGCACGTGTCGGGAAACAAGCGGTCCGGCTGCCGCTGAACAAGTGCAAGATGTAGATTCGCGTGCTCTAGAAGTTCAGGCATTCAAAGTGACTCAACCGGTGCTTCCGGACTTTGCGAGTGCCAGGTGAAGACAATGACCTGGTGAGTGGGATTGGGCGGTCGCGAGTGTGGCGCGGATGTCAGCGTGAAACGGCAGATTGGTTCTGTAACTTGCAGACAATCGTCGGGTTGGGAGGCCGGGCGCCCGGAATACGCTAGAGAGAACATATAGGTTGTTCCTGGCCCTGGATGGAAGCACTTATGCCATGTTCCGGCTGGCGAGGCGTATCTGTCAGTAGCGCATCCAGGAGTTCGGCGCTAACTTGCTGGTGAGTCCGCATCGAGCCAACGGAGGCTGATGCTGCCACCAAGGAACCATTGAATATCTTGGCAAGCGCTGCATCGAAGCTCTCCGGGGACATAGGATCGAAGATGTTGCCTTCAGGAACGATCTCTGGAGCGCACCCGGCATACGTAGAACAAAGCACTGGGCACCCCGCCCAGAGCGCCTCATTCACCACAAGCCCCCACACATCCTCCAGCGTCGGAAAGACAAACGCATTCGCTCGTCGGTAGAGCTGGTTAAGGACAACCTGCGGCTGTTCCGGAAGGATGTGGAAGTGTTCGAGCCCATTCTCCTTCGCCAAAGCTAGAAGGGCTTCGTACTCGCAACCCGACCCGACCAGAACGAGCGTGAAACTGTGGCCTTGTCTGGTCATCCTGCCGCATGCCTGGATAAGTTTGTCCATCCCCTTGCGCTTGATCAACTGTCCGGTAGACAGGATCAGAGGGGAAGGACTGTCGGGAAACCAATCTCCCGCTGTCCGGGGCTCGATCTGAAAGCGCTCCTGCTCGACACAATTCTGTATCTGCAGGATGTGCTCGCGGGGCACGTTGAGGCTTTCGAGGTACTCCGTCGAGGTGACGCCGTAGCTAATCCAGCGATCGATTTCACGTGTGATGAACCGCCGTAAGAGCTTTCTTCCCCTGCTGACGTTCCGCTCGGAGTGCAGCGTGCCGCCCCACCAGACCCATAAGGGAATCCGTGCGAGCCGCGCGTATGCAAGGGCGATCAGGGTACGCATCCCCAGTTCGTTGGAGATAAGGAACTCGGGGCGGAACCTGGGAAGTTCCCAAAGCAGGCCAAAGTTCAAGTGGACGTAACAGGTGTCACAAACCCCATCCGTCCCCGTTCTCTTGCGCGTGGGCAGCTGCAGGGTCCAGACTTTGCGCGACTGAAACGCAGGGCCTGACTTGATCTTCCAGTTCCGATTGGGCTCGTAACCACCGTGCAGCACCACCGTTTCAAAGTGTTTGGCGAGCGCTGCGTATAAGGCGAGCCGGTATGGCGCAACCGTATTCACCAGCACGGCAAGCCGCGGCTTTCTGGAAGCTTCACCGTCCAAACTGGAGGTCCGTTCCCGCTTCTTCCGGGAGAACAGTCGAGTCTGAGGCAAGGCGGACTGGCTTTCTATGGTGCTCTGCTGCTGCAGCCGCTTCGGCATAGATGTCTACCAACTGCTCGTAATTTATCGCTTCACTGTAGCGATCCATATAACGCTTTCGTGAGGTAATGCGCAGCTTCAACTTCTGTTCGACGGACATGGCGCAGAAGGCGCGCATGGCTGCAACCAAAGAGGCAGCTACCCCGGGGATGTGCAGCAAACCGCACTCCCCATCAGGCACGATCTCCGGCAGACCGCCGTGGTTGGAGGCGATGACGGGAAGGCCCACGGACAGCGCTTCCACCACGGAAACTGGAAAACCCTCATACCAAACGGACGGCACGAGAAGAACCGCCGCGCGCTTCATGCGCTCGAGCACCTGGGCCGAGCTTTGATGTCCAACCGCGGTCAGGCGACTTCCCGGACGCGCGCACGCGGCCTCCACCTGGTCGCGCAAGGGACCGTCGCCTACGAGGATCACTGGGAGAGGCAGCGCGCCTGCCGCATCAGCCTCAAGCAGAGTAGCGATGCCTTTTTCCTCGCTAAGCCGACCAACAAAAAGTGCGACCGGCTCCTCTCCTGAGCCGATCCCGCGATCCGGAACGAAGTTAGGCTTGACACGAATACGGTCAGACGGGACGCGTCCGCTGCCCAGCTTCCTTGCCGCGAAATCGGTCAGTGCAATGTAGCGATCGACACGGTTTTGCCAAGTCCCCAAGCCTGCGTGTAGCGCCATGGTGCCCCCTACGACCGCGCTGCCCAGGCGGCTGCCGCGGTAGCAGCCCAAGGCGACACCCGGCAGAAAGGAGTTCTGATCAGAGCATCGTTCGCATGGCTGTCCGTCGCGGTACAACGTTCCCTTCGCGCAGATCAGCCGGTAATTGTGCAGGGTTTGCACAATGGGAACGCGGCCCCGTCGACCAGCGAAGAAGACGGCGGGGGACAGTGTCGGCATGAAGTTGTGGACATGAAGAACGTCCGGTTCAAAGGACCGTATGGCCTGCTGCACTCGCCGGTAGGCGGAGGGAGAGAAGAAGCAATAGGCGGCCGCCCTCACTTGACCTGCGAATCCGTTGATAGCCTCGTTGTCGAAGGGCAACTGCTTCACGCAGAGACCACGGCGTTCCAGCATGGCCGCCTCTGCCTGCACAACCTGGTCTTCGCCTCCCAGTTGCTGGTACCGGTTGTGGGCGATGAGTATTTTCAAGGGACGGGGATCGCCGTGGCTCGTGTGAGTGAGATCTCGGGTGAGGATGCGGGCTTTTGGGAAGAGTGGACGCCGCATACGTCAGCGATGGCCCGAACGGCACGCTCCGCGATTGCTTCTGGCGTGATTTCGTTCACCGTACATCGGGCGTACGCGGACATGCTGTGGAGCTCCTCTGTAGAGGTTGACAGAGCACGGTCCAGGCTTTCGTAGATGTTTCGTTCACTCTTCGGATCGCATAGCCAACCATTGGCTCCGTCTGAGACGAGTTCCACGGCAGCCTGGCTGTAGATGCTCCCCAGGATAGGAAGCCCGGCGCTCATCGCCTCGTTCACCACCACGCCCCATTCGTCCATGAGGCTCGGAAAGGCGAAGATGTCAGCGTTTTGATAGTGGCGTGCCAGTTCCTTTTGATCCATTCTTGGTAGCAGATGGAAGCTCAGATTGGGAAGAGGTGGCAGGGCCTGGATGGAACCGCAATCCGGACCATCGCCGATAATTTGCAGGCGGACTCGGCGTTCAGGGTGATCCGCACACCAACGGTGCAGCACTCGGCAAAAACGCAGAACGCCTTTCGTTGAATCAACCCGCCCACAGAAGAGAAGCCGAAGTTCCTGCTGCTGCGGGTGGTAGCCATCCGACCGAAACAGGGTGTCATCGATGGTGTAGGGAATTCTGCACGCGGGTCCGGAAAAGCCGAGCGTTCTCAGGTATTCTTCCCCGCTCCGGCCATTCACAAAGGCTCCATCTACGCGTCGCAGCATCCAGCGTCGTAGCCCACGGCGCAGCTGGCTGCGCTCCCGCTCGGTGTGGCTGGAGAGGGCAGCCCAAAGGATCAGCCGTACTTGGGGGCGGAACATCCGGTACAGGATTGCAAACATGGTTCGCGCGCCGAACTGGCCGGACAGGATCACGTCCGGCTTGTAACGAATGAGTTGGGGCACCGTGTCCAGGGGAAGATGGAGTTGTTCCCGAATCGAGAACTCGTGTGTCCGATGACGAAGCCGGAGGGCGTTGAACGACCGCTGAACGACGATCTTGAAGCTGGCATGTGGGCGCGGGAAGTTGTGAAACGTGTCCGAGGGCGCGGAGACAAATGCCCGCAGCTCGCGAATGCGCTTGCTTATTCCTTCGCAAAGAGGGAGCGTGTGCGGCGAAAGGCTGTTCGTCAACAAAGCAACGCGCATGTTCGACGTGCTGAGTGGGCGTGTTGTCGGGGCCATCACCTGTGATTCACCTTGGAAGCGGAGCGGGCCAGACCGTGACTTCAATCCACGAATCTCGGCACGAAGAAGATCAAGCCGGGTTCCGGTCCATGTCCTGCTGCGCCGTCGCCCTTGAAGCTAGGCCGGATTCTAAGGGCGACTGGCGCAAGCTGTTCCCGCCCATACGGGGCAGCACCGTGCAACTTTCGTCCATCGCGAACGATCCTGCGACTCGCTTCAAGGTTGCGGGCTCTCCCTTCAAACTCCCGGCTTGATGTTGTTCCTGGAAAGCTTGGTCTGCCAGAAAGCGCGTTCTGTATCTTCAGCTGCAGGATTGAGCTGACCACCGACGAGGCAAGGGTCCGTGAAGGCCTGAGCTTTTACGGCATCGGTGGCGTCGAGGTCCTCCGTCCGCAGCCAGATGTCGGCGATCATGGGCGCACCGTTGGTGTCCGGCCGCAGCATCCCGCCGGCGGTGCCCTGGATAACGATGTTGCTGAAGCGCGGCACCCCGTAGTAGTTCCAAACGACGATGGCATTGACGAACGGAGCCGCGATCCAGTTCCCGCCGGCGTCCACGCCGCAGGAGACTACCCGGTTGCCATTGACAACGATGTCGTGCCCCGCAGCAATCTCAACGCCCGAACCTGCGGTGTGGACCACCTGGTTATGAACGAAGTTGATGAAGGCGGTCTCCGGCTCGGCAGAATCCCCATCGGCAATCAGCCCAGACCCTGTGTACTGGGCCACGGCTGGAGAGGAGTTCCCCTCCATGTAGTTGTCGTGAACGACGATGGGCGCTCCGGGCGAGCCCTGGCTTTTGTAGATGTTGAAAACGTCTTCGGTAGAGCTCTGGCCGACTGTATCGGTCACCTGATTCCAGGCAATCTCCGCCCCATTCGGTGCGACAACCTGGTTCAGCATCACAAAGTGCCCTAGATCGGGACGGTCGTTCAAGAAGCCACCATTGCCATCGCTTGTCCGATCCTCAAGATTGGTCGCCAGGTTCTCCGAGATCTGCAAGCTGCCTACGGAGGAGGAGAGAACCTTGACACCAAAACGGACGCCCGACATCGTGCAATGCTTCACGCTGAGCGAGGCGACACCCTCCGCGACGACGAAGTTGCCGCGCTGGACGCCGGCAACCCCGGGATCCAGCGCCGTCCCGGTCACGTTCTGTATCGTCACGTTCGCACCGGCTCCCGTGAGCGGAATCGAGATCAGATCACCTCGGCTGGTGATCGTTGAGTTACGCAGGATCACCGGGTCGGTCGTCTGAATCCGAACGGCAGGCGTGTGCCAGTCATCACTGCTCCAGGTGCCTGAATACGTGCCTCCGCGAGTGATGGTGATCGGACTCGAGACCTGGCCGGCAACCACCACGGCAGCGGAGGCGGTTGTGCCTCCGCAAAGCGCGCTCACCGTCGCGCTACCGGCCGACTGGGCCTGGAAGACACCTGTGTCCGTTTGAACCAGAACACCCGGAGCCGATGAACTCCAGGCGCACGTGGACGGGTTTGTCGCGCCCTTTGCAGTAAAGCCGATGTGTTCACCTACCTTGAGTTGCGTGGCAGAGGGCGTGAGGGTAACGGCGGACAGAGAGAGGCCGCTGGATGCCGCGCCACATCCGGTCAACAGCTGTGTCACAGCCAGGAAACACAGGCAGAGCGCGAGGTGAGACAGCACTGTTGCACGCAAGAAGGAGCGCGTTCGCTCGTTGATCATCGATCACCTGGTTGACTGGACTGATGCCCCCGTTTGGGCACTGGAGTGTTCATCGGCAAGTGAGCCGGTTCCCTTAGCGCTGCCCCAGTACGACACGAATGGGCCAAGGTCTACAACCTATGTGTCTTTCGGATACCGGAACAATCCGGTTTACTGGCTTCGAGCAGGTAACGTGACGGAGCAGTCGATGAACCCGGAGTTCCAGGATGACGTCCGTCAGCACCAGGACTGGCAGTTGCAGACCCCGGTGATCTTCCTCGTCTTCAATCGGCCCGCGCTGACCCGCGAGGTCTTCGCCCGGATCGCGGAGGCGCGGCCGCCGCAACTGCTTGTGGTGGCCGATGGACCCAGGGCTGGGCGCGAAGGCGAGCACAGACTCTGCGACGAAGTGCGCCAGATCGCGACAGCCGTGACGTGGCCCTGCGAGGTGCGGACTGAGTTCGCACCCGAAAACCTGGGCTGCCGGCGACGGGTAATCAGTGGCCTGCACTGGGCCTTCTCTCTGGTGGAAGAAGCCATCGTGCTTGAAGACGACATCGTTCCGGACCCGAGCTTCTTTCGTTTCTGTGAGGAGATGCTGGTGCGGTACCGGGGCGACGCCCGCGTGTCGATGATCACAGGATTCAACCACTCCGCAGACCGGGAACAAACGCCATACAGCTACTTCTTCTCCGAGATGACCCACATCTGGGGATGGGCGACGTGGCGCAATGCCTGGGCTGAATACGATGAGCACCTCACAACCTGGCCGAGAGTACGCAAGGGCGATCTCCTCGCGAAGGTCTTTCCGGAACGCTCCGCCCAACGGTACTGGACCGCGATCTTCGACCGCATGCATCGTGGCGATGGGCCAAACACGTGGGACTACCAGTGGATGTACACCAACCTCTGCCGCGGTGCGCTTGCCGTGACACCGCGGGTCAACCTGGTGAGGAATATCGGTTTTGGCGAGGGAGCAACCCACTCGACGAACCCGGACGGCGCGCCAAAGATCGAGGTCGGTCGGCTTGCCTTTCCACTTTCGCACCCTACAGCCATGATCCCTTCGCGATCGCTCGACGCCATCGACCAGCAGCTTAGTCAGTGGCATACACCCGCTCTACCGCAGCGTGCTGTGCGCAAGTTAGGCCGCATGCTTCTGCAAAGGCGGGTGGCATGACGCCGTCATTGACGATGGAAGCACGTGTGCGACGGGCGCTATCGCGTTCCTTGCGGCCCTTGCAAGCTTCCGCCCGACGAGGCCTGCTTCGTGCAGCGGACAGCTTCACCCTGCTGCGCCCGGCTGTGCCCGATCCCAAGCGGGTCCTGATCGTACGGCTGGACAACATTGGAGACTTCATCGTTTGGCTAGACGCCGCCCGGGCGATCGTGGAGCATTTCAAGTCGCAGGGCATGCACGTAACACTGCTGGGAAGCGCGTCATGGAGCAGCTTCGCTTCAGAGCTGGCGGTCTTCGATGAGGTCCTCGCGCTGGACCAGCACGCCTTTAAACACAACGTACGTTATCGTCGAAGGCTCCTGACTTCGGTACGGCAAGCGAGCTTCGGCACGGTGCTTCAGCCCACGATGAATCGGCAAGCGGAGATGGGCGACGCTGTGGTTCGCGTCACGGGCGCGACGGAACGCATCGGTGTTGCACTGGGTCACGGGACTGCCCAGAGGATCGAGAGCAGCGCGGACCGGAGGCTCTACACGAAGCTCCTCCCCGCCCCTCCTCAGGGGCACGGTGAAATGCAAGCAAATGCATGGGTGGTGCGCGAACTTACAGGAACGAACTACCAGGCCAAGGTCGCTGAGCTTGGGAGTGCCATTGACGCCGGCTGCCTGGGCGATCTCGCGGAGTCGATTCCGACATCGCCCTACGTTGTGCTCTTCCCCGGTGCTTCAGCCGCGGGAAGGCAATGGCCCCAAGAGCGCTTTGCATCGCTGGCCAGACGTTGTTTTGAAGAAAGCGGCTTGCCTGTCCTGATCTGCGGCGGGCCCGGCGATATCTCCATCGCCAAATCCGCAGCAGAAGCTGCTGGCACTGGGGTGACGAGCATAGCCGGTGCCACGAACCTGCAGCAGCTGACGACCGTCATTGCCGGCGCGCAACTGCTCGTCAGCAACGAGACCTCCGCGGTTCACATCGCCGCTGCTGTGGGCGTGCCGTCTGTTTGCATCGTGGGCGGCGGGCACTTCGGGCGCTTCCTGCCCTACGGCCCAAGCGATGCGGACAATCGTCCCTTACCCCTCGTCGCAACCCGCAACATGGAGTGCTTTGGCTGCAATTGGATTTGCAAGTTTCACCCTGCCAAGGGCAAGCCAATGCCCTGTATTGAGGAGATCTCGGTAGATACGGTTTGGCAGCTGACGGCCGCGGTGCTCGCCCCGCAACTGCGGGAGGTCGAAACGTGCGTGTAGGCACTTGCGCCTCCTCAGCACGCGTGGTGCTTGCCGCGCATGGCCCTCGGGTCACGTCTCTCTTCGGTTTCACCGCGTCCGTGGCGCATGCCGCATTGCCCAGCACCTGGTCGCGCGCAAGAAGGACAGGTCTATGACTTCGGATCAGGTGTACGCTCCCCCATCGCAGCGGCCGACGCTTGATTTCGTGCAAGCCACCCAGACCGTCGACCCGGAACTGGAGTTGAAGGACGTGCTAGCGGGTCTGGTCAGGCGCCGCCTCCTGATTGGCGGTCTGGCGTTGCTCGGCATGATTCTTGGCTTGGCATTCGCCCTTGCGCACCGCAAGCAATTCAGTGCGACAGCTACCGTTGAGTTCGCCCAGCCCAGCACCCGTGGCCTGGGCATTGACAGCTCGTCCTCCGCTACCGAAGAGCTGCCGACCATGGACATTCTCAACACCGAGTTAAAGACCGAGCAGGCCGAGATCAGTGATGAGAACACGGTGCTGTCCGTCATCCAGCGGCTGCACCTCACGGACAGCGACCCCTTTGCCATCCCTGCAGACCTCCCCGCCAAACATCCCCTGATCCGCGAACGAGGCCTGCCTCTGGAGCGTGCCCCGTATCAGCGCGAGCGCGTGTTGAAGATGTTTCAACAGAACCTCACGGTGGACATCGTGAAGGGAACACGGCTGCTCAGCGTGAGCTACCGCGACACAGACGCTGAGCGTGCCGCACGGATTGCAAACGGCGTGGTGCAGTCGTATATGGAGCAAGCTACGGCGCGACGCTCCACGGCTGTGACGCAGGTGTCGTCGTGGCTGACCGATCAGCTTGGTGTCTTGAAGCAACGCGTGGAAGAAAGCCAGCGTGCCGTGGAGCGCTATGGCAGCGACAACGAAAAGGAGCTTGCCGGGCTGAGTCTGCTCTCGGATGGAGTTCCTGGCAAGGGACCAGAGGCTTATCCCGCATCCGACAGCGTTCCGGTGGCGCGACTCCTGGCCTTGAACAACGACCTCACCAACGCGCAGGTATCTCGCCTCGCCAAGGAAGCAATCTATCGCGTGACCGCGACGGGCGATACCGATGCGGTCCTTAGCCTGGGCAGCAGTTCGCTCGTAGTCGGGGCCGGCTCGGACAGCGCCTTTGCCTCTGGAAACAATGGCCTGAACCTGTTGCAGCATCTGCGCGAGCAGCAGGCCGAACTGGGTGTGCAATCCGCAACTGCAGCGACAAAGTACGGACCAAAGAGCTCCGTCATGCAGGAGTATGCACGTCAGCACGACGCGGTGGACGCCCAGATCCGGACCGAACTCGGCCGCATTCGCGATCGCGCGCGAAGTGACCTCGACCTGGCCACACGCTCAGAAGAGGCGCTGCGCACGCAGGTCAGCACACAGCAGCGAGAGGTCAGCCGGTGGACGACGAAGGCGGATCGTCTGTTGCTGCTGCAGGGGGAAGCTGCGTCCAACCGCAGCTTGTATGAGAGCCTCTACGCGAAGCTGCAGGAGTCGCAACTGGCCACAGGCTTGCGCACCTCGCGAGTGGCGTTCATTGACGCGGCCAGTGTGCCCACCACGCCATCCTCGCCAAAGAAGCGGGTCGACGTCGGGGCGGGATTGTTTCTCGGGCTCCTGATGGGACTCGTTGCGGCACTCGCCGCCGAATACTTCGACACCTCACTTCACACCGCCGAGGCGATCGAAAAGACGTTTTCCGCGAAGGTTCTGGGCACCATACCTAAGTTCGTGGCCTCCAAAGCTTCGTCTCCCTGGATCGCAAACGATCCGCAGTCGCGTGTAGCTGAGGCCTATCGCTCCTTTCGTGCAAGTGCGTTCCAGGCTGCGAACGGCACTGCGGCCAAGGTCGTTCTGATCGTGAGCGCTCGTCCCGGTGAAGGCAAGGCCACCACCTGTCTTAACGCCGCAGCAGCGCTCGCAGCACAGGGTAACCGTGTGCTGATCGTGAACGCAGATCTTCGCCGTTCTCGCCCGCCTACTGCGTGGCAAGAACCCAATGGCGCTGGTTTGAGCCGCTTCCTCGAAGGCACTACAGGTGATCTGCAGGAGCTTGTAGCGGTCCCCGGCGTGGCAGGTGTTTCCATCCTGCCGGCAGGCGCACCGACTCCTAAAGCGCCGGAGCTGCTGGGATCGCCGAAGTTTGCTGACCTTCTACAGATGTTGCGCGAAGACTTCGATTACATCCTTATCGACAGCCCTCCAGCCATCCTCTTCACCGACGCGCAGATTCTTGCTTCCTGTGCTGACGCCTGCGTCCTGGTCGTGCAGGCTTCTAAGACCTCCAAAGAGGATGCTCAAAGTGTGCTCGACATGCTGAAGACGGCCAGCGCGCCCCTGCTCGGGGTTCTGTTCAACGCCGCAAAAGTAAAAGCCGCAACGTACTCGAAGTTCGGGTACCAGGTGTGAGGATCAGCCCTATGAGCACGACATCAGACAACTCCCTGCTCAGGTCTCTACGGTGGGCATGCCTTGCCTTCTCGCTCGTGGCAGGCGCTCTGCACGCACAGCAGTACGGCCCCGGCGTACCGGCCAACGTGGAAGAGATGAGCCTGCAGCGACGACCCACACCGGCGAGCTCTGCCCAGAATCAGGGACCCACCGTGGCAGCGCCGGAGGATTTTTCCAAGGTGCAACTGCAGCCCGGAACGCTGCTCTCTATGGACACCTTCGGCGTGCCGGAACTCTCGAATGTAAGCCTTCGACTCGACGCAAACGGTGACGTGTTTGTGCCAACGCTGGGAGCGGTCCACGTAGCCGGCCTGACCGTGCTTGCAGCCCAGCAAGCGATTGCATCCGCCCTCCTGCACGCGGAGCTGCTTGTCTCACCCGTAGTGCAGCTCAACGTGGTGCAGTTTGCCGCAAGCTTCGTGTCGGTGTTGGGTGAAGTACAGACGCCTGGGCGGTTCCAGGTGATCGGATCGCGAAGTCTCGCGGAAGTGCTTGCACTTGCCGGTGGCGAGACGCTTGCCGCAGGGAATGACATTGAGATTCAGCGCGGAAACACAGTTGGATCCGGTGCCATGCAGCACGTCCGCTACACACCACATGATTCGCTGAAGAGCCTGCAAACCACAGTCATTCAGCCCGGCGACAGCGTGTATGTCCGGCGGGCTGGCGTGGTCTACGTCCTCGGAGCAGTCAATCGCCCGGGCGGCTATGTGATGGTCGACGGCGGCCTGCTGAACGTTTACCAGGCGCTCTCGTTGGCGGGCGGAACCACGCTCGACGCAGCAAGGAACGGCATGTACATCGTGCGCCCGCACGACGAAGTCTTCGAGACCATCAAGGTGCCGTTCAACAAGCTGGCGAAGCAGTCGCAGGCCGAAGTTGAGCTTCGCCAGAACGATGTGCTCTACATCCCGCGGAGCGGCTTGCGCGTGACTCTGCTGGATGGGTCCGCAATCATCGGCGCGGCCGTCAGCGGATCCATGTATGCCGTTCACTAAAGCAGCGGACGAGAAAGAAGAGAGATGACGCCCCCCCGGACGGAACGGCCATCCGTAGCCGTGCTGATGACGAGCTTCAACCGGCGCGAGCAGACCCTGCTCTGCCTCGAGAAGCTGTTTGCGCAGGTGGCCCTGCCCGACCTGGGGCTTCGCGTCATCCTCGTAGATGACGCGAGCACGGACGGCACTGCGGAAGCCGTACGCGCGCGCTTCCCCGCAGTCGTTGTGCTCGCTGGAACAGGCAAGCTTTATTGGAACGGGGGCATGCGCGTCGCGTTCGCACACGCCCTTGAGCGCGAGTTCGACTTCTACCTGTGGCTGAATGATGACACGCAACTATTTCCAACAGCCTTAGAGACCATGTTCGCCGCTCACCGCAACCTACGAGAACAAGGCATCAATGCGATTCTTACGGGAAGCACCTGCGATGACGCTACGGGGAAGCGCAGCTATGGCGGATGCCGCTGGAGGGACGGCTGGAAGCGCGAACTGGAACCCGTGCAGCCCGCAGAAGATCGTCCCGTCCTCTGCGACACGATGAACGGCAACTGCACGTTGATCCCCGCGAGCATAGCAGAGGCAGTCGGCAACCTAGATGGCCGCTTCACGCACTCCTTTGGCGACTTCGACTACGGTTTCCGGGCTTCCAGGGCCGGCTTCACTACCTATGCGGCACCAGGCTTCGTGGGCGCCTGCAGCGACAACGCACGCCAGGGCACGTGGCGTGATCGCTCCGCATCGCTGCGCAAGCGCTGGGCCCACCTAAACTCCGCCAAGGGCTCTCCGTTTCGCGAGTGGACAGTGTATTGCCGTCGTCACCTTGGCTACCTCTGGCCGCTGTATGTGGTGTCACCCTATGTGAAAACGGTGGCTATGTCGGTCCGGGTCCCCGGCCCGCTCGGGGACCGTGCATGAGACTCACCCGCACAACTGTTATCAAGGTCTACCTTGCCTATTGCCTCTGCATGGACTGCGACGTCTTCATCCGTCTTTTCGGAGGTCTCGGAGGTGGGGGCGCTAACATCGGCGGATTTCAGAGCGCAAACCCAGTTCTACTGCTATTTTCGGGAACCCTAGTTTGTGGAACGTTCGTGCTTGCGTTGCCCATCTACCGTCAGATTCTTCGCACGTTGCTGAACACACCCTGGATCACTGCACTGTACCTTTGGGCCCTGCTTTCCGTCTGCTGGGCCGTCCAGCCCGGAACAGTCATTCGCCTTGCGCTTCCGCTCTGGGCCTATATGCTCTCGGGGATCATCGCGGCTTACTTCCTCACAGTAGAGGAGGTGATAGGCGTTGTTGGCAATCTGATGTTCTTTGTAGCACTTGTCAGCGCACTCTGGGAGAAGTTGGATCCGATTCGAGATTCCGCAGCACCCGGCTGGACAGGCATTTTCGGTGAGAAGAATCATCTGGGCATGGGCATGGGGGTGGGACTGATTGCGCTCCTTGCCGCTCCGCGCGGGCACATTCGCTTTCGAGTGCTTAAGATCACAGCCTGTGCGGTGTTGCTGGCAGGATCTCAGTCCGCTACAGCCATCATCTTCACACTCATTGCGGCCACGGTGTATGGCCTGCTCCGAATGCCTGCGCGCCTGCGACCGCTCGCTCTGTCTACCATCGCCGCAGCAGTGATCATCCCACTGCTGTTCAGCTCACACTCGGTTGATCGAGTTTTCGAGATGATGGGCAAAGACACGAACTTTACCGGACGCGATGTGATCTGGCGCTTTGTCGTTGATCAATGGCAGACGCAACCGTTGTTTGGCTTTGGCTATGAGGACTTCTGGCAGTCCCAGGATTCGCTCGTCCAGCAGACCTTGCATTGGAATCCCGGCTCCGCCCACAACGGCTTTCTGGAGATACTGATCACCCTTGGTGCGACGGGGGAGGTCTGGCTCTTGGGCACTCTGGTGAGCGGTGTCGTGCTCGCCCGGCGGGCATGGCGCACCGGGCACCGAACAGCCGCGATCTGGCTATGCATGTCATGGGTAGCCATGATGATTGACGACATCACAGAGGCTGACTTCATTGTGCCTGCGCCGCTCTGGTTCACCTACTGTGTCGTGATCTTTTGCACCTACGCCCAGATCCGCCAACCGAAAAGACAACTCGTGGCCTTTATCCTTCCGGAGCCGTTGGCAGCGGCGGTGAGCTAGCATGCACTTTCTCACTCGGCGCTCCATGGCTCTGCTCTCCGCGTCCGCGCTGGCCTGGACGGCTGCGCGCAAAGGTTTCGGATCGACGCTGAATGACGAACATCTCCTCACCGGGACCATGCGCTTGCTCGTAGGGACTCCCGTGAAGGTGCCACGTGACTTTGTCGGGATGCATGCGCATCGTTGGCCGGCCGGGACTCCCGCTTCAGCGCCGCCCTCCTATCACTTTGGAGCCGCTCGATCGCATGACCACGATGGTGTCTCCTGGAACCAGATACACAAAGGGCCGGGCAGTTACTCCTGGGAAGCCCTGGACCGTTGGGTGGCTGTACACAACGACGCTCGGCGAACCCTGATATACACGTTGTATGGAACACCGGCTTGGCTCGCGGAGCGCGTCGACACACAGGACCTGTACGGCCGGCCCGGCGGTGCGGCAGCGCCTCGCAATCTCGCTCCACTAGCTGAGTTTATCGGTGCACTGCTGCGCCGCTATAACGTGGATGCTCATCGCCGCATTCACTTCATTGAGACATGGAATGAACCCCATTTCTCCGGAGATACGAAGGACTTCTGGTGGGGAACGGCAGAGCAGCTGGTGGGGGTGGGTCGCACGGTGTACCTGGCTGCCAAGGCCGTAGACCCGCGCGTACGTTTGCTGTCCCCGGGGTTTGCCGGCGATCTCACGGGGGCGCTCTCGCTTAGATTGCCGATGCTCGCCTCAGCAAAGCGAAGCTCGCTGTACCAATACCTTGTCGCTTCTGACGGACACGGCGGCAGCGGGAGTAAGTGGTGTGATGGCATTGCCTTTCACACCTATAACTCCCCTCTACAAGGCGAGAACGCCGGTTACCTGCTGGGCGTCGCCAAATTGCAGAAGATGCTCAGCCTGATGCGCATCACGCTGCCGCTCTATAACACGGAGTGCGGCTTCATCGCTCCACACCCGTTTCGCGATCTCTCGCCGGAGGAACAGGGCTTGCAGTTGAAGAGGCTGGGAGCGGTACAAGCAGCACTTGGCGTACAGGGCCTCTACTTCTATTCGCATGATGACGACTTCGTCGGAAATCCTTCGAAGCATCCGGAGATCGCCCGAGCCATCGACGAACTGCACAGCTCCATTGCGGGCGCAACGCTGCACCAGGTCACGTTTAGGCCGGATGGCGCGATCTATGTCGTAACGGATTCCGGAGCGTTCACATGGTGAAGGCGATCGCGGCGCGCACGTTGAAGTTTTCGCGAATGGGCCAGGGCTTCTGGGACACGGTCCGCAATATTGGGTGGACCAGCTCGGGCCGCTTCCTGCGCATGGGCGGATCGCTGTTGGTGGGCACCATGGTCGTCCGCTATCTTGGGCCTTCACAGTATGGTGCGTTCAGTTATGCCTTTGCGCTGTACGGTCTGTTTAACATCGTCTCCAACCTTGGACTCGACGTGCTTGTGGTCAGTGAAATTGCGCTTACGCACGACGTCGCGCAGGAAGAGGCCGTGCTCGGCACAGCCTTCTGGCTCAAAGTGCTCGCCAGCGTCATCACCACAGCAGCAGCCACGCTGTATAGCTGGTGCACGCACCCGCAGGACAAGGTCATCACCGTCATGGTCGCGATGCTTTCCATCGCCTCTATCTCGCAGGGTCTGGATGTTGTCGACTACTTCTTCCAGGCGCGCACGCGTTCGCGGTTGGCCGTTGTGCCGCAGTTGTATGTCTTCGCAGCAACCAACATTGGCCGTGTTATCGCGATTGTGCTTCGCGCGCCGTTGGTGGTGTTCGGCTTGATCGCCTCACTTGAGATTCTCGCCAGCGAACTGGCTTTGGCGGGAGTGTATTGGAAGCACCAACGCAATCTTTTCCGCTGGAAGTTCGGCCGGGAGCGCGCGTCGCAAATGCTGCGCATGAGTTGGCCGCTGATGATCGCGAGTCTTCTCGTCATCGTGTACATGCGAACCGACCAGGTGATGCTCGGCAGCCTGTCCACCAAGGCCGTTGTGGGCCAGTACGCCAGTGCCAGCCGCCTTTCAGAGATTTGGTATGCCATCCCCGCGCTTATCTGCAGCAGCGTGATGCCGCGTCTTCTGAAGCGTAAGGCCGACGAACCCGACGTGTACTACAGCCGCTTGCAGCGCACCTACGACATCATGGTGGCGCTCAGCGTAGGCCTAGCCCTGCTTACGACGCTGTTCGGCAAGTATGTTGTGCTGCTTTTGTTTGGGCCAGCCTATCTGCCGGCGGTGGCCATCCTGCGTGTGCATATCTGGACGGGCCCCTTTGTGTTTCTCGGGGTCACATCTGGTATGCAACTGGTGCATGAGAATCTGACCAAGATCTCTCTGCAGCGCAGTATCGTCGGCGCGTTGGCCAACGTTGCGCTGAACTTCCTGCTGATACCGTACTTCGGCGGCATCGGCTCTGCGGTAGCAACCTTGATCACACAGGCTGCGACCTCATATTTGCTGGACGCAACAAACCGCAGCACACGGCACATCTTCCGGATGAAGACACGAGCACTTTGCGGTGCGTGGCTCTTCAGCGGCTTACACCGTCGACGCATCCAACCCGAAATTATCCTCGAACACTCCGTTACGGAGGCCTGAGAAGCTTAGGGATAGATGCGGTTCAACGTACGTGCAAACGGAATCGTCTCGCGCACATGATCGAGCCCGCAGATCCACGCAACGCAACGCTCGATGCCCATGCCAAAGCCTGAGTGCGGCACTGAACCATACTTGCGCAAATCGAGATACCACTGGAACGCAGCGAGTGGAAGATGGTGTTGCTCGATGCGGCTCTTCAGCAGGTCGTAATCGTGAATGCGCTGGCTGCCGCCGATGATTTCGCCATACCCCTCAGGAGCCAACACGTCCACGCACAATGCCTTTGTGGGATCCTGCGGGTCGGGCTGCATGTAGAACGCCTTCACCGCGGCGGGGTAGCGATGCACGAACACCGGCATATTGAACTGGTTGGCGATGTAGGTCTCATCGGGCGAGCCGAAGTCCTCTCCGTAGATATGCGGCTGCTCCAGCTTGCCATCCTTGTGCGCAGTCACCAGCATCTCGTGCGCTTCGTCGTAGGTCAGCCTTGGAAAGCGATAGCCCACACGCGGCTCAGGCGCGGGCGGATGCGGATCCACGACCAGGCCTGCGGGCAGCGGCGAGGCCACCAGCGCCGGAATCGGCCGCGCATGCGGCAGCATCGCTTCGAGCTTGCTGACATCCCTTCCGATCGTCACAAGATCAGCATGGTTGCTGGCCAGCACCCGGCTGACGATGTGCGTGAGAAAACGCTCGGCCAGCTTCATCAGCCCGTCCAGGTCCAGGTAGGCGACCTCGGGCTCGATCATCCAGAACTCTGTGAGGTGCCGCCGTGTCTTGCTTTTCTCCGCACGAAACGTCGGGCCAAAGCTGTAGACCTTTCCCAGCGCGAGCGCGGTGGCTTCAATGTAGAGCTGACCCGACTGGGTAAGGTAGGCCATCTCGTCTTCGAAGTACTTCATCTCGAAGAGCTCCGAGGTTCCCTCGCAGGCATTAGGCGTAAGAATCGGTGGATCCGTTCGCGTGAATCCATGCGTGTCGAAGTACTCCGCCGCCGCGCGCATGATCGCTGCGCGAACACGGAGGATGGCCGACTGCCGTGGTGTCCGCAGCCATAGATGGCGATGCTCCATCAGGAAGTCGACGCCGTGCTCCTTGCGGGAGATCGGGTACGGGGTCTCTTCCGAGATGCGCTGCGTGACCTCCACGCCTGTCACGTCAAGCTCCACGCCAGAGGGCGCGCGCTGGTCTTCACGAACGCTGCCCACAACCACCAGGGAAGACTCCAACGTCAGGTTCTTCAGCGTCTCAAACAGCTGTTCAGAGACCTGTGCTTTAGGCACGATGCCCTGCACGGTACCGGAGCCGTCGCGGAAGGTCGGAAACAAAAGCTTGCCGGAGCTACGCAGGTTATACAGCCAGCCACGCAGCGTGACGGTCTGGCCGATATGCTCTTTCAGTTCAGCGATTGTGGTGACTGGAGCGTCGTTGGTCGTGCTTGTGGCGGTGGTTACGGTGTCGGACATGGCGTATGTGATTGTAGTCTGCAAAGCGCGCGCGAGCGGCCATTCAGGCTGTCCACGGCAGCAGCTGGGTCACACATCACGCGCGATCCGCAACGCAGAAGAGCCCAGTCCAGGGACCGGGCTCGTCGGCGACTCGGGTGCAGCTAAGAGGTGACGGGTTGGGCATTCAGTGCCGCGCCCTGTTGCGCCTGCAGCAGCGTTGCCGCTTCGTGATCGGGGAAGGGGTGTCGCTCCTTCAGCAGTTGCAACGGCTGGACAAATTCGGCGAGGACCTCCGGATGCAGCGCCCGCACCCGCAGCAGTGCTTCGCCCAGCATCAGGCGAACGGGCAGGCTTGCAGGATAGCGAACAGCCAGATCCACCAACCCGCGCAGGGTCTCGCGTTCGACTGTGACCAGCAGTGGCGCGTTGCGCGAGCTCATTGCGCAGTTAATGCCCAGAAGCTGTTCCAGCAAGCGCAGGTAGATGTTCAGATCCCCGCCACGCGGAGGTGCATACCGACCCGGTCGTGGAGCCTCCGGCGAGTCGCCGAACTGTGTCACAAGATGAATGGCAAGCTGCGGCCACAGGGACTGCGCTGCTGTGTGCAGTTCGGTCCAGATGAAGCTGACCGTAATGCTTTCGGGCTCCCGCGCGGCGTCTGAGGTTCCCACTGTCGAGGAGACCTCTTCACTGCCTGCGAGAGGAGTCTCAAGGCCGGGGTCCGCGACAAGGGTCGGGCCGTCGGCACCCGGAATCGCGGGACGGTCTGCCAGAGCAGCCTCCCCGGCCGCATCAGAGCTCATTGCGTCAGCGGGTTCAGTTTGGGCGGCGGCCACTCCGGCTTCGGTGTTCTGCGGGGAGACCTCCGGGGCTGCGGCGGGCACGACTCTCAGCGTCACGGTGGCGCCTTCAGGGCTGGCCTGAATATGGGCACTCACAGCCGCCCCGGCACCCGCCTCGCGAGCGTAGGTCGCTGCAGCGTCATCAGGCCAGGGCTGGTTCAGCATCGCGAAGCCCATTACATCGGCCCAGGGAACCAGCGTTTGCGTGTTGAGCGCCAGCAGCGCAAAGGCGTTCTCGGCAAGAAACAGGGGCAGCGCGCGGCTTAGACGGCCCGCGGTATCCGGCAAGGCCGCAGCCGCTTCCTGCGGAACTTGCTCAGGCAGGCTCACGGAAGAGCCAAGGAACAAGACGGTTCCACGCCGGTCGGCGGCTGTGGCGTACAGCTCCCGGCTGGGTGTGTTGGGCGGCAGCCAGACTGGGCCGTCGATGCGCAAAAGTTGCGGCTGCGGCGGGTTTTGGGCGGCCTGGGCCATCAGGTCGCGGCGCCGAATCTCGATCTCCCATGCACGGAGAGGTTCCGCAAATTCCGGCCGGTTCAGCTTGGCAAGCTCTCGCACCAGGGCCAGGGCTTCCGCACTCTGACCGTTGTCCAGCGTGGCCTTCAAGAGGTTGTTCCCCACAACCAGGCCGTGAACCTCCGGATCGAACGCCGGGCGAATCAGCCGGAGGGCATCTTCGAGCAATCCGAACTGACCCAGGTCCCCGCTGATCCCTTGCAGCAGCAGCGTGGGGGCGGGCTGCCCGGCGCGTTCCAGCGCCTGCTTGTACAGCGCTACGGCGAGAGAGCGATTGCGTCCGTCCAGCGCACTGCGGCCCAGCCACATCAGCGGTAGCCACGCGCCTGGTAAAGTGGCCGCGCGCTCCAGGGCAGACTGCCAGCCAAAGTCGCCTTCGCGCTCCCGGCTGCGCGCCGCATACAGTCCTACGGCGCCATCGTCATTGGGATTGGCTTCCAAAGCGCGCCACAGGGTCTCATCGGCTTCTTCCATGCGGTTCTGCACGGCCTGGGCACGCGCAAGGTGCGTCAGGATGGTGGCCGAGGGCCCGAACTGGCCCAGGTACGTAATAAAGACGTCCTCAGCCTGGGCAGGCTGGCCGGCCGCAAGCAGCACGAGGCCGTGGACGGCGGCGCCGCGCTCGGGCATCGGGTCAGTGTTTTGCAGGTGGGCGGCGGAGGGTAGTAGGTCCTCGCCGGCACCGGTCTGCAGCGCATCAAGCAGGATCGCGGAAAGCGCGTCAGGGTTGTTCTGGGCCTGTTGCAGGGCTTGCGGCAGTAGCTCGCTTCGCCACTGGGTTGCCGGGATCAGGACCTCGCGGCCAAATTCGTCAAACACCCGAACATTTGGCTCCTCTGGCTGCTGACCTGCTTCAGTCGTCGCCACAGCAGGTGTAGTGGCCACAGCCGTCGTTGGGGCAGGAGCAGGGGAGACAGCCGGGGACGCCGGTGGGGTTTTTGGGACAGGAGCAGGGTCGCCACCGACAAGTGCGGGGCCTTTTTTCCGGAAAATATCGATCAGACTCATCACTTCCCATTATCAGGGCTGGAGAGCAATCGCGCTGTGACCCGATGGTCTGTCCGCTGCTCCGGCCTTGTGCCGGAATGGGTCAGAAGCCTTCCTGGCGAATTGTCTGCACCCCTGCTGCCCGCGCATCTGGCCGCCTAGGGGAGCCGGAAATCCACACCCGCAGCCTTGTTAAGTTTCTGGGTAGCCGGTACGTCAACCTCGTCCAGCGGGATCTCGCGCATGTCTGTGCCGGTGAAGATCACTGAACGAGTCATCGCGTAGTTTCGGATCCGCACTGGCGGCCGGCCGTCCTTGAAGACCAGGGTCACCGGTCGTTCCTGGGCAGCAACGATTGGCGGCTCACCCGTCCAAGTCTGGGGCGCCCACGGGCCTGGCGTCTCGGCGCCCTCCGGAGCAGCCTGAGAAGCCTGTGAGGACTGACCCTGATACGGAGTTCCCTGGGCGGCTTGTCCTTGATCGGAGTAGCCGTAGCTGCCGGGGAACTGCGACTGAGCGGTGACCACCCCCTGCGACGCATAGGGCGCCGAGTCGTAGCCCATCCAGTCGCCGGACTCCCAGAACGGGTCATAGCCCCAGAAGAATGGATCGAACAAGCCAAAGCTCAGGTAGCTTGGGTAGCCAAAGCGCGGAGAGAAGAACCGTGGGTAGCCGTACGGGTATCGACCGCCATAAGGATAGCGGCCGCCGTATGGGTAACGACCGCCGTACGGAAGGCTCCCGGTATAGGGGATGTGTCCCCCACCGCCGCGGGCAGGGAATCCACTTCCGTTCCTGGTATAGAAACCGGGTCTTGCGGCCGAAAACCCCGGCCCAAAGCTAAGCGGGGTCGTTCCGAGCCTGTTGGTGTTGGGGAAGCCCGGTCGGGCCATGCCAGGGGATCCACTCCTGAATCCTGGGCCGGAGAAGCCGCGGAAGCCTCCATTCGGAAAGCCGCGCTGCGGCCCTGGGCTGGAGAAGCCGTGCGCCCCGCCGCCGCCGCTGCCGTGGAAACCGCCCCCACCACTGCCGCCGAAACCGCCCCCATGCGCGCCGCCTCGCTGCGCATACCCGGGCAGAGCCAGGCAGGCCAGAAACAACGCAAGTGCGGGCAGGCACCGCATGCACACAGCCTACGCCCCCCGGTTGTTTTTGGCACCTTTATTCCCGACCGGGAAGAGCCTTGGGCAGCATGCACCCCCGGTGCAGTACTCTGGGCGCGTACTCCATCCCAGAAGCTTCGAGTTCAGCGCATGATCCGTCGCGTCCTTGCCGTTCTGTGTCTTCTCTGCAATCTGTCTGCGGTTGCGCTCGAAAAGCAGCCGGCGGCTGAGTTCGGCGGGCGCCGTGAGGCTCTGGCCAAAGCACTGAACGGCGGCGCCGCGCTGCTCTTCGGCAACGACGAGCCCACCGAGGAATACCTTAGCTGGCGCCAGAACGATGACTTCTATTACCTGACCGGATGGAATGAGCCCGGCGCGGCCCTGCTGATCGAAGCCGCCTTTACCCCACCTGCAACGGCCCAAGCGACTATGCCGGGAACCCCCGCGCTGACGGCCCAGCCCTATCGCGAGATCCTGTTCCTCCCCGAGCGCAACCTGCGCACCGAGCTCTACACCGGTGTCAAGCTGGATGCCGCCACGCCCGGCGCGGCTGCTCTGGCCGGCGTGGATGAAGTGCGCCAGATCAAGGACCTGCCCGCCGAACTTGTGCGCATGTCGGCGGGCACCAGCCGCGCGCTGCACATCGCGACCTCCGCGGACGACTCCAAGGCCAAAGCCGCGCTGGACCTTCTCGGCGCCTCGCTGGCCCGCTCCGTCCAGGCCTCGGCGGAGCTGCGGACGCTGACCCTGCCCCTGCGCAGCGTCAAGTCGCCCGGAGAGATCGCGCTGCTGAAGAAAGCCGCCGATGCTTCGATCGCAGCCCACCTGGCCGAGATGAAAGCCGTCAAACCCGGTGCCTCAGAACGCACCATCAGCGGCCTGATCGACTACAAGCTCAAAGAGAACGGCTGCGAGCGGCCCAGCTATCCGTCCATCGTCGGCTCCGGGATCAAATCGACAGAGCTGCACTACATGGCCGACGAAAACATCATGCGCGACGGTGATGTGGAAGTCACCGACGCTGCCGGGGAGTACTCCATGTATGCCAGCGACGTCACGCGGACGCTGCCCGTCAACGGCCACTTCACCCCGCGCCAGCGCGAGATCTACGACATCGTTCTCGCCGCGCAGCGAGCCGCGGAGGCCTCCTTTGTCTCCGGCAAGTCCACGATGCGCGACCTCGACAAGGCGGCTCGCGACTACATCGGCAGCCACGGCAAGGACCTGCACGGCGAGAGCCTGAGCAGGTACTTCATCCACAGTGTCGGCCATTCGGTAGGGATCAGCGTGCACGACCCTTTCATAGGGACGCAGCCCTGGGGACCCGGCGCCGTCTTCACTATCGAGCCCGGCATTTACATCCCCGAAGAAAAGATCGGCGTACGCATTGAAGATACCTATTACGTCGACGCGAACGGCAAGCTCGTCGATCTGATTGCGACCCTGCCGCACACAGCCGACGAGGTGGAAGCGGCGATGCGGCCGGGGCACACGAAACCTCGCTAAGTGCAGCCCCGCACACCCGCGACAGAAGGCCAAGGAGGCCCACATTGATCGTTGTCGAAGAGTTTGTTGAGTTGCAGACCGCCTACGGTTCCATGCGCACGCACATCACCCGCCCCGCGGCACCGGGACGCTACCCGGGCATTGTCTTCTACACCGAGATCTTTCAGGTCACGGCTCCGATTCGGCGCACGGCCGCCATGCTCGCCGGTCACGGGTACATCGTCGCGACGCCGGAGGTGTACCACGAATTTGAGCCGGGAGGCACCGTGCTGCCTTACGACCAGGGGGGCTCCGATCGTGGCAATGAACTGAAGTATGCCAAGGAGATCGCCAGCTACGACGCGGACGCGCGCGCCGTGCTCGACCACCTGAAGAGCCGCGCTGATTGCACTGGCACGTTGGGAGCCATGGGCATCTGCCTCGGCGGCCACCTTGCCTTCCGCGCTGCGATGCAGCTCGACGTGCGCGGCACTGCCTGCTTTTACGCGACAGACCTCGCTAAAGCCACACTGGGCAAAGGGCAGCACGACGACTCGCTCCAACGCGCTGCGGAGATCAAGGGTGAGCTACTCATGATCTGGGGGCGACAGGATCCGCACATTCCGCTTGAAGGCCGCATGACCGTGCTGCAGCGCCTCAACGAGGTCGGCGTCCGCTTCGCGTGGCACGAGGTGAACGGCGCCCACGCCTTTATGCGCGATGAAGGCCCACGCTACGACCCCGAACTCGCTTTCGGGCTCTACGGCCTCGTCATCGACTTCTTTCATCGAAGATTAGGCGCCGGAGATCTGCCGGGGACTGCTACCTAGTCGAGAGACCTCGAAGAGGTGGCAGTCTCACACTGAGACCGGTTGTGTATGTGGCGGCACTTCTGTCGGAGCCAGCCGACACGCTGACAGATTCAGCTTGCTCCCGTGGGCATTCGCAGATACAACGGCATGGGCTCCCCTGAGCTCATCGGGCCAGAACCTGTGCACTGCAGGGATCGCGGCATTACTGTGCGCCGTCTCCCTTTCGCTTCAGCTTCACGCTGAACGGGCCATCCAGCAGAACGCTCGCCGCATGGCGAGTTCAGTTCCCCACGACAACAACAAAAGGGCAGGTGCAACGCACGCCCCGGCTTTCCCTAGCTGAGTCCCTATACCTCTGTTCGCTCTGTTTGACACCTGGAGATCAACAAATGAAATTGCGTATCTGCGTGCTGTCCCTGACAGCCCTCGCTTCCAGCTTGGCTGCCTCTCAAGCAGCTGCAGCAACCCTTTGCGTCGATAGCAACGGCGCACCCTCGTGCTACATGCGCATTGGCGACGCAGTGGCAGCCGCGGCTGCCGGAGACGTGATCAAGGTCGGGCCCGGCACCTACCGAGAGTCGATCACGATCACGAAGCCACTCTCGCTGACAACAGAGAACGCTATCCTCGACGCCTCTGGGTTTAAGCGCGGCTTCTTCGTGAATGGCCTGGCTACGAACGGACTTAGCGGCACCGGCCTGGCAAACGTCAACATCTCAGGCTTCACCGTGCGGAACGCCATGTATGAGGGCATCCTGGTGCTGAACGCATCCATGGTCAGCGTTTCGAACAGCACGGTGATGAACAACAACGCTGCGCTTAGCGGGGGAACTTGCCCCGGCCTGGAAACCTTCGAGACCAACGAGCAGAGCGACTGCGGCGAGGGAATCCACTTTCTCGCGGTGGACCACTCCGTGATCACCAACAATACCATCACCGGCAACTCCGGCGGCATTCTGCTGGCCGACGATACCGGCGCGACGCACGACAACGTCATTACCTTCAACACGGTGCATGACAATCCTTACGCCTGCGGTATCACGCTCGCATCGCACCCAGCGTATATACCGCCGGTCGTGCCATCGGGCACTACACTTCCGCCGGCTCACGGCGTGTTCCATAACATGGTGTACGCCAATCGCTCCCGCGCCAACGGCAACGCAAACGGCGGCGGCTCCGGTGTAGGTATCTTTGCGTCCTCGCCCGGCACCATGTCCTACGGCAACGTGGTTGTGGCGAATTACCTGACCGAAAATGGTCTGCCCGGCATTGCCATGCACGCGCACGCGCCCAACCAAATCCTCAATGACAACATGCTGGTAAGCAACACGCTAATCAACAACGCCAAGGACGAAGGGGACGCTGCAACTCCCGGACCAACGGGCATCAACATCTACTCGTTGATGCCAATCGCCGGCAACATGGTGATCGGCAACTCCATCCAGGGCGAAGCTTTGGATGTTGCGGTGCATGCGCCGGCCGCGCAAATCCCCACCAACGCCGTGCCCGCGGTGGTGCAGTTCAACTCGCTTGAAGGCAACGGCATCGGTGTAGACAACCTCAGCCCGACCTCCACAGTGAACGCAACAGAGAACTTCTGGAGCTGCCCGAACGGACCCACGATCAGTGGCAGTTGCTCCACCGTCGCCGGACCAAACGTTCTATGGGCGCCATGGCTCACCAGCCCGCTTCCTACCCTGCCCAGCTACTAGGCCAATGTTAACTACGTGCTGAGGGCGGCGCCTTGTGCGCCGCCCTTTGTCGTCCTTGCAAGCCAAGGCTAATCCCCAGCTGCTTTACCGAACGGATGCCGTTTATCCTGCCCTGCACTCAGCTGGCCCGTCTTCGGATCGCGCGCAATTAATTCACTGTCGCCCCATGTGGTTGGCGCGTTCTCATCACGCGCACCGGCGTGGCGCACGGGGTAACCCATGGCCTGCACAGCATCCACTGTGTTCTGCGGAAAGCGCGCCTCAAACTCCAGCACGTCAGGCAGGTATTGGTGATGGAAGCGGGGCGCGTCCGCGGCCGCCTGGATGTTCAGCCCGTTGTCGACCACCGAGATGAGATCGTTCGCCACCGTCGTAATGATGGTTGCGCCTCCCGGTGATCCCAGCACGAAACGGAGCTGCCCGATGCGACACACGGGTCCATGACCCATCGGAATGGTCGAGCCATTGGTGTTTTTCGGCTGCGGCATCTTTGGGCAGACGGAAGGTTCAGCGACGATCGTCGGCGTCATCGAGCTCAACGGCCGATGCCCTGGCGCGATCGCGTTCGCCGGCCCCTGGATCAACCCAAAACCATTGGGCACGCCCATCTTGCTCGCAAAGTCATCCATCTCATCGTTCAGCAGAAAGCCCAACGGTTCCACTGTGACGCCTGAGCCGAAGCCGAAGTTCAGCGTGTACGTCATCGCCACGGCATTGCCGTCTTTATCCACGACGGAGAAGTGCGTTGTCTGGTGCGACTCTGCAGGCCGTGCAGACCCACCGGGTGTTGCGGGCAGAAAACCGGCGGGCCGCACTAACTCTTTGGACGGCGTAGGCCTGGCTGCATCAATCGTTTTCCGCCACGCGTCGGCATACGGCTGCGCGGCCATGGGTGCGACGGGGATCGCCGCGTAATCCGGATCCCCCAGATACTCGGCGCGATCCATGTACGCGCGCCGGAAGGCCTCCGTGATCAAGTGAATCTGCGCAGGGGATCGGTCGGCACCCACGGCATGCAGATCAAAGCCCGAGAGCATATTCAACGTCTCAATCAGCGCAATTCCACCGGAACTTGGCGGTGGCGACGTGATCACCTCCAGCCCGCGATACTGGCCTACCAAGGGCTCGCGATCCTTCACCTCATAGGCGGCAAGATCCCGTGTTGTAATCAACCCGCCATTGGCCTTCTCGAAGCTATCGATCTGCTGCGCCATCACGCCGCGGTAGAAGTCATCCGGGTTGGTGGAAATGTGCTCCAGTGTGCGCGCCAGCTCGGGCTGCTTGAAGACCTCACCGGCCTTGTAGAAGTCGCCATCGCGCTGAAAGATCCGACGCGACACAGGCGTGGTCTGCAGTCGCGCAGACTGCAGATCCCGTGCCTCTGCAGCAGAGAGCATGTATCCCTCTCCGGCCAGTCGGATCGCGGGCTGCATCACGCGCGCCAGCGAGAGCTTGCCAAAGTGCTGCTCGGCGTAGACCAGTCCCGCCACGGTGCCGGGCACACCAGAAGCCCTGGCGCCCACCGTGCTCATCTTCGGGATGACATTGCCCTGCGCATCCAGATACATGTCGCGCGTTGCCGCCGCAGGTGCCTTCTCGCGGAAGTCCAGGAAGTGCGGCCTGCCACCGTCTTGTGTGTGCCCCAGGGCTCGGTTCGTACCGGGGCGCACCAGCATGAAGCCTCCACCACCAATGTTGCCCGCCGCCGGCAAAACCACGGCCAGGGCAAAGCCCACCGCCACGGCCGCATCCACGGCATTGCCGCCAGCCCGCAGCATCTCGACTCCTGCGTCCGTCGCGTCATGGTGGATGCTCACCACCATGTCATGCTGCGCGGTCACGGGGGCCACTGCTGGGAGGGGAGCAAGCGCGCTGTCGGCCTGGGCCATACTCCTCCCCTCGCCAGCGCACAGCAGAACGGAAAGTCCAAGGGACGAAGCGCACTGAGCAAAGCGACGGACGCTGATGTGGCAGCAAAGCGTGCGGGTCATGTTGCTGAGCTTACCGTCGCTTCCCCGAAACTCACAATCCAAAGCAGGGGCCCCCTGCTGGCTGGCTGCGGACTTCTTGTTCCAAACATCCCCGAACGTTAAAGCTGTTGCAATCTCCGGGCCCTAGATTGGGCGGCATGACGCTTAGCTTCGTCGTTCCCGCATTTAATGAAGAGCGCTATCTGCCCGATTGCCTGCGGTCGATCCTGCAGGACACCGCTGGACGGAACGACATCGAGATCGTCGTCGTCAACAACGCCAGCACGGACCGCACCCGCGACGTAGCCCTCAGCTTCCCCGGCGTTCGTGTTGTTGATGAGCCTCGCAAAGGGCTGCCTCACGCACGACAGGCCGGCTTTCTCGCCAGTTCCGGCCGCCTGATCGCCAACGTGGACTCCGACTCGCGTCTGCCGCCGGGTTGGACTGCGCAGGTGCTGCGTGCGTTCGCCGAAGACCCCGACCTTGTTACGCTTTCGGGTCCGCTGGTGTACTACGATCTCAACCGCCGCGAACAATGGCTGGTGCGCGTCTTCTATGGGACAGCGTGGGTCACCTATGCTCTGAATCGTTATGTGTTGCGTGTCGGCTCCATGGTGCAGGGGGGCAACTTCGTCGTGACTCGCGAAGCCCTTGAGAGCATCGGCGGATTTAACCTCGGAATTACGTTCTATGGTGAGGACACGGACCTGGCGAGGCGTCTCCCTGAGGTTGGCCGCGTGCACTTTACCTTCGATTTGAAAATGTTCTCTTCCGCGCGCCGGCTCAAGAAGGAGGGCATTTTCACCATGGCCCTGCGCTACTCCGTCAACTACCTTTGGACCATCTTCCTCAAGCGGCCCTATACGGAGGAACACATTGACATCCGTGAAGGAACCGGGGCGTAGTCAACCTCAACGGAGTCTTTCGGCCATCAGCGCCAGTCCGTACGCTACGGAAGTGAAGGCTTCGCCACTCTGCACACGTTCCTCACCGAAGCGGCTGGTGAAGACGCGTTGCACTGCCGGCACCAGCGAGGTACCTCCAGTGAGGAACACGCGATCCACCTGCGCTCGCTCGGTTTCTGTTGTGTGCAGCAACGCCTCCAGCCTTGCTTCCATTCGCTGCAGCTCCGGCGCGATCCAGCCTTCGAAGTCGGCGCGGGACACCGGCGTGCGCAGATGCAGGTCATCGGTATCCAGAACGAATTCGGCTTGCTCCTGCGCAGACAGATCCACCTTCACGCGCTGCACCGCCCCATGCAGTCGATACCCGAGATCATGCTCCACCACGCTGCGCAAAGCGGCAATCTTCTCTGGTTCCAGCGCGTTCCGCTCTGCGGCGCGCAGCATCGCATGCACCTCGCGCGTGCGAAGGAACGAAAGCGTGTGCCACCGCTCCAGATTGGCGTAGACCCACGCGGGCAACGCAGGCAGCAGCTTGCCCAACGAGCGCGCCTGTGAATCCGAGCCCAGCGCCGGCGAGATCAGGCGTCGCACAATGCGCGCGTCGAAGGCATCTCCCGCAATGCCGACACCGGTGGTGCCGAGCACCTGTGGTCCGCCTCCGGCGCGCATGCCCGGACCCACGCGCAGCAGCGAAAAGTCAGTTGTGCCCCCGCCGAAATCGCCGATCAGCAGGAGTTCATCACGCTCGATACCGGATTCGTACGCGTAGGCTGCGGCGACTGGCTCCATCGCAAACTCGACGTCTGTGAAGCCCGCCTGCAGGTAAGCCGCGCTTAGCCGTTCCACAGCGAAGTCGTTGTCTGCCTCGGCATTTGCGCCCACAAACATCACCGGGCGCCCCGAAAGAGCGTGAGTGACCTCGAAGCCGAAGAACTCGCTCGCACGCAGCCGAAGGTCTCGCAGGATGCGTGCGACAAGGTCCTCAAATTGGTACTGCCTGCCGAAAATCTCGGTGCCGGTGAGGCTACGAGCAGATAAGTGGCTCTTCAAGGACTGAATGAGCCGGCCCTGCACCGCATCATCGAAGGTGTCCGTTTCCAGGTAGTGCTCAATCCCCGCCGCCCCCGTCCACGCTGAGACGGGCTTACCCTGCGCGTGGACCCGTCGCTGCAGATACAGCAGCGAACGCGAAGACGCGCTGACGCCGCCCAGCGAAGGGAACTGCACCATGCGCACCACCCCGTCCTGCGCCAGTCCTACGGAGCTGTTCGTGGTGCCGAAGTCGATGCCAATGCGGGCCGAAGAGCCGGAAGTCACTCCGCCATTGTTGCAAAGCTGGCGGAACGCGAGCAGCTGCTACAGCAGTTCCATCTCTGCGGCGGTGTTGAATCCTCCCGGAAATGCGATGGAGAACGTTCGCGAAAACGCCTGACTACGGGCCATACGCACGAACTGGATCGCAGCTCGGAGTGGCCAGGGCGCGGCGCCGTTTTCCCATAGCTGACTCAGCGGGCGCATCACGCCCTCGCGGTCTGGATGAAACGCTCGATCGTCCCACCGGCGCCAGCCTTCGGTGAACTCGGGAAAGTCGGTCACAGCATCCAGCGTCGAGTGCAGGATGCGCTCCTGCCACGGACGCTCGTACTGAGGCATGAACAGCACATGGCTGCGGCGCTCCACCCGGATCTCGTCAACAAACTCGCGGAAGTTGCGTGCCTGGGAGAGGTTGATGCATGCACTTGCCTCGGTGCCATGCCGGTCGCCTCCGGAGATGAGCAGGTGCCCGCTCTCACGTGCAAGCCGCGCCGTGGCCCGGTTCTCGCGCGCGTCGCGCAGGCCGTTCAGCTCGAGCGCATGGATGCACCCGGAGGCGCGGTCTAGAAAGCGGACCACCTCATGCCGGTGCGTGGCGGCTCCCACCTTGTTCAAGTCCCAGACCGGATGGTTCAACACGGTCAGCACACCGGGCTCGTCATCCAGATCATGCAGGATGCTGCCCAATTCGCTTGGGCTGGGGGCCGCGGTAAAGCCACTGAGACGAGCCGCCCAGGCATATGCCTCCGCCGATGGCAGGTTATGGACGCCGAGGTGCAGCTCCGTGGCGCCGTAGGGAACCGTCCACTCGAGCGAGACCGGGATGCCGCGCGAAGCCGGTAGGCTCCGGAGCAACTGCGGGGCGGCGATTGTGTCGTGGTCGGTCAGTGATACGAGAGCTTGCAGGCCTTGATGCTGAATCTGCGTGGCTTCCAACTCGTAGGCCATCGCGGGTACCAGCGGAGGCCGCCAGTGACCGCGCACGAAGTCAAGCTGGAAGCCGTTGTTCCTGCTCTTTCGGTCGTAGTGCGCGAAGACGTGATGCAGCCCAGGCAGCATGGCCAGGAACTTGTGCACAAAGGTCAACGTCTCTTCAGACATGCTTGTATGGCTGTGCAGCGAGACGCCGCTCAGGTAGTCCATTGGAGCGGTAGCATCGTTCCAAAGGCTCGTGATCCTGGACCGAGGCTGCGACCCCGCGTGCACGACCGTAGGCGACCTAAGCTGAAAGCTGAGCGACATGGCGGCTCCCTATACACCGACTGCTGCAGCAAGAGTGCAAGTGCCGTGCAAAGCTCCGGTGAAGGTCAAGCGAAAGGATCGTAAATACGCAAAAGCGTGCCTGTCCGGGCTCCTGGCCTGCTTATGCCGTGGAGCTGTGAGCCGCTCCGTACAGTCCGTGACGCTGAATGTATCGAGAGACGCGATGCGGAAGGAATTCTCCGCAGGGCATGTACGCATGCAGGCGAGCACGCAGGTTTGTCGCGCTCGTTGGGTCGGCTACACCGTCCAGAGGGTGCAAGCGCGCCCGCTGCCCAGGCGTAAGGGCGAGCGACTCGAGGTCTTCGAGTGAGAAGCCCGGACGACTTACGACAATCCACTGAGCGAGTTCGAACAACTCGGGTACACCTCGCCACTGCGGCAAGCCTAGCAGCGCATCTGCTCCGAGGATTGCAAAGATCTCAGCGTAGGGCGGCAGGTTTTCCCGTAGTCGTCGCAGGGTGTCCACGGTGTAGTTGGGCTCCCCTGCGGAACGTGGCGCATCGACCTCCGAGGCCTCCAACCTGGGCTCGTCTTCGCAGAGCAGTTGCGTCATCTGCAGCCGGTCGTCGTAAGCCGCGGCGGGGCCGTCTGGCTTCAGAGGCTGCCGGCCGGTAGGCGCAAGCAACACGCGGTCGAGCGCAAAGCGATCCCGGGCCGCTCGCGCCACGGCCAGGTGCCCGCAGTGAGGCGGGTCAAAGCTGCCGCCAAAGTAACCAATGCGCATACGTTCTGGAGTGTACGGCTTCATCCCCGGAGCCGCAGCCCGGCGGTATTCGTGGGGGAATACTTACGCTGCTTCTGCCTGGCCCTTGAGGCGCTCAGCCGTGTCATGGGCCACAAGTGCATCGATCGTCGGCTGCAGCATGCCTTCCATCACCATGGCGAGCTGATGATTCGTGAGACCGATACGGTGGTCGGTCAGCCGGTTCTGCGGGAAGTTATAGGTGCGAATCTTCTCGCTGCGATCGCCCGAGCCTACCTGCGACTTACGCGCGGCTGCCTGAAGCTGGTGCAGGCGCTCCTGTTCGACTTCATAGAGACGCGCGCGCAGAACCCGCATGGCCTTTTCACGGTTCTTGATCTGCGATTTTTCATCCTGGCAACTCACCACCGTGTTCGTTGGCAGGTGCGTGATGCGAATGGCAGAGTACGTAGTGTTCACCGACTGCCCGCCCGGACCGGAAGAGCAGAAGGTATCGACGCGCAAGTCCTTGTTCTCAATCTTTACGTCAACCTCTTCGGCCTCGGGCAGTACGGCCACGGTGATTGCGGAAGTGTGCACCCGACCCTGTGTTTCGGTCGCCGGCACCCGCTGCACGCGGTGCACGCCGGACTCATATTTCATCTGGGAATACACCTTGTCGCCTTCGAAGATGGCCGTAACTTCCTTCAAGCCGCCCACGTCGCTGGGCGACTCCGACAGGATCTCCACCTTCCAGCGATGCTGCTCCGCAAACCGGAGGTACATGCGGAAGACCTCGGCAGCAAACAGGGAGGCCTCGTCGCCACCCGTGCCCGCCCGCACCTCGATGACGATGTTCTTGTCGTCGTTCGGGTCCTTGGGTAACAGCAACACCCGCAACTCTTCCTCGACTTGCGTCAGGCGCGGTTCCAGGGACGCAAGCTCCTCAGCGGCCATCGCGCCCATCTCGGGGTCGTTGTCTGAAGCCATGGCACGGGCTTCCTCGATGGCTTCCTTCAGTCGGCGGTAACGGCGGAAAGCGTCCACTGTGGGCTCGAGGTCGCGGTGCTGCTTGGCCACGGCCTGAAACTTTTTCTGGTCGGCGAGCAGGGACGATTCGGAGAGCTGGCGTCCCAGCTCCTCATACTTGGCTTCAATCTGGTCTAAACGCTCAAACATGGTCGGGGCACGGGGTCCAGGGCTCTAGGCCCAGGTTGTCTGATGAAGCTGAAATGGGGGAAACGGGGCAGGGCGGGAGAGCGCAGCTATAGAAAGCGGGCGCGGCCAGCGCTCCGGCAGAAGGACGCCAGGGCGGGCGAGAAGCTCAAATGGAGGTCAGGCATTCTCATTGGTCTCTCTTCTTTGATGGTATCGCGGAGCTCACGGATTCGCCTCGGGGGCCGAGCCCTTTTGCACGTTAGGGGGCAGGCTGTTCTGTTTTAGCCGGCTCAATCGAGGACCCTGCTGCGTGTGGGTCCGCATGGCCCGTCCCGGCACATTCCCGCTAGCCCGTGTGATACAGGTGAAGGAAGCAGTCCGGTCCGCCTTTGTGCCGTGACCTACTCGTAAGCCCCGGGAGTTGTCCATGGCATTGTTTGCGGAACTGGCGAGGCTGGCCGACTGGCTGGCCGTTGAACCCAGTCGCCTGAAAAAACGCGCCGCGATTGCGGAGGCTGTGGGCGCACTCGCGACCAGCGTTGCCGAACAGGACCCTGTGACGGAGGCAGGGCGCTTCTGCCTGTACCTCGCCGGCCAACCCTTCCCCGAGGCCGACACTCGCAGGCTAAACGCCGGTGGGGCCATCCTGTCGCGGGCCCTGAAGTCTGTCTCCGGGGCCACCGACCCGGCGATGGCTGCCGCGTACCGAAGGCATGGCGACCTGGGCGCGGCTGCCTACGACGTGTTGGTTGCCCCTTATGGCAAGGCGCCTGCGGAGTCCACGACCAGCCTGACTACGGTTGCGGAAGCCTTCGACATCATGGCTACGTCCCGCACCACAGTTGCCCGGTCAGCGGCCGTCGAGAACCTGCTCCGCGCCGCCACCGCGCTTGAGGCCAAGTACCTGCTCAAACTCATGCTGGGCGACATGCGCATCGGGGTGAAGCAGTCCCTGGTGGAAGAAGGCATCGCGGTGGCTGCGGGCGCGCCGGTCGAAGCGGTCCGCCACGCCGTGATGCTGGAGGCTGACCTACAGCGTGCGGTCGGGCGGGCCTTCGCGGGGACGCTTGGGGAAGCACGAATGACGCTCTTCCACCCGCTCGGCTTCATGCTGGCCTCGCCCGTGGAAACGCCTGAGGAGGCCGTAGAACGCTTCACCGCCAAGCCGAAGAAGGTTCCCGCAGCCAAGCCCGCGAAGCGCAAAGGCCGAAAGAAAGCCACCGACGAGGATGAACCCGAAGAGATCGCGGAGGTGCTGCCAACTGACAGCGCGGAGGCGGGCTTTGCCGAAGACGTAGAGCTTGTGGCGGCGATGGCTGGTGGCGACGAGCCACCCGGCACCATTCACGCGTTCCTCGAAGACAAATTCGATGGCATCCGTGCCCAGGTTCACTGTGGGGATCCCGCCCAGCCCGGCCGCGTCGCCATCTACAGCCGCTCGCGCGAAGACGTGACCGAAAGTTTCCCGGAGATCCGGGAGGCGTTTGCGAGCGTGGTTTCACCGCCCAGCGGCCTGATCTTCGATGGGGAGGTCCTCGGCTGGAACGTGGCTGAAGACAAAGCCCTGCCGTTCGCCGTTCTGGGGCAGCGCATCGGCCGCAAGCGCGTGGACGACGACATGCGCCGCCAGATTCCCACCGTTTTCATGGCGTTCGATCTCTTGTTCGCGGAAGGCGACCTGCTCCTGCCCCGACCATTCCGCGAGCGCCGAGCTCTCCTGGAGCAGACCACAGCCGCGCTCCTGCCCCTCACCCTTTCCGGCCTGGCGGCTCCCTCGGACGAGCCCCAGCACGACCTCTTTGCTCGCGCTGAGCCGGCTTCCGAGCCTGTTCAGCGGCTCCGCCTCTCCCGCGCCGAGATGGTCGAGTCCGCCGAAGGTGTTGACCAGGGCTATCGCGACGCCCGCGGCCGTTCCAACGAGGGCGTGATGCTCAAGGCGGCTGGTTCCGCCTACCTGCCGGGCCGGCGAGGATTGGCCTGGCTCAAGCTGAAACGCGAACTGGCCACACTGGATGTTGTGATCACCGGCGCCGAGTTCGGCAGCGGCAAGCGCGCCCAATCACTCTCCGATTACACCTTTGCGGTCCGGGGCCCGGGGGGGAGTTGCTCAACCTCGGCAAGGCGTACCAGGGCGTCACGGATGCCGAAATCGCCGAACTCACCGACTGGCTCAAGGCCCATACGCTGCAGGATTTCGGTCACTTTCGCACGGTGGAGCCCCTTCGGGTGCTCGAAGTGGCCTTCAACAACATCATGCGTTCGGACCGCCATGCCTCCGGCTTCGCCCTGCGCTTCCCCCGCATCCTCCGAGTCCGTGACGACAAGCCGGTAGACGAAATCGACACTCTGGAGCGCGTGGAAGAGGTTTATGGCTCCCAACCGGACAAACCACTCGATGTTTGAACCAGCGGTACCTCGGAAGTGGTAGCCATCCAGAGCAGGACTTAACCGGCTGGATGCTGTAGAATCGGAACTGGCAAATGGCGATCAGCGGAGTTCATTCGCTGGACGCGAAACCAGAATCCGGTTCCCTCCCCTACTCCCCCTGGAGAGTCTTCCTGCTAAATTCTTCCTCGCGCTGCACCCGGGCACTTTCTTTTGTGTTCGCCGCCTCTTCCTCAACCCAGCGCAGGTCTTCCCGGCTCGCCGGTCTGGCCGCCCTTGGCTTGTGCAGCATGCTGCTCGTCGGGACGGCTGACGCCACTCGCGCGCATCACACTTTGCATCACCGGGTCTCCACGCACCACATCCTGGTCGCTCGCAAGAACTTCGCTCCCTCCGAGCAGTTGGCACAGACGTTTTCGACCCTGAACGCCGGCACGTCGTCCATGGCGTCAGTCGCCTCCGGCGCCACCCAGGCCGACTCCGCAGCGAGGTATGAGCTTCGGCTGCATCACCTGCACAGCGGGGAAGACCTCGACATCGTGTACCGTGTGGGCAACCAGTACATTCCGGGCGCGATCGCGAAGCTGAACTACTTCCTCCGGGATCACCGCACACAGGACGTCAGCCACTACGACGTGCGCGAGTTTGACCTGCTGCATTCGCTCCTCGCTACCCTCGGCAAGCCGAATGAAGTGATCGACATTGTCTGCGGCTACCGTACGCCGTGGTCCAACAACTTCCTCCGCACCCGCGCCGCGGTTACCGGCGTGGCGATGAACTCACAGCACGTTCAGGCCAAGGCCATCGACATCCGCATCCCCGGCGTTAGCACCAGCCATCTGCGGGACGTGGCGCTCAGCCTCCACGGCGGCGGCGTTGGCTACTACCCCATTAGCCAGTTCGTGCACGTTGACGTTGGTCCGATCCGCCAATGGAGTTTCGGCGGCCGCGGCGAGTAAGCGGCCAACTGGCCCAGGCGTGTTTATTGATCAAGTAAAAAGGCGCGCCCCCAGGACGCGCCTTCTTCTTTTGGCCTGGAAGGACAGTCCCCGTGACCGACCAGAATCGGGTCTCGAGGTGCTGGGCTGGGTTGAGGACCGTGAACTACTGCACGCTGCGGATCGTCCAGAGATCTGAGGCGAGGCGTTGGTTCAGGAGGTAGGAGTAGGGCATTTTGAAGTAGCCTTGCAGGCCCCACTGGTTCCCCCAGGAGTTGCGGACGAAGAACTGCTGGGCTGCATCGTCGTAACCCACGCAGCAGACGGCATGACCGCCGACGACCTTCTCCTTGCTTTGGGGCATACCGAGGATGCCTGTTTTCGCGACTTCCGGACCTTCGAAGGATTCGTAGCAGGTGAAACCGAAGACGAAGGGGTAGCCCGAGGCGAGGCAGCCTTTGAGGGTGCCGAGCTCCTGGATGAGGCGTTGATAGAGAACGACGAGATGCTGCTTGGCGTCCGCGACGGCCTGGGCCGGGGGGGCCTGCGCAAACTTGGTGATGTCGTAGGGCCAGTCGGTTTCGGGCGGAGCGCCGAGGGTGCCGACGCTCTTGATGCCATCGCGGATTTGGGCGCCGGCGTCGGATTCTACGGTGTTTTCCATGACGCGCTCGTTGTAGTAGATGAAGAGGCGTGAGGGGGTGAACTCCGCCTGGCTCTGCTTCTTCTGGTCGAACTCAATCGCGCCGGCGATGGCGTTGGCGGTGCAGCTGCCGAGTTGCCCCTGGTCGTAGACGGGCGGGCATTGCGGGCGAAGGTCTACGCTCTGGGGGACGTTGGCCTGGAAGGGTGCGGGGGCGGCGTAGAGGAAGTCGCGGTGATCCGGAAGATCCGGGTTCCAACCGTACTTCTTGACCTTGCGGATGTGGAGGTCAGGGGAGGGGGGCATGGGCGTTCTCCTGGAGCGCATAGGTGCGCGGGGCCCGTAGCAGTTACGGGCGCAGTTATACCTGTGGCCAAGGGGAGGTTCAATAGGAAACCGCCTGTCAGCGACAGTGGCTTGCAGGCGATTGACGAAGCTGGAGGGTTTAGCGGGCTTCGGAAACATAGTTCTGCGACGAACAGAACAAGAGATCCTTCGCTGCGCCCAGGATTGACGGCGTGCCGGGAGTCGTACAGGTTAGAGGTGGGGTTTGCGGCTTGAGGCTTGCGGCGTTTAGTGCTGGAGGCTGGTGCGGGTTACGGTGGCGGCACTGCGTGAGGCTTCGAAGAAGACACCGCAGGCTGAGACGATGATGCGGTTTGGGCCGGCGAGGAGGACGGAGTCTCCGGGAACTTCGGTAGTCGCGCCTGTGATGTCCATGTCTTCGTGCTGGAGATCGACTTCGAGGACGGAGTTGGCGCGGATGCCAAGTTGGGCGAAGCTGGCGGTGCCTTCGGAGCCGGCGTTCTCTTTACTGAACTGAGCGGCTGTGACGGTGCGAGTGGTGATGTCGTTCAGGGGGACGGCCCCGCCGCGCCAGCGCAGGGAATTGCCCTGGTACGTGAGCGTGGAGCCAACGAGGGGCTGTGCCTGTTCACGGCCCCAGCAGGCGGTGTTGGAGGTGGGCAGCACGCGGCTGATGCGCCAGGTGCCCTGCAGGCGTCCGGGCAGCGGCTCGGCGGAGAGGGTGGTGGCCAAGAGCAAGGTCGCCGTCAGGGCGGCAACGCAGCGAGTCGGGTCGAGCTTGAAAGACATCATCGTTCCGTAAGGTCTGGAGCGCCTCGACGCATCCGGTGAAGGTGTGGTCTTTGTGGAAGGATGCAGTCTGGGCATGCATGTGTTGGACCACAGCACGCTCGGACTTCTGCTATGTTTGTCGTCCGCACATCAGGGTAGGTCAGGGGAGTTGGGGGAGGAAATACGACTATGGACCCACGTGAACTGCGGGACGCGACGCGTGCGGAGCACGAAGCGACCGAAGCGTTGATGCCTCTGGGCGGGGTAGACGTGACGCGTGAGCTGTATTGCCGGGTCCTGAAGGTGATGTTGCCGCTGGTGGGAGGGTGGGAGGCGTGGGCAGAGGCGGCGGCGCCATCAGACCTGCGCGAGATGTTGCTGCGGCGCCGCCGCGGTCACCTGCTCGTCGCAGACCTGCAGGCGATGGGCGCGGAGACCGGGGACGTCCCTGGGATGGCGGTGGACTGGGAGGCAACCGTGGTCGACCAGAGTGGGCGTGGGTCTGGGCCTTTGAGTCAGGATGAGTTCGAGGCGGCGTTTCTGGGAGCGATGTATGTGATGGAGGGATCTACGCTCGGGGGGCGCTTTCTGGCCCGGCACGTGGAGTCGGTCCTGGGCATTGAGCCGGGTAGAGGAGATGCCTATTTCCAGGGGCATGGCGAGGCGACGGGGTCGCTTTGGCGCGAGGTGACGGCCAGGATTGCGGCAGTGCCAGACGCTCTGGGGCCGTTGGTGATTGGCGCCGCGCGGCGGACGTTCCGTTCGTTCGGGGAGGCGTTGCAGGAGGGGCTGGCTGCCCCGGAAAAGGTGCAGACCTGACGTTGTGATCGCCGCGAGCATCGAACGGGGGGTGAGCACGTTGCACGTTTCCAGCGTCCCCGATTCAACGACCGTTGCGGAGGAGATTGTCGCGACCCAAATTCACTGCGAAGACGAGCCCATTCGTGTGCCCGGCGCGGTGCAGCAGCACGGGTTCCTCCTGGTGACGGACGGGGATCTGAACACGATCCTGATGGCCAGCGAAAATGCGGAGCGGTTTCTGGAGCTGCCCTTGCGGCTGATCCTTGGGTCGCGGATCGACACGTTGTTGGAGCGGGAGCTGCTTTCGAGCCTGCAGTTGTTGCGTCTGGGTGGGGACCCTGACAGGGAAGGGCAGACGACGTTCCTGGGGTCCTTCCGGGTGTCGAGTCAGTTCTTCAGCGTGGTGAGCCACTCGGTGGGGGTGAACCGGGTCTCTGGAATTTGAGCTGCAGGACCGGCTGGTTGGGCCGGAGATGATGAATGGGGTCATCACCAACTTTGTGGGGAAGCTGAGCCGGCTGCGCACGCAGCATGAACTCTGTGAGGCACTTGCGAGGCAGGTGGCCGAGCTTACCGGGTTTGACCGGGTGCTGCTGTATTCGTTCGATCACGAAGAGCATGGCACGGTGCTCACAGAGATTACTAATGGCAAGCTGCCGAGCTACCTGGGGATGCGCTTTCCGGCTTCAGACATCCCCAAGCAGGCCCGCGAGCTTTACTTGCTGAACACGATCCGGCTTATTCCGGACGCAGGGTATACGCCCTCGCCGCTGCGCGGAGTCCAGGGCCAGGATGCGGCGGCGCTGGACCTTTCGCTAAGCCTGCTGCGTAGCGTTTCCCCGACACACCTGCAGTACATGCAGAACATGGGCACGGTAGCGTCCATGTCGGTGTCGCTGGTTACGGGAGGCCGGTTGTGGGGCCTGATCAGCGCACATCATGCCGAGCCGAAGCTGGTGCCGTACCTGGTGCGGAGTGCGTGCGACATGCTCAGCAAGGTGGCAGGGACTCAGTTGGCGAGCTTTCACACCGCTGCTCGCCTGGAGCAGACCGTGCAGCTGCATGCGGTGCAGCGCAACATCATGACGGAGCTTGCGGCGGAGCCGAACTACCTGGAAGGGCTGACGCGCGTCCTGCCACAACTTCTGGAGGTCACGGAGGCGGCCGGGGTAGCGTTGGTGATCGACGACCAGATTGAAGGGCACGGTGAGGTGCCTGATGCGGCTGCGCTGCGCCGCCTGGCTGAATGGCTGGATTCCAAGGATGAGATGGACCTTTGGAGTAGTTCGCACCTCTCCGCAGAGCTGCCCTGGATGGAGTCGCTGAGCGAGATCGCCAGCGGCTTGCTGGCGGTCCGGATCTCCTCAGTGCAGCGGCGCTACATTCTGTGGTTTCGTCCCGAGATCGTGAAGACGGTGCGCTGGGCGGGTGAGCCGGGCAAGATCATGGAAGCCAACCAGCAGTTGAACCCGCGGAACTCCTTTGCGGAGTGGAAAGAGATTGTGCGCGGACGCTGCGCGCCGTGGACGGCCGTACAGGTGGAGTCGGCAAGGGATTTCCGTGCGGCGCTGACTACGGTCGGTCTGAGGCGAGCCGAAGAGGCGATTGAGTTGGGTGAGGCGCGGTTTCAGCAGTTGACGCAGACTTTGCCGGTTAGGGTTTTTACTTCGGACGACAGCGGTCGACTTACCTACACGAACGAGCGCTGGCAGGCGACGGGCATGGCGAGTGCAGGACGGTGGTTTGACGAGGCGTTGCTTTCACCCGATGATGCTGCGATGTGCGCCGCGCTGTGGAGGCAGACGGTTGCGGAGAACCGGACCTTTGAGGTTGAAGTGCGGCTGCACACACCAGAAGCAGACGGGAGCAAGGGACCGGCACGGTGGAACTTTGTACGCGCTGTGCCGTTTCAGCGGGCCGGGGCCGAGCGCGCCGGGTGGATCGGTTGTTTCATTGACCTGACGGAGAGCAAGGAGCGGGAGACCGCGCTGCGGATGAATGAGAAGCTCGCGCTTACCGGCCGGATGACCAGCGTGATCGCTCACGAGATCAACAATCCGCTGGAGGCCATCACCAACCTCATGTACCTGCTCCGGTCAGAGATCGATTCCACCGGGCCGGCGACGAGCTATATCGGCATGGTGGAGAGTGAGCTGGAGCGGATCTCGGGAATTACGAAGCAGACGCTGCGCTGGAACCGGGAGAGCGCTGATGCCCGGGAGCGGTTCCCCGGCGGGCCCATGGTGGACGACGTGTTGCGGTTGTTCGCGGGGAAGATTCGTAACCGGCAGATCTCGGTGAAGCTGGAGGGGGATCGCGAGGCCCAGTTTTGTGGTGTGATCGGCCAGTTGCGGCAGGTTCTGGCGAACCTGGTGTCGAATGCGATTGATGCGGCGCCTGTGGGGGGACATGTCTCGGCGCGCATCCTGAGCGGCGGACCCAAAGGACGGGAGCTAGGTTTCGAGGTGCAGGACGACGGTCATGGTATTCCGGCGGATGTGCTGAAGCGGGTATTTGAGCCGTTCTACTCGACAAAGGGTGATCTTGGGAATGGATTGGGGCTGTACATTTCGCGGGAGATCGTGGAGCGGCACGGCGGAGTGATTGAGGTGGACAGCGCCCCGGGGCAGGGAACGACGATGCGTGTGCGGTTGCCGCTGAATGGACCTCCGCTGGCCGGGTAGGTAAACAGGTTAGGGCGACTGTGTGGATGGGGGCAGGGCCCAGTACGAGGCGCGGTGTTGGACTACGGCGTCAGGGTAGTTGTTGACCTGAACGGAGACGGTGTGCAGGCCGGGTTGCGAAGCCGGCGATCCCGCGGGGAAGTGCGGGACGAAGCTGAGTTGATAGCCGCTGTGGATGCGGTTGGCGAGGGTGTTCAGGCTGCGATCGAAGCCGTTCTCTGAGGCAAAGTTGATGTACTCGCCACCAGTCTCATGGGCGAACTCCTTGGGCGCGTTCTTGCGAAGGGCCTGGATCGCCATGCCGATCAGGCCGATGATGCTGCCGGTCGCGCCGTCGGCGGTCTTCAGGTCCTCCACGATGGCGTCGCGACCGGGGGAGAAGGCGACGGCGTCGACCATGGTGTTGGAGCGGTTCAGGGCTTCGATGACCGGGGCGGCCTTGGTGAGCGAGCCGTGGTCGCGGGTTTCCGAGATCATGAGGATGACGCGGCGGCCATTGGCATGGTCGCGGTCGAGCAGGCGATTGGCGTAGCTGAGAGCGTCCAGAATGCCGGCGCCGGTGTCGTCGAAGCAGGGCTCGAGTTTGCGGAAGGCTGCATCGCGGCGGGCGGGGTCGTCGGTGAGGCCGGTGAGGAGTTCGAGCTCTTTGCCGAAGTCGACTACAGCGACGCGTGCGGGGGAGGCGCCGATGATGGCGTCGACCATGGTGCTAAGGCCTTTGATCTTGGGACCCTCCCGCCAGGCGTCACGGGAGCACTGGACGAGGACGACGAGAGAGAGTGGCTGGGGGGTGCCGGATTCGTCCAGGCGGACTCGCTGGGGAATGCCGTCGGCGGTGACCGTGAAGTCGTCGGCGTGAAGGCCGAAGAGGATGTCGCCCTTTTTGGTGCGGACCTCGGTGGGGACGAGGACGAGTTGCGATTGCACGGTGATGGTGGGTGCTGACGTCGTTGGTGGCGCTTGCTCCTGCGCGGGCAGGCGGGTGAGGCCGGGTGCGACGGCCAGCAGGCCCAGGGAGAGGAAGGCGACGCGGCGCGACGGCATACAGCTGAGTGTAGCGGTGCGGGGAGGGCGGCTGGAGCGCAGCAGCTTCCGTTCGCTGCTGGATTTCGCCGTTCGCTGCAGAAGGGATGACGGGCAAGCAGGACTTGCCTAACCTAAATGATGTAGGGACAGGTGCGACCTGAATGGTGTATGGCGCATCTGTTTAGAGACTTTTAGAGCAACGGGTAAAAACGTAGGCTCAGGCAGGACCGGCGTAGATCCAGACTGGAACGGCGTCGACACATGATCAGGAGAAGCACAGGCAATGGGTAAAGCAGTCAAATTTCTGGAAAAAGGCGTGGTGTACGGGGCGCGCGCGGGTTGGGTGATTTTTGAGAAGCTGAACAGCTTCAGCCCCAACAAGAGTTTTACGCCAAAGTGGAGCGACAAGCCGCTTCTGAAGAGCTACCAGAAAGAGAAGCCGCCGCTTGGCTGGCCGCGTACGACCGATTCGCTGTGCCCGAAGTGCATTCCGGAGATCCGTCAGCAGATCATCGACGGCAAGCTGCCTCACGAGATCCTGCTGAACGAGAAGGTCGGCGAGATCAAGGCTCAGATCATTGAGCGCGACGGACAGATCCTGATGGTCAAGGACTGCCCGATCCATGGCCACTTTGAAGACGTGATGTCGATCGATGCCCCGATGATGCAGCACCTTGAAGAGGTGTTCCCGGGCCGCGACATCCGCGCGCACAACGACGAGGGCCTGCACAACCATGGCACGTCGACGGTGACGCACGGCCGTGGATCGGTGCTGACGATTGATCTGACGAACCGCTGCAACATGATGTGCGATCCATGCTTTATGGACGCGAACCAGGTCGGCTTTGTGCATGAGCTGACGTGGGACGAGATCAAGACGATGCTCGACAACGCGATCACGATCAAGCCGCGTCGTCAGATGAGTGTGCAATTCTCGGGTGGCGAGCCGACGCTGAGCCCGTACTTCCTTGATGCCGTGGCGTATGCGCGCAAGGTTGGGTACAACTCGGTGCAGGCTGCGACGAACGGCATTGAGTTTGCCAAGTCGAAGGAGTTCTCGAAGGCTGCTGCCGAGGCGGGCCTGCGCTACGCGTACCTGCAGTTCGACGGCATCGGAAACGCAGCGAACTCGCACCGCAAGGTCGGCAATGCGTTCGATGTAAAGCTGCAGGCGATTCATAACCTGCATGAGGCTGGTGTTGATATCGTCCCTGTGACGACGATCATCAACGGCATCAACAACGAGCAGGTTGGCAACATCATTCAGTTTGCGCTGGATAACCCGAAGAAGATCAACTTCCTCTCGTTCCAGCCGGTGAGCTTTACGGGCCGCGATGAGGCAGTGAGCGACGAGCGTCGCATGGCGCAGCGCTACACACTGAGCCATCTGGCGCAGGATGTTCGCACCCAGACGGGTCTGGGCGAGAGCACGCGCGACTGGTTCCCGATCTCGTTCATGTCGACGTTTTCGGATTGGGCGGATCTGGTCCATGGACCGGAGCATGAGTGGGGCCAGCTGAGCTGCGGTTGCCACCCGAACTGCGGCATTGGCATGGCGCTGATGATCGACAAGGAAACGAAGGAAGCTGTACCAGTAACGGCTTTCCTGAAGGCCGACCAGCTTGCCAAGGACATCGCCAAGGTGAACGATGCGGCACGCGGCAAGTTCCTGACGGTTGTTGGCGCTGCGCTTGCGCTGATTCGCAACTATGAGCCGACCAAGGCACCGACTCACTTCAGCATCTTCTCGCTGCTCGAGAAGTTTGATAAGTGCTTTGGCGCGACGGGCCGGAACTACGGCAAGGTCACGGCGGATCGCACGATCGATGACATCAAGAAGCGTCGTCAGGATCGTTGGAACTTCCTGTTCATCGCAGGCATGTGGTTCCAGGATCTCTTCAACTACGACTTCCGCCGCACCGAGCAGTGCATCATCCCGTACGCGACGCAGGAAGGCGAGATCAGCTTCTGTGCGTACAACACGGGCGTGGGCTGGCGGAACATCATCGAGAAGATGCACATGACGTCGACGCTCACCAAGTGGTACGAGGAGCATGGGCGGCACGAGATCTTCGCCGGTGGCAAGAAGGTCGGCCTGGAGAAGCAGGATAAGTACGACCTGGTTCTGAATGAGCAGCATGTGAATGCTGCCGCCAACGACACCTTCGAGAAGTCGGGCATTGCGAAGAACGCGCGTGAGGAGAAGATCCGTGCGCGTGATGCAAAGCTGAAGCAGGAAGCCGAGAATGCACGGATGGCCAAGCTGTATCGCAAGGAGATTCTGAAGGAGCCCGAGCTTCCGGGTGGCTTCGTGGCTCTGGGCGAGATTAAGCCTGCTGCCGTTCCGGTGGAGCAGAAGGAAGAGGATCTGGTCGCTGGCGACTAGGTTGCAAGTAATCGTGAACTTAGGGCCGCTCGCGAGAGCGGCCCTAAGTGTTTTCGGGGCTGTCGATAGAATGTGACGTAATGCTGAGTTCCAACCGTATTGCTTCCCGGGCCCAGGGGCTTGGCTGTGCGCTGGTGTTGCTGGCTGCTGTAGTGATCTGCCATCCCGTAGCGGAGACGGGTATCTGCGACGACTGGTCGTACGTTCGAACGGCAGAGCTCCTGGCGCGTACAGGGAACGTTGTGTACAACGGCTGGGCGACTGCGATGCTGGGGTGGCAGTTATACCCAGCGGCTGCGTTGATGCGGGCCTTTGGAGAGTCCTTCTTTGTTGCGCGGGCGGCGACAGTAATCGTCGCCTTGCTCACCACCTTCGGGATACATCGCTGCATGGCGCGGTGTGGGGTGAGTGCCTGGAATGCGGTTGTGGCAACACTGGCTTTGGCGCTGTCACCGTTGTTCTTGCCCCTGGCCACTACATACATGAGTGACATGTTTGGGCTTTTGCCGATCGTGGTGTGCCTTTATTGCTGCCTGCGTGCTGTTGCCGCGCGTGAAGGTCGGGCAATGGGATGGTTGGTCCTTGCTGCAATTGCCGGTGTGATCGGGGGCACGGCCCGGCAGATTTCGTGGTTAAGTTTGCTGGTCATGGTGCCGTCTGCGACGTGGCTGTTACGGGCACAGAGACGCGTGCTGCTGATTTCGGCAGCGTGCTGGGTGTTGGGGTGCTGCGCGATCGCTGCCTGTATGCGTTGGTTCCACCATCAGCCATACGCGGTGCCTGAGACGTTTGCGAACCTGCGATTGACCCCGAAGTCGGCGGCGATGGCGGTGGGGAACTTTGTGCGTTTAGGGCTGGAGATCGGCATGCTGTTGTTGCCGCTGCTCTTAGGATTTCTGCCCGTGCTCGCGAGGAACCGGAGGATCCTCACCAGGAGTGCCGCGGGTGTGTGCTGTGTAGTTTTGGTGGCGTCCGTGGCGCATCGATCGCTACATCACCTGGAGCAGTTTCTTGTGCCGACGCTTACGGACGGAGGCAACTTTGTTGGAGTCGAAGGCATAGTCACGGCCGCTCCGGAGTATGGATTGAGGCCCAGATTGCTGGACAACCCGTTCCGGTTGTTGCTGACCATCCTGGTGCTTACAGGCAGCGTGGCGGTAGTTGCATCATGGCGGGGATATCGCGAAACCGGCGGAGATGATCGCTCTCCGGAGGCCCTGGGGTGGAAGCCTCTGCTTGTCCTGACTCTCCCATTCGTCGCGGCGTACCTGCTGCTCTTAGTGCCACGTGCGGCCTTCGCTCTGAAAGGCGCCAACGATTTGGAGACTCCGCCTTCTCACCCGTATGACCGGTACAGTTTGCCGTTGCTGGTGCCGATTGCCCTGCTCTTGACGCGGTTTTATCAGGAGCGGACCAATCGGCGATTGCCGGCCATCGCAGTAGCCTGGATGGCGGGTGTTGGCGTGTATAGCGTGGCCGCAACACATGATGCGTTCGCGATGTATCGCGGCACGCAAGCCGCGGTTGCAGAGATGGAGGCTGCGGGCACGCCACCCACAGCGATCTATGCGGGGTGGGAGTTCAGTGGCTTAACGCAGATCACGGAGGATCGGTTCGTGCACGATCCCCGATTGCCGTTTATGGAGCACACGAAGGCTGGCGATCACGCTGACACGCGGCCTTGTAGGTTTGACATGCAATATCTTTTTCCGGCAGTCCATCCCTTGTACACGCTCGCCTTCGAGCCGTCACTTTGCGGTGGTCCTACGCCGTTCCCTCCTGTTGTGTTCCACACGTGGCTGCCCTGGCGCGCGCAGACGATTTATGTTGTCGGCGACGCGCCAAGGTGAATCAAAGACCGCTTCTAGGCGATGCTGTTTGCGCGATACACGCCGCGGAACATCGCGGCTTCGGCGGCGCGCCTCCGCTGAAGTCCACGATTGGGCTGTCCATTCACGTTGATCCATAGCGCGAACTGATCTGCCGCGCCCTGGAGGTCTTTTCCGTTCAGCCTGGTGAGGAGAGTGGACCGCACAAAATTGCCTCGACCTGCGTTGAAGCAGAAGTCCACCAGCGCGTCGAAATGGTTCTGCTCGATGGCGACTTTGACATTCATGTTGACGCAATCGATCGCGGTTCTTAGGTCGGCGCGCAAAAGAGCCTCCGACTCGAGTTCTGAGATGGATTTGCCGGGATGGACGTCCGGGCCGGTGTGGCCGTAGCCGATGGTCCAGATGCCACCTGAGTCCTGGTAGGCGGTTGTTCTAAGTCCTTCATATCGCTTGGTCAGAGCCAAGCCGTCTGCACTGTAACGGAAGTTCTGCATGTAATAGCGCGCCTCCTTGCGCGCGGGTGCGCCGTACCGCCCGGCCTGAAGGGCAGCGAGTCGGCACGGCAGCGACGTCGTAGACTGGAAGGGTCGTGTAACTGGGAACGCGGCCAGACCGCCCCATCCGCATTCGCGGAACGCAAGAACGGAGTCAAGACCCTTGGCAGAAGCGATTTACGATCTCGTCCTGATTGGCGGCGGTCCCGCCGGCTACACCTGCGCGATTCGCGCAGCCCAACTCGGCCTCAAAGTTGCCCTGATTGAAAAGACCGACAAGCTGGGCGGCACCTGCTTGCACTGGGGCTGTATCCCGACGAAAAGCATGTTGTTCTCAGCCGAGGTTTGGGATCATCTGAAGCACGCCGGCAGCTACGGGATCGAGAATGTCGATCAACCGAAGCTGAACTGGGGCACCGTGATCAAGCGGAAGAACGACATCACCCTGAAGCACACCAAGGGTCTCGACTTCCTGATGAAGAAGAACAAGATCACCGTCGTCCGCGGGCATGGAAGGCTTACGGGCCCGGCGCAGGATGGTGTTTGGTCGGTTGAGGTCACCGACGAGGACAAGGCGCAGAATCGCGGCCGCGACCTGCAGGCTGAGGGCTACACGCAGCAGTCCAAGTCAGCCGTGAAGGGCAAGAAGGTTGTGCTCGCGATGGGCTCCGATGCGCGCATGCTGCCGGGCTACGAGGCTGACGATACCGTTCTCACGAACATGCAGATTCTCACCTTGCCGCAGATGCCGAAGTCGATGATTGTCATTGGCTCGGGTGCGGTGGGGATGGAGTTCGCTTCGGTGATGAACAGTTTCGGGGCAGAGGTCACGATCATTGAGGCCTTGCCGCGGGTTGTGCCCGTGGAGGACGAAGAGGTCTCCAAGGAACTCGCACGTCAATACAAGAAGCGCGGGATCGACATCAACACCAGCTGCAAGGTGGAGAAGATCGAGAAGACCGCCGAGGGCGCAACGGTCACCTGGACGGATGCTGCGGGTAAGCAGCAGACAAAGAAGGCAGAGAAGGTCCTCGTGGCTGTAGGTCGCGCTCCGCGGACGTACGACGCTGGCCTGGACAAGGTCGGTCTCGAACTGGAACGTGGCTTCGTGATGGTGAACGAATGGATGGAGACCAAGATTCCTGGTCTGTATGCCATCGGAGACATTGTGGGCGGACTACCGCAGCTTGCACATGTTGGCGCAATGGCGGGCATCGTTGTGGCGAGCAAAGCGGCGGGCAAGTACGCGCGCGCTGTCCGCAAAGATCGCATTCCGGGCTGCACTTACTGCGATCCGCAGATCGGCAGCGTAGGTCTAACCGAAGCGCAGGCCAGGGAGAAGGGCTACCAGGTCAAAGTTGGTAAGTTTCCGTTTGTCGGCAACTCCAAGGCGACGATTCTCGATGCTCACGATGGCTTTGTAAAGGTGGTCTCGGATGCAAAGTACGGCGAGATTCTTGGCGTACATATCATTGGTCCTTCCGCTACCGAACTCATCTCTGAGTGCGTGACTGCCATGGAGCTTGAGGCCACAGTGGAAGAGATGATGTTCACCATTCACGCTCACCCCACGCTGTATGAGGCACTGCTCGATGGCTTCTCCAGTGTGGAAGGCATGCCCATCAACGTGTAAGTCATCAGCTTAATCAGAAGGCCGTGCCGGTCGTGGCACGGCCTTCTCCCGCGAAGAGGCCACCATGCCCGACCAACGCCCACCTCTCCCGCCATTCAGCCGTGAGACTGCGATTCAGAAGGTGCGTAAAGCCGAAGACGCCTGGAATACTCGCGATCCGGGAGCCGTCTCCCTGGCGTACACCTACGACAGCAAGTGGCGGAACCGGTCTGAGTTCGTTAACGGTCGAGAAGAAATCGTCGCATTCCTCACGCGCAAGTGGGGTCGCGAACTGGACTACCGCCTGATCAAGGAACTCTGGGCCTTCACGGGTGACCGAATTGCTGTGCGCTTTGCCTACGAGTTTCACGACGAAGCTGGCCTGTGGTCTCGCGCATATGGAAACGAGAACTGGGAATTCGACGAGAACGGCCTGATGCGTGTCCGTCATGCCAGTATCAACGACCTATCCATTGGCGAACCAGAACGCCTCTTCCATTGGCCGCTGGGTCGCCGTCCCGATCGCCACGGCAGTTTGTCCAATATGGGGCTTTAAGTTTGCTCATCCACCTCCTCCAACTCGGGCGCATCCCATATGAGCAAGGTCTCCGAGTCATGAAGGAGGTCGCCGAAGCTCGCCGCCTTGGTCACATCTCTGACACGCTGTTGCTCATGGAGCACCCGCCCGTCCTGACTCTCGGGCGCAACGCGCACCGGTCGAACATCGTAGCAACAGAGCACTTCCTCGCTCACAGAGGCGTCGAGATTCACGAGATCAATCGTGGTGGTGACATCACGTATCACGGTCCCGGCCAACTGGTGGGCTACCCGATCTTCGACCTGCGTGGAGACCTCCCTGGGAAGCGCGGCCCGCACCTTGGCCCCGTCGACTTCGTTCGACTCATTGAAGAGGCACTCATCTTCACTTGTAAAGACTTTGGCGTTTCTGCACAGCGCATTCCTAAGCGGACGGGGGTTTGGACCGTCGGTGGAGGCCGCATCGCAGAGAAAAAGCTTTGCGCTATCGGGATCCACGTAGCGCAAGGCATCACGACGCACGGCTTCGCTCTGAACGTCACCACGGATCTTCGCGACTTCGAGTGGATCGTGCCGTGTGGGATCTCCGACCGTGGCGTTACCTCACTTGAACTCGAGGCGGAACCCGCTTTCAACGTAGTTCTGGCGGCAGCGGCCGACTCTGTCGCGCGCAACTTCGGTCGGACCTTCAATCGCCAAGTCCTCGGCTTCAACTCCCTTGCCGAACTCCTGGCACAAGCACCCGCTGCGGAAGCACTTCCCTTGTAGCGTTCCTGGCAGCGGCGAACGCTAACCGCCCGCACTCTCTGCCAGTTCCAATCGCAGATTCGTATAATCCACAGTTGCGCTGCAACTGACAGCTCCGGAGACCCTGCTCGATGCCGACCGACGTCCTCATGCCCCAAATGGGCGAATCCATCACCGAAGGCACCCTGACCAAGTGGCTCAAGAAGCCCGGCGACCAGGTCGCGCGCGATGAACCGCTCTTCGAGATCTCAACCGACAAAGTCGATGCCGAAATTCCTTCCCCCGTAGCCGGCACCCTCGGCGAAATCAAGGTCACGGAAGGTGCAACCGTCGGCGTGAACACGGTAGTTTGCACTGTCAGTGAAGGGGGCGCGGCGAGCACTTCCACCCCGTCCGTCCCGGAATCTGCTGCAACGTCGCCAGGGAAGGAAGACACTGTCACGCCCTCTGCCGAAGCAACTGCGATCCGCGACACCTCCGTCAACAACGGCGCATCCGCACCGGCGCCCGAAGCTGCTGGTCCCGGCACTGAGATCCTTATGCCGCAAATGGGCGAGTCGATCACAGAGGGTACCCTGACAAAGTGGCTCAAGAAGGTCGGTGACACAGTTCAACGTGACGAGCCTATCTTTGAGATCTCAACGGACAAAGTCGACGCGGAGATCCCCTCACCTGCTGCTGGCACGCTCACGGAGATCAAGGTTCCTGAAGGCTCAACCGTTTCCATCAACACCGTAGTTGCGGTGATCGGCGGCTCCGGCTCAGCACAGTCGGCAAAGTCTGCTGCCCAGGGCACCGAAGCGCCCTCGTCCAGCACCCCCGCACAGACCGCCACCACAGCGTCCGCTTCCCAGGGCGAACCCCTGCGCTCCTCGCCGCTTGTTCGCAAAATTGCAGCAGAAAACAATGTCGATCTGCACAGCGTTCCGGGGACGGGTGCCTCAGGTCGGATCACGAAGCAGGATATTCTCGGGCACCTCGAAGGCGGCGCGAAGACTGCTTCCGCCGGACCGCAGCCGGTAGCCCAATTTCAAGGTCAGACGACCCCAGCTTCGCAACCGGCTCCTACCGCGGCAACGCACCCCACCTACACACAGGCGCAGTCTGCCGCGGCAACGACACAGCCCGCCAAAGCAGCCGCAACCCCCACGCCGCAACCTGGCGAACTCGTCCCAATGACCAAGATGCGTGCCATCATCGCGCGCCGCATGGTCGAGTCCAAGCAGACGAGCGCGCATGTCCACACTGTTTTCAAAGTAGACATGACCCGCATCGCCAAGCTGCGCGAAAAGGAAAAGAACAAGTACGAGCAGCGCAATGGCGTGAAGCTCACGTACATGCCGTTCATCACGCGAGCCGCCGTCCAGGCTCTGCGTAAGCATCCCATCGTCAACGCCGCTACTGAAGGCGACGCCATTCGCTACAACAAGAACATCAACATCGGGATTGCGGTTGCTCTCGAGTGGGGCCTCATCGTTCCGGTGATCAAGCAGTCTGAAGAGAAGTCGTTCCTCGGTATTACCCGCAGCATCGTCGATCTTGCTGACCGCGCCCGCAACAAGAAATTGGCACCAGACGAGGTCGCCGGCGGTACCTTCACTCTCACCAACTCCGGCATCTTCGGCGAGCAGTTCGGAACGCCTATCATCGCTCAGCCCCAATCAGCCATCCTCGGCATCGGTGGCCTCAACAAAGAGCCGATGGTCCTCACCGACAAGGATGGAAACGACAGCATTGCCATCCGGAACATCCAGCGTTTCACTCTCGGCTTCGATCACCGCATCATCGATGGGTCCGACGCGGGCAAGTTCATGACCGACTTCAAGAACTATCTCGAGAACTGGTCAGAAGACATAGGCTAGAACTGATAACGCTGCTAAGGGCAAAGGCAACTGCATACGCGGTTGCCTTTGCTCTTGCTAGAACATTGGTCAAATCGGAGCCTCGCTTTTTGCGGCGCTTCTTACTTGGCCTGAACCTCCGCCAATATGGCATTTACTTCACCAGTAATGGTTCCCACCAACGCCGCCAACTTTGCCGCCGTTGCTGGATCCTTGATCTGCGCCGCGTTCTCCACCTGAGCTATGTCGTTGTTGATCGCGTTTAGATAAGTCACCAGCGTAGGAGTCGGGCCCGCCGCTTTGATCACCACTGCGGCTGCGGCCATCGCGCTCTGAACCTTTTCAATAAGTGCATTCACGATCGGTGCCGCCGCAGGATCAGCCAGCGTTACGGCCAGTTCCACCATCGGTGCCACGTAAGTGAGCGTCGCAGCCGCACTCGCCTCCCACCCCGGCGCATGCAGAAACAGTTTCTTCAACTCAGCTTTTACCCGACCAAAAAACGAAACCGTCACTACAGGCACCACTACTGCACTCGCCATGCTTATCTCCTTTGGCCTAACTTCGGCCTTCCGCAACTCTGCTGAACTCTACCGCCGTGCCTCAACCACCGGCACCGCCTCCGGGGTATCCGGGACCTCATGACTCGGCACCATCGCTGGTTCACGAGCGCCCGGCAACACGGCTCGCACTCGCCCCGCATCTTGACTCAAACCACTCACCACCGCAGTAAGAGCACCACAGCCAACGTCGAACCAATCCCGTGCATTCATCGCAAGGTGCCCGGCCGCGTCAAAATGAACGCCCCGTTCCGCAGCAAGCGCTAACACGCACAGGCCTACGACCGTCGACTTAGGACTTTGCGCCACCTGCGTCACATCGAACTTCCACCCCACATCGCCTCCCCTGAAAAGTCGCCGCCTAGTGTCTACTGCGTAAAACGAATAGAACCAGCTGCACAATTCCCAACGCACCCCCGAATGCACCGGAAATTCCTTTCACCCGTTGCATCTGGTGCTCGTGGCATTCCACCCGCCGCTCCAGCATGTGCAGCCGCCCGGGCTGTCCGATGCCCATCAGCTGATGCATCTGCACCTTTAACGCACTTAGGTCCTCAAGCACTTTATGTTCAAAATCACTCATTTCATCTCCTTGCTGCATTCTGTGCTGCTTTCCAGGATTGCCAGCGTAACCGAATCCAATAATCGGCTTTCCGCTAGTTACCCACTGGCCAGTTCACAAACAGAGCAGCAGAAAAACGTGAGTAATTTGGCGGGTTGCTTCCGTCATACATGCGCACGTAAAACTGTTCCGTCTGTGCGGACCGAGGAATCGAGAAGCTTCGTACCGGGCTTCGCAAAACCAGGTCCGGCGTGGCATTTGTTGCTCCGAAGCCCCAATCCGTTCTTCGAATCTCAAAGCCGCCGCCCGTTGCAGCATCGAGCCCTGCATCGACCTGCACTGCTGTGTTCGTGAGCGTCACCGCTGTGATGCCCTGTAAGTTCTGCAGCACCTCCGCTGGTCCGCTCACCGCGATCCCTGGCAGAACCGCATTGCTCGCAATTGCCTCGCTCAGCTTTAGCCCCAAGCCATCGGCCCACTCCGTCGCCCAGTCATTGGCAAACACGATCTTGTAATCAACAATCTCCGGCACAGAGTGGCTGTCCTTGACTTCCACGCTCCGCACCAGGAGAGAGTGGGCCGTTCCTGCGCTTGTGACTCGAAGTAGATCTCCCGGCCAGATATCCTGGCTCGGGTTCGCCACAGAGTACGTCCCTGCTAAGCTCGCGGATCGGGCAGTGCCCATTGCCAATACCGCCTGCGCCGCGGCCTCGCAATCTGCGCTCGACCTTGCTACGGGTGCGCTTACCTTGCCCAGCCAGCGGCTAACCCCAGGTACCGCGATCCCTGTCCCCGCGGCCGTCTCTGATGCCACGCTCGACGCATCTGCGACACGAGCCACCGCGCGCCGTTGCGTCCTGTAGCTCACCGTCACTCGCTCGCCTGCTGCAGGTACGCGGCCAGCAAAGAACGTCACCTTCCCAGGTGAGCCCGCGGTCTCCCCAAATGCCGCCTTGCAGTCGACGCCCTCACCGGCCACACCCACCAACCGGGTCTCCTGGGCCCCACTCCCTAATAAGCTCGTAACCCATAAGCTGCCCGGCCGCGTAACATGAAGTGAAGCAATCGACCCATGAAGACTCACTGAATTCACCGCTGCAAAGGTGCAGGTAGCCGGCGTCACAGTCAACGATGTGCCTGCCGCAGCAGTGTCATAAAGCACGGTCGCCAGGGTGTTCGAACTCACGCCCTCATCCACTGCCTCAAAGACCATCTGCATCGGGGCGCTCACGCCTCCAATGGATCCGAACTCCTGAACGTTTCCGTCCACCATGCAGTAGTACCGCTGCGGCACCCGCTGCATCTCCACACAAAACAGCCTTACCCGCACCGTGTATTTACGCCCGGCAATCGGCGTGAAGGTCGACCCTACCTCGGTGCCGTTCACCACGGGAACTACAACCGTCACACCTCCGGTGCTGCTCGCACTCTGTCGCACACGAAATCCCGCAAAACAGTTTCCAAGTGTCGTCGTGCCCGTATAAAACCCCGCCAGTACACCATCAGAGGCAGCTCCAAATACGACCCCGCCCAGTTCCGCCAGGACAAAGCCACCCATCTCAATCGCGTTCACTGCGGTCAACGTCGTCTGACCGTCGTACCCATTGCCGCCATTCAGGGTCAGCCCTGCGGACGTGAGTTGGAGGTGGTTGCCTCCATCACTCTTGACCCACTGCGAACTGTCGAACGTCTCTTGGTTGAAGGCATCTTTCAACAACGTCCGGTTGGTCCCCCGAAACACCGCCTCTGAAAGCTCAAAGACTGATGTGGTTCCGTCACCTTGAAAGATCTCCTGCACATAGGCTCCCGGCTCCTCTGCACCGGAGATCGTAACGTCGTTCACTAGCTCCCGTAGGTTGGCCGTGCTAAGCGCTGACAGGTTCAGGGTCCCATCCGCATCGCTGTACGCGTGGACGGTCGCTCCAGCCGGCGCTAAAGAGACCGCTCCGTCCACAACGCGATAACTCGCGTAAGTCGCGTTCGCCGCCGCTCCCGCATTCGTGCTCCAGCTTGACGAGGGCTGCACCGCAAAAGCCCCCAGAGCCCGCGGATTTCCCCCCGGAACCAACGCAAGCCCCGCACTCACCGCTCCCGAACCGCCTTGTGCCACCTGAATTAATTGCGACACAACGCTGGCTCCAGTGAGACTAAGCGCCAGTCCATTAATAGAGTTGCTTGACCCAGAGCCCTGCTTGTCCAGCAGCCACTCGTCGCTCACCCCCGTCAGCCGAGCTCGGTACACCGGTCCGCTCACTCCCTCACCGGCATAAATCGCTACTGGTTCCGTGGCTAGATAGCCGGTGAAGACCACAAGTCCTGCATCATTGGTCACCACCACGCGCCCTCGACGCGCGGGCATCGGCAGCCCCGCTACTCCTAAGGCAATCTGCGCTGAACATTGTGTAGGCGCGTTCAGCTTGCGCACCACCGTGATGGGTCCCTCGGCTACAACGGCGCTGCTGTAATCCAGCGGTCCCCGCCCATCCACGTTATCGATTGTGATCCGCACCCACACCTCCATCCGTTACGCTCAACACATCGCCCACTGCAAGCAGGAGCTATGCGGTTACATAGCTCCTGAAGCAAATGACCCGCTCGCCATCCACGGGATCTGCCATCGGTAGTGCGCGAAATGAGCCTGCAAGACCCATCGCCTCGTACCCGCCCGTACTCTTGGCGATCTCTTCAGCAATCCCCGTACTCGACTGAAGCCGTGGGTAGTGCCAGATCACGCGTTCACCTTGTTGTCCCTCGGCCACAAACAAAGCCGACCATTCCTGGAAAAAGCTCGAGCCTTCGCGGTCGCAGAATCCCATCGCAGCGCTGACCTTCATTCCGGCGGCGGGCACGCCGGCGAGCAACGGACTCTCCAGCGTCAACACACCGTTGTCTACGGCAGCAACCCGACCAACGTTCAGCGTGATTCGCCGCACATAGTCCACATCTGTCAGCGGTATCTTCACAAAACCGCCACTCACACCGCTGCCCACAAACCCCGTCATACCCGAGCTGTAGTCCTGGTCCACAGCCACAAGTGAACCCACCGGAAACCCACTCACCGCAGCAGCGCCCACCACCAACGCACTCGCACTGGATCCCGTTCCAAGGGGTATAGCTGGTACCGCAGCGCCACCCGAACCCGCGCTGGCCGCTCCACTCTGCACCGCCAAGAGGTTCATCTGCTGCGTGCCCGATGACAAAGAAAGTTGGAGCTTACCCCAGCTCTCGAAAGCAAACTTCACCGTCGCTTCAATGTCTGTCCGAGCCTGCATCTGCGGAGCTGCAGGAGCTCCAGTCTTCAACGCCAAAATGGCAGTTCCACTCGTTCTCGTGAACCCGCGAATCCACCCAAGATCCACCCAGGGCGCGGGCGGCACGTCCAAAGCAAACCTTCCACTCTGGGCCGGGTCGAAGATTGTCGCTAGGTGCGCATTCCGATCGACGGGCGCGAAATACGCCCGCACACGTTTCACCGCAGGAGCCATCACATCGTTCACCATCAAAGCTCACCTGCTTCCTGGAAGCTCATCACTTGCACTGTGGCTACACGAACCAGCTGATCGGCACGAACCTCTACTGGCCCAAATGCTGGGCTGCTCCACCACACCCGAGATCCCATCGTGACCACCGCGCCACCTCGCGCCAAAGCCGAATAGTCACTCTTTGCAGCGTTCTGCGGACATTGCCGCACAGCTGCGAACAGCTCGCCGTCCATGGATGCAAGGGCACGCCCGCGGTCAAGCCCACTATTCATGCCGCTTCCCGCAGTGCAATACCGAATCTGGCAGCTCAGCGAGATCAAAGGGAGTGAACCCTCCTCCGTGACGGTCACCCCAGTCCAACTCATGTGAAAGCAGTCGGGCAGCTCAGCGATGCTCTGGGTCTCGTTCTCATTCACAACCAACCCGGGCCGTGTCACGCCGCGGACCACCACCGTGCGCTCGGGATTCAACACGGCCAAACGTCCCCTCAACGCCTCAAAAAAGGAATCCTTCGCGTTCTGCACGCACCCCCCTGAATCTCATCTGTTGAAACCGATCCCAAACAGCCGTGCGGAACCTCAAAGGGCTGCCCACTCTCCAACACGGCAATAGCGGCTACAGCCAGGTGGGCCCCTTCACCGCCACTCGATAAGCACAAGGAAACCCCGCAGTCATCAAGGGCTGGCATCCATTGATCGTGTACAACACGCCCTCGACAACAATGCCCACAGCCGCTTCAAATAGGCTTTCCGCAGAGGAGAACCCTTGAGAGCCGACCAACTCTGCTACGCCGGCAGCCCCAACCAGGAGCGCAGACCCCTTACCCAACTTGCGCCACACGGCAGGCCCAACCGGCACATCTTGAAACTGCGGTGCAGCCAATCCCAACTGTTCCGCTTCGCTTCCGTTCACGGCCAGACCAGGCAACCGGAGCACCACCTCGCATCCACCATGCGCGCACAGCGCAGCCCGGGTTATCCGCTTCGCACCTTCATCAGAGACCGCCATCTATCACCCCAGTCTCTCGGCCACAAACGGCCGCAGAAGCGCTTGCACCTGGCTATCCATCAAGGAATCGCTGAAATACTGCGTCTGCAACGTATCCAACCTGCTCGACTTCACGTTCAGCCCGGGAGTCGCCTGCGCATTCTTCACAATCTGCGCGCACGCAAACTTCACGCCATCAGGTACGGTCAAAAGCCCCGCCGTATACGTCACCTCAACCTCGCTGTAGCGCATCCCGAGCAGGTTCCAGGGCAAGCGAACTTCGCCGCAAACAGAGTCCACAAACACCGTTGTCGGATCTAGCGCGATCCATTGGCCGGGCGAGCCGAACGCCAGCGCCCACTCAACCAGGAGTCCATCACGCACTTCAGCATGCGGGGCATACCGAGCCTGGACTGCCGTTACCTGCGCAACGGGCCCATAGCTCAATTGCGCAGTGCCAGTATGCCGCGATACGCGGAGTCGCTCCGAATAACTCACTGCCAGCAAAGAACTGCGTCGGCAATGAGCGTCGATCATTGAGGAAGCCGCTTCCACCCATGCGTCAGAAGTATCAGCACTTAAACCAAACGCCAGATACTCCGAAGGCTCCAGATAAGCCATCTGATCTCCTCTTCCATTCCTGTCCCCCATAGCCTTTGCTACCCGGGCCCACATCGACCCGGGTAGCAGCGAAGGAGTTGTCTAGCGGTTGACCAGCACCTGGTAGTGCGCATAGTTCGCGCCCTTCACCACAACGCCGCCGAACTTGACCACCACATACTGCGAAGCCAGCGATCCCGGAACGCCAAGCTGGAACACTCGCGGGGTGGCATCACCGAGCCAGTGGTACTCGATCAGGTCTTCCGTCACGATGTACGCCGGAAGGATCGCCGACCCAGAACCAGGGGTACCGCTGTACGGAAGCGTCCACTCCGGAATCAGCGGAATATCGCCGGCCTGTGTGGACAAGCGTCTTCACCGTCAACCCACCCTCGATCGCCTTGGTGTTCAAGACGACGTTGTACTCGGCCTTCATCTCGCGATCGATCAGATCCAGCAGAACCGGATTCGCATAGATGGCCGTTGGCCGCACACCAAAGCTCGAGTTAGAAAGCATCTGCGCGATGGTCGACTTCAGACCATCAACGATGCTCTCACTCGGTGTAATCGTGGTGGTGTTGCCACCCGCAGCAATCTGCCCGGCCGCGCCAAAGTACTGCGCCGTTGTCGGCGAGCTCAGGCTCGTATCCGTTCCGTTCCAAAGCGCAACATCGTGCGTGCGCAGAACGCCGTCCACGGTGTCCGCAAGGTCCTTCGCCTGCAGATAAGCAAACTGGCTCTGCTGCTTGCCAAGCTCCAGATCAAACAGGTTGTAGTTGATCTGTGCAACCAGCGCCTTCAGCGGAACCGAACGTTCCACGCGCGTCGGGCTCACCACCGGAGGAACAATGTTCCGGGGATCCATGAAGCCTGCCGACGCCGCAGGGGAGGGGATCGCCGTCTCTTCAAAGAACCGCGACGGATGACCAGTTGCCGGAACCTGCTTGATACGCTGCCCAAACGGTCCCCGGCGGCGAACCAGGTCAAGGATCTCTGCCTGGTACATGGGTACTTCAATCGCGCCGGGTCCGATGTAATCAGCAGTCGCATTAATGTCCGTAAACTTCGTGTTCATTGCTTCTCCTGTACTTATTGGTTCAAAAACAAAAGGGCGCAGCTCAAAGCCACGCCTTCTCTAATCGCTGTCCTGGTCGTCGCTCTTGCTTGCCCGTCGACGCCAGCACCTCGAAGATGTCTCGTTCCCTCTCGTCACGCTATGGAACGCTGTCATCCTGAGCGCAGCGAAGGATCTCTGCATTTCTGCCCTGGGGAACTTCTTCGGTCAGAAGACCGCCCTACCCCAGCAACCCGGCTCGCAGCATCTCGGCTTTCACCGCAAATCTCTGCTCGATTGAAAGCGAGGTCAGGGCCGCATCCAGAGCACCAGCCTCAAGCCTTCCGCTCTCCAGGCCTTCCAGCGCACCGGCCGAGATCCCCTGTTTGGACAACGTGGCAGTCATGCCCACCGCAGCCGTCTTCCTCCCGGATGCTCCACTCGCGGCAGCCGCCGAAGCCGCAGCCGAAAGCTCCGCAACGCGAGCCTCAGCATCGGCAAGCTTCGTTTCCGCACACCTCAAACGTTCCGCCAACTCAGCCTCTCGCTGTCCCTCAACTGTGGCCACGATGCGATCAACACGCTCTTCAACCTCTGCCGACAATTCCACCTCCCGCTCGCCCAAACGCTCAGCCGCCAGTTCCAACGCCGCAACCGCAGCACTGATCCGTTCCATAAACTCGTCCATCTCTTCCTCCTGCACACTCATGCTGTTGCACTCTGCCCAACACTCTTGCTGCAGCCCCGCGCGTCGACTTACGAACTCCGCGCTCGCCCGTTGCACCGCTTCACACGAAACGAAGTGCCACGGTAGGCTGCCTTGTCCCGCAGCAGAACAGCCGCTCCGGTAAACGTCGCCTTCGTCACCGTCCAGATCTGCGCCTTCATATCGGCTACATGGGCGTCGGCCAACTCATAGCTCATTCCCATCGCACATGCAGCGGATGCGCCACCAGCCGAAATCTTCGGTTCCATCTCGGGAAAGTCGCGGGCATACAGGTATCCCTTCACCTGCAGTCGCTGCCCCTCCAGTTCGGCCCCCGTGATGATGCCGCACTTCTGCCGCGCATCATGACCGTCCCACCCAGCCTTGAAGTCCACCGCCATGCCAAGCAGACTCGGCAACGCAGCTTCCGCTGCTGCCCGCGTCAGCACAACACGGTGTCCCCGCGCGCCGCTCGGAGCCTTGTCGCTGGGAACATCCACCAGCGTCAAGCATCCCTCAAACGGCAACCTGTTCGGATGCCCCGCAACCTCCGGGAAGTGCACTCCCATTGCCTGCAATGACCGCCCCGCACGATGCTCTCGAACCGCTCTCTCCAAGTACACCCCCAACCAAACCGTGACCCTCTCAACACAACCTCGCCAGCCAGCATCTCCGCCCCTTGCCCCTGCAAGCGGATACGCCTTCAAGTCCTGGCTGGCAACCCGCGCATCGCCCGCACTTCGTCCACAGTCAAAACACCTGCATTCAACAGCTGAATCTGTATGTTGACCTCCGTTGTCTCATCGCGGCTCTCCATGTCGTTCCATACAAACCGCACATCGCTCCAGCCCAACACCTTCAAAATCACGTCGCGCGTGATGTGATCCGCAATCAGCTTGGCCAGCGGCACCACCGCATTCTGAAACGCCTCGTCCGCCAACTCCTGCGCCGTGGACCGATTCACGTCGTGCGTCACACCCAGCAACATCGCCGGCAGATCAAACGCATTCGCAATCATCGTCAACAGAAACTGCTGCCACTCCAGCCGAAGCTCCGCGTCCGATCCCTGCGCCAGCCGCACCACCTGCGGAGGCTCCTCCGAGCTGAGCACCGGCGTACGTCCCGACCCCTCCACCTCGTCCTGCCACCACCGCGTTAACCGCTCATGCTGCTCCGGCGTCCTGTCTTTCAACCACAGCGCATACGGCACCGTCCCGTTCGAGGCGAGCCGTCCTGCATACTTCTGCGCCGCGAGGAACCCGTTGATCGACTCAAACGCCACCTCCATCTTGCCCAACCCAAACACCGTGTGGGACCGCGGATTCAAGCGGAGATACATCAGCTCACGATCCAGCAACTGCGTCCGTCCCTCAGCGCCAAGCTTCCCGGTCACCTGTGCATACCGCGGCGTCTCCGGACTGCCATCCCACTCCGGGTTCACCTGGATCGTCGCTCCGTCCACGGGATACATCCGCACCGGGATCTCGGCGTCACCCAACTCCACCTCAAGCGCCCCAAACCCGCCCACCAGCGCGTCCTCGATCACAGGCTCGATCAAGGTCCGAAAGCTGTCACTCGCATTCGGGGCCGCCAAAGCCGACGTCAGTCTCGCAATGCGTTCCGATCGATCTCCGTACTCATCAAGCTGCACCTCGGGCCGTGCCTCGATGCGCCACTCCATGCAGGCGATGCGGTCCTTAATGCAGTTGATCGCCCGTCGCGCCGCTGGCGTCTCTGCGAGCCGCCGCAAGTTAGTTGCCGTCGGCTTCGGCATCACGTTCGTCGCTCCCTGCGCCCGGAACGGCATCAGAATGCTCCCCGGCCCCAAGCCCAAAGAATTGGGATTGCTCGACGTCTTCCGCTCACCTACCCGTTCCGGGGAAGCGCCCGCCTCCAGACGAACCCAACGTTCCCACAAGCGGCCAACTGCAGTTCCTACGCCCATGACATCACTCCCTCCCGCGACCGAGCGCCGCGCAAACAAAAGCGGTGCAGCCTCGAGGGCCACACCGCGACACACCTTTTAACTTCGCTACCGCCAAACCTTATGGAACAGCCCCAACCTACCTCTCAAACGTGAAGATCACGCCGTGCGGTCTCGGCAACCCGCCCCAGGTCAGCCACTGTAAGCACTCGCAACCCAGCCTTCTCCATCACCCCAACCCCAAACCCGTACTGCTCCGGATCACTCACGCCCGAAATCGTCTCGACGAAAGCAGTAAGCTCCAGGTCCAGACCTTCCACACGAGCCACCCCGTCGCGCATCTCCCCCACAGAGTATGCGAGGCTCTTAGCCACTTCCGTGTCATTCTCCAATGACACCGCATGGAACAGCTTCACCATCCCATTCCGGTACCCACAGTCCAACTTCAACGGATCACCCACCCGCGTGTACTGGCTCGCGGCAACCCGCTTCCGCATCAGGCCCCACACACCTGCCCGCGTAAACTCATCCCGCATCCGCGTCGCGATCGCCACTCGACCACTCACCTTGCGTCGCCCGCCAGTCACTCTCAGCGGCTCCACGTACATCCGCAGCAGCTGCTCCATCTCCGCTGGCAAGCTCTCCGCCAAGGTCCCCTGCATCGCCGTAATCTGCAAGCAATTACTGAGCGAATCCTCCAGGGTCTCCAACATCGGCTTCGCATTCACTCTATGCTGAACACCGGAAGCCATCCGCTCCGCGATCTCTACTTCCAGCGACTCCAGCATCTCCGTGTCCGCATCCGGATCCAGGCACCGTACCCGGCCCCAGTCCCGCGTAAATCGCACCACCGTGCCGGTATTGCTACCGGCCGACCCCGCCTTGCCCGCCCCCACCGCGCGCAGCACCACCCCGATGTTGGCAAACTCGCCCTTCACCGGGTCCGGCACATACCGGATCAGCGCAAACTCACACGGCACCCTCTCACCCACACGCTCACCCCACCTACATCACCAGTGTGGACCCGTCGTCCCGCATCTCCAACGACTTTGCCACACTCACCCGCGCTCCCGAGTTCCATTTTGGGAATGGCTCACGTCCCGAGTCGCGAAATGAGGCAATCAAATCACGTACCATTCCACGCCGTAGCAACAGTTGCTCCAGCAGTGTTTCCACGGCCCCAAGGTCGCCGCCGTACCACTCCGGCGGAACCTCTTCAAGAATCGCGCCAAGCGCCTCCGCCCGAAGCGCCTCCACCCGGCTCAACCACGGTTCGAAACTATCCCACCCCGTCACCCCGGCATACACCAGGTTCCGCGGATACACACCCCGCAGCGGTGCATCCGGAAAGCTCCACTCACACGCATTGAAGCAAAAACCCTGATCAATAAACACAGCCCGATACTTGCGTTCCCGCGGCTTCCGCACAAATACCGCCTGCCGTCCATTGCAGTTCCCGGTCCACTTGTCGAGGACCAGCATGCCCGAAAACTCTGAGAGATTCCGAACCTCGTTCAACTGCGGCTCCGGCAGGTAATCCACCACCTGTCCCGGCATCAGCCCGCCTACAAACTGGCTTCCAAACTGCAGCCCCGCCGCGCAACGCGCGCGAACCCCGCGCCCTAAGTCCAGATGCATCTCCGGGCTGTGCGATACCAGCCACTCGCTCACTTCGACAACATCACTTTTCGGAACCGTCAGCCCAACCGCTTCTGCAAGCCGCGTAGCGATCAACTCATTCGCCAGCACCCGCTCACCCTGGGGATTGTTCCGAAACTTCACTACCCAGAGTCCGCCGTCAGCACCCAGCATCAACTGACTTTGCGCCCCGCCACGCATCCGTCGGATCGCCTGTACTGCCAAAACCGCCAACCTCAACTCCTAAGATCTACCCTACCGCAAACGCCCGTAATTGTACGCAAACACACCAGGGACAAAATTCCACTCGCGATCCACTCACGGAACCACCTTGCACAGCAGTCATCCTCGCCTACCCACCACCACACACCTCGGCCCGCACCGCCTGTGCGATCGCCATCGCCATCACTAGGTCATCATGCGCGGACCCCGCAGCTCCCGCTCGCCCACGCTCGTCCGAAACAAACGTCCGGCACTCGCCAAGCAGCCGCTTGCTGAAGAACCGCTCCGGCGTCTGCTGCAACAACGTCCCCAGCCGCGCCACCATCTCCGGCTTGCTCGCTGCGGAAGTCAACCACCCCGCCTGGCCCGCCTGCCAGTAAAGCTTCACCTCCCCGCGCATCTCCAAAAACGCAAGCACTGCAGCCCCATGGTTGTTCCGCTCCACCACCACCAGGGCATCCCCATACGCGTGCGCAAGTTGCACGCACACCTCAGCCAGCTCCCGAGGCCGCAATCGCTCCTGCAACTCAGCACATTGCATCCCAGTCGCCACATCCACCACCTGCACAGCCGCAAAGTCCCCGTCCTCACCGCCGCCCGCAGTATCCACACCAATCACATAGCGCCGTCCGGCACGCGGCCCAAACCACTCCAACAGCGCCCCATTTCGCTGCTTCGAGGCAGGCTCCTGCACCTCTCCCAGACGCCGCTCAACAATCTCCAACTCAAAGCAGCAAGCCCCCGTCGCCCGAAAGCAGCTCTCCGCATCCTCCGCAAACTCCTGCGATCGCAGCACGCCATAGCTCCGCTCCAACCCGCGCCTGAATCCAACCTGGGACGGCCCCAGCCCGTACCGCTGCACCAGCCCCAGTTCCCCGCAACTCATCTCTTCAAGCGCAACAGCCGGCCCAACATACGCCGGCTCCATCCACCAGGGAAAGAAATGCCGTACCAGGCCATCTTTAGCCGACAACCTATCCGTTCCAGCGTTCTCGCAACCTTCACCCCTGGGAGGGGCCTCCACGCCACCACACCACTCGTCGTAAAACGCCCCATACGCCCCACTTGGCGTACTCTCCAGCACGAACTCGCCTTCAGGAGCCAGCCCCGCGCGGAGCCCCGCCAAAGTGGCCTTGGCATCACCAGGCCATCGGCTCACTTCGCTGCAATGCAGGTTCTGCACACTCAGCCCACGCCCGGCATTCGGGTCGCCTGCGCTCGCAATGCGAAACTCGCTCCCTGACTCCGCAAACACCATCTGTCCCGCACTGCAGTTCTGCAGTCGCAGGGGTCCCTCCCGAAAGTCCTCCGGCAGGCCCTCCCACATGCGCCGCACAATCGCGAACATGCTTTCGCTCGCCTCGCGCGTGTGGGCCACCAGCAACGTCGTGGTCCCAGGCCGAAAGATCGTCCGTAAGAAAAACCGACCTGCAATCCACGTCGTCATTCCCATCTGCCGAGCCTTCAACACAACATTGTGCTGTCCACGCTTTGCTTCAAATGCCATCTGCGCCGGATTGGCTCGCAGCCTTCGCATACGTCCGCTGCGGTCCCGAATCCGTATCAAATCCTGAGTAAGATCTACGCTGCTTTTGGGTCCCCTCTCCATCAGTTCCGCAAGTGGCTCCCAATCCTCAATGCTGATCCGCTTGCCGCCCACTAGCCCCCATCCTGTTCCTCATGCGATCCAAAGAAGCAGGACGCAAGCCGGCCTTCTTCCGCCAGCTTGCGCCCCTGTTTCGCCCGTGCCCTTTTAGTTCTTGGCCACGCAGTGATACCCAAACGTCACATTGCTCGCCGGTGCGGTTGCCACGCTCACAGTAAGGCCACCGCCGCTTACCTGCGGCACATACGCACCCAGCGACTGAACGACAGCCGCCGACGCGCTCTGCGGCTGCACAATGCAAACAGGCGCTGACCCATACGACCCCGAAAAGCTGTATCCACTCGAGTTCGTACTGCCCGCCGACAAGGTCACCGTGCCCACCAGGTCCGTATTGCCGGCGTTCCCTGAGCTAATTGCCGCCGTCATCAATGTAGGTGTGCTCAAACCACTGCTCCCCAGTGTCATCGTCGGAAAGAGCGATCCAATACGGAACCTCAAATGCCCACCAGCAGGCACGTCAACGTACAGGTCCGGGTCTCCGTTTCCACCTCCAACGAATCCCAGCCGCCCACCGTCGCTATTGTTTCCATTCAAAGTGATGTTGCTATACCCTGCGCTCCCGCCTGGAGCAATCTGCGCCCTCCCGTTGGAACCAGCCTGCAGTCCTGAGGTAGCGATGTTCGTCGCGGTCAGGTTGCCCGTCGACAGGTTGTTCGTCGTCACATTTCCCGCCGTAAAGCCCGCGGGCGTAAACGTGTAATACGTTCCACCCAGCAACCACTGCGCCGTGCTGCTCTGCGGGTTGTAGAACAGGAAGTCCTCCACACCGCCATTCCTGTCCATAGCAAACAGCGCATACGCCGAGTCCCACCGGTTGCAGCCATGCAGGTTGCAGTGCACCCGCATCAAGGCCTCGGTACCCGCATCCGTCTCCACCGAGTTCCGCCACACACCCGTCGCAAGATAGGCCGAGTCTGGCGGCTGATGCGTACCCCCCGCGCCCACATACGCACTCGCTGGAACGCCATTCGCAATCTGCCACCCGCGTGCTCCCGGACCCAACTGTCCTGAGTACAGCTTCCCCGCAGACGTGTACTGCATGGGACGCGGCACATATTGCGTGATGTACTCCGTGTCGCCGTAGGTAGCCTGCTGGTAGTAGTGCGGCTCCTCCACAGCATCTCCCGCAGCCCACGCCACAGTGTTCGGTGCCAGCGTAAACGCGCCATCCACGCTCGCAGTCGCAGGGTCATACACATTCAGCACTTCGGCCATCGGATACAGTGCATATCCCCCATTTGCAAAGCTGACACTACCGCCAGTACTCGTGCCATCCGCGCCGGCCGCCGTGTAGGTGAGCGAAGCCGACCCCGTCGTTGAAGCAGCAAACGTCCCGTTGTACGTCGTATCACCCACGCCGCTAACGGTCAGATTCAACCCGTTCACGTCATACGGCAGCGACTGTGCCAATTTCAGCGTCACCACGTTGCCACTTCGCGTCGCACTCGCAATCGGGGCCGACACGTTCAGAAACCCACCTGTGCTCGCGCCTCCACTGTTCCCTAACGTCGGCGTAAGGGCCGGCGTGTAATACACCTGCGTTGCACTCGGTGAGCCGACCACCGGGAATACCTGTTTCACAGGCCCCTCTGTGTCTGCGGTCTGCTCCAGCCCGTAACCGCACAGCCCGCCCACCGCAACGATCGCTCCGCTCTTGTGCACTTTGTTCAGCGTCAACTGCAGATGGCTTGCGTCCACCACAGAGTAGTTAGCCGTCTCAAAGTTCGGAAACGACCCCGGATCAGCAACGCACGCCACCCCCGAAGTCTTCGGCAATGCCGCCGTACTTGTCGCGTAGTTGCTCGGCAACCCACTCGTCGCAATCGGCACCGTCACAGTTCCAGGAGCCAAATTGCCAGCCTGCGAACTCGCGGCAGCCGCCGTCACCAGTTGCGTGCTCACCGGGAAGCTCGTCCCGCTGAAGTTCACAATCGGCAGATAATCTCCCGTCGCGCCCGCAATCGACCCTGTCGTGATCACTTTGCCCGGGCTTTTGTCGATCAAATACCGGCCATCTCCCTGCGTACCTGCGTGCACCGTAGGGTTCACCATCAGGCTCGTCGAGCCCAGGGCGCATCCCGTGCTGCATGTCCCCTGAAATACCTGCGTATCTTCCACTACTTGCAGATCAAACGGGTGCGCTCCCTCATCGGCCTCATCCCGGTAGCCCCCCGAACTCGTGATGAATTGTCCACCGGCCAGGCAGTCGCCCACCGCGAAGCAGTTCACCACAGTCCCCATCTGCACGTGCTGCCCTTGTGTGTTGTAGTTCCCCTTCATCTCCAGAACGCCGTAATTGCTCTTGTTGTACGGCACAGCTTCAACATCACTCGGAAACTGGTTCGATCCGCCTGTCAGCGCATTATGCGACAGGCTCATCACAATGCTGTTCGCCCCCGTGCTCGGCCGCGTGGCGTGTACCTGCTGCGCCGTTCGCGTCGTCACTTGTACATAGGTCTTTCCCACGCTCGTCGTTCCTAGCGCGGGAAGGGGATCCTGCTGCACCTCAAACTCCGCACCGCCACGATGGTCGACGATGTGCGTCCCCAGGGGCAATCCAGCTCCCGGCAACCCATCGATTCCCGGGTAGTTCTGACTTACTGAGACCTCGCATCCGCTTGTGCAGTTCGTACTCCGGAGCGCATTGCCCACACCGTTGTTGCCATTGCCCGTCAACCACCCGGAAGCATCCAGTACACCGTCCAGCGTGTTTACTTCAAGCTCCGTACCGGCTGGCTGCACCACCGTCTGCGTCGCGCTCGGCAACGTGCTCACCTTGGTCGCCGATCCACCGCCCAAAGCAGCAATGTTCACGTCAACGTAGTGCTTGTCCGCCGCCTGCGACGCACTAACAGGGTCTCCAGGCAACACAAGCGGTCCCGTCATCGTGTCGCCGCTCTTCTGCACGTACGCAGGGCTTGTTACAACCCCCGGCGCAGCGCCTGTGATCACCGCGGCCGCAATGGCTTGGTCCACATACGCCTTACTCACAGTCTGCATCGCCACACTCGTAGGCAGAACCGAGTTCTCAATCGTCGCAAGCTGCACCGGGCTGGCACTCACCGGCACCACCCAGTACTGCCGGCTCGTCGTCCCGTCACTCAGGTGCAACACCGCGCTGTAATACGTTCCGGTTGGCGTCGCTCCCACGTTCGGCGCCAGCGCAATCGACAAAGCTCCATTCGGCCCCAGGTTCACCGAAGTCTGTCCCGCCGCGACAGCCTTACCTGCAGCCGTCGTGAACGCACCCCAACTCACTACAACAGAGCCCTGTGCTGGAGCCCCGTTCGCGCTGTATACCGTATCCGCCACCGTCGTAAGCGCCACTTGCCCATACATCGGCACACCCAGCGCAAACATAACTGCCAGCCCGATCAGGACCCACCCTCGCGCAATCAATCGCATCCACCCTCCATTCACCAAAACTCCACACCCGCCTCGTGCGCTACCGTATGGACATGCCCCTAGGCATCTCCACACACATCTTCTTCACTGACCGGCTCAATCCAGGTCACCTCGACCGCCTCCATCAAGCCGGCGCCGAATCCATCGAGATCTTCGCCGCTCGCCATCACTTCGACTACGCCAATCGCCACGCCGTCCGCGAGCTCGCCAACTGGTTCCGGGCTAACCCGGTCACCGCGACCATGCACATGCCCATCTTCACTGAAGCGGAAGCCCTCGAGTGGTCGCGCCACACCGAGCCCACCCTTAACCTCGTCTCCCGCAACAAGTCCCAGCGCATCGCCGCCATGGACGAAGTCAAACGAGCCATCGAAGCCGCCGAGGGGATCCCGTTCCGCTCCTGTACCCTCCATCTCGGCCTCAAAGACGATCGCTGGTCCACCGAGACCCTCGATCTCTCCCTCACGGCAATCGAACACCTCAAAGCTTTCGCCACACCCCTCGGCGTGCAACTCATCCTCGAAAACCTCCAAAACGAACTGGCCACCCCCGCCCACCTCGTCGAGATCACCCGCGTCGGTCACTTCACGACACTAGGCTTCTGCCTCGACACCGGCCACGCCCACCTATCCCAGCCCCTGCTCCCCGATGAAACCGGCTACGACCGGGCAGCGCGCGAACATCTTCGCGATCAATGGGGAGACGCAGCCTTGAAGGACGCCATCCCGGAAGCCTTCCAAATCTTCGGCAACCGGCTTGTAGAAGTTCATCTCCACGACAACAACGGTACCCGGGACGAGCACCTCTGGCCCGGAGAAGCCTCAGCAAGCAAGGGAATCGACTGGGGCCTCGTCCGCACAGCTCTGACTCAGCATCCCGACGTCTCGACCCATATGCTCGAGATCGCCTACGACCCCGCGACCCCGGACCGCGACATCAGCCGCAAGCTCGCCGGAACTCGCCGCCTGCTTGAACCCGAACAAGCCTGACCTCCACTGTTCGGTGTTGCTGCTCTCCCCCTGCCATACAGCAGGGAACTCGCTTCCTCACCCTCTCAACCCGTAGCAACCCCGGAGCCCCAATGCCTGACACCATGAAAGCCGCGGTGATGCACGAACCCGGCGGTCCCGAAGTCCTCAAACTCGAAATCCTTCCCATCCCTGTCCCGACCTCTGGGCAGGTACTCATCCGCGTCAAAGCCTTCGGCATCAATCGCTCCGAGCTCTTCACCCGCCTCGGCCAGTCACCCAACGTAAAGCTCCCCCGCGTCCTCGGCATCGAAGCCGTCGGCCAGGTCGAAAGCGCACCCGGCGGCGAGTTCCAACCCGGCCAGACAGTAGCCACCGTCATGGGCGGCATGGGGCGCGACTTCAACGGCGGCTACGCCGAGTACACCTGCGTCCCCGCAAAGCAGGTGCAATCCGTCCAAACCCAACTGCCATGGGAACAGTTCGGGGCCATCCCCGAAATGCTCCAGACTGCCTGGGGCTCACTCTACAAAGCGCTCCAACTCAAACCCACCGACCGCCTTCTGATCCGCGGAGGCACCACCTCAGTCGGACTCGCCGCCGCCGCTATCGCCAGCAAAGCCGGCAACTTCGTGGCCTCGACAACCCGTAACCCGGACAGCGAAGCACTCCTCCGCAAAGTCGGCGTTCAACAAGTCTTCATCGACTCCGGCACCATCGCCGAAGACGTCCGCAAAGCGACCCCGGAAGGCTTCGACAAAGTCCTGGAACTTATCGGCGTAACCACCATCCCTGACTCGCTCAAGTGCACAGAAACCGGCGGCATCGTTTGCATGACCGGTATCGTTGGCAACAAGTGGTCCTTCGACAACTTCGCGCCAATGAACGTCATCCCCAGCGGCGTCAGCCTCACCGTGTACACCGGCGAGTCAGAAGACTTCATGGCCATGCCGTTCCAGCAACTCGTAGACCAGGTAGCCGACGGCTCACTCCCCATCCAGATCGGCAAAGTCTTCCGCCTCGATCAGATCGTAGAAGCCCACCAACTCATGGACAGCAACAAGGCAGGCGGCAAAATCGTGGTCCTTCCCTGAAAGAGATCAAAGAGACCGTCAGTCCTAAAGGGCCCTCATCCTGAGCAGCGAAGAATCCCTGTATCTCACCCGGCGAACCAATCACGCGAGCGGACTGTTAATTGACTAACACTTCCAATCCTACTGATTCCGCCGAAATACTACGCAACCGTTCAGGGAAAAGGCCAGCCGACGCGGCTGGCCTTTCACGTTCATACTCACTGCACTCTGCGCTGCGGGACGGACCCTTATGCCCAAACCAAACTCAACTAAGACCATCGTACAGACTTAGGCGAAATACTACGCAACCACGCAAAGTGAAAGGCCAGCCCGCAAAGGGACTGGCCTTCATTCACCCGAGAGCTACTCAGTAAGCCGTGCCAGCCAGCGCCTCTTCCTGCGCCTCCTGAACAGCCTCACCCTTCATAGCAGCCGCATTCATCGCAAGCTTCTTGTCCAAAGCCTCACGCAAACGCTGTCCATACACAGGATCAGCATTCGTGCACTGGGCAATCCGCTTCTCCTGCGTCACCGGCAAGCAACTCGACAAAGCACCAGCCAGATTGCTGATCAACTCTGTCTTGTACTCCTCCGTCATCTCACGCCACAGATCGCCAGCCTGCTTGAAGTTGTTCTCGCGGTCGATCTTCTGACGCACAAGCCGCCCCTCATACCGAGGCGTGTACTCCACCCCGGCCCGCGGAGCCTCCTTCAAACCACCCAGATCCGTCGGCTCATAGTTCACATGCAGGCTCTGCCCCGGCGCAATGTTCTGGTCATGCGCCATCTGCCCGTCACGCTGACCCGTGTACACCGGAACCTTCGGCCTGTTGATCGGCAGCTGCAGATAGTTCGTTCCCACCCGATAACGCTGCGTGTCAGAGTACGAAAACGTACGCCCAACCAGCAGCTTGTCGTCCGAGAAATCCAACCCGTCTACCAGCACGCCCGTCCCAAACGCAACCTGCTCCGTCTCTGCGAAGTAGTTATCCGGAACCCGGTTCAACACAATCTTGCCCACGGACTGCCAGGGGAACTGCTCCTTCGGCCAAAGCTTCGTCGCATCCAGCGGATCAAAATCCAGCTCCGCATGCTCATCGTCGCTGATCGTCTGGACAAACATCTCCCACTCAGGGAATTCGCCCTTCTCAATCGCGTCGTACAAATCCTGTGTCGCGTGGTTAAAGTTCTTCCCCTGGATCTCCTGGGCCTCAGCCGCAGTCAGGTTCTTGATCCCTACCTTAGGCTCGAAGTGGTACTTCACCAGCACCGCTTCACCCTGCGCGTTCACCCACTTGTACGTGTTCACGCCCGAACCCTGCATCATTCGGTAGTTCGCAGGAATGCCCCAAGGCGAAAACAGGAACGTCGACATGTGCGTCGACTCCGGAGTGTTCGCCAGAAAGTCCTGAAACCGCTGATCACTCTGCCGATTCGTCACCGGATCCGGCTTGAACGCATGCACCATGTCCGGGAACTTCGTCGCATCGCGGATAAAGAACACCTTCAAGTTGTTCCCAACCAGATCCCAATTCCCGTCTTCCGTATAAAACTTAATCGCAAACCCACGAGGATCCCGCAGCGTCTCCGGGCTGTGCCCGCCATGAATCACGCTGGAAAAACGCACAAAGATCGGCGTCTGCTTGCCCGCAGTCTGAAACAGTTTCGCCCGGGTAAACTTCGCGATCGGCTCGTTTCCAACCTTGCCGGTAGGCTCAAAGTACCCATGCGCCGCCACGCCACGCGCATGCACCACGCGCTCCGGAATCCGCTCCCGATCAAAATGCGTAAGCTTCTCGAGAAAGTGGTAATTTTCCAGCACCGCCGGCCCGCGGCTTCCCACCGTCCGAAGATTCTGGTTGTCATAGACAGGGTGCCCCTGCCGCGTGGTCAGCACCTGACCACTCGCCTGGTCCGTGCTTGAAGCCGCGCCGTTGCCATTGCCGTTCTTGATTCCGTTTTCACTCATAAGGAAGATCTCCCGGCGCACGCCCGCAGGCAAACACACCGTTCTCCTATGATGCTCCCGCGACCCGGCCGAACGGAAGCCCTCTACTCCAACGTTTCACAAAGCAACAAGGCTTCAGGCAAACACCCCGTACTCCGCAATCCGGCTTCGGCCCCGGTCGTACGAATCCCGTCCGGGATGGAACCGGGCCAGCGTTGCGCCTTCGGTGTCCACCCAACTACCATCACCACAGACAACCGAAAGGCTCAAACTCTCGATGGACCTCAGCAACGCCCCCACCCTCCGCCGCTCCGAAGATATCGCCCTGGATCTCCTCAAATTCGTCGCCGCACACACCAACCTCAAGCCCGGCCCGGCAGGCACAACCCCCGGCTTCGGCGTCCAGAGCTCCCCCAAAACAGAAGACCAGGTAACCCAGATCCTCGACCTCTACGCCCGTTGCCGTAAAGCCGTCGAAGCCCCTGTCACTCCGGGCAAGTAGCCGTGGCCAACCCAATCCGCCTTGCGGTCGTTGGCGCCGGTGCCTTCGGCCGCAACCACCTCCGCGTCCTCCATGAACTCTCCGGTGTGGCAGCGGGCCCTGGCCCGCTGGGGAACCTCCCTGACGGTCAGGGCTTGGGCCTTGGTATACCCGTCCAGCTAGCCGCAGCGGTTGACCCAGATCCCCAGGTTCGCGAGGACATCGCAGCTCGCTACAACATCCCCACCTTCGCCACCGTCGACGAGCTCCTCGCAGCCAACCTCGACCTCAACGCCGCCACTGTCGCCGTCCCCACCATCCACCACGCCCTGGTCGCCACTCAACTCCTCAACGCGAACCTGGACGTCCTCATCGAAAAGCCCCTCACAGCCACCCTCGCCGAAGCCGACGACCTCATCGCGCTGGCGCAAGCCAAAAATCGCATCCTCGCCGCCGGTCATCTCGAGCGCTTCAACCCCTCGGTCACCGCCGCACTCGGGCGCCTCACCCGCCCCATGTTCTTCGAAGCGCACCGACTCTCCGTCTTCACCCCGCGCTCCCTCGACGTCGACGTCGTCCTCGATCTCATGATCCACGACCTCGACATCCTCCTCACCATGGCAAGCTCGCCCGTGACAGAAGTCCGCGCAGTCGGCCTCCCCGTCCTCTCCCCCAAGGTCGACATCGCCAACGTCCGCCTCGAGTTCGCCTCCGGCGCGGTCGCAAACCTTACCGCCAGCCGGGTCTCCACAGAGCAGGTCCGCAAACTTCGCCTCTTCCAACCCGCCCAATACCTCTCCCTCGACTACGCTCGCCAGGAACTCCTCACCATCAACATCGCCCGCCCCCCCGCCCAACCCAGTGCCGCCCAACCCAGCAATTTTCGAACCGGTGTAGGGGCGGGCTTCAGCCCGCCGAACCAAACCCAAGCCCACAACCCGGGCTTTAGCCCTGGCCAACCCCATCCCTCGGCCGGCCTGACCTTCGACAAACATGCTCTCCCCCGCGCAGAACCTCTCCGCCTCGAACTCGAAGACTTCCTGAACGCGGTGCAAACCCGCACGCCACCCCGCGTCACCGGGCAAGCCGCTCGCAACGCCCTCGCCCTGGCCCTCGACATCACCGCAGCCATCGAAGCGCACGCCCGCCAAACCGGCCTAAGCTAGTCTCTTGGTCTTGCTTTTCTCGCTGTAAGCCCGACCGGGACCTTGCCTTACCAAACGGAAGCGAACACCCTAAGGCATCTGCTCCACTTTCACCCCAGCCGGAATCTTCAACTCAAACTGATCACTCTCGAACACTTGGTTCAGAGTCAGCTTCGTCACTTCGATCTTCAACTCATACTGATCCAAAGGACGCCGGATCGTGATGAGCCGAGGAAACGCCTCAGGGTCCGCCGGCTCGTAATTCTCATACAACGCCTGGGTCACAATCTGCCCCTGCTCGTCGTACACGTCCTGCTGAAACGGCAACAAGCTCAAGCGGCTGAAGTGCACAATCCTCTTCAGGTGAAGCATGTTCCCGCTCTGCACCCGCAACACCGCCAGGTCGTAATCAGGCTCTTCCACGGCATCCTTACGCCCCCGCGCCGGCGCCAGCACACGTGTCGACTCGGTCAGCACCACATACTCGTCGGAACTCACCCCGGGCACCAGCAACGAGTCCAGAAACACCCCCGGCCGGAGGTTCTCCAGACCGTTCTTTGACGGGGTCGTCACCTCATTTGCCCCCACGATTGCCCGGTTCCGAGGCGGAATCACCAGTGTGAACGTCTTCCCATCGCTCACCATATCCATCGCCTTGGACCCCAGCACCGGAAGCTTCAAAAGCACCCGCAGCGCCCGCGGCTGCTGCACAAAGATGTACCCCTGGAAAGACGTATACGTCTTCACCGACCCCGTCTTCGCCCCGCCCGTACTCGCTGTAATCAGCACCGACGCATTCAGCGTCTTGATCGCTGCATCCCGCTCAGACAGTTCCTTCTCCAGGGTCCCCACATCTGCTGTCCGGAAGCTCCCTGGAGCCTGAGCCTGCACTTTGGGCACTCGGCGCACGCTGCTGAAGCAACCAGTCAATCCGGTTAGCCCCAACAGCCCCACCCCTACTAAAACGCCTTGTCTCCACATGAGCAGTTCTTAAGTATAGCGACCGCCTTTACCTTCGGAGCCGTTAAGCTCATGACGCGTAAGGCTCCCACGGCCTGAAAGCCCGTCATCGTCGCCCATCACTTACTCATCGATCTGCTCCATACGGTGAATCAGTCGCTTCAGCGTGCTTCTGCCACTAGGCCTGGCTGGCTCCCTCTTCCGCGTTTCCAGCAGCTCCGTCGCCAGCTTCACATGCTGGCAGCTTCCGCTCTTCGCCCCCTCGACAAACCCCTTCACAATCTCCCGAAACTCCGCCGCAAGCACCTCCCGCATGTGCGCTCGACATTGCCCCGGCCGCAACGGCGGCTCCGTTGATCCAGCTTCCACCTGCTCCTTCAACACCGCTTCCCGCTTCACCGACACCCGCTTCACCGGCGCTCGCTTCACCGGAACCCTCGCCACTCTGGGTCGCGATCCCATTCACACCCCCAAAAAAAAGAGGGCGGAGAGCTCCTGTCGGAACCTTCCGCCCTCTTGCTTGCCTATTCAGAGTACCAAGGGAAGACACAATCCTACGCAACTCCAACACTTCGCCTAACTTCACAGGTGACAGCAACTTACACTGACCGTGCCCTCGCCGCTGCTTGACACGCCCGCACAGGGTCCAGCAAACGCGCTCGCAGAAGAATGCCGGTCAACCGATCCAGCGCCCGTCCATACCGCGTCACCACCGTCCGAAGACTCACGCCCAGCAACTCCGCCGCCTCTGTCTGCGTGTACTCCTGCATCGCAACCCGCCGTACCACCGCCCGGTCGTCCCCATCCAGTTGCCGAAGGCACTTCTCGACATCAAGCCGGAAGTTCACCGCATCATCGAACCCGTGGATCCGATAGCTGCTCGCCTTCCCCCCGATCACTTCCCGCCCCATCATGGAAGGCACCCGCCCAGCTTCCATCGTCATTTGCACGTACCGTTGCAGCAACCGTTCCGTGTACTTCCGGTAAAAGCCATACTCCTCGGTCGGAACTGCACTACGCCGCCCCGCCTCACGGCGCATGGCCGACTCACCATCTGCAGCCCCCGCACGATGGCTCCCCACTTGCCTCTCCCCGTGCTCTGGCTGTACCGGCTGCGGAGCCGCTACTGCCCACACACGCGAAACAATACGGCCCGTCGTCGCTTCCCGTACCTCGGCTGCTGCCTGGACACATGCCACAACACCAGCCACCGGCTTACGACCCATCACCACAACAAACTTGCTCTGCTCTGCCATTTCCTGCGTCTCCTGACCCTTTGCTGCTCTGCTTTACTCGTCGCTACTGCCCGAACACGTGCGCTGCTACCGGCTGAATACCGGGGGACACGCCATCTCCCCCAGCGTTCTTGCCCTCCGCCCCGGCCGTTTCCGGCTCTGCGGGCTAGGGAAGTCGGACAACATCAACGCACACCGCTGGCAATACACCCCACATACAAGGGACCGGACCCAAAGAGCTCCACATCCCTCGCACACCTTTAGCTGCATCTTCACTACTTTCATTTCTGTCTCCAGGTAAATCGCACCGGCGCGCCTCGTTATCAGCGGTCGAAGTGGACCCGCTCGGTGTTTTCGTCTCATCCGCTCAACGCGCGTCGAACTTCAACGGCATGAACCCTTAAACTGCCTTCTGTTGAAAACAGACTCTCCTAGGAGAGAGTTACCCAACAGCTTCATTGCATCCCCCAAAAGTGTCATAAGCCGTTTTGCTACTTCACTTACGAGGAAGTTCTGCGTTTATACCGATCTCGGGAGCACGAAGTCAACGAGTTGTTTTCCACAATAGCTAACACGGGAAAACCATTGTATTTGCAAACACTTACACTCAAAATGTGAGGTTGTAGGTGGGTATGTTCGCCTAATCTTCGCTTGATGCGCAACATGCTCTCATTGCACAATTTACGGCCGCCCCAAAAACACAAGGGGTTGGGGCCAGCTTAGAAAGACCACCACGCACTCCTCATCAGCCCGTCCCTTTCCCAGAAACGGGCGAAGGTTGAGCGAAGCGGCACCTACTGCCCCTTGCGGTACGCGGCCACATTCGCCGCGTGCTCTCCCAACCCCCGGGCAAAGCGCGTCGACCCATCTGCGTTCGCCACAAAATACAGATAGTCCGTCGCCGCAGGATGCAGTGCCGCCTGCAGAGCCGCCACCCCAGGGTTGCAAATAGGCCCAGGAGGCAGCCCCTTATGCGTGTACGTGTTGAACGGAGAGTCAGAGTGCAGCTCACTTTGGTGAATCACCCCCGTCCACGTCCCCCGAAGCATTGAGGCATACACCACGGCCGGATCCGTCTGCAGCGGCATCCCTAGTCGCAGTCTGTTCTCAAACACACCCGCCACTACCGGCCGCTCGGCGTCCATATGAACCTCCCGCTCTACCAGGGACGCCATGGTCACCACCCGAGAGACCTCGGGTCCCGCCAGTCCCATCCGCAGAGCCACCTGCCCAAAGCGCCGGGTCATCGCGCCCAGCATCGCCCCGGGTGTCGTATGGCGGCTAAACCGGTACGTGTCTGGGAAGAGGTATCCCTCTACAGACGTCGCCCGCGGATCCCACCTCCTTACAAGCTGCGCATTGGCCTTCGCTGCCCCCATAAACTCCTCGCGGGACGCCAGCCCCGCGCTCTCCACCGCCTGGGCAACATCGAACAGGTTGAAACCTTCAGGGATCACTACGGCAATGGTGAAAACGTCTCCCCGCCGCAGCCGCGAATACACCTCCAACATCGAGGCAGGGTGATCAAACCTGTACTCCCCCGCCTTCAGCGTCCCACCCTCAACCTCCCGCAGACCCGCAAAGATCCAACGGCTTCGAATCGCCCCGCCCTGCTCCAGAGCCGCGGCGATACCCATTGTCCCGGTGTGCGCCGGAATCTCAACAAACCTCTCGCGCTCCGGTCCAAACGGAGCCAGCAACACCCATCCAAGCCCAACAGCCACGACGAAAACCAGAAGCAGAAACAACCGAAAAACGCGCAAGCAGACACCCTCAAACCTGAGTCTAAGAGAAACCTCCCGGCGAAATCCGTACACTTCCTTCAATGGCAACCGGTCGCATCCTCGCCCTCGATGTAGGAGATCGCCGCATCGGCCTGGCCCTGACGGACCCGCTCAACCTCACAGCGCAACCGCTCTTCACCATCCATCGCACCACCCTCCGGGCCGATCTAAAGTCCATCGCCCGTTTCATCCGCAAGCACGACGTCACAGCCATCCTGGTCGGCAACCCCCTCCACGCCGACGGCTCGCCGAGCCCCCAATCCGCAAAGACCCTCGCCTTCGCCCAGGCCCTCTTCGCCGAACACCCTGACCTCGCCCACCATCTCCTCGACGAGCGCCACACCACCCAGGGAGCCCACGCCCTTCTCGATCTCAACGGCACCCGGCACACAGCGGGGGACCGCGCCGCGCGCAAAGACCGGATCGATCAGATAGCCGCCACCTTGCTCCTGGAGGCTTTTCTGTCCCGCCAAAACGGCCCAGCCCTCCTCCCCGACCCCGGTCCGCAAGACACAAAGCCATCCCACTCCTGACATCCCTCGAACACCAATACAACCACCCCGAGCCCTCGGCCCGGAGCGGCTGAAGTTGCAACAGGGCCGCTCATTCCACGCTCTGGGAGCCGCTATAATCAAGCTTTATCCCCGCCGCCGCGCTCGCGATCCCAACGCGCGCCTTTTCGGCGCGAGAGCAGAGCCCACTCATGCAGGACATCAAAAAAGCACTCGACGAGCAGATCCGTCAGCTCGAATACGAACTCACCACTGAGCTTCCCGCCGAAATCAAAAAGGCTGTCGCCCTCGGGGATCTGTCCGAAAACGCCGAATACCACATGGCCAAGCAGCGGCAGGAGTTCGTCAACGCCCGCCTCGGTCAGCTCAAGCGCCGCATGGCCGAGCTCTCGCTCGTCAACATGGCAAACATTCCGCACAACAAAGTAGGTTTCGGTTCAACCGTCGTCGTCCTCGACACCGACAAGGATCAGGAGCTCACCTTCAAGCTCGTCACCAGCGAAGAGTCCGATGTCGCCAAGGGCCTCATCTCCACCACCTCGCCCATCGGCCGCGCTCTGATCGGCAAAGAACTTGGCGATATCGCTACTGTCACCACCCCAAACGGCAAGCGCGAGTTGGAAGTCCTGAAACTCTCGACAATCCACGAAGGCTCCAGCGAGTAAGAGACGCCGTCACCCGAAGTGCTCCAGGCACGTTCCGAGCGCAGAAAGAGGCCGGAGCACTAGCTCCGGCCTCTTCGCTTCAGCCGTGGATCTACTGCACGTTCGGTCCCGCCTCAAGGTGCGACTCCAGGAAGTAAAGTTCCTCTTCCGCTTCGATGACCAGCTGTTTGAAGAAGTCCGCCGTCGGCTCATCCTTCAACTCATCGATGTCATCGGATGCCTGGCGCAGTTCCTTGCAATACTGCCCAACAGCATTCGCCAGCGCTTCAACGTGCTCCGGTCCGCTCAGCGCCTCAACGTTATAGGGAGCAATGGGCGAAGTCGCCGCGGACATCCGTACCGTCCCGTTTGCTGTCCCGCCAAGCTGCGTAATGCGCTCGGCAATCGCGTCAATGTGCTTGAAGATCACCTTCGCGGTCGCGTCAAACACCAGGTGAAGCTGATAGAAGTTCACGCCCTTCACATTCCAGTGCGCGTACTTGGCCTGTGTGTACGTGTCCAGCGAGGCGGCCAGCTTCAGGTTGCAGATATCGCAGACCTTCTCTTTGACGTCATCGGGCAGCGCTACCCGATTCTTGTACATGCGCTTTACCATCTTCGGATCCATCGGGTTCTTTGATTCCTTGCTCTTTGCCATCTTCAATATCCTTCCGGGATCGCGCCCAACCGGCGCGTAACATCTCCCTTGTCCATTTAGATGCAGTCCTCCCGGGCTGCGTCCGGCAATGCGAAATGCTCTTTCATAAACCACGCAGCTAAGAATTCGTCGCGCTAAACTAAAACCGAGCATTCACACGTGACTTGGACAAGCGCATTCGGGAAGGGCAGCGGCTGGCTGCTGCAAAAGATCGTTAACGGTCTCGCGCTGTCGCGCATCTCCCCGAACACCCTCACCTTCATCGGTCTCATCATCAACGCGGTAGCCGCCTTCTTCTTCGGCTACGCGCGCGCAGAGAACTACGTCCGCATGTTCCTCTACGCCGGCCTCGTGATCATCGGGGCAGGCCTGTTCGACATGGTCGACGGTCGCGTCGCCCGTCAAACCAACCAGGTCTCCGTCTTTGGCGCCTTCTTCGACTCCGTCCTCGACCGCTACTCCGATGTCGCCCTCTTCTTCGGCCTGCTCGTCTTCTACGCCCGCGGCAACCGCTACTTCTACGTCTGCCTCGTTGCCTTCGTCATGACCGCCGCGCTCATGGTCAGCTACACCCGGGCACGCGCCGAAGCCCTCATCGGATCCTGCAAAGTCGGCTTTATGGAGCGCCCCGAGCGCATCGTTCTCATCATCCTCGGCGCACTGTTCCAACGATGGGACGCCATGCCGGCCGCCCTCTGGGTCCTCGCCATCCTCTCCACCGTCACAGTGATCCACCGCATCCGATACACCTATACCGAAACCGAACGCCGCAAACTCCTCGCCGTCTAAACCAGCACAGTGAGCATTATTCCACGCTCGCTTAGGCCCCCAACACCGGCCTCCTCTGCGTCTCTTCCTTTCTCAGAATCCACCTTCAGCCAGCGACCTGAGTCGTGTCATCCCATGGCGCTTAGCCCCGCTCAAACTGAGCTCTCGTAGAAACCCCAAACATTCTCGTCAGGGAGATCTCTCGGGGCCATCGCGCTTCCGGCGACATCTGAAACCACGGTTGGCCTTATCGCAGTCACTTGCTCAAATCGGGGATGCACTGCCTTGAACACCGCATTCAAATACGTGCCCTTCGATGGCGAACGCTTGAATGCACGCCACTCTTCCGCACTGACTTCGTAGTAGCGGTAGGTTCCCCGCGCTCCCCGAAACACAACATCCAAAGTCCTCAGGGCAGGCGAGTAAAGCATTCCGTGGATGACACGCGATGGCAATTAACCTCCCCTGGGCGCCTCTACAGCGAAAGTCTGCTCCGTCCGCGCTCCCCACATCGCCTTATACGCCTCCCCACCACGCAGCAGATCTAACTTGCTGAACCCATTCTCGCGTGCATACTTCCACACCTCGTGCAGGAGAAGCGTGCCGGGGCTGACCTCAGCAAAGCGGAGATCGAAGCCAATCAGGTATAGGTACAGTCGCCGGTCAATTCGTGCTCCTGTATCGGCCAGACCATAAAGAACGCCCACAGTCTCATCCGAGAGCGTGAGGCGAAACATCCGCAATAAACCGGCTCGCAACAGCTTCGGTATAGCCTCGCGATGATGCGCCAGGACACGCGGGTCCCTCAGCACCTCGCCCGAACCCCGCTCCCCCCATCGGGCATGGTGAAATTCAACCAAAGACTCAAACATGGCCAGCGCCCCATCTGGATCCGACGCGACGTCAAAACCGCATCTACCCAGCAGTTGCGCTCGCCGTCGATAACGGCCCACATTCGCTTTGATCTTTGCCGGCAAACCCACGGGGAGGTCGATCACCGAAGCAGGCTCAGCCCCTCCCAACGTGTACCCTGCACGTTCAGCAGAGACCTTCAATGATGAGTCCCATCGAAGCTGGTGCAGGGAAGCCGTGTCCCAGGCTCGATGCCCAGATAGCACATAACGCAACGCAAGCTCAGGCACGATGTTGCCCCCCGTCGACCAGACACCGTCAAGGTAGTCGCTCGTCCCCGCTCCAATCAGCAGCAACTGCCTTTCCCCGGTCCTCGGATTCCGGTACACATAGAGCGGCGCAAAGCCCACCAGCGCGTGCGTGGCTTTCTCTCGCCAGGCAACAGCCTGCAACACTCCATCAGGACCAAACTGACGCCACCACGGCAACAGCCATGCCGGATGCTGAAACGGAGTTGCCGACACGTCTTGCAACCAGAGTTGGGTCCACTCAGGTTCCAACCGGGCCAAACTCTGGTCATCCTGCACCCCTTCCGGAACGACATCCTCAACGCCAAACCCATCCCAACCTGCCAGCTCCAACTCACCTGTGCCAACAGCCTGCTGCCGCGTCGCCGAAGCTTCAAGACGCCTCGGCGGAACAACGGCGAGCGATCGGTAGAGGCGGGCATACCCGTCCACCATCCGGCTTAAGGGGAAACGCTCTTCGGCCACGCTTCGACACGTGCTTCGGCTCAGTTCACTCAAACGCCCAATAGCAGCCGCCATGTCCTCAACCGATCGGTCACCAGGCGAAATCAGGAAGCCCGTCCTTCCGTGCTCCACAATTTCCGGCACGGCGCCGACAGCCATGCCAATCACGGGGACCCCCGCGGCCAGCGCTTCCATCGCGACGAGCGAGCTCGTCTCAGGAGCCAACGAAGGCAGGAGCAAACACGCGGCCCGGCTCACAACCCGCACCTTCTCCTCGCGGGAAATCGCACCAACAAAGCGCGTCGTCGGCACCTCTACACTGGGTTGGCTGCGCTTCTCGTGTACCTCGCCCAACGCAGTCAACCGCGGTTCGATCTGTTCCCGGAAATACTGCTGATGCGCCGTGTACGGGAATATCTCGCCGCCGAGGATCGCCGGCATCCCGGCACGTCTCGCGGCATCCAGGCCCGTGTGCAGGTTCTTCTCCGGACAAATCCTCGCCAGCATCAACGCGTACCGCCCCTCCGTCCGTAGAGTGCTGCTACTCGGGAGCAAGACGCCGTTCTCCACCACAACGATCCGGGCACGCACTTCCTCAGGACACGCCGCCCGCTGGCTTTCGGAGACACACACGAAGTGGTAATTCGGCGGCAACCTCCAGATCGTCTCGGGGTACCAGGCAGGCGGAAGGTGAAGCGTCACTAACACTGGAACTTCAGCGGGGATACGGTATCGATCGAAGTCGAGTCCGTGCATATGGACCAGCGCAACAGGCTCGGTCGCAAACACCCGATCAATGCTGGCCTGCTGTGCTGCTTCCACAGCGCAACGTAACTCGTCGGTAATAGTCCCCGCAGGCACATCCGTGCCGTAAAGCTTTCCTTGCGTCTGGCTCCCAGCGTGGGCCACAACGACGGACCGAAAACCAAGTCCTGAAACAGCCGCCTCCATCTGCGTGCAGATCACCTCTGCTCCGCCCACAGCCATGGGTCCAATCGGAGCATAAGGAAACGCCACACTCAAGATGGCCGGGAGCACCTCAGGATCAAACTGCCTGCTCTCGCCTAACTCCCCTGGACTCATGCAGCGCCCACGCCATCCAGATGAGGAAATTCCGTCACGAGCCGTGTCAACGAAAGCTCGCTCCTGACCGACGCGGAGGCACACTCCGCAAGAGTTCCTGACCCGGACTCACTTTTTCGCTTCAACGAAGCCATCGCAAACACCTGCTTTCGGATGCATCGGCACTCCGGAGGGAAGCTTTAACCCGCGGGGCTGCAATCCTCTACAACTTGCGTGTCACGCGCAACCAAAACTGTGTCGCTTCTGTGACAGTGTGAAGTCTTTCAAATCCCCGCCGATAAGACCTGCAGCGACGCATCTCAGGATGCCCTTACGGGGCAACTCCACATGTGCGGCGTTGGGGGAAAAGTGGCAATCTGGACACGCAAACACAACCGAGAAACGTTTCCACAACAAGGCCGGACCCTCGGCTGGATGACCTGGGTTCTACTCTGCTTCCTGTCCTTCTTCGGACTAATCCGGGATGCTAAGGCCACCGGATTTACTCCCGGCTCAACGACATTTCCGTCAGTTCCCGTGGGTCAAACCTCAGCGCCCGTCCTCATCACTCTCACCGTGCAAGGCAGCGGTGCACCGGCGAGCACCTTAGCGATGACGGAAGGCGTGAACACGGCCAACCTCGCCGAGTTCACCGTCACAGATCCCGGGACTTGCGGTTCCTCTCCAAACCTTGCTCCGCCTCAAACCTGCACCGTGCAGGCCACTTTCACCCCTCGCTTTCCGGGTGTTCGTCATGGGGCTGTCCTGGTCGAAACGTCGAGCGGCACACTCCTCGCCAGCCAACTCCTCAGCGGCGTCGGCCTGGGCAGTCTTCCCGTCCTGATCCCCGGCCAGATCACCACCATTGCGGGAAACGGCGACCATTTCTTTGAGGGTGACAATGTACACGCCACCGGTACGTCGCTCTACCTGCCCGCTGGGATCGCCGTAGATGGCGCGGGCAATCTTTACGTCGCAGACACCACAAACAACCGTGTTCGCCGTGTAGATGCGGCAGCACCGCACAACATCACGACGGTTGCAGGGGATGGCAACGCGGGCTCCATCGGTGACGGCGGCCCCGCAACCGCAGCAGAAATCACGGGCCCTTCCGGGCTCGCTCTCGATGGGGCGGGAAACCTCTACATCGCGGATACGGGCAACCACGCGATCCGGCGGGTTGATGCGGTTACCGGGCTCATCACCACGGTCGCGGGTACGCTCGGCCAGGCGAACTACACAGGCAACGCCGGTCCGGCGATCGGTGCCACCCTGAACGCACCTCAGGGAATTGCACTTACTCCCGCCGGCGACCTCATCATTGCGGATACGGGCAATGCGGTCATTCGTGCCGTGACCAAAAGCGACGGTTACATCCAGACGATCGCCGGTACAGGTACACCCGGATTCAACGGAGACGGCCTCGCCACCAGCACGCAACTGAATAGCCCTTCTAGCATCGCACTTCGAAGCGACGGCGTGATTGCAATTGCAGACCTCAACAACAATCGCGTGCGTCTGCTGACCCTCGCGGGCACGATCAGCACTGTGGCCGGCAACGGTACCCCCGGCTACTCGGGGGACGGCGGCAATGCCACCCAGGCTGAACTACAACGCCCCTCAGCAGTCGTCTTCGATCCAGCAGGCGACCTGCTTATAGCCGATGACCTGAACGACTGCATTCGTTTTGTATCCGGCAGTGACGGAACCATCTCAACCCTTGCCGGTAACCCCGCCGATGACCGCTATGCAGGGGATGGGGGCCCCGACAACGCAGCCCGCATGCATGGCCCCGACGGCCTCTTTTTCGATGCTGCTGGAAACCTCTGGATCTCCGATAGCTTCAACAATCGCGTGCGGGAGGTCTACGGGGCGCAACTCGCCGTCGGTCCTTACCCGACGATGAAAGTGGGAAAGAAGAGCCAGCCCGTCTCCGAGCAAATGCTGAATGCAGGCAATCAGCCTTTGATCCTCACCACTCCAGTACAACTGCAGCAGGCCGCCCTCGACTCCGGGACGACCACCTGCGGCCAGTCCGCGATTGCTAGCTCCGCGTTATGCGCCATGGGGCTGGAGTTCGCACCTACACAGATAAGCTCCAGCCTTCAACCAACCATCGACGGCTATGTCAACTGGCACTCCAACGCGCCCAACATTCTGCCCATCGATCACTTGTATGGCGAGGTGCTGAGCGTAGAACCGACGAGCGTCGTCATCAACCCAACAACGTCCAATCAAAACCCGGGCATTCTGGGGCAACCGGTCTCTCTCACTGCGACCGTTACCAGCGACGATACCGGCCGAACTGGCACGGTTGACTTCGTAGAAGGCAGCTATACCTGGTGCAGCGCCGTGCCGCTCGCCGCGAACGGCACAGCCGCCTGCCAAATCCCGAGCCTCGCGCTGGGCAATCACAACTTCGTGGCGAACTACTCCGGGGACAACAACAACGCCGCGAGCCAGTCCGTAGTGTTCGTTGAAACCATCAAGCAACAGCCCGCGTTGGCGCTCAGCATCTCCACCAGTCCCGCCACCGTAACGAGCAATGTCATTCTCGGAATCAGTTCCGCTGACGCGAACGGTGGAACACCGACCGGCACAGTGGTCTTCTACGACGGCACAACCCCGCTCGCAACAGTCACTCTCGACGCAAACGGCAACGCTTCCTGGGGGACGGCAAACCTTGCCGTCGGCACACACTCAATTTCAGCACAGTACGCAGGAGACGCCTCGAACGTCCCCGTTTCAACGCCAGCCGCAGCTCTCGTCATCACGCAGGCGAACACCGTAACTGTGCTGAACTCCAGCAACAACGACGCAACAGTCGGCGCGCCCATCACGCTGACCGGCAACGTCGTAACGCACAACGGGCCAGTTCCTACCGGCAGTGTGCAATTCCTGGACGGATCCGCGGTTCTCGGCTCCGGTCCGGTAGCCAATGGGTCGGCCTCGCTGACGGTAACGAGTCTCGCTCCCGGCAGCCACAACCTGACTGCCGTATACAGCGGCGATACCGACAATGGCATGAGCACGTCTGCCGCCATGCTGCAGAAAGTTGAGCAGATCGGGACCCAGACGACGCTCGGTGCCGACGTAGATCCTGCGAATGCAGGGGCAACCATCACCTTTACAGCCATCGTAGCCATGGCCCCGGGCACAACCGCGGACGGCGCACTTGCTGGCACGGTAACGTTCCATGATGGCAGCGTTGTGTTGGGAAGCAGCCCAATCAATGCAACAGGTCAGGCAATGCTGCCTGTGAAATCACTTTCCGTTGGCCCGCATCCCATCGTCGCAACCTATAACGGCAGCACCAACTACGCCACCAGCAACTCCACGCCGCTCAGTGAGACTGTGCAGCAGACACCCACGGCAGTCACCCTGGGTTCCGCCTCGTCACTCACGCTCATGGGGAAGACTGCAACCTTTACGGCTGCCGTGACCAGTGCCACGGGGAGCCCAACCGGGACCATCACGTTTAAGGACGGGGCCGGCGTTCTCGGTACATCAACGCTGGACGCTCATGGCAGTGCGAGCTTCTCGACCTCCACCCTTAGCGCCGGGAATCACGCGATCACGGCCAACTACAGCGGCGACTCGAATTACCTCGCGGCTAGCTCACCAGTGGTGCAGCAAACCGTAAGCCTGGCTCAAACAGCTCTCTTGCTCAGTGGTCCTTCCACTCCGGTGGATGCTGGCACGCCTGCTCACTTTGCAGCCGCCCTGTCCAGTCCGGGCATTGCACCCACGGGGTCTATTCTTCTCCTCGATGGAGCCGCAGTGATCGGCACCCAGCCGGTTTCATCCGCGGGTAGCTTCTCATTCACAACCAGCGCACTTGCAGTAGGCACGCATACGTTAACGGCTGCGTACGGCGGCGATGCGAACAACGTTGCGGCAAACTCCTCGTCCATCACCGTGCTCGTTCGACAGGCCACAACCGTAACCGCTCTGGCTTCCAGCGCCAACCCGCTTACCCAAGGCGACGCGCTGACCCTCACGGCGAGCATCAGCACAGATAGCCCCAACGCCGGGGGTGAGGTCACCTTCCTCGATGGCAACACCTCACTAGGAAAAGTGAGCGTGGTCCCGAACGGTGCAGCCACCCTCACCATCCAGAATCTGTCATTGGGCAATCACTCCATCACCGTCGCGTACTCGGGAGATACAAACCACGCTGCTTCTACCTCGGTCACCCTTCCAGAGTTGGTGGTCCAACGGTCATCGCTCACCCTCACCTCTAGCGTGAACCCTTCAATCAGTGGCAAAGCGGTGCTCTTCACGGGTCAAATCACCGGGTATCCCGCGCCGACGGGCAGTGCTACGTTTCGTGACAACGGCACAGTACTTGGAACAGTTCAACTGAATGCTGTAGGTGTCGCCGCGCTCGAAACATCCACGCTGAGCGTAGGTACGCACACGATCTCCTTCATCTACAGCGGCGATACGAACTTCTCCACGTCTACCGCGCAGATCACGCAAACCGTGCTGAATGCAACCACGCACACAACGCTTTCCGCCACCGCTAACCCAACAACCTATGGCGCGTCTCTGGGTCTCTCGGCCTCTGTGAGCAGCAACGGAGGTGCGGCAACAGGAAAGGTCATCTTCTCAGATGGGAACCTCGCCATCGGCTCTGCCGTCGTAGATGCGAACGGTGTTGCCGTTCTAACCACAACAGCTCTCTCCCCAGGCACCCACACCATCACTGCCACCTACCTTGGCGACGGCAAAGCCAGCCCGTCCACCTCTCTACCCCTATCCTCGGTCGTCAAGCAAACGACAACCCTGGCCGTCAGCTCAGACGCAAACCCGACCTTCACTCTAACCCCCGTCTCACTGACTGCAACACTAACCAACGGCGGTGCAGCACCCGCCTCAGGCTCAGTCAGTTTTCTCGACGGAACGACCGTTCTGGGATCGGCTTCGTTGGATAGCGCAGGCCACGCCTCACTCTCTATCCCGCAGATGACGGCTGGCAGCCACAATCTCACAGCGGCGTATGAGGGAGACGGTGCAAACTTCGCAAGCACCTCCCCGGTGTACGCGCAGACCGTACGTTTGCGCGCTACGTCCACAACCGTTACAGGCACCGCAACTGATCCATCCAACCCGCAGCAGATGACGTTGATCGCAGTCGTCAGGGGCGGTGGTTCCGTTCCTCCCAGTGGAACCGTGAACTTCACGGCAGGGAACATCACCCTCGGCGCAGCAGTTGTCGATTCCACAGGGGTCGCCAGCATCACCGTCATCTTCAACACACCTACTCAGCAGATTGTCGCCACCTATCCTGGTGACCTTTCCTACGCAGCATCGCAATCCGCGACGACTCCGATCACCGCGGGCCAGCCCGCACAGTTCACCGTCACCGTTGGCGCGCCCACCATCACCCTCGTCTCGCACCAGCACGCCTCCGTGTCCGTTACCGTTGCCTCGGTGAAGGGCTTCACAGATACGATTGCCCTCGGCTGCCTCGGTTTGCCCTACGCGGCGACCTGCACCTTCGACAACTCCCAACTCAAGCTCGCTGCTGACGGAACCGTCACCGCAAACCTCGTGATCGACACCGGCGATCCGTTGGGGGCTGGCTCGGGCACGTCCGCCTCCCTCCGCGGCGTCGGGGGCGTCTTCTCCTGCCTCCTGCCTGCTGCCCTGCTGCTCGCAGGTCTTTCGCGGAGAGGTCGCCGCCCCCGGCTCACCCGCTTGTTCATCTGCCTTTGGTGCATCTCCGCAATCGGCCTCACCGGTTGCAGTGGCCTTCAGATGAGCGGCACACCTCCAGGTACCTACACGATCAGGGTCATAGGAACCGGGCGCGGCTCCAACACCACGGAAGCTCAAACCGTCACGCTGGTGGTGACGCAATGAAGCTGGCTCCCTGCGTCATCACTCCCCTGTTACTTGCCTTTGCTTCTTCCATGCCAGCCCACGGTCAGGCCGTACCCACGGCCACCGGGCCAGGAAGCTATGTCGCTATCGGCGGCGGAATCTCGGCGTTCCAAACCGACTACGGACGCAACCACATCGCCGGAGCTTTTGCCTATGCAGATGTGAACCCCGAGTGGCGCGTCGGTCTGGAAGGTGAAGCTCGCTACCTTCGCTGGCACGCTGATCAGCAAGTGACGGAAACATCCTATCTCGGAGGCGTACGGGTTGTGCTTTGGCCTTCACCAAAGAGATGGGAACCCTATGGCAAGTTTCTCGCCGGCGCTGGGGAGATCACCCTCCCTTATGGCTACGCCCACGGCACCTTCCTCACCTACGCTCCAGGTGCAGGGCTCAACCTTGCTATGAACGAAAGGATCTCCTTACGGGTGATCGACTTCGAATATCAACACTGGCCGCAGTTCACCTATGGCAGCCTCAGCCCCTACGGAGTCAGCGCGGGTGTCAGCCTTCGTCTGAACGGAGTCTCACATTTTCCCAAAGGGGCCAGGGCACGCCATTGAAGCTACAGGGTCAACTCAACTTCCTGCGCGATCAGGTCGTCCACAGCGATCTTCAACGAACAGCCGAGCTTCCGAAAGCTGTCACGCCACTCGTGGCTCCAGTACCGTGCCTCTGGTCGCCTCAGCAGATCATGCCAGATATTCTGGGCTTGCCAAAGATTGGACCGACCCGGCAACGTCCGGAGGCTTTCAGCAATCGCGAGAGTTTCTGCAATGACGCTCAACCTTTGGTCTTTCGCTGCAGACTCTACGAGGATCATGGCCCGCTTCATACGAATGTCCGCCGCATAGCTCAGCATGGCCGCGTCCAGGGGAACGTTGTCCATCTCAGCACGGCGAAGTAAGCGGGCCATCTCCGCAGCATCGTAGGCCTCAGCCTCCAACGCCCTGCGCAGGCTTGCGTTGATTGCGAAACCCGCAGTCAAGGCTAAAGCAGGCGGCGCCGGAACATTGGACTCGCCAAGAAAATGCAGCAGCGTCGCGTGCTCCTCATAGATGCGCATCAGAGAGTCCTCCACCTCCGACAGCGTCTGATTCAGGATGCTCTTCAAAATGCGGTGCTGCTCATCCGCAAACAACGAGGTCAGCGAATAGGTGGTCGATCCAAAGAACTCATCGGTAGCGCGGATCAGCTCGGGCAGGTTCGCTCTCCGGATAGCTACCCGCGCTGTTTCATTAAACCGCTCCCACTCTGCCTCTTCTGCGGGCAAATAACGCTTCACCGCTGCGGAAAGATTCTGATCACCAAGATGCAGGACCGAAAAACAAATCTCTTCGGACTCTTCCGTAATTTGCGAGCGCATGCGTGCCCGGCCAATCCCAACGCGTCCGCGGCCGCTGGTCAACACGTCGTAACTGCGGCGTTCCACGTCAAAGCAGAAGATTCGCCCGGTGTCCGGGTAGGATCGAAACATAGACGATATCGCGTAGTGCGCGCCCACATGCTCCAGATCGATGCGCGCACTCTTCACCCACTTGCGATACACCTCCGCGCCGTCACCCTGTTCGGGAACATTGCTCTTCGCGCGCGCCAACACTTCCAGGAAAGCTGTCTCCAACTCAGCGCCATCCTGACCGAACAGCTTGGCCGCCAGTTGCAGGACACGACCGGCATACGCGATGATCTGCACCGTTTCAATCCCGGAGATCTCGTCGAAGAACCATCCGCAACTCGTGTACATCAACTGCGCATGCCGTTGCAGCTCCATCAACTCCAGCACGGCCACACGCTCTGATGGTGTCAACACGTGCAAGGCATGCTCGGCAAAAAAGCGGTCCACGTTGGACCGGCTCCGATCCAGAACCACACGGATGTACGCGTCGCGGGCTTGCCAAAGATCTCTCAGCAGCGGTGCAGCCAGCCCCTCTGCAAGCGGTGCAACACGATCCCGCAGCAGATCAAGAGCTTCGCGCAAAGGGGCTCGCCAGGCCTGGTTCCACCCGGGCTTTCCGCCGTTGCAGCCGCAGTCACCTCGCCAGCGTTCCACACCGTGAAAGCAACTCCACGAGGAGTTCTCCACGACTTCCGCCTCCCACACGGGCGGGAACATCTCCAGAAACTGGCCATAGTTTGTGATCGTGGCTAGCCCGTGTTCTTCGATCCAGTGCATGGCGTAGCTCAGGGCCATCTCGCCGTGCCGATGATGGTGGCCATAGCTTTCTCCATCAGTGGCTACATGCGCCAACTGTGCACTCTCGCCAGCTCCGCCCGCCTTCGACGTGTGTGAGCGAAGACTACTCAGAAGCCGCCGCCCGAACTCTTCGCCGGAGTTCAAAAGACCTTCAAACGCAATGGCTCTCGAGCCGGGCCCGTCATAGAAGAAAACGACGATCGAGCGCCCCTCGCCCAAGGTCACCCGATACGGATGGGTAGGGTCCACCGAAGCATGCGCAGTCTCCGTCCAAGGCTCACGAGCGGAGGACCTGTATCCGCGTTCCCCACGCAGAGCCTCATCCACAAAGGCATCCAGCGCTGTGCCATCCGCCGGGGCATAGCCGTTCTCGCCGAAGTCCGATGGACCCGCAAGGCGGCGTACCCGGGCACACTGGTTTGGCGCAAGGATCGTGAACTTGATCCCTTCCTGTGCCATCAGGTCCAGCACAGACCGCGATACCGCCGTCTCAGCCAGCCACATCCCCTCAGGCTTGCGTCCGAACCGATGCTCGAAATCCGCAATACCCCACCGTATCTGCGTGCGCGCATCCCGCACTGACGCCAACGGCATGATCATGTGGTTGTACACCTGCGCCAGGGCAGATCCGTGGCCGCCGAAACGGTCAGCGCTCGCCTGGTCCGCCGCGACGATCGCGCGGTACGTTCGCGCGGCATAGACCTCCAGCCAACTCAGCAGGGTCGGCCCGAAGTTGTAGCTCATCCGCGCATAGTTGTTCACAATGCGCGTGATCTGGCCTTGCTTGTCCGTGATCCGTGACGCCCCGTTCGGCGCGTAGCACTCGGCGGTGATGCGTTCGTTCCAGTCGTGAAACGGGCTGGCGGAGTTCTGCACCTCCACCGTCTCCAGCCAGGGATTTTCGCGTGGTGGTTGGTAAAAGTGACCGTGGACACAAACAAAACGTTTGGGCGTTGCCTTCATAGCGGGGCCGGAGACGTCTGCCATCGTGAGTTCGTTCGGAGACGACATCCTTCCATCGTACCGGGGACGGCCCGATTGCCTGCTGCCCCGACCGTGCTACCCCGCCCGGTCCGTTCGTTGCGGAGGGAGAACTGGTGGTTCCATGCCGGGACGGAACCTCGCGTCCAGCCACGCCACAACAAGGATGGCCACCCAGTACGCTGCGATCGCGCCGAAGGTGAAGTAGCGCCCCAGCAACAGCTTGCCGGCGAGCGTCTCGCGAAACCGGTCCAGCGGCGGCCAATAGATGAGCTTCCCGAGTTCCACGCCGAAGGCAATCCCCGCGGCCACAGCCGCAAGCTGTCTCGGCGGTCTGCCCGGCATCACGAAAGCGACAAGCCAATACACCGCGGCAGCCCAAAGGGCGGAGCCGCCATACTTTAAAGCGAAGGCTGGCAGATGCAACGGAGCCAGACGCCACGCCAGCCCAAGGGGAAGCGTGCAGGCGAGGAGCACCAGGCAGGCAAGCCGCCGAGACCCTGAGACATGCGACGAAGCTGGTTCATGCGACGGCTTCGTCATCCTCTACTCGGGCTGAACAGGCTTTCCGGCGGCCAGGTCACACGCTCGCCACAGATACCAGCTTGCAACCGACCGCCACGGCGCCCACTTCCGGCCTCGACGTTCCATGACGTCCGGCTTCGGCAGGAGGTCCGGAGTGACCTTCTGCTCTGGCTTGAGCCCCTGAAACGTCAGCGCAAAGCCCTTGCGGACTCCGTAATCCGAGACGGGTAGCACATCCGGACGGCCCAGCCGGAACATCAGGAACATCTCCACGGTCCACCGGCCGATGCCCCGCACCTGCATCAGGTGCTCGATGATGTCCTCATCCGCCATGCGCTTGATGCGTGCCAGGGAAGGCACCGTACCATCCACCGTCTTTGCGGCAAGATCCCGGATGGCCAAGGCCTTATTGTGCGACAGCCCCGCAGCCCGCAGCTGCTCATTCGGGCAGTCCAGCACATGCTGCGCCGAAGGATGCTTCCCCGGACCGGCAACCAGTTCAAAGCTGGCGATCAGCTTGGCATGGATTGCCGCAGCGGCCTTGCCGTGCAACTGCTGGTAAAGGACGGACCGCAACAGCGCCTCGAACGGCGACTGCTGGGCCGGCAACTGCAACGTGAACGGCCCGGCGCCCGCAATCAGCTTCCCAAGTTTGGGGTCTGCCGCAGAAAGCGCCCGGACTGCTTCTTCCGTGTCGTAGGGCGGCTTGTGAGTTCGTATGGAAGTTGACATGTTCGCTCGGGAACGTCGCCCCCTGGCATCCCCGCAACGGTACACTACGGCGACGGTCGCGCGGGTACAGTGTCGGATAGCGGTACTTGAAACATCGACGCCTGAATTGTCCGCCTTTTAGGCCGGGCAGGTGGTTCGCGAGCCGAAGTACAAGGGCCCGACCAGTTCCAGCACGCGCCATGGTTTTCCGGGCTGCTGCAAGCGAGATCACCGAAGAGCAGTGGGTCCCATGGGTCTGTCGTGCGGGTGAACCCCGCTGATCTCCGAAACGAGGTCGCGGGTCGCCAGAACCCGGACCACTGTGGACGGGTTTATCGATCAGCTAACGCCCAATTTGGGCCAATGTGCGTAAAACCGAGGGTCCCGTGAAAGGCCCTTCGATAATCGCAGAAAAATCGCCAACCGCTTGCGCGAACAGCGCTCATCGTGGTCCGATGAGTTCGTATCGCACTGCTATACTCGAATTCTTCGCAGGGTAAGTGACAGGTTTTCCTCTCGCGAGCCCACCCGATGAAAGCCCTCGGGGTACGGCAGGCGAGAGATGTATGAGGCGTAGAATCAACCCTTTCCGGCGCGGGGTGGCCCACTCCGGAGATTGCAGGAATCGACACCTATGGCGCAGGTATTTGACCGCAGTTCGAACGCGCTGATCCGCGCGAGCCTCGCGCTGACGGGATTGATCGTCATTGTTTTGGGGATCACGCTGAACGAGCTTCAGCGTTCGCCGTGGGTGACGCGACAGGGTCAGCGGCCGGATCAGCCCGTCCCGTTCAGCCACAAGCACCACGTCGAAGGTCTCGGCCTGCAGTGCCAGTACTGCCACACCTCAGTAGAGAAAAGCTCTTACGCAGGCATTCCGCCCACGAAGACCTGCATTAACTGCCACTCGCAGATCTGGACCAACGCGCAGCTGCTCGAACCCGTTCGCCAAAGCTGGGCTACCGGGCAGTCGATCCCCTGGATCCGCGTGCACGATCTCCCGGACTACGTCTACTTCAATCACTCGGTCCACGTGAACAAGGGCCTCGGTTGCTCCAGCTGCCACGGGCGCGTCGACGAAATGCCGCTCATGTATATGGCGAACAGCCTGCAGATGGAGTGGTGCCTCAACTGCCACCGCAACCCTGTGAAGAACCTTCGCCCAACTAGCGAGATCTACAACATGGCATGGGCTGGAGCTTCCAGGGATCACCCGGTCTGGTGCACGTCAACAGGCAAGCCCGGCCCGACGGCTCAAGGCGTTTCCTGCACCACGAAGGATCCCGGGGGCAATAATCCAGAGCTCGCCATGCTGCAGGCGCCCACCACTGGCCCGGGGACTGAAGGCGGACTTAACGGGGCGCAGGCTGCTCCAGGCATGGGCAACCAGCGGTCTCCCCAGGGAGGCGGCCAGCCGGGCATGACCCGGTCGCAGTCCGGCACCATGGGCGGTTCGATTCCGACTACAGGTTCTGGCGACACTTACTCCGATACGCCGGTCATTCGCATGCCGGCGAGCTACAGCAAGTTCACCAGCCAGGAAGCGCTGGGCACTTATCTCGTGCAGTACTACCACATCCGGTCGGCAAACGAGCTCTCGAGCTGCGAAACATGCCACCGGTAAACACGACACAATTCGAACCCAGGCAGGCGATGGATACAGCGAACACCTCCAACGGAAGGCGCGGCGGCGCAGGTCACCCAGGGCACCAGTCCTGCGCAGTTGGTGACCCGTATTACGCCGTCGAACAAAATGACGCTCGCCGAGGTGCGGGCCAAGCTTGACGGGAAGACCGGCAAGCGTTTCTGGAAGAATCTGGACGAGCTGGCGGACACGCCGGCGTTCCAGGAGCTGATGCAGGAAGAGTTCCCGCGCCAGGCTTCCGGTGGTGAGTGGGTCAATTCCGTCTCACGCCGCGGCTTTATGAAGGTGATGGGCGCAAGCTTCGCGCTCGCCGGTCTCGCCGGCTGCACCAAGCAGCCAGATGAGCCCATTCTCCCCTACATCAAGCAGCCCGAGGATCTTGTCCTTGGGTTACCCATGTTCTTTGCAACGGCTCATCCGTTTCCGACGGGTGCCATTCCTGTTCTGGTGAAGTCGGACGCCTTTCACCCGGTCAAGATCGAGGGCAACCCCGAGCATCCCGTCACCCGCGGCAAAGCCGACACGTATACGCAGGCGTCGCTGCTCGACCTCTACGACCCGGACCGGTCGCAGCACGTCCGCTTTCGCGGGCAGAACGCCGAATGGCCCTACTTCCAGCAGCAGTTCGCTGAGGGGGTCAACCAGCTTCCCGGAGGCCAAGGTCTCTATTTCCTGAGTGAGGCGACTACCTCGCCTACCTTTGCCGCGCAGTGGAAGCAGGTTCAGGCCAAGTACCCGCAGGCGAAGCTGGTCACCTACGAGCCGGTCGGGACCGACACCACCGGCACGCGTTACAAGCTCGACGACGCCGACGTCATTCTCTCGCTGGACGCCGACTTCCTCGGAGGCATTCACTTCCCGGGCTTCCTGCCCATGTCGTCCCAGTACGCCGAACGCCACCGTTTCGAAGCCGGCAAGCCGATGAACCGGATGTACGTCGTCGAGACGATGCCTTCGGTCACGGGCTACAAGGCAGAGCACGCGCTTCGTCTGAAGCCGAGCGAGGTCGACGCCTTCGCCAATGCTCTCGCCGGCGGCTCCGGAGCGAACTTCAGCAACCCCGACACACAAAAATTCCTGCAAGCCGTTCAGGCCGACCTGAAGAAATCTGCCGGTCGCTGTGTGGTCATTGCCGGCCCCCAGAGTTCGCTGGCTTGCCAGGCCGCGGCTGCGCAACTGAACGCCTCCCTGAGCGCCAACGGCAAGACTGTCTTCTCGACGCCTTCGCTGCAGGCCATTCCCGCAGAGCAGGGCACGGACATCCGCTCTCTTGTCGCGGACATGAACTCCGGCAAGGTGAAGTGGCTGGTCATGATGGGCGTCAATCCGCTGTACAGCGCCCCGGCCGATCTCAACTTCGCTGAAGCCTTCAACAACGTGCCCAACACCGTTCACCTCGGATCGCACGTCGACGAGACTGGCTTCTTCTCCACCTGGCACATTCCCAAGTCGCATTACCTCGAGAGCTGGACTGACTGCCGCGCGCAGGATGGCTCCATCTGCATCGTGCAGCCCATGATCGCGCCGCTCTACAGCAGCGTGACTCCACATGACATCTTGCAGGTCATTCTCGACCCATCGCAAGGCGCATACGAGGCAGTCTCCGCGACCGCAAAGACCTACATCAAGGGCGACTTCGCGGCAGGCTGGCGCAAGGCACTACACGATGGCTGGGTTGACGGCACTGCCTACACGCCGTCCGCCGCCGGCGCTGCTGCCAAGCTCGGCACTCAGACACCGGCCTTTCAGCAGAGCACCGGGAACCAGCTCGAAATTCGCTTCCAGGCAGATCCCTCGCTCTACGACGGACGCTATGCGAACAACGGCTGGCTGCAGGAGCTCCCTAAGCAGATCACCAATCTCTCCTGGGACAACGCTGCGCTGGTCAGCGTGAACACGATGGACAAACTCGGCATCGAGGAGAACGAAGCGGTCGAACTGACCGTGAATGGTCGCAAGTTGATCGTTCCCGTGCTCATGGTGCCCGGTCATCCTGACGGGGCGATCACTGTGCACCTCGGCTTCGGCCGCCGCGCAGAAGCCGGACGCGTTGGTGCAGGTGTGGGCTTCAACGCCTACCAGATCCGCACCGTGGATTCCCCGCTCGCAATCGGTGGGGCGACCCTCGCCAAGGGGCACGGCCAGTACGACCTCTGCGTGACCAAGGTGCACAATATCGAGCACCGCGGCGCCTTTGCGCAGCACGACCTGGAGCATCCAGAGTTCGACAAGCAGGGCACCTACTCCCTTGCCGGGCACGAGGCCATGGAGCGCGCCATCATCCGGTACGCCACGGTTGAAGAAGCCACAAAGAATCCGAAGTTTGCGGAAGAGGGCTCCAGCGGGACGCTCGTCGGCAAGGTCGGATACAACCCACTGGGTGAGACGCCGAAGCCGGACGACAGCCTATTTGCAGGTGCCTGGCGGTACGACCACCAGGACCAGTCTTCCAAGCAGATCCAGAATGCCTGGGGCATGTCGGTCGATATGAACTCCTGCATTGGCTGCAATGCCTGCGTCGTCGCCTGCTACGCGGAGAACAACATCCCTGTGGTCGGCCGCGAGCAGGTCAAGGTCGGCCGCAACATGCAGTGGATACGCATCGACAATTACTACGAGGGCGATCTCCACGCACCCAAGGCGCACTTCCAGCCAATGATGTGCCAGCACTGCGAAAGTGCAGGCTGCGAGCAAGTCTGCCCGGTGGGCGCCACGGTACACACGCCTGAGGGCCTGAATACCATGGTGTACAACCGCTGCGTCGGCACGCGGTATTGCAGCAATAACTGCGTGTACAAGGTCCGACGCTTCAACTTCCTGCTGTACGCGGATTACGAGACCGAGAGCCTCAAGTTCATGCGCAATCCTGACGTCACCGTGCGTTCACGCGGCGTTATGGAAAAATGCAGCTACTGCGTCCAGCGCATTGAGCAGGCCAAGATCACGGCAGACACGCGAGAACCGCGCCGATTCGGGACGGCGAAGTGGTCACGGCCTGCCAGCAGACCTGCCCGACCGATGCCATCATCTTCGGCAACAAGAACGATCCGAACAGCCGCGTGGCCAAACGCAAGGCCGAAGAGCGCGACTACCAGGTGCTCGCCGACCTCAACTACCGCCCCCGCACCACCTACACGGCGGGCGTCATCAACCCGAACCCGGAGCTTGCATAATGGCGACCCAGGGACCTATTCACGCACCGGACATCATCGTCGACCCGATGATCGACCCGCGTACCGGCGAGTACGCGGTCATCGCCCCGGGCCATAACTTCAAGAGCGTCACGCAGAAGATCGCGGGCATCGTTCTTACGCCGAACACCCCATGGGCATGGTTTGGCGGCTTCTTCATCGCCGCGACCGTTGCCTCGCTGGTCGTGGTCGCCCTGACCTGGCTGGTACTCAAGGGCGTCGGCATCTGGGGTGTCACCATTCCCGGCGCCTGGGGCTTCGCGATCATCAACTTCGTTTGGTGGATCGGTATCGGTCACGCGGGCACGCTGATCTCAGCCATTCTGCTGCTCTTCAAGCAGACCTGGCGTAACTCCATCAACCGGTTCGCGGAAGCAATGACGATCTTCGCGGTCGTCTGCGCCGGCATGTTCCCGCTGATCCACATCGGTCGTCCATGGCTGGGATACTGGCTGCTGCCGTACCCGAACACGATGAACGTCTGGCCCCAGTTCCGTTCGCCGTTGGCCTGGGACGTGTTCGCGGTCTCCACCTACGCGACCATCTCGGTCGTGTTCTGGTACATGGGCATGATCCCGGACTTCGGGACGCTGCGTGACCGCGCCAAGCTGCCGGTGGCGAAGTACTGCTACGGCCTGCTCTCGCTCGGCTGGCGTGGGTCCACCCGGCACTGGATTCGGTATGAGTCAGCCTCCCTGTTGCTCGCGGGCCTTTCTACGCCGCTCGTGCTCTCCGTGCACACCACCATCTCCTTCGACTTCGCCGTCGCGGCCATGGCTGGCTGGCACACGACGATCTTCCCGCCGTACTTCGTCGCCGGCGCCGTGTACTCAGGCTTCGCCATGGTGCTCACCCTGGCCATCCCGATCCGCAAGTGGTACCACCTTGAAGACCTGGTCACGCTGCGCCACCTCGACAACATGGCGAAGGTCATGCTGACGACCGGCTCCATCGTGGCCTACGGCTACGGCATGGAAGTCTTCATGAGCTGGTACTCCGGCTCAGCCACTGGGAGTTCTTCATGATGTGGAACCGCATGTTCGGCCCCATGGGCTGGGCGTACTGGATGCTCATCCTGACGAACATCGCCATCCCGCTGACGACCCTGTGGTCCCGGCGCCTGCGGGTCAGCCCGGGCTACCTGTTCTTTCTCAGCTTCGTGGTGAACATCGGCATGTGGTTCGAGCGGTTCGTCATCGTCGTCACCTCGCTCTACCGCGACTACCTGCCCTCCAGCTGGGGCACCTATCGCGCGACGAAGTGGGACTACATGCTGTTCATCGGCACGTGGGGCCTGTTCACCTGCCTGTTCCTGCTGTTCGCCCGCTTTGCCCCGATGATCCCGATGTCCGAGATCCGCATGATGCTGCCGCAGACCAAGGTCACACCGAGGCGGCGAAACGCGGAGCAGAATCACTGTCGACTCAGGAGGCCCTCTAATGCCGCCGGTTGAAGGAGTCTACGGCCTCCTGGCCGAGTTCAACACGCCCAGCGAGCTTGTGCAGCGCTACCGAGCAGGCGCACGCTCTGGGCTATCGCCGCATGGAGTGCTACACGCCGTACCCCGTCGAGGAGGCTGCCGAGGCGCTGCACTTCCACAAGACCCGCGTGCCGCTGATGTGCCTTGCTGGGCGGGCTGATGGGTCTGACCACCGGCTGGCTGATGGAGACATGGATCAACGTCTGGGGATATCCGCTGAACATCCGCGGTATGCCGCTGTATTCCTGGCCGGCGTTCGTGATTCCTGCCTATGAGTGGACGATTCTGTTCGCCGGCTTGTCCGCTGCGTTCGGCATGATCGCTCAGAACGGCCTGCCGCAGCTCTACCATCCGCTTGTTCAACGCCGCCAATTTCCGCAATGGCGCGACGACGGATAAGTTCTTCCTGTGCCTCGAGGCACATGACCCCAGGTTTTCCCTTAAGGAAACGCGTGCGTTTCTGGAAGGCTTCTCGCCGATATCGGTGGTGGAGGTGGATCACTGATGTACGGCCAAAGCAAACTGAACCTTACCTCCCGACGCAGTGCCCGCCGAACAGGGATGCTGACGTTGCTGGGAGCCGCTGCCCTGCTGGCAACAGGCTGTCGCCAGGACATGCATAACCAGCCGAAGTTCTACCCGCAGCGTGGTACCACCTTCTATGCGGACGGACGCTCGTCACGCCCGCAGGTTGAAAACACTGTGGCTCGCAACCAGCTTCACGAGAATGCGTACTTCTACACCGGCATCGTAGGCGGCAAAGAAGGCGACGGCATGCCACTGCCCGTGAACGCTGAACTGCTGGCGCGTGGGCAGGAGAAGTACAACATCTACTGCACACCATGCCACTCACGAGTGGGCAACGGAGCGGGCATGATCGTGCAACGTGGCTACCGGCCGGCGGGCAACTTCCATACTGACCGCTTGCGCAACGCGCCGCTGGGCCACTTTTATTCCGTGATTGCGAATGGATACGGTGCCATGCCGGAGTACGCCTCGCAAATTGGAACCGAGGATCGCTGGGCGATCGTGGCCTACATCCGCGCGCTTCAGTTGAGCCAAAACGCAAAGTCTACGGACATTGCCTCTGGCCAGCACCCGCAGGACCTGCACGAGATTGCCAATCAGCAAGGCATGCCCCCGGGCTTCGCCGATCCGTGGGCTTTGCCCGCGACCGCGGTCTACGGAACACCCAACAACCAGGACAACGGCATCCCTGGCATGGGGATCAACACGCCACCGGCTGGCGCGGGAGCTCACGGCTCCACAGCGGGGACGATGAACTCTGGTACCAGGAACTCCGGCGCGGATAGTCAATACCAGATGCCGCCCAGCAGCATTGAACTCCAGCAAAGGGTCCAGCACTGAGGCACCCGTCCGCCGCACACGCGGTGGGCAACTAACAGGATTGAAGGCAGCAAACGATGGCAATGGAACACGGACATCACGACGAGCATCACCACCACGGACCCAAGGCACTGCCTGGCGTGCTGGCCGCTCCAGACTTTGTGACAGCCTGGCGCATGCGTGCGCTGATCCTCTTCGCAGTCTTTGCTGTTATCTCGGTCCTCTTCGGCTTCACCGAGCAGGGTCGCGCTCACCTGCTCCGCTCATACCTCATGGGCTCCGTGACAGCGTTCAACTTCATGGGTGGTGCCCTGGCGCTGCTGCTGGTGCAGTACCTATCCGGCGGCAAGTGGGGTCTCATCCTGCGCCGTCCACTAGAGGCAATGACCCGGACGTGGTGGTTCGTCGCGATCCTTTTCATCCCAGTGCTCCTCTCAATGAAGAAGCTGTATCTCTGGGCGGCCTACCACACGCCGGAACAGACGAAGGCCGCGCTCCAGCAGGGGCTCATCGACAAGGAGCAGCAGGTCTGCATCGACCTGAAGCACACGATGCTTAGCCCGACGAGCGCCATCGTGCAATACATCCTCGTCTTTGGGTTTCTGGGCCTGGTGATCACTCTCCTCAACAAGTGGTCGGTGACGCAGGAGGCGGACCCCGCCGCGGGCTCGATGCGCAGCTATGACCGGTGGCGGATTCTCTTCGAGAACCTGTCCGGTCCGTCCATCCTGCTGTACGTCATCTTGATGACGGACTTCGTGATCGTCTTTGTGAAGTCCCTCGATGTCACCTGGTACTCGTCGATCTATGGACTCCAATTCCTGGTAGCCCAGGGCTATGCCGTGCTCGCGCTTGGGATGCTGACGCTCCTGCTGCTGTCGCGGTATGAGCCGATGAAGACAATGTTCCGTACCACCGAACAGCATGACCTCGGCAAGCTGGCCTTCGCCTTTGTCATGCTGAACATCTACTTCACCTTTGCCGAGTTCCTGATCATCTACTCGGGCAACCTGCCTGACGAAATCCCCTGGTATCTGCACCGGATCCGCGGTGGCTGGTGGGTCATCTGCTCCATGGACGCGATCTGCCACTGGGTGATTCCGTTCATGCTGCTTCTGTCGCGGGACTTCAAGCGTTCTAAAACGCGAATGTTCTGGCTCTGCATCTTCATGATCTTCGCGCGGCTGCTCGACATGTTCTGGCTGGTGGAGCCGAACTTCAAAGACGCTGCAGGCAACCTCCACCTCGCGAACAACTTCAGCATCCTGGCATACATCACGGTTCCGATCGCCGTGTTGTCGCTGTGGGGCTTCTTCTACCTGACCGAGCTTGGCCGCAGGCCGCTCATCACTGTCAACGATCCGCACACAGCGGAGGTTTTGGAGCCTGAGCATGCACACTAATCCAAGAGAAGGGCGGGATGCGGGTCATCCCGACGAGCCAAAGCCGATTCCGTCGCGCAATCGTGACGACGAGAACCCTGGCTACGAAGTCCAGGACGTCAACGTTGGCGGCATCATCACGTTTCTCGCCGGACTTTGCGGCTTCCTACTGATCTTCTTCCTTTTCTGCTTCGTGATGGGCAAAGCGATCAATACAGTGAACCTGCGCGAAGACGGCCCCGCAGACAAGTGGCACGGCGGGATGCCCGGCCATGAAGGGGAGGCTGCCCGCAAGCGCGAAGACCTCACCTCCAACGCGACGCTGGAACAGCGCGAATTTGCGGCCATGACCCAGAAGTTTCCTACACCCCGTTTGGAGACAGACGACGGTAACCAGGACATCACGGACATGCATGCTCGCGAGGATCTCCTGTTGGAGAACTACAGCACCGGGGGGGATCTTCCTGCCGGAACGGTTCGGATTCCGATTGAGCGTGCCATGGAACTGATCGCGCAGCGAGGGCTTCCGCAGGCTGCAGGCGTCGGGCAGCCCCTTGGAACGCAGATGGCGGGTGACAGCCAGCACATCGTCTCGGCCCCCTTGACGAACGGATTCGCCCGCACCGGCTACGAGCTCGATCAGATGGCCTCCCGGGAACAACGGCTTGAGTTCAATCAGGCAGAAGCAAAACGGTAGATCTTCCGGGGGAGCAATGGGCGTGGGCGGATATCGTGCCCACCCCCGCCGGACCAGCCTAGGTAGCAATAGACTTAAGAGGAAGATGCGAGCAGAGTTGACAACGCGGAACGGAGGCAGAGAGGCAAACGCGATCGCGCGTTTTGGCCGCCGTCTGTCGTGCGTAGCGGTGCTGTTCCTCGCGACCTCTCAGCTCCAAGCCCAGGTTTCCGGCTATGGGGACAAGGCACAAGGAGCCTCCCACGGCGACGAGCTGCCAACAGTTCTGCAACGGGTGCAGGTCACGCAGCACCTGAATGCACAGCTTCCGCTCAGCAGCGAGTTCACGGACGAGTCCGGGAAGCCAGTCACCTTGGGCACGTACTTCGACGGCAAGCATCCGGCAGTCCTCGCGCTCGTGTACTACAACTGCCCGATGCTGTGCTCCGAGGAGATGGACGGCCTGACCAGCGCACTGGAGATGGTTCGCCTTCAGCCCGGCAAGGACTTCCAGATTGTCGTCGTGTCAATCGATCCGACCGAAGGGCCTCAGCTTGCGGCAAAGAACAAGGCGTTCTACCTGAAGCGCTACGGCCACCCCGAAACTGCAGCCGGCTGGCATTTCCTCACAGGACCGAAGAGCTCTATCGATTCGCTGACGAGCGCAGTCGGGTTTGGGTACGTGAAGGTGCCGGGGCCGGATGGCCGGCTCACACAGTTTGCCCATGCCAGCTCGATTGAGCTGCTCACTCCACAAGGTCGCCTGGCGCAGTACTACCTTGGCGTGGAGTACTCGCCGAAGGACATTCTCCTGGGGCTGATCGACGCCTCCGGCAACAAGATCGGATCGCCGGTCGCCAACATTCTCACCTACTGCTACCACTATGACCCGCAGACCAATCGGCACTCTCTGCTCGTTGCTCGCGTGGTGCAGGTAGGTGGCATGCTTACGCTGCTGGCGTTAGGCAGCTTTCTCTTTGTCATGTTCCGACAGGACGTACGTTCTGACCGGCAGCAGGTTCTATCTCAAGGGCGCGACGGGCGCCGGATGGCGTAAGGAAACGATGGGTATCAGTCCAGTTCTCTGGCAATTTCTGATCAAGTGGCTGCACAACTCGGCTCTATTCCCGGCCGAGGCGTCGACCATAGCGCCCTACACGGACGCGCTGTACTTCTTTCTGCTGGGGATGACCCTTGTCGGAACGCTGATCGTCGTGGCCCTCGTCTTCGGCTTCGCGATCCGTTACCGCCGCGAGCGCAACCCGGTGCCGACGCAGGTAGAAGGCTCCACCCTGCTCGAAGCTACGTGGACGATCATCCCTCTCGGTGTCTTCCTCGTCGTCTTTGTCTGGGGAGCGCTTCTGTACTTCCGCATCTACAACCCACCCGTCAACGCGATGAATATCTACATCATCGGCAAACAGTGGATGTGGAAGGCTGAGCATCCAGGTGGTCAGCACGAGATCAATGCGCTGCATATCCCGATAGGACGGCCTGTTCAGCTCACCATGATCTCGCAGGACGTGTTCCACAGCTTCTCCATCCCGGATTTCCGGGTGAAGCGTGAGGTTATCCCCGGTCGCTACACGACAGTCTGGTTTCAGGCCACCGATCCGGGAACCTATCACCTGTTCTGCACCCAGTACTGCGGTACCCTGCACTCCGGGATGATCGGCCAGATCACCGCACTCAGGCCGGATGACTACGAGCGTTGGCTAAAGCAGTCCACGAGCGGTATGAGCATGGCCCAGAACGGCGAGCGGCTGTTTTCCAGCATGGGCTGCAATGCATGCCACAACGGAACGGCTGCCGCGCGAGGCCCCAATCTGAATGGAATCTACGGCTCGCGGCTGACGATGACGGACGGCAGTCAGGTGTTGGTGAACGACGCCTATCTCCGTGAGTCGATCTTGAATCCCTCGCAACATGTCCCTGCAGGTTTTGCTCCAATCATGCCGACGTATCAGGGTCAGATCAGTGAAGATGGCCTGATCTCGCTGGTCGAGTACATCAAGAACATGCAATCGAACTACCGGGTCCAGCAAACGTATGTGACCTCGGATAGCAACCAATCGGCACCCACCACGCCTGCGGTGCCTAACACGGATACGGTGAAGCCATGAGCAGCGCCTCGACGATCGTTTCGCTGCCTGACCAGAGCACGGCCAGGCTGCCCAAGCGCAATTACCTGAACAACGAGCACGGCCTTCTGAGCTGGCTCTTGACCGCCGACCACAAGCGGATCGCGATGCTGTATCTGATCTCGATCACGTTCTTCTTCTTCATCGGCGGCGCCTTTGCAGGTTTAATCCGGCTTGAGCTCCTAACCCCTCAGCCTGACCTCGTTGCTTCCGACACCTACAACAAGTTCTTCACGATGCACGGGATCATCATGGTGTTCCTGTTCCTCGTGCCTTCGGTGCCTGCAACCCTCGGCAACTTCCTCATCCCGATCATGATCGGAGCGAAGGATCTTGCCTTCCCCAAGATCAATCTGCTGAGCTGGTACCTGTACGTTATCGGCGGCACGTTGACGCTCGCCGCCCTCGTACTGGGTGGCGTCGACACCGGTTGGACGTTCACAACGCCTCTGTCAACGCACTACCTCAACACCCACGTCCTCACGGCTGCGACGGCGATCTTTGTAGCGGGCTTCTCGTCCATCTTCACAGGTCTGAACTTCATCGTGACGATCCACCGGATGCGTTGCCCTGGGATGACCTGGTTCCGCCTCCCCTTGTTCTGCTGGTCGAACTACGCCGCATCCCTGCTCATGGTGCTCGGAACCCCGGTGCTGGCCATCGCAATCGTCCTGGTAGCCCTGGAGCGAGTCTTCGGTATCGGCGTCTTCGATCCTTCCAAGGGCGGTGATCCACTCCTCTTTCAGCATCTTTTTTGGTTCTACTCCCACCCCGCGGTGTACATCATGATTCTGCCGGGTATGGGAGTGATTTCAGAGACGATGTCGACGTTCAGCCGCAAGCGGGTCTTTGGGTACACGGCTGTCGCCTTCTCCTCGGTGGCGATTGCGCTCTTCGGCTTCTTCGTGTGGGAGCACCACATGTTCATCATGGGTGTCTCCAACTACTCGGCCCTGGTGTTCTCGTTGTTGACCATGCTTGTCGCTGTCCCTTCCGCGATCAAGATCTTCAACTGGTCGTTCACGATGCAGAAGGGCTCTGTCACCTTTGAGACGCCGATGCTCTACTCGTTCGGCTTCATTGGTCTCTTTACCATCGGCGGACTTACGGGCGTGTTCCTCGGCTCCCTCGGCATGGACATCCACCTTACCGAGACCTACTTCGTGGTAGCGCACTTCCACTTCGTCATGGTCGGCGGCATGTTGATGGCCTTCCTTGCAGGTATCCACTTCTGGTGGCCCAAGATGACCGGTCGTATGTACTCCGAGCCGCTCTCGAAGCTCGCCGCCATTACCACCTTCATCGGGTTCTTCCTGACCTTCATGCCGCAGTTCATCCTGGGCTACCTCGGCATGCCGCGTCGCTACCACGCCTACCCCGCTGAATATCAGGTGCTCAACGTGCTGTCTACCGCTGGCGCAACGGTGCTTGGCGTGGGCTATATGCTGCCGTTGCTGTACCTGGGGTGGTCGTTGAAGTACGGTGCGATCGCCGGGGAAAACCCATGGCAGGCAACCGGCCTCGAATGGCAGATCCAGTCGCCCCCGCTTACGGAGAACTTCATCGAAACACCGATCATGGACCACGAGGCTTACGACTACGAGTGGCTGGAGCGTAAGCAACACGAGGTGACGACCGTTGGATAATGCGATCGCAACAGGCATCAGTCCCCACACTGCGACGGCCACGGCTCACCATGCCGAGCACGAGCACATTTCGCTGCCGCAGCACCGCCACCACTTCGAAACCGCCGAGCAGCAACGCGAGGCGGGTTCCTTCGGCATGTGGCTCTTTCTGCTGACCGAAATCATGTTCTTCGGCGGCATGTTCTTCGCCTACCTGCTTTACCGGAACTGGTACTACCCGGCGTTTGCTGCCGCTTCAAACACCCTGAACGTCCCCGAGGGGGCCATCAACACGGCCATCCTCATCACCTCGGGCTTCTTTATGGCGGTTGGCGTGTGGGCCGCCGAGGTCCGCAAGCAGAGCACCCTGGTCTGGACACTCGTGTTGACCACGGTCTTCGGTTTGGCGTTTCTCGGTGTGAAGTACGACGAGTATCACGAGAAGTACGAGCTTCACCATATCCCCGGCGACAACTTCTCCATCTCCGCATTTGTAAATCCGCCGTTGGACAAGCACGGGAAGCCAAGCGACACACCTTTGCCCCCCGATATGGCCCAGCGCACGCAGATCTTCTTCTTTCTGTACTTCGCGATGACGGGAATGCACGCGGTGCACATGATCATCGGGCTCGGACTTCTGGTATGGCTGATCTACCGTGCGCGCCGAGGTGAGTTTAGCTCCGGATACGTGGCACCGATCGAGAACTTCGGTCTATATTGGCATTTTGTCGATATAGTCTGGCTATTCCTGTTCCCGCTTCTATATCTGATCAACCGGCATCCCCTCAAGTAACTCCAGACTTCCGGCGCAGCGCGCTCACATGCCTCAACAGGACAACAAGGAACCACGATGGCTCACACCGCGCACCCTCAAATCGTCGACGAACCGAACGTAACCAACCCGGAACACGGCGAACACCACATCGTCACGCCCATCCAGTACGTAATGGTCTTCGGGACGTTGCTGTTTTTCACCCTGGTGACGGTAGGAGCGGCGTACGTTGACCTTAAGTGGCTGAATCCCGTGATCGCTCTCGGAATCGCCTGCTTCAAGGCCGTGATCGTGATTTTGTTTTTCATGCACGCCAAGTATCAGTCGCGCCTGATCAAGATGACGATCGCTTCTGGCTTTTTCGTGTTCCTGGTCCTGATCGTCATGACGCTCAGCGACTACATCAGCCGCGCCTGGGGTCAGTGGTAACGTCCGAAGGGAAGTAGCGAAGGCCGCAGGGATCCACCTGCGGCCTTCGTCTTTTCCGTTGCCATTTGCCAATCCCAGGGATTACGACCCCTCTGGCAGGTCCCGCACAGAGTTTCGATCAGGCAACGCCCGGAGTGCCAACCTGAGAATGCCCATCCAGGTAGACGTCTCTTCCCTGGTGCTGCCGAGCTGCATCACCAACTGCCGGATCACGGACGGCCGAGCGTTCGCGGGGAATCGTTCGGTGTAGCCAGACCGGAGCATAAGATTCTGCAAAAGGGACAACAGGCGTTCGCGATCCTCCACGGCAGCCATGACCCGCACTGCATCCGGAAGGCTCCGGGAACCCTCAAACCCCTCACGCGTGAGTTCGTAAAGGCAAACAGCAACGGATTGCCCCAGGTTCATTGAGAGGTGTCGCCCCGCAGGCGCAAACATCGGAATCGTCAGAAGTTGGGAGCAAAAGCTTAGCTGCTCCCGAGTGAGCCCGGTCTTTTCTGATCCAAACAGGAGAGCAACACGCGCCTCGTCATTCTGCTCAGCGGACGCCCCGCCCGCCTCGAGACCGGCAGTAATGGCCGCTGCGGCCTCCTTCAACGCCAGGACCGAACGGTCCATATTGCGCCCCCCGATGGCCGTCGTCCCTACCACCAGGTTGCAATCGGCAATCGCCTCCGAGAGGTCGGAGAAGAGCCTCGCAGCCTGCATTACCTCGGCCGCGCCGACCGCCGATTTGGCCTCAAGCTGGGCCGCTTCGAAGGGGGGAGCAAACTCGTTCACAACCCGCAGATCACTGAAGCCGAAATCCTGCATGGCCCGGGCGGCGGCGCCGATGTTCTGCGGATTGCGCGCGCCTACCAGCACAACGGTCAGGCGGCCCCGTGCTTCGGAACTCAGCATTTCGTTATTGTAGGTTCACCTACGTCCAGTTCCCGGACCGAAGGCGCTCCAGAATTGGCCGGGCTCGTTTTGACAGAGAGACCATCCCGCGATCTGAGCTCGTCCTCTGTGGACAACGCGGCCGGTTGTGTGCAGCGCCTCCCCAGTGCCGCCGACCGGTGCTGCGCCTCCCGCTACACTGAACGGAGCCCATGGCCGACAGCTTTGCCCAGACCGTCAAGCAGCAGGCCGACATCGTCCGCATCCTGGGCGAGTATGTGAAACTGCGCAAATCCGGCGCCAATTGGAACGCCCTTTGTCCCTTCCACAAGGAGCGCTCCGGGTCGTTCTATATCTATCCAGGCACGGCCAGTTACTACTGTTTTGGCTGCCACGAGCACGGTGATGTCTTCAGTTTCGTTATGAAGATGGAAAGCCTCAGCTTCCCTGAGGCGGTCCGGACAGTTGCGCAGAAGATGGGCATCGCCCTGCCGAAGCGCGAGTGGAACTCGCCCGAAGAAGCACGCGACGCACAGCTTCGCCGCCAGTTGCTGGACGTGTACGAGGCGGCCACGCAGTATTTTCAGGGCAATCTGCAATCGCCCGAGGCAGCACGCGCTCGCGAGTACATGAGCAACCGAGGCATCACGGCAGAGGCGGTCAAGACCTTCCGCGTCGGCTACGCGCCGGAGAGCTATACGGATATGCTGCAACGCCTGTCCAAGTTCTTTACGGAAGACGTACTGCGCGCCAGTGGTTTATTCAAGACCAAGGACAGCGACGACAATCCTGCGGCCTCGCTGTACGCCCGCTTCCGCAAGCGGATTATGTTCCCGATCTGCAACGAGTCGGGCAAGCCGATCGCCTTTACCGGACGTGCTCTCGACACAACGGACGAGAAGGCTGGCGCGAAGTATCTCAACTCCCCAGAAACCCAGCTCTACACCAAGGGTCACGTGCTCTTCAATCTGGACAAGGCGAAGTCCGCCATCCGCGAGCAGGACGTGGCTCTGCTGGTAGAAGGGCAAATGGATTGCCTCAGCGTGTATATGGGCGGCCTGCACGGGGTTCTCGCGACCAGTGGGACGGCCTTCACCGAGCACCAGGTGCGTCTGCTGGGGCGATTCACGAAGAAGGCAGTGCTGAACTTTGACGGAGACAAAGCTGGCCTCGATGCAGCGGTGAAGACGCTGGCACCCCTGGTCGAAGACGGCTTTGAGGTGCGTGTCGTGACGCTGCCAAACGGCGCCGATCCGGACAGTTTTCTTCGCGAACATGGCATGACCGAGTACACAAAGAGCGTTCGTGGCGCGGTGCCGTGGACGGACTTTCTGATTGAGCGCGCGCGCGAGCAGCACGGCACACGCACGCCTGAAGAACGCGTCCGTGCCCTGAACTTCCTGCTGCCACACCTCCGCCGGATTCCTAACGCGATCGTGCGCACGCAGGTGGCAGAGAACGCTGCGCAAAAGCTGGGCATCGAGTCGTCCATGGTGCTGAAGGAGATCCGGGAAGCCGCTGAGCATCGCCTGGAGAGCGTACGAGCCGCGCAGCCCCAGGCTGTAACGGAGGTCGAACGCATTCTGCTCTGCGCCCTTGTGCTGCCGGAGGCAGACTCTGCCCGCGCGCTCGCCGCAGAAAGCCTTGGAGCTCATCCGCAGTGGTTTGAGGATCTCGCGACCGCCTCGGTGATCGAGATTCTCGTGAGCGGACCGGCGCCGGAAAATCCGGTCGCAGCCGCGCCGGACGAGGTTTCACGCGCCCTGCTGGCCAGCGCGCTGCATCTTTCCACCGAGGTGAACGGGCCAGAGCATGAAAGCTCGCCGTTGCTGGTGGCGAGCGCGCTGGAAACCCTGCGCCAGCGGTACTTTGAGCGTCGAGGCCGCGAACTGCGGGCTCAGATGGCGGAGGCTCAGCGTCGAGGAGACAACGAGATGCTGCTGAAGCTGATGCAGGAGAAGACGGCGCTGTTACGCGAGCAGGCGCAAGCTGCCTAGCCGAGCCCCTTGCCCCGCGCACGCGAAGCGCGACCTGACCGCGTTGCTACAATGACGGCATGGGTGGGCCGCTTCGGTTTTCAAAGAGGATTCCGACGCGAAATCGTGTCGCGCACGTTCCGGCGAGGCCCTAGGGATGTCGTCTGTAGACCACGGCACCCGTCGTCGGCTGATTCTCGGTTTCCTGTCCAACTGGATCAGCAGGCTTGCCGGCTCCATCATCCAACTCGTGCAGGTCCCCGTCTTCCTCACCTTCTGGTCCAAGCCGCTCTATGGCGACTGGCTGATCGTGAGTGCCATCCCGAGCTATCTGAGCTTCTCCAACATCGGTTTCGGCTCCGTCGCCGGGAACGAGATGACGATGCTGATGGGGCGAAAGGACGAAGCAGGCGCCTTGCGGGTGTTTCAAAGCTGCTGGTGGTTGATCGTGCTCATCTGCGCGGCAGTGATGCTCGTCTTTGCCGGGCTGCTGTATGCGCTCCCCGTGGCCCGGTGGCTGAACCTCTCCGTGATGACGGAGACAGACGCAAAGTGGGTCATCTTCTACCTCGGCGCGGCCGTGCTCTTCGGGCAGTTGGAACAGCTGCTCGGCGCGGCGTACACCTGCGTCGGACGGTACCCCTATGGCACCTTTCTGAAGAGCATCCTCGTCCTGATTTCGTTCGTGGCCACCCTGGTCCCGGTGTTGCTTGGCCGAGGTGTACGGTCTACGGCTGCGACGTTTTCGCTTGTAAACGCTCTCGGAACTGTCGTCCTGTGCTTCACCGTGCGGCACGACGTGCCCTGGATTCGCTACGGATGGCATCACGCCCGCTTCTCCGAAATCCGCAGGCTGTCCGGACCAGCGATTGCCTTCATGGGCTTCCCCATCGGCAATGCCTTGAACCTGCAGGGCACCATTCTTGCTGTCGGTCATGTGCTTGGTTCCACTGACGTTGTCATCTTCGGAACAGCAAGAACCGTCTCACGCATCGCCTTGCAAATGGTGCAGATGGTGAACAGCACCTTCTGGCCGGAGCTTTCCAGTTCCTTCGGCGCAGGGAACCTGCCGCTGGTCCGCGCCCTGCACCGTCGCTCGTGCCAGCTTGCGCTGGGTATTGCCCTGGTGCTGGTTCCATTCATGATGACGGTCGGGCCGTGGTTCCTCACCCACTGGACCCGGCATAACGTTCCGCCCAGCCCACGTCTATTGTTTCTGCTGCTGTGCAGCGTTCTGCTCTACTCGCTCTGGTCTACCAGCTCGACCTTGCTGACGGCGATCAACCAGCATCGCCGGCTTGCGACGAACTACATCCTCGCCACCGGCGTGACGATCATCGCGACTGTGCTGCTGGCCAAGCGGTATGGTCTGCTCGGCGCGGCGGGGTCCCTCATCCTGTCGGAGGCACTGATGGACCTTTACGTGCTTCCGACCTCGTTGCGGATCGCGCACGACACCTGGCCAGGCTTCCTCCGCGCCATGCTGCACATCCCTCAGGCGTTCGCGCCCCGGGCCCTGCTCGCACGTCTCCGCAAAACCGGGGACGAAGTCGCTGCGCATCCTGAACCTGATGTCTAGGCAATGCAGGAAACCCTGCCGAAAGTCCTTCGCATTCGTTACCCTGTGATCGGGTAACTCACCTCACAAAGGCGATGGATGTCAGCTGCGTTTCGTTTTGGTCCGATTGCAACTCTTCTCCTAAGCGTCATTTCTGTATCCCAGGCACAGCGCGTCTACACGGCGCAGGATTATGCGAAGGCGGAACAACGGCTCACCGTCGCGACGGATGCCCTGGTAGATAACACGGTGGACGGCATTCAATACCTGCCGGACGGACGCGTGTTCTACGCGCAATCGGGTCAGCACGGCGCCCAGTACTTCCTCGCCGATCCCGCCAGGGGCGCTACGGCTCCGGCCTTCGACAAGGCCCGGCTGACCAAGTCGATCGGTGCCATTCTGGGCTGGGATGTTCCCCAGGAACAGATCTTCGTCAGCGACTACATGCCGCAGCCGAACGGCTTTGCCGTGAAGACCAACGCCGGTGACTTCGAGTGCGATTCGGCTGCAGCGCATTGCCATAAGCAGCAGCCCGCGAAGAAGGTGGAGCAGCCCGAACAACGGCCGGGCGCACAGCCACCGGCGACAGGCCTGAGCTCTACCCAGGCAGGCGGTAACGCGCAGATGTCGGGCGAAGGGAACAGCACGCAGGATCGCAAACTCCCGCCTAAGCACGCCCGGGCCGCCCGTAGCAAAGCACCCTTTGACCTCTCACCGGACAAGAAATCTTCGGCCTTCATCCGTGACTGGAACCTTTGGGTTCGCGATGAGGCGACCGGTGAGGAGCGTCAGCTCACCACCGACGGCGTGACCGATTTCGGCTATGCGACCGACAACGCAGGATGGCAACACTCTGATGCACCCATCCTCGTGTGGTCGCCGGACTCCACCAAGATCGCCACCTTTCAGCAGGATCAGCGCAAGGTGGCCACGCAGTATCTCGTGCCGGTCACCAACCGGCATCCGCAGGTCGAAGCCTGGAAGTACCCGTTCCTTGGCGACAAGGATGTAGCAATGATTCAGCCGGTCGTTATCGACGTCACCGCAGGGAAGGTGACCCGGCTCAAGATGGAGCCGCAGTTTCACCGCTCTACGCTCTGCGACGACGTAAGCTGCCGGGGCGGAGCAGGCTGGGATGACGTGCAGTTTGCGCCGGATGGCAAACACCTCGCAATCGTCTCGAGCTCGCGTGACCACAAGGATGCGTGGCTGCGTGAAGCTGACACCGAAACCGGCGAGGTGCGCACCGTGTACCACGAGCACGTGCCGACTTACTTCGAGTCCGGTGTAGCGAAGGTGAACTGGCGCTACCTGCCGGAGAGCCACGAGTTTCTATGGTTCTCGCAACGCAGCGACTGGGGCCAGATGTACCTGTACGACCTCGCGACCGGCAAGCTGAAGAACCAGGTCACACGGGGCACAGGAACGGTGACCCAGGTCCTGCGTTTTGATGAGAAGCAGCGCGCGTTGTACTTTCTTGCGACGGGCAAGGAGAAGGATCAGGATCCATATTTCACCCACTACTACCGCGTCAACTTCGACGGCACGGGCCAGCAACTGCTCACGCCTGAGAACGCAGACCACGCGATCACGCCATCACCGGACGATGCCACGTTCGTGGACATCTACTCCACCGCGAGCGAGCCGCAGACGGCGGTGCTACGCGACCACACGGGCAAGGCGCTCGCAACGATGGGCCACCAGGACATCGCTCGCCTGACCGCGACCGGGTGGAAGCCGCCCACACCGATTATGGTCCCTGCACGCGATGGCAAAACGCAGATCTACGGCTTTCTCTGGAAGCCAACCGACTTCAACGAATCAAAGAAATACCCTATCGTCGACTACGTCTACCCGGGTCCATTCATCGGGTCCTGCACGGCGCAGACGCGGTCATTCCGCAGCGCGGCGGGAGACTTCCAGGCTCTTGCCGACCTGGGCTTCGTCGTCGTATGCATCGATGGCATGGGCACGCCCTTCCGCTCCAAGAGCTTTCAGGATGCCTATGCCGATACGCCCAAGGGTCTCGGCGATGCGACGATCCCGGATCAGGTCTCAGGCATCAAGGCGCTAGGCGCGCGCTATCCCTGGATCGACCTGGACCGCGTCGGCATCTGGGGTCACTCTGGCGGCGGCAATGCTACTGTATCGGCGATGTTCCACTACCCCGACTTCTTCAAGGTCGGCATTGGGGAGAGCGGCAATCACGACAACCGCGACTACGAAGACGACTGGGACGAGAAGTACTCTGGGCTGGAAGTGATCGGTCCTGACGGCAAGAGCAACTACGACGTACAGGCCAATCAGAACTACGCTGCGAACCTGAAGGGCAAGCTGTTGCTCGCCCACGGAACCATGGACGACAACGTTCCGCCGAACAATACCCTCCTGGTGGTCGACGCGTTGATCAAGGCCAACAAGGACTTTGACCTGATCATGATTCCCAACGCGCACCACGGGTATGGCAATGCTTCCGCGTACATGATGCGCCGGCGCTGGGACTACTTCGTGCGCAACCTCGCCGGCGGTGTTCCCCCTGAGAACTTCAAGATGAAGGGGACCGACTAAGCCAGTTCAAAACGGAAAACGGGCGGAGAGTGATGCGAGCCACTCTCCGCCCTTATCCTTTACTGCACGATGCTGCCATCAGCATTGGAGGTGCTGTGCCCGGCCGGTGCCTGCACCACCCAGCCGTTGTCGGTATCCTTCAGGGTTGCCGTCGAGACACCGCCGGCGAGGTTCCGCTGCAGGGAAGGGAAGGCGTTCTGCACGCCAGCATCCTTGGCCCAGTCCGGGACGGACGAGAAGGTGTAGTGGTAGGCCACGGATGCGGTCGCACCGGGTTGATCGCCTGTCGCGGTTGCAGTGTCAATCGAACTCACTTCGCGATGACCGTAGCAGAAGTTCCCTGTGCTCGGATCAGTCTGCGATGCGATCCAGGAGCTCTTGCCCTTGGGGCTGAGATCGTAGTTGGTGACCTGCTTGTCGACGAGGCCGAGCAGCTTCTTCTTCTCCGCAGTGGTACGCACCAGCAGGCCCTGGTTGTAAAGCGCATCGAGGCCGCCCGTCTTGTCCGAATCAGTGTTGACCTGCACGGGGAACTTCTGCGGCTCTGGCCAGAGGCAGCTCTGGTTGGTGGCGAGGAAATTGTTGATGGCGGTCTTGTAGTTGCCCGTGTTGTCGGCGGTCTTTTTGCAGCCCGCAGAGAAGACGAGCGCTGTAGCAAGGGCGATGGTGACGGAAGAGCGGACGTGCATGAAACACCTCACGTCTCCCTGTGATGCAAGAGGCCTTCGATTCGGGCGCGAATCTCTGTCGGGGTCACTCCGGCGCCACGCAGTGCCCGAAGACTCAGGGCGTCATGTCGCTTGGCCAGACGCTGTCCGCCTTCGTCGCGCAGCAGATCGGTGTGGAAGTAGCATGGTGTGCTCAGCGCCAAGGCCCTCTGCAGCAGGATCTGTCGCGCGGTCGACTTCAGCAGGTCGCGGCCGCGCACGACTTCGCTGATCCGCATCTCCGCATCATCCACGGCACACGCGAGTTGATAGCTGGGAAGACCGTCCTTGCGCCACACGAGGAAATCGCCGAAGTCTGTACCGGCAACGAAGCACTGCGGCCCGCAGTTCGCGTCGGGGAAGGTGACAGCTTCGTTCGGGAGCAGGCGGAAACGATAGTTGGTGTTGGGTTGGAGGGCCGTCGGCAGACCTGCGGTGCCTTCCGGGCGGCAGTGGCCGTTGTAGACGGGCTCATCGTCGGTGTCTTCGTGCGGGGCCTGGGTGGCTTGCTGCAGGTCCTTGCGAGTGCAGGTACACGGGTAGGCATGCCCTCCGACGAGCAGTCGCTCCATGGCTGCACGGTAGAGCGCCAGTCGCTCGGACTGCCGAACCTCCGCATCCCAGCCCAGCCCGAGCCAGAGAAGATCTTCCCTGGCGGCGGCAGCATAGCTGTCCCGGCTGCGGTGCGGGTCAACATCGTCCATACGGAGCACGAGACGGCCGCCTGCAGCGCGTGCCCGTTCCTGAGCTTTCAGGAAGGTGGCCGCGTGGCCGAGGTGGAGGTACCCGGTGGGCGAGGGCGCGAGGCGACCGATGTAGGGCATAAGGTTCGTGCTGGAAACCGATGTATCCGGGAGCAGACTTGCTTTCGGGTATCCCGTGGGCGAAGGGCAGCGCTCCGGCTATCGGGAGCCCGGGGGTGGACCCGAACGAGGCTGTTCCGGTTGCTGCCAGCCCGTCCGTGCCAGCATCCCACCGAAATCTACGGTTGGCTGTGATGCTTTTTGTGATGGGGTGGGGGTGTTGGTGACGGTTTCACCGCGCCCTTCAGGGCTGTCACGACCGCCGTGCCCACCGGCGACCCTAGACCCGTGCAGGCATCCCAGCCGGGGCCGGCGGTGAAGCTGCCGTTGTTGCCTGAGGTGATGTCGCGAAAGGAAGTCCCCCCTTTCGCTGCATACAGTGCCGGATTCAGAAAGCCCGCGTTCGCTCCATTCTGTGCGTTTGCCACGGCAATCAGGCCGGCCCAAAGCGGCGCGACCGCGCTCGTTCCACCAATTACGGTGTCCTGGCCGTCTACGCGAACCTTGTACCCCGTGGTGGGGTCTGCATCCCCGGCAACGTCCGGCACGCCGCGACCGCCCGCGCTTCCGCTGGGTGCGGGCACGTTCGCGTTGGCTTGCCACGAGGGCTTCGCAAAAACGGCCGAGACTCCGCCACCGGTCGCACCCTCGTTGGAGGCCGTTTCATTCCAGACAACTTCACTGGAGATGGAGGTGCCGCTGGCCTGGAGCGTGGTGCCTCCACACGCGAGCACATGGGGGCTGGACGCAGGAAAGTCGACATGATTCGCGCCATCGCCGACCCCGTCGTCTGACCCGTTATCCCCGGACGCGACGGTGATCGATATCCCCAGAGCCGCCGCAGCCTGGCAGGCGCTGTCCATCGCACTTAGGGATTGCTGAGTCCAGGAGGACTCCGGGCCGCCCCAGGAGATCGAGATCACCGACGGCTTGCGGGCGGTGTCGTGCACCGCGGTTGTAATCGCGTCCACGAAACCCTGATCCGTATTTGGGGCAAAGTAGACGGCGATCGCTGCACCCTGCGCCACAGCACCGGCCACTTCAATGTCGAGAAGAACTTCGCCATCGGCGCCGTTCGGGGCTCCGCCTGGAATGTTCTTCGCCTTGTCTACCGAAACGGCGGTTACCGTAGGAGGCTTCAGGCCGAGACCGCCGAAGTAGGCCGTGAGATCCGCAGTGTCGAAGCCGCCCCCCAGTTCGATAATGCCGATCGTTTGCCCTGCAGCACTGACCTGCGGGAAGCTGTACGCGTGTGCGATCTGGACGGGGCTGTAAGACGTGTTCGTTGCGCGCGGCCGCGAGACTCGAAAGTGCGGCTTGGCTTGCGGCCGGTTGTCCAGCCCCAACACAGCGCGGATGTGCGGGACCAGTTCCTGCGGCAGCATCAATGGCCCCTGCCGCGTGCGCAGCGTACCGTGCTGCGTCGCCTGCGAATCAAGCGTGGTGCCAAAGGCCTTCTCCAATTGCGCGACGGATCCGGTGAGCTGGACGGTGGCCCGTCCCGGAGCGAGATCGGGCTCGACCTGGAGATTGAACTCTCGCGCGAATGCCTTCACTGCAGCGACAGCCTCCGGGTCCGCGCCGTGCTGTGCTTCAAATTCCTCGTGCGTCAGGCGCGTCTCACCGAGTGTGGATGGGTCCATAGGGTTCTTGCGACGGACCAGGACAGACACGGTGACATGCTCCCCCTGCGGGGTGACCTGGGGAGACGTTTTATCTGGCGTGGCGAACGGTAGACGAGCATTTCGTTCCGTAGTGAAGGTTTCGCGCTCGCTGCCGGGCAGCGGGACTCGGGATTGCTCTGCGAAGCGGGAGATTGGCATGGCGGGTTAACCTTTCGCGCTGGTTGTGTGCTGGTTCGTTCGTGGCGGAAAAGCAAGTTGGGCCGGACGTTCGGTCCAACCGGATCGTCAGTATAGCGCAGTGTGGCGAATATAAGGCGAAGAAGTATTGGACGTTCCGATGTTCTCGAGATGCGGAGGCAACGGCGGAGACCTCACATATATTCCACGCCGTACTGGACCGGGATCTGCGTAAACGCAATGCGTGTCGGCGCGGAGTCGCGGGCGGGAAGCATGCCCGCAAAGTGCACGGTGGAGTGGCCAAATTTGAGGTTGAGTTTGTCCATCGTCGCCGCGAGTTCGTTCCGGTGACCGGGCTCGTCAAACAACGTCTGCGGCACTTCGCTGTCGGGCAGTAAGTTGCGCAACGTGACGCCGACGAAGAAAGGCTTCTGGTGTTCCGGGCCGTTCGGGCGCTCGGCCCAGATGCCTCGCAGGGCCTCCAGCAGAGTCAGGGTGTCCTGGGCGGGGCGGAAGCGGGCCTCCATGCCCCAGGCGGTCTGCGTGATACCGGAGGTGTGCTTTTTGACCTTGCCGGCCTGCGCGCGCGCCTGATCGCGGCTTAGTGAAAACTTGATCGTGACGGCGAGTGTTTCGGCATGGAAGCGCTCCATGCGCAGGCGCATTGCGGCCTTATGTAGAAGCTTGTGGGCGACGGCCCAGGCACCGTCCTGGTTGCGGTGCTCGGGGCCGAGGACGTGGCTGTGTCCGAGCGACTTCTGCAGATCGCTTGCAACCGGGGCACCGTCGTCGCCCGTGGCGTGGCCACGTAGCCAGTGGTACAGCCGATCGCCCCAAACCGAGTCCCACAGCTTGTGCATGCCTGTGCGATCCAGCGCCAACAGGTCGGGCATCGTGCGAATGCCCTTCGCATTCAGACGCACTTCCGTCCGTGCGCCCACGCCGGGAAGGTCGCGGAGTTCGAGGTGTGCGATGGCCCGTGGCAGTTGTGAGGGCAGCAGGCCGATGAGGCCGTCCGGTTTCTGCATGTCGCTGGCGATCTTGGCCAGGTAACGATTCGGCGCCATGCCGACCGAGCAGCGCAGCGTCTCGCCGACATCGGTTTTGATGGCCTGCTTGATGGCCAGGGCGATCTGACGGGAGCGGGGTGGCTCCTGCTCGCGGCCGATGAGCTGGCAGACCATCTCGTCGATCGACGGCGTGTGTGCGACGGGGCAGACCTTTTCCACTGCGGCGGCGATGTCGTGCGAGTATTTGGCGTAGGTGCTGTGGGACCCGTTGACAAGGATGATGTCCGGGATCTTGGCGCGCGCTTCGCCGACCTTGGTGAGGGTTTTCACCCCGAGGGCTTTGCACTCGTAACTCGCGGCGATGATCGTCCCCGTATCGGCCATGGTGCCGACCACCGCTGTGGGTTTGCCGCGGTATTCGGGATGGAGCTGCTGCTCGACGGACGCGAAAAAGCTGTTGAGGTCGATGTGCAGAAAGCAGAAACGGTCGGCGGAGACCTCGTCGAAATGGAGGGCGTCAGGCACGGGATCCTGCCCTCAGTGTATTCGCCCGGTATTCGCCTGATGAAACGAATTCATGGAATGGAGGCGAATGTTGAACGGAGGGCGGACGGGGTCTGCGAGCATGGGCACTGATTGCAAAGTGGGGGCGAAGATGAAAATCCTGGTGAGCGGATCTACGGGACTGATTGGCAGGCAGGTGGTAGCTGCCCGGCGCGCGTTGGGCGACGAGGTTGTTCCCCTGGTACGCAGCGCGGGAACCGTGGGCGCGGTGCAGTGGGATCCTGCCCGGGAGGTCGATCCGGCAGCGGTGAGCGGCTTCGATGCCGTGATTCACCTTGCAGGAGAGCCGCTCGCGAACGGGCGATGGACGAAGGAGAAGAAGCGCCGGATTCGGGACAGCCGGTTGGATGGCGCACGGGGGCTTGCGACGGCGCTGGCCGCTGCTCGGCATCCTCCGGAGGTGTTTGTGTGTGCGTCAGGGATCAACTTCTACGGCAGCACCGGGGCGGCCGTTGTTGACGAGCGGACGCCCGCAGGGCAGGGCTTTCTGGCTGAAATCTGCGTAGAGGGCGAGAGTGCCGCGGCTCGGCTGGGTTCAGTCTCGCGGGTGGTGAGCCTGCGGATCGGCGCCGTGCTTACGCCCGAGGGAGGAACGCTGGCCGCCATGTTGCCGCTCTTCCGGATGGGGGTGGCGGGGCCGATCGCGGGTGGCGGCAACTGGGTGAGTTGGGTGACGCTCAGCGACGTGATCAGCGCAATCGGCCACGTTCTGCATTCCGATCACTTACGCGGACCGGTGAACGTTGTCTCGCCCGAGCCGGTGACCGGGCGGGAGTTTACTTCAGCGATCGCAGAGGCCGTTCGCAAGCCAGCCATCATTCCTGTCCCCGCCTGGGCTGCGCGGTTGATGTTGGGCGAGATGGCCGAGGAGACCGTGCTGACCAGCATCCGCGCCGTCCCCCGGCGATTGCTGGAGGACGGCTTCGTGTTTCAGTACCCAAATCTTTCGCGGGCGCTTGCGGGCTGGCAGTTGACGGGCAAGTAGGGTCTAGGTGGACTCGCCTGGCTCTGGGCCTCGGGTAGGCTTCGCTGGCGGTGAAACTTTGACCGCTCGGCCGGTGCGGGCCGACTCGTAAATGGCCTCGATGATGCGTTGATCCTGCAGGCCCTCTTCGCCGGGTGTGTGCGGCTGCTTGTTTTGCAACACGCACTCGGCCATGTGATCCATCTCCAGCGCGAACTGGTCCTTGTCCTCGATGCTGAGCTCCGTCGTGGCCTCGTGGCCGTCCGTGAAGCGTGAGGTGCGGAGCTTGATGCCGTGATAGCCGAATGCCGGCTCAAGTTCCGCCCATGCATCCGAGCCCTCCAGCCGCAGAAACTGCGAGTGGTGGCCGGCGTAGCCGGAGTTGCAGGAGGCTACGAATCCTGAAGGGAAGCGCAGGGTGAAGTTGCAGGTTGCTTCGACCTCTTTGAAGCGGGGATCCCCTTCGGGCTTTACCGTATAGCCGAAGACTTCGCTGGGTTCTTCCCCGGTGAGAAAGCGCGCGGCGTTGAGGCAGTAGATGCCTACATCTGGCAGGCAGCCTCCACCCGCAAGCTTGCGGTTCAGGCGCCACTGCGTAGGGTCGGCTTCGTTCTGTGAGTTCGTGGCGAGGTAACTGCGCAGCGTGCCGAGTTTACCCTCCTTCACCATCTTCACGATGGCGCGGTTGTTGGGCTCATACTGCTGACGGTAGGCGATCATCAGCTTGACCTTCGCGGCGTTGCAGGCCGCGATCATGCGCTCGCACTCGGCGGCGCTGTTGGCCATCGGCTTCTCGCAGAAGATGTGTTTGCCGGTCTTCGCGCCGCGCACAACGTATTCCTCGTGCATGCCGTTGGGCAGCACGATGTAGATCACCTTGACCTCGGGGTTTTGCGCGATCTGGTCGTAGGTCTCGTAGGTGTACAGCGCGCTTTCCTTGATGCCGTACTGTTGCGCGATCTTGCGGGCCTTTTGGGGGTCTCCGCTGACGAGAGCTACGGGTTTGCACAGCTTGGAGTGGCCAAAGGCCGGGAGGATCTGGTCGATGGACAGGCGGCCCAGGCCGACGATGGCAAAGCCCACACGCTGGTCTGCTGGCTCAAAGGGCCCGGGCGTCTTTTCGGGCCCTTCCGTTTGCACGTTGTGGATTGGCGGAAGTGAGACGTAGTCCTGGCCAGCGGACGGAGTTTGGGAACTCTGCGCAGCGGCAAGTGGAGCCAGGCTGGCGGCAGCCAGCAAGCCACCTGCGCTCTGCAGAAAATGGCGGCGGTCAAGGTGCGGTTGAGGATTGGGCGAGCTTGCGGGCGCGGGGGCCGAGAGAGAGGAGGAATTTGGGTCCGGAGCAGAGCTCATACGCCTCTGGGATGCCATCCCGTTGCGGCAGCGTAGCCCGCTAGAAGATCCCCAGGAACTTCTTCCTCTTCTCCGGCAACAGCTTGAGCGTGAAATGAAACGCAACGTGGTTGCTGAACTGGCTGATGAAGGTGTGCTTGGTCTGGACGCCGTTCTGTTCGGCCCAGAGCTCGTAGTCCGTCTGGGCCAGGATGTGGGTGAAGTGGTAGTACCCCTGGTTGTCGGTGAGGTAGCTTTGCACGTCCAGGCTCTTGGGGTTCTCCAGGTACACCACTGCTCCTGCTACGGGAACCTTGGCTTGATTCACTACGGTGCCATCCACTGTGTGCCGTACCGCTGGTTTGGCCTGTGCGCGCAGGGGCACAGCGCCTGAGCACAGCAGCAGGCACACGCCGGCGGTAGGGCCGAAGGCGCGGCGGCCAAAGGCGCGGGTAACGAAAGCGGGATGCGCGGACAAGCTATTCGTCCTCGTCCTCATCACTGCCGTGGGCAGTGGCCTCTTCGTCGTCGTAGCCTTCCGCTTCTACGGGGGCTAGTTCGAGTGGGTCGCTGGACACGATTTCCAGGTCGGTGCCGCACTCCTCACATTGCACGATTTCGCCTGCGTCGACGTCATCAGGGTCGATATCGAGCGGATTATCGCATTCGGGGCAAACGACCGGCATGATCTCTCCTTTGCTTCAGGCCCGACAACGGGCTAGTACGATGTTGAAAAGGGATGGCTACGCTCCACTAGTTCTAGCGGGCGGCTCCCTTGCAGTCAACTTGAGACGCGCGCAAACCGAAGTCGGTTACTTGCACGTGGGAAGAGAGTGTAGGGATGGCGAAAAGCCGAATCCGGCAATGGGGAACCGCTGCCGTATTGATCGCTGGAACCTCCTCGCTGCAGTTTGCAGGGGCGCAGGGACAGGCGGGCCCGGATGCTCTCCCGGCGGTGCAACCGGACGCCCGGATCGCGGCTGCGCTGGGGACCATCGCGCCGGATTCGGTGCGGGCGGATATCGCCAGGCTGGTAAGCTTTGGCACCCGCAACACGCTGTCCAGCATGAGTGCGGACTTACCTCCGGGGCAGGGCATCCTCCCTGCGGCGGACTGGATCGAGAGCGAGTTCAAGCGGATCTCTGCTGGTTGCGGAGGTTGCCTGGAGGTCAAGCGCGATGACTTTGCGGAGCCGGCGGGCACGGAGCCGCGCTCCCGCATCAAGCAACCCACCCGCCTGGTGAACGTCTACGCTGTGTTGCACGGCACGAGCCAGGACAAGGCCGCGCCCTGGGTCCTGGTGACCGGGCACTATGATTCCCGCGCGACAGACGTGATGGATGCCAAGGCCACGGCGCCGGGCGCCAACGATGACGCAAGTGGCGTTGCGGTCTCGCTCGAGAGTGCGAGGGCGCTGAGCAAGCTGAAGCTGACCGGGACCATCGTCTTCGTAGCCGTGGCTGGCGAGGAGCAGGGCCTCAACGGATCGCGACACCTCGCCAAACTGGCCAGGAGCGAAGGCTGGCCGCTCGAAGCCGTGTTGAACAACGACATCGTGGGCGGGGATACCACGCCGGGTGACACGATGGCGGACAAGGAAGTCGTAAGGGTCTTCTCAGAGAACGTGCCAAGCCCGTCAACTCCGGAAGAACAGCGGCAAACCCTCAACCTTGGGGCAGAGAACGATTCACCCTCCCGCGAGTTGGCCCGCACGGTTGCCGAGATCGCGCCGGCATACTTCGGCGCCGGCATCGCCCACCACCCGGCGACGCCCAACGTGCCCCGGAGCATGATGGTGCGGCGGGAGGTCCCGGCCTTTCGCCCGGTGCTGATTCAGCGCCGCGACCGCTATCTGCGTGGCGGTGATCACACCAGCTTCAACGCGGAAGGTTTCGCCGCGGTCCGCTTTACGGAGTGGCGCGAGAACTTCAATCATCAACATCAGACCCTGCGCACCGAAAATGGGGTCGAGTACGGGGACTACCTGAAGTTTGTAGATATGGAGTACGTGACGAAGGTGGCCCAGTTGAACGCGGCAGTGCTGGCCTCGTTGGCCGAAGCGCCGGGCGTACCGCAGAACGTGCACATCCTGACCTCAGCGCTGGACAACAACAGCGAACTCACGTGGCAAGCAAGCGCATTTGCTCCGGCCGGCACCACCTACGAGGTGGTCTGGCGAGATACAGACGAGATGGCCTGGACCCACGCACAGAGCGCAGGGACGCAGACGCGTCTTAAGCTGAACGTAAGCAAGGACAACGTGCTGTTTGGCGTACGTGCAGTGGCAGCGAACGGACATCGTTCCTTGCCCGTGCCGCCCGTCCCGGCGCGATAGGAGAACAAGGCGTGGCGTTTCGGTCAGATAGTCCGGTGATGGTGACGCTTCCGCCCTTTCGCGGTGTGACGCGGCGGATCCTGCTCACAGCGGCGGTGGGCTTCTTCGCCTTGATGATCGTCGGGCTATTCTCGCGCGAGTCGGAGGGTATGTTCGAAGGGCTCTTTGCCCTCATCCCGGTGACTGCTCTGCATACGCTGATTTGGCAGCTTGTAACGTATCCGTTCGTCTCCACCGGCCTGTTGGGATTCCTGTTTGCCGCGCTTTCCGTGTGGTTCTTCGGGTCTGCCCTGGAGGACGAACTGGGTCCGCGCTGGATGGGAGAGTTTTTCGTGGTCTGCACCCTCGGCGGCAGCCTGCTGGCGGGAATCTTCACGTTCACGGGCGGTCGCTACATTGAAGGCCTCGGTCCGGAGCATGAGGCCTTCGGTCTGTGGCCGTTCTCACTCGCATTGCTGCTTGCGTTTGCACGGCTGCACCCTGACCAGGAGCTGAACTTCAACTTCATCCTGCGGGTTAAGGCGAAGTACATTGCCATGCTTTACCTGCTGGTGTACCTCGTAATAATGCTCTCTTCACACCAGCGATTTGACGCTCTGGTTGTGCTGACCAACGCCTTGTGCGGCTGGCTTTTTCTGCGCCTGGCGCCACGCCGGGGAGTACGCTTTGCTGCAACCGAGGGCATGTTCGGTCTGCGCAATGCCTGGTACCGCGCCAGGCGGCGTCGCGCGGCGAAGAAGTTCACCGTCTACATGCAGAAGCAGGGACGCGAGGTGCAGTTCGACGAACGCGGCCGCTACATCGATCCTGACGCCGAGAGAAAAAACCCGAACGATCGCAAGTGGATGAACTGAGACGCTCTTGTAAGGCTTAGTCTGCGCGACGCGTTTCGTGGCCGTGCGCATCTCTAACAACAGAGGATGTTCATGCAGAAGCGTGCTTTAGGAAAATCGGGGCTGGAGATTGTGCCGTTGGTGTTTGGCGGCAATGTGTTTGGTTGGACGGCAGACGAGGCGACCTCCTTCCGCCTCCTGGATGCCTTTGTGGATCGCGGGTTCGACGCGATCGACACGGCGAACGTGTACTCCGTATGGATTCCGGGGCACCAGGGCGGAGAATCGGAGACGATCCTTGGCAAGTGGTTTGCGGAGAGCGGCAAGCGCAATAAGGTGGTACTCGCAACCAAGGTTGGCTTCAAGATGGGCGACGGCTCACAGGGCCTCAAGAAGGAGTACATCCTTCGCTCAGTAGAGGACTCGCTGAAGCGCCTGCAGACCGACGTGATCGATCTCTACCAGTCGCATACGGATGACGCAGAGACACCACTGGAAGAGACTCTTGGCGCGTATGACCAGCTCATCAAGAGCGGCAAGGTGCGCGCGATCGGCGCCTCCAACTACAAGGGTCCGCGTGTCGCCCAGGCGGAGCAGGTTGCCAGCAGCCACGGCCTTCCCGCGTACACGACGCTGCAGCCGGAGTACAACCTCTATGACCGGCACGCCTACGAGACCGAACTTGCGCCGGTGGCGGAGCAGTATGGCCTGGGCGTGATCCCGTACTTCTCGTTGGCGTCCGGCTTCCTGACAGGCAAGTACCAGTCGCTGGAGGACACCAAGGGCGCAAAGCGTGGGTCGCGGGTAGAGAAGTACTTCGACGAGCGCGGCATGCGCATCCTGAAGGCGCTGAAGCAGGTGAGCGAAGAGACCGGCGCGCAGCAGGCTTCTGTGGCCCTGGCGTGGCTCTTGGCGCAGCCCACCATCACCGCTCCGATTGCCAGCGCGACGTCTGTGGAGCAGATGGATGCACTCTTCGCAGCCGTGGATCTAAAGCTCAGCGAGGCGCAGGTGAACGCTCTTAGTGAGGCGAGTTCGTCGTAGCGGGTGGAGTCTTTCCGGCTGCCGGCGTGCCAACCGAGTCCTCGTCCACAGCGGCGGGTATGGGCTCGAGTCGGCCACCGGCGGTCAGGTGAAAGCGGTAGATTTCGAGCGATCTCGCCGGGGACGCCTGCGCAGCTTTGGCTGCCTTCCGTTCGTGCTTCTCTTCGTCATTCCCTTCGTGCAGGATGCGGAAGTCGACTGTGTCTTCCGTCGTCGCCAGGCGAGGCACGGTGTGATCTTCCGTGTAGGCGTGCTCGAAATGCCAATCGACTTTCGGCTTTGCGGGGTCCGCTGTGGGCGAGAGCAGATCGAGGTCGAAGCGGCTCCGCCGTGCGGTGTTTCCAGGACAACTCGGGTGACCGTGGGCAACCACGAAGCGCCAGGCAGGTGCTTTATAGCTGCCCGTCAGCGGCGTCAGCATCGCGAAGTCCCCGATGGCATCCCCAACCGTGGTGTAGGACGGGGCGCCCCAGCGCATGCGTTCCCGCCAACTACTAGAGGTGTTGTCGTCCGCAGCCTCAAAGACCATCAGCAGGTGATCGTCGCCACACTCGACGCCATAGCGGAAGTCCACTTCAACGAACTTCGGGCGGCCGAAGAGCTGAAAGACCTGCGCAGACAGATCAGAACCATAAGCACCGATGTCCCGCCTATTGCGGGTCTCGGCCGTCTCTGTTGCCGCGTCGATGTTGGCGTGGAGAGCGTCTGCGAGTGTCTTCTGCAACTGCTCCGGTGTCGCCGCGCCGTTCGCACAGGCGAACGCGGCCTCCGCTGAAGAGGCGAGCGCGTCTTTCAGTTCAGCGAGATTCGCAGCAATCGCCGCGGGAACATGAGGGTCGTCCTCGGGGACGGCTTGATCATGCAAGTGATGGCGGATCGTTGCGACTGCCTTTGCGGCGTTGCTCAGTGAGTCCGGGGTACAGGAGGTTTGCGCCGCCAGGGGAATCGAGGATCCCAAGGCGAGGAGGCCCAGTCGATGCAAGAGGCGCATGTGAGTAAGCCTATCGCGTCAATTGAGCCTGCACGCGCAACCTTCGCAGAAAGTGAGAGCGGGGCCCAGACAGCAGGCCCCGCATGAAGTTCGCAGCACTACTTGCCGAGTTGCTCTTCAATCTTCTGCTTGGCTGCTGAAACCGCTTCCGCTGCCTTGTCGGGCCCCATGGCCACGCCTTCCGCAGTGATCACGGTGATGTCCTTCACACCCAGAAACGTGAAGAAGTGACGCAGGTACTGCTCCTGGTGGTCCCATGTCTCTACCGGCGAACCAGGGCCGTACTTGCCCCCGCGGGTGGAGATGACGATCAGCTTCTTGTCACCGCACAGGCCCTCGGGACCGCTTGCACCGTAGCGGAAGGTCTTTCCACCAACAGCAATTAGATCCAGCCATGCCTTCAACTGCGAAGGTATGGAGAAGTTGTACATCGGCGCGCCGATCAGCACGGTGTCGGCTGAAAGGAACTCGTTCAGGATTTCCTCGCCTGTGGCCAACTCGGCCTTCTGCTCAGGAGTGATCTGGTCCAAAGCATCGCCGCTGTACAGGCGAATGACTGCGGTGTAGTGGCGCAGTGAGTCCTTGACCAGATCGCGATACACGTACTCTGCGCCCGGGTTGGCGGCCTTCAGCTTTTGAGCCGCCGCCTGGCTGAGGGGACGGCTGACGGAGTTTGCGCCGGTGACGCTGGAGTCGAGGTGAAGAATCTTCATGTGGTGATGTTCCTCTCGGGACCATGCGCTTGAAGTTTCCTGCGCGGGGCCCACGTGGTTACTATAAGTAAGTGATGAAGGCTGCGCGAGTAGGCACTCCCGAGTAACCGCTGCATTTCATCGCTGAGCAACAAAGGGCGGCAGTTTTGCCGTACGGGACCACTCCTTTATGAATCGCACCGCAGCACCGGACACCGAAATCGGTGACGAGGCAAAAGGCCTCAGTGCTGGCTGCCCTATGGCTGCCCTGCTCGAAGGGTTGACGCGCCCCTGGACGCTTCACATTCTGTGGCTCCTGAGCACGAACGGGCCGATGCGCTTCGGCGCGCTGAAGCGCAGCGCGGAGGGCATCTCTGCCCGACTGTTAACCCTGCGCCTCCGCACTCTGGAAGCCGAAGGTTTGGTACACCGCGCGGTCGTCAACGGAAAGGTGACCGAGGTGACCTACAGCCCCACGCCGCGGCTTGCAGAGATGAACGAGGTCATGGCTCAACTGCACCGCCTCAGTGAGCGATGGAAAGGCCAGCCCGCTTCGGCGAAGGCACTGGAGATCCCCGACCAGGTCGGTAATCGGCCAGATTAAGTCTTCCCCCCAAAACGGGAAAGCGAGGCCTGCGACAGGCGCCTTACTGACGTTGAACCAACCGCAATGTAGCGCGAGGTGCATCGCTCGTTGGCCCTGGGAGGTGTGCTCGGATTGATGTTCTTGTCGCGCAGTGCATGCGACTTCTACGCAGGTGATTAGAGACAAACGCTTTTCGCTCTGAAGCCCCCCTTCTTTGGAGCGTTGTGCCCGAGTTGGAGGGCATGTAACAGCGCTAACACCTTTGGGTGATAGCCGATCTGGCCTTTCCGCGCATTCGCCGGTGAGCAAACGATCAGTCACGTGACCTGTGAGTGGCACCAGAGTTGATACCGTTATCATCCGGGGAATTCGCCGCTTGACGGTCTTTGCCTCACGACGTAATAATGCGTCCCGAATCAATCTGCAGATAATTACCGCGCCAAGCGGCAAAGGCTTGTACGAGCCAGCGCTTGCGGAAGGCCGTGGTGCGCAGATGTACATGGAAGGTAGCCAAGGGGGTTGTTACATGACGGTATTTCCTAAGATCAGGCCGACGCTCGCAGTGTTCTGGGTCTTCATGGCGAGTCTCCTGCTCTGGCAACTGCCCGCCTCGGCGCAGCAGACGACAGGAACCGTATCCGGCGTGGTGCAGGATGTATCTGGTGCTGCTATTCCGAAGGCAGCCGTCGTGCTTACCAACCTTGGCAACAAAACGGAGCGCAAAGCGATCAGTGGGGGCGAAGGCAACTTCACGATGGCCTCCGTTGAGTCCGCGCTGTCCTACCAGATCACGGTGACCGCTCCCGGGTTCGAGAGCTGGAAGTCGCAACCCTTTGCGCTGCGCCCAGGAGATCGCGTCCAGTACACCGACATCAAGTTACAGGTCGGTCAGGCCTCCGCCGAAGTGACCGTCGAAGCTGTCCAGTCCCAAGCGGTCAAGCCGCTGGACACGCCAGAACGTAGCGACGTGATTACGGCCAAACAGCTGGACACCCTCGCCATCGTGGGCCGCGATGCTACAGAGTTGATTGAGACCCTCCCCGGCTTTTCACTCATCAGCCCGGGTGTGAACAACCAGTCTTCCGCGAACACAGCCGTAGTCGGCATCAACAATGGCATTACTGGCAGCTTTTCAGGCAACGGCACGGGTCCCACTGCTTTGAAGACGGTGCTGGATGGGGTGTCGCTCACGGACATCCAGACAAATGCGGGCACGGTCCAGACCGTTGACGCAGACATGATTCAGGAGGCGAAGGTCTCCTCTTCGTTCAGCGCCGTTTCCGCAAAGGGGCCGGTGCTCTTTAACGCGACCACCAAGGCCGGCACAACGGGCTTCCACGGTGAGGCCTACATCTACGCGCGCGACACGGCCCTGAACGCAAACGACTGGTACAACAACTTCCTGCAGCAGACCCGCCCCGATGGCAGGTACTTCTTCCCTGGTGGAACGATCGGTGGACCAGTCTGGATCCCCGGCACCCGCTTCTCCCGTTCGAACAGCAAGCTCTTCTTCTTCGCAGGCTTTGAATACCTGAGCCAGCGGTACTCTCCCGAGACACTTGGCTCCTGGGTGCCGACGATGGCGGAGCGCAATGGTGACTTCAGTGTGGCGAACCTGAACTCACAGCTTTGCGGCGGACGCCCGGATGGCGGGATCAACTACAACGCGATCAAGCCGATGTGTAACGCGGAGAACTATCTCCCGGACGGCGTCGCTGTGCCGGAAGGCAACCTGTCCACCTTTGTGGACCCACTCACCGGCCAGCCCGCTTCGAGCGCCGCCGGCATTGCTCTCGTGAACTGGCTGCCGCTGCCGAATGCCGATCCCTTCCGGAATGCCTCCGGGTACAACTACATCCAGCCTGTGACGCAGACGCAAAACGGCGACATCTTCCACGCTCGCCTCGACTACTCCATCAACGACACCAACAAGGTGTACGCCTCCTACGGACGGCAGACCCAGATTACGCAGCAGCCGGTGGCCCTGGGCTACGCTCCCGCCAACTCTGCGTTGTATCCCGGGGGTGTGACCACGGGCGACATCTCCAACATCATCTCGGCCACCTACACGCGCGTGGTCACCTCGAACATAACGAACGAGTTCAGTGCTGCCCTGTCACTGATCAGCGATCCGGGCAACATGGGGAACCCGCAAGCTGTCTCGCGCTTTTCCATGAACAACTACAACTGCCTTGACCCTGCGATGCGCGCCGCTGGCACCTGCGGAACAAATGGTCGCGGCAACTTTGGCTATCTCGGCGACTACAAGCAGGCGGGAGACTATTCCGTGCCGGCTTTGAATGCAGAGGGCGCTACGGGTCTGGGGTATCCCAACATCCTGATGCCGGGCGGGTTCTACAACAACCAGGTTCACATGAAGAAGACCGTACCTGACCTTCAGGACAACATCGGTTGGAACAAGGGCAGGCACTTCTTTCAGTTCGGCCTCTACTACGAGAAGGGCATCCTCAACGGCATCGCTGATACCGGCGCGTTCCCGCAAGGCGAGTACACCTTCAATCCAAACTCCACTGGTTACCTCTACAACTCGCCGGTCGGTCAGACCTCCCAGTACAGTCCTTGCCTCAATTCCTCGCAGGCTGGGACGAGCCGTCCATCTGGAGCTAACTTCTTGGGCGGCTGCTTGAACCCGATTGCAATGATGTACACGGGCACTCCTGACAGCTTCCAACAGACCAACTTCACCCCCATCGTGGACATGGGCTATACGACCTTGTCAGGATTTGTGAACGACCACTGGGCGTTCCATCGATTGACCCTCGAGCTGGGAGCTCGTATCGAGCACCTCGGTCCCTGGAATGACCGTCACGGCAACGGCCTGGCAGAGTTCTTGCCGGCACTCTACAAATCGCAATGCAGCGAGGTCGCGTCGTCGTACGTGAATTGCGGCCCCACGAACGCCTACCCGGGAATCAGCTGGCATGGTGCGGATGCGTCCATCTCCAACTCCGTGAACAACCCCGCGACTGTCTTCTTCTCGCCGCGCCTTGGATTGTCCTACGACGTCTTCGGCCATGGAAACACGGTCATCCGTGGCGGCTGGGGTATCTATCGCAGTGAAGAGGAGTTTGCTCCTTACGCCTTGGCTGCAGCCACTGCGCAGGGCTACAAGACCACGCGCCTTCAGAACCAATACTTCAACTTCACAACTGTAGATGAGCAGGCGCCCATCAACCCTTCGGATTTCTCGGTCAACACCTTGACTCCGAACGACACGGTGCGGCCGACCTACTACACCTACAACGGGACGATTTCGCAGCGGTTGAAGTGGAACTCACTTCTGGAAGTGGCCTATGTAGGCAACACCAGTCAGAACCTCTCCACCTTCAACCAGGGCAGCAGCTATAACGAAGCTTCAGACGTCAACCTGATCCCTGCGGGATACATGTTCGGCAGTCAGTCGGACAACGGCTTCTGCCTTTGCAACCTGCCGACAACCATCAGCGCAGGCAGCATCTCGGGTTTGAACACGCAGGGTCAGGATTACTTCAGGCCCTACCCTTTCTACCAGCACATCTACTCGTTGAAGCACGACTTCTATTCGAACTACAACAGCCTTCAGGTGAGCTGGAACAAGTCCTCGGGCCACGTCCAGTTTGGCGCGAACTACACCTTCTCGAAGACGCTCGCAACGGCCGCCTCCTACAACAATCAGCTCCCCGATCCGGTCAACCTGCGTAACGACTACAACCCGGCCACCTTCGACCGCACCCACGTCTTCAATGCGCACTACCTTGTGGACATAGGCAAGCCGTACAAGGGCGGTAACCACCTGTTCTCCGAGCTCGCAAACGGCTGGCAGATCTCTGGTATTTCGCAGCTTCAGAGTGGCATCAACATGGCCTCGGGCGCGGGTGAAAACTTTGGCTTTGGCTACGGTTCCCTGCAGGTCACGCAGGTCGCAACGGCCCAGCAGGCACAGAACACCACCATTCAATCCGTCTGTGTTGCCGAGTACAACGTTCCTGCTGATTCGCAAGGCCAGCACAACTGCGTGACGAACCTCAGCCCGGTGGCCTGGTTGGGCACGCCGGACTACCTGCTCATGCCCACGCTCACCTGCAACCCGTCCGGCGGAAAAGCTGCACACCAATTCGTGAACCCCAACTGCTTCGGCGTGCCTTTGCCAGGCAGCCCCGCCGGTGGAACCGGCACGGACTACTCAAACCCGAGCGGACAGGGTGTGTACCGGTTGCCGTACATTCACGGTCCCGCCTACCAGAACCACAACCTCGCGGTGATCAAGAACTTCCCCACGGGCGAAAGCAAGAATGTTCAGTTCCGGATCGAGGGATTCAACTTCCTGAATCATCCGCTGGTCTCATTCAACAGCAGCGACAGCTCGAACCTGTCCCTGGGCGGCCTGAACTACGCCACCGCTGGTCAGGCTCTGACCCCCGGTGTTCTGACAGCGCCGAACTTTGGGATAGCGAATATCAAGTACGGTGCGCGCCTGGTGGAACTGGGAGCCAAGTTCACGTTCTAGAAGGACCCGCGGTCGTGCCGCAGAGAGCACACCGCGGAGACGATTCAATCGGCTGCGATCATCCGCTGTCGAAAAAGGGATGCTGGGTCGCCATCACGGTGGTGGTCCGTAAGGTGCGGTGGAGCTGCAGAGCTACCCGCAAGGGCTAGTTGAAGATTTCGGGAGGGGCTTATGGCCACGGTATTCACAGGGTACGTTCGCCGGCAGGCGTGCACCGCAGTTTTGCTTTTGATGGCGATGTTCCTGGGGTGCGGTGCTGCCATCGCCCAGCAGCTTGTGACTTCCGGGTCGATCATCCCGCTCGCCCACAGCAACACCTACTGCCAGATCTACAGCATCAAGACCGCCCCCAACGGCGATACGGTGATGCTGGACGTCTGCGGCGGCGGTGGCTACGGCTCTCTTTACCAGTTGAAGAAGGGCTCAAACACCATCCAGACCATCGCGACCACCATCGACTCGTCCGGCACCTACTGGAATGAGTACATGGCGATGGACGCCAAAGGTACGCTGTACATCACTGATCGTTACAGCGGAAGCCAACACATCTACCGCGTTCCGTTCAACCCGAAGGACGGCACCTGGGACTTCTCCGCATCAGGTGATAACTGGTTGCCCACGCTCAACGGCGGCTACCAGGGCAAGGGTACCAACGGCATCGCATGGGTCGACAACCCGGCGAAGGACGGCAGTGGCACCCTGTTCGTCGCCGAGCAAAACGCGAATGCCATTGTGGCGGTCCCGGTAAACGCCGATGGCACTGTTTCCAATTTCACCGGCGGCCCCAATAACGGCCAGGCACAGTTCCAGTACCTGGTGAACGGCCTGGCGACCAACGTCATGCCTATGGACACGGACGTAAACGGCAACCTGTACTTCATCGAGAATCCGTACACGCAGGCAAGCAACCGAGCTGTTGGCATCTTCTTCCTCCCTGCGAGCACGATCAAGGCCTGCATGGCCAAGAGCGCCTCCGGCGGCTCTGATCCAAGCGTCCCGTGCATCTCGGGCAATGAGAGCGCCCTGCAGCGCGTCGACCCCGGCAACACTGAGAAGTTCAACGGTATTACGCATGATGCAGCCGGCAACCTCTACGTTGGCGACTCCTCTGACAGCTACGGCGGCACGCGCAGCGGCCTGCTGATGATTCCGAATACGAGTGGAAGCCCCGTGGGCGTCACCGCGAGCAGCTTCAACTACGGAGCAGCTCAGTACATTGCGCCCGTCGCTGTGAACGCAAATCCGGCGATTGATTACCGTGGCTTCTTCTGGCTCCCGACGGGAACCTCCGGCAACTATTCGCCTCCGGGCTCTGGCGGCGTCCCAGGAACCGGCAACTTCGTGCTGTGGCAGCCTGGCACCGCGAACCTGGGTGCGACCCCGATCGGAACGCCAAGCGCAGCGGGAACCGTGTTCTACATGTTCAGCGGGAACGTGACCCCGGCGAAGATCGGCATCTCTCAGCCGGGCGGTGCTGCGGCATTCACCCCGTCGAGCACGAACCCGTACCCGCCTGCAAGTGGAAACGCCCCTGCCATCCCATGCACGGCAGGCACGGCATACATCGCTTTCACTACTTGCCAGTACTGGATCACGTTCAACCCCGCCGGGGCCAACTCTGTGGGCAGCAACTCGGCGCAACTTGCCTTGCTGGATGCCAAGAACAACCCCATCCCGGGCAGCACCGTGTACCTCAACGGCGTCGGCCAGGGCCCCGCCGTGTCGCTCCTCATCCCGGCGCAGCAGACACCTCTTTCTGCGGGACTGACCTCGCCGGCGCAGGTGGCAGGTGACTTCCTGGGAAACGCCTATGTGGCCGACCCTGGTTCCGGTAAGGTGCTTGCGTTTCCAGCAAACGCCACGGCTGCGGCCGGCACTTCGATCGGCACGGGACTCACCTCTCCAACCGGTGTAGCGGTCGATAACTCTGGAGACATCTTCATCGCCGATTCCGGCAAGATTTACGAGATCCCAGAGGTGAACGGCACACTCAACGCAGCGGGCCAGACGGTGATCCAGTCAGGACTCGGACCCAATGTGAACCTGGCTGCCGATGCTTCAGGCGCGGTCTATGCGGCTGACCCGAGCAATGCACGCGTCGTGCGCGTCTTCAACGGGCCTACCGCGATGGCCCTTGAAGGCACAAACGTCCTTGGCAGCGGATTCACCAAGCCGACGGCAGTGGCGGTCGATAACTCCGGCAATGTCTTTGTTGCGGATGGAACTGACCTCATAGAGATCAACTACTGGGGTGGGCAGACCACTGTAACCAGCAACCTGGCGGCGCCGGTAACCGGCCTCGTCGTGGAGCCCTCCGGTTCCGTCGATGTGGCCCAGGCGAACGGGATCATTCGCATCCCGCTCGAAACTGGCGGGCTGAACTTTAATGACGCTGCGGCGATCGACAGTGGCGGGGTCACCACACCCAGCGGGATCGGCCTGGACTCGCTCGGGAATCTGTATGTTACGGCCGCTTCCTACAACGTCAGCAGCGTCGCGAGCTCCGGTGCAGTCTCTACACCAGTAACGACGCCCAATGTTCTGCTCCTGAATGGGGCCCTGGTCAACTTCGGTATTGTCAGTCAGCAGACGCCAAGCAATCCGGTCGATGTCAATGTCTACAACATTGGGAACGCCCCGCTGTCGGTGACTGCCGATCCTACGTTTTCAGGAGCAAACGCCGCCGACTATGCAGTTCAGCAGGATGGGCAAGTTCCTTGCGATACCACGGGGGCAACGACGGTAGCGAGCGGCGCTGCCTGCCAGCTAGGGGTGACGGTCTCCGCGGCCGGCCTGGGACTCACCCAGTCAACTATGAGCGTGGCGACAAACGCTCTGAATGCACCATCGAGCACCGCGACACTGGAGGGGTACTCAAGCAACCTGCTCTGCAAGACCCAGACCTCGATCACGCTGAATCCCGCTTCTGGCCTTGTCTTTCCAGGTTCCACGGCAGTCACGTCCGTCACAACACCGGCTGACCCGACTTGTTCTCCGGGTAAAGCACCCCAGGGCGGAAACGTTGTGCTCACGCTTGCTCCCCAGACCAAGGGTGCGGCACTTAGTACTCAAACGGGTCAACTGCCCGCGAACGGCCAGTACAGCTTCAGCTTGAAAGGCCTGAGCGGCGGGACCTACACCTTGTTCGTCAGCTACCGGGGCGACGCGGTCTTCGGAGGCAGCTCCAGCACGCGTACGTTCACCATCACGGTTGCGCAAGCGGCGCCGAAGGTGACCTTGAGCACACCGACGGGCATCACTGCAATCAATGGCATCTACTACGTCGGGCAAGGCACAACGGCTTCGCTGTCCGCGTCCGTTACGTCCACGGTTGGCTCCCCGACAGGTACTGTGTCGTTTAAAAATGGAAGCGGCCTGGCCGACGCGGCGCAAGGCCCCGTGACGCTCGATGCCAAGGGAGCAGCCACATTCACCACATCGAATCTCGCGGCAGGCACGAGCGTGGCGAACCTGGGACAGGCTTACAACATCACCGCGGTGTATAGCGGCGACGCCAACTTCGCGACGGTCACCTCGGCCCCAGTGGCGATCGAAATCGTTCCACCAGTGGCCCTGATTCAGGCAAACCCGGCCGCTGTAACCACAAAGGCCGGAACGCCGGTTTCCGCGGCACTATCGGTTTCGCCCCTCAATGGATACGAGGGCAAGGCCAAGTTGGGCGTACAGATCTACTGTGACAGCGCCACGCTTCCGCAGTATTCAGAGTGCACCTACGATGTGCCAAAACTGGATCTGTTCGACGCGAAGGGGGCCGCGGTTACGACGAACGTCACCATCACGAGCAACCTCGCGGTCAGCTTGAGCAGCAACCAACGGCACGAACGATCCGCCATCGCCTTTGCGGGCATGTTCGGCTTCGGTCTCCTGGGGCTTGGGTTCCGCAAGCGCCTGAAGCTGAACCGTTCGATGCTGGCCGTGGTTTGCCTGCTGCTGATGGGAGGCGCTGTGTCCGGCCTGAGTGGATGCACGAACTCGGGGTACACACAAACCCCCGCTTCCCCGCACAATACGACGCCGCCGGGGACGTACAGCGTGGGCATCTATACGGTTGACCTGCAGACAAACCAGAGATCCTCATTGCCGTTCACGTTGAGCGTGACCATTCAATGAGGCCAGCAAGCGGACATGTAACGAGGCTTCGGAGACGTTCCATGACGTCTCCGGAACCAGCAAAGACTTGGGTTCAGGGGCGGTTGAGGAACATCCGCTCGCGGGTTGCAATGAGTCGTTCAGGGAGAAACTTCATGTCAATCAGGTCCTACACTTCGCTGCGCCGGTTTTCTGAATGCATGCTGACCTTGCTTCTATTCTGGGGATGGCTGCCAGGACAAGCGGGAGCGCAGGTGGCACCGCCGACCGTTCTTACGAGTGGATCGGTGGCGCTGACGACCCCAACAGGCATCGGCGGTGTATTGCAAACGGCTGTCGACAAGTTTGGCAACTGGCTGGCTGTGGACTGGGTGAACGGGGCGCTCTATGAGTACCCGGTCGGTGGCGGTGCCATGATCACCCTGGATGGTCCAGGGACCCTCGGCGGAATCAAGGGATACCAGAACCCGACCATCGCGTTCGGCGCCAATAACGACCTATACCTGTCCGGAAACTTCAACAACTGTCTCCTTCGCTTTCCCTGGGATCCAGCGAAGAACACATGGGACGGGCTTTCGTCCTTCACCACAAGCAACCAGGCTCCTAGCACCTGCGGAAAGGCTCCATACAGCTTTGCGCAATATGGACTTTCCATCACCGGTACCTATCCAGGCTACTTCCAGCCCTGGGGTATCGCTGTCGACGTGCACAACAACCTCGTCATTGCGATTCAAAATGGCGGAAACCTCATTTTCTCCCTCAATGTAGTTGGGACTGGCATCAACTCCACCCCAGGCCCTGGCACAGTCATCATCAACAAGCTGAAGCAGCGGGCTAACTCGTTGGCTGTTGATCCCTCCGGCAACATCTTTTTCGTTGAGGATTCTGGTGGACTGAAGGGCGCTTACATGATCCCCGCGGGCGCAACGAACGTCGCGTCCGACGCGGACCCGAGCATCGTTCGCATTGATCCCATGCTGGCAAACGTGACCGGCGTTGCGACAGATCCAAGCGGAAACATCTATGTGAGCGACTCTTCGGCTGGCGTGTATCTCGTCCCGAACCCTTCCGGCGTACCGAACGTTGCAGGGGCGTTCCAATTGACGGCCCAACCGGCAACAGGCCAGGTAGGGATCGATGCGATGCGCGGGATCGTCTACATCCCCAACACCAACAACGGTTTCAGCGAAGTAGAGTTGAACAACGTCCAGTTTGGAGCGATCGCTGTCGGCAAGAGCTCCTCAACGCCTGTGTCTGTACTTCTCAGCTTCTTCGGCACAGCTACGCCTCACTCCTTCGCCATCGAACAGGCGGGTGCGACTACTCCGGAATTTGTCGCTGCTGCCGCTGGAAGCTGCTTACAGAGTGACTCAACAAAGGCCGATCTGGTTTTCAACGCTGGTACAACGTGCACAGAGGCGGTCACTTTCTCTCCGACGGCTGTTGGTAATGCTTCGGCCAAGCTGCTCATGCTGGATAAGGCAGGAGCTGTGCTTGCCACTGCGAACCTCCAGGGGACGGGCATCGGCTCAGAGGTCCAGGTCTTCCCAGGCGGCGCGGAGTCTACCATCGGCTCGGGCCTGAAAGCGCCCGGTCAGGTTGCCACCGACGTCAACGGCGGGGTTTATGTTGCGGACGCCGGTGGAGCCGTCCAGTTCTATCCCAAGGGTTCCACTTCGAAGACAACAGGCGTTGCGATCGGAACGGGCATTTCGGCTCCCTCGGGCGTGGCTGTCGACGGCACGGGAGATGTGTTCATCGCGGAAAATGGGAGCGTTGTAGAAGTTCCCATGTCCCTTACGGGCTTGAACGCGGCTGGACAGGTCACTCTCAAGAGCGGTCTCGGCACGAATCTGAAGTTGGCACTGGACAGCCTGAATGATCTCTACATCACTGACCCTGACAATCATCGCGTTGTGGAACTCAGCAATATGGGTGAGGTCAACGCACTCCACCTTGGTTCGCTTGTAGAAACCGACCTAACCGGTTATCAAGCGCCATCTGGCATCGCAGTTGACCCCAACAACAACGTTTTCATTGTGGATGGAGCCAACCTCTACGAGATCTCCGCTGCTGGTTTGCAGAGCACGATCGTCAACACCCTGAACGGCCCGACAGGGGTAGCCGTAGATGCCTCGAGTTCGGTCTACGTCAGCGAGCAGGGTGGGACGTTACGGATTCCAAACGAGAACGGCACATTCAACCCCGCAGATCAGATGTTGCTGGCCCCAGATAACCCCTCAGCAACCTCAGTCGCACTGGATGCAAGCGGAAACGTTTACCTGGCCAACCCCGCCGCAGGTGGGGTCGAGATGGTGAGTTTTGACGCTGCGTTCAACTTTGGCACGCTTACCAGCACCAGCGGTACGGCTTCGCAGCCGTTCACGGTCGTAAACAGCGGAAACGCTCCGTTAAACATTACCGGCTTCGCCCCGACTGCCGACTACAGCGCAAGTGCGACGACCTGCACCTCAGCTCCCATTGCGATTGGGACGAATTGCTCGGTCACCATCCTCTTCAACCCTGGTCCGGGCGATCAAGGAACTTTGACAGGCCTGGTCTCCGTGACGGGAGACGAAGTCAATGTTCCCGCCGGAGTGCTCGGCACCGGCGTAGGCGCGGGTCTGCTCGGCTCAACCACAACGATCACTGTGACCAATGCCACTGTGAACGGTGCCGCGACCGCCATCAAGGTGGCAGCGACTTCCGGTTCGCAGATTCCAACCGGTCAGGTAGTGCTAAGCATCAGCAACTCGACCCTCACTACGCCGATCACGGTTACGGGCACTTTGGTTAATGGCACCTTGGCGCTTAACCCGACACAGGTTCCCGCGGGAGCTTACACCTTCACTGCGAACTACATGGGTGACCGAGTCTTCGGTAAGTCCTCCGCATCGGCAACAGTGACCGTCGCACCGGGGGCGGTTGGTTTGGTACAGCCCACGATGGCGCAGGTGCAGCAAGTTCTTCCAACCTACCCTTACATTCTTGCCGCGGGTTCCGGTGCTAACGAACCGTATGACGGTTCAGTGACGCAATACGAGTACAACTACCAGGTCAAGGTGGTCGCGGCGGACGGCCTGCCGCTGATCGGGCAACCTGTTTTGGCGAAGGACCCCAAAACTGGAGTGCTCAAGCAGGTTGCAACGAACTACGGATCCATCACGCTCCAGGGGGTGCCTGCGGGTAGCGGGTGCATTGCCATCCCTGTCGCTGCGGACGGCACGGCGACGCTTGCTACGGACTGTCTGACCATCAATACAACAAACAGCTCCGTTCCCAACATTCTTACCCCTTACACCATTACGCCGGCGTACACCCCGGTCGGGACGGGAGCTTCACTCGGTTTCACCAACCCCAACTACGCCGCGTTTACCGGGACGCCAATTTCCTTCACAGCGCTGCGCAATCCTATGGTGACGATCTCGGCGAATCCGAGCTCAGTAGCGGTTTCCTCGGGGTCCAGCACGAAGGTGAGCCTCACGCTGACTTCAATTCTGGGCTATGGCATTGCGGGATCCGGTGGTCTGCTCAACAACTACTCGCTTCCGCTTCAGTTGTCGTGCGACGGTCTGCCCGCATACGCCACCTGCACTTTCAGCTATCCCGTCCCGGATCCAACCGATCCGCAGTCGGTGGATGTCGGTCCGGCTGCAGGTACGGTCCTTTCCTACCGTGGCGCTGGAGCAGCGGCTTGCACCAAAGCGCAGGGCTGTGTCGGAGCGGGCAACGTGGTGATGACGATCACCACAAACGTTCCGCCGACCGGAACCACGGCAAGTCTGCGCAGGGCTCAGGGACAGACAGCCTTTGCCGCGATGTTCGGAGTCGGCTTGTTCGGCCTGGCCTTCGGTAAGAGGAAGTCGCTCCGGGGACGGCTCCTGCTGCTGGCTTGCCTGTTGATCTGCGGCAGCGCTACAGTCGGCATCAGCGGTTGCAGCACAACGCAGTTAGGCGGGAGCACGGGCACCCCAACGCCCGCGGGCACCTACACCGTGTCGGTGACGGCAAGGCAGGTGGGAAGCCAAGTCATCGCGCAGACCCCTGGCATCGTTTACGGAAATCAGAACCAGATGTCCCTTCCGTTCACAATGAATGTAACGATCCAGTAACGAACTTGAACCCTGCAACGGGAGCGATCATCGCTCCCGTTGCTTTTGTTTCCACAAAGAAAAAAGAAACCTCCAGCGAAGGAAATCCGGGAATGCCTCTCGTATCCAGCGTCGCCGGTCCTACTTACATAGCGGGAACTCAAGCAACACACTGCAATCGATCACGATGAGAATGGACCAAATTTCCGTTCGGATGGACCACGCAGCGCCCGTGGGAGCCACCGCGAAGGCAGCACCGGCTGGTGTAGCCGCTCAGCGGAAGGCTTTCCATCTCGTGGAAACACACTCGGAGTGCCGTTGAGGTTCACTCCGGTTGCTTCTACCGGCAGCTCAGATCCGGCTGCTCCCGGCTCCGGGGCGGCTGTTGCGTTGTGTCTCCTGTTTGTTGCAGGCTTGGTGAACTTCTTTGATCGGACCGCGCTGTCCGTTGCGAATACGAATGTACGGGCGGAGATGCACCTGAGTGCGACCGAGATGGGATGGTTGCTTTCTGCATTCTCCCTGGCATATGGCTGTGCGCAACTGCCCCTGGTCGAGGTGCTGCGACGGGTCAGTACCAAAGCGGTGCTTGGGAGCGGGCTGGCTGCATGGTCCGTCGCCCAGGTACTGACCGGATTCGTGCATACTTTGCCTTCATTTCTAACCATGCGCGTACTCTTGGGGGCTGGAGAGTCTCCGTTCTATCCGTGCGGTGTGCAAGTTGTTCGGGACTGGTTTCCGCAGCGATCCCGCGGCCGCGCAACTGCGGTCATGAGCATGTCGCAGACTGTTGGGCTGGCCGCGGCTCCCCCTGTGTTGACCTGGCTCATGCTGCAGTTCGGGTGGCGAAGGATGTTTGAATCTCTGGGCGCGGTGGGTCTGCTTGCGGCCGTAGCCTGGGCCTTTCTGTACCGTTCAGCCCCGGCCGATCCGGTCACTGAACGACCCCTTGGCGTGGCGGCCTCCTCGGATTTGCTGGCTGGTCTGCTGCGTCGCCGCATGATCTGGGGCATGATGCTCGGCTTCGGCGGTATCAACTACACGAATTGGCTTTACACGGCGTGGCTGCCCGGCTACCTTCAGGCGGCGCATCACGTCTCCCTGAGCAGAACAGGATGGATGGCTGCAGTTCCGTTTCTGTGCGGGGCCGCGGGCATGTTTTCGAGCGGCGCGGTGACGGACCTGCTGGTTCGCCGCGGTGGGGCGCTCCTTTCGATCCATCGCCGGACCCTGGTAGCAGGGATGGTGTGCTCCGCGGCAAGCACGTGGGTTGTGGCCCAGAGTGGGTCGACACTGCGGGCCGTCGAGGGCGTGAGCGCCGCGCTGTTCTTCATTCATTTTGCCGGCACCTCCGGGTGGGGGTACGTGCAGGCCGTCGTGAATGCAGAGCATGTTGCTTCGGCGGCTGCTCTGCAGAACTTCGCGAGCTTTGCGATTGCCTCCGCTGCCCCGGTCCTGACGGGTTGGCTGCTGGACCGCACGCATTCATTTACGGTTGCGTTGGAGATATGTACCGCGGTTACGCTGCTGGGAGCGCTGAGTTACGCAACGCTCGCAGCGCCATCGGCCGAGGAACATCTGCAACTTGGAGGAAAAGCCGCGTGATCTGCCGAAGAGACCAAGTGCTTTATGCGCACCTGTTGCTGGCGGTAGGTCTGCTACTGCCCTGCAGTAGGGCTTATGGACAACGCGGCGTGTTCACCGGGCACGGAGATGTAGGGAAGGTGTTACATCCGGGAGCTGTGCGCTTCGACGCGACGGCTGGATCCTATACGGTCTCGGGTAGTGGCGAGAACATGTGGGCGGCGCACGATGACTTCCAATACGTCTGGACAAAAGTCAGCGGTGACGTGGCTCTTACAGCCGACATCGCCTTCGTTGGCACTAAAGGGAATGCCCATCGGAAAGCCGCGCTGATGATACGGCAGTCTCTTGATGCAGACTCGGGGTATGTGGATGTTGCACGGCATGGCGATGGATTGACCTCGTTGCAGTACCGCGAAGCGACAGGAGCGGCGACGCACGAGGTAGAAACAGCGTCAGTCGCGCCCCAGCGCGTGCGGATCGAGCGACGGGGAGAGTATGCCTATGTCTACACCGCGGACGGAGGCGGAAAGCTGAGCTTCTCCGGCGCTGCGATGCGCGTGGACATGAGCGGCGATGTCTATGTTGGCCTGGCCGTTTGCGCCCACGACAAGGATGTGACTGAGACGGCGGTGTTCTCGAACGTGAAGCTCGAAAACCTGGCGTCGTCGTCCGCAAAGCCGACGCTGTACAGCTCGCTGGAAACGGCCATTGTCGCATCAAGTGACCGTCGCGTGCGGCATACCGAGGCCGTGCACTTCGAAGCTCCGAACTGGACGCGGGATGGCGCCGCCTTGATCTTCAACCAGGAGGGCGGCCTGCGGCGGTGGGCTCTGGACGACGGTGTTCATCCTAACGACCGCACGGTGCCTCTCGCGGCCGCCTCCACCCCAATCTCGACGGGCGCACAGACAATGTGCAACAACGACCACGGGCTATCACCTGACGGAACCCAGCTGGCGATCAGCGATAGCTCGGTCGAAGGCAAATCGCGGGTGTATGTGCTGCCGGTCGGCGGAGGAACGCCACGGTTGGTGACGCCCACCGCGCCTTCCTACTGGCACGGCTGGTCACCCGACGGGACCACCCTGGCCTTCACCGGGCAGCGCGACGGCAACTTTGATATCTATACGATCCCTGTAGGCGGCGGAGCGGAGACACGGCTGACGACCGCTCCGGCCCTGGATGACGGGCCGGAGTACTCGCCCGATGGGCGTTGGATTTACTTCAACTCCGAGCGGACAGGTGTCATGCAGATCTGGCGCATGCACCCGGATGGCAGCGGGCAGGAACAGGTGCTCCACGACGCAAGCAATGACTGGTTCCCGCACCTCTCGCCCGATGGAAAGTGGATGGTGTTCGTTGCGTACAAGCCCGAGGTAAAAGGCCATCCGCCGAACCAGGACGTGGAACTGCGAATGATGTCGCTCCCAGACAAGAAGGTGACCGTGCTGGCGAAGTTATTCGGCGGACAAGGCACAATGAATGTGCCGTCATGGGCGCCAGACAGTAGCAAGATCGCGTTTGTGAGTTACGCCCTTGTTCCAGAGTGAAGAGAGAAGACGAACGAAACCCGTTTACGAGTTGCGGACGAGCCCCAAAGATTTCAGGAGAAGAGATGACAGCAACAAGGCGTGAGTTTTTGAAGAATGGTTTGGTCGCTGGTGCAGGCGTGGTAACGATCCCGCGGATTGCGTTCGCGGCGGGTGCGACGGGCTCCGCGGGAGAGCCGTGGAACGGGGCGCAGCCCGTTGAAGGCGTGGGCCGCCCGGCGGAGTTTACTCGTGGCGTGGGCATGTATCCAGGAGCGCCGGAGGAGTTCTTCGGCCCGGAGCTTGTGCCGGATACAAGCGGAAGCTACCGCAACCTTGCGCTGCTACGGCCCGCCTTTGCTTCCTCAAGCTACGACTACAACCTGACGGCGCAGTTGGTCACCGATGGCATTGTCGACACGAGGATGCCGGAGTGGATTACGACGGTGGTGAATGGGGAGGTCTTGCCGAAGCATGAGCGCGAGATTCTCACCTCGCACGGGCCCGAGGCGATCTTGGAGTTGCCGGGCAGCGATCCTTCGGTCGAGCTTCATCTGGGTGGCGGAACTGAACTGCCAGAGGTGGATAGGCTCGTGCTGTTTGTGATCTTGCCGCAGAATGTTGACCGCTCCTCGGTCACGTTCACTGCGTCGGTATCGGATGACGGGCACGTATGGAAAAAGGCCGGAACGGGGGCGGGCTCGGAGCCGATGGACCCGGCGAACTACCCGCCAGACATGGTTCGGGGTGCGCATGTGATGATGCCGTCTATTCCGCTCGACGCAGCGCATCGCAGCCGGTACTACAGGGTGGAGTTCTCGACGGGGAGCGGTGGGGCACGGTCGCCATTTGGATCGACCTTCCGGCTGGGGCAGGTAGAGTTCCACCACGGCGACAAGCGCGTGAACCTGGGCGGACCGTACAGCTTCACCAGCGCGTGGAAGAGTGCGGGGATGGACGAGGAGTGGGTATCCGTTGACCTTGGGCCGGGGGCCTCGTTCGACTCGGTCAAGCTGCACTGGATTGCGCGTGCAGCCGAGGGCAAGCTGCAGGTCTCCGAGGATGGGCATCAGTGGCGCGATCTGCAGGCGTTGGCTGGCGGTGAAGGCGAGACGGATGAGGTGAAGCTGAGTTCGCCGGCTCAGGGGCGCTATGTTCGAGCGTTGCTGACGCGGCCGGCTACGGCGCACGGCTACATCCTGAGTGAGATGGAGGTTTGGGGTCGGGGCGGGTTTACTGTGAAGCCTCATGCGCCCGTAGCGGCCCGCGAGGGGCGATTGACGCTGTCAGGCGGCGCATGGAAGCTGCAGCGTGGGCCGCAGGTCGGCGCTGCGGGCGAAGCCATCTCTGCGGTGGGCTTCAAGGATGCTGAGTGGGTCGTTGCTACTGTGCCTGGAACTACGTTGACGTCCTACCTGAACGTAGGGGCTATCCCGGATCCGAACTATGGGCAGAACCAGTTGCATGTGTCGGACTCCTTCTTCTATGCGGACTTCTGGTACCGGACAGAGTTTCAGGCTCCTGCTGCAAAGAGCGGGGAACTGCAGTGGTTGAACCTGGATGGGATCAACTGGAAGGCTGAGGTCTTCCTGAACGGCGAGAAGCTGGGGCGCGTGGATGGCGGGTTCATTCGTGGGCGCTTTGATGTCACGGGCAAGCTGACGCCTGGCGCGAATGCGCTGGCGATCCTCGTGATCAAGAACGACACGCCCGGAAGTTGCAAGCAGAAGACGTATGAGAACACGGGCAAGAATGGCGGTGGTTTGGGCGCCGATAATCCTACCTATCACGCGTCGATTGGATGGGATTGGATTCCAACCATCCGCGGACGGAATACAGGCGTTTGGGCCGATGTTTCGCTGCAGACCACTGGCGCGGTGACACTGGAAGATCCGCTCGTCACTTCGGTGCTGCCGCTCCCAAGTGTGAGCCGCGCAGATGTAAGTGTGGAGGTATTTGCCGTGAACCACGCTGCGCAGCCATTTGCGGGTATGTTGCGCGGAAGACTTGGTGAGATCGCCTTTGAGCAGAAGGTTGAGCTTGCTGCGAATGAGCGCAAGGCGGTGAAGCTCTCGCCTGCGACGCACAAGCAGTTGCGGGTGGACAAGCCGCAGTTGTGGTGGCCGGTTGGCTACGGCGAGCCGCACCTGTATGACGTTGAGCTAAAGCTGGAAGGGCGCGGCGGTCTGGTGGATCGCAAGGCGTTCAAGGCCGGCATTCGGCAGATGACGAGCAACGAAGATGGCGGCATTCTGCGGATGTTCATCAACGGGCGGCGGTTTATCCCGAAGGGCGGCAACTGGGGCTTTGGGGAGTCCATGCTGCGCTATCGCGCGCGCGAGTATGACGCGGCTGTTCGCTACCACCGCGAGATGAACTTCAACATGGTTCGCAACTGGGTCGGGCAGATCGGCGACGAGGCCTTCTATGAGGCATGCGATCGGCATGGCGTGGTGATCATGCAGGACTTCTGGCTGGCGAATCCATGGGACGGGCCCATTCCGGAGGACAATGCGATGTTCCTTGCGAATGCGCGGGATTACGTTGCGCGCATTCGGAACCATGCCTCCATCGGGCTGTATTGTGGGCGGAATGAGTGGTTCCCGCCGGCTCCGCTGGAGAAGGGCATTCACGTGATCCTGTCGGAACTCCATGCGGACATTCCGTACATTGGAAGCTCTGCCGATGGACCGGTGAGTGGGCATGGACCGTATCGGGCGTTGCCGACTGCGCAGTACTTTGAAATCGCTGATCCGAAGCTGCACTCCGAGATTGGCGCGCCGGCGATTCCGCCTGCCGAGAGTGTGCGGGCGATGATGCCGGAGCATGCCGTGTGGCCGCAGGGGCTGGATTGGGGGCTGCATGACTTCACACTGATCGGGGCGCAGGGTGGTGGGGCCTTCCGCACGCTGGTGGATGAGGCGTATGGCGGTGCGACGAACGGCGAGGACTGGATCAAGCTGGGCGAGATCGTCAGCTATGAGGCGTATCGTGCCATGTTTGAGGCGCAGAGCGTGCATCGAGCGGGCGTGTTGTTGTGGATGAGTCATCCTTGCTGGCCGTCGTTTGTGTGGCAGACCTATGACTTCTACTTCGCGCCGACTGCGTCGTACTTCGCGAGTAAGAAGGGCGCGGAGCCGCTGCATATTCAGTGGAACTCGATGGCAGACACGATTGAAGTGGTGAACTACAGCGCGGGAAACGTAAGTGGGCTTACCGCGCTGGTGGAGGTTTTGGACATGAGTGGCAAGAGCGTGGCGCAGCAGAGTGCACCGATCGCTCAGGCCATGGAGGACAGCACAACGACTGCAATGCGGATGCGATATCCGGCTGGTTTGAGCCGCGTTCACTTTCTGCGGTTAACGCTAAGTGAAGGAGGCAAGGTGCGCTCTTCCAACTTCTACCTAAGGGGCGTGGAGCAGTTTGACTACACGGGCATTCGCGCGCTGGGCAACGCGACCGTTTCGGCAGAGACGAAGACCGAACGTCGTGGAGATCGCTGGATGCTGACCACTTCGCTGAAAAATACGTCGGCGGTGCCTGCGCTTTTTCTGCGGCTTGAGGCCGTGCGTGACCGGAGCGGCGATCGCATCCTGCCGGCGATCTACGAGGATGGATACTTCGCGTTGATGCCGGGCGAGACAAAGACGCTCACCACAGAGTTACGCGAGGCGGACACGCGTGGGGAGCGAGCGAAGGTGCTGGTGAAGGGGTTCAACGTGCCGAACGCTTGAGTCGAGGTGCGTGACGGCATCACTGCCCCTCTGGTTCGACCGAGGGCTCCCAGGAGGGCGGAGGCCTGCGAAAAGAGGCTGTACGGGAGTTCCGCGGCAGGTAAACGGCGGATCTCTCCAAATCGCTGCGCTCCGGTCGAGATACCGGGCCACCAGGTGGCGGTGCTTTGGGCGTTGTGGAGGACAAATTCCTGGATGCACGGCCTGAGCTGGACGCGCAGTTCGATCCAGTTCTTGCGGTGGGTCCGGATGACCCGCCTGCAACTTCGGGGCATTCCGCAGTTGCTCCAAAGAGTTATTGCCCTGTTCACGTATCTGTGATGGAAGTGCGGTTCCTTAGGGAGAGGCGCTTTACGTGACAAGAACACCGCTCGTGGAAGCGTGAGGCCGCCCTTTGGAGAACACCCGTTCATGAAGAAGACCAGAAGCAGAATCCCCCTGATGATGGCGGCTTACCTTGCCATGCTTCCCTCCGTCCTGGCCACGGCGCAAACGGCCGACACCGGCGTCACGATCGCCCCAAAGTCCAGCCCGGCCGTGCAGGCCAGGGTAATCAACCCGGAGCGACAGATCAAGCTGAGCCAGGCGCAGAAGATTGCGCTGCTGCAGCAAAAGATCAAGTACGTCTTCGTACTGTTTCAGGAGAACCGGTCCTTTGACTTCTACTTCGGCAGCTACCCCGGCGCGCACGGGCTGTACTCGCAGCCGCCGTCGGAGACGCCCGGGTTCTATCAGCCCATCGTGAACACGGACGGAAGCGTCGGAACGATTCAGCCGTTTTTGATTCCGCAGACCGTGACGAACAACCTGGGCCAGACCGTGCCGCTGTACCCGGCGGATACGGACTCGGTAAACCACTCGCACACGGCGTATATCCAGAAGATCGACTTTACGGGTGGGGTCACAAAGAACGATGGTTATGCGCTGGCCGAAGAGGGGCTGACTCTTACGAACGGGGTTCCCAGCGGAAAGCCTTCCCTGGCGAAGAAGCAGATGGGTGAGCTCGTGATGGGGCACATCGACTGCAACACAGCGCCGGTGATGTGGAACTATGCCGATCGGTTTACGCTGTTCGACAACTTCCACCAGACGGTGTTGTCGGCCTCAACGCCGAATGCCATTGCGATGGTCGCGGGGCAGTCCGGCGAGACGCAGTGGGAGAAGCATCCGGAACAGAGCACCAAGGCATTTGGGTCGATCGGCGGCAACGGCGTGCCAGTCGTCAGTGACGGCGACCCGTTCTGGGGATCGCAACTGGACTTCTTCGGCAGCGGGCAGCCCGGCAATCCGCCGGCAGCCAATCCGCAGGTGAACCTGACATTTGCCTCGTTACCGCTGAGCTTTATGGGGCACGAGGCGGGCACACTGACGGAGCAGGACTCGCAGCCTCAGACCGACCTGACGGACATCGAGAAGGACATAAGGGAACTGGCCGGCAGCAACCAGATGCCCACCAACTGGGGCTGGTATCAGCAGGGCTACGTGGCGCCAGGTACCACCGCGGCTGCCGGCGAGCCTCTGACGGATTACATTGCGCACCACAATGGTCCGCAGTACTTCGGCTATGTCTCCAACAATCCCCAGATTGCTCCGCACCTGCACAACCTGAGCCAGGCGTTCACGGACATTCAGGGCGGTAAGCTGCCGGCGAACGGCGGCGTCTTCTACCTGCGTGGCGGATACAACAATCTGCAAGGCCTGACTCCGGTGGATCCGAACCCTGCCCTGAAGACGGTTTTCTACGGCAACGACGATCATCCCGGCTACTCGGATCTGCAGATCGCCAGCGCGTTGCTCGCGCAGGAGGTCAACGCGATCGCGCAAAGCCCGTACTGGCCGCAGAGCGCCATCATCATCGCCTATGACGAGACCGACGGGCTGTATGACCACGCGCCCGAGGTCATCCGCAATTACGACCCGTATGGCGATCCGCTGGACCAGGGGCCCCGCATTCCCGCAATCGTGATGTCGCCCTACGGCGTGGTGCACAGCATCGCGCATGAGGCTACGGAGCACAGTTCCATCATCAAGCTCATCAATCTGATCTATGGCTTGAAGCCGTTGGCCGACCTGCCAGATGAGAAGCAGGCGCGCGCCAAAGGCGTGTCGGAACTTGGCCAGGCGTTCCTTGGACCGGCCGATGCCAATGTTCCGGGCGTGGGGAACATGCTGACCGCGTTTGATAACAACCGTCTGTCTGGAGCGGAGGCGCCGCTGCCCGCCAGCTACGCCGAGATTCCAACCAATCTGTTCATGAAGCTGCCGCAGTACAACAACAAGGGCTGCCAGATTCTGAACATCGAGCCGACGGATCACGGCCAGCCGAACCCGGTGCCTGCAGACTTCAACCCGCGCCCCGGGTCCACTCCGGGAACACCGACCGTCGCGGGATGGACGCCGTAACCTGAACGGCAGCAAGTGTCGCGGAGGGCACAAGGGTTCGCTTCGGTCCACAACGGAGACTGCGGCGGACCCTGCCTCTTTTCCGATTTGTTGTACAGATGAGTTGAGGAGTTCCTAAGCGTACGATGGTCCGTTTTGCTTGCCGATTACTGCTGGCCGTTGCCGTTCCGATGCTCGGGGCCGGTCAGGCTGCATTGCAGATGCCGCCGAAGTCTGCGGCACCCCTGACACCCTCCCCGCCGCTGCCGCATCCCACGCTGGATCGCATCCGTGCCGCCGGTTCGCTTGCGTGCGGCGTGTCCAAGGAGGAGGAGGATTACTCCCGTGGCGAGGATCACGGCAATCGAGCCGCCTTCGACATCGACCTGTGTAAAGCCGTCGCTGTTGCTACGCTGGGGCCCGGGGCTCGCCTGGTGGTGAAGAGCTACCCGGATGAGCCGTTTGCGCTGCGAGCACTGCGGGCGGGCGAGGTGGACCTGGTTCCAACGGCCAGCCCCTCCGTCGCAAACATGGTTCAGGACACTGCGTTTTCCGCGCCTGTGCTGCTGGACGGACAGGGCTTCCTGCTTCCGAAAAACGCCGCCGTGAAGTCGCCGGCGGACCTTGCCGGGAAGAAGGTCTGCTTTCTCACGGGCTCGGTCGCCGAAGAGGGGTTGCACAGCTACGCCAGCGCTCGCGGCATCACGTACATTTGGTACCCGTTTTCTGAAGCAGGTGAGATGGAAGCGGCGTTTTTCACCGGGAACTGTGACGCGGTGACGAGCGACCTGACGCAGCTAGCCAACATCCGGGCCATTGACCCGCGACGGTCACACGAGTTCACCATCCTTCCGCAGACGATCCGGCCGGATCCCCTGGCTACCGCAACGTGGGCTGGCGATACGAGCTTCTCGGCAATTGTTTACTGGACTGTTCAGGCATTGCTGGGTGCGGAGGAGCGCGGGGTCACACAGATCTCCGCAAGCGGATCAGCCGAGACCGCAAAGGCGCCTGAAGCGCAACCGTTCCTGGGGCAGAAGTTCGGAACCGGCGCAGCCCTGCGGATCCATGACCGCTGGGTGGCCGACGTGATCGGGGCCGTGGGTAATTACGGCGAGATCTTTGACCGCGATCTCGGCGCGAAGTCTCCGCTGCGACTGGAGCGAGGGGAGAACCGGCCACCTGCCCAGGGTGGTTTGCTTGCCGTGCCCATGCGCGAGCACTGAGCGACGTAGACGGGTGTATCCAGGCGGGTTCCTGATTTGCGACAAACGTCTTTGTTTTGCGACGTTTGTTGTATTCTCGCGGGAAATTCACACAGCTACCTTTGCGTGAAGGTGAAGCGCCGATGGGCGGCGTGTACCTCTTCCCCGAAACGGAGGGATCGACGATGCGGACTCCGACCTTTCAACAGATTGACTCTGAACTTTGGCAGTGGGGTGACTGGTTTATCGCCTACGCTTGCGGCAGCTTCTGGTTGCTGACCGCAGCGGCGCGCGAGTTTGGGCCATTTCAGCACTTCGATCAGGCGTACTGCCAGACCGTGTACCTGGCCTAGCAGCAACGCTTTGGGAGCACTCCAGCTGCCAAGGGCAGTGAGGCGCGGGAGCCTACGGGCCTTCGCCCGGGTCCGGCCCGCAACGCTCCACGACAAAGCGAGCCTCGATGTTCGCGCGCGGGCCCGGTCTCCCGGTCTTCTCCGGATGGGATACGCGCGATCTCGTTGAGGAAGATTCGGCTTCTCGGCCTCTTGAACGGCCACACAGAGACACCCGGCAGTCCCTCTGCGGTCGCCACTCCAGGCTTCCGCAGTTCGGGGATGTCCTTCTCAGGCTTTGGGGCCGGATCCGTCTGCCTGGGCAATGTCCAAGCTGAGGTTTTTCTTTAGCCTGGCCGCATTGGCGCCCAGAATGATGCGGAGAGCCCGGGCAGTTCGCCCGTTCACACCGATCAGCTTTCCCATATCCGAAGGATGCGCCAGAACCCGGAATGTGAGGCTGCCTTCGCCCGCAACTCCGGTGATTACTACATCATCAGGCCTATCAACCAGGGACCGGATGACGGTTAAAAGCATGTCCTGAACCTCGTCTGTCTTGTCGTCCTTCATGGAGCAGTTCACTCTTTCCTGACTTGCGATGGGTTGGACAAAAGAATACTTGCCTTTGTTGCTTATACACAACGCATCAGTAGAAAAAGCCCGAAGATGGGCAAAATCGACCCTCCGACGAGGACAGGGTCTTTCGACAAGGGCGGAACTCAGCGTTTCTCTTCCGCAACACGAACATCGAAATGGTCTGATTTTCCAGTGTTTCTCCATAGTCTCCAGGTCGAGCGTGCCCAGCGCGCCCGGAAATGGAGAACTTCCTGTGATCAAGAATTCTGCTCGCCGCCTTACCCTCGCCTTTACCCTCGGTCTTTCCACGGTTGCTGCTGTCAGCGCGGCCCGTGCTCAAACCACAGCCCCTGCCGGCAAGGTGACGACCAATGGTGTCACTGGAACCGACCCATTCCCCAAGGGCTGCGGGTGCGTTGCGCAGCCTCCGGCGACCTCCGGTGTGTCGACGTCGAGCACGGTGATCCAGGCCATGCTGGTTTTCCTCGGCGCAGCGTAGATGACGCTGGCGTAAGATAACGGCACTTCCATGCCGCAACGGGCCCAGACCGGGGGATCGAAATGCCACTAAGTGGCATCGATCTCCTGTTCTGGGTCGCCGGCTTTGTGGGACACCTCCTCCTGCTCGGCGTCCTATTCGGTCGGCGGCGTGCGGCACAGTTCCCGATCTTTACGGCATTGATTGCGTTTAACATCGTGCGGTCGCCGATCCTGTTCTTTGTGCTCGACTACGGATCCGTGGCGACGTATTTTCGTGCCTACGTTCTCTTGGGGCTTCTGGACTTACTTCTGCAATTGGGAGTGGTCTATGAGGTGGCTTTCCATGTCTTTCGCCCTCTTGGCGGGTGGGCGCCGGATGTGCGCCGCGGTCTGAAGTGGCTGATATGGGGCAGTCTGGCCGTCGCGTCCGCGCTTACATGGTTGGCCGCGCCTGGGTCGACGAAGTGGCAAATGGCTGCGCTTCTCAAGGGATTGTTTTTCTCCGCGGCGCTGATGAGCGAGCTGTTCCTGGGATTGGTGGTCTTGTCCGTTACCGTCGGGCTGCCGTGGAAGACGCATGTGGCGCGCATCGCTCACGGACTGGGTGTCTACTCGGTGCTCGATGTTGCCATCGAAGCAGGGACCACCCTGTACAGCGGCGCCAAGCAAGCCGGTATTCAGCACGCACTCATCTCTACGCGCTTCGTGGTGTATCTGATCTGTGTCGGCTACTGGATCGTCACGTTGTGGCAGGAAGCCCCCGAGTCGCGGACCCTGCCGCCGGAAGTGCGAAAACAATTAAACGGTTTGCAGGCGCGCCTGGCTTATGATCTCTACACGATCCGTAAATGGAGAAGGCCGTGATCGCCCCCGCAGTTCTGTTCGCATCTGCTGTATCCCTGTTCTTTGTTCTGCTACTGACGACGGCCTTCGTTTTCATACGCAGGGCGCGGCGTCTTTCCGGTACAAGCGAGGTTGACACCCTGCTGAAGCGCCTGGTCCAGGTAGATCGAGCGAAGCTGGGGCAAGTTGTTGCAGATCTAAGCACCACAGAACCTCATGCGGAGCTGGAACGCTGGCAGTTGTGGGAACTGACCGGCGGGATGCAGGGCATCGAGGCACTCGCGCAGAACTGTGAGGTCCTGATCGATCTGGCCTGTTACGTGCAGCAGTGGTATCCCGAGGCGTTGCCTGTCGCAGAACAGCTCCGGCTGAACGCCCGCGAGATCCAGTGGCATCTGGAACGGTTGAAGGGCGCCGAGCGAAGAGGGAATCTTGAGGTTGCTTTTCCTGACTATGCGCAGCGAGCCGCGGCGATCTACTACGGGATGACCCAGCACGTGATCGCGCTCTTCGAAGCAAGCCAGGTTCCGGGGCTCTCTCAACTCCAGGCAGCGCTGTAGCTCAGGCCACCCGGCGCATAAAGACCCCGGCGACGGTCCCAATGACTTCGATCTCCTTTTTGTAGCGCCAGCGCTTGTTGGTCTCATAGGAAAGCGCATGCGGTACGAGCGTGAGCCACTCGGATTCCTTGTCCAACTCGCAGAAGCCGGACACGTAGCCCGTTCGGGTCAGAAGGAAATAGATGGGCCGGTCGAACTCGTGGGTCCACTCCTTGCGACTGGCGATGGCACGTTTTTGCGTGTCAATGAGCACAATGGAGCCGGCCCGGATCATGGGTTCGAGCGTGCGATCGCGTCGACCGATGATGCCCCGCCGAAAACGGCTCGGAAGCGAAGTGTTCTCTGAGGGAAGAAGCGTTGTCTCTTCCGGTGGTGGCTCGGTGACGAGCTTCTCCGGCAGCCACTGCCGCGCGTGATCCTCCAGAGGACCGGTGGAGAGCAGGAGCGTGGCATTTGGGCTGGACACGTGCTCGATCTGGGCGGGGCTGGCGTTGGTCGGCGGACAAAGGCTCAGCATCTGTTCGGCGGTGAGGTTGTAGATCACCGCGAGAACGATCAGCTTGGTCGCGGACAGCCCCCGATTCTCACGTTCAACCCGGTCCAGCCAGCTTGCCGAGATCCGATATGCGGGATTTCCCCACTCGTTGGCGAGCCGGGTACTGCGCTCTTCTACTTCGCGCAGCGTGAGTTGCCATTGAACTCTTGCAGCGCGAAGTTTTCCGCCGATGCCGTGCATGGAGCGGCCTCCAAAGCCGGGTGTAGCCCCAGTTTCGAAGTCTGTGGGCTGATATCAGCGGTTTTCCACAACGATTCGGGACGGGTTACGTTCATGGTAACTCAAATCCGCATAGTATTTTCGACCACATGGGACTTGCAGCTTTGTTGCGGAAGAGAAACAAGAGTGTGATGTTGCGTAGGACGCGAAATTTGTCGCTGCGCGACTTGTCGAACAGTACCAGCTACTTACGGGGCACACCCGCTGCTTCGTTGCGTTTAAGAAACACACATGCGGGAACAGGCGACGCCCGCTGCCCGGACATGGGACAGTGATTTCACCACTGGTCAGGGTGATGTTTCCGGTATCCGGCATTTCCACGCACGTGGCGAGCATCGTCGAGCGGTAAAGGGGTTGGTCTGGCTGTGGGCGTTGCCCCGGAGCCGGGCCTGCCCCGTGCTCTTTGGCCTGCTGCGCGCGCCCAACCCTTGAGCAAGAGCGCGCGCAGTGCCAGACTGGAACAGATGGCGAGCGCATCGGGCCCGGAAATTTCCGTAAAACTCACAGCGGATCAGGTGGAAGCGATCAGCCGCGTGATTGCCGACCCTCGCCGGTTCGCCATGCTGCAGCAGATCGCGCTGCAACCGGCGCTGGCCTGCACCGGGCTCAACATCAAGGAGTGCCTCAGTCCCGCGACGATCTCCCATCATTTGAAAGAACTACAAGGCGCGGGCCTGATCCACAGCGAGCGCGAAGGCCGGGGACTCCGCCTGAGCTTGCGACGCGAAATTTGGAACGCCTATCTCCGCCACCTGGGCTCGCTCTAGCCGTGAAGATAAACGTGCAACTCTTGCCCTTTCTGCCCATCCATTCGATGAGCGTCGAAATGTTCGACGCAAATCGAAAGGTAGGAAGACGATCATGGGCAAGCTGACAGGAAAAGTGGCGGTAGTGACGGGTGCTTCAAAGGGCATTGGCGCTGGGATTGCAAAGGCGCTGGGCCGTGAGGGCGCGAAGGTCGTCGTGAACTACGCCTCAGACAAGGCCGGCGCGGAACGGGTTGCAGCGGAGATCACGAACAGCGGCGGGGAAGCCTTTGTGGTCGGCGGCAGTGTGGCCAAGTCCGCAGAGGTGATCGCGCTATTTGCAGAGACAAAGAAGCGCTTCGGCAAGGTAGACGTGCTGGTCAATAATGCCGGGGTGTACAACTTTTCGCCCATTGAGTCTGTAGCCGAAGAGGACATCGATCGCATCTTTGACACGAATGTGAAGGGCTTGCTGCTGGCGACCAAAGCAGCGGTGCCGCTGTTCCCGGCAGAGGGTGGCAACGTCATCAACATTGGCTCTGTGGTAAGCGAACTGACGCCTCCAGGGTCGTCCGTGTACACAGGTACGAAGGGCGCTGTGGATGCAATCACGCGGGTGCTGGCGAAGGAACTGGGACCGCGCAAGATCCGCGTCAATTCTGTAAATCCTGGGTATACGGTGACCGAAGGCACACACACGGCTGGCATCGCGGGTTCAGAGGCTGAGGCTGGCTTTGTAGCGCAGACGCCGCTGGGGCGGGCCGGCGCACCGGATGACATTGCCGATGTGGTGGCGTTTATTGCTTCGGATGACGCGCGCTGGGTGACGGGAGCGCTGCTTCAGGCGGGCGGTGGAGTACGGTGAGCCCCGTCGAGAGCAAAAAGGCGCGGGTCCGGATGCTCGGACTCGCGTGCGGGGCGTTCCATGTGGGGCTTGCGCTGCTCTGGCTGGCGGTTTAGCCGGTCAGGGCTCCACTCGCCGGACTAGGGTGGGTAGAGGCTTCAGCATGGTCCAGGCAAAGCGTATGCCGAGGCCAGCGGCCAGGAGTTGCCACACGCCGATGCTGGCCAGACCCACGAAGAGGAAACCGAACGGGCGAAGCAGGAGGAGCGGGTAGAGCCACCAGGCTGACTCGTGAGCGCCCATCACATCGAACTGCGGCGGCAGGATCACCGCCGCGTAGGTCAGCAGGGAGGCGGTGACCTGGTAGCGTCGACCGCCGGCTCCCTGGGCCGCGGCGCGCATCGTGCGTCCGACGGTCCAGCCGATGCCGAGGGCGGCGAAGTAGGCGGTCCACAGCCGTCCATTGAACGGGGGCAGGACGAAGAGGATGGCCGCGAGCAGGAGCCCACCAGCGAGCGCGGTGACGGAGCCGACGCCGAGAGACCTGAGGAAGCGGGTGCGGTCGTCCACCGGGAGATGGGAGAGCGCCTGGTGGCCGCAGGTCTCGCATGCGGGCTGCCCGAGAACTTCAAAGCGGCCATTGCCCAGTGCTCTGCCGCAGAAGGCACAAGGGACGGGGGTGGATGCGGCGTCGTCCGCGGCGTATTGCGCACGGTCGAAGCGCAGCGATGGGCCTGAGGGCATGCTGCAGGGTAGCAGGGGACGGGGTCCGGCGTGAGAAAATGATATTGATGATCTCTGTCTCTAATATCACCATGCGCTATGGCGCGAAGTTGCTCTTCGAAGATGTCTCCGTCACGTTTACCGACGGGCGGCGCTATGGCTTGACCGGGCCGAACGGTGCTGGCAAGTCCACGTTCATGAAGGTGCTGACCGGCGAGCTGGACGCGCAAAAAGGTACCGTGGTGCGCCCCAAGAAGTTCGGCGTGCTGAAGCAGAACCAGTATGAGTTCGACGCCTATCGCGTGATCGACACCGTGATCATGGGCAACAAGCCGTTGTGGGCGGCGCTGGAAGAGCGCGAGACGATCTACAACAAGGCCGAGATGACGGATGACGACGGCATCCGGCTGGGCGAGCTTGAGGGCGTGGTCGGCGAAGAAGACGGCTATGAGGCCGAGGCGAATGCCGCGATCCTGCTGCAGGGCCTGGACATTCCGGACGAACTGCATGAGCGCAAGATGAGCGAGTTGCAGGGCGGACAGAAGGTGCGTGTGCTGCTGGCGCAAGCGCTGTACGGTAACCCTGACGCGCTGTTCCTGGACGAGCCGACGAACTACCTGGATCTGGAGTCCATCCACTGGCTTGAGGACTTCCTGCTGCGCTACAACGGGACGGTGATCACGATCTCGCATGATCGGCACTTCCTGAATAACGTCTGCACGCACATCGCCGACATCGACTACGAGACGATCATCACCTACACCGGTGGATACGATGACATGGTCCTGCAGAAGACGCAGGTCCGCTCGCGCATTGAGAGCCAGAACGAGCAGCGCGAGAAGAAAATTGCGCAGTTGAACGACTTTATTGCGCGATTCTCAGCTGGTACGCGTAGCTCGCAGGTGAACTCGCGCAAGAAGGAAGTGGAGCGCCTGGCGACCAGCGAACTTGCGAGGTCAAACATCGCTCGTCCCTTTATCAGCTTCAAGCTCGAGCGCCCCTCAGGTAAGAATGTGCTCGAGTTTGAAAAGGTAAACAAGACCTACGAGCAGCCGGACGGCAAGACCGAGCATGTGATCAACAACTTCACCGCCTCAGTCACCCGAGGCGACAAGGTCATCCTGATCGGCCGTAACGGGCAAGGGAAGACCACGCTGCTGAAGGCGCTGCTGGCCAATGGGCCGGGTGTTGAAGAGACGGACGTGTCGATCGACTCCGGCGAGGTGAAGTGGGGCCATGAGGTACAGATTGGCTACTTCGCACAGGATCATAAAGGCTCTATTCAGCTCGGTATGACGGCTGCAGATTGGCTGCACCAGTACGACCCCAAGGCTTCGAAGGAAGACATTCGCGGCATCCTGGGGCAGATGCTCTTCCGCGGCGAAGAGGGCATGAAAAAGACGGACGCGCTTTCGGGTGGTGAGGCAGCGCGTCTTCTGTTCTGCAAGATCATGCTGCAAAAGCCCAACGTGCTGGTGCTGGACGAACCTACGAACCATCTGGATCTTGAATCAATCAATGCGTTGAATCAGGCGATCCAGAAATATGAAGGCACGGTTTTCCTCGTCACGCACGATCAGGACCTTATTGAAGAGGCAGGTACGCGTATCTGGCACTTCGAAGGCGGTCCCAAGGACTTCCACATCACGGACCACAAGGGCCCGTATGAGGAGTACCAGCAGCAGATGGCGATGGTGACGAAGTAAAGCTTGCAAGGGCGCCTGCTTCAGGCCGCCAGGGATTCAGTGCTCGGGAGGGAGCTGCTGGTGTCGGAAGCCACAGCTTCTGAACGAGCGCTCTGCGTCTTGAGCTCGTGAAAAAGCAGACCAATGGCGATGCCTATCAGTATGGTGGGAAAAGCGTAGAACCTTGGACTGGCGGAAAAGCCGATCAGGTAGCGCGCGTACACCATGAGTGCTGAGACCTGCAGCAGGATGGCAGGCACGAGCATTCGGGGCATGACGAAGCCGAGCAGGAGCACCAGGGTATCGCCGATGAAGAAGTAACGGTCGTGCATCTTGGGCAACCAGAACGGCTCAATCAGTGCCGAGATGGCGAGCACAACAATGAGCTTCTGCCCGCCCGACGAGAACGGCCTGTACCTGAGTAAGTAGCGAATTAGCAGAATGCTGAGCACAGCGGCCACCAGAATGCCCATTCTTTCCATCCAGAGAAAGAGGGGATGCTGTGCGTCTACGCGCCCATTGCCGGTTCCCATCGCTACGAGGCAGTACAGGTTCGCGGAGCCCATAAAGATGCGGTCCGCAGCCCCGGTCTGGGCCGAGTACACCCCGTAGAGTGCCTGATAGGAGCGACCGGCCAGTTCTGCCGGAAGCATCATCAGCAGATACCCAGCGGGTGCAGCCAGCAGAGACCACAGCGGCAGCTCGTGTGTGAGAACGAACGCCAGGATCGCGGGTGCAAGGAAGATGACCTGCAGCTTGAAGCTAAGGGCTACGCCGGCGGCAGCCATTGCCAAGCCGGGGCGCTTCGCGATCAACAGGCGAATGAATGCCAGGACAAAGGTCGTCTCGAGGATGTCGGTTTGGCCCCAGACAAAGGCGTTCGCAGCGATCTCAGGGGCAACGATCATCAGCCATCCAGCAGCAAGCGAACGACGCTGCGAGCAGCCGAGAGCTCGGCAGATGCTGAAGGTCAAGGCTCCACTTGCAAGGACGAAAGGAAGGTTCAATACCTTGAGAACGTGAACCGGAGCCAGAAGCCCGTTCAAGTTCGAAGCGAGTGACAGCACATAAATGTAGGGAGGGTTGTAGCTCGCAAAGCTTCCATTCAACGAGCGCCAGCGGCCGCCTTGCAGGATGTGGTTGTACCACATCGTGTAGTCGCGGAGGTCCGGGTTCCAGGAGCTCACAATGCGACGTACGCCTACCAGGTAGAGCAGCGTGAGGAAGGCAGCGACCGCCGCGAGCAGCCAGGTGAACCGGGCGTCATCATTAGCGAAGCGACGAGCAAAGCGCACCATTGGTCGGGACTCCTCCTCAAGATGTACGGGCTGGTAACCCCCGCGGCAGAGCCATGGGGTCTTGGCCCAAAGTATCACGCCAAAGAGGGGAAAGCGCTTACCATCCCCCTGTGCTGGGCCACCCCCGGGGCTCCCTCGGAAGTCGTACGTCCTGGTGGGCGTAAGACGTAGGCTTGCGAGCGCCGTCTGTTACCGTGAAACTGATGACTTCGAAGAGCCGCTACCGCCTGTTGATGGTGGGGCCTATTCTTGTGGTTCTGCTGAACGCTGTTGTGGCCTACCGGGCGCTCGAGAGGTTGTTCGAGGCCCAGAAGTGGCTCGCTCACACGTTGCAGGTGTTGACCCAGGCGCAGGAGATCTCTGTGGCCATGAGTTCGGTCAACAACGCCGCGCGGGCCTTTTTGCTGACTGGATCCCAGGAGTATGCGGACCGATACCACGCCCTTACAAAAGAGGTCCATGCGGAAGTAGACGACGTTGCAAAACTGACTGCCGACAATAAGGGGCAGCAGCAACGGATCGCGTTTCTGCGGCAGCGCATCTCCGTCCGGATGGGCGCGATTGATGCAGTTTTGGGTATGCGCCGTGCGCACGGCATGGAAACGCTGTCGCCCCTGGTGCTGGCCCCGGCATTGAGGGACAGCCCGGATGACGGGCCCAGCGTGAAGTATGTGCTCGGGCAGATACAAAACGAGGAAAAGCGCCTTCTGACGGAGCGGTACGCCGGAGCTAGTAACGCGCGGCGAGAGGTTGTCCTCACATTGGCTGGTGCGACGCTGCTCGACCTGGTGCTGCTGGTGCTGGCGTTTCAGCAGCTGCTTAACGCAAGCAGTGACCGTGAGCAACTCGCTGCACGCGCCGCGGAGATCAGTGGACTGAATGCAAAACTGAGCGCTCTGAATACGGAGCTGAGCGTTCTGAATACAGAGTTGGAGCAGCGGGTGGAGCAGAGGACACGTGAGCTCGAGGTGTCCAACCAGGAGTTGCAGGCCTTCTCCTATTCGGTATCGCACGATCTGCGAGCCCCGTTGCGTACGATCGATGGGTTCTCGCTGGCGCTGGCCGAAGACTTCGGCGATGTCTTGAACGAGCAAGGCCGGGACTACGTTCAGCGGGTGCGCGGGGGCGTGCAACGGATGGGTTTGCTGATTGACGCGTTGCTGCAGCTTTCACGGGTGACGCGGACCGACTTGCAGCGCGAGCGGGTGAACCTGACGCAACTGGCGAGCCTGGTGTTCAGCGAGCTGATGGCGAACGAGCCGGGGCGCGAGGTGGCGTTTGTTGGGCAGGAAGACATGGTGGCGGAGGCGGACCCGCGCTTGATGCGGGTCGCTTTTGAGAACCTGCTGGGCAATGCCCTGAAATTCACCTCCAAGACGCCCGATGCTCGTATCGAATTCGGGCAGACGACCGGGAACGGCGAGACCGTATACTTTATTCGGGATAATGGAGCAGGTTTTGACATGCAGTACGTTGACCGGCTGTTCACGGCCTTTCAGCGTCTGCATGGTGACCGCGATTTCAAAGGATCGGGGATCGGACTGGCTACCGTGTCACGCATCGTTCGCCGGCATCACGGAAAGATCTGGGCAGAAGGGGCAACCGGTGAGGGCGCGACGTTTTCGTTCACGCTGAACGGCTAACGACGACCTGAAGGATTGAGCCGAAAGGCGTTGAGATGAGTGAGAGCATGATTTTGCTGGTAGAAGACGATCCGGATCACGAGGCGCTGGCGATCCGTGCTTTGCGTAAGGCCAATGTCGCCAACGACATCAAGGTCGCTCGCGATGGAGAAGAGGCCCTGGAGTTCATGAAGGGCATTCTGGACGGCTCGGAACGAATGCCGCAGCTTGTTTTGCTGGATCTCAAGCTTCCCAAGGTAGAGGGGTTGGACGTGCTGCGCGCTATCCGCGCTTCGGACAAGACAGCGCTTCTGCCGGTCGTTGTATTGACATCCTCCGACGAAGAAAGAGATATTGTCGCCAGCTATCGCCTGGGGGTGAACAGTTACATCCGTAAGCCTGTCAACTTCACAGATTTCGCCGAGGCCACCAAGCAACTTGGCATGTACTGGTTGCTCCTGAACCAATGTCCGCCGGCATTCTAATCACAAATCGCAAACCGCTACGCGTCCTCATTATCGAAGATTATGAGGAAGATGCCGTGCTTTTGCAGCGGCATCTTGGTCGCGCGGGGTATGCCGTGGACGCGCGGCGGGTAGAGACTGCTGCGGAGTTGGAAGATGCACTGGCTGATCCCAGTCCCTGGGACCTGGTGATTGCCGACTACACGCTGCCTAGCTTTGGGGCACGGGATGCTCTGGCCTTGATCCAGGCTACCGGTGTGGACCTGCCGTTCATCATCGTCTCCGGAACCATCGATGAGGTGTCCGCCGTGAACGCGATGCGTGCTGGCGCGCACGACTACGTGCTCAAGGGACATCTGGAGCGCCTGCTGCCGGCAATCGAACGTGAGCTCAGCGACGCGGAACGGCGGCGTGAGCGAGTGCGCACGGAGGCAGAGCTCCGCCTGGCCCAACAGCGGTTTTCCGCTACCTTCAACCAGGCCGCGGTGGGCATGGCGCACACCACGGTTCAGGGGCAGTTTGTACTTGTAAACCAGCGGTTGTCAGAGATGCTGGGTCTCGCGCAGGAGAAGCTCGCCGCCCTGGAGCTTGAGGACTTCCTGCTGCCTTCCGAGCAGGGACTGGATGCGGCACTGCTGGGCGAGTTGCTGGACGGAACGCGCAGCGGGTATCGCGTTGAACGGAGCCTGCTCCGGACGGACGGCGCGACCTTCCCGGCGCAGCTCACTGTTTCCCTTCTTCGTCACGAGGGAGTAACGGGCGTTCCGGAGACGACCCTGCTTTGGGTCGTGGAGGACATCTCGGCACGTCGCGCTGCAGAGCGCGAGACGGCGGATTTGATGTCGCGCCTGATCAACTCGGAGCGTCTAGCCGCGGCGGGCCGGATGGCGAACACGCTGGCGCACGAGATTAACAACCCTCTGGAAGCGCTCACGAACATCTTCTACCTGCTGCAGATGAACGAGCTGACTCCACAGGCACAGGAACTGGTGAGCGTGGCGGCCCGGGAGCTGGATCGCGTGGGCCACATTACCCGGTCGACCCTGAGCTTCTACCGCAAAGTGCCTGGGCGCACGCTGGATATGGAAACCTTGCTGAAAGAGGTCGTTCAGCTGTTCGCGTCCCGAGCCTCCCAGCATGGCATCGAGATCTGTTCCACCTATGGGCGTGGCCTGGGCGACGCTCACTTTGATCCTTCGCTGCGGCAGGTCTTCGCCAATCTGGTGGGCAATGCATTGGAGGCAATGGGACAGACCGGTGGGCGCATTCTGTTGCGCGCGCGAGTGCTGGGGAACTCAGCCGTAGTGACTGTCTCTGATTCGGGCCACGGCATCGAGCGAACGAATCTTCGGTCAATCTTTGAACCGTTCTTCACCACCAAGGGAGAGCGAGGTACAGGACTTGGTCTATGGGTGACTCGCGGAATCGTGGAGGAACAAGGGGGCTCGCTCAAGCTGCGCAGCTCCACGCGCGGGCGCTGCCGGGGTACGACGATCCGCATCTCATTGCCGATTATCGCGCCTGCCGCCGATTCGACGGTGCTGCTGCAGTAGCGGCTGTCGGCCAAAGCATGCTCTGCTTCCGCCCGGAGCTGTTCGCGCACTACAATCAGCCGCATGGCTGGGATCGAGACGAAGAAGAAACAGAAAAATGTGCTCGGGCAATCTCTGGAACCCTGTGGTCAGGATCCACTTACCGGGTTTTATCGCGATGGTTGCTGTAATACGGGATTGGACGATGCTGGACTGCACACGGTGTGCTGTGTGGTGAATGAGCAATTTCTGGAGACGTCGGCGACACTCGGCAACGACCTATCCACGCCAATGCCGCAGTTCGGCTTCCCAGGCCTGAAGCCGGGAGATCGTTGGTGCGTGTGTGCCGCTCGATGGCTGGAGGCGCAACGCGCAGGCGCGGGTTGCCCTGTGGTGCTGGAGGCCACGCACGAGGCTACTTTGGAAATTGTGCCGTTTGAGCTGTTGCTCCAGTACGCAGTCATCCCCGAGACTCTGCATTAAGGCGTGCCTGACGCGGCCGTCCCGGATCAGGTGACTCAGAGCTTGCTGCTCGCTGACGCATCCAAGGTGTGTGCCGCGACTGAATCATCCGGAGTACAGGGCCGCTCTGGAAGTAGTGCGCTCGCTGCAGGCGAAGGGCTTTGGGGCCTACTTTGCCGGCGGATGTGTGCGCGACCTGCTTCTGGGCAGGGCTCCAAAAGACTTTGACGTGACGACCGCCGCTCGCCCTGAGGTAGTCATGGGCCTTTTCCCACGCACCGAGGCGGTGGGCGCGCATTTTGGTGTGGTTTTGGTCATCAGCCATAGCGAAGGCGAGCGTGTCGCGACGGAAGTGGCTACCTTTCGTTCCGATGGGGCGTATTCGGATGGGCGGCGGCCGGATACCGTGACGTTTGCGGATAGCCCACGCGAGGATGTACTGCGGCGCGACTTCACGGTGAACGGCCTACTGCTCGACGCTCTGCGCTTTGAGGCAGGGGAACCACTTGCCGACTGCGTGCTGGACTTCGTCAATGGTCAGGCTGATCTTTCCCCAAAGCTGATCAGGGCCATCGGTGAGCCTTCACGACGGTTCGCAGAGGACAAACTGCGGATGTTGCGTGCGGTGCGGTTTGCCGCGCGGCTTGGCTTTGAGATCGAGCCGCACACGATGAACGCGATGCAGCAGCTTGCGCCCACGGTAACGGTGGTCTCTCCCGAGCGGGTACGGGAAGAGCTGACGATGATCCTTACCGAAGGCGCGGCGCGGCGAGGGTTCGAGCTTCTTGACCGAAGCGGGCTGCTCGAGGTCCTGTTGCCGGAGGTCGCGCGCACCAAGGGATGCCAGCAGCCGCCTCAGTATCACCCAGAAGGGGATGTGTGGGTACACACGCTGATGCTGCTGGAGCACCTGCCTGCGGGAGCGAGCGCAACTCTCGCATGGGGCATGCTTTTGCACGATGTCGGCAAGCCACCAACCTTCACACCGCCCGACCCAGCTAAGCCGGGCGATCGTATTCGCTTTAACGGGCATGCAGAAATTGGGGTGTCGATTGCCAGGGCCATTCTGAGTCGGCTTCGTTTTTCAAATGAAGACTGTGCGCAGATTCTCGCGCTAGTAAAACACCATATGCAGTTCGGAGATGTCCCTAAGATGAAGCAATCGACACTTAAGCGATTTCTTAGGCTGCAGCGCTTTAACGAGCATCTAGATTTGCATTACGCGGATGTAATGAGTTCGCACCGGATGCTCGGACCTTACGAGTATGCGAAGGCGCATCTCGAGCAGATGAGCGATGACGAAATCAAGCCCACCTTGTTACTAACGGGCGATGACCTGATCCGAGCGGGCTATACGCCGGGTCCGGGATTTCGCGAGATGCTTACCGCTGCCGAAGACGCTCAACTCGAAGGAGCCGTTCAAAGCCGCGAGGAAGCGCTGGCCCTGGTGAAGTCGCAGTTTGCCCAGAAAAAGAACTAAGCGGCACCAGTGTCTCCCCGAAAGCCATAAGAAGTTACACGCGTGGGTGGATCGGCGCCGATGAGGATACCCCACCTTTAAGGGCTCCTTGTATTACCGTTGGGTGATTACTTCCGGGGTATCTCTCTTCCGTGCGTCTTCATTTCACGCATCGGGAGTTGAAGATTTATCGGCTATAGCCGTCGTTCCTTCTTTTCTCTTGCGCGTGCTACAAGTCCTTGTGCATGATCAGCTTCGTCCTATTTAGGATTTGTAATTGGGTGCACAAGTTGTGCAAAGGGCAGTTCGAATCAGCAGTGCACATCGAGGTCTGAGGTGCCATTACCTCTTGTGGTGAGAATTGTAACTATCGTGATGTTGTGAAACTCGAGCTCTTACGTTCAAGTTAAGGCATACCTCGGCCGTCAAGAAACCACTATGAAGCCATCCCATCCTTTAGGGAGATACGTGCTGCAGCTGCATCCCCTGGAACTCCGGGAGGGAACTCGCGTCCTCGATCTAACGGGCCGGCAGCTCCGTGTTCTGGCCATGCTGGTGGAGGCTGAAGGACAGATCGTCTCCAAGCAGGCCTTTTTTGACCGGATATGGCATGGGCTCACCGTCGAGGACGGAAACCTGACCCAGACCATCTTTCTTCTGCGCAGGACCCTGGGACAGTTTGAGGACGGCGAGGAATATATCCAGACAGTACCCCGCAAAGGCTACCGGTTGGCGAGCAAGGCATTGCAGCCAGAAGCCAATGACCAACTTGCTGTCTTGAATGGAAGAGCCCGGCTGACACAGGACGGCCATCCCTTCAGGATGCTGGTCAACTCCGTGGAAGACTACGCGATCTTCATGCTGGACTGCGCAGGACGGGTGGTGACCTGGAACCCTGGTGCCGAGGCGATCCTTGGCTACAGTCAGCAGGAAGTTCTTGGACAGCACTTCTCAGCGTTCTTTGTTGCGGAGGAGTCTGACGTAGAAGCCCCGGGCAAGCGCCTGGCGACGGCCGCGCGCGAGGGGCGCTGGGCGGGTGAGGGATGGCGGCTTCGCAAGAACGGTGCTCGCTTCTGGGCACATTCCATCTTGATCGCCATGCGGGACTCGGCTGGTCACCTGATGGGCTTTGGCGAAGTGCTGCGTGACCTCACCGAAAGCAAGCGAGCGGAAGATGCGCTACGGCGCATGGAGACAACCCTGCGCAAGGAACGAGATCGCTTGCGCGCCGCCGCCGAGAGCAGCAGAGATGCGCTGTATATCTGCGAGGCTCTGCGCAGTCCGCAGGGCGAGGTAGAAGACTTTGTCTTCACCTACCTGAACAGTAATGTTTCCAAGATGGTGGCGATCCCGGCGGAACGACTGCTGGGCGGCAAGATGTGTGAGTTATTACCTGCCAACCTGTCGCTCGGGCTCTTTGAGGCGTACAAGCGTGTCCTGCTGACGGGCGAGCGCTTCGTCACAGAGTTCCGCATTCAGGACCCTACGGTGACGTGCGACTGGATTCGTGTGCAAGCGGTCCGCCTGGACGATGGGGTAGCCATCACGGCCTCAGACATCTCTGAGCAGAAACGAAGCCAGCGTCAACTCTCAAACCTCACTGACACTGGGAGGGCCATTGGCCCGGCGCCGCAAGACACCGCTAGCGAGGAGAGGCTTCAGATTTGAGCTAAAGAAGCACGGAGAGCAGGCCTCGGGTATTCCCTTGAGGATATCAATTTAGGAATCTTTGAGGATTTCGCGTACGCCTCCTCATAGGTTCTTTCTACGGTTTTAGAAGGTTCACAGACTTACTCCAGGCCTTTGTTTGGGTCTGCCTTTTTGGGACAAAAGACGATGTTTCAGACTTCCGTACAGCACGAGGGGCCCAGTTGCTCCCAATGTTCTTTTAAGAGCGAGCGTGCGTTTTGTAATCTATCCCCACCCGCCTGGGCTGACTTCTCCGCCATGGGGACCACGCTTCACCTGCAACGAGGTGAGCTCCTCTTCCACGAAGACGATCCTAGCGACAATGTTTTTATCTTGTGTGCGGGTCAACTCAAGCTGTTCTGCATGTCTCGTGAAGGGCGTGTACGCATTGTGAGGATTGCGTCGGCGGGCGACGTGCTGGGGTTGGGCGCAGTGGCTGCAGGCATGCCGTATGAAGTATCGGCGAAAGCGTTGGCTCCTACCCAGGTGAAGAGTGTGCGCCGACGCGACATGCTTGCCTTCCTCGAGCGGGATGCAGAGGCCTGCATGCACGCAGTGCGTTCGCTGTCGCAGGAGTACAAGTTTGCCTTCTTTGACGCACGCAGGCTTTCACTCATGCCCTCCGCTTCTGGCCGACTTGGGTCGGTCCTCCTTGAATTGGCGCGGGGCGGCTCCGGCGGGCAGGCAGACGCTCGCTTCACGATGGCGCTCACCCATGAGGATCTGGCCGGTCTTGCCGGGCTTACGCGCGAGACCGTGACGCGGCTGCTTGCCAAAATGCAGGCCAGCAACGTGCTTCGCATCCGCGGCTCGTCGATGACGATCCTCGATCCAGCAAAGCTCGCGGAGCCCGTCTAGAACTGCGCACGCCCGGCAAGCCGGATGACTCCCCAGGTTTCCGCCGTTCAGATCATTGGCGGCGCATGGACCGGAGGAGGGTGGAGCCGCGTCAGAACGGGGCAGGGGCTCGTCATGATGATGCGGTACACGCGATCGGGAGGAAGATCGCCAATCAGTTGTGGCCGGCGCTGCACGCCGAGGATCATCGTACCGGCATCCATTGCGCGGGCGTACGTCACCAGTTCCTGTGACACATCGTTGCCGAACAAGACGCGGCACGTCAGCGCGCAACGGGGGGCGATGCCGGAGGCGAAGGCGCGAAGCCCGCGGTGAAGGATGTTTCTGAAAGCGAAGTCGCTCTCCCGCAGGCTGAACGGCGCAACATGAATGCAGTGCAGAGGCGATCCCTCCCGCTCCGCCAGGTCCGCGGCAAACTCAAGCGCCCCTGGTGCGTGTTGATCAAAATCAACGCTGACGATGACGGGCCGGGATGACGCTCGTTTCTCGTGGAGCGATGCTGGGCTCATGGTCAGCACAGGGCACGGACATTCGCGAATGACCTGCTCTGCGGTGCTTCCGAGCGGCAGGCTTTTGAACTTGTTATCGTTGTGCGTCCCCATCAGGACAAGGTCGTACTGGCCGTTGGCTGCTTCGCGCACTATCTCTCCCGCGACATGACCCTCTCGCCGGATCACGGTAGCCCCAGGGAAACAGAGCCGGAGCCGTTCGAGGAAGATGGCGAGGTAGGTGTGCGCGATTGACGTATCTTCGCCATGCGCGCGGCGTCGGTCTCGATGATCCTCTACGGCCGCGGCTACGCTCGTTACGTGCAGCACGGCGAGCTTGGCTCCCACCAGGCGGGCCAGGCGAACACCTTCCTCGAAAGCAGCGTCTGCGGCCGGGGAGAAGTCAGTGCAGACGAGGATGGAGCGGACGCTCTCCCCACGAGGAACATGAGCGGAGTTGCTCTTCTGAAGCGGTTGCGCCCCGCGAATCGGGACGACCTTGTGTGCTGAAGGGATTAAACGAGGCATTCCGGGCACGACAGTACCTCTCCATTTCCGAATGGAAGAATCAGCCCGGACTTGCTCTGAGCAGGCTTACAGCTAAGTTCTTTGACATTGACCGAGGTAATGTCCGATTGATCGTTTAGCAGGGGACGGCCGACCTTGAAGCTTCGGCGTGCGCGGGTAGCGGCGCCGTGCCGAAGAGCCTTCGATCCTGCCATGCTTCGAACACGATGGGATAGAGGAGCAATTCCATCAGGAACGAAGAGACGAGCCCGCCAATGACAGGGACCGCGATGTGCTTCATGATGAGTGCGCCGGGGCCGGTGGACACTAACACAGGAAGAAGCCCGAAGAGCATGGTCGCGACGGTCATCACCTTGGGCCGAATGCGGTGAGCCGCCCCGGCCAGGACGGCCTCACGGAGTTGCAGGCGATCGAGGAGCAAGCCCAGGGCGCGCCGCTCCTGGAGTGCGAGATCAAGGTAGAGCAGCATGAAGATACCCGTCTCCGCATCCACCCCAAGCAGCACGATGAGCCCGATCCACACGGCCGTGCTCATGTTGTAGTGAAACAGCGCCAGTGCGCAGAACGCGCCGACGAGCGAGAACGGAACCGCCAGCAGGACCATCGCGGTTTTTGGTATCGACCTGGTGCTTAGCCACAGGAGCAGAGCGACCATCAGCAACGTGGCGGGCACAAGGATCCGCAGACGCGAGTGTACCTGCTGCACGGCTTCAAACTGGCCGGTCCAGTGAAGGCTGTAGCCTGCCGGAAGGGCGAGGCTATCCAGGATGGGCTGTGCCTGTGACAGGAAGGAACCCACGGCTGAATCGGGGGTGTCGATGTAGACATAGCCGGTGAGCAGGCCATCCTCATCGCGGAGCATGGCGGGGCCGGTTGTCTTTTGTACCTCACCCAGCTCGCCCAGCGGTACCGGGTGGCCTGGTGTGCTGGTCGGGATCAGGACGTGGGCGAGGGATGACAGATCACTGCGAAAGTCGCGCATGTAGCGCACGTTCACGGGGTAGCGTTCCCGACCTTCGATGGTGGTTGTGACGTTCTCCCCGCCCACCGCGGTGGAGAAAGCTTCCTGCGCGCCCTGCACCGAAATGCCGTACCGAGCCAGCGCGCTGCGGTTCCAGCGTACGTCTACAAAGTAGCCATCAAGGTTCCGTTCAGCATAGACGCTGCGTGCGCCCGGAACTGACTGTAGAGCGTGCTCCACCTGGTCTTCTAACGCCTGGATGGTTTGAGGATCACTGCCCGCGACCTTGACTCCGAGCGGCGTGCGCACGCCTGTCGACAGCATGGTGATGCGGCCCTGGATGGGCATGGTCCAGCCATTGGCGACGCCCGGAGCCTTCAATGCCAGATCAAGTTGCCGCACCAATTCTTCAGTCGAGATGTGGTCGGGTGTGATCCTGGCCAGCGCCGGTTGGGCAAAGCGGGGCGTCCAATCCGAGTACCAGGTGTGGATGTGCGGCCACTCCCGCTCAGGCTTCAGTGTGATCACCGTCTCCAGCATGGAGAGTGGGGCAGGGTCGGTTGCGGAGTCGCTGCGCCCGGCCTTTCCCAGCACGTGGTCTACCTCTGGGAAGCTCTTGATCACGGCGTCGGTCTCTTGCAGGAAGTCTGTCGCGGCCGCGATAGAGATGCCGGTCGGCATGGTAGGCATGTAGAGCAGCGAGCCTTCTTCAAGAGGCGGCATGAGCTCAGACTGAAATGAGAGGGCCAACGGCACCGTTGCGAGCATTACGACCACAGCGCATGAAATTACGACGAACCGGTGCTCCAGGGCCCAAACCAGGGTGGGTTGATATTGGCGGACCAGGAAGCGCGAGATAGGGTTACGCTCCTCCTGTTGAGCACCAACACCAGTGAACCTGTTCACCACGCTCTTGAACCCCCGGGACATCGAGTGAACGCCTCCCCAGCGCAGGAAGGTGAGGCGTAATGCGGGGTCGAATGTGATGGCGAGGACAGCCCCGGCAAGCATCGCAAAAGTCTTCGTGAGGGCCAGGGGGCGAAAGAGCTTGCCCTCTTCGCCTGGCAGGAAGATGACGGGTAAAAAGGAGACCGCAATGACAAGCAGTGCAAAGAAGCTGGGCCGGGCTACTTCCTGCACTGCAGCCACAATGACAGTCTCAGGGTCGAGCGTGCTGTTGCTCAGGCGCCAGATTTCCAACCGCTTATGTGTCTGCTCGACGACGACGATGGAAGCGTCGACAAGAGCGCCGATAGCGATGGCGATGCCGCAGAGCGACATGATGTTTGCAGACAGTCCAAAAGCGCGAAACAGGATGAAGGAAATAAGCAGAGCCGCGGGTAGCGTGAGCGCCGGAATGAGCGCGCTGGGGATGTGCCACAGGAACAGGAAGATCACCAGCATGACAATGACGATGATCCCGGCGATGGCCCACTCCAGGTTGCTGATGGCATCGTGCACCAGGTGGGAGCGGTCGTAGATCGGGACAATCTGCACGCCGGCGGGGAGCCCGGGTGTGATCTCCGCGATCCTTTGCTTCACGTGAGCAAGGACGTCCGTTACGCTTTCACCGTTGCGCATCACCACAATGCCGGTGACGGCTTCTCCTCCGCCATCAAGATCCGCTACGCCACGGCGCATCTCGGGGCCTGTAGTTACCTGACCGATTTGCTTGAGCGTGATCGGCGTGCCGTCAGGCGAAGTTGCGACCGCGGTCCCCTCGAGGTCGCTACGCGAACTGAGATACCCCATGCCCTGGACCATGTATTCGGCATCACCAAAACTGAGCAAACGAGCTCCTGTTTCAGAGTTGGAACCGCGAACGGCCTCGGTGACCTGGCGTAGATCTAGGTTGTATTCGCGTAGCTTGCGGGGGTCGACGTTGACCTGGTATTGCTTCTGGAATCCACCAATGGTAGCGATCTCGCTCACGCCCTGAACAGAGCGCAGATGACTGCGGATGTACCAGTCCTGGACCGAGCGAAGTTGTGCGAGGTCGCGCTTGCCGGTGGTGTCCACAACAGCGTATTGCATCACCCAGCCAAGGCTGGTTGCGTCCGGACCCAATCGTGTCTCCACTCCCGCGGGCAGGGAGCTGAGGATCGGGGCGAGGTATTCCTCCGTTCGGGCGCGTGCCCAGTAAATGTCCGTTCCTTCGTCGAAGACGACATACACGAACGACGCACCGAAGTCAGAGATGCCTCGGACAGTCTTCACCTTTGGTGCGCCGGTCAGTGCACTGACGATGGGGTAGGTGACCTGGTCTTCGACGGTACCTGGATTGCGATCCCACTTCGAGACGATGATCACCTGGGTCTGTGACAGGTCCGGCACAGCATCGATGGCAATCGACCGCATCGACATCCATCCGATGACGCAGGCAAGCAATGTCAGAAGAATGACGGCAATACGGTGCCGGGCCGAAAGTGCAACAATCCGCCGGATCATAGCGCGGCCTTCATGGATGACTCCACTGCCTTGGTGCCGCTGTGCTTTGAATCAAACTTGCGCTTGCATGTCCGGGAGCAGAAGTACACGCGCTTGCCATCCTGCATTTCAGACAGCGCAGGATCAATATGCTCTACCGGCATGCCGCACTCTGGATCGACCACAGAAGCGTCACTGCTGTGCGATGCGGTCGGGACCACCTTCGGGGCAGAACGCAGTTGCAGGCGGCTCTCTGAGTCGAGAAGGAAGGCGCCGTGAGTTACAACCTCCTCACCGGGTGCTAACCCGGCCATTACGTCGACCTGGTCGTTATGCTCCTCGCCCGCCGTGATCTCTCTTGGTGCGAAGGAACCGTCCGCCGCTGCGATGAAGACGATCTTCCGTGTGCCTGTATTCAGAACCGCATCGGAAGGCACGACGAGATGGCTGTTCCCTGGGCCGCTCAATCGCACGTTGACGAACATGTCGGGCCGCAGGACGAGGTTGGGATTGCTGACCTGGAGTCGTACCTTCGTCGTGTGACTGGCGGCGTCGAACTCTCGTCCAGCACCAACCCGGGCCAGGTATTCCTTGCCGGCGTACAGCACCTTCACGGCCTGACCGGTCCTCAGCGGTGCAGCATCCTGCTCGTACACATCTGCGAGCACCCATACGGAACGCAGATCTGCGACGCGAAAGACCTCTGCGCCCTTCTGTACGGCTTGTCCGGAGGAGACTTCGCGTTCCAGAATGACGCCCGAAGCCGGTGAGCGCAGATCGATGTCGCGCGTGACTTCGTGTGTGCGGGCAAGGTCACGAATCTGCTGTGAACTGAGGCCGTAGCTCTGCAGCAATTCTTCTTCCACGCGGGCCTGGGCCTGAGAGCCCTTCAAGGCTGCGCTGTCGTGTGACGCGGCGGAAGCCTCATAGGATCCCGATGCCAGGACAAAGGCCTGCACTGCGTTGTAGAGCTCACGCGTGGGCACGAAGTAGGTGGCCAGCCGTTGATCCTTTGCAACTGGACTGCCCACAGCCAGCGGCGCAACTGAGCGCACTACGCCATCAGCAAGCGCACTCACCTTGTAGACGCGGCTCTCGTCGGGGACAACCTTGCCAGTGGTTTCGAACGGCCGCTCCGTGGTGGAAGCCGCCACCCGGGCGGTCTCCAGTCCAATCAGCCGATGCGCCTGCGGGGTCACGCGGACAGCAGAGCTATGCCCCCCCTCTTTGGTGCCTGATTCGTCATAGACCGGCACGAGATCCATGCCGCAGTCCGGCGCTTTCCCTGGCTTGTCGGAGCGATAGGACGGGTGCATAGGATCCTGGTAGAAGAGAATCCTGGGACTGGTGCTGGCCTGGACTGTGGGGGCGTAAGAGTGCGCGTGATGCACCCCGACAAAGACGGCTAAGAGGCCGAGCCCGCCCCCAACGAGCAAGATCGATCGTGTGGATGCGCGAAGTGCGGACAAGGGGAACCTCCTGCTGCAGGGCCTGTTTGGGAACCCGTAAAGCACCTCTTACATGCAGGTGCAACGTGTAGAGCGACGGTGCATAGACGAAACACGCCGTAGGTGAGTGTTCCTCACGATGCCTGAGAAAACGGTCACCAAATTGTGATTCAAATCACAGCTCATTGAACTTACGGAAGTAACGAACCGAGGACTAACTGCGGCTTTTGCCAACAAAAACAACAAGCTAGTTACAAAGTCACCAGGGACTGGTGACTCACGTGGAATGGCGCGAAATGCAACCTACCGCCAAGGTTGTGTTCGTAGCGGAGAGCGGCTGTGGTTACACCCGGTGGTTGTGATCCGGGTCACAAGAAACTCTTTTGCAGCTTGAGTTAGATTGCAGTTCCACTTCAAGGCGCACGTGTACTAACGAGGGCGCGCCCGTCCCGGGTTTCATTTCCGGAGACTGCAACCCCGTGTGTCTTTAAAAATCTAGGAGAGGCAAGCTGTGCAAACGTCATACTGTTCCACTGAGCCCGCAAAGTACGCAAGCATTCCCGGTCTACGGAATGAGCTCGAAGAGCGCGTTACCATCCTTCGCCGGTCCTCCCTGTTTCAGGGGATGGATGGTACGCAACTCATGCAACTGGCGGAGATCGCCAGATCCAAGGTGTTCCGTCGCGGCGAAACGCTGTTTCGCCAAGGCGAACCAGTACGCAGCCTGCTGATGCTGCGCGGCGGATGCGTCAAGTTGAGCGTGACAAATCTAAGTGGCGCAGAGGTCATCGTCGGCTTGTGCGGCGCGTCCGAGGCTGTTGATGTCGGCATCCATGCAGGCCCGAGAACCCACAGCGTGAGCGCTGAGGCCGTGAACCCCTGCCGCGTTCTGAGCTGGAGCTCAATCGTGGTGGAGGACATGTTCCGCAGAATGCCGAGCCTGAGCGGCAACATTCGCGTCATTCTCTCGAAACAGCTTTCGGAACTGCAGGAGCGTTATAGTGAGCTGTCTTCAGACAAGGTAGAGCGCCGTGTTGCGTGCGCCATCGTTCGCCTGGCACGGCAGTTTGGCCGAACCGGCACGGACGGGGTAGAGGTCTTCTTTTCACGGGAAGAACTCGCACAGATGACTGGGACCACGCTGTTTACCGTGAGCCGGCTGCTTTCAAGGTGGAAAGAACTTGAACTTCTGGTGCCACGTCGTGAAGCGGTGCTCATCAATAATCTCGAGCGCTTCAGCCAGTTGACGGGAACAGAGGATTCCGCTGCTTCCAGAGTTCCAAAAGGCCCCGCTCGGGCTACCCCAATGGACCTGACCGGAACCCGGCAATCAGTTCCACTAAGCACGCTTGCGATGTAATCGTTTGATGGGCCGCGAGCGCCGAGTAAAACGTTCTGGCGCGTGGTGGTCTGCAGCATTGGCGCAACGTACAAGCCCCGTGGGGGGCGCGAGATGGAGGCTGATAGGGATCCTCGGCCGACGCTGCTTTTGGGGTTAGGCAGGGGGCGGTTGGCTCAGGGTTTCGGCACGACCACGGCCTTTGCTTCACGGGCGGGGTTCGTCTGACCGGCGGGTAGAGAGGTGAGCTCTTTCGAGGGTCCCGGCGCTATCGCTGGCTGGGTGGCGTCGACGGTGCGGTAGGTGACTGTGCTGCCGCTTCCCATGTCCACCATCTTTTCTTCGCCCTCGGTCGAATCCAGCGAGCGGACGATGTGCGGTGTAACCGCGAAGATCACTTCGGTCTGCTGCTTGTTTCGATTTTCCTGACCGAACAGGTATCCAAGAATAGGTATCTTGGAGATCCACGGTAAGCCGCTCATGGAATGCGTCTCTGAGTCCTGCAGAATGCCGCCGATGAGGTTCACCTCGCCATCGGCGAGGCGGACCTGGTGTTCGATGCGGCGCTGCCCAATGGTGGGTTCTGTTACGCCGTCCACAGTCGTCTCTCCGGTCACCGTGGAGACCTCAAAGGCCATCTTCAAGGTCACATCGCGGTTCCCATGCACATAGGGAACGATGTCCACGTTGACACCGACGTCGATGTACGTGAACTGCGTATTCACGCCGTTACTGAGACCGCTCTGGTAGGAGCCCGTTGCAACAGGAATGCGGTCGCCGATCTTGAGCGAGGCCTTTTCGCTATCCATAGCTCGGATCTGTGGCTTTTGGATGACTTTGGTGTTGTTGTCCGACATCAACGCAGTGAGCGAGGCCCCGGGGATGCTGACGGCGACTTTGTTGGAATTGAAGGCTGATCCGAGTGAGCTGATGGTAAGCCCACCTGCACCGCCAGTGCCGCCGGCGGTAGGCTCCACCGAGGCAGAGATGCTGGTGGGCGGATTGACCCCCAGATTCAAGATCTTGCCCCGGCTGACCTCCAGCACGGCCACTTCAATCATCACTTCGGCCCTTGGTTTGTCGATCTCGCGGAGGAGCCTCTCGGCGAGCACTAGCTGATCCGGTGTAGCGCGAATTGTGAGGGAGCGCAGCTCAGGCGTGGTCTGGATGCGTGTGATGTCAAGAATGCCCTTGAGGGTCGCGGCGGCTTGCTGCAGATCCGCCGGTGTGGACGCGTTCTTAAGATAGAACGTCATCATCACGTTCTGTTCCAGGTCCTTGCGCTTGCCGCTGCTGTCGGAGGAGACCAGGATCGTGTTCGATGAGACGGGTCTCCAGAATGTCTTTGATTGCAAAGCGACCATGGAAAGAGCGTCGCGCAGGTCAACGTCCTTCACCTCCAGCGTCATCTTCTGGGGCTTGTACTCCGGGTCGATCAGCACATTCAGGCCGGCCAGTTTGCCAACCGTTTTATAGATCACGTCGGAAGGCGCAGTGAGGTGAAGGCTCACCGCCTCGCTCGGGAATGAAGCCAGGGTGACCGGCGGCGCCGCGGACGAGGCCGCCCTCGCCACGGCGGAGACCTCCTGTGCATGGCCCGCGGTTGGGGGCTGATGCATGTTCTGCTGTTTGTTGATCAGCTCGGCGGTACGCCGGATTTCCTGAAAGGCTTCGAAGTTGCTGGAATCGATCTCTGCGGCGCGGCGAAACTCTGTCATCGCGTCCTGCAGCTTGTACACATCGCGAAGATTCTGGCCGGCCTGGAGGTGCTGGGATGCGGCGTACAGACGAGCCTTCAGATAAGCCGCGGTGTAGGCAGGGTCGTTCGGCTTTTTTGCATGCGCTTCCCGTAACGCCTCATACGCAGTGTCGTAGTTGCCCTTGTTCTGCGCTTTTACGGCTGTTTTGTAAAGCGAGCCGGCGCTCTGGGCGAAGCTGGGAACGGCTGCCGCCCATAAAACTACGAAAAATAAGGAGGCGTTGAGCCGCATGATGGAGTCCCGATACCCTTCTGGCCTGGCAGTTGCTGCCACACTTTAGCGTGCGGAGGCTGGTTCCTGTTTGCGCTGGAGCAAAGAGGGTCATGCGGTCTTGTGTGAGGTCGCCTGCCCGCGTGACCTTGTCGGCTGTGTGCGCCACCGAAGGTTGTTGATTCGCTGCGGTGGTTTGCGCGTCTTATGTTGAAGCGCGGCGAGGTTTCCTGTCAGGGGGAACCTGCGGCCGGCGCAGGAGACCGAGGCAAAGGTGCAGGACCGGGTGACGGACGTGATCGTCGTGGGGGCAGGGGCGGCTGGGCTGGCGGCCGCGCGGGTACTCGCGGAAGGCGGCGCGGAGGTAATCGTTCTGGAGGCGCGGGATCGCGTGGGGGGCCGGATCTTCACGGAGCGCGCAGAGACGCTGGTGGAACATGGAGCGGAGTTCGTTCACGGGCGCGCCCCGGAGCTGTGGAACTTGATTGAGGAGTCCGGGGCCAGGGCCGTTGAACGGGATGGCGCGATGCTGACCGAGGACCATACTGGTGCAGGACTGGCCGCGGATGAAGCAGACGGGGGCATGGACGTCACGGGGCCACTGGACGGGCTCGCGGATTTGGCCGGGGAGGATGTTCCCTTCGCGGAGTGGCTGGCCACCAGCAAAATTCCTGACTGGAACAGGAAGGCCCTGACGGGCTACGTTGAGGGCTTCAACGCGGCCGACGCTCGACGGATCAGTGCGCGTTCGCTGGGGGTGCAACAGCGGGCCGAGGAGGCCATCGACGGCGACCGTGCGTGGCATCTGCCCGGCGGCTACGCCCAGCTTACGGAGTTCCTCGCTGCGCGCGTGCAGGCGGCCGGAGGCACGATCCGGCTGGGGTGTGAGGTGCACGCGGTGCGATGGCGTCCTGGTGAAGTAGTGGTCAGCACGCGGGGGGCCGATGTGCGTGCTCCGCGCTGCCTGATCACCCTGCCGTTGGGGGTACTGCAGGCGGCCAATGCGAGCGCTCCGGGAAGCGTGCGCATTGAACCCGAGCCGAGGCCGCTCTTTGAGGCACGACGCATGATGATGGGTCACGTGGTGCGCTTCACCATGATCTTTCGCGAGCGCTGGTGGGAACGCGCTCCAGGGGTGTCTGCGGATTTGCTGAAGACCATGAGTTTTGTGTTCACCCGGGAGCGTATGCCCCCGGTCTGGTGGACGCGGCATCCGGAGCGCGAAGATCTGCCGACGCTCGCGGGGTGGTCGGGCGGGCCGCGTTCCCTTGCGCTGCGGGGCAAGAGTTCTGACCAGCTTGCCGAGATCGCCTGCCGCGAACTGGCGGAAGTGTTCGGCATACCATCCGAGGAGGTGCGAGCCGCCCTGGTCAGTGTGCACACGTACGACTGGAGCGACGACCGGTTTGCCCTGGGCGCTTACAGCTATGTGCGCGCGGGCGCGCTGGATGCCCCGGAGGCCATGACGGTGCCCGAGGCGGACACCCTGTTCTTTGCCGGCGAGCATACCGACACAACGGGACACTGGGGCACAGTACACGCGGCGTTGCGCACCGGTTTGCGCGCCGCGCAGCAGATATTGGGTTCCCAGAGGAGTTGACCAGTACCGCTGGTGTGCGGCCCGGCCGTGAAGGACGAAGGCGTACTGTTCGCGGGATGAACGGTCGTGTTGCATGAGGCCGGGACGGAGCTACGTCCCTCGGCAATCGCGCATCTATCTCGCTACGATGGACCGTTCCAAGCACCACCCGAAGCCCCTGCTGAATTCCCCTGTGCCGTTTGTTCCCGATACCTGGATCGAGATCGATGGGTTGACGATCGCGGCCGAGGTGGGTGAGCCGCTAATCGAGGCTATTAACCGCAAGGCGGCGATCGAAGGCATCACGGGCATCCCGCAGGTGTGCTACCTGCAGCCCATGGGCGCGATTGGATCCTGTGACACCTGCATCGTCGAACTGAATGGCCAGCTGGTACGCTCCTGTGACGCGCAGGTCGCCGCCGGGCAGGTGGTGGAGACCGCCAACGACCGCTCCGATGTGGCCAAGCGGGAGGCCTTTGACCGCATCCTGGAGAATCACAATCTGTATTGCACCGTGTGCGACAACAACAACGGCAACTGCACGGTACACAATGTGACTTCCGAACTGGACGTGCAGCACCAGAAGCGCGAGTTTCGAACCAAGGGTTACGAGCAGGACCACTCCAATCCGTTTTACCGGTACGACCCGAGCCAGTGCATCCTGTGCGGTCGCTGCGTGGAGGCGTGCCAGAACGTCCAGGTAAACGAGACCCTGACCATCAGTTGGGAGCGCGAAATGCCGCGCGTGATGTGGGATGGCGGCGAGCAGATCGACGGCTCGAGCTGCGTGAGCTGCGGGCATTGCGTCACCGTATGCCCATGCAATGCGCTGATGGAAAAGGGCATGGTGGGCCACACGGGCTACCTCACTGGCCTGCCGCCGAAGGCGCTGGACGACATGATTGCGGCCGTCAAGGGAATCGAGCCGTCGACAGGATACCCGGCGATTCTAGCGCTTTCTACGATGGAAGCGGAGATGCGCAAGCAGCGTGCGAAACGCACCAAGACTGTGTGTACGTACTGCGGCGTGGGCTGCAGTTTCGACATCTGGACGCGCGACCGGCACATCCTCAAAGTGGAGCCGCAGAATGGGCCGGCAAACGGTATCTCCACGTGCATCAAGGGGAAGTTCGGATGGGACTACGCGAACTCGTCAGACCGTCTCGTCAAGCCGTTGAAGCGTGTGGGCCAGACTTTTGTTGAGATCGAGTGGGATGAAGCGATTGCGATCGTGCGCGATCGCTTCACGCACATCAAATCGCAACACGGACCGGATGCGCTGGCCTTTATCGGATCTTCGAAGTGCACCAATGAAGAAAACTTCCTGATGCAGAAGCTGGCGCGTGCCGTGATCGGCACGAATAACGTGGACAATTGCAGCCGGTACTGCCAGACCCCGGCCTCCATGGGGCTGAACCGCACGGTTGGCTATGGCGGCGATTCCGGCTCGATCTCCGACATTGAGATTGCGGACCTGGTCATCATTGTGGGGTCCAACACGACGGAGAGCCACCCGGTCCTTGCGACGCGCGTGAAGCGCTCGCAGAAGCTCCGCGGACAACGGATCATTGTTGCCGATCTGCGCAAACATGAGATGGCGGAACGTGCAGACCTTTGGCTTCATCCAAACCCATCAACTGACGAAGTCTGGGTCATGGCGGTGACCAAGCACTTGATCGACACGGGCCGGCACAACCAGACATTCATCGACGTGTGGGTAAACAAGTGGGATGAGTTCCGAAAGAGCCTCGAGCCTTACACGCTGGAGTATGCGGAGAAAGTTACAGGCCTGAGCGTCGACCAACTCAAGCAGGTGGCTGATGAAATCGCTGCGGCCGAGCGCGTTTGTGCGCTGTGGGCCATGGGTGTAACGCAGCACTGCGGTGGATCGGATACCTCGACGGCGATCTGCAATCTGCTGCTGACGATGGGGCAGTTCAAGCGGCCCGGCACAGGTGCGTACCCGCTGCGTGGACACAACAACGTTCAGGGTGCCAGCGACTTTGGCGCGATGCCGGATGTCTATTCGGGTTACCAGAAGATCGACAATGCAGAGGTGCGCGGCAAGTTTGAAGCGCACTGGGGCGTGACGCTCCCCACCAAGCCCGGGTTGGACAATCGCGAGATGATCGCTGCCGTACATGAAGGCAAGCTGCACGCGATGTACATCAAGGGCGAAGACACGATCACCTCCGATGCGAATGCCGTTGACGTCGGCGAGGCCTTGTCCAAGCTGGACTTTCTGGTGATGCAGGACATCTTCTTTTCGGAGACCTGCAAGTACGCCGATCTGGTCCTTCCTGCTGCGCCGTCGCTTGAGAAGGACGGCACCTTCGTGAGCACGGAGCGCCGTGTTCAGCGGCTATACAAAGTATGGGAGCCACTCGGAGACTCGAAGCCTGACTGGGAGATCATCCAGATGATTGCGAAGGCCATGGGCGGTGCCGGTGGTTGGGACTACAAGCACCCATCCGAGATCATGGACGAGGTTGCGAAGCTGACGCCAACCTTTGCCGGTGTGAACTACGAGCGCCTGGAGGGTTACAAGAGCCTGCAGTGGCCCGTGCATCCGGACGGCAGCGACGAACCATTGCTGTACTCCAAAGAATTCCCGTTCCCGGACGGCAAGGCGAGATTCCATCCGCTGGAGTACGTTCCACCCAGCGAGCAGCTTGGCGAACTTTATGATCTGCACGTCAACAACGGCCGGCTGCTTGAGCACTTTGAACAAGGAAACATGAGCTTTCGTGTGCCGGGCATCAAGGCCATCACGCCCGGTATTTTTCTCGAGGTCTCGCCCGAACTTGCGCAGGAGCGCGGGTTGCAAACGGGTCAGTTCGTGCGCATAGAGAACAACTATGGGCAGCTGCGGCTTCCCGTTCTGATCACAACGCGCGTGGTTGGCAGGCAGATGTATCTGCCGATGATCTCTACACAGGAAGCGGTGAACAAGCTGACCGGTATGCACGTGGACCGCGCTACGCACACGCCCGCATACAAGGAACTTGCGGTCAAGATGACGGTGCTCGATCAGGTTGGCGAGCCGCCGCTGCCGCGCAGAAACTTCCGCTTTGGCTCGCGCACTCCCACGGACGGCGTTGAGGTTGAGAAGAAGTGGGCCCGCGAGGATTACTGGCTTCCAGGTACACGGGTCCAGGACAAGCTGGTGCAGATCAAGACGACTGAGCGGTCGTAAGAACGAATACGAACAGAGGGAAAAAGGGGCACAACATGGCACAGCCGATTACATTCACGCCGCAACCGGTCGATCCCCACCTGGAACTGATGCGCAAGGTGGAAGCCGCTCCGCGCGAGCATGCGGAGGCGCTGCTGGTCGCGTGGGACCTGCTGCAATCAGCGCATGATCAGGGCATCCTGGACCTGTTAAACGGCTTGATGGGCGGCCGTGACGTCATCGCGGGGAAGCTGGCTGCAGCGCTCGTGATGCCGGAGTCGATCAATGCGATACGCAACCTGATTGCACTGGCGCGGATTGTCGGTTCGTTGGATCCAGACATGCTGCACCGCCTGGCAAAGGCGATGGACGAGACGATGCAAGCTTCCAAGTCGAGCGGGGAGACGCCGAGCATGTTTCGCATCTTGCGCCAGATGACTTCGCCGGCAGGCAAGCGCGGCCTGTCCTTCGCGGCGCAGATGCTGGTTGCCGTGGGTACCGCGACGGAGGGCTGACCCTTTCCGAATGCGCACGAAAGAAAGTTGAACGGCGACCAGGCACTTCCCGTATACACTGGCGAACAAATCTCGCAGTGTCTTGAAAGACGGAGTGCTATATGCCGGATCAGGTATTGGCCGTAGAGGGCAAGCCCCTCTCGCAGACCGAACGTGTAGTCGATACCTTTGTCGCACCGACGAAGACCTTTACGGATGTGCTGCGCAGTGCGAGTTGGTGGTTGCCGTTCCTGCTGCTGCTTGTTTCAGGGTATGTGCTCACCGCAACGATCCAGGCAAAGGTCGGGTGGCAGCAGTTGGTGGAGAACGAGATCCATGCCAATCCCAAACTATCCGACCAGATGAGTTCACTGCCTGCAGATCAGGTGGCCACTCGGCAGAAGATCATGCAGTACAGCTTTCGAGGAGGCTTTTACGCCGGGCCGTTACTCAACCTGGCGTTCGTCGCACTTGCCGCGCTGCTTCTCTGGCCGACCATCAACTTTGGCTTTGGAGGATCTGCGACGTATGGCCGGGTCTTCTGCGTTGGGATGTATGCCGCCCTGCCTGGGATGATCGCTGGCCTGCTGGCTGCGGTGATGCTGTGGGCGGGCCGAAGTCCAGAGACCTTTACCACCCAGGCAATGCTGGGCAGCAATCCTGGCTACTACATTGACACACCCGGAGCGTTGAAGACGCTTCTCACGTCGCTTGATCTGTTTACGATCTGGACGATGGTGCTGCTCGGCATCGGCCTGTCGATCGTGGCGCGAACCAAGCGCAGCGCCGGATACATCGCGGTGTTTGGCTGGTTCGTGCTGGTCGTTTTGTTCCGCACGGCTATGGCTGCGATCAACACCTAGAGCGATGTAGGCAACAGGGGCACAAGGGCGGCTGGGGCGCGGACCGCGAAATGCGCATCCCAGCCGCTCGACCTTCAGGCCTTCAGGAACTCAAGCAGGGCAGTGTTGACCTCGTTCGCGTGTGTCCAGATCAAGCCATGCGGACCGTCCTTGATGACGTGCAGCCTGGCCGAGGGAACAAGCGCGGGGAGGCGGCCGCCGCTGTTTTCCAGGGGGATGATCTTGTCCGAGTCTCCGTGGATTACCAGGGTTGGCACTTTGATCTGCTTCACATCGTCGCGGAAGTCCTCCAGCCAGGCGTCGACGCAGAAGAGCATGGCCCCGTAGCTTGCCTGCGATGCGACGATGAAGTCGGCGTCGAGCTTGGCCTGCGAGACGGAGTGAGACAGCAGGCCGTAGTTGTAGAACAGCTTCAGGAAGTTCTGGAGCTGATCGAAGCGATCGGCTTCAATCATGCCCTTGATCTGCTCGAAGAGCGCCGGGTCGACGCCTTCCCCGTTGCCGCCGTCTTTGCGCAGCGCAGGGGCGATGGAGCTTACGAAGCCGCACTTGGTGACGCGGCCGTCGTTGTATTTCCCCATGTAGCGAGCGACCTCGCCGCCGCCCATGGAGAACCCAAACAGGGCCACATCTTTCAGGTCCAATGATTCGAGCAGCGTTGCCGTGTCCTTGGCCAGGGTGTCGTAGTCGTAGCCGGCGTAGGGCTTGGAACTGTGGCCAAAGCCGCGGCGGTCATACGTGATCACACGGTACCCTGCCGCGAGCAAAGCACTGGCCTGCCGCTCCCAGGAGGCGCCGTTCAAAGGCCATCCGTGTATCAGCAGCACCGGTTTGCCGTCACCGCGGTCTTCGTAATAGAGCTCGATGTCTGCGCTGTTCTCTTTGCTCACCTTCAGATATGCCATCCCATCCTCCACTGCGTGTGATGCGGCAGGGACGATCGTGACGGGGTGGGGCAGGTGAAGGGGAGATGAAAACCGAAAGGCCCGCTTGACGCGGGCCTTGATCCGGATCGAACCCTCGTTACTCTGCGCCCCACCGCTTGAAGACCAGCGAGCCATTCGTTCCGCCAAAGCCGAAGCTGTTGGAGAGGACATAGTCGATTTTTGCCTTCTGGGGCTTGTTCCGGACGTAGTTCAAGCGGCAGGCCGGATCTACGTTCTCGAGGTTCATCGTTGGAGGCGCCGTCTGGTGCTCCATCGCCATGACGCTAATGCCGGCTTCCAGCCCACCGGCCCCGCCGAGCAGGTGACCGGTCATGGACTTGGTGGAACTCACCAACAATTCGCCCTTCAGGGCCCGCTCGCCAAAAATCGCTTCGATCGCCTTGGACTCGAGCGCGTCGCCGAGCGGGGTGGAGGTAGCGTGGGCGTTCACGTAATCGATTTTGTCCGGCGTGATGCCGGCCGATTTCAGCGCGTTCATCATCGCACGGCGACAGCCTTCACCTTCCGGTGCCATCCCGGTCATGTGGAAGGCGTCCCCACTCATGCCGTAACCAATGACTTCGGCGAGAATCTTGGCGCCGCGTGCCTGGGCGAAGTTCAGTTCCTCCAGGATGAGGATGCCCGCACCTTCGCCGACGACAAAGCCATCGCGGTCCCTGTCCCAGGGACGGCAGGCGTGTGTCGGATCGTCGTTGCGGGTGGAGAGCGCCTTCATTGCCGCAAAGCCGCCGACAGAGAGCGGAGTGATCGCGCCTTCTGCGCCGCCCGCGATCATGGCATCCGCATCGCCCCGCTGGATGATGCGGAAGGCATCGCCGATCGAGTGCGCGGAGCTCGTGCAGGCTGTGGCCGTCGCTTCGTTCGGTCCCTTCGCACCCCACCGAATGCTGACGTGCCCGGCAGCTAGGTTCACGATGGACGCCGGGATGAAGAAGGGAGAGATGCGGCGCGGGCCGCCGTTCATCAACGCCGTGTGTTCCCGCTCGATGATGTCGAATCCGCCGATGCCCGAACCGATGTGGACCCCGACGTTGTCGGCGATCTCGGCGGTCACCTGGAGACCGGAGTGCTCCATGGCCTCCTGCGCCGCCGCCATCGCAAAGTGAATGAAGCGGCCCATCTTGCGGGCCTCCTTCACCGGGATGAACTTGTGCGGGTCGAAGTTCTTCACTTCGGCCGCGATGCGGACGGGATGGCCTTCAAGGTCGAAGGCGGTGATATCGGCAACGCCGCTGCGACCGGCCATCAGGCCTTCCCAGATCTCGGGTGCGGTGTTGCCGACTCCGCAGATCAAACCGAGCCCTGTGATGACGACGCGACGCTGCTCCATCTTCCTTGACTGCCCTTCCGTTTCCACGATGCGGTGTGCTTACTTGGTCTTCTGGTGCTGCTCGATGTAGTCGGTTGCATCCTTGACCGTCTTGATCTTCTCGGCGTCCTCGTCCGGGATCTGGATGTCGAAGGCCTCTTCAAACTGCATGACCAGTTCGACGACGTCGAGTGAATCGGCGCCCAGGTCTTCCTGGAAGCTTGCTCCCGGTGTTACCTCGGCTTCATCCACCTGAAGCTGCTCGACAATGATTTGCTTCACCTTCTCGTCAACTGCTGCCATCGCTTCCAATCTCCTCTGTCCTCAATACCGGTAGCGGGTCCCGCAAAACGCACTGCGTCGGACCCAGCCTCAGTGCCCAAGCATACTGACGCGTTCGGCACGTGTAAAGAACGCGTCAGTATGAAGGAAATCTTCGGGTAGCATGTCTGCATGAATGGAGACGGCCGGGGCTTGGGCGGCAGCCGCACGCAGACTGTGGATACACGCCGCTATTGCAGCCGCTGCAGCCCCGGTCTGTTCCGTCGCATCAACCGTGTCACGCTCATGGAGCGCACGCTGTTCACGTGGCTCGGCTTTTACCCCTGGGAGTGCGTTTCGTGCCGCCGACGGCGCTTCTTTCGGGATTCGGGACGCAAGGCGAGCGCGACCGCCACCGCATAAGGGCTTCATTCTTCGTTCGCGACCAGCATCGGCAGAAGTGCACCGTAGCCGTTCTTTGCGCCTGTTGTGCCATTCCCGTTGCCGTGCCCGCTGCCATGTCCATTGCCCAGCTTGGGATCAGCCTCGTCCAGGCTGACGTCGCGAAGCGTCCGGTTGATGACCCGGGTCCGCGTCCCGACCTCCTGGATGGTCTTCTGCACCTTGCTGACCTGGTCGTCCATCTTGGTCATCAGGTCTTCGAACTTCCCAAACTGGGCGCGTGCCGAGGCGAGGACCTTCCAGACCTCGTCGCCCTTTTGCTGTAGTTGGAGCATATGGAAGCCCATCTGGAAGCTGTTCAGGATGGCTGAAAGGGTGCTGGGCCCGGCGATGGTGACCCGGCAGTTCTGCTGAATGTCTGCCTGCAGGCCGTCGCGGCGCATCACCTCCGCGTAGAGGCCCTCGGTGGGGAGGAACATGATGGCGAAGTTCGTCGTTACGGGCGGGGCGATGTACTTTTCGCAGATCCGCTTGCCCTCGGTGCGGATGGCGTTCTCGAACGCCTTGCCTGCGCTGGCGATCTCGGCCGGCTGTGCCCTCGGCGTAGGCTGTCTCCAGCCGCTCCCAGGCCTCGCGCGGGAACTTCGCGTCGATCGGGCAGCAGGAGCTCGCCGTGGGCCGTGGGCAGCTTTACGGCGTATTCGACCATTTCGCCGGTGTTTGGCTTTACCTTGACGTTCTGGCTGAACTGGTTGGGCGCGAGCATCTGGCCGAGCAGCATGCCGAGCTGCACTTCGGCAAAGCCGCCGCGGCTCTTGACGTTGGTGAAGATACGCGAAAGGTCGTCGACCCCGGCCGAGAGCTTGGTCATCTCGCCCAGCCCACTGTGGACCTTGGTCAGCTGGTCCGTCACGGCACCGAAGCTCTCCGTGAGCCGGGTTTGCAGCGTCGTGTGCAGCTTTTCGTCGACCGTCGCACGCATTTCTTCCAGCTTGGCGGTGTTCGCCTCGTTGAGCTTGTCCAGGCGGCCCTCGACGGTGTTCCGGAGGTGCTCGTGATGTTCACCCTGGGAGCGGGCCATGTCGTTCAACTTGGAATGCAGTGCCTCGCGGCTGTCAGCGTAGTGCCGGGTGGTCTCTGAAGTGAATGCATTCAGTCGCTGTCCGAGGGCCTGCAATTGCGCATCGACCGCCCCCCGCAGCCGGTCGGCGTCGGCCTTGTGTTCCCCGCGGGCTCCCTCCAGCCCTCCACGCAAGGTTTCGCTCAGCGCGGCGAGATTGCTGAAGATCTCGCCACGAAGAGACTCAGCATGTTTGCTGGTTGCCTGCCCCAACCGGCCCGCGGCATCCGCTGATTCCTGCCGGAGCTGTGCCATCTCTGCTCGGACGAGCCGCTCCAGGCCCTCGCTACGGGCGTCAGAGCGCGCCAAGTGCCCGGGTAAGTCGGAGGCGAGCAATACCTCCAGTCGCCCATCGGGGGCGGCCGCAGCGGAGTTGCGGCGCAGCAGCAGAACCGCGATCAGCAGAAACGTCAGGACCTGGAGCGCTAGCAGGGCAGGTAACATTCGTGTTTCCTTCGCTTCAGGATAGCACCGGAAGGAGGGCGATCCCTGCGGAAAACAGGGTCACTATAGCGGTTGGCAACCTGTTAGTGATTCAATAGGAGGCAGTAGTTTTCTGCTCTCGGAAGGGTGCCGTAATCCGTCCTATGCGTATGTTCCGCCTGCTTGCCCCCGCTCTGTTGTTTTCGCTTGCACCCCTGGCCGCCCTGGCGCAGACCTCTGTGCCGCCAAACCAGGTCTCAGCTTTCAAGGACACCTCTTCATTCAAGCCGCCCGCCGGAGCCAAGGTCGCGATCATTGAGTACGAGGATCTGGAGTGCCCGGCCTGTGCGCGCGCCTTTCCTTCGGTGCACGCCGCCGTTGCTCACTATCATCTGCCGATTGAGGAGTTTGACTTCCAAATTCCGGCCCATATGTGGAGTCACGACGGCGCCATTTTTGCTCATTATCTGAAGGCGAAGGTCTCTCCCGAACTTGCAGAGGAGTTTCGCCGGGAAACCTTTGCTTCGCAGTACCGGATCGCCTCCAAGGACGACCTGCATAACTGGGAGCAGCAGTTCATGAAAGATCACGGCAAGCAGATGCCGTTCGTGGTGGACCCGACGGGACAGTACGACCGTGAGGTGAATGCGAGCACGGCAGAGGGTCAGAAGATTGGTGTGCTGGAGACACCGACCATTGTGGTGGTCACACCGAACCACTGGATCCAGGTGAAAGATGTGTCGCAGATGTATGCGGCCATCGATGAAGCCGAGGCCGAGGCGAACCGCTCTGTGGCGACGAACGCGCATCGCACCAGCACCGCCCGCGCCCGGTAGATTCAGCCCGGAACCTCAAGTGATCCTTGAACCCGGTGTTTACTACCCAGGTTCCTGTCCCGGGGTTACTCATCAGGGCACGGCATCGCGCAAGGCACTAGTTTGGCCGGGTGAGGCTCCCTATACTTCGGGAGACGGGTGAGATTCGCTCTCGGAGACCTATGGGCATTCAACCAATTCGGAAATACGTGGCACCGGAGATCCCGGACAAGCTTTACTTCCGGATAGGCGATGTAGCACGGCTGTGCGAGGTCCCGGCCTACGTTCTTCGGTTCTGGGAGACCGAGTTTCCGCAGCTTCGGCCGAACAAGGGTGGCACGGGGCAACGGCTGTATCGCAAGCGTGACGTGGAGATGGCTCTGCGGATCAAGTCTCTGCTGTATGACCAGGGGTACACCATCCCTGGCGCGCGGCAGGTCTTCAAAAACGAGGTGAAGGCGAAGGAAAGCGCTGCGGCTGAATCGGCCTTGCCCGCCCCGGTTCCTGCCCCGGCAGTAAACGCTCAGATCAAACCTGCGATTAGTTCCGCAATCGAGGTGGACCCCGGGGACGAGATCCGGCGGAAGGCCGCACTCCGGCCAATCCGTGACGAACTTTGCGCGCTGCTAGCCATGCTTCAGCAACCGGTCGCTTCCTTCACGGACCAGACTTCCAAATCCGGGCCAAAGCTGCAGACCATGCGCCCGCGATTAGTGCTGGAGCCCAAGCTCGCGCCGATGCCGGTGGAGACCCTTCGCCTGGTCACGGACCCGAGACTGCAGGGCGACCTGTTCCCCGGCGAGTAGGCGCGGTTGGCTGAGCCAGACGCAGCACCGCAGGCCCCGCTCGCCGGAGCGCCCGCATCCGGTTTCCTTCGTAGAGGCAAGGGTCACACCGCTGCCTCTGCTGCGTTGTTGCTGATGGTCAGCTCGCTCCTGTCTGGCGTGTTTGGGCTCGTGCGGCTTAAGTACATCAACTACCTCTTTGGTGCGGGTGACGCGCAGGATGCGTACCGGGCGGCCTTTCAGCTGCCTGAGATGCTGGCCTATTTTCTGGCCGGGTCGGCGGCGTCGATCTCCTTGGTCACGTTGCTGAACCGGTACAGGGAAGCCGGGGACGATGCGCGCGGGGATGAAGCCCTGTCTGTTGTGCTTTCCTCCATGTTCACGGTGCTGCTGACCGGCGTTGTGCTGGCTGAGCTCTTTGCGCCGCTGTACGTGTCGATCTTCATTAAGGGGTTTCTTCCCGGCTCTGTCCGCTACACAATGTGCGTCGCACTGACGCGGATCTTGCTGCCTGTGCAGCTCTTTTTTTTCATTGGCAGCATGATGAGCGCGCGTCTGCAGGTGCGCAAGATCTTCGTGTACCAGGCATTCGTTCCGCTGATCTACAACGCGGGAATCATTCTCGGCGCGTTCTTCCTGCATACGCGATTGGGCATCTATTCGCTGGCGATAGGCGCGCTTGCCGGGGTGATCCTTGGGGCGACGTTGTTGAATACGCTGGGCGCGCTGCGCACGGGGCTGCGCTTTCGCTTTACGGTTAACTTCCGCCACCCTGTGTTTCTGGAATGGTTGATTCTGTCGCTTCCTCTGCTGCTAGGTGTCTCGCTCGTGAAGGCGGATGAGTGGATCCTGACGTACTTCGCCTCTGCGGGCGTGGGCTCTCTTACGCTTATCAAGACGGCGAAGGACTTGTTCAACGCACCCTTCAACGTGATCGGACCTGCGGCTGGGGCGGCCTCTCTGCCGTTCTTCGCTTCGCTGTATCAGCAAGGCCGAGCGTATGACTTCTCAGCGTCCGTAGGTCGTTCCGTGTCGCGGCTGTTCGCTGTGGGTTTGCTGGTGTCTGCGTGGATGATCGCGCTCGCACCGTGGTTGATGGACATCTTCCGTGGTGGAGCGTTTCACCGCAGTGATGCGCGGGAAGCTTCTACCCTCTTCGCAATCTTTGCCCTGACGCTGGCAGTGTGGGCGGTGCAAGGTATCTATGCGCGCGGGTTCTACGCGGCTGCTGACACAAGGACTCCGGCGTTCACGGGCATCGCCGCGACTCTGCTTTCATTTCCGCTGTATTGGCTTCTGTTCAAGATCAACGGCCTTCGTGGCCTGGCTATCGCGTCCGATCTGGCCATGGTGGCGCAGACCGCTGCACTGGCCTTTCTCCTGCATAGAAAACGGCTGGTTTCGTTGGCTCACGTTGAGTATGGCGAAGTGGGCAGGTCGGCATTCGCTGCAATTTGCGCGGCAGTGGCTGTTGGGTTTGTCGTATACCGGATGCCAGCCACGCATACACACTTCGACGATGTGGAGAACATCGCGGTCGGGACATTCATTTGGGCGGGCGTAGCCTTCGGACTGCTGCGGCTGACCGGTTCAAAGCTTCCGGAACAAGTGTTACGGAGGCGCCGGTCAGCCGCGTGATGTTTTTGGTTCGGATTGAACGCGGACGAAGTCTGATGCCCGCGGGGTGAGACGTTATTGCGGTTGCGTCGCGTTGGCCTTGTCCTGATCCTTCGCGGCCTTCTTGACCTTCTTGGAGCTAACGACTTTGCGCTCGGATTTATCAGCCTTGGCCTGGGCCTTGTCGGCCTTTTCCTGTTGCTTCAGTTCGGCCTTGGTCTCTTTGCGATCCTGCTCATTCGTCTGCCGTGCGTATACGGGGGCTGCCAGCAGAACGCCGAGACCTAGAGCAGTTGCGGTACGGAGAAGCTTCACAGAACCCTCCTTTGCAGCGTTTGGATGTCAGGTTGCCTGCGAGGGTGGCCCGGCATGTTCGCGGGCCGTCAACCGTTCTTTGCTTCCTCGTACTCTTCATGCCACGCGGTCTGAATGGCTTCCAGCAGCGGCTCGCTGGACTTGGCCGGATCGCCAACGAAGCCGGGCAATTCCGTGACCCATTTGTGCAGATCGGTAAACCGAACCGAGTAAGGATCGACGTCGGGAAACTTCTCCTGCAGTTGAATGCCGATCTCCAACACATCGGTCCAGTTGATCTCTCGTGGCATGCGGCGAACTCCTTCAGGCGTTCAGTGTACCTGCCCCGCACCAGCAAGGATCCCCGGCGCCGTTTAGAATAAAGCCTGTGTCTGCCACGCTTCAGGGAAAGAGCTCTGCACCAGGATCGATTCCCGCCCAACGCCGGATGACCGCTCGTCGCCGTCTTCTTGCGGCGGAGCGGCGAATGCGTGAGTTGAAGTCGATTGGTTCAGCGTTGGTGGACACCTCGCATCCCTACATGGCGCACATCGTGCCGATGCGGCGATGCAATCTGGCCTGTACCTATTGCAACGAGTTCGATGATGTTTCGAAGCCCGTAGCTATCGGGGAGATGCGGCGTCGCATCGATGAACTGGGGCGCCTCGGAACGTCGGTCATCACCATCTCCGGCGGCGAGCCTTTGCTGCATCCGGAGCTGGATGATGTGATCCGGCGCATTCGTCACACGGGGGCGATCGCGGGCATGATCACGAACGGGTATCTGCTGATGCCGGATCGCATTCAGCGGCTGAACGACGCCGGACTGGATCACATGCAGATCTCGATCGACAATGTCATGCCCGATGACGTGTCGAAGAAGTCGCTGAAGGTGCTGGACGCCAAGTTGCGCATGCTGGCCGAGCACGCCGACTTCCACGTGAATATCAACTCGGTCGTCGGGGGTGGTATTCAGCAACCGGAAGATGCGCTGGTGATCTCGAAGCGCGCCCTGGAGCTTGGATTTTCCTCGACAATCGGCATCATTCACGATGGCTCCGGGCAGTTGAAGCCGCTGGGCGAACGTGAGCGGAAGGTGTGGGACGAGGTCCGCAGTCTGACGCGCCGGTCCTATTCGCGCTTCAATCATTTCCAGGAAGCCATCGCCAATGGGAAGCCCAATGACTGGCGTTGCCGTGCGGGGTCGCGCTACCTGTACATTTGCGAAAACGGCCTGGTGCATTATTGCTCGCAGCAGCGTGGCTATCCGGGCGTGCCGGTTGCGGAGTATCGCCGCAGCGACATCGAGCGCGAGTTCGTGACGGAAAAGGGCTGTGCGCCCAACTGCACAATTTCCTGCGTGCACCAGGTCAGCTACATCGATCATTGGCGCGCGCCGCAATTTCCTGAAGCAGCTCCGCCGGTTGGGCATGGCAGCGCCTCGGGCCTGATCCAGATTCAGTAAGCGGCTAAGTGGTGGACGGCGCGTGGCGGCGGCACTAAACTGGTAGTTGGGCCATGCCTGACGCCGCTGTACTTTCGCCTGAACCTGCCTCGCCTGAGGCGATCCACAGTTGCCCGAATTGCAGCCACTGGCTGCCGGACGGCACGCTGGCGTGCCCCGATTGCCAGACGCTGACCTACGGGCACCACCTGAGCGAATTAGCCCACGGCGCGCAGCAGTTGGAACAGGACGGCAAATGGCATGAGGCTCGCGACCGCTGGCGCTCGACTTTGCCGTGGCTTCCCGCAGAAACGGACCAGGCAGCTTCCATTCGCAGCCACATCGCGCAGATTGATACGCGGCTGGAAGCCGAAGAGGCGAAAAAGGCGAAGTGGACCAAGCGTTTGGGGCCGTTTGCGCCGCTTTTCTTCTTCGTGCTGAAGCTGAAGTCGGCGTTCCTTCTGCTGTTCAAACTCAAGTTCTTCCTGGGATTGTTTGCGTTCTTCGGGATCTACTGGGTGCTAGGGGGGTGGAGGTTCGCGCTGGGCTTCACGATCTCCATCATGATCCACGAGATGGGTCATTTCGTCGCGGTGAAGCGGCGTGGGCTGAAGGCCGATCTGCCGATGTTTATACCCGGGATGGGCGCGTATGTGCGCTGGTACTCGATGGGTGTCTCGCGCGAGGACCTGGCCATGATTTCGCTGGCCGGTCCGGTGTACGGGCTTGGCGCTGCGGTGTTGTGCCTGGCGCTTGCGTGGAGTACGCATAGCGTTCTGTTTCTGCTGCTGGCGAACATTGGCGCCTGGTACAACCTGTTCAACCTCACGCCGATCTTCGGCTTCGATGGGGCGCAGGCAACGTATGCCTTGTCGCGCATACAGCGGGGCATGATTGCAGCGACTTCGCTGTTGTTCTTTGCACTGACTGTCGTAGATGCGAACAGCAACCGGGCAGGGACGCAGTGGGTGTTCCTTTTCGTGGCTGCCGGCATGGGGTGGCGTTGCTTCACGAACGATGCTCCTGAGGCGCCGCACACGCGCACGTTGGTGTTGTTTTTGGCGTTGGTGTTGCTGCTCGGCTTTATGTTGTACCTGACGCCTGTGCCGGGCCTTCGGTAGAGCGCCACGGTGGCGCGCTTCGCGTGACAGATTTGAAGGCTTCATACTGAAGTTCTATGTCTCTTTCGCTTTCGCGTTCTTCTGCGTTGCAGGCCCGGGCTGAGCGGTTTCTTCCCGGTGGTGTCGACTCCCCCGTACGTGCGTTCCGGGCAGTGGGTGGGCATCCGCCGTTTGTGGCCAGCGCCGAGGGCGCCAATCTCACCGATGCCGATGGCAACCGCTATGTGGACCTGTTTGGCTCCTGGGGGCCGATGCTGCTGGGACATGCGTTTCCTCCGGCGGTAGAGGCGATACGTGAGGCGGCGGGGCGCTCCGCGTCTTTTGGCGCAAGTACGGCGGCTGAGGCGGACCTTGCCGAGCTTGTGCAGCAGTGTTTTCCTTCAATCGAGAAACTGCGGTTTGTGAGCTCGGGTACGGAGGCCTGCATGTCGGCGATCCGGCTGGCGCGCGGCTTCACGGGGCGGTCGTTTGTGATCAAGTTTGAGGGCTGTTACCACGGCCATGCGGATGCTCTGCTGGTGAAGGCAGGGTCAGGCGTGGCGACCTTTGGCATTCCGGGATCGGCGGGCGTGCCCGCGGAGACCGCAATGCATACGCTGGCGCTGCCGTACAACGATCTTGGCGCGGTGGAGGCGGCGTTCGCATCGCATCCCGATCAGATTGCCTGCATCATCCTGGAGCCGGTGGTAGGCAATGCGGGCACGGTGCTGCCCGCGCCGGGATTTCTGCGCGGCCTGCGCGAGCTGACCTGGAAGCACGGCGCGCTGCTGATCTTTGACGAGGTGATGACCGGATTTCGGCTCTCGACCGGTGGCGCGCAGGTGCTGTACCGGGACGAGTTGGGCGGCGATGGCTCTGCCCCTGCCTGGCCGGACCTGACCACGTTGGGCAAGATCGTCGGCGGCGGGTTGCCGGTGGGGGTGTTTGGCGGCCGCGCGGAGATCATGGAGCAGTTGGCGCCGCTGGGGCCCGTGTACCAGGCGGGGACACTGAGCGGGAATCCCCTGGCGATGGCCGCGGGGATTGCGACCGTCGGGCACTTGCTGGAGCATGCGGCCGAGGTATATCCGCGGCTGGAGCAGACGCACGGCGGCGATCGCTGACGGCGTGGCGGCCATTGCCGCGGAGATGGGTATTCCGCTGCAGACGAACCGTGTAGGCAGCATGTTTACGTGGTTCTTCACCAGCTTGCCGGTGCATGATTTTGCCGGGGCGAGCACGTCGGACACGGCGCGGTTTGCGCAGTTCCATCGGGGGATGCTGGAGCGTGGTGTGTGGCTGCCGCCGAGTCAGTATGAGGCGGCGTTTGTATCCGCCGCGCACGGCGACCGCGAGGTGGAGACGGTACTGAAGGCTGCGCGCGAGTCACTCCGCGCGCTGCGGGATTGAGTCACGGAAGGCGTAACCCGGCCGTGGGATGGCGCGTCGTCATCGCGGGTCCCTAGAACGGACCGCATGCTCGTGGACGATTATCTTTCGCTTGAAGGTCCTGTGGAACGCCGGGGTGACCGGCTGGTGTTGCGTGTGCCGCTGAACGCGGGTGGGGAGCGGTTGCGGCTGGTGGCTCATCCGACCTCGTACGTGGAGGAGGGCCGGCTTGTGGTGGTTCTGCCGGAGTGGCTGGCCAAGCGGATGCAACTGGAAGAAGGCTCCACCGTACATATCGATGACCGGTGGGGTCGGTTGAACATATCGCGGTTGAACTAGCGTCAGGCGATGACTGCGGCTGGTGCTTGCGGCTTGGGCTCCATCCAGAGCTTGCCGGCGAGCGCGAGCACGAGCAGCATAGCCGTACAGAGGCCAAAGACCCGGCGCACACTGGTGAAGTTGGCCAGGACCCCTGACAGTAGCAGCCCGGCGATCTGGGCGGTGAAGATGCAGGACATGACCGTAGAGCCGACGCGGCCCAGGAGGGCCTGGGGTGTCTCCTGCTGGATCAGCGTCTGCGAGGGGACGATGATGCCGGCGCAGGCAAAGCCGATGAGAAAGCAGCCGAGGAAGACAGTGCCGTTGTGAGGCAGGGCGGCCATGAGAAGGGTGCCTGTTGCGATGCCGAGCAGCCCGCCGTAGACCTGGGCCGAGTTCGAGACCTTCTTCGCCAGGGCGTTGAGGGCATTGACGCCGATCATCATGCCTACGCCGATGAGCATGCTCGCGATGGTGAAGACTTTGATCGCCGCGTGGAGGTTGTCGCGAACGTAAACGGCGATGAGCGGGCCGAAGCAGCCCATGACGAACATGGCGGCAGCAAGCGAGACAATGACGAAGAGCAACGCGGCGTGGTGGAGGATGAAGCTGGCCCCGACGCGCATGTCGGACAGGACTCTGCGCAGACCCGTTGCGTCGGCGGGGGAAGCTGTCCCTCCTTCCGGCACCGGTGGAGCCCCCGGCCTGTTAATGACGAGCGGGATGGAGGCAATCAGTAAACCGGAGGCGACGAAGCTGGCGGAGTCGGCCCAATAGCAGAACTTTGCGCCGAAGAGGCCGACGAGGGCACCTGCTGCGAAGGGACCGATGATGCGCATGATGAAGAACGCCTGCTGCAGCAGGGCATTTGCGGAACGCAGGCCATGTAACGGAACCACTGACCGTATGGCCACGCCCTGCGCGGGGGCGAAGAAGCTGGAAAGGATGCTGATGCAGGCCAGCACGATGTAGAAGCCGTGGATGTTGTGGACCGTGAGGAGCAGGAGGCAGAGTGCACCGCGGGTGAGGTCGCTGGCCACGAGCGTGGTTTTGATCGGCCAGCGGTCGACAAAGACACCGCTGACCACGCCCAGCACAGCGATAGGCAGCATGTAGGCGATCTGCAGGCCGGTGACCTGTTGCGCGTTGCCGTGCAGCTTGAAGGTGATGACCTCGATCACAGCGAAAAGGGCGAGGAAGTCCCCGAGTACGGAGACGATCTGGGCGTACCACATGCGGCGCATGGGCGCGATCCGGAGAACGGCTCCCATGGAGAGCGGATCGGGCTGCACGGGCGCGGGGAGGGGCAGGCCGTCGGGCGTTTCCGCGGGGGTGGATGCGGTTTGTGTGCTCAAGCGGCCTCCTGGGTGGGGGCAGTCGGTGAGAGCGGGCCGAGGCCGAACAGAGATGCTGGCGGTGGGTGCGCGAAGACAATTTGCTGATGCATGCTGCGCGCAACGTGAGACGTCAAAGGCTGCCACAGAGCGGCGGGTTCCCGGGCTCTACGGTGCTAGCCGTCGACCAGTTCCACGAGGAGCACCTGTTCGTCGTTGTCGACCTCGCGGAGTTTGACTTCGATGATCTCCCGGCGGGAGGTGGGGACGGTGCGGCCGACGTATTGCGCCTGGATGGGGAGCTCGCGGTGGCCGCGGTCGATCAGCACAAGCAGTTGCACGGACTTGGGGCGGCCGTGGTCAAAGAGGGCATCCAGCGCTGCGCGGATGGTGCGCCCGGTGTAGAGGACGTCATCCATGAGAATGATGTCGCGGCCCTCGATGTCGAAGCCGATTTCACCCTTCTCGACCACGGGGCGGATGTCGCGCGTGCTGAGGTCATCGCGGTAGAAGCTGATGTCGAGCACGCCGGTGTCGACCGCGTGGCCCTCGATGGTGTGAATGGTTTTGGCGAGCCGCTGCGCTATGGGAACGCCGCGGCGCTTGATTCCGACGAGGCCAAGGTTCGTTGCGCCGTGGTTGCGCTCGACGATCTCATGGGCAAGGCGGACGAGCGTGCGGTCGATCTCTGAGGCGGAGAGGAGACGGCCCTTTTCGCGGAGCTGCGGAGCAGGTCCGGCGGAGGCAGGATCAGTGACGATGGGGGAGCCGGCGCCGCTCCCGGTGTGGGGTGTGTCGCTCATGGTGAGCATGATGATAGCAGCGCGTCCGCGGAGCTAGGTGATCCGGCGGCGCCCCAGCACTGCGCCTGCAAGCCCGGCCGCGAGTGTGGACATGAAAAGGTAAAACGCGGCACTGATTGCGGTCATCACGAGCAGGAGGCCGACGCGAAACTCCGGTATGGCCAGCATGTCGAGCGTGGGTTGTGCGCTCGAACCCATGCGCTGCAGAAGCAGGATGCGCTGTTGTGCAAACGTTGTGGCGAGCTGCGAGTCAAGAAGGCCGGCGTCGTGGAAAGCGAAGCGGGCCAGCACGAGGCTGAGCGCAGAGACCGAGGCGCACGAGAACGCAACCAGGATGCCCGTGAGCAGACCCAGCTTGGCTGCGAAGCCGGAAGAGGCAGGCGCATCGCCGAGCGATCGCGCGTTGTACAGCGCGACCGTGAGGATGGGTGCGCTGACTGCCCAAATCAACGCGAAGATACCGAGAAGGGGGAACAACAACGTCAGCAGACCCAGACCAAGTGCCACACCGGCGCTGACGAGCGCGTATTGCACGGCGCGGGACCAGGGTTGTTGCGTGCTGTCGCCCGGGCGCAGAAATGGCAGCCGGCGGGGAACCGGCGTGGCCTCTGCTTCCGGCTCGGCCGGGGTGGGAGGAGTGCTGCGCTCGTTGTACTCGCGGGCCTGTTGGGCGATCTCGTCCTGAAGCTCTTCGGAGAGGAAGATCTGCGGAGCACCGCAGTTGCTGCAGTACGTCAGGTGCCCGCCCTCGAGCAGGACGGGATGTTGGCAGCGGATGCAGGGACGATCGTTCACTTGGTCTGAGGCTACCGGATGGAGCGGGCGAGAGCAATCCGGTCCCTCCGTCCAGCGCCGTCGCAGGCGGGCTATTCGCGGTCAGAGGCGTCGTGATGGCTGAAGCCGGAGGGAAGATCCAGGGCGACGAGGGCCACACGTGTGGCACCGTCCTCGGGGTGGATGCCCACGATGTGCTGGTGCTTTTCCGAGCCGGCGCGCAGTTCAATGTGGTCGCTGTCGGCCGCGCTGACATGGTTTTGATCGGAGCCACAGGTCAGGCCTTCGCCGGTGCGAACGGGGGTGCCCACGGCCTGGCGGCCGCGGCAGGTGAGGACGGCGCCGTAGCGCGTCATGTCCTTCTTGTAAAAGCTGATGACTTTGTCTTCCGGGTCGGCGGTACGGAGGTCGACGGCGTGGACGCCGAGCTGGAATCCACCGAAGTTCATGCTGATATCGGCGGCGCCGTTGTTATCTCCGTCCTTTTTGACCAGGGAGGCGCCGGGATAGGGCGTGAGCCCGGTCTTGGCGCTATCGGCCTTGTCGTCGGTTTTGACGTGCATGGAGCCGAACGGGGTTCCGATATCGACGTTGTCTTTGCCGTCGCCGTTTTTGTGCGTGTCGATGTGACAACCGGCCGAAGCGAGGAGAAGGCAAGCAGATGCGAGGGCGATCGGTGACAGAAAGCGGGACATAAGAACCTCATCGGACGGCGATGCACGGAAGAATACGTGGTGAGGAGAATTTTGGTTCAAGAAATTTGTCCGGCTGCCGATAAGGAACATGTTGACAGGAATTTAAGCCCGGGAAAGTCGGCGCGGCTTTTTCAAGCGGATTCGCGTCTGACTATGCAGCGTGAGAGAGGGCGACGCCGTGCGTTACGATGACGGCGCGCGAGGACGCGAGGAATGCAAAACGAGCAACGCAGCGGGGCTGGAAGCCGCGTCCTTCCGGGGCAGTTGTGCGCCTTGGTTGTGATGGCGTCGCTGTGCGTCGTGGGCTCGGCAGCGCAGGTGCAGGAGACTGACCGGCCACCGGGTGCGCAGGACGCTGTAGACGGGCAGGGACCCTCGGCAGAAAACGCTGCGTCGGACCCTCCGTTCCGCGCCGTGCGGCTGAGTGTTGTGCAGGGGGAAGTCTCGACGCAACCTGCCAGCGTCAACAGCTTTAGCCCCGCGGAGTTGAATCATGTGCTGACTTCGGGGGACCGGGTGTACACCGATGCGGGCGCTGCGGCGGAGTTGCAGGTAGGGCAGATTGCCGCACGGCTGGGTGGCCGTACAGACCTGACGGTCACGGCGATGACAGACCAGTTAGCGCAGTTCGGGCTGGCGAGCGGATCGGTTCACGTGCGGTCGTTTGCCATCCCGGATGGGACTGTGCTGGAGGTGGATTCGCCCGAGATCGCTGTTACCGTGTTGCAGCCGGGTGACATTCGGGTGGATGAGGATGCCGCGACCCATGCGACCACGGTCGCGGTCGTCTCGGGCCAGGTGCAGGTGGACGGGCCTGGGCTGAGCCAGCAGATGAATGCAGGTGACCGTGTACGGATTCACGGCGGCGACCCCGACGAACAGTCCGAGGCTTATGCGGAGCCGCTCCCTCAGAACGCCGACGATGCGCTGGACGCGTTCTCCGACCGGCAGGACGGACTGTACGCGAACGGGACCCAGGGGAGCGGCGAGTATCTGAATCCGGACACCACCGGAAGTGCCGATCTGGGCGAGTATGGAAGCTGGAACACGGATCTGGACTTTGGACCTGTCTGGTTTCCAACGGTAGCGGTTGGCTGGCGGCCATACTGCGACGGCCATTGGCGTTGGGTTGCGCCGTGGGGGTGGACCTGGGTCGGTCACGAGCCATGGGGGTTTGCACCGTTCCACTACGGGCGCTGGGCGTTCATTAACGGACGCTGGGGATGGCTACCCGGTACGCCAGGAGTTCGGCCGGTATATGCGCCGGCATTGGTCGCTTTTGTGGGAGGGCGGCAGTTTTCGGCGCAGCTCGGCTACGCTCCGGGTTCCGGCGTGGCTGCCTGGTTCCCACTCGGTCCACGGGAGCCGTACCAGCCCCCGTACTACGGAAGCACTGGCTACTTGAACCGGGTCAATGCAAGCAATCTCTACAACCCGAACATCGCGGAGGCACGAGCGTTCTATCACCAGCGTGCAGTGAATGTGTTTGGTGACCGTACTGCTGGATCAGGTGGCTCGGCGGGGAACCGAAGCTACGTCAATCGGCTCCCTGGCACCGTGGCGATGTCGCAGGCCAGCTTTGCGGGCGGGCAGCCCGTGGCGCGAAATCAGCTGCAGATCCCGGCGGGTGAACTGGCGCAGGCGCCGATCCTTTCTCACCCGGCTGTCTCGCCGGAGCGTTGGATGATGGTGCCCGGCCCGGCACGGGCGGTCCCTCCGCAGAATCAGCACCGGACCCTGGAGGCTGCAGGTCAGGGCCGCCGAGGAGGGGATGTACGCCCATCGGCTGAAGCGATCGCTCGACCTTCGTTTGTGCACGCGCAGACTCCTCCGGGACCACGGCCGAGCTTCGAGGAGCAGCGGCAGGCGATGGAGCGGAGAGAACCGGGGCGCCCGGTGGCACCTGCAGAGGGAGCGGAACCGCACCGGGCAGGCGGGGCGGTTTCCGGACGAGAGGTTGGTTTGCGACCGGGCGGAGCCCCGGCTACAGGTCGCCCGGCGCCGGCACCCGTGCGGTCTGGCGGTGAGCCTTCGCGGGCGGCTCCGCCTGCTCCCGCGACCCCGGCGGGCACCCCCCGCAAGTGAGCTCGGTGTGTGGCAGGCGGTGCATCGGGTTGCGAGATTTTCCTTCCTGTGCTCTGTGTCTTCTAGCGAGCAGACGAAGTTCTCTCGGCAGCCTAACCTCGATGAAGTACAAGGAGGGCCGATCGGTGGGTAAGCTAAAAGGTAAAGTTGCCTGGTTCAACAACGCCAAAGGGTATGGGTTCCTTTCGCATGAAGGCGGACCGGATGTGTTTGTGCACTTCAGCAGCATTCAGTCGGAAGGCTATAAATCCCTGGCAGAGGGCGATGAGGTTGCCTTCGATATTATTCAGGGAGAGAAAGGTCCGCAGGCGGACGGTGTAGAGCTCACGAAGCAGTAATGCTACGTGAGCACGCGCCGCACAGGCGGGCAACGGCAAGGCGAACGCGAAGGATCTGGGTACGACCGGCTGCTGGGTCTTGACGGCTAGGAAAGGGTGCGCGAACGACTCCGAGGCCGACATGAGAATGATTGAGCAGGACGGTTTGGAAAATCGACTCTTAGCGGTGCTGCCCCCCCCGTGTGCACAGCGACTGATTGCGTCTTCCCAATGGGTAGACCTTCCCCTGGGGACAGTTCTGTTCCAGCGAGATGAGCGTCCGCGGTATGTCCACTTCCTGACCTCCGGCATGGCGTCGGTCGTCTTTAACTCCGAGCGGGGAACCTCCGTCGAGGTCTCCATGGAGGGCAATGAGGGCCTGGTTGGGTGGCCGTACCTCCTCGGCCCGATGCTCTCCGGCGACGATTGCAACATGCAGGTTGCCGGTGCGGGGTACCGGATCCCGCTGCAGGTACTGCAGCGGGAGTTCGACAGCGATTCGGAAGTTCGACACAAACTGCTGGAATACGCGCAGCACCAGGTAGCCGTGGCGAACCAGGTGCTCGCGTGCAATCGCCTGCACCGGGCGGAGGCGCGCTTCAGTCGTTGGCTGCTAATGGTTGCGGATCGCATCCAGAGCGACAATCTTCCGATGACGCAGGAGTTCATGTCGGTCATGCTGGGTACGCGGCGGACCACGGTGGCCGAGGTTGCCGGGGATCTGGCGCGGGCGGGAGCCATCGAGGGTCGTCGTGGCGGCCTTCGGATCGCGAATCGGGAGGCCCTGGAAAGACGTGCCTGCGAGTGCTACAGGCTCCTGCAACTCCGGTACAGTTCGCTGTTCCGCTCCTCAGCGCAGGCCGCTTCCGGCGAGGCAGTTCCGGCAGGGGTACTTGATTAGCGAGGGGTCCCGATCCTGGTTAGCTGACGGTCCCGATGAAGTCGGCGGTCCCTGGCTGGAATCCAGGAGCAACGCCGCGCCTGTACACTAGCAAACGCGGAGACTAGATCTTCTCGTCACGGCAACACACGACTCAGCCGCGGCGCCCGCACTCCCTTCACGAAGGATCCGACACTCGCATGAGCGACCAGCAGACCTCCCCCGTTATGGAACAGGTGACCGGCCAAGACCTCGACCAGCTCTCCATCAACACGCTGCGCGTCCTGGCGATTGACCAGGTTCAGGCTGCCAACAGCGGTCATCCCGGTGCGCCGCTCGGCTGCGCGCCGATTGCGTACCTGCTGTACCACAAGTTTATGAAGTACAACCCCACCGATCCGTTGTGGTCGGACCGGGACCGCTTCATCTTGTCCAATGGCCATGCGTCGGCACTGCTTTACGGCGTGCTGCACCTGACGGGCTATGACCTGCCGCTCGAGCAGCTGAAGCAGTTCCGCCAGTGGGGTTCGCACACTCCCGGGCATCCGGAGTATGGCGAGACGCCGGGTGTTGAAGTGACGACCGGACCGCTGGGTCAGGGCTTCGCGGAAGCGGTAGGCCTCGCGATCGCGGAGAAGCACCTCGGCGCAATCTACAACAACGACCACTACAAGATCGTGGACCACTACACCTATGTGCTGTGCGGCGATGGCGACCTGATGGAAGGCATCTCGCACGAGTCTTCATCGTTGGCCGGAACGCTGCAGCTGGGCAAGCTGATTGTGCTGTATGACGACAACCTGATCTCGCTGGATGGACCCACGGACCTGAGCTATACCGAGGACGTCACGAAGCGTTTTGAGGGATATGACTGGCATGTGCAGTACGTGTCCGACGGCAACGATTTGCATGAGTTGAACCAGGCCATCGAGGCCGCGAAGATGGAGCGGACCAAGCCTTCGTTGATCCGGGTGCGGACGGTCATTGGCTATGGCGCGCCGCGTGCTGGCACCAAGGCTGTACACGGTGAGGCGCTGGGGCCGGACGGCGTGAAGTCGACGAAGAAGTTCTTTGGTTTCGACCCGGACAAGGATTTCTACCTGCCCGAAGAGGCCGTGGCGAACTGGCGCAAAGCGATCGAAAAGGGCAAGCACGAGCAGGCAGCGTGGCATAACCGCTTTGAAGCGTACAAGAAGGATTTTCCTGAGCTTGCAGCGCAGTACACGCGGACCTCGGAGATGAAGCTGCCGGACGACTGGCAGAAGGCCCTGCCGAAGTTTCCGGTTGAGAAGAAAGTGGCTACGCGCAATGCGGGCCAGGTTGCGCTTGAAGCTTTGGGCAAGATCCTGCCTGAGTTGATTGGCGGGGCAGCCGATCTGACCAGTTCAACGAAGACGATCTTCAAGGACTCGGAGAACTTCCGTCGCGACCCCAAGGGCAAGAACATCTTCTTCGGCGTGCGTGAGTTTGGGATGATGGCGGCGGTGAACGGCATGGCGGCCCATGGTGGCGTGCTGCCGTTCGGGTCAACGTTCTTCACGTTCAGCGACTATTGCCGCTCGGCGCTGCGCATGGGCGCGCTGCAGAGTTCGCACTCGCTGTTCATCTTCACGCATGACTCGATTGGTCTGGGTGAGGATGGACCGACGCACCAGCCCGTGGAGCACCTGATGGCGCTGCGCACGATTCCGCAGTTAACGGATTTTCGGCCTGCCGATGCCAACGAAACCTCAGCCTGCTGGGGCCTGATGGTGGAGCGTAAGAGCGCCCATTTCATGGCGCTTAGCCGGCAGGATCTGCCGGTCCTGGATGCTGACAAGTACAAGGTCTTCGAGGGCTGCCGCAAGGGCGCGTATGTGCTCGAAAGCTATGGCAAGGACGTGATCCTGGTAGCTACGGGGTCCGAGGTTGAGTTGATTGTGAAGGCCGGCGAGCAGTTGAAGGCCGAAGGAATCAACGCGACGGTCGTCTCCATGCCGAGCTTCAAGATCTTTGAGGAGCAGGACGAGGCGTACAAGAAGACGATCTTCCCTGGTGGCGGCGTCCCCGTGGTGACCGTTGAAGCTGGTGCAACGATGGGCTGGTACAAGTACATCGCCGGCAACGGTGTGGCCATTGGTCTGGATCGCTTCGGCGCCTCAGCGCCGGGGCCGATTGCGATGGAGAAGCTGGGCTTCACCGTGCAGCATGTGGTGGACGCGGCGAAGGGGCTTGTGAAGAAGTAAAAGCCGCTCCGGTCAACGTTGAAATAGGTGAGGGGGTCAGCCGAATAGCTGGTCCCCTTTTCTACGGCTGAACAGCAACTCGACGCTCATAGTTTTCAGTTGAGGTTCGAGGCTCATCTGCGCCGAACCCCGCGAGCAAGGCTGTCCCTGCAAAGAGCAGCGTGTCGCCGACGTAGTTGACTCCTTCTACCGCAAGCGGGCTGTGGATCTCAGTCAACAGAATCGGGATGTAGAAGAAGACCGTCAGCAGGACCAGCACCGTGCCTGCCGTGGCAGAGGCGACTTCAACTGTGCGGGGAAGCAGAAGACCAACGCCTGCAATGAGCAGCGTCGTCCCGATCAGGTAGGCGAGCAGCGCTGGCGCGGGCATCCAGGCCGGCGTCAGCTTTTCGAGCGGAACGCCGGGCACGTTTCGGGGAAACAGGAAGTGCTCCACGCCGTAGAAGAAGAGCGTGAGAGCGACGACGGTGCGGCCGACCATAGTAAGCGCTTTGCCGGCGGCGAGTCCGCGTGAGAACTGGCTGCCTGCCAGCACCATGGCACCGCCAGCGAAGCAAGTTTCCCGTACGGTCAGCGTCCAGAAGAGCCGCTCGTGTATGTGCTTTGGGAGCGCGGGCAGATCGATTGTCACGACGATGATGAGGAACAGCAGGGCGAGCAGGGTGGCCGACCAACGCACGTAGCGGAAGGCGATGAAGCTGACGGCAGCAGCCAGGAGCGCGACCCCGACGAGGTAGGTCCAGAAGAGCGGGGCGGGCAGCCACCGTGGCACGATGCCCATGAGGTCGCGCGCAGCGAGGAAGTGTTCAGCGGCGAAGATGGCGAGAGCTACGGCCTCGAACACGGGCCCGAGGACCAGGATTTTGTTTGCGCCAGTAGTGGACGAAAAGCGCGGGCCGCCAAGAAGAAGCCCTACGATCAGCGCAGCGATGCCTGCGGCGATCATTCCCCAGACCTCGACTGCGGTTTGTGCGGGCATGGATGACCTCGGGTGAGTATGCGAAGCATACGCCGAGGCAGGTCCGCCCTCCCTGATATCTGCTGAGGAAAGTTAACACCGGAAAGCGGGTCGCAATCCATCTGCCTGGCCGATGCTCACAGCAGTACCATGGCAGCATGACGCAGGATGAAGCGAAGTTGTTGGCGGCGAAGCGGGCTGTGGAGTTTGTGCACGATGGGATGAATGTGGGGTTGGGGACGGGGTCTACGGCTACGTTGTTCATCCGGGAGCTGGGCAAGGCTGTAGCGGGAGGTTTGCGGATTCGAGCAATTGCGACGTCGGACGCTAGTCGCGACTTGGCGGTGGAGTTGGGGATTCCGCTGACTACGTTTGAGGAGACGCCGGTGCTGGATCTGAACGTGGACGGGGCTGATGAGGTGGCGCCCGGGTTGGCGTTGATCAAGGGCGGGGGTGGGGCGCAGCTACGGGAGAAGATTGTGGCTTCGGCGGCGCGGGAGTTCATTGTCGTCGCCGATGAGAGCAAGGTGGTGGAGAAGCTGGGGAAGTTTCCGTTGCCTGTGGAGGTGATCCAGTTGGCTTTGCCGCTGGTGACGCGGCGGTTGGCTGGGCTTGGGTTAAACCCCAAATTGCGACCGGCGCGGAAGAGTTCAGGGCCCTGGATTACCGATGAGGGCAATGTGATTCTGGATTGCTACTGCGGAGTCATTGAGGACCCGGAGGTGACCGCGGCGCAGATTCGTAGCATTGTCGGTGTGGTGGAGCATGGGTTGTTTTTAGGCATGGCGACGCTGGCGCTGGTGGCCGGGGAGAACGGCGTGCGGGAGTTGCGGCCGTAGCGGGAGATGCTGGCGGGCGAAGGCATACGGAGGTTCTTCGCTGCGCTCAGGATGACGGCCTAGAGGGGTGTGACGGCGTCATGAGTCGCTGGCCAACTCCCTGGATGGCCGTATGCACTTAATGCGAGGCTGCGGGTTTGTAGTCTGCCCAGAGGTATTCGAGCGCTTCGGGCAGCGTCTGGGCTCTGACGGCGCGGTCTACGTGGCCAGCGTTGCGCGCAAAGACGAACTGGTAGGTGTAGCCCTTTGCCGCGAGCACTTTGGCCATGTCTTCGTTGGCGACGACCCAGTCGTGCATGCCGTCGCGCATGGTGTTCGGGTTGTAGAGATCGCGGTCGCCGACCTCAAGCCACAGCCGAAGCGGCTTGCGGGGCGTGTTGGGGATGAGCGTTTCGGCGAAGCCCCACGCACCGTGCGGGGTGGCGGGGTTGTGGGGCCACTGCTGGTTGATCCAAGTGCCGGAGTAGGCGAGCACGCGGTGGTACCACTCGGGGTGGTACCAGGCCATGATGAGCGCGCAGGAGCCGCCGGAGCTGCCGCCGGTGGTGGCGCGGGCGTCGGGGTCGTGGGTCAGGGTGACGTGTGCTTCGCGTTCGACGAGGGGGAGGACTTCGGTCTCGACGAACTCGGCGTAACGGCCGGACATCGTGTCGTACTCAAGGCCGCGTTCGCTGCCCTGGGCATCGCCGCTCCCGTTACCGATGGAGACGGAAACCATCGCGGGAACCTTGTGGGCCGCGATGAGGTTGTCGAGGACGACGGGCATCAGGCGGTCGGGGCCGTCCGCGCCGACGATGAACGGCATGGCGGTGCCGGGGACGTATCCGGCGGGTACGTACACCGCGACGTGGCGCGTGTAGGGCGCGGGGTGGCTGGTGGTGACGACGAGGGTGGCGGGGTCGTGCGGGTCGGGCATGCCGAAGGTGCCGGGGTCGCGGGCGATGCCGGGGTAGAGTTTGCTGTTGGCGGAGTTCATGGTGAACTCGATGACTTTGCCGTGCGGGACGTCGGGATGTTCCTGGGACTCGGGGGCGGCGGGATGAGTGGGGCCGAGCAGGAAGTTGCCGTTGAGGTCGGCGGGGGCGTTCTGACCGTCGGGGATCTCGGAGGCATGAACGTAGCCGGGCGTGTGGGGGTCGCGTGTGGGTGGTGTGGGGCGGGCTTGTGGGGACGGCGCGGCGCTCTGGGCGATGGCGGCCGTGGCGAGCAGAGAGAACAGGGCGATCGACGGATAGCGCAACGGAAGCGACCTCACAGCATGGCGGTTGCGGGGTAAGCCGCTGAGATGGCATGGTACCTTCGCCGGTGCCGGGTTGGCTTGGGAGCCGGAGCGATGGGACGAGGGACATGGGTGGGGTACCTGGCGGCTTCCGTGCTGGCGCTGGTGCCAGGCCGAATAGGAAGTGCGCAGCAGGAAGGCGGGCCGCCCCCTGCGGCGACCCTGCGTGTGACTGCGCATTTAGTGCTCGTCGATGCCTCTGTGGCGTGGCGGAAGACGGGTAAGGCCTTGGTGGGCCTGGGGCCCGCGGACTTCGACGTCGCAGAAGATGATGTGCCGCAGGAGGTCACCAGTGTGAGCCAGGACGCTCTGCCGCTGTCGCTGGTGTTCTTGTTCGATCTGACGGACACGGTGCATCCGGTGTTGCAGCATCTGGCGGACGGCGCGGCGGAGGTGTTGCGGCATTTGCGACCTGAGGATGAGGTCGCGGTGATGACGTTTTCGTCGCACACGAAGCTGGAACAGCGGTTTACCCGCGACCGGATGACGGCAGTGGAGGGCATCGATGCGGCGTCGGCGAGCTATGACCGGAGCGAGCCGACGTTTGTCTTTGAGGATCTTTGGCAAGCTGTGGGTGTGTCGGAAAGCAGCCGGTTGAAGGAGGCGCGCCGAGTCCAGGTGTGGGTTACGGACGGGAGCGCGAACGACCAGGTGAGCCAGCGTGGTCTGGCCAGGCATGCGCCGGATGCCTTGCATGGAGAGGATGAGGCGGCAGGTGCTTTGCTGCGATCGGGTGTGGTTGTGAGCGCTCTGGTGGAGCGGAGCGGTGCGCATGGGAGCGGGCGGTATGGGGATGTGGAGCGGTACGCCGAGCTTACGGGCGGCCCGGTGGTGTATGCGACAGCGGCGGACGCGGCGGTGAAGCTCGCTTCGCTGCTGGACACGCTGCGGGCGCGCTACACACTCGGGTACAAGCCGGCGGATGCGAAGCCGAATGGGACGGTGTGCCGGTTGAAGGTGGGGCTGAGCGCGGCCTTCTTCAGAACGCATCCTGAGGTGAAGCCGAAAGACCTGATCGTGCGGTCGCGGGGGAGCTACGTGCGGGTCGCGGCGGAGCGCTGAATCTGTAGCATCGCCACGCGAGGAAATGCCATCCCATGGAGCATGGTGAATTTGTCTGGTTCGGCAAGCGCGGCACAAAAAGGAAAAACCTGGTTTATCACGGGTGCATCGACCGGCTTTGGGCGGCTTATGGCCGAGTATCTGCACGGCCTGGGCGCGACGGTGGTTGCGACGGCGCGCAACGTGGATCACCTCAAGGACTTGACGACGAAGTACCCCGGGACAGTCATCCTGCCGCTGGATGTGACGAGTAAGGATTCCATCGCGCATGCCGTGGCGGATGCGGTTGGGCATACGGGCGGCGTGGATGTGCTGGTGAACAACGCAGGCTACGGCTTGTGCGGGGCCGTGGAAGAGGCCGTGGAAGACGAGTACATGCCGATGTTTCAGACCAATGTCTTTGGGCTGATCAATCTGACCAAGGCGTTTCTTCCGCACTTTCGGGAGCGGCGGTCGGGGGCCATCATCAACTTCTCGTCTATTGGCGGCCTTATCGGAACGGCGGGCTGGGGCTTCTACAACGCGAGTAAGTTTGCGGTGGAAGGGTTGAGCCAGGCCCTGTATGCGGAGATGCAACCGCTCGGCGTGAAGGTGATGGTGGTTGAGCCGGGACCGTTCCGGACGGACTTTCTGGGGCGTTCGGGCAAGGAAGCCGCGATGCGACTGCCCGACTACGAGACCACGGTGGGCAAGACGCGGGAGTACTTCAAGACACAGGCTGGCAAGCAGGCAGGTGATCCGCAGCGGGCGATCGAGGCCGTTGTGGCGGCCATCAGTGCGCCCGAACCACCGAAGCACCTGTTGCTCGGGAAGCTTGCGCTGCAGCGGTATCGGAACCACCTGCAGGAGTGGAACGAGTCGCTGGACAAGTGGCAGGATGTGACGAACGGAGCCGATTTCCCGGAAGGCAGCTGAGCTTGGGGTCGTTGGCGGGAACGGCATATTGCCGCTTTGGAATGACAAAAAGCAGGCCGGAAGCATAAGCGTCAAGACGTTTGCGGCAGGTTTGTAAGTTCGCGGTAAGCTCTTAGAGTTGCTTTGGATGAGGTGAAGAGATGGAACTTGGAATGATCGGGCTCGGCAAGATGGGCGGCAATATGGCCGAGCGTCTCCACAAGGCCGGGCACAAAGTGGTGGGGTTCGACTTCAACGCCGATGCAGTGAAACGGCTGAACGACGCCGGGTCTGTCGGAACTGGCACGCTGGACGACATGGTGAAGAATCTGACCCAGTCGCCACGTGCGGTGTGGATCATGGTGCCTGCTGGCGATCCGGTGGACCAGACGATCGAGAAGCTGAAGCCGATGATGAACAAGGGCGACATCTTCATCGATGGCGGCAATTCAAACTACAAGGACTCGATCCGGCGGCATGAGCAGCTGAAGAAAGAGGGCTTTGAGTTTGTTGACGTGGGCACGTCGGGCGGCATCTGGGGCATCACCGAGGGCTACTCGATGATGGTGGGCGGCGATGAAGACGTGGTGAACACGTTGAAGCCGATCTTCGAGACGCTGGCTCCCGCGCCTGACAAGGGCTGGGGGCGTACAGGCCCGGCCGGTGCGGGGCATTTCGTGAAGATGGTCCACAACGGCATTGAGTACGGCATGATGCAGGCGTACGCCGAAGGCTTCTCGATCATGGATGCCAAGAAGGAGCTGAGCCTGGATATTGGTCAGATCTCCCAGATCTGGCAGTACGGGTCGGTTGTGCGCTCGTGGCTGCTGGATCTTACGGCGGATGCGCTCAAGAAGAACCCTGAGCTGCATGGAATTGCTCCTTTCGTGCCGGACTCGGGTGAGGGCCGGTGGACGGTGTTTGAGGCGATTGATCTCAATGTGTCCGCTCCGGTGATTACGGAGTCGCTCATTCGCCGGCTGCGGTCGCGTGAAGAGAACAACATGACCGACCGTATGCTGAGCGTGATGCGTGGCGCATTTGGCGGGCATGCCGTGAAGACGGAGTAGTGGGTCAGGGCGCGGGCAAATGTGCTCGCGCCCGACTTACTTTGACGTCGTTTGGATTTGTTAGAAAGGCTTTTTGAGGAGTTTTGTATGGCGGAAGTGGCAGAGGTTGGGAAGTCGATGACGGACCAGGATGTGGCGGGCGAGATTACGAATGAGCGAGTGCCGGATCCGTGCGTGGTTGTGATCTTTGGGGCCTCGGGCGATCTGACCAAGCGCAAACTGCTGCCCGCTTTGTTTCATCTAGAGCAGCAGGGTTTGCTGCCGAAGGACTTTGCAGTTGTGGGTGTGGCAAGGCGTGATCTTTCCGCCACGTTTGCTCCAGACATGCAGGACGGCATTTTGAAGGGCGGCGGCGTGGAGGCGAACGACGCCAAGCTGAAGCCATTCATTGATCGCGTGCGGTACTTTGCGACCAACTTCGATGATGATGCGGGCTTTGAAAAGCTGAAGAGCTATCTCGCGGACATCGATAAGGAATTGGGTACCAAGGGCAACCGGTTGTTCTATCTGGCCGTGGCTCCGGAGTTCTTTGCCGACATCGCGCAGCGATTGGCAAAGCATGGCATGACGCAAGCGGCCGAGGGCTCCTGGGTGCACGTCATCATCGAGAAGCCGTTTGGTGTGGATCTCGAAAGCGCGCGCACGCTGAATACCGAGATCAACAAGGTCCTGAGCGAAAACCAGATCTTTCGCATCGACCACTACCTGGGTAAGGAGACGGTGCAGAACATCCTCGTCTTCCGCTTTGGCAACGGCATCTTTGAGCCGGTGTGGAATCGCAACTTCATCGATCACGTCGAGATTACCGCGGCCGAGTCGATCGGGATTGAGGGACGTGGACCGTTCTACGAGACCGCCGGGGCCTTGCGCGACGTGCTCCAGAACCATGTGATGGAAGTGCTGAGCTTTGTCGCGATGGAGCCACCGGACAACTTCGAATCGGCGGCGGTGCGGACAGAGAAGCTCAAGGTTTGGAAGGCGATCGAGCCGATTCCAGTGGAGGACACGGCACGCGGGCAGTATGGCGCGGGCACGGTGGACGGCCAGGCGGTGATCGGCTATCGCAAGGAAGACCGCGTCAATCCGGAGTCGACGACGGAGACGCTGGCGGCCATGAAGCTGAAAATCGAGAACTGGCGCTGGGCCGGCGTCCCGTTCTATATCCGCGCAGGCAAGCGGTTGGCGAAGCGTGTCACAGAAGTGACAGTGACCTTCAAGCAGCCGCCCCTGCACCTGTTCAAGAGCAATGCGAGCAATGCGGGCGTGCAGCCCAATGTGTTGAAGCTGCGCATCCAGCCCGACGAGGGCATTACGTTGATCTTCGGCGCCAAGGTGCCGGGGCCCACGACGAACGTGAAGCCCGTGGAGATGCACTTCAGCTACGCAGACGCATTTGGCAAGAGCTCCGCGAATGGATATGAGCGGCTGCTGCTCGATGCCATGTTGGGCGACGGTACCTTGTTTGCCGAGCGCGAAGGCGTAGAAGCCACGTGGGCCTTGATGACACCCATTCTGGACGCGTGGAAGGCCAACCCGCCAAAGGACTTTCCAAACTACGAGGCTGGCACCATGGGGCCGAAGAGTGCGGATGACCTGCTGGAGAGGGATGGCCGGAGCTGGGCGAAGCTGTAAGAGAGGCCAGTTCAGAGTGAGGAGTGAAAGCTTCAAGAGAGAAGCCGCTTCGCTCTTCACTCCTGATCCTTCAATTTTCACTTGAGGAGACCATGCCGGCACCTGTAACTGTGACCTATGTGATTTGGCCTGATGCTGAAGCGCTGGCTTTGGCGTCGGCGCGGAACTTCGCCGCGAAGGTGGAGTCAGCGGTAGCGAGGCGTGGAGTAGCCCGGGTCGCGATTTCGGGCGGCTCAACGCCACAGGCTGCGTTTAAGCTTCTGGCCGACCCGGGGCATGGCTTTGCCAACACGATCCCGTGGGACAAGCTTCAGCTGTACTGGGTGGACGAGCGTTGCGTGCCGCCTGAGCATCCGGAGTCGAACTATGGGGTCTGCAAGAAGCTGTTACTGGATCAGGTAGGCATCCCTGCAGGCAACGTGCACCGCATGGAAGGCGAGCTCCCTCCGGAGGAGGCGGCCTCGCGGTATGAGAGCGTGCTGCGGAACTCGATGAAGCTGGAAGGGGCGGAGTCGCCGGCCTTTGACCTGCTCTTGCTGGGCATGGGCGATGACGGGCATACGGCGTCGCTGTTTCCGCACACTGACGGACTAAACGAGATTGGCACGACTCTGCATTGCCAACCATGTGCCGCAGAAGGACACGTGGCGGATCACGCTGACGTGGCCGGTGATCAACCAGTCGGCAGAGGTAGTGTTTGAGATTGCCGGGGCGGCGAAGACGGAGCGTGTCGCGGAGGTGTTTACCGGGCCTCGTGATGCTGAACGGCTTCCCTCGCAGTTGATTCGGCCGTCAAACGGACGATTGCTGGTGCAACTGGACGAGGTAGCCGCGGCTAAGCTACCGTCAGGCACCGAGCTCTTTGAGACGGCCGAGGGTCGACGACGGGTCGGCACACTGGAAATTTAGCTGTAAGCAGAGACAGCGAGAGGTTTGGGAACAGATGATCCTGGCGGGTGATGTAGGTGGAACCAAGGTCCACCTTTCGCTTTATAGCTTTCAGGGTGGCAACCTGCTGAAGTTGCGGGAAGAGAAGTTTCCGGCCCAGGACTACGCCTGCCTGGACGACGTGGTCAAGGAGTTCCTCGGCCACGGCGACCGCAAGGACATCATTGCCTCCTGCTTTGGGTGCCCGGGGCCTGTGCGCGATGGACGCCTAAAGCTGACGAATCTGCCCTGGGAGCTGGACACGCGGGACCTGCAGAAGAGTCTCGGCATTGAGCACATCTTCCTGATCAATGACCTTGAAGCGAATGGCTACGGGATCCCGGAGCTTGCGAAGGACAAGATTCACACCCTGCATGAGGGTGATTCGGGGAGCGTGGGGCACCGGGGGCTGATCTCGGCGGGCACGGGCCTGGGTGAGTGCGTGCTGATCTGGGACGGTAAGCTCCGCCGCCATCTGCCGATCCCGTCTGAGGGCGGACATGTGGACTTCGCGCCGCGAAATGAGCGCGAGATCGCCCTTCTGAATTACCTGCGCAGAACGCTGAAGGGTCGCGTGAGTTTTGAGCGGGTGGTCTCAGGTCTGGGCATCCGAAACGTGTATGCATTCCTGCGCGACGACCAGAAGATGGAAGAGCCAGCATGGCTGCGTGAGCGCATGGCGACCGAGGATCCCAATGCGGTGATCGGCACGAGCGCCGAAGAAGGCTCGAGTGAGATCTGCGTCGAGACCATGAACATCTTTGCGGCGGCATTCGGGGCAAAAGCGGGCAACCTGGCCTTAACGCTGCTCTCAGCCGGGGGCATCTACCTCGGCGGCGGCATCGCGCCGAAGGTGCTGAAGGTGATGGCGAACGGGAAGTTCACGGAAGCCTTTCTGGATAAGGGACGGATGACGCCGATTCTGGAGACGGTGCCGGTTCGGGTGATTCTTGACGACACGTGTGCGTTGTTGGGCGCGGCGGCGTACGCGGAGGCCCGCGCGGCGGAGCTTTCGGGAAGGTCGGAGCGGGCGGCTTCGCTGCCAACGTAAGGTGGTTCGATAGCGTCGATAAACGGGACTGGCCTGGTGGACGCACACCGCCTTCCGTAACACCCCTAGGTACAATCGGGCATGGCCTCGCTGCTTGTGCCTGCTCAGACGACTGCTGCAGGCTCCGCGCGCGATGAGGTGGAAGCCGCAGCCAGGCCTGAAGAAGCAGGCCTCCGCGCGCCGGCGCGGGTGTGGGTTACCACAGGGCTGGCCGTGGTGGGCATCCTGAGCGTGTGGCCTACCGTTCTCTCTTTGTGGTCGCTTTGGACAACCGATCCGCTGAAGTCCATCGGTGGCTTTGTGCCGCTGGTGAGCCTGGTGCTTATCCTGCGCGTTTGGCGGTCGTTCGAGTGGCAGACACGCGGCAGTTGGTGGGGTCTCGGCCTTCTTTTCGCGACTGTCGCTGCCGTGCATCTGCGCGATGGCGCGGTCCTGGAACTGGTGCTGTCCCCCTCATGGTCCATTACGTTGCCGCCGCACTCGCTGGTGGCCTTTGCGTATGCCAGCAGCGTGGTGTTGCTGGTTGGCGGCGGACGGTTCTGGCGGGCGTCGCTCTTTCCTGTGGCACTGATGTGGTTTGTGAACCCGGTTCCGCACGTGTTCAACCGCCTGGTGGATCTGCCCCTGCAGCAAGCCTCGGCCCATGTGGCGCGCGGGCTGGCCCATGGGCTCGGGCAGCGGCTCACACCGGACCAGCTCACGCTGATGTTTACGCCGGACTTTGGCATGTTCATCGCCCCGGGATGTGATGGCATTCGGGGCGCGTTGACGATGGGATTCCTCGCCCTGGTCGCCGGGTACCTGTACCGCTTTCGGCCGCGCAACTGGGCCCTGATCGTGGGCGGCGCCGTACTGTTGGGCTACGGTTTCAACCTGCTGCGGCTCTGCATCCTGGTGCTGTACTACGTGCTTGCGCTGCGCTGGCGGGGGCTTCAGGGCCATGCGGAGATGGCGGATTATTGCATTGGGGCGACCCTGTTTTTCTTTGCTGCGATGCTGCTGTTTGCAGCAATCCGGCGAATGGGGTCCAGCGGCGATCTGCGGATTCCGGCCCCCCGCGTAGTCGGGGTGCGGGATCTCGTCCCAGACGGGAGCCACCAAAACTGGTACCGGTGTGCGGCGTTTGCGCTGCTGGTCGTTCTGGGCGCGGGCCCGTATGTAGGGGGGATGCTTCGTCCGCAGCGGGCGAGCGCGGCCGAGACTGCGGTGGCCTCCGCCTTCCCGCAAGACCTTGGACCGTACCGGCTGCGGCGGACGTGGCCGGAGAAGCTCGCCACCGGGCAGACCATCTTTGAATGGGCGGAGTACTCCAGGCCCGCAGCGGGGTATGTGGTTGCGGTAGGCGTATCCCCTGTGCTCGGCGCACACGACACGCTGCTGTGCCATGCGGCGCGTGGCGAGGATTGGCTATGGCACGGAACTCTTACGTTTGCGACGCCTGGAGCGCCAGTCAGCTTCAGCGGCTCGTCGTTCAATGATGGGGTTACGCAATACGTCGAGGCCACCACCGTGTGTTCCGGCACGAGCTGTGGGCAGTGGTCTACCGAACAACGACACTTGGGCTTCATCTACAGCCGGCCACACCTCGGGAGGGTTCTGGGATCGGGGTCTGGTCGGCCGGTGCCAATCCTCTTGCGCGCTGAGATCGCTGACGCGACCTTGCCTGCCGGCTTCGCACGAGCTCAACTAGTCGAGCACATCCGGGACTTCGCTGCGTATGCCCCATTTGGGACATTCACGTACCGTTACCAACGCCCGTAAACTGTGGGAGTTCCCCGGGGTCCCGAGATGCCAGCGTGTTTTCGACCTGCCGTGCTTGTTCTTACGGCCATTCTTTTGCCTTTGGTCGGATGCGGGGCAGGCGCGGTCGTGCTGGGAACGGGAAACCCCGGCACCTCGGGCTCAATCGGAAGTACAGGCGCCACTGGAGCACTGGAGCAACTGGAGCTACGGGCGCTACAGGTGCGAGCGGCTCTACAGGCAACAGCGGGGCTACCGGAGCCACGGGCAGCACTGGGAGTTCGGGGACAACCGGAAGTTCCGGGAGTACCGGGAGCAGCGGCTCGACAGGAGTTACCGGAGCGACGGGCATTACTGGCAGCACGGGCAGCACGGGGTCGGGTGGAGCGACGGGTACCACGGGGGTAACGGGAGGTACTGGAGCCAGTGGAGCGACCGGCAGTACGGGCAGCACAGGCCCGACCGGCGTTACTGGAAGCACGGGGACGAGTGGCACTACAGGATCTACAGGACCGTCCGGCTCCACTGGGAGCACGGGAGGGTCTGGTTCCACGGGAGCCACCGGCGTCACGGGCAGTACAGGCACGAGCGGCGCAACCGGCAGTACAGGCACGACGGGATCCACGGGACAGACTGGTGCCACAGGCATCACCGGCGTCACCGGGTCTACTGGAACTACGGGCGCTACCGGCGCTACGGGGACAACTGGCGTCACCGGCGTTACGGGAAGTACAGGCAACTCCGGGATCACAGGAAACACGGGAGTCACAGGCATCACGGGGAGCACCGGAGCAACCGGGTCCACCGGTTCGAGCGGCTCGACGGGGGCGACCGGGAGCACAGGGCAGACGGGCAGCACGGCGGCGGTGCCCCTGGCATTTTCGGGCACCGTCCTGGCGGGTAGTACTCCGCTGGACGGCGCCGAGGTCAGACTGTTCGCAGCGGGAACAGCAGGGAATGGTTCCGCGCCCACCCCACTGCTCTCCGCCACACTTACTACGGACACGAATGGGGTCTTCCGTGTTGCGGTGGGAACTTATCTTTGCCCGGCGAACGAGTCCGTTCTGTATGCCGTCAGCACCGGTGGCCACATCGGAACACAGGCGGAGAATACCGCGGTCAGCTTCATCACCGTGCTCGGAGCCTGCAGCGCCATCAGCCCCGGAAGCACCCACGTGATCAACGAAGTGACAACCGTGGCCACAGCCTTTGCCCTCCGGCCGTTTCTCTCGGCGGGGGGGCAGATGGGGTCTTCAGCAACGAACACGCATGGCCTGGCGCTGGGTGTGTCCGAATTGGGCAATCTGGTGGATCTGGCCACCGGTGCCGCACCGGGCGCTGGATTCCCGGCAAATGGGATCGCCCCAGTCGCCAAACTCAACACACTAGCGAACGCACTTTACGGGTGCGCCATGGCTGCGGGACCCGGCAGCCAAGGCTGTTCCGGTCTCTTCGCGCAAACATCGGCGGGCGGTGTTGCTCCCGCGAATACCCTGGACGCCATTCTGGACATCGCCAACCAGCCGGGCACCAATGTGGCCGGTCTCTACGCCTTGGCGGCCCAAACGCCTGCGTATACCCCTCTGCTGAGTGCAGCTCCCCCGGATTGGACGATGGCGGTGCCCTTCACTGGTGGCGGGATGCAGGGACCCTCTGCGCTGTCGATCGACAGCACGGGCAGGGTCTGGGTGGCGAACTACTTCGGGGTAGGGAGCCTGTTTGCAAACAGTGGAGCGCCGTTGTTGCCGGCGGGGATCACCGGAAGCGGGCTGAATGAGTCGTACGGCGGCGCGGTAGACGCGTCCGACCGCATGTGGGTGACGAATGAGCAGACGGATTCGTCAGTGAACAACGGCTTTGGATCGGTCACTGTGCTCAACGCTGCCCAGCCAACATCCTCGGGAAACTCACAGGTCGCGGGCGGGGGGCTGAACTTCCCGATCTCCATATCCTTTGACCGGAATGGAAGGGCCTGGGTGGTCGACTATGGCAACTCGCATATTAGCGTGCTGGACGCGTCGGGCGCTCCGCTTTCGGGGCCGGACGGGTATGCGTCCGGGGAGCTCCAGTTTCCTGTGGCGATCGCGGTGGACTCGAGAGGTACCGGATGGGTTGCGAACCAGAGTAGCGGTACCGTGACGCAGGTTGCCCCTGACGGATCGAGTTTCACCAGCTTCGTCGTGGGGAACGGCCCTTCAGCGGTTGCCGTGGATGCCGGGGATGCCGTGTGGGTCGCCAACTACTACGGGGACTCGATCGGCCTGGTGTCCCCAACCGGGCAGGTGCTCTCCAACGGAGGCTTCACGGGCGGCGGCCTGGATCATCCGACCGGCATTGCCCTGGACGGGGCAGGCACCGCCTGGGTCGCGAACTATCGAGGCCTGGGGATCTCGTCGCTTGCGGGGACAGCGGCACCTATCCCGGGTGCTGCGCTCTCGCCGGGAACAGGTTGGGGTTCAGAACTGCTCTTGACGGAGCCGTTCGGAGTCGCCGTGGATGCGGCGGGCAACGTCTGGGTGACGAGCTATGGAGATGACCGGTTGGTGGAGTTCATCGGGGCTGCTACTCCGGTGAAGACGCCGCTGCTGGGGGGCGTTCGTGTGCCGTAAGCGCTCGCTCTACTCGAGGGCGGCACTTACGTCGCGGACCAGATTACGGATGTATGAACGGCGATTCAGGAGGGCAACCATGGCGTCTTTCGCAGAGGTACGGCCGGCATCATCACCGGCATCTTCGGCCGCATCCCAGCGCGTCCAAAGGACTTCGAGCTCGCGCTGGATGTCGGCGAGCATGCCTGTAAAGCGGGTGCTCGCGGCCTGCAACTCTTGTTCGATTGACTCATCTTTTTCGCCCGCAGCCTTGGCGAAGCGCATCTCTTCTAGTTGCATGTTGAGTTCAAAGGCTTCTTCCAGAAGGTCCGGCGGGGCAACCTGCTTCTTCTCCCCTCCTGCAGCGCGTGCAGCGTCCGTTGCTTGCCGAGACTGTTCCTCCATCTGCACGCCTTCCAACCCCAGCAGGTATTCAGTGCGGGAAATCGGATCGCGAAGCGTCCTGTAAGCGTCGTTCAGGGCTGAGGAGCGTGCAAGCGCTTCGGCCTGTTCAGCGGAGGGGCGTGCAGCGAATCGATCCGGATGCAATCTGCGCGACTGGGCGTAAAAGTCCTTCTCCAACGCGGCAAGGTCAATGTGCAGGTGCCGGGGCCGGGAGAACAACGAGAAGTATGTCATCGTCGTCATTTTATCGGGAGTGTCGTTGATAAACGTCAAACGAAGCAGGCACACGATGCGGCTAGACTGGCGCTTCGTACCCGGGGTCCCTAGCTGATGCATCCACTGACCATCCAGAGCTCCCACGCCATGCGCGCGATGGCGATTGCTGCGTCGATGCTCGCGTCGTACGCGGCGTTCTCGCTCGCCGAGCGGCTGGAGCGTGCGCAAGGCTTCTGGAAGCGGCGCATGTGGGTCACTGCGGCGGCGGTGGTTCTCGGGCTCGGGATGTGGTCCATGCATTTCTTCGGGGCCCTTGAGGATCCCACACCCAATGAGACGGTGTATTCGCTGCGGCTCGTGGTGCTTTGCCTCCTGGTTGCCGTCAGCGTCTCCTGGATGAGCTTCCGGCTGATCGCATGGCAGATGCTCGACCGGCCACGGCTGATCGCTGGGGGGACGATCCTGGGCCTTGGCGTTGCCGCCATGAACATGGTGGGGGCGCAGGCGCTGCGGTCCACGGCAGTCACCGGCTACCGAGCTGGCTGGCTGGTGGCAGCAGCACTGGTGGGGGTGGCCCTGACCCTTGCCGCTGTGTGGATGGCCTTTGGAGAACATCTGGATCCCGCCAGCGGGGAATGGATGCGGGTGGGCGGTGGTGCCGTTATGGGCGCGGCCATGGCCGTCATCCATGCCCTGGTATCGCGTGCCGTCATGCTTGCACCGGTTCCGGCGTTTGTACGGATACAAGGGAACGCCCGGGGCAGCGCCGTGGGTGAGACCGCACTGCTGGTCACGGTGGGGCTGGTGCTCCTGGTCACGCTGGGGACGGCGGCCATGGACAAGCGCCGTTACCGGGAATTGGCCCGGCTGCATGGCCAACTTGCTGCCTCGCAGCAGGCTCTGCTACGCAGTGAGGGGCAGCTGCGCGAAGCGAACGCGCTTTTGAGCGAGCTGTCGATTCGCGACGGGCTGACCGGGCTGTACAACCGGCGGCGATTTGACCAGGTGTTCGATATGGAGTGGCGGCGGTCTCTGCGCAGCATGCGTCCGCTGGCCCTGCTGATGATTGATGTGGACCACTTCAAGGACCTGAACGATACCTACGGCCACCAGCGCGGAGATGATTGCCTGCGTGAAATTGCCCGAGTGCTGGAGGACCAGCCCCGGCGTGGACATGACATGGTGGCCCGCTTCGGCGGGGAAGAGTTTGCCGTGCTGCTGCCAGGGGCCGACGTTCCAGGCGCATTGCGGATCGCTGAGAATGTCCGCCGCGCCGTGGAAGGTCAACGGCTGGAGCACAAGCGGTCTGAAACCGGGCCGTGGGTGACCGTGAGCGTCGGGGTAAGCAGCCGGACGCCCCAGGTCGGCGAGACACCCGAGACCATGCTGTACGACGCCGATATGGCCCTCTACATGGCCAAGCAACTCGGCCGGAACCGCGTAGAGATTCGCGATCCGGTGGAGGTTGAGGTCTAGGGTCGGCTGTTCATGCTGCCCGGTGAACTGCCGGGCACTAACTGCTTATGCCGAGAAGCTCGACCCGCAACCGCAGCTCTTCGTAGAGTTGGGATTGATGAAGTTGAATCCCTGCCGCATCAGAGTCTCCTCGAAATCAAGGACCATGCCCGCGAGGTAAAGGAAGCTCTTCGGGTCTACGAAAAGGCGGACCGGCTTCGCGCCGGACGGGTCGTTCGGGGTTTCGAGCCCGGCGCCGAAGACGAAAACGCGATCTCGCTGGCGCGGCTCGGTGTCGAAGCGGATGTTGTAGCTCAGGCCTGAGCAGCCGCCACCCTGCACTCCAAGACGCAGACCGCCAGCCTCGGGCGAAATGCCCTCTTTGGCCATCGCCACGCGGATGCGCTTGAGCGCATTCTTCGTGATCTCAACAGCCTGTTTGGCTCGGGGTTGTTGACCCTCGGCGGTGAGGAGCGTCATCCCGGAGAGCGGGTCTTTCGCTTCCGTTGTGGCTCCGGGTCTGGGAGCGCTTGTTCCGGGTTGTAGTAGCGTGCTTGCCATCGGTTTCCTTGTGGACGAGAAAAGGCTGGCGGAGCGCACGGCCCTGCCAGCCTCCAGCATGATCGGATCGCGTTAGTGAGCGGCGACGGCTACCTGAGCCGTCTTCGGGGACGCCGTTCTTCTTCTTCCAGTCGCCGATTGCGGCACGGATCGCATCTTCGGCCAGAACCGAGCAGTGAATCTTGACTGGGGGAAGCGCGAGTTCCTTGACGATGTCGGTGTTGGAGATTGTCAGGGCCTCGGAGACCGTCTTGCCCTTGACCCACTCGGTGGCCAGCGAGGAGCTGGCGATGGCCGAGCCGCAGCCGAAGGTCTTGAACTTTGCGTCCTCGATGACCTGGGTCTCGGGGTTCACCTTAATCTGGAGGCGCATGACGTCGCCGCACTCAGGGGCGCCAACCAGACCGGTACCCACTTCTGAGGAGCTTTTGTCGAGGGTACCGACGTTGCGCGGGTTTTCGTAGTGGTCAACAACCTTGTCGCTATATGCCATGGGAGAGTCCTCGTATTGTTTGATGATAACTCGGACCGATTCGGTGCGAAAGGAGCTCCACGCGCGTCGTCCGGGAACCATTCCAGTTCGGACACCGTATGTGTCCTGTCAATCACCCGATTGTGAATGAGACGTTATACTTGCGCTTAGTTCCCCCAACCTTCCAGGAAGAGCCCGTTCGTGGAGCTTCCGGGCTTTCGCCCGTTTGTGCGGCACCTCAGACTCAGGCGAACCTGAGCAATGCAGAGCTCCACCCCACAACTGACGGGCAATCCACATCGTGGCTGTATCCGGACTTTGTCCGCGGCAGCTTCGCAGCACTGGCCGGGTGACCGGCAATTTGGAGGTGTAGCTTGAAACGCTTCAGTTCATTCACAGCCATTGCCCTGATGTCCTCGGCAGCCGTGGCGTACGCGCAATCCACGGCCACCCTGACCGGCGTGGTCACCGACCCGACCGGCGCAACAGTGCCCGGCGCAACGGTTGTCGTTCATGGCCTGCAGACCGGGCTCGACCGGACACTCAAGACGGATAGCGGCGGCGTGTACACGGCGGCTTCCATGCAGCCGGGCGACTACTCCGTGAGCATCAACGCGCCCGGGTTCGGGCCGTACACCGTCCAGAAGGTTTCGCTGCTGGTAGATCAGCGCACCGCCGTGGATGCCAAACTGACGCTGGGCAACTCCGCCCAGACTGTGGAAGTGGAATCTGCCGCGCCGATCATGGACACCGACACGATCACCGTGGGCAGCGTCATCGACCAGCAGACGGTACAGAACATCCCCCTGAACGGACGTCACTTCCTTGATCTGACGAACCTCACGCCAGGGACCGTCGTGCCCCCGGTGACCGGGTCCTTGACAGTGCCGAGCCGCGGTTTGGGGGCGAACTCGTTCAACACGGCGGGTGCGCGTGAAGACGCCGTGAACTTCATGGTGAACGGCGTGAACCTGAACGACATGTCGCAGAACCAGATCACCTTCCAGCCGTCCATCGATACGACGGCCGAGTTCAAGATCGACAACTCGACGCCGACGGCGGAGTACGGGCGCAACTCAGGCGCGATTGTGAACGTGCTGACGCGCTCAGGTACCAATCAGTTCCATGGCACCGTGTTTGACTACTACCGCGACCAGTGGTTCGACGCGCGGTATTTCTTTGACAGGGCACCCACGCAGAAATTTACGTTTCGTCGCCAGAACTACGGCGCTGATCTGTCCGGACCTATTGTCAGGGACAAGGCATTTCTGTTCCTGAGCTATGAGGCTCTTCGTCAGGAACAAGGGCTGGCCTTCAATCAAAGGGTGCTGACGGCCACGCAACGAGCAGGTTTTGCCAACAGCCAGGCGGGGTCCAAGTACGCGCAGATCGTGAACGTGATTCCGGTGGCCAACGACCCATCGGGATCGGTCTTCTCCGGGGCGGCCTCGGCGCCGGTGCGAACGGATCAGTTCACGGGAGATCTGCTGTACCGCCTCTCGGAAAAGGACACGTTGCACGCGTACTACGCGTACCAACAGGACAAACGGACTGAGCCGAACTTGCAGGGCAACAACCTGCCGGGATTCGGTGATCATCGTGGAGCGCATCGGCAGATCGGCACCCTGAATGAGGTGCACCTGTTTTCGCCGAGGACGGTCAACGAAGCGCGGTTTGGCTTTAATCGGATTGCGATCTCGTTTGTGCCGAACTTCCTTGCCAATCCAAACGACTACGGCATCAACACGGGTGTGAACACGGGGCAGGGCCTGCCGCAGATTAGCGTGCAGGAGATCAACCTGAACTTCGGCGGGCCTGCGGGCTTTCCGCAAGGGCGCGCAGACGTGACCGGCATCTTCTCTGATACCGCAACGCTGACGCGTGGAAGGCACACGCTCAAGGTAGGCGGGGAGACGCGGCGCTTTGTTTTCTCGAGCTTTTCTGGAACTGCCGGCACGCTGAGCTTTCCTACGGTTGCCGCCTTCCAGAATGGCCTTGCGAACTCTTTTTCGGTGACGCCACAGACGGTCGTGTTCCGCCTCTTTGATCAGTCTGCGGCGGGATTCGTAGACGACGCGTGGAAGGTCACACCCCATCTGCTGATCGAGACCGGCGCGCGCTTTGAGTGGAATGGGACGCCGGTGGATGCGAAGAACCGGCTCGTGAACTTCTTTGCCGATAGCAGCATCCTGTCACCCATCCATGTGCCCTATGACCAGTCGTACAACATCGAGCCGCGCGTCGGTTTGTCGTATGACGTGCGCGGCGATGGCAAGAGCGTGGTTCGTGCGGCCTTCGGGATCCTGACGGACCAGCCAACCGCGAGTTCCGATAGCGGACTGGCGGGCAATCCCCCGAACGCCACGCCGGTTGCGCTCTCTGGAACAGCGTTGCCCGTCGGAACCCTGGCCGCGAGCGCCCTGGCCACGGGTTTGGCACCCGCGGCGGTAAATCCACACTTCCACGATGCGTACACCGAATCGATGAATGTGAACGTGGAGCAACAGCTCGGGTTCGGCTCGGTGCTGAAAGTCGGCTACATTGGCGCGCTGGGCAGGCACCTGCGCGTGAATCGTAACCTGAACCAGCCGTTTCTGGGTACGACCACACGACCGTATGCGAAGGTCAACGCGGCCAGCCTGATTCGGCCGGGGGCGACGCTCAACAACATCACGTACCAGGATTCAGACTCAACCTCGAACTACAACGCGTTGTGGGTGACGGTGCAGAAGAACGTCACCAAGGGTCTGCAGTTCAATACGACGTACACCTATGGCAAGAGCATGGACATCAACTCGCTGGCTGCGGTGAACACACTGCAGGACAGCACCAACCCGGCAAACAACTATGGCCTGAGCGACTTTGATGTTCGGCACCACTTCGTCTTCTCAGGCACCTATGCTCTGCCCTTTCACCGCAACCGGTTCGTGGACGGCTTCCTGTTGGCGTTGATCAACCAGGAGCAAACCGGTAATCCCATGAACGTGGTTCTATCCAACACCAGCTACACGGGTGTGGGCACGCTGCGGCCCACGGTGCTGAGCAAGGGCTACTCGACCGGACGTGGTGCCAACGAATGCCCTGGGCCTTGTGCCATTCATCAACGCGAGCGTGTGCTCCACGCCAACGGCAGGGTGCAACCTCTACATCCAGCCGGCGGGTCTTGGAAACTTGCAGCGCAACGCGTTGGAGGGGCCAAAGTTCGAAGACACCGATGCTTCTCTGCAGAAGACGACGAGGCTGGCGGAGCGTGCGTCGCTGGTCGTGCGGATCGATGCCTTTGACATCTTCAACCATGTCAACTTCAGCAACCCAAACCTGACGGCGAGCACGACACCCGGGAACACGTTTGGGCAGATCAGCGCAACGCGTGCGCCCATCGGCGACGCAGGCTCTGCGCGGCAATTGCAGCTGGCGGCAAAGATCGTGTTTTAGGCTGCATTTGGGCGAGGGGCGGCGCTTCGGCGCTGCCCCTTTTTCTTGTCTGGCCGGCAGTTAGGTGGTACATTGGCGGCACAATCGAACGTCAGCGTTTTCCCCCGGAGTTTCCCATGCTGCTTCGCCGGTCCATGTTGGTCTGCCTCGCTGTGCTGTTTTGCCTTCTGCCCGTGTCGCTTGCCGCGCAGACGAACTACACGACGGTGGTGGTGTTTGGGGATTCGTTGTCCGACACGGGCAACATCGCAAACCTCACGTCGAGTCAGTTCAAGATCCGATACCCCGCAGACAATCAAGTGCTGGGCTTTGACTATACGGACGGGCGTTTTACGGATGGAACGGACACCCAGCCCGCCGCGTCGACGGCGTACAAGGGCGTATGGATTGAGCAGCTGGCCGCTTCGCTCGGACCCGGCGTAGTGATCAAGGACTCGCTGGATGGCGGGACCGACTACGCCTATGGCGATGCGACGACGGGCAGCGGGACGACCACGGAAACGAAGACCTTTCTTGGCCAGCAGCTTTCGATCACGCTGAACAATATGGGCCAGCAGGTGACGACCTACCTGGCCACCAATCCCACGCCGAATGCGGGGACGCTGTATGTGCTGTGGGGCGGTGCCAACGACCTGTTGAACGCCGCGCTTGCGGGGCAGGACCCGGTAGCGGCGGCCCAGGTCGCCGCTGCGAATGAGCTGGCGCTCGTGCAGCAATTGATGGCGAAGGGTGCCACAAATTTCATCATCCCAAACCTGCCCCCACTGGGAGCGTTTGCGGCGTCGTATGGGCCGGCCGCAGTGACGGCATTGAACACCGCTTCGGGCGTGTTCGCGCAGGCGTTGACAGCGGGCGTGACGCAACTGAAACAAGCGTCCATGGGCGCTACGCTGAACATCTACCAGCCTGACATCTTCAGCCTGTTTGCCACGGTGGGCGCCAGCCCCATGGCGTTCGGCTTTGGGAATATCACCACGGCGGCGGACACGGTGTCCGTGAGCCCGGATACCTACCTGATCTGGGATGGACTGCACCCGACAACGACGGGACATCACCTGGTGGCGGCAACCGCAGCCAACCTCCTGTCCCCCCTGGTGGCCAGCACGACGAAGCTGGCCGCGCCCGCGGCGGTGCTCGCGGGCCAGAGCGAGACGGTGACGGCCGTGGTGAGTTCGGCAAAGGCAGGCGCCGTGCCGAGTGGGTTGGTCACCCTCTTTAACGGGACTTCGGTGGCAGGCTCGGCCGCCGCTGGATGCTACGGGAACAGCGAAGGTGACGTTCACGCCGGGTGGCGCAGGGGGCAGCACCGTCTCGCTGACGGCCGTGTATGCGGGCGATGTGGTGAACAACCCGAGTGCCTCCACCGCGCAGACCACCGCACTGGTGAGCGCCCCTGTGGGCACGACCACCGCTGTGACCTCATCCAACGCGAGTTCCAATACCGGGGCTTCTGTGACGTTTACTGCGACGGTGACGCCCGCTGTATCGAGCTATGGCGCGCCCGGGGGGACGGTGACCTTCCTGGACGGCACCACGACGCTCGGAACGGGGACCCTGAGCAATGGCGTAGCAACCTATGCGACCTCTACGCTAAGCGCCGGAACGCACACGATCACCGCGAGCTATGCGGCCGCGGGGATCTTTGGCGGTTCAACATCTGCCCAGCTGACGCAGACGGTTACGGCTCCGGGATTTACGGCGCAGGCCTCACCGGCGTCGCTCACCATCAAGAGCGGAAGCTCGGGGACGACGACGCTTACGGTGACGTTTGTGGGTGGGTACTCGGGAACAGTGACACCTAGTTGCGGAACCTTGCCCACACACTTTGCCTGCACCTTTGCCGCCGGGACTTCTTCTGCGACTACAAGCGTGTACACGTTGACGATCGCCACCAACGCAGCTTCAACCACGGCAATGGCAAAGCCGATGGGGCGGCCGGGCGCGTTGCAGGTCGAGCGAGTGTGGTCGGCGAGCTTCCTGTTGCCGGGTGCGCTGGGGCTGATGGGCTTTGGGTTGCGGCGTCGTCGGAAGGGCGCGCGGGGGCTGCTTAGCACGAGCCTGGGTGTGCTGCTCTGTGCGGGGCTGATCGGACTGGCCGGCTGTGGCAGCAGTTCCAGCAACAACGTTGCGCCCGGAAGTTACACGGTCCCGGTAGTGATTACTCCGTCGACTACGACCACGGGCGCTTCTCCCCAGACGGTCAACATCGCCGTCACGGTTCAGTAGGAACTCGCCGCCTTCCGAGCCCCGGTCTACTTGACGGGGCTTGGCACTGTGCCGGTGGCGGCCGCTTCGTCGGCCGAAGCGTTGTCGTCGCCGTACGTTGGGTAGGGCTCGGGAGCAGTGCTCGTGGGAAGGGTCTTGAAGGTCGTCAGATCGGCCTGAAGCGTCGCCCAGGCTTGCGGGTTCTTCTTCGTGGCGAAAGGCAGATCGAGATCGTTGTAATAGGCGAGCACATCCTCTTTGACGCCGGGCGGAATGGGTTGCTGCGGGTGCGCGGCCAGGCGATGCAGCAGGTCTGCGTACGTAGCGTCGGTCAGGCGATAGCCGCTAGGCTTCACGGGACTGCCGGTGTCCAGGTCGCGGTTCTTCAGCGGATGGTGCGGGTCGGGTGAATCGCGTGGCGTCTCCTGCGAGGCGCCGACTTTGGCCAGGGCAGGTGCGGATGGCGGCGGGTCAGAATGAGTGTCCGCTGCGGCTGCGGTTGCTGCTGTGGACTTCGTGGTTGGCGGCGGCGTGAAGCGGTGCAGGGCGTACTTGAGCTGGCTCTCTGACTGCACCACCGAGTGAATGTACAGTGCTTCCGTCTGCTGGTCGGGACCCTTTACCGCAACCAGCTTGAGCGGACCGAACTTGGGAAGAACGTAGAGCAGGCCGGCCAGGGTGTAGGTGCCGATCCCGGGTTTGCGGCGGTACTCGTCCCAGTGATTCTGCTGATCAATTGTGGCGATCTCGCGCCGAAGCTGCTGCAGTTCGGCGTTGTCGAGATCCGCGGGCTCGTGCTTGCGATGGAGCAGCGTTGTCGCGTAGGCGATGCGCGGAATGAAGTGGTGAACGGCAAAGCGGTAGGCGCCCACGTTGACGCGACGCTTGCGCTGTACGGTGAAGTCTTCCGTCAGGCCGTAGGTCTGGTAGAAGGCGAGCGCGAGCTGTTTGGTGGGGACTTCGAGGCCGACGTGGCGGAGGTAGTGCACCGGTGCGAGGCGGTGCTGCACGATATCGTTGATGTCGAAGGCGAACTCGGTCTGTACGTGCTGGTGCTCGCCTTCGGCGTAGTTCACCACCTTGCCGTACTTCATACCCAGCTTGGGGAACTCCACTGGGACAGCCAGATTGGTGGCTTCACTATGGCCGAGCGTGTCCCCGATGTAGTGCGAGAGAGCGCCGACGGCAAAGGCGAGTTCGTCAGCATTGCCTGCATTGCGAAACAGGTTCACGACGAAGTCGCCGGAACGAACGTAGTGCGTCAGGTCCGAGAAGAAGGCGTCGCCCAGTGGGTAGTAGCCGATGTCCTGGATGACGCAGCCACCGTAGGCGTAGGCACGGGCGTGCTCCAGCTGTGCAGGAGTCAGCGTGGGGTAGCGGCTTAGGAGCAGCGGAACAATCGAACTCTGCCACGTGAGGTCGATGAGTTCCTCATGCGTGAGCAGCGAATAGGCGTGCGCGGTGCTTGGCTTCAGCGTGGCGGTTACCAGTGAAGCCAGGCAGAGCAAACGGGCGAGGCAGTGCTTCAAACGTACAGTGGGCTTGCGGTAGTGCAAAACTGCGTCTCCAAGTCTGGTTGGACTTCTCTCAATTGGACGCTGAAAGTGGCGTAAGCACAAGGAGGAAGACGTCATTCGTTCGTAACGGTAGATCCTGAACGAAGGTACCGTTGCGGACCGTAATCTCCGTAGTGTTTGCTGGCTCTCCGGTGCTGGCCGCGTTGAGTTTCGCGACCTGATCGCGGGTGAGCTGGTGCGGTGCGCCCATGTGTAGATAGGCGGTGTACGCGTCATTATGTTCGTACCCGAGGCTATAGGTGGCCAGGCGGTAACGGCCATCCCTCAGATGGGTCAGGTCGAGATGGATGGTGCCCTTGGGCGTGGCGGGCAGCTCTTTTTTGTAAAAGACCTGGTCGGTGAGGCCCTTCGGTGGAACCGTGGGCGAGTAGTCCCAAACGAGAGCCTGCACGGAGCCGTCGGGAGACTTGGTGATCCAGGACTGCGCATCGTCGGAGGCGATGTCTTCCGTGCCGAGTTGATGAAGGAAGCGGTAGGCGAAGTACGCAGGCTTGCGTATGCCCTCGAGGTTCATCAGGCCGAAGCCGCCGTGGAAGGGCGTGAAGCGTGGGCCGTTCTCTTCGAAGATGTCGGTGAACGTCCAGTAGGACAAGGAGTCGACGTACGGCGTGGCGCGCTTGATCTTGTCGAGGATGAAGCTGGCCTGATGGTATTGATCATGCATGTAGTCGGTGGGCGTGTAGGCGGAGCTCCATTCGGTGAAGTGCAACTCCAGGTTTGGGCGGGACGAGGCCTTGAGGAGCTCGCGTGAGTGTTGCATGCGGCCGCTGACGGAGTTCAGGTCCGGGTCGAGGACGGTGCCGGCCGTGCCATCTGCATCCAGAAAGCCCTGCTTGACGCCATACGCATGCGAGGCAATGAAGTCGGCGGGAACATCGGGGTTGGCGGCGAGGTACTTTTCGAAGCCTTGCTCGAAGGCGTAAGGAATGGCTGAGGCGGGCCCGCCGACTCGGCAGTGCGGGCAGGCCTCTTTCACGGCGGTCGCGGTGTTCTTGTACAGCACGAGGTAGTCGTCGAGCGTGCCGGTGAAGAAGCCGTTGTGAAGGTCGGGCTCGTTCCACACTTCGAAGTACCACTGACGCACTTCCGGCTCGCCGTAGCGCTGGATCATGTGCTCCGTGAACGCCTTGATGAGCCCGTGCCACTTGGCAGGATCTTTGGGCGGGGTGATGTTGCCCTTCCACCAGAAGACTGTTTGCGGGCCGCTGGCGAGCTTGGCGGGCATAAAGGTCAGCTCGACGAAGGGACGTATGTGCATGGCCAGCACCGCGTCATAGAGCGCGTCAACGTACTGGAAGTTGTACTCGGGGGTGCCGTCCTTGGCTTCGTTGTAGACGCCCATGTCATCGTGAAGAATGCCGTGGAAGCGGATGTACTTGAAGCCGATCTCGCGCTGCACGGTGGCGAGTTGCCCCTGCCAGTCGGCGCGCAGGCCCTCGTTGGCCCGGCCGGCGCCGATTACGCGCAGAGGCCCGTCCGAGTGCGGGCCGGTAGTGTGGCTGGCGTCAGCATGAATTGTGCGGGTCTGAGCACGGAGAGCCGGGGTTGCGAGAACGCACAGAAGGGCGGCACGGAAGGCGCGGGCAAAGGCAGGCATCCCGGCTATGGTAGCTGGTCGGCGAGGACGGTGATGGTGTATCCCATGGGCGTTGTGTGTCTGCGGCCTGAGCCGATTGCAAAGGACACAGAGGAAGAAGTGATGCCGAGCGCAAAAATGCGGCCATGCAGAATCTGCATGGCCGCCTCTACCGTTCGGGGTTACTTCTTTTTCTTTGCTGGCTTCGCTTCGTTTGGCGTGGTCTTGCGTCCGGGCTGGTCCGATGCGCCGGGGCTGTTTGGGGTGCTGCCCTGGAATCGGGAGTGATGACCGTCGCCAGGTTGAAGTGGCGAGATACCGCCCTTCTGCATCAGCTTTGCCGCGATCTCGTAGATCTCTTCGGGCGCGTAATCCGGAGAGAACATGGAGCGGCACTCACCGACTACAGGACCCTCCGCCGCGTATTCAGGACCGCCCTGAATGACTTCGAGGGGCTGTCCGTCTGCCCAATCTGCTTCGCCGGACCAGACGCCAGCGACATCGCCGTAATCCGTGTCGGAGAACGTGTAGAGCTTCCGATGGCTGCCAATCTCCTGCCACTTGCGTGCTTCGGGAATCAATGCGTCGTCGATGTTCGGTGTCGGCAGCATCTTGGTGACCTCAACGCCGGTGACCTTGCGTAACGCCAGCGCATAGGCGGCCTGGTGCACACCACCGCGGACCATGAGATAGCCGATGACGTTGCGTGCGGCGGGGTTGGTCGTCATTTGGTAGCAGCGATGTTTGTGCATGCGCGCGCCGGTTTCCAGGAAGAAGTTGTGTAGAAGGTCAGCGACAAGGTTGCCGCTGGAGAAGACGTGCTCGCCGCTCCAGAAGTGACCCATCGAGTCCATCACCTGGTGACCACCGCCGCCGACAATGGTGTGATGGGTATTGCGGAGGTTCTTCGCCTCTTCAAGTGGGGCAGAGGTGGGGTCGCCCTCGGGAACGCTGCCTTCGAGCATGAGATTGATTGCCGTCGAGATAAGTTCAACGTGCCCGAGCTCTTCGGCGGTAATGCTGGCTACGAGATCGTAGAAAGGCTTGAGCTTCTTCTTCTCTTTGAAGCCGAAGGACTGGTGAAGATAGTTGTTCAGCGTGGACATTTCGCCGAACTTACCGCCCAGAAGCTCCTGGATGGCGGCAGCGCCGTTGGGGTCTGGATTGGCTGGTTTCTCGAGGGGAATGAGGAGCTTTTCGGAGCGGAAGAACATGGGTACCTTTCACACAGCGGGGACAGCAGAGGAAGGCGTACGGGGGACCAAGTACGTAGGGCCGCTCCGTGAGATGCCTTCTCTGTTCAGCTCCGAAGTGAAATCTCGCGACTTTGACAAAAGTCTGACAAAGCTGGCTCCCGTCCACACGCCGGCACAAAAAAAGGGAGGGCGCGACCGAGGCCGCGCCCTTGCCAATGCACTCTGCGAGTCTAGTGGGCAGCCCACTCGATCTTCGTGAGGTCGATGCCTTCCTTGACCATCTCGTAAAGCGGGCTGAGCTCGCGCAGTTTGGAGACCACGTCGATGAGCTTGTCTGCGACGTAATCCACTTCGGCCTTGGTGTTGAAGCGGCCTAGACCGAAGCGGATAGAGCTGTGCGCGACATCGTCGCCCAGGCCAAGCGACTTCAGCACGTAGCTGGGCTCGAGTGTGGCCGAGGTGCAGGCTGAGCCGGAGCTCACCGCGATGTCGTTGATGCCCATCAGCAGCGATTCGCCTTCAACGTAGACAAAGCTCATGTTCAGGTTGCCGGGCAGATGGTGGTCCATGTTGCCGTTGACCTGGGTGTAGTCGAGCGCGTTCTCGAGCTTCTTGCGAAGGTAGTCGCGAAGCTCGATCTCGCGAGCGGCTTCGGCGGCCATCTCTTCGCCGGCGATCTCGCAGGCCTTGCCGAGGCCGACGATGCCGGGAACGTTGAGCGTGCCGCGAGCGCATGCCGCGCTCATGGCCGCCGCCGTTCTGCTGCTCGGAGATCTGGACGCGGGGGTTGCGGCGACGAACGTACAGCGCGCCGACACCCTTGGGGCCGTAGACCTTGTGGCCGCTGAGGGAGAGGACGTCGATGTTGTCGGTGATGACGTTGACGGGGATCTTGCCGACGGCCTGGACGGCGTCGGTGTGGAAGATGACGCCCTTCTTGTGGCAGAGCTCGCCGATCTCGCGGATGGGCTGGACGACGCCGATCTCGTTGTTGGCGTACATGATCGAGACCAGGATGGTCTGGTCGTCCATGGCGCGCTCGAGCTCTTCGAGGTCGACGAGGCCGTCACCCTTGACGGGCAGATAGGTGACGCGGAAGCCCTGCTTCTCGAGCTTCTTGCAGGTGTCGAGGACGGCCTTGTGCTCGGTGACCTCGGTGATGATGTGGTTGCCGCGCTCGCGGTACATCTCGGCGATGCCCTTGATGGCGAGGTTGTTCGACTCGGTGGCGCCGGAGGTGAAGATGATCTCCTTGGCGGTCGCGCCGATGAGCTTGGCGATCTGTTCGCGGGCCTTTTCGACGGCCGCCTTCGGCTTCCCAGCCGAAGCTGTGGTTGCGGCTGGCGGCGTTGCCGAAGATGCCCGTCAGGTAGGGCATCATGGCCTCGAGCACGCGCGGGTCGAGCGGCGTGGTCGCGTGGTTGTCCATGTAGATGGGCAGCTTGACGCCCTGGGGAAGCGGCTTGTCGGTGTGTGTGATGTTCAATCCCAGCGTTTCAGCCATGGGGTGTGCTCCTCGTATGTGCTTTTTGGGGGGCGGCGAGTGCCGGTTGGCGGCGCCGGCGTACGGAGTTTCGCCCCGGATAGTGACAAACTCTCTATCTCGGACTATAGCACTCGCACTTTGGATTCAGCGAGTTTGTTGCTTCCGCTGTTGAGTGTCCGCGTGATGCGAAGTAGATCGGTGCGCTTTACAACGGGACGACAATCGAGAGGGAAGCGCTAAGAGGGTCAGACCGCGATGGAGACAAGGCCGCCGGCGACGGGGTTTCCTGTCTGCGCTTCGCTGGCGGACTCCACCAGGTCGGCGATGCGGATAGCGCTGAGCAGGTCTTTGATGGAGTCGTTCACCTTGCGCAGCGGCTCCTTGATGGTGCAGGTGCCGTGGAGGTCGCAGGTGCCATGAATGGTGATGCAGCTCGTAATGAAGAGCGGGCCATCGATGGCGCGGATCACCTCGAACGCGGAGATATCGCTTCCAGGCCGCGCGAGCGCGTATCCGCCGTTGGTGCCCGCTGTGAGACATCAGCATGCCGGCGCGGGTGAGTGTTTGCAGGATCTTGGCCAGGAGCTGCGGGGGAATGTGGTAGGCCTCGGCGATGTCCTTGGCCGATTGAGCGCCCTCGGTCGAGTGCTCGGCCAGGTACTTGAGGGCCATCAGGCCGTAATCCGCTTTTTTGGTCAGCCTGAGCATAAAAGAAAGGCGGGTCGGCTGAAACAAATCGGGAGCGGCCGGACCGGTAATCTTAGTGTACGGCTGCGAAACGGCCCCGGCAACGGCGCGTCGTGGGGAGCAGCGCTGACGCGGTGCTATGATCTTGTGCCGAGGAGGGACCCATGCCTAAGTTTGTCATCGAGCGGAAGATCGCAGGAGCGGGCCAACTCACCACAAATCAACTTGCCGGGGTCTCCCAGACCTCGTGCGACGCCCTGAAGGAACTCGGACCGGAGATTCAGTGGATCGAGTCGTTCGTTACAGATGACAAGATTTATTGCGTCTACATTGCCAAAGATGAAGCCACGATCCGCGAGCACGCCCGGCTGGGTGACTTTCCGGCCGACTCCGTAAAGGTGGTGCGTGCGGTAATTGACCCGACATGGGCGGAGATGGGCTAAGGTGGGGGCACAGGTGAGGCGAGACAACCGGCGGTAGGTCCCCACGCTATCCGGACTCGCACGAATTCAGAATTACTCCCGTGAATGGGCTAACATGCAGACTTGCCTCTGATTGCTTGATGCCTGATCTGCGCCAGTTTCGAGCTACGCCCAACCTGCTGACCATGTTGCGGCTGTTTACGCTGCCGTTCCTGGTGATCGAGATCCTGGATGGGCATTGGAAGCTGGCGTTTTTGCTGCTGTGGATTGCAGGGATCTCGGATGGACTCGACGGGTTGATCGCGCGGTGGCTGAAGCAGCAGACCACGCTGGGGCAGTACCTGGACCCGGTAGCGGATAAAGCTCTGCTGAGCACGTTGTTCCTGGTGCTGACCCATGTGGGAGTCATTCCGCGGTATGTGACGGTACTGGTGTTCAGCCGGGATCTGGGCATTCTGCTGATCTCGGCGCTGCTGTACATCACGAACACCTTGCGGGACTTTCGGCCGAGTTGGCTGGGCAAGTTGAACACGCTGCTGCAGATCCTGGGCGTGCTGACCGTGATGACGGTGCAGGTGTTGGGAAATTCGGGGCTGGTGGAGACGAAGGTGATGCTGCTGCGCGGGGTTGCTGTGCTGGCGCCGATTTCGGCGGCGCAATACACCTGGCTGGTGTTGCGGCGGGTACAGAACCAGACGGACCAAACGCCGCGGACCGAAGCGAAGGCTCTGTAGAAATACATCGGGGTCGGGTTGCGCGGGTGGTCGGGTCCGGTTACACTGACTTGTACGCACTTTAGGCGCGTAGCTCAGTTGGTTAGAGCGCTACCTTGACACGGTAGAGGTCGTTGGTTCGAATCCAATCGTGCCTACCACTCCTCCGGCTGGCGGTTTCTGTGCCGGGTCCCTCAGATTTCTGAGCAGGGCTGGAGTTTGCGACAAAAGTTCAGGGCTGAATCAGCCTTTTTTTGGGAGAGAGTTCGATGGCACAGGTATGTGAGCTTTGCGGCAAGGGGCCGCAGTTCGGTAACAACATCTCGCACGCGCACAACGTAACCCGTCGTCGCTGGAACCCGAATCTGCAGCAGGTCAAGGCTCGCATCAGTGCTGGCGTTTCAAAGCGCCTGAAGGTATGCACGAGCTGCATCAAGAGCGGCAAGATCGTTAAGGCGTAAACGGCCGACAGTAAGAACAGTGAAGGCTCCGGGATGTCCTCCGGAGCCTTTTCCTTGCCCGTTTGCTGATTGCTTCCCTGCTTGGAGGCTAGCGCTCGCCTACATTGGAACCGTCGGGCGTGAAGCCGAGCGAGGCCGAGTTGATGCAGTAGCGCTGCCCGGTGGTTTCGCGGGGGCCGTCCGGAAAGACGTGGCCGAGGTGGGAGCCGCAGGTTGCGCAGGTGGCCTCAACCCGGCGCATACCGTAGCTGGTGTCTTCGTGGAGGGTGACGGCGTCGGGTGAGACGGTGTCCCAGAAGCTGGGCCAACCGGAGCCGGACTCGAACTTGGTGTCGGACTTGAACAGCGGGGCGTTGCAGGCCCCGCAGTGGTAGATGCCGTCTGCGTGGTTGTTCACCAGTTGTCCGGTGAAGGCGCGCTCAGTGCCCTTCTCGCGCAGAATGTGGTACTGCTCGGGCGTCAGTTGCTTGCGCCATTCGGCTTCGGTCTTTTCAATCTTCCGGGTCTGGGCGGCTGCGGCGGCCCCGGCTTTATTGCTGTCTCCAGAGATCGCGGCGTCGCTCAAGGGACCGCCGGTGGGGATAGTAGGCATGAAGTCCTCCTGCGGATTCGATGCGCGGGGCCGCCGTTGGCGTCAGTGATCAAGCCCGGCCATGGCAATGCACTCGATCTCGACGAGGGCGTCTTTGGGGAGGCGAGCAACCTGGACGGTGGAGCGGGCGGGAGGGACGTAGCTTTCCGGGGCGAAGTGGCGGGCGTACACCGCATTCATGGCGCCGAAGTCATCCATGTTCTGGAGGAAGACGGTGGTCTTCAGCACGTCGGTGAGGGTGAGGTCGACGGCGTTGAGAACGGCGCGAAGGTTTTCGCAGACTCGCTCGGTCTGCTCGGTGATCCCGCCTCCTACGAGGTTGCCCGTGGCGGGGTCGAGGGCGACCTGGCCGGAGGTGTAGATGAGGTCGCCGACGCGGACTGCCTGGGCGTAGGGGCCGATGGCGGCGGGGGCGTCGGTGGAGGAGATGATGAGCTTCTGCGGCATGGAGGTAGGGTACTAGTTCTTGGTGGTCGGTGGTCGGTGGTCGGTGGTCGGTGGTCGGTGGTGTGTGGTTATTGGTTCGTGTGCGCGTTGTGGCTCCCGGCTGCGGGAAATGCGCGATTCGGGTTGGCGCGGCGACGGGAATTGCCATCTCAGTTAGGAGAGGAACGACCTGCATGGGCATTCTAGACACGATTGAAGGTATGGCTGGCGGAGCAATGGGCGGCGGCGGCGGTCAGATTCAGGTACCGCAGGACGCGAGTGAGCAGGGGCGCGTGGCCGGCAGCTTCTTGCAGCAGGCGAACGAGCACCCCGGTGGGTTGGGCGGAATCATGGACATGTTCCGCAACAACGGGATGGGGCAGCACGTGGACGGCTGGCAGAACGGGCAGGTGCAGCAAGCCACGCCGGAGCAGGTGCAGAACGGGCTTGGCGGCGGGATGCTTGAATCCATTGCGCAGCGGGCCGGCGTGTCGCCGACCGTCGCGAAGATGGCTCTGGCGGCTGCGCTGCCGATGATCATGGCTCACATGACCAACGGCGGACAGCAGGCTCCGCCATCGGCCGGCAGTGGAGAATTTGGCGGGCTGGCTGGCTCGTTGCTGTCTCGGATTTTGTAGAGCCGTTACGGACGAGGGCCTTGCCCCGGATGCGGTGGATGCGAGAGCATCTTTGGCATCTGGGGCAGGGCCCTTTTTTGCGTTTTGAGCGGGGTGTCTGATTGGTCCCATGTAGGTGGCGAGGTGTGATGAAGGGTTTCCGGGTTGCTGGTCTGGCGGTTTTGGGTGGGTTGTTGTCGGTGCCCGGTTGGGCGCAGGGCGCGGGGGAGCAGGGAACGGCGGCGGTAGGGCGCAGGCTGGATCCGGCGGTGGAGAAGCGGGTGGACGGGCTGCTTCGGCAGATGACGACCGACGAGAAGATCGACCTGATTGGCGGCAAGAACCCGTTCCGGATGCATGGGGTTGAGCGGCTGGGGATTCCTGCGCTGCAGATGGCGGATGGGCCGGTGGGCGCGCACATCCCGGCGCCTACGATTGCGTATGCGGGCGGGATTGGGCTCGCGGCGTCGTGGGATCGGGGGCTGGCTTACGACATTGGCGTGCAGTTGGGGCGGGATTCTCGGTCGCGTGGAGCGGCGTTTCTGTTGGGGCCGGGGGTGAACATCTACCGGGCCCCGATGAACGGGCGGAACTTTGAGTACTTTGGCGAAGACCCGTTTCTGGCGAGCGCGATGACGGTGGGGTACATCCGCGGGGTGCAGTCGCAGGGCGTGTCGGCGACGGTGAAGCATTTTTTGGGGAATAACTCGGAGTTTGGGCGGCATACGACGGACTCGGTGATCGGGGAGCGGGCGCTGCGGGAGATCTATGAGCCGGCGTTTGAGGCTGCGGTGAAGGAGGGGCACGTGGGCGCGATCATGGACGCCTACAACTTCACCAACGGCGCGCATATGACGGAGAATCGGCCGTTGAACGTGGACGTTGCCAAGAGGGATTGGGGATTTAAGGGTGTCATTATGTCGGACTGGAATGCGATGTATGACACGGTGAAGCCGTTCAACGGCGGGCTGGATCTGGAGATGCCGTTCAGCTTGTACTTCAACCGCGCGAAGGTGCATGCGGCGCTGGATGCTGGGCAGGTGACCGTGGCGACGCTGGATGACAAGGTACGGCGGATTCTGCGGGTGGCGGCGGAGTTTGGGTGGTTGGACCGGCCGCAGTTTGATCCTGGGGTGCCTCGGTACAACCTGGAGGGGAAGGCGGTTTCCCGGCGGGCGGTGATGGAGGGATCGGTGCTGCTGACGAACAAGGATGCGACGCTGCCGCTGCATGAGAGCGAGATTCATCGGCTGGCGGTGATTGGGCCCAATGCGGCGTTGTTGCAAACGACAGGCGGCGGTAGTGGGGAGGTTGTGAGCTTTGCGCCGACGAGCCTGCTGGTGGGATTGTCGAACCGGCTGGCAGGGAAGGCGGATGTGCTGTACTCGCGCGGGCTGTATACGGGGCCGCAGTTGGCTCGGCTGACGCGGTTTACGACGGATGAGGCTGGGATGCGCGAGGGTGTGACGCGCGAGACGTTTGGGAATGGGAATGTGAGCGGCGCGCCGAGCGATACGGGGGTGGAGACGGCGATGACGATGGTGGGGACCACGCGCCGGGAGCCCGAGGAGCAGGAGGCGTTGGCACTGCACTCGACGCTGAGCACGTCAGTGTACGACCAGAAGCTGACTTCGTACCGGTATAGCGGGTTTTACAAGGCTGAGAGTGCGGGGGAGTACCTGGCGTTCGTCCAGACGGAGCGGCCGTTTCGGATGATGGTGGATGGCAAGGTGGTGTTCGACAACGCGGTGATCCCGAAGCAGATTCTGAACCAGGTGCGGCTGCCGTTGACGGCTGGGGCGCATAAGGTGGTGCTGGAATTGCTGGGAGCGGGGCGTACGGGTGGGCTGCGGTTTGCGCTCTTGGTAGGCGTTGCGCCAGTAAAGGATCTGGTCGATCCGGAGACGCTGGAGGTCGCGCGGAAGGCCGATGCCGTGGTGCTTTCGGTGGGGTTCAACAACAGCTCGGAGACCGAGGGCGGGGATCGTGGGTGGGAGTTGCCACTGGGGCAGGATGAGCTGATTGCGCAGGTGGCCGCGCTGGGTAAGAAGACGGTTGTGGTGATGAATGCGGGTGGGAGTGTGGACGTGATGCCGTGGAAGGATCAGGTGGGGGCGATCCTGCATGCGTGGTATCCGGGGGAGGATGGTGGGACGGCGGTGGCGTCGCTGCTGTTTGGGGATGCGAGCCCGTCGGGGCATCTGCCGATCTCGTGGGAGAGCAAGCTGAGCGATAACCCTAGTCTCGCGAACTACTATCCGGAGGCGGGAACGAACCGGATTATGTATCGCGAGGGGGTGTTTGTGGGGTATCGCGGGTATGACCACCTGGGGCGGAGACCGCTGTTTCCGTTTGGGTATGGGCTCTCGTATACGAGCTTTGCATTTTCTGGCCTTGCGGTGAGCGAGAAGGCGCCTGGGGTGGAGACGGTCACGTTCACCGTGAAGAACACGGGTGCGGTGGCCGGGGCGACCGTGGCGCAGGTGTATGTGGCGGCTTCGAAGGTAGGCGGGGTTGAGCGGCCGGAGAAGGAGTTGAAGGGGTTTGTGCGGGTGGAGTTGAAGGCCGGGGAGAGCCGGTTGGTGTCGGTGGAGTTGAAGCCCCGGGATTTTGCGTTCTTCGATGAGGGAACGCATGACTGGCACATTGTGAAAGGTGATTACGCGGTGCGGGTGGGAGACAGTTCGGCGGAGTTGCCGTTGCGGGAACCAGTGAAGATCGGCAATGAGATGCATCTTTCGCTTTCGGAGTGAGGCCAGGAGATCGCGGCAAAAGAGAAGAGCCGGCGGGAGCCGGCTCTTCTCCTTGCTGGCCCTCAAAGTCAGGCTGCGACGGGCTGTTCTGCTGCCTGCTTGTTGATCTTGCTTTCGGCGATCTTCGTGAGCTTGTCGTCGCCGGCCTTGGCTTCGTCGAGGCTCTGCTGGAGATCGGCGACGACGTCGCTCTTCCCGATGAGTTCGGCGTAGGTCTTCAGCGATCCGTAGGACGCGACGCGGTAGGCCTGCTGCTGATTGAAGGCGACGATCAGAGCGGCGTCGCGGACCGGGCCCTTGTCGCTGTTCGAGATCATGCCTTCGACTTCCTTCACCATCGCGTTGGTGATGTGGTTGTCGTTGGTCTCGACTGGCTTGCCGAGTTTCCCGAAGGCAGCCTGTACGCGTTCGGCATACTTCTGGCCCTGGGTGACACTCTTCTGGAAGATGTCCTTCACTTCGGGGTCGTTGGATGCTTCGGCCATCTTGTTGGCCTGGGCGGAGAGCTGCTTTTCGGCGTCAAGGACGTAGCTCATGCCGATGGTGAGGAGGTTTTCGATACTTTGCATTTTCATGGTGTGTGCTCCCGTGGGGTCTGGCCGGTTTGGAGGCGCGTGGCCTTGGTACGGGAGGTTAGGGTGCTTTTTGCGTAAGGTTGTTGCCCGTTGCGCTGAGCGTTCTTGCGGCGTCCTTCACGTGGCAGGACGTGGGTTGGAGCAGATGTTCGCAACGCAAAAGAAAGAGGCAGACCCGAAGGCCTGCCCCTGTGGTTTTCGTCTTGATTTACGTTAGCTGCGGCGACGGCCTCCGCCGTTGGAGCTGCGGCTGCGGCCGGCGTTGCCGCCGGGGCGACCGGAGCCCGCTCTGCGGCCGGTGCTTGGCCGGCTGCTGTTGTAGCGGGTATCTCCCTGGCTGCTGCTGGGCTCGGTGCTTTCGCCGTCTCCGCTCTTCCAGGAACGTGTTTCCATGGCGAGCAGGCCGTCCATGCCGCTGTCAGATTGCTTGCCGAGGTCGATCGGAGTATTCCGCTCTTCCTTGGCGAGGTCCTTGCTGGCGTCAAGCCACTCGAACTGGATTTTGAGTTCCTTTTCGAGCTTCTTGGCGTCGCGCTTTTCGAGCGGCGTCACGAACGTGGTGGCCACACCCATGGCGCCTGCGCGGCCAGTACGGCCGATGCGGTGAATGAAATCGTCCGAGGCATTCGGCAGGTCGTAGTTGATGACGTGCGCGATGTGCGAGACGTCTAGACCACGAGCGGCGACGTCCGTGGCGACGAGAATGCGGGATTTGCTATCCGAAAAGCGCTTGAGGGCGGTGCTGCGCTGTGACTGCGAACGGTCGCCATGGATGACCTCGGTCTTGTGGCCGAGTTTGTCCAGCTTCTTGCCGATGCGGTCGGCGCCGTGCTTGGTGCGGCAGAAGACAAGGTAGCTGCCTTCGTCCGTGGTGAGCAGGCGGTCGAGTTGCGACAGCTTCTGGTCCTGCATAAGGGTGATCACGCGCAGGGTGACGCGGTCTGACGGCTTGGAGGTCTGGCCGATCTCGACGCGGACCGGGTCAGTGACGTAGTCGCGAACGATGTTGCGAATGTTCGCGTCCAGCGTCGCCGAGTAGCACATGGTCTGGCGGTCCTTGGGGAGCGCGCCAACGATGCGACGGATGGCGGGCAGGAAGCCCATGTCCAGCATGCGATCCACTTCGTCGAGGACGAGCATGTCGACGTCGCCGAGCTTGACCTGACGACGGTCGAGGTAATCTTCGAGCCGGCCGGGGGTCGCCACCACAACGCGGGGACCGCGCTGCAGGGCATCAAGCTGGGGACCTTCGCTGAGGCCGCCGCAAACGAGCACAGCATCGTTCTTCAGCTGGGGGCTGAGCTTGAAGTAGGCCTCAAGGACCTGCATGGCGAGCTCACGGGTGGGGAGCAGGATGAGGGCGAGGATGGGATTCTTCTTGCCGCGAACAGACGGCTCGGAGATCTCGTCCAGGCGCTCGACCATGGGGATGAGGAAGCTGAGGGTTTTGCCCGTGCCTGTGGAGGCGGTGGCGAGGATGTCGTCGCCTTCGAGGGCGGGCGGGATCGCGCCGGCCTGCACAGGCGTCGGGGTGACGAAGCCGGCAGTTGCGAGGCGCTGCTTCAACTCGTCCGAGATGGCGAAGTCGGTGAAGGTGAGTGCGGAGGCTTCGTCCTGCGTGATGTGACGGGTGGGCGCGAGGGGCTCGGGGTTCAGGATGGACTCAAGCGTGAGCTTTGAGGTATCCGGAGCCGCTTGCCGCGTCGCTGGCCTGGAGTTGTGCCTGGGTTGCTGGTTGCTGCGAGTACGGCCCTTATTGTTGTGCTGCTGCTTTTTGGGGGCGCTGGTAACGGAAGAAGTCGGAGTCAAGAGTTTCCTTTTGCGAGAACGCGGTCGGGGGGAAGCCCCGCTTTGACGCGCACAGCGGTACAGTCGCTGGGTTGCGGTCGCGGAGATTCAAGGTTCAGCACTGCGGAGGGTTCAATCATTCAGAAGGAACAAGCACTGCTGCTGCACGGCGAAGCTGATCCCGTTTGGATCGCCTCAAAGCCAGAGCAACCAACGTGCGGGGCCGCGTACAGAACACTCAATGCGGCTCGCCCGGTGGGCGGTAGTCAACGCTGCGGTCTCTGGCCAGGTTGCGGTTTCCTCTTGGGAGAGGGTGTCCGGTCTGCTCGCGGCGCGTCGTACTCAGTTGAGTACCTTTGTAGGATAGCACACAAAGCCCATGTTTCGGGCACGTTATGTTTCCTTGCGCCAGAAGCCGGGGACCTGGGCCACGTACATCAGCTTGCTGGCCGCCGCGGTGGCACGGGTGTAGAGCTTTGCTGCGGGGAGCGGAAGTTTGAGGGCGGGGTACGTGAAGAGCCAATAGCGCGGGTTGCTCCCGTAGGCGGCGCGGAACTCACGGTGAGCTTCCTCCAGTTGGAGGCGGTCGGTGGCCGCCGCGCGGAACTCGACGGCGACGGAGGGAAGCCATCGGCGCAGCGCCACGTTGAGAATCGGACCGGAGAGGTCCGGCCGGTTGGGAAGCAGGCGTTGCACCACGGCGGCGAGCTGCCGCCCGAAGACCCGGCCGAGCGAATACCCGTGCGCGTTGCCGACGCGTGCGGCCACGGGACGGGTCCACAGCACGGCGGAGCGGCGGTGCTCGAGGAGCAAGGGAAGGCTCCAGGAGAGCTGCACGAGGTTCGTGCCGACGAAGCTCTCGGGAGTCTCGGAGGCCATCTTTTTCAGGCGATCGCGGTTAACAACGATCCCGCTGATAAAGGTGAACATGATGTTCACGACCAGCGCGAAGGTGTGGGCGTCGCGGATGGTGTGCACGCGGCGGCCGAGGGGGTCTTCGGCGCGCTCGGCGCGGGGGTCCTCGCGGTAGCCATAGCTGGTCGCGTAGACCAGGTCGAGCTCAGCGGGTTGGCCGTTTGGCGCGCGCAGCAGGGTGAGGACTTCAGCTACGGCGTTCTCGACGATCAGGTCGTCGTCGCCGCACATCCAGAAGAAGTGGCCCTCGGCCTTCGAGAAGCAGAAGGCGAAGTTGGCGTCCGATCCGATGTTGGTGGCCTGGCGATGGGTGCGCAGGCGGGCGCCGAGGATTGCGTAGCGCTCGGCCGCGGCGGTGATGACGGCGGGGGTGTTGTCGGTGCTGGCGTTGTCGGAGACGAAGACTTCCACGTCGGCGCTGCCGGCTACCTGGGGTTCCAGGGCGGAGAGCAACGCCCCAAGCTGCGCGGCGCGGTTGAAGGTGGGAATGGCGATGGTCAGGAGCGGGCGGGCGAGCCGTTTCGCGGATGTCTCCGCACGCTCCATCACTTCCAACTCAGGCGGCATGCCAGATCCTCCGCCAGCGCAGAAACGTGTAGGTGCCGTAGCCAAGCCCAATGAACAACGTTCCCACAGCATACGCCGCGGCGATGCCCCACGCACCCCCGTGGGGGTTCTGCCAACGGCCGAGGAGGTAGGCGACCGGGGCGGCGTAGACGGCACCCAGGATGGAGTTGATCATGAATTTTTCCTGCTTGTGGGCGCGCAGGTAGAGAGCCTCTGCAAAGACGATGATGTTGCCCAGGGTGCCGAACAGAAGCATGGCCAGCGGCACGGGCGCGAGCAGCCGGGAGGAAAGGAGGACTCCGTGAGAGCGCACGCCCAGATGATCCAGAAGATAGATCACGGTCCAAACGGAGCCGCAGCCGATGACGGCGGCGGAAGCAGACTGCCAGAGCGCGCGGAAGAAAGCGCGGTCCAGGGCGGCGTATTCTTTGCGGGCGATGAGGCGGCCGAAGGGGGCTGCCTTTGTGTTCATCCAAGCGACAGCCATAGAAGACAGGGTGCCGCAGACACTAAGGCTCATGCCCATCTGCCCAGCTTCAATGGGACCGCGGGAGTTCATCAGGATTGGGTTGAAGAGCTGTGACGTGATGTAGCCGGCCAGCCACGAAATGGCAATGCGCCATTGGAAAGGCCAGACTTCGCGCCGCCAGTCGATGCGGAAGGCACCGCACGCGTGGCGGAGCAGCGGGAGCAGAAGACGACGTCTGGAGGCGAGCAGCCAGCCCCCGGCAAGTGCCTGGCCGAAGATGAAGCAGCCCGGAGCGAACAAGCCGCCATGGAGCAGAAAGGCGCTCCAGCCGAGCACTGTGCCGCACAGGGATTGGCGAAGGCGCGTACGGGCGACCTCCGGGACGTAGCCGCAGCCCTCCAGGAACGAGAACAGGGGGTCGATCTGGAAGGTGAGGCTGGAGGCCACGACGACCAGGATCCACGGCAGGACGTAGTGGACGGTGGCGATGGCACCGGGGCCGCGATCCGCGTGGTGAAAAAAGGCGAGACCCACCGGGATCAGCGTGACGGCCATCAGCACGGCGCCGGCGGTATACCAGTGCACAGATTTCTGCAAGACGTTGGCCAGCCTGCCGTGCGCCTGTGGGGGACCGGTAATCGTGCCGTCGTCGGCAATCTCGAGGTGCGCGGCCTCATGCGAAGCGGTCTGCAGGATGACGACACTGAAGCCGAGTTCAAAGACGATCTGCAGCGCGACGAGGGAGTAAAAGGTGTAGTAGAAGCCCTGTTCGGCCGGGCTGAGAAAGCGCGCGATCAGGACCAGCGTGCCGATGCCGGCGAGCGAGGACCAGGCGCGTGCGAGCACTGTGAAAGCAACGGCGCGATCGATACCCAGGATGTCCGCCAGACGCTTCAGGGCAGACGGTCGAGGTTCCAGGAAGGGCGGCTCCCCGGCGACAGGGCCACTGTCCTCGAGTGCAGCGGTGGCGAGGTCCGGGCTCGCTTGGGCGAGGAGAGACTCCGGGCCTCTCGATCTCTGGTTCTCGCGTAGTGTGGACGGGGTCTGGGGCGGCATCGCGGCAAGCGGGTGGTGCCGGTCGCAGGGCGGGCAATCCCGTATCAGTTTACCTGCACGGTAGGGGCCGAAGATGACGCTGAGATGATAGCCTCCCCCCAACATGATCCCGACGATGGAGACGACGAGGCTTCTGCTGCAACCGTTGGACGTGCGGGACGCGCCCCGAACCCAGGTCCTGTTTCCGCACTGGGAGATCGTGCGCTTCCTGGCTGCGGTGGTCCCGTGGCCTTACCCGCCGGACGGTGCGGAGCGCTACCTGCGCGATGTGGTGGTCCCGGCCCTCGAGCGCGGGGACGAGTTTCACTGGAGCCTTCGGCTGAAGAGTGATCCCGAGGCCCAGATTGGCGCGATCGGCCTGTATCCCGCGAGCGAAGAGAACCAGCGAGGTTTCTGGTTGGGGCTGCCCTGGCACCGGCAGGGGCTAATGACGGAGGCCGTCATCGCCGCGAATCAATTCTGGTTTGAGGTGCTGGGGAGGCCAGTGCTGCGGGTGCACAAGGCCATTGCCAACGTAGCTTCGCGCCGGATATCGGAGAAGACCGGGATGCGGATGATCGGGACGATGGAGAAGGAGTACGTCTGCGGACGGCAGCTGTCGGAACTGTGGGAGATCACCGCGGAGGAGTGGCGGGTACAGCAGCGTTGAAGAGTTCGCCTAACGCAAAAGCTCGGCGGGAACGTCTCCGCTTTCTCCACGCAGTCGAGCGAGGGTTTGAAGTGACGCGTGACGATCGGGACGGGAAGAGTAGGTTCGGAAGGTGGACGCTCCCCAGGCCTGCTTTATCTGCCCGAAGACGTCGAGACACTTCCGGCTAAGATCCGCCGTGCTGGCAGGGTCGTTGAGACGCTGCGCGGCTTGTGCTTCAAGCAAGAGGCTGAGCGCCGCTGATTCTTCCATGGTCTTCCCCGTGAAGAACTGTTCGGCAGCAGCAGCCTTCGCTTTTGCGCTCCCTGGGTCGCCAGACTGAAGGTCAAGCTGGGCCTCCACCATCTCTGCCCTTGCGGCGTCTTCCTGGTTCCCGGTGGCTTTCGCTGCGGACTGCAGTCGGGCCGCTGCTTCCCTGGCCTCCGCAAGATGTCCCAGTTGGGCCTGAGCCAATGCAGTGACCCGGTCCAGATCCCGTGTGTCCGCGTGCTCGGAGGAGGATTGCTGTTCCGCCTTTTGCGCAAGGTCCAATGCCACCTTTGGATCGTTCTTACTCAGGCTGATCTCGGCCTCCATTCGGGCCAGAGCTGCAGCCGGATCATTGCGCTTGCGCATGTCAGGGGAGAGCGCCGCCACTGCCGCTTCGGTCCGTCCGTATTCACCCGTTTGCCAAAGCGCCTGTGCGGTCAGGAGCTGCGGGTATCCCGGATCATGGCCCAGCGCCTTCATCTCGCCGACAGCCTCCTCGAAGTGGCCCAGCGCTTCCGGGTAGCGTTCCAGCCGCAGCAAAACGTTGCCGATAGATTCCTGGGCCAACTCCACATATAACCTGCTTCGTGTGCGGCTGGCGATCTCTAGAAGTTGATTGCCGGCCTGGAGCGCTTCGGCAAAGTTTCCTTTGTCACGCTCCGCGCGGAGGATCAGGGTCTCGGCTTTGTCGGCCGGGTTCATGAATCCATAGTCCTGGAAGTACTTCAACGCACTGCGGGCGTAGCCGATCTGCTCGTCCCAACGTTTCTGCTGAGCGCGCATGCTTCCCAACGAAAGCTGGGTGTTGGCTTCCAGGTGCGGATGGCCGTTCTGTTGTGCGAGGTGGAGCGCTTGTTGCAGGAGGGGCTCAGCGGCCCCGAAGTCTTCCTTATTCATGTACGCGTTTGCCTGGCGTGTCAGGGCATCGGTGGACCAGTACTCCAGGCCGTTTTCCCGCGCCATCTGCATGGCACGATTGGCGTAGTCCATCGCCTGCTGATCCTGGTTTTCCCGGTAGGCGACGCTGCTTAGCTGCGAAAGGGTGCGGACCTCCATCTGCACATTCGGGATGTGCTCCCCAACGGAGAGACAGTCGTTCAGATAGCGTTTCGCTTCGGGGAACTGCCCGGCCTCGTTGGCTGCATAGCCGCGCTGGTAGGCGACCTCCGCGACACCTTCCTGGTCGCTTTCGGCGTGGTAGAGGAAGTCCGCCTTGTTGAAGGCATCTGTCGCGGCGTCGTGCTCTCGAAGTCGGCTTCGCAGAATGCCCAGATGCAGAAACGGAGCGGGGTCGTCCGGACTGATCGCCGCTGCTTTCTCGTAGGCATCCACGGTTTCGCGAACGCGCCCGGCCTTCTCGTAGGCTCGACCGAGATCGATGTAGCCTTGTGCCTTCCTGTCTTCAGGAAGCTTCGCCAGGATGGCCTCATAGTCCTGCGCTGCGGCAGCGTAGTCGCGGATCAGCGTGTTGCGGACTGCGTCGATGTAGCGTCGCTCCGGCTCAGAAAGCTCCCCTTGTTCGGCGGGTGCAGAGGCGCGCAGCATCTCCCGTTGTGCAGCATCCGTGAAATCGAGTTCGGTCCACGCGTCGGCTAGCGCGGCATGCGCGACCGGGTACTTGGGATCGCGTTCAGTGACCATGGTCAGAAGTCGCGTCGCCTTCAGGTACGAGCCCTCGCGCAAGGCGGTCATGCCCAGCGTGTTCCAGTGCGCGGCTTCCGGAGAAAGCTGACGCCCCGGCCGGCTTCTGGCAAGGAGACCAATGCCGATCGCGAGCATCAGGGGCAGAGCAAAACATGCAGCGATCAGGTACCGACGGGAGATGCTGAAGCGGTGGTCGTGGCCCAAGCGCAGCACGACGCGCTTTGGGTGCTTCAGCGCGGTCAGCACCTCGGATGCGGACTGGAAGCGCAAGGCAGGGTCGTATTTGAGACAGCGGCTGATGACCTCGTCCCAGGCTGGAGGCAGATCGGAGCGCACCACAGAGGCCGTCTCGGGGCGCCTGGCGCGGCGAACCGCTGCTGCCAGCGGTGTGTGTGCTGCAAAGGGTTGAACGCCCGTGGCCAGCTCATACAGGATCAGGCCCAGCGCATAGATGTCCGTGGCCGCACTTACCTGGCCACCTTCAAACTGCTCCGGCGCCATATAGCTGGGCGTGCCCACGATCAGCCCCGGACCGCCGATGCTGACACCGGATTGATCCGTGGCGCCCTGCGCTGCGCGCGCCAGGCCAAAGTCCATGACCACAGCCCGTTGCGCGCCTTGATGCGGAGCCAGCATGACGTTGCGCGGCTTCAGGTCGCGATGAACGATGCCCGCTTCGTGAATGCAGCAGAGAGCCGCACAGAGTTGCTCCGCGATGGCGCAGATCTCCGGCATGGGTAAAGGGCTCGACTCCGCGATACGCTCGTGGAGCGTGATGCCCTCCAGGAGTTCCATCGTAAGAAAAGCGGAGCAATGCGCGTCTCCGGGCGTGCCCGTCAGGTACAGCTCGTGAATGCGGCAGACGTTTGGGCCGGTCACCTGGCGCGCCAGGCGCACTTCCTCCTTAAAGCGCGCCAGTGCCGCGGGATCGTCTGCGATCTCCCGACGAACGGTCTTCAAGGCAATGCGACCCTGCTCCATCTGCAGGTCAAGGGCTTCATAGACGTCGCCCATGCCGCCGGACCCGAGATGTCTCACCGTCCGGAAGCGCCCTGCCAGGACCGTGCCTGGCTCCAGAATGGAGGGTCGACTGCGCAGAAAACGCGAAACATCGTGGAAAGGCGGCTCGAGGGTGTTGGCCGCAGTGCCATCGGCGGAAAGCAGCGCCATCAGTTCGCGTGCAAGTTCGGGATCGCGGCCACACATCTGCTCCACATAGCCGGAGCGTCCTGCCATTGGCAGGTCCAGCGCTGCGTTGTAGAGGGGTTTGAGACGCTGCCAAAGCTCGGGAGTCATGCTCGTTCGGCAAGCTCCGTGCGTAGCCACGCGCGAGCCATGCTCCACTCGCGCTTCACGGTCCGCTCGGAGAGATTGAGCACCAGGGCGATCTCCTCAAACGTGAGCCCGCCAAAGAAATGCAGCTCGACGACGCGACCCTGCCGCGCGTCGAATACGGAAAGCCGTTCCAACGCCTGGTGAATGGAGAGGATATCGACCGTCCGGTCGGCAGAGGGCAGAAGGGCTTCGTCCAGCGTGATCTGGTGCTGGATCCCGCCACGCTTTTCTGCGCGCTTGGACCTCGCGTGGTCGACCAGAATGTGTCGCATTACCTGTGCGGCGGTGGCGAGGAAGTGAGCCCGGTTCTGCCAATGCTGGTGCGGATGTTCAACCAGCTGGGCGTATGCCTCGTGAACCAGGGCTGTTGGCTGGAGCGTGTGATCCTGGCGTTCCCGGCGCATATAGCCGGCTGCGAGGCGGCGAAGCTCGTTGTACACCTGGGGGATCAGGCGTGCTTCTGCCTCGCGGTTGCCTGCGCTGAGTTGTGTAAGCAGGGCGGTGACCGAGGTGTCGGAGACGTGCGGCGCTTTTTCAGGCACAGTCATCGGCAAACTCCGGTTTGGGCGCGATTCTACCGCACAGCCGAGTCCGCTCCTACTGAAATTCTCAGGAGGCTTGCCGCGATGCTGGTAGGCTGGAGGTGCTCCGAAGAGCCCGCACCGCCCGCGGAGGGATGTGTGAGTGGTTGAAACAGGCGGTCTTGAAAACCGCTTTGCCTTAATGGGCAACGGGGGTTCGAATCCCTCTCCCTCCGCCATTCTCCCCCGCACGGGCCCGAAACATCCCGCAGGTCTTTCGCGTGGCGCTGTCCGTCACAGGTGTGCCTTGGTACGCTCGGGTGAATGCGTTGGTGTGGCTCGACGGGCGGAGAAGCGAGATGAGGCTGCGGGGTGCGGTCGTCTGCCCGGGTCTCGCGACGACCATCACACGTTGGTTGCTCGCCGCAATTTTGTTGCCGTGGGCGTTCTGGGCACAGGCACAGGCTGTTGAGTCTGTCAGTCACCAGGCATGGTCCACGGAAGAAGGCCTGCCCCAGGCGAGCGTCCACAGCATCTTTCAATCGCACGATGGTTATCTTTGGATCGCAACCGAGGGTGGGGTCGCCCGGTTCGACGGCTACAACTTCGTTCAGCTTGGGCATGACACTAGCCCGGCTTTCACCAGCAATGACACCAGTTCCATCGCGGAAACACCCCGGGGTGTGCTGTGGTTCGGCACCTCTGACGGGCTGGTCCGTGTGCAGGGCAGTTCGCTACGGCGCTACTCCGTCCGAGATGGCTTGCCGTCTGTTGTCATCCTGTCCCTTGCCTCGGCCGATGATGGCTCCTTACTTGTTCTCACGGACGCTGGCCTGGTCCGCCTTGATGGCGATCGCTTTGGGAGGGTTCCCGGACTTGAAGAAGGGGTAACGTCAATCCATGCCGCCAACGACGGAACGGTCTGGCTCACTGGTCCGCACGGAACCCTTCTGTATAGCCACGGCTCGGCGGCTCGGCTCCCTCCCGTTGTGGTCTCCGGGAGCACTCCAGGCCCCGCCCTTGGGGCACTGGGTGGGTCCGGAGGCGCTGTCTGGGCGAGATCCGCACACGCGGTAAGCGTGACCTCCGGGGCATTTCACCGGACGTTTCACTTTGGGGAAGAAGGGCCTGAAGCGCAGGTGGAATCGCTGCTCATCGATCGTGAAGGTGTGGCCTGGATTGGCACGACGCGTGGTTTGTTCACGGCAACCGCTTCGGCCACTGCACGGCTCCGTGTCGACTCCCTCGGCTCCGAGTCCGTGCTGTCGCTGTTGCAGGATCGCGAAGGAAACCATTGGGCCGGCACAGAGAGTTCAGGTCTGCATATCCTGCGGCCGCGGAAATTCAGCGCATTGCGGTCCACCCTGGGCCAGAGCACCACGGCCGTGGTGCAGACCAGCGATGGCGCTCTCTGCTTCGGCACGCGGAATGATGGTGTGCGTTGTGTCCGAGGCAGCGGAACCGAGCCTGCCGTTGCGGCTTCTGCGATGACCAGTCCAGTCATCCTTTCGCTCGCGGCCGGTCTGCACGGAGACCTTTGGGCGGGCACCCCGGACGGTTTGAATCACCTAGAGCGCGGCGGCGTGCGCAAGTACACCTCGGCTGATGGGCTTCCGGATGAGTTCATCCGTTCCTTGCTGGTCGCGAAGAATGGTGTTGTCTGGATGGGCACCCGGTATGGGCTTGTGCAGCTCGATGGCGGCAGGTTCAGGACCTTTACGACGCGCGATGGTCTCCCCAGCGATTCCATCGGTCCTCTCTACGAAGCGAGTGCGCCAGAGAGCGTTAAGCCTCTGCTGACGGCAGGGAGTCCTTCTGCTCTCTGGATCGGAACGGCTTCGGGGCTCTCGCGCTGGAACGGAACGACTTTCGAGAACTTCGCACCGCCGGGCGGACCCGAAGCAAGGATCGTCACTGCGATCACGCAGGACCTTTCGGGCACGGTCTGGGTCAGTTTGCACAACGCCGGATTGAGCCGTCTCGTCGACGGACACCTGCAACCCATCCGGGCTGGTGATCTGCCGGAGGAGGTCGTTTCGCTGGTGGCAGATCCCGCGAACTTCCTTTGGCTTCGGAGCAAACACGGCATCTATCGCGCGCCCTTGCAGACACTGAATGCGTGTGCGGGATCCGACGCTGTTTGCAGCGCCGGTGCTGGACATTACGGGGCGGCCGATGGCCTGCCGAGCGATGAACCAGTTGGGGAGGGATCACCCGCCTTTTGGCAGACGGAATCGGGCGATTTGTGGATCGCAACCCGCAAAGGCATGGCTGTAACCCATCCCTTAACTCTGCCGCTCAACAAAGTGGCGCCCCCCGTTGCGGTGGAGCGTTTCGCTGTGGACGACGCTCCTCAGATGTTGGGCACCGAAGGCTTGCGTATTGCCTCGGGGCATCGCAGTTTCACCTTTGACTATGCCGCGCTGAGCTACACCATGCCCTCCCGAACGAGGTACAGGTACAAGCTCGAAGGCCTTGATCGGGATTGGGTGGATGCAGGCTCGCGACGCACGGCGTACTACACGAGCCTGCCCGGCCGCAGATATCGCTTCCGCGTCATCGCCGCTAATGACGATGGCGTTTGGAACGACGTTGGGGCAGAACTTCGCTTCTCTGTTCAGCCTCCTGTGTATCTCCGGTGGTGGTTCTTCGTGGTGCTTGCGTTGTTACTCTTCTCGGCCGTGTATGCTGCTTTCCAGCTGCGTTTCCGGAGCGTACAGCGTCAGTTTGCCCTTGTATTGAACGAGCGTAACCGTGTGGCGCGGGAGATCCACGATACGCTTGCGCAGGACTTCGTCAGCGTGTCGCTGCAGCTCGAAATCATTTCCCAGATGGTGCGTGCGAACAAGCTGCCGCAAGCCGCACAGCAACTTCAGGCAACGCGCGTGCTGGTGAAAAAAGGCTTGGAGGCTGCGCGGCAAAGCATCTGGGACCTGCGCGCGAATGCCACCCGGAACAGCCTGCCGGTGCGCGTACGACAGGCCGTGGAGACCTTTGCGCAGCGCCATCCTGCAGCCACTGTGACGATCGGTGGCGCGTACCGCGAGCTTCAACAAGAGATAGAGGATGAGGTCTTGCGTATTGTCCAGGAAAGCCTGTCCAACGTAGACCGCCACGCTGAAGCCACGGAAGTAAATGTTGAGCTTCATTACGAACGCGACAGGCTTGCCCTCACGGTCTGGGATAATGGGCGGGGCTTCTTGCCGGAAAAGGCTCGTGAACTGAATGGACACTACGGCTTGCGCGGTATGGAAGAGCGTGCGGCCGTGCTGGGCGGAACGCTTGTCGTAAGAAGTGATGCGGGTGAAGGCACGGTCGTCAAGCTTCAAGTGCCTTTACGTCCGGCAGAGGAGGCTTGAGTGATAGTCGAACCGGTTCGCGTGATGGTTGTGGAAGACCATCACCTTGTGCGTCAGGGACTCATTGCTCTGCTGAGTGGAGCAGAAGGCCTTGACGTGGTTGGGTCTGCTGCGAATGGGCAGCAGGCTGTCGAGACGTATCGGTTGTTGCAGCCGGATGTGACGTTGATGGATCTGCAGATGCCTGGCGTTGGGGGTGTGGAGGCGATCCAGCGGATTCGGGCGGAGTTTCCGGGGGCGAGGTTTGTTGTCCTGACGACCTTCGATGGGGATGAGGATATCTATCGTGCGCTGCAGGCGGGTGCGCGAGCGTATCTGCTGAAGGGTGCGGACATTGATGAGCTTACGGAGACTGTGCGGGCTGTGCATGCGGGACGCGGGCGGATTTCAGGGCCTATTGCGGAGAAACTGGCGGCTCGCGTTGGTGGGCAGGAGCTGACCGCTCGGGAGTTGGGGGTGTTGGAGCGGATTGTGGCTGGGCGAGCGAACAAGGAAATTGCGGGCGATCTGAATATCTCTGAGGCGACCGTGAAATCGCACGTGAACAGCTTGTTGAGCAAACTTGGAGTGGACGATCGAACGCATGCTGCTGTGGTGGCGCTGCAGCGGGGGATTGTTCACCTACCGTGAGCTGCTGGAGAGTGTCTGTGCGCAAGTTTTTGGTGGTTCTGCTGATGTTGGTCGGAGTGGGGCGGGGCTTGGCGGCGGCGCCTGCCGTTTGGCGGGCGGCGAGTGCGGCGGAACTGGAGGCTGCCTTGCCGGCTCGGGCTCCTGTGGAGAAGGAGCGGATTGAGACGGAGATGCGGACGGCTACGGGGATCATCGACGACCGGGGCGAGATCATCGCGTCGGTGGTGCTGATTACGGCGGGGTATGCGGCGGATGGACGCTACTCGCACTACTTCCTGGCGCAGGCGCCGATCACGATTGGGGAGCACCTGGCGTTGGGGCCGGGGGCCTATGTGGTGGGGTGGAAGCGTGGGGAGAGTGGGTTGGTGGTGCACTTCTATGAGGCTGGTTCTGGAGTGGAGCGGGGGGCTGAGCTGGCGGTGCCGGCGGCGCAGGCTGGGCGGGTGGAGAGCTTCCATATCTGGCCGCCGGGCGAAGGCGCGAACATCCAGATCGGCCGGTTCTTCCTGCACTACAAGCTGGCAAAGTAGACCGGCTGGCTGCAAAGATCGAAGCCGCCGCGGGGAGCGGCGGCTTCTTGAGGACCCTGTCGGGCGCTTAGTGGGGCAGTTCGAGCAGGGCGACTTCGGTGCCGTTGGCCGGCTGCGTGTTGACAGCGAGCTGCAGCTCCCGCTGGAGGTTCTTCTCGGCCTTGGTTTTCGGGCACTCCAGGTGGGTAGAGGACCCGCTCATCCAGACCTCGCGGAGGAAGTAGCGGTCGCCGTATTTGTGGAAGACCACCTTGCCCGCAGCGGCTGGCTTCACCGTCTCGCCGATGTCGACGAGGGACAGGGCGGACGTTGAACCTCGGGCTCCGCGCACCACCATGATGTGGTCAGACTGGAGGGCCAGTGTGTACACGCCGGGGTTCATGTGGGCTGTGCCGTCCTGGAAGGCGAAGGGCACGGTGACTCTGACCTGCTGGCGGGAGCTCTGCGCGTGGGTGGTTGCCGCGAACGCACCGGCAACGAAGACGAGACCGGAAAGAGTGTTGCGAAGGTTCGACGTAAACGGTGTGCTCATGACGGCTTCTCCTTTGGAAAGCGGTGTTTCTTGTCGCTTTCACTGATCAATGCGCAGGCGGAGCGCAAAAGGGGACACTCTCGTCACTTTGTGGTCTTTCTGTCGTTCCTTAGTGTAGACATCTGAGGTCAGAGGGAGGCGCTTGTGGAGGATGTGGCTGAGGCGGGAATTGTGCGGGTGCGGAGCCGGTTTTCGGTGGCGGAGACCGTGGAGCGGCTGCTTGGTGTGCTGGCGGCTAAGGGGATTACATTGTTTGCGCTGGTTGACCATAGTGGGGAGGCGGCGAAGGTGGGGCTGCGGATGCCGGAGACCAAGCTGCTGGTGTTTGGGAGTCCGAAGGCGGGGACGCCGGTGATGCTGGCGGCGCCGACGAGCGCGCTGGACTTGCCGTTGAAGGTGCTGGTGCGAGAGTTGGCTGCGGTGGATGGTGGTGAGGGTGGGGTGGTGGTGGAGTACAGTTCTGGCGCGTGGCTGGCGGCTCGACACGGGGTGCCGGGGGAGCTGCTGGGAGTGCTGGCGGGGGTGGAGGGGTTGGTGGCCGGGGTGGTTGGGTAGGGTGATCGGTGGAGGGGCGGGGTGGGGTACCCTCCCCCGGGGGTACTTTTTCGTAAAGTACGTTCGTTGCTGGACTTAGTGGGGTACTTGGGGAGTTGGCTGCTGAAGTGGTCTCCCCGGTGCTGGCGTGGAGGTCGAGGGCGGTGTCTTCTTCAGCTTCTTCGTCAACCTCTTCTTCGTCCTGGTCCTCGTAGTCCTGGTCCTCGTAGTCGTCGTCCTCGTAATCGCCGTCCTCGTCTTCCTCGTCGGCGTCCTCGAGGGATTGGAGGAATTTGCGGTAGAGTTCGTCGCCGGGGACTTCGTTGTGGGGTGCGAGGGGGCCCTGGATGGGGTCAAGGGTGACGTCCTGAACGACTTCGTCGGCGCGGAGCTTGGGTGCGTTCTTGAGGTTTTGGCTGGCGATCTGGAGGGCGTAGAGGAGCAGGCCTGCGCGGCGGGGGTCGAGGGCGTTTTCAGCGAGACTTTTCATGATCTGGCCGATGGAGTGCTGGATGGCGCTGCGGTCTTCGGGCAGCGTGAGGGCGATCGGGCATTGGTTGGGCGGGTAGTTATAGGGGTCGTGGAGCTCGGCCGCGGGCTTGGGGCGGCGGGTGGCGTGGTGGTAGTAGCAGAAGTTCTCGTCGCGGAGACAGGGCGAGCCGCAGCGGCGACCGTCGGTGAAGATGTGGCGGCACTGGTAGCGGCGGTTGGCGATGGTGGCTTCGGACATGAGACTCCTCGGGTTCGTGGTTCGTGGTTCGTGGTTCGTGGTTCGTGGTTCGTGGTTCGTGGATCGTGGTCGGTGGTTGAGGGCTAGTAGAGGCGAGGGGCGTTGTATTCGCGGAGGTCTGCGGTCTTGCGGCCGGGTTGGGGTTTGGGAGTTGGGGTGCGGCGGGGTTTGAGGCCGGGGATGGCGGGGAGGTGGGCGTCGGCGGCGCGACGGCGGCGGGCGGCCTGCTCGTGGGTGGGGAGGTTGGTTTGGGGTTTGGGGTGGTGGATGGTGATGACGGCGGCCATGGTTTGGGGACCTTTCTGGTGATTTAGGCAAAGAGAAGCCCGGCTTTGAGGCCGGGCTGGTGTTTGCGGAGATATGGTTCTTTTCAGTTTAGGGATTTGGGGGAATTAGTACGCAAGTTGGATTTGAGCGTCTGGGGCGGGGTTGAGGAAGGCAAATTGGTCGTTTCGGCTTCGCCTCCACTCCGGCCTTCGGCAGAGCGGTGTTTTTGTTTGAGGAGCCTCTTACGGCACGGCTGAAGCCGTGCCCCTCCGTCCTCGGCTTGTCTGAACACCCACCCTAGCGACGGTGAAGCTGTCGCGAAGATGGGGCACCCGGCCGTGCCCTTCGGTTTCGCGGCTTAACCGAAGACGGACCTTAGCGATCGTGAGCTGTCGGGGAGGTGGGCACCCGGGATCGTGCGCGATTTGGGGGAGTGGCGGTGGAGTGTTGTCGGGTAGGATGGGCGGGTTGCCGGAGGGTGGATGGCTGAGGGGATGGTTGGGCGTGGGGCGGGGTTTTATGATGCGGAGCTGGCGCGGCCTGAGGCGCCTTCGAAGGCTGCTTTCTGGACCGGATGGGTGTTGGGGGCGTTGCCGGCGCTGTTTCTGTTGATCGGGAGTGTGACGGCGATGATGCACTCGCCGCAGGTGGTGGAGGGGACGACGAAGATGGGGTTCCAGCCCAGCATTCTGCCGGTCCTGGGCACGCTGGAGTTCTGCTGTGCCGTGCTGTACCTGATTCCGCGGACGGCGGTGCTGGGTGCGGTGCTGCTGACAGGCGTACTTTGGCGGCGCGGTGGCCTGCCATGTGCGGCTGGGACAGACGCAGTGGTGGGTGGCGGTGCTGTTTGGAGTCGCGGTGTGGGCGGGGCTGTTGCTGCGGCGGCCCGGGCTGCGGCGGATGATCTTGGCGGGTAGTTAGGTCAGGTCTGTGGCGGGGTGGACGAAGGCAACCTGGTCATTACGGGCTGGGCCTTCACTTCTGAGTTCAGCAGAGCAGGAACTACTCGTGCGCGGTGAAGCCTGCGCGTGCGTGGGGCACCGGCAACGAAAGGTGGCACGATGGCGGATCTGGCGGCGGCTGGGATTGTGCGGGTGCGGAGCCGGTTTTCAATGGCGGAGACGGTCGAGCGGCTGCGTGGGGTGTTGGCGGCCAAGGGGATCACTTGTTTGCGGTGATTGACCATAGCGGCGAGGCGGCGGAGGTGGGGTTGACGATGCCGGAGACGAAGTTGCTGGTGTTTGGGAGTCCGAAGGCGGGGACTCCGGTGATGCTGGCTGCGCCGACGAGTGCGCTGGATCTGCCGTTGAAGATTCTGGTGCGGGAGGAGGCGGCTGGGGTGGATGGCGCTGATGGATTCAGTGGGTCTGATGGATTTGTGGTGGTGGAGTACAACTCGGCGGCGTGGCTGGCCGCTCGGCATGGGGTGCCGGGGGAGTTTGTGGGGGTGTTGGCGGGGGTGGAGGGTTTGGTGGCGGGGGTGGCTGGGTAGGTTCGTTGGCTTCGGGTGGGGTTTGTGGCGGGGTGGAGGAAGGCAATTTGGTCGCTTCGGCTGCGCCTTCGCTCCGGCCTTCGGCAGAGCGGAACCCACCCATGCGCGATGAAGCCTGCGCATGAATGGGGCACCCGTTCGTTGCCTCGTTTCGGATGAGTGGGCCACCCGACTGAAGTCGTGCCCCTTCGCCCCCCTCGATGCCTCTCGGAGCGGAACCCACCTTAGCGACGATGAAGCCCGTCGCGAAGATGGGGCACCCGGAGTGTGGGGCGGGTGTATTGTTCGGGTATGCATTATTCGGGGATTATCACGATGGAGCCGGGTAAGCGCAGTGGGAAGCCGTGCATTCGGGGGTTGCGGATGACGGTTGCCGATGTGCTGGGATACCTTGCGGCCGGGATGACGCATGAGGAGCTTTTGCGGGATTTCCCTTACCTGACCGAAGAGGATATTCGCGCCTGTCTGGCCTTCGCGGCGGATCGTGAACGCAAGCTGGAGACGAGGGTGGCGTGAAGCTGCTGTTGGATGAGAATCTGTCGCCGCGGCTGGTGAATATGCTCTGGGACCTGTTTCCGGGTTCCGTTCATGTTCACGAGGTGGGGCTGGGCGGTGATGATGGTCAGGCGGTGTGGAGCTATGCCAAGGCGCATGGCTTCTCCATTGTGTCCAAGGACTCGGATTTCATGGAGCGCAGTGTTCTGGAAGGGTACCCGCCGAAGGTGATCTGGGTGAGGCTTGGGAACTGCTCCACTTCGGATGTTGAGAGGCTGCTTCGGTCGAGTTCTGAGGTGATTCGAGGCTTTGTTGAGGCGGGTGAGGAGACTTGCCTGCTGTTGGGGTGAGAGCCTGGCGAGGTTCCGGGTACCTGAAGCTTGGTGGCGGGGTGGAGGAAGGCAATTTAGTCGCTTCGGCTGCGCCTTCGCTCCGGCCTTCGGCAGAGCGGTAACCCACCCATGCGCGATGGAGCCTGCGCATGGATGGGGCACCCCGCCCGTGCCCCTGCTAGATGGGTGGGCCACCCGCTCCTTCGGCGGAGCAGAGCCTATCCATGAGTGGGCACTGCCACATCCCCGTTGGGGTTGACAACCCACGTGAACATTGTGATCCGTCCGCGAGAGTAGAGGATAGTTTCCAGAGCTCGGAATGGTACTTTTTGAAAAGGAGGCTCAAATGTCTGAAGAGCTCAGAAAATTGATTGAAGCGGCGCGGCACCGCCCTTTGAGGCAGAAGAACGCGAGGCGAAAGGCGTAGCTTCGCGTTTGGAAACACGAACATCGAAAACTCGAGAATCACGCGTGAAATGATTGACGAGCAAGCAGAAAAACTGAAGGTCCAATCCCAAGGTCGATAATGCAGGACGAGACTCGCCATAGCCGCGCCGCAGAGGCCCAGGTCATTACCGATCCAGATGAGTTGGCGCGTCAAGAAGCCCAAATGGTCTTCTGCAGGTTGATCGTGTTGTCGAGATGGTTGAGGCGACATTGGAGGCGAAGAAACGGTTCCAGTTACGTCCCTCTCAACTTCTTTCCCTCCACCGCGTTGCCCTAGGGGGCATTTCCCCCTACGCAGGTTTGTGGAGGCCCGCGGATATTGAGATAGGTGGTAGCGGGCACCAGCCAGTGAGCGCCTCCGAGGTGCCGACCAAGATCGAAGAGCTTTGCGACTACATAAATGAAAACTGGGATGAGAAGACAGCCGTGCACCTCGCTTCCTACATCATGTGGAGGCTGAACTGGATCCACCCGTTCACGGATGGTAATGGTAGAACGTCAAGAGCTGTCTCTTATCTGGTGCTCTGCATCCATATGGGTTATCTCTTGCCCGGCACTGATACGATTCCGGACCAGATCGCGGTGGATAAGACCCCCTATTATCGAGCTTTAGAGGCTGCTGATGAAGCGGATAAGAAGGGCTTAATCGACCTTTCCGACATGGAAGAGCTCATTGCTGCGATGTTAGCGAAGCAGCTTTGGGCTATACACGAACACGCTACGGGCGCTGTGAAGCGATCGGATCAGCGTTCGATCTTTTGAAGCATCTCGTCCAACTGTGTAGATAAAACGTCGGATGGGGACAGCCCACTATCTTTTCTCGTTGACATTTCACATAGCCTTCGAGTGAAAGGTTGAGAAGAGCATTCCTGATTCCCTAAGGGCGCCACGTGCCACGCTGGCCGCGTTCTTGTTGGCTTTTTCCCTTGAAATAATCAACGCTGTTCGCGCATGGCGGTGGGGAAAAGGTATTTTCGGTGCTGTAGATTTGGTTCTGAGTTATAGGTTTCTGATAATTCTTGAATTCAAAGACGACGTACCTTGTTCTGAAATCGCCTATCAAGGAAAGCCAAAACTCGTCGCTCGACGAGATGCGTGCAATTAGGTCGTACCGATGTAAGCCTGTATGGCTTGTCTCTTGCTTTGTCCAGCCAACGAAGTCCCCCGCAAGTGCGTACTTGAGTGCCTCGATGCACGCGTTCTCAAAACTGGACGCGTGCGCTTTCCCGCTTGGAACGGCACGAAGCATTGTGCAAAGTTCCGCCCCTTTCGTGGGCACCTTCTCTGGAACATCTTTCGGCGGGTTCGATTATGGTTCGGCGGGCCCTGCAATCTTGATTGCTCTGGAGGGATCGCGACCGGGCCGCTGTGAAAGGTGTAGGACTCTCGGCCGATGTCTTCCAGCTCCTGCCTCAGCGCAAGGTGCTGCCCAACAAGACTAGAGATGACACTGTAGTCATAGATCTGGATTGAATACTGCTTTTCCAATGCGCCACGCGTCTTCGAGTCGATCACTAAGTTCGTGAAGAGGATTGCCGCTGGAGCCCTAGACGATAGCCGGGCGAACGCAAGTTGAATCGCGGCATTGCGAAGGAGGACGCTTGCGATTGTCTGTGATCTGTAAAGCTTAACTTCGACGAGAAAAAACGAGTTCTCCCTTTCAGCCCGAAAAGTAAGGTCCACATCCCGGACCGGATTACGTTGCAGTTCGTAGCCTAGGGAGATGAACAGTCTTTTAGCGAAATCTTCGAAGCGAGAAGCAAGTGACGCCATATTTCCTTCGGAACGCTGCAGGTCTAGCAAACTAGTGCGATTTGCTGCCGCTGGCGTTGGGTGGGGGTGGGGGGAAGTGGGGTTTGATTTTGGCGGGTTTGTGGATGGCGGGTGGGTGGGGGATCGGGGAGGGGGTTGGCTTTGCGGTGTTCGGCTACTCGTTCTGCTATGGCGTATTTGAGGGGGTCGAGGCCTTCTCCGGTTACGGCGGAGATGGCGAAGAAGGGGAGCTTGCGGCGGGAGGCCATGGCTTTTAGTTTTTTTAGCTTGGCGGGGTTGGCGGCGTCGATCTTGGTGGCGACGAGGAGGGTGGGCTTGGCGGCGAGGGAGGGGTCGAAGCTGCGGAGCTCGTTGGTGATGATGCGGTAGTTTTCTACGGGGTCGGCGGTTTCTATGGGGGCGGGGGGTGGTTCTGGGGACTGGCTTGTGCCTTCGGCACTCGCGTTTGCAAACGCAGATCCCCGTTCCGGGGATGACAACAAAGAGGCGTCAGAGGCGACGTTGTCGTCGGGGGTGGTGCCTATGGCTGTGTCGGAGACGTCGATGAGGTGGACGAGGATGGCGGTGCGTTCGATGTGGCGGAGGAACTGGACGCCGAGGCCGGCGCCGAGGTGGGCGCCTTCGATGAGGCCGGGCATGTCGGCGACAGTGAAGCTGAGGTTGTGGGGGGCTTCGCCTACCTGGACTACGCCGAGGTTGGGTTCGAGGGTGGTGAAGGGGTAGTTGGCGATTTTGGGGCGGGCGGCGGAGAGGCGCGAGATGAGGGTCGATTTGCCGACGTTGGGGAAGCCTACGAGGCCGGCGTCGGCGAGGAGGCGGAGCTCGAGGCGGAAGTTGCGGGCTTCGCCGGGGCGGCCGAGTTCGTGCTCGCGGGGGGCCTGGTGGGTGGAGGTGGCGAAGTGCTGGTTGCCACGTCCACCGCGGCCGCCGCGGCAGATGACGATCTGGTCGCCGGGGGTGGCGAAGTCGTGGATGAGCTCGTTGGTTTCGTCGTCGTAGAGGACGGTGCCGACGGGGACTTCGAGGGTGGTGTCTTCTCCCTGGTAGCCGGACATGTTGGAGCCGAGGCCGTGGCCACCGCGCTGGGACTTCCACTCGGGGTTGTAGCGGAAGTGGATGAGGGTGTTGTGGGAGAGGGAGGAGCGCATGAGGACGTCGCCGCCGTGGCCTCCGTCGCCGCCGGAGGGGCCGCCGCGGGGGACGAATTTTTCGCGGCGGAAGGCCATGCTGCCATTGCCGCCGTCGCCGGCTTTTACGCGGATGCGCGCTTCATCGATGAACACCTCCTTAGTGTAGCGGGCGGGGGTCCGCGCGCTGGTGGGGCAGGGAGTTAGCGGGGAACTGGCGGTGGGACAGGGGAGCTGGCGCGGGGGGAAGTGCCCAGATTTGGGGCAGAAGTGCGTTTTTTCGTCGTGTGTTCACGGAAGCGCGGTTTAATGGAGACATACGACAACTACGTCCGCGAGATCCCTCCGGGAGAGATACAGGGGCAGCGGACACAGAAGAGAGCCCTGGCAGTGGGGACCGTGTGCGCGAAGAGCGCAGGCGGGAGCCGGCCGGGAGTTTTTTGGGGGAAGTGCATGCATAGGTCCAAATGGGCGAGCAGGACGGCGCTGGTGGCGTCGGCTGCGGTGGTGATGGCGGGAGCGGCTGCGGGGCAGTCGATGACGCAGGGCGGTATCTCGGGAACGGTGTTTGACCCGACGTCGGCGGTGGTGCCGGGTGCGTCGGTGCTGATTCACAACAACGGGACGGGCGCTGACCTGACGGTGACGGCGGGGCAGTCGGGTGAGTTCCGGGCGCCGCAACTCTCGCCGGGCAGCTATACGGTGACGGTGAGCTCGTCTGGATTTGCGCCGCAGAAGACGGACGGCGTGCAGGTGCTGGTCAATCAGGTGACCGAGGTAAATGCGCACCTGACGACGGGCACGGAGGCGACGGCGGTGGAGGTCACGGCGGAGCAGCCGGTGATCCAGTTTGAGTCGCCGGAGTTTGGTGGGCATCTGGGGGCGCGAGAGATCGAGTCGATCCCGATCAACAACCGCCGGTGGAGCTCGCTGGCGCTGACGACCCCGGCGGTGACGAATTCGTCGGATGGGTTCGGGCTGTTGAGTTTTCGTGCGATCAGCCCGCTGCTGAATGTCGTGGAGATTGACGGCGCGGATGACAACCAGGCGTTCTTTGCCGAGGAGCGTGGGCGTACGCGTGCGGGCTATTCGACATCGCAGGCCGCGGTGCAGGAGTTTACGGTGAACACCGGCGTGTACGGCGCGGACTTCGGTCGCGCGGTGGGCGGCGTGGTGAACACAGTGACGCGAAGCGGCGGCAATCAGCTGCACGGCGAGGTGTACTTCTACAACCGCAACTCGAGCCGGTCGGCCTTTGTGCCGGGTGCGGCGAACACCACGTTCAACTCGGCGACGAATACCTATGTGACTGCGCCGTACAAGCCCAAGGACAACCGCAACCAGCTGGGCTTTGGTGTGGGCGGACCGCTGATCAAGGACAAGCTGTTCTGGTTCTATGCATTTGATGCGTTCCGCCGGAACTTCCCGGGAACGGCGAAGGCGAACAACCCTGGCGCGTTCTTTATTGCACCGAACACGGCGTTGAACGGGACGGAAACCTGCAATACGACGACGGGAGCCTTTACGGGAACACCGACGACGTTGCAACCGGGCCAGACGGCGACGTCACAGGCCCTGGCTGACTCGGCCTCCTGCCTTCTGGGTGCTCGTTTGAAGCAGACCTACGCGCAGGGCGCGACGACGTTCAACACGCAGCTGCAGGCGTTGCTGGGCGATCTGGGATCTGTGCCGCGGTTTGGCAACCAGAACATCAATACGCCGAAGCTTGATTGGCAGGTCAACGACAAGAACCACGTCAGCTTTCTGTATCACCGGCTGCGGTGGGATTCGCCGGGCGGCGTGCAGACGCAGGGTACGAATAACTATGCCGTCGACACATTTGGCACGGACTTTGTGAAGCTGGACTACGGGGTCGGCAAGCTGGACTCGATCCTGACGTCCCGGATCAGCAACGAGCTGCGCTTTCAGTACGGGCGCGAGTTGAATGATGAAGGCAAGCAGACGCCCAGCGCGTACACCACCAGCAATCTGTTCAACAACACGGGGTTTGCACCCGAGGTGTCGCTGACTACCGGGAATGGCTTCTTCCTGGGCGAACCGTATTACGGCTTCCGTCATTCGTATCCGGATGAGCGCAAGTGGCAGATCGGCGATACGGCGACGTTCAGCTTTGGCAAGCATTCGATCCGCGTGGGTGAAGACATCATCCACAACGACGACTACCAGAACTTCGTGAACGATGTGAACGGGTTCTACACGTACTCGCAGGGAAGCACGCAGAACAGCCTGGCGAATTACTTTGCGGATCTTGTATCCAAGACGAAGACCTGCACCACCACCGGTACGGGCGTGAACCAGGCGGGCACGGGTGTTCCGTGCTACAACTCGCTGCAGCAGGGCTTTGGGCCGTCGATGTTTGACATCGCGACGCTGGACACCGGGTACTTCGCACAGGACGACTGGAAGGTGATGCCACGCCTGACGGTGAACCTGGGCGTGCGGTATGACTATGAGAGCTTCCCGCAACCGATCGCCTCGGTGGTGAATGCGAATCTGCCGCAGACGGCGAACCGGCCGAGCGACAAGAACAACATCTCGCCGCGGCTTGGCTTTGCCTGGGATCCGTACGGGCAGGGCAAGACGGTTCTTCGGGGTGGCTACGGCTTCTACTACGGCCGCATCCCGAACAACTACATCCTGCAGACGTACACCACGACGGGATCGACCGCTGCGTACACCCTGGCCTCCTATACGGCGACGACACCGGGCGCTCCCTCGCTGCCAAACATTGCAACCGCAGCGGTGTCCGGCACGGCTTCGGCGCAGTACTTCAGCCCGAACTTCCAGAACCCGTACACCCAGCAGTTTGACCTGGCACTGCAGCAGGACCTCGGTTTTGCGAATGTGCTTTCCATCAGCTATGTGGGCGCGCTTGGCCGCGAGCTGCCGAACTACATCAACGTGAACCTGGACCCGACCAAGACCTACACGTCGACGTACACCGTGGCGCCGGTGAATGGGACCTGCGGGCCGGTGGCCTGCGGCAGTTACAACGTGCGGACGTATGCGGGACGGCAGCAGACCAATGCGACCGGCTCAACCTCAAACAACATCCTGCTGAACCCCAACTTCAGCTCGATCACGGAGAGCTTCAGCAACATCAACTCCAACTTCCACGCGCTTACAGTGGACATGACGAACCGCACCTTCAAGCTGGTGCAGTTCGATGCAAACTACACGTGGTCACACGCGCTGGACTTCAGCCAGAATGCATCCACGGCGCCGGGCACGAATAACTGGGCGGATCCGTTTGCCAATCAGCGGCTGAACTATGGCAACTCGAACCAGAACGTGAAGCACCGCGTTGTGGGTTGGGCGATTTTGAATGCGCCGGGAATTCATGGCGATTCGCGCGCTGAAGTACCTGGCGAATGGCTGGTCGTTGAAGCCGTACATCCAGATCCAGAGTGGTCTGCCGTACTCGGCGCTGACCAGCGGAACGGCGGCGAACCAGTGCACGGGTGTGGGTTGCTTGCAGGCAGCGAGCAGCGGCATCACGGGCACGGGTGCGACGGCCTACCTGCCGTTCTTCGGCCGGAACACCCTGACGTACCCGCGGACGATCAACATCGACCTGCGGGCGCAGAAGTCGTTCCAGTTGTATGACCGGTACACGCTGGAGCTGTTTGGCGAGGCGTTCAACCTGGCGAACCACCAGAATGTGACGGGTGTGAACTCAACGGCGTATGCGATCAGCGGGAACACGCTGACGTACCAGACGAACTTCGGGCAGACATCCTCGGCCAATACCAACTATGCGTACGGACCACGTGTGGTGCAGGTGGCTGCGCGTCTGGTGTTCTAGCCTGTTGGGGTGTTGAAGGACGAAGGGCGGTGGCTTCGGCTGCCGCCCTTTTTGTTGTTTGTGAGGGGTCATGTGACTCGAACTTGGGATAGGCAGGGGCTGGGGCTGTTTATAGGGTTCAGGGTGAGGGTTTTCCCCTGAGCCGGTGCCCGTTGCCGGAAACTTTGACGTTCTCCTGTTGAGTTGTCAGGAGCCCCGGCTGTGCTTCCCGGGGCGGAGTGCGAGTTGGCTGGACCGCTGGTCGGATGTGACGGCCGCGCGCTGCGGCGCGTGATGTGGACGTGGATGCGGCTGGCGCTGGTGGTGCTGGCGGCGGGGGTACCGGCGCGGGCGCAGGGGCCTGCCGATGCCGCTGTGCGGGGTGAGCTGCGGGACGGGCGCGGGGTGTGGCTGAACGGGGCCGAGGTGCGGCTGGTTTCTGCCGAGACCGGCGCGACGGTGTATGGGGCGACCGGGGGGCATGGGGAGTTTGGGTTTCTGGGCGTTGTGCCGGGAGAGTATGTGGTCTCGGTGCGGCCGGCGATGGCGGCGGTGTGGGTGGGCGATGCGCGGTTGTGGGCGGCGGCGGGTGGGGATGAGGAGATTGGGCTGCGGCTGCGGGCGGGGGCGGCGGGGATGGAGTTGGCGGCGGTTGCGGTGGAGTCTGGAGTTGCTGAGGACGGTTCAGGGCTGCCGGGAAAGGTTGGTGGGGGCGCGGACACCCGGGTCCCAGAGGCGGGACCCGGGGCACCCGGGTTGTTGGTGGATGGGATTCTGGGCCTGGGAGGTTCGGGGGCGGCTGTTGAGGTTTCGTCTGCGGTGCGGGATGTCACGTTGGCGGGGGGTGGGTCGGCGCAGGATGGGGATGAGGGTGAGACGACGGCGAGTGCGCGGGAGGAGAGCGAGGCTGGGTCGGGGGGAGCTTCGGGTTCCGTTGGGGTGAGTGTGGACGGTGTGCCTTTGGCGGGTGGGGGCGGGACGGTGGATGGGCTGTCGGCGGAACAGGGATTCGGCGGCGAGGCGCGGGGTGCCGGGGCGGGGGCGATGGCGCGGCTGAGTTCGGGATTCTCGGCGAGGGCGGTGGGGCGAGCCGGGTTAGGGTCGGCTGGGTTGGCGACTCGGGGGTATTCGGCGCAGGTGGGGAGCTTTGGGGGGCTGGGGAGTGGGGTGTCGCGGGGGGTGCAGGCCGGGTCGCGGGACGGGCTGCATGGGAGTGGGTTTTTTCAGGCGCGTGAGGCTGCGTGGGGCGCGGTAAATCCGTTTGCGGTGGCGACAAGTTATGGACCGGGAGGGACGAATGTGGCGCTGGTGCGGCCGGCGGACTCGGATCTGCGGTTTGGGGGCGCGGTAGGGCGAGCGGTACGGGCGCCGGGGTTGGGGGAGCGGTGGCGGGTGGGGCTGTTTGGGTCGGTGGACGGGCGGGAGCGGCGGCAGGTGCTGTTTTCTTCCCCGGAGACGGCGGGGTTCTTTGCTTTGTCGGCTTCGCAAAAGGCCTTGTTGGCGAATCGGGGCGTGGGAAGTGCGGCTACAGCCGCGGCGTTGGAATACCTGAGCGGGATGACGGGGCCGGAGACCTTACGGGGCGCTCAGTGGACAGGGGTTGGACGGGTGGATGTGTCGCCGACGGCGCGGGACCGGATGAGTTTGGGGTACCGGGCGCAGCGGTCGGGCACGCCGACGACGACGGGGGCGCAGGCGGCCGATGGGGTGACGAGCCGGGCGGTGGGGAGCGTGGGGACGAGGTCAGTTACCGGGGATGCGGGGAGCGTCAGGTGGGCGCATGTGTTTGGGCCGCGGTGGGTGAATGAGGTGCGCGGGCAGGTTGTGCGGGATCTCGAGGCGGAGGTGCCGGGGGCGGGGTCGACGGGGTTTGCGGGGATCGGGCCGGGTGGGTTGGCGCCGCAGGTAAGCATTGTGCCGCATGGGTTCAGTTTTGGGACGCCCGCGGCGCTGGGGCGGGTGGCGTATCCGGATGAGCGGCGGGTGGAGGTGGCGGATACGGCGGCGTGGCGGTTTGGGCGGCACGTGGTGACGGTGGGTGGGGATTGGAGTCGGTTGGACGACCGGGTGCTGGGGGCTACGAACTTAGAGGGGTCGTTTCTATACGACAGCGGGATCACCGGAGGGCATGCGGGTGGGTTGGTGGATTGGATTTCGGACTACACGTTTAATGTGCATGCGTATCCGAATGGGGCTTGTCCGAGTGTGACGGCGAAGGTGCATTACTTCTGCTTTCGGAGCTATTCGCAGAGCTTTGCGAATGCGGAGGCGGAATTTGTGACGCATGAGGTGGCGGGGTTTGCGGAGGATGCGATCCGGTTGGGGGCGGGGTTGCGGGTGACGGTGGGGGCACGGTGGGAGTATGAGCTTTTGCCGTTTCCGTTGCTGCCGAATGCGGGGTTGGATTCGGCGCTGGCTGGGGTGGGGGCGGTTGGTGGGGGGCCTTCGGCGTATGGGACGACGGCGAGTTTTCCGGAGGATCGGAACAATGCCGGGCCTCGGGTGGCGGTGAGTTGGTCGCCCGGGTTGGGTGGGAGCCTGCGTGGGGGGCGGCGGAGTGGGGCTTGGTTTACGGTGCAGGCGGGGTATGGGATGTTTTTTGGGCGGCTGCCGGGGGCGACGCTGGATGCGGCGTTGACCGAGACGGGGATGGCGCAGTCGACGACGAAGATCCGGATCACGCCGACGGTGGAGACGGAGTGTCCGCAGGTGGCGAGCCAGGGTCTCCATCAGGGGTTTGGGTATCCGTGTGCGTTTGAGTATGCCCCGTTGGGGGTAGCGCCGGTGGCGCAGACGGGGTCAGTGGTGGTGTTTGCGAAGAGGTTTCGGTTGCCGGTAGTGCAGCGCGGGTCGTTTTCGGTGGAGCGAGCGGTTGGGCGCAGGGTGACGGTGCGGGCCGGGTATGCGGGGGCCTGGGCTACGCAGCTGCCGGAGACGACGGATTTGAATATTGCGCCGAGTACGTCGGCGGTGAGCTACGTGGTGCAGGGCGGGGATGGGCGGCCGGGGCTTTGGACGGGGCAGAGCTTCCAGGTGCCGTTGTATACGGCTCGGCGGACGACGCAGTTTGGGCCGGTGACGGCGATCGAGTCGAATGCGAATGCGACATATCACAGCGGGACGGCGGAGGCTGCGCTGCGGGGTTGGCATGGATGGGGCGGGCGGGGGAGCTTTACGTATTCGCGCGCGATCGATTATGGGCCGCAGGTTGGGGCTTCGCCGCGGCAGGATGGGCAGTTTGACCCGTTTACGGATGGGTATGACAAGGGGACGTCGAGTCTTGATCGGCCGTGGGCGGTAGCGGGAGAGGTGTCGTACCGGAGTTCGTGGGAGAGCGGTGGAGAGTGGGGGCGGCGGTTGCTTGCGGGGTGGGGGATGTCGGCTGTTGGGCGGGCGGGGAGTGGGGCGCCGTATAGCTATGTGGTGTTTGGGGGGACTCGGCTGGCGGGTGGGCATGAGTCGTTGAATGGGTCAGGGGGGGCGACGTATCTGCCGACGGTCGGGCGGAATACGTTGCGGTTGCCGATGCGGAGCAAGGTGGATTTTCGGATGGGCAAGGAGGTTAGCGTGGGACGCGGGATGCGGGTGCAGGTGCGGGCGGATGCGTTCAATCTGTTGAATACGGTGAGCGTGTCGCGGGTGGAGACGCGGGCGTTTTTGCTGGGGCTGAAAGGAAGTGCCGGCGGGATGACGCCGCTGGTGTTTCAGGATGGGGCGGCGGTGGCGACGGAAGGGGTGACTACGCCGGCGTTTGGGACCGCACTGAGTTCGACGACGGGGTTGAGCCGGGAGCGAACGATGGAACTGGGGGTGCGATTGAGCTTTTAGGCGGCAGAATTCCTGCGCCAGGCAGCGTTGTCGCCGGGACGAAATTTCGGGGTATCGGGCTGTGACGAATGGGATTCGGAGTAGGGATTCCGGAGTCAGTAAAGGTGCGATTCATTGTGAGGCAAAGTTGCGGGTTTGCGCATCCAAGGTGAGTAGAAGACCAATGAACAAAGTTTCAGCCAGTCTTCGGGGGCTAGGTACGTGACGAATCTGCTGGCCGCCGTGGGCCACCATGCATATGTTGCAACGGCGGCGGTGCTATTTGTCGGGGCTTGCGGGCTGCCGATGCCGGCATCGGTGGTGCTACTGGTAGCGGGAGCGGCGGCGCATGGCGCGGGGCTGAACCTGGAAGTGGTCATCCTGTGGGCTGCGCTGGCGGCGCTGGCCGGTGACACGATCCTGTACATGGGCGGACGCTTCACGGGGTGGTGGCTGCTGGCGGGGCTTTGCCGGGTGAGCATGAATCCGGAGACCTGCATCTTTGGCTCGGCGAATTCGTTCTACCGTCGTGGGCCGCGGACACTGCTGTTTGCGAAGTTCATCCCGGGGTTGAGCACGGTGGCGGCGCCGCTTTCAGGCAGTCTGAATATGCCTGTGTCGACCTTTCTGGGTCTGGACTCCGTGGGCGTGCTGCTGTATGTGTCGGCGTGGTCGCTGGCGGGGTTTGTGTTTGCGCCATTTTTGCGGCAGATCATCTCCCTGGTCGAACGGCTGGGCCATATCACGGCGGCCATGGTGAGCGCGGTGGTGGTGCTCTACGTGCTCTGGCTGGTGATGAGCTATGTGCGGGACACGCGGTTCACCGATGTGGAGCGAGTGGCGGCGGCGGAGTTGCATGCGCATTTGCAGGACGGACCGCGTGACCGGATTGTGGTGATTGCGGATGTGCGCTCACATGGGTACTACGACGCGGGGACGCAGCGGATCAAGAACTCCATCCGGGTGGAGCCGAACCGGTTAAAGGAAGAGGTCTCGGCGCTGCGCGAGTTTATGGCGCCGGAGTGTGACATCTATCTTTATTGCTCGTGTGCGCGGGATGCGACGAGTGTGCGGGTGGCGAAGGCGTTGGAGAAAGAAGACTGCAAGACCAAGGTGATTGCTGGCGGGCTGAAGGCGTGGATCAAGGCCGGGGGGCCGCTGGAGCCGGTGCCCGAGGGCGATCTGGAGCATCTGCCGCAGTTTGAGTAGAGGGCGGGGTCAGCAGGACGCCGGGCGCAGCGGAAGACAGTGAGCTGGTTGCCCGGTGTATTCTGGCCTCGCGTAAAGGACGCATCCGGTCCGCGGGAAGGACAGAAGTCCACCTTTGTAGTCGTTGCTGATTTTGCGAACTTACTTTCTGCCCATCGTATGCGGACCAGGGCACAGGAGAGGAAGTTCGTTATGCCAGTAAAACGCCTGCCGTCCAATCCAAACCTAGCTCATCTGAGGTACGAAGCCCGGGATTTAATGAGGGAGCATGCAGCGCGCCTTTCCCAGGCGGCACAGAGGCTTCGTGAGTTTCACCCCCGGTTCGGTCGGAGTACGGATGCGGAGATCTTTGGGGTAGACCTGCGTTTGAGTGACGCCCAGCTTACGGTGGCGCGGGAACGTGGCTTTGCGAGCTGGGCACGGTTGAAGCATCACGTCGAGACGCCAACGCTTTCCGGGCAGCTTCAGCTGCGTCATCATGAGCGGATTGAGGATCTTCTCTTTCGTCGCGCGGTGGACCTGATCGATGGCGGCGATGCGGACGGCCTGCGGGTGCTGGTGGCACAGCATCCGCAGCTGGTTCACCAGCGTGTCCTGTTTGAGGGTGGGAACTATTTCCGGTCGCCAACACTGCTTGAGTTCATTGCGGAGAATCCGGTGCGCCATGGGACGATGCCTGCCAACGTTCTTGAGGTGGCTCGCGTGATCCTGGACGCTGGACCAAGCAGTGCATCCCGCGACGAAACGTTGATGCTGGTGGCCACTGGCAGCGTTCCGCGGGAGTGGGAGGTGCAAACGGAGCTGATCGACCTGCTGTGTGCGTATGGAGCGAGACCGGACAGCGCCCTTGGTTCGGCTGCGGTGCTGGGCGAGCACCAGGCGGCGCGAGTCTTGCTGCGACATGGTGCCACGCTGACTCTTCCGGTCGCGGCCGCTCTCGGTGAGGGGACTGCGTTTGACCGGCTTCTGATGGATGCCAGCCCGGAAGATCGGCATCTGGCGCTTGCAGTGGCTGCGCAGTTTGGACACCTGGACCTGGTGCGATCCCTGCTGGATGCAGGTGAGGATCCGAACCGGTATAACCCGCCCGGAGGACATGCGCATGCGACGCCTTTGCACCAGGCTGCCGCGGCGGGTTACGCCGAGATCGTGCGTCTGCTGGTTGAGCGCGGCGCGCGGCTGGACCTCAAGGATGTGTTGTGGCAAGGAACGCCGGCGGATTGGGCAGGGCACGAAGGAAAGACAGGGGTGGAGGTTTTTCTGCGCGAGCGAGCGAAGGATTCAACTCCTTCGTAAGGCTGGTTGATGCCTCGTCGTGATTCCCTTGAGGTTTTGCAGGATCCCGAACTAGACTCGGCGCATGCGAACACTTTCTGCCCTTCTTGCGCTCGGCCTGGTTGTGCCATGCCTTGCCCAGACTTCGTCGACACCGCAGCCGCCTGCCGCGAAGAAGGTTCATACAGAGAAGGCGATCAACGGGGCTGTGCTGGTCGACGACTACGGGTGGCTGCGGGAAAGGCAGAGCCCTGAGGTGCAGCGGTATCTGGAGGCGGAGAACAGCTACGCCGAGGCGGTGACAGCGGATCAGAAGCCGTTGGCGGATAAGTTGTACGCGGAGACCCTGGGGCACATCAAGCAGACGGACGACAGCGTGCCGTATCGCAAGCATGGGTACTGGTATTACACGCGGACAGAGGAAGGGAAGCAGTACGGAATCTATTGCCGACGGAAGCGCTCGATGAGCGCGCCGGAGGAAGTGTATCTGGACGTGAATGCGCTGGCCAAGGGCGAGAAGTTCATGAGTGTGGGGTCGGTGGAGGTGAGCGATGACACGCACCTGCTGGCGTATTCGACCGACAATGTGGGGTTTCGGCAGTATCGGCTGCATGTGAAGGATCTGCGCACGGGGGCGGTGCTGCCGGATAGCTGCGGAGCGGGTGACGAGCCTGACGTGGGCGGCGGACAACAAGACGCTGCTGTATGGCACGGAGGATGCGCAGACCAAGCGATCGAACCTGGTCCACCGGCATGTCCTGGGTGGTGCGGCGGGCAGCGATCCGGTGGTGTTTGACGAGAAGGATGAGCGCTACAGCGTGTATGTCGGGCGGACGCGGGATGAGAAGTACATCCTGTTGGATTCGGGTAGCCATGTGACCGATGAATGGCAGTACCTGGCGGCGGACCAGCCTGCGGCCGCGTGGCGAGTGATTGAGCCACGCAAGGAGAAGGTGCAGTACTCCGTCGATGAGGGCGGCGGGCTGTTCTATATCCGCGTGAACGATACGAGCCGGGCTTACCGGGTGGTGACTGCGCCGGTGGCGACGCCGGGCAAGGCGCACTGGACGGAGTTGATCGCTGCCAAAGATGACACGCCGATTGAGGATGTGAACGTCTTCAAGGACTTTTACCAAGTGACGTCCACGGTGAAGGGATTGCCGGTGCTGCGGGTGTTGCCGTTGAAGGACGCGGGGGCGCGTTCGATCGAATTCCCGGAGCCGGCGTATACGGCTTCTGCGGCGATGAACAGCGAGTTTGAGACAGACACGTTTCGGTATAGCTATGAGTCGCCGATTACGCCGGCGTCAACGTTTGCTTATGACGTGAAGAAGGGGAGCAGCACGTTGCTGAAGCAGCGCGAGGTGCCGAACTACGACAAGAGCCTGTATGCGGTGGAGCGGAGGTTTGTGCCGGCGAGCGACGGGACCGGTGTGCCGGTGACGGTGGTCTATCGGAAGGACAAGTTCAAGAAGGGAGAGAACCCGCTGTTTGTGTATGGGTACGGCTCGTATGGAATCACTATGCCGGACTCGTTCAACGTGACGTGGATTGCGTTGCGTGATCGCGGGGTGGTGACAGCGTTGGCGCACATCCGCGGGGGTGGAGAGCTGGGCGAGGCGTGGCATGACGGCGGCAAGATGATGACGAAGCGCAACACGTTTACGGACTTCATCGATTCGACCGAGGGGCTGCTGAAGGCGGGGTACGGCAAGCGCGGTGAGGTAGGGATTGAGGGCGGCAGCGCGGGCGGGTTGCTGATGGGCGGGGTGACGAATATGCGGCCGGACCTGTTCAAGGTGGTGCTGTGCGAGGTGCCGTTCGTAGACGTGATGAACACTATGCTGGACGCTACGCTGCCGATGACGGTGTCGGAGTACGAGGAGTGGGGCAATCCGAACGAGAAGGCAGCGTTTGACTACATGCGGACGTATTCGCCGTATGACAACGTGGAGGCGAAGAAGTATCCGGCGATCCTGGTGGAGACGTCGTTTGATGACTCGCAGGTGATGTATTGGGAGCCGTCGAAGTATGTGGCGAAGCTGCGCGCGACCAAGACCGATAATCAGCCGCTGGTGTTCTTCATTAATATGCACGGCGGGCACGGTGGGTCGAGCGGAAGGTATGACCGGATTCGTGAGGCGGATCGGTATTATGCGTTCTTGCTGACGGAGCTTGGCGTGTCGCAATAACCGAGGGCTAGTTGGTGGTGGGGTGGGGTCGCTTGAAGAAGCAGATCGCTTCGCGTTCGGCGATAGGGCACTGCAGGCAGAAGGTTGAAGGGACGCAGAGGACCGGCGCGGGTGCGGGTTTGCGTTTTGGTTGAAGGAGCGTCAGGCGCATGCTCTTACTATCGGCGGCGATGGGGCTGAGCTTTCTGCAACTTTGAGGTGGGAACCGCGAAGGGAACTGTCCGGTTCCCGTGCAGGTCGTGGCTGGGCTGCAGTGGCGGGGTAAGGAACTGCGAGGTGCGGGCGCGCGTAGTTACCGGGCAGACGAGCTTCTTCGAACCATGGCGGAGATCCTTCGGACTTCCATCTCAGGAGCTCCTTCCATGCGCACTTTTGTCTTTGCTCTTTGCCTCGCGTTGCCGGCCAGCGGGATCGCCGGGGCGTCCGCGACGCACAGCAACAATCCGCTTCGGTTTTTTCATCGGGCGGCTTCGTCGTCGCCGGCCCGGGCCAAACCACAGTGGGTGCAGCTCAGGTTTCGGAATGCGACGCTGCGTGACGCGGAGCTTCAGGTGGGAAAAGACCGATTTCGCGTGAAGGCCTGGAGCGAGATGAGGGTCCGTGTGACTTCAGGTGCGGTGGTGCGGCGTGTGGACGACAGCAATTCTCGGCATGATGGGGAGATTGTGATGCAGGTGAGGCCGGCGGATGAAGGCCGGTTGGTGCAGATAGGGTAGGCGCGGGGGGAGCGCGGGGTGGTGTGCCTCGCGCTCTCTCCTTTCCTCCCTAGTGATTGCGGTTGTGGTCGTCGCCACCGTGCGGGTTGTCCGGGCGAGCCGCGGGAGCGGGGGCGGGAGCGGCGGGCCGGGGTGCGGCGACCTGGGGACGTGCCTGGGGTTGCTGCTGGGGTTGTGGGGCACGCTGTTCGAAGTTCTGACGCGGTTGGGTTTGCTGCTGCGGTTGTGGCTGGGGGCGTTGTTCGAAGTTCTGACGCTGTTGCGGTTGCTGCTGTGGCTGTGGCTGTGGCTGCGGGCGTTGCTCGAAGTTCTGGCGCTGTTGCTGCGGTTGTTGTTGCGGCTGGGGCTGGGGCTGTGGGCGTTGTTCGAAGTTCTGGCGCTGTTGTTGTTGTTGCAATTGCTGTTGTCGCTGCTGTTGTTGTTGCAATTGCTGCTGTTGTTGCTGTTGTTGCTGTTGTTGCAGTTGCTGCTGTTGAGGCTGGGCACCGCGGTCAAAGCCGCCGGGGCGCCCGTAGACGCCGGGTTGGTTGGGTTGGGCGCCACGGTTGAATTCCCCGGGGCGATTCGCGTTGGGTGCGGGTTGGGCAGGCGCAGGTTGGCTCGGGGCTGGCTGATTCACTGCGGGCTGAGTGGGCTGGGGACCGCGGCCGAAGTCGGCGGGGCGGTGCTGGTTGTAGGGCTGGTTCGTTGTCTCGCCGGAGCGAGGGGTGTTGTACGCGGGCTGGTTGGGCGTCACGCCGGGCCTAGGGGTGTTGTAGGCCGGTTGATTTGGCTGGTTCGGTTGGGCGCCCCGGTTGAAGTCTCCGGGACGGTTGGTGTTGTACGCGGGTTGGTTGGGCTGGGCTCCGACGCCCGGCTGGTTAGGTTGGGTGCCGCGGTTGAAGTCGCCGGGGCGATTGTTGTTGTAGCCCGGTTGGTTGGGCTGGGTGCCGCGGTTGAAGTCTCCGGGGCGATTGTTGTTGTAGCCCGGCTGGTTGGGTTGGGTGCCGCGGTTGAAGTCGCCGGGGCGGTTGTTGTTGTAGCCCGGCTGGTTGGGTTGGGTGCCGGGGTTGAAGTCGCCGGGGCGATTGTTGTTGTAAGCGGGCTGGTTGGGTTGGGTGCCGCGGTTGAAGTCCCGGGGCGATTGTTGTTGTAGGCGGGCTGATTGGGCGGTGCGCCGCGGTTGAAGTCTCCCGGGCGGCCAGCGAAGGCTGGCTGGTTGGGTCCGGCAAGGCGATGGGCGTTGAACGCCTGCTCGCGGGGAGTGACGGCGATGTTATTGACCGCACCGATGGGACGGCCCACGTAGGCCTGGGCTGGGCGGCCACCGTTTGCCGCGAAGAACTGGTTGCGGTTGGTTGCGGCTTCAACGCGGTGTTGGCGCTGCTCGGGCAGGGGCGCGTAGTGTGCCTCGCGCGTGGCGGCGATCTCCTCGGGGCGTGGCTGGATGTTGAGGCCGCCTCGGCCGCCGTTATAGCTGACGCGGTCGAAGGGGCGGGGGCCGTATTCGCGGCCGTTGTAGACGACCGTGCGGTTGTAGACGTTGTGGACGTTGACCACGTTTACGTTGGTGACAGCGCGGTTGTAGTAGAAGTCGTGGTCGCGCCAGTAGCCGCCGTAGTAGCCGTAGCCGATGTAGCCGAAGCCGTAGTTGACGCCACCGTAGTAGCCGATGTGGGAGCCCCAGTAGCCGCGGTGGCAGACGTAGTGATTCTGCTCATAGCCCCAGTAGGGCGGGGTCCAGAGGGCGCCATAGATAGGGCGGAGCCACCCAGGCGCCGGGTACCCAGTAGTAGCCGGCGTTGGTGTTGGCGTAATCCCAGTAGCCGGGGGTCCAGAGATAGTTGTCCGCGGGAGCGGGGGGCTGGTCGTACTCGGGGAGTGGCGGCGGGGGCTGGTCGGTTTCAGCGAGGGCTTGTGCGCCGGCGTCTTCGGCGTCGGAGTAGTCCTGGGCGTTCGGGTCGTAGGAGGTCTGGCTATCGTAGCCCTGGGGGTAGCCGTTCTGGCCGCTCTGGGCCTGGGGGACGGGGTAGTACTGGACGGGGTGGGTGGCGCTGCCCGCGGGGGCCTGGCGGATGATGGGCGCGGCCGACTGGCTCTCGTAGCTCTGCCCACTGGCCTGGGAGGTGTAGCTCTGGCTCTGGCCAAGCACCTGGGTCTGGCCTGCGTTGCCGCCGGTGTAGGGCTGGGCGAGGTTGGCGTTGGCGGGATCGCCGTTGGGGCCGGGGGCCTGGGCCTGGGTCTTGCCCTTGCAGCCAGCGAAGCCGAGAGCGAGGAGAGTGGCGAAGCCGGTTATGGCGGCGGCGCGGAGGGTGGGGCGAGGCTTGGTGAGATCGTTCATCGTGGGCTTCCTTTTTGCCTTCGGCGACCCGGGAGCATGATGCGCGTGCCGATGGTGTTCAGATGCGGGGCCCGGATGCGGCGTGGCCGCCCGGGGCCGATACGAACTGCACGTCGGTAATGACCCGGATGGCTGACGGAAGTCGTTCCAAGGAGTTAGCGGGTTGCCGTAAGATGTCTCACATGCGCTGCGCCTTATTAAAGCGATTTTGCCGTGGCCGCCACGATCGTGGCCGGTAAGAGCTGAAGTCTGCGCGCCCCCCTTAGTCTGAGCAGCGATCTTATGAGTGATCCCTCAACTTTTGCCCCTTGTGCCCGCGGCTGCCTTCCAGGCGGAGCCGGGTACTGTTACCAGTGGCTCGGCAATAGGCTGAGCGTGTTTTCAGGAGAGAACTGCCATGGCATCCGTTCAAAATCAGCACCCGAATACGTTTCAGGCCGCCGCTACGTTGGAGTCGGGCGGGAGGACGGTACGGTACTTCCAGCTTTCGGCGTTGGAGACGGCAATTGATGGCCTGCAGCTGAGCAGGCTGCCGTTTTCGCTGCGTGTGCTGCTGGAAAACCTGGTGCGCCGTGAAGATGGCGTGACGGTGACGGCCGACGACATCCGCTTCCTGGCCTGCTGGCAGGCGAAGGCGGAGCCCTCGCGGGAGATTGCGTACATGCCTGCGCGGGTGTTGATGCAGGATTTTACTGGGGTGCCGGCGATTGTCGATTTGGCGGCGATGCGGGATGCGATGAAGACGCTGGGTGGCGATCCGAACAAGATCAATCCGCTGATTCCGGCGGAGTTGGTGATCGATCACTCGGTGCAGGTGGATGAGTACGGGACGAAGAATGCGTATGACCTGAATGCGGCGCTGGAGTTCAGCCGGAACCGAGAGCGGTATGCCTTTTTGAAGTGGGGGCAGACGGCGTTTCGGAACTTCAGCGTGGTGCCGCCGGGGATGGGGATCTGTCACCAGGTGAATCTGGAGTACCTGGCGCGGGTGGTGTTTACGACTTCTGCGGAAGAGGGCGGCGAAGTTGTCGCGTATCCGGACACGTTGGTGGGGACGGATTCGCACACGACGATGGTGAATGGGTTGGGTGTGCTGGGTTGGGGCGTAGGCGGGATTGAGGCCGAGGCTGCGATGCTGGGGCAGCCGGTGAGCATGCTGGTGCCGCAGGTGGTGGGGTTCCGGTTGTCGGGCAAGCTGCGCGAGGGCACCACGGCTACGGATCTGGTGCTGACTGTGACCGAGAGCCTGCGGAAGCTGGGCGTGGTGGGCAAGTTTGTGGAGTTCTTTGGCCCGGGGATCAGCGAATTGCCGCTGGCGGATCGGGCGACGATTGCGAACATGGCGCCGGAGTATGGGGCCACTTGCGGCATCTTCCCGGTGGATGCGGAGACGTTGAATTATCTGCGTTTGACGGGGCGGAGTGAGGAGCAGATCGCGCTGGTGGAGGCGTATTACCGGGCGCAGGGGATGTTCCATACGGCGAATGCTCCCGAGGCGGAATATTCGGCGCTGTTGGAGCTGGATCTGCAGACGGTGGAGCCGAGTGTGGCGGGGCCGAAGCGGCCGCAGGATCGGGTGTTGTTAAGCGAGACGCCGGCTTCGTTTAGGAAAGTGCTGCCGAGCTTGATTGCTGCGGGGGCGAACCGTACGGCGGAGCGGCAGATGGTGCGCTGGGAGGGTGAGGGCGGCCATGTGTCCGGCAGCGGGGATGTGACCGCGGGGCAGGGTGTGGCGTTTCCGGCGGTGCCGGACGCGGTTGAGGTGATTCCGACTGTTCATGCGAGCGATGTGGAGACGAATGCCGCGCATTTGGTGACGCCAGTGGGGGAAGTGGCGCCGCTGACCGTGTCGGCTGGGCCCACTTACCCCGGCGGTGAGGCTGCCGGTGTGAATGGGGCGCCCGGTTTAGATGGGGCACCCGGTTCTGGGACGCCCGGAGCTTCGGATTATGCACATAGCTCCACGGCGACGGCGGTTTTGGAGCCGATCAAGAGCGTGGAGCAGCGGTTTGGGGTGAACCCGGACAAGTATCTGCGGGATGGATCGATTGTGATTGCGGCGATTACGTCTTGCACGAATACGAGTAATCCTTACGTGATGATGGCTGCGGGGTTGTTGGCCAAGAAGGCTGTCGCGGCTGGTTTGAAGACGCCGCCGTGGGTGAAGACTTCGCTGGCGCCGGGGTCGCGGGTGGTGACGGACTACTACAAGCGGGCGGGGCTGCTGGATGATCTGGACCAGCTCGGGTTCCAGGTGGTTGGGTATGGGTGCACGACGTGCATTGGGAACTCGGGGCCGCTGCCGGAGGATGTTTCGCGGTCGATTGAGGAGCATGGGCTGGTGGCGATTTCGGTGCTGAGTGGGAACCGGAACTTTGAGGGGCGGATTTCGCCGGAGGTGCGGGGGAATTACCTGATGAGCCCGCCGCTGGTGGTGGCGTATGCGCTGGCGGGGCACATTGAGCATGATTTTGCGACGGAGCCGCTGGGCCGTGGGCACTATGGGGCGCAGGTGTACCTGCGTGACATCTGGCCTACGCAGAAGGAGGTCTCCGACGCGGTGCACGCGAACATCGACGCCGCGATGTTCCGGGGGCAGTATGCGACGGTGTCCGATGGCGATGCGAACTGGCAGGCGTTGAAGTTTCCCGAGCGGCGATACGTATGGGTGGGAGGCGAATTCCACCTACATACGGCAGGCGCCGTACTTCGACGGGATGCCAGCGACGCCGAAGCCGGTGGAGGACATCGTGAATGCGCGGTGCCTGGCGTGGCTGGGTGATTCGGTGACGACGGATCATATTTCGCCGGCTGGGTCGATCAAGGCGAAGGGGCCCGCTGGGGCGTACCTGACCGAGCATGGCGTGCCGGTGTGGGAGTTCAACAGCTATGGGTCGCGGCGTGGCAACCATGAGGTGATGGTGCGTGGCACGTTTGCGAATGTGCGGCTGCGGAACAAGCTGGCGCCGGGAACGGAGGGCGGCGTGACGCGGTTGTTGCCGCAGGGCGAGGGGATGTCGATCTATGAGGCGTCTGTCGCGTATGCGGAGCGTGGTGTGCCGCTGTGCATTCTGGCGGGCAAGGAGTATGGGTCGGGGTCGAGCCGTGACTGGGCGGCGAAGGGGCCGAACCTGCTGGGAATCCGGTTTGTCGTTGCAGAGAGTTATGAGCGCATTCACCGGTCGAACCTGGTCGGGATGGGAATCCTGCCGCTGCAGTTCCAGGCGGGGGACTCGGCGGAGACCTATGGGCTGACCGGGCGAGGAAATCTTCTCATTGGGCGAGCCTGGGCAACTGCGGACGATGCTGGAGTCGGGGTTTGCCGCGGGCAAGAACGTTACGGTTAGCGCGACGACTGCGGATGGGCAGGTTGTGGAGTTTCCAGTGACGATTCGGATCGATACGCCGCAGGAAATTCTGTACTACCAGCACGGTGGAATTTTGCAGTACGTGTTGCGGCAGCTGGCGGGGAAGGCTTAGGCAGACGAAGGTTCGGTGGAGAACCGCAGCGGTCGACAAGACCCTCCGGGCGCTGCAGTTCTCCCGTCCTCGCTTGTGTGCTGGGCCTTGCCGGATCGGTGTTATCGCTACGGCTGTTCCTATGTGCAAGCTGGTGATATAAGCGGGGCTGTTCTTCTTCCGGGGTGCGCCGTGCATGGCCCTGTGGGCATGGAAGGTACCGCACTTTCCACGGCGCGAGAGTGCCGCTTTCTCCATACCAAAGATTTCATGCGGCCTGTTGACTACATCCTGTCGCTTTGAGGGGAGGTAGGACTTACTCTCGTGCAGACGCGCAAACAGGGCTTGTATGTCGCGGGAACACAGGATCCGCTTTGCCCTGGGAACGGAACAGCTCCGGACAAGATCCGGGACCGAGTTGGGCACCTGAGCGTTGCAGCATCTGTCGGGTCAGCTTTCAACCACCTTAGGAGATGCGTATGAAAACAATGAAACTGGCAGCCCTTTCAGGGGCGGCTTTTCTCTTCTCTGCTGTTGCGGCGCAGGCGCAATGCCCAGCATTTGGGTCCGCGCCCGGTTGCAATGAAGTGATCACGGTCAATCCCGACAATAGCGTTTCCGTGACCGGAATCAGTGCGAACGGGACAAACTACGATGGGTCGGATGATGCTCTCGTTGGCTTTGTGAACAATGGCACTACGCCCATTACGAGCTTCTTTTTGAACGGCAACGGAACCGCGATCTTCGGCTTCGAAAGCGATGGTATTGACGCAAGTCCGTATAACGCGATGGGTAATTCGATGGACACCACTGGTTATGGTGGCCCGGATGCGTTCTTCTCCAGCATCTCTCCTGACCAGACGATGGGTAATGTAGATTTTGTGAACCCGGTCGCTCCTGGCGGAAGCACCTACTTCTCGCTGGAAGAATCCTTTAATCCAAGCAATCCGCCCACGCCTGGACCGCCGGTGACCGGTGTTACGCCGGAACCAAATAGCCTGGTGCTGCTTGGCTCTGGGGTGTTAGGAATGGCGGGCGTGATGCGGCGGCGGTTCCTGAATCGCTAGCGTATCGGTGGTACTTGCGGTCTATCGGGCAGGATCTTCGGATCCTGCCCTTCCGTTTTGCCGCGGCAGGCTTCTCGTGCCGCTTCAGAGATATAGGCGTCTAAGGCTGCAAGGTGTACAGTGAGCACGAGCAGGGGCAGGTGGGCATGAACGGACGAGAGATCACAGCGCTGGCAAGGCAAATCGAAGAGAACATCGATCTGACCCGGCAGGAAGCGATGCGGTACATTCGCGAGCACCAGGATGAGATTGTGCGGGAGTTGGTGCACTCTGGTGTGGCGAAGGTGCGGACGAATGTAGGGGATTTCAGCCTGACGCTGGATGACCTGAAGGCGACTGCCGCTTAGTCGATGATCGCGGTCGCGGTCTCCCTGTTCTTTGCGTTGTACGTGCTGGGGCCGGATGCGGTATCCCGGTTTCTGCTGGGGTTTACGGTTCCCCGCAGAGCGGTTCTGCTTACTCGAAGTGAAGAGGTTTCTCGTGCGCTGGTGTGGGCGGGGACGTGCCTGGGGTTGGCGTACCTGTGGGCTCGGTGGAGCGGCGCGCTGGACCGGGTGTGGCGTGGGGAATCGCTGCGGGTGTTCTTTGCGGGGGTGTACAGCGAGTTTTTGTTTCGGCAATCCCCGGGGAGCTGGTTCAGCAGTCTGCACGATCTTTTCTGGATGAACTGGGTGCTGTTGTGGCGGCTGTACGTGATTGTGGTGCTGCTGAGCATCGCGCTTACGTTTGCGACGCAGTACTACGGCTGGATCAGCAATCGCCTGCCCGGTGATGGGCTGCGGCAGGTGTTTACTGCCATTGTTTTGCCGCGGGTGGCGCAGTGGCATGTGCTGCTTTCGCGGCTGTTGCTGGCCGACCGGAGCCTGGTGATCTACCTGGATGTGCTGACGAAGTCAGACAAGCTGTACCAGGGGACGTTCTTTGACAAGGCGTTGGCGGCGGATGGCTCGCTGATCAGCGTGACGCTGGCTTCGCCGAAGCGCTTTGACCGACGGAGTTATGTGCAGGCCAAGGAAGCCGGCGGACAGCCGGAGGCAGGGGACTTCTGGAAGGAGATCCCGACGAATATGTTTGTGGTGATGGCGTCGGACATCAACACGATCAATTTTCGGTATGCGCCGCCGCAGAGCCTGGGGCGGCGTCTCCGAACCGACCCGCCGGAACTGCGGCAGTTGCTGGATGCCATTGCGGACCAGGTGAACGCGATGCGGGCGCGCGACGGCGTTGAGGGGCCGGAGGCCGTGGAGTAGTGTGCCGCGGCGGAGGTAGAGTGGGCTGCTGAATTTGTGGCGGAACTGCGTATGTGTTTGCTGCGCTCTGGTGCGGAGATTGGTTCCAAGCGCGGGAACTCAGGCGGGGAGGGGCTCGATATTCTGCCAGGCGACGCGGGGCTTTGGGTGTTTCCAAAGGTAGGCCGGGGTGTGGCACTCTCCTAAGCACGATGCAAACGTTTGCCTTTGTTGCGGTTCGTCGATTTGGCTGGATTGCGGCTTCCCTTGTGGCGGCGCTGTGTTGTGCGTCGCCGAGTTGGGCGCAGGAGCAGGTCGTGGTGGACGCGCATGCGCCGGCTGTGCCGTTTCCGCACTTCTGGGAGGAGATGTTTGGCTCCGGCCGGGCGAACCTGATGTTGCGCGACAGCTATCGCGAGGACCTGCGGGCGGTGCATGGTGTAACCGGGATGAAGTATGTACGGGCGCATGGGATTCTGGACGACGAGAACGGGGTGTACACGGAGGATGAGCATGGCAACCCGGTGTACAACTTCGCGTATGTGGACCAGATCTACGATGGCCTGCTGAAGGACGGGGTAAAGCCTGTGGTGGAGATCAGCTTTATGCCGAAGAAGCTGGCGTTCAATCCGGATGCGCTTCATCCGTTCTGGTACAAGCAGAATGTTTCCCCGCCGAAGAGTATGGAGCGGTGGGATGGATTGATCACGGCGCTGGGTCAGAATCTTGTGGAGCACTTCGGGATTGACGAGGTGTCGACCTGGTACTTCGAGGTCTGGAATGAGCCAAACATTGATTTCTGGAACGGGATTCCGCGGGATAAGAGCTACTTTGAGCTGTATGAGCATACGGCGCGGGACTTGAAGGCAGTGAGTCCGCGTTTGCGTGTGGGTGGGCCGGCGACGGCGGCGGCGGACTGGGTGGCACCGTTTCTGGCGTATGTGAAGGCGCATGATGCCCCGTTGGATTTCGTGTCGAGCCATGGATATGCGGATGACACAATCGACAACCTGTTTCCGGATGACCCGAGTGTGCCGCGCGACACGCCGACGGATGAGCGGGTGTGCCTGGCGATCGGCAAGGTGCGCAAGCAGATGGATGCGGCGGGGAAGAAGGATTTGCCGCTGTTCTGGACGGAGTGGAATGTGCAGGGGCAGAGCGAGTCGCGCGATACGACCTTCGTGGGGCCGGCGCTGGCGAATACGGTTCGCCAGTGCGCTGATCGTTCAGTACAGATGATGAGTTTTTGGACATTCAGCGATGTGTTTGAGGAAGGTGGGCCGATCGCGCACCCTTTTGAGGGGAACTTTGGGCTGCGTGCGGAGTATGGGATCAACAAGCCGAGCTTTTACGACTTTGCACTGCTGCACAAGCTGGGCGATCAGCTGATTGCGAGTGACGCGAAGGATGTCCTGGTGACGAAGGCTGCGGATGGGACGCTTGCGATTGCGGCGTGGAACCTGGTGGACCCGGCGGAGAATGGCAAGCCTTCGTCAACGCTGGGAATGAAGCCGAAGACGATGATGCTGGTGTTCAAGGGGGTGCCGGCGCGGGCTCGGGTGACGGTTGAGCGGGTGGATGATGAGCACGGCAATGTGTTGCCGGTGTATGCGGGGATGGGGAAGCCGCAGTATCCGAGGCCGGTACAGGTGGAGGAGATGAATGCGAAGACGGCTCTGGGGGCGCCGGAGGTCGTGACGTTGAAGGATGGGCGGCTGGAGTTGACGCTGGAGCCGAATGCTTTGGTGTTGGTGAGGGTAGGGCGGTGAGTTGGCTGGCAGTACTCCCGGTGTCTCGCCAGCAAAACGCAGATTCCCTTCGGGAATGACAAGCGGCGGGACCGCGGACTCCGTGCGAGTTACAATCGATCCTCGCTCACGAGGACGTTGCGGGTACTTCCGTGAGGTGGTGGACGGGGACGCGGACGTATTGCATGCCTGCGGCGATGGCGGACTGGATGCCGGCTTCGGCGTCTTCGAAGACCAGGCAGTCTCCCGGGGCGATGTTGAGGAGCCTGGCGGCGGTGAGGAAGGGTTCGGGGTCGGGTTTGCCGTGGGTGTAGTCTTCCGCCGCGACGATGGCCTGGAAGCAGTCGGACATGCGCAGGGTTTCGAGAGTGCGCTCAATGGTGAGGCGGGGGGAGCCGGAGACGATGGCCATGGGGATATGGCCATATTGTTTGGCGACGTGCGCGGCTACCGAAGTGATGGGGTGGAGCTGGTCGAGCATGGTGAGGTAGAGCTGCTCTTTGCGGTGGACGACTTCGGCGGGGTCGAGGTGGTAGCCGAAGCGTTCGTTGAGCATCTCTACCGTGCGAGGGAGGGGGATGCCGCCCCATTGCCAGAAGAGCTCGGTGGGGAAGTCGCCGCCGAACTCGCGGGTGGCCTGCTGCCAGGAGATCAGGTGGAGCGGCATGGAGTCGGCGACGGTGCCGTCGAGGTCGAAGAGGTAGGCGCGGAAGGGGAATTCGGGGATAGGGAGTAGGTCGGGGGTGAGGGTGGTCTGCGGCATTGGGTCTAGTCTAGGCGGTTCGCGTGGCAGTCTAGGCGGGGTCTGTGGTGAGCCAGGGATTGAGCAGCGCGATGCCGCAACCCTCGAAGTCCTCTGTGTTGCGGCTCACGACGGTGTAGCCGTGCTCCCTGGCTGTTGCGGCGATCATGACATCCCGTTCCGGGCGTGGATCGGGAACATGGATTGCTGCGCACAAGCGAGCCGCGGTTGTGCCAAAGGGCAGGACTCGCGGCGAGAACTGCTCCAGGACGGCCTGTAACCAGAAGCGCAGCTTCTGACCCTGTCGGGGGTCCCGTCGTTCCATCGAGAGGACACCGATCTCGAGTTCCAGAACGGTGATGGCCGCAAGGTAAAGCTGATTCGCGGGAACGCGTTCTGCCCAGCGTCGTACGGCGGGGGAGGGCTCGGGCTTGCCAGCCCGGAGTTCCGAGATCACGTTGGTATCCAGCAGGAACACTATTCCAGCTCTGCCGGCTTGAGTCCAAGGGAGTCGAGCCGGGGCGGACTGAACTCGGGGCCGCCCCCTGGGAGGGAATCCATGACGCTGAGCAGACTGCGTGGTTCTTCTCCGGCGAGCTTGTAATAGTCCTCGATCTTGAGCAGGGCGAAGGTGGGCTTGCCGCGGTCTGTAACGAACACCGGACCGCCCATCGTGGCACGTTTCGCCTGTGCGAGGTCGCGGGCGAAGTCCCGGGCTGAGATGGTCGTGACGGACATGGCACCGCTCCCTCGGTCGTTGTCTGTATGTTATGACAGAAACGAAGGTGAAGGAAGTGCGAGCTTTCATCGCAGGCCGCCAAGTCGCATCGATCGAGCGGCGCTGCTTCAGGAGGGGCTCGAGTCGGTGAAGACGTGGGGCTACAGGCTGTGCCAGAGAGCGAGTTCGGCTTCTTGCGGGGCGTTTTGGACTTGGCTGGTGCGGTTCAGGAGCATGGTGGGGCGGGTTTTGGGGTTGTAGGCGGGCCAGGCGGGGAGGCCGGGGGCGGCGGGGGTTTCGCCTCGGAGGAAGGCGGCCCAGGCGGCGGTCATCTGCCGGGCGAGTTGGGCTTCGGCGGGGGCTGAGGCGTACTCGTGGGTGGGCTTATTCCAGACGAGGGCGAGGTCTTCGGAGTGGAAGGCTTCACCTGCGTAGGGGCCGCCGTCGCGGGCGTAGTCGAGTTGGTACATCCAGACCTGTGCGCCGGAGTTGGCGGCTGCGTCGGCTACGCGGATGGAGGGAACCCAATACTCTTCGGCGGTGGCGGCGCGGATGCGGCGTTGGGCCTCGGTCATGTCGGGGTAAAGAGTGGCGTAGCCGGCGTAGATGGGGTTGAAGGCGTCGAGTGGCATGTTGCCGAGGTCGGCCGCGGTGATGGCGTTGGGGGCGTGCGGGCCGAGGAAGAGGGCGCTTTCGTCGCGGTTGGTGCCGATAAGGAGGCGTTTGCGGGCGGCTGAGCCGGCTGCGATGGTTTGGATCGGGAGTTGCGGGAAGAGGGTGCCGTCGACCTCGCAGCGGAGGGGGAAGTGTTGTGGCCAGGTTTTGAGGAAGTCGGTTTGCGCGTCGACGAGGTCGCGTGCGGGGGCGGTAGCGAGGGTGGCGGCGAAGCGACCTGGGGCGCTGGTTTGCCATTGCTTGCCGAAGCCTTCGGCGACGGATTGTGCGTTGGACTTGGGCCAGATGCGTTCGGCGCCGCCGCTTTCGGAGATCATGCCGCCGAAGAGCGGTTTGGCCTGGGGCGCGCCCATGAGCATGTCGGTGAGCTTGGCGCCTGCGGACTCGCCGCCGATGGTGACTCGATTTGGGTCGCCGCCGAAGGCAGTGATGTTGGCCTGGACCCACTGCAGGGCCTGGATGAGATCGCGGAGGGCGTTGTTGGCGGAGCCGGCGTAGGTGGGGCCGAGGAGAGGTTCGACGTCGAGGAAGCCGAGCACGCCGAGGCGGTAGGCGACGGTCACGACGACGATCCCCCCCTGCGCGAAGCCGGTGCCGTCGAAGATGGGGGCGAAGGACTCGCCGCCGGTGAAGCCGCCGCCGTGGATCCAGACGAAGACCGGGAGGCCCTGGGCGCTGGAGGCGGTCGCGGGGGTCCAGATGTTGAGGTACAGGCAGTCTTCGTTTTGGGGGACGGTGCGGTCGCCGGGCTGGACGGCGGCTGGGGCGAAGTGGGTGGCGTCGCGGATGCCGGGCCAGGGCTTTTTGGGCTCCGGTGCACGGAAGCGGAGGGGGCCGGTGGGTGGCTCGGCGAAGGGGATGCCCCGGAAGATATGGACGTCGGCGTTGGACTGGCCGCGGAGCTTGCCGAGTGGGGTTTGGAGAATGACTTCGCCGGTGCTGCCTCCCGGCTGCTGCGCCCAGGGCCTGTGGGGCAGCAGGAGAGTGGAGCCTGCGAGTGCGGATGTCTGGAGGAGGTGCCTTCTTGTCCAGGGGCGAGAGGTCATGACGGTATCTTCGCAGGCTCGTGGAGGGGAGGGGAGAGTTTGGCAGCGTTTGGGGTGATGATCGGGCTAAAGAAAACCCAGGAATTGCCGATGAAGTAGTTGAGTAGGGAGCAGGTGGCGATGGCGGCGGCATTTGCGACGACGACGGGGAGGTGCGCCCTGTGTACCAGAAGGCGCATAAGGACGAGGTTGCCGAGCAGCGAGGTGAGGCCGTTGGCGAGGTGGAAGCGGATGGCGCATTGAAGGCGGTCCTGGGGGTGGGTGCGGTCGCGCCAGGTGTAGTGGAGGTGCCAGGTGAGGTTGTGGAGCAGGGTGAGTTCGAGGGCGAGGGTGGAGGTCAGGAGGTAGTGGTGGGGTGCGAGGTGGTTGAGGAGGGCGAGGGTGGATAGTTGGACGGCGGCGCCGAGAAGGCCTACGGCGTTGAAGCGGAGGAAGCGGTGGAGTGGGGGCATGGGTCGGCCTATTTGGTGGGGCGGGCGGAACGCAGATCCCCGGCGGGAATGACAAGCAAGAGGGGCAAAGGCTACGCAGCGGGCGCGAAGGTGCGGGACGGGTGCTTTGGCTGGGTTAGGGGAGGGGTTCGGCCCGGTAGAGTTCGGCGGTGTGTTGGAGGGTGAGGGTGAGGGCGGTGAGGAGCATGGCGCAGGTGGCGATGGTTCCGCCGAGGTCGAAGAGCTTGAAGGTGTGGCCGAAGAGGCGGGCAGACGGGCTGCGGACGAGCGCGAAGTTGCCGGCGATGAGGAGGAGGCGGATCTCCGTGGGGCCGAAAGGGCCCGTGGAGAGGTGGAAGCGGGTGAGGGTGTGGGTGGCGAGGAAGCTTTCCGCGGCGAGGAGCAGGAAGGCGAGGAGCATGGCGAGGGCGATGGCGGGGTGGAGGAAGCCGGAGGCGGCGAGGCCGGTCATGAGGGCGGTGGCGCCGAAGAGGTCGGTGGCGTGATCGACGTAGAAGCCGTAGCGGGGGCGTTGTTGCCCGCGGACGCGGGCGAGGGTGCCGTCGAGGCTGTCACCTAGCCAGTTGAGGGCGATGAAGACGTTGACCAGGAGCAGGGCGGGGCGGTGGTGGCGGGCGAGGGCGTAGGTGAGGCCGGCGGCGAGTTGGGCGAGGAAGCCGAGGAGGGTGAGGTGGTCGGAGTTGATGAGGCTGGGGGTGTGGCGGGCGAGGAAGGTGAGGGTGCGGCGTTCGAGGTTGGCGGTTAGGGCTCCGTGGATACGGGGAGCGCTTTGGAAGTGGGTGGGTTGGGTGAGTGGGGTGGGGTTCGTGAGCGGGTTCGGGGTGGTGAGTGGGTTGGGGGTGGTCATGGTCTTGCTCTTTCGGGTGCGGCGGGTTTAGGGCTGCTCTGGGTGGAGTGCGGCTGGGCAAATACAGGGGTCTCTCCGCTGCGCAGACGGTGGAGCTGTGTCCCCTTCGGTCGAGATGGCGAGTAGTGTGGCGGCCAGATTGGGCGCGATTTTGCTTCCACGCCCAGTGGGCGAGCTTGCCGGAAGCGCGATGCGCTGAGAGACATGTCAGGGCGAAGGTGACAGAGCGTAGAGCTGCGTCGCGGGCTTAGGACATGGCGGTGCGTGAGCGGCGTGAGCTCGGCAGCGGGTGGCTTGTAGCTTGGTGCCGGAGTTTAGTGCGGAAGGGCGTTGCGGGCGGAGCGGAGGGTGAATTCGAGGGAGTCTCGGGGAATGCTTTCGACGTAGGGGCCGATGATCCAGCTGAGGCCCTGGGGGATGTTGCGGGAGAGGGAGACGGTTTCGATCTGGAGGTAGAGGCCGTCGGGGCGTTCTTCCCAGGTCCAGTAGGTGTTCAGGCGGAGGAGGAAGCCGTGTTCGTCGGCGGGGCCCAGGGGGTGTTCGTCGGGGGTGCCGGGGTCGGCGATCTCGGTGATGCGGAGGCTGCGGGAGGTGCTGAAGCCGTGTTGGGGGTCGAGGTGGCTGAAGGTGAGGTCGTAGGTGGTGTCCATGGTGACGGTGAGGCCATGTTGCTGGCGGACGCGGAGGGCGGTTTGCAGATGGTCGCCCTGGCTGCTGAGGATGCTGGCGCGGAGAACCTCCGGGGCGAAGATTTTGGGGTAGGCGGGGAGGTCGCGGAGGAGGTGCTCGAAGTCGCGGGCGTGGGCGTTGGGGGCGAAGGCTGTGCCTCGCCAGCTGTGGAGCATGGTGGTGCTCCCCGCGGCGTTCGGCTGGGCGGGGGCGGTGGGTTCGGTGAGGTGTTCGAGGAGGATCTCGCCCACGTGGAGGCGCCCGTCGTCGGCGCGAGCGAGGAAGTTTGCGGTGGAGGCATGCTGGGCGGCGAGGCGGTGCTCGACTGCCGCTGTGTAGCTGTTGAAGGCTGGCGTGGCCGGTGTTTGCGCGGTGGCGGGCATTGCGATGAGGAGCAGGACGGCGGCGAGGCTACGGCGGAGGCTGGGGAGCTGTTTGCTTTGGCGGTGAGGGCGGCTTTGCATAGGGGTGACTTTGCCTCGGCGGGTAGCTTGCGGGCAATGCAAACGGGCTCACGCCGGGTGGAACGTTTCTCACGGCGCAAGTGACTTGGATGCAGCAGCTTGGGCGGGGAACTCACGGGAGGTGAGCGGGGGTGATGATGGCCGGTTTGCGTAGACTGAGACGCGACGATGAATGAGGGACGGCGATATCGGTTCGGGGTGTTCGAGGCGGACGCGGCGACAGGCGAGTTATGGCGCAAGGGGGTGCGGGTGCGGATGCATGCGCAGCCGTTCCAGGTGCTCCTGCTGCTGCTGGCGCGGCCGGGGGAGGTGCTGACGCGGGAGGAGATCAGCGGGGAGCTTTGGCCGGATGGAACGTTTGTGGACTACGAGCATGGGGTGAACTCGGCTGTGAACCGGCTGCGGGAGGCGCTGGGGGATAAGGCGGCGAGTCCGCGGTATGTGGAGACTTTGGCTCGGCGGGGGTATCGGTTTGTGGCGCCTGTGGAGCGGGTGGGGGTGGTTGAGGGGGCGCTTGCGGGAGTGGACGGGGCGACTGTGGCGGTCAGTGAAGGGCTGGTGGAGCCCCGCAGTGTGGCAGGAGCGCCCACCTTAGCCGGCGATGAGGCTGCCGGCGAAGATGGGGCACCCGAGTTTGGGGCGAAGGGACCTGAGGTGGTGGCGGGGGAGAGTGTTGGGTGGGCGGAGCGGTTGCTGGCTCGGCCTGAGGATCTGCCCGTGGTTTCGCCTCAGGTGGTGCGGGTCCTGTTTCTGTCCCTGCAGGCGATGTATTTGGGGTTCTATGTGGGGGCGCTGGCGAACCTTGGGGAGATTCATGGGTTGTTGGCGCTTTTGCCGCTGAGTGAGGCGCTCTTTGTTGGGGTGATCGTGACCGCGGCGCTGCTGATTCCTGTGCGGGTGTTTGCGTTGTGTGCGGTGTTGTTTCGGGCGCCGGGGTTTCGGGCGCGGTTTTTGCGGGCGTGGTGGTTTTTGCTGGTGATGGACTTGCTTTGGGCGGCGTCGCCGTTTTTGCTGATGAACCACATCAACTTTGGGCTGGCGCTGGCTTGCGTGACGGTGCTGGTGTACTCGCCATTTGCGCAGCGGTCGCTGGTGCTGATGGGAGCGGCTAGTCTAGAGGCATGAGTAGCGGAACGGCTGAGCGGACGATGTACCTGCCGGAGATTTTGGCCCATGTGCGCGGGGTGGTTGGGGAGCGTAAGGCGGCGGCTGATGGGCGTGCGATGGAGCGGGCGGCAGCGGCGCATGCGCCTCGTGGGTTTGCGCGGGCTTTGCGGGCCAAGGCTGCCGACGGGCCGGCGGTGATTGCGGAGTTGAAGAAGGCTTCGCCGTCGAAGGGGTTGATTCGGCCGGCGTTTGATGTTTCGGTGCTGGCGCCGCAGTTGGAGGCGGGGGGCGCGGCGGTGCTGAGCGTGTTGACGGAGGAAAAGTTCTTTCAGGGGTCGTTAGACAATTTGCGGCGGGCTTCGGCCGCGGTTTCGATTCCTTGTCTGCGGAAGGATTTCATGGTGGATCCGTGGCAGATGGTGGAGGCTCGGGCGAGCTGTGCGGATGCGGTGTTGTTGATTGCCGCGGCGCTGACGGATGCGGAGTTGCGGGTGCTGCGCGATGAGGCTCGGCGGTGTGAGTTGGATGTTTTGTGTGAGGTGCATGACCGGGCGGAGTTGGACCGGGCATTGGCGTTGGATTGTGAGTGTGTTGGGGTGAATAGCCGGGATTTACGGACATTTCAGGTGTCGATGCAGCGGATGGTTGAGCTTGGTGCGTTGCTGCCGCAGAACGTTGTGCGCGTGGCGGAGAGTGGGATCGGAACGCGCGCGGATATTGAGCAGCTACGTGGGGCGGGGTACCAGGCGTTTTTGGTGGGGGAGAGCCTGATGCGGCAGGAGGAGCCGGGGGCGGCGTTGAGGGCGTTGATTTCTGGGTCCTAGCTGTTGGTTCTTCGTGCGGTGGTTCGTTTCGATGCGCCGTGTTTTTGCCTCGGCCTCGTGTTTACGTTGTGCGAAGAGAGGATGGCAGCCGTGATAACTTCCGACCACGAGATAGCGGAACGCGCAGCCAAGCTGTGGCCGAATCGAGAGCATGAAGCGAGTGCGGCGCTTGGCTTGCTTTGCCGCGTAGGGGTTCACCGATGGAGGCAGCTTGATCTTGCTGCACTCATGCCCGGCAAGACGATCACTCACTGCTTCTGGTGCTCGAAGGTGAAAGTGGATGGCGTCATTTACGAGATCTAACCGGCTGCCCACGCGGTCTTGATGGCCCTGCGCGAAGAGCTGAATCAACGCATCTGGAAAGCGACTGTTTCAATGTTTGTGAAGATTTGTGGGACGACGAATTTGGCGGATGCCGAGCTTGCGGTGGAGCTTGGGGCGGATGCTTTGGGGTTCATCTTTGCGCCGAGCAAGCGGCGGGTGACGGTGGAACAGGCTGCGGCGATCACCGCGAGGCTGCCGGCGAGGGTCGAAAAGGTCGGTGTTTTCACGGAGCCGGATGCCCGGGTGATTTTGGACACGGTGCTGCAGGCCGGCTTGAGTGCGGTGCAGTTGCATATGCCCTATGACCCGGAGTTGGTCGAGCGGCTTTGGGTGACGCTGGGGTTGGATGTCAGGCTTTGGCAGGTGGTGGGGATCGAGATGACGCCTGGACCGGAGGACGTGCTGACAGAGCGCTGGAGGGCAGCGGCGCGATGGCCCTTCGCGGACCCGCGGCTTGCTGTGGTGCTGCTGGACGCGGTAAAGAATGGTTCGTCTGGCGGTCTGGGACAGGCGTTTCCGTGGAAGCTGGCGGCGGACGCATTTCTGGTGCAACGGGCAACAGTGCAGGCGGTGGCGAAGCGGAGTGGACTGAAGATCCCGGAGATTGTGGTTGCTGGAGGTTTGCTGCCCGAGAACGTGAGCGAAGCGATGGCGACGTTGAAGCCGTGGGGAGTGGATGTTGTGAGTGGGGTGGAGGCGAGTCCGGGGAGGAAGTCGCCGGATCGACTTCGTGCCTTCTTCGAGGCTGTGCGTGGTGCGGTGTAGAAGCGCGACTCGGCGATCTTTCTTGTGTTGTCCTGTAGCTGGAGTAGCGCAGTGAAAGGATACGAAGATCCTTCGCTGCGCTCAGGATGACGGCCTCATCGCACGGTCGTAATGACGGCGTTCAGAGTGTCCCGGTCAGCTAGCGAACGGTATGGTTTAGCGGCCGTAGGCTTCGCGCTTGCGGGTCTCGTGCTTTACGTGTTCGTGGTTGGCGAGGAGACCGCCGCCTGCGCCTACGCCTGCGCCGATGAGGGCTCCCTTGCCGCCGCCCAGGAGGCCGCCTACGACAGCTCCGCCCGCGGCTCCGCCGCCTACGAACTTGGCCTTGGTGTGGTGGTGGGCGTCATGGTAGTGCTGCTGGCGCCGGGCGCGCTGGTAAGACTCCTGGCCGAAGCTGTGCAGCGGGGTGAGGACAAGAGCGGTGAGGGCGACGAGTCCGGTGCGTTGAAGAGCTTTCATGGACGTACCTTTCGTGAGGGCGTTGGCTGCGGCTGTTGCGGATCACGCCGTGGCTCGGGGCCCGTTTCTGTTCGTGTACATCGGATGCGCGCGGTTCGGGGCAGATGCTTGCCGGGGGACAAATCTTCGGTAATGGCCTTGCGGTGCCGGTTGGGGGAGTGTAATCTCAAGGGCACGATGCGTGCTGCGACGTGCTTTTCGTTTGGCTTTCCGTACCGCTACTGGTGGCCAGTAGCGGAATCGGCGGTTTGAGCCCACTCGTGAAGACGCAGTAAGCAGCGAGAAGCAAAGAGCCCCCGAGCCGCGACCGATAGAGTCGCGGTTTTTGTTTTTTGGAAGCAGACATCAAACAGCAGCAGGATGGGGATTGAAGCGATGAGTGCGAGTCCGGTTCTGGACGTACCCGTGGTGGAGCAGGTGAAGGCGAAGGCTGGGCGATTTGGCGCGTATGGCGGACGGTATGTGCCGGAGACATTGATGGCGGCGCTGCTGGAGCTGGATGAGGCCTATGCAGCGGCGCAGAAGGATCCGGCGTTTCAGGCGGAGCTTTGCCAGTTGTTGCATGACTACTGCGGACGGCCTACGCCGTTGTTTTTTGCTCGGCGGATGACCGAGGTGTTGGGCGGGGCGAAGGTTTATTTGAAGCGTGAGGACCTGCTGCACACCGGGGCGCACAAGATCAACAACGCGCTGGGGCAGGCGTTGCTGGCGCGACGGATGGGCAAGCAGCGGATTATTGCGGAAACCGGCGCGGGGCAGCATGGTGTGGCGACGGCGACGGTGTGTGCGCTGTTTGGGTTGGAGTGCGTGGTCTATATGGGCGAGGAGGACATGCGGCGGCAGGAGCTGAATGTGTTTCGTATGCGGCTGCTGGGCGCTGAGGTGCGTGGGGTGAACTCGGGGTCGGCGACGTTGAAGGATGCGATTAACGAGGCGATGCGCGATTGGGTCACGAATGTTCGGTCGACGTTTTACATTTTGGGGTCGGCACTGGGATCGCATCCGTACCCGACGATGGTGCGGGATTTTCATCGGGTGATTTCGCGGGAGAGCAAGCGGCAGATTCTGGAGGCTGAGGGCCGTTTGCCGGATGCGATTGTGGCCTGTGTGGGTGGTGGGTCGAATGCGATTGGCGCGTTCTATGAGTACATCCCGGACGCGAATGTGCAGTTGATTGGGGTTGAGGCCGGTGGACGCGGGACGGCGTTGGGCGAGCATGCGGCGCGGTTCAAGGGAGGCATGCCTGGGGTGTTGCAGGGGACCTACAGCTATGTTCTGCAGAACGATGCGGGCCAGGTGGCGTCGACGCACAGCGTGAGTGCGGGGTTGGACTACGCGAGTGTGGGGCCGGAGCATGCAATGTTGCATGACTCGGGTCGTGCGACGTACACGTCGGCGAATGATACCGAGGCGTTGGAAGCGACGAAGTTTTTGAGTCGTACGGAGGGAATTATTCCGGCGCTGGAGACTGCTCATGCCGTGGCGGAGGCGATGAAGATGGCGCCGAAGATGGGTAAGGATCAGATCTTGATGGTGAATGTGAGTGGGCGTGGGGATAAGGATATTGGGATTTTGACGCGGGAGATGGACCTGGGCGGTGGGGCGGCGGTGAGCGCATGAGTATCGATGGCGTGATGGGCCACTTCTCGCTTTGGGGCAACCTTGACGCGAATGCCGTGACAGGGCGGCTTGGTTTGTCGCCCTCAGAGGTTTACCTGAAGGGCGAGACTACGTTGAGTGATCAACCGGCTTTAGTGACGACGTGGGATCTGCATTGCGCTGAAGGACTGACGGCTGAGGAGCAGATCGAATCGCTTCTAACTCTCCTTTGGCCCCACGCTGAAGACTTGCGCAAGCTGACCGAACGGTTCCAAGGTGCCTTCAACATTGTTGGAGACGCGGATCTTTGCTTAGAGCCGGCAACGATGGAGAAGCTGGCTCAACTGAATCTCACACTGAACTTCTTCAACCACAAGAACGCGACCGATTTCGACGACGAGGCGGTGAGCGCATGAGTGGGCCTCCCAGTGTTGCTGAGCAGCCGATGTTTTTAAGCGACGAGGTGTTTGAGTTGCTGGTGCGCAAGGTGCCGGCAGCGGTGTTGCAGGAGGTGCCGCCGGCGTTGTTTCCTGAGGCGATTGGGACGACGCGGGAGCGGTTTGAGGAGATTGTGACGTCCTTGGGCGCGGATGGGCGGACGCAGGGCCTGGTGGGCCGGGAGACCACGGGCTACCTCCGGCAGGCGCTGGGGATGGCGTTGCTGGAGTGCTCGCGCGCGGAGTTTGAGGGGCGGTTTGGTGTGGGGCAGGAGGATGCGCGGGTGTTGATGCAGCAGATCAGTGCGCGGCTGGGGATTGGGGGGCAGCGGTGATGTCTGGGCAGCAGCGGCTGGGCCGTGCAGAACGCAGATTCCCTTCGGGAATGACAAACCAAAGGTGGATCGCTCCATGGTTCGCCATTGTTGCGCTGGTGCTGCCCGGGGCAACTGCTTTTGGGGCGGCGGCGGGTGCGCCGTACAGTGCGCCGGCGCCGGATGTGCGGGTGTTACATGGCGTGGATTTTACAAAGGCGCAGTTGGTGGATCCGCAGTTGACGGCGATGTACCAGGCTTGCGATGAGAGCCATGAGCGTGGTGGCTGTTATACGGATCAGGCTCGCAACACGGTGATCCTGCGGTTTCCGGATCACACGGTGTTCTTTGACGCGAAGATGGCGATCGATGCCGATGGGTCAGTGTTGAGCAAGCGGGCGGAACATCCGAATCAGCCGGAGACGAGCTTTCGTTATCCGAGGCCGGCGGAGCCTGGCGGGGCTGCGAACGTGTCGGATCCGTATGCCACGGGGCCGGGGCCGAGTCTTGATGCCGAGCGTGTGCCGTATGTGGTGATGCCGCTGGGGGACTTTCGGCGGGAGAGCGGTGTGCAGTTGGGCGATGTGGCGGCAGTGATCAAGGATGGCCGGCTTGCGTTTGCGATTGTGGGGGATCTGGGGCCTCGGACGCATATTGGCGAGGCTTCGATGAAGCTGCATACCGAGCTTGGGCACACGATCTGCACGGCGTTTGACGCGGAGGGGAACTGCAGCACGTTTACGGATAACAGCATTGACCCGCCGGTGTTGTACTTCTTCTTTCCGGATACGCGGAAGTTGATCTATGACGGGCTGACGCCGGGAAACATCAACGAGCGGATTGCGACGGTGGGGCAGCAGGTGTGGAGTGCGTTTCTGGCCAAGCAGAAGCAGGAGCAGGGGAAGAACTAGAGATGCCGATTCATTTTGAAAACAAGCCGGGGTTGGTGATTTATCTGACGGCGGGTGATCCGGATCTGGCGACGACGCGCGACATGGCGGTTGCGGCCATTGACAACGGTGCGGATGTGATTGAGTTGGGTGTGCCGTTCAGTGATCCGCTGGCGGATGGGCCGGTGATTCAACGGGCGAGCGAGCGAGCTGTGGCTCGGGGGACGCGGCTGAGTGATGTGCTGGATTGCTGCCTGGACATTCGGCGGTTGCGGCCTGAGGCGGGGATCATTTTGTTCAGCTATTTGAACCCGGTGATGCGGATGGGTTTGAGTGAGTTTACGAAGGCGGCGAAGATCAACGGGGCTGATGGCGTGTTGTTGACCGACATGATTGTGGAGGAAGCTGACGAGTACCTGCGCTGTATGCGGGAGAACGAGTTGGCTCCGGTGTTTCTGGCTGCGCCTACGTCGCCGGATGCGCGGTTGAAGGCCATTGCGGAGAGCTCGCGGGGGTTTGTGTATGCGATCTCGCGGGTGGGGATTACGGGGACGCAGACTTCGTTGGCTGATGATGCGGCGGAGTTGGTGAAGCGGTTGAGGAAGTTCACGGAGTTGCCGATTGCTTTGGGGTTTGGGGTGTCGACTCCGGAGCATGTGCGGACGGTGAGTGAGTTTGCGGATGCGGCGGTGGTGGGGTCGGCGATTGTGGGGTTAATTGAGCGGACGCCTGCGAGTGAGGCGGCGGAGGCGGTTGGGGAGTTTGTGCGGGGGTTGAAGGGTGGGGACCGTTTGGTCGCAAACGCACTCATGCGCGGTGGAACTGCGCATGAATGGGGCACCCAGGGGGGTGGCGCTCCGGGCGAAGCGCAGATTCCCTTCGGGAATGACAAACAAAGAGATACGGACGCCGCCGGGATTGGTGGTGAGGTGGAGGCGGGCAGTTTGGCGGGTGAGGTGCCTGCGGGAGCGAAGGGCTGATGGTGTCCGCCGTCAACTCGTATGATCGTGAGGAACGCAGGGATGTCCCACGGGCGCGCTGCGGTGTTGGTGAAGAGATTTTGCGAGTGGCGGCGAAGGCCGGCTCGGTGTGCGAGGAATAGCGATGGAGATTGCGGATTGGCGCAGCAGGATTGATGTGTTGGACGAGCAGATTGTGCGGCTGCTCAACGAGCGTGCGGCGGCAGCCGTGGAGATCGGCAGGCTCAAGCAGAAGCATGGCGCCCCGATCTATGAGCCGAACCGCGAGCAGAGCGTGTTTGAGCATGTGCGGAGTGTGAATCCGGGGCCGCTGACGGCGGGGCAGATGCAGGACATTTACTACCGGGTAATGGATGTCATGCGGGCTCTGCAGCGGGTGGAGACGCCGGGTGCGGAAGGCCGTGGGCCGGATGTGGGGCAGAACGTTGCAGGTTGAGTTGAGTTGTGAAGCAGGGCCGCTCAGGCGGCAGGAAGTCTGGTCGCGTGCCGGTTTGGCGGCAGCCGCGAGGAGGGAACGCAAGTGATGATCGTTGCGATGCAGGACCGCGCTACGGATGAACAGATAGCCCTGGTGATTGAGCGGATGGTGGAACTGGGCTTCAACGTCCACCGCACGACGGGTGAGGTGCAGACGATTCTTGCGGGCGTGGGCACGCCCGCGCACTTTGAGGTCACCGAGTTCCAGGTGCTGAAGGGCGTGCAGCAGGCGTATCGGATTTCATCGCCGTACAAGCTGGCGGGGCGTGGGTTTCGGCCCGAGGGCACGCGGGTTCATTTTCCGAATGGCGTGACGGTTGGTGGCGATGAGATTGTGATCATGAGCGGGCCTTGCTCGGTGGAGAGCAAGGAGCAGATTCGACTCAGCGCTCAGCAATGCGCGGCTGCCGGGGCGCAGTTCTTGCGGGGTGGGGCTTATAAGCCTCGGTCTTCGCCGTACTCGTTCCAGGGGATGGGGATTCCGGGGCTGCAGATTATGCGTGAGGCTGCGGATGAGTTTGGGCTGCTGGTGATCAGCGAGGTGATGGAGATCTCGCAGATTGAGCCGATGCTGCAGTATGTGGATTGCTTCCAGGTGGGCGCGCGCAACATGCAGAACTTCAACTTGCTGCGTGAGCTTGGGCGGGTGCGGAAGCCTGTGCTGTTGAAGCGGGGAATTGCGGCTACGTTGGAGGAACTGCTGCTGAGTGCCGAGTACATTCTGGCCGGTGGCAACTATGACTTGATGCTGTGTGAGCGTGGGATCAGGACGTTTGAGACGTATACGCGCAACACGATGGACATCTCGGCGATCCCGGTGCTGAAGTCGCTGACGCATTTGCCGGTGTTGGGCGATCCTTCGCATGGTGTGGGCAAGCGGGAGTTTGTGGCGCCGTTGGCGTTGGCTACCGTGGCTGCGGGTGGCGATGGATTGCTGATGGAGATGCATCCGAATCCGGACAAGGCGATGAGCGATGGTGCGCAGAGTCTGTTTCCGAAGCAGTTGACGGAGTTGGTGGAAAAGTTGAGGCAGTTGGCCCCGGTGGTGGATCGGCGAGTGGCGGCACCGGCGGCTGTGCCTGTGCACGCTTAGGTGAACGCGTGGCTGTGTCACCCATGTCTCAGAAGCGAGACATGGGGCACCCGGTTTGTGGAGAGGGCCTGTTGAGCGCTGACGTTCGTCGCATTGTGGTGAAGCTGGGGACTAACGTCATCATGCGGGCGGATGGCAAGGTGGCGCTTGGGCTGTTGTGCGGGCTGGTGGAGGGCGTGGCGGCGCTGCGGGAGCAGGGTGTTGAGGTGTTGGTGGTGAGCTCCGGGGCGGTGGGGCTTGGGGTGGAGCGGCTGGGGTTGGGGGCGCGGCCTACGGCGCTGGCCGAGGTGCAGGCTTGTGCGGCGGTGGGGCAGTCGCGGCTGATGGCGTTGTATGACGATGCGTTTGACCGGCTGGGGTGCCGGATTGCGCAGGTTCTGCTGACCGAGGATGACTTTCGGGATCCGGTGCGGCATGCGAATCTGCGGGCTACGTTGGACTCGTTGCTGAGGCTTGGGGTGATTCCGATCGTGAATGAGAACGATACGGTGTCGACGATGGAGCTGGATCGGCCGTCGAGCGTGGCGGAGCGTGGGGATGGTGAGCGCGGGGAGCGGATCTTTGGTGATAACGACAAGCTTTCTGCGTTGCTGATGGAGGGCATCGGGGCGGATCTGTTGGTGTTATTGAGTGATGTGGATGGTTTGTATGATCGCGATCCGCAGAGGCCGGATGCGGCTGTTCTGGCGCATGTGCCGAGCGTGGACGACGCGGTGTTGGCGATGGCACATGGCGGCAATGGACGGGGGCGGGGCGGCATGTTGAGCAAGCTGGAGAGTGTGCGGATTGCGCTGGATGCGGGCAAGCAGGCGGTGATTGCCAACGGGCGGACGCCGCGCGTGTTGGAGCGGATTCTTGCGGATGAAGCTGTGGGTACGCGGTTTGGTGGGGCTGCTGTTCACGCTGTGACTCGTGTTGGGTATGAGGTGTTGCGTTGAGTTCCGCTGTGTCCCCGGTGCAGCCGCACACGGATGTACGCGGTGTGGCGCGGCAGGCGAGGGCGGCTTCTCGCGGGCTTGGCTCATTGAGTGCAGTGCAGCGGAATGCCGCGTTGGAGCGCATGGCGGATGCGGTGCGGGGGGCGAGCGCGGAGCTGTTTGCTGCGAATGCTTGTGACCTGGACGTGGCTGAGCGGATGAGTGGAGGGGAGGCGCTTTCCGCGGCAACGCTGGCGCGCTTGCGGCTGGATGAGCGCAAGTTGGCGGAGATGGTGGAGGGGATTCAGTCTGTGGCGGGGTTGCCGGACCCGTTGGGGCGTTTGCTGGATGAGATTGAACTGGATGATCGGGATCCTGTTTCCCCTGCGAACACCCATGTCTCAGAAGCGAGACCCTTCGACAAGCTCAGGGCAGGCTCTGGGGCACCCGCGTTTGTGGAAGGGCGGGGATTGCGGTTGCAGAAGATCAGTGTGCCTTTGGGGGTGTTGGCGGTGATCTTTGAGGCGCGGCCGGATGCTGTGACGCAGATTGCGGCGTTGGCGTTGAAGAGTGGCAACGCGGTGATTCTGAAGGCTGGGCGTGAGGTGGAGGGGACCGCGGCGGCGCTGGTGCGGGTGTTGCGTGGGGCGTTAGCGGCTGAGGGCATTGCTGAGGATGCGGTGTCGTTGATCACGGGGCGCGAGCAGGTTGGCGAGTTGCTGGCTGCGCATGACCTGGTGGACCTGGTGATTCCGCGTGGGTCAAAGCAGCTGGTGGAGTATGTGCAGGCGAACACGCGCATTCCGGTGCTGGGGCACTCTGAGGGTGTGTGCCATATCTATGTGGATCGGGCGGCGGATATGGACCTGGCGCTGCGTGTCATTGCGGATGCGAAGTTGGATTATCCCGCGGCGTGCAATGCGGTAGAGACGGTGCTGGTGCATCGGGACGTTGCGTCGTTCTTTGTGCCACGGCTGGTGCGGGATCTGCAGGGGAAGGGTGTTCGGCTGCATGGGGATGCGGCCGTGCGTGCGCTGGCGGAGGACGCGGCGGTGCTGCCGGTGGAGGACTGGCATCGGGAGTTTGGCGAGGCGGAGCTTTCGGTGGGCGTGGTGGATTCACTCGAGGCGGCGATTGCGCATATTCATGAGCATGGGTCGTCGCATACGGAGAGCATTTTGACGGAGGACATTGACGTCGCGGAGCAGTTCCTGCGTGAGGTGGACGCTGCCGGGGTGTTTCATAATGCATCGACGCGGTTTGCGGATGGGTTTCGGTATGGGTTTGGGGCTGAGGTGGGGATTTCGACGAGCAAACTGCATGCGCGGGGGCCGGTGGGTTTGGAAGGGCTAACGACGTATAAGTATGTGTTGCGCGGGGCGGGGCATGTGGCGGGGGATTATCGCGGTGCGGGTGGGCGGGCGTTCACGCATCGGCGGTGAGGCAAACGCAGATCCCCTTCGGGGATGACAACCAGAGAGACGGTTCGCGTAAGCTCGAGGGCGTATGGCTGTGCGTGTGTTGATTGTCGGCACGGGGTTGATTGGCGCTTCGCTGGGGCTTGCGTTGAAGGCACTGGGCCCGGCGTTTGGTGGCAGCGTGTTGGGGTGGGATGCGAGTGTGGCGGAGTTGGCCAAGGCTCGTGACGTTGGTGCGGTGGATGAGGTGCTGGAGAGCGCGGAGGCGGTGCTCGCGCCGGGGGTAGCGGATGTGTATGTGCTCGCTACGCCGGTGCTGCCGATCCTGGACTGGATGCAGCGGTTGGCCCCTGCCGTGGGCGAGGGGCAACTGGTAACGGATGTGGGGAGTACGAAGCGCGAGATTGTGGGGCTTGCGGAGACGCTTTACAACGGCGCGGGAAAGGCCGTGTTCTTGCCCAGTCATCCGATGGCAGGCAAGGAGAGTGGGGGGGCGGCGCTGGCGGAGGCTGGGCTGTTTCGTGGGGCGGCGTGGTTGTTTACGCCGATGGCCGGGGGCCAGTCACCACTGGGGGAGCAATGGCGGGGATGGATTGAGGCAATTGGGGCGCGGACCTTTGATGTGGATCAGGACGAGCATGATCGCGTGTGTGCGTGGGTGAGTCACCTGCCGCAGATGGTTTCTACGGCGCTTGCCGGACTGCTGGAGGAGACGTTTGCTGACGATCCGGCGGGGCGAACGCTGGTGAGTGCTATCGGCGGGCGTGCGCTGCGCGAGACGACGCGGCTGGGGGCGAGTCCGTACAGCATGTGGCGGGATATTGCGATGACCAATACCGAGCCAATTGCGGCGACGTTGTATGCGCTGGAGCAGAGGCTGGCGCACTTGCGGGAGAACCTGCGGACGCCGGAGTTGCGGGCGGAGTTTGCGACGGCGAATCGGTTTCGGGCACAGCCGAAGACCGCGTCTTAGCCTGAGGCGTTGATGGGGGATAAAAGCGAGCCCATGCTGAGGGCTCGCTTCCTCTGCTGAAGCGGGTGATTTAGCGGTGGCCGCCGTGGTCATCATGGCCGCCATGATCGTCGTGGCCGCCCTCAAAGCGCCCCTGGCCGCCGTGGAAGCCTTCGTGGTGGCCTTCTCCGTAGGGTCCGTGGAAGTCGTTGCCATGGAAGTCATGGAAGTCGCGGCCTCGTTCAAAGTTTTCGCCGCGAGCCGGGAAACCGCCGTGGTAGCCGTAGCGGGGATCGAAGTCGTGGTTGACAAAGCCGTAGCCGCCGCGGGGGCCGTGGTACCAGGGGCCGGCGCCGAGGAAGATCCTGCCGTTAAACCACTCCGGACCGTAGTAGCCGTAGGGGGCGCACTGATAAGGGGCGTAACCGTAGTAGCCGTACGGGCAGACCGGGGCCGGACCGCCAATGTTCACGCCGAAGGAGACTTGGGCCGAGGCTGGAGCCGGGGCAACGGCGGCCAGGCCGACAGCGGCCACCGTGGCGAGAAGGGCGGTGTGAATTGAACGAACTTGCATTGCGTACACCTCAGTACGTAAGAACCCACTGGCAGCAGGGAGGTTGCGTGTTCGTGTCTGCGGCTTTTGGGGCATTACGAACGTGATCGTGTTGCCGGGCGCTTGAAGGCACGCTTTTTTGGCGGAACGGGCTTCTTGAGTTGGGCGGCTTCGGGGCGTTCGCGTTTGCGTTCGACCTTTTTTCCGGCAGCGGCTCGGTTGAGGGCCTGGACCTCGCCCTGGGTGAGTTCGCGGAAGGCGCCAGGGGGAACGTCCAGCGTGAGTGCGCCGTAGGCGATGCGGCGGATCTTTTCTACGTGATGGCCGACCTCTTCGAACATTTTGCGGAGCTGGCGGTTGCGGCCTTCGGTGAGGGTGACTTCGAACCAGGGGTTCTCGCCGCCGCGGACCTGTTCGATTTTGGCGGGTGCGGTCATGATGCGGTCACGGCGGCCGGACTTGACCTCGGTGAGGCGACCGCGGTCGATCATGATGCCGACGCGAAGCTGGTGAATGGCCTGATCCGTGGGCATGCCGGAGACTTTGACCAGGTAGGTTTTTTCTACGCCCGCGCTGGCCTTGGAGAGGCGGTTGGCGAGCTCGCCGTCGTTGGTCATCAGCAGCAGGCCTTCGGAAAGGTAATCAAGGCGGCCTACGGGGTAGAGGCGGGGGAGCTTGGAGTGCTCGCCGATGACTTTCTTCTGGGATTCCTGGCCGAGGAGCTGGGCGACGTTGGGGCGGCCTTCGGGATCTTCGAGCGTGGTGACGTAGCCGCGCGGCTTGTTGAGCATGAAGTAGCGCTGCGGCTCGGGGCCCTGGAGGAGTTTGCCGTCGACGCGAATGTGATCGCGGTGTGGGTCGGCGCGGGTGCCGAGCTCGGTGACGACGACGCCGTTGAGCTGGACGCGACCCTCGAGGATGATCGCCTCGGCGGCGCGGCGGCTGGCGATGCCAGCCTGGGCGAGGATTTTCTGCAGGCGGTCGCCGCGGGGTTCGTCTTCGTCGGGTGTAGTGGGCTTTCTGGGCGCGGCGCTCATGTCTTTATTATCAGGCCTGCCGTCGCTGCTGCGCCTTGACTAGAAGCGGGCGGGTGGGGCAAACGGTAGGGTGCGAAGCCAGTGCCTCACGGTCTCGATCAACTCGGGGCGATTGTCGGAGTAGGCGTGGTCGGTGTTGAAGTGGGCGGTGGTGACCGCTTTGTCTCCGTGGGCGCGTAGGGCATCGGCGAAGGCGTCGTCCGCGGGGGCGAGACCGTCGTCGGAGGTGACGACGAGGGTGGGACGGGTGGCGTCGGCGGCTGCGCTGGCGATGAAGTGCCATTGGGCGGCGTGGGTGAAGAGCTCGTGGGCGAGGCTCTCGGGGGTGCAGCCGGCAAGTGGCGCCATGCCTTCATGGGCGAGCGAGGCGGCGACGGAGGGAACGACGGAGGCTTCGGCTGACGCGGGTAGACCGGCAGGGATGCGGCCGGCCATGTCGGCTGCGGAGATAAGGCCGATGGCGGCGATAGTAGGGTCATTGGCGGCGGCCTCGACGGCCATGAAGCCGCCCATGCTGTGACCAACGACGACGATGTGCTGGGGGTCGAGGCGAAGCTCGCGGGCGTGGGCTGGGTCCCGGAGGTAGGCGACGGCGGAGGCGGTGTCTTCGATGGAGTGCCCAAAGCTGAAGTCGCCGGGCGAGCCCCAGGAACCGCGGTAGTTGAAGAAGAGGACATCCCAGCCGTCGCGACGCATGGCCTGGGCGAGATCGAGGTTCTTTTCGTTGCCGGGGAAGCCGTGCAGGAGGATGACTGCCGGATGTGGGCCTGCGCCGGCGGCGAGGTAGACGAGGGCGTTCAGGAGGGCGCCGTGGCTCGGGAGTTGGAAGGACTTCATCGAGGCGTGAGGTCCTGGCGGGGGCCCGGGCAATGAGTTCGAGGCGCGTTGGGCAGCGGTCGGTGGCGGAGCGGCGAGTGCGGATGTGCCGGGCTGTTGCGCCGAAGAGCTGAGCGACGGGACGAGAAGAACGAGAGCGAGGGTGGTGAGCTTCATCGGTGCTGTTTTCTCTCGGGCTGGGCTAGTATTGCTGCGATCGTATCGTTGTTCTTGCGTGGAGAGCTGATGCTGTTTGGAAGAGCTTGCCGGCTTTGGGCGGTTTTAAGTGTGGGGCTGTTTTTCGCGAGCTTCTTCGGTGCGCCGGTTGAAGCGCAGCAGCCTTTGCGAACGCTGCTGGTTGGGGTGGATCACCGCGCTGTGACCTCGTTGGATGGACCGTGGCACTACCTGGTGGACCAGCCGCCGGCGGGTGCTCTTTACGATGGCGACGGCAAGGTTCGGGACGGTGGTTATGCGCAAAATACACACCCGCACATCAGCACGGAGGAGCCCCACAACGCAGAGTATGACTTTGCGACGGCGCCGACCCTGCGCGTGCCGGGAGATTGGAATACGCAGGAGCCGACGCTGTTCCGGTTTGAGGGCGTGGTCTGGTACGAACGGGATTTTGATTGGAGCGTAGGGCGGGGCAAGCGGACGTTTGTGCATGTGGGCGCGGCGAACTACAAGTCCGTTGTGTGGGTGAATGGCAAGCGGCTTTGCGAGCATGAGGGTGGGTTTACGCCGTTCGATTGCGAGGCCACGGCGGCGTTGCAGGCGGGGAAGAATGCCGTGGTGATCGCGGTAGATTCGACGCGGGGCAAGGATGATATTCCGTCGGTGAACTATGACTGGTTTGACTATGGCGGGCTGACGCGCGACGTGTCGCTGGTGACGGTGCCTGAGCAGTTTATTGATGATTACGACGTTCATCTGAAGCATGGAGCGATGTTCTCGGCTGCGGATGCGTCGACGCTTGCGGGGTATGTGCATGTAGAGGGCGCGGGGGCGGGGACGCCTGTGACCGTGCGGGTTCCGGAAGCGGGCGTGAGTGCTGCGTTGAAGACAGACGCTAGTGGCCGGGCCGAGTTTGAAGTGAAGGCGGCGAAGCTGGATTTGTGGTCGCCTGCGAGGCCGAAGCTGTACAAGGTGGAGGTGGCGTCCGGGGCGGACAAGGTCACCGACGACATTGGGTTTCGCGACGTTCGCGTGGAGGGGACGCGCATTCTGTTGAATGGAACGCCGGTGTTTCTGCAGGGCGCGAACATGCACGCGGAGGCGCCGGTGCGTGGTGGACGCACGATCAGCGATGAGGATGTGCGGAACGAATTTCAGATGTTGCATGCGATTGACGCGAACTTTGTGCGGCTGGCGCACTACCCGCAGGATGAGCGCATGGAGCGGACGGCGGATCGTGAAGGGATCATGATCTGGTCGGAGATTCCGCTGTGGCAGCGCATCTCGTTTGAGAAGCCGGAGGTGTATGCGAAGGCGACGGCGATGCTGGCGGAGATGATTCGTCGTGATCGCAACAAGGCTTCGGTGATCTTTTGGTCGGTTTCGAATGAGACGCCGCGGAGTGCGGTGCGAACGAAGTTCCTGACGGCCCTGGCGAACGAGGCGAGGCGGCTCGATGGGACGCGGCTGATTGCGTCGGCGCTGATTGGACCGCGGGTGGAGGGGCCAGTGATCGTGCAGGATGATCCGCTGGCTGATGCGCTGGATGTCGTGGGGCAGAACGAGTACATCGGCTGGTATGAAGGCAAGGCTGAAGACGCCGATACGAAGACGTGGAAGCTGCCGAATAAGCCGGTGATCATGACGGAGTTTGGCGCGGAGGCGAAGTTCGGCAATCATGGCGGATCGGATCAGCGCTGGACCGAGGAGCAGCAGGCGAATGTGCTGCAACACCAGTTCGTGATGCTGCGGAAGATTCCGCAGTTACGGGGCGTTACGCCCTGGGTATTGATGGATTTTCGTTCGCCGGGACGGAACATTCCGGGATTGCAGGATGGCTATAACCGCAAGGGGCTGTTCTCTGAACGGATGGAAAAGAAACAGAGTGTTGACGTTGTGAGGAAGGCGTATGAGGAGCATTCGATTGGGAAGGCGGAGTAGACGGAGTCGCTGAGGAGCCCGGCCTTCACGAAGCAATGCTTTGGCATGGCCTTTGGGGCCGTGCTCAACCGATCAGGGTGTGCCCGACCGGCGATAGAGAGTGTAGGGACCAAAGGCCTGGACGGGTGTCCAGTTGCGGGCGATGGCGCCTTCGAAGATGTTGCCGGGAACGAAGAGCACCGGGTTCCTGAGCCGGAAGTACATGCGGATCCCCTGGATGGGGCCAATGTTACCGGGAAGCTGTTGGTAGTCGCTGAGCTTGCGGTCTGTGGGGAGCAGGAGCCAGCCGAAGCTTTGCAGCTCTTGAATGCAGCTCTGTTCGGCGGCGTCGTCCATCATGTCTACGCCGAAGGCATGGTAGAGCGGGACGTAGTGGTGAGAGTCCTTGAGTGCTGTTTCCACGACGGGAGGGATCTCGAGCGGCGTGGCGATGGGCTCGTTGCCGACGAGGCGATTGAGGGAGGCGATATCGGGGATTTGGTCCGGCTCTGGCGGTTGCCGGAGGATCGTCAGCGCGTTGCGATCGGGCAGTGCCGTGACGGCCATGATGACTGGCCGCAGGGAGGCAGGGGTGTTTGGCAGAACGATGCGTTGTACGGTGTAGGCGTTGCGCCAAGTAAAGAGGCCCTCGTTGACGCGATGCTCCCAGAGGACGAGGAGGGCGAGGCAGGTGATCCAGGCGATGCGTGTCCTCCGGGGTGCATGGCTTGCGGCGACGAGTGAGAGCACGAAGATGCCGATGCCGTTGAAGAAGACGTGCAGGGGATCGCAGCGGCGAAGGGCGGCCGGCAGCATGGCGAGCGCGACGGCGTAGAGACCAAGGATGCGTGCGCTTTCAGGGCGGGTGAGGAGCAGCGATCGCCCAAGGTAGATGGGGACCAGCCAGACGAGCGCGAAGAGCAGGATCAAGATGTGTGGGTAGGGGCCGATGGGCAGGTTGTAAACGCCCTGCGAGAAGGTGGAAACCATGCGCAGGTAGTCGCGGCCGACGCCTAGCAGAAGGGCTGCGAGAACGGCGAGGGGAACGATGCCGGTGATCAGCCACACGCGGCCGTGTTGCCATGTGCGCAGGCCTGCGTAGGCGATGCAGCCTGCGGCGAGAGCGAAGGTGAGCTCCGGCGAGATGGCGCACTCAAGGGCCACCGAAACGGCGAGCAGGGCTGCTGACTTCCAGGGGGAGTTGCGGTTGCGGGTCGCGAAGAGGAAGAGGGCAAGGGGACTGGCGAAGCGGAAGAAGGTGTAGTTGAGGCCGAGGTGTGGGGTGATGGCGCCGAGGGCGAACAGCACGAGCGCGATTTGGCGCAGGGGTGGCCGAATGGGCAGTTCGTTGAGCAGATAGGCGACCATCGCGAGGCCGAGGGCGGACTCGAGCACGAGGACGGCGAAGTAGGCCCGGGTCATGTCGAGGTGCGCCAGGCGGGAGAGCCAGATCTCGGGCAGCAGGAGCAGAGGACCGTAGGCGAACTCAATTTGGGAGTAGAGTTTGCGGCCGGTGTCGCTCCAGGCCGAGGCCTGTTCGATGATGTAGCCGGCGTCGCCGAGATAGCGCTGGTGTGCGGCCGTGACGAGGGCGCCGGCAGAGCCGAGGATGACGGAGGAACACGCGATCACTGCCGCCGCGAAGTGCCAGGTGAGGGGACCATCTGTGACCGGGACATGTTGCGTTGGGGGATGGCGGCGTTGTGCGAGAGATGCCAGCGACAGCACAGCCACGCTGAGGGCGATGGCGCCCAGGATGGCGGCGGAGTTGTTGAATCCGGCGAGATAGGACGCGGAGATGCCGTACACGGGCTTGACCGGTACCCACAACGGCAGAACGAAGACAAGCACGACGGCGGTGAGGAGCACGGCCGCAGGGTGTCGGTGCGGCGAGAAAGGACGAAGGCGTTGTTGCGCGGGGTCGCGTCCATCCAGCTTGCCGCCGGGGCTAGGCAGCAGATCCTGGCTTGCCATTGATCGTCCTTGTAAGCCCTTGGAGGTGCGTGAGGAGCCGTGACCATCAACCTGCTGGTAAATGACCGGCAGGTTGAAAGTTTAGGAGAACCCGAAGTGACTGCCGAGGAAGTTTACGCCAGGCCCGTGGATTGGGCTTGCTCATGGGCGTGGTAGCTGGAGCGAACCAGGGGGCCGGACTCTACGTGGCGGAAGCCCATGGCGAGGGCTTCGTGCTTGAGGAAGGCGAACTCTTCGGGGGTGTAGAAGCGGGCCATGGGCAGGTGATCGCGCGAGGGGCGGAGGTACTGGCCGACCGTGAGGATGTCGACCTTGCGGTCCGCGAGGTCACGGAAGACGGCGAGGAGTTCATGCATCTCTTCGCCCATGCCGACGATGATGCCGGTCTTGGTGACGATGGGGCCTTGGGGGTGCGTTGAGGACTCGCGCTTGGCGGCGTCGAGAAAGTGAAGAGACTTTTCGTAGCGGCCGCCCGATTTTGCGACGCGGTAGAGGCGGGGGACGGTCTCTATGTTGTGGTTGAGGATCTCGGGACGGGCGTCCACGACGAGGCGGCGGGCGACGTCGACGCCCTGGAAGTCGGGGGTAAGGACTTCGACCTGGCAGCCGGGGGCCTGGCGGCGGATCTCGTGGATGACGTTGACGAAGGCGGTGGCGGCGCCGAGATTGTCATCGTCGCGGTTCACGCTGGTGATGACGGCGTGCTTGATGCCGAGTTGGGCGACGGCGTAGGCGACGCGGGCTGGCTCGGTGTGGTCGATGGGCTCAGGGCGGCCCTTCGGGACGGCGCAAAAGCCGCAGCGGCGGGTGCACAGGTTGCCGAGCATCATGAAGGTGGCGGTTTTATGGTTCCAGCACTCGCCGATGTTGGGGCACTGGGCGCTCTCGCAGACGGTATTGAGGTTCAGGTCGCGGGCGAGTTTTTTGAGGTTGTGGAAGGTTTCGCCGACGGGCGCGCGAGCTTTGAGCCAGTCAGGCTTCTTGGCCGGCTTGCGGGGGCTGAGGTCGATCTGGACCAGCGTGTCGGTTGCGAGCAAGGGCGCCATGCTTGTGACCATTCTACCCGGGGCGCCATTGCTGCTGATGTCCTGGCAGGGCTGCCCTGTGGGCTGGGGGACTGACTTTTGTGCCGTGGTAACAGGAGTGTCTCCCATATTGACAATCCCACGGGAGTGCAAGCATGATTCCGTGTCTTTCCTTTGACCTCCGAAGTAAGTGTGGACGCAGTCCGTGGAAGGGCAGAATCTCGGCGGAAGCGCCGAAAGGGGTACGTTTCGTTCATGCGCAAGCTATTGATGTTCTTTGGTGGGTTCGCTCTGTTTGCGGCACAGGCCGCGATGGCGGACACGGTGAATTTTTCGCTGGTCAACCCGGTCCAGACAGGAGCGCCGGGGACGGTGTTCTCGTACGACGCGACGGTGAGTGCGCCTTTGTCGAATATGGCCGACGTGTACCTGGTCGGGGATAGCCCGACGACGCAAGGGCCGTTGACGATTGATGATTCCGACTTCTTCACCAACTTTCCTCTGTTTCTGGCGCCAGGGGACAGCTTTACAGGAACGCTGTTTACGGTGAGCTCGTTCCCGGATAGCGCGGCGACCAGTACGACCGGATCCTTCGTGCTGGAGGGTGGCTCAACCGATATGAGCCAGGACACGTTGGGCACCGTGAACTTCACTGCGCAGGTAACGCCGGAGCCTTCGAGTTTGGTGCTGCTGGTGACCGGAGCGGCGGGGCTGGCAGGCGTGGCACGGAAGCGTAGGTTCGGCGGGGCAAACGCTTAGCCTTCGCTTTCGTTGAAGGGATTATTTCGCATGTCGTCATGAAACGGCGTTCCGTTCTCTACCACTTTCAGTCCATTCCCTAACGAATCCGAGCTCTTCGAGGAACTGACGATGTTTATGGCTTTGTCTTCACGCGACGCATCCACGGGGATGCGTCTCAGCCATCAGGTGAAACCGGGCCTGCTGGCAATCGCGCTTGGTCTGCTGTGCCCGATGTGGGCGCAGGCCCAGACCGGCACGATCGACTTCACGGCGAACAACCAGCAGATCGAGGGGTTTGGCTTCTCGCAGGCCTTCGGGGCGAGCCAGTCGGTGAGCTATCTCTCGCCGGCGCTGCAGAGCCAGGTGTGGGACCTGATGTTCAACCCGAAGACCGGGTTGGGGATGGACCTGCTGCGGATCGGTTTCAACACCGGGTATGACATTGAGCCGAACAGCCCGGGATCGCCGACGGCGACGCCGATGTACCAGTTCGATGGCTCGGACGGGAAGCAGGTGCAGACGGCACAGATCGCGCAGAAGTATGGCGTGAATGATTTCTTTGCTGTCTCATGGAGCGCGCCCGGCTACATGAAGACGAACAACAGCCCTGACAATGGCGGAACGCTGTGCGGTGTGACCGGAACGATTGGCTCCGGGATCACGAACCGTTGCAACGGGCAGGACTGGCGGCAGGCGTATGCCAACTACCTTGTGCAGTATGTGAACGACTACAAAAGTGTCGGTGTGCCGATCTCGGCGCTGGGCGTGCAGAATGAGCCGGACTTCACGGCGAGCTACCAGTCGATGATCCTGAACAGCGGCCAGGTAGCGAACTTTGTGAACAGTGCGTTTGGCCCGACGGTGCGGTCGCAACTGCCAGGTGTGCGCATCATGTGCTGCGATTCGATCAACTGGGGGGCTGAGCAGTACTACACGGGCACGTTGCCGTACTATGCGCCCTATAACTCGTACATCGACATCAGCACGGCGCACGAGTATGGCGTTCCTGCGAGCTACCCGCAGCCGTTCGCGGCGGGGACGGCCAAGCCTTCGTGGATGACGGAGTGGGCGACGCTGAGTTCGACGGATGAACTGCGGTGGGATGCCGGTGCGGGCAGCGGGAGTGACGCTGACGGCATGTACCTGGCCAACGACATCATCACGGCCTTCAATGGCGGCAATGTGAATGAGTACACGTACTGGTGGGGCGCCATCAACCAGCCGAACGCACTCGTCGAGGTGTACATCGGCAACTTTGCCGGGTACTACAAGATCCCGGGCCGTTACTACGCGATGGCAGCGCTTAGCCGGTATGTGAAGCCGGGGGCGTACCGCGTGGCGACGACGAACACGAACACGAACCTGAACGTGGTGGCGTTCCGCAACACCGATGGCAGCAAGGTGCTGGAGGTGCTGAATAAGGGCACAGCAGCGACGACGGCGAACTTCAGCGTGGATGCGGGGACCTCAGGTAGTGCGGCGAAGACGTATCTGACCGATCAGACGGACACGCTGAACGAAACCGATAGCGCGGTGATTGCGGGGACGACGATGTCGTTGACGTTGCCGGCGCGTTCGCTAACGACGGTGGTGCTGGCCCCGGCGCAGGTGAAGGGCACAGCGCAACTGGTGCTGACGACGAGCGTCTCAAAGCTGGGCGATGGGACGTTTGAGACGGCACTGAAGATCATCAACAACGGCACGGGCACCGTAGGGGGCATCACGTTGACGAGCGCCACGTTGGGCTCGGCACAGGGTGCGCCGACGCCGCTGTCGACTCTGCCGGAGGTTGCCGGCATGGGCAGCCTGGCGCCGGGTGGCTCCGTCACTGTGCCGATGAACTACCCGGCGAGTGCGGGTAGCTCGGGCAGCACGGTTCTTCAGCGGTTCAACGGGACGTACAACGGAGGCAGCTTTGGTGGAAGCTTCCGGACGGTGCTTCCGTAGAGCTAGCCGTAGCAGCATGAGGGGCACACCGAAGTCTGGTGTGCCCCTTTTTCTTTGCCGGATCAGCGAAGGCGTTCGCGGACTTCAGGTCGGCTGAGATAGAGGAAGAAGACCAGCGCGAAGAGGCCCTGAATGATGTACGGCGGGCGGTGTGCGGCGTGGAAGCCGTAGAAGTAGCCCGCGGCCATGAGCACGCAGCCGGCGCAGACGATGGCCCATCCCCAGCGGCGCAGGCGCAGCATGCCGAAGATGCCCAGAACCATGAGGGAGCAGACGGCAAGGATAGAGTATTTGACCGAGCCCATACCGAAGACGTTCTTCATTGCGGCGAAGGCATTGAGCATGGAGAAGACCAGCAGATACATGCCGATGACGGCCATGCCGGGGAGCATGCCCTGCGCTTCGCCGGCGGGGGTGCCGGGGAGCTTGCGGCGCTGAAAATCGGTGTCCGTTGCCGGGGCGGCTGTGGGGTCGATGAAGGGGCTGCGCCTGGGTTCGGATGTAGGGGGATCGTTGCGTTGCGGCACGTTTTTAGTATCGCGCGTTCGGTTGCGGCGGGGCAAAACGCGGATCTCTCTCTACTGCGCTGCGGTCGAGACGACAGGTTTACGTGCGAGACATCAGACCGTGTGCAGGTAGGTAAGCAGCGCGCTCAGTTCGTCGGGGTCGAGGTTGGGCTGGGCGGGCATGAGGCCGTGGCCGTGAAGAATGGTGTTCGCGATGCGGTCATCGTTGGCGGGCGCGCCTGAGTGGAGGTAGGGCTTTTTGTAGAGACCGATGAGGGCGGGGCCGTTTTTGGGCTGGTCGACGCGCTCATTGTGGCAGACGGCGCAGCGGGTTTGGAAGACGTCGTAGCCGGCGCGTTGCCCGGTGTTGAGTTGATCGAGCGGTGTGGGCGCGGGGATGCTGTGGCAGCCGGTGAGGAGGGCTGTGGCGGTAAGGGCTGCGAGGGCGACCCTGAGGATGCGTTGGCGCTGCGGCAGAATACGGAGATCCTTCGCGTGGCTCAGGATGACGGCCTTCTTAGAAGTGGTCGGCGAGAGGCCAGGGATGACAGCCACGGGCTACTTCGCGGCTTCTTTGAAGATGCGTTCGGCGAGGACGTTGTCGACCTTAGCCTGATCGCGGAGCATCTCGAAGTAGGCGCTCTTGAGGAGTTGAGAGCGGCTGTCGTGGATCTGTTGGCGGATGGCTTGTTGCACGCGCGGGTCGCTCAGATCGCGCTGGCCGGCCTGGGCCTTTTCGAGGAGGCGGAAGATGGCGTAGCCGCCAATCTTCTTTGGGTCGTTGGGGTCAGGGAACGGGATGATGTCGGTGTCCTGGCCGGCGCGGAGCTTGCCGATCGCAGTGAAGAGGGCGCCATTGGCTTTGAGCTGTGACTCGGGGAGGGAGCCCATGTCGCCGCCGTTGGAGGCAGTCTGTGGGTTCTCTGAGAAGTTCATGGCGATGGTGCCGAAGTCTTCGCCGGCATCCAGGCGGTTCTTGAGCGTTTGGATCTTCTTGCGCGCGTCTGCGTCGGAGGTGGCCTTGGAGTTTTGCAGGTTGCCGGTGCTGGCGCCGGGGCTGCCGGTTACGAGGATTTGCGCGAGGTGGTAGGTGTTCTCGATGAGGTTGAAGTCGGCCTTGTGCGCGTTGTAATAGGCGTTCACGTCGGCGTCGGTCACGGCGATCTTGGAGTTGATTTCCTTGTTGAGCAGTTTGTCGATCGTGAGCGAGCGGCGGAGGTCGTGGCGGACGTCGTCGAGGGTGTGATTCGAAGCTTTGAGGCGTGCCTGGAACTGTTCTTCGGTGTAGGGCGCCTTCATCTCCTGTAGCTTGGCGTCGACTTCCGCGTCGGTGGCTGTGAGGTTGAGCTTGGCGGCGCGCTGCTCGACGAACTCTTCGACGATGAGCTGATGGAGGATATTCAGCTTGAGGGAGTCGGTCTGCTCGGGCGTGGGCTGTTGTTGTGGGTTGCTTTGCAGCTGCTGCGCGTAGATTTTGTCGACGTCGGCCTGCTTGATTGGCTTGCCGTTGACGGTGGCGATGTCGTCGGGACCGGCGCCTTTGTGGCAACCGGCGAGCAGGAGCAGGGCCGTGCCGAGCAGGGCAATGGAAGAGCGAGCGGGGAGGCGCATCAGCGAGAGTTCCTTAGGGCTGCGCTCGCACGTGCGCACGCATGCATAAGCCAGTTTACAGGGTCGAGGGCCTGGTGGTTGGTGGTCGGTGGTCAGTGGTTCGTGCTTCGTGGCGCTGCCTGGTGCTTTGTGTTGGCGGGAGGTGGGGCGTTCAGGGCGAAGCAGAGGGCTGCGGCGAGCGCGGCCAGGCCGGCGATCGTGTAGAGGCCGCCGGAGAAGCCGTGGGTCAGGTCTTTGAGGCGGCCGGTGAGGAAGGGGCCGAGGAAGCCGCCGACTCCGCCGACCATGGTGATGATGGCGACCCCGCCGGCAGCGGCCCGGCCGCCGAGGATGCGGGTGGGCAGGGTCCAGAAGGGGCCCATGATGGACCAGTAGCCCATCGCGGCCAGCGTCATGCCGACGAGCGCGAGGGCGAAGCTGTGGGTGAAGCCGGCAAGGGTGAAGCCGACCGCGCTGAGGACGAGGCAGAGCGCCATGTGGCCGCGGCGCTCGCCTGTGCGGTCAGAGGACCAGCCGATGACAACGGTGAAGATGGCGGCGGCGACGTAGGGCAGCGTGGCGTAGCGGGCGATGAGGCTGGCAGCACCCCTTGCAGCGGCGGTGGAGGTGCTCGCCGTGCCTGGGGCGTGAAGGACGTTGTTGAGGATGAGCGGCATCCAGAGATTGACCGTGTAGACGCCGATCTGGTCGAGGAAGAAGATGCCGGCGAGGACCCAGACTACCGGGGTGCGGAAGGCGTCGCCGAGGGAGTGGTGTTGGGCGGCCCCGCCGGCGTCCCGGTCCTTTTCGAGTTCGTCGTCGAGCCAGAGCTTTTCGTCAGCGGTGAGCCAGGGCGCGTCGTCGGGTTTGTCCTTGAGGACGAAGAGGACGCTGATGCCCATGAGGAAGGTTGGTATGCCTTCGAGAAGAAAGAGCCATTGCCAGCCGTGCAGACCGTGGCGGCCTTCGAGCTTGAGCAGGGCGCTGGCGAGGGGTGCGCCGACGACGCCGGCGATGGAGGTGGCGGTCATGAACTTGGCGACGGCGCGGGCGCGCTCCCTCGAGGGGAACCAGAAGGTGAGATAGAGGATCATGCCGGGAAAGAAGCCGGCTTCGGCGATTCCGAGGAGAAAGCGCATGATCTCGAACGAAGGGCCGCCGCGGATGAACGCCATCGCGCTGGCGACCAGGCCCCAGGAGATCATGATGCGAGCGATCCAGTGGCGGGGGCCGAATTTGCCGAGAAGGAGGTTGCTGGGGAGGTCGAAGAGCGATGAGCCGAGAAAGAAGAGGCCTGCGCCAAGGCCGTACACGGTGTCCGAGAGGTGGAGGTCGTGCTTCATCTCCAGCGCCGCGAAGCCGACGTTGACGCGGTCAAGGTAGGCCAGGATGTAGAGCACGAAGATGTACGGGATCAGCCGCCAGGTGATTTTGGAATACAGTCGCCTGGGGTCGACAGGTGCTTCAGTTCCAACGGGCATCGCTGTCTGGGATGCTACCGCAGAGGATGAGCGAGGGGTTTAAAGAAGGCCTCCGCGGGCGAGCAGATGAAAGACTGCGAGATTTTGTTGGAAGAAGGAATCTCGCTCGGGTAACCTTGCATCGTTACCCCTAGGCAGCTCTGTCTACAACTAAAGGATGAACCTTATGGGATTCCGCTTCGGTACTTTTGCTCTTGCGTGCGCAGTGCTTAGCCCGGTTGTGGCGAAGGCAGACGACTTTACGATCACCAGCAAGGATTTCACAATCAGCTGGACCCTGCCGGATTCGCCGTCTCCCGTCAACAATGAGCTCGGCGTGGGGTTCTTCATCAACAATGTGGCTGTGGAGGCGAATGGCATGAGCTACACGACAGATGTGGGTTTCGGCACGGGGTTGCCAACCCTGTTTGTCGGGACCGGCCCAAGCGTGGCTTCGTCGGGTGTGATCCACGGGGGAAACCCGTCGTGGGGGTTCTTTACGGGTCCCCAGCTCTATTCGGGCCCAGAGGATAGTCCGACCTTTTTGACCGGGACCTACCCGATCGTGAATATTGAGGACCCGTCGACGGGTGGGACGCTGCGTGGGGATTACAGCCTGACCATCACGCCGAGCGTGGAGCCTTCTGTGACACCGGAGCCTTCCAGCTTTCTTCTGCTTGGAACGGGCTTGCTGGGTGCAGTGGCCGTGGCGCGCCGACGGTGGGCGTTGTAGACCCGTACAGGTTTGATCCAAAAAGCCCCGGTCAGTGACCGGGGCTTTCTGCTGCCTGGAGTAGAAGGCGATGTTTGACGGCTAGAGGGCACCGAGATCCACGATGCGTACGCTGCTGATGGCAGGGACGCTTCGCAGTTTTTCGACAGCCTGGGCGAGGCCATCGCCTGCGGGTCGGTCGACCTGAACGACGGCGACTGCACGTGTGGCCGCTTCGCCTTCGGCTTGGGTGCGGCCAAGCGCAAAATTGGCGATGTTGAGGCCGGCTTCGCCGAGGATGGTGCCGATCTGGCCGATGACGCCGGGGACGTCGTTGTTGCGGATGACGAGCAGCGTGCCGGCCAGTTCGGCTTCGACGTAGATGCCGTTGTAGCGCATGAGGCGGGGTGAGTCGCCGTGAAGGACGGTGCCGGTGACGGCAAAGTCGCCGCCCGCGGTGTGCGCGATCAGGCGGAGGGTGTTGCCGGTGCCGCCGGGGACGTGTTCGCGCTTTTGTTCCTGGATGCGGATGCCGCGTTCCGTTGCGGCAGCGGCCGCGTTGATGCGGTTCACGCCTTCTGAGCCATGGAGCAGGCCGGCGATGGCGGCGTTGCGGATGAGGTCGGTTTTGAGCTGGGCGAGGCGGCCGTTGTAGTTGAGGGTGAGGTTTTCGATGTTGCCGTCGCGATCGGCGCCGATGGCATGGGCGATGAACTGGCCGAGGCGGGCGGCCATCTCGATATAGGGCGAGACCTCGGTGTACTCTTCCTCGCTCAGCGAGGCGACGTTGACGGCATTTTGCACGACGCCGAGCTTGAGGTAGTCGCGCACCTGGTTGGCGAGCTGGATGCCGATGGCTTCCTGGGCTTCGTCAGTGGAGCCGGCGATGTGGGGGCTGAGGAGGACGGTGGGGATGTCGAAGTAGGGCGAGTTTTTGAGCGGCTCGGCGCGGAAGACGTCGAGCGCGGCGCCGGCGACGTGGCCGGACTTGAGCGCGTCGACGAGGGCTTCGTCGACGATGAGTTCGCCGCGAGCGCAGTTGATGATGCGGACGCCGGGTTTCATGATGGCGAGCGAGGTTTTGTTGATGAGGCCTTCGGTTTGTGGCGTGAGGCCGACGTGGAGCGAGAGGAAGTCGCTTTCGGAGAAGATTTCGTCGATGGGCACGAGGCTGACGTTGTTTTCGCGTGCAATGACGGGCGCGATGAACGGGTCATAGCCGATCAGCTCCATGCCGAAGGCGCGGGCGCGGCGGGCGACTTCGAGGCCAATGCGGCCGAGGCCGACGATGCCGAGCGTTTTGCCGCGGAGCTCGGTGCCCTGCAGGGACTTCTTGTCCCACTTGCCTTCGTGCATGGACGAGTTCGCGCGGGGGATGGCGCGGCACATGGCGATCATGAGGCCGAGGGTGAGTTCGGCGACGGCGACGGCGTTGGCGCCGGGGGTGTTCATGACGACGATGCCGCGGCGGGTGGCTTCGGCGGCGTCGATGTTGTCTACGCCGACGCCGGCGCGGCCGATGAGGCGGAGTTTGGGGGCGTGCTGGAGGAGCGCGGCGTCGGCCTGGACGGCGGAGCGGACGATGAGGGCGTCGGCGTCTTCGAGGGCTTGTGGGAGGCCGCCCGCGGGGATTTGGTCGGCGGTGAGGACGTTCCAGCCGGGTTCGCCCTGCAGGATGGCGAGTGTGGCGGGGGAGACTTTTTCGGCAATGACGATCTTCAAGCAGGGCTCCGTGTGGTGAGTGGGCGCGAAAAGGCGCAGCCCTTTTAGTGTAGCTGGGTGCTTTGCGGCTGCGGACTGCGAGGGGATGGGTTTTAAGGTCTTACGCCGCGCCTAGTCGGCGGCTGTGAGTCGCTTGTAGTCCGAGTGCAGGGAGAGCATCAGGGATTCGAGGAGATCGATGTCGAGTAGCGCGTCCGAGCAGGCCGTGATCATGCCCCGGGTGTCCTCGGGTGTGGCCTGGGCCAGGGTGCGGTCGCCCTGCAGGGGGAGACGGATGCGGTTGACGGCCTTGATGTACGCCGTGGCGGCTTCTGTGACGAGCTGCTGCTGACGGTAGACCATGTCGAGGTCCTGGACCTCTTCGTAAGGCATGTAGCCGAAGGCGTTCGTCTCGCGGGCGGTGGTGAAGGCGGATTCGCTGAGGCCTTCCCAGGCCCAGCTTGCGGTGATCTTTGCGGCGGGAGTTGCAGGGGCGGCCGGGAGTGAGCGGAGCGTGGTGAGGTCTTGCAGCAAGGCCCGGCGCACGTTCGCCAGATCGGTCTCATCCCTGTCGAGGATTTCGCGATTGGTGATCATCTCATTGCGGAGGTCGAGGTGGGCGGTATGCACGAGATGGCGGTGGTGTTGGTACTCGACGAGGCCCTCGAGGCCGAGCGCGATGAGCAGGCCGATGGTGATGGTGCCGATGTGGATGAAGAAGTCGCGCCAGTTATGGATGGCGTGTTCGGGTGGATGGACTTCCATGAAAGCAATGCGTCCTTCGACAAACTATAACTGCTTGAGCTCTTCCACGATTGTGTGATCCAGGCCCTTCAAGGACTGGCCCAAGATCTGCAGGTCCAGTTGCGTGCGTGCGGCGTCGATCAGCATGGCGTTGTATTCGCCCTGCGGAATGGTTTCATCGTCTCCGACAGCTGCCATGGGAGCGATGATCTCAGCTTCGTGGAACTGGAGGTTGCGCATGCGCTCGATGAGCAAGGCCTGCTCGCCGTAGAGGTCGGCGAAGCTTTTCACTGTTTCATAGGGCATATAGCCCATGGCGCCGGTATCCCGTGCGCTGCGCCAAGCAGCATCGCTGAGCTCCACATAGGACCAGGCAAAGCTGATGGAGCCGTGCGCTTTAGGGTGGGTGTGCATAAAATGCAGGGTGTCGATACCCGATTGAATATGGGCGGACTCCTTGTCAAGATCGGCCATGTCTTTCTGCGCGGCTTCGTGATTGTGCTGGAGTTCCGCGCGAATATTTTCGCGAGCTTCATGGACGAGGTGTTTGTGATGGAGGTATTCGACGAGACCTTCGAGCATGAGGGCGATGAAGAGGCCGATCGTCATGAGGCCGATGTGGATGAGGGCTTCGCGCCAGCTGTGGACAGGCTCGTGGGGCGGGTGGACTTCCATGCGGGCAAGTGTACTTGGGGTGGCGTGATTGCCCGGGTGGAAACGCAGATTCCCTTCGCGAATGACAACAAGAGAGGGAACGCAGAGGCTTAGCGGAAGAGGTGCGGGACGAAGCTTGAGAGGTTGCCGGTGATGGGGCCCCAGTCTTCGCGGATGCCCATGCCGCCACACTCCTGGTCGATCATCCAGAGGCCGAGGACAGGGAAGCGTTGTTCGTCGGGCTGGTCTGGATTCGCGGTGGGGAAGTGGGTTGAGGGGCCGAGGCATTGGTCGATGTGGAGGCGGTCTGTGTAGGGGCCGGGCGTGGAGAGGGTGCTGCCGTCGCGGGCGGCGAGCGTGATATTGGCGCCTTCGCGGGAGTGGAGGGGTTTGCGGATCCAACCAGTGGAAAGTGGCGCGGCCGGGTCGGAGCCGCTGAAGTGGGCTTCGAGCAGCAGTTCGTGGCCGGGGTAGAGTTCCCAGAGGATGGGCAGGATGCCTTTGTTGGAGAGCAGCAGCTTCCAGATGGGCTCCATCCAGCGCATGTCCTTGTAGGTGCTGAGGGCGTAGGGGGCGAATTCTTCTTCGAGCAGGGTCTCCCAGGGGTAGAGCTTGAAGAGGGAGCGGATCGGGTCTTCGTACTTTGTGTTGTCGACGAAGGCGTCCCGGCGCTCGTTCCAGCCGATGTCCTCCATGAGAAGTTGGCGAGTCTTGAGCCCGGCCTGCTCGGCGGTGTCGCGGAGGTAGGCGACGGTGAGCTGGTCTTCGGGCTCGGCTGTGCTGGCGAAGTAGACGGGCTTGGAGAGATAGGGGTCGAGGTCCTTCCACTTGGCGATGAGGCGCTCGTGGAGGGAGTTGAACTGGTCCGCGTCTGGGTGGGTGTCTTTGAGCCAGTTCCACTGGATGACGGCGGCTTCGAGGAGTGAGGTCGGGGTGTCGGCGTTGTATTCGAGGAGCTTGGGCGGGTTGTCGCCGTCGTAGAGGATGTCGAAGCGGCCGTAGAGGGCGGGTGGCTCTTCGTTCCAGGCCCACTCGATGAGGGGGACGGCTTCGGCGGGGATTTCGAGTTCGGCGTAGCGGCGGTCATCGATGACGTGCTGCGCGGCGGCGAGGCACATGGTTTGGAGTTCGTTGGCGGCGGCTTCGAGGCGGTCGATTTCGGCGGCGGTGAACTCGTAGCAGGCGGACTCGTCCCAGTAGGGGCGGGCGCCGGGGAGGAGCGCGGCAGGGGTGTGGAAGGTGAGGCCTTGTTGCTCCACGATGTTCTGCCAGTTGGGGCGTGGGGTGAGGGTGTGGCGGCGCATTATTCGCCTGCTCCGCCACCGCCGTGGCCGCCGCCGCCTTCGCCGCCTTCACCATGGCCTCCTCCAAAGGAGGAGCCGAAGCCGCCGCGGGCGGTGCCGCTGGTGGTGGAGTAGCTGTGGCCGGCTTCGGGGGTGGTGGTGCCGTCGGTGACTACGCTGCCTGGCGCGTAGTTTCCGCGGCCGCCGTAGTAGTAGTGGTAGCCACTGCCGCCGTAGCCGCCGGCGCTATGCCCGGTCTGGCAGAGGGCTGGGTCAGCGACGCGGTTTTGGGCGTCCACGCAGCGCTGCATGTCTGGGCCGTGGTGGCAGCCGCTGAGAAGAGCGACGGCGGCGGAGGCGAGAATGGGGGCGGCTACGTGCGAGGAGCGGCGCATAGGTGGATTGCGCTCATGGTACCTAGGGCTGCTGGGGATCGCTACAGGAAATCGTGGCGAGCTTACCAGGGGCTGAAGCCCCTGGTTTTGCCGCTGCGTTGCGGCACGACTAACCCATGCCGTGACAGAACGTTGGCCGCCTGTCAGCTTGGTGCCAGTCCACGGCGCCTGCACGCGCGCGCCCCTGCGGTCCATGCTGAGCGGCGTTGCTCTTACGAAACTTCCGCCCCGGTTTGCCCCAGGGCGTAAGGCCTGACGGGTGCTCAGTGCGCTGTTGATGGCCCAAGAGGCCGTGCTACTTGCCGGTGGGCGCTGCCGGGCTGCTGGCTGCGGGCGTTCCCGCGGGTACAGCGGGCTTGGGGGCAGCGTAGGGCGGGGGCGGCTGTACGCCGGCTACGCGGAGAGCCTGGTCGACGATGCCGAAGAGGAAGTCGAGTGAGACAGCGCCGTCGAGTTTGTCGCCGTTGACGTAGAGCGTGGGCGTGGAGTCGACGCCGAGCTTCAGGCCCTGGTCGCGGGAGGCGTTCACCGCTGCCGCGTCCTGCTTGGTGAGGCAGGCGTTCAGCTTCGTCATATCGACCTTGCGGAACTGGCCCTGTTCGCGGGTGAGGTTGTCGAGTTGCTCGGAGGCGCGGGGAAGGGTCTTCTCGGCCTTGGCATCTTTTGGGTCAGCGCCCATCTCGCCCGCATGGGCGTGGATGTAGTCGACCTCAGACCAGTAGCCGTCGTTGGAGAGGGAGCCGAGGCAGTTGGTGTCCACGGCCGCACGGGTGGCCCAGGGGTGTTGGTCGAGGGGGAAGTCCTTGTAGACGATGTGAACCTTGTCGCCGTAGCGCTCGGTGATGGCGGGGAAGAGCTTGCTGTGGAGTTTGGCGCAGAAGGGGCACTCGAGGTCGTCGAACGCGACGATGGTGACGGGCGCGGTAGCGGGGCCACCGCGGAAGGGGCGGCCATCGGCGGAGATGAAGTTTTTGGGGTCGCCGGAGATGTCGAACTTGTTGATCTGGGCGAGGGTTTTGCCGTCGCGCGAGAGCAGAAAGATGATGGGTTTGGAGACGCGGCCTTCGTTGACGACAGTGACGGTGAGGGTGTCGTAGCCGGCGAACTCGGACGGGCTGAGGCCGCCGACGTTGACGACGGTTTCAGGCGGGAGGTTCGCCTTCTGGCGGAGCATGACCTCGACCTTGCGCTGCAGGTCCGGGGAGAGCCCCGGGCCGGTGGAGGTGCTTGCGGCGGTCGCGGTTGCGCCGGGAACGGCTGGCTGCTGCGCATGGCAGCCGAGAGTCAGCAGGGCGGTGGCGAGCAGGGGAAGGGAGGTCAGGTGAGCAAGACGCACGATGGTTTGATTATCTCAGGTGCTGAAGGTGAGCCGCGGTGGCGCCCCGAGCGTTAGAGTTCACGCATGAGGAGCTAATATCTAGTGATGGCGCTCCATGTATCTGAACAAGATGCTGCCCGTGACTTTCTGGGCCTGCTTGCCAGGGTTCGCGCAGGTCAGCAGATCGTGATTGAGAGCGAGTCCATGCCGATAGCCATCCTTCAACCAACCGCAGATGCCGCAGCACCGAAGCTCCTTTCGGAGTCCCTGGCTCTTGCTGAGAGGCATGCTGCCGAACGGGGATATGAGCCAGTCACCGACGAGGGGTTTGCCAAGGACATGGAACGAATTGTCGGCTTGCGCGGCACGCGTCCTCGCAGGGCTCCCACTGAATGGGACTAGTACTGGACAGTACAGTTCTGATCTCTGCTGAACGGAAGAGAAGGAGCGCTCGCGACCTGATTCAGGCCCTGATTCAGGACCATGGTGATCAGCCCGCGATCATTTCCGCAATCAGCGTCATCGAGCTTACGCACGGGATTTATCGCGCGCAGACTGAAGTAGATCGGCAAAGGCGCAGCGTCTTCGCGTCTGACCTTTTTCGTGAGATTGCTGTCCAGCCAGTCACTCTGGAGATCGCGCAGAGAGCTGGCCAAATCGAGGGTGAGCAGGCTGCTCTGGGCAATGTTTTGCCTTTTGAAGACCTGATCATCGGGGCTACGGCATTGGTCTTGAACTTCGCGATCTTGACTCATAACCTTCGTCACTTCAGGCGCATACCGGGCGCTTCCGTCCTGGAAGCCTAGATGGGGGTACGCGCCTAGAACAGCCGCTCGGCGCGGCGGATGTTGCCTGCGGAGCCGATGTTGGCGAGGGTGAAGTTGAAGCGGTAGGCGTTTTCGTCGCGGACGGTGCCGAGGTTGTACTTGCGGTACTCGACTGCCAGGCCGCAGCAGTTCCAGTTGTAGCCGGTCTGGACGGCGGTGTATTGCGCATCGCCGCGGATGAGATCGAGGCCGGTGTTGGCTGCGATGGATAGGCCGGGTTTGGTGGGGACACCGTAGCCGAGGAGCAGCCGAAGCTGCGAGAAGTTGGAAACCGGAGAGGTTTGCAGGGAAGTGTTCTGGTTGGTGTCGACGACCTCTGTGGCGAAGCGGCCGGGGGCGTTGAGGCGGGCGTAGCTCATGCCGCCAAACCAGTTGCCCTCGTGGGCGTCGACGAAGAGGTTGGAGCTGGTGAACTTCCTGGCGCCCGTGTCGAGGTCGAAGTCCCACTCGAGGTCCGTGTGGCCTGAGGTGCGGACGCGCAGGCGCGAGACCAGGGGCGAGATGTTGCGCGGCTCTGTGAGGAAGGCTACGCCGGACAACGACAGGGTGGATTCGAACAGATTGCGCCGGTTTCGGACGACAGCGTGGCCGAAGGTCGGGTCGAAGAAGACGCGCTGCGTCAAGCGCCAGCTCACCAAGGGCTGCTGGGCGGTCTCGGGTTGGGGAAGGCAGCGCGCGGCGCGGTGGGCACGGGAACGGGTGGGCAGGTCGGGTGCGTTGGCGCCGGGGCTGGGGATGCCGTTGGCGTCGGTGGAGTCGGAGGGCGTGGGGCTGAGGACGTCGGGAACCTGCTCTTCGCCGGCGGAAGGCTGCTCGCCTTCGGTCGTCTGAATTGCGTTGGGAGCGCCTGCGGTTAGCGGCGGAGTATTCGGCGGCTCGAGGGTGGTGACAGCCGGACAGCCGGGTGGCAGGTGCGGCTGGTGGCGGGGAGGAGGGCGGAAGTACAGGTGCTGGGTCGCGCCGTACTCAAGCTCGTCCGTATCGCTGACCAGATCCGCGTCGTCGAAGCGGAGGATGCCAAGGAAGTTGCCGACGCCGCGGACGTTGCGGTACGTCAGCTCGGGTTCTACGGTGTGGCGCAGCTCTGTGCCGAAGAGGCGATGGAGGTTAGCGGGCAGGGTGAAGTCCCGCTCGAACGCCGGGGGGCGGACGTCCACCTGCATCTCCAGGTCGGCACGGTTCAGCGGTGTGGTGAGCTCCACGGGGGGGACGCCGGCAGGGTAGGGCGTCTTCCGCGACCGGGAGTAGAAGGTCTCACGTGCTGCGATGCTCGCGCGGACGTTCCAGCCGTCGAAGTGCAGCGGGATGGCGAGTTCGGGCCGGAGGTCCACACGTTCCGTCACGCCGGACGAGGTGAAGTTGGGCTGTGCGCGCTTGAGCCCCGTGACTGACGTATCGAGGGTCCAGGTAAGGGGCGTATGCGCGATCGGGCGGTCGACCCCATCGAGGTCAAACGAGGGAACGTGGAGGATGTGGACCTGGGCGCCCGGCGAGCCGTTGAGCGGAACCTGTTTGAGGCCCTGGTAGCGATCCGCGCGGGCGTCCACCGACCAGCCATTCGTCTGGCGGGTGATGAAGCCGATCGACGTGATGTCGGACGAGACAGCCTGGTTGAAGTTGCCGGTGAAGGCTTCGCGATAGATGTAGGAGCTGAGGTATTCGCCGTCGCCCACGACGCGGACGTTGGGGGAAATTTGCTTGCGGAAGGCGCCGGTGAGGTCCTGGCCGCCCTGCTGGACGTAGTCGCCGGGCGTCGGGTAGTAGCCACGGTCCTGTAGCGCGCTGAGGTGCGCCGCCGCAAAGTCCAGCCCGTTGCCGCGGTAGCGGAAGGTGCCGGATTCCGCGAAGCCGCGCTGGGAGAAGTACTGCACGCCCAGGGTGAGGTCGGCGGAGCGGCCCAGGGTGAGGTAGACCTGTTCGCCGGTCATGATGCCTTTGGTGGTGGAGTCGCTGGGCAACTCGGGGATGAGGAGGCCGGACTGGCGCTGCTCGGAGGTGGCTGGGACGGTGAGGATCGGAAAATAGAGAAGAGGGAGCCCGAGGAGACGGAAGGTGGCCCCGGAACTATGCACCTCGCCGTCGGCAAGGGCGAGACGGTGTGCGGAGAAGAGCCAGTCCGGGCGGGGGAGCAGGCACGAGGTAACCGTGCCGTCGTAGATGGTGAAGGCTTCGGGGCCGGTCTTCTCGACGATGCGGCCGGAGAAGAGGAACGGGTTGGTGTTTTCGAGGGCGATGTGAGCGCCCGAGATCCCGGAGGGGTCGCGGTGCAGGCCGATGGAGCCCGCGGCGTCGAAGAAGCGGCCCGTGCCGGAGCGCAGGTTGTAGGTGGCGCGGGAGGCGTTGAGGGTGATGTCGCGTGCCGTATCGGTGAGACGAAGGTGACCCTGCGCCTGGATCTCGCCTGTGGTGTCGTTGAGTTGCACGCTGTCGGCCCGGAGGTGGCGGGTGCCGAAGGTGATCTCGACGTTGTCGGAGAGGAAGTAGGAGTCACCGTGACGTGACTGAGGGCCGTCGCTCTCCATCACGATGTGGTCCGGGTTGGATGGAGGCAGTGGAACGGCGAACGGGATCGTGCTTAGATCGGGAAGAGCGGGGCTTTGTGTAGCACCTTCGGGGAGTGTCTTTGTTGTCACCCCTTGTGCATGGAGAAGTGGATGACCGAGCAGAATGGTAATGGTACTTATGACTGACAGGATCCGTCGCATCTGCTGCAAGTGACGCCGGGAGGGGCATGGTGACCCTTTGCGGACAGGAGCTGAGGTGCCGGCGTACACAAGTAGAAGCTTAGACGAACAAAGCTTGTGGCAGGTTGGGGTTCAAGAGTTTGGCGGGGAACGTCCCGGGGAGCGGGCGCACACAAGATGAGCGGTGCAGCGGAGATGCAAGAGGTATTGGCAGAAGCAGGTAGCTGGCAGGCGACCGGAACGGATGGCGCGCCCAACCTGAAGCAAGTGGTAGCGGACCGCTTGGCGGCGCACCGGCAGCGGCGGGCGGCGGCGGCGGCGCAGGAAGCCGAATTGGAGTCTCGCACGCGGCAACACCGCGAGTACCTGGGCTCCGCGCGCAAAGATGCGCAGCGGCGTGGGGCTTCGGTGGTGCGGGATGCGGTGATGGCGCGGTACGAGCAGCGAGAGAGCTACCGGGAGTTTCTAGCCGCGGAGGCTGAACGGGCCATCGCGCAGGCCCAGGCGGAAGCCGACGTTGCGGCGCGTAGCGCGAAAGCGGTGGCCGAGGCCCAGATGGCGCTGCTGCAGGAGTTCGACCAGGTCAATCAGCCCGAGCCTGGACCGCGCGAAGAGGCCTTTGCGAAAAAAATATCTGAAACAAGGGGTGAACTTGCGCACGCTCTTGCCGATATAGTCCTTGGCGCCCGTGAACTGATGGACGAGCCGCCCAGGTTGACGGTGATGGAAGCTCCCCAATTCGAGAACGTGGCCAAGCCCTATGCGACATCCGTGCCGGAGCCTGCGGTGCGTGAGGTATCGTCGGCCGGCTTGACGGTGCGGTTGTTTGAGGACATGCCTTCAGCGCCGCCACGGCCCTCTGAGGTTCGGCCTCGCCGCGGGAACCAGTCGATGGAGGAGTTTTCGGGTGTGTTCTTTGATGAGCATGTCGCCGAAACGCTGAGTGCACTTGAGGACGAGATCGAGTTTCGCCGTGCGCCGGAGTTCCCGCACCCAACGGCTCTTCAGACGCAGGGGATACCGGGAAATCTGATCGAGTTTCCGCGCGAGCTGGTCGCCCCTCGGCGGGCGCGTCCGCGCCTGGCGGAAGGTCCGCTGCGGGAGGAGATGGACGAGCCGCAGCTCCGGATCTTTGAGGTCGACGCGGAGCAGGAAGAGCCCGAGTCCACGCCGCTGGAGGACAATCCCATCCCTGGCTGGCAGACGCTGCAATTGAGCGGCTTTGAGGCTGAGCCGGCTGCCCTCTCAAACGCATCGGACGCCCAGACCCACCTGGCTTTGCCGCTGTACACGGCTCCGCTGGAGCGCCGGTTGATGGCGACCGCGGTGGACATGTGCGCGGTAGGCTGCGCGTGGCTCCTGGCGGCAACATGCGCGGTTCAGGTTGCGGGTCCTGAGCTGAAGGGGATGTCGTTGCCGCTTTCGGCCGTCTCCGGCCTAGGCAGCTTTGCGCTCTTCCTGGTCCTTTACCAGGGGCTGTTCTTCAGCCTGGCGGATGCAACGCCCGGAATGCGGTACGCGCGCATCGCACTGTGCACGTTTGGCGAGGGCAATCCGAGCCGCCGGGCCATGCGTCGGCGGATCGTCTCGACGATCCTAGCGCTGTGCCCGTTGGGTCTAGGGCTTGCCTGGACGCTGTTGGACAACGAGGGGCTGGGCTGGCACGACCGGATGAGCCGTATGTACCCGCGCGCGTACTAGGGCGGCAAGGGTCGGAGCTGGCTGTACAGAGCATCGCAACTGTTGCGTGGTGAAAGGGTCGAACTGTCTGCGTGCCATCAAATCCGGCGCGCTAGAGTGGGCTGAACGGAGATCGACCAACACCTATGCCTTTCCGCGCAGATGCGATCAGTGCTGTCTTGCTTGCCCCTCTTGTTTTGTTGCCCCTCGGCTTTGGCCTCCGGGGTCAGCCGCGCGCGGCGCAAGTGCCAGCGACGGTGGATCCTGCCGCAAATCCTGCCTTTTATACGAGCCGGGTGCAGCCGATCTTTCAGGCGAACTGCTACCGGTGCCATGGGGGACTGAACCACCGCGGCGGCCTGGTGCTGGACTCCAGGGCGGGCATGATGAAGGGTGGCCACGACGGAGCCGTCATTGCCCCCGGGCATCCGGAGCAGTCGTTGCTGGTGAAGCTGATTCGCCATGAAGGACCGGCGAATGATCCGATGCCCATGCCGCCCAAGAGCAAGTTGTCCGACGGCGATATCGCCACGATTGAGCAGTGGGTGCGTGCCGGGGCGGTGGTGCCGGCCGATTCTGAGGCAAAATGAGTGGAAAACCGGTGGGAGTTGCCGAAAGGTTGCAGTCGCAGTACCTGAAGCGGCACTTACGCCCGGTGTTGCGGTCGCCTAGTCTGAGGAGGCTCAGCGCCTCCACGGCCTTCGAAGTTTTGACCATGACCAACCTCCGGCAGGGCCGGTGGCTGCAGGTGTTTTGTGACCTCTGCAGTGCCAAATCGTCTGTCGCTGCCGCCGTGCTGGCGGGAGCACTGCTGCTTCCCGGAACGGGCGTCGCGGCGCCCAACTCTCGCGCGCGCCACCCGTTGCCCACGCCTTTGCACGTCTCCCATGTGACCGAGAGCGGATCGCACGCCGCCGGGAAGAAGCACAAGGGCACGCTGAAAAGCAGGACGGGAGCCGAGGCGGAAGGCACGGGGCATAAGCGAGGTTCGGGGTCTGGGCAGAGCGGCAAAAAGGGAAGTAAGGGACGTGGCCGTCGGGCAGAGCCGGTGGAAGATCCCGTGCCGATGTTCCGTGCGCAACGTGATGGCAGACGCAATGGACATGCCGCTACCCACGCAGGCATCAGTACCGCGAGAAGTAGGCGGCACGGTGGGTATGTGATCGGGCCAGCGCCGCTGGTCAGCTCGTTGCGGCATGGACATGGACCTTTGCGGGGTACGACCCACCTGCATGAGCGTCCGGAGTACGCGGAGAATGCGCCCGCACCGATTGTCAGGAACCCGGGTCGCCGGGCTCCGCTGGTCGAAGACCGCAAGTTCAACCAAGAACCTGGGAATGTCGGGTCCGCCGCTGGGCCCTCCGAAGGCTATGCCGAGGGGGTTTCGCGGCCGGAGGACGACGAGCGGCTGCCGCGTGTTCGGGGGGCGGCGGGTGGAGCCGAGTCTTCTACTGAAGCTGCTGCGAGCGCCGCGCCGGCTGCGAGCGTGTCTGCGGGCCCGCCCCGTGGAGCCAATCTGCCCTCCCGCCAGCCGCAGGTCGTGCAGGGGTTTGGGGGCGAGGTGGCGGTTCCTTCGGCGGCGTCACCGGATCGTCCCGGGGGGACGCGGCGACGCAATCATCCTTCCACGTGGGGTCCTGAGCCTGCGGCGCTGAACGCCGAGCCGCTGGAAGAGCGGGAGACGATCACGGAAGCGGCGATGAGCCCGGCGGTGCTGCCAGAGCTTTATGACCGAAGTGGCCGGCTGGTGATGCGGGCGCCGCTGAAGGGGTCGCACGATGTGCTGGTCCACCAGAACGTGATGGCCGACAACGATGGGTTGGAGCGAATCCAGACCGATGCAGATCTGGAGCGGCTGCGCGCGGCGCATCTCCTGGTGAGCCTGCCAGCGAGCGAGAGCCTGCACGTGAACGAGGATCTCCCGGCGAACCGGCGGGTGGCGCGGCCGTGGACAGCGATGTTTGCGGCCGACATTGGACGGGCATTTTATGCGCGGTTCCGGGAGCCGATCTATTTGACTTCAGCGGCGCGCACGGTGCAGTACCAGGCGCGGCTGCAGACCGTGAATGGCAATGCTGCGGGATTGTGGGGTGACACGGCGTCGCCGCACTTGACGGGGCAGGCTGTGGATCTGGCGAAGCGCGGGATGAGCGGCGCGGAGCTGGCGTGGATGCGGGGGTACCTGCTGCCTCTGATGCAGTCCGGGAAGATTGACGTGGAAGAAGAGTTTCACCAGGCGTGCTTCCACGTAAGTGTGTACAAGAGCTATGCCGCAGGCCGGCGGGTGTTGCAGCATGAGGTGGCCCAGGTACACACGGCCGTGGTTCCGGTTCAGGCACCAGCGGACACTGCCAATCCTGACCAGTAGGAGTCACTGACCCCGTGGCAAAAGCAAGGCCCCTCCTCCGAGGGGCCTTGCTTCGTGCTGGGGGCTGGAGGGTCAGACGGTGAGGATGTCTTTTTCCTTCACCTTGAAGAGCTCGTCCATGCGCTTGATCTGGCTGTCGGTGAGGGTCTGGATCTCGTCGTTGGCGCGTCTTTCGTCGTCGGCGGAGATGACCTTGTCCTTGGCAGCCTTCTTGACCGTCTCGTTGCCGTCGCGGCGGATGTTGCGGAGGGCGGTTTTGTGGTCTTCAAGGGTGGTCGCGAGGCGCTTGACTGCATCCTTGCGACGATCTTCGGTCATCGGCGGGATGGGTACGCGAATGACCTTGCCGTCGTGCATGGGGTTGAAGCCCTGACCGGAGGTGCGGATGGCCTTTTCTACGGGCGGGACCATGCTTTGTTCGAACGGCTGCACCAGAATGACCTGAGCCTCCGGTGTGGAGAGCTGCGCGACCTGGGAGACCGGCATTTCGGAGCCGTAGTAGTCGACCTTGATACCGTCCAGCATGTGCACGGAGGCGCGACCGGTGCGGATGCTGAGCAGGTGGGTGCGGAAGTCCTCGACGGCCTTATCCATGCGGGTTTGCAGGCCTTCGTACACCCCTTTAAGTCCAACGATATTCACCATTGCTGCCATGCCGCTCATGTCTCCTTCGTAAGTCCCTGCTGATTTTACAGGGGATGAACCGTGGGACGCCGCGGAGGCTGGCAGGTTTGCTCCCGCCGATCGGCAGCGTCCCGTACTGCAAAAGACGTAGGTTGATCCCGCGTTGCCAGCTTGACTGGCCCGTAGCGTAACCCGTACCCTTAAGTCACGTATACGGCAACCGGAGCCGGTCTGAGTCGTGAGTGTCCGGTGGAAGTTCTGGCTGTGAAGGTTCGCAGCAGAAAAGGGTTTGCATGAAGAAGCTTTCGCTATGGGCTGTGTTCGCCTCTGCGGTGATGGTCGCGGCACCGGCGTACGCGCTGGGCGGCTGCACCAATTCACCGGAAAACCCCACCCTTGTGCTGGCTGGTCTGGCCGGAGGGGTGTATGGCCTTCGGTCGCTGCGCACCTATATGCGCGCCCGGAAGGGGCGTTAGCAAGCCTGGGGGCCTGCCCCGTGGGCGGGCTGAACGTTCTTGATCACCACTGAGGTTCCGGCGTCATCGCTCGCTGTGCCACGCAGGTCTCCCCTCACGCTTCCCTGGCGTGGGGCGGTTGCGCTTGCGTGTTTTTGCTGTGTCTTCGGGGTATTTTCTCTTTATAGTTCGGCGTTATGGCTGACTGCTGTCTGGCGGACTGACGATCTCAAGTCGGTCGGCCTGGTTGTGCCGTTTGTCTGTTTTGTTCTGATCCTGCGGGCGTGGCGGTCCGTCGGATGGGCGACGGAGGGCAGTTGGTGGGGATTTGCGGTGCTCTTCGGGACCGTGCTGGCCGTCTTTATGCGCGACCAGACGATGCTGGTTCTTACCGTCGGGAAGAGCTGGCTGGTGCAACTGCCTCCGGTGCCGCTGCTGGCGATCCTGTATGCGCTGGGCACCGTGCTGTTATTTGGCGGCGTGCGGCTGCTCCGGGCGGCGTGGTTTCCTGTGCTGCTGATGGGCGCGGTGCTGCCCGTACCAGAGACCTTTAGCCGGGTGGTGGATCTTCCGCTGCAGCATGCGTCGGCGACCGTGGCGCGGGGGTTTGCGCACATGCTCGGTGAGCCGCTGACTGCCGATAATCTTCGGTTGATGTTTACGCCGGACTTTGGGATGTTCATTGCGCCGGGGTGCAATGGTATCCGGGGGGCGGTGACACTGGGGCTGGCAGCGGTTGTGATTGCCCATGTGAATCGCTTCCGTTGGTTTGTGTTTGCGCCGGTGGTTGCTGGTGCGGTGCTGCTGGGGTACCTGTTCAACTTTGTGCGGCTTTGCCTGCTGGTGGTGTATTACAAGATCGCGCTGCCGTACCCGTGGCTGCAGGACCGCGCCAAGGGAGCCGACTACATCCTCGGGGGCTGCCTGTTTGTGTTGGCGCTGTACTTGTTTTTTGGCCTTGCAGACCGGCTGAAGCGGAGGCCGGGGGAGGTGCTGCCGACGCCGGCGCCGGTGCCCGTGGTGCCGGGGCGACCGGCAGGGCCGTTACTGTGGAAGGCTGCAGCCGTGGCGGTGCTCGCGCTGGTGTTCGGGCTGGACGATGTGCATGCGCTGCGGAAGGCGGAGACGCTGAATGCGGTGATCCCCGCCATGCCGGCGCAACTGGGGACGTATCGATTGGTGCGCACCTATCAGGACACCTTGACGACTGGGGTGGTGGTCTACACGTGGGGCGACTACCAGGCCCCGAGCGGTGGGCCGACGGTGTCGGTCGGCGTTTCGCCGGAGCTGGACATGCACGACGTTGAGGTGTGCCACATTGCGCGCGGCGAGGAGCCCCTGTGGCATGGCCGGCTGGTGGCGCAGACGTCCATGGGCGAGGTGGCGTTTGTGGCAGCGACGTACAACAACGGGCAGGTGCAGACGCTGGAAGCATCCACGCTCTGCGATGCGAGTGGCTGTCGGCAGTACACGAACGAGACGGGAGCCATGACGTTTGTGTATGCGCATCCGCGGCGGGTGTTGCCGATGGCGACTGACGCGGGCAGGCCTGTACCGATGTTGCTGAAGGTGCAGAGCCCGGATGTGGCGGCGAAGCCCGAGGTGGCCGAAGCGCAGATGGCCGCGGAGTTGCAGGCGTTTCTGCGCGGAGCTGATCTGCGCGGGCTTGCGGCGCAGTTTCGGAGGCCAGCAGCGCGGTAGGGGAAGAGGGCAGTGCGCCCGGAACCCGTGTTCTCACCTATATAATCCCGGTATCCCTACCGTTTACGCGGGAGAGTCGTCTGAAACAGCAGTGAGGATGTGGTCATTTTTACCGGAATGCGAGTGAGCGGAAGCTCCCAAGGAAGTTTTAGCGAGCCCGAGCGCACGCGACCCAGTTTTTCTCGGAATTCGTTCCGGACCCCGGCTCTGACGGCGATCGCGGCTGCGTTGATCTCTGTGGCCTGCCGGGACGGCAGCTTGTCCGCGCAGGTTGCGGCGCGGCCGCAGTTCCAGGCGGCTCCGGCAACACCGCAGACCCTATGCCCTGTGCAAGTAATCGGCAATCGCCGGATACCCAAGGAATCGGTGGTGGCGCGGTTGTATTCGCGGCCCGGCGATGCATATGACCCCGCGGTGGTGGAGCGGGATTTCAACTCGCTTTGGAATACGGGTTACTTCGACAGCGTGCAGATTGAGCGTGTGGACGAAGCTGGCTGCGTTCAGTTGATCGTGTACGTGCGCGAAAAGCCGACGATCGGTGAGATCAACTACCGAGGCTTGAATTCGTTTTCGGTATCGGACGCGCTGGACCGGTTCAAGAAGGAAAAGGTTGGGCTTTCGGTGGAGAGCCAGTATGACCCGACCCGGATCAAGCGCGCCGAGGTGGTGCTGAAGGAGATGCTCGGCGAGCACGGGCACCAGTTTGCGACGATCCGCACGGAAGTAAAGACGTTGCCGCCGGCGCGTGTGTCGCTGACGTTTATCGTCAAGGAAGGGCCCACGGTGAAGGTGGGCAAGATCGCCTTCCAGGGCAATACGGCGCTGAATGCGCGCGAACTGCGCGCTTCGATGCGCAACCTGCGGCCGATTGGCGTACCGCATTCCATCATCCTGGAGAACCTGTTTCCGCGCACCTACGACGCGTCGAAGCTGGACGAAGATGCGGAACGCGTGCGTGTGGACTACCGGAACAAAGGCTTCTTCAAAGCGACGACCGGCGAGCCAGAGACCAACGTCCGCAACGAAGGCGGAATTAATCCGTTCACGTTGCATCCGAGCACGGGAAAGCGTGTCGACATCCTGATTCCTGTGGAAGAGGGTGAGCGCTACAAACTGGGCGGGATCACGTTTACCGGCAACACGCAGCTCCCCAACAATCGGGCGCTCCGGGCACAGTTCGCCACGAAGGATGGCGAGTGGTTCAACTACACCGCGTTTGGCAAGGGGTTGGAAGCCCTGCGCAAGGCGTATGGGCAGTACGGCTTTATCAATTTCGTGCCGAACCCCGTGCCGCGCTTCGATGAAGCCAAGAAGCTGGTGTACTTCGACATCGCGTGCGATGAAGGCAAGAAGTTTTACATCTCGCGGATTGAGTTCACGGGCAATACGATCACGCGCGACAAGGTGATCCGGCGTGAATTGTTGGTGGAAGAAGGGCAGCCGTACAACAGCCAGCTTGTGGACCTGTCGCTGCTGCGCCTGAACCAGCTGAACTACTTTGAGAACCTGAAGAGCGAGCAGGATGTGGAGACACGGCAGAACGCGGATGCGGGCACCGTGGATCTGCTGGTAAAGCTGAAGGAAAAGGGTAAGAACTCGATCGGCCTGAACGGCGGCATCAGCGGTTTGTCCGGGTCGTTCATTGGTCTGAACTATGAGACCAACAACTTCCTGGGCCTGGGCGAGACGCTGAGCGTCACGGCCAATGCCGGCGATCTGTCGCGCAACTTGAGCTTTGGGTTTACTGAGCCTTACCTGCGCAACAAGCCAGTTTCCCTGGGATTTCAGCTGTTTTCGAGCAAGTTCGACTACAACCCGGCGAAGAGCTATTCGATTTCGCAAGGCGCGAGTGCGAACCTGACGAATGCGCAGAATTCGTTGCTGACGAACTATAACCAGTCGACGACGGGCTTGAGCCTGTCTAGCGGAACGGCGTTGCGAGGGTTGTTCCGGCGGTCGGGCGTGGCGCGTGTGGGTATCTCGTACTCGCTATCGCGGTCCTCGATCACCACGTTCAACCAGAACACGTTGAATGTGTTCCAGACTTTGGCGTATCGCTCTGGCATTGCGGGACAGAATGCGTTGAACGGGATTGTAACGTCGGTGGTGACGCCGAGCTTCTCGTTCTCCACGCTGGATCGCGCTGTTGGACCGCATAACGGCAAGGACTTGAACATTGCGTTCCAGGTAGCCGGTATCGGCGGCAACACGAAGTACTATGCCCCGACTGCAGCCTACCGGCAATTCTTCCCGATGAAGGGCTTGCGGATCAATCGCGAGGGCCATAACGTGCTTGGGTACCGCGTGCAGGTGAGCACGGTGGGCGGGTTTGGTGGTGAGGTTGCTCCGCCGTTTAACCGCATCTATGGGGGCGGTGAGAACGATGTGCGTGGCTTTGACGTCCGTTCCTCGTCGCCTTACACGCTGATTCCGACGCGTGTGCCGTTCAACCTGACGAATCCGGATGGGACGACCGTTCCTCGCGATCCAACCAACCCCAACACACTGGGATCAGTGCAGATTCCGCTGCCGGTTTATCGGTTGTCGTCGGTGGGCAGCGATACCAGCTTTGTATCCAACGTGGAGTACCGCATCCCGATCGTGAACCAGGTGACGTTTGCGCTGTTCACGGATTTCGGCATGAACTTCAACCTGCAGCCCGGGCAGCTGCGCGAGAGCGTAGAGGGCCAGGCGCAGTTGAACGCGCCCCTCTATGGCTGTCCGACGGTGGTCAACGGAAGTTGCTTTGGCGGCAAGCAGTTGCACTTCCCGCTGAACCTTCAGGTGTTGCCGGGTACGAACTACGTGCCGCGGATGTCGAACGGTGCGGAGATCCAGGTCATTCTGCCGATCGTGAATGCGCCCTTCCGGGTGTTCTATGCGTATAACCCGCTGCGGCTCTATGAGGATCTTCCGCAGCAGTTAACCAGCGATCAGTACACCTTCAATGATTTCTTCCCGAAGGTGGATCCGAACTGCAACTCGCACGCGCCAACGAGCGCGGGTGGTCCTGCCGTTTTGTGCACCCTTACCGGAGCGGGGGCGTTTACCAAGGCGCAGGCGTTGCAGCTGTACGGAGCGAACTATCAGCTTCGTGAGCCGCGAAAGACCTTCCGGTTCACGGTGGCGACGACCTTCTAAAGGCATGAAGTGAGGAAGTAGAAACGGCTCGAGCGGGTTACGCTCGAGCCGTTTTCGTATGAAGGAATCAGGAGTGGGGCACCTGTTCGTTTACGGCTTGCGCCTTAAGGTGCAGGGCGGTCAGGACGTCGGAGGAGAACTCGTCGACGAAGAAGCCGATAGCAGCGCCGCCGATGGACCCGCCGAACGTGGCGGCCGTGTCGTGGAAGTTGCGATTGCTTTGCGGGTAGTACGTGTAGCTAAGAGCCGCGGCTGAGGCATAGCCAAGCAGGAGTCCGCCGTTGATGGTGCTGTGGCCGGCATCGGTCCGGGTGATGAGCGGCCGGGTGATGGCATAGGCGGTGCGCTTGACGACGTTGTACTGCGGGCCCTTCTGGTAGTAGCGAGAATCCTCGTGCAGGAGGGGAGAGAAGACCATGTCAGAGAAGACGCCCTGGGTGGTTTCGCGGACGGCGGCGGCACCGATCCGTTCGCCGAAGGCGCCCCGGTCCGTTCCGTAATTGGGTTCGCTGTTTAGACCCTGTTCGTAGCCAGCCGAGAGGATGATGGCCGCGAAGTTCTCGAAGGAGTAGAGATCGCCGACGCCGGTGATGATCTTGTCGTGGGTGCTGAGCGGTTGCGCGCGGAAGCCAGCGGGGATGTACTTGGCGTGCAGCGGGGCTGTGGGGTGCTCACCGGGCGTGGCCGGGGGCGTGGACGCGCGCAGGCCGCCGGACTGGGGAGCGGTTTGCGGCGTAGGTGCTTGGGGGAGACTGTCGTCCTCGGTCGTCGAGGAGCTTGCGCTGGGGAGATCGAGACGATTTGCCGTGTTGGTTTCGGCAAGCTGAACCAGCGAGAAGCCCTGCTGGGGGCTAACCGTAGTGTCTAGCGCGAATTTCGATTGTGCGGTCTGGGCTCCGGCGATGGGGCAGAGCCCGCACAGCATGAGAGCGGAAGCGAGGAGAGCGGACGGGGAAGCGGCGGGTGCTCGGAGTGAAGTGCGGGTAGTGTGGGCCATCAAAATTTCGTTGCCTCCTGGGCGGCGTGCACCGGAGGCGCGGGTTTACCACACGTGCCGGACTCTCTTGAGGGACGCGGAAACGGGTGAGCCGGTTGTCCCGCGGACTTGCGACGGACACGATGTCATGGAACCGTGGGGGTGTTGTGTGCGTTACCTAGTTGGCACCGTACTGGATAGGTGCATTGACGGGCCGGACTTCCCGTTCCATGCTCGTGGAAGTCATGGAGGTGTGTTTTGGCGATAGGCGGCAATAAGCCCTGGGACGAGAAGCTGCGGGAGGCGAGTACGCAGTTGGAAGAGGAACTGCGACGAGCGATCCGGTTTCTGGATGAGGAAGTTGTGCCTGAGGTGCGGCGGAACGGGTCGGCCGCACTGAGGACTGCCTCGGAGCAGCTGCGCAAGCTGGCTGAAAAGATGGATGATGAGCGCCGGAAGCGTGAGGGCGGCGGCCAGTGAAGATTGCGGCACGGGCCTTGCTGGCGAGTAAGGACGTGTTGTGCGGGGCTGATCTGCGGGTTGCCTCTGCTGCTGGCGGGGTGCCATCACCAGCAGCGGACGGCGTATGCGCCCCCACCGCCTGCGGTGTCGCCGGTGTCACCGGGGTATGCGCGGAGCCCGGTGACGGGAACGGTGACGCCGACCTCGCCGCGAGTAGGTAGTGGTTTTTTCGACGATACGAGTGCTCGTCCGGTGTTTTCGGAGAGCGGCATGGCGACGTGGTACTACGCCCATGGGCACACAGGGTCGGACGGCGTGTTGTATGGGGCGGGAGCGCCCACGGCAGCACATAAGACACTGCCCCTGGGGTCGACCGTACGGGTGACGAACCTGGACACGGGGCAATCGACGCTGGTGCGCATCACGGATCGCGGACCGTTCGCGAAGGGGCGCGTGATGGACCTGTCGGAGGTTGCCGCGAAACAGATTGGGATGTACCGGGCGGGCGTAGCGCATGTACGGCTGGAGGCGTTTGCGCATCCGGGAGCTGACCCGCTTGGGCGGTGGTGCGTGCAGACGGGCCCGTTTGCGGCGGTGCAGGATGCCCTGGACCTGAAGCAGGCTCTGGTGGAGAAATACCGTGGCGCGCGCGTGGCAGAGTTCACCGGGCAGACCGGTTTCTGGGTCCGGATCGACCCGGTGACGCGGGGACGTACGGAGGCGGCGACGATTGCGGGCTGGATCGGCGCGCCGGACAGCCAGACTACGGCGTATGTGGTGCGTGTGAACTGAGGGGGCTGGTTACCCGGCTTACTTTGAAGGATTGTTCGCGCGGCAGGTGGGGCAGCCGTTGGCGTCCTCGACTTGAGCATCGAAGACGCCTGTTTCGACGGTGGCGTCGTGCTTCATCTGGATGAAGATGCGGTAGCGGCCGGGGCTGGGGAAGCCGTAGGGGAACTCTACGGTAGGAGCCAGCGGCTGGGAGGCACTGCCGGGGCGGTTGGCGTCCATGGCGCCCATGCTGGCGTCAGCCGGGCCTTTCATATCCCAAATAGCCTTCGCGTTCACATCGCCCAAACTAGCGTGGGCCAACATCATGGCGGGCATCGCGGCGGAGCCGTCGGGGTGGGTGTGGGCGAAGGCGGTTCCGTCTGTCTTTACGAAGGCGGCGTGGCCGGCCATGCCGAGGTAGGGGCGCATGCCGGTGGCCGGGTTGCCGTGGGGGTCCAGCAGGCGGAAGCGGAAGACTGCGCGGTGTTGGCGGTGAGGGTCGCGGGGCGGTCCCAGACCATGGTGTAGCCGTCCGGGAGCTTGGAGACGGGCCCGAGGTCGCCGCCGGCTGAGCGGGGCGGGGTAGGCGGCGGCGTCTTCGCTGTCGAGGAAGTAGTGTGAGGCGTCAGGCGGGACCTCCAGGGAGGCCGTGAGGGTCTCCGGAAAGCCGCTGCGGTGCACGATGTCGGCGAACAGGCGGTAGGTGCCGGGTGGCATGGAGGGGAGTGACATACGCAGTTCGCCGGGCGCGACCGGATTGGGGTGCAGGTGGTACACGGCGTCCATCTCCGGCCAGCGGATGGCGTAGAGATGCATGAGGTGGCCATGGTCGGGGAGGAGATCGTCGTTCAAGCGATGGCGGCCCTCTTCGTCGGGAATGCCGGGATCGATCCTTAGGTCGAGCGTGCTGCCGACGAGGGTGGGGTGGAGCACGAGGGGATGAAAGATATCGGCGGAATAGGCTGCGGCCTCGATGTTCCACCATTTGTCGCCGCCCCAGACGGCAAGTAGCAGCAGAACGAGAGCGGCGATGCCGGCAAGGCGAGCGCGGTACTGGCGGGCCAGGGTGGGCTCTCGGCCAGGGGCGAGGCGGGCCTCGCGGACGGCTCCGTAGATGATGCCGGCCATGCCGACGACGAGCGTCAGGCCGAGCAGGGCGAGGATGAGGCCCAGCGGGCGCTGCATTCGCATGACGGTGAGCGCCATGGCGGGAACGGGAACGCTGGCCTGCGCCGGTCCGGCGTCGCCGGTGGCTTGAAGTTTGACCTGCCAGGAGCCGGAGCCCATCAGCCAGAGCGATCCGGTGAAGAAGGCGGGGTCGTCGGCGGAGCGGTGCATGGCGTCGGGCGTGGGGGGATGTTTCGCGGCCTCGCCGATGAGCGGGACGGGGGTGATGGAGAGGGTGCTGATGGCAGGGCCGGAGACGCGGACTTCGACGGTCGCGACGCCCGGGATGACGGTTGGCGGGCGGATGGTGACGAAGAACTTGTAGGGGCCGGCGAGGACTTGCTCGAAGACGTCCTTGGAGCCGATGTGGGCGTGGGCGGGGAGGGCCAGGGTCAGGAGGGTGAGCAAGAGCGCGAGCAGGCCGCGCCTGGGAGGCAGGGCACGGGCCTCTCCCCTATGCGCTGCGGGCTTCCGTCCTGGTGGTGGAGTTCGGGGCGCAATGACCGGAATACTGGGATCGTTCGCTTCGCTCAGGATGACGGCGTTCTCCGAAGACAGGACGGTGTCGAAGGAAGCCAGAACGGCGTCGGAGGGGGCCAGGAGGCCGTTTGAGGTCTGGGCAGCTGATTGGTTCATCGCTGTACCTTGCGCATCCAGCGGCCAAAGGCGAGGCCGATCCAGGTAGAGATGGCGGCGTAGAGCGTGGCCCGGAGGAGGCCGAAGACTAGCGGCAGGCCGTGGTCCGGGCGGAACCACTGGCGCATGCGGTCGTAGCCATCGGGGCGGGCGTTGTAGTCGAAGTAGATGTTGCCGAAGAAGCGATTGTTGCTGTGGGGGGACAGGAGAAAGTCAGCGAAGGGCCACTGGACGGCAAACAGGACCGCAACGAAGACCACGCCGGAGACGAGGGCCACCTGCCAGAACTTCCAGCTGCGGGCGCGCTGCCAGAGCAGGTCGAGCGCGACCGCGGGCACGATGATCAGCGGGGGAAATTTGGCGGGGACGAGGTGCGTGACGGGGAAGAAGACTGGGCCGAGTTTGGGCTGGGCGGGGAAGAGCGGAAAGATGAGGATTTCGAGGAGGATCGTCGCCGTGTAGATCGCAGCGGTGGTGGTGGCGGCCCAGCGAAAGCGTGACGCCTGCCAGAACGTCGCAAAGAGCACAGGCACGGCGATGGCCATCGCGATGTACGCGGCCGCGCGATGGAGGACGACGTCCCAGGTGTACTCCTGCAGGAAAAACATCTGCCCGCCGACCGTGAGGCCCCCGATGTAGAGCAGCATCTTTTGCAGGGTGGAGAAGGTGGGAGCGTTCTCGTCGGCGGCACGGTTCATCGCGGCCAGAATGAGGAAGAGCACGCCAAAGCTGACCGCGCGAATGCCCAGGATCAGTAGCGCGTGCGGGGGAGAGACGATCTTGACGTCGAGGCCATAGGCGTTGTGCCACCAGTTGTCGAAGGGCGCAGAGGTGAGCATGGCGACGCCGCCCCAGCCCATCAGGAAGACCCCTAGCGGGGCTCGCAGGCCGAAGACGGAGACCGAGGCGGCGCGGAGTTCGGCGTTGCGACGGAGGGTGGTCTGGGCGACGAGAAAGAGCCCCACAATGCCAGCCAGGACACCGCAGAGATAGATCATCAGGTGCGCGGGCGTCCAGAAGGTGTCGCGGCCGATGGAGCGGTGCCAGGACACGTCCCAGGAGCCGCCGATCGTGGCCGAGGTGATTGCGGCGACGCCGGTCCAGATGTACCAGGGAACGCGCGGTGGCGGATCCATGACGGCAATGCGTGTGCCCACGGATGACCGGGGTGGAACCATAGCAGCGTAGGTGCGCGCGCCCGTGGACATGGCTTCCTCTCCTGTAACGAGACGGTGCGCCTTAGGGTATCGCCTCCAAGGCCATTCGCCCAAGAACGATCTATGCGGCCCGCGTGGGATGGAAGCTCTACCACTGCTAGAACTTTGCCTACATCACGCGTGCTAGTCCATACGCAGTTCGGTGTACAGGCGTTCCTCGCTGTCGACTTTTGGGACAGAGCACCGATCGGCAACCCTAGAGTGGACGGAGGTAAACGGCTTTGCGAGTGCGTGGACTGGCGATTGGATTGGGTTTGGTGGCGGGGTTCTGTTGCGGGGGTACTGCGGGTGCACAGAAGGGTGTGTTTGGCACGCTGACGGCTGTCTTCGCGCCGAGCGGGAACGGGTACTCGAGCTACGGGACGGCGGGGCTGGGCGTGGGAGTCTACGACACCCTGCTCAAGGGCGGGCCGGTGGGGCTTGGCTTCGAGGTGCGGGGTCTGGCTGCGCCTTCGACGTATGAGTTGATGGCGGGTGGACGGCTGGCGTATACCGGCAGGAAGTTTCGGCCTTATGGGGTCGTCCTGGTGGGGTTGGAGGGCCAGAGAAACGGGTTGCAGTCCACGAGTTCGCAGTTTGGCTACCAGGTTGGTGGCGGACTGGACATCAGCCAGGGGAAGTGGATTGACTGGCGTGCAGTGGATATCACTGGCGGTGAGTTGCTAACGGTGTCGACTGGGCTGGCGGTGAGGTTCTGATGCGGACTGAGACGCTTTGGCAGGGGGAACGGCGGGCGGCGCGGATGCACTGGTGGATGGAAGTGCTGGATCAGCCGACGTTGATGGACCGGGAGTCGATGTTCGACGAGGTGCTGTCGCTGCGGTTCCACTTCGGACCGGACGCGGAGTCAGCCGGGGTTCGGGAGCCAGCGAGGACTGGAAGGGGCTGCCGGGCCTAGCGGCTTCTGGCGGACTCTGGGCGACGTGGGGTCTTAACTGAGGTGGTCCTCGTCGTCCTTGAGGGCCACTAGAGCGGCGTTGTGGCCGGCCATACCGTGTACCCCGCCGCCGGGGGGCGTGGAGGCGCTGCAGAGGTACAGGCGCGGGTTGGAGGTTCGGTACCAACGCAGCGTGGGCCGGGCGAGCAGGTGGGTCAGCGTCATGGAGCCGCCGGAAAGATCGCCGGCCAGCAGGTTGGGGTTCCAGTTCGTGAAGTCTTCTGAGTTCCAGGTCCGCCGGGCAAGCACGACGTCGCGGAAGCCGGGAGCAAAGCGTTCGATCTGAGACTCGATGGCGTGGGTTCGATCCTCTGTAGAGCCGGCCGGGGTGTGACAGTAGGCCCAGGCGGTGTGCTTGCCTTCGGGGGCGCGGCTGGGGTCGAAGAGGCTGGGCTGCGTGAGGATCAGGAAGGGCTTGTCGTCTTCGGGCGGTGCGATACGGCCGACGAAGGCATCGTGCTCGGAGCGGGTCATCTCTTCGAGTGAACCGCCGATGTGGACGGTAGCAGAGCGCTTGCAGGCTGGATCGCGCCAGGGAATTGGCTCGGAGAGGGCGTAGTCGATTTTGAAGACGCCGGGGCCACGGCGGAAGTGGGCGAGGCGGGTGCGAAAGGCGGGAGACAGCGCATCGCCGGCGATGCTCATCAGTGACTGGACGGAGGTGTCGAAGAAGGTCAGGTCAGCCGGGGGCATGTCCCGCGAGTGAGCGGACGGGGTGTTCGGTGACGATTTGCCCACCGAGCTCGCGGAGGTAGGCCGCGAGGGCGTCCGTGAGGCTCTGGGCGCCGCCCTCCACGATGGGCCAGCCGGAAGCATGGCCTGCAGCGGCAAGGACGACGGCGACGGCGGAAGAGACGATGTGCGACAGGGGAAGCACGGAGTGGCCGGCGCACCCGGCCAGGAGCACGCGAGCGTCGTCATGTTGAAAGACTGCCTTCGCGAGCATGCTCGCCGGCCAGAGGGCGACCATGCCGAAGGTGGCCATGGCAACGGGGTTGGAGGGGATGCGAAGGAGCGGCTGGGTGAAGTCGGCGACGAGCTCGGGGAAGTCGCGGACCGAGCTGGCGAAGAGCAGGCGCCAGGCGCGGACGTCGTGGGTGTTCGCTCCCTGCGCAAACTGCGCGGCGGTTGCGTCGAGATCGTGTTCGAGGACTGCGGCAGGACGGTCGGGGCGTGGGTGAACGACCGCGGCGTCGGGCTCGATCCAGCGCAGGCCGTAGTGTGCCAGCGGCAAGGAACGGAAGAAAGGAGAGGCGACTCCCAGCGGATAGACCGAGGAGCCGAGGTCGTGTCGGAAGCCTGGCAGGGTGATCTCCGCGGTGGAGCAAGCGCCGCCGATCCCCTTGTTGCGTTCGAAGACGGTTACGGCGATGCCGCGTTGCGCCAGGGTGATGGCCGCGGCCAGGCCGTTCGGTCCGGAGCCCACAACGTTTGCCGTTCGGAGAGCCATGCGAGTTGGATGCTCGGTGTGGCTGAGGCTGCGGCATGGCAGGGGAGGCGTGTCGCACAGGGCGCCGACGAGTTGATCCGGGAGCTGGACGGACGAGAAGAAGCAGCGCTCCCCGCTGCGTGCGCATGACGAGTGTCATTACCTCCGGGGTGGGCGGGTAGACTTTCGCCTGTTCATGGCCACATGCGTTCCGGCACAATAGCCGAACACGGCGGTTTGCGGGATAACGCGCGCACTGCCGTGACGAGGGATCCCGGACCGTATGAGCAAGCGTCAGTTGTTGGTGTTGTTGATTGTATTTACGGCGTCGATGGTTCTTCCGCGAAGTCTGACGGCTGAAACCTGGTACGTGCGAACTGACGGCGGCACACGCTATTCGGCAGCGGCGACTTCAGGGCAGTGTGATGGCAAAGCTGACGCAGCGTATCCCGGCCGCGGAACGAACAAGCATTGCGCCTTCAACGATTACCGCTTTCTGTGGGACGACCAGCACAGCTACGGAAAGACGGCCTGGGTAATCGCCGGAGGGGACACGGTGATCCTGGATGTGAACAAGAAGGGCTGGAGGGTGGGCTTCGACCAGGCCGGGGCGAACGACCCGTGGTGCTCGGGGATGAACGGGGCGATCACCTGCTCGAACCCGGCGATCCCTTCAGGAACCCCATCGCAGCACACACGCATTCTGGGACGGAACTATGAGCATTGCTCTGCGGACAGCGCCAAGACGCAGATCTTTGGTGGTCATGGCGTTTACACCGCGATGAATCTTACTGGCGTGGCGTACCTGGATGTGGAGTGCCTGGAGATCACGCGCCACTCGCAGTGTGTTACCCATGGCGACCCCATGCTGCCGGTCGCCTGCCATCGAGACTATCCCTTTGATGACTACGACCAGGATGGCATCTTTACGGACCAGCACACCCATGATCTGTTGCTCCAGGATGTATGGGTTCACGGACATCCTGATCGCGGCATCATTGGTCCGATTGGCGGTGTAGTCACGGCGGAGCGAGTCAACATTTCGTATAACGGCATGGCTGGATGGGACTTTGACGATGGTCATTCAACGCCGAGCTTGAACGCGACATTCAACTTTCTGGACTCCACGATTGAGTGGAGCGGCTGCAATGAGGAGTACCCGGTCAAGGATCCGAATCCTGCAATCTCCTGCTATGGCCAGAGCAATGGGGGCTATGGAGACGGGATCGGGACGCCCGCAGGCATGGGCTTGGACGTCGTCATCGATCACTCGACGTTTCGCTACAACACGCAGGACGGCGAAGATTTCGGGCACGTTGATACGGGTGCACACAAGCTGAGGATTACCAACTCGCTCTCGTATGGCAACAATGGCGGGCAGTTCAAGTGGGGGGGCAATTTTGTCGACGCGGTCTTCGTCAACAACGTTGCCATTGGCAACTGCCTGCGGATGTCGCAGCCAATCCAGGGAACGCCGGCGGGCTTTAACGCGCATCTCGGCGATTATTGCCGCTCCAACGATGCGATCTCATTCAATCTTCACCAGGGCGCAAGAGCCGTGCTGGATAACAACACGATCGTCTCCTACTCGCCGACCACGTTTGATATCGGCTGCTGGGATGACAGCTGCTCTCGCAGTACGATCGTCTTCCGCAACAATCTAGTGAAGGGCGTGGACAATCCTGCAACATATGGGTTGGGTGGCAAGAGCGGCGGGCCCGGTAATTTTTACGCTGAGAAGCCCATTGGCAACTGGCAACGCAGCCACAACCTCTTCTCCGGGATGCGCAATATCAAGTGTGAGTCGACCGAGATCTGCGCGGATCCAAAGTTCGTCAACGAGCCGCGCTTCTCGCATGAGAGCGACCTGGACAACTTCAATTACCACCTCGCGCCGGCAAGCCCTGCTGTTCATGCAGGGATGCGGATTCCAGACTTGCGCACCGACTATGAGGGCAAAGCGCGACCTTCGGCAGGAGGCTTCAGCATCGGTGCGGTGGAGCAGTAACCAACGCCGTTTCAGGTTGTTTGCGGGCGGGGCCGGGCGAGCCTGAGAAGCAGTGACGCAGCGGTTCGTGCGTTCCTGAGATCGAACGGATGTGCGCTGAGTGCGTGAAGTGCACTGCTGAGGGCTTCGCGCGGGCGTTGGCGTTGTGCCAGGGCCTCTGCGCGCTGTCGGTAGATCCAGCCCAAGGCGACACGACGCGCGCGCCAGTCACACCCAGGCTGGCCGTAATGCTTGTCGATGAATTGCATCTGCGCACGGAACATCCGCTCCGGATCCGTGGTCATTGCCTGGGGCGAGACGCGATAGTGCGCGATCACTTCTGGGATGAGGGCCGCCTGATAACGCTGTGCGATGCGCACCCACATGTCGCGATCCTCACTGGCGCGCAGTGTCTCATCGAACAGACCGACCTCCAGAGCGGCTTTGCGGCGAAAGGTCACCGTTGGGCAGGGAAGATCCAGCTCGCGCATGTAGATGTAGCGCGCGACAGAGCCTTCCGCATGAGCATTTGGCCGAGTGAAGGTGTCAATCACCTGACCGTCCGGATCGATGCGGGCGTTGAATCCGTACGACAGCCCCACCTGCGGACGACCACTGAACGCAGCCACAGAGAGCTCCAGCCGGCGGGGCAGCCAGACGTCGTCCGCATCCAACAGGGCCATCAATTCTGCCGAAGCACTTCGAATTGCAGTGTTCCGCGCGGCCGGCAATCCTGCGTTGCTCTGACGGATGTAGAGAAGCTTCTCCCCGAGTCTTGAGGAGTAGGCGCCAGCGATCTCCGGTGTGTTGTCCTGGCTGCCGTCGTCGACCAGGATGATGCGCCAGTCCGGAAAGGTCTGTGCAATAACGCTATCAAGGGCGGCTGGCAGGAAAGCGGCAGCGTTATAAGCGGGAACGATGATGTCGACTGTGGGCACTGGGATGACTTTATCGAAGTCTTCGTTATTGAAGGCAGACCCTTAAGTTGTAGTGTAAAAGGCGACCCGGCGGTTCACTCCGCCGTACCCTTGCGCGCAGGCGTACGCATGGTAAGGTGCGGGTATGTTCTTTCGGGCAAGACGGGCTCTTCATCGGGCATGGTTTGACTTCGGCATCAGAGGCTTACTGAAGACACCGCCCCTCGCTGCTGAAGACAGCCCCGTGACCATTGTGTCCATGGTCTGCCATGGCGAAGTACGGATGTATCTTCTGGCGCTGAAGTCCTTTGTCAAGCAGTTGGGTACCGCGCCCAGGGTTTTGGTTCTCAGTGATGGATCGCTCACGCCCGAAGATGGTGCGTTGCTGCGAAGGCACATCGCTGCGCTTTCGTTGGTGGACATTGCCTCAATCAGTACTGGGTCGTGTCCCAAAGGAGGGTGTTGGGAGCGCTTGTTGCTCATTAGCGAGTTGACGGAGCAAGGGTATGTCGTCCAATTGGACTCTGACACTCTGACCTCTGCGGCGATTCCCGAAGTGAAGATGTGCATAGACGAGAATCGGTGTTTCACCTTGCTTGGCGACCGCTCGCATCCCGAGGTGCAGCCGATGCTTGAGGCATGGAAGGCGTTGAAGTCGAACCCGAGTCCACAGCCCCAGGCTGTTTGCGAACGAAACTTCGATCGCCTGCCAGAGGCGGAGAACCTGCTGTACTTGCGGGGAAATGCCGGGTTCGTCGGTTTTGCCAAGGGATCCCTCAGCAGGGCGAAAGTCGAGTGGTTCTCTGAGAAGATGCGTAGTATCTCGGAGGGAACCTGGAACCAGTGGGGAAGTGAGCAGTTGACCTCGAACCTGCTGATTGCCAATGCTGAAGGATCTGTCCCACTGCCCTTCCCGAAGTACTGTTCCTACTGGGCTCATCCCGAGGTGGACTACAGTCAGTCCTCTTTCATTCACTTCATTGGACCGTTTCGTTACGCTAATGACATATACCGCAAGAGCGCGGAGAAGGTTCTCCGCGCTCTTGGGCATACCGGGTAGTCGTGGGGTGTTAGTAGAACATCGCCAGGGTTGCCGGCCCGCTTACCTGGTTAGAAGTCGACTTCACATAGTTCATGCTGCCGTTGTAAACGCCATGCAGTGTTTGTGAAGTCAGACCCTGAGGAACTGTCCAACTCACCGTTCCGTTGGCGTTCACAGCGCCTGATGCGACCGGCCAATTTGCACTGGTGTAGATGATCACGGTGCCACCGACTGCTCCCGTATTCGTGGCGATCGCAGTCACCGTCGCGGTGAGGATCGCCGGGTTTGCTTTGCTGGGTCCCTTGGTTGCTGTCAATGCGAACTTTGTGGCATACGGCCCCTTGGGAACAACGGGTGGAGTTGGCGGGGGCGGGGCCGGTGTGGTAATTGGCGGAGTCGATGTGCCCGTCGACGTAGCGCCGCCGGTCGAGGATGAAGAGGATCCCGAGACGGCTGTGGAGACCCAGTTCGCCAACGTGTTCAGACTGACGGCAGAGGCAAACTCCAAGGCTCCCATGCTGGGCGGGTTCTTGCGGGTGGCGCCCAGGTAGTCGGCGATGAGACCAGTCACATTGGTGCCGCCTGACTTCGCCGGGCTGCTGGAACTCAGCGAGAAGTCAAAGCCGTCCAGTGTGGCTTCCGAGTTGAAGTGCGCAGGTTCGTTGTTGAACTGCGGATCCAGGCATGACTCGCCAGTGGAGGATCCATGCAGGGCATCGACCACGGTGTTCGCTATGCAGGCGCCGCGTATGCCGTAGAACAGGTTGTTTGAGCGATTGAAGGTGCCCAAAGGTAGCTGCGAGCCGTTGCAACCGGCTCCGCAGAAGCCTCCGACGCCGCCCACCTGCCCGCCCATGTTGAACGTGGTGGGATTGGAATAACCCATGACAACGTTGTTGGTCATGGTCAGTGTGGTGCCGGCGCAGCTTGTAGCGTCGTAGCACTGGATGTCGAAGGTGGTCGGAGCGTAGCTAATGATGGTGTTATTCGCGAACAACGCCGTGGCGTTGTTATTGAAGTCGAAGCTCAGGGCATCTTGTGCACGGCAGAAGTCACTGAGGTGCTGGTTGTAGGTCGAGGGAGCGCCGGCAAGTGGCTGGGACATGCGCAGGCAATTCGCCACGGCAAGGTTGTTCTCAACCGTGACATTCTGGAATCCCGCGAACTTGAACTGACCGCCGTTGTTGCCGTAGCTTGCGGAGTTGGTAATCGACAGACTCTGCGCGTTGCTGACGTGCCCGAAATCCTCACCGTCCTGTGTGTTGTAGCGGAAGATCGAGTGGTCGATCGAGACGCTCACCATGGGCGTGATGGGGGTTCCCATGCCGTCGCCATAGCCACCGGTGGACTGGGAGTAGCAGGAGGTCACCGGGATGGGGTCGACTGCGGGATACTCCGGGTTGCAGCCGCTCCACTGAATGGTGGTGTAGCTCATCTTCAGGATACCGTTGGGGCTGCCGGTCCCGTCACCCCGGTCCAGATCCCATCCGGCCATGCCGTTGGTGTCGATGTTGACCCGGTTTGTCGCTACAAGACCGCCAATCGGGCCGATGATGCCGCGATCCGTATGTCCGTGGATCCAGAGGTCCTGGAGAAGAACATCGTGCGTGGCGGTGTCCGTGACGATGCCGTCGGAGTCAAAATCGTCAATCGGGAAATACTTGTTGCAACTGGAAGGGTATGCAGGATAGCCGTGGGTTATGCACTGGGAGTGACGGGTGATCTCGAGGCACTCGACGTCCACATACTGTGCGCCGGTGAGGTTCAGCGCCATGTCGAGTCCGTAGCCGCCGAAGATCTGCGTCATCTTGCTGGGATCAGGCTGTCCGGCACCCGTGGAGCAGGATGCCCAGTTACGGCCGAGGATGCGGGTGTGCTGCTGTGGGGTGCCTGCCGGAACCGTTGGGTTGTGGCAGTAGTACGGTCCGCTCTGGCCTACGCACCACTGGTCACCGGCAGAGAGACCTTGATCGAAGCCCACGCGCCACTGTTTGGTGTTGTCCAGGATGATGGTGTCGCCACCGTGCCATGCCGGGTTGTAGGAACCGTAGGTGGCCCGGTCGTCCCAAAGCGAGCGATAGTCATTGAACGCGCAGTGTTGATTGGTCCCGGTCCCAGGGTAGGCCTTGTCCGACTGACCGTCACACTGGCCCGACGTAGCGTTGTTGGAGTAGCGGGTACCACCGTCTGCACGGACATACCAGTTAGTCGCGAAGGCTGCCTTTGTCATTAGAAGAGAGCAAAAGGCAAATAGCAGAAGGGAAAGCGTACGCTTCATCTAAAAATTCCTACCCACACAAGAAGTTGGTCTCAGCACGAGATCACGGGAAGCCCTGTAAAACTTCGTATGCTCACTTTGGCGCTGAGGTAGGTGTATCCGCATCCCGGAGCCGTTCTTTCGGTAAGCACTTTGGTGTTACCGAGTAATCAACTTCGGGGTGACTTAAGTTTCCGAGCGACGTGCGAACACAACACGCGGAAATGTGGAGCAAAGCCCAAGGCAGGGCATGATGACCAAAGCAGGTCATTGCAGGGCCGGAGGCGTGGAGACCACACACGCAGTTGCAGCACGGATGCTGCACAACCGGAGGTTTTGATTTCGAGGACCCGCGCCAAGGAAGGGGGGCCCGTCACTCTGATCTGGCGCAAAGGTCTATCGAGATGCGCACACCGGACGATGTCCGGAGATCAGTGGAGAGATTGTCGCGCTAAGCTGAGCCCGAACCGGGGGCACAGACAAACCTTAGGGTGCGACTCTGTCCCCGGCAGTCGATCGCCGCCAAGGATGCTGGCCGTAGGTCTAGTGCGCTGCACGGCCTCTGTGCGGCACACGTTTGCTTAGCAACTCTTGCTCGGCAAGATGCAATGCTTAAGGTCATATTACCGAAGTTTCCCAAATGATGCGCAACGCCTTCTTGCCTAATCGCATCACCGGGGATTCGCCGAGGTCGCGGAACGGTAGCGTCTTTGCTGTAAGTCGCTGATTGTTCACGAATACGGCGCCTTCGGCCAGCTTGCGGGTAGCTTCGCCCGCTGACTCGGTGAGCCCAGAAAGCTGAAGCAGCCTGGTGACTCGGACCTGGGCGTCGGGACTGCCAAACTCAGCTCCCGGAACGAAAAGCCCCTCAATCGCAAGCGAAATCGCAATTTCCGGGAGATCGGATGCGATGCCGCGCGCCTGAAACTGCAACGCCCAGTTGTCCGCGGCAACCTGGGCCTCTGCTGCTGAATGAAATTCTCGCGAAATCGTGAAGGCCAGGTCCTTTTTCGCCTGCATGGGATGCAGTTGGCCCGAAGCGACCTGGGCTTGCATGCGGTCGATCTCGCTTTGAGGCAGGTCCGTCAGGAAGATCCAATACCGCCACATCAGTTCATCAGAGATCGACATCAGCTTGCCGTACATGCTGGAGGCAGGCTCCTGAATGCCGATGGCATTGCCCAGCGACTTGGACATTTTTTGCACGCCGTCAAGGCCCTCGAGGATGGGCGTCATGAGGATGATCTGGGGCTTCTGGCCGTAGTGCCGCTGCAGGTCGCGGCCGCGCATCAGGTTGAACCTCTGGTCCGTACCGCCCAGTTCCACATCGGCCTTCAGCGCAACGGAGTCGTAGCCCTGCACCATGGGGTAGAGCATCTCGTGCATGTGGATGGGCTGCTCGTCCTGGAATCGTTTGTGAAACTCATCACGCTCCAGCATTTGTGAAAGCGTGAACTGGGCCGCAAGCCGCACCATGCCGTCTGCTCCGAAGGGAGCCATCCATTCGGAGTTGTAGCGTACTTCCGTCTTCTCGGGGTCGAGGATCCTGAAGACCTGGTCCTTGTAGGTCTTGGCGTTTGCTTCGAGCTCTTCAGGCGTGAGGGGCTTGCGAGTCTGGTTCTTGCCCGTGGGGTCGCCGATCAGGCCGGTGAAGTCTCCGATGAGGAAGATCACCTGGTGGCCAAGGCTTTGGAAGTGCTTCAGCTTGCGCATGAGCACGGTATGGCCAAGGTGCAGATCCGGGGCAGTGGGGTCGAAGCCGGCCTTGATGCGGAGGGGGACGCCTGTGCGGCGGGCCTCCTCAAGCCTTGCGCGAAGGGCATCCGGCGCGCTCGCGTCTGCGGGGGGGATGATCTCTGCCGCCCCTTTTGTGATGAGGTCGAGTTGTTGCTCGACCGGGGCAAAGGCGAGGGCGGGGAGCGAAGCAGTGTTGGTTTGGGAAGACATGCTGACAGATTGAAGTGTATCGAAAGGCGTGGCGCGCTCACGCACGGCGGTTTTCTACGGCCGCAGCCCGACGACGATCGGGGTGTGATCCGAGGGTTTCTCCTGCGCGCGTGGTGCCCGGTCGATTTCACAGCTCAGCAGGCGAGGAGCGAGTTCGGGTGACAGCAGGAAATGGTCGATTCGAATACCGCGGTTGCGCTCAAAGGCCTGCCGAAAGTAGTCCCAGTAGGTGAATTGCCCGCCTTCTTCGGGGTGCAGCGCCCGAAAGGCGTCCGTGTAACCGGCGGCCAGCATGGCGCGGTAGCGGTCTCGCGGCTCGGGCTGAAAGAGCGCGTCGCGGACCCAGTTGGCGGGCTTGTCGCAGTCGATGTCCTCGGGGATTACGTTGAAGTCGCCGCCGATGATCGTGGGTGTGCCGTCAGCCAACCAGCGGTCCATCTCGGCGCGCAGCCGGTCCATCCACGTGAGCTTGTATGTGAACTTGTCGGTGCCGATGGGGTTGCCGTTTGGCAGATAGATGTTCACGACGCGCAAGTCGCCGATGACCGTCTCGAGGAAGCGCGCGTGGCTGTCGCCTTCATCTCCCGGCAGCGTGGTGCTCAGGCACTTGATCGGCTGGCGTGCGAGCACGGCTACGCCGTTATAGGTCTTCTGTGTCACGGCGACGCTCTTGTACCCAATCTGCTCGAAGACAGCCGAAGGAAACTCCAGGCCCTTGAGTTCCTGGAGCAGCAGAATGTCGGGGCTGACGGTTCCGAGCCAAGCCGTGACATGGTCGAGGCGCGCTTTGATGGAGTTCACGTTCCAGGTAGCAATACGAAGGGTCGTTCCGTTGATGGCGTCCACGGCTATACGATGCGATACAGCGAAGGGCGCATCCTAAAAGGCGATGCCGGACCGCCGCAACAAGCCGCAGAGCGAAGGTGCTGTTCCATCGAAGACGTGTGCGGCGTGTGGTCGCACGATGACGTGGCGCAAGAGCTGGGCGAAGAACTGGGACGAGGTGAAGTTCTGCTCGGACAGCTGCCGTCGTCATCGGGTCGGTGGTACTGACGTGCGCCTTGAGGCGGAGATCATGCGCTTGCTGGGGGAACGTGGAGCGGGCAAGACGATCTGCCCCAGTGAAGCAGCGCGCGTCGTGGCTGCGAGTGATGAACGCACTGCGTGGGAGCCGCTGATGCAGCCGGCGCGCGACGCGGCACGCCGTCTTGTGGCACAAGAACTGATCGTGATTACGCAAGGCGGCCATGTTGTCGATGGTTCCACGGCAAAAGGACCGATCCGTTTGCGATTACGTTGAATTGAGTGACGTGCCCCGAGCAAATGGCATAGGAGCTAGTGCACCTCCCAAGGTGGTTCCGCCTCTAAGCCACTCATGGCTACCGCAAAGAAGACTGCAACCAAGAAGACCTCCGCGAAGAAAACTGCGGGAACGAAATCGGCAGCGAAGAAGAGCGCGTCCAAACGTACGCCCGCGAAGACTGCCGCCAAGAAGACTGCCGCCAAGAAGAGCGCGGCGAAGAAGACTGCGGCCAAGGGTAAGAAAGAGTCGCTCATTAAACAGAAGCGGTCCACAGGGGATGGACCGGCATGCTGGCCGGGCTTTGAGCGTGTTCCGGGCAAGGAAGCGGGCACGAAGGGAAGCTGCAAGCCCAAGCCTCACCAGACCGGCGGCGAACGTAAGGAAGATGCACGCCAGTCTGCGGGCAGCAAGCTGCGTAAAGCCGGGGGGAACAAGGCCCGGGCCAACAAATCAAGCTGAGTAAGGCGAGCCTATGGCGGTACACTGCGGGGCATGGATGCCGAACGCGCGCGGCAAATGCTCCTCAGCCTTCCCCATGTGGCGGAGACGATGCAGTGGGGCGACAATCTTGTCTTCTGGGCGGGGGACAAGGCTATCGGGGGCAAGATGTTTGTCCTGGTGAACCTTGATGGCCGGGGCGCGGTCGTTTCCTTCGCAGCGGGCGCTGAACGTGCGGCGGAACTGGTCGAGGTGGAAGGCTTCCGTCCTGCGCCGTATTTTGCGCGCATTCACTGGGTAGCAGCCGAGCGGTGGGACGTGGTGCCCGTGCGTGAGTGGGAAAAGCTGTTCGCATTGGCACATGCGATGACGTATGAGAAGCTTCCGCCCAAGACGAAGCAGGCACTTGCGCTGCCGCCCAAAGAGCGCGCTTCGCTGATCGCCGCGCGTAGACAACAAGCCGAAACCGCAACGCCAGCGGGCTCGCGCAGGAAGAAGGCAAAGTAAGAGCCACACCGCGACTCTTACTCAGTCGAGATTGCTTTGCTCTCAGCCTAGGGTTGCAAAGTGGGCTTGGCGTGGACTGTAAAGATGGGCGCGAAGTGGGCCCGGTAGGCATAGATCAGGACGAGCTCCAGCACGGCCGCGAACGCGGCAGGGCCGATGCCGTGACCGCCGGCCATCAGGATATGGAACAGCAGGGCATTGAAGATGATGGGGCCGAGGATTACAAGCCCGATCGGTGCCGTGACGCCAGCGAGGACCAACGCGCCGCCAAGGACTTGTAGTGCTGAAACGATCGACAGCCAGCCGCTGCCCATCATCACGCTCATGAACTTTCCGACCGGCGAATCGGGCGGCGGCGGCGGGCCCATAGGAATGAAGTGAAGGAATCCGTTAAAGCCGAAGACGATGAACATAAGCCCAAGGAGGACTTGGCAGATCAGGGCAAGCACTTTCATGTGCGGAAGACCTCGAAGAGATGTCGTGCGGCTTGGGCCCACGGTCGCTGCCCAAGCAGCATAGCATTCGACACAGTTCAGGGCCGCCGGATTTCAGCTTCCGGGTTCATCGCCAGCAGCGGGAGGAAGTTGCGGAAGTATGCGGCAATCAGCACCAACTCCAGCACAGCAGCCACGATGCCGAGCGCCGCTCCATGTGGCCACAGGAGAGCGTGGTACAGCAGGATGTTCACCAAGATGGGCGCGAGCAGAGCCAGGGCGAGCGGCACGAAGCGGTTGACCAGCAAAAGCAGGCCGGCGATGGTCATTAAGGCACCCACAAAGGTCATCCAGTGGCTCGCGTGGAGGATGGTCACGAACGTGAGCGCATCCGGGTTGAGCGGAGGCGGCATCTTGAGGAACCCGAGAATATTGTTTAGCCCCAGGACGAAGAACATGAGGCCGAGCAGGATGCGGCAGGCAAGCAGGACGTAGCGCATTGAGAGATCTCCTTGCAGGGGAAGGATCGGCTCGCCGGAAGTGTCGGTATGCGAGCGGTCGCGCTCCTGCTACAACGGGTAGATGAGTTTTCCGGGGCAAACAGGTGTAGGCGGGTTGCGACTCTCGCTCGAGGGCAAGGTGGCGTTGGTGACGGGCGGTTCGCGCGGGATTGGGGCGGCGACGGTTCGGTTGCTGCGCGAGGCGGGGGCGAAGGTCGTCTTCAGCTACCGCAGCCGAGCGGCGGAGGCGGAAGCTCTGGTCGCTCAGACCGGCGGGGAAGACCTCTGCCGCGGCATTCAGCAGGAGTTATCGACCGCAGAGGAGGGTGAGGCCTTGGTGAACCAGGCGGCGGCGGTGTTTGGCCGGGTGGACATCCTGGTGATCAATCACGGGATCTGGCCGCCGCACGATCAGCCGATCGCGAGCATGAGCACCGAGCAGTGGCGCGGCACCATGGGGATCAATCTGGAGAGCGTGTTCGGCCTGGTGCGCGCGGGCACACGGCAGATGCTGGGAACGCAGGCTGCGGTTTTTCGGCCGGGCTCCCCGGCCACGATGGGTGCGGCTCCTCCCAACTCTCTGCTGAACAGCGAGACGGACGTGACGGCCTTCGTCGGAGCCGCGAAGTACGGGCCGGGAGAAGCCACGCCGGCAACCGAGGCTGAAGAGGACGTTCATGCGCGCGAACTGCTGGAGGAGGTTGTGTACAGCGACGCGATTACGTGGCCTTCACCGTCAACTCCGCTCGTGAGCGGTGGGCCGAGCGGTGAGTTGAGCGGTCGAGCTGTGCGTGGTCACATCATCCTTGTGGCCTCCACGGCGGCGCAGCGAGGGGAAGCCTTTCACGCCGACTACGCGGCCAGCAAGGGTGCCCTGTTGAGCCTGACAAAGAGCCTGTCGAGCGAACTCGCGCCCCAGGGGATTCTCTGCAACTGCGTGGCGCCCGGATGGGTGCGGACCGAGATGTCGGCTGGAACTTTGAGCGACCCGGAGGCGTCCAAGAAGGCGTTGGCATTCATTCCGCTTGGCCGCGCTGCGGAGCCTGAGGAGATCGCCGGGCCCATCGTTTTTCTGTGTACGCCGTGGGCCGGCTTCATCTCGGGCGAGATATGGAATGTGAACGGCGGCGCCGTTCTGGTGGGGTGAGCGTTGCGAAGGGTCGATGGAGTGGTGGACGTGGGTAGAGCAGGTAGTTGGGTTCGGAGCTTTCGGATTCTTCGGATTTTCGCGGCAGTGGTCCTGATGTGTTTAGCCTCAGGTCGGCTTCACGGGCAAACCCCAACGCCCGGGGCCGCGGCACCGCAGGGCACCGGCGAGTCGACACAAGGGCGCAAGCTGTTGGACGAGATGGTGCAGGCTTTGGGGGGTGACAAGTGGCTGCACCGCGGGACGGAGCGGCTTGAGGGCAAGGGCGCGACCTTCTACAAGAGCGCACCCAATCCGTATGAGACGCAATTTGAGGAGTACCTACGCCTACAGCCCTTCGGCGAGCGCCTGGTGATCGTCTCCAAAATGGGCGTGTTTATTCCCACAAGCAAGCGCGACGTCGCGGAGATCTGGACCGCGGACAATGGCTACGAGATCACCTTCCGCGGCCGGAAGGAGCTGCTGAAGGTCGACGTAGAGGAGTTTCAGCGCCGCCGGCGCCACACCATCGACCTTGCGGTCACCGACTGGCTAAAGCGTCCAGACACGCTGGTCACGTTTGAAGGCTCGTCCATGGACGACAGGCATCTGGTGGATAAGGTCAGCATCCTGACGGCGGACAACGACGGGATTACCCTGACCCTTGATCAGGAGACGCACCTTCCTCGCAGCCGAACTTTTCAGTGGCGTGACGCCGTGTACAAGGACCTCGACACCGATGTGGAGCGCTATGACAACTGGCAGCCTGTGCAGGGCATCATGACCGCGCTGACGATCACGCGATACAAGAACGGCGATATGGTGAGCCAGCGGTTCCTGTCCAAGGTGCAATATGGCCTGCAGTTCGCGCCGGATCTGTTCGACCCGGACCGGCCGTTGAACAAGAAGTAGCTCCGGCTGATATTCTGGGCGACGCTATGAGTGAAACGGACACCGCAAGCGCGGTCGAGGAAGTGACTGTTGCCGAACCGGGTGCAGCCCCAACCCAGAAACGAACGCTGAACATCACCGAGATCATGGAGATTCTGCCCCATCGCTACCCATTTCTGCTGATCGACCGGGTAATCGAGATGGAGCGGAAGCAGCGCATTGTGGCGATCAAGAATGTCACGGCTAATGAGCCGCAGTTTACCGGCCACTTTCCGGATTTTCCCATCATGCCGGGCGTGATGACCATTGAATCGATGGCGCAGGCTGGTGGCGCCTTGTTGCTCACCGAGGTGCCTGACCGGGACAGCAAGTTGATGGTGTTCACCGGAATTGATAAAGCCACCTTCCGCCGGCAGATTGTGCCGGGCGATCAGTTGCGCATTGAAGTCACGGTGCTGAACTGGCGTTCGCGCGTGGTGAAGATGCAAGGCGTGTGCACGGTGGATGGCGCTGTGGCGGCTGAGGCCGTCATCACCTGCATGCTGGTCCCTCGGCCACGGAAGGCGAAGCCTGCAACCGGAGCCGAATCAGGGACCGAGCAGGCGGCGCAGTAAGGCTGTGATGGGGAGCACGAACGAAAGCGCGGCTACACCGAACGTCCATCCAACGGCCGTGATTTCCGTCGGAGCGGTCGTCCCCGGGAGCTGCACCATCGGCCCGTTCTGCACGGTAGGGACGGATGTTGTGATGGGCGAGAACTGCTCGCTTGTTTCGCACGTTGTGCTGGATGGGCATACCACGCTGGGTGATGGTGTTGTTCTTCACCCGTTTGCGGCTGTTGGGGTAAGTCCACAGGACCTGAAGTATAGGGACGAACCGACGCGTTGTGAGGTCGGTGCAAGAACCGTGATTCGCGAGTACGTGACGATCTCGCGCGGAACAGCGGGTGGCGGTGGCGTCACTCGTGTCGGCAATGACTGCCTCATCATGGCGTACACGCACATCGGGCATGACTCCCAAATCGGGCAAGGCGTCATTCTGGCCAACGGCGCCACGTTGGCCGGGCACGTCACGGTGGAGGACTACGCGGTGGTGGGCGCGTTGAACCCTGTGCACCAGTACTGTACGGTCGGGCGCTACGCCTATATCGGCGGCGGAACAACCATCACGCAGGATGTAATGCCCTACTCGCTCACCAGCGTTCGTCGGGAGAACCGCGCCTTCGGCCTGAACAAGGTTGGCCTGGAACGGCGCGGCTTCACGGCCGAGGAGATCAAACAACTGCGCGCCGCGTATCGACTGCTGCAGGGATCGCACCTGAACACTACCCAGGCTGTGGAGGCTATTCGCGGAAAGGTCGCGACGGGCGAGTTTGGCGAACGGGTCGCCTACCTTGCCGAGTTCATCGCGAAGAGTGAGCGCGGGGTGATCAAGTAGCCTCATGATGCCAAACAGCGTTCTGGGCCTGATTGCCGGGAACGGCCGCTTCCCCTTTCTGCTGCTGGATGCCGCACGCGCGCAGGGGCTGCGTGTTGTGGTGGCTGCGATCAAGGAAGAGACTGACCCGGAGATCAACGAACGTGCGGCGCGTGATGCGGATGGAGTCCGTGTGCATTGGCTCTCGTTAGGTGAGTTGTCGCGCCTCATCGAAACGTTCCAACGCGAAGGTGTGTCGCGCGCCGTGATGGCTGGCCAGGTTCGGCATAAGCAGATCTTTTCCAGCATTCGGCCGGACTGGCGTTTAGCCAAGCTGCTCCTGAATCTACGTACCCGCAACACCGATATGCTGCTGGGCGCGGTGGCCAAGGTGCTCGAAGATGAGGGCATCACCCTGATCTCGTCGACCACCTTTCTGGAGCCGATGCTCGCGCCCGAGGGCGTCATCACGCGGCGGGGACCAGACGCCAACGAAGCGGAAGATATCGGCTACGGCCTCCAAGTCGCGCGCGGGATTGCTGGCTTTGATCTGGGGCAGACGGTGGTCATTGCTGCAGGGGCTTGTGTGGCGGTGGAGGCCATGGAGGGCACCGACGCAACGATCGCGCGTGCAGGCGAGTTGATGCTCAGCCTTGAGGCAGAGGCCAGCACGCTTGGGCGCCGGTTGACTGTGGTGAAGGTGGCCAAGCCTCGACAGGACATGCGCTTCGATGTGCCGATCGCAGGCGTGCCAACCGTACACGCGATGCGAGCGGCAGGGGCAACCTGCCTTTGCGTTGAAGCCGGGCGCACACTGCTGTTTGACCGCGAAGGCATGGTGCGACTGGCCGATGGGGCGGGGATAGCTATCGTGGGCGCTTCGGCCCCGTTACCCTAAACTCGTTTGACGTGGCAAGCGTGCTGCGCGAAACGTAATGCCGAATCACAGCAAAGGCGTACCATAAGGGGCACCGGCGCGAAGGCAGCCGTTTTGAAAGAAACGCGCCGAAGGAGCTTTTCCTATGTTTGCAAGACGCGCTTTTCACAACGTTGCCGCCTGCATTGGCGCCATGTCGCTGATGCTTCCCGCTGCTTCCGCCGTTGCGGCGGATATGCCGCCGGTCGGAACCGCAGCCCCGAGCTTTACGTTGCCTTCACAGGAGAATGCGCCTGTGAGCCTGGGCGACTACAAGGGCAAGTGGGTGGTGCTGTACTTTTACCCCAAGGACCAGACATCAGGCTGCTCGCTGGAGGCGCATAACTTCCAGCGCGACCTGCCGAAGTACCAGGCGGCCAATGCAGTTGTGCTTGGGGTTTCGATGGACACGGTGGACAGCCACAAGGTCTGGTGCACCAAGGACTCGTTCACCTTCAAGATGCTCGCCGACCCCAACCACAAGGTCGTCGATGCCTATGGCGTACCCGTGCGCCAGGTGACCATGAACGGCAGCCAGACCAGCATCGCCATGCGCGACACCTTCCTGATCTCGCCTGACGGCAAAATTGTGAAGATGTGGGAGGTCAAGGATATTGCCAACCACAGCGCCGAGATCTTATCGGCGTTGCAGGCAATGAAGTAAGCCCCGCTGCTGTGTAGCTTAGATCACGCCCGCACTCACCGAGTGCGGGCGTTTTCCTGGGCATGACAGCGCAGGGCTGTTTACTTGGCCGACTTCGAGGCGGTCTTCTTCGACGCCGTCTTCTTGGTGGCTGTCTTCTTGGCAGCAGTCTTCTTTGCTGGGCTCTTCTTTGCTGCCGTCTTCTTCGCCGGTGTCTTCTTGGCGGCCGTCTTCTTGGTCGCCGTCTTCTTTACTGCGGTTTTCTTTGCTGCGGTTTTCTTTGCCGGGGATTTTTCGGCTGCTTTCTTGGTTGCCAAGGTCTTACCTCTCGATGTGAAGTTTGTGCTGCCACTGCCCTTTGTACTCGCCGTCTTTTTGGAGACAGCACCTCCCCGCGAAGTCCGGTCGGACTTCGCGGCGGAACTTGAAAGTTTTTTGACAGCGCCCCTGGAGGACTTCACGGGTACGCCTTTCGTCGCCGTCTTCTTGGCTGCTGTCTTCTTGGCGGCTGTCTTTTTGCCAGCTGCCTTCTTCGGCGTCGATTTCTGACTTGCGCTACTCTTCGCGGCGACCTTGTTTGTCGTCATCTTCTTCGCAGCCGTTTTCGGAACTGACTTCTTCACGGCAGTCTTGGCTGACTTCTTCTGCGCAGCGCCGTTGGTCCGCCTCGCCTTTGCGTCCTCTGCGGAGCGGCGCAGCGATTCACCTACGCTGGGTAGTGCTTCATCGCGTTGCGGTAAGCGAGACAGCGCATCGGGCGGATCGTACGGACCCAGCGGCGTGCTTGCTACTGCATCCATCTGTGCGTCCTCACGATGCGTGCTGCCCACCTTGATGGTCATCTCATCCCGCGACTCTACGTCTGCAGCAGGCTCCCCATCGGGGCTGAACTCTTCATCCTCTTCCTCGTCTTCTTCATCAGCCGCGTCCAGGTCCACATCATCATCATCCTGGTCGTCGTTGTCGGCGGCTGCGTAGAGCTTCAGGGTTTCATCGTCCAGCATCGTTTGCTTCTCCATGCGTTCTGCCCGTTGAAGACATCGTGCAGAATGTGGTGCGCTTGGTTGGCGTTGCTGCAGTGAAGTGCACCAGCAAACACGCCTTCTTGCGCGAAGATTAGCAACAGATGTACGCCGTGAATACACAAATAGCAAGCACTACTTTTGGTGCAAGCTCTTTTTCTGCTTGAGGATGAATCGAAGTTGATGCGTCGCTGTTCTTTTCACTGTTCAGCGATGTCTCTTGCGCGCTGATGAAGTTCTCGCATGCGATGAACTGCTATGCGCTCCACCACGGGCTGCACTGCTGTGCGATGTGCTGCGACTGCTCTTTGCTTTGCCGTGTGAGGAAGGGGAGCCATGCGCGTTGCGACTGCGACGTGAGCTTCGTCCTCCGGGCGCAAGACGTATCGGTTCGGCCACATAGATTGAGCGGCCCGACGTGAGATGGCCTCCGATGCCGCTGTTCCAGTCCCTCAGTTGCTCCACCGTTACGCCAAAGCGGTCAGCCACGGTGACGAGCGAATCGCCGCGATGCACCGTGTACTTTTGCTGCCCGGGCATAGAGCTTGCGCCGGAAGAGATCGGGATCACCAGCTCATCGCCAGCCTCTACCGGCTGCGTCGGCGTGACCTCGTTGTAGGTGGCCAGCGTTGATGAGCTGACATGGAATGATGACGCAATTGCTTCAAGCGTCTCGCCAGCCTTCACCACATGGAAGCGCCAGATCGCGCGGTCCTCTTCGGGGATGTCCTTGATGCGCGTGAGGAACGCGTCCTTGGTCCCAGGTGGCAGATGAAGGTCATAGGAGATGTCGCGCGGTGTAGATAAGCGTAAAAGCGCAGGGTTCAGCGCAACGATCTCCGCAACCGTTGCTCCTGTAAGGTCGGCAGCAAGGCGGAGATCAAGTGCATAATCCGTTGTGACCGTATCCGACAGGACAGGCGCTTCCGGCACAACGCTGCTCAATCCATATTGCTGCGGATTCTTGGTCATGATCGCCGCGGCGAGGACACCCGGCACATAATTCCGGGTTTCGGCTGGGATCGCACCTAAGCGATAGAGTTCCCAGAAGTCGGCATAGCCGGTGCGCTGCACGGCTCGTTGCACGTAGCCGGGCCCCCAGTTGTAGGCGGCCATCGCCAGGTACCAGTCGCCGAACTGGTTATAGAGCGACTTCATGTACTTGGCCATGGCAATCGTGGATTTTTCTGGGTCGAAGCGCTCGTCGAAGTAGCCGTTGCGCGCCAGGCCATAGGCGCCGGCAAAGGGCATGAACTGCCACATGCCGCCTGCGCCGGAGCCGCGGTTGAGCACCTGTGGTTGAAAGCCCGATTCGGCGACGGCAAGATAGATCAAATCCTGTGGGACATTATATTGCGCAAGCACGCGCGAGATCATGGCATGGTACTTGCCGGCGCGCTCCAACGAGCGAACGAGATGGGCATGCCCTGCAGGGGAGTTGGAGTAGTACCGGATAAAGCCGGCAACGTAGTCGTTGACAGCCAAGGGGAGATCAGACTGCGTGGTCTTCAGTTCGGCCGCGATCTTGCCGACCAGCGCCGGGTCCGGCGCAAACGTCACATCCGTGGACGCCACATCCAGCGGCGTCTCTTCTTCCTTCGGCGAAAAACCATTGCCCTGCTTCAGCGCCACGATCTCCAGCGAGTTGATGGCCGTGAGCAGCCGCTCAAATTCGTCCGACAGCTGTGGATCGTTCTTCACATCCATTCCGGACGAAAGCATCAGGTCTACGGCAGCATCAAAGTCCGTTCTCGCCGCATCCAGCTTGTTGTTGTTGTAGTTGTTTACCCCCGACAGATAGCTGGCATGCGCGCGGTTCACCAGGTCCTGGATCTTCAACGCATGCTGCTGCGCCGCGTACTGCTCCTGCACACTCACCTGCGGTGCGGGGGGGATTGCAGGGGTCTGCAGTGCAGGAGTCGTTGTTGGTCGTGGCTGCTGCGCCGTCATTGTTGACGAGAACAGGACCAGGAGCGAGCCCAGGAGAAAGGAGGCGGAGAGACCTCGGGGCCCGAACATGGTGCGGCCTGGAGCTTGAGGGGCTGGGGAGGAAGACCGCCGAACGCTTGCCATCTGCTTCTATTGTAGAAGTCGTTCCGCGTCCCCGCACCGAGGGTCGTTGATGAGCGAGTGGGGGCTGGCCGCTGCACTGGTATCCTAGACTTTCGAGTGGTTTTCGCCCTCGCCGGAAAGCCAGAGCTAGATGGACCCCAAGTACATTCGCAACTTCGCGATCATCGCGCATATCGACCATGGCAAATCGACCCTCTCCGATCGTCTGCTGGAGCTTACGGGCTCGCTGACCGCGCGCGAGATGCAGGAGCAGGTGCTTGATGCCATGGACCTGGAGCGCGAGCGGGGGATCACTATCAAGGCCCATACGGTGCGCATGATGTACCGTGCGTCGGACGGCAACGACTATCAGCTGAACCTGATCGACACGCCTGGTCATGTTGACTTCAGCTATGAGGTTTCGCGTTCGCTGGCCTCCTGTGAGGGGGCGCTGCTGGTCGTGGATGCCTCGCAGGGGGTTGAAGCGCAGACCCTGGCGAATGCGTACCTCGCGATCTCCAATGGGCTCGAAATCATCCCAATCATTAACAAGATCGACCTGCCCAGCGCCGATATCCAGCGCACCAAAGAGATGATCGAGAAGTCTGTGGGTCTGCCCACGGACGATGCCGTTGCGGTCAGCGCGAAGACGGGCCTCAACGTCGAGCAGATCCTCGAAGCCGTAGTGCATCTGCTGCCACCGCCCAAGGGTGAAGCGGACAAGCCGCTCCAGGCGCTGATCTTCGACTCCTGGTTCGACGCCTATCGCGGCGTGATCGTGCTAGCTCGCGTCATCAACGGTCGGCTGCGCAAGGGCGACAAGATCAAGATCATGTCGAACGGACGCACCTTTGAGGTCGACTCCTTGGGCGTGATGACGCCGAAGCCGGTGGAGCTGCAGGAGCTGAGTGCGGGTGAGGTCGGGTTCTTTGTTGCGACGATTAAGAACGTAGCGGATACGAAGATTGGCGACACGATCACGCACGTCGACAATCCCTCGACCGAGGCTCTGCCCGGCTTTGAAGACATCAAGAGCATGGTCTTCGCCGGCCTGTATACGGTCGACTCACACGAACATGGGCTGCTACGTGACGCGCTTGAGAAGCTGCGGCTGAATGACAGCTCTTTCAACTTCGAGCCGGAGAGCTCCGTTGCGCTGGGTTTTGGCTTTCGGTGCGGGTTTCTCGGGCTGCTGCACCTGGAGATCATCCAGGAGCGGCTGGAGCGCGAATACAACCTGGACCTGATCATCACGGCGCCGGGCGTTCGCTACAAGGTGACGATGACCGATGGCTCCGTGCTGGAAGTGGACAATCCTTCTCGGTGGCCGGATCCGACAGAGATTGAAACCGTCGAAGAGCCAGTGATCACGGCCAAGATTCTGACCAATGAAGAGTACGTCGGCGGCATTCTGAAGCTGGTGGAAGACAAGCGCGGCCGTCAACAGAACCTTGAGTATGTCTCCGAGACCCGCGTGATGATCACCTACGAGCTGCCGTTGAATGAGATCGTGCTCGACTTCTACGACCGTCTGAAGAGCGTGTCACGCGGCTATGCTTCGCTGGACTACCATCTCGCGGGCATGTGGGTCTCACCCATGGTGAAGATGGACATCCTCGTGTCGGGCGAACCGGTGGATGCGCTATCGATTATTGTGCATCGTGACTTCGCCTACGACCGCGGCAAGGCGCTCGTCTCCAAGATGCGCGAGCTGATCCCACGACAGATGTTTGAGGTTGCCATTCAGGCCGCCATCGGATCGAAGATCGTCGCTCGTGAGACGGTGACTGCCATCCGCAAGAACGTGATCGCCAAGTGCTACGGCGGTGACATCAGCCGCAAGCGCAAGCTATTGGACAAGCAAAAAGAAGGTAAGAAGCGCATGAAGCGGATCGGCAAAGTTGATATTCCACAAGAGGCCTTCCTGGCGGTGCTGAAGGTTGGCGAGGAATAGGTGATGTCGGACGCTCCGTCCACCAGGACGCTCGCGAGTGGTTAAAAGAGAAAGGCGGGACTCCGAAGAGTCCCGCCTTTCTCTTTGTCTCGTTACCGGTCTACTTCTTGGGAGTAGTGGCCGGCGGGGTTGTGCGACGGGTCGGGCTGGGAGCTGACGGCGGCGGTGCTGCGATGCCGGAGCTCGCGTTATAAGCATTCACGACGGCCTGCGTGATGTCGGTCGTCGCCTGCCACCAGAGCACGGGGTTCACTGCCTGTGCCTGCTGGTTGCCGCCGACGTTCAGCATCAGGGTAAAACCGTTCTCCTGGGAGTACTTGACTGCGGCCTGACCGACCTTCTGGTACAGCTTGCCCGCAGACTCGTTCATATCGTTGTTGTAAGCGTTCTGCGCGTCTTCGCTGTCACGCTGCAACTGCTTCTCTTTGGTGTCGATCGTCTTGAGGCGGCTGGCGCGCTCCTCGTCGCTGGTGTTCGCCGGCAGAGCCTGCACCTGCTTGCGCAGCGTCTCGATCTCTGCTCCCTGAGCTTCGATCTTGTTCTTCTGCGGTTCGTATTTCTTGTTGATCTCGCCGAACGCGCGTTGGCCTTCGTTGGTGTTCACGATGACAGCCTGTACATCGATGACAGCAATCTTTGCGGGAATTGCCTGAGGGGGAACTGCTGCGGGGGCTCCGGCTGCTGCAGGGGCCGGGGCGGTCTGAGCGTACAGACTGGGAGCGGCAAGGGCTGAGGCCATCGCCAGAGCAAGAGGCAACTTACGATTCATGCGGTGTATGTAACTCCTTACAGCATTGTCTTGGAGGTGAGATGTGCCGCATGATGCGGGAACCCGCTCGGCTGCAGCAGCCAGGGAACGAAACGGTACGCGCCCTGTGCGTCGCCCATACGGCTCGATTGGATCGACGGCTACGGACGCACAGTCTTACCCGGCTAACAAAATTATATAGGAGCACCGCATTCCACGCCGGGCAACCCCAGAGTAGTTTCCGAAATTTAGAGACAAAGGCCAGTCGAATATGGATTTGTGTTGATTGGGGCGGCGGCCGCCCTCCGCCTTCAAAGATTTCAGGCCGAAAGCAGCTTCAAGGCTTTGGCACGCTGATTGCTACGTACATGTTGTCAGATCGCGGGAGCGAAGCTCCGGTGGATCTTCAACCTCGGCGAGAACACACAGATGCTCTTAAAAGAGCACCACTCGTCGGGCCGGGCTCGCAAGGGCTCATTCAGGAGGCCAGTGATTGGCCGTTGGGGAGCTGTGGGCCATTCCTCGGGGAGGGGGGATGGCCTGCGGTCTTTCAGGATATCCCTCACATTCTCCACGTAAGTTGTAGTTGCGCTCCGCAGCGACTTAGCGTAGGATGTGGTCGTTAGGGTAGTCGCCATCTGCAAGGGGCGGATCCGACGGCGATGTCCCGGCTGCGTACAGGGCTGCTGCGGACCCAGAATCAAACAAGACGGGGCCGTCACTCCTACCAAGCCGATTTCTGGAAAAAGCGGGAACAGATCAGGAGTGCCTACGAGCCTCGGTTGCCTGGCGAGGGTAAGTCATCGCCGCAACGGTCCGTTTCAGACCAGAAGGCAGTATGCACTACAGGCGAGATGCATCTGGCCGGTCCGCGAAGCTGTAAGGCTTCGAGGATGGGCCTTCAAAGAACTGCTGTGAAGTCTGTCACCGGGCGAGCCGAAGGCAGAAGTGAGAGCGAGCAACACGCTTGATAGCAAACAAAGGTCGGGTTTCCTGGATTCAGGCGCACGCGCGTGCCTTATGGGCCGCAAGTCGTGACGGCGTGGCTTCGGTAGTGCTCCACCGCGAAGGCAAGGGGAAGTAGCGAAACAATGTCAGAGCAAAACGTAATGGAAGGCTCGCCGCAGTTTGCAGGTGAGGCGTTCGAAGGCGATTTCGGAGAAGACAGCTTCGAAGGAGGCGCGGAAGGGGACTCCTCGGCCGGTGGGCAGCCTGGGCCGGGCATGGGGCAGAGCAAGAGCAGCCGCCGTCGGCGGCGGAAGCGGAAGAAGCAGGTCACCCCTGGCGCTGCGGGTGGGGAAGGTGGAAGCGCTGCTCCAAGCGCGGACGGTGTGGTGGCGGCCCCAGTACCTGTGGTGATGGAAGGCGAGAGCCTGGCTCTTGCAGCGGGTGCTGCGGTCGTACACACCCAGCGCAGGCCGGCGACCAACGGCTTTCAGCAGGGACAGAACGGCAACCAAGGCCAAGGGCAAGGTCAGGGGCAAGGCCAAGGTCAAGGTCAGGGGCAAGGCCAAGGTCAGGGCAAGCGTTGGAAGAAGAAGTTCCGTGACCGCGAGCGTCGTCCCGGGAGTGCGGGAGGTACCGAATTCCGCGCCGAGGCGAGCAACAACGGTTTCAGCGCGGGTGGGGAACGCCAGCCCGTTGGGGATCGGCCATTCTCGGGAGACCGGGGTGGGTATGAGCGGCCGTACCGGCGCGAGGGCGGCGGGAGGCCGGACAACTTCGGCAACCTGGTCTCGCACCAAGGGCGGAAGGTGAAGGGACCGGGCGGCAAGGAGCGTGGCTTTGTGGGTCCGATGGACCACAGCTACCGTGATCTGTCGTCGGAGTTCGCGGATGCTCCGCCGTCGACAATCCAGATGCGTGGGCGGCGAGGTGGACGTGGGCACTTTGGGGACAACCAGCCAATTGACCACAATGCTCCGCGGCCGGTTCCGATTCCGGAGGATGCGCAGACGCACATTTACATGTTCGTTGAGGACCTGTTCGTCGTGGCCAAGGTGCAGGAAACGGCGAAGAAACTTGGCGTGAAGGTTGCATTCATCAAGAACGAGAAGGAAGCTTTGGCGGAACTGACGAGCGGCGAGGATACAAACAAGCCTTCGCTGATCGTGTTCGACCTAAACAACGCCAATGCGAAGCCTCTGACCTTGATTCCGAAGCTGAAGACCAAGTTGAAGCGCTCGGCTTCCATTATTGGCTTCCTCTCTTCCATCCAGGGAGATCTGAAGGCCAAGGCTGTGGAGGTTGGGTGCGATACGGTGATGCCGCGAGCGGCATTCAGCCAGAACCTGCCGAACCTGCTGCGTCGTTACGGTGTGGAAGAGGCGGAAGAGGTTAACTTCAACTACTAGGTTGGGGTACCCTCCCTGGTTTTGTTCAAAGTATTCGAAACATAGGTCTTACGTCTGGACTTTGATGGGTAATAACATACTTGACTGAGTGAGGCATTGCCCCGGCTATTCATTGCGACACTGGTCTGTAAGCGCTTCTTGTGTTTGGACGGCGGAGCGCAAGTCGTCAACTTCGTCGCGTAAGCCTTCGACAGTTTTCGCCAAGTGGTGCTGCTGATAGAGGACGAAGGCGAACGTGAGTACTACGAAGAACCCACTCAACGATGGACATTCCGCCATGCTCTCACATGTCAAAACACTAGGACAGATTGTCCTAGTTGCCATCGCCCCCTGGGGAAAAGTGATGCGGGTCTCAGGAGCTTCGGAGAGGCGCAAGGCGGAGTCCCGTGCCGGTCAAGGCTCACCTTGAACAATAACCTTGCAACTAACGGTAGGCGTGTGCAGGATCTCTTTAGGTATGGCCCAGGTGGGATTCGAACCCACAATTCCCGGCTAGGACGCCTGTTTTAAAGACAGGTGCGTATTCCAATTCCACCACTGGGCCATATTTTAGGACCGCAAACGTCGCAAGCCGTCTGCGGGTGGTCTCTCTGAGTCTGGCCCCGGTTCGCGTTCCTTGCTTAGGGGAGTTCGCGTTCCGGGGTTCCTTCGTTCAACGCCGCCCGTGATGACTCCTCACGGGAGACTGATCGTTCTCATATTCCTAAAGGTCTCCATAAATTCAAGCGTGGTTATCTTCTGCCAACACGTGGCTCCGGTATGGAGTGTCAGGTGTAAGAGGCTGTCCGAACGCCTCCTCCGGGGTTAGTTCCTGATCATCCTCCACCTCCACGTCAGTCTCAGCCTTGGGCCATGATGCTAAGCGGTACTGGCCATAGCCCGCCTTAGAGAAAACATCTGGTCGTCGAATCATAGCCACGCGAAGTCCGTCGCCAGGAACCTTGTACCCACGCGAAGTAAGAGCAAGTGTCATTTGGGGAACGGTCATCGGCTCGTTCTTCTCTTCCAGAAGTTCTTTCGCGATCTCCCAATAGGGCCGCTCTTCCTCGCTCCGGCCATGGTCCGAATCTGGGTGAGTGATGTGTAGCTTGAAGACCCCATGTTGCGAAACTCCAATTGCTCGTTCAAGCGACGTTTCCAAGTCGAGAAGGAACTTCTCCTGATTGCTCACATCGGCGAGTTCGGCGCGCAGTTCGTCTAACTTCGCAGCTAGTTCGGCGCGCCCCTTCCGAGCTTCGTCCCGAGCATCACGCAATTTGTCGAGGTTCATGTTCGCTCTCTCCGTATGGCTACTCTAACACAAGACGTACACGAAGCTACTAATAAGTAGCGTTTCGTTACTTTGCAGCGCGTGTGAAAATCCTGTGGAGTTGGACATTGACACTACTGGAATTCGGTGAAATCCTATCCAGATGGTTAAAAATTCTTGGTTAGATACTGTTAGGAATAGGCCTGCAAGCGAGTCCACGCTGAACATCAGCGGCGACTTCGACAGGTTCACGCGTGTGATGAGACGGCTGATGCAGGTCAGACCGGAGGACGTGAGAGAAGCTAGCCCTCCCGCGGTCCCCGGCCCTGACGCTTCATATACAGACCGTTCGGCATCTGAACCCAACGATCTGCGCCAACCCTAAGCTCTTTGCTGCACCTTGCCCGTGACTTCGGCGTAGGTGAGGCGCTTGCCCACGATCTGGGAGAGAGCCTTGCGGAAGCGGGCTGAATCGTTCATGGACTTGCTTGTGTTGAAGCGGAACACCTGCTCTGCGAGGTAGCGGTCTAGGTGGTAAGGTTCCACCGCGACGTAAGTACCATTCAGGTTCCGCTTCAGGAGCGACCAGAAGTTCCCTAAGCTGTTCGTGGTGACCTCTCCGCGAACGTACTCGACAGCATGATTCACGGTCTGGTGGACGAACTTCTCTTTTAGGTTGGAATGCACGCTTGCCGAGTCCGTGTGCATCGTGGAGCCCCACACGACGCTAGCAAGGATCTCTTTCTGGAGAGTCTTACGGCGGACGTTGGGCACGACCTTAGCGCGAATCTCACGGGTTTCTTTGTCGAAGATGCCTTGCACGGCAATCTTGTTACCCCAGACGTTGTTGTATTGCTGAACACGCTCGGGACGAACCTGTTTCTTCTGCTTCTGGAGGCGCTTGTGGTGCATGTTCGTGACCTTGCCGCCCACGAACGTCTCATCCGTTACGACCGTCTTGCCGTCGCCACCCATCGGGGCATCCCCGGTGACTTCCATAGCCTTGCGAATCCGGTGGAGCATATGCCACGCGCTCTTTTGCGTCACGCCCAGAGCGCGGGCCAACTCATAGGAGGAAATGCCGTTCTTGCAGTTGGACAGGAGCCACGTCGCGGGAAGCCACTTCTCTAGAGAGATGGCGCTGTCCTCATAGATCGTGCCAACCTTAAGGGAGAACTTCTGTTTGGAGTGCTTCGTACGGCAGTTGTAAAGCCGCGCCTTCTCCAGATACGTAACCTTGTCCGACCCGCAAGTGGGGCAGCGGACGATACCATCGGCCCAGCGCACGTCGATCATGTACTGACGGCAGTTCTCATACTCTGAGAAGAACTTGATAGCCTCTAGCAATGTCTTCGGCGTGTCCATATAAAGACTGTACCGAGAACGCCTCACTCAGTCAAGTATATTATTACCCTTTGATGGAGAGATGCGGTGAAAGAGCTCGGCTTCGGCCGGGCTTTTTGCTTTTGGCGAATTTGCGGGCGCATCGGAGGAGCTTTCGGCGGCAGGCTCGGTTGGGAGTTGGCGCGGCCTTTGCCTGAATGTGAGGGACGGAGCCGTGCTTGTCCTCAGGGCCGCCTTCGTCGATTGCTTCCATCCTTCGCATAAGGCGGCGCAGGATCTTCTGCGAGGGCGTGATGGGTTCTGTGACTTCGCCTTCTGGGGCGAGGGGGCCGTGGGTGGGGTCTTCCGTGATTTCTTCGACGGGTTCGGGTTGGACGTACTTCTTGTCGGGGCGTTCCTGTTTGAGATTGCCACTGGCGATCTGGAGGCCGTAGAGGAGGAGCCCGGCGCGACGGGGATCGATCTCGTTGTTGGCGATTTTGTGAAGAATGAGGGCGATGGCGAGCTGGACCCCAGGGCGCTCGTTGAGGTCGGCGGGGCTGGGGAGGTTGAAGGTGGAGCATTTGCGGTCTGCCGCGGTGAGGACCTGGGGCTGGCGGGGGCCGGGGCGGCGGGCGGTGTGGTGGTAGTAGCAGAACGACTCGTTGCGGAGCGAGGGGCTGCCGCAGCGGATGCCGTCGGGTTTAATGTGGCGGCATTGGAGCCTGGTGGGCTCGTCCTCGAAGTCGTCGACGTCATCCTCGAGGTGGTCTTGCATGTAGCTCATAGGCCGCTGCTCCTGAATGGGTGATGGAATGCGAAAAGCCCGGCTTGCCGCCGGGCTTTCTGGTACTTCGATTCCAGTGTAGGGAAGGTGAGGTCAATTGTGTGCAGGTTGAGCCCCGGGGTGGACGGGAAAGAAGGGGTATGCAGCGGAGGAGGGCGGGTGGTGGGTGAACCAAGGTAGTGAACGGGGAGTTCAAGTGTGGGTTGAGGTGTTGAGGGTGGGAGTTGTTGGTGGGACGAGGGGTGATTTGGCTAGCAGCGCGGGATAGGGCGGAACTCTTCGGCGAGGTGGACACCCAGGTCCCGGAGGCGGAACCTGGGGCACCCGGTTTGTGGTCAGGGTTCGGTTCCCTTTCGCTTGCGGAGAGCGAGGAAGGTGACGTTGTCCCAGGCGTTGTGGACGCCGATGAACAGAAGCAGCAGGGCACCGGCGGCCCCTGTTGTGAGCGAGGCGGGCTCGCGGGTGTGCACGAGGGCCGCGGCTGCCATGAGGCTGGCGTATGCGAGGAGGGGAAGGACGGCGTGGAAGACCCAGTCTTCAAGCACTGGCTTGTAGGTGGGCTGGGATCGGATTCGGCGGAGGACGATGAGGGTGTAGATGAGGCCGACGGCGCCGGTGAGGCCCCAGAGGATGGCGGGGGCCACCAGGGTACGCCAAGGGGCGGCCCCGGCCGCGGCGAGGAAGAGCGCGCTGGCGAAGTGGACGATGGTGGGCGTGGCGAAGGCGTCGCCGGCTTCCTCCTCGCCGGGGCCGCGGATGGGCATGTCGGCGAGCAGGGCGATGGTGATGAACTGGAGGCCGGTGAGTGCGGCGCTGGCCGAGCCGAGGACTTCGTAGAAGGTGGCCCAGTCTGTGAGTGGGGTCATATGGTCTTGGGTGGTGTGCGGGACCTGCGGAGAGAATATCGCGGGTTTGCTCAGGGCGTTTGTGGCTGTATGAATTGAGGCAATTTAGTCGCTTTGGCTTCGCCTTCGCTCCGGCCTTCGGCAGAGCGGAACCCGCTCATGCGCGAGGAAGCCGGCGCATGAATGGGGCACCCGCCGGCCGGGCGGAGTTCACCCGTGCGCGATGAAGCTGGCGCGCCCGGGCACGGATGGAGAGAAGGAGCGAGGTGGGAGGTGGTTACTGAGTGATGGTGATGGTGAGTGTGGCGCTATGGCTGTTCCCGTGCGTATCCGTCCCTGTGATCTGTACGAGGTAGGTGCCGGGTGCGGTGGTGTGAAAGGGGACGCCGATCGTTCCGCAGCCGCTTATCCAGATGAACGTGAGCATCAGGAAAAGGAGGCTAAGAACGTGCCGCGCCCGTGCCCGCGACCGCAGAGGAAGCAGGAGCCCGCCCAGGGCGGCGAACACCACGATACCGCCGTTGGAGTGGAGAGGCGTGGTGAGTCCCAGGCTGGCCATCGCTGTGTTCAGGAGGAGGTTGGCCGAGCCGCTGCCGCCGGCAGCGAGGCTGACGATCGTGGGATTGAAGGTGGAGCTGGTGTAGGTGGGCATGGAGCCGGAGGTGAGCGTGAGCGGGCCGCTGAAGCCGCCGATGCTGCTGAGCGCGACCTGGACGGTCCCCTGCTGCCCGGCATGAAGCGTGATGGTGGAGGGTAACAGAACCAGGCCGAACGTTCCTGGAAGGATGATCTGCTGGACGGGTGTGCTGGTTGAGGCTGCGTAGCTGGTGGCACCAGCGAAGCTGGCGGTAAGGGTATGTGTTCCCGGCGTGAGGGAGGTGACAGAAAGCGACGCCGCGCCGGAGGCGGAGAGGATGCTGGTGCCGAGAGAATTTGGCCCGTCAAAGAAAGTGACCAGGCCTGCCGGAACCTGGCCGGGGATACCCATGACCTGTGCACTGAGGGTGACTGGCTGGGATTGGTACGCGGGATTCGGCGAGGAGCTGAGAGCGATCGACGTTGGGGCGGCAAGGACGGTCTCGCTGATGGCAGCCGAGGTGCTCGCGCTGAAGACTGCGTCGCCGGAGTAAGTGGCCGTGATGTTGTACGTGCCTGGGGGAGGCGCGACGATGTTCAGTGAGGCGTTCCCGGCGGTGCCGAGGGCGGCGGTACCGAGATTCAGCGTTCCAGCGCGGAACATGACGCTGCCGGAGGGAGTGCCGGAAGCAGCGGAGGCGGTGCTGGTGAGAGTGAGTGTGCCGAAGGCTGTGGCTGGATTGGGAGTGACACCAAGCGTGGTGGTGGTGGGTTGGCCGTTGATGGTTTGTGCGAGTGTCGCGGAGCTTCCGGCGTAGTTGCCGGAGGGGCTGTAGGTGGCAGTAATGCTATGCGATCCGATACCGAGCGCGGTGGTGCTGAAGGTTGCGGTGCCGGTGACGAGTTGCTGGGTTGCGAGTGCGTTGCCGCCGTCGGCGAAGGTGACGGTGCCGGTGGGCGTGTCGTTTTGCGCGGTGACCGAGGCTGTGAAGGTGACGGGCTGGCCGACAAGCGCCGGGTTTGCGGAGGAGGCGAGCGCAGTGGTAGACGGGAGACCGTTGACGACCTGGGTGAGGCCCGCGCTGCTTGCCGGGAGATTGCCGGCAGGTTGGTAGGTGGCTGTGATCGTGTGGGTGCCGACGGTTAGCAGGGTGGTGCTGAAGGTGGCCGTGCCGGTGGTGGAGGTGGATTGCGTGCTGAGGACTGTCGTGCCGTCGCTGAACTGGATAGTGCCCGTAGCCTGGCCGTGCGCCGAGGTGGGTTGGGCGGTGAAGGTGACGGGCTGGCCGAGGGTGGAAGGATTAAGGGAGCTGGTGAGGGTAAGCTGCGTGCCGCAGGCGGGGTTTGTGCCGGGGTATTCGTAGGCGCCGATGTCGACCGTGCAGCCGTCGCCCGTGGTGTCCTGGACGCGTGGATTGCCGTCGAGGTCGATGTTGAGTGAGAAGCCGGTGAGCGAGGCGTTTGATCCGGCGTCGATGGCTGGGGAGGATCTGGTGAGGTGATAGTCGATACCGAAATTGCTTACGAACAGAGGATCAGCGGACTGATTGCCGCTGGCATTGACGGGATAGTTACAGGAGCTGCCGTTGAACCCCCCTGTAGTCGGGCCGCCGCTATTGAAAATGTCGTTATCAACAAAGGTGACCGGGAGGGGCGCCGTTGGGTCAATGGGAGAGCTGGTTTCAAAGCAGACCATTGTCGGCGACGTGGTGTTACCGGATAACAGGTTGTTCTCCAGGTGCACTGGAGAATAGCCACCGAAGTAGAGCTGTTCTCCCCCTGTAACGATGCCTTCCGAGGGAAGTGTTCCGTTGTCCGCTACCGTATTGTTGACGAGGATCACGGGGGTGGCCCCCGTGCCAAAGTTCGCGACGGCAATGCCACCGCCTCCGGAAACAGCGGTGTTGCCGTAAATCAGATTGTTGGCGACGGTCGCGCCCGCTGCGAAGACTAGGATGCCACCGCCGAAACCGCCGTACATAGATGGTTGAACGATGGAGTTTTTGCGAATGATGTTGTAGGCGATGACGGGCGTGGTGCCGTGCCGAACCGCGATCCCCGCTCCGCCGGGGGTGTCGGTGTTGATCGCCGCGCATTCTGTGTTGAGCTCGATCAGATTGTGCAGAACCTGGGGCGGTTGCTGCGGTGGGATGGGAAAGTTCCCGTACGGATTGCTGAAACCCGTGAGCCAGATCCCGGAGCCATCACCATCTCCGCATGAGTTCGTATATGAGTTTACGTGGGTGTGACTGACGGTGTTGTTCTGGATCAGCGGCGAGCCGGCTTGGGAGCCGATCCCGTAACATCCGGCTCCGGTAATGATGTTCCCGGTGATGGTCGGACTGGCGAGGAGGATAGCGATCCCGCCCTGGGCTCCGGCCTGCGCCGCGAAACTGGTACCGTCGCCGCCACCGGAGACGGTGAAGTAACTGAGGACGCTGCTGCGCGCTTCGTTGTTGATGAAGGCAACGGTTGCAGCTTGCTTGCCGCCGATGATGGTGGTAACGGCGGGACCGCCGGAGCTGGTCACGGTGATGGCCTTGCCGTTGAAGTTGATGTTTTCGGTGTAGGTGCCGGGGGCGACGAGGACTGTGTCGCCATTTTGGGCGGCGTTGATGGCGGACTGGATGGTGGTGTAGGGCTGGCCGGCGCCGACGTTGAGGGTTTTTTGCGCGCGGGCGCTGGACGGGAGCAAAAGGAACAGAGCGAGGAGGCAGGCGAAGGCGAGACTCAGCGGACGGAGCGGCTTCGGAGACATAGGACCCTAGAGTGATTGCGCTGGAGTATAGCGTGCGCAGGGGGGCCTTTGCTGCATCACCGAGGTAATCAGGAAGGGTGCCGAAGGTTTGGCTCTGCCTCTGGTTGGACAGATATAGGGACGCGAGAGCCGCTCGGGGTGATTAGGCCGTGCGGCCGCGGGCCTGGATTTCGAGGAAGCATTGGATGAGGTTGAGGGCGGCGGGGGTTACGCCGGGGAGGCGGCTGGCCTGGCCGAGGGTGGAGGGGCGGATGCGGGTGAGTTTTTCCTGCATTTCTCGGGAGAGGCCGCTGATGTTGGTGTAGTTGAACCAGGTGGGGATGGGGCGGGCTTCGTCGCGCTTTAGGCGGGAGATGGACTTTTGTTGCTGGGCGAGGTAGCCGGCGAATTTGAGGGTGGTTTCCACGGTTTTGAGCTCGTTGCGGACCCAGGCGGGGAGGGTTTGCGGGAAGTTGGCGGCCTGGAGGGCGTGGAGCCAGGGGGCGAGTTGGGGGATGGCCTCCATGTGGGGGAGGAGGGTGGGGAGGAGGGCTTCCAGGGTGAGGTGGGGGCGCTTCAGGAGTTGGGCGGGTTTGTCGCCGCGGAGGAAGGGGGGTGGAGTGGGGCCGGTAGGGAGGATTTGTGGTGGTTCGACCCGGGTTCCAGAGGTGGGTTCCGGGGCGCTCGATTGTTCGGCAGGGGTGTTGAGGGCTTCGGCTTCGGCTTCGGTGAGTTTGTGGGCTTCGAGGAGGGTGGTGAGGGCGGCGAGGCGGGCTTGTTTGGCTTCGAAGTGGGCCCAGGCGGTGTCGTCGATGAGGCCGAGGGCGCGGCCGTGGGGGGTGAGGCGGGTGTCGGCGTTGTCGATGCGGAGGTGGAGGCGGAACTCGGCGCGGGAGGTGAACATGCGGTAGGGCTCGTCGGTGCCTTTGGAGATGAGGTCGTCGATGAGGATGCCGGTGTAGGCTTCGGTGCGGTCGAGGGTGAAGGTGGGGGGCGGGGTGAGGCCCTCAGGGGCTAAAGCCCCGTTCTCCGAGCCTAATTCCATGGCACGGCTGAAGCCGTGCCCCTTCAGAATGGCTTCAGGCACAGAGATGGCTTCAGGCGCCGAGATGGCTTCAGGCACCGAGATGGCTTCAGGCACCGAGGTCTGATCGAGTTGGTGGCGGGCGTAGAGGGCGGCGTTGATGCCGGCCATGAGGCCCTGGCAGGCGGCTTCTTCGTAGCCGGAGGTGCCGTTGATCTGGCCGGCGAGGTAGAGGCCTTCGTAGGCTTTGACCTTGAGGGTGCGGTCGAGTTCGGTGGGGTCGATGGCGTCGTACTCGATGGCGTAGCCGGGGCGGAGCATTTCGGCGTTTTCGAGGCCAGGGATCGAGTGGACCATGGCGGCCTGGATGTCCATGGGGAGGGACGTGGACATGCCGTTGATGTAGACCTCGTGGGTGTTGAGGCCTTCGGGTTCGAGGAAGAACTGGTGTTGAGTCTTGTCGGGGAAGCGGACGATCTTGTCTTCGATGGACGGGCAGTAGCGGGGGCCGATGCCTTCGATCTGGCCGGTGTACATGGGGGAGCGGTGGACGTTGTCGCGGATGAGCTCGAGGGTGGCCGGGGTGGTGTAGGCGATGTGGCAGGAGATTTGGGGGAGGGGTGGGTGCCAAGTGGTGTTGGCCGTCGCTGGGGAGTTCCGTGGAGCTTCCTCCCAGGTCCCAGAATCGGGACCTGGGGCACCCGACTTCCGTTCAGAGGTGAGGGCCTGCAAGCTGCGGAAGCTGAAGGGGGTGGGATCGGGGTCGCCGGGTTGTTCTTCGAAGCGGGACCAGTCGATGGTGCGGCCGTCGAGGCGGGGTGGTGTGCCGGTTTTCAGGCGGGTTTCGCGGAGGCCTAGCTTTTTGAGGGATTCGCCGAGGAGGACGCTGGCGGGTTCGCCGGAGCGGCCGGCGGTGTATTGCTGCTCGCCGCAGTGGATGAGGCCGTTGAGGAAGGTGCCGGTGGTGATGATGGTGGCGCGGCCGTGGATCGTGCGGCCGTCGCGGAGGAGGAGGCCGGTGATGCGGGGGGTTTGTGGTGGGTCATCCCAGGTCCCAGAGGCGGAGCCTGGGGCACCCGGAGTGTTGGTGGCATTGGCGAGATACGGAGATCCTTCGCTGCGCTCAGGATGACGGCCTTCAAGGGGGGACGACCTGTCGATTACGACGTCAATGACTTCGGCTTGCTTGATGAAGAGGTTGGGGATGGATTCGAGCTTTTCGCGCATGCGGGTGCGGTAGAGGGCTTTGTCGCACTGGGCGCGGGGGCTCCAGACGGCGGGGCCGCGGGAGGTGTTGAGGAGGCGGAACTGGATGCCGCAGCTGTCGGCGACTTCGCCCATGATGCCGCCGAGGGCGTCGACTTCGCGGACGAGGTGGCCCTTGGCGACGCCGCCGATGGCGGGGTTGCAGGACATCTGGGCGATGAGGTCGAGATTCAGGGTGAAGAGCGCGGTGCGGAGGCCCATGCGCGCGGCGGCGGCCGCGGCTTCGCAGCCGGCGTGGCCTGCGCCGACGACCAGGACGTCGAATTGTTCTGTGTAAGTCACCACTCTCCATTTTAGTGGTTAGGGCAGTGTTTCCCCGTGTTCACCGGATTCAAGAAGCTGGGCGGGTTTGCAGAATCGTTCAACGAAGCGGGGCTTACGGTGTAATGTGGGACACGCTTCTTTCTGGCTGAACCTCTTTGGCGCATGAAGCGGGCGCTTTGGACTTCACGCCGACGAGGAGCGAAAACAACCGACGCTGCGGGCCCCAGGGGCTGCGGCGAGAACTACAGAAGCACGCTGCAGGTTGTCCACCTTGGGCAACCGAGCGATTTGAAGCTATGAACGGACCATCTCCTGAGCTCGACGTCCGTTTCTAACGCAGGGAAGCAGATTCAACAGGAGATTAACCCGCATGAAACTGAAACTCATCGCGCTGCTCGCAGGCTGTCTCGCTTGCGGCTCGCTCTCTCTCCATGCACAAGCAGGCGCTGCAGCACCGGCTGGCAGCACTGGCGTTTGTAACGACGGCACCTTCACCAACGCCGCCAGCAAGAGTGGGGCGTGCCGTGGACACAAGGGCGTAAAGAGCTGGAATGGAGCTACCAGCGCGGCTCCAGCGGCTGCGGCCAAGCCGGCTGCGACGGCGCCTTCCACGCCAGCCGTTGCGAAGACAGTGGCTCCCACACCCCCACCTGCGCGAGCGGCAGCCCCGGCAGCGCAGCCAGCTCCCCGAAGTGCTGCTTCAGCCCCTGCGGCAAGCGGTGGCGGCAATGGACAGGTGTGGTTGAATACCGCGGATAAGGTGTACCACTGCCAGGGCGATCGCTTCTACGGCAAGACGAAGGCCGGAGCGTATATGAGCGAGGCAGACGCTGTGTCCAAGGGAGGCAAGGCGGCGTACGGTAAGACCTGTTCCAAGTAAGGCTGCGCTCGCGGCCGGCTATGACGAGCGGTGCGAGTTGGTGGGCGGTAGGGTCATGGCTATGATGAACGCATGACCCGACCCTGCTTTCTCGTGGTGGATGTCGAGCACGCAGGCAACATTTCTACGCGGAAGCTGGTTCTTGAGACGGCCAAGTTGAACGTGATTACGGCCTATAGCGGGGCCGAGGCGATCGAGATGTTCGATCGGTTTCCGAAGATTGACGGCATCGTGCTGGATACCGGGATCACCGACATGCCATGCACGGACGTGGTGAAGCGGTTCAAGGATGCGAATCCCCAAGTGCTGGTGGTCCTGATAGGACGACCGCACGCCCCTGCGTGCAGTGGTGCTGACTATGCCCTGGAGGCCTTTGAGCCGGCCAAACTGCTGGGCTTGTTGCACAGCCTTATTCCGGAGGCGCGGCGCGTGATGGACCGCGACAAGGCCGACTCGCCCACGGAGTAAGGCACTTGTCGGGCTGGATCCCTGGGCCGGCGCGGCGCCCTCTGGTTTACGAGAGCAGCCACGCCATGATCCCGGAGACTACGTTGTATCCCTTACTTGCTGGGCGGTGCGCCGGGAACGACGATGCCGACTTTACCTGCACCTGCAAGCGCAGTCTGGAGCGAGTAGCCGGGGCCGGTGGATGGCGTGACAAAGGGCACGAGGGCAGCAAAGGCGGAGTGCGGGCCGTTGTAGACGGACTCGATACCGTCGGTCTGCTCGTAGTTGAGGTTGTTGGCGGGGTTGACGTTGCCGATGACGTTGCCGAGGACGCGGTGTTCGCACTCGATGCCCATGATAGAGGCGGCGACCTTGGCGAAGTAGCGGAACTCCTTGGCGGTGTACTTGCCCTCGGCCTTGGCGTGGTCGGACATCAGGGCGAACTCCTGAATAGCAGCCAGATAGGCGCCGATGAAGGCGTTTTCGAGCGCGTTCAGGATGGAGAGGAAGCTGCCGATCTGATCAAAGGTGCCGGCCGGGAAGTAGAAGGTCTGGTAGGGGTCTTTGGTCGAGTCTGTGGCGCCGAGGAGACTGCGGAAAAGGTTAGCGTGGGTGATCTCTTCGGTCAGTGCGGCCTGGATGTACTGAAGATTGGGGAGATTGCCGTTGGTGATGTCGCCGATGCCTCCGCCGGAGCCTGCGAGCGCCGGGTCGTCGATGACGCGGCCGACCAGACCGTTGTAATAGAAGGTCGTGGCGAGGTCTTCTGCGACGAGGGCGGCGGTAAAGATCTCCGTTGCGGTGTCCATGGCTTGTTCGGAGGCCTGTGAGTCATTCGCCTGCGCGAACGCGCTGGGAAGCAGCATACCCGTGGCGGCAGCGCCCAGGCCGAGGAGGCCGGACTGGCGGAAGAAGCGGCGACGATCCAACTGCCCAGCGAGCAAGGTGGAGGTTTCGGTATTCGAGAGTGCGGAGCTCATGAGGTACCTCTTGAAGCAGACGGGCGTTGAGATTTGGCGACAGAACTCCTCCGTCAGGGAAGAGCAGAGAGTGGAGTGGGCCCACTTGCTCTACGCGCGATGACTGGAACCGGATTGCGCGGAAGTTGTAGACGCGACGGCGATAGGCGACACCGGCTGAGTGGCCCGCAGTGGATTCAGCCGGGGTTGACCGGTTTGCTTCCTGCCCATTGGTGGTTCTGAGCCACGTGGGAATGCGGTTAGCATGGGGGCATGTTGGTGCTGAACGCTGTAGAGGCGCGCGTGGTTGGCTCGTTGATGGAGAAGGAGATCACGACTCCGGAGTATTACCCGCTCAGTCTGAATGCGCTGGTGAATGCGTGTAATCAGAAGAGCAGCCGTGAGCCGGTGATGGAGTTAGGTGAAGCCGAGGTGCGGACGGCGCTGTTCGCGCTGGAGAGCGATGGGCTGGTACGGGTTTTAGCGGATGCCCGGGTGTCCAAGTATGAACACCGGATGCGGGATCCGTTGCAACTGCGGCGGGATGAGGTGGCGGTGCTTTGCCTGTTGCTGCTGCGGGGTCCGCAGACGGCAGCGGAGTTGAGGGCGCGGGCGGATCGCTTGTACAGCTTTGACGACACGGCGGCGGTGCAGGGGACGTTGGAGCGGCTGGCGGCGCGCGAGGAACCCGTGGTGCGGATGATGGCTCGGCAGGCGGGGGCGCGCGAGGCGCGGTGGCGGCATTTGCTGGATGGCGTGGTGGAGGATCCGGCAGTGGCTGCGTCGTTGCCAAACGTTGCAATTTCTGCGATGTCAGCGAGTGGCGGGCGTGGGGCTGAGCGGGAAGAGTTGCTGGCACGGATTTCGGGGCTGGAGGAGCGGATCGGGGCGTTGGAGCAGCGGTTGGAGCGGGTGGCGACGACGTTTGGGGTGGAGTAGAGGGTGGCGGCTGGCCCCTTGCGTGTTTTTTCGCGAGCCAGCGCTAAAGGTTTTCTCGTTCCGGCCGATAAAGGGAAAGGGAGACCGGGATGCGGGGATGGGTAGGTTGGGCCTGCTGCGCGAGCAAAAGCGTTCTATGCTAGGGAACACAGTTCCTTGATGTGCGTGTTTGGTCCCAGGAGATAGCGATGGCTTTGGTGCGTAGCCGTGTAGTTCGCGCGGCGTTGGTGGCAGGCGTTTTGGCGGGTGTAGCCGTGAGCGGATCCGCGGCGGCGCCAGCGGTGGCGAAGACCAAGTTGCCGGAGTTGAAGTATGAGACGTTCACGCTTCCCAATGGGCTGAAGGTGATCACGCATGAGGATCACCGGTTGCCGCTGGTGGCGGTGGACCTCTGGTATCACGTGGGGCCATTGAATGAGCGGCCGGGGCGTACGGGGTTTGCGCACCTCTTTGAACACATGATGTTTGAAGGCTCCGAGCATGTGGGCGAAAAGGCGCACATCAAGTATGTGCAGTCGGCTGGTGGGACTGACATCAATGGGACCACGGACTTCGATCGGACGAACTACTTCGAGACGGTACCTTCGAACCGGTTGGAGATGGCATTGTGGCTGGAAAGCGACCGGATGGGCTTCCTCATGGAGGGCCTGAACCGCGAGCGGCTGGGCAATCAGCGCGATGTGGTGCGCAATGAGCGGCGGCAGGGCGAGGGGCGGCCGTACTACCTGGCGCAGGAGCAGACCTTTCACCTGCTGTTCCCGAAGGAGCACCCGTACTACGGGAGCGTCATCGGGAGCCACCAGGATATTGAGTCGGCGCGGATTGCGGACGTACGCGACTTTCACCAGCAGTTCTACACGCCGAATAACGCGTCGCTTGCGGTGGCGGGGGACTTCGACCCGAAGGCCCTGCGAGCGATGCTGACGAAGTACTTTGGACCGATTCCGAAGGGGCCTGCGGTGCCTCCGGTGAACGTGGTGACACCGCCCGTCACGAGCCAGAAGCGCGCGACGGTGACGGACACCGTGCAGCTATCGCAGGTGAGCATCTCCTGGCTGACGCCACCGGCGTTTACGCCTGGGGAGTATGACACGGCCGCCGCGATCTTCGCGCTAGGAGGAGCCAAGGCCAGCAGGCTGGACCAGGCGCTGGTGTACAAGAGCCAGGTGGCGCAGAACGTGACGTGCGAGACCGATGCGCTGAAGCTTACTGGCGTGACAGGATGCACGGCCACCGCAAAGCCCGGCGTCAAGCTCGAGGATCTGGAAGCGACGATGTGGAAAGAGATCGCCCGGCTACAGACAGAGGGGCCGACCACCGAGGAGGTGGAAGCGGCCAAGGCCGGCGCGATGACGCAGAAGATCGCCGGGCTGCAACGGTTGGGCGGTTTTGGCGGCGTGGCAGACACGCTGGACCGCTACAACCAGTACACCGGCGACCCGGGGTTCTTGCCAAAGGACGTGGGGATGATCGACGCGGTGTCCCTGGGTAGTGTGAAGGCGGCGGCGGCGAAGTATTTGACCAAGGATTCGGCCGTTGTGGTGTACACGGTGCCCGGCAAGAAGGTGGTGGACGATGTTGGGCGCAGCCCGGTGGACACCGATGCCAACGTGCAGATTACGAACCCGTACACGAAAGCCTTCGAGGTCGCACAGGATTGGCGTAAGTCCGCGCCGAAGCCTGGGCCAATGCCCCAGGTACAACTGCCTGTGCCGCAGACGTTCAGCTTAACTAATGGACTGAAGGTGTACCTGGTGGAGAACCACGCCTTGCCCGTGTTGTCGGCGCAGGTAGTTGCGCGAGCCGGGAACGACAGCAATGGGCCGGGCAAGGGCGGGCTGGCCACGTTGACTACGGAGCTGATGAGCGACGGCACGGTGTCGCGGAGCCTGGAGAAGCTGGCCGAGGACGAAGAGGTGATCGGCACGCGGATTGATCCGGCGGCTGGGATGGATGGCAGCACAACAACGATGACGGTCCTGACGAACTATTCCGCGCCGGGAATGGAACTGCTGAGCGATGTAGTGGAGCATCCGGCGTTCCGGCCGGAGGACCTGGACCGCCGGCGCAAGCAGCGGCTGCTGCGCATTCAGCAGGAGACCGATAACGTGCAGCAGATGGCGCTACGCGTCGGGCCGAAGCTGGTCTTTGGCGAGACGCCCTATGGCGAGGCTGCAACGGGGACGACCGAGAGCGTGCAGGCGCTGTCGGGCGGCGACGTGGCAAAGTTCTATCGCGAACACTATGGCCCGCAGGATGCGGCGCTGGTGCTGGCGGGCGATGTGACCCCGGCGGATGCTCGCGGGATGGCGGAGAAGTACTTCGGCACGTGGGCCGGCGAGGCGAGTGCGGCAGTGACGCTGCCCGCGGCGGCTGTTCCGCAGCCCACGCATGTGGTGATTGTGGACAAGCCGGGGGCGCCGCAGACGGCACTGTATGCGTTTGGGGTAGGCGTGCCGGCGAACTCGCCGGAGCTGCCGGTGGTGCAGGTGGCGAACTATACCTTGGGTGGGTCATTCGCTTCGCGGATCAATATGAACCTGCGTGAGCAGCATGGGTACACGTACGGGGCAAACTCGCGGTATCAGCCTTTTCGTGCCGGTGGGCTGTTTGGGGCGGGTGGGCTGGTGCGAACGGACGTGACCGCGCCCGCGGCCAAGGAGATGATGACGGAGATTCGGAACTTCCCCGCGCATCCTCCTACGGAGGAGGAGCTTACGGCGGCGAAGAATGCGCTGGTGCAATCCTTGCCTGGCGCCTTTGAGACCGTGGGCGCCACTGCCGCGGCGGTAGGGTCGATTTTCCTGTACGAGCGGCCGTTGGACTACTACGCTGCGCTGCCCGCCAAGTATGCGGCGGTAACTGCGGCGGATGTGGCCAAGGTGACTGCGGCGGATCTGCATCCGGGCGAGTTGGTGATTGTGGCCGCGGGTGACCGCGGGAAGATTGAGCCGGCGCTGAAAGATGCGGGGCTGGGTCCCGTTGAGGTGCGTGACATCAACGGTGCGTTAGTGACTGCTCCGGCGGCCGCAGCTGCCCCGGGTGGGGGCAAGTAGGGGATCGGGTGGAGACGCGAGGCGGGGTCCCGTGTGGATCGCGCCTCGGCGTCCAGATTTCTATGGCGGACATCTAAGGGCTAGATGTAGTCTCGCTCCAGGAGGGCCGTGACTTATGGCAACGCAATCTGTACCGCTTCCTGACCGGCTGGTCCTGACGGAAGACCGGCTGGATGAACTGCGGCAGCTGGCCGAGAGCCAAAATATTAGTCTTTCAGACGCGCTGGCGCAGGCGATCCATATCAGCGGCTTTGTGCGGCGATCAATTTCAGATCCGGATACGAAGCTGCTGCTGAAAAAAGGTCGCAGCTACAGCGAGTTGATGTGGCCAGGTCGAGAGAATGGGACCGGGCAGTCCAGGTAGTTCCTCCGACGAGCAACCGCCGTCTGGAGTGATCATTCCGTTAGACATTGTGCCGTCTGCTGCGAAGGCTTCGCTGCGCGCGTCCACCCAGGGCGGCCCGCTGGATGACCTGCCGGCACGACCGTACTCGCCGGAGCGCCAGCGGGATTGGGTACGGCTGATTGTGACCTGCGGGTTGCTGCTGATCCTGGGATACCTGGTGGTGTTTGCGACCGTGGAGAGTGCGTCCTATCCGGCGCATTGGTCGCAGACGAAGGAGATGCTGCAGATCCTACTGCCCGCGTTGACGGGGATTATCGGGACGGTGATCGGCTTTTATTTTGGGACGGCTGCGGCAAATCAGTCGGGGTCTCGCGACGAGTAGCCAGGGTGCTCCGGGCCATTCCTTCGGCCGCGGTAGGCGCACGTACACTCCTTGAGTGAGTCTTCGCGTGGTGAGGGCGGTTCGGTATATCAGTTCTCTGCGTGAGGGTGGGTCGTTGCCTGCACTGGTGGAGGGTGATGACGGCGGGCGGTTTGTGGTGAAGCTGCGCGGGGCGGGGCAGGGGTCGTTGGCGCTGGTTGCCGAGGTGTTTACGGGGGAGATTGCGCGGACGCTGGGGCTGCCCGTGCCGGAGATCGTGCTGGTCGATCTGGATGCGGCGTTTGGGCGGCAGGAACCGGATCCGGAGATCCAGGACTTGTTTAAGGGGTCGCGTGGGCTGAATGTTGGGCTGGCGTTTCTGCCTGAGGCTACTTCGTTTGATCCGGCGAGTGGGGATACGGCGACTTCGTCCGTGGCGTCGCGGACGGTTTGGCTGGATGCGTTTACGTTGAACATTGATCGGACAGCGCGCAATACGAATCTGCTGGTCTGTCGCGGGAAGCTCTGGCTGATTGATCATGGGGCGTCGTTGTACTTTCACCATTACTGGCCTGGGGCGGAGGAGAAGATTGCGTCGCCCTTCCCGGCAACACGGGAGCATGTTTTGCTGCCGTGGGCGGAGGACGTGGCGCGTGCGGGGGTGGAGGCGAGGACCCGGCTGACGGAGGGGGAGCTGGAGCGGATTGTGGGGCTTGTGCCGGAGGAGTGGCTGGTGCGCGAGGGCGAGGAGGGCTCGCCGGAGGAGCGGCGGGCTGCTTATCTGCGGTTCTTTATCGAGCGTCTGCGGCATGCCGCGGCGTTCGAAGAGGAGATCCTCCGTGCCCGAGCTTAAGGCGTATAGCTATGCCGTGCTGCGGGTGGTGCCGCGGGTGGATCGCGACGAGTTCATCAATGCGGGCGTGATCTTGTTTTCGCAGGAGCTGCGGTATTTGGGCGCGCGGGTTTGGCTCGATAATGGGCGACTGTGTGCGCTTGCGCCGGAGGCTGATGTTGCGGCGATTCGGCGGCATTTGGAGGCTGTGCCGCGGATTTGCTCCGGGGATGAGCGGGCGGGGCCTATCGCGCAGCTGCCGCTGAAGGATCGATTTCATTGGCTGACGGCGCCGCGGAGCACGATGATCCAGGTTTCGCCGATACGGACGGGGATTACGGCTGAGCCTGAGACGGTGCTGGAGAGTTTGATGGGGGATTTGGTTCGGTAGGTGGGTTCGTCGGTGACCGAGCTACTCGTCGAGTGTTTTAGGCTGTGCAAGGATTCATGCTGAGTGGAGCCTTGCTCAGCCCCGGGGAGAGCGCGATGATACGCTGGCACTGCAAAGGGGCTTTTCAACGTGGTTGAGTTACTACCGGACTTAGGTGCTGTGGCGACAAACCAGCGCAAGCTACGAGTTGCATACGGAATACTTCTGGCAGTCTCGCTGCTCTTTACTTTGTACGAAGAGTTACATCTTAGGCACTGGCTGTTTTACCAACGCGGAATGGACGCCATTATCGCCGGATCCTTGCCGAACGTTCTCGGTGTCCTTGTCTGCAGCGCGGCCATTGCAGCGGTCCGTCTGCCTCAGACCGAACGTGACATCCTGCATGCTGTTGGGTCTGTTGTCGTCGGTTTGTGTCTGTATGAAGTCGCACAAATTTGGATGCCCGGTCGGACGTTTGACTGGAACGACATTGCCGCGACGGTCCTTGGGGGTTTGTTCAGTTGGCTACTACTTCTTGCCCTGCAAAAGAAAGTCCGCCAGTAAGCTGAAGGACAGTCTCTTCTAAGTTGCGCCAGCGAAACCAGCGGTAGGGCCCGGCAGTCGTGTCATCTGGAGTCGTTGCAAGCGGCGGGCCCGCTTGGGGGCGCGTCTGGGTGATATTGAGGATCAAAGGCAAATTGGGCGTTATAGTTGCCATGGATTCACACTTCTTGCTTGTTCGTACGGTCGCAACGCTTGCCCGTCGCCAGATGGCCTTGGAAGCCTTACTGCAGAGCAAGGGTATATCGAAGGAAAAGATTGCAGAGGCAGCTCGGCAGGTCCCTATCCCAGAAATTGCTCCCCCGCATTTCCCCATAGGCTCCTTCTACCAGAAGGAACTGGAAGAAATTTTTAAAGCTTTGGAACGATGAGTTCGGGATTAGATTTGTTGCGTATGGAGGAGTTGACCGAGCTTATGGCGTTGGTGTTCCTCATTGAGGCCGTGATCTTTTGACGGCGGCGGGAATCAGGGACAGAGTTCGTCTTTTCAAGCTCTGATCAAGTTCGCCGAGCTTACCCCAGCGGCTAAAGCCGCGTTCATGATGCACGACTTACGGTGTGGCTGCAGCCATACCCTTCCCGAACGGAGGTTTGATCAAAAATTCCTTGCGGAAGGTCTGATCAAGTCCTGGTTTCCTGGTCGTCGGTAGAAACCGCAGATTCCCTTCGGGAATGACAACAGAAGAGCAGGGGACCAAGCTCGCCCAGTTCGATTGGCACTATCGTAAGCTTCTGATCGAGGCTTCGGTTTCTGGATTGAGAACGTATTCGGATATGATCTTTCCACCGAAATGGGAAGACATGGCAATATTTGCACTGTATACGAGTGCTTTCTGGATGACAGTAAAGATGAGCGGCAAAGGTTCTCCTACGTGTGCGCTGGATTCTACGGGAGCCGCGCTTACTGGAAACGGTTCCGCCTTGCTTGGGACGATGTGCTCAAGGGCGCTGGACTCAACTACTACAAGACGAGTGAGTTCAAGGGGCTAACAGGACAGTTTCAAGAATTCAGGCGGCTCGCATCCCCAAAGGGCCGTGAGGCTGCCAACCTAGTAAAACAGCAGCTTATGGACGTGGCGCATGGGATACCTCAGATCAAGGGCATCGGGGTCGCCGTCCCTGTAAAGGTATACCAGGATGTTATGGCCCATCCCCTAGCCCACTTAGTGTTCGGAAAAGATCCCTACGATCAAGCGTTTATGGAAGTGCTGTACAAAACTGCGCTCGCCATACCGCGCGGTTACGTGGCGTTTTCGCACGATGATGGACCGGATTTTGATCACTTGCGCCTTCTGTACAACGTGTTCGCTGACCTGAATCCCGCTACGGCAAAGAAAATGGGTGGCTTTTTGCCGCTTGACGATAAGCTTCATGGTCCGCTGCAGGCTGCCGATATGTTCGCCAACAGCATCATGGGAGGGCACACGGACTTGGAGCAGGGTTTAAGTGTCGAGCCAGCTATGATCGACTTTCTTCCAAAGGCCGATGTTTACAAGTGGACAAAGAGCCACGCATACGCCACGATGCGCCACGAACTCAAGCGAAAGGGGCACATTGTGCCTGAAGACTTATACGATGACGCGGCTTAGGCAGTTTTCGGTCGCAATAAGTAGTTGCCTGAATTGCGCGTAAGTAGCGCAAGGTTGGAATCTCTATGTGCTAAAAGATGTGGACGCGTTTGTCGGGCGGGAGATAGAGCTTTTGAGCTGGGTCTATGTGGAAGTCCGTGTACCAGGCGTCGAGGTTGCGGACGGTTTGGGCGCGGATGGGGCCTGGGGCGTGGCCGTCGGTTAGGATTTGGCGGCGTTGGGCGGCTTCCCGGGCTTTGCCTTGCCAGTTTTGGGCGAAGGCTATGAAGAATTGTTGGTCGCCGGTGAAGTCGCCGATGTTGGGGGCGGGGTGGCCCTTGAGCGAGGCGTGGTAGGCGTCGAAGGAGGCGTTGATGCCGGCGAGGTCGGCTATGTCTTCGCCAAGGGTTTGGCGGCCGTTGACGTGGAGGTCCGGGAGGACTTCGTAGGTGTCGAACTGGGCGGCTAGCGCGGCGGTAGAGGCTTCGAAGTGGGCGCGGTCGGCGGGTGTCCACCAGTCGCGGACTCGGCCTTCGGCGTCGAAGTCGGAGCCTTCGGAGTCGAAGGTGTGGGAGATTTCGTGGCCGATCACGGTGCCGATGGCGCCGTAGTTGGCCGCGGCGGGGGCGGCGGGGTCGAAGAACGGTGGCTGCAGGATGGCGGCGGGAAAGTTGAGGGCGTTGTTGAGGGGCATTTCTACGGCGTTGACGGTTTGGGGGGTCATGGACCACTCGCCGGGGTCGGTGGGTTGGGCGATGCGGGCGAGTTGGTAGTGGTACTCGAACTGGCGAGAGCGATCGATGTTGCCGGCGAGGTCGTCGGGGCGGATTTCGAGGCCGTCGTAGGTGCGGAAGTGGTCGGGGTAACCGACGGAGACGCGCAGGGTGGCGAGTTTGCGGAGGGCTTCGGCCTTGGTGGTGGGGGCCATCCAGGTGAGGGCTTCGAGGCGCTGGTGGTAGGCGGCGAGGAGGTTGGTACGAGCTGCTGGGCCTGTGCTTTGGAGGTGGCGGGGAAGTATTGGGCGGCGTAGAGCTTGCCGATGGCGTCACCGAGGGTGGTGTTGACGAGGTCGCGTGCGCGGCGGTCGCGGGGGCGCTGCTGCTCGGCGCCGGTGAGGACGGTGTCGAAGAAGCGGAAGTTTTCGTCGGCGAACGCCTTGGGGAGATAGGGCGCGAGGGCTTCGATCTCGTGGAGGCGGAGGAAGTCGCGCCAGGTGTCGAGGGGGGTGGCGGCGACGAGGGCGGCTTCGGCGGTGACGGCGGTGGGCTGCCAGACGTAGAGCTGGGGTTGGGAGGTGAGTTGGGCGGCGTGGAAGAAGGCGGGCCAGTCGAGGCCGGGGGCCCTGGTGGGGAAGTCGGTGGCTTGCCACAGATTGTCGGCTTTGCGGATGTTTTCGCTGTCGGCGAGGGAGATGTGGACTTTGGCGATGGCGGTTTCGAGCGCGATGACGTGCGCGGCGCGGTCTTCAGGATGGTCGAACCCGGCGAGCCGGAACATCGTGGCCGCGTGCGCCGTGAACCCCTGGCGAACTTCGGTCATGTGGGCGGAGGGGTCGAGGTAGTAGTCGCGGCTGGGGAGGGTGAGGCCGCCCTGGAAGAAGTAGGGGGCGTAGTGGTGGGGGTCGTGGAAGCCGGGGGCGACCCAGAGGCCGAAGAGGTTGTCGGTGTGGAAGCGGCCGGCGTTGAGGGCGTCGACGTCGGCGCGGAGGCTTTGGCCTAGTGCAGCCGCGAGGGTGTGGGGGTCGGTGATGGCGTCGATGCGGGCAAAGGCGGGCTGGAGGGGTTTGAGGCCGGCTGACTCGATGGCGGGTTCGTTGAGGTAGGAGGCGTAGAGGTCGGCTATGCGGCGGGCGTCGGTGGCGGGGTTGGCGCTGCTTCCGGTGGTGGAGGCGATGATGGCGGCGATCTGGGTGTCGGTGTGCTCGGCGAGCTGGGAGAAGCCGGTGATGGCGGTGCGGTCGGCGGGGAGCTCGGTGCGGGCGACCCAGGCGCCGTTGGCGTAGAGGTAGAAGTTGTCGCCGGGACGGACGCTGGGGTCCATGGCCGTGAGATTGATGCCGTGCTGTGGCGGTGTGGGCGCCTGTGCGGGGCTGGCGAGGGGGAGGAGCGTGAGGGCGGCAGCAGTGAGGCACAGACGGCGGGGGTTCATTGCGGTCCATTGTAGAGAGGGTGGGGGGCGGTTGGGGAGAGGGTGCGCGAGCGTGTGAGCAAGGCAGGTTGCAGGGTGGGCGGTAGCATGGGCTGGTGCGCTTACGTCTTCTTTGGTTCTGCCTGCTGTTCCTCGCGGTCTTCCCTGGTTCTGCGCAGACGCTTTCGATCACGCATGTGACCGTGATTGATGTGACAACGGGGAAATTGCATCCCGATAGCACCGTGGTGATTGCCGGCAAGCGGATTGCTTCGGTGACTGCGGGTGCGGGGGCTGCCCGGCGCAGCGGGACGGTGGTGGATGCGCATGGGCGGTACCTGATCCCGGGGCTTTGGGACATGCACACGCATGTGTTCTTTGACCGGACGGCGGGGGATGGCAACGACCTGATTTTGCCGATGTTTGTGGCATTTGGGATTACGGGGATCCGCGATATGGGGAGTGCGCTGGACCCGGTGTTGGCGGCGCGGGCGGCGGTGGCTCGGGGTGAGTTGGTGGGGCCTCGGATGGTGGTGGCGGGGCCGATGCTGGATGGGCCTGAGTCGTCGTACAAGGCGGCGATCGCGGTGACGACGCCGGAGAGTGGCCGGGCGGCGGTCGACACCCTGCACCGTCGCGGCGTGGACTTCATCAAGGTGCAGTCGGGGGTGCCGCGGGAGGCTTACTTTGCGATTGCGGATGAGGCGAAGAAGGACGGCATTGAGTTTGAAGGTCATGTGCCGGACAGCATTCGCGCTGCGGAGGCAATTGGGGCGGGGCAGCGGACGTTTGAGCACCTGATCGGGATCTTTGAGGCGAGTTCTCCTGACCAGGATGCATATTTGAAGGGGAGCTATGGGGACAAGCAGGGGACGAAGACGGTGGGGAAGTTGTTGGCTTCGTATGACCCTGTGCGTGAGCAGCGGATCGTGGCGCTGATTGCGGCGAAGCATGTGTGGCAGTGCCCGACGTTGTTCTGGGAGCGTGGGCAATGGCTGGTGGATGCGATTGACTTTCGCAAGGACCCTGATCTGGCGTATGCGCCGCGGAGTTGGGTAGAGACGATGTGGCCGCGCATGGGGAAGGGCATTGCGGCTTCACTGGATACGGATCCGCTGGCGGTGCGTGAGCGGTTTGTGGAGCATGAGTTGGGGATTGTGCGGCGGCTGCACGCGGCGGGGGTGCCGTTCCTTGCGGGGACGGATACGCCGGCGGGTGTGGACGTGCTGCCGGGGATCAGTTTGCATCGGGAGCTGGAGCGGTTTGTGGCGGCGGGGTTTACGCCTTTGCAGGCGCTGCAGACGGCGACGATCAACCCTGCGGTCTTTTTGGGGCGGACGGCGGATTTGGGGGCGGTGGCTCCGGGGAAGCTGGCCGACCTGGTGCTGCTTGAGCGCAATCCGTTGGTGGATATCCGGAATACGCGGTCGATTGTGGCGGTGATTGCCGATGGGCAGTACGTTTCGACGCAGCGGCTTGAGCAGATGCGGGTGCAGTTGAAGGATCTGGCGGCGAAACGCTAGGGATCCGGGGTGGCCTTCCGGTCCGCTATGAGCCAGTACAGGAAACCAGGTCTGAAGGCTCGGACCTGGGCACAAGGCGGCTCTTGCCGCGACTTAGTCGTCTGCGACGAGGTCTTGCTGGACCCGTTCTGCAAGCATGTCGACCGAGGTGGTGGAGGCCATCTCCTCGAGCTCACGGTCATCGTCGGGGCTCGGTTCGATCTCGAGCTTGTCGGCGATGGCACGGAGGAGTTGCAGGCTCTTGGTGATCTCTTTTTCAGAGAGGAGATTGATCTGGAGGTCGAGTTGATCGCGGATATCGCTGCGCTTTTGCATGCGGTTCTGCTTCATCAGCACGAAGGTGCTGAGCAGGACACCTTCGACGGAGACGATCATGGCCAGCAGGATGAACGGGTAGGGATCGAACTTCTTTACGCCCGGGATGACGCCTGTGTTGATCAGGAACCACGCCAGGAACCAGGCTACGTGGATGAAGACGAAGGTCATGCTTCCGGAGAAGCCGCCGATCACGTCGGCGATACGGTCCACGACCGTGCGGTGCTCTTCCAGACCCGTCTGCATTTCAGCTACAGAGCGGATGTTCGAGGTCACAAATTTCGGCGCAGAGGCGTCCTGGCTAGCCATGCCTGCTTGGATGCAGGCACGGTTTCCAGGCATGCACACGGCTGGCCGGGTGGCCGATTGTGCAGGGCACCTTGTTCACAAGACGGTAGTGGAAGCGTGTGCGGAAGGTACGACAACGCTAGAAATGTACCGGCGAAGCCTGTGGCGCGGGGGCGAGCGTGGGCTCATCGCGTAAATCGGGGTGGCCCGCGGTGGCGGGTGGCGCGAGGCGGTGGCCGAGGCGGATGAAGGGCTTTTCGAGCAGGTAGTAGCTGGCGATGGCGGCAATGAGCGCGGAGAGGTACTTGAGGTGGGGACCAGACAGGAACTCGAGCACGCGGGAGTGGACGGGTGCCAGGGAGTCGGCACTGAAGAAGAGGACGTGCCAGAGATAGAGGCTGTAGGAGATGCGGCCGAGGAAGCGGAGGGGGCGCCACTCGAGGATGAGTGTGGACCAACTGCGTGGGTGCAGTACCGTGGCGACGATCCAGAGGGTGAAGGCGTACTCGAGGACGTTGAGGAGCCAGTTGGGGGAGTGGCGGTAGGCGACGGCGCCGAGCGCGGCGGTGACCCCGAAGGTGAGGGCGGGAGTGAGCCAGCGCTCGGCCCAGGCGCGGAGGCCGGGTTGGCGCAGAGCGATGGCCGCGGCCGTGGGCCAGAGGAGGACGTGGACCTGCCAGTAGGTGCGGCGGAGGAGGGGGTCTGGCGTGGCGTGTTGGAGGAAGAACTGCGTTGCCTTTAGCAGCAAAAGTGCGAGGAGGAACGTACGCAGGCGGTGACGGCGGATGAAGAAGAGGGCTAGCGAGATGAGGAGGTAGAAGTGCTCTTCTACCGCGAGTGTCCAGAAATGGCCGGTGAAGTAGCCGTAAGTGTAGTTGGCGAGGTTGTCGCGGTAGAGGAAGTTTTCGTACATCAGCAGCGCGGCGGTCCAGTGGTTCCAGGAGATCTCGGCGAGGCCGAAGAGGGCCAGCGCAGCGACCACGGCCAGGTAGGCGACCGCGGCTGGCTGAATGCGGAAGAGGCGGCGGATGTAGAAGAGGTTGAGGTGGAAGCGACCGGTGAGGGATTCTTCTTCAAGGATGCGCCAGGGGATCAGAATGCCGCTGATGGCGAAGAAGAGCACTACGCCGAGCGAGCCATAGTTTTGCAGCGCGCGCAGAGAGTGGCCGAAGAGGAGGTAGGGGCGGTCGTGGACGGCGATGACGGAGAGGATGGCGACGGCGCGCCAGCCGTCGAGGCTGGGGAGGTAGCCTGTGCGGCTGCGGTTGGGGGGTGTGGCGGGCATGCTTGGGGCCGGCGTTTGGGGCGCCGATGTTTCAGTGTAGGGGAGCAGGGCTAGCGGAGGCGGGCGAGGGTGTTGCCGTCGGGGTGGCTGTTGAAGTGTTTGGTGAGGGCTTCGGTGAAGGCGTTTGGGGTTTCTGCGGCGGCTTGGGCGAAGAGGGTGACCGAGGAGTGGAACTTGAGGTCGTCGGGGTAGCCGAAGATCTGGGCGACGGGGTTCGGGGATTGGTTGACGAGGGTGGTGCACTCGACGAGGCGGGGGCCGAGGATGGGGTGTTGGAGGAAGGCGCGAGCTTCCGGGAGGTCGGCGATGGCGTAGCGCTGGGCGGTGGGGCTGGAGCCGAGGCCGGCGATCTGCGGGAAGATGAACCACATCCAGTGGGAGCGTTTTTGGCCGGCGGCTAGTTCGGCGCGGGCCTGGGCGTAGGTGTCGGCCTGGGCGTCGAGGAAGCGTTGGAGGTGGAAGGGGTCGTCTTGCGGCATGCGCGGTTGGATGCTGGTGGGTGTGGGATTGAGCTGACTGCAGGGATGAGGATGACTGGCGGAATCCTAGCCGACCTCAGCGGCTGAAGCCGCATTTTGGGAGGGTTAGGTTTGGCACGACTGAAGTCGTGCCCCTTCGAGGAGGTAGTTTTTCAGCAATTCCTCCATCGTGTTCCTTCGATGGAGGAATTCCATACGATTTGGTCAGGCGTGAAAGGCGGCCTGCGCGGTGAGGCGGGCGGTGCGGAGGGTGGTGGTGGGGTCCTGGGTGGGGTAGAACTCCATGGCGATCCAGCGGTTGTACCGGAGCTGGGCGAGCTTGCGGTAGATGGTGGGGAAGTCGATTTCGCCGGTGCCGGGTTCGTGGCGGCCGGGGACGTCGGCGACGTGGATGAGGCCGATGAGGTCGAGGTTGGGTTCGAGCTTTTCGATGAGGTTTCCGAAGGCTCTTTGCTCATGGTAGAGGTCGTAGAGGACCTTGAGGTTGGGGCGGTTGACGGCGCGGGCGAGGGGGAAGGCCTGGGCTACGGACTGGAGGTAGATTCCGGGTTGTTCGAGCGGGTCGATGGGCTCGATGAGGACCTCGATGTTGCGTTTGGCGGCGAGGTCGGCGGCTTGCTTGAGGTTGTCGGTGGCGGTTTGGAGTTGGGCTGCGGGGCTGAGGTTGGGGACGGTGGGGCCGGAGAGCAGGATGGCTTGCGGGCAGCCCAGGGTTTCGAGCGCGTTGAGGTGGGCGGTGAATTGGGTGAGGAAGGTGGCGGTCTGGGCGGGGTCGGCGAAGCCGGCTTTGACGCCGCTGGCTGCGTCGATCGTGAGGTTGAGGGAGCGGAGGCGGGTGAGTGTTTGTTGGGTTTGGCTGGGGGTCCAGTTGTGGAATTCGCCGACGAGTTCTATGCCTTGGTAGCCGGCTTGCGCGACGATTTCGAGGGATTGGTCGAAGGTGGCTTGCTTTGGCAGGGTCCAGAGCATGACGGAGAAGCGTGGTTGAGTGCTGTTCGGAAGCGCCTTTGCGAGGAGGGGGGTGTGCGGCTGTGCCGAGGGCGCTTTGAAGGAGGAGTTTAGCGAAGCTGCGGCGGTTCATGCGAGGGCGATCTTACGCCTAAACCGGTCAGGTCGGTTCAGCGGATCTATGCCCCTGGCGCTGTGGCCGTGAGAGCATGGCGGGCATGAGTTTTCGATTGCTCTACGTGCGACGGATCTTGCCTCTACAGGTTCTCTTATCAGCGACACTAGCCCCTGCTGCTCAAACGCAAGGATGTTTCCAGATTGAAGGAAGAGCGGTGTTGTATCGGGGCAACGGTTTCTTCGAGATCTGGCACGTGGGAACACACCACATCTTCTTCCCTGCAGACCAAGGCTCTACCGATCTGGTCTGCCGATACTTTGATTGTTCCAGCGGGAATAAGCAACCAGCACTGTTCGCCACCTTTACCGTATGTCCAACCGAACCATATAAGGCTGGAGCGGCACAGCCCGCCGTCGTCAAAGGCGTTCAGCACCCTCACGTCATACCTGACTGGCCTCCTGCGTCGGGAGCTCGCTAAGCGAGGTTAGCTTCACCAAGTAAGTTGTTACCCTTCGTTGGGTTGGCCAGAAGGTGAGGTGGGCTTGGGATTTCGTGAACTGCGCCACGGTGTTTGCAGCAAGTGAGATGACCACTCAACCTACACACGGGTCGCGCAGAAGGTGATACTCGTTATTTCGAAAGATAGGTGAAGACCGAAGATGACGCTTCCCGCATTCAAGGCGGAAAGATCGACACGCCTCACCTGGTCTAAGTGGAAGTCAACGTGAGCGTGCCTGTCGAGTCCGTAATAGCCATGCTCATCCACTTCGGAGAGCGTGTTCCACGTGTGTACCTTCAGAAGCGGTGAGCCTTGTTGGTTCAGAACGAGGCTCGCAATTTCAGCGTCGTGGAACGAGGGCCAACATCCGAAATGCTCAACGACCTCTGCGTGCCCGGGCACACGCAGATAGGCTTCGATAGCCGCTATTCTTCCTTCTTCTTGTTGCGCGCTTTGATCTTGAACCAGATAGGGCTGCCGATGAATTTGAAGGTTTTGCGGATTTCGTTGCTGAGGAAGCGCTCGTAGCTGAAGTGGAGTTTTACGTCGCGGTCGGTGAAGAGGACGAAGGTGGGGGGGGCGACGGCGGCCTGGGTCATGTAGTAGATGCGGACGCGCTTGTTCATGGGGACGGAGGCGCGGCCGAAGTCGACCTTGTCGAGGAAGCGGTTCATGTTGCCGGTCGAGATGCGCTTGCGGCGCTCGCGGGCGACGAGTTCTACCTTTTTGAAGATCTGGTCTACGCCTTTGCCGTCGACGGCGGAGATGAAGACGAGGGGCGCGTAGTCGAGGTACTTGAGGGCGTAGCGGACCTGTTCTTCGAAGGCGGTTTTGTCGGCGGGGGGCTTGCCGTCGAAGGGGCGGGTGCCATCGGGGTTGAGCTTGGATTTGGGGGGCGCGACGAGGTCCCACTTGTTGACCACGATGATGACGCTGCGGCCGCTTTCGTGGGCGTAGCCGCCGATGGTGGCGTCGGAGCCGGTGACGCCTTCGGTGGCGTCGATCATGAGGAGCGCGACGTCGGCGGCTTCAAGGTGCTTGCGGCTCATGATGACCGAGAGTTTTTCAGCCATCTGCGTGGTCTTGCCCTTGCGGCGGATTCCGGCGGTGTCGATGAAGCGGAAGTCGTGGCCTTCGCGGGTGACGACCTCGTCGACGGCGTCGCGGGTGGTGCCGGCGATGGGTGAGACGATGGCGCGTTCGGTGCCGGTGAGGGCGTTGAGGAGGGTGGATTTGCCGACGTTGGGGCGGCCGATGATGGCGATTTTGGTTTCGCGCTGGATGTGCTCGCCGTGGGTGCGGAGTTTGCGTTCCTGGGGTTCTTCTTCGAGGCCTTCTTCGAGTCTTAGCTTGGCGATCTCGGCTTCGGAGATGCCGAGCTCCTTTGCGGCGCTCCGGATGGCGGCTTTGGCCCGTGAGGGCTCCTTGCCGGTGCCGCCTGTGGGGGGCTCGCGGTCGGGTTGGCCGACGGGTGGGGCGTCTACGCCTGCGGGTTCGTCGGCGGTGGCGGCTTCGCCTTCGAGGAGGTCTTCGTAGATGGAGCGGGGGACGAGGGCGGCACGGTCGGCGAGGAGGTCGCCTTCGTCTTCCGCGGCCTCGTTGGATTGGGTGTCGAGGAATTCTTCGGGTTCTTCGTCTTCGGGGGCTGGTTGGCCTCCGTTGGCTTTGTCACCCACTCGTGACGATGAAGCTGTCACGAATGGGGCACCCGGTTTGTCTGCACCCGGTTCGTTGGTTTCTGGTTCTTCGGCGGGGGGTGGGAGCACTTCCCAGACTGCGTCGAGGAGGTCCCCGATGCCGGAGCCGTGCTCGGCGGAGACGGGGTAGACGTTGCGGAAGCCGAGGGTGCGGAAGTTTTCGGCGCCGGCTTCGAGCTGGGCGGTGTCCATCTTGTTGACGGCGAGGAAGAGGGGTTTGCCGCCGCGCATGAGGAGGCGCGAGAACTCCTGGTCGACGCCGGTGATTTCGGTGCGGCCATCGATGACCATCACGATGGCGTCGGCTTCGTCGAGCGCGACGCGGGCCTGGCGGAAGATCTCGCTGGGGATGACGGCTTCGTCGTTGGGGATGACGCCGCCGGTGTCGACGAGGCGGACGTGGCGGCCGTTCCACTCGACTTCGCCGTAGATGCGGTCGCGGGTGATGCCGGGTTCGTCGCCGACGATGGAGCGGCGGGTGCCGGTGAGGCGGTTGAAGAGGGTGGATTTGCCGACGTTGGGGCGGCCGCAGATGGCGACGAGCGGCTCATCGAGCTTGGGGGCGGCTTCGCCGAGCTGGTGGCTGCTGGCGGCGGGGGCACGGCTGGCAAGGGAGGCTCGGGCATCTGCGCGCTTGCTGCGCGGGGCGGCGTCGTCCATGTCGCCTACGATGACCCGGTGCTCGTTTTCGGGGCTGCGCGTGGGGGTGAGCTTGGCTTTGTCCGCGGCGGCCTTTTTGGCAGCGATCTGTTTGCGCTGCTTGGGCGAGACGGCGCCGGTGACGGCGGAGCCCCGGCGCGCGCCTTTGGCGGGACCTTTGCCCAGCTTGGGGCGGGTGCTCGCCTGGCGGTGTTTCTTGCCCAGGCGTTTCTTTTCTTCGCGCTTCGGTGCCATAAAAACCTCTTCTCTTTGATGGTCGCACGGTGTGCGAGCACTTTCCCGGTTGGCGAGGTGTTCAGGAAAGAAAGAGGGCGTGCGCGAGGGCGGGGACGAGAGCCATTGCGACGAAGACGGATGGAAGCAATCGCGCGGTGCAGGTCGCAAGAGGCATGGCGGGCAGCCGAGCGCGGCTTTCTCCATTGCAGGGACTGCCAGGCTGCCTGCCCTGGTCGAGGTGACTGCCGCGCGTGGCCGACGGGGTGCTAGGCTGCTAGCTCTCCGGCTTTGGAGGTCGTCCATGGGGCGCAACGTACGGTCGGTTTGCCTGGCGCTTGCGGGCGTCAACGTGCTCTCTGCGGCGTTGATCGCGGGCCGCGTTGCAGGGTACCCGGGGTTTCTCAAGCTGCAGGGGGCTGGGTGGCTGTTCATTGGCTGCCTGGGCGCGCTAGGGGCTTACGCTGCAACCGCAATCGCTGCCGTGCAGTGGAAGGGATTACCCGCGGCCCGGGAACTGCGGCTTGCGGTCTACGCCGGAGCCGGTGGGGCAGCGTGGATGTCGATCCAACTCCTTACCGAACGCTTCGCAACTCTGCCGTCCGGCTTCAACGGCCCGGTGGTGCTCGTGGCGATGCTGGTCATGTTTTCAGCATGGGGCTGGGTGGCGTTCGCTTCACGGCGCGGTGGGCTGGGCGTGGTTGCGAGCCTTGCACTAGCCGTGGGGAGTGCAATGGTTACGATGACGCTGGGTGTTTGCTTTGGCGTGCTGCTGGAACTGTATCTGGCGCCCATCGCATTGGAGTCGATGCGGTCGTGGCCGGAGTTTCAGCGCAGCGGGTGGAGCGATGTGGGAGCTTTTGCGTTGGCGAACACCATGGACTCGGTGATCTCACACATGGTCGTGGGCCCCATGGCCGCGCTGGTATTCGGGGCGTTGGGGATCTTCATCGCTTCGGCGATCGGTGGGCGCTTGCAGCGGTTGATCACTGGGCGCTGAACGCGAACAGTGAAGGCCTGGAGTCGCGCTGCGGGGACTCGGCGTCCTTCGACGCACCAGTCCCCGAGCGCGCGCGAGGTCAGGAGTGCGAGTTCTGCGACTGCATCCCGGGCCGCGGCACTCTGGCCTCCCGCAGCTTGCGCGAGAGCAGGGTGCAGCCAACGCGTGTGCACTCCAGGGCAAGGGTGAGGGCGATCAGGATGGGGAGGATGACGATGGCGATGGTGGCGTCGGACATGGCGGTGTCTCCTTGGTTTTGCGGTGTGTGATCGAAGAGGTTCCGGCTAGGGAAGGCCGAGGGCTCAGAGGCGGTCGTCGGGGTCGGAGGAGGGGTGTGTCCCCATTCGGCGCTGCACAAGGCGCGCACAATGCAGGCGGCTGCACTCCACGACGACCACCAGGACGAACAGAAGCGGCAGCAGGCCGATGGCGATCCAGGTTTCTGACATGACGGGGCTCCTTTCCGGCTTCGGTTCGCGTGCGCCCCTTGTTTCTCAATGAGGATCGAGTGGGGAGAAGCTATGAACCGGCCTCACTGGGGTATGCGTTGGAAACAGAAAAAGGGGGACAAAGGGCAATGCCGCTGGCCTGAAATGAAGGCCGTTGTAGGCGATGGGCGATGCGCCGCCGGGAGCGGGGGGCTAGAACGGTGAGCGAACGGGAAACCAGGAGCTACGCAGGGGAGAGCCATGATGTGGATGCTGTCTTCCCGTACCGATTTCGCGGCGCTGTCGCGCACTTGAGGTGCAGTGATCCTGGTCAACGTACTGTGGGAGGACTTATGAAACGGACTCTGCTGCTGCTTGTAAGCGGTGTTGCGCTGTTTGCCGCTCCGGTGTGTTGGGGAGCAGCCTCGCCCTGGGATGGCACCTGGAAGCTGAATCAGGCAAAGAGCAAGATGACAGGGGACGTTTTCACTCTTACCTCGTTGCCGAACGGAGGGTTTCACTTATCGACGCCGAGCAAGAGCTTTGAGTACGACTACACGTGCGATGGCAAGGACTACCCGGTTGTCAGCGGTCGCACCGGCACGTGCATGAAGATCGATGAGACGCACTATGACATGGCGGGCAAGATGAACGGGGAGCCTGACTGGCACGGCACAAGCGTCATTTCTGAAGACGGCAAACAGATGACCAACACGGCCTATGTGCACCGTCCTGATGGCACCGATTCAGTCGACAAGAACACGTATGAGCGTGTGGGCACGGGTACTGGCCGTGCGGGTACCTGGCGCAATGTGAAGAGCTCGGCCAGCGTGGCGGATGTTCTGACGATTTCGCTGGCGGGTGACACGATGCGCTCAGAGATGCCTGCGTACAAGATGGTGATGACCGCGAAGCTGGACGGGAGTCTCGCCACCCTGGAAGGGCCGACCGTGGCGAAGGATTTCACGATTCGGGTGACGGCCGACTCGCCGACCAAGCTGCATTACGTTGAGGCCTTCAACGGTAAGACGATGGCCGAAGGTACGCAGACCGTGAGTGCCGATGGAAAGACGCTGGTCGAAGTGGAGTGGGAGCCGGGTGGCACGGGCGAGAAGCAGACGTATGTTTACGAGAAGCAGTGAGACTGCGTTCCAGTTTGAAGAGGAGCCGTGCGTAGGCCCGGGCTCCCCTGTTGTCTTGATCGCAGTGGCGCGGGCGAGCTCAGTCCTTGTAGGGATCGAACTCATCCGCGCCGGCCATCGCCACGCCCACTGGCGTGAGCGTGTGGAGAATGCGAACGGTGTTGCCTTGGGCCGCGAGCACTTCGTCCAGGCGCTTGTAGCATTGCGGAGCTTCGTCGAGGCCGCCACCTTTGAGGACGACGTTGGCTCGTTGCAACCAGTCGTGCATCATCTCCGGCTTGACGAGGCCTTCACGTTTGACCGCACCGGACTTGCGATCGCGCACGCCTGCGGCTTGCTTACGGCCCATGACGCGGCCGGCGCCGTGCACGGTGGAGTTGAGCGAGGCCTTCTGCTCCGCGTCAATCTGACGGCCTTGCGGCGTGGTGAGGTCGGGCGCGATGCCTTCGAGGATCACGGACTGCTCGCCCATGGTGCCGCCAACAAAGCCGCGCTGGCCCGGAAAGGCCGGTGTGGCGCCCTTGCGGCAGACCCAGAGCTCGCGGCCGTTGTGCTCTTCCAGCCACGCATAGTTGTGGTGGTTGTGCACCTCGTCCGTGATGTTTGCGCCGAGCAGCTTGGCGATGCGCGAGCACACCCAGTCGCGGCCGGCGTAGGCGTAGGCTCCGCCGAGTTGCATGGCCGCGATGTACTGTGCGCCAAGGTCAGAGTGGACGTCGAGGAAGACGGGGTCGACCATCATGCCGTCCTTTGCGCCGGCGGCCTTGAGGAACCACGTCGCAATGCCGTGGCCGAGGCCGCGTGAGCCGAAGTGCACGCCGATCCAGACGCGGTCCTGCTCGTCGGTGAAGAGATCGACGTAGTGATTACCGCTGCCAATGGTGCCGAGCTGTGCGTGCGCCTTCTGCTTGATCGGCGCGGCCGCTTCTGTGTTCCAGCCAGGGTGGCCATTGCCTGCGCTGTCGTTGCGCTCAAACATCGGGTGCTCGACGCGCTCGTTGTTCTTGCGGCCGATGCCGAAGCTGAGGGTGCGCCAGATGTCGTCCATGATGCGATGGATGTTGGCGCGGAGCTCGGAGCCGGGCATGTCGAGCCGCAAGGCCTTGTTGCCGCACGCGATATCGAAGCCGACGGCGGTGGGGCTGATGCGGGACTCCGAGGCGATGACGCCGCCGATGGGCACGCCGTAGCCGAGGTGGCCGTCGGCCATCAGCGCGAAGTGGTCTGCGTCGCGCGCGCACAGGCGTGCCTGCTCGAGGGTGTTGGCTTCGTGTTCTCCGAAGACGGGGATGTTGTCGATGTACTGCATGGTGAACTATTTCCGGGTTTAACTCAGCACAGTTGGGCCGCAAGACCGAAGGTACTCAAAAGTTTCGTTGTAGACGGATGCAGGCCTAGTCCAGTCTGAGCCGTCTACCTCCGGAACAAAGAGCACCATGCCCTGGCGCGCACGGGTGAGGATGACCCTGTACGCATTTTTCAAATAGCCGCGCTTCGCTCCGTCGTGTACGCTCTGCCATTTGGTTCCCTTGAATGTTTGGTGCTTCCACCCACCCTGTGTGTAATGCAAGTCTCCGTCCCAACAGACTCCGGCCCAGTCCACCTCCAAGCCTTGCACCGCAAACTCGGTCGCCACGTCTTCCAGGTAGTTCGAAGAGCGCACGTCCTTCGGTGGATTCAGAAACCAATTTGCGGGGTCGATCTCGGCCTTGATATGGATGCCATCTGGACGTAACCGCAGTGCTCCTGAAGACGCGATTAGACCGGATCGCTCCGTTCCTCGAGCTCGAGAACGGAGCCACTCTCTGGCCAAGCGAAGCTCACGCGTCAGGAATATCGGGTAGTGAGCTTGGATCTTAGCGTGAGCAAGTCGGGCCGCATCGGCCCTCCCGTCCAATACATGGCTTACCCATTCCGAGAGGCTTTCTGCGCGAAATGAGCGTATCGAAACAGATAGATGGAGGTGCTCGTCCGTGTGAACGCGTGGTGAATCGAGAAAGTGTGCCACTTCAGAGGTGCTCCCGTACTCCGGTAGAGAGACACGGGGCGACACATAGACCTGCCATGCCGGAAACCGTGACTTCAGGGCGTCCATCCATTCGGACATGCCGGCCTCACCGGTATTAATCTCCTGGCCACCCCCAATGAGACACACCACGGTGCACCACTCTGGATGGCGATCCATCACACTCAGCAGAAACTCGGGTTCCGACATGTTGAAGTCCGCTTGCGCTCGCTTACGCTGCATGAACTTCGAAGCCTGTTCGCGAGTCCAAGCTCGCTGGGCCTCGTCGAAGATGACTACGTGTTCGACGGGCACCTCTGCGCTCGCCAGATACTGATCCCTGAAGTGATGGATATTCTGAACGAAGCTTGCCACTTCTCGTTCAGCGGCTTTTCTTGAGACCGCATCCCGGGCCATCTTGTCTCGAACAAGAGCCTCGCGAAGGACGGCAACGAGCGGCCCATTGCCTGAGAGGAAAACTGCGTGCTCGTCTTCATGTACCTCGCTTCGTTGTGTAGCGATGTTGAGGCCCGCAAGCGTCTTACCGGAACCTGGTACCCCCGTCACAAAGCAGATCGTCTTCGCCTTAGCGTCCCGCGCGCGCTGGATCACGGTGTTGACGCTTGCACTTGTCTGTTGCAGATTGATTGCGCCAGCATCCGACCTTGAAATCTCGCTCACGTTATGAGATCGGTAGAGAGCCTGGGCGGCTTCGATAATTGTCGGAGTCGGTCTATACCCCTTGCTGATCCAGTCCGCTACATCTAGATCTGGCAGTTTGGTGCAGGTCTCAAGGCCGCTAATCACGTCCGACAAGCCAATCATGTTGGTCGCAATTGGCCGGGCGACGAGGTCCTTCCTGAAATCAAAGGTCGATATAGGCGCATTCGCAGCATGCGTGGAGATGAGCACTGGGACAATCGCAACGGTATGACTGCCTTCGTGGAAGTTCTTAATATCTAGTGCGTAATCCTCCACTTGGTCGAGCGCGCTTGAAGTGTGCTCGCGGGCGCCAACCTTGAACTCGAGGACAAGCACAGCATCCTTGAGAAGGAGAACTGCATCCGCCCGCTTGCCCATTCTTGGGATGTAGAACTCAAGGAAGATCCGCCCCGAACGATGGTCAACAAGCGTCGACTTGAGGACTGAGATCTGTTCGAGCCACGCCCAACGTTGAGGCTCTTCGAGCGCGTGTTGGTGGGCTGCGGTGAGTATGCCCAAGATTTGTTCTGGAGATTCGTTTAGGAATTCGGACACCGCCGCTGCGTAATAGCTCTTAACCGGCATCAGACCTGCACCCTCAGCAGCGCGGATTGAACAATAAGGTCGACAGGAAAGCCCGGGCTTTCGCCCGGGCTCCGTATTGCGAATGGGGTTAGGCTTATGCCTGAGCTTCGGGCTCTGCCGTGACCTTGGTGGAGGCAACCGTGAAGCTGGGGTCGCCGACCTTGAAGCGGGCGAAGCGGCGGATGCTGATGTTTTCTCCGAGCTTGGCTACCTTCTGCGCGATGAGCTGGTTGATGGTGAGCGATTGCTCCTTGATGAAGGGCTGCTCTAGGAGGCAGACTTCTTCGTAGAACTTGCCCATCTTGCCTTCGAGCATCTTTTCGATGATGTTCGCGGGCTTGCCTGACGCTGCCGCCTGGGCGCGGTAGATGTCCTTCTCGCGCTCGATGTCGGCGGGGGTGACTTCGTCCTTGCTTACGTAACGGGGGTCGACCGCGGCGATGTGCATGGCGATGTCCTTGAGCAGTTCCTGGAAGTCTTCCGTGCGGGCGACAAAGTCGCTCTCGCAGTTGAGCTCGAGCAGAACGCCGATCTTGCCGCCGGCGTGGATGTAGGTGCCGACCGCGCCTTCGTTGGTGGTGCGGGAGGCCTTCTTGGCGGCCGAGGCCATGCCGCGCTTGCGCAGGACGACGAAGGCATTTTCCATGTCGCCGTTGGCTTCCTGCAGGGCCTTAAGGCAGTCGCCCATGGGCGCGCCGGACTTTTCGCGGAGTTCTTTGACGAGTTTCGCGTCGATTTTCACGGGGGTAGCGGTGTCAGCCATTGTGAACTGTTTCCTTTTCTTTATCGCGGCACTGCTTAGAGAGTGACGCTTGTGCAACAAAATCCTGTAAACGGACGAGCGGGCTAATTACGCCCAAAACGGGCTTGCAGCTTGCGGCCGGCCCAGTCCAGTGCAACCATCTTGACCACGATGAGCGCAGCCAGGGAGACCGTGGACGCGCCGAGCAGCAATGCAGATTTCTTGGGTTGGATAACGTGCTCCTTGCGGCCGGAACCGCGAAAACAAGGGCGCGAGCCGAAGCCCGCGCCCGTGGATGGATCGAGTGCGGAGCTCGAGGCTAGGCGGTGGCTTCGGCGGGCTCGACTTCGGGCTCGGTCTCTGCGGCCGGGGCCTTGCGGATGCCGCCGCCGAGGGCAGCGTTGAGGTCGATGGTCTCTTCCTCAGGCTCTTCGGTGGTGGCGTCAGCGGCAGCGACATCGGCGACGCGGCCTTCCTGCGGAGCGTCGTCTTCGTCATCGGCCGAGAAGGTGGGATTCAGGAGCGATCGGCTGGACGTCAGCGTACTCGTTCGAGAAGGCCTTGTCGGAGATCATCTGCGCGCCTTCAAAGGCGGCATCGGCGATCTTGGTCGTGAAGAGGCGGATGGCGCGCAGGGCGTCATCGTTGCCGGGAATCACGTAGTCGACGACGGTCGGGTCGCAGTTGGTGTCGACGACGGCGACGACCGGGATGCCGAGCTTGCGGGCTTCCGCGACGGCGATGGCTTCGTTGTTGGAATCAATCACGAAGATCGCGTCAGGCAGACGGCGCATGCTCTTGATACCGCTCAGCGAGGTCGAAAGCGCCTTGCGCTCGCGCTCCAGCTTGATGACTTCCTTCTTGGTGAGGAGCTCATAGCGGCCGTCGGTGGCCATGTCGTCGAGCTCCTGGAGACGCTTGACCGACTTCTGCACGGTGACCCAGTTGGTGAGCAGACCGCCCAGCCAGCGCGAGTTGATGTACGGCATGCCGGCGCGGTTGGCCTCTTCGGCGACGGCGTCCTGCGCCTGGCGCTTGGTGCCGACGAAGAGCACGAGCTTGCCGGTGGAGGTCAGGTCGGTGACGAACTTGGACGCCTCTTTGAACATCTTGAGCGTCTTCTGGAGGTCGATGATGTAAATGCCGTTGCGCTCGCCGAAGATGTATTCCTTCATCTTGGGGTTCCAGCGCTTGGTCTGATGACCGAAGTGAACGCCCGCTTCGAGCAGCTCCTTCATTGTGATGCTTGCCATGGTGATTCCTATTCTGGGCATCGCTGTCTGTAAAACCGGCTTGCGCCTTGGCGACAGACGATTGATCCCTGGGTTGGGAGATTTACTGCAGGGCCACCGACGCGGTGCCGGTGGGGTGGTACGTGTCCTTAGTTGCTGGCTGCTAAATCTAAGTTGCGATCTCGCCGCGAACTTAAACCAGCAACCAGCAACCGCAAGCCTTACCGCTTGCTGAACTGGAACCGAGCGCGAGCGCCCTTCTGGCCGTACTTCTTGCGCTCCTTGCCGCGCGAGTCGCGGGTCACGAAGCCTGCAGCCTTGAGGGTCTTGCGCAGTTCGATGTTGAACTCCATCAGCGCGCGGGCGATGCCGAGCTTGACGGCATCGGCCTGGCCGTTGATGCCGCCGCCCTTGACCGTGGTGAAGACGTCGAAGGTTTCGTTGATGTCGGCGATGCCGAAGGGCTGCTTCGCGGCGGCGCGCTGCGCCGGGGTCACGAAGTACTCTTCAAAGCCTTTGCCGTTGACTTTCCACTCGCCCGAACCGGGCCGGAGGAACACGCGGGCGATGGCGCTCTTGCGCCGCCCGGTGCCGTAGTACTGAATCAGATCTGCCATCGTTATCCCTTTTGGGCTTGCGCCCGGGGCTGAAGCCCCTGAATCTTTGTGCCGTTTGGTCACCGGGCTAAAGCCCGGTGCTACACCGAGTCCGAAGCGAAGTGCTTAGCCGCGCAGTTCAAGCGCCTGGGGCTGCTGCGCGTGGTGCGGGTGATCCTTGCCCTTGTAGACCTTGAGCTTGGTGGCCATCTGGCGGCCGAGCTTGCTCTTGGGCAGCATGCCCTTGATCGCCTCTTCGAGAATCTTCTCGGGACGGCGGGCGAGCAGCTTGATGAAGCTCTCTTCACGCAGGCCGCCGGGGAAGCCGGTGTAGCGGCGATAGACCTTCTGCTCGGCGCGCATGCCGGTGACGTGGATCTTTTCGGCGTTGACGACGATGACGTGGTCGCCCATATCGATGTAGGGCGACGTAGAGCGGGTTCCGCTTGCCGGTGAGGACGCTGGCGGCCTCGGATGCGAGGCGGCCGAGGGTCTTGCCCTCTGCGTCCAGCACGAACCACTTGCGCTGGATGTCCTTGCCGCTGGGGATAACGGTCGACATTGTGGGTTACTCCTTACCTCTGCCGTCTTCGTGGCCGGCTTGTAGCGCGAAGATATTGTGCCTAGGTCCTGAAAACCAGGAGTGCGGGCGGCGACCTGACGCACACGGCCCGATGCCGGATGCGGGTGAAGCCGACGTTTCGTTTGGAGCGCACGGAGCCTGCGTAGTGCCGGGCTGGGGAGCGGAGGCTCTCGGCGCTCCCGGATGGTTCGGAGTGCCTGGCTGCCGGTAGAGCAGGCTGCCGGAGAACGTCTCGCCTCAGTGCTTCGTGTCCGCGGGTGGTACTTTGGCCTCGTCTACTTCAGTTTGGTTGCGGTGAAACGGCAACGAAACGCAGGGAGGTGCGGGCGCGAAACTGCGCGAGTCTCTAGGATAGGGAAAGTACGGCTGGGAGTCAACGCCAAAAGAAGATGGGCATCGTGGCGCGAGCCTTGAGCCGGGTGTTCAAAAGCTGCGGATCGGGCCGATCACCTGTACTTCGACTAACCTGTGTTCGTTCATACAAGCGTGGTTAAAGCTCGATCGCGGCAGGCGCTACATCGGCGGAGCGCCTGGCAGGCCGGCATCGGAAAAGCGACCCTTGTACAACACCTCGAGTTCCACCTGGCCAACGCCAGTCACCTTGTCCTCCGCAGAGAGGCGGCATTGCACTCGAAAGCGTCCGAGGCGGTGCTGGTAAACCAGGTCACGGTGCCGTTCCGCGGCCTGCTTGAGCGCTTCTTCGGTGGCTACGCTGCCCGGTGATCCCGGCGTCTGCTTCGCTGCCTCATTCAATTTCTCGAGTAACCGGCGGGCCTCCCCGTCGGCCTCGGCAGGATCGAGCTGGATGTGAAGGTAGAACAAGACCCACTCCCGTTGAGCGTCGAATCCACCGCCCGTTTGGTGCACTTCTGAGGGGGCAAGCTCCTCCCGGCCATCCGTGGACACCTCATAGGTGGCAGTTGTGGCTCGAAGAGCGCTGCGGCTTTCGCCGGGTTTGGAGGGAAATGGCCGCGTGGGTACACTGCAGCGAATCTCGATATCACCAAGATTGCTGACCTGGGCGATGCCCGCGGCAGAGCGGCTCACGATGCTCTTCTCGGCCAGCGCGCAGACCGCAGGTTTGTCCTGACCGTGTGCCGAAAGCGGCAGAAGCGGGAGCAGAAGAGAGGTCATCAGCATGGGTCGCACAGAAACTGCCTCCTAAGTCACACCACTTCGGTCTGGCGCTGGCCCACCCTCAGGGCTGGTCGATCTTGCCCTCTACCAGCAATTGCTCGATCTTGCCGTCGGGCTCCAGGTAGACCGTCAGCCTGAGGCTCGTGCCGCCGGAGAAGCTGGCCTTATAGCTGCCGAAGGTCATGCCGCCGCGCAGGGCGGAGCGCTCCAGGGTGACGGCCTTCACGGAGCCGAGTGGAGAGAGGCTGGAGCGGAAGTCGTCGAGGGCGTTCCCGTCGAAGTAGGCGTTGCAGTCTGGAGTGAAGAGGCTGCGGTCGATCTTGCCCCCGAGCAGGCTGGTGAGGATGGTCTGTAGTTTGGGCGCGAAGGTTGTGGCGGCGGCGTCGGAGGGTGCGGTTGCCCGGCTGTCGCTGAGCGCGAGGGGCAGGAGAGCCTGGCCGATCTCGCCGGCTGCGCCGGAGGCCTCCTGGTTGGTGAGGACGGCGATGGCGATGCCCTGCGCTGGGACGACGATGTTTTCGGCGACGAAACCGCCGACCTCGCCGGAGTGCTCGATCTCCAGCTGGCCGTGGAGGGTCGAGACGAAGACGCCCAGGCCGTAGTGGGTGTCGGTGCCGTTTTTCAGGATGTAGGGCGTGACCATCTGGTGATAGCTGGCCGGGGTGAGCAGGCTTTGGTTGATGAAGGTCAGGTCCCAGGTGAGCAGGGAGGCGACAGGCATGGCGAGGTCGCCGTCGCCGAAGTACCAGCCGGGGGCTTCGAGGGCGGCGGGGCGGAGCGGCGCGAGCGCGTTGCGCATGTAGCCGGTGACCCCGAGTTGACCCTGGTCAGTGTTCAGATTGAGGACGCCCTCGAGGTGGGCGGGTTGGAGCACGCGAGTGCGCAGGAATTGCGCAAAGGGCATCCCGCTGGCCTTTTGGACGATGAGCGCGGCGAGCTCGAAGTTGGTGTTGCTGTACTGCCACTGCGTGCCTGGGTCGAAGTCGAGGGGCTTGCCGGCGAACTCTTCGACGATCTTGAGAGGGTCTTCGGGGCGGAGCCAGCGGGGAATGGTGTAATCCTGCGGCGCGTAGTCCTGGTAGCCGGAGGTGTGGCTGAGGATGTTGCGGATGGTGACTTCGTTCGCGCGTGTCAGTTGGGGAAAGTACTTGGAGATGGGGTCGTCAAGGGTAAGCTTGCCGTCCTGCTGAAGCAGCAGGATCGCCGTCGCGGTGAATTGCTTGGAGATGGAGCCGACCGGATAGGCGATGGCCGCGGTAGCGGGGGTGGACGGCTGCAGGCGTGCCTTACCGAATGCCTGCGTGTAGACGATTTTTCCGTTTTCTACGATGCCGATCGAGGCAGAGGGTACACCGGTGTCGGCGAGGACTTTCTGGGCCGCCCCGTTGATCTTTTCCGTGGCTGCGGGCGTGAGCTGGGCGGAAGCCGTCGCTCCCCCCACAGCAAGCAGCGCGGCTAAAAGGCCGAGGCGGAACGAGGGGGAGGCTAGCGGGGCGAAAGGCATCGCCCGTGAGCTTATCACTCGCTCTGCGGCCGCTTTGGGGCTACCGCTGGGCGCTCCGGTACAGATCCGGCGGCACGAGCCAGCTTGGGTCGAGGCAGACCACGCCGACTGGCTCATGAAAGGCGGTGACCTGGGCTGGCTGGTATTGGTGGAGATGGTCTGTCCAGACGACCTCGCCCTTGGGGATCACGCCACCGCAGCTGGCGGAGGAAGGGCTGCCATCGCCCTCGATGTAGGGGATGCTGTGCAGCGCGACGTAGGAGTACTTGAACGACGGGGGCCTGGCCATGGTCCGGAACCTCAGATTCTGATGTGGGGCGAGCAGCGGGTGTCCGGGTGCCTCGGGCTGGGTCCCGGAGGAAGCGCGCCGGCTCCGATGGCTACGGAGGCCTTGTGCGGCTTAGGTCACTCTCTGCGATCTAACTTGTTATCGCTGTTGCAGGCAAGCAGGTATATCCCCCGTTGGTGGGATGTGCGGTGCGGGATCTCACTTGGCAACAGGGATTCCTGGCGGCTAGGGTCTGCGGGTGCGACCCCGGCGTTCGGCGCGGCGCTGGTCCTCTGCGCGACGCTCGGCCTGTCCGAAGAGGGTGGAGAGGATGCCTGCCAAACCGACGATCAGCGCGATGGCCAGCAACGCAATGCCCGTTGTGCGCCAAAGAAGGGCGTCACCTGGGGAGCCGGGCTGGCCGGCGATGTTGGTAAAGCTGACGATGACCGAAAGGATCGCCAGAGCGCCGAGTGTGGCCGCGAGGATGTAGAGGTTGCGTCCCATGAGCCTGCTTCCCCTAAGAATACGCGTTCCACTCGCGGGCGGCGGGCACATCCAGACGTTAGCTCTCGAGCTCCGCTGTAATGGTGTACTCCGCGTCGGAGGGATCCCATCGAATCGTAAGGACGTTGGGTTTGCAGCAGACCTGGCAGTCTTCGACGTACTCCTGCCGGGAGCCGCCAGACTCATCGACCGTGGTTTCTACCCACTGGAAGCAGCCGGCGCATTGGTAGCTTGCGGCGTACATGAGGTATTTTCCCGCCCGAACCTCTCGCTGCTACGAGCGGCGGCGTGACCCATAGACTGATGGGCCGACTCCGGAGATCGTGGCTCGCTGGAAGAGTTGGCGATTCTGACAGGTAAAGCAAAGATCTCGCTTATTTAAGCCCGCCAGGGCCTTGCCACAAAGAGGAGAACAGCAAACGCGCGGAGTCTTCGCTACTGATTGGGGGAATGCACACAGGTCTTCCATAACACCTCACCCAGCGAGGGGAGGTGGGGGCTTGAATGTTGCCCTACCCTGCGGTTCCCCATCGTAGCACCGAGTTGCCTACTATTTTGGAGATTCCGACGTTTTCCTGGCTAGGGCTGCTCGAAGAATTTCTCCACGTCACCGATCTCGGTTGTTCGCCGGTAGGGCGGCAGGGAATCCAGGAAGACGGCGCCGTATCGCGTGGTGCGAATGCGGGGGTCGAGCAGCATGAGGACGCCACGATCGGTGAGGGAGCGGATGAGGCGGCCAAAGCCTTGCTTCAGGGTGAGGACGGCCTGGGGGATCTGCAGGTCGTTGAAAGCGTTACCGCCAGCGGCTGCGATTGCCTCCGTGCGGGCCTTGGTGATGGGGTCGGTGGGTACGGCGAAGGGCAGGCGGTCGATGATGACGCAGCTTAGCTGCTCGCCTTGTACGTCGATGCCCTGCCAGAAGGAACCGGTGCCGAAGAGAACGGCATTGGGCGTGTTGCGGAACTGCTCGAGAAGGACGTGTCGGGGAGCGCTGCCCTGGAGCAGCAGGGGGTAGGGCAGCTCACAGAGCAGGCGGTCGTGGAGTTCGCGCATCGCGGCGTAGCTGGTGAAAAGGCAGAAGGCGCGGCCCTGGGTGATCTCGAGAACCCGGCGAATCTTCTCGGTGGCTTGCCGCACGAAGTCCGGCTGGCGCGGATCGGGCATCGTGGGCGGCAGGTAGAGGAGGGCCTGTTTCGAGTAGTCGAAGTGGCTGGGGACGACGAGCTCTTTGGGGAAGGGGACGCCGAGGCGTTTGCGAAGGTGCTCGAAGCCGGGGGTGCCGTCTTTGGCGGCGACGGTGAGGGTGGCTGAGGTGAGGATGACGCTGCCGAAGCGTTGAAAGAGGGTGTCACTCAGCAGCTCGGAGACGTCGATCGGGGTGGCCTGGAGGTGGGTGGAGAAGGACTGGTGAGTCGGTTCCGGGAGTGAGGCTGGAGCACCCGCGTTCGTCGCTAGCGTGGTGTTGCGGGGTTGATTGCGGGCCGCGTTGCGGAGGCCGCCGGTGGCGCGCCGTTCGATCCAGAAGACGGTGTTTTTGTCTTCGCTTTCGAGCAGGAACTTGAGGTGGTTGCGGATGTCGGCGGTACGTTTGCGCAGGCCGGACGCTTCGTCGACCTCCTTGAGGCGATCGAGCTCGCCTTCAAGGCGCACCAGGGCGTTGGAGGTGGCGAGGTAGGCGTCACCGCGGGCTTCGAGGAAGTCGGCGCGTTCGGTGAACTCGAGGCGGCCGAGGTGTGAGGGGCCGACGGGGAGCGAGCTGAAGAACAGCTTGGAGCGATCGCGGACGCTGGCCGTGGCCGACTCGACGGCCGAGGAGCTGGCCTGCTTGGCGCGAAGCATGTTCTCGGTGTCGCGGGCGAGTTCGTCGAAGCGGGCGTTGGAGAGCGCGACGCCGAAGTACTGGCTGGCCACGTCTTCGAGCTCATGGGCCTCGTCGAAGATCACGGCCGCAGCATCGGGGAGGATGCCGGCATCGGGGGCGTCGCCGGTCTGCTGCTTGATGTTGAGGTCCGCGAAGAAGAGGTGGTGGTTGACGATGATGAGTTCGCTCTCCATGGCCTTGCGGCGCATGGAGGTGATGAAGCAGGCTTCGGCGTTGGGGCAGGTCTGGCCGAGGCAGACCTCGGTGCGCGCGTCGAGTTTGGGCCACAGCGACGAGTTTTCGGGCAGGACATCGATCTCGGCCCGGTCGCCTGTTTCCGTCGTGCGCTCCCACTTGAGGATGGCGTGGAACTGCTGGATGTCGTCGAGGCCGGAGAGGATGGGGTTGTCGCGCAGCGCGTAGAGCTTTTGCTTGCAAAGGTAGTTGGCGCGGCCCTTCATGACGCAGACGCGCAGCGGGCCGAGCAGCGATTCGAGGAAGGGGATGTCTTTGAGCGCGAGCTGTTCCTGCAGGTTTTTCGTGCCGGTGGAGACGATGATGCGCTGCCCGGTCTCACGCGCGAAGCGGAGCGCCGGCAGGAGGTACGCCAGGGTCTTGCCCGTGCCTGTGCCGGCCTCAACGATCAGGTGGCGACGGTCGTGGAAGGCCCCCTCGATGGCTTTGGCCATGGCGACCTGCCCCGAGCGCTGCTCAAACTGCAGCGAGGATCCTGCCAGGAGACCGCCCGCGCCGAAGAACGTCGCCAGAGTGGGGAGTTTGGCGGCATCGCGTGCTTCGTTCAGCGGTGTTTTGCGATCAGCGAGTTGGGTGAGCGAGGACACGATGGGGCTACTCCATCATAGTCGCCGTTTCTTCGCCTCCCGTAACACTTGCGGGCTGCCCCGCGCGCACCGAGGTCGTGAAAGTGTCGGACCGGTGCGGGAATCTGGGACATTTTGCAGGCGCACAACAACTCTTGTTACCCGATCGGGTCAGCGCACTAGTACAGAGTTGCGATTGCCTTTTCCAATGCGAATTGCCTGCAAAATCGTGTCCTCCCCACAACCGCGCGCTCTACGGGCGGCATCACAGCAAAGAATACGGGCCTCCAAAACAGGACCAGGAGAATTATGAACGGCCTTGCACGCTTTGTTGCATGCAGTCTTTTTCTTGTTGTTTGCTCAAGTTCAGCCCTCGCGGATTCGGTGTCAGTCTCCGGGAATGTGAGCTTTGACCAGACCTATCTCACCTTTGCTCCACCGTTCGCCACAAAGACAAACACCGGGTATTTCTCAGAGTTTTCTGGCGGCAATGTTCAGTATTTCCTCGGCACGGTGCCTTACAGCAACGGTGTCCCCGTCACGGAACTGGCGTTCAGCATTACGAGCGGCAACGGCGATGTACTGCGCTTCTATGACCAGGTGAATTCACCGGTCAAGAGCACCGACGCAAACGGCAGTCTTGTAGTCGCCTTGAATGAGTCGGGCTTCTACGACATTAACAACGGCTCCGCCTACGCGGGGTATTTCGATCTGACGTTGTACGGAACGTCAGCAGACGGCGCAAGCGGGAATGTCGCGTTCTTGGGCACGGGCGCTCTCACGGATCCTCCGCCGCCGCTTCCGTTGGCGACCGACCTGGCTCCGGAGCCAACGTCAATCCTGCTGCTCGGGACTGGATTTTTAGGGATGGCGACGTTGGTGCGAACGCGCAGTCGGCGTTCACCAGAGCCGATCGCCTAACGCTTCACTTGAAGCAAAGTGCAGTCGTACAGGAGCCCGGACGTGATCCGGGCTCTCCCTTTTGCCTTCCTTAGATTGCGGGGTCCTTCGGTCCTGACAAGGTCCTGACACAAAGTTGAGGCTTGTTGAGGCTGATCGACGTCTTCTGTGGCAGAGACTTTGCTCCACTTCGGAGCGGTCTTCTTTTGCGGCTCCCCTGAGAGGCCCCTATGCACGCGATGCTCCGTTCCGCGCTCCTTCTGTTGCTCTTCGGATGCCCTGCCGCCGTGTTTGCGCAGGAGTCCCAGCCCATTCGTGGTGCGGGCACTCAACAGCCTTCGGCGCCTTCGTCCCCTAACACGCAAGAGCCGGTTCCCGCACCGCAGAATCCGAGCGGCCAAGCCGCTGCTCCGGCCACCGCGGCGAATACGATCCGGGCAACGGCCCGGCTTGTGATCCTGGACGCCGTTGTTGTGGACAAGAAGGGCAATCCGGTCACAGACCTTACTCGTGAACAGATTCACATCAAGGAAGATGGCGCGGACCAGACCCTGCTGAACTTCACGCCACCGGGACGTTTCACACCCACGCCGGATCTGACCATCGATTCGACGGCTGACCTGGATCGCCTGGCGCCGCGTGCGCCGGTGAACATCATCTTGCTGGATGAGTTCAATACGCTGTTTGAGGACATGGCCTTCGCGCGCTACTCGCTGGGGAAGTGGCTGAAGGGTCAGCCGGACAAGCTGGACACCCCGACGATGCTGGTCTCCGTGAGCCTGGAGAAGTTCGAAGTGCTGCACGACTATACGCAGAACAAGGACGCTATCCTGCAGGCGCTGGACCATCACTTCGCGGCGTACCCGTGGCAGGCGCACAACTACTCATGGATCGGCGAGCGGTATGCCACCGCGTTCTTTACGCTGCGGCGTGTGGCCGAAGCGACCAACGGGCATATCGGCCACAAGAACATGATCTGGATTGGCCGCGGGTTTCCGAGTATCTCGTGGGTGCGGTTCAGCCCTGTGGATCGCGACAACGTGCATAATGCGATGCAGCAGACGATCAACGAGCTACGGGATGCACGCGTGACGCTCTACACGATCGATCCCGCGGGCGTGATGACTGACCCGGGGCGCTATGGATCTGAGGCGGCGCTGTTTGATCCCTTTGGCGGCGAACCGAACTTTCAGAAGATCGCTACGGAGACGGGGGGTCGCAACCTGTATGGCCGGAACGATGTGGATGCGGAGATTGGTACGTCCATTCGCGATGGCGGGAGCTTTTACACGCTGACCTACCGGCCTACGAACGTTGTGCGGGATGTGAATCACTTCCGCCGGATTGAGGTGTCGGTAGAAGGCCGGCCGGATCTCAAGGTCGTCACGCGGCAGGGATACTTTGACTCGCGCGCGCCGGCGCGTCTGGCACCCGATGGCCAGGCAAATCGAAGGCTGGCCGCGGAACTCGCTGGAGCTGAGACCAGCACGATGGTTTACGACGCTGTGCCGCTTACCGTGAGTGTGGCGAACACACCTGGCCGGTACCTGCTGCACATGGATGCACGGTATACGCCGTGGAGCCTGTCCACCGGGACTGAGCCCCGACAAGCGAAGCTCATCGTTACGGCGACGACCTTCGACAAGAAAGGCAAGCTCCTGAAGAGCGAGGCGCGCTCGCTCACGGTGAATGCCAAGCCGGAGTCTCCGGCCACGGGGCCTATTACCGGGCCATTGAACCTGCCCTTCGATTTGCCCACGGATCCGAAAGCAGTGCGGGTGCGATTCGTTCTTCGGGTGAACGCCACCGGACGCATGGGCACCGCGGATGCAGACCTGCTGCATGCGGCGCAGGCGGCCAGCGCGGGAGCGACGACACCGTAGAGGACGCTCGTCTCTCCACAACGCGAGTCCAGTTGGCTTAATTCAGTGAAGATTCCAAGGCTGAGTGATGCTTTGTTGTGTCCGCCCTAGTTGGGTTGCACGTGCGGTACCGTTTCGCCTTGCATTGCGTCGCCGTGCATGAAGGCGGCAATGTTGTCGTTGAGGAATTGGAGGTCGCTAGGGCCTGCGCCTGCGCCTGCTGGATGGCCCCACAGCGAAGGGATAGGCTTCAGCGTCACGTGCGAGATGAATTGCGATTCATAACGCGCGTCGCCCACCGGGAAGTAGAGGTCCGTAGCCGAGGGCATATAGAGTACGGGGACCTTGATGGACGCGAGTGCTTTCTTTGTGTCGCCGTTGAAGCCGGGCGTGGTGCCGACGTCGTGCTTTTCCCAGGTGCGTAGCTGCAGGATGAGGTCATTGGCATCGCCACCCTTGATGAAGTCCTCGCGCAGGTTGGCGAGCACTTTATCCAGCGTCATGTTGGCGTCGCCCTTCTTCCAGAGCTCGTCACGCCACCACTGCTGCGAGTACAACCAGCCCCCCCAGACGACACCAAAGGCTGCGATGCCCCGCTTTGGTTCGTCGGTGTAGTCGCCGTTGTTGAAGCTGCTGTCGGCGGTGATGGCAGCGATCTCTCCTTCGTTGCGGACGATCCCATGGGGCCAGCAACGCGCGGTGCCGCTGGTAGCGACGATGCGGTCCATATAGTCCGGATAGCTGACGGCCCACTGGAAGGCTTGTTCCGCTCCCATGCTGAAGCCGATGACCGCGCGAAGGTGCTTGACCCCGAGCTCTTCGGTGAGCAGGCGGTGGACGGCTTCCACGTTGTCACGGACCGTCATCACTGGGAAGCGTGGGCCGTGGAAGGGCTCGGGCGTGTTGCTTGGGGAGGATGAACTGCCGTTACCGAAGAGTTCTGTGGTGACGAGGAAGAGCTTCGTCGGATCGAGCGACTTGGGGGTGGGGTCCGTCGGTGAGCCGATCAGCCACTCATAGCCGCGGTATTTGGCCATGTAGTGCGAAGGCAGAAGGACGGCGTTGTCCTTGGCGGCATCCAGCGTGCCGTAGGTGCCGTAGACGACTTTCAGCTCCGGCACCACCGTGCCGCTTTCCGTCTTGAAGTTGTGCAGAAGAAACTCGTGGCGGACCGACACGGGGGGCGTCGGCTGTTGCGCGCTGACTTCGACCAGACCTGCTGCGAATACACACACGGCTGCTACCAGGCGCCACTGCTTCATCCATCCCCCTTGTTGGTTCCCCCACCGAGCATCTCACAAGGGCCTGCGCGGCTGCTGAAGCCGATCCATGGAAACGCGTGCGGCACTGGGTACGTTGAGCCGTCACGAGCCGAAGCGCTCAACACCTTTCGCGCTGCACTATGGCCATGTGCCGACGATGAGGTCGGCGAGAGCACGCGTGTGATTGATTCGGCGGCCGGGGTTGCCGCGCTGGCGAGCGTCTGCGTGCGTCTGGCGTCTACCGTACGCCGCCGAGCAGTTGTACGAGTCGCCGGAAGCCAGCCTGGCGCGCCGCAGAGTTCTCTGCGCTTGCGTCAGGTGCTTCGCCTGCACGCATGAAGCCGTGACCGGCGCCGTCGTAGACCACGGGATCGTAGACCTTGCCTGCGGCCTTCATGTCGGCCTTGGCCCCGTCTACGGTGGAGGTGATGCGGGCGTCGTTGCCGGCGTAAAACCCGTATACGGGAGCAGTGATGTTCTTCATCGCGTCAGCCGGCGGCGGGGGGCCGTAGAAGACGAACGCAGCACTGAGATCGTGGCGATGCGTGGCGAAGAGAAAGGTCTTGCCGCCACCCCAGCAGAACCCGCCCACGAAGAGCTTGCTGCTCGCTGCCGGCAGGTGCTTGCCGTAATCGGCAGCGGCGTCGAGATCGCCCAGTACGCCGGGGTCGGGCAGGGAAGATACGGCTTTCACCACCGCGCTCTGGTCGGGAAACGCGGCTGTGCCGCCCGGTGTTGCGGGGCCAAACGCAGAGCCTGCCGGGGCCTGCATATGCATGTGATCCATGGAGGGGGATGCCGATCCGTCAGCGGTTGCAGGGGCACCGCTGGCAGGACCGTAGCCGCTGAGCAGATCGGGTTCGACCACGATATAGCCGGCTGCCGCAACCTCATCGGCCATCTCGCGCGCCCAGTCGCTGAGGCCGAAGATCTCGTGGATCAGCACGACCACCGGCGCTTTGCCTTTGCTCTCCGGGTACACAACCCAGGCCTGCAGGTTGCGCCCGCCTGCCTCGTGAATGGTGACGTACTCGCCGTGGCGCGGACTCTTGGCGAGGTTGGCCTTGGCCCAATCCTGAGCGAGTGCGCGGGGTGTTGCGTTCGTTGCGGAGAACGTAAACGCAAGAGCCGCAAATGCGGCGAAGCTGCTCCATGTACGAGACATGGGCCAGAGTCTACTACGCAGCCGATTGAACCGGTCGGAAAGGATTCCATCGCATCACAAGCCGCGATCCCTTCAGACATGAATGGGGCTACGCGAGCTTCAGAAGGGACGCAGGCACACCCTTCTTCCTCACGAAGAGACTTGCCCGGCGCGTGCGCTGCCGCTCTGCTCAGCAGTTCAGGCGATCGGGTAGCCGGACTGCCTGGACGCGAAGTCGCTGATGATGGGAAGCTTCAGATAGCTGCCCTGCGAGGCTTTCACGAGGGACATCACCCACACCACCAGCATGGCAACCCAGCCGACCAGGAAGATGATCTGTCCAAGGATGGGAATGATGCCGATCATGCTCAAACAGAAGCCCAGCACTGCTAGCCCAAGGCACTGAAAGGCATGAAATTTGACAAACGGTCGCGTGTTGTAGGGTGCCAGAACCAGGAAGACGATTGCCGGGATGATGGTGATATACGCTAGCGCGCCCGCGGCTGTATCGCTTAAGCCCTGGTCCGCCGGCACAATGGCGCCAGGTGCCCTGTAAGGCTGTTGCGTGTGGCCGTTCGAAGAGGAGTAACCCTGCGGAGGGTAGGGCTGCTGCGCGTAAGGGTCGACCGGTGGGTAGCTGCCCTGTGGCGGAACGGGTTGATAGCCGTCTCCGACCGGTGAACTGCCCGGGACCGTTGGTTCTTGCATGATGTGCCTCGCTTCTTCGAGAAGGATTGCGCCGGCCGGGCGTGTTCACCCCTGCGCTCAATGCAGCATTCATCGCCGAGAAGAGTTGCAGCCGTTGTACACCCGCGGAGCATGAGCCCATGTCGGCCATAGACGGCAGAGCCGGTTGGCCGCTGGAAGCAGTCATGACACCCACGGTAGAAAAACGATGTGAGAGCCCTAGCGATCCAGAAAGGAGCTCACGATGCCGCCAATCACTGCGCCAGTACCGACTTCACGCGTGGACTCGCCGCCGGAGGGTAGGTATGGGCGGAGCGCGTGTGCGAGGTTGGAGAGTGGCAGCGTCTGCAGCCAGACCCGGCCTGGCCCGGTCAGTGCGGCGAGGAAGATGCCATCGCCGCCGAAGAACATATTTCGGATGCCCTGGATACGGGTGATGTTGAAGGCCACCTGCGATTGGAATGCGCCGACGTGGCCGGGGTGAACACGCAGGGTCTCGCCCGGCTTCAGGTCGCGCACGACGACCTCGCCCGAGAGTTCGAGCCATGCAGTGCCGTGACCGGTGATGCGTTGGAGCAGAAAGCCGTCACCGCCGAAGATGCCGGCACCGAGTGACTGCTGAAACCCGACGCCGAGTTGGATCTGCGGCGTTGCGCACAGGAAGCCGTGGCGGTGGATCATGTACTCGTGGCCGGGGCCGACCTCGATGGGCAGGATGTGGCCGGGGATCTTGGTGGCGAAGGCGACTTCGCCCTGGTAGCCCTGGGCCTGGTACTCGGTCATAAACAGCGTGCCGCCGCCGGCGATGCGCTTGATTGCGCCTAGAAACCCGCCACCGCCGCCGAACTGCGTGTGCGTGGTCATAGCGATGGCCTGCGACATCCAGCTCAGCTCGCCGGCTTCAGAGATGACACTTTCGCCCGGATCCAGCAGCAGTTCCAACACCGGCATCGTGGTGCCTACAATTCGACTTTGCATCGTGTCTCGCGCCTCTTCCGGCCCGCAGTGAAGGCGGGTCCGGCAACCACAGCACGATACTACGACGGGGCAGCGCGTTCGGTTCCAGCAATCTTAGTTCTTGGTGTCGCCGCGAGCACGCTTGGTGTAGCGAAGTAGCCAAGTCTGCGCGGGGTACGGAAATTGTTTGCACTCTCAGCAGCTTTGGTCTAAAACAAACGATTATCTATGACAGTACTGGTGAAGGCGGCCTCGGAGCCGGTCGCGAGTTCAACCCGGCAAAGCATGCAACCGCAACGTCTGGTATCTCTCGACGTCCTGCGGGGTCTCACGGTCGCGGCCATGGTGCTGGTGACGGATCCGGGCAATTACAGCCATATCTTTCCGCAGCTGACGCATGCGAAGTGGAACAACCCCACAGCGGCTGATCTGATCTTTCCGTGCTTCCTATTCATGGTGGGCGTTTCCATGACGCTGTCCTTTGCCGCTCGTCTGGAACGCGGCGAGCCGCGACGGAGCCTCGCTGAGCACGCTGCGCGGCGGGGAGTCTGGCTCATTGGAATTGGCCTGGTAGTGAACGGCTTTCCGTACTATCGGCTCGCACAGTTGCGGATTCCCGGAATCCTGCAGCGTATTGGTGTCTGCTATCTGTTGGCTACGCTGCTCTATTCGCTCCTTTGCCGGCCGGAGATTTCGCGACGTACACGCCAGTACACCCTGGCGGCGGCGTGTGTTGGTCTGCTTGCGGGGTATTGGGCGCTGCTGAAGCTGTACCCTACGCCGGGGTTCGGGCCCGGCCGGCTTGATCCGCTGGGATGCCTGCCCGCGGTGCTGGATCGCGCCGTGTTTACGTTGCCGCATATGTTTCAGTGGGGCGTGCAGACGCCTGGCTTCGGCATCACGTTTGATCCCGAAGGCGTGTTGTCGACCCTCGGCGCGCTCGCGACGATGCTGCTGGGCGTGCTCGCCGGGGAGGAATTGCGAAGCCTCCGTAGCCGGTCGCGGCAGTGTGCGGCGCTGGCGACGGCAGGCACCACTCTTTCGCTGATTAGCCTGCCCCTGAGCCACTGGATGCCATTGAATAAGCAAATTTATACCCCGACCTTTGCCCTGTGGAGCTCTGGCCTTTCAGTGATCGCACTGGCCGCGCTGTTCTACGCGATCGACGTCCGCGGGCTGCGCCGTGGGTGGACATTGGCGTCCATCTTCGGTACCAATGCGATCTTTGCGTTTGCATTGTCGCAGTTCGTCACTGCGCTGCTCCAGCTGTGGAAGCTGCGCACTGCGGGCCAGGATCTGCCACTGTACATGGCGCTGAACGAGCGCCTCTTTGCTCCCTGGCTGCCACCCCGGATTGCTTCGCTGGCGTTTGCGGTCTTCGTTGTGCTGCTGAATGCCGCGATCCTCTACCCTCTCTACCGGCGGCGCGTGTTTCTGAAAGTGTGACGCGGGCTGCGGGGCTGCTTGCGTTCGCCCTTGCGCATCAGGTAGACAGGACGCAGACAGACCATGGCAACCACAACGGCAGCAGTCTCTTCCACCACCGTCGCCGCAGCTCCGGACCGCCTCCTTTCGCTCGATGTGTTGCGCGGGCTGACGATGGCCGCGATGGTCCTGGTGAACGATCCCGGATCCGGGGCTGTGTTCACACAGCTCGATCATGCCGAATGGAACGGCGCGACGTTCACGGACATGATCTTTCCGTGCTTCATGGTGATGGTGGGCGTGTCCACGACGTTGTCGTTTGCGGCGCGCCTGAACCGTGGGGCGACGCACGGCAGCCTTGCCCTGCACACGGTTCGGCGAGGGGCGTTGATCGTACTGCTCGGTGTGCTGCTGAACTTCGTGTTTGGATCGGATCTGGCGCACCTGCGGTGGCCGGGAGTCCTGCAGCGCATCGGCCTTTGTTACATGCTGGGAGCGCTGTTGTACGTTGCCCTGCCCGGACCCGATCTGGGTCAATGGCGGAGACGGCGCGAGGTGGTGATCGGCGCGTTTGCGGTGGGTTTGCTTGCGGTGTACTGGCTGTTGCTGAAGGTGTATCCGACGCCAGGTTTCGGGCCGGGCCATCTGGACAGCTACATGAGTCTGCCAGCTGTGATCGACCGTGCTGTGTTTGGAACGCACCACATCTACCGCTGGGCGACGACGCCCGGGATGCAAGGCCCAACCTATGACCCTGAAGGCGTGCTTTCCACCTTGCCGGCGTTGACGAATGTGCTGTTCGGCATCCTCGCCGGCGAGCAACTGCGGTCCAATCTGCCACGGCGCAAACAGTGCGGTGCCCTGGCGAGTATGGGCACGGGCCTCTGGCTTGCAGGGCTTAGCTTGAGCTACTGGATGCCTCTGAATAAGAAGCTGTGGACGAGCACGTTCGCGCTGTTTACGTCGGGCATCTCGATCCTGTGCCTGGCGGGGCTCCTGTACCTGGTGGACATCCGTCGTGTGCGGCGGGGCTGGAGCTTTCTTCTGATCTTTGGGACTAACGCGATCCTGGCGTATGTGCTTTCTGATGTGGTGGCGTGGGTCTTTGGCCGGTTCCGTTTTCCGGTTAGCGGGCGCTCCCTGAACCTGCATGCAATCCTGTTCCGCGATCTCTTCGCAAGCTGGCTTCCGCCGAAGGAGGCGTCGCTTGGCTTCGCGCTGCTGTATGTGGCGATCATCGCGGCGCTGGTGTATCCGTTGTACCGCAGGCGCATCTTTCTTCGCATTTGAGCCGTAGGACGAAAAGCATGAGCGCGATGCTGGTACCGCGCCCGCATCCTACGATTCGTTATGGCAACTGCAACAACCCAGGCTCCTCCGCTCCAGGCCCAGAGTTCTTTCGCACACAAAAAACTCAAGCAACATGGGGCTACGAAGCCCGTTCCGTGGAACCGACTGCTAGCTGAGGCGCGCAAGCACTTTGGCATCAAGGGCTTTCGTCCCGGACAGCGCGAGATCCTGGAAGGGATCTTTGCGGGGAGAGATGTGCTGGGGATTCTGCCCACCGGGGGCGGGAAGTCACTGACGTATCAGCTGCCGGCACTGTTTCTGGACCGCCCTGTGCTGGTGGTGTCTCCGTTGATTGCCCTGATGCAGGATCAGCAGGAGCATGCGGCCGAGGCGTCCATTGTTGTGGACAAGATCGATTCCACCGTGAGTGCCAAGACCGCGCGGGCTACAACGGAACACCTCCAGAGTGGGGCATCGCAACTTGTGTACACGACGCCTGAGCAGTTGGAAAATCCGGAGTTTCTGAAGGAGCTCAAGCATGCCGGCGGGATCAGCCTTTTTGTTGTGGACGAGGCACATTGCATCTCGCAATGGGGGCATGACTTCCGTCCCGCATACCTGGGGCTTGGCATTGCGCGCGAGCAGCTTGGCAATCCCCCGGTCCTCGCTCTGACAGCGACGGCTACGCAGGAGGTGATGGACGAGATTCAGCAAGTTTTGCGGATGCAGGACGCAGTGTGTGTGAACACCGGCTCAGAGCGCACGAATCTGCATCTTGCGGTAATGCCCACCGTGAACAACGATGCCAAACTGGCCCGCATCGGCGCGATGCTGGAGAAAGAAGAAGGGACAGGCATCATCTACACCGCATCGGTGCGGTCCGCAGATGAGCTGCATGACTGGTTGAAGGGGCATGGCATCTCGGTCGGTCACTACCACGGCAAGATGAAGACCAAAGAGCGCGAGCAGGTGCAGCAGGAGTTCATGGACGGCAAGCACAAGGTGATGATCGCGACCAAGGCCTTTGGTCTGGGCATTGACAAGCCGGACATACGCTTTGTGTTTCATTACGAGTTTCCGGATTCACTTGAGACGTACGCGCAGGAGGCAGGACGCGCGGGTCGTGACGGTCTGCCGTCGCGCGCGGTGCTGTTGTATCGGCTGGAAGACAAGCGCATTCAGACGTACTTCATGGCTGGTCGGTATCCGCATGCAAGCGAGGTCTCCGCTGTGCTGGAGGCGTTGGCGCTTGGCAGAATGTTGCCCAGTGTAGAGGCGAAGCAACTTGCCCAGGAGGTCGATCCCGAGACGGTCGAAGCAGCGCCGCCAGAGGACGAGGACACTGCGGAACCAGAGGCAGTCGAGGTCATTGAGGCGCCGGAGCCGAACTCTCCGGAGGCCCTCCAGGCGAGCGCGGCGGCGATCGCCGATGCGATGAAGAGCGCGAAGGCCCTCTCGCTAAAGGTGAGCACGATCGTGGAATACGCCGACGTGGGACAGAAGCGCACGCTGGTAATCCTGTACATGCTGGCCGACGCGGGGCTGGTGCGCCGAGCGCGCGGAGGGTATCAGTTGAGCGTGGCTACGCCTCCGAGCGAAGAGGAAGTAGTCGCGTTGCTGAAGAGCTATGAGGAGCGCGCTGAGCATGACAAGCAACGCCTGGCCGACATGATGCACTATGCCGAGACGGCCGGATGTCGCACGCAGATTCTGCGGCAGTACTTTGGGGAGGACCTGGGCGAGCCCTGCGGGCGCTGCGACAACTGCAAGCGAGGGCTGGTGGACACCGATGCCGAACTACGTAAGGCAGAAGAGGCCCGCGGCAAGGGCCGCCCGCGGCTGCGGAAGGAGCCCCTGCCGGACACGCCTCCGGATGTATCGGCGGGCAGGCCGGATGCGCACGGGACCACGGTGATCCACACTGTCCATGGCGCCATCCACACCACCGCGCCGGAGACCATCGTTCGCTCCGAGCCGGAGAAGTTCAAGCGCGGCGATCGGGTGATCCATGCACGCTTCGGTACGGGTGAAATCAAGGATATCCATGGCAAGAATGCCCTGGTCCGCTTTCTGAAACAGGGGGAAAAGAAGCTGGTGACGGACTTCCTTGAACCGGTCGGCTAGCTCCTCTGAAACTTCGGTTTCCTGATCCGTGTGGACCCTGCGGGCCGCGCCCTGTACCCTGAAGTGGATCATGTACAAACGCGTTCTTCTCAAGCTCTCAGGCGAAGCCCTGGCCGCAGGCCGCGGCTTTGGCGTCGATGCTGTTTTTATTCAGGCTATCGCGCACGAAATTGCGGAAGTGGCGCGTATGGGCTGCGAGATCGGCGTCGTCGTGGGCGGCGGCAACTTCTTTCGTGGCGTAGCCGAACAGGCCGTGGGCATGGACCGCGTCGCGGCCGATCACATGGGCATGCTGTCTACCGTGATCAATGCCATTGCCCTCCAGGACGCCATTGAGAAGACGGGCCTGCATTGCCGTGTGATGAGCGCCATCGAGATGCATGAGGTAGCCGAGCCATACATCCGGCGCCGGGCGATACGTCACCTGGAGAAGGGCCGCATCGTGATCTTCGCCGCGGGCACAGGTAATCCGTATTTTTCGACCGACACTGCGGCCAGTCTGCGTGCCATGGAGATCGGCGCAGAGGTGCTGCTGAAGGCCACCAGCGTGGACGGAATCTATACCGCGGATCCCAAAAAGGTCGCGGACGCGACAAAGTTCGAGACGATCACCTACATGGACATCCTGCGTCTGGGACTGCGCGTAATGGATACCACGGCAGTTTCACTGTGCAAGGACAACAGCCTTCCCCTGATTGTGTTTTCCATGCGTGAGAACGGCAATATTCTGCGCGTGGTTCAGGGCGAGAAGCTCGGCTCGCTGGTGACTGCGTAGGTCTTGGGGTTCTGTTTTCCGGCAATCGGGAATTTTAGCCGATTGCCGGATCAGCTCGGTCGGACCTTGTTAGTCGCCCGGGGAAAACTCGTTGTCTTCGCGGGCCAGGCGCTGCGAAAGCAGGGTCAGGCCTGTAAAGAGCAGGACGTACGGCAGCGCGACCAGCAGGGACCCAATGATCTCCAGCGGATACCGGGCGCCGGCAGGTGCCTGGGCGAGCTCGCGGCTGTTCGCGCCCACAAACGTGGCCAGGGCGGCGGCAACCGTGACCAGGATGAAGCTGAGCTGCTGCGCCGAACGCGCGAGTAGCCGGCCCGGAGCGCGGCCCGCAAGCACTCGCAGCGCCACCGGTGCAAGCAGAGCGGACAGCAGAAGAAGCGAGAGCAGCCCCACGCTGAAGGTGAACCACGGGCTGCGCAGGAGCACTGTGTGCCCATGCTTTGCGAGGCTCGGGGTAAGCCAGCTCATGCTGAGGGCGGCGACTGCGTACACCGCGAGCGCCCGCAGTGCCAGGTCCAGGATGCCGCCCCAATGCCGTCCGAGCGCCGGCGCGACCGCGGCTGCGGGCTTGGCGGCGCGCTCCCGGAAGGCCTGGATCAGCGCTGCGGTGGCGATGAAGGCGCAGGCGTACAGCAGAATGCGCGCGAAGTTTGTCAGCCATGAGAGCAACAGGGCGACGATGGTCGTGCTTTCCAGAGCGGAGGCCGTCATCGGCCCGTGTACGACCGTTCCTCCCAGCACAGATTGCTGCGCGGAGTTGTGGAGCACGAGCGCGTGAACGAGGCTGTTACGCCCGAGGTTGATCCCGTAGCTCAGAAGGTCCGCGACGAGCACGGGAAGCCAGAGAGCCGGCCGCTTCCGCAACATTTCCACCAGGTCCCGCCACAGCTCCGCCATCAACCCTCCGCGAGACTCATCATACGCAGGCTGTCCGGGGAGGGAATGCCGCTAAAGCGCAATGGCGTCAGGATCATGCGGTGGCGCCGCGGCGCTTCCACCAGCCCTGGATGGCCTGCTGGCAGGGATGCTCGACCCAGCGGCGAACCGCCATGGCGAGCAGAACTACGAACACATAGCTGATCCACGGGTCGACCTTTTGGACACCCAGCCGCTCCGCGACGTGGTGCCACTGCAGCAGTTGAAAGACGTTGAAGTGCAGCAGATACAACGCGTAGGTGGACGTGCCCACCGCGACCAGCGGACGGATGGAGAAGATGCGGGCCAGGGGACTCCCCCCGGCTAGCCCGAGGATGACCAGCGACCACACCGGAGTAAACAGCCCGCCGTGGATCAGGATGTATGGGACGTTCCGTGCGACGTGGTACACGGCGATCCAGGCGAGCAGAAAGCCTGCGAGCCCCGCCCAGAGACGGCCCCGCACCTCGAACTTCGCGGCATCGTGCAGCCGTCCCAGTGTGAGTCCGGCGAGGAAGGTACACAGGTACGCGACGGGCGTGTACTTCAGCAGGTCCAGCCAGACTCCGTCGCTGTAGCGCGTGGCTGGGCCCTGCAGATGATCAGGATTGGTGAGCAGGTAGGCTGTGTGCGGCATCAGGCCCACGAGCCAGAACCCGATCACCATTGCGGCGAGCTTCCACGGGCTTTGCGGCCAACGCACCTTCAGCAGCCACGGGAACGCGATGTACAGCACGACCTCGCAGGAGAGGGTCCAGCTTACGGTGTTCCAGAAGGTCGCCAGGTGGGGGAAGAAGCCCTGCATCAGCAGCGGGGTGAGGATCGCTCCGGCCCAGAACTCGCCGTGTGGGCGCGCACGCCACTCCAGCATCAACATCGGGATGGAGATCAGCATGGTCAGCAGGTAGACGGGGTACAGTCGCGAAAAGCGGGCCATCCAGAAGTCGGCTTTGCGCACGCCCCCCTCCCGATGGGCGTAGTTGTAGCTGAGGATGAAGCCGGAGATCAGGAAGAAGAAGCTGACGAAGACATAGCCGATGTCGACCAGCGGATAGAGGGTGATCGACGGGTGCCGCTCCCAGGTGAGCCCTGCCGGCGTGAAATGGAACATCAGGATGGTGAGAGCGAGCAGGGTGCGCAGCCCCGTAAGCGCCGGCAGCGGCGGCCTGCGTTCGACCGTCTGCACGCGCGCGGGCTGAAGTTCCAACGCCGGTTGCCCGGTGGAGGTCGGCGCCTCAGCTTCCTGGACTTGCAAAGGACTCACCTAACCTTGGACGCGCTGGCTCTGGCGCAGGTTCCGGCATTCGCGGGTTATTGCAGTTGAACATGCGCAAACCCGAGTCCTTCCAGCATGGCGCGGACGGTGTCTCTCGCATTACGACTTGCTGCGTCCAGGATGCCGTCCTTCAGCGCGGCCCCTTGCAGTTCGCCCTGGGCGCGGGCCCGCGTGGCGGATTCGAGATTTGGGTCGGCACTGACGAAGAGGCCGGTGTCGCGGGCATACACCCTGGTTTTGGCGTTGTCGATCGTGGTGAGGAAGACCTCGCTGGGGGGAAGAACAAGGCGAATGGATCGGCCGTCGCGGCCTTCGGTGATCCCCACGCTCTCGGGCTTGAGCTTGCTGAAGTCGATGCCGGCGATGGTTTGCCCATGCACGATCATCAGGAGCCTGTCACCTGCAAGGGCATCTGGAAGCACGGCGCTGGACTCGTGGCTTTCGATCACCGTGTCTAGCGAGTAGACGACGGTTTCCAGCCGGTTCAGGCGCTGGATTTTGTCGACTACGTCCGGTGCGGATACGGTGACCAGCGGCCGCCCGGTGATCAGGCTGGCGATGCGGCCTGCCAGGCCCGCACGGGCACTGTGCACGAAGAAGCCTACTGCCGCGGCGCCGAGGGCTACAGCCAGCAAAACTCCGATGAGTGCCCCGGCGGGCTGCCGTCCCCTGGTTTCGTACTGATATTGCGTTGTCACTCCGCCCATCCTACGATGAGCGCGGCTCCTCTGTTCGGCGCCTTAGTGCGCGTCGAGTTCGATCTTGCCCACGATCCGCGGTGGCCGCTTCAGGAAGAAGACCAGGGGCAGGAGCGCGAAGAGCATGTAGGCGAACATGCGGTACTGGTCCATGTAGGCCAGCAGAGCGGATTGCTCCTGCAGGCGGCTGTAGAGCAGGGCCAGCCCTGCGGCGCCCTGGTTGGCGTCCGCCACGCCCTGTGCCCCGGTGACGGCATGCAGCGCAACCTGGGCGGCGGGGTTTGAAGGCGAGAGATTTGCGGCGAGGTAGGTCTGGTGCGCCTGTGCCGTCCGTTGGAGGAACGTGCTCGAAAGCGCGATGCCAATGGAGCCGCCCTCGTTGCGAACGAGTGCATAGATGCCCGCTGCATTGGAGCTTTGCTCGGCGGGCAGGAAGCGGAACATGATGGTGCTCAGCGGAACGGTCGTCATGCCCAGGCCGAGAACCTGCACAACGCGTGGCCAGATCAGGTTGGTCTCGGCGACCTGGAGGTTGCCCAGCGACAGCCACCATGTGCCCAGGGTCAGCGTGACAATGCCGCAGGCGATCAGGCGGCGGGCGTCTGTGCCCTTGCTCAACAGCCAGCCGACCATGGGTACTTCGATCATGGTCACAAGGCCCGCCGGGGACACGGCAAGCCCTGCCTGGGTGGCGTTATAGCCCATCAACTCCTGCATGAACTGCGGCAGAAGGAACGTGGACGCATAGAGCGCCGTGTACACGCCGAGAACGATGATGCAGCAGAAGGCAAAGTTGCGCTCCTTCAGCAGGCGCAGGTTCACAACGGGGGTGTCGGTGTGCAACTCCCAGAAGATCGCGCCGACCAGGCAGGCGACGGCCACGAAGGCGCACGTGGAGATGAAGCTGGAGCCGAACCAGTCGAGTTCCTGGCCTTTGTCGAGCACGATTTCCAGCGTGGCCAAGCCGATCGACACCAGTGCCAGGCCGGTGCCATCAATGCGAAGCTTCTTGCCCTTGTTCGCAAGGCGAGCGAGCGTGAGGTGCGGCGGATCGTGCAGCACCATTCTTGTGAAGAAGGCGCACAGGATGCCGACCGGGATGTTGATATAGAAGATCCAGCGCCAGGTGTAGTTGTCCGTGATCCAGCCACCGAGCGTAGGGCCGAGCACAGGCGCGCAGAGGATGGCGACGGTGTAGACGGCCATGGCCATGCCGCGCTTTTCGCCAGGGAATGCATCTGCAAGGATTGCCTGCACGCTGGGCTGGAGGCCGCCACCGGCGAGCCCTTGCAGCACGCGGAAGACCACCAGCGTCGCGAGCGTGGGTGCGAGCCCGCAGGCTGCTGAGAAGACGGTGAATAGCGTGACCGAGATGAGGTAGAAGTTCTTGCGTCCGATCACCGAGGAGATCCAGCCGGAGATGGGCAGGATGATGGCGTTCGCAACGAGGTAGCTGGTGAGGACCCAGGTGGACTCGTCCTGCGAGGCCGAGAGGGACCCGGCGATGTGCGGCAACGCTACGTTGGCAATAGAGGTGTCGAGCACCTCCATGAATGTGCCCATGGTGACGACCAGGGCGATGATCCACGGATTGAAGATCCTGTCTGCGGTGAGCGCAGGGGTCGTGCTTGCCGTCGTTGGCCGATCCAGCGGAACGTTTGGTTCGAAGCGCGCGGCAGAGGGGGTGAGGCCCTCTTCTGCATGCGCGACGGCCTCCTCCGCGAGTTCGTCCGCCGTGGCGGTGTTCGGCTCGGGCTCCGAGGCGGCTTCTTCCGGTAGTTCCAGGACTGACTCTTCGGTCATTTTACTGACTCCAAAGTCATTAGAGCCACGGCGAAGGGGGAGGGATTCAGAGCTTTTGGGTGCCCGCCTGTGCTAGGGTGGGCGGGTGCCCGCCGTTGCCCCTCCCCCGAACCGCTCCCGCCGTCACGATGCGCTGTGTGCGCGGCGGCGTGAGGAGATCCTGGAAGCCGCCATCAAGCTTTTTGGTCGCAAGGGTTTCGAAGCCACGCGGACCGAGGATATCGCGGCGGCCGCGAACTTCGCCAAGGGAACGATTTATCTCTACTTCAAGAGCAAAGAGGCGATCTATGTTGCGGCCGTGACCCAGGCCGTGAAGGATCTGCAGGTCGAGATTGCGCGGCGTTCCGAGGGGGCAACGGGCTTTCGCGAGAAGTTGGCCACGGCAATCCGGGTACGGCTGGAGTTCTGGCCGGAGCACGAGGCCATCTATCGACTGCTCCTTACCGTGGGACGCGAAGCCAGGCTGCGACGGCAGACCAACGAGGTGCTGCGCAACGCCCAGGCGAGCCTGACGGCGATCTTCGCGGAGGGACTGGAGGCCGGGGAGATTGGGCCTGCCGAGTTCGGCCCTCTCGCGTGGGCAACCCTGGACATGATCCGCGGCGCGACGGAGCGGCGAATGGATAAGCTGAGCGCAACAACGCCCCAGGCCGATGCGGCGTGGATCACGGAGTGCATTTTGCGGCAGGTAGCTCCTCCAGGTACGGCGAAGGCTAGCCGCAGGCAGGCCATCTAGACCGCATGAAGCGGCCGGATTGGCGGCTTCATGCGGTCAATCTTTGCCGGAGTGCCTTGTAGGTCGCAGGGCAGCGCAATACCCACGCCGGGCATTGTCGCTGCATCCAAGCGGAAGTCAGACCCAAAGGGGAGAGCCAATGTCTACAGGTGAGGCAGTCAGTAAGGACCCGATTGCGCGGTTAGTGGAGCAGCAACACTGGATTCCGGCGAGCGCCGAGGTTGCCGCGCAGAAGGCAATCCGGTCTGCGCTGGGTGGTGATGGACCAAGTGGCGAGGCGATACGTGAGGCGCTGCACGGCACATGGTTGCATGAGCCTCTCCATGCTGTGATGACCGATGTTCCGGTTGGCTCCTGGACTGCAGCGGTGCTGTTTGACGCCATCGGTGCGCTTGCGGGCAATAAGACCATGGACAAGGCAGCGGATGCGCTGGTTGTTCTGGGCCTGCTGGGCGCCGCGGGTGCGGCGATCACCGGGATGAATGATTGGGCAGAGATCAAGCACGCAGCGCCGCGCAAGATCGGGGCTGTTCATGCCCTGCTCAACATCGCGGCAACGGGAGTGTTTGCGGGCTCATGCTGGGCTCGGCGCGAGCGGGGGACCCGATCGACGGCACGGGCCCTCGGGGTGATCGGCTTTGTGATTGTTGCCGCGTCCGCGCACCTCGGCGGCAACCTGATCTATGAGCACGGCATCGGCGTGGAGCGCGGCAAGCACTGGTCGGAGTAGGTTCGGTGTGGAGCGCGGGCTCAGATGTGAGCCCGCGCCTCCCTATGCGGCTTTGACCGGGACCGGGAGTGGGTTCTCCGGATCGGTGCTGGCATGGAGTGGCAGTTCGCCGGTCTCTTTCATGCGCTTTTCCACGACAGCGGCCTGGATCTCCGAGTTGATCTCCGCGCCCGCAAGGATCATCAACCCGGTGATGTAGAACCAGGTCAGCAGGATAATGACCCCACCCAAAGAGCCATAGGCGGCCGTGTAACTGGGTGAGTAGTGCAGGTAGATACGTAGCCCCATGGATGCGGCGAGCCAACCGATGATGCCGATCGCTGCACCGGGCGTGAGCCAGTGCCAGCCCTTGGCCTTCACATCCGGGGCGAAGTAGTAGATGAGGGCAAAGAGCACCATCAGCAAGCAAAGCACGACGACCCAGCTGACGATGTGGATGAGAACTACCTCGGCCGTGGCCATGAAATGGTCTTGCGTGAAGGCCTTGGTACGCCGTACCAGGTAGTCGGAAGCGAGCATGACAAAGAGCGCGGAGGTGATCACCAGAATGAGCAGGATGGTGACGCCGATGGCCTGCAGTTTTGCCTTCCAATAAGGCCGCGTTTCTTTGACCTTGTAGACGATGTTGGCGGTGTCCTGAATGGCGGCGAAGCCGACGCTGGCGGACCACAGTGCCGCCGCCAGGCCGAAGATGAACTTGCCTCCGGTGGCTGCCGCCGCGGTCTGGTTGAAGGTATCGATCACCATCTTGAATGCGGACGCCGGGATGACGATGGACAGGTAGTTCAGTAGGCCGACGTAGACGGTGCTCGCCTTCTTGGCGATCAAGCCCAGAACGCTGGAGGCGCTCAGCAGCATGGGAAAGAGCGCAAACAGGAAGTAATACCCCAGCTCAGCGGCGCGCGAGACCAGGTTGTCGTCCATAAAGGCCTTCGCGGAGCGTTTGAGCACCACGGTGGCCGAAGTGCCTTCAAAGTCCCACAGGCTGCCCAGCGACGAGTGCGCGACCCGGTTCCAGACGTGACGCGCCTCCGGCGTGAGGTGCGAAAGGGTGTGATCTTTCGCGTTCTCCGGCGTACTGGCCGGCTGAGCATCGATCTTCGTACTCTCATTCATTTCCGGTCATCTCCGACGCGATTGGGCGGTTTCGCCCAAAGTTCGCGCAGGTTGTCAGATGCGCCGTCGCGCCGCTCAGGTTGGGATAGCTGACGGGAACTCCTTCCCAGCCCATCTTTGCTTCCAGCGGGGCCGGTGCGGCATCTGAACTGAGGACACCTTGAGGGCCCGCACTTGATAAAACGAAGCCGATCCTGGCGGTCCACGAAGCTACGGCAACTCGTGCGGCTTGTCCGCGAGTCTCACGCGATCCCCTTGCAGGGCCAGCCGCAACTTCCACCCGAGATCTCCTCAGCGGAGACGGGGATCACCTTTATCGGCCATTCTTCGTTCCTGTTGCAGGCTGCGGGCATGGCCTTGCTGGTGGATCCGGTCTTCGCGACTCGCCTCGTGGTTTTGCGGCGGCAGCGAAGGCCTGGACTGCGGGTGCGTGATCTGCCGAAGATCGACGCCGTGTTGTTGACCCATGCACACATGGACCACCTGAACCGGCCATCGTTGCGTGCAGTCACGCGCGAGATGCGGCGCCGTGGGCTCCCGGCCCCGGTGGCGGTTGTGCCGAACAGCGTGTCGGACCTGGTCCGCAACCTGGGTTTCAGTGAAGTACGCGAACTGCGCTGGTGGGAGCAGACCTGGCTGGGCGCGTTAACGATAACCGCTACACCGTGCCAGCACTGGGGCGCGCGGATGTTCAGCGACACGCACCGCGGTTTTGGCGGTTATGCACTCGCCGCGCCAGGCATGCCGACCCTTTACCATTCCGGGGATACGGCGTACTTCAACGGCTTTCACGAGATCGCAAACCGGCTGCATCCGCAGATCGCGATGCTGCCGATCGGGGCATACTTCCCGGACAGCTACCGGGCCGTGCATACGAGTCCCGAAGAAGCCCTGCAGGCCTTTGTCGATTTGGGCGCAGAGACGATGATTCCGATGCACTTCAACACGTTTCGCCTCGGCCGTGAGCCCATGACCGAGCCGCTGCCACGGCTGTTGGCTGCCGCGCGGAAGGCCGGTTTGCGGGATCAGGTGCACCCGTTGGGGGAGGGCGAAAGTTTGATCGTGCCTGCTGGTTCCTCGCACGCGGGAGCTGCACTTCAATCGAGTTTGCACGGCATGTCCGCTGCCCGATAACTGCATGCGTTCGCCGGGATCTAGAAGCGTCTTCCTTGCCCACGAAGCTGCGTGGTGAGTGACTCGAGGGCGCGTTCTGGATTGCCCTCAGGCGGGGTCACCTGCATCTTTGTCGCCATCTCGCCGAGGATGCGGTAGGCCATGGCAGCGCGGGTCTCCAGCGGTAGGTCCAGCGCACGTGCGAAGAAGGCTTCGATGACGACCAGATCTTGTTGGGACAGCCTTGACACTGCGTCCTGCGCAAAGATGGGGTCCATCACGCTGGTTGGCCGCCACGGATCGATGTGCGATGGAGTGATCGGGGCAGAGAACAGGCCCTGCGAAGACCGCGTGGCACCGGCCCACAGCAGAGGCTGCGCCTCAACTCGTTCATGCACCACAATTGTGCCGGCTGCGAGGTCTCCCAGCCGCTTGTTGCGCTTGTTGGCGAGCATGGTGATCACGCCGACGAGGTACAGGCTCGGCATGTAGTCGACGAAGCGCAAAAGGTTCCGGGCGAGTGCCTCGAAGAGCGTGATCTGGCGGCCTGCGTCTTTGATCACACGCAGCTTCATGGCGCGCTTGCCGGGCGTCTGTCCATGCCAGAGCGCCTCAAAGAGCGCGAAGTAGCCCCAGAGGATAAGGAAGATCATGAAGATAAAGCCGGCGATGAACCACTTGCCGGCCAGCTTTTCCATGCCGCGGTCTCCGGCTGCGGCGCTGATCGCGACCACGACGAGGAACAGCAGGAACAGCGTGCCGAACTGGATGATGTGGTCCAGCAACAGCGCTACAAAGCGGCTGCCGATGCCGGCTACGGGGAACTCTAACGCGACCTGTTCGGGCGTCTCAATGCTAAGCTGGTCGGCGAACCCGCGCCGCTCGAAGCTGCTGTGCATAGTCTGTCGATGATCACCAATCTCTGGATAGAACACAGGAAGAATAACTGGTCCCGGCTGGAGTCGTTGCTGGAAAGCGCGCGTACCAGCGGGCTGAAGACCTTCTCGCGTGCGGAGGTGCGTGAACTGGGGTTGCTGTACCGGCAAGCAGCGGCGGACCTTTCCGCTGTGCGGGCTGACCCGTCTTCACGCTCGCTGGAGATCTACCTGAACCGCCTGGTGGGCCGTGCGCATAACTATGTGTACTCGGGGCGGCGCATCTCGTTCTGGAGTTTGTGGAACTTTCTGGCGCACAGCTACCCGCGCCTGTTGCGGCGCCTGCTTGCCGTACGTGTGGCTGGCTACGGCTGTGTTCCTGGGGACGTTTGGCCTGGGCATGCTCATCCAGATGCTGCGTCCGGACTTTGCCGCGCTGATGTTGGAGCCCGCCATGATGGACAAGATCAACCACCACCAGATGTGGACCGATGCTGTGCTGAGCATGAAGCCGCAGGCTGCCAGCGGCATCATGACGAACAACATCAGCGTCTGTTTCCTGACGTTCGCCGCGGGCATCACGGCAGGGCTGGGGACGCTGTTCCTGCTGTTCAACAACGGGCTGCAAATTGGCACGGTGCTGGCCTGCTGCGCACAGCACAAGATGGCCGGCAGCCTGCTGGCCTTCATGGTCTCGCACGGCGCACTGGAGATCCCCAGCATTATGCTGGCGGGTGCCGCGGGATTGCGCATCGGGGCGGGCATCCTGTTTCCTGGACAACTTCGCCGCAGAGATTCGATAGCAAAGGCGGGTGCGGAAGCCGTGCAACTTGTGTCTGCAACGATTCCACTGCTGATCATCGCCGGCTGCTTTGAGGGGTTTCTGTCGCCAACGCATGCCCCTGTTGCGGTGAAGTGTGCGGTGGGTGCGGTGCTGTTTACAGGGCTGGTGGTGTGGTGGGGTGAGGGTGGGCGCAAGCTGGCCGATCAGAGCACGTAGCAGGACGACGGTCGATCGATGTGATTAGAATGGCCTGCAACCATGCCCAGGACTTTCTCGTTAACTTTCCGCTGTTTTGCTTCGCTGCTTCTTGCCACGCCAATGATCGCGCTCAGCCTGAGCGCCCATGCTGCCGATCCCTTGCGGATCAGGACCGACAAGGGCGAGATTGGCGGCAAGCTCTCCGACGACGGACAAGTTCGCGCCTTTCTTGGGGTGCCTTATGCTGCGCCGCCCGTAGGTCCTTTGCGGTGGAAGCCACCCCAACCAGTCCAGCCATGGAAGGACGTTCGCAATGCACAGAGCTACGGTTCGCATTGCATGCAGATCGGCCAGTTCGCCGACATGGTCTTCCATGACCCCGGCGAGAGCGAGGATTGCCTGACGCTGAACGTGTGGACGCCCGGCACGGCGACGCAGGGCGCGAAGCTGCCGGTGATGGTGTGGATCTATGGTGGAGGCTTCTCTGCCGGCAGCACATCGGAGCGCCGACAGGACGGCGAGGTCTTTGCGCACAAAGGCGTGATTCTTGTATCGATGAACTACCGGCTGAGCATCTTCGGGTTCTTCGCGCACTCGGCGCTTGCGGCGGAGTCGCCGCAGCACGCGGCCGGCAACTATGGCCTGATGGACCAGGCGGCAGCCCTGCAATGGGTGAAGCGCAATATCGCGGCGTTCGGTGGCGATCCTGGCAACGTGACGCTTTTCGGCGAGTCTGCCGGGTCCTTCTCGGTCAGTGCGCAGATGGCGTCCCCGATGGCCAAAGACACGCTTGCCCACGCAATCGGAGAAAGTGGCGGTGCCTTCTCCCGCGCTGGCTTACCGTTTCCACTCCTGGCCGCAGCGGAAGCCAAGGATGAGGTGTTTGCGCGTGATGTGCTGGGAAAGACCTCGCTTTCTGAGCTTCGCGCGATTCCCGCCGCGGACCTGGTGAAGGCGGTTGAAGGCCAGAAGCGACCGGCCGCTGTTCGCTTCGGCCCGGACGTGGATGGCGTGTTCCTTCCCGACTCCGTCCCCGCGATCTTCGCGGCGGGGAAGCAGGCGCACATTCCTCTGCTTGCGGGCTGGAATCTCGATGAGGGCGGGCCCCCACGCGATAGCGTGACGCTGGACAGCTACCGGCAAATGGCGCAGACCACCTGGGGTCCTCACGCGGATGAGTTTCTGAAGGCGTATCCGGCCACAACAGACGAGGAAGCGCGCCGCAGTGCGGCCGATCTTGCGCGCGACCAGTTCATCGCGGCCTCCACGTGGGAGTGGATTGAGGCACAGGTGAAGACCGGCGGCGCGCCCGTGTACCGGTTCCGCTTTGACCGGCCTTCGCCCGGCGATCGGTTTCATCCGGCAGCCTCGGGCGTGTTCCACTCCAGCGAAATCGAGTACGTCTTCGGCAACCTCAACGTGCGTCCCGCTGCGCCGTGGAAGCCCGAAGACTACAAAGTGTCGGAGATGGCGCAGGGCTATTGGATCAACTTCGCGAAGACGGGTGATCCTAACGGGCCTGGCCTGCCGAAGTGGCCAACGTACAGCGAGGCGGATGGCTGGGAGGTGATGCACCTCGACGTGACGCCAGAGGCCTCGCCCGATACCACGCGCGACCGCTATCTTTTTCTGCGTACAGCGTCGCCGCTCCCTCCGCCGTCCGCGCCGGCCTCTGGAGGCCGATAGCTGAGCAGCGCTTCGTGTGCCGGCGCTCGCAGTTCGATGGAGTACAACGAACTGCGGGCGCCGATAAACAAGGTGCGGTGGGTCGCTCCGCCAATGGCGAGGCTTGACGGCCGTTCGGGAACTTCGAGCACACCAATCAGCTTTCCGGTTCGGTCGTACACAAAAACCTGCGCGCCGGCGACGTAGATGTTGCCCGCTTCATCTTCAATGACGGAGGTGCCGCTCCGTGGAATGAACGGTGTCAGATTCAGCTTGTCCATCGCGGTTAGCGTGACGCGGTACACCTTGTCGTCGTTCTCGCTTATTGCTAAGCGGTTTTCACCCACGGCGAAGGTTGTCTCTTGTGCGCTCTGCAGCAGAGGCTTCCACGGCCCTCCGGCGATCAAGGCCACGTTGCTGCCGGGGGCGTAAAAGAAGCTGCGTGGTTCGCCCTCCACGACGGACGTGATGGCCATGTTGCTCCGCGGAGAATAAGTGAAGCCCCTGTGCTCCACCGTGCGCTGCAGCCACGCCATGTCATCATGCAGGCCGACCGGCAAAGCGAGACGTGTTCCCGCCCTCGGCTTGGCCTCCGCATCGAGCTTTCGCGCAGTGCCTGATCCATCGAGGCCCACCGCGAACACTGCCCTGCTGTTGTCCACAACGATGGCATCAGTATGTGTAGCGAGCGCGACCGACTGCGGTGAGTCGACGCTCTCGGTCAGAAGATCGGCCTTGGTGGAGTCCGCATTCCAGCGATAGACGTGGTGCATTGCAGCGTCGGTAAACAACACGGTTCCGGCTTCGTCGACGGCCAGCCCGGAAGCATTGCTGAATCCACCAGCCAGCTTTTTCAGACCAGCCCCGGGCGCGAACACTGCCGGCATCGGCAACGTGGCGCCTGGCCTGGTCTCCTCGTTTATGTCAAAGGACGTGAAGTCGTGCGTTCGCACGGCAACGGATGCCGTCTCGTCGACAACACTGTTGTCGAATGCGAGTCGCGTCATGCTGAAGTCGTGCATGTTTTCCCAGCGGATGTTGCCCGAGTCGCGCACGACCGTTCCTGCGAGCTTGGGGATCACGTTGCGCGACACGCGATATTCAAACTGGTTGCCGAAGGTGATGTCATGAGCGTGATCGAGTTCTACTGCGATTGCGTCAGCCCCATCGGGCTTTTCTTCTTCCGTCTGCAGGGCGTACACGCGCCAGTGACTGGCGTTGTGGAACTGCACCTCGTTGTGCAGGTGATGCTCGCAGGAGAGTTGGTAGACAACAGCAGGCGTATCGGTGTTCTCAACACGCAGCCCTGCTTTGGCGATGGTGTCTGCAGTCCAGACATCACGAAATATACCGCCGCCCCCGTCACGAACCCACAAGCTAGGGTACTGGGTACTGCGATTCTCCGGGTTGTGCATGGAGGCCGGCGTGGCCTGCATCTCTGGCGCCAGGACCGGGGACAGGCGTCCGCGGCCGCGTGGAAAGTTCACGTCATCGATGAACGACTGCGGTCCGCTCTGCCATAAGACTCCAGCGGCACGAGGCGCCACGTCGCCGGCGTTGATCCCGATGCCGCTGAGGACGTTCTCGCCGCCCTGCGGTGTGATCACCAGCGGTATCGCCTCCCCCGTGCCCATGAAGTTCGGATCCTCGTCCCACAACGTGAGCTGGGTGGCCGAGGGGCTGAAGCCGATCAGTACAGTGTCCTGCTTCAGCCGCAGTGAACCGCGTAGCCGGTACACGCCTTCGGGCAGATAGAGCACGCGATGCGTGTCGATGGCGTGCTGCAATGCGGGGGTGGCATCTGTGCCGCCGTCGCCTATTACGCCCAGAGTGTGCACGTCGACCCACTCACGCATGGGTGGCAGGGCAGGGACGTCGCTCGGTACAGCACGGGGTGGCTCGCGCAGCACGGCCTCCCTGTGATGCAGGGCGATCTGTCCTTCTCTTCCATCCGCATCGATCTGTTGTCCAAGCGTCAGCTTCGCCTCCACGAAGTAGGGCCCCGGCGCTATGATTGGCGTCCATCCCGCAGCGAGTTCACCGCCCTGTAACAGCTGCGGAACCCTTGCACAGTTAACGTTCTCGAGCGTGACCTGATGGTGCTGGCTCGATACATCGCCAAGCGCCACCGCGGCCCGGCTCACGTCTTCCAGCAGCAGGTCGCGTCCGTAAAGCTGCTCTGGCATACCAGGCGTAATTTCGACGGCCACCGGGACATGCGCGATGCCAACGCGTATCAGCGTCAAGCCGGCCTCTTCTGTGTGAATGGCTGCAACCCGCTGCCCGGTCATCTGTGAGTCCATCAGTAGAAACTGCCACGCAGGTGCGGTGCGCTTCGTGATGATGCCGTAGGTGCCGCCCTCCATCACGAGATCGCTGGCCTGGTTGCCGACGTCCTCCAGCGCCGCCCGGCCCTCACCCACGCTGAAGTGCATGTGCGACAAAAACGAGTGCTGCGCGACATGGAAGCGCACCGCGATGGCCGCTGGATTACCGGCTCCAATCTCGAAGTCAACGTTGCTCATTGCGCTGTAGAACGTGAACTCGTTCGCATCGACGATGGGCTGACCTGCGGGTGGACGTCGCTCGGCGAACTGCACCATATAGCGACCCGTTCCGAGAAAGCCGTGGCCTTCGGCATAGCCCGGCGTGTGTGGAGCCAGCACCAACACAGGCCGATGCGCGCCGTAACCGATTATGCGGATGCCCTGCCACAGATACACCGTGTGGGTGAGGCGGTAGTGGCCTTCTGCGAGGAAGACGACGCCCTGCCCGGTGGTCTCCTGCACGCGGTTGATTGCTGCCTGCAAGGGATCGGTGTCGTCGCCAGTACCGTCTCCATGCGCGCCGTAGCTGCCGGGCTGGAGAAACGCCGCATGGGGGTCAGTGGGGCGTTCGGTGTAGACCGACTGGGCACACAGGGAATTCGAAGCGAAGACAAAGAGGAGCAGCAGACCCAGGCACGCACGCATGCAGGCAAGCTTCATGCAATCCGGCGACTCCGCGCAAGTGCGAAGCGGGGAGAGCTGAGCGGCTACAACAGGCCGCGTGCCTTTACCTCGAGGTACTCACTGACGGCGCGCACACCGATTTCCTCTGCCGAGGCTTCCACGATCAATACACCCTGACGTTCAAGTTGCGAGATGGTCTCGCGTCGGCGCTCCTCCATCTCTGTTGCCGCAGCGGCGTGGAACATTGCGGCGCGGTCCGCGGGCAGGTCGTCGGCGAGCGCTGAGAGCTCCGGATGCTTCAGTAGCACCAGCACAACGAGGTGTCTCCGGGCGAGTTCTGCGGCGGCGGTGACCAACTCCGGGCGGCCCGCTGTGTCGGCCAGCTCTGTGATCCACACCATCAAACCGCGCCGACGTTGCAGCTGCTTCAGCCGGGCAACAGCGAGCAGGGCATCGCTTTCCGCTGGGTCGCTCTTTGTGGCGCTTAGGAGATCGATGAGGAGCCTGAGATGATTCGGTCCCTGCCCGGGTGGCAGAATCTGCTGAATGGTCCTGCCGTAGGACATCATGCCGAACTTGTCGCCGGACTGCCCGACGACCTGAGCCAGCATGGTGGTCGCGGTTGTAGCCTGATCCAACTGCGTGACGGTCAGACGATGCGCCTCATCACGCTCGGCCTCGGTTTCGCCGATGAACTGCCGACGGTCGTTGCGGCGCAGCTCGAAGGCTGTCCGTGACAGCCGTCCGGCATCAAGCACCGCCCACACCTGCTGGCTGCGCTCGGCCATGAACTGCCGTGTGACGACCTTGCCGCGCCGTGCCGTGGCCGTCCAACTGATGGAGCGCAGTTCGTCACCGGGCTGGTACTCGCGCAGAGACTCGAACTCGCGCCCACCGCCCCGCAGGCGTTGCTGCCGGCGTTGGCGCTCCACCTGGCGAGCGCGCATGAGGAAGAACTCGTTGTCACTGCGCGCCTGCTCGTGGGCGGGGTACACGCGCACTCGTTGCGGCCCGGCGGCTGCCCCGCTCGCACCAGGTCTGGTAGCGGAAGCCTCGGGGCCGGAGCTCGCTTCGGCCTCCACCGCGGCTGCTCCCCAACGTTCCGCCAGGCCCATGGCACCACGCCACCTGAGATAGACGAGGCCGAGGGCGAAGTCTCCGCGCTCCCGCGGCCAGACTGTCAGTTCCACCTTCGCCGGCTCCCGCGGAAAGACCTCAACCGTGTGCGTTTCAGGTACGCCCACCAGCGCGGGATGGAGGTCATCGGTCACCCGCACCAACAGCACGTTCTCACTCTCGCTTCTCATCGCAAGCTCAATCCGAGTCGCCACCCCCAGCTGTGGTGCGTCAAGGAACACGCGTGTGACCGTGAGTTGCCTTGGGCGCGGCAGCCGCCACGCCTCCCAGAGCACCAGCGACACGATCAGGCTGTCCCACGCTGCCATGAACCAGACGGCACCGGGATGCCAGAACGCAGGCAAAGCCAGAAGGGTGCCCGCAACGATCAGCCACATCGCCCGCGCGGTCAGGCCAAAGCCGAACCAGCGCCCGGTGCGGCCGAGGGGCCGCGCGCGTCCGCTTCCCGGTGGGGGAATCAGCGTGCGCACAGGGTCTCCACAACCGCGGGACCTCGGACGGCGTCCCATAGCGAGATCGACCGCACGCATATCCGAAGAGCAGAGAGGAGTCGCCCCATGCGCCTGACGCGCCTCGTTGGACCGAGCTGTGTTGCGCTGTGCTCCTGGAGCGCGCACGCCTGCACCCTGTGTGATTCGCGCAACGGCCAGCAACTGCGGGCAGGGCTTTTTGACGGCCACTTTCTGAGCACACTGTTGTTCATCGCTGCGCCCGTCCCGGTGTTCGTCGGCGCCGTGATGATTTTGCATCTAGCGATGCCGGACTTGTCCGAAGATCTCGGTGGGCCGGGGACGACGCTCGCATCCTTGAACGACCTTTCCGCGTCCGAGTCCGTCGCATGATCTCCAAGCAGGCTACGCGCCCTCTCGTCGACGCCGGCGTTGTCATCGGGGTTGGTATGGGAGGCTTTGTGGATGGCATCCTGTTTCACCAGATCCTGCAGCTGCACAACATGCTGTCGAACCGGGTGTTGCGAGACTCGCTGGTGAACGAACAAATCAACATGGTGTGGGACGGCTTCTTCCACGCCTTCACCTGGACTGCTGTCGCAGTGGGCATTGCCATGCTGTGGCGCGCGGTGAAGCGCCCCGGTGTGCTCCTTTCCGGGAAGGCCCTGCTTGGCGCTATCCTCTTTGGATGGGGCCTCTTCAACCTGGTCGAGGGCACCATCGACCATGAGATTTTGCAGCTTCATCACGTCTACCAAAATGGCAATCATGCCCTGTGGGACATCTTGTTCCTGGCCTTTGGCGCGGCGCTGATGGCGGTTGGCTGGCGCATGCTTCGCCGGGGCTTTGCAGAAGCTGCCGCGCACCCGGGAACGCCGGCGACCAGGGGACTGTAGACCGCGGATCACTTTGGCACCGGTGTTGCCTGCAGTACCTCTCTGACTACGCGATCCGGATCAAGGCCCTCCAACTCGGCCTCTGGCCGGAGGACGAGTCGATGCCGGAGCACGGGAACCGCGGCTTCCTTGACGTCGTCAGGCACAACGAAGTCGCGGCCTTCGCGCGCGGCGAGTGCCTTAGCGACCAGCAGCAGCGAAGTGCTCGCGCGGGGGCTGGCGCCGAGCGAGATCGCCGGCCACTCGCGGGTGCGACGAACAGCGCTGAGGATGTAGTCGAAGATCGCGGGTTCCACACGGACGCCGCGGATCTCGCGCCGGGCCTGCGCCAGCAAATCGAACGGAATGCTCTGTAGCGGCGCCTCGGCGAGCCCCGAAGGCTCAAGCGATGCGTGATGGCGTTCCAGCACCGTACGCTCGTCCTGCAGGGTGGGGTAGCCGATGCTGATTTTAAGCAAGAAGCGGTCCAACTGCGCCTCGGGTAACGGGTAGGTGCCTTCGAACTCCACTGGATTTTGTGTCGCGAAGACGGTGAAGAAGCTGTCAAGCGAATGGCGCTCGCCGTCGGCGGTGACCTGGCGCTCTTCCATGGATTCCAGCAGCGCTGCCTGTGTGCGTGGTGGCATGCGATTCACCTCGTCCGCCAGCAGGAACTGGGTGAAGACAGGCCCGGGATGGAAGCGAAATTCGGCGGCGCGATCACCGAACCCCGGCGTGAAGACCGTGGTGCCGAGGATGTCCGCAGGCATCATGTCCGGCGTACCCTGCACGCGGCGAAAGTCGAGGCCCAGGAAGCGCGAAAGGGTCTTGACCGTTAGTGTTTTCGCAACACCTGGTACGCCCTCGATGAGCGCGTGGCCCCCGCAAAGCATTGTGGCCAATGCTTGCGCCACGGCCTCCTCCTGCCCGGCGATCACCCGGCCAATCTCTGCAGCACCGCGCTTGAAGAGCTCTTCTGCTGCACCTACCCCGATGCTCACGTCCACTCCGTCCGACATTACACCTCGCCCATGCGGTTGCTGTCCGTCTTTACTGTTGCACTGTTTCGATCCCTTGCGCTTGTTCGGAACGCGTGAGGGTCCCCTGCGGTTTGGAAGCGTGTCGCACCCGCTCAGCATCCTCCCCTAACGCCCGGACGAGATGCAACGCGCTCGCTAGCCTAAGGTCCGTGTCGGCCGCCAGGGCGGCTTCGCTCAGATGCTCGCCCAGGCTCTGCCAGACGCCTCCAAAACGCGCCCCGAGCGCCGCCACAATAGCCTCAGGACCGGCGCGTACGGTGTGCGGCGCCAGTCCGCCATCACGGATCAGCACCCGCTCCAGCCGGCGCTTTGCCGCTTCGGTGGCCGCTCCGGTGGCACCGGCCTTCTCATACAGGTCGCCCATGCTGACGGCGAACTCCAGGGGCGAAGACCGTGGGACGCCGGCCGGCAGCCGTATCGGGCCCCGCCGCCGGCTGAAGGAGAACACCAGCAGGCCGAAGACGATGGCCGACTGTGCCAAAAGCCAGAAGAGGGGCAGGCCGCGGGTGGCGCTCCACTGCGTTCGCGTGGTTTGGAGTAAGGACTCGTCGAAGAGCACACGGCGGTTGTCGCCCAGGCTGGCCAGCAGCAGCTTCAGGTCGGCGTCGTTGTGCAACTCCGCGTTGGTCAGCGGGGTGGGCGCACTCCACCAGATTGCCTCGCCTTTGCCGAACGGGATTCGAACGACCACGGCGTCGGGGCCGCAGCGCTGCTCGACGAAGACGCGGGGATCTTCGTTGTCCCAGCGGACGACGTCCTGTATCTCGACCTGACCCGCGCGCGCCAGTGAGCCCGGGCCTTCAGGCTGGGTGTAGCAAAGATCGCTCAAGCGCCGGCTGCCTTTGACCGAACCGCCGGGAATCAGCAGGGCCCCTCCCGGGCCGGTGGTCAACACACGGCCTCCGCGATCAAGAAAGCTCTTCACGGCCGCCACCAGCCGGTCCTTGTCCAGCGCCGTGTACGCGGGTGCTGCGAGCAGAAGGGTCGTGTGGGGCGCGTCGACCGATGCCAACTCGTCCATAGGCTGATCCCACCTCGCGACGGGGCGGCCCATGCCCTCGAGCATCAGAAACGCGGCTTTTGCACCGCCTGGCGCGGTGTTGTAGCTGGAGGGACGCGGATCGTTGTTCGCCGTTGCCGGGGCAATCAGACTTACCGCCGCGATCAGGAAAACGACCATACCGCCCAGCCAAAGCATGAGCCGTTTGTCGAGATCCGTGCCGCTGCCCTCGGCAACGATCGCCGCCATCAGGCGCCACCTGTCGCCGTACCAGGTTGTAAGCTCGGGTCCGGCGGCGAACCCGATTTCTCAGGCCGAGCCGACTCGAGAAGCCGAAAGCGTGCGAGCGCGGCGCTGTACTGGAGCTGATCGGCGTCGGCGTGACCGTACCAGATCCGCTCGAAGATGCGCGTCAGTTCGCGAAGGGCCGCCTGCGCCTCGGATCCCGGCCGGAGCAGGCGAAGGTACTCACGGGGTGTGCGCGTGGCGTTTGGCTTCCATGCCCGTCGAGCCTCCATCAGCGCAATGGACGCCCAGTACAAGCAGTGAACGGCCTCGCGCCAGTCCTGCGCAGCGGCGCGGTCCGTGGCCAGGCGGGCCCAATCGGCGGAGTCCCGGTCGCCTCTGCCAGCCAGGGCGGCTCCATCGGTGAGCGAGATCCGCAGGGCCTGTCGTGCGAGGCTCTGGCGCACGAACCACAGCAGTCCCGCGGCCGCGGTAGCGAAGCATCCCCATTCGATCGCGGGGGCCAGCCATGGAGCCCGTTTGCCCAGTCGATCCATGCCGGTGAAGAGCCGCAGGACCCAATCCTGCGCTTTGGCCAGTTGCCTTTCGATCCACGTGGGTCCCTCGGTCGCTCTGAACTCTTCACGGGCTAGCGCTACATTGGCTGCCGCGCGCGCCTGCTTGAACTCGGCAGCGGCGGCGAGCGGCAGCGGAATGCTCGCCTCGGCCGCGAGTGTCCCAAGGTGCTTCTGCGCTTCCTGCATTGCCCTGGAGCGGTCAGCGGGGGAGGCTGTCCGGGCGGAGTTCAGGCTTTCCCCCAACCAGCTCCAACTTGCGTAGAAGGATCCACTGGGACCGCCCTGCACCTGCTCTCGCGATGGCAGACTGGCTGGATCGCATGCGGTTGGCCTCTGGCTGCAGGCCGCGATTAACTGCCCCGCGACGCCTACCTCGGCGGAGAACGTGCTGAGAGGTACAGTTTTGACGTCCTCTGCGCCTGCCCGGAGAAGGCAGCCAAAGGTCGCCAGAAGACCCCCGATCGCAGCAACCAAGACATTGCTTCCGAAATGACGTCTAGCCCAAAGGCGCATACCCCTCCGAAGGCGGGGCCTCGCCGGTCGCAGGGAGCGTCGTCCCACCGGAGCCACGGGCGTTCTCCAGCAGAAGCTCCAGGTCCAATGCTTCCTTTCGGACGCGCTGATCGAAGTACAGCAGTGTCATCCCGATCTCTCCGACGGGCGACACCACGGTATGGCCTATGAACGCGATCAGCAGGGAAACGGCCCGCGCCAGGTAGTGCTGCTGGTTTGGCGCGAGCATCAGAAGGAACGCCACAGGCGTTTGCAGGATACCGACGACCTCAAGCAGCGCCACTGCGATCAAACCCACGACGAAGATGCGTCCCTTGGTACCCGCGGCAAGCACCTTGCTGCGCCGCATAGCCGGCCGGATGGTCAGCCCTTCCGTCACCGCTGCAGGAATGGACAGTGCATTGCGAATGTAAAGAATGGCCCCGACCGGCACCCCGGCCAGGACTGCCAGAGAAAAAACAACTGCACCGATCGCGACCAGCGCGGTGTTGTTCGAACGCGCGCCGAAGCCCATCAGCAGCAGACCCGGCAGGCCTGCGGCAAAGGACACCCAGAGCAGACTGCCGAGCTTCCAAAACTGAATCCCAATCCACCTGTACCAACGCGGGGCAACCGCCCCCAGGGCGAGTTTCACGCTTACAGGGCGTTCGAGATACACGCGCGTCAGCGCCAGCGCCGTGGCCGCCTGCGTCACCGCGGTCACAAGAAAATAGATGAGCCCCACGAAGTAGGTGCCGAGGTGGGCAGTGCCCATTGCCCTGAGGTTCAGGATCGCCGCGGCCGGGCTTGCGGCCGGATTGAAGATGCCGCTCCGGGCCAGTTTGTGCGCCGTGGCGAGTGAGAGCGCCTGGCCCACTACGTTCACACTGGCCGCGATCATCGCGATGCCGGCAAAGAGCCAAAAGCGCGAGCGATAGATCGCGAAGGTGCGATCCAGCACCTCGCCAAGGGAGAGCGGCCTCACTTCAAAGTGCGGCTGCGGCCTACCGGCCCATGCTGTCCCTGCTGCTCCCTCGGGTTGGGGCGGCCGCACCCACTCCTGATCTGCCATTGGGCCCTCTAACCTGCTCTCGGCAGAACACGCGAAAACTTTAACTAACTCGCGGTCGCTCTCGATGCGTTTGGGGGCATGGTAGCACCCGCGTTGGCGGTCTTACCTGAGCTGTCGCCGATCCGGCACCGCTGGATGCCTTCGCCGCTTGACGAAGAGAAAGCCGACCTCTGATTCGCGGGACGAAAGCAGGCGAGCGGTACTGATTGTATACGTGGGCGTTTCTCCCGGTTCTGAACTTGCTACGGTTAATGTGTTGTTTTGAGGCACTATGACCACATGTCCCGCGCTTCGCATCCTACGGGGTGCGATGGACGCACGTCCTTTCCATCCAGATGCCGCAAATAACGCAGACTCTCGTACTGAAGATCGTCTGCGCCTGTTGATTGATACGGGTCTGTTGCTCAGTTCGGAGCGCAGTCTGGACGTCATCGTGCAGGCGGCGCTCGACGCCGGGCTCGCTCTCTGCGGGGCCGCGTACGGTGCTTTCTTCTATAACAACCTCGGTCCTGATGGGGAGCCCTATCAGCTGTACCGAGTGTCCGGGATTGACCCGCAAGCGTTTGCGGCCTTTCCGATGCCGCGCCCCACAGCCATCTTCGCGCCCACCTTCTACGGTGAGGCGGTTCTGCGCTCCGATGACATTACGAAAGACTCTCGTTACGGTAGAAACGAGCCTCTGACCGGCATGCCCCCGGGCCACGTCGCGGTGCGTAGTTACCTGGCCGTTCCTGTGCGGAGCCGCGGTGGCGAGGTCCTTGGGGCCTTGCTGTATGGCCATCCAGAGGTGGGTATGTTTCAGGCGGACGTGGAAGCGCTCGTCGCCACGGTTGCCTCGCAGGCCGCAGTCGCGATTGAAAATTTCCGCCTCACCGAAAATCTCAGCCGTGAGATCGCCGTGGCAGACGGGGCGCGATCAGAGCAGCGTTCCCTGGCTCGCCGGCTGCACCAGGCTCTTGGGGCCGCCCAGCTCGGCACGTGGACCTGGGATGCGCCCTCCGGTCTGGTGGACTTCGATGAACGCGGTGCGGAGCTCTTCGGCGTGCCACCGCACGTCCCCGTGCCGCGGGATGAGCTCAGAAGACGGATCGTGCACTGGCAAGATGTCGGGGCCACTCCTCAGGATCTGCGCAAGGTGCTGGAAGCCGGTGGCCAATATGCCGCGGAGTATCGCATCGAGCTCCCGGACGGCACGCAGCGCTGGATCGCGGCAAGCGGCAATGCCATGTTGCACCCACTGACCAACAAGATCACCGGCCTGGTCGGCACCGTGCAGGACATCACTCAACGCAAGGTGCAGGAGGACTCGCTACGCGAGAGTGAAAAGCTGGCGGCCACCGGGCGGCTGGCTGCAACAATCGCACACGAGATCAACAATCCGTTGGAAGCCGTGACCAACCTCATTTATCTCGCCAAGACCGATCCGACGACGCCCGCCCCTGTCCAGCGCATGCTGGAAACAGCCGATGACGAACTTGCGCGGGTCGCACAGATAGCGCAGCAGACGCTCGGCTTTTATCGGGATACGACGCGCCCGATTGACATTGACCTGAACGGATTGTTGCAGGCCGTCGTCGATCTGTTTGGCCGCAAACTCGCTGGCAAACGCCTCGATTGCGTCCTGGACCTGGACCCGGACCTGACGATTGTGGGTCTGCAGGGTGAGATCCGGCAGGTGGTGTCCAACCTCCTGGTAAACGCAATTGATGCGTCGGCGAAGACCGGCGGTTCCATTCGTATACGGGCACGGAGGCGTCACCGCGACGGCAGACATGGGGTTTCCGTGATCATCGCGGACCAGGGCAGTGGAATCCCCAAAGAGGTTCGGCACCGCCTGTTCACGCCGTTTGTGACCACCAAGCAGTCGCTTGGGACCGGTCTTGGCCTGTGGGTGACACGTGGCATGGTCGAGAAACATGGCGGCTCTGTCCGCTTCCGGTCCAGGACGGACGCCCCGTCGGGGACTGTTTTCCGGGTGTACCTCCCACAATCTGGGGTGACCTCGCTTTTTGATTCCCAAAGCAGAGAGGTTCTCCAGTAAACTTGCGCTGAAGCCCCCCTCACTGGACGTTGTGTACGGCGGGGTGTTTCGGTTGATGCGGTCACCCGGGCCCCTGCGAGGTTCCGTCTCCCCCGCCTCGTTCAGGCCAAAAATGAATCCTTATTTCTTCTTCAGCGATGCCAAGACGCTCAAGCCTCACTCCGCTCCATGTAACGGGGACGGCGCAGACAATCACGCGCCCACACCACGCATTCTTGTCGTGGACGACGAGGCAGTGATTGCGAACACAATCGTGCAGATTCTCAATCGGAATGGCTTTATCGCCGAGGCTGCTTACTCCGGTTCTGAAGCCATCGAGTTGGCCAAGCGTTACTGCCCGGAACTTGTGCTCTCCGACGTGATGATGCCGCATGTGGACGGGGTTGAGGCGGCAATCGCCATCCGCGAACACTGCCCCGACACCCGCATCGTTCTGTTCAGCGGTCAGGCGGCCACCGTGGAGATTCTTGCCCGTGCCCGGCAGCGCGGTCATGACTTTGAACTTCTTCCCAAGCCGATCCATCCGACACAGTTGATCAAGCACTTGCGGCAGTAGGCGTGCTGATCGTTCGGGGCTGGTTCTCAGTGCTCGGTCCCAGCGTCCAGGGGCGAAGTTGATGGTTGCGGTGGACCCCGTCGCAGCCAGCGATCGCTGTTTTCGCATTCGGGTCGACCGCCTCCGCTGAACGGGCGTCCCCAGACGCAGCCCCGGCGTCTTATTCTGGACAGGACAACATGCCCAGCCAATTACCGATCGCCATTTACTACGAGCAGCCTCACTGGTTCAAGCCGCTTTTTGCGGAGTTGGACAAGCGCGGGACTCCCTATGTCAAGCTGTTTGCCCCGGACCACTTCTACGATCCTGCCGATCTCCCTGAAGACAAGTACTCCCTCGTCTTCAATCGCATGAGCCCGTCGGCCTGGAACCGCGACCACGGTGACCAGATCTTCTATACGCTGGGCTTCCTTGAGCATCTTGAGAGCCGCGGCGTGAAGGTGATCAATGGCTTCAAGGCCTTCAGTTCCGAGCTCTCGAAGGCCGGTCAGCTTGTGCTTATGGACAAGCTGGGCAAGGCTTACCCGAAAGCGCGTGTGATCCATCGCCCGGAGCAGGCGCTCGCCGCTGCCGAAGGTCTGCGCTGGCCTATCGTCGTCAAGCCGAACATCGGTGGATCCGGGGCCGGGGTGAAGCGCTTTGACGGCGCGTCGCAACTTCGGTTCGCGATTGAGTCCCAGCCGGGCTCACCCGACGCGCTGCAGTTTGGCCTGGATTCCACTGCGCTGGTGCAGGAGTTCATCCCGGCGCAGGATGCGCACATCGTTCGCGTCGAGGTGCTCAACGGCAAGTTCCTGTACGCGATCAAGGTCCACATTACCGGTGAGACCTTTGACCTGTGCCCGGCCGACATCTGCCGCACGGCAACGGGCACCGATCTTAACCGGGCGGCCTGTGCGATCGACGCACCGAAGTCCGGCATCACCGTCGAAGGCTTCACGCCGCCTGCCGAAGCCATCGCAGACGTTGAAGAGATCATGAAGCACTCCGGCATCGACATTGGTGGCATCGAGTACATCACCGATTCGCGTGACGGGCAGCGCTACTACTACGACACAAATGCGCTGAGCAACTTCGTGGCGGACGGAGTCAACGTTGTTGGCTTCGATCCGTTCGTCAAGCTGGTTGATTGGCTGGAGGCCGAAGCGGGGCTCAAGACGTCCGTCTTCACGGGGAAGACCCCGGAGGAACAGCAGGCGCTGGTAGCCGAAGTGACCGCCTGATCGGGACCGCGCTGCGGGCGACTTCTTCTGTCCAGGGAAGCGCTGGTAACCTTCCCCGCTACGGAGCGTCCCACCGTCATCGGGCCCCGAGGCGAGCGAAAGTCATGGTCTTTCGCTCGCTTCACGATCTCTTCAGCTGTGAGGTCCTCTATGCGCCTCTTTCCGCTGCTCGCCTTCGCGTCCCTCAGTGCGGTCGCCGCCACGGCGCAGGCTCAATCCGTAGCCGGTGCCGCCGGACCGGAGCAGGCCCAGAGTGTGGTTGCACTGCAAGCCAACAGCTTAGGCTGCCCGGTGGGCTTCGAGGCCCGGCACGCTGCCGACGGTGGGCTCGTTTCCGTCAGCCCATCCTCCAGGCACCATGAGCAGGGCTATCGCCTGATCTTTGCACCGGGCGAAGGCCGCGCCATCGCACAGGCCACCGTTACGCTGCATGGCCTGGCCGGAGCCCACGTGATCCCGGCCGGAGAGAAGCCCGGCGCCGAAACCGCGGAGAGCTTCAACGTCTCCCCCTCCTGGAGCGCAAAGCACCTCTTCCAGTCCACTGTTTTCACGCAAAAGCTTACCGGCGTGCAATGGGTAGAACTGAATGAACTCACCTACGTCGATGGCACGAAGTGGCATGAGTCTGCCGTCGTCACGTGTCGCGTCTCGCCGATCGGCTACATGCTGGTCGCGGCTGGCAGGTAGGGAAGCTGTCGGTTGTCCCGTCGAGGCGACCTGGTGGCGCGGCATCATCGTGTCGACAGCTTCGTGCGTTCCTTGCTGTGAAGCCGTGCTGGCGAGCCTCGGAAAATAAAAAGCCAACGGAGATCATGTTCATCTAACTCCCGTGACCCGATCTGTAGCAGCGCAGACGGTTTCACAGGAGCGAAAGAATGCCGACACAAACTGAACTTGGCGGGACCTTCACCTTCCCGGGTACGGACCTCACCATCAGCCGCATGGGCTACGGCGCCATGCAGCTTGCAGGGCCTGGTGTCTTCGGGCCGCCCCGTGACCGTGAGGAAGCCATCGAAGTGCTCCGCGAGGCGTTGGAACGTGGCGTAGACCACATCGACACCAGCGACTTCTACGGGCCGCACATCACCAACCAGATCATCAAGGAAGCGCTTCATCCGTACGGCGGCGATGTGGTGCTGGTGACCAAGGTCGGCGCGCGCCGCACGGAAGACAAGGGATGGCACCCGGCGATCAGCCGTGACGAGATCATCTCGGCGGTGCATGACAACCTGCTCCACCTCGGGCTCGACCAACTGCACGTAGTGAACATGCGGGTGATGGGCCCTAAAGTGAAGATCGAAGAGCCCTTCACTGTGCTCGCCGAGCTGCAGCAGCAGGGCCTGATTGCGCACCTTGGTGTCAGCAACGTCACGCCGGCGCAGTATGCCGCGGCGAAGAAGATCGCCAAGGTCGTTTGCGTGCAGAACATGTACAACGTCGGCTTCCGCGAAGACGATGCCTTCATCGGGCAGCTGGCGGCAGAGGGAGTTCCATACATGCCGTACTTCCCGCTGGGTGGCTTCAAGCCGCTGGAGGCAAACACGCTGGCGGAGGTTGCGACCTCCATCGGTGCCACTCCGATGCAGACTGCGCTTGCGTGGCTGCTGCACCAGTCCCCAAATATCTGCCTCATCCCCGGCACTTCGTCGAGAGCGCATCTGCGTGAGAATCTCGCAGCAGCATCGCTTCAGCTTCCCCCGGAGGCAAAGGGCAAGCTAGACAACATCGGTGTCACCGAGGCCTGGGCGCCTCCGCTTCATCGCTGAGAACGAAGGCCCAACAAGGTAGGCCCGGGGAATGCACTGCCCCTCCCGGGCTTAGCACCCCGCGTCCTGCACCTCTCGGCTCCCATGCCTGTACCCTGTTTCTTATGCGCTACGGCTTCTGGCTTCCCGTCTTCGGCGGCTGGCTTCGCAACATCGACGACGAACACATGCCCGCCGCGTGGGACTACGTGCGCGAGCTCTGCACGCAGGCTGAAGATCTCGGCTACGATCTCACGCTCGTCGCCGAGCTGAACCTGAACGACATCAAGGGCCCGGAAGCGCCATCGCTCGATGCCTGGTCAACCGCAGCAGCCCTGGCTGCGGTGACAAAGCGGCTCGAACTCATGGTCGCTGTCCGCCCCACATTTCATAACCCCGCGGTGCTCGCCAAGCAGGCTGCCAACATCGACCGCATCAGCGGCGGACGGCTTACGCTCAACGTTGTCAGTTCGTGGTGGAAGGATGAGGCGCTCAAGTACGGCATCCCTTTTGACGAGCACGACGATCGCTACGCCCGCACCTCGGAGTGGCTGGACGTGCTGGACAATTGCTGGTCAGAGCAGCACACCAGCTTCCAGGGGCGCTTCTACGACGTGAGCGCCAACATCCTTTCGCCGAAGCCGATGCCAACGCGCACTTACTCGCGCGCGCCGGGAGGCCTGACGAGGCCAACCCTCTACGCAGGCGGTGAATCTGAGACGGCCAAGAATCTCATCGCCGCAAAGTGCGACGCGTACCTGATGCACGGGGACGACCCGCGTACCATCGCGGCCAAGGTGGAAGATATGCAGGCACGCCGCGCCGAGCACCGTCATCTCCCGCCCATGATCTTCGGCGTCACCGGCTACTGCATCGTGCGGGATTCCGAAGCCGAAGCGAACAGGGAAGTGGACCGCATCACGGCCCAACCCGATCCGGCAAAATCGCCCGCCGGATTTGCCAACTTCCAGCAGTGGACGACCGGCTCGAAGCTTGAAAAGAAGCTGTCCCTGCGCGACTACTCGGTAAGCAACCGGGGCCTGCACTCCGGCCTGGTCGGCACGCCCGAGCAGGTGCGTCAGCGGTTGGCCGACTTCGAAGGCGCAGGCTGCTCGCTGGTGCTCCTGCAGAGCTCGCCGCAGCACGAAGAGATGGCCCGCTTCGCCCAGCAGGTGATGGAGCCCAGGCCCACCCAGGCCTGAGCCACCCGAACCACGTCTGCGGCAACTTCCGTGGCATGAACACGCGGCTCCCGGCCCTTCTTCTTTCGGCGGCAGCCTGTGCAAGCGCCGCCGCGGCTCAGTCCTCCGGGCCGGTCGACCTTACCCTGGGCTACACGTACGCGTACGCCACCAGGGCAACGGCTTTGCCAACCTCAACGGCTGGTACGGCTCGCTCCACTGGGAGTAATTAAAGGCGTCGGCCTGAGCTTCGAGCACGAGAGCTTCTGGGGCCCATCTCAAGGCGGTGGCGTAAACCAGCATGCGTGGCTGGGCGGGGTTACGTGCGACCGGTTTCACCCAGCGTGACAATTGCTCAGGAGCCTCAGCTTTCCGTGATCAATCATCCTGAGCTGTAACAGTAGAATCGCCGCTCAGCACCTACTCCGCGTGAGGGCTGCGGCTAATCTGGCGCAGCCGATCGGGGCGGCAGACCACATACTGGATCTATGCAATTATCGGCATCAGACCGCGTCTTCGTCCTTACGGGTGCCGGCATCTCCGCGGAGAGCGGCCTGGCCACCTTTCGCGGCTCGGGAGGCCTGTGGAACGGCTACCGGGTAGAGGAGGTTGCGACCCCGGAGGCCTGGGCAGCCGATCCCGCGCTCGTCTGGCGCTTCTACTCCTTGCGTCGCGGGGATGCGCAGGGGGCCGAGCCCAATGCGGCCCACCGAGCGCTCGCCGCCCTGGAGCAGCGGCTCGGCGACCGCTTTTACCTGGTCACCCAGAACGTGGACGATCTGCACGAGCGTGCCGGCACGCAGCGGGTCCACCATATGCATGGCATGCTGTTCCAGTCGCGCTGCGTGCGTTGCGACATCCCTTTCGCCGACGGCGCTCTGTACCTTGATGGCGCTGCGCTGCCGTCCTGTAAGGATTGCGGTGCCGCGGTCCGTCCTCACATTGTCTGGTTTGGCGAGGTGCCGCTGGATCTTGAGAGCATCTTTGAGGAGTTGGAGCTGGCGACGGTGTTGCTCGTGATCGGCACCTCCGGCGCGGTCTACCCTGCAGCCGCCTTTGTCCGCATCGCTCGCCAGCGCGGGATTCGCACCGTCTACGTCGGTCCCGAAGAGCCTTTAAACGCGGAAGCCTTTGACGAAATTCTGCTCGGCCCCGCAACTGCAGTCCTTCCTGCTCTTCTCTGATTTCGGCGTCTTCTCTGGTATTGTTCGTCCCAATGGAAGACGGGAGACAGCCCTGGTATCTGCGCACTTTCTCGCAATGGCGAGTCTTCCGCTCCGTGCCGATGAGCCGTCTCTGGGTGCTTTTTACTGGGCGCCTTCCTGCTTTTTTCCATCAACGGCTACTACACCGACCTGATACACGGAGGCACGATCCCGTACGCCGTCGTGTATATGACGGCGATCTATAGCGGACTGAACGCCTGCCTTTGGATCTACGTCACCTCCCGGCTGCCCATGGTGGCCATCAGCGCTCTGGTGGTTCTGCAGTTCTTCAACGGCCGCATCGTTGGGGCCATTACTCACTGGATGACGGCTCACTTCGCACTGAAACTGGTCCCGGCTGCCGCTGGTATTCGGTTTGCCGCGACCTCCATTCTGGCTGCCACCATCCTGTCGTACATGTTCTTCTTGCGCTACATCGCCAGCGAAGGCAAGTTATCCCTACGAATCCAGAATGAGCTGGAACTTGCGCACGCGATTCAGAAGACGCTCGTTCCGCCCGTCCAACTTCGCACACCCTTCTTTGAGGTTTACGGCATCTCTCACCCCAGCGAAAAGGTCGGCGGCGATCTGGTCGACGCCGTCTCGCTGGCCTCAAATGACGTGGTGGCCTACCTGGCCGACATCGCGGGTCATGGTCTGCCGGCAAGCATCCTCATGGGCCGGCTGAAGACCGCGACACGCACGGCCCTTTTGGACTGCGATCACCGCGATCCGCAGAGGACTCTGCCGCTCCTGCTGGAGCGGCTCAACCTCGTTCTGCCGCAGGTAAAAGAGCCAAATCTCTACGCCACTTTCACCGGGTTTCGCCTCGGGGCCGACGGCAGCCTGCTGTACGCGCTCGCGGCAAGCCCGCCGATTTTTCTTTGGAGCGCCCGTGAACAGACGATTGCGCAGATCGGGGAGCCGCAGCTACCCATTGGTCTGCTGCCGGTCGCCAGCTTCGATGGCTTTCAACTGGCCGCCGCCCCCGGAGACCTGCTCGTGGTCGCGACGGACGGGATCCTCGAGGTCGCGAATAAGGGCTCCGAAGAGTTCGGAGCCGACCGCCTGAAGCTCATCCTCGCCGGAAACATATGTGCGCCCCTGCCAGAACTCGCAGAGAAGATCCTCTTCGCGGCCCGCCAATTCGGGAAGCAATTCGACGACCAGACGATGCTCCTCATCCGTTGTCTTTGAACCGTCTCGGTTCGCCGGCAGGTCGGATCGAGCTAGCTGGATGACAGGCGAAGCCCCAACGGCATACCCTTGCTCTGCATGAGCCTGCTCGATCGCCGTCGTTTCCTCAAGTCGTCCGCCGCTGCTGCCGCCCTCACCTCGGGCCCGCTGCGGAGCTTCGCCCAGGCTACACCGAACGCCGCTCCGCTGACGCTCCACCCCGAGCGCAACGGCCCGAAGGTGCCCGAGAGCTTCATCGGCCTGAGCTATGAGATACAGCAGCTTGCCGATCCGAGCTTTTTCGCGGCGAGCAACACCGGGCTCATCGCCCGCTTCCGCGAGCTCACCTCCAACGGTGTGCTGCGGCTGGGCGGCAACACCTCTGACGTTGGCTGGTGGAAACCCAGTGCGGCGAGCACGCAGCCGCCGTTGCCTCCCAATGTTGTGGCGTCGGTGGAGCCCGGCACGAAGCCGTTTCAGCAGCTCGCTTACCCCGTGACGCCGGAGGCCGTGAAGAACCTCCGTGCCTTTCTCGACGCCACGGGCTGGACCTGTCTGTACGGGATCAATCTTGCGACAAACACGCCGGGGCGCGCTGCCGACGAGGCAGCTTTCGTCTTCACAACGCTCGGCGCGAAGCTTGAGTATTTTCAGGTTGGCAATGAGCCCGATCTGTTCCAGCACCGCTTCCGCGACAAGGCTACCTGGAACGTGGACCGCTACCTCGACGACTGGCTTCTGATCGTAGACGGCATTCGCGCGCGTGTGCCGCAGGCCCGTTTCGGGCTGCCGGACACAGCAGGCGATCCCACCTGGAGCTCTCGCATCGCACAGCGACTCAGTGCAATGCCGCCTGCCGGCACAGCGCAGGGAGGTGGCCAACCGAGCCGCCCCAATGTCGCCGCCGTAACCCACCACTACTACTTCGGCGGGCCGCCCACCAATCCTGACGTCAGCATTCTCCACATTCTGAAGACCGATCCCAGGGTCGCCAAAGTTGCCGGGACGACCCGCGAGGCTGCGGAAAAGCTCTCCTGCGTGTACCGGATGTCTGAGGGCAATACCTGCTACCAGGGCGGCAAGCCCAATGTCTCCGACGTGCTCGCGGCCGCGCTCTGGGCGGCTGACTACGCCCTCTCTCTGGCTGCGTTCGGCTACGCCGGCATCAACCTGCACGGCGGAGGGGGCAAGGCGGTTGGCAACTCGCTGGGCGGCCGCATGCCGGGAGAAGCGCTGCTGAAGCCGGATGAAGCTCCGCACCCGCGTCCGTTCTACACGCCCATCGCCGACATGAACGGAACCTACCTGCCAGAGCCTGACTTCCGAGGTCTGCAATTTGCCGGCCGGTTTGCCGGCGCGACGATGATCCCGCTGGACTTCGATCCCGGACCCGCCAATGCGACGGCTTACGCGGCCAAACTGCCCACCGGCCAACTCCAGATCGCGATCATTAACAAGGACCCGGACCACCCGGTGCCGCTCAACCTCGCCGGCTTCAGCCCTGGGTTGATCCTTACGGCGCCCAGCCTGGACAGCCGGGAGGTGAACCTGAGCGAACCGCAGGCCAACATGGAAGCCAACTCGGTTCCGCCCAAGACGGCCATGCTGCTGTTGAACGTCCACGGCTAGCCTGCCAGACCGGCTACTTTGCCGAAGAAGAGCCTAACCCTCGCTGATCATCGAATCGGCCGGAGACCCGTCGTTGCTGCTTTGGAACGCTTTTCTGATCTGCTTTACCGCGCTGCTGCCGCTGATCAACCCGCTCGGCTCCTCGCTGGTGCTGATGGGACTGGTTGGCGAGGCCCCGCCGGAGGTGTACCGCACTCTCGCCCGCAAGGTCGCGCTCAACAACATTGCTTTTCTCGCCGTAATCGAGTTACTCGGCTCCGCGATCCTGAACTTCTTCGGTATCTCGCTCCCGATCGTTCAGGTTTCGGGCGGCATCGTCATTACCTCGATCGGCTGGTCTGTGCTGAATGAAAAGGACTCCGACAGTAACACGACGCGGGACAAGCAGGAAGCCGCCACCATCAACCCCGAGCAGACTCTCCGTTCTTTACAGCAGAAGGCCTTCTACCCTTTCACCTTCCCTGTCACCTCAGGCCCGGGCACGCTGGTGGTGATGCTGACGCTGAGTGCACGCTTCTCCGCAGATAGGATCACTCCGAACATTCTGGGTCACCTCGGCCTTTTCCTTGCGGTGTTGGTACTTAGCGCTCTCGTATATCTCTGCTACGCGTATGCGCCGCGCATCAAGGCCGCCGTCGCTCCGACGACCATCCACGGAATACTTCGGATCGTGGCCTTCATCCTCATCTGCATCGGGGTGCAGATCGCCTGGAACGGCTTCACCGTGCTGCTCGGCAATGTCCTGCACCACCCGTAAAGGTCACCTGCATAAAGCCCCGGACGAGGTTGTACTTGCAGTAACACTCGGCCAAACAGGCGCCCTGAGAATGGACGCCTGTTTGGCCGAATTGCCTGAATTAAGCGATGCTGCGCCGACGCCGCAGAGCTCCGACACCAGCCATCAGACCCGTACCCAGCAATGCCACGCTTGAAGGCTCCGGTGTTACCGCACTTACGGACACATCACTAAATGTCGCCGTACCATCCACGCCAGCTGTGTCAGCCGCGAAGGTTAACACCTGGCTGATCCCGGTTGCAGTGAAGTCGGTGGAGATAGCGGTGAATGGGTTGGATCCGCCTACTGCAGGGTCTGCCATCGGGCCCAGCAGGGTAAGTCCATCGAGCAGCACCGACACGTTCGGCACAGCATTGCAGCATCCATCCCCATCGGCCGAACGAGAGTTCTCCAGAAAGTCCAACTCATACGTCTGTCCCGCAACCAGGCCATTGAGGGTGGTGCTCAGGGTACCGTTCACCTGAATGAAACCAACGGTGTCAACGCCTGCGGGGAGCGTCCCATTATTCCAGAACCCGCCCAGGTTGAACCCGGTCGATCCATAACTGCCAGTGCCCGTCCAGCCGCTGATCTGGTTGCTTGTTGAGGAGGGTGTCGTGTAACCCGGAAATGCATAGTTGGTGGAAGTGAAATTGGGATTGGAAACTAGATTGTCCGCTTTGGCAACGCCAGCAATACCGGCGAGAGCCACAAAACCTGCAACAACAAGAATAGACCGCATGAGAAGAAACTCCTTCAGTTAGCAACAAGGACAAGTTGGTCGAGCCTGCTGATCCTAGCAGTCGGGCTTCGGGTTAAAAGCAATCTTTGGTTCGCACCCGGGAGTTTAAGGTACCCACCTGTCCGGAGTTACTACATGAGGAGAGGCAATTACCACTGGTAGGTGCGTGCAAGGGCGAGCCGGACTCCGCTCTACACTGCAGGTCCGCCCTGCATCACAATTAAGAAAGAAAGTTGCGGCCAGCAATTGGCTCCGTTCCGGCTTGAGAACGATCCTGCGCAGATGGTCGATATCGTCACGTTTGCGCCGTGATTCTGGGCATCGTCCCCAGGGCCGCTGCGCGGGGCGCAGACTTCGCGAGTGCCAGCAGATCCTCATGGACCATTCTCATCGGCCAGTGCTAGACTCCGCCGCATGATTATCTTGCTCATCATCCTTATCATCTTGTTTGGCGGTGGCGGTTACTACGCAGGGCCCGGTTTGGGCTACTACGGCGGCGGCGGCATCGACCTCATCCTCGTCCTTGTGCTCCTCTACCTGATCTTTGGTCGGCGTCGCAGCCTGTAACGACCTTGGCAATCGTGCGGAGACCCGCAAGGGGCGTCTGCGTTGGCCTTTACTGGCCTGGCACGCCCTTTGCAGGGGAACAAGATGCGCAAATCTGAGAAGAAGGACTAAAGCTTCGACTCTGGCTGCCGATAAGGGAATGAGAACGTCATTCCACCGGTCAGGCATCCATGTTTTCAGTCGTAGGCATTCTTGTAGTTCTTGGCTCCGTTCTAGGAGGCTTCCTGATGGAAAAGGGGAAGCTCCCGGTTCTTGTGCAGCCTGCCGAGTTCCTCACCATTGCGGGAGCGGCGCTCGGAACGCTCCTTGCAGCCAACCCCCTCCATGTCATCAAGGGAGTCCTGAGTGGCGCGTTCGCCGTGCTGAAGGGACCTGGCGTGACGGAGAAGCGCTACGTCGATAGCCTCAAGATGCTCTTCGACATCTTCAACAAGGCGCGAAAAGAGGGGATGGTCGCCGTCGAAGCTGACGTGGAAGAGCCGGAGAAGAGCCCGATCTTCTCGAAGTACCCCGCCTTTCTTAAAGATCACCACGTCACTGCATTTGTCTGCGACACGCTGCGTATGGCAGTCACGGGCGGCGTCAAGCCGTTCGATGTCGACCAGATGATGGAACTCGACCTGGAAGTGCATCACCATACCTCTATGCAACCGACGCAGGCTCTCACATCCATGGCCGATGCCCTACCTGGTCTGGGAATCGTGGCTGCCGTCCTTGGTATCGTCGTGACCATGGGCGCGCTCGGCGGCCCGCCTGCGGAGATTGGTCACAAGGTGGCTGCCGCGCTGGTAGGAACGTTTCTAGGCATTCTGTTGTGCTACGGCGTTGTAGGACCGATCGCGGCCAACATGACCAAGGGAATCGAAGAGCAACACGCCTACTACCATGTGCTGCGTGTGACCCTGATGGCCTTCATGAAGGGCACGTCACCTATCCTTGCCGTCGAGATGGGACGCCGCGCAATCCCGGAGCACGTCCGGCCGAAGTTCAACGTCCTTGAACGCGCCTGCCGAGACAAAGGCGGCGACGCCGCAACCACGAAATGAGAAGGCGCACCCATGTCAGAAGCCACAGAAGTCATCATCATCAAGAAGAAGCGCGCCGCGCATGCCGCCCATCACGGAGGTGCCTGGAAGGTCGCCTATGCGGACTTCGTGACGGCAATGATGTCGCTTTTCATCGTGCTCTGGCTGATCAGCAGCAACGATAACGTGAAGCAGTCCGTGGCCGCTTACTTTCAGGATCCGAAAGGCACGGCAAGACTTTCCGGAAGCAGCAGCAAGGGGAACGGGCACGAACTTCCATTGCGGCTTCAGGACATGACTTCATTGAAGAATCGGCTGCAACAAGCGGCCAAGCAACTACCTCACTTCGAAAAGTTGAGTAAGCAGATCGAGATCACGGCCCTCCCCGACGGCTTGCATATTGAGTTGCTGGAAGATCCCGGGGGAACCTTCTTTGAACTGGGGAGTGCGACGCCGACGTCAGCCTTGGCCCAGTTCCTGGCCGTCGCTTCACGGGAACTCGGCCAGGTACCCAACAGAATCTCAGTCGAAGGCCATACAGATGCCCTTCCCTACAGCAGGGGTGGTGACTACACAAACTGGGAGCTCTCGTCCGATCGTGCGAATGCAGCACGCCGCCTCATGCAATCCAACGGCTTGCACCCCGGCCAGATCGCGCAGGTACGTGGCTTCGCGGATCAGCAGCTCAGAGACCCTACACATCCCACGGACTCCGCGAACCGTCGCGTCACGCTGATTGTTGAAGCAGACGCGGGAAGCTCACCGAAGGAGATGGAGCCGAGCAACGAAGAACCTGCACAAGGGCGCGGCACCGCAAACCCCAGTCAGAAAAAGAATGAGCTAGCTCAAAGAGCTGCAGCGGAATGACGCTCACATGCAAGATGGTGGAGTCACGTCCTCTCGGACGCGCTGCATTCAATTTCGGTTGATCCTCTTTGAGAGCATCTTCACCAGCGTCCGGAAGAAGTCCCGTTCCATGTCCGACGAGAAACAGAATTGGAGACCAACATCGAAGAGCTCTGTGTAGGCAACGACGGCGTCGAGTTCGAGACGACCCGCGCCGAAGTCTATCCGCAGAGTTCCGCGCGTCTGCGTCGGCAAGAGTCCATCAAGGCATACAAGAACACCCAAGTCACTCACGTTCTTCGTATGCCCGGTAAGTTGGAGTGTATGAGTGTGAAACGTTGCGGGCAGTTCCAACGTGAGTCGCGGACCCCGGTAAGAGAAGCTCTGTACTTCAGACAAACGGAGGTCTCCTGCAAAGCTCTATGTCTTGGAAAGATAAGCGAGCTTGTGGCTAAGCGAACTCCCCCTTTGGTGTGAGGGATTTGGCTCGTGGAAGACCCATTTTGGGGCAGGGGAGAAGCGAGTTTGCTGTGCTAGGATCGGGGCACCGGTCGCTGAGAACTATCTCCGGAGGACACATTGAGCTTTGAACTGCCGAGAGATGGCGGGGTCGTCATCAGTGCGCAGCCTGTACAAATTGGGCCAGTCACACGACCCGAGGGCAGTAGCCGTGTGCTTGTAGTCGAAGACGATGAGGTGCTGTCACGGTTCCTCACGCGCTTTCTGCAAGCCGAAGGTTTCGGAGTGCAGAGCGCCCACGACGGAGCAGTTGTTCTGGAGGCGCTCACCACGCATCCGGACCTGGTCGTACTGGATCTGAACCTTCCCAACCTGGATGGCATCGGGGTACTGCAGCAGCTGCGGCCCGTTTACCCAAAGCTCCCTGTGCTTGTCCTTACAGGCCGTAGCCGATCGGAGAGCGCCGCGTTGGCACTGGAAAGTGGTGCCGACGATTGCCTTACAAAGCCCTTCTCATGCATTGAACTGGCTGCCCGTATTCGTGCGCTGCTGCGGCGCACTCGCCCGGCGGCGTTACGGAACAGCCAGTGTTCCGATCTGCTGTTAAACCGAGAGGAAATGCGCGTCGAGCGAAGTGGCAGGAGGCTCGACCTGACCCAGCGGGAGTTCGCTCTGTTGGAGTACCTGATGCGGACGCCACGGACCCCTGTGACCCGCTCGGTTCTGCTCAAGAATGTATGGGGCGAAAAAGAAGAGATGTCCAGCAACATTGTCGACGTGTACATGAAGTACGTCCGGGACAAGGTCGATCTACCGGGTTGCCCGAAGTTGATTCACACGATCCGAGGCGTCGGCTACGTCGTGAGCGAAACCTAAGTGCCCGCTGCGACGGCCCAAGATGAAGACCACACGGATGCAGCTTTGAGCAAAGTTTTTTTGGATAACCGGACATTAGGTAGGACCTTGCAGGGGCGCACAGAATCCGACCAGCATCTCAGACTTCTTCTCGTGGGCCCGGATGATGCCTCACGTCGCGACCTGCGGAACCAGTTGCGAGATCCGCGCTGGACCATTCGCGAAGCGCGAAGTGGATCAGATGCCCTCGAGCGGCTGTTGGAAGAGGCTAGCGAGGTGATGCTGCTGGATCCGCAACTGCCTGACCTTGATAGCTCAGAGTTTCAGGCGATGGTTCGCTCGCAGCATCCAGACATGGAGATCGTCCTCACGCATCCGCCAACGGCGAGAGCAGAGACCCCCAACGCGCATTTGAAGGCCAGCTCAGATCGTCCGAGGGAAGTTGCACCGCAGCTTGACGGCCCATTCAAAGTCTCGCAACCGCGAACCGACGAGGCACAGCCGACAGGCTGGCAGGAGATGATCGGATGCACACCCGGTATGCAACGTGTGTTTCGTGCCGCCCGCTTGGTCGCACGACACGACACGACCGTGCTCGTCCAGGGTGAGAGCGGAACAGGTAAGGACCTCGTCGCCCGTGGCATCCACGCCTGCAGCAGTCGGGCGAAGCAGCCGTTTGTGGTGATCAACTGTGCAGCAATCCCTGATTCGCTGCTGGAAGCAGAGCTGTTTGGCTACGCGAAGGGTTCTTTCACAGGAGCGGCCCAATCACGGATTGGCCGCATACAAGCGGCCAATGGCGGCACACTATTTCTGGATGAAATCGGCGACATGCCGTACGCATTGCAAAGCAAGCTCCTGCGTTTTCTCGAGCAAGGGGAGATCCAGCGCATAGGAGAAACCGAGACTCTGAGAGTTGATTGCCGCATCATCGCGGCTACCAACGCGGATTTGAAGAGCCGAATCAGCGCGAACCAGTTTCGGGAGGACCTCTTCTACCGCCTCGCGATCTTTCCAATTCACCTGCCACCTCTTCGGGAGCGGATGGACGATTTGGACGCACTGATGAAGAAGTTCCTCGCAGGCTTTTCTCCTGGAGTCCGTTTAAGTCAGCAAGCTCGAGATACGTTGTTCTCTCATCAATGGCCAGGGAATATCCGTGAGCTTCGGAACGTGATGGAGCGAGCCTGTCTGTTTTCAGAAGGCCGAACCGAGATACTGGTGGATGACATCATGCTGTGATGAACGCGCAGAGATGTGCCGAGATTATTGCGGAATCCTTCAGCCTTCGCAGTTGGAATCTACAACTTTCCAGCCAAGTTGCTGAGTATGGAGAGCTGATTGCCCAACAGAAGTTGATCTTCCACGGTTCTCATACATCTCCCATGAAAGCCACCGTAAGCGCCTAAGGCTGGGCTACTCGACTTGCAACGAAGGAGGTCTTCGTGTCTTCAAATCTAATTACGCAACTCGAAAGTTTTCTGTCCCTGACAAATCGGCGGGAGACGGTCATTGCTGGGAACCTAGCGAACGTAGACACTCCCGGGTATCGTACGCAGGACATTGACTTCCAGCAGGCATTGGCACACGCCGTCGACAATCCTGCTCTTGGGCCGGCCCAGGCGGCGGTTCGCAAGGTCCCGAATCTTCTGGAGCGCCCGGATGGAAACAACGTCGATCTGGATCGCGAGTCGGTGCTTCTCTCTCAAAGCCAGTTGCAGTACCAGATGGGAACCCAGCTCTTGAAGTCCCGGTTTCACCAGCTTCTGACAGCCATCAACGGCGGGGGTGGATCGTGAGTATCTTCGACGCTCTCAACATCAGTGCCTCTGCGCTCGCTGCAGAGCGGCAGCGTTCGGAAGTGGCAGCTACCAATCTGGCCAATGTGGACGCAACCCACTCCGCGGCAGGAAAGGTACCCTTCCGGCGGCGAGAGGTCGTGCTCACGACCACTGGCTCGCCCTTCCGGGGTGTGCTACACGAAGCATCGGCGGGGTCACGCTTTCCGGCCGGGGGTGTCCGGCTCACCCAGGTTGTGGAGGATCAGGCAGCCCCGATCAGGCGTTTCGATCCTGGGCACCCCGACGCGGACCAGGATGGGTATGTGTCTTTTCCCAACATCAATCCAGTGCAGGAGATGGTGGACCTAATGGGATCTGTTCGTGCCTACCAACTCAATGCGTCTGCGGCAAGCGCGAGCAAGCAGATCCTTCAGCAGTCGATCGACATTTTAAAGAGTTAAGGACAGTCAGGATGATCAATGGCCTCGGGTCTGGCATTGCGCCCCTCCCCTTTTTTACTGCGCCAACGGCTTCGCCCGTCACTGGGGCCGCGAGTGGTGGCTTCAACGAGGCGCTGGGTGCAGCCCTCAACGGCGTGGACAAGCTACAAGCGGGAGCAGACACGCAGATAAGCAATCTCCTGCAAGGCGCCCCGAACACGGACGTCAGCAATGTCATGGTCTCCGTAGAGAAAGCAGACATCGCATTCCAGCTATTGATGCAGGTGCGCAATAAGGTTGTGAGCGCATACCAAGACATAGAAAAGATGCAGTTCTAGGCTGACCCGCGATGCAAGAGATGTTGAGCAAATTACAGCAGGTCTGGACCCGGCTCCGACCACGACAAAGGCTTGTGGCCGTGGCCGGCCTGGCGGTCACCCTCGTGGTCCTCGGCACGACGGCGAAGCTTTTTGCGACTCCGGAATACAAGCCGTTGATGACCGGTCTTGAGCCCGCAGATGTGCAAGCGCTTTCTGCCCAACTCGCAGTCAAGAAGATCCCCGTGCAAATCACCACGGACGGTAAGGGCATTAACGTGCCTGCAGATCAAATCGATGCTGCACGCATGGAGATTGCTTCCGGCGGTGCCCCGCATAGTGGACGCATGGGTTTCGAGTTGTTCGATAAGAGTTCCTGGGGCCAGACTGAGTTCGACGAAAAGGTCAATTATCAACGCGCCCTGGAGGGAGAACTGGAACGCACAATCCAGACCCTGGATGGTGTGAAAAGCGCTCGCGTGCACCTGGTCCTGCCGACTCCCTCCGTGTTTTTGGATAGGGAACGCAATGGAAAGGCTTCCGTAACGCTGCGGATGAAGCGCGGTGCGCTTTCGCCGGACCAGATCAACGCGGTTGCTCGCTTAGTCGCCGGTGCAGTGGACTCCCTCTCCCCCCGCGATGTAACGATCGTCGACGCGGACTCTAACGAGTTCCTTGGTGGCAAGGGAGGGTCGCTAGAAGGGCGCGAACTGGAGGCAGAGCTGTCCCGGAGATTGATTGCGACCCTTGGACCGGCTGTCGGTTCCGAGAATCTGCGGGCCAGTGTGAATGTGGAGTACGACCTGAGCAGCAGGGAGGAAAATCAAGACAAGTATGATCCTGCTGTCAGCGCCGTCCTGAACTCCCAAAAGTCCAGTGAACAAACAGGCTCAGGATCGGTGGCGGGCGGGATAGCAGGAACCGCAGCGAACCTTCCGACCGCTGCGGCCACGGCACCACAGAACAGTGTGCCCGACGCGAGCGCGGAGAACTCCTCTACGGAGAACGCAACCTATGGCGTGAATAAGACGGTATCGCACACCGTTTCTCCTGCTGGTCGGATCCGGCGTATCACGGCTGCGATTCTGGTGAACGATGCTCTGGAGCGAAAGCAGCTAAAGGGTAGCTGGATCACCGTTCCTCACAAGCGTACGCCTGCGCAATTGGAACAAGTCGCGGAGCTTGCCCGAGGTGTGCTCGGAGAGGATAAGGAACGTGGGGATGTGATCACGGTCCAGAACATGTCCTTCGACGACGCAACCACATCTGCGATTGAGCCGACACTGATGGACCGAATGCGTAAGGCGAGTTCGGATTTGTCCACGCCCATTCGTTACGCGGCCATGTTGCTCTTGTTTGTCCTCGTGTGGGCGCTCATGTTGAGGCCTGTCCAAAAGCAATTTACGACCTCACTGAAAGAGCTTGCCACAAGCTCTCTGATACAGAACCTTCCGGAGCAAAGCGCCGCGAGGGCCGACTTTGCCGTGGCTCAAGGCATGGCAGCGCTTGAGAGCGATCCGGAGGCGACTAAGTTGAAGCGTGAACTTAGTGAGTTGGTCCAGACGGAGCCGGCAGCGATGACACGAACACTGCAGACATGGCTCAGAGAGGAGCAAACGTGAGTCAGATCACCAGCGCTGCCCAACTCAGCGGGACGCAAAAGGCCGCCGTTCTTCTTACGGTGCTCGGTGATGACGCTGCGGCAGCCATCTTTCGCAACCTTCCGGAGCCGGACCTGCAGCGCATAGCGAGGGAGATCCTGACTCTGGGCCTTGTGCCGTCTCACGTCTCCCTGCAGGTCATCAGGGAGTACCGCGATATGACACAAGCTCGCGAGTATCTCGCCGAAGGTGGCCAGGCTACCGCCAACCGCCTCCTGGTCAAAGCCTTCGGCGAGAGCGGCGCAAAGTCCCTCCAGCATCAACTAGTCCGGGTCGAAGAGATCGGGTCCGGCCGCGCGGAATCGCTTCAGAGCGCAGACCCAAAGCAACTCGCTCGTCTGCTTGAAGCAGAACACCCGCAGACTGTTGCTCTGGTGCTGGGCCACCTAGAGCCAAAGCAGGCCGCTGCGCTGCTCACACACCTGCCCCGGAGTGCACGGGCGGAGTCGGTACGCCGTTTGGCGAACCTTCGCCAGTTCTCACCTGCCATTGCGGAACGAATCTCCTCCGCGGTCTACCGCCGGCTACGCTCTGCCGGTGAAATTAACAAGCGTACGTACTCTGGGTTCCAGAATGTTGCTGCACTCATGAACAGCGTTGATGGCGAGACCTCGAGAGAGATTCTTGAAAACATCGAGAGCCGAGATGCAAAGCTGGCGATGAGCATCAGGGAGCAGATGTTCACGTTTGAAGACTTTGGTCGCATCGATAGTTCGCAATTGAGAGAACTCGCCTCTGCCATCGACCGCAAGATCCTGGCTGTGGCTCTGAAAGGAGCTCAGCCCGAGTTGCGTGATCGCTTCTACGGCATGATGTCCTCCCGCGCAGTGGAGATGCTGAAAGAGGACATGGAAGCTCTCGGTCCAGTGCGCGGGAAGGACGTCATCAAAGCGCACGCAGAGATCGTCGCCCTGGCTCGCAAGCTCGAAGAGGAAGGGAAAATGTCCTTGCGTAACGACGAAGGAGACTCCTTTGTCTAGCCTTTCATTAGCCGGTATTGAGTCCTGGGCGTATCGAGAGATGGGACCGGTTGCTGCAGTCGCTGCCAAAGAAATTGCAGAGGCCAGACTCGTGCCTCCTACTCCGCTGCCCGGTATCAGCGAAGCGGAAGTTGCTTCACGAGTGAATCACGCCGTCAACGAAGCAGAGCAACGTTGGTCTGCGGAAGCCGATAGGTTGGCCCTGGAAAGGGACGCACGTCTCGCAGTCGTGATCGAGGCGTTTTCAGTGGAACGCTCTCGCTACTTCCGGCAGGTGGAAACTGATGTCGTTCAACTCGCACTTGCGGTTTCACGGAAGATCCTGCAGCGTGAAGCCGCCTTGGATCCTACCCTGCTCCGGGGCCTGGTGCGGATCGCGCTTGATCGCGTTGGCGCCGAAGATCAAGTACGTGTCAGGCTGGCACCCGAAGAGCTGCACACTTGGCTAGGCAAGGACAAAGAAGGCTCCGCTGCGTACCGTTACGAGCTCATTGCTGACCCGACACTCTCCCCCGGCGATTGCATCATCGAGACTGACCGAGGAATAACCAACTGCGGCATCGACGAACAATTGAAGGGTATCGAGCAGAGCTTCAGTGATCTGTTGGCTCGGCGTCCGGAGACCCCGCGATGAATACACTCTTCTCGCAACTCAATGCGGAGCTTGCCGAGATTCCGGTCCTCCGGTGGCGGGGAAGCGTATCGGAGGTCACAGGGAACCTTGTGGAGTCGGAAGGTCCCCCCGGGTCCGTAGGAGAAGAGTGTGAGATCCAAGCCCAGAACGGACACCTCTTCCGTGGCGAGATCGTTGGATTTCGAGGACGCAGAATTTTGTCCATGGTCACGGAGGATCCCGTGGGCGTTCGTCTAGGCGATGCTGTCGTTTCCAAGGGCATCCGACCGTCCGTCCTTTTCGGCCCCGAGATGATAGGACGAGTGATCGACGCGAATGGCCGTCCTTTGGACGGCTTGGGTCCATGCAGGGCAACGGAGAAAAAGTTCATCCATGGGCAAGCTCCCCAACCTCTTAGCCGCGTACCGATCAGGGACCCGCTTGGCTGCGGCGTGCGCGTCCTGGACGCCTTCGTTCCCTGCGGCCGCGGGCAACGCTTGGGAATCTTTGGTGGAAGTGGAGTCGGCAAAAGCACTCTGCTCAGCATGATGGCGCGAGGCACGGCGGCGGACGTCATCGTGCTGGCGCTTGTAGGCGAGCGTGGCCGGGAGGTTGGAGAGTTTCTCGAGGTGCTTGGTGAACAGGGATTGCAGCGCGCCGTACTGGTTGTTTCGACCTCTAACGAGCCACCGCTGCTGCGCCTCCGTGCCCCGCTCGTAGCTACTGCACTGGCGGAAGGTTTTGCAGACCAGGGCAAAGATGTACTGCTGGTCGTTGACTCCCTCACCCGCTTCGCGATGGCACAACGGGAGATTGGACTAGCAGCCGGCGAACCCCCAACTATGAAGGGCTACACTCCGTCCGTGCTTAATAAATTGGCGTGCTTGGTAGAGCGCGCAGGCCGGTTTCAGCGAGGCAGCATCACCGCTTTCTATACCGTTCTGATGGAGGGCGATGACCAGCAGGACCCGGTGGTGGATACCGTTCGTTCGTTGTTGGACGGGCACATTCTGCTCGATCGAAATCTTGCGAATCGCGGACACTACCCACCCATCGCAGTCCTCGATAGCCTGAGCCGGTTGGCAACTTCGATTACAGGGCCAGAACATATGCAGAAGGCACGAGCGGTGCGTGCCCTGCTCAGCGCATATGCTCGATCAGAGGATCTCGTGCGCATCGGCGCATACCAAAAGGGCAACGATTCCGTGCTCGACCGCGCACTGGAGGTTATGCCCGCCCTGCTCGCTTTCCTTCGCCAGGACGAGCGTGATCTCTGTAGCTTCTCCGATGCGAAGCACAAACTATTGAGTCTTCCTTCTTAGCAATGACGCGAAAGTTTCCGCTTGCAGTGTTGCTGGCCCTCCGTGAGCAAAGAGAACAAGCCGAGGAGCGGATGCTCACCCAAACCAATGCGCAATTGGCTGAACTTCGGCAGGTCCTGCGGCGCCTGGCAGATCAATTGGCCCAGCTAGCAGAGACTCGTTTGGGGCAAGTTCAGACGCTGCGCCTTGGGACCGAAATCCTGTCATTTGAAGCGCGCTGGAAAGAGCTGCGCAACGGCCAAGCAGAGATGCAGTCCAAGTTTCAGGCGTTGGAAGCACAGCGTTCAGTACAGCTAGGAAACTACCTGCGCGCGCGCTCCGATCGAGAAACACTCACGGAGGTTCGCGATCAACACCGAAAAGAATGGGAAAGCTATGAGAAGCTGCGTGAACAAAAAGCGATCGGAGACTTGTTCAACGCCAGACGTAAGCGAAAGTGAGCGGACGCTAGGTGTAGAACTAACTCGCTTTGTGTATTTGCATCGCGACAGTGTACTGAAATCGATCACTTAGAACACGGTCAGCAAGATCTACTCGAAGTCTGACGCTTCACAGGGCGGTTTGGCACGATTCTTGCTACCAGTGATGTCATGTATGTGTCAGTGCCGAGTGGGGCTGTAGTCGCCGGACATTCCGAAGGCTGGAAAGCCTTGCCCCCTGGCGCACCTGCAGCATTCAAAGACCTCCTGCATACGGCAGCATCACAAGTTTCCCTACCGACCTCTGCACCGTCGCGCAAAGCTGAGCAATCCGTTCCCGTGGCTCGCCCGGTAGAACCGGAGAGCAGCTCCCTTGGTGGAACGCCGAAAGCTGCAAAGCGAAGCAAGGCGGGGGAGTCGATGAGCGTTCCCGCGAACAAAGCTCCAAGCGTCTTTTCCGGGGTTCTTCCTGTTCCGATAGGTTGCCTACAGCTTCCAGTTCCTGGGCCGGGTTCCTCGTTCGTCGGCTTCGTGGCGACAACGAACTCCACGAACGTGGAAGCGGGCCAGGGCATACCGCTAGGCACAGACACTCCGCCATCGACATGTTTAAGCGATGCTTCAGACCAGCATGCGCCTGGCTTGCAGGAGCCCCAGGCAGGCATTGCGGATGTTGCAATGGCTAACCTGCAGGACCTGAGACAAATCTCAGGAGGCTCGCTCGGGGCTGAGGCGCCCAACAGCGATGCGGAGCTACTTGCTCGCAGCAACTCGGCGCAACCCGACATAGCCCATCCGGCTCAAGTCACTGGCGTGGAAGTAACGCCTGCTCCTCGGAGCCATTCTCCGGACGCGGCACCGACTGAGAATGCTTCGGGCCCAGGCGTCCGTGCCGCCCAGGGCAGAGGACCTGAAGCGCCCGGAACCAGCGCTCTCAAGGTTTCTCATACCCGTGCTATTTCACCTGAAGTCACCGTACCTTCCAAGTTGGATCTAACTGGCGCGAACCCAGGTCAACCGAACGATCGAGGCCAGTCCCTTGCTATTGTGGCTCCTTCTGGACCTCCAGGATGGGCTCAGTCCAACATGGTTCCAAGCGCAGCGTCCCCCCAAAAAGCTGAGCTTGCTCCTTCTTCCCGGGCCTCATCACCGGAAGGGGCGCAAGATCACCAAAAGGGAGCAAACCCGGATAACAATGCCGCCCAGGTCTCCGCGCCGAGCGCTTCACAGAAAACCGGTGCTGCCTTGAATCAGACCGACGCCCGAGGGCCGTTATCTTCCTCCATGCTCCCGTTGAACAGCCTCGGTTCCGCAACAAACATGGCCCCTTCGTCAAGGGGGCAGATACAGGTGCCGGTCCAGGGCAATGCAAAGAGTCTCGGTCCAGACGGAGACACGACCCGGTCCGATGATTCTGGCAAGTTGGACCAGGGTGAGAAGTCTGCGGCGCTGGTCAGCACCATCAGCAGTGCTCGGCTCACGCAGAAAGTATCTCAATCAGAGATGCGAGTGGATCTTCGATCGGAGGACTTTGGTCAGATCAGTGTTCACTCAACCCTTGGAAAGGGCAGTGTTTCGACCCAGATTACTTTAGAGAACACCCAACTCGGCTCAACGCTTGCAACGCATGTGCGCGAACTGGAGCAGCGCCTTGACCGCGATCACGGATTACGCGCGTCCGTTTCCATTGACACGCGATCTGGGGGCCGGTCGCCATCGGACGATCCAGGTGGAAGTGACCATAAAGGCCAACGTCAACCGGGTTCCCACAAACCACTCCCTTCCCCTGCGGCCACAAAGCCGGCAGGACATGCACACCGTATCTCAACCTGGCATCCTGCCGCTATACCGGACAGCCAGCGTATCGACGTCCGCATTTAATGCTCTTTGAGGAGAAAGCATGTCAGCAGTTTCCGGTATTAGCTCATTGCAAGGCGCAGGGTCTCTGTCGCCACTCTTATCCGCCAAGCCACGTGCGACAAGTAGTCAAGGCACATCGGGGACGACGGGCAGTTCGGCCAGCGCCACGTCTGCAACGTCTGTCAACTCTCTTGGCGCTACTTTCATGAGTCTGCTCGCCCAGGAGTTACAGAATCAAGATCCGACTCAGCCCATGAGTAGCACCGAGATGGTCGGGCAGATGATCTCATTGAACCAGTTGGACCAGGTGGCGAGCATCAATCAACTGCTCACGAGTCAGGTTGGCGGCCAAGCAGTTGCAACAGCGGGGATGCGTACTTCTTCCACACCATCGTCAGCCAGCAACGCCGTACAGTCGAGCGCACCCGTGATGGCCGGCAACGCGTCCGCCCAGTTACGTGCGTTCTAAAGATTTCTAAACCCAATCTCATCGGAGTGTATTCGTGTCCCTTTTTTCCACGCCCCTCTCAGGTCTGAACGCCAGTTCCACGGCACTCCAGGCTATCTCGAACAACTTGGCCAACATGAACACGGACGGCTACAAGGCACAGAGCGCGGTCTTTTCGGATGTTTTCTATCAGAACTTAGGAAGCAGCGGAAACGCCAACCCCATTCAGGTAGGCTTCGGTACACGCGTGGAGGCAATGTCTACCGACCTGACGAACGGTCCAGTAAGCTCCACTGGGATCAGCTCTAATATGGCGCTTAATGGATCAGGATTTTTCGTTACCAGCAATCAAGCGGGCGCGCTCAGCTACACCCGTGCAGGTGACTTCACCACCAACGTTAATGGCCAACTCGCGACCGCGGGTGGTGATTTGGTGATGGGTTATCCGGCGGTAGGCGGTGTGGTGTCGACGAATGCCAGCTTGCAGCCCATTAATGTGGGTACTGGAACGACGACAGCAGCGACGCCCACATCGAGTTTCTCATTTACGACGAACCTGGACGCGTCAACTGCCGTCGGGGCAACATACTCGCCCACACCCATCAATGTATACGATTCGCTCGGCCAGGCCCATCTGCTTTCCGTGAGCTATACGAAGACTGGAACCAACACTTGGACTTACGACGTCACGGTGCCTTCTAGCGATCTGCAAGGTGGGACGGGCACTTCGACTTCGGTCGGTTCGGGCACACTCACCTTCAGTGCCTCGGGCGCTCTGCTCTCGCCTTCTGCCCCCATCACGTGCCCAATTGGCCCATTCTCAGATGGAGCGGCAGCTATGAATCCTTCGTGGCAGCTGAGCAATTCCAGTGCGGGCTCACTCCTGACCCAGACAGCAAGCGCCAGCAGTACCAGTGCGCAAACCCAGAACGGGTACGCGGCGGGAACTCTTTCGTCCTTCAGTGTTCTGCAGGACGGAACTGTACAGGCCACCTTCACCAACGGCCAGGAACGGGCTATCGGTCAGATCGCGGTTGCCAGCTTCGCAAATCCTGAGGGTCTCGCCCTAGGGGGAACGAACCGATACGCTCCTACTGCGGCTTCTGGCCAGCCGGTAATCGGGACCGCAGGCACCGGCGGTCTGGGCACGATCGAAGGGGCGAGCGTGGAGCAGAGCAACGTCGACGTTGCCACGCAACTCTCAGACTTAATCGTCGCGCAGCGATCTTACGAGGCGAATGCGAAGGCCATCACAGCTTTTGACCAAGTAGAACAAGTGACGATTCAGATGAAGAGTTAGGGATATGGCATCGATGACGGGCACGGGGAGCTGTAGCTTGCCGTACCCGTCAGATGCTGAGCAAGGTCGGCGCTTTCTCATCAAACTCTCATTCAGATTTCCTCCAATCCGACCGTACCAGCAACGCTCTGAGGAGCTTTTGCCCATTCTGGACGTCACCTAACGCTTCTCCTCCCACAAAGGGGTCAGAGATGGGCGCTGTGGTCCTGCTCTTGCCTTCCATGTTTCAGACTGAACGTCAGCGGTCCTTCGATTGAAAGGGGAAGCTGGTGTGAATCTGGGAGAGAAATAACCGATGACCAGCCTTGGCGCCTCTGCAGGCGAACCTCCTGCCGTTCTGCCCGCAAATGTAAGGACAGTTGTAGACCCGCTCGCGCGTGCGTATGAGATGCCCTGCACACTCGTGCTTGAAGTTCCTGCAGTCGACTTCAAGGTGGGCGACCTGATGCACTTGCGGTCTGGCAGCATCATCCGCACATCCGCCCAGCAGAATGAAGATCTGGTTCTAAATGTGAACGGGCAACTGATCGGCGTCGTGGAACTGGATGTTGTAGGCGAACGCCTCGCCGTCCGAATCCTGGGGATGGCCTAGTGGGTTTCGGTTCCGTGTTGAAAGCTGCCCATGGCTCACCACTGAGCGAAGAGATAACTACCGTCGGGCCCGGGAGTAGCGCTCAAGTGGAAAGACGCTCCGGCACGAGCACGGCCGGAAGCCTATGGCAGTGGTTGCGACTCATGAGCGCTCCAACATTGCTGAAACGGCAACCGAGGCGTCTTCGCTTAACCGAAACTGTTTCGCTGGGAGAGAAGCGCTTCGTCGCAATCGTCGAGGTGGACGGCTCCTCTTTCTTGATTGGAGGAGGAACCGCGGGCGTATCCCTGCTGAAGCAACTGGAGCCGAGCCAAGCAGACCCGCCCTGCTTTCAGAGTGCGATGCAAGTGGCTGCGCGAGAGGAGCTCGCGTGATAGCAGTCCCTCTAAAGGGCCCTCTTCGCACTTCTTTGTTGCTGGCACTCTGCATATGCGGTGCGTCATCGGCCCAAGCGGAAGGACGCAGAGTGCAGCCTTCCACCTCTCCCCTCACTCAACCGGCAGTTCAGGTCGCAACGCCAACGGGCACGAACAATCAGGCTTCGTTCGGACTGCCCGCCCAGACAAGCCTCCCCGCTACAGCGCCAACAACCCTGAAGCCTGCTCCTAATACGAATACCTTCCCTCCGCTTCCTGCTCCCCTACCAGCCGCGCTTCGAAGTCCTGGAACCGCCACACGAAGCCAGGGAGTGGCGTCGCCTGCTGGGCGACGAGTCTCGCCTTCAAACCTGACCAGCCCGGGACCGGGCACCAACCCAAGTGCACCGAGTTCTGGCCCAGCGGCGGGAGGTGCACCATCTGTGCCAGCGATGGCCACAGCGGGCCAGACTGCAGCGAACCTGCCATTGCAGACCGTTCTCAACCTTCCGGCATCTTCGCTCGAGGGGCCGGGGGGGCTACGTATCTCAGCGCCCGGCGGAAGCTCTGTTCCGTGGTCGATCGTTGGGTTACTCACGCTACTTACCCTCATTCCTTCCATCTTGATCTGCGTTACACCCTTTGCGCGATTGCTTGTCGTCTTCCACTTCCTCCGCCAAGCCCTCGGCCTGCAGACCACACCTTCAAACCAGACCCTGATCGGCCTTACGTTGATCCTGACCTTCTTCATCATGCAGCCGGTTGGAAACGAGATTTATCAAGAGGCCTTTATTCCTCTGCAGAGTGGACAGATCACTATCATGCAGGCGATCAAGCGAGGCGAAGATCCCTTGCGCAACTTCATGGTGCACTTTGTGCGTGAGAAAGACGCGGCGATGTTTCTCGAGATGGCGAAGGAGCCCCGCCCACACAACATTCGGGACTTGTCCATGCGTGTTCTGCTTCCGGCGTACATCGTCTCCGAACTTAAAGCAGGCTTTCAGATCGGCGCCGTGCTGTTTCTTCCGTTCTTGGTCGTAGACATGGTCGTGGCGTCGATCACTACCTCAGTCGGCATGATGCAACTACCGCCGGTGGTGATCTCCACGCCTCTGAAATTGCTGCTATTCCTGATGGTCGATGGCTGGCACCTGCTGATTGGTGCGCTGGTACGGAGCTTCAACTAATGAACGCTGACCAGATTGTCACGCTCGGCCGTCTCATGCTGCTCGAAGTTGCGACCTTGATTGCGCCCGTGCTCGCGCTTGTTCTTGTTGTCAGCTTCGTTGTGAACATTGTTCAGGTGCTCACTTCCTTGCAGGACCAGACGTTGTCAGCTGTGCCCCGGCTGCTCGCTACCGGGGTTACGTTGTTTCTCTTGATGCCCTGGATGTGGCGTCATCTCGCGTTGTACACAGTCCACCTGTTTTCCGATTTCCGGGGAGTCCTGCAGTGATCCAACTTCCCTTGCAGCAGGCCATCATCGGTTTCCTCGCCATCTCGGTGCGACTCTCGGGGCTCATGCTTTTCGCGCCGTTCTTCGGAAGTGCCGCCGTGCCGCCCCGCGTGAAAGCAGGCCTTGTCATCGCCGGCACTGCATTGTTCTACCCGGTCCTGGCCAGGCCTCTAGGTGTCCTGCAGTTGAGTGCATGGCCCGGACTGGTCCTGACCGAACTCATTACAGGGGCCGCCCTTGGCATTGCGGCGAACCTCGTCTTCGACGGCGTACAGATGGCAGGTCAGGTGCTCAGTACACAAATGGGCTTTTCCTTGATCAACATCCTGGATCCGCAGACACAGGTTGAGTCAACGGTCATGGCGCAGTTTCACCAGACCATTGCCATGTTGATCTTTCTGCGGCTGAACGTGCACCTTTGGATCCTGCGCGCCGTTGGGCGGAGCTTTGCGACAGTGCCTCCCGGCGCTGTACATATCTCCGGGATGTTCACAATGACAGCGGTTCGTGCAGGCGGTGAAATCTTCGCCTTGGGAATACAACTAGCAGCGCCGGTTTTGTCCGCCACTTTTCTCGCAGACATCGCTCTCGGCCTGGTCGGGAAGGCCTCGCCACAAGCCCCGCTCATGTTGCTGGGGCCGCCGCTGAAGACGCTGCTCGGCCTGGCGGTCCTGTTTGCTGCTTTGAAGTACTGGCCCGCTATGTTGGATCGATTCTTCCTGCACTCCATGCAGCTTTCGGACCGCTTGTTGATGGAGGCTCGCTGACGGATGGCTGAGGCCAATCAAACAGAGAAAGCAACTCCACAACGGCGCAAGAAGGCAAGGGAACAGGGGCAGATCGCTCGATCCCGTGAGTTACCGAACCTGCTTGCACTCGCTGGCGCCGCGGGGGTGGTGCTGCTCATGAGTACCGATATGGGAGAGCACTGGCGGACATTTTATGTCAGTCTGCTAAGCGCGGCGAGCGATGACAACCTGACAGCCAGTGGTCCGCTGTTCTTCTGGACGGCGCTGGAAGTTCTGCGTTGGATAGCTCCGGTGCTTCTGGCTGCGATGGCTCTCTCCCTGGCAGCAGGCCTCGCGCAAGGGGGGCTGAATGTGGCTCCCGCGGCGTTGCAGCCTAAGTTTGACCGATTCAACCCGGCAAATCGTTTGAAGCAGATCTTTTCCTTGAGCAGCCTCAGCAGCTTGGGCAAGACCATCATTCCATTTGCGGCCATCGCCGTTCTTGCAGCTCACACGCTTCGGGACCATTGGGCGGAGCTGACGAGGGCGTCCGAGGTAGACCTCACCTCGCTGGTGAACGTCCTCACGTCGACGGTCTTGTCGATGGCGTGGAATTCTGGATTGGTCTTGCTGGCCTGGGCCGCCGTGGATTACGCACTCGTGTGGCGCCAGACTGAAAGTCAACTCCGTATGAGCAAGGAAGAGCTCAAGCAGGAGCACAAGCAGACCGAAGGTAATCCGCATATCAAACGTCAGATCCGCCGCATCCAGCGCACCATGAGGAAGCGTCGATCGCTGCAGGCGACGGCTACCGCAACCATGGTTGTGACCAATCCCACACACTACGCCGTTGCGCTGAAATATGAGCCCTCGATGAGCGCCCCGGAAGTGGTGGCGAAAGGGCGAGACCTGCTTGCACAGCAGATCAAAGAAATTGCTCGCGAGCACGGAATTGCCGTTATGGAAAACAAGCCCCTTGCGCAGGCTCTGTACAAGAGCGTCGAGGTAGGAGACTCCATCCCCGGTCAACTGTATCAAGCCGTGGCAGAGGTACTCGTTGTCGTCTTCCGCGTGCAGGCCGAGTTACGAGAACAGGAACGACAACGCCGCGCGAGAAATGCTGCCGGTGAGGTGGTGAATCCGAGATGAATAGCAAGTTGCTGAGCAGAATTCTCAAGAACTCTGGGGACTGGTTCGTGCCGGTGGCCGCGGTCACAATGGTGTTCGTCATGCTGGTGCCCATGCCCAGTCTCGTACTCGACCTGCTGCTTACAGTAAGTATCGCGGCCTCGATCCTGGTGCTCCTTACAGCCATCCAGGTGCTTCGGCCTGTCCAGTTTTCCGTCTTCCCCAGTCTGATCCTGCTCCTTACCTTGATGCGCCTGTCGTTGGACCTGGCCAGCACGCGCCGGATCCTGTTGCATGGGAACGAGGGTTCCGGAGCGGCGGGTGCTGTGATCGAGGCCTTCGGCCAGTTTGTTGTGGGTGGCAATTACATAGTCGGCTTCGTCCTCTTTCTGGCCCTGGTCGCCATTCAGTTCCTGGTGATCAGCCATGGCGCGGTGAGAACTGCAGAGGTCACGGCGCGGTTCACGTTGGACGCCCTGCCGGGCAAGCAGATGGCAATCGATGCGGACCTTAATGCGGGGCTTATCAACGAGGAGCAAGCCCGCGCCAGGCGAGAGGCAATCGCACAGGAAGCAGAGTTTTGTGGCGCCATGGACGGTGCTGCCCGGTTCAGCCAGCGGGATTCTCTTGCGACCATCCTGATCCTCTCGATCAATATCATCGCGGGGATCCTGATTGGCGTCTTTCAGCAAGGCGTACCCCTGGAAGAAGCGCTGAAGACGTACACCATTCTCACCGTCGGTGACGGACTGGTCTCCATTCTTCCCTCGCTCCTGGTCTCCGTTGCAGGCGGCATTGTTGTCACTCGTTCCGCCTCGAAGAAGACTCTCGGCGCAGATGTGCAAAGCCAGTTGATCCGGCAGCCCATGTTGCTCTGGATTGCGGGCGGTGTCTTATGTGCGTTCGGTCTCATTCCGGGCCTGCCCAAGCTGGCTTTTTTCACTCTGGGCGGTGGCCTGATGTACGGCGCGCACCGTATGCGGCCGCCCGCAGACCTGAAGGCTGAGGACACCGTCAGCGCCACAAGCAACGCAAAAGGCGCAGCTCCCGCTGCCAACGAAAGCATCGATTCCGTGTTCAAGTTGGACGATCTCATGCTGGAAATTGGCACGGCGCTTGTCCCCCTCGTAGACGAGAAGCAAGGCGGTCAACTCCTCAACCGCATCCGTTCTCTGCGCAAAAAACTCGCGCAGCAACTCGGATTCTTAGTGCCCTCCATTCACATCACCGACAACATCGGCCTCCGCGAGGGTGAATATGTTGTCTACCTGCGAGGCGCTGAAATCGCACGCTGGGAGCTGCGGCGGGGCTGTTTGTTGGCGGTCAGCGCCACGCCGGGGCCAATTGACCTGCCCGGCGTTGACACCCAGGAGCCTGCCTTCCAGGTGTCGGCTAAATGGATCCAGGCGCAGCATCAGGCATTGGCAATTGCCAAGGGATGCACCGTAGTCGAACCTATCTCCGTGTTAGTCGCGCACCTTTCGGAGTTGATCAAACAACATGCGTATGAGCTTCTCTCGAGGGGCGAGACAAAGCGTCTTGTGGACCGCCTCAATGATTCACATCCAAAGCTCGTGGAAGAACTCATCCCGAAGCTGCTGACACTGGGCGAACTGCAGAAAGTCCTCCAGCAACTCCTGCGTGAACAAGTCTCCATCCGCGACCTGGGCTCCATCCTGGAGGCCCTCATCGAAGCTGCCGCGGCAAATAAACACCCAGTAGCACTGGTCGAGGCTGCTCGCCAGTCTTTGAGCCGATCCTTGATCTCACCGCTTCTTAGCGATGGCGGGGAACTCAAAGTCGTCACACTGGACACTGCAATCGAAGAAGAGTGCGCGCGTGCAGGCAATCTGTTGCCGGGACAGATTTCCTCGAGCGCTTTGCAGGTCTCTGTGGCGCGCCGCGTCCTCGACAGTCTTCGATCCAACTTTGGTGAGGACGTCGCTGGAGCGCCGCCCGTCCTGCTGTGCTCTTCCCCCGGTCGTTTCTATCTGCGCCGGCTACTCGAACCCTTTTTGCCCAAGATCGTCGTGATTTCACCAAGTGAGATCCCGTCCATCACCCCTGTACGCACGCTCGGCGTGGTCCGCTAGCTGCTTTGCTCTAACCCATTGAGGAGATTGTCTGGAAATGCCACCGAATGAAATTCCAACGCGCGTTCAAGATGGCAGGCAGCAGCGGGAGCCGGAGATCGTGCCGTGCAACTTCCGCTCGGCCGGCCGCCTCTCGAACGAAAGTACACGCCACCTTCGGACGATGCATGAGGCCTTCGCGCGCAACCTCTCTCATTCACTTGATCTCTTCCTCGGCTCGCCGCTCGAGCTAAAACTTGCCGGAGTGGAGCAGGTTGGTGCCCGAGAATTCGTAAGCTCATTGAACTCAGGTGCTTACCTTGTGCCCTACACTCTGCTTCCTTCTCAGAGCCGCATCATTGTGAAGTTCGACCATGTGCTCCTCTTCCCGTTGCTGGATGTGCTCCTAGGGGGTTCGGGCGAACCGGCTGACATCACGCGTGAACTCACGGACATTGATGAGGAACTTATAAGGAGCGTTACAGAGCTGATTGGCGTTCAGCTTGAGCGCACGTGGAAGGGGTGCAATGTCAGCGTGATGCCCTCAGCGTCCCTTCGCCCTGCGCTGGCAGGCCAGATCTTTCTCGCCGAAGAGCGGGTGATCTCCTTGCATTTCGAGGTAGCCCTCGGGGGAACCAGCGCCGGCATCCGCATTGTTTTACCCATGGCCTTTTGCAATGCTCTGATACGTTCCTGCCAAAGTGAGAGCACCCACCGTATTCCAGGGGACCCCAAGCCGTCTCGCCCCTTGCGCGACCGGGTACTGGATTGCACCATGTCGCTCTCCGCGGAATTGCCACTGCTTGCGATCTCTGTAGGCGAAGTGATTGCGATGAGCCCCGGAAGCATTGTGAATCTTCATGTCCCGGTCGAGACTCCCGTGCAACTACGTATTGGCAGCTATCCCTTTTTCGAGGTGACGCCGGTTCGTAAGGGCACCCGCAAGGCGGCTCAACTCCTCAAACCCTTCCCGAATCGATTGGAGACTGACCAGTGAACGAAAGAAACATGGCGCAAACTGCGGAGGCGCGGTTCCTATCGGCTGTTCACGAGCAGTTCGCAGATGCAATCGGGAAGGCTCTCATAGAGCCACACCATGCGGACGAGGGAGGACGACCGTGGAAGGCCCGCACCGTTCTGCACTCCGACCGCGAGGGTGCTTCAAAAGCCTCCGCGACTACAACCGTAGCTCTCCGTTTTGAAGGGGACCTCACAGGAGAAGCGCTTCTCTGCCTTGCTCACAAAGGATCCGACCTCTTGCTCGGGCAGGCTGCGGAAGCGGAGGCTGCCGATCCGGAAGCGAAGTGGCTGAAGCTTGTGAGTGCCTCCCGGAATGCTTTGACCCGGGCGCTCGAGCCGGTGTTCGGCGCAGTAGTACTTCATCCATCCCAGGTGACAGCTGCAGATAGTCGGCAGCCTATCGCGGAGTTGCGAATCCGACAGGGGGAGGGAACAGAAGAGGCTGTGGTAGGGATCGTTCTTGACCCGGCGCTTGGGACTTCCTTGGAGAGGCTGGCTATGGCGACTCGCGCCCTCTCGAATGACCCAGCCACGCCGTCATCTATCGAAGACAGAGAGCGACTTCATCGGGTCATCGACGTCCCGCTGGCAGTTACCCTTCGGTTCGGTGAACGCCAAATGAGCCTTCGCGAACTACTGGCGCTGAGCACAGGATCGCTCGTAGAGCTGGACCGACAGGTTGAAGAGCCGGTCGAGTTGATGCTCGGTGATCGAGTAGTTGCGCGCGGCGAAGTGGTCATTGTGGATGGCAACTACGGCATGCGAGTGATTGAAGTGATTGAAGGCTCTGCCACACGCGCAACATCGGTAGCCGTATAGCCCGGCTTACGGCTGCACCCCGGGTAAGCTTCTGTTCACCCGCTTTCTTAAGGCCTTATGAGAGCGGGTCTCCTCAGATACGACATATGCACGAATCTCATCCCACCTTCGCTGTAGAGTTTGGTCCCAGAATCGCCTCTGAACACGGCATCTTTGGCCACCAGTTTGCTCTCTTCCTTGTCGAGGAAACATGGACAGCGGACTCTATGCGGCCTGCGCCGGATTAATGGCGCGGACAGAACAACTAGACACAATCGCCTCGAACCTGGCTAATGCTGGGAGTTCCGGATTCAAGGGCCAGAAGAACGTGTTCGGGAGCGTCCTCGCGGAGGCTGCGCGTCACGGCCCGTTCTCGAAACTAAATCAAACCACGAACAGCTACGGCGTTCTCTCGGGCACAGAGTTGGACTCAACCCAGGGCGCGCTTGTAAAGACAGACAACCCCCTGGACATCGCGCTTGTCGGCCCCGGGTATTTCAAGGTACAGACCCCACACGGACTCGCGTACAGCCGTGACGGGGGCCTGCAGGTCTCGCCGAAAGGGCAGTTAACGACGGCCGCCGGTGACCCGGTTCTCGGCGACACCGGTCCAATCACACTTAGCAAAGGTGCGATTACGATCAGCGACGACGGAACCATCGCTTCAGATGGGGCTGTCCTCGGCAAGCTGAAGATCGTTACTTTCAGTCCCGGAACGGCTCCGGAGAGCCGCGGAAACGGCTACTACGGCGCGCCTGCCGAGAACGAGCAGCCCGCACCAAATACTCAAATCCGCCAAGGCACGCTTGAAAACTCGAATGTAAGCTCCGTCAGCGGCGTAGTGGAACTGATCTCAGCGCAGCGCTCCGCTGAAACAATGCGCCGCGTCCTTTCCCTGCTCGACTCGGAGATGGACAAGACGGCAGCCCAGGAACTTCCAAAGGTCTAAGAAAAGGAACTCATGATTCGCGCCCTCTATACCGCGGCTAGTGGCATGAATGCCCAGCAACTTAACCTGGACAACATCGCCAACAACCTTGCTAACTCCAGTACAAGCGGATTTCAGCAACGCAGAATGCAATTTACAGATCTGCTTTACCAAAGCGAGGTCATGCCCGGAGCCGCAGCTACGCAACAAACCACGGTAGCTAGCGGTATGCAGATCGGCCTCGGCGTCAAACCAGGCTCCACAGAGATTCTGCAGACCCAGGGAAATTTGACGCAAACAGGAAATCCACTCGACCTCGCCATCACAGGCGCGGGCTTCTTCCAGATTCAGCTGCCCAACGGGAAGGCGGGATACACACGCGCGGGATCGTTTCAGCTGGATGCCCAGGGCAACATCGTGACACCGGATGGAAATGCTCTGCAGCCGGGGATTACGGTTCCGAGCAACGCAACCGCAATCAGCATCGGCAGCGATGGCACAGTAAGCGTGACCTTGCCGAACCAGACGCAAGCCTCCAAGGTGGGGACCATCCAGACCGCACTGTTCGCGAATCCGGGCGGTCTGAACAGTATCGGAAACAACATCTATTTGCCCACCGCCGGATCGGGCGACGCCATCGTCGGCACACCTGGCAGCACGGACGGTCTTGGCACGTTGCAACAGAACACACTGGAGCAGTCGAACGTGAGTGTGGTCGAACAATTTGTCGAAATGATTGTCGCGCAGCGCTCGTACGAGTCGAACTCGCGCGTCGTCAAAGCGGCGGATGAAATGTTGCAGCAACTTAACCAACTGGCGCAATAGACCCATTCGGAATTAGCAATGCTCACTCTGTTTAAACCCGGTAAGCGAGTACTGACCGCACTCATGGCTCTGTGCGTCGGCCCAGCGATTGCTGCCCAGGGGCGAGGCACACGGTTTCCGCTCCCCGTTGCCGCTGTGATGACGACGTTGCAGCGGGCGGGACTGTCGGTGGACATCGCACATCTCGAGATGCCAACCAATATGACATCAACTTCGAGTCAGCCCTCGCTACACATTGCCGGTGCTGAACTGCTGAGTGATGGACGCCTCCGGGTTCGACTGTCGTGTGAAGTGTTGGCTGAGTGTCAACCATTTTTCGTCAACACCGCAGTAGCAACCCATGAGACAGAATTGTTGACCCTTGCATCTCTGCGCTCAACCTTGCCCAGTGAACGTCCATCCAAGCCGTTGAATCGAGCGGTGTTGAAAGCCGGTGATCAGGTTCAGCTGTTCCTCCACGATGAGCGGATGCGTATCTCTATGCCTGTGATCTCGATTGATAGTGGAACAGTGGGAGCGGAGGTCCGCGTAAGCAGCCTGGACCACAAACAAACCTTCCGCGCGTTCGTCGTGAGCGCATCCCTGGTGCGAGGTGTCTTACCGTGAACGAAAGAACTCACACGCGGATCCCGTTTCTGCGTCGCATACTCTGCACCGCTCCCTTACTCGTTGGCGTCGGGACTTTGCCAGCCTCGGCTGCCAAACGCGTGAGGAAGACCTCGGCGCAGTTACGAACGGACTACCTCGCACAGGTCGCATCAACCTGGCAGGAGCGCGAACCTGGATCAACAACCGGCAGTTTATGGTCCGCAAACGGCCCGCTGACCGACGCTCCTGCAGACTACAAGGCCCGGTCGCTGCACGACCTTCTCACTGTCTTAGTTTCGGTTCAGACTACGGCCGCACAGAGTGGGAACGTAGATAACTCAAGGGCATTTGCCACAAACTCCGCCATCACTGGTCTCTTTGGCGGCATATCTACGGCCAACACAAACCCTCTCCTTGCCGCGAACTCTTCCAGCTCCCTCAAAGGCCAAGGCCAAACCACCTCTAACACGACGTTCAACACGTCCCTGACCGGAGAAATCATCGCCGTGCTCCCGAACGGGAACGTGGTGGTCGAAGCGCATCAGCAGATCGACATGAATCACCAGCATGAAGAGGTGATCGTCCGAGGTGTAGCACGTCCTGGCGACATCGCTCCAACAAACGCCATCGCCTCCAGCTCCTTAGGGCAACTCGAGGTAGAGCTAAAGGGGAAGGGCATCATCTCGGACAATACCCGACCACCTAACCCCATTGCCCGCGCCGTCATGTGGCTCTTCAACTTCTAATGAACCTGCCCTCCTCCAGCATGAATGTCTCGGCGTCCCGGTGCTACCGGGCGTGTCGAGAACTCCTACGTTATGCGCTCCGAACTCTCAGCGTGGGCCGGTGGATGGCTTTCATGCATCTCACGCTCTGTTCGTGCCTGGCCTTTGGGGCCCTGCCACACGCCAGTCGCATTCGCGACATAACGGAAATCCAGGGGGTTCGTGGGAATCAACTGATCGGCTATGGCCTGGTCGTAGGTCTGCAGGGTACGGGCGACCGTCAGCAGACATACTTCACAGTGCAGACCCTCGCCAACATGCTGCAACGCCTCGGGGTCCAGATTCCTGCGGGGACCGCCGTTGTGAAGAACGTAGCCGCGGTCATGGTTACAGCGGAACTGCCGGCGTTCCCGGAAGCCGGAATGAAGACCGACATCACGGTTTCTTCCGTAGGAGACGCAAAGAGCCTTGAGGGCGGGGTACTTCTTCTGACGGCGCTTCATGGCACGGACGGCCAGGTCTACGCTGAAGCGCAAGGACCACTCACCACAGGAGGTTACTCCGAGGGTCAGCTTGGCCAACTTCGCGCGGTTAACTACCCGACGGTGGCCCGTATTCCAGACGGCGCAATCGTCGAACGTGGGGTGAAGGTCGATCTCGGGACATTTCGGACTGTCTCCCTCCTGCTCCGCCAGGCAGATTTCTCCACGGCGCGCGACATAGCAGAAGCGATCAACAAGGACTTTGGCCGTGTCATTGCCGCCGCTCGGGACAGTCGTCACATCGATGTCGACACCACCTCTGCGGCCATGGCCTCCGTTCCGCTACTGATCTCGCGTGTCCAGAACCTCTCCGTCGTGGTCCAGGCACCAGCGAGGGTCGTGTTGAATGAGCGAACCGGAACAGTTGTATTGGGCGGCGACGTCCTCTTATCGCCCGTATCCATCTTGCACGGTGGTCTTCAGATTCAGGTGGATACGATACTCACTCCTGTAATGCCTGGACCTGCATCCGAAGCCGCACCTACCGCGATTGCGAACACGCAGCTCTCAGTTCAGGACAAAGAGGCCCGGTCGATCCGCCTGGGAAACGGAGCGGATGTGGAGGAACTCGTGAAGGGACTCCATGCTATCGGAGCTACTGGCCGGGACATCATCTCTATCTTGCAAGCCGTGAAAGCTGCAGGCGGACTGCAGGCAGATCTGGAGGTTATTTAATGGCTGCATCCTTAGCTGGTCTTTCGTCCGGGACGGATCTTGCCGCCCCAAGCATTCCGAGCGCGAGCACTGGGCTCCTCAGCAGGAAGTCGAAGGGCAATGAAATATCTTCTAAAGCGGTCGAGTTTGAGGCCATCTTACTCGGGCAGTGGCTGCAAAGCTCTGAAACGGCCTTTGGCAGCGTGCCGGGAGGGGAAGAGGATCAGGATGCCGGTGCTGACCAGCTGAAGAGCTTTGCCTTCCAGCATCTCGCAGCCGGTCTCGCAGAGAAGGGCGGGGTCGGTATCGCGAAGATGGTGGAGAGCGCCCTCGCAATTGATCACTCTGGAGCGCCATCAGCCCAGTCTCGCGAAGCGCTACAGAGAAGCGGCGATATGCAGGGAACTCCCGGACGAACTGCGATCCTCGGCCACACGCTAGCACCGATAACACGATCTGATCCTAGGGAGGGACGGTGACCACCATCAAAACGGGGAAGACCCCGATTCATTCAGTGGACCTGTACGTTGCGCACTTAGCAAACTTGCAAGGTCAGATTGATCGTGCAATCACTGCAATTTCTAAGGACGATATCGTTGCGTTGGAGAAAAGTTTAGGGGAGCAAGAAGCTCTTTGCTGCGACCTTAAGGCGCTCATAGACCGCATGGGCAAAGATCCAGAGCTCAACCCGGACTCCATCCGATCCGCCCAGATTGCCACCGTCCCCACACGGGAGCTCACTTGCACCTATCTCCTACTTCTACAGCATGCAGGTGCAAATGCCCAACAGCTCTACCGTCTGTGCCGAAGCTATACGACGTGAGACGAACCTGAATACCCCCCCTTCTCGGAGGGATGAGACCTAAAAGAGCCGCCTATGTATAGCCTTACCGGAAATCTTTCACTAGCCTCGCAAGCGCTGAATGCCGACACAGGCGCGCTTTCGGTCATCAACAACAACCTGGCCAACGCAAATACGCAGGGCTACTCGCGGGAGACGGTGAACCTGAGTGCTGAGGCCCTAGCAGGGAGTGGGCAAAGCGAAGTCAACGGCGTATCCTTCGGCGGGTTCACTAGCGTGCGGAACCAAGTGTTACAGCTCAACATCAACCAGAAAACGTCTGAGTTGGGCAGCTTGAATACCCAGAGTAGTGCATGGTCAGAGATAGAGAGTGGGTTCTCTAGTTCGACGGGCGACCTGGGGTCATCTTTGTCGAACTTCTTCTCTGCCTTTTCCACGCTCTCGACCAACCCAGACGACGCCGCCACACGACAAACAGCTCTATCATCTGCCAGCCAACTTGTCTCGGCATTTCATCAGGCAGCCTCGGTCCTATCCGAAGCACAAGCCGGCGCCGACAGCAGTATCAGGGGAACGGTGGATCAGATCAACCAGCTTAGCTCTCAGATCGCAAGCCTGGACGGTCAACTCACGACGATGCAGGCTTCCGGGCAGGACGGCGGCTCTATTGCGGACCAACGAGATGCACTGACCACTCAGCTAAGCCAGCTTGTTGGCGTTTCCTCCACAAGCACCTCCTCGACACCAAGCCTGGCCGTGGGAGGTGGGTCTCCACTCGTGATTGGGGGGACAACGTACTCGCTGCATGTTACTCAGGACCTAGACGGGCAAGCGCGCGTCATCGACGCTCAGGGCAGCGACATCACTGCACAATTAAGCGGCGGTTCCTTGGGTGGGGCACTTACCATGCGGGATCAAAGCATTCCACAGCAGTCCCAGGTCCTCGACACCCTCGCGAGCGGGTTTGCTGCCGCGGTGAACAACGTGCAAAGTCAGGGTTATGACAAGAACGGGAACCCCGGGCGACCGATGTTCTCTGTGCCCTCCGCAGGAGTCGGCGCGGCCATGGGCCTGAGCCTCTCAGTGGCCGACCCGTCGTACCTCGCAATCAGTTCTGATGGGTCAGCTGGAAGCAGCGGCAACTTGCCAAGCTTGATGGCAATCAGCACTCAGGCACTCGCATCGGGGCAAACGCCCTTGGACACATACGCGGGCCTGACGCAATCCATGGGCTCCGCAAGCGCAGCCGTGAGCGGCAGCGCGAGCGCTACCAGCAGCGCGCTAAAGCAATTAACAACTCAGCAGGCCTCAGAGTCGGGTGTATCGGTTGATGAAGAGACCACCAACCTGCTTCGGTTTCAACAGGCGTATTCCGCAGCAGCCGAAGTCATCACCACCATCAACAATCTCTTCTCCATCGTGCTGAACATGAGTAGGTGACCGTCTTATGCGCGTAGATCCGAACAGGTATATTGAAATCGATTCCTCCATCCAGCAGAGCGAGCAGCAGCTTCAGACGGCCATGAGCCAGCTCTCCTCCGGAAAGCGCGTCGGGAAGCCTTCTGACGACCCTCTAGCGTTCGCCCACAACGTTCTAAGTGTGGCCGAGTCGGTAAAGGTGGACACGTACACGAGGAACGCCGACGCTGTTCTTTCACAATCGCAGATGGCAGACTCTGCGCTGAGTTCGGTGGTGACTTCGCTTACGCAAGCCATCAGCATCGGGACTCAAGCCGGAGGCAACACGACAGCCGAAGAGCGCGGAAGTCTGGCAGAACAAGTGGAAGGGCTGAGGTCGGAAGTCCTGTCCCAGGCCAACCTGACGAGCAACGGTGCTGCGCTTTTTGCCGGCACTTCGAATGTAACCACGCCCTTCGTAGAAGATCCGACGTCTGCCACGGGCGTCGTGTATCAAGGGAACAGCGGCACGAATTACACGCAGGTCGGGGACACCTTATCTGTGAGTGTGAACCAGCCAGGAGATTCGATTTTCTTGAGTTCCTCTGGAAACGTGTTGGGCGCTCTTCAACAAATGATCTCGGCGATCAGTGGGGGAGGCTCCACGGCAATCGCGGGGGCTAACTCTGCTCTGACCTCGGCCATTAATCATGTGAGCAGCATCAGAGCCACCTACGGAGCGACTGTGAACGAGCTAAGCTCTCAGCACGCCTTCCTCTCCCAAGAGACCGTATCCCTCACGTCACAACAAACGTCTCTAATGGATGTAGATACTGCGACTGCTGCGACGAATCTCACGCAGGCCGAGACGCAGAACAGCGCCATCTTAGCTGCCGCGGCTAAGATCTTGCCGCAGTCGCTGCTTCAGTACCTTCACGGTTAGTGCTGTGGATAAATTCTCCTAAAGGTTTGTCCATTGTTGCCGATATATGGAATGAACCTTGGAGAAAGGCACGCGGTAGGTGACCTCCTCCACCCCTCAACCGAAGAACAAGGAGCATTGCAGACGTGATTTCAATTCTAAATAACCTGTCGGCGTTAAGCGCAGAGAACTCTCTCTCCACCACTCAAGCTAACCTGCAAAAAACACTCACCCACCTCTCGACCGGCCTCCGCATCAACTCTGGCGCGGATGATCCCGCGGGTCTCTCCATCGCTAATGGAATGCAGGCAAACATCGCCGCTCTCACCCAGTCGTCCCAGAATGCGACAAACAGCGTAGGCATGCTGCAGACCGCGGACAGCGCTCTTTCCCAGGTATCCACCTTGCTGAACCGCGCCGTGACGCTGGCCACTGAAGGTGCGAACGGCGACCTTACAGGCGGAGCGAATGGCCAAGCCACAGCGCTCGATACCGAGTACCAGTCGATCCTCTCAGAAGTGAACCAGATCGGTCAGACGACAGATTACAACGGACAAAATGTATTCTCGAGTGGAGCGCCAACCTCCTTGCAATCCACCCAGGGCGGCCTGTCAGGTACTACCGCGCTTACCGCCGGCAGTGTAACCACTATCAAGGATGCCAACACTGGCAACACGTTCAGCTTTACGGCGGCCGCCGGTGACACGATTGCCACCCTGCAAGCCGCCATCACCGCTGCAGTACCCGCCACCCTGAGCACGGGAACGAGCGCCAGCTTTAGCGCGACCGGCAACCTGAACATCAAGACAACAGCCTCGGGCGATTCCCTCCAGGTTGCTACGAACGATGCAGTACTCGGATCCATGAATCCGACCAGCCCAAATAACACCATCACATTCATTAGTGACGGCACACAAACGGGGACCGCGAATACCACAATCCAGACTGCCATCTCGGCCCTCTCTGCGAACGCCTTGAACTTGGGTTCCACCTCGCTTACCACTGCTTCCGGTTCCTCTGCTGCGTTGACGGCTATTAACAATGCTATTAATGTCGTGTCCGCGCAGCGGGGAACGATTGGCGCTTCGATCAACCGGCTCACTGCGGCTTCGAACGTCATGACGAGCCAGATCCAAAACCTGACCAGCGCTTCCAACAACCTGACCAACGCCAATGTCGCAACGACGGTCGCAAATATGACCCAGTACAACATCCTTGCATCGACAGGAATGGCGGCGCTGCAGCAGGCTAACTCCTCCCAGCAGCAAATTTTGAAGCTCCTGCAGTAATCGGTGTGGACATGGCGGGGCCCGTGATGGCCCTGCCTACTGCCGCTAACACCTTCCCCAGTGAGTAAGGTCAAAAAGAATGAGTTCCGTATCTTCCGTCAATTCTCTGCTGTCTTCAGTCGGGTCTTCATCTAGCACTCAAAGCACGGATCTCAGTTCGCTGCTCGCGGCAGCTACCGGTGCGACGTCTGTCGGGATCGATGTCACTGCCGCTGTAAATGCAGCAATCTATGCAGCTCAAGCTCCTGAGCGGCAGTGGCAGACCCAACAGGCCACTCTGCAATCTCAGATGACCGCCGTCACATCGATTCAAACCGCTCTCAGCAGTATGTCCACTGACCTTCAGTCACTAAACGATCTAGGGGGTGCCCTCTCGTCCAAGACGGTGAGTTCCAGCAACGCAAGCGTCGCCACGGCAACTGCCTCCAGCACTGCCACGCCGGGCACACACCTGATCCAGGTAAACAGCCTTGCAACCCAAGCATCCTGGTATTCGTCAGCATTGCCGAGCGCATCGGCTTCGATGGGAAGCTACACGCTATCCATTACCAAGCAGGATGGATCGCAAGCAAACTTTGCTCTCGGGTCCAACGGCCTCACGTCGCTATCAGCCCTCGAGAGCGCCATCAACGCCGACAAACTTGGCATTACTGCGAGTGTAGTGACTGACGCTACAGGATCCAGATTAGCAATGGTGGGCAACGGAACGGGAAGTGCTGCCGGGTTCACGGTGAGCGAAGCCAATACCCCTGGCCAGTCCTGGCAGTCGGCGTCCGTAGCAACCGCCTCCTCTGCTTTGCCCAGCAGCTCCTTCCAGGTTAATGACGGAACTTCCGCAGCAACGATCAACGTGGCGGCCGGTGGCTCCCTCGCGGACGTTGCAAATCAGATCAATAGCGCCGGGTTGAACGTAAGCGCCAGCGTCATATCCGATGCTTCCGGGGCTCACTTGGAGATCGGCGGAAATGCAGCTAACTCCGTGACGGTGAGTTCCGACCCCGTCTTCTCCATGACGCAGGCGAGCGCAGCGCGGAATGCCTCTCTCAGTGTCGATGGTGTGCCTATCAGCAGCGCTTCGAACACAATCACAGGGGTCATTCCAGGGGTGAGCCTCAACCTGCAAGGAGTGAGCGCGAGCAGTCCCGTGTCCCTTAGCGTCGGCGCAGACGTCTCACAGATGAGTTCGGCGATAACCCAGTTTGTGACGGATTACAACAGCGCTGTCAGCCTGGTGAACTCCCAGTTCAACTACAGTACGAGCGCTCAAACAGAAGGAAGTCTGGGTAGCGACGGGACGGTGCGGTCACTTCAGAACGCCCTTTTGAGCATGACCAGCTATAACGCTGGTTCGGCGGGTGCAACGTCAGCACCCTTCTCGACAATGGCATCACTCGGGATCACGATGAAGAACGACGGAACGCTCGCCGTGAACAGCACTCAGTTGGCGAATGCAATTCAGTCGAACTCGTCTGCTGTTCAGAGCTTCTTTCAGGGATCTTCGCTGAACGGCTTTGCCAGCGTGGCTACATCTACGCTGAAGAGCTTCAATGATCCTGCAGGGGGCGCCTTAGTTGTAGACCGGGCTAACCTTACGGCGCAGTACAACGCGCTACAGACGGAGGTGAGCAACTACGAGAGTGGCTACATCGCGTCGCAACGCACGATCCTTCAAAGCATGTACAGCCAGGCGGAAATCGCTCTCCAGCAACTGCCAACAACGATGAAACAGCTTCAGGCTCAGCTGGGCCAGAATTCAGGAGGATAAGTTGCCCCAGATCCAAGGAGCATCCGCGTACCGTCAGGCAGCAGCTGAGGGAGCTACACAGATCGGTCTCTTAATCATTGCCTATGATGCGCTGGCGCGCGAACTGTCCCGCGCTGGTGCTGCCGCGGAACGCCAGGATATTGCGGTCCGCTGCAAGCACTCCAGCCTTGCGCTCACGATTGTGGGACACCTGGAGAGTTGGACGGACTATCTGGAAGATCCTGCTCTCGCTACGTCACTCAAGCAATTCTATGGCTTTTTGCGCGCCCGGATTCTGCAAATGCAAGCTCACAGCCGCTTTGAAGATTTTGAGGCACTGGTCAGCCAAGTGATGGAGACGCGCGCCGCATGGCAGCAAAAGGAGTACCAACTCGCGACTACCGTTCCCATGGCAGTGCTGGACATGAGCGGAAGAGCCCGCACAGGAGATCGCGGACCCGGAACAAGCTCATTCTCGTGCTCTGGGTGACGGGCGGTGGCTATGTTGCGAGCGTATGAGGTCCACCGGCAAAAACTGGCGATTGGTGTAAGTGAATCTGAACTCACCCACGTACGTTTATCGACGTTTCCGGCAGATCACGCCAGGCATCCGTGATCGCTCGGAAGAAGGTCGAGAGACGGCGCTTGCGAGCCCGGTGATTGCTTCCGAGGAACTGCAAACCCCGGGGCGTCACATGGCATCTCCTTCAAGGAGCAGCTTGCTTCTATCTAACAAGAAGTGTTCCGGCTCATTACCCAAGCACGGCAGGAACAACTGACGGCCGATACCGGCAAGCCGGCAGCCACCGTTCAACCCAGGAGACGAACCCCAGCACGACTCGAAAGGTTTGGGTCCAGAGGTTCGGCACCAGACAATCAGGACGACAAGACGGGAGCTGCGGTTCACAGTGATCGGGAGACCAGTATGTCTACTTCAGCAACGCAGCCCAACCAGCAGCGTTCGCCACAAACCACGGTCGGAGAGCTCCCGCAAACAGTACGGGCCGACCTTCGCACCAGGGTACGGTGATCAGGACACGTTGGGTAGACTACTGGGCCGAGCGTGATGCCCACGCTGGGTGACAACATCAAACAAAGAGAGCGTGACTGAACGAAATGCCTGAAACCGAGATGAATCTCAGCCCAGAAGACCGTGCGCGCCGCATAAAGGTGCTCCTATTCGACGTTGATGGGGTGCTGACCGACGGATCGATCGTCGTGATGCCATCGGCCGACGGCAAGGCGGTCGAGGTAAAGAGCTTTTCTGCCCATGATGGAATGGGAATCGCTCTGGCGCATGTAGCCGGCCTGAAGATCGGGTGGGTGACGAAGCGAGAGTCCCAGGCGGTTCGAATCCGCTCACGCGACTTGCGGATTGATCACGTATATCAGGGCCAGCATTACAAGGTGGAAGCACTGGCCCAAATTGTCAAGGACGAGAACTGCACCCTGGACGAAATCGCTTACGTGGGGGACGACATCATCGACCTCCCAGTGATGCGTAAAGTCGGGCTAGCCGTCGCGGTCGCAAATGCACGACCCGAAGTCAAACAGATGGCCCACTACACGACCGGGCACTCTGGTGGATTCGGTGCGGGCCGCGATGCAATCGACTTCATCTTGCGGGCCAAGGGTTTGCTGAAGCAGACCATCGAAAAATACCTGGATCCGGATGACCAGGAGGCCAAGAGCGCTGACATTGGCGTGGGGAACATGTAAGAACGGTTCCACAAACGCTTTTCTTCACTGTGGAAGCGAAAGGAATGCGAAGTTCTACAATGGCCTCATGCCCGATGAGGCCCCCAGGTTCACCGATGTCGCGGATTCTCTCGCTTGGGCCCATCCCATCGTGCGGGAATGGTTTCTCGGTCGCTTTGGCTCGGCCACTGAGCCCCAAGTTGCAGGTTGGCCCGCAATCGTGCGCCGGGAACCAACGCTGATCTCTGCGCCGACCGGTTCGGGTAAGACCCTGGCTGCGTTCCTGGTGTGCATTGACGGTTTACTGCGCCAAGCTTTGGAAGGAAACCTGGCCCCACAGACGCAGGTCGTCTACGTTTCACCGCTAAAGGCACTGTCTAACGACGTCCAGAAGAATCTGGACGGACCATTGGCCGAAATCCAGCGATTGGCCCTTGCACGCGGCTATCTTTGCCCAGAGATCCGTACCGGCGTACGGACGGGCGATACGCCGACCAAGGATCGGGCTGCGATGCTGAAGCACCCGCCGCACATCCTGGTAACAACGCCGGAGTCTCTTTACCTGCTTTTAACGGCTGGGAAGTCGCGACAGAACCTGCATCACGTGCACACGGTGATCGTGGACGAAATCCATGCTGTCGCCGACGATAAGCGGGGTTCTCATCTTGCGCTCAGCCTGGAGCGGCTGGAGGCGTTAGTCTGCGGCGAGAACCGTCTCGCTCCCGGCGCCACCTTGGCTGGCCTTGGCCGACCTCCGCAGCGGATTGGGCTCTCCGCCACGCAGAACCCTATTGAACTCGTCGCGGATTTTCTGACTGGCTCCCACGGAAGCCGGTCGCGCGCAACGATCATCCAGGTAGGACAACGCCGGACCCTCGATCTTGGAATTGAAGTGCCGTCCGACGAGTTGAGTTCCGTCGCATCCACCGCGATGTGGACTGAGGTGTATGACAAGCTCGCCACGTTCGCGCAAGGACATCGTTCCACTTTAGTGTTCGTCAACACGCGGCGCCTGGTGGAAAAGATCAGTTTCGAACTGTCGGAGCGCCTTGGCCCGGATGCGGTTGCTGCGCATCACGGATCCCTATCGCGCGCCCTACGCCTGGACGCGGAACAGCGTCTGAAAGACGGCGAGATCAAGATCCTGATCGCGACCGCCTCGCTTGAACTCGGGATTGATATAGGTGCAGTGGATCTCGTCTGCCAGATCCAGACCACACGAGCAGTTTCGGTCGCCATGCAGCGGGTAGGCAGGGCAGGGCATTGGCGGGGCGCCACTCCAAAGGGACGCTTTTTCGCCCTGACGCGTGACGACCTCTTGGAACAGGCCGCGCTGTTGCGCAAGATGGTAGCCGGCGAACTCGATCAGCTTGAAATTCCGGAAGCCCCGATCGATGTACTTATGCAACAGATGGTGGCGGCTTGTGGGGCAGAAAGCTGGGACGAACAGGCCCTGTTCGACGTGTTTCGACGCGCCTGGCCCTACCGCGATCTGACCCGCGAGAGCTTCGACGAGCTCTTATCGTTACTGCATAACGGCATTGAGAGCTCGCGCGGGCGTTATGGCGCGTACCTGCTGCGCGACCGGGTGCAGGGGCACCTGCACGCGCGGCGCGGCTCGCGCATGATCGCCATTGCGAACGGGGGTGCTATCCCGGATACATCGCTGTATGCGGTGATGTTGCAACCGGAAAACGTGCAAATCGCCACCCTGGACGAGCACTTTGCCGTGGATTCATCACCAGGCGACGTGGTTCTGCTCGGAAATACGAGCTGGCGCGTGCAACGCATTGATCCGCAAGGCAAAGTGCTGGTTGAAGACGCCCACGGCGCCCCGCCCAGCATTCCATTCTGGGAAGGCGAAGCTCCGCAGCGTACGGCAGAGTTGTGCGACGGCGTCAGCGATCTTCGCGGTGAGATCGACCGAAGAACGCGAAACGTGAAACCCTCCGCCGTGGCCGTTTCAGGGCGCGCCGAGGACGTCTCGGTAAGCCCGTATCGCGATGATCGATGGGGCGCCCTACATCCTGAGGTACGCGATTGCTTGGAGTGGCTCAAGCGCGAGTGCTTCGTGTGCGATTCTGCCGCGCTGCAGCTGATCACATACATCGTGGCGGGCCGCAGCGTCCTCGGGGCAGTCCCCACGAAGCAGACCATCATCGCGGAACGCTTCTTCGACGAAGGTGGCGGACAACAACTGATCCTCCATGCGCCCTTCGGCGGCCGCCTGAACAAGGCCTGGGGCCTCGCCTTACGCAAGCGATTCTGCCGCGGCTTCAACTTCGAGCTGCAAGCCGCTGCGACGGACAATGGCATCAACATCTCGCTCGCGGAACAGCACAGCTTTCCGCTGAGTGACGTCTTCCAGTACCTCACGGAGTTCACCGCGCGCGAGCTGCTCGAACAGGCCTGCATTCCTTCGCCGCTATTCAAGAACCGCTGGCGTTGGGCGGCCGGTCGCAGCCTGCAACTGCTGCGTATGCAGAAGGGCAAGCGCGTCGCCCCCCAAATTCAGCGCACACGGTCAGACGATCTGCTCGCCAGCGTCTTCCCGCACGCCTCCGCGTGCCCAGAGACGATGACCGGCGACATCGAAATCCCGGATCACCCGCTGGTTCGCGAGGTCATGCGGGACACGCTCACCGAGGCCATGGATATCCATGGCCTGGAAGAACTGCTGCGCGGCATCGCGAACGGCAGCATCCAGTGCCTCGCCGTCGACACGCCCGTGCCGTCGCAGTTCGCGCATGAGCTGCTGAACGCCATGCCGTACGCGTACCTGGACGAAGCCGACGCGGCGGCCCGCCGGACCCGTGCCGTTCAGCTCCGACGGACGCTCCCGGATGCGGTAACGGACGGCGCGGGCAGGCTCGACCAGGCGGCGATTGAGAACGTGCGTGACACGCTGTGGCCCGATGTGCGCGACCCGCATGAGCTGCATGATCTGCTGCTGCAGCTTGTCGCGCTCCCGCTCAGCTTTTTGCAAGCCCGTGCCGCAGATAAGCCGCGAGCAGCGCAGGGCTGGCCGGAGTTTTTCACGCAACTCGCCCAGCAGGGGCGAGCGCACTCCATCTCGCTCCACGGCGAGGATGCCTGGATTGCCACGGAGCGCCTCGCCGATGCCCATTTGCTTTGGCCGCAGATGAGCCTTCCGGAGGCGCCAACCAGTGTCGTCCTGAATCGCGAGGCCACCACTCTGGCCGGCACCGAGTATCGCCCCTCCCAGTCGCTTTCCGAGCGCGACGGCGCCGCCAACAGCCTGGTGCAGGGCTGGCTGCAACTGCTCGGTCCGTTGACGGCAGAGCAGTTGGGCAATTTGCTTCACCTCGATCCCGCACCGCTCTCCCAAGCGCTGCTCGTGATGGAGATGCAAGGCCTGGCGATGCGCGGCGTCTTCGAGCAGCCCAAGCCCCCGGACGACCAGCCCCACGCCATCGAGTGGTGTGAGCGACGCATCCTGCAACGCATTCACAGGCTGACGCTCGCCGGGCTGCGAAAATCCGTGGAGCCGGTCGCGCCCGTCGTCTTCAATCGGTGGCTGCAGGATTGGCAGCACGTCGCTCCCGACTCACAACTCACCGGCGAGGAGGGCGTCCTGGCGGCCATTGAGCAACTTGAAGGATTCGAGGCACCAGCCGTTGAGTGGGAGCGCACCCTGCTGCCCGCTCGCGTGAAGAACTACGACCCTCGCTGGCTGGACAATCTTTGCCTCGCGGGCATCGTCGGTTGGGGACGCGTCTCGCCGCACCCGGCGTGGACTGACGCCAACGGGACCGCCCCACGTCGCGTGATCCCGACGGGCGCGGCGCCCATCACCCTGTTCCTGCGCGAGTCCGCCGAATGGCTGCCCGCATCGCTCGCCGCGAAGGGCGTCACCGAGGAGCAACTCACGCTCTCCCTGTCAGCCGACGCCCAGTGCCTTCGCACGCTGCTGCGCACTCGCGGGGCCGCGTTCACGGCCGATCTGCAGCGCCTCGGCGACCTGACCAAGCAGCAGGTCACGAACGGTCTCTGGGAACTCGCGACCGCCGGACTCGCCTCCGCCGATGGCTTTGACCAGCTGCGTGCGTTGATGGATCCTCGCCGCAAATCAGTCCATCTGGAACAAACCCCCGCGGTTAGCCTCCGCAAGCGGGCGGCCGCGCGCACCACGGCTGGACGTTGGTCGTTGCTCAGCGACGGCGGACCCGAGCCCCCTGACCTCCGCGATCTCGCAAAGCAAGCAATCGCAGACGCACGTCGCGCACAGGCCTCGCTCGAGTGCTTTGCCCGCGTGTTGCTCTGCCGGTATGGTGTCGTCTTTCGCGAGATGCTATCGCGGGAATCCAACGCGCCAAAGTGGCGAGACCTCGCCCCCATTCTGCGGCGGTTGGAGGCTCGCGGCGAAATCCGTGGCGGGCGGTTCGTAAGCGGTCCCTTTGGCGAACAGTTCGCCGTACCGGAGGCCGTCGAGGGCCTGCGCGAGGCCAGGCGGAAGCAGACGGCCAGGGCCGCGGAAGCCCCCATTCACCTTGGAGCGGCGGACCCGCTGAACCTGGTCGGAATCCTGGTGCCCGGCCAGCGCGTGGCGGCGATACCGGGAAACCAGGTGCGGTTCCTCAACGGCGCAGTAGAGGAAGACGAGACGCCCACAGCGGAGATTCCCTCACGGACCCAGGTCAGTACACCGCCCCGCAAGGCAAGGCGCTCCATCGCCGATTTCCTGCGAAGTGAAGCGGGTGGGCCACCCGCCCGCACCCCTACGACGACATCCCAAACTCCGAGCTTATTTTCATGAGTCCGAGTTCACCGAATCCCGACGAAGCAAACCACTACTCCCCAGCGCAAACCAGCCGCGGAGAGCCGAGCAGTGCGCCTGACGATCTGCGGCCCGGCGACACCTATCAGGACGGACCGTACCTGGTGTTCACAGCGCAATATCATCTGCGCCGCGGATTCTGCTGCAACTCCGGCTGCCGTCACTGCCCGTACAAGTGAACCTTTACGGCTGGGAGTAGTAGCCCTGCAGCGTGCGCGCCCTCATGTGCGGTTCGGCCATGCGGATCTCGATCTGGTGATACGTGTTTGCGGCCTCTGCAGGAGGTGGCTGGTAGGTGATTTCGTAGGCCGCACTCGCGTCGTCATAGGCACGCTGCAGCAGCGCGGAAAGGTCGTTATTGCTTCCCAGGAATAGCCCACCACTCTGCACTGCCAGCACCTGTGCCCCAAGATCACCCGGCAGCGCCTGCGACGGCTTCGCAACGCCCTTAAGAAACTGCTCATAGTAGAACGTGCGACCTGGTCCTTCCCCGGCGCCCAAGGGGTCCACCGCATACAGCGTGGCGTCGGCCCGCCGTATTGCATTGGAGGTGCTCACGACCTCCTGGAACAGGCTCTGTTGCTGCTTCACCGAAAACTGCACGTTCGGTCCAGAGAGCAGCGGCCACCCCGGCGTGATGAAGACGATAAACTTGCGCCCCGGCTCAGTTGCGGCCCTCCCCAGCAACTCACTCATCGTCTTCAGTGACAGTTGCAGGCGCTCCTCCGCCCCGTAGAACCCGGCGCTGCGACGGAGTTCGCGCAAACCAATCACCTGCTTATCAAGGAGTTCGCTGATTCCGTTTCCATTTGTGCTGAAGCCCGGCTCAATTTGCGTGCCGGTATCGGTAAGAATGGCCAACGCAGTGGGCTGCGTCAGGCGGCCATCGTTGGCGCGCAAAAACTTGTCCACCTGCTCACGCTCATAAGCGATGCGCATGTAGTCGGTGTTCACTGCGTCGATGACCAGCAGAATCTTCACTGGATCCGACGCTGCCGTGAGGGCCCGAAAAGAGCGGATGGGCTGCCGGGCACCGTTATCCAGAACCGCGAAGCTGTCTTGGCTCAAGCCCACGATGGGTTTGCCCCTGTCACCCGGGGTAACCACCACGTTCAGCTTCATCGGCCCGTGGTCCGCTTCAGGACCTTGTCCGGGCTCTTGCGCGCGGCCCGCCAGGACCAGGAAGGCGATCAGACAAAGTGCAGCACGTTTTCCAACTGGCATTGAGGCTCCATGCAGCCGCGGAGCGACGTTCAACTACCGCCAGGCGCAATTGTGAGATGCGCCGTTTGCACGCGACGCTTAGCCTCTCCTCAGCCGTCGCAGGTAGAGCGCCTACTGTGCGCTGCTCAAGCTGGGCGCCTTCCCCTTGGAGGCCACATCTTTGCTCTTCATGTGGTCGTTGTTGGCCAGCATCAACTTCACCCGCTCATCATGGAGATACGGGCCCAGAAGCGGATCGCCCTTCAAGGCAGAACGCACATCCAGCCCCCGCTCTGACGCCTTGGTCAACCACAGGATCGTAGTCTCGGCATCGCCCTGCGACGCGTACACCCGGGCCATCTCGAAGCAAATCTCCGCGTAGTGCGTAGAAGCCAGGACCTGCAGGTTGTACCCGCCGCTGTCATTGTGGTGCAGGATCTCGGGATCCAGGGCAAATGCGCGCTGCAGTTCAACGCGAGCACTGTGCCCATCCTTGTCTTCAAAGTAGGCCAGCGCAAGGTTCGAGTGGAACACCGCAGAGGTCTTCCGCAGCTTCACCGCATGCTTGTACTCGCCGATCGCGCTGCGCGTGTTTCCCAGCATGAAATCGGCCGCGCCCAGATTATTCCAGCCTTCCGCGTCTTTCTTGTCCAGCTTCACGGCCTGCTGAAAGCACAAACGGGCGATCACCCCATGCTGCATCTCCAGGTGAACCACGCCTTCTTTTTTCAGCAACCGGCTGCGGTTGCCGCCGTTGATCATGCCAGCCTTGTAGAAGGTGATGGCATCCTCCGGGAAGCGACGGGCACGCAAGACGTCGCCGGCCATCTCCAGCTTGTCTGGGCTGGCGGTCAGCGGATCCGGCAGGTGCGGGGCCACAATCCGCCACTCTTCCGTGTTGTGAAGATCGGTGTTGGTGGGCAATCTCTGGCCTGCCTGGGCGCTAGCCGCGACCGAGGCGCTAAGGGCGAAGACGAAGATGGAGGCAAAACGACTGATGAGGTGCATGGGTGACCTCCCCCGTGCAAACGCCAACATACTCCGCTTATGCAGGGCACTTCGTCAATGCCCCATCCAGATCTCCTTCCCTTGCCGCGTCTTCAGGCAAACTACCGCCCCGAACCCGCCGCGGGGACAGCCGTAGCGCCCGGTGCAGCCTGCACCCGCAGCGCAAGCCGAGGGAACGCAAATGAACCGCCCGCATCGTCGATTACGTTCACCTGGCAGACGTAATCTCCAGGCTTCAGGTCGGCAAGCGGCACGTCGAACTGGAACGCCACAGCCTCGCGCCCGGGGACGTTTACGACGTCGGCGGTCACCAGCGGCGTCTCGTACACCTTCACGCCGCCGGACAGCAGTTCAATCGAGGTCAGCACATGCACCGGACCGCCCTCGCGACGTCCTAGGCCTGGCGCGGCTGCCGGCTGCGCCGCAGCCTTGTTCCGGGCCGGATCATACAGCTCGTAGAGCAGGTACAAGTGCTGGTTCTGCCGGAACACATGCGCCACATTGGGCACATACTCCTGCCCATCCCGCACCAGCAGGTTGGGCGTGCTTTTCGCAGAGTTGGGCGTGCGCTGGCTGGCGATCACGACCGAACTCAGCTTCACTGGCACCTTCTTCAAATCGGGCACAGCAACATCCGTCTCGAACGAACCCATGTTGCCGCCTTCGTTTTCACGCACGACGAACTTCAGGTGATAACGGCCCGGCGCCAGCGTGAATCCCGTGGAGTATTGGATCGTTCTTCGCTGCACCCCCTGCGCCTGATCCAACGCCAGCTTCACCGTATCGCGCACATTGCCCACCGTAATGCCCTGCGCGTTCTTCACCTGCCCCAGGACATCCAGCGTGGCCTTGTCCTGGTCCTTGCTCTTCGTGAATGGAATCTGCGACCCCGGCACAAGCAGACTCACCGGAACATAAAAGCTGTTCGCGTTCTCCCGAAAGTAGAACGCCTGCAGATACACGGCAACATCCAGCGCAGGCAAATCGCTATGAATCTGGTCCTGCAACGCCTGCTCGCGATCCTCCGTCTTCTGGTGCTGGAAGTCCGCCGGCGCGTAGTAGCCGGGGCGATACTCCACCTTCACATCAGGCCGCGTGACCTTGATCAGCAGGTGACGAAACGTGCCGTCCCTGCGCTGATCGGTTGAGTGAAAGCCGAGGATGTAGTACGCCTCCGTGTCATGCTGCACCTGCTGAAATGCAGGGCCAAAGTCGTTGGAATCGAAGAAAGCCTTGCCTCCCGTATCGGTCGCCAGCGTGCTCAGCAACTCCTGCGAACTGAAGTTGCTGCTGAGTTGATTCGCCACTGCACTCCCGGTGTACGCCGACGTGCCGCGCAAGCTTCCCTGGGACGCATTGCCGACCGGAGGCAAGGCCTCCAAACCACGCGCATCCACGGCGTAGATCGCCATGTTCGCTTTCGCCGCTTCGTTGGTCGCCGCACGCAGACTCGCCTGGTTCTCAATCCCATTGCGCGAAAGCCCGCCGGAGAAGTACAGCAGGCTCTTGCGCTGCTCCACCTTTTCCAACGACTGCGCCACCTGCCGAATCGCATACAGTTCGCGATCCGTGTTCAGGTTGTTGTACTCGGTATCATCTGCTACGAAGCTCGACGCGTCATCACTGGTGCCGTCGGTCGTCCCGCCGGTCGCGCCGTTACTCAACGCGGTCTGATCCGTGCCGTTGTACTTGCCGAGGCCGTGCAGCAGAACCTGCTTGTCCGCCGTGAAGTCCTGGTCCAGGCTAAGCGCGGTAGAAAAGCTCACCAGCGCCACCAGATCCGCAGGCTGCATCTGCGTGTTGATGTACTTCTGCGCGGCCTCCACAGCCCGGTCCGTGTCCTCATCCTGCAGCGTGCTCAGGTCGAAGAACATCACGATCAGCCGATGATCCCGTAGCTGCTGCGAGTTCGCGGCAAAGTTGCGCTCCAGCAGATCGGCCACGCTCGCCTTGCCCGCCACCGTGTTCTTCTCCGCCAGTGCCGCCGCCTGGTCAACATTCTGGTAGTCGAAGCTCGCAACACGCTGCGCCTTGCCGTTCTCCAACACCTGGAAGTCATTCGCCGTTAGCCCCTTCACCACAGCGCCCGTCTTCTTATCCCGCACGACAACGTTGGTCAGCACGATATTGGCGTTCACGGTCAGCTTGTAGCCGCTTCCTTGTTGCGTCGCGGTCGTCTCCTGCGCTCCCGCACAAGCCGCAACAAAAACCATCATCAGCAACAGCAGAGCTGGGCACAAAACCGGGTGCCCCAGGTCCCGCTTCTGGGACCTGGGTGTTGTGCCCACGCGCATAAGCTTCGACCTCAAAACCGGAACCTTCCCACAAACGTAATCTGCCGCATCGCCGCAGCGCCCGTCACCTGCCCAAACGTCGCCGAATCCAGCGTCGTATCGATGCCGTTGTACTGCACCGTGTTGAACACATTGCTCGCCGTCGCCCGCGCCTCAAACGACCGCGTCTCGCCCAGCGGCACCGTGCGTGAAAGGGAAGCGTTGATCAGCAACTGCCCAGGCCCCTCAATCGAGTACCGCGATGCGGTGCCGTATCCAGACGTACTCACCGGGTACGCGAACGCAGCCCCATTGAAGTAGGAGTTCACCCGCCCAGCGCCGCCGATGGGCTGCCCAAACACACGATCCGGGCGCAAAGTGTACGTTCCGCCAGCCTCAGTCTGCGCGGCCGTGCCCAGATAGCTCGGCGTGAAGTAGCGCCCGGAAGTGATGGTGAAGCTGCCCGAAAGCGAGAACCCATCCAGCACCTTCGAAGCCGCGCCACCACGACTCAGGAACGCACGATTCGGCCCAACCGGAAGCTCATACAACCACGTCCCACTCAGCGAGTGCCGCACATCGAAGCTCGAGTTCGAACGCTCCGCAAGCAGGTTCGTCGGGTCCTGCACAGAAGACGTCTCCGCCGCACCATTGATGCTCGAAGCATCATCAATCGAGTGCGCATACTGATACTTCGCGCCAAGCTGCACACCCTTTTGCAGCCGCTTCTGAGCATTCACCGTCAGTGCATTGAACGTGGACTCCGCGATCGATTGCTGATACGTAAACGCCACCGCGTCCGGAGTCGTCACACCGTTCGCTGTGTGGTTCGGCGCGTTGACTACATTCAGATTCGATCCATGCGAGCCGTTGTAGCCGACATTCAGGACAATGCCCGCAGGCAACGTCCGTTGAAGGTCGGCGTTGTACACCTGCACTAACCCCAGGCGATAGTTCGGATCCACAGCATAGGTGTTCTCAAACAACTTGCCCGAGCACCCAAACCCGCTGCCCAGGGTGAAGTTCGTCGCGAACCCCGGAGCCAGCGGCTGGCACCCCGTCGCATTGGTCACGACGTTGTTCAGGACATTATTTTGCGTCGCCGCAAACGGCGCCTGGTACGACAGCGACCGCGCAAAGCTCGCAAACTGCCCCGTGTTGAAGTTGATCCCATACCCCGCCCGAATCACGGTGTCCTTTACCCAATGCGGCCTATACGCCACACCAAAACGCGGCGAGTACATTGCACGATCCGGCTGCAGCAACGACCGGTTCGCCCCCGGCGCGCACGTCAGCGTGCCCGCCACCGTCTGCACGCTCAACCCGCCCGGCGTCACGCACCCAACGCTCGAAGCAAGGGGCGACACGCCGGTCAGATTGATCAGCCGGTCATTCTTCTCGCTGAACGGCCCGAAGTACTCATAGCGCATACCGCCGTTCAGCGTGATGCCATTCGCCACGCGGTAATCATCGTTCGCATACCAATCCAGCACGTTCTCACGCAAGTAGATCTTCGACAGTCCGGCCTGGATCTGCGTTTGCTGCGGCAGCCCCAACAGGAAATCCGCGAACGCAGCCCCGCTCCCCGGCTGCCCCGAGCCGAGCGAGGTTCCCGTCGTGGTCTGGTCCTGGCACCCCTGGGAAGTCGGAAAGCGCGTGCAAGGCGCCTCCGTGTTGAAGCCCGTAAACGTGAACTGCCCCAACGGCCTTCCACCGCCAAGGTAGTCCTGATGCACCCGTCGCACATCCACGCCAAAACGCATGTTGTGCTTCTTATGCCGGTAGCTCAACCCGTCGCTGAACGAGATCGTCTGCGCGATGTTGTCCTGCGGATTCGTATTGTTGACCGACAGGAAGTTCTCAATCTGCAGTGAAGGCAGCCCGTTGTAAAAGTTCGGACGAAAGGGAATTGCCGCCGTGCTCGGCAGGGCAATGCCCGCAGCGCTGGCCGGGTCATTCGGGGTATCCGTGAAGTAGTTGCGCGTCAACGAGTGGCTGCGATTCCACGTGGCCGTGCTCGTGTTGTTCAGCCGTCCCTTGCCGATCACATACCCCGCCCCGAAGTTGAAGCCATCGGTCTGCGACGCCCCGGACAACGGCAGGATGATGTTGCGCACGTCCGATGCCGAATGCGAATCACTGAAGTTGAAGTTCAAGCTCTGCCGCAATCCTGGCGGCGGCGTTCGCCCTCCACCCCCGCCGCCACCACCGCGTCCCCCGCCAAAGAACGGCCCGCTGCTATTCGCGCCCAGGTTGCGGATGAAGCGCGACGACAGGTTCGCCGAGTTCTGCCCGACGGTTGTTACTGTCTGGTAGTTGAACCGCTGCGTCCCCGTGCCCGAAACATTGGCATGCGGGTAGAAGTTGTTCAGCACATACAGCGCCTGCGGCGAGATCCGCCCCGGATCGATCACGTTCGGCTGCCCGTTGTACGCAAACTGCGCGCCCGTCTGCGGGTCATAGATCGGCGTCCCGGACCTCGACCCATTCAACGTCTGCACCAGTCCACTGAAGTCCCCGCTGCGCTCGGCGTCCGTAGGAACGGTCGCAGTCAGCACCTCGGGCGTGGTGTTGCGCGCTACGTTGAAGTTCAAAAATCCAAACTGCTTGGTGCTGGGTTTGAACAGCCCCGGGATATAGGGCGATCCCGCCAGCGTCCCCCCAAACGTGTCCTTGGCGTACGAAGGTTTGGGCTGGGGTGTCAGCGTCGGCGACCATGGGGCCGAGTCCAGCGCCGCATACTCACCCTGAAAGTTGAAGCCTCCGTGCAACTGTGTCGGGTTGAAGTTCCGAAATGCGCCAGATCCTCGTCCCGCACCTCCGCCGCCGCGGCCCCCTCCGCGGGGTCCGCCAGGGGCACCCATCATGCCGCCCAGGATCCCGACGATGGCGTTCGTCGGGTCCACCCCCGGCGGCAGTTGCCCGCTCGCGCGCGCCTGCTCCACCCCCTGCTGAATTCGCTCGCGAAGCTGGTCCTCGCTGAAGTTCGCCAACCCGTTGGTCTGGCCGCTTGCCCCGCTGACAGCAACGGTGTCTGCGGCGTTCGATCCGCCTGCCTCGCCCAGGTTCGCCAGGGACGGCATCGCCGCTCCACTGTTCGTGGGGCTCCCCGCACTGGCGTCTTCGGAATCCCCGCCACTCGCGCTTAAGTTCAGGCCCTGCAAATTCCGCATCAGGCTCGCGGTCCCAGCCGCGACCGAGCCGACGCCCGCACTGGCCGTCGCCGTCTCCCGCTGAGCGGCCTGCTCCACCCGGCTCGCCAGCTGCAGGCCAAAGTCGGAGACCTTTGCCGTGGCGGCGGTTTCAGCGCTCAGCACCACCTCCGCCGTCGCCGGGGCAAAGCCGGCAAACTCAGCGCGAATCACATAGCGTCCATTGCGAGGAATCTTCATGGTGTACACCCCGTCCACGTCGGTGGCGGTGGCATACTTGCGCCCGGTCAGCGTGTTCGTGGCGAGGACGGCAACCCCCGGCAGAGGCACTCCTCCGGGCTTCCCAACTACGCCGGCAACCACTTTCCCGTGAATCACCCCACCCTGGGCGGGTGCCGCGCTTACCGTTGCAGACGATGCCTGTGAGGCCGGCCCCGCGGTCTGGGCTGTCCCTGGCGCAGCGGCAGCCTGGCCCCATGCCCGATCTGCCCGATTCCCGCAGACCACCAACCCCAAAAGCAGCGCAGGACACATCGCTCTAGCCCTCGGCCGATCACGCCGCGTCGCCCCTGCACGCACTGGTCGCCTCCGCATCCTCCTCCGGCCTCAGCGCCCCGCCGGACCGGCGCCCGGCCCTGTTCCCGCAGGCGATGCGCCCGCAGGCTGCGCCTCTGAACCCGGGCCGTTCCGCTGCCGGCGCTGCCCCGGAGGGCTGTCCAACAGATGCACCGGAACAAAAGCACCACCTTTCATGGAACCGGTGCCGGCTACGTAATCGCCCACCTTGACGTCCGCCAAAGTGATACTTTCGCCTCTGTCAAACGCCCGGTCGATCCCGCCATTCATGGCCATTGCCCCCATGCCCATCCCCCCACCGCCGACTCCGCCACCACCCGGACCGCGTCCTGTGCTGCCGCTCGGCCCGCCATTGCCTTCGCCGCCACTTCCGTTGCCGCCGGGACCGCCGCTGCCTCCACCGCCGCCCCGAATCGCCCGCCTGAAGCTGGTTGTCTCGTCCAGGCCGATCGTCTGCGACACGTGGTCGCTGCGCTCCACCGTCATCTTCGCGTTGTCCAGGTCGACCGCAGTAACCCGCCCCGTGATGTAGGTCTTGCCTAGATTTTCGCGCATAGCCTTGACCTGCGAGGCATCTTCCGCCATCACCACCGCGGCGTGCAGGGTCTTGTTCGGCGCATCCAGGTTGCCCACCGCCACCAGGCCGTCCCCCGGACGCAGGTCGCTCACCTTGATGGGCCCCCGCTCCTTCATCACCCGGGTGTTGTCGGTCGTGACCACCTGGACGGTGCTCCCATCCTCGGCTTTGACCGTCACGGTCGCTCCCGCCACGGCGGTCACCTCACCCATCACCCGCCCCATCCCGGCATACTGCCCGCGGCGGCCTCCGCCCTGGCCACCCGGTTGGCCTCCCCCGGCGCCGGCGCCGCCGCCTTGCTGGGTCGCCGCCGGGGCCCCGGAACTCTGAGCCAGTCCCACCCCCGCCCAGAGCGCTCCAGCCAAAATCCCCACCACCACGATCTGACCTCGATTGCGCCGCATTGTGCTCTCCCAGGCTGGTACACAGTTCCTTACCGAATGAGACGGACCTGGCGACGGGAAGACGCGCTTCCGCCGCCGTTTGTGGTGTGGGCGAATTCGCCCAGCAGAAAGCGCTCGGCTTACGGTCAAAACGGCGTATAACGGAGAGATACTTGCAGCCCGATACGTCGAGGGCTGGCATGTCCCGAACCACAACTCCCTTCCGCGCACGTCCGTGGAGAATGCCATGCTCATTCACCAGCCGCAAACTGCCTCCCTCCTTGCCCGCTACCGGGCTGTACGCGCAGCCACGATGAGGTTCATCGCTCCGCTCAACGCGGAAGACATGATGGTGCAGTCCTGCCCGGAGGCGTCGCCTCTCAAGTGGCACATCGCCCACACCTCCTGGTTCTTTGAGACCTTTGTTCTCAGCGAGTTCGTCGCTGCCTACAAGCTTTTCCACCCGGATTTCAAGTGGCTTTTCAACAGCTACTACAAGACGCTTGGCGAGATGCCCGAGAAGAAACTGCGTGCCAGCTTCTCCCGCCCGCCGCTCGACCAGATCCTCGCCTACCGCGAACACGTAGACGCAGCGATCGGCCGCCTGCTCGACCAGACCCCCGAGGACGAGGCTCTGCGTCGCATCGTGCTCGGCATCCAGCATGAACAGCAGCACCTGGAACTGGCCGCTACGGACATCAAGCACGCCCTGTTCACCAACCCGCTGCAGCCGCCCTATACGCTGCGCGCCGAGGCCCCCGGGAGCACGGTCATCGCTCCGCCGCTCTCCTGGCTCAGCTACCTCCCCGGCTATCCGGTCCGTCCCGGCATCGCGGAAGTCGGCGTAACTCCGGATCCTGCCTCAATTGAAAGCTTTGCTTTTGACAATGAAACCCCTCGGAACTCGGTCTACATCTCGCCCTTCCGCATCGCCTCCCGCCTGACCACCTGCGCCGAGTACCTCGCCTTTATGGATGAGGAAGGCTACACCCGCCCGGAACTCTGGCTCGCCGAAGGCTGGGACGCCGTCGAGGCCGAAAGCTGGCAGGCTCCGCTCTATTGGCGCCGGGACCCGGCCACTCGCTCCGGCTGGCGCGTCTATACCCTGCGCGGCTGGCAGCCCCTGGAGGAGCTCTCCGAATCACCAGTCTGCCACCTCAGCTTCTTCGAAGCCGACGCCTTTGCCCGGTGGAGCGGACATCGCTTGCCCACGGAGTTTGAGTGGGAGTTCGTCGCCGCCCAGGTCCCCGTTGAAGGCAATCTCCTCGAAACAGGTAGCTTGCACCCGCAGCCCGCGGCCTCGGTCCCCATCGATGCCGCCCATCCCCAACAGCTCTTCGGCGATGTGTGGGAGTGGACCTCGTCGCCCTACACCGGCTACCCGGGGTACCGGGCCCTGCCGGGTGCGCTGGGTGAGTACAACGGCAAGTTCATGAGCTCGCAGATGGTGCTCCGCGGCGGATCCTGCGTCACCCCCGGAACCCACATCCGCCCCAGCTACCGGAACTTCTTCCAGCCTGGCATCCGCTGGCAATTCAGCGGCCTTCGCCTGGCAAGGGATGGCGCATAATACGTGGGAAACTGAAAATAGGCCGTTCTGGATGCGACCTGCCGCCAGCAGATCGCATCCCATCCCGGACCTGCTGAGCTTCTCCGCACCATCTCTGAGGACCTGAACCGCTGATGATCGAAGCTCCTGTAGCCCTGCGCGACGCCGTTCTGCGCGAAGCTCTCCGCGGCCTGGCCGTTACTCCCGGCACACAAAAGTCCCTCTCACCCTGGCTGTTCTACGACGAGCGCGGCTCGGAGCTCTTTGAAGAGATCACCCTTCTGCCCGAGTATTACCTCACGCGGACCGAGCGCAGCATCTTCGAGCAGTTCGCTGACAGCATCGTCACCGAAGGCACCGGGCATCTCACGATCGCGGAACTTGGCGCGGGCACTGCCACCAAGACCGGTATTCTCCTGCGAGCCGCCCTGCGCCACCAGCCCGAGCTCCTGTACCAGCCCATCGACGTGAGCCCCTCCGCCCTCGAGGAGGCCGTCAGCACCCTCGGCGAGATCCCCGGCCTCACCATCAAGCCGCTCGTGGCCAACTACATCACGGACAGCTACACCATTGAGCGAACACGCCAACAAAGCGTCCTCGGTCTGTACATAGGCTCCTCCATCGGCAACTTTTCACCCGCCGAAGCCGCCGGCATCCTACGCAACCTGCGCCGCCAGCTTCGCCGCACAGGCGACAGCCTGGTCCTGGGCGTGGATCTCGCACCCTGCCGTCACAAGTCAGTGGATTTCCTCGTCGCCGCGTACGACGACGCCGCCGGGGTTACGGCCGAGTTCAACCGCAATATCTTGTCACGCCTGAACCGCGACCTCGGCGCGGACTTCGACCTCGCCTGCTTCGCCCACCGCGCCCGCTGGAACGCCGCGGAGAGCCGGATGGAGATGCATCTGGAGAGCCTCTGCGAACAGGCCGTCCACATCGAAGGCAAAACGATCCATTTCGTCCCCGGTGAGACGATCCATACAGAGAACAGCTACAAGTTCACCGAACGCAGCCTCCGCAACCTCCTCGACGCAGCCGGCTTCGGCTCCCCAAGTTGGTTCCACGACCCAGCGCACCTGTTCGGTGTAGCGCTCGCACATCCGGCGTAGGCGTAGTGCGTAGTGCCTAGTGCCTAGGACTGCGCAAGTAGTGCTCCGCCACCTCCCACGACTCCGCCGCCACCGCGCCCTACTCCCGCCGCCACTCCCCGCTTTTGCCCCCCGACTTCCGCACCAGCATCACCTCACGAATCCGGATCCCCTTATCCAGCGCTTTCGTCATGTCATACACGGTCAGCGCTGCGACCGAGGCCGCCGTCATCGCCTCCATCTCCACACCGGTCCCTGCCACCGTCGCGGCCGTCGCCTGGATGGCGACGCCGCCTTCCACCACGGTCGCCTGCACGTCCACAAAGCTCAGCGGCAGGGGATGGCACATGGGAATCAGGTCCGCCGTTCGCTTTGCCGCCATGATGCCGGCAAAGCGCGCCACCTCCAGCGGATTGCCCTTCGGGTTTTGGGGCAGCGCGTCGAGCACGGCCTGGTTCAGCTCCACAAATGCCTGGGCGGTCGCCTCGCGCCGCGCCAGGCACCTTGGCGCCCACGTCCACCATGTGCGCCTGGCCCGCATCGTCATAGTGCGACAGCGTCTTGGTCACCCCGTTGCCTCCATCTTTCTGATCATCCGCACTCCCCAGAAAACCCAGAAGACCGGAACGATGCCGAACACGTAGACAAGGGCAGGATGAAGAACCCAAATCCGGTCAAGACTCCTGAGGGCCTGAACCAACAGGAACAGCCCGCAAGCAAAGCAGACCCGGCGGCCGTCCCGAGCAGGACTCCGGAACGCAAGGCCAAAGACTCTCTCGGTCCGTACATGGGCCGATACTAGCGCATCAACACGCGCACCGTCTCACCCTCCCGAAACGCCTCGACCCCCAGCGGCAGCACCACGAACCCATTCGCCCGCGCATTCGCCGCCAGATCACCGGAGCCGTGCCAGGGCACCGGTCGCACCGTTACGCCCTCTCCAGTCCCCCTCGGCAAACGCAGGCAGAAACCGCGTCACCTTGGCTCCGCCGCGAACATCCTCGGCCAGCCTCGCTTCCGCGAACCGCGGCGCCCGCTCCGTCCGCCCGCAGAGCGCTCGTAGCAGCGGTGCCACGAACAGCCGGAAGCAGACCTCCGTAGAGATCGGGTTTCCAGGCAGCCCGAAGAAGTACGTCCAGCCCTCGCCACCACGAGCATCGCCCACTCGCGGCAACCTCCCGAAGACCACTGGTTTACCCGGCTGAATGCGAGCGCCGGTAAAAAAGAACTCCGCCCCTGCCTCCCGCAATGCATCCTCCACCAGGTCGTACTTGCCCATCGAGACCCCTCCGGACAGCAGCACCAGGTTCGCCCCGCGCGCCTCTTCCAGGCGCTCCCGCAGATCACCTCGTGAATCCCGCGCAACCGGCAGCCTCATTGCCAAGGCACCTTCCCCCTCCACCAGCGACGCCAGCGTATGCGTGTTGGAGTTCCGGATCTGCCACATCTCCGGCGCAACGCCAACCTCCACCAGTTCATCCCCGGTCGCCACGATCGCGACTTGCGGCAGCGGGTAGACCTTCAGCTCCGCGTAGCCGCAACTCGCCGCGAGCCCGACCTCCGCCGTCCCCACCCTTCGCCCGGCGGGAATCAACTCCGCCCCAGCCTGGGCCTCCGCACCGGCCGGAACAATATTCTCGCCCGCGGCCAACGTCCGTCCTGTCTCAGGCCTCAACACGCCGCCATCCTCCAGGGCGGCATGTTCCACCATCAGCACACAGTCAGCGCCCGCCGGCACCGGGGCGCCCGTCATAATTTCGATGGCCTCGCCCTCGCGCAACGGCGGCCCCGTCCAGAGCTCTCCGGCGCGCACCGTGCCGATCACCTGCAACGCAGCCCTGTTTCCCCGCAGGTCTGCACTCCCCAAAGCAAATCCGTCCCGCGTTGAGCGCGGGAACGGCGGCTGATCACGATCCGCGGCAATCCCCTCAGCGAGCACCCTGCCCAGGGCAGCGGTCAACGCTACGTGGTCCACACCGCTCGGCTCCGGCAGGCTTTGCGCCTGCAGCAACACCTCGGCCAAGGCCTCTTCAAACAACAACACGCGTTCAGTCATTTCTTCTCCAATGGCCCAAGCGCGCAAAAGAAAGCCCCAGCCACATGGGCCGGGGCCGATCTCTGGCCACTACAAGTTACTTCTTGCCCGGGGCCTTGTACCGCGTTTCAACCTTCTGCCCAAGCGAAGTCAGCACTTCTTTCACCGCCGAGGCTTGCGGCCCATCCGGCGCCAGCTGCAGGTACTTCTGGTACGCATCCACACAGCCCGGAGGCGCAACAATCACGCCCTTCGAGTCCACGGTCGCCTTCGCCAGCAACTCCTGTCCCTTGATGTAGTAGGGCATCGGTTGAGCCGGGTCCGCGGCGATGGCCTTGTCCGCGGCAGCCAGCGCAGCCTCGTCCTGGTGCGCATTGAACATGACGGCGGCTTCGTTGTAGTAGTAGGTGCCTGCACTCTTCGGCTGCAGCGCTACGGCCTTGTCATACGCCGCGCTGGCGTCCGTTGGCTTACCTTCTTCGGCATACACATTGCCCAGCTGGTTTAACACTGTCGCCTGCTGGTCCACATTGGGCTTCGCACCCGCGCCCATCAGGTCTGACGCTTTCTGGAACGCCGTCGCGGCACTCGCATAGGCGTTCTTCACCACGTCGTCCTGCATCGGATTCGTCTTGTTCGTGCGATCCGTTGCGGCCTGCTTCTTGCCCTGCGCCATGTAGACTTCGCCGGTGACAGCCCAAAGCAGTCCCTCCGTCGGACGCTGGTCAGTGGCCTGCTTCATGTCGGCGATATCTTTGTCGAAGTTCGGCGTGGGCGTCTTGATGTCTGCGCGCACTGCCGTGATCGTCGCGTTCAGGTTTGCGACCACCTTGTTTGTCGCCGAGGCCGCTGCATTCTTCGCCTTGAACTCTTCGATCTGCTTGCGCTGCTCCGGCGTCAGCGTCTTCATGTACTCTTCGCGGGTCATGTCGAAGTCGAGCGTCTTGTCCTCGCCCGCCGCGAACTTCACCTGCTGCCGGTCCACCGTGTTCGTGCCCTGGATGACGTACACAAAGTACTCACCGGGGGCCACGCCGGGAACCGTGTAGTTGCCGTCCTTGTCGATCTCGACCGTGTTGGTGAACTTCTCGTCCTTGAAGGGCGTCGTCAGGTCCTTGGTGAACTTGATCTCACCGGAGGTCAGCGGCTGTCCGGCCGGGTTCTGCACATGGCCATGCGCCTTGGCGGGCTGCTCCTGCGCCAGCATGGTGGGGGAGGTCAGCAGGGCCGCAGCCGCTACTGCCGTCAGTACGCTCTGCCGCTTGAACATCTGTTCGAACCGTTGTTTCATCTTCATCCTCTTTCCCTGGCGGTACGACCGCCGCAAATCAAACCGCTGATGCAGCCTGCACTGCCCCCTGCCGCACAGCGCCGGCGGCATAGGGGATCGGGTCCGGTACACCCGCCTCGGCAAAAGCCTTCAGGCGCAGGGCGCAGCTCTCGCACACGCCGCAAGCCTCCGCCTCCCCTGCGTAGCACGACCAACTTACATGCAACGGAGCGCCCAGTTCAACTCCAAGCCGGACGATCTCGTGCTTCCGCATGCGGATCAAGGGCGTCTCTACCCGGATGTTGCCGTCGCGCGTCCCCGCCCCGATCAACGCATTAAAGGCGTCGTAATACGCCGGCCGGCAGTCCGGGTACCCCGAACTGTCCTGCTCCACTGCCCCGATGAACACCCGCGTCGCGCCCAGCACCTCCGCCCAACTCACGGCGGCAGCCAGGAAGTGCGCATTCCGGAAGGGCACATAGGTCACCGGGACCTCGGCCCCATGACGATGCGCGCTCTCCTCGAGCGCCGGGGCCACACTCAGCGGCACCGCAATTGCGGGATCAGTCAGCGCTGATCCGCCAATCCGGCGAAACAGGTCGGTCCGAAGCTCCATCAGCTCTAAAAGCCCGACCAGCTGCGTGACCTCACGGGAAGAATGCAGCTCCCGTGCCTCGGTCCGCTGCCCGTAGCTGAAGTGCAGACCGTAGGCGTCAAAGTCGCGCGCCGCCAGCGCTGCACAGACCGTCGAGTCCATGCCGCCCGATAAACAAACGACTGCGCGCTCCCGCTTCACCGCGGCTCAAAGCCTCCGCGCGTCCCTGTCTCTGGGGTCCCAAACTCGTCGTCACTCTCCGCCTGCGTCACCGACTCCAGCGTCTCAGGATCGGCCTCAAAGTCGGCCAGAACCTGCCGTGCCGCGACCTCATCCTGCGGGCTGTACCTGCACCCTCACTCCAAACGCGACGGGGATCAGGCTGTTGGCGTTCTCACCCTGCATAAAGACCGGGATGTTTTCAGACTCCAGCGCACTACGGGCCACATTCGCCGTGGCCGGGTCAGCGAACTCCGCCACCGTCACTGGTTCCTCGTCCGAGTACAGCACCGGCTGCGTCGCCATTACCTCATCGTTGTTCGACAGTGTCTTGCTCATCGATTCCTCCGCCCCCGTTGGATGCTGCTTTTGGTTGTCATTCCCGAAGGGTATCCGCGTTTAGGCACCAGCCGCTTACTTCATCTCAATCGACTGCAAGTGAAACGTAATCGTCCCCCAGAACAGCCGCGCCTGCATCTGCACGGGCAGGTGCCGCGCGTCATCCGTGTACCAGATCCAGATGTGCCCCCGGTTCTTCACGATGCCTTCATCCGCTGTCGCCTGCACTCGTACGGTCGCAAAGGTCCCGGCAGGCGTTTTGATCTCTTCGCGCGCTTCCACCTTCATCCCCACGGTCACGGTTCGCATCGCGTCGGCCAGCGGAAACTCAACCGTCTGCCCCACGGCCAGCGGCTGCGACTGCGTGTAGAAGATCGCCGAAAGCGCATCCGTCACGCAGGCTGGGACATTGGCATCCTTGCGCGTCGCCGTACCCTTTACCAGGTTGCGCGCGTACTCGCTTTGCCGGCCGTGGGCGTAGTCGAAGCTCAGCTCTGAGGCGAACTTGCGCCGCCCCTCCTGCGTCTGCTTGTTGAAGCCCGAAGAACACCCGGCCTTGGTGTCGAACCCGGACTGAAAGCGATCCACCACCGGGAACAGCATGTTCACCGCGCCGATGGAGTCCGCCGTCGCCGAAACCTTCTCTTGTGTTCCACCAGCCCCATTCGGCCCGCTTGCTTCCAGATGGAACACCGCCGTGCCCGCCGTGAACACCCGCCAGTCAACGGAAAACGTCAGCGTCTCATGCTGCGGCCAGACAAATCCGCCCTGCGGCGCCTGCAGCACGGGAATCGGCTTTTGGGGCTGCGGAGGCTTGGGCGCAAAGATCTGTGCCGGCGCCACCGATGCGGCAAAGAGAAGCAGAAGCGGGGCAAGGAAACGGGTCTTCCGGAACGCCGAGGGTGTGCGGTGCTTCAACGTCGATCGACCCCCAGCAAGAATCAAAACATCCCAGGCAGGCGCGCGGCCAGCCACATGCGCAACAGCATCGCCGCATACAGCACCACGCTGCCTATGAGGGAATTGTACTCGCGGTGATGCCGGTACCGCTCCCCCGAGAACCGCCCCGCACCGAGGTCCTCACCGGTCCCAAGGCGCGCCGCCGAGAGCCGTGGCAGCAGCCGTGGAACAGAGCGCGCGTACTCGTCGAACCCAGGAAACGCCCCTCGAAGAAACGCCTCTTCAGACAAAATCACCGGCCAGTAGATCGCCAGAAACAAGCCCAGCAACAGCGCGCCCAGCCACCACCGCCCCGCCGCCACGGCAAACCCAAACGCAATCAGCATCGACCCCAGGTACAGCGGATTGCGCGTGTGCGCATACGGCCCGGTCCGCGTCAGCTCGGCGTTCTTCTTCACATACCCCGCGGCATAGCCCCGCAGCCAGACTCCCGCAATCACCGGCACGACGCTCCACGCCAGCAGACGCCACGTGGGACGAGCGAACGCAAAGAACACCAGTGCAGTAACAAAGCCCAGCGGCACGCGCACTCTTCGCGCGATCCGCTGCCACTGCTCCGCACTTTGTGTCCCGGCCATCCGGCTATTTTCTCAAACCGCGTCTGTGGTACGGAACGGGATCTGCTGTTTTCCTCCGCAGCCCCAGAGGCTTCAGCCAACCACTTCATCCACAGCAGCCAACACACCACCCACCCCAATCCGCGCCAAACCCTCGTCCACCGCCGCCACCCGCTTGTGACTCGTCACCGACCCCGGAGCCCGCAACACGCGTTTCACCCCCGGTCCCCAGGGCCCATTCCGCGCCGGGTCGGTCGGGCCAAACAGCGCCACCACCGGCCGTCCCAGCGCCGCCGCAAGATGCACCGGCCCCGAGTCGCCGCCCACCACCACCGCAGCCCGCCGAGTCAGCGCCACTAACTGCGCAACGTCGCAGGTCACCATCTCCGCCCTCCCGGCACCCGCGCGCACGACCTCCGTCCCCACAGGATCGCGAACCCCCGGGGCATTCACCAGCACCTGGAATCCGAACTCATCCAACGCTCGCGCCAGCGCCCCAAACTGCTCGGCCGGCCACTGCTTCGCGCCCCATCCAGCTGCCGGCGCCAGCAGTGCAATGCGGCCTCGTACGCTCAGGTCCCCGTACGTCCGGTCCGCCCACTCTTCCGCCGACCCACACAAAGGCAACTCCGGCGCCATCGGCTCCAGAGCAACCCCAAGCGCACCGCCCAGCAAGGCCGCATTCTGCTCCACCACATGCACCCCACGCCGAGCCAGCGTCCGCGTATACAGCATTCGGGCCGGAGCCTCCCGCGGATCCGCAAACCCCACCAGATCCTCGCTCCCCGCCATGCGCCCAATCACCGCAGATCGCAACGTGCCCTGCACATCCACCACGCTCGTGTACCGGCGGGCATCCAGCTCCCGCCTCAGGCCGTAGATCGATCGCGCTGTCCCCCAAGACAAAGGCCTCCCCGACCAGAGCCGCGTCTCCGCCAGGTGCACCCGCGACACTAGCGGCCCTACTCCGCCTTCGTTCACCAGCAACGGCGCCCAACGTGGATCGACGGCCCAATCGATGGCCGTGTCAGGCCGGCTCTTCCGCAGTGCGGCCACCGCCGGCAGCGCGTGCAGCACATCCCCCATCGCGCCCACGCGCACCACCAGCACGCGCCCTCGGCTCAACGAACGCGCTCCTCCAACTCCCCGTCTTCCGCGCGCACTGTACGGAGTCTCTTCTCTAACGCCCGCACCACCGGCGACTCGTACACAAAGGTCACGTCCAACTGCACGACGACCACAGACCCAACCTCCGCCTCCAACTGGGTCCGCATGGCCGGCGAAAGCTTCACTGCATCTTTTTCAGTCGTCACCAGCCCCGTCGCCTGCATCTGCTTCGCCACGCGGATCAGCAGCTGCACGTCGCGGCTCTCATACCGGTGATGGTCCGGGAAGATCACCGTATCCACCACACCACAGCCAGCCTTGGCCAGCATCGCCGCAAAGTTCTCCGGCCGCGCCAGCGCGCAGAACGCCAGCGGCCGAAGCCCCGCGCCAAAGATCCCCAGCGGGGCAGGGAAGCGCAACGTTCGCCGCACAGTCCAGATGGGCACATCGGGTCCGCAGATCGTGCGCAGCCGCTTGCTGACGACCTCCAGTTCGTCCTCCCGCACCGCCAGCGCATCGGCCCGCCGCAACGCGCTCAGCGGCTCCCTGAGGTTGCCGGCCGGCAGCAATGTGTCGTCGAGATCCGCCTCCGTGGCTAATACCAGGTCGAACTGCCGGGCCAACTCGCGATGCTGCAAACCATCGTCCAGGATGTGCGCGCAGACCGGAGTTGGATCCTCCTCACCTTCCTCCGGAGACTCCGCCGACCCTGGCCCCGAAGCCCTCGCATCGCACGAGGTCCTGCCCTCGGCCGCACGCCCGGCTGCATAGCGGTTCGCGCCCACCCATACTGGAACGCCGACCCGCTCGGCGATCACCATGGGCTCATCTCCAAACCGGTGCGCGGCATCTTCGGCCGTCGCGTCCGCACGCTCCACACCGCTGCCCGCGCGGCGATACCCTCGCGAAAGCACATCCACGCTCCACCCGCGCTCCCGCAGCAGCTTCGCCACTGCGATCGCGACCGGCGTCTTGCCGGCACCGCCCGCAGACACACTCCCGATGCTGATCACAGGCCACCGCAATCTCCGCTGCTTCAGCACCCCTGCCGCTCGCATCGCGTCTTTGGCCGCCAGAGCCGCACCGTACAGGGGAACCAGCGGCCACGCCCAGGGTCTCCGCACGCTCATGGCCGCACCCCCGCCGTCGGGCTGTTCGCATCCACCTTCACCAGCTCCACCAACGCCTCGACCGTGCGCCGAGTAGCGCCGCTCCTGCGCTCAAAGATCTGCAGGCCTCGTTGCCCCAACTCATCGGCTTCCACACGATTCCTCAATAGATGGAGCAGCGAATTCGCAAGTTCTTCTCCGCTGTGCACAATGCGGATACCTCGGATGGCCTGCATCTCCGTCACCATCTCGCGAAAGTTCTCAAAGGACGAGCCCATCACCACCGGAACGCCAAATCGCGCAGGTTCCAGAGGATTATGCCCCCCCTTGCGCGCCAGGCTTCCGCCCACATAGGCCACGTCCGCCAGCCGGTACACAGACGCCAGGTCGCCAACCGTATCCAGCAGCACGACGGCGCCGGCCTTCAGCCGCTCGACGCCGCCCCCGCCCTTTCCCCGCTCCCGCAACTCCCGCAATTCTGTAGCCCGGTACAGCGTAAACTCGCCCGCAATCTGCCGAGCCACCGCGGGGAAGCGCTCCGGATGACGTGGGGCCAGCAGCAGGACAGCCTCGGGCACCTGGCCGCTCAGTGCCGCCCAGCGCTCCAAAAGAATCGTCTCCTCGGGAGCGAGCAGGCTGCCCGCCACCACCAGCACCCGACGGTCCAGCAGCGGTCGCAGCGCTGCGGTCGTCTCCGTCTCACGAGGCCGGAGATCGTACTTCAGATTGCCCGTAACGCGAACACGGTTCTCCTCAACGCCCAGGGCATGCAGCCGTTCCGCCGTTTCCTCGCTCTGAGCGAGGAACAACCACACCTTGGCCAACACCCGTCGCCACAACCGCTGCAGTTGAACCGCCCGGCGAAAGGAACGGTCGCTCATACGCGCGTTGGCCACCGCGACCGGCACACCCCGCCGCGAGCACTCCGCCAGCAACCTCGGCCATAGCTCGCTTTCCATCAGCACCAGCATCCGTGGCTGCAGCGCGCGCATCCAGGCTCGCACTGCCCACGCAAAGTCCAGTGGAAACCAGAACACACGGTCCACCCCAAACCGCTCGCGCGCCAGCTTTTGCCCGGTCTGCGTGGTCGTAGAGATCACCACGCGCCAAAGCTCTGCCTGAATCCCCGCATTCAACGCCGTTTCCAGTTCGTCGATCAGCTGCGACGCCGCCAGCACCTCGCCAACACTGACCGCGTGCACCCAGACCACCCGCCGCCCGGCCACGGTCAGCCGCGTTCTCGCTGGCACCAGTCCCAAACGCTCGCGCAGACCCTCGCGATAGCGCGAGGTCGTCAGCATTCGTGCCAGCCACCAGGGTGAGCTCACGGCCAGCCCCGCGCCCAGCATCAGGCTGTAAAGGAACATCACCGGAGGGGGTCTCCGGAGCACATCCATCCTCGGGAAGCCGCGTCCCCGGCTCTGCGCCCTGAGCCCCAAGTTCCGGGCCCCCTACTCAGCTTTTGCCCAGCAGACATCTTCCAGAGCATAATTCGTGCAGGCATGCCCCGGGTTCCACATCCCCTTCTCTTCAGCATTGCAGCGCTTTCGCTTGCCTGCACCCCCGCTCGCGCCGGCGACAAGCCGCGCAAACCGCTACCCGCCGGCAACGCCAAGGACTACGCGCTGCACGACACCCAGGACGGCATCACCATTGCCGCGGAGCCCGGCGACCTGAAAGAAACCCGCCCCAACACGCGCCTGGACTACTTTCGCCACGGCTTTCTCCCCCTCCGCGTCATCGTCACCAACAACAGCGCGCAGCCGCTCTCGCTCGACGACGCCCGCATCCTCTTCGTCTCAGGCGATAACTACACCGAAAACGCCGCCACCGACGACGATCTCCAGCGCAGAATGTTCAGCAAAAAGTACTCCGACGGCACCAAGATCCCGCTACCCGCGCCCTTGCCCACCATCACCATCCACCACCCCGCGATCGACAAACTCATCATCGCCGACCAGACCGACTTCGGCTTCAGCTCCACTACCGTCGCGCCGCACAGCACCGTGGCAGGCTACCTCTACTACGACACCCGCGACATCAACGAACCCGTCCTCGAGCACGCCACGCTGGAACTCCGCAAGGTCCGCTGGAGCGCCACGAACAAAGAACTCCAGGCCTTCGAGATCCCCCTGAAAGCCAGCACCGCCAAGCCCGCCTCCTCAAGTCCAGATAAAACAACTTCAGACAAAACTACGGGCAAATAAAGAAGGGCGGAGCTACGAAATTGACTCGCCCAGCGCTTAGCCTCGCTTATCATCCCTCGATGACAAAGCTCGGTACTTCTCAGCGCGGCAACATGGTTTGTGCCTGGGCAGGCGCCTTCATCGCGCTCGCTTGCGCACTGCGCCTACACGACTTTCCCCCGAGTCCCGCCGACCACCGCTCTGCACTCGTGGCTGCATTGGCATCTACCATCGCAGTTCTGACCTGTTTGCATCACATAAAGCAACCGGGATGGACCGTGACGGCACTTTGCTTCATCCTCGGTGTGCTGTGCACCAGTGTCACGGTCTTTCTGGTCGCGTGGTCTTCTTCACTCTGGTAAGTGGCACCATCGCCTTCATCCGTTCTGCACAGAAACGCGACTTCTCCCCATGGATTCATCAAGCGCTCCGAGACTCGATCGCCTCACCCTCCGCCCCGCCACCCCCGCTGACGTCCCCACCATCCTCCGCTTCATCCACGAACTCGCCGCCTACGAGCGCGCCCCCGAGCAAGTCATCGCCACCGAAGCCGACCTTCTCCGCGACGGCTGGGGCCTCGCCGCCGACGGCCTTACTCCACTTCAACCAACCGCTCCGCCCCGCTTCCGCGCAATCATCGCCGACTGGCTCTCGGACCCCACCACACAACCTGAGCCCGCTGGCTTCGCCCTCTACTTCACCAGCTACAGCACCTGGCTCGGCCACCACGGCATCCGCTTGGAAGACCTGTACGTCACCCCGCACCTTCGCGGCCACGGCATCGGCAAAGCCCTTCTCCGGGCACTCGCCCAGATCGCTGTCGCCGAAGGCTGCGACCGCCTCGAATGGGACGTCCTCACCTGGAACACACCAGCCATCGCCGTCTACGAACGCATCGGCGGCAAAACCCAGGAAGAATGGCGCATCATGCGCCTCAGCGGCGACCGGCTCACCACTTTCGCGGCAGAACAAGATCCTTCCCAAGGCTAGGGTCGGGACGATATGCTCCAGCCAAATCAGTCCCCGAGGAGTATCAAGGTGCTCTCACCCCAGTTCTGGCACGGCTTCCTGATCGGTGCTGAAGTCGTGTTCGGTAGCTCTCTCGTTGCGTACATGAGAAGCGAGCTCAGAAGGCCAACAAGCCTTAAAGCTCCTGATTCAGGTCGCACTCCAGCCTTTCGCCAGTCCCTCCGGTGGCGACTCGTTATCCTGAAGGAGTGAAACGAATCCACATCATCGGCGGCGGGCTCGCCGGCCCCGAAGCCGCCCTGCAGGCCGCGTCGCTCGGCTGCGAAGTCATCCTCTCCGAAATGCGCCCCCTGCGCTCCACCGAGGCCCACCAAACCGCCGACTTTGCCGAACTCGTCTGCAGCAACTCCCTGAAAAGCGAAACCGAAAACTCCGCCCCCTGGCTCCTCAAGCAGGAGATGCGCCGCGCCGGCTCTTTCCTTCTCCAGGCCGCCGACGCCACCGCCGTCCCTGCCGGTCACGCCCTCGCTGTCGACCGCGCCGAGTTCAGCCGCCGCGTCGCCGAACTCATTGAAGCTAGCCCAAACATCACCGTCCGCCGCGAAGAGGTCACCCACCTCCACGAAGACGACCCCGACACCCTCACCATCCTCGCCAGCGGCCCCCTCACCAGCTCGCCGCTCGCCGCCGAGCTTCAACGCCTCACCGGCGCCGACCACCTCGCCTTCTACGACAGCATCTCTCCCATCGTCGACGCCAGCACCGTCGACATGGACAAGGTCTACTTCGCCGCCCGCTGGGATCGCGGCACCGCCGACTACATCAACTGCCCGTTCACCAAAGACGAATACAAAACCTTCATCGACGCCCTCACCACCGCCGAACGCGTCGAGCCCAAATCCTGGGAAGACATCCCCTTCGCCGCCTGCAACAGCGCAACAACCGAACCCAGCGACCAACCGGGTGCCCCGTCCTCACCGGCAACCTCATCGCCGGTGAAGGTGGGTTCCTCCAGCCCCAACAAACTCGCCTACTTCGAAGGCTGCCTCCCCATCGAAGAACTCGCCCGCCGCGGCCGAGACACCCTCCGCTTCGGCCCCATGAAGCCCGCCGGCCTGACCAACCCCAAAACCGGCCGCTGGCCCTACGCCGCCGTCCAACTCCGCCAGGAGACCCTCCGCGCTGACAGCTACAACCTCGTCGGCTTCCAGAACCACATGAAGTTCGGCGAACAGGCCCGCGTCCTCCGCCTCATCCCCGGCCTCGAAAACGCGAAATTCCTCCGCTACGGCCAGATCCACCGCAACACATACATCCACGCCCCCAGCCTGCTCACCGAGACCCTGCAACTCCGCGCCCATCCCTCGGTTCTCATCGCAGGCCAGCTCTCAGGCGTCGAAGGCTACACAGAATCCATCGCCGGCGGCCTGCTCGCTGGTCGATTTGCCGCCGCCCTCGCCCGCGGCGAGCACCCCACCCCCGCCCCACGCGCCTCAGCCCACGGCAGCCTGATCCACTACATCACCCACGCCGAAGGCAAGCGCTTCCAACCCGCCAACATCACCTTCGACCTCCTTCTTCCGCTGGAAGAAGACCTCCGCCGCCGCATCCGCGACAAAAAAGAGCGCCACCGCATCCAGTGCGAACGCGCCCTCGAAGCCTGGACAGGCTGGTTAGCTCCCGCACACGAGACGGTGGCCGCAGACTAACCGCCGCCCTTGTCCCACCTCCCGGCGCATAGTACCTCGTTCGAGCGCTGGCCTCTATGCGAACATTCCCAGGACCTTCTCCAACCCCGCCGGATCCTCGACATTCGCCGTCACCATCCCACGGTCGATCTGTCGGTTCAACCCAGTCAACACCCTTCCCGGCCCCACCTCCAGAAAGTGCGTAGCCCCGCAACTCTGCAGCTGCTGAACGCACTCCACCCAGCGCACCGTCCCGGTCACCTGCCGGATCAGCGTGTCGCGCGCGTCCGGGCCGCGCTTCACCGCGCGTGCATCGACGTTGCAGACCACCTCAAACCGCGGATCCTCAAAGGGCACGCTCTCTAACGCACTCGCCAGCTTCTCCTGCGCCGGTTGCATCAGCGCGCAATGGAACGGGGCACTCACCGGCAGCATCACGGTTCGCTTCGCCCCAGCCTCCTTGCACAGCGCAGCCGCCCGCTCTACAGAGGCCTTGTCGCCTGAAATCACGATCTGCTCAGGCGAGTTAATGTTTGCTGGCGCAACCACCGCCGATACCCGCGACGCCGCCTCGGCAGGGGTGCTCGCCGGGTTCTGGGGATCCGTCAGAGCCTCGCGAGCCGCCGCGCTCTGCTCGGAAGGGTCGGAAGGATCCTCCGGGGGCGGTGGGGTAAGCTCATCCGACACCCGCGCGCAGATGTCATTCACGTCGTCATACGGCAGCCCCAAGATCGCCGCCATCGCACCCTCGCCCACCGGCACAGCCGCCTGCATAAACTGCCCGCGCGCCCGCACTGTTCGCACCGCGTCCGCAAACGAGAATGTTCCCGCCGCAACATGCGCCGAGTACTCGCCCAGCGAGTGCCCCGCTGCCAGGCAAACCTTCAGCCCCCGGCTCGTCAACTCGGGCTCCAGCGCCCGCCACACCGCGACCGACATCGTCAGGATCGCCGGCTGGGTGTTCTCGGTCAGCTTCAGCTCGTCCTCCGGTCCCTCAAAGATCAGCTTCGAAAGAGGAAACCCCAGCGCTTCATCTGCTTCGTCAAACACTGCCTTCGCGGCAGGAAAGCTGTCATAAAAAGCCCGTCCCATACCAACCGTCTGCGACCCCTGCCCTGGGAAGAGAAGAGCAATCTTAGGCGTCGGTGCTTCGGTGGTGGGACCTGCTACAGCGGAGGAGTCATTCGGGCGTACGTGCTCGTCAGTCATCGCCTACTAGGATGCCAGAACGGGAAATGAACATGTGAGGCAGTCAACTGCCCGCCAGGACGTGCCCTGCTCAGCCACAGGCGGAGCGCATCTACTGAGCCGCTACCACCTCGTCAGGTTATTCAATCGAGGCACTCGTGAAGGTGTTCTCCGCCTTTGCCGTAATCAGCCGGTACAGCGCAAACTGGCGGTTATTGCTGCCCCGCAATTCAAACAGCAGGCTCGCACGATGCGACGCATCAGGGTCCACAGCGTCGATCAGGCGTAATCTTGGCCCCCGATCCAGGTGCAGGCTATCGGTCACGTTACTCAACGCAACCTGCAACTCTCCAGACGGCAACCGCTGCGCAACCACCGTCACAAAGGCAGTCGCGTGGGTAGCCGCAGGAGGCAGGTCCTTCGGTTGGGCAGCGGCCACCGGGGCGGTCGCCGTGTACACAAACGTGGGCAGCCCCCCATAGCTCAACGTGAATCCGGAGATCTGTTCATCATGCAGCGTGAGCAGGGCAGGAGCCGCGGCTTTTGGTGCTGTGTGCGGTGTGCGTGAGGAACTCTTGGCGGTGCTCGCGGGAGTCGGACGGGTCGGAGTGTTGGCTCCGGCGTCCCCGCCATACTCACTCGGCTTGCCGCGCTCCAGCTTGGGAGGCGCGCCGGAGCCGTTCTCGGCATTGGCAGCGATCCCTTCCTTGCTCGCGGAAGCCGTTCCTGTGCTCGCCGCCAACGTCGTCGGGACCAGTTTGTTTTCTGCCAGGTAGCTCGCCAGGTGAGGCTTCGTCAGCGCCGCCAGGGCCGCCAGCGTGCTCGCTCGCTCGGCAGGATCGGCCCACGCTCTCGCAAACGGATGCGGATCCCGCAGCACCGGATCCGACACTGCCACCGCCTGGTGCAGATCGGCAGGCATCCCCTTCAGCACCTCGGGCGACGAGGTATCCACACCTTTATGGCTCAGCGTAGGCCGGTCCGGATCGCTGCCCGGCGCGGGACCCACCGCGGTCACACTCGCCGTTCCACGCTTGCCCCCGACAGCCTCCCTGCGCCTCGCCGCATCCTGGGAAGGATCGCGCCGGGCCAACGTCGGCCTGTCCGTATCGTCGGCGCTCTTGTCCGTACTCGAGGTCTTGCTCCCGGACGCTGACGTGTCGGAGCCCGACTTGGAACCCGGCGTTCCACTGGAATCCTGATCGCTGCCGCGGCTGTCGCTCGCCGGTCCACGCCGCGTCATATGCGGCTTGCCATCATCCTCATCAGGGGCCTTGGTGGCATCCGTCTGCGTCCCAGCGGGCGGCTTACCCGAGTCCGATGCCGCCTGGATGGTGCCCACATGCGCCGACTTGTGCAGCAGCGGCCCTGCTTTCGGCGGGGCGTCCGGCGTAAACTTACCGATCCCATACCAGACCCCGGCAGGGTTGTCGTCCGCCAACGCATTGCCGCTCACAACGTGCTCGGCCAACTGCAATTCCAACGCCCCTTCGGGCTCGCCAGAGCGCTCCACCGTGTACAAATCCCCGCTCTGGAGCGCAAAAGGGATCGGCCGGGCCAGGTACAGCCCAGCATCTTCAAAGCGTCCATCAATAAACAGCGACACGGGCACAAACCGCGACGCAGTTGGCTTCGTCAGATCGCCGGTCCACTCATAGACCCCCACAGCCCGCGTCACCCGCTCGGGCGCATCCACATGATGCATCTGGGCGCGCGCGCTCCCCCCCCAGGCAAACAGGGCGCAACCGGTCAACAGGCTAAACCGAAACCGCACAAACATCGTGGTGGTTAGACGCGACGCGCTCGGACCACGTTTCGCCCCGTGCCGTTTCCGGCTCAAGTTCTCCCCGTTTCGGACGATATGATGAAGAGGAACGATGTACGCACAAGAACGTCCCCGGAGGGACAATGGCCTCGCCTGAAGTGATCCCGGCGCCCGCATACTCCGCGCCTTTTGGGTCGGCCGAGTCGCTGCGCCCCGGGGTGCCCCTGTGCGTGGACCTCGACGGTACGCTCGTCAAGTCCGACACCCTCGTGGACTCCGTGCTCGCCCTCGCTCGCCAGCACCCCGCCTGCCTGCTCAAAATCCCGGGCTGGATTGCGGAAGGGAAGGCGGCGTTCAAGCGCCACGTCACCGAATCCGTTGCTCTCGACATCGAGCACCTCCCCTACAACAAGCCCCTCCTCGAGTGGCTCCGCGCCGAGCACGGCGGGGGGCGCGCCATCTACCTCGCCACGGCCGCCGACCACGCCCTCGCCGACCGGGTGGCCGCGCACCTCGGCCTCTTCGCCGGCGTCCTCGCCTCGGACGGCTCCACCAATCTCGCCGGCGGCAACAAACTCGCCGCCTTCCGCTCCCACTTCGGCGAAAGCTTTTGCTACGTCGGCAACGCCAGCCCCGACCTCGAAGTCCTCTCCGCCTGCCAAGCCCCCATGGTCGCCAACCCCCACCGCGCGCTTACTGGCGGCCTCGCGCGTGCGGGTATCCCCACTGCTCGAACCTTCGACGACCGCACTCCCACCGCCAAGAGCTGGATCAAGGCCATCCGCCTGCACCAGTGGGCCAAAAACACCCTCATCTTCGTCCCCGTCCTGCTGGCCCACGCCTGGAACCTCGGCACTCTCGCGGCCGCGCTCATCGCCTTCCTCAGCTTCGGCCTCTGCGCCTCCGCCACCTACATCATCAACGACCTCCTCGACATTGAGGCCGACCGCCGCCACCCCCGCAAGCGCCGTCGCCCCTTCGCTGCCGGCGACCTTTCCGCCATCACCGGCGTAGGCGTTGTGATCCTTATGCTGGCCGCCTCGGGCGCCATCGCCCTGTCGCTCCCCCGGCTCTTCCAGGCCATGGGAGGCTCCGAACCCCCGGCCCATTCGGTCAGCTTCTTCGGCTGGCTCCTCCTTTACACGGCCACCACGCTCACCTACTCCTTCTACCTCAAGCGCAAGCTGCTGCTCGACGTCTTCGTCCTCTCCGGCCTCTACACCGTCCGCATCCTCGCCGGCAGCGCCGCCACAGGCGTGCCGATCTCCCCCTGGCTGGCCGGCTTCAGCGTCTTTTTCTTCCTGTCGCTCGCCTTCGTCAAACGCTTCAGCGAACTCGAAGGCCTCCGCGAAACCGGCAAAGCCATCTCCAACGGCCGTGGCTACTTCGTCTCCGACCTCGAGCAACTTCGGGCCCTCGGTACTGGCGCCGCGTACGCCGCCGTGGTCGTCATGACGATGTACATCAGCAACCCCGAAACCGGCGTCCTCTACGCCCACACCACCCGCCTCTGGCTTGTCGTCCCCGTGCTGCTCTTATGGCTAAGCCAAGTCTGGATGCTCGCGACCCGCGGCGAAATGCACGACGACCCGGTAGTCTGGGCCTGCACTGACCGCCGCAGCCTACTCCTGGGCGTCGTTATGGCTGCGGTAATCTGGTGGGCGTTGTAGCCCGAAGCTACAATCGAAGTGCATGCCACCGAAGTACCGGGATCTTCTGAAACGTTTGCACGAAGATGGTTGGGTCGCAGATCGGCAACGAGGAAGTCACCTGCATCTCAAGCATCCGCAGAAGCCTGGCACAGTGACGGTAGCAGGCAAACCATCCGACGAGCCCGCGGAGGGCACCTATCGGAGCATTCTCAAGCAGGCAGGTCTCAAGCCATGAGGGAATACGCAGTTGTCTTCGAGAAGTCCCGTACAGGTTGGAGTGCCTATTGTCCCGATCTGCCCGGATTAGCCTCACTGGGCAGCACCTTCGAAGAAGTCCAGGCGCTAATTCGCGAGGGCTTGGAATTCCATCTCGAAAGCATGCTCGAAGACGGCGATCCCATACCCGACGCGACAACCCGTGTGGGTGTGGTGAACACTGAGATCGTGGAAACATTCCGAGCAAAACTCGCGAAATCCGCCTAGCCAGAAAGACAGCCGTTGACCATCCCGCAACTGACCGACTTCTCGGAAGCCTCCCTCGACACAGCCTTCGCATCGGTTCTTGCCGAGGCCCGCACCTCCACATCCTCCCCCGCCTTTGACCCGGAAGCCTTCCGCCTAGACTGGCTAGGCCGCAAACAGGGCCGCCTCAAAGCCATCTCCGACGCCTGGCTGAAAGCCGCGCCACCCGAAGCCAAACGCCTCATCGGCCAGCGATTCAACGCCCTCAAGGACCAGATCGAGGCCATCCTCACCCAAGCCGCCGCCGCCGCCGCGCCCGCGCCCAAAACCTCCACCGCCGCGCCGCCCCTCGACCTGACCCTCCCCGGAACCGCCCACCCCCTCGGCGCCGAGCACCCCCTCATCAAGACCATGGCCGAGATCGTCGCCGTCTTCGAAAAACTCGGCTACTCCGTCGCCCTCGGCCCCGAGGTCGAGACCGACTTCTACAACTTCGAAGCCCTCAACTTCCCCCCCAACCACCCCGCCCGCGACACGCAGGACACCCTCGTGATCGCTGACCAACACCTAAAAGCCGAACACGCCCGCCTGCTCATGCGCACCCACACCTCGCCCGTACAAATCCGCTCCATGCTCGCCCAGGACCCGCCCCTGCGCGCCGTGATCCCCGGCAAGGTCCACCGCAACGACGCCGCCGACGCCACCCACTCGCCCGTCTTCCACCAGGTCGAAGGCCTCTGCGTCGACACAAACATCACCTTCTCCGACCTCAAGGGCACGCTCGATCACGCCATGAAGGCGCTCTTCGGCTCCGCCGTAAAAACCCGCTTTTTCCCCAGCTTCTTCCCCTTCACCGAGCCCTCCGCCGACGTCCAGATCAGCTGCCCCTTCTGCGGCGGCAAGGGCTGCCGCAAGTGCAAGCACTCCGGCTGGATCGAGCTCCTGGGCTGCGGCATGGTCGACCCCAACGTCTTCCAGGCCGTCAACCAGCGCCGCATCGAACTCGGCCGCGATCCCGTCTACGACCCCCGCAGGATCAGCGGCTTCGCCTTCGGCATGGGCGTCGACCGCATCACCATGATGAAGTACGGCATCTCCGATATCGGCCTGCTCTACGGCGGCGACGTCCGCTTCCTCGAGCAGTTCGCCTGACGTGCCGCAGAACACCGCAGTCACAGTCCTGCCCCTCTAAAAACACCGTAGACGAATCGCGAACACTCGTGCTCTGATAGGGCGCACCGGGACCGCACGCGGGTCATAGGCTCCGGGAACAACGCAAGTCTTTGCCTGCGTAAGCCGGAGGCACCAGTGTTCAATCGGATCCTGATCGCGTACGACGAATCCAAGGAAGCTTGCAGAGCCCTGGAAACAGGCATGAAACTCGCCGCCGAACTCCACGCCAGGGCCACGTTGCTCACCGTCATCGAACCGCTCCCCGGCTACGTCCACATGGCCTGTGCGGTCGTGCCTAACCTGCCCACGCAAATGCAGGATGAACGCCGGGTTCGTCTGGAGAAAGTGCAGGCGCAGGCACGGGAGCAGGCAGCGCAACACGGCCTCGAAATCGAAACGCTCCTCATCGAAGGCGACGAGATCCCCTGCATCCTCGACATCACTCGAAAAGTACAGGCCGACCTGCTGGTCCTGGGATTACATCGCCACGTTCCCGGCATCGAGTGGTCCGGCACCATGCGCTGCATCGCGAACGAAACGCCATGCCCGATCCTGGCCGTCTGCTGACGCCTCGCGCACGCTCTTCACTGAACCGCCGACATACCAACCCCGCCTACCGTTTCTTGGTCGGCCAAGCGACGGTCTGTGCAGTCGCGACCTTCAGGTACGCCGCGCTTGCCGTCAGGCGATTCTGCAGCTTGTCGTCGTCCATCAGCGCGTAGAGCGCCTCCTGAACGTCGGGCCCGGAAAATGTGGCAAGCGACTCCGCCGCAGAGATCCGCGCGCCCGCATCCTTGGTCTTGGTCGCTACGATCAGCGCCTTTTGCACGTCGGGCGTGTGTACCTTCGCCAGTTGCTCAATGGCCGTGACCTGCGGCGAAGCCGACGGCGCACCCTTCAGATACCCATACGCTCCCATGCCCATCCCCACCGGCGGCACCAGGATCGTCAGACCCTGCATCATGGCGATCCTTGCCAACGCCTCCGGGCTGTGCAGCGTCCGGCTCGCATTGTGCTCACTGCGCTTCAGGAAGGAGTAGTCACTCACGCGCTCCCCCTCCGCGGTCGCGATCAGCACATCCTCGCCGGAGGTGTCCTTCAACGCCCAGAGCGTCGTTCCAGCCGTAAAGCTCAACTTTGCATCGTCGCTCGCCAACAGCGCGTGCAGGTCTTTGCCGAAGCTGGCATGCGGCCCGCGGTCTTTGTCCATTTGCCCGGCCGCAACGATCGCCGCCAGGCGAACATCGATGTCCACCCCGGCGTCGTTCATCATCCTGCGAACCATGCCCTCGGCCCTGGGATCACCGCCCAGTAGCGAAAGCGCACTGATCCCCGCGATCTGCGTATCTACTCTCTTTGAACCCAGGCTGTCCTGCAGCGTGGTCCACGCCCGGTCGATTCTGTCCGCCGGAGAAAGCTGCGCGGAAGCTCCGACCACGGCGCCATCGTCCGGATTCCCAGCCTGCCCCTGCGCACCGGGAAGGATCAGCAGCGCCGCCCCGAACAGCAAACACTTCACGTTCATCATCCGGCGACCTATACCCTGCAAGGAATTGCACAAACCCGGGAACGTCTGAAACATACCACGCTGGAGCCGGGTACGATGAGGTTCAAATGCGCTCTCTGGTAACCACCTGCTGCCTCGGCTTCGCTCTGATTCATCCTCTGGCTCAAGCCCGGCAACACCCACGCGACGGCGAGATTAAAGACCCGGACACACGCGCCTGGTGGCACACCACCGAAGATCTCTCCAACGACAGTATGGAGGGCCGCGATACCGGAACCGCCGCTTACCAACGTGCCGCCGACTACGTCGCAAAACGCTTCGCCTCTGCGGGTCTCAAGCCTGCGGGCGAAAACGGAACCTTCTTCCAGACCGTTCCCATGATCGAGACCGACGTTGTGCCAGAAGGAACCAGCTTTGTCGTTCATCGGCCAAACGCGCCCGATCTTCCGTTCGAATTCCTCCAGGAGATTACGGCCTCCGCCACAACCGCGACCCTTACGGCTCCGCTCGTGTTCCGGGGCTACTGCGGCGCAGATGCATTGAGGGACGTGAAGGGTAAGGTTGTCCTCTGCTTCGGCACCCAGCGCGGAGGGCTTCCTACCGGGGCAGAGCGAGCCGCTAATGCGCGCACCGGCCACGCTGCCGCCCTCATCAGCGTAGACGATCCCTACTTCACGATTGAACCTCCGCGCTGGCCCTACGCCTATGCGCGTTCCGTAGCCATTCGCCCGGTACTGAGCGCACAGGTTCTCAGTGGACGGGCTGCAGCGAACGCGCGTGCGGAAGCGAAAGGGTCCGCAAATGACGCGGCGCTGCGGGCGGAGATAGGTCCGCAACCGTTCTCCTTACGACTCAGCGCCGCTGGGTTCACCAAGCTCCTGGCCGGCACCGGCCGCGATCCGCAGGCGATCCTGAAGGCGGGAGGAGCGAAACAGCCGCTCGAAAGCTTCGACCTGCTTGGCTACACCTTCGAAGCTCATGTCCAAACCACCACGAAGCAGATCAGTTCGCCTAACGTCCTCGCGGTCCTGCCCGGCTCTGACCCTGAGCTCTCGAAACAATACATCGTAGTAGCCGCCCACCTCGACGGGTACGGCTTCGGCACCCCCGTCCAGGGCGACAAGCTCTACAACGGCACACTCGACGATGCCGCCTACGTCGCCCTCCTCCTCCAGATGGCAGACGATTTGCACAGAATCGGCCCCGGAGCTCCATTACCCCGACCGAAACGCTCCATCCTCTTCTGCGCGTTCACCGGCGAAGAAAAAGGCCTGCTCGGCAGCAACTACTTCGTCCAGCACCCCACCGTTCCGATCCCCCAGATGGCGGCCGACATCAACCTCGACCAGCTCCGCCCGCTCTTCCCGCTCAAAATTCTTACGGCACTCGCCATCCATGACACTACGCTGGGCGCAACTGCCGCGGAGGTAGGGAAGACCATGGGTATCGAGCTACGGGAAGACCGCGAGCCCGAACGCGGCCTGCTCCGCCGCGCCGACCACTACCCCTTCCTCAAGGCCGGCGTCCCAGCAATTGGGTTGATCTTCGGCTTCGACCCGGACACCGATGCCGAACAGCGCTACCGACACTGGTACCAGGTCCAATACCATCGTCCGCAGGACGACCTCGCGCAACCTATGGACTTCGAAGCCGCCGCGAAGTTCAACGTCTTCTTCTACCGGCTCGTAGAAAACGTAGCGAACGCCCCGGAACGCCCCCGCATCCTCCCTAGCGCTCATTTCTGACACAGCGGCGGATGGCCGCCGCGTCGTGTTTTCTCACCGTAATTGCGTGTTGATTCCCGGCGATTGCTATCCTGAACTCACCCTTCAGCAACAATAACGGCTGCAACCCCAGTGATGTGGCTAAGTACCGAGCTAAGTGCTTTATTTAACGGACTTTGATAAAAAGTACCCCGGGGGGGGGTACCACCTACCGCCCGGGAGGCGCAGGCACCATCACCGCGTCCGGGTCCACCTTGGGGATCCCAAAACGTCCACCCAGATGCACCAGATCCAATGGCCGCAACAGCCCTGAAACCTCGATCACATTCATCTGCTTCGGCGCCCGGATCAGGATCGCCACATCATCGATCTCCGCCCCGCGGAAGTGCATCCAGAGGTCCGTAATCGGCTTGGCCGGCGTAGCCTGCTCGCGCGGGCTCACATTCGCCTCCACCAGGTGCTTCCAACCAGCAGCGCTATAGGAACCAACCAACGCCGCGAACGCCTCGGGCACGTAGAAGGCCGGCTCTCGGTAGCGGAAGTTCTGCACCGTCACCGCATTCAGCCCAACCGCCTGCTGCCCCAGCATGCTCTGCAGGGTGTCTCGATCAAACGTAAACGCCGTGTGCGACCCAGGCTGGGACGTCAGCCCCGCAAACGCCTCCGCCACCCCCGGCGGCTCATACGGCGTTCCCGCCGCAGCCGGCGGCGCCGGATAGGCCGGCGTTGGTGGTCCGGCACTCGCGTACTGTTGCGCGGAAAGCGACACACTGGCTAGCCCGAGAGAGCTCAGGAGGACACAAAGACGAACACTGGTCGCAAAACGCCGCATACCCTGTTAGACCACGAAAGCGTGACGGGAGTTGCGGTCTGCAGCCGAGTTGTTCTACTGCGCCGCCCGAGGCGCAAAATACCCTTTACGCGCATGTACCTGGTACCGCTGGTCCAGACTTACGAGGTAAATGGTCCGGAACGAGCCGTCCTGCTTGAAGTCCGCCGGCACATACTCCAGCGAGTACTGCGACCGCAGCTCCTGCTCAATATTGGCGAAACCAATTGCCATATCCTCCATGCGCGTCGGAAAGAACGCCCGCCCGCCCGTCGCATCGGCGATCTGCTGCAGCACATCGTCGCCCTTATCCTTGCTCGGGCCCACATTCGTCGAGATCGTATACACAATCGTCTCCGAGCGCTGGCACATCTTGATGGCATCGGCCTCATGCGACCGGCTGTAATCGTCATCACCGTCAGACACCAGCACCAGCGCCCGCCGCACCGGCAGTTCATCCTTCAGCGTCAGCATCTGGTCGCGGCAGGTCTTGTAGAGCGAATCAAACAGGGAAGTGCCACCGCCCGGCCGCAGCTTGTGGATGCCTGTGTCCAGCAGGTCAATGCGGTTGGTGTAATCCTGCGAAATGTCCGTCTGAACGTCGAAGCCTTCTACGAACGCCCGGTCCGCCGGCCGCAGAATCTGCAGCAGAAAGTCCACCGCGGCCTGCTGCTCGAACTCAAACCGCGAACGGATCGAGTTCGACGTGTCCAGCATCAATCCCACGCGCAGTGGCAGGTTCGTCTCCTGCCGAAAGTGCACCACACGCTCCGGGGGCCTCTGATCATCCAACAGCCCAAAGTTCTGCTGCTGCAGATTTGTGATGAAGCGCCCCTTGCTGTCGGTAACAGTGAATACAAGGTTCACTTCTCGGCTGAACACCCGGATCGTCGGCGCCTGCGATGGTGCCGGCGCACTCTCATCCCGGGGCTGAAGCGCCGGACTCTGAGCTGGCGGGTTTGCCTGCGGCGCAGGTTGCTGGGCCTGCGGACGAGTCGTCTGCGCTGCCTCAGCGGAACCCGCAGCCGCCGCCTGTGCCGCGGCCAATCCCGTTAGCAACCAAAGAACCCCAACCGCTGCCAGGGCCATACGAGTTCGCGCAAAGTCCACGTTCATTCGCCTTTTATCTTACCAACCCGCGACGATGCCTTGCCGCGCGAGGTTTTCCCACCAACTTTGGGACGAATCTTCTCCAGAAAGGTCGTCAGTTCGGCCGGCATCGCCGCCCGAAGCTCCAGCGGCACCCCCGTCCGCGGGTGATCCAGATCCAACTCCGCCGCGTGGAGAAAGTTCCGCTCCAGCGTAGTCTCGGTCTGCTCCTCACCCCCATCGGCAACTCCCCGCAACCGTCCGGGCGCGCCGTACAGGGTGTCCCCAACTACGGGGTGACCCAAAGCCGTCATGTGCACCCGGATCTGGTGCGTCCGCCCTGTCTCGATGTGGACCTCTATCAGCGTGAACGTGCCCCATGGCCCCGGCACGTCCTTGCTCCCAATCCGCTCCAGCACCCGCCAGTGGCTCACTGCGGACCGCACGCCCGTCGCGGTGCTCAGCTTGGTAGTCATGCGAATGCGCCGCACGGTATCACGCCCGATCGGCAGGTCCACTCGGCCTTCATCCCGAAGCATCTCCCCGTGCACCAGCGCGAGGTACACCTTGCGCAGATCGCGGCTCTGAAACATCTCGGCCAGCTTCCGGTGTGCGGCGTCATTTTTCGCCACCAGAATCAGCCCACTGGTTTCCTTATCCAGCCGGTGCACGATTCCTGGCCGCAGCGCCCCACCCTCGCTTGAGAGTTCCTGCTGAAAGTGGAACAACAGCGCGTTCACCAGCGTCCCGCGGTTATGCTCCGCATCGCCCGCACCCGCATGCACCGTCATCCCTGCTGGTTTGTCCACACAAGCTATATCGGCATCTTCGTACACAATCTTTAGCGGAATATTTTCAGGTTCGGCCCGTAAGGGCGCGGGCTGCGGCTCGCCTTCGATCTCAATGCGCTCGCCGCCCTCCAACTTCAGGCTTGCTTTAGCCGGCTTGCCTTCAACGCGTACCTGCCCTTTGTCGATCAGCAACTGCACCCGCGCGCGGCTGATCTCCGGCAGAGCCTTGGCAAGATACGCATCCAGCCGCTTACCTTTGGCAGCCACGTCCGCCAGAAAGCTCCGTATCCCGTCCTCGGCCTCAAGATCGTCCAGCACCGGGATTACGTTCTCGGGCACGCCCGGCTCGCCCCGCGGTGCAACACTGGTGCTCTCCTCGTCGTCGGCAGGGGATGGGATAGCGAATTCGTCCGCCGTCTTACGAGCCGCTGCCGCATCGCGCACAGCGTCGCGATGCACCCGGTACTCGTGCTTCACCGTCTGCCGCCGCTTGCCCTTCTTGATCATGTTCTTCGACGGCATCAGCGCGCCTCTCCCTGCACCCTCGGCGCAGACTCCTCAAGCAAAACTTTGCGTTCACCTGGCCATGACTGCGCCGGGAACGTCCACAACAGCGCACCCGCCAGCATCGCGCCCAGCGCGACCATTTGCCCGGGCTCCAGCAGGGGATCGCTGAACAACTCCGCAGGCAAGGTAATCATATCCAGCCCAAACGCCACCAGGCCGCCCAACGCCAACGCCAACGCTGCGACACGCCCCGGCAGCCAGCCCCTGCCCAGGACGCGCCAAAGCAGCGCAAAGACTCCAAGCGACAGGGCAATGCCGTACACCGAAACTGGCCGAAAGCCCACAACCAAGCCTTGAGCACGTTGAAAGACGGGCATGCCCACCTCCGTCCCGTCGAGCCAGTGACCCAACTCGAGAAAGCTCGCCAGCAACGCCCCCGCTGGCGCAAAAACATCCAGCACGGAACGCATCGGCAACCGCTTCCGCCAAAGGTAGAGCCCTATCGCGAAAGACGAGGCTGCCATGCCTGCAATCGTCAGCGACGGCAAGCTGAGCACCAGCACCGGATAGCGTAGTAACGCCCTCGGATCACTCAAAATCAGCAACAGTCGGGAGACAACAAAACAGCACGCAATCCCAAACAGTCCCACATCCCACGCCGCCTCAGGATCTACGCCCACACGTCGCGCGGAGCGCCCCGCGAGAGCCATCGACATCACTACGCCGATGGCCGCACAGAGTCCATAAGGCGACAGACGCATCGGTCCAAGACGCAGGTCGCGCAAGGGAAGAAGCACCGCGCCGAAAGCAGGCATTGTCATGGGGAGCAGAGGGGAGGGAAGCAGAAAAGACCGACCCACGTGGCCGTGGATTGAGCGCTGGTGAACCTGTCGTTAGACAGCGGGGCTTAGCCGTGGCTCTTTAGGCATTCCGGACTGGCGGACACTGCACACCGAGCCATATGTACGAGCCAAACCCCTGGTTCAAGAATATTGGTTCTACCAGCGTTATCGCACCACCTGCTTTGCAGGCCGGTCTCTCTGCATCGGATGCTACCCGGCATCGCCCGGATTCGCAAGCGAGGCCCTTGGCCCATTTGCGGGATTGCTGCCCCGCCGGGTTTGTCCGAGCATCAACTCCCTACAGATGCGACCCTCCGCCTGGCCTGCCTTCCTTCACATCATCGGGCACAGCAATGCGCTTGAAGTTGGCCGCCAGCTTCTCCAAACCGGCCGCGACTTCAGCCCCGGCCAGCGGCTTGCCATGCCCTGGCGCAACAGTTCGTGGCGCCAGCGCAGCCAGCTGGCGCACACTCGCCTCCGCTGCACCCCAGTCTGACGTGAAGTAGCTTGGCGGTCCATGCAACTCCGCTGGGCGTGTCACGTTGGCCGCAAAAAAGCTCTCTTGCGGCGTCGTGCAGAACGCATCTCCAACCAGCAACGTCGCGTCGCTCTCCCGAAAGAAACTGACATGCCCTGGCGTGTGTCCCGGTGTGTGGATCAAGGTCCATCCCGGCATCTCCACCAGGCTCAACGTAGAGCCTTCTCCCGGAAGCGCCCTAAGCCTCGACCGTAGGTCTACCGGGCCGCGCGGCAGGGTGGGTGACAGCAGTGGCATAATGCCTCCGCCTGCCTTCCAGTCCGGGGCGGGGTACTGCTGCTCGCCTGTGAGGTAAGGAAACTCCAGCGGATGCGCGTACACGGGCACGTCCCACTCCTCGGCAAGATCAGGTGCCGCACTCACATGGTCAAAGTGCCCGTGCGTCAACACAATCGCGTTCGGAGGCCGCCCAAAGGTCTTCTCCGCCCAGCTCTTAATCCGGCTCGCAGAAAACGGAATCGCAGCGTCGATCAAAGTCCATGATCGTGCAGCGCCCTCTCCGTGCTCCACCCCAAACACGTTCACAAATGCAATCTTCAGCCCGTGCAGATCCGGCGCAATTGCCTCCATCGGCACAACCTGATCTTCTCCAATCTCCACCTTGTCCACAGGAGACCTCCAGCCAAGCTTGGACGCGAAAGTGTCCCATGGCGGCCAAGCTCTCTGTTCCCGAGGGAGTGTCACGGGCGTACGCTATCGCCTTCAAGATGTTCAGAAAGGAAGCTCTGAAGAGGTGTTAGCCGACTTTGCGGTCCACCAGGACCTCATCCAGCATCCCCGCGAGCGATCCCGTCCGTGTGCGGACGTTGTTCTGCGCCTGGCTCAGGCTGCCGGTCACAGTGTCGAATCGTGCCCGCAGCGTCATCAACTCATCAGCGATGTTCAAGGCAGCAAGGACGGCAACCCGCAGCGAATCCACGGTCGCTCCGTGTGCAGAGACGGCGCGCATCTTGGCGTCAACGACGGCAGCCAAGCGCTCAATGTATACCGGGTCAGTGCCGCGCAGCTGGTACACCTGGTCGTAGATCTCTACGACGACTGCGCCTGCGTCGCGCGCCGCCAGTTCCGCCCGGGACATCTCTGCCGCACTCTTCACTCCCTGTTCTGCCAACTCTTCTCCCTGCTCTCCGTGTCGGTTGTATGTGTGTCGTTACAGCAATTCGTCCATCTGCGCCAGCATTCGTTCCACGCGGCCGCGTACGGCCTCTCGCTCGTGGTGATAGGTTTCCAGCTCGGTACGTGCGGTGCTGTTTGCCTCTTCCAGTGAGTGCAGCCGTTCCTGCAGCGTCGCAACTTCGGCCTGCGCCGCATTGCGTTCGGCTTCCACAGCGGCGCGCGCCTCACGCTCACGGCGGATCATCTCGACCGCCTGCAGCACCTTGGCCTCAAGCGCTTGAAACTCATCTGCGCTGATCATGCTGCTCGTGCTGTCGGTTGTCGCGTCGCCCTTCATCTCGCCTTTCGCTCACTGCAAATGGCTTTCAGAAAGCACCATTCCGGTTGCAGTATAGCGACTCGGGCAGTGGATCGCCGGTACCGAATGGCAAAGGGAATCTCTCTTGCATCCCCCTATTTCAACGAGCAGGTTCGATCCTCATCAGGCTCGCTGCTTGCCGCCCAACTCCGTGAGCCCGCGAGCGATGCTTTCAGACCACGAGGTCAGCTCATCCTCCGACAAGGTGCGCTCGTTGGACTGAAAGACCACGCGCGTGAGCAGGGAATAGCTGCCCGCAGCAGTGGCCTTGCCCTTCGGATCTCGAAAGATCTCGATGGGCCGCACGCTCCGCAAGGCCCCCGTTGCAACCTCACGCACCTTGGTCTCGACCGCGCCCCACAACACAGAGTCCGGGAAGATAAAGGAGAAGTCGCGCTCTGCTGCCTGGAACCGCGAAAGCTCCTGCAGCGTCGGCTGCCGCAACGGTGTGCGCAGCAGCCGGGCAGCGTCGATCTCGGCCAGAACGCACGGTTGACGCAGCTTGCGCGCGGCGCTTTCAGCAGCACTCAACTCACCGAGGACACCCACGGCCTCGTTCTGCAGCAGCACATGCGCGCCACGTCCCGCCTCGATCCACGCGGGCAACGGCTTTGCAATCGAGGCCACTTCGAATCGCAGATCTCCGTTGAACTTGCCCAGCAGGCTTTCAATAGCTCCCTTGACCTCAAACAGGAGGGCGTCGTCCGGGCGGTGCAGTGCTCCTGCGGATACGCCTCCGGTGGCACCAAGGGCAAGGCCCTGCTCCTCACGCACCTCAGCGGTGGAGCCCGTGAATACCGTGCCCAACTCAAAGAGCCGAACGGTGCTCACATCGCGAGCAAGATTGCGCGCGAGCATGCCGGCCATGCCTGCAACCAGCGAGGGCCGCAGCATGCCTGCCTCTTCATTCAGCGGATTACCCATGGCCACCGCTCCTCTGCTCGCAACCCCGAAGCTTGCGGCCTCTGCCGCGGAGGTAAACGTAGAAGAGATTGCCTCCGAATAGCCCAGCCCACGCATCGTAGAGCGGGTAGCTTCTTCCTGTGCCTTGCGCGGCTGATCGTGGACCTCACCCGACCACCCGGGCAGCGTGTTGGCGAACCGGTTGTAGCCGTACACGCGCGCCACTTCCTCTATCAGGTCGATCTCGCGTTCGAGGTCGAGCCGCCAACTCGGCAGATTTACGCCGTATTCGCCGGTACCGCCGCCCGTGGGCTGCAAGTCACAACCCAGGGCTCTCAGGTACTGCGCCACGATCTCCTCGTTCAGTCGCGAGGTGCGCTGCCCTATGCCGAGCGGCGCATCTTCCATCGTGGTTCCGAGAAGGCGTTGCACCTCCGCTACCCGCAGCACGATGTGCGGGCGTTGAGCAGTCTTCGCCGCAAGCTCAGGGATCACGACGTCGGCCAAGGGCCCGGTCACGGTGCCTCCTGCCTGCTCGACGGCAAGACGGGTTACGAGGTGGTTCGCGACTGGCGCCGAATTGAAGTCTGCACCGCGCTCAAAGCGATGGCTCGCATCCGTATGCAAACCGTGACGGCGCGAGCTGGCACGAATGGCTCGGGGGTCAAACCATGCGGCTTCGACGAGGATGTTGCGGGTCTCTTCGGTAACCCGCGAATCCCATCCGCCCATCACCCCTGCAAGACCAAGCGCCTTGCGCTCGTCTGCCACCACAAGATCGTCGCCCGTAAGCGTTCGCTCGGTACCGTCCAGCAACTGCAGTCGTTCCCCGGCGTGCGCGCGCCGAACCACAATCCCGCCTTCGAGCTTATCCAGGTCAAAGACGTGCGTCGGTTGCCCCATGGCGAGCCAGCCAAAGTTGGTTGCATCCACCGGCCCGGAGATCGGCTTTTGGCCCAGTGCGGTGAAGTATTCCGCCATAAGCCCTGCCCCCGGCTTCACCGTCACGTTCCGGATGACGCGCGCTGTGAAACGCCCGCAAAGATCTTTTGCCTCAATCCGCACAGGGAACGCCGGACCGGGTTCGGTCTCCTGCAAGTCAGCGCCTAAGCCCTCCGTCAACGGAGGGAGCGGCAGGTCGTAGATCGCCGCTGCCTCGCGGGCCACACCGTAGTGGTTCATCGCGTCCACGCGGTTCGTGGTGATGTCCATCTCAAAGCGCGAGCCGCCGCACGCAGCTGGAAAGATGCCCTCCACCGCAATGCCCCGCAGGGTCAGGTCTTCGGCAAGCTGCGCATCGTTCACCGGAAGCGCAGGCAGGTAGCTGCGCAGCCACTTGGTCAAAATATCCATGTCGTTCGTGTCCAGTCCTACCGCGTGTGTGATCAAGCCGCGCATTCACGGCTTGACTCGAGATCCCTCACCAACCGTACTGTTCCACCTCGCCGAGCAGCTTCAGCTTGCGCTCTGGCGGAAGGAAGCTTGCTTCGAAGGAGTTCGCCGCAAGCTCTCGCAACTGATCCAGCGGAAATTCAAATTCCCGATAAGCCAGCTCGTACTCGTCCAGCAGATTCGCGCCGAAGAATGGCGGGTCATCGGAGTTCAACGTCACCATCAGGCCTTCTTCGAAGTAGCGCTTTACCGGATGCTCCATCAGGGCAGGGCAGCAGCCTGTGCGGAGATTGCTGGTGACGTTTAACTCCAGAGGGATCTGCCGCTGCGCCAATACTTCCACCAGGTCTGGGTCTTCCTGCGCGGTGAGGGCATGGCCGATGCGCTCTGCCCCGATGTTCAGGGCGCCCCAGATGCTCTGCGGACCGGTGGACTCGCCCGCGTGGCAGGTCAGGTGCAGACCGGCCAGTTTGGCTTCGGTGTAAACCTCGCGGAAGCCGTGCGCCGGCCCGCCGGCCTCATCACCGCCGATACCAATCCCGACCACGGCCGGGTACTGCGCGCGCAGGTTTGCGGCCTTGCGGAAGACCCGCTGCGCCTCGGGCACGCCGAAGTGGCGCACCGCATCGATGATCCACAGCACGGAGGTGCCGAAGTCCGCCTCGCCGCGCATACGGCCTTGCTCGGCGGCATGCATCACCGCGTCCACGTCCAGTCGGCCGAAGCGATACAGGATGCCGATGGACAGGTACACCTCGGCATGCCGGATGCCTTGCGCGGCCAGGTCACGCACCATGTTGTACGTGATGGTCTCGTAGTCAGCGGGCGTATGAAGGCGCTCGGTGACGGCTTTGAAGCTCATCAGAAAGCTGGGAAAGTCGTGGTAGCTGTATGTCCCGCGGGCCTGATCCATCGTGAGCGGCACGGCGTCGTTGGTGCGCGAGAGCTGAACGAGCGTCTCCGGCGTGATCGATCCCTCGAGATGCAGGTGAAGCTCGGCTTTCGGGAGGCCCTTGAGCCAATCGCGGACCTCGGTGCTATCCATGCGCGCGTCTTGAACCATCGCTTTCAAGTGTAGCCTCCGGCCAAACGAAAGGGCCCGCCGCAGCGAGCCCTTTCGTGATCTACGGAGAGGTGGTCTCAGGACCAGCGACTGTCCCGGCGGCCGCTACCGTTGCCGAAGATCTGCACCAGCGCGATGAAGATGTTCAAAGCGTCCATGTAGATGCTCAGCGAAAGCTGCACAGGCGTCAGGCCCCTGCCGCCGTCCCGCAGCCGCATAAAGTCCACCAGCAGCAGCACGGAGAAGATCGCCAGCGTAGCCCAGGCGTACAGGCCAGGGCTGATGAAGTGGACGAACATGGAGAGCACGCCCAGCACAATCAAGCCCAGCAGGGCAGCAATCGCATAGTTCGCCACACGCTGGTAGTTGAATCGCGCAATCTGCGCCACGATGCCCATCACCGCCATACCCACAGCGGTCGTCAGCGCGGCTTGAAACACAACTGCCTGCCCGCCCGACATGTGCATGTAGGCCTGCAACATCGGCCCAATCTCAACCCCCATCAGGGTTGTGAAACCATAAAACATCACCAGGGCCAGCCCCGGAGAGCGCCTGCTCGTCGCGTTAATTGCAAAGATCAGGCCCAGGTTGAGCAGGAACAACACCATGACGCCCATGCCCAGATACGGCGGAGCGATATAGGCGCCAAAAGCCGTGAACAAGAAGCCCACAGTGGTGATCCACAGCACCTTGCTCAGCAGGCTGGCTGTGGAGCGGCTATCCACAACGCGAACTCCACCTTGTGCTACGTCGATGGTTCTCATGCATCCAATCCTATCTTGGGTGTTCGCTTCGCCGCGGTCTTACGCCCCGTCGAGCCGTGACACCTGAGTGTTAGACGCTCAACTTTCTGTCCGGTCGCAGCCCAGCTCTCGATTCCTGGGTTGACCGGTCAGGCGATCCGCCCGCCCCACCGGATGCTCACGGGCGCGCCTTCCGCGAGCAACACATGATCCGGTTCCCGGGCGGAAAGCTTCGCAAACTCCGGCCCGTACAACGAGCCAAAGTCGCAGGCCACCCGGTACTCGCGAAGGGGATAGACCTGCCAGCGGCGATGCTCCACGGCGTACTCCGTGGTGCCGCCACCACGCCTCGCGGCGTAGCCCCAGTAGTGCTCCGTAATGAACTCATCCATTGAGCCGGGCAGGATCGTCTGCAACTGGTTGGCGGCACGCACTTCCAGGCGCTGCCATTCTCCCTTGTGCTTCCACTCGTACGCTACCTGGCAAGCTGACGCGCGCCACACGGCGGCGCCCCGTGAGGAGGTATGGGTTTGATCCGCTAGTGCCGCGAAGTGGGCCCGCGCGCGGCGCCGTCCGCCCTTCGGCGCCGCTCGACCGGGATCGGACCCGACCAGGCCCCACTCGTGCGCCGTCCGTGCGGTGGAGTAGGCCTCTCCGTACAGGGTGCGTGCCACAGCCGTGATCGCCGCCCGAGGCACGATCTCACTCAAGAACACCACGCCTCGGCGGTAGGAGCCGTCCGGCATCGGTCGCCGAACGTAGAAGCGGAGATTCACCTCTTCAAACTGGGTGTGGAACGGGATCGGCAAACCCACGATGCGCACACGGTCGAACAGGAAGCCGACCAGCGAAACGAAGCAGCGACCCCCGTACAGGTCCAGCTCAAGCCCGGGCGGCAGCCGGGGTCGCAGCAGCTCCGGCGCGACTTCATACTGCGCCATGATGAGCTTCCGCCACTGGGCGGTGAGGAAGGTGAAGGACATTATGGCCTTGGATGCACGGGGCTCCCGTCCGACTCCCCGCCCCCGGGCCGAAGGTTCGCCAGACCGAACTCGAGCGCCTTACGGACCGCTGCCACTTCGTGGAGCGACACCCCCTTCCAAAGCTCGGCCTCAAGGCGCTCCCGCAACGCCATCCCAATCTGCAGAATCGCCTGTCCGCTGGGGGTAAGCGAGGCCGTAACAAAGCGGTGATTGCGGTCGGTGCTGCCGCGCACAATCCATCCTTCACGTCCGGCGCGGGCGAGCATGGTGTGCAACGTCTGAGGGGTGACGTGGCAGGCCCGGGCAATCGCGGCGGCACTGGTGCCTTGCTGCCCTTCCACCATCTTCAGCATGCGAAGCTGGGGCAACGTAACGCCGGTATCGCGCAGCTCTTCTTCAAAACGCGCCCTGAAGTTCAGGAAGAGGTCGCGCATAGCCTCGGTGCAGCGCCGGGCTTCCGCTTTTTTCTCGCTGTCTGCCGAATCCATATCAGTCCACTGATACTCTATCTCAGTACCCTGATATGCCGGAAGCCCTCTGGAAGCCGAAACATAATCCCTGGCTGATTGCACTCACAGTCACCCTGGCCACGTTTATGGAGGTCCTCGACACCTCCATCGCCAATGTGGCGCTGCCGCACATTGCCGGGTCAGTCGGCGCATCGCAGGAGGAGGCCACATGGGTTCTGACGAGCTACCTGGTCTCCTCGGCCGTCATCCTGCCCATCTCCGGCTGGCTCTCAAATCGCATTGGCCGCAAGCGCTTTTACATGATCTGCGTGGTGATGTTCACGGTCTGCTCCCTGCTGTGCGGCCTCGCGCCCACGTTGCCCTTTCTCATCTTCGCGCGCATCCTGCAGGGTTTAGGCGGCGGCGGGCTTGCGCCCAGCGAACAGGCGATCCTTGCGGACACCTTCCCCATCGAAAAGCGCGGCCAGGCCTTTGCGCTCTACGGTATGGCGGTCGTTGTCGCCCCGGCAATCGGTCCAACCCTCGGCGGTTGGATCACGGATAACTACAACTGGCATTGGATCTTCTTTATCAACCTGCCGATCGGTCTCCTATCGCTGTACCTGTCCAACCGCATGGTGGAGGATCCGCCCGAGATCACGGCCCGCACCAGGCGCCGCGATCCCGTCGACTTCATCGGCCTGCTGGCGGTGGCGATCGGCGTCGGCCTGCTCGAGTTCACGCTGGACAAGGGCCAGGAGAAGGACTGGTTCGGCTCCGGGATGATCCAGGCAACGGCCCTGCTTGCCGTGTGCACGCTGATCTTCTTTGCGTTCTGGGAGTGGAACCACCCGGACCCGATTGTCGATCTCAAGCTGCTGAAAAACCGCAACTTCGGCACGGCAGTCTTCCTGCAACTCATCCTGGGCATGGTCCTCTTCGGCTCTACCGTGCTCATTCCGCAGTACCTCCAAACGCTGCTGGGCTACACCGCTGAACGGGCGGGCATGGTGCTTTCCCCTGCGGGCTTTGTGATGATGGTGATGATGGGCGTTGCCGGACGTACGCTGGGCAAGGGCGACCCTCGCCTGATGGTCATGATGGGCTATCTCGCTGTGGCAGCAGGAATTTATAACCTCACCCGGCTGGACCTGTATAGCTCTTTCGGGACCGTCACGCTGTATCGCATGCTCCAGGTCATTGGCCTGCCCTTCATCTTTATTCCCATCAGTACCCTGAACTACGTCGGTGTTCCGCGCGACAAAAGCAACCAGATATCCTCCCTCTCTAACTTTGCGCGCAACATGGGAGGCTCGGCCGGAACGGCACTGCTGACCACGTTTCTGGCACGCTCCTCCCAGATCAACCAGGTGTCACTCGCTTCCAACATCAGCGCCGGCGGGTACGCAATCTCGGCCTATGTGAGCCGTTTCGCGAGTGCCACCCACACCGCCCTGAGCGCGGCCCAACCGATCGCCATGGCGCAGGTGTACGGGCTCATGCAGCAGCAAGCCGCGATGCTGGCTTATAAGAACGCCTTCCTGATCCTCGCCGCGACCGTCCTGTTGCTCTCGCCCCTGGTGTGGATCATGCGCCTGCCCCCGAAGCATGCCAAGGTGGATCCCGAGCAACTGGCCGCCCACTAAGTTTCAATTTAGAGCTAAAGTTCTGCCGATTGCTGCCGATAAGGGGGGTAGACGTCAGTTGCGCCGCGCGGATTCCAACCAGGATCCTGCGCCTGGCGTTTCCTGCACGCTCGCTGATTTTCACAGGAACCCCAATGCGCGCCTCGCTTCTTTGCTCTCTTCTGCTGCTGTCCGTTTCGCTCGGTGCCAAAGCCGATACGATCACCAACTTCAACCTCTCCTCCGACTTCTCAGACGGTTCCACGGCTCAGGGGCTTGTCTCGATCGACACAACCGATGGCCAGGTCCAGAACTCCTACATCGTCCTGAGTCAGAACGGTGTCGTGGATGCGACGTTCACCACACCCGACTACGCCCAGCCCCTCTACGGCTCGTACCTCGCCGAATTTACCGATAGCCAGAGCGGCTACAAATACGAACTGCTCCTTCCGGACGCAACGCTCGCCGATTTTCAGGGTGGATCCGTCTGCACACTCACAGCGACTTGTCTGGGCGGCTATCCCTCGGGCTTCTACCTGCCGGACGGTAATGGTGTGGGAGCCGTTGACGGCACGCTAGCTCCTACGCCGGAACCGGCCAGCCTCGTCTTCCTCACCACGGGCATTGCCCTCGGGGTGTTGTACAGGCGCCTGCGGCCGGGGTCGTCCCACTCCGGTGACCTGGCTCGGTCGGGAGCCCTGGGGGCGCAGGTCCACCCTGCGCTGCCGCACTCAATCCCGTAAGAGTCCTAGGTCCTGCAGTTCGTTGATCGTGTGCTGGGCGGAGGTGTGGTGGATGAAGACTCCGCCCACCTCTTCCCAGAGATCGCGGAACTTCAGGTTGTCATCCACCAGTACGTCCCCGGACTTCATATGGAGCCGCTTCTCACGCGGCATACAGGTGATCATGCGCGTGCCGGGGAAATGCTCGGCCGCCCATCCCTGCTTCTGTGACTCCGCCCAGCCGCCCAAGGGACAGCCGGTCAGTATCACCGGATGAAGGTGTGCCACCGCGTCGAAGAGCATGCGGGCATCGGGCAGCAAAGGGAGGCTGCCATAAAAGTTCTCTTGGCTTCGCAAGGTACGCCAGAAGCGCTGCTGGCCAAGTTTGGCTTGCGCTTCGTAGGACGGCATCTCGAAGATCTGTTCCGCAGCACGCTCGAAGTCCGCGAGAACGCCGTCACAGTCCAGGAACAACTGCGCTGATCGGGAAACCGTAGCCACGTTTTCGTCCGATGCAGTCGCGGGCTCACGGGTGACCTGGCTAGCCCTGGTAGAACTCGCTGCGCTTGCGGCTGTAGAAGAAGTAAACGCAAAGCCCGATAACCAGCCAGACGAAGAACCGCTCCCATGTGCGCACCGGTAGACCTGCCATCAGCAGCACACAAAAAACGATGCTGAGCACCGGGAAGACCGGTCCACCGGGTAGGCGGAAGCCTCGCGGGCGTTCAGGCTGCTTTTTGCGCAATACCAGTACCCCGATCGACACGAGCACAAACGCAAACAGCGTGCCGATGTTGGATAGCTCGGCAAGCGTGCCCACGTCAAAGAGGCCGGACGGAATCGCGACCAGAACGCCCGCAATACACGTTGCGAACGCAGGTGTGCGAAATCGCGGATGTACTTTGGAGAACACATCCGGCAGCAGGCGGTCGCGACTCATCGCGAACCACACCCGCGCCTGCCCAAGCTGAAAGACCAGAATGGATGAAATCATCCCGATGATTGCGCCGAGCAGAACGAACAACCGCGTCCAGTGTAGAAGCGGGCTACCCGTTGCCGCGGTGAGACGCTTAAGCGCGTTGACTACGGGTGCCGCATCCCCAATCACCGAATGCCAGGGCACGATTCCCGTCAATACCAGCGCAACGGCAACGTACAAAATGGTGCACACCACCAACGTGGACACGATGCCGATAGGAACCGTGCGCTGCGGGTCGTGACACTCCTCGCTGGCTGTCGAGACTGAATCAAAGCCGATGTAGGTGAAGAAAATAATCGAACCGCCGGCCAGCACACCGCTCCATCCATTGGGCGAGAACGGGTGGTAATTCGTTGGATGGATGAACTTCAACCCGACCACCACGAACGCAACGATCGCCACGATCTTGATGAGTACCATGATGTTGTTGGTGCGCGCGGATTCGCGAATGCCCCGCACCAGGATCATGGTCAGGAGAATGACGATCAGAAACGCAGGGATGTTGAAACCGAAGTGCCAGCCTGCCTTGTAAATATCGTGGCCGCCAAGGTCCTGGAGACCCAGCGGCAGATATGCAGGCGAGAGCCAGCGAGGATTGAGGTGAATGCCAAGCCAGTCCAGGAGATCCACCACGTGCGCGGCAAAGCCTACACTGACGCTCATGTTGGAAAACGCATACTCCAGGATCAGATCCCAGCCGATCATCCAGGCCACAAGCTCGCCCAGGGTGGCGTAGGTGTAGGTGTAGGCCGAACCAGCAATCGGAATCATGCTGGCAAGCTCCGCATAACAGAGCCCAGTGAATGCGCACACAATTGCAACGAGCACCATCGAGAGCGCCAGCGCAGGTCCTGCCCCCGGACGCCCGGCAACATGACCTGCAGTTCCGTGCAGCGCTCCGAGGAGGAGATCGATGACCGGGGATTCTGACAGCTTTCCGCTCTGTGCCGGGTTACCCCCGATCGCCGTCCCGATGACCGTAAAAATCCCTGAGCCGATGACAGCACCGATGCCTAATGCCGTAAGCGACAGCGGCCCCAAGGTCTTCTTCAGCGCGTGTTCCGGGCGCTCGCTCTCGCTGATCAGCTTGTCGATGGACTTGGTGGCAAAGATTTGGCGGGGCAGTTTGTCTGTCCTCAGGTGCAGAGATCGTGAAGATACAGTTACAGCGATTGTATGCAAAACTCTTGCGCCACTCGCCTGTGACTCTCGACGGTACTTCAGGCGGCTCGACCTGGCCGTAACCCAACGAGGAGTAACGCCAATGCATTTTCGCGAACTTGGCTCCACCTTCATGAGAATCGCCCTGGTGGGCTGCGTGGCAGCTATGCTGTTTGCGAGCCCATCGGCCACTACGCAGATCAGGTCAAAGCCAACCTCCGCGGTCGCATGGATCGGACCCTGGACCCGCGCCGCCGACCAACCCGTCATTCGGCCCCAGCCAACAGCCCTGTTTCGCGACCCGATCACGGGCAAGGACGTCCACTGGGAAGCCCTGCACACCTTCAACCCGGCGGCGATCGTCCGAGACGGCAAAGTGTACGTCCTGTATCGGGCGGAAGACGACTCGGGAGCCATGCAGATTGGGGGCCACGTCTCACGGTTGGGGCTGGCGGTCAGCGCGGACGGGCTTCACTTCCAACAAATGCCTGAGCCGGTGTTTTACCCGGCCGACGATGACCAGCGGGGTCGCGAGGTGCCCGGTGGCGTCGAGGACCCGCGGCTCGTCGAGTCACCGGACGGCGGCTATGTGCTCACTTATACCCAGTGGTCGCGCGAACGCCAGAGTTACTCGGTGGGGGTCGCCACTTCCCCCGACCTGGTGCACTGGACCAAGCACGGCCCGGCCTTCTACGGCGCACTCGGCGGCGTCTACAACGAGCTGAAATACAAGTCCGCAGGCATCGTCACCGAGCATTTGGGAGACAAACTGGTCGCCGCTCGGCTGAATGGGCGCTACTGGATGTACTGGGGCGAGATCGAGGTGCGGCTTGCGACTTCAACTGATCTGGTCCATTGGACGCCGGTCGAAGATGCGCCCGGGAAGCCCCACGTGCTCCTGCGAGCCAGAACAGGCAAGGCCGACAGCGGGTTCCCCGAAACGGGGCCGCCTCCAGTGTTGACGCGGGGAGGAATCGTAATGCTCTACAACGCCAAGAACGCAGCCCCGCCGGAAGGCGATCCACGCCTCCAACCCGGGACCTACAGCGTGGAGGAGGCCGTGTTTTCCTCCGCAAACCCCGCGAAGCTGACCGCCCGGACAGAGAAGCCCGTGTTCTCGCCAAGCCTGCCCTTTGAGCGTAGCGGCCAGTACGCGGCGGGAACGACGTTTGCGGAGGGACTCGTCATTTTCCGGGGCAGATGGTGGATGTACTACGGTTGCGCTGACTCCTTCGTCGGCGTGGCCACTGCCCCGTTGCACTGACGAAGGCTGCCGAACGATCCGGCGCAAAAAGTTCAGGGGATGCGACTTGGCCGCATCCCCTGAAGCGTGAATTCTGAATCGACTACCGCTTGGACTGACCGCGCGAGAGCTTCTTCACTTTCTGCTTGTGTTCGCCGCGCGCCCAGGTACGGGCGGTCTTGGGGGTGGCCTTTTTGCGGGCAGCGCGCTTCAGCTTCTTGCGTTCGACGCGGTCCGTGATCTTGGTGGTGTTTGCCATGTGTCTTCCTGATCCTTTGAATTGCGGTGAGCTCAGCTCTGCCGTTGCTGCGTGTACTGCCTGAATCCCGTGCCGGCGCGCCTACGATCCACCTACAACCGCTCAAGCTGGGCGAACTTCTCCACCAGCTTTTTCACACCGTGCCCAGTAAAGGATACAGTAATCTTCGCGTCGTCGCCGTCCCCTTCTCGTCCGACGATCATTCCTTCGCCGTATTTGGGGTGCCTGACCCGGGTATTCTTGCCCAACCCAGTGCGCCCAACGGGGGAGGGGATATCCATTTTCGGGCGTCCCGGGTAGCGTTTGTCCCCCAACTGGTACCCGCTCCCGCCTCCTACGGCGCCTTTGCCGAACCCCGAACTGCTATTGCCGCCCTTGCCGAAGAACGCTGCAGTCCGATCGCCGCCAGCGCCCGCCGGGCCCGGGCGAGCGCCCCCGAACCGCTGGGACGCGTACTGACGCGCTCCGTTCCCGCCCGGCTCCTGGCTCTCGTCCTCGTAGGAGTAGTGACGCTCGCCGCCCTCGTCCTCGCCCGCGGTGAACTTTCGCCGTTGGGGATACGGCGTGGCGTAGGCGCTGCCGCTGAAGCCTGAGCGGTACCCACCGTACTCGTCGCGCTGGCCGCCGAAGCCCGGCGAGCCGAGGTCCTCAACCAGCTTCGAAGGAATCTCCTCAAGGAACCGCGAGGCAACGCTGGACTCAGGGCTATCGCTGCCATAGCGACGGCGATAACGCGCCCGGGACATCACTAGCGTGTCCATCGCGCGCGTCATGCCCACGTAGCAGAGTCGGCGCTCCTCTTCCATCTGCGTCGGGTCCGTCAGCGTGCGGGAGTGCGGAAACAGGCCCTCCTCCATGCCGGCGAGAAAGACCAGCGGAAACTCCAGGCCCTTGGCCGCGTGCAGCGTCATCAGCGTCACGCGCGCCTCGGCCGAGTACTGGTCCGCGTCGCTGACCAAAGCCGCATGGTCGAGAAACTCGGCCAGGCTTTCGCCGCGCGAGGTCGCATCCTGCGCTGCGTTGGCAAGTTCCTTCAGGTTTTCGATTCGGCTGAAGGCCTCCGGCGTGCCCTCTTCTTCCAGCGCCCGGATGTACCCTGAGCGGTCGTTCAGGAACTTGATAAGTTCGGGGAGCGTGGCTGGGTCGCCCGGCTTGCGGAAGGCCCGTTCATCAGCCTCGTTCGCCGCGTCGTGATCGCCGCCCTGGGCCGCGACGATGCGGTCCAGCCGGGCATTGTTCTGCTCGCGAATGCGATCCGCGGCGCTCTGCTTCAGCGGCACAGGTGCAAACGGATTGAAACCAGCCGCGGCGTCGACCTCCGCATCGTTCACAACGGCGTTCTCCGGCGCCAACGTGGAGATCTCTTCACTTGGTCCGAAGTCGAAACCGAAGTTGAAGCTCGTATCGAAGTCGGAGTTGGCATCGTTGGCCTTGACCGTCGCGGGAGCAGGAGCTTCCTCTGCGAACCCAAAGCCAAAGTCAAAGGTATCGTCGTCGTTCGCCGCACTCGCAACGGACGTGTCCACATCGGCGGCAAAGGAGTCAATACCGTCCCCAAACTCCTCCTCGGCTGCTGAACCTTGAAACGCCACAACGTTATCGCGCTCCTCGGAAGAACCCACATCTTCACTGAGCTTCTCAGCGAGGCCGATCCCATCCAGTTGCACCATCGCTCGCGCATCTTCAATCAGCTTGCGAAAGTTGGCCAATGCCGTGAGCGCGCGTGCGGGCAACAATTTGTCCTGGATGGCGCGGCTGATCGCATCCCACGTGCTCAGCCCCGTGCCGAGCGCCATGCGCTCCAGCGTATCCATCGTGGTCTTGCCGATGCCGCGCGGAGGCGAATTGACAACTCGCTGCAGAGCAATCGAATCATGCGGGTTCTGCACGAGCTTCAAATAGCTCAGCAGGTCCTTGACCTCGGCTCGGTCGTAGAAGCTGAAGCCTCCGACCATGTGGTACTGAATGCCGTAGCGCCGCAACGCTTCTTCCACCAGTCGCGACTGCGAGTTCGTGCGGTACAGCACGGCGCAGCGTGGCAGGTCTTCAGTCTCGCCGGCCTTCTTGATATAGGTGTTCACGCGGTCCGCGATGAAGATCGCTTCACTCTCACCATCAGGGGCCTCGTACAGGCCAATCAGTGATCCACCTTCGCGTGAGGTCCAAAGATTCTTGCCCTTACGCTGCGTGTTCTGCGCCACCACGGCGCTCGCGCCTTCGAGGATCACCTGCGTCGAGCGATAATTCTGCTCCAACCGAACCGTGCGTGCGTTTGGAAAATCCTTCTCGAAGTCCAGAATGTTCTTGATATCCGCGCCGCGCCACGAATAGATCGACTGATCCTCATCACCCACAACACACACGTTGCCGTGCGAGCCCAACAGCTTCATCAACTCATACTGCGGGCGATTGGTGTCCTGGTACTCGTCGATGAGCAGATACCTGTATTTGCGGTTATAACGCTCGCGCACTTCGCCGCTTGACTTGAGCAACCGCACCGTCTCAAGTAGCAGATCATCAAAGTCCAGCGCATTCGCCTTGAACAACTCCTCGCGATAGATCTTGAAGATGTGCGCAATCTTTTCTTCCATCGGGTTGGTGGAAGCGAGGAAGTACTCCTGCGGGTCGATCATGTGGTTCTTCGCCCACGAGATCCGGCCCAGCGCAACGCGTGGCTTCAGCTGTTTGTCGTCCACGCCAAGACGCTTCAGCGCGGACTTCACCACGGCCTGCTGATCCGTCTCGTCGTAGATCGCAAAGCTTCGGGTCAAGCCTTTGCCGTTCACGCGCAGTGCTTCAATGTCGCGCCGCAACACACGTACACAGAAAGAGTGAAACGTTGCAAGCGTTGGCTTCGCAAGCGTGGTCTGCCCGAGGATTTTGCTGACGCGCTCCTCCATCTCCTTTGCGGCCTTGTTGGTGAAGGTGACCGCGAGGATGGCATCCGGCGCGACGCCGCGCTGCTCAATCAGATAGGCAATACGGTGTGTGATGACGCGAGTTTTACCCGAGCCTGCGCCGGCAAGCAGCAATACAGGGCCGTCCACCGAGGTGATGCCCTCCTGCTGCTGCGGATTCATGTTCTGGAGGAGATCTGCCACACCTCCATTCTACGGCTGCGCCCTGTGTGCCGTTAAAGAGATAACGCTGTGCGGCGGGGTGGAGAATGCAAAAATATTTCTGCGGGAAATCCAGGAAAAACGCACAAACAGCACGAACCTTTCTGGATTGCCTGCGTATAACGGGGTGGCGATCGACTCCAGCTGAACCATGGCAGCAGGAGGTCCCAACGCCAGAAGAAGAGGTCGTTCCTATGCATCGTCGTATCGTCACAGTCGCCATGGCTACCCTGTTCTCCCTCTCAGCAGCGGGCAGCTTGTCTGCCGCTCCGTTGGGCGTTTTTCACCACACCGGCAGCGACAAGCAAAGCACCGGAAAGATGATCCGCTTCAACATTCGCAATGCGTCCAGCAACCCGGTCGTGCTCAAGTCCGGAGATCAGCAGTACACCATTGAGGCGGGCAAGAGCCTCCCCGTGCAGCTCCAGGACGGCGCCGAAATCGTGACGGTGAGTGGAACATCCAAAGATGCGCCGGGCACGATCATCACAAAGGTCAGCACCGTGCTGAAGGGCAACACGCTGGTGGTCAGCTAAAAGCGAAGTCATGTGGAGCGTGGGTCAGGCATCTGCGCGACTGCCTGGCCTTCGCGGTCTCGCTACAATCACAAACGATGGCTCTGCCTGCCGCTCTGCTCCCGCACCAAAATCGGATTGTGTTCCTGACTCGCGATCCGGTCGTGCATGAGCGCAGCGGCAGCACAACCTACATCTTCGGCCTGCTTCGATTACTGCGGGCCCAGGGCGCGGACGTAACGTTGGTTTCGACCACCGCGTACAGTCGATCTCCGCGCCTGTTCTTTCGCGCAATCGCCTCACCCCCGGACGGCGTTGCTGTGCGCTTTCCCGGCTATCTCCGCGTCGGGTCGATCTACGTTCTTCCGCTACGCGCAAAGGCATGGGTACGGGCCGTATCGAGATTGACCGCTCGCCGGCCGTGGATGAAGCCCGTGCAGCGTCTGTTGCAGGCGCTGTGCGGTCCTGGATTCTACTCCGGCCCGTGGGATCTTACGCCGCCAACGCCTGCCGAATGCGAAGCGGCTGTTCGTGAAGCAGATGCAATTGCGGCGACGACGGTCATTGCAAACTACTGCATCTGGGGTCCGTTCCTCGGCGACGGACGTCTCGGTGACCGGCGTACCGCGATCCTCATGCATGACCTCTTGTCGGCACGCGCGCAACGTTTTGCGGAAAGCGGAACGCCATTAGACATGCCTCCGATCACCGAGGCCGAGGAGATGCGCTGGCTTTCAGGCGCAGAGACCGTGCTCGCATCCCAGGCACGCGAGGCGCGGCAGGTAAGATCGCGCGTCGCGGCCCAGGTTGTGGTGACACCTGTGGTGTTGCACCCGCGGCCACTCGATCCAGAGGCGGTCACCGCGGGGCGCTGCCTCTTCGTGGGCTCGGACATTGCCCCCAATCGCACAGGTCTGGAGTTTCTTCTGCAAGCCGTGTGGCCCAGCGTGCGAAGCCAGGTTCCGGGAGCCACATTGGCGATTGCAGGCACCGTGGGCTTCGCGGCGGGAGCAGGTCCTCGCCCCGTGAACGTTGCATCGCTCGGCGTGGAACTGCTGGGGAAGGTTCCGTCCCTCGAAGACGAGTATGCGCGCGCAGCCGTCTGCCTTGTGCCCCTGCTGCTGGGTACCGGGATCAAAATCAAATTGCTGGAGGCGCTTGGGTTTGGAAAGGCCATCGTGTCCACCGGGATCGGCGTTGAAGGTCTGGAGACGTGGGCGCATGAGGCCGTCACCGTGGCCAACGATGCGGAGAGCTTCGCTGGCGCGATCATCCAGTTGCTCAAGGACGATGCACTCCGCCGTCAGCGCGAGGCCGCTGCCCTGCGGCTCGCCGAGGAGCACTTCGGGGCCAACCGGGAACTTGATCGGCAGTTCATCAAGGCTCTTCTTTAGCACCCAACGAACGGCGTACTTCCAGCCTGCTCCTTCCTCTGCCATCCGCCGCTATGCTGAAGGGATGGACAAGAACCAACAAGGACGAAGGATTGCAGTGTTTTGTGCGGCTGCGGAGGGCGCGCGGCCCGAGTACCGCGAGGCAGCTTGGGCTCTTGGCCAATTGCTTGCAGAGCGTGGCATCGGCCTGATCTACGGAGGGGCAGACATCGGCCTGATGGGCGCGGTGGCGGACGCCGCGCTAGCAGCAAATGGCCGTGTTGTCGGTGTGATCCCGCACGTTCTCGTCGATAAGGAGATCGCGCACAAGGGTGTTCAAGAGTTGCACGTGGTCGATACCATGCACACACGCAAGCGCCTCATGGGCGAGCTTGCGGATGCGTTTGTAATCCTTCCCGGCGGCTTCGGCACCTTCGAGGAACTCTTCGAGGTGCTTGCCTGGCAGACGCTAAAGCTGCATGCAAAGCCCGTGGTGCTGCTCAACGTCGCCGGCTTCTATGACAAGCTGCTTGCGTTTCTGGAAGTATGCGAAGTCGAAGGCATGCTGCGAGGAAATCGCGGGGCGCTGCTGGTTGCCAATACTGTGGACGAGGCTTTGACGCTTGCTCTACCCGGCCGTTGATCTCGGGCTGGTCACGTGGGCCTGTGATCCTGTCTTTCCGGACCCAGTGCGTCCCCGCGCAAGAACGGGAACGGGCTCTCGCGTACAGTAACTACATCCTCTTCATCAAAGAAGGAGCCTCCGCCTCATGGCTTCGAATCCACTGGTGCGCCGTTTTGCAGGCCTGACCGCACTTACCGCCCTGGCACTCCCGACTGCGTTCGCACAGCATTCGGCCGCCGCCGAGAAGACCACGACCACTACGACCGTAGAGCCTGCCCCGGAGCGAAAGAACATGAACTCGCTCCCGCCGGACAGCACGACCGAGGCTTCCGTCGCGCTGGCTTCGGGCAAGACCCTCGCCTATACAGCAGTTGCGGGCATGCTCGCGGTCGGTTCCAGTGACCCGCACGATGCCATGCTGGCGCTTGACGGCAAGTACCTGCCGGACGCCGCGATCGATATGCCTGCAAAGCCCGAGGACCAGCCCGCCACCGCGCGCCTCTTCTACACGGCGTACTTCGCGAAGGGCACTGACGCGGGCACGCGGCCGATCGTGTTCTTCTACAACGGCGGCCCAGGTTCGGCCACAATGTACCTGCGCATGACCTCGCTCGGTCCCGTGCGCGTGCAGCTTCCTGACCTGCAGCACCCGGTCGGCGGCCCATACCGCGTTGGACCGAACCCACAGTCGTTGATCGACGCTGCAGATCTTGTCTTTATCGACGCGCCCGGGACAGGCTACAGCCGCGTGCAAGGCAAAGACGCCTTCAAGAGCTTCTATGGCATCGATCAGGACGCCGCTGCGTTTGACCGGTTCATTCGCCGCTTTCTGACCAAGTACAACCGCTGGTCCTCGCCGAAGTATCTGTTCGGCGAAAGCTACGGGACGACGCGCGATGCGGCGCTGGGCGCCAGGCTGCAGCAGCATGGTGTGGACCTGAACGGCATCGTGTTTCTCAGCCAGATCCTGAGCTTCGAAAACAGCGCTGACGGCTCTGACGCAAACCCCGGGAATGAGAACGGCTTCTTTCTCGCTCTGCCGAGCTTTGCCGCAACAGCTTGGTTCCACCACAAGGTGCCCAACCAGCCCGGAAGCCTTGAGCCCTGGATTCACGAGGTGGAGCAGTTTGCGCTCACCGACTACGCCTCTGCGCTCATCGCAGGTGCGGATCTTGATCCAGCAAAAAGAACAGCCATCGCGGCCAAACTGGAGAGTTACACCGGCGTGCCCGCGGCCACATGGATCAAGGCAAATCTTCGCCTGACTGGCGGCGAGTTCTCCAAGTTTCTCCAGGAGGGCTCTGAACTCACCACGGGACGGCTCGATTCGCGGTTCGAAGGTCCCGTGATGGACCCGTTACAGAAGGAAGCAGACTACGATCCCTTCACGGAATCAGTGGAGTCGGCGATCCTTGCCGCGCAGAACACCTACGCGCACGAGACCCTGCACTTCGGCCGCGAAATGACCTACAAGACCAGCGCGCGCGAACCCGGCTTCAACTGGGATATGCACCATCGTCCACCGGGCGGCGGTGCGGATTGGGATGGCACTTTCACCAACGTCATGCCAGACCTCGCGTACACGCTCAAAGTGAACCCGCACATGCACGTGCTCCTGATGGGCGGCTACTTCGATCTCGGCACGTTGTACTTCGGCGCGACGTATGAGATGAAGCACCTGCCTATCCCCACCGTGCTGCAGAAAAACATTGAGTACAAGTTCTTCCCGACTGGCCACATGGTGTACGTGAACGAGCAGGCGCTGCATGATCTGCACGACCGCACGGCGGCATTCATCCAGGAGAGCGAGCACGGGCAGTAAGCTCGTTGCTGGTTGCGAGCTGCAGTAAGGTATCTGCCGTCATCCTGAGCAACGCGAAGGATCTCTATATTCTGCCCAGACAGCGTCGGCTGCGTGGACAAAGCCAGAGATCCTTCACTGCGTTCAGGATGACGGCGTCACCGGTGTAGACGGGGACAATTCCAACGAAGAATGACTTCTGGTGGTTAACTCACTTCTTCTGCCCGATCATGGGTGCGAGGATGTCATCCAGGAAGTCGCGTGTACCTTGCACGCGCTCCAGTTGCGGATATCGCTCACCGTCGTGGTATTCAATCCGAATCACCTTGTAGTACCCGGTGTTCACTACGATGAGCTCGATCGGCGCTCCATGCCCCTTCGCCTCCTGGATTGCGGCATGCAGCAAGGGCAATTGAAACGCACGTCCATTCACGGCAACGATGCTGAACCCCGGCGCAAGCCCGGCCTTGTACGCTGGGCTGTCCATGATCACATCACTGATTACCCCGGTATTCGCAACAGCAATGCCGAGGGAAAATCGCGCATCGATCCCGTTGAGTTCTGACTCCGTAAGCTGCGACCAGTAGGCGGGCTTATCGCTATAGACCAGTTTGTAGCCTGAAATTGCATTCAGTCCCGGGGTCTCCGGCGCGGGCCGCTGGTTGGCGTCGAGGTGTGCGTGAAGGAACCCGGCCCAGTCGTTTGGCGTGACCGCGTTCAGTGCAGTCACAATGTCCTCGAAGGTATAAGGCACAACCTTCGGTGCGGTGTTGCCGCCCAGGCCGTGGAACAGCGCCACAAAGTCGTTGAGGCTCTTCTTGCCGTCGGTCTTCTGGCGAATGGTGCAGTCAACCTCAAGCCAGAGCAACTCTCCCTCATCGTAGTAATCCACGGCGCGACGCCAGTTGTCGTACGGCCCGCCGACAGAGTACAGGATCTGCGCCGCAGTCGCGGTGTCCTGCAGATCGCGCCACTCGCGCCCCGGGCGCGCATCGTTGTACTGGCCCCACACTGTGGCCAACCGGTCGCGATAGATGGCGGGATTCCAGATGCCGGAGCGCGCAGCCAGCACATCGCCCAGGTACTCTGTCAGGCCTTCGTAGACCCATAGCAGATCGCCCTTCATCGGGTCCTGATAGTTGCCCGTGGCAAGGCCTGCAGGGCGGCGGTACTTGCCGTTCCACGAGTGCGTAAACTCGTGCGGCAGCAGCAGGCCGTTGGCGATGAACGCGTTGTCGTCCGTGAAGGTCTTTTCGTCTACACGATCGTCCGAGCTTTCGTGGTGCTCAAGGCCGAAGTGCGCAACCTGATCGCTGAGTGTCACAAGGAAGTGGTACGCGCCGTAGTGACGCGACTTGTACAGCGCGCCTGTCTCGCGAATCAACTTAGAGAACTCGTCGATGTGCTCCTGTGAAAGCGCGATGTCTTCAGGGCCATCGCCGGCGAGATCGAGGTAGTGGGCCGGACGGATGTCGGCGGCGAGTGGTATCTCCTTGAACCAGCGACCTGCAAGCACGGGTGAGTCGATGAGCTGTTCGAGCGAAACCGTCTTGAAGTTCGGCTTGTCCGTGGCGCCCCCAGCGCTTTGGAGCGCTGTGCCGAAGTGCCATCCAGCGGGTACGGTCAGCGACGGCGTGACCATCACGTCAGCGGCCTGCGCACCGCCCGGGTACACGATTAGCGAGTTCCAGCTAAGCAGCGCAAGGTTGGCGCTCGTGCTCGCTCCGGCCGAGAAGCCGGACGCGGCTGCCGTCGCCAGAAAGTCCATCTTTGCCGTGAGGGACGTAGCTCCGGCCGGTACAGTCAGGTGGAAGCTATACATGTCCACCGGGTCACGCTCCCACTTCACGCGCTCGCCCGTGTTGGTGGTGAGAATGAACCCGGCCTGGTTGTCGATGGGGCCCGTCGGGCTGTGCTCGCCGGGGATCCACTTCGGGTACAGCAGCGTCATCGGCCCCGGTTCCACGGGGATCGTCTCCGTCGCGTGCAGAATGCGGCGTGGAGCGTCGGTCAGATCGACAGCCAGGGTGATCGGCGGGAGGGAAGTCTGTGCAACGACCGGAACAGAAAGGGAGGATGCTGCCGCAAGAATGCAGAGGGGAAATGTAGATTTCATGCCTGCGTAAGTGTACGCAATTCGCCACCCGACGCTGAACTTAGTGGCTCAGCGGAGTTTACTGGTGGATGCAAAGGGGCAGGTACAACAGCTTACGTGCCGAGCGCGGGACGGATTTCTGCGTCAGGGTGGGGCTCATTGCCGCGAGGACGCTGTGGTGGATCCGGCATCTTTCCCGGTCCGGGCAGCGGCTGGTCCGGGGCAAACTCGTTGTCGCCTTCCGGCGTTGCTTCTACATCGGACCGTAGTTCCGGCACCGAATCCGGCACCTCTGCCGGACTCACAGGATAATCAGCCATTACTCGTCACTCCCGGTGTTCTCAGTCTGTTCTGCGCCTTGCACTTGGGCCTCCAGAGCAGGGGAGTCCACACCCGCCTCTGGCTGGTCGTAGCTGGGCGGTACGCCCGACATACGGCCATCGATACTGGCGTTGTCCGCCGGGTTCACGGTCTCGTCGCCCGTAAACTCGCCGGGTTCATCCCGTACGTTGGTTAGGCGCTCATCGTCGACTTCAGCGTCCGGAACGCCGTCCGCCTGGGCCTGATGTTCATGGCGCATGGGTTCAACAGCGCGAGCCGCATCGCCCACAGCACCAGCCGGCCTCATCTCATCCAGCCGTTCTGTCATTGAGATCTCCTCCTGCACGGCCTCGTTCATGTCGGAAGCGAGACGCTCAAATTCTTCGATGCTGGGAAGCTCACTCAAGTCCCTCAGGCCAAAGCGCAGCAGGAATTCCTTTGTTGTCTTGTACAAAATCGGGCGGCCAATCACCTGTTTGCGGCCCGCCGTGGTCACCAGCTTCCGCGAAACCAGGCTGCCGAGCACACCGGAAGAATCAACACCGCGAATCTCTGAGACCTCCGGCGCCGTCACCGGTTGCTTGTACGCCACGACCGCCAGGGTCTCGAGCGCCTGCAGGCTCAACTTCAGCGGTGGCTTCAATGAACGCACAAAGCCACGTACCGCGTCGTGGTACTCCGGCTTTGTCGCGAAGCGGAAGCCCCCGGCCACTTCACGGATCTCCAGGCCACGATCTCCGTTCGCGTACTCGGCCACAAGCTCATCCAGCACGGACCGGAGAAATTCCCGCAAGCGGCGCTCACGTGCCCGCAGTTCCGCAGGCGAGGGCTCTGCCGCAGCCGTCCTCTCCGCTAACGCCTGGCCCGCATTAGCGGAGGGCTGCAACTCCGCCGCGCTGCTCGCCGGGACCGCATCATCTTCAGCACTTCCCGCAGGTACAGGGGGGAGATCGCCGACTCCGGGATCATCCTCATCGCGCGTAACTGGGGCAAAATCTTCACTCCCCAGGGTTTCAGCGTTGAGCGCGTCCGGGTCGCCGGACTCGAACTCCTGCACAAGGACCGGAGTCTCGGTATTCACCAGCGCCAACTGCCCCTGAAGGGCGTCGGCCGCGTCCAGTTCCGCCTGTGCCTCGTGACCAAGCAGGCCGAGCAGCTGTTGGGGGGTGACTGGCTCCTCAGAGGCATAGATGACTGCTTCGATCTTGGCTTTCAGACTCATCGTGTCAGCAGGGCACAGTGTACCAACCAGCTTCGAGGAGCGTCCGCCACTAAAGGAAAACGGGTCCGCAAACCGGACCCGCTTTGCACCTCAATTTACCCGGTCAGTGCCCGCCCACGATCGAATTGAACATCCAGAAAAGGCAACCGGACAACAGTGCTGCAGCGGGCAGAGTGAACACCCAGGCCATGGCAATGTTTCGCACCGTGGAGAGCTGCAGCCCGCTGCCGTTGGCCATCATGGTGCCTGCCACGCCCGAACTCAGCACATGCGTGGTGCTGACCGGAAGCCCAATCTTGTCGAACCCATAGATCGTGCACATGGCAATCAGCTCGGCGGATGCACCCTGCGCATAGGTCAGGTGAGTCTTGCCGATTTTTTCGCCCACGGTCACAACAATGCGCTTCCAGCCGATCATTGTGCCCAGGCCGAGTGCCAGCGCCACGGCCACCTTCACCCAGCTCGGAATGTACTTGGTGGACTTATCAAGGAAGCCCTTGTAATTTGCGATGATCTTGGTGTCTTCGGGGGCGATCTTCGGCCCGAACTTCGGGATCAACCGGAAGGTCTCGCTGACCATGTACATCTGGTTCCGCACGTTGGCCTGCATCTCCGCGGGCACGTTGCCCAGAGAGCCGTAGCTGACGGCTTCGTTGCGGATGTTGTTCACCATCTGCTCCAGTGCAACAGTGGTCTGCGGCTGGTACTTGTGGTCTGAGATAAAGCGCTCCAGCTCCGGCCCTGGATCGCCGAGTGGCGCAGCCCCCTGCTCGTACTTCTGCAAAGATCCAGCCACCTGCGTCGAAACTGCGGCGAAGGTATCTACCGAACCGCGGTCCACCGTGTGGTTCAGCGCATAGGCCGTGGGTACCGTGCCAACCAGGATGAGCATGATGAGCCCCATGCCCTTTTGACCGTCGTTCGACCCGTGCGCGAAGCTCACACCCGTGCAGGTCAGAATGAGCAGCGCGCGGATGTAGAACGGCGGCGGCTCCGTTCCTTCAGGCGCTTTGTAGAGCCGCGGATCTTTCAGCAGGCGTTTCGCCAGAAAGAACAGCAGCATCGCGCCGCCGAACCCGATTACAGGCGAAATAATCAGCGCCTTGAAGACCTTGGTGACCTGTTCCCAATCCACGCCGCTGGTCCCGGACCGCACGTGCATGAGTTGATTCGCTAAACCGACCCCGATGACAGAACCGATCATGGTGTGCGAGCTCGAGGCCGGCAGCCCCTTGTACCAGGTCCCCAGGTTCCAGATGATCGCTGCAATCAAGAGTGCGAACACCATGGAAAAGCCCGAACCGGAACTGACCTTCAGGATCAGTTCCACCGGAAGAAGCGACACGATGGAATATGCCACTGCACCCGAGCTGGTCAGTACGCCCACGAAGTTCCAAATGCCCGACCATGCCACCGCGAGGTGCGGCTCCAGCGAGTGCGTGTAGATGACCGTAGCGACCGCGTTGGCTGTGTCGTGAAAGCCGTTTACAAACTCAAATCCCAGTGCAATCAACAGAGCCGTCCCGAGCAGGATGTACGGGAAGACCGAGGCGTTGTGCACGACCGAGAGATCCTTGGTGAGCCGCGTGGCGATGTAGATGACGCCGCCTATAAGAAGCGCGATGAAGGCGAGCATGCCCCAGCGGCCAGCCGGGTTCTGCGACATTTTTTGATCGAGGATGGAGCCTTGCCCTGAAGCGGCAAGTACCGATGGGTCAGTCGCAGAAGAGGACATGAATTCGCTCGATGCGTTGGGATGCTGGTGATATCTGTCAGGCTAGCGACATCTTCAGAGCGAATGATGAACCGCGTGTGAACATCGTGTCCGGACGGCCCTGGTGTCGAGGCTCTCGACTTCGTCTGCTTCGACCGAGGCCAACGCGATTACCGATGAACGAGAACTGAGCCGGCCTGAAAGCAGGCCCGCCTCAGTTCCCCGGAATTTGGGCGTAAGCGCTGTCCCAGTGGGACAGAAGCCAGTGCAACACGGTGCTGCCGCACAGCCACGCAGACTCGACTGCCAGGCGCGTGCCGATGTACGGGGCGGTCACGCTTTCCACGGCAGTGTGCCCCGGTCGCGGCTGCGAGTAGTTGCTCCCGGCGCGCAGGACCATCACGCGTTGTGGGTCGACACGGTGCATCGCTGCGAGCCGCGCCACGGCCTCCATGAATCCGGAGTCCTCCATTTCGGTCATCACGAAGTTGCCCTGGCCTGCCGTGTACAGCCGAACCCAGTCATTGGCCCACTTGGTCGTGGTTGTGCCATGCCAATAGGTGTCCGAGGCGAAGGTGTCGCCCAGGAGCACGAACGGCGGCCGCTGCGCATTGGGCATGCCCGTCATCTCGGCGCGGTAGGCTGCCACCTTGGGGTCGTCGCCGAGGTGAACGCTCTTCGTCTGCGCGAAGGCCCATTCCGCCAGGTGTGCGTTCAGCGGGTACAGGTTCGACCGTTGAATGGGGCTGGGAGGCACGGTGGACGGATCGGGGGCATGTGCACCAATCGGAAAGAAACCGTACGGCCACTCAGACGGTGCATCGTGCGGGTCGATGTAGCGGGCCACGTCACCCACTACAAACCGCGCCCATGCGGCCGAGCCGATCGAAGCATCGGCGGGGTCTACACCAGCAATCCCGTTGATCAAAATGTAGGCGTGGGTCAGATCGAACCGCGAATCCAGCCCGAGCGCCATCAGGCTTGCCGTGGCATTCACCAGGGTCGTGCCGCTCATCATGGCCAGCACGGTGTGGTCCTTGTTGGTCCGCAGGGGATGAACACCGCCCGGAAACGGAAGGACCTCATCGAGGTGCTCGCGCTCCACCCACAACTGCAACTCGCCGGGCATGTCGCCGGTGTCCGCACCGATCTCGAAGGTAGTCACGATGAGGGCCCGTATCGGCCAGGGCGCATTTGCGCGGCTCTGACCCGGCGCGGACAGGCAACCCGCGCAAGCGATCAGGGTCGCTGCGACGAGAAGCCTCCATCTCGTGAAGGCGTTAACCCCAGTCATCCCGCACCTGTGTGCCGTCGGTCAGCACATCTTCAAACTTGTCGGTCTTCTTGAGCAAAATGTCTCCAAAGCTGTCCGGTTGGCGCAGAAGGATCGCCTGCAGACGTACCAGCTCCAACATCGCCAGAAACGTACAGATCAGCGCGCGCTCGGACCGGGTGCTCTTCAGAAGGCCGCGCAGGCTCACCGGTCTGTCTTCCAGCAGCAGACGGCGCTTCACATAGTCGATCATCTGCGCGACGGTGATCGTGTCCTCGTCGATGCGATGGACCGGCCGTTCCCGAAGGCGCTCCAAGCACCTCCCGGAAGACCCGGATCAGGTCGGTGGTGTCGGCGGCGATCTCGCGCTCGCCCTCGACCGCCGTCTCCCCTTCGTCGTTGAGGAAACGCTTCATCCCGGGCTGGGTCCAGGTGGCTGCCTCGATCTGTTGTTTTTGCTGGAGCATCTGCGCCGCCGACTTGAAGCGTTCATGTTCCAACAGTCGCTCGACAAGCTCCCGGCGCGGATCCTCCACATCGAGCGACCCCTGCGGCTCGGTCGGCTCGCGCGGCAGCAGCATCCGACTCTTGATGTGGATCAGCAGGGAAGCGGTGTAGACAAAGTCACCCGCTGCGTCCACATCAATGGCCTTCAGGTGCCTGGTGTACTCCAGGAACTGCGAGGTGATCCGCGCCATGGGGATGTCGTAGATGTCCAGGTTTTGCTTCCGGATCAGGTCCAGCAGCAGGTCGAACGGCCCGCTGTACACCTCACCAATGGCCACCGAAAAGGGCGACTGCGAGGCTTCTTCCGGCTCGGTCTTTTTCTGCCGCTTCGACTCCGGGGGCGGCGGAATGGGAGGCGACTGAAGCTGGAACGGCTGGGTAGCACCCGCGGACATTGCTGCCGCAGCCCCGTCGGGAGCCCCGACGTCCAAACCGGGTATCTCAGGTGCCGCTACTGGGACCTGAGTGTCCAGACCGGTATCGACTTTCTCGTCAGCAGCCACTTTCGAAGCAAACCCTTCCTAAGCCCAATGGCTTACTGCAAACATCAGAGCCCCATGGCCGCCTGCACTTCAGCCAGCGTCTCACGCACTCGCTTGGTCGCCCGCTCGCGGCCGTTTGCCAGCACATCCTTCACTACATTGGGCCGCTGTTCTAGGTCCCGTCGATGCGCCTGAATGGGCGCGATCGCGCGCACAATCGAGTCCGCACACCAGCTCTTGCACTCAATGCAGCCAATGCCCGCGGTGGTGCAGCCATCGTAGACCTTGGCGATCGTCTCCGGGTCGGAGAAGACCTTGTGCAGATCCCCTACCGGGCAGACGTCCGGGTTGCCGGGGTCATCGCGACGCACCCGCGCCGGGTCCGTCACCATGGTCTTCAGCTTCGAGCGCAGGTCCGCCTCGGGCTCAGACAGCATGATGTGGTTGTTGTAGCTCTTGGACATCTTGCGCCCGTCCAGCCCGGGCAGCTTCGGACTGGGCGTTAGCAGAACCTGCGGCTCCGGCAGGATACTTCGACGGCCAAAGCCGGGAGTCAGCTTCTTGGTTTGAGTTGCTGCCTCGTACAGTTGGTGCGTTGTGAACTCGGTTCGGGTCGAATCTTTAGGCTCCCCAGCGTTCTTGCGCGCCTTCTCGAGAATTGCGCTCATCTCCCACGGCAACGCCTCGGGTGCAAGGAAGAACTCGCCCGGGTAAAGGTCGTTGAACCGCCGGGTCACCTCGCGCGTCAGTTCAACGTGCGCCACCTGGTCGGCGCCCACGGGCACGAAGTCCGGCTTGTATAGCAGGATGTCCGCTGACTGCAGCAGGGGATAGCCCAGAAATCCGTAGGTATTCAGATCCTTGTCCGCCAATTGCGCCTGCTGATCCTTGAAGGTGGGCACTCGTTCCAGCCAGCCCAATGGCGTGAACATCCCAAACAGCGTCGTCAGCCGATCGTGCTCCAGGATGTCCGATTGGCGAAAGATCACGCATCGCCCGGGGTCGAGCCCCGCCGAGAGGAAGTCGATCGCGATCTGAAAGCTGTTCTCCCGTAGCTTGCTCGGGTCCGGGTAGTCGGTGGTCAGTGCGTGCAGGTCGGCGATGAAGAAGTAGCAGTCATACTCGTTCTGCAGCTTCACCCAGTTATGCAGCGCCCCCATGTAGTTTCCGAGGTGCAGCCGTCCGGTGGGGCGCATCCCGCTTAAGACGCGCGGGCGCGGGGTAGATCGTGATGTCAAAAGGCTCATTTCCGTGAGCCTTCAGGATACATCGCCCGCCGGGCCAGCTCCCTAAAGGCTATAGAGCAGCCGGTCGAAGACCCCGAGTACCGGCCCAAAGATCGCCAGCACGATCCCAAATCCGAAGAACATGAACCCGAACATGATCCAAAGGCTGTACCGCTCGTAGGCCCGGGCGGCGTTGTAGGGCAGGTAGTAGAGCAGAATTTTGCCGCCATCCAGGAACGGCAGCGGCAGCAGGTTGAATACGCAGAGCAGCAGGTTCACCAGGATGCCGAAGTAGAAGAACAGCAGCAGCGGAAAGATGGGCGGCAACCCCGGCGGCACAAAGTCCAGCTCGCGCAGGCTGAGCGCGTTGGCGATCTTGAACGAACTGGCTGCGTCCGCAGGGTTAGCGTGCTTCACGATCACCAGCGCCACCAGGCACAGGACCGCCGCGCCCAACTGGGCTGCCGGCCCTGCCAGCGTTGCCTTGATCTCGTCCTTCGGTTGACGGAAGTTTCGCGTCGTCATCGGCACGGGTTTGCCCCAACCCAGCACCAGCGGCGACCGCCAGATATAGATCAGGGGCCAGAGCGCCGTGCCGAACGGGTCGAAGTGCGGGATCGGATTCAAGGTCAGCCGGCCTGACATGCGCGCTGTTGGATCGCCGAGCCGGTTCGCCATCCACGCCTGCGCCGCGCTATGCAGCGAGATCGCTAACAGCAACATCACCAACTCAAAGACAACAAGCACAAGCGTCAACGTCGACATGCCTTCAGCTTACCGGAGAGATCACCCGTCTACTCGATCGCAAAGACCGCATACACAGTTGCCGACTTCGTAATGCGCTCAGGTTCTATTACCAGAGGCGCGACCTTCTGCCGTGCCATGGTCTCCGTCATTGCATCCGTTCGCAGCTCGACATTTCCAAAGCCATTGCCCGCGAAGATGCCCCGCGGCGGCGCCTGATTGCTCGCATAGATCAGGGCGCCGAGCTTCGCGCTCAGCCCCTTCGCCATGGAGGCTGCAATCTCCCGGGCATGACTCAAGGCCTTCGCTGCGGCCTCTGCCTGCAGCCCGTCCTCATCCTTCAGCTGCCATTGAACATTTCCGCTGTTGTTCGCGCCGGCAGCCACCGCGATTTGTAGAGCATTGGCCACCTCGCGCGCGGGCAGCGTCATACGCCAACCCTGGGAGAACGCGAACCGAAGGCCTTGCGCGTAACGAGCTTTGTCTTCTTCGCTATCCGGCCCAAGAGGGTGAAGCGCCTGCTCGGTACTCTCGATTGCATCTTTGGGCACGCCGGCCTGCCTCAGGGCAGACACGATCGCGTTTGACGTGCGGGATGCCTCAGCATAGGTCGTCTGTTGATCCTTCCCAAAGGTTTGAAAGCCAACACTCACGACCCCCGTATCCGCGACTGCTGAAGCATCGTCGCTCGTGCTGATCGCAATGGTCTTGTTTTCCTTGCTGATCTGAATCTGCTGCCCTGCTGCAGGCAGGGCAAGGCTGATAAGGACCGTAGCGAACATTCCCGAGCGCAGCATTAAGAATTCCTTTCATCCGCCACTGCAATCACTTCTTCCACCTTCTTCTTGTGCTTCACCGGCCCATGTTCTATTTTGTTGCGGCGATCCGGAATGGCCCCGCCAGGCGGGGGCGTCCCGAGCCGCTCGCGCGCGTTCGCCTTCACCGCCTTGGTCGCCGAGAAGGCCTTCGGTCTCCGCTTCTTTGCCACCGCTTTGCTCCTTCTGCTCGGCAAGCCATGCAATACGCCGACGCGAGTTCACCGGAAGCGTCGCCTGAACGACAGACGCACCAGATGCATCCTACTGTGCGAGGGGCCCTGCAGTGAACCTTGCATCGATCGCGTCTGTTGGCCGAGCTCTCTACGGCTACTTCTTCCTCGTGCTTATCGTCCGCATCGTCGGGCGCCGGCCGGGGAAGCAACTCACACCCTTCGAGTTCATTCTGATCTTTTTCCTGGGTGGACTGATGCTGACAGCCATCGTCGCGGACGAAGGCTCCCTGACCAACGCCTTCTGCCAGATCATCGCGGTCGCCATGGCGCACTATGCCCTGGGCGCAGTGCGGAGCCGCTCGGATCGCATGGCCAAGATCCTGGACGGAACTCCGCTCATCCTGCTCAAGGACGGAGTCTGGCGTCCGCGCACGATGCAACTGCAACGCATCGCCAAAATGGATGTCATGGAGAAAGCCCGCGACCAGGGTCTTCGAACGCTTGAAGGTGTAAGCGCTGCGGTCCTTGAACGTAACGGCGAGATCAGCATCCTATCCAAGAAAGATTGAAGGACTCCTAGCGGAGTGATGTACGCCCACCCTCAACTGCACGATGTTGGACAGCTCACGGAAACGTGAGCCAGCCAAGCCAAGGAGACTGTCGCGTATGCCGGCCCCCGCCGAGGAAATCATCGAACCCGTCCGCGACACCGACGTGTCCAAGGTAGACAACGAAATCGCAGTTGGTGAAGACATTGAATTTCAAAGTCGCTGGTGGCGGTTTGAGCGCTTTGTCTGGAGCTTCTTTCTGCTGGTCCTGGTGGCAGACCTCTCCGGCGCTCTCGGCCGGGGTCCGTTAGCCAATGCCAAGCGCACTGCACCGGATGGCAGCTTGAAGGTCAACTATGAACGGGTCGAACGAGCGAATAGTTCTTCGATCATCACCATCCTGCCTCAGCCCTCGGCGGTTCACAATGGGTCGCTCCAGCTGTTTGTAAGCGATAGCGTTGTCCAGAAACTTGGGGCACAGCGCGTCATTCCGCAGCCGACGCAGTCGGTTCTAGGTCATGGAGGCATCACGTATACCTTCCCCGTGTCGGCTCAGCCGATGCTGATCCAGATCGAACTCAAACCCTCCTTCATCGGCCTTCAGCGCTTCACGATCGGTGTGCCCGGCGGGGAGCCCGTAGGGGCGAGCGCTTTCGTACTTCCTTGAGGTGAAGCTGTGGGCACCATATTGCATGCCATTGCGGGATATTTCTTTCTCATGCTCATCGTCCGTGTTTTAGCGCGGCGACCCGGCGGCCAGATGACCATGGGTGACTTTGTCCTGGTCTTTCTCATGGGCGGCGTCATCATCCTGTCCACGGTAGGCAGCGATCCTTCTGTCACCAACTGCACATGCGCGGTCATCACCATCGGTCTGCTGCATCGCGTCGTTTCTGGCGCAAAGACCAAGTGGCCGCGTTTCGGGGCCATCGTGGACGGGACGCCCGTAGTGGTCATGAAGCACGGCCAGGTGCTGAATGACGTGATGGCTCGCACGCAGTTGAGTGCCGCAGACCTTGAAGCCGCAGGTCGCCTCAAGGGAATAGGCCGTCAAGAAGACATGGACTACGCCGTCCTGGAACGTAATGGCGGTATCTCTGTCCTGAAGCAGGAGAGCGAGTAGAAACCGAATTTAGTAAGCGCGAAGCCACTCGAGAGCCGTGCGCACAAGTTCGGGCACAGCTCCTTCGCGGCTCCGCTCCGAGCCACGCGCACGCGAAGATCAGACCACACACAAAGGTCCCTATGCCCCAGGCCCAAACGCAGACCACTACGCTGGATTCGACGAACAACCAGGAAATTGAAACCGATATTCCTCAGCGGATGGATCGGTTGCCATGGTCTCGCTGGCACGCCCGCGTCATCACAGCGCTGGGTACGTCGTGGCTTCTGGACGGCCTCGAAGTCACGCTTGTCGGCTCACTGTCGGGGATTCTTGAGAGCAAATCCGGCCTCGGCCTGAGCGACCCGCAGGTGACCGCGGCGGCCACCACCTACCTGTTCGGTGCAGTGTTCGGTGCGCTCCTGTTCGGCTATCTTACGGATCGTCTGGGCCGCCGCAAGTTGTTCCTTGTGACGCTCGCCACCTACTCCATCGCGACCGTCGCAAGTGCGTTCTCGTGGGGATTCGGTTCTTTTGCGGTGTTTCGCTTCCTCACCGGCGTGGGCATCGGCGGCGAGTACGCCGCGATCAACTCCGCCGTCGACGAACTCATCCCAGGCAAGGTCCGCGGCGTCACCGACCTGATCGTAAACGGCACCTTCTGGGTCGGCGCCACGGTGGGCGGCTTTGTCGCGATGTTCCTGCTTGCCGGGCATGGCTTGGCTCCGGACCGTGGCTGGCGATACGCCTTCGGCATCGGCGGCGCTCTCGGCATCGGCGTCCTGATCCTGCGCCTCTTTGTCCCCGAAAGCCCGCGTTGGTTGATGCTCCGGGGGAAAGAGGAACAAGCCAAGGAGATCGTCGACGACATAGAACGGCGCGCAACCCACGGCGATGCGTCCGGCCTGCCTCCCATTGAGGGGGAAAAGCTGAAGCTCACCGTACGTGACCACACGCCGATGAAGGAAATCTTCGCCAACATGATGGGCGAGAACAGGCAACGTTCCGTCCTCGGCCTCGTACTCATGGTCGGACAGGCCTTCTTCTTCAACGCCGTCTTCTTCTCGTACGGGCTTGTCGTGAAGCGCTTCTACCATGTTGCGGACAAGGATTTGCCTCGGCACCTGCTGCCGTTCGCCATTGCCAGCTTCTTCGGTCCGCTTACGCTGGGCTGGCTGTTTGAGAAGATCGGCCGCAAGCCAATGATCACCGCGACCTACGGCATCGCGGGTGTCCTGCTCGTAGCCACACTGATCCCGTTTGGCATGGGAACACTGGGTCCGCGGGGCATCGGCATTCTGTTTTCGATTATTTTCTACGTAGCTTCCTCAGCCGCCAGCGCAGCGTACCTCACGGTAAGTGAAATCTTCCCGCTGGAGATCCGAGCTTTTGCCATCGCGATCTTTTATGCCCTGGGCACGCTGGTCGGCGGTGCGGGGGCGCCCCTGCTTTTTGGTTTGCTCATCAGCACAGGCTCTCGCTGGGCTGTGTCCGGCGGCTATGCACTTGGCGCCGTGCTGATGCTTGCGGGTGCGTTTACGGAGTGGAAGATCGGCGTGGAAGCTGCAGGAAAATCGCTTGAGTCCATCAGCAAACCCCTGCAGAGCCGCTGAGCCGCTACGACTGAAGTGATGCCAGGTGCGCGGCATCGGGCGGACGGGTGAGCAGGCTCACGACGACGAGGGCACAGACTGACACCACCAGTGCTGGGAGGATCGGATCGCGCTGCCCAAGCCAAAGTGGCAGGTGAGGCGCGAGCACATCCCAGGACACCGTCAGCAGTGTGCCCGCCGCAATCGAACTTACCGCCCCCGCTGCCGTTGCCCTGCGCCAATAGAACGCCGCCAGGATCACGGGCGTCAGCGCGGCGGAGTAGATGGTGTAGGCGTACAGGCTCTTCTTCAGCACACTGGTCGTGCCCAGCGATTGCCAAAGAGCCCAAAGCCCGAGCGCCACAACCAGCAGCCGCGAGATCAGCAGGATCTGCTTCTGTGGGGCGTTTGGCCTGACATAGCGCACAAACACGTCGTTGATGAGGTTCGTGGCCGGCGAGAAAAGGTAGTTGTTCGCGGTGGACACAACCTTGGCGAAGATAGCGCCGACCAGCAGCGCTCCGAGGATGCTGAGAGCAGTCACGGGGGCGAAGTGTGTGCTGGATAGCCCCGGGGACGTTGCGCCTGAGCCTCCGTTCTGGAACGCATGCACCGCCGTGTACGCCAGCACCTCGCGCGGCCGTTGCGCCACCTCCCCACTGCGGTACAGCGCTGACCCGACCACCGCAATGCCAACGATGATCGTCTCCAGGATGACTGTGCCGACGATCCAGCCGACCACCGCGCGTGAGGCGTCCTTCTCGCTTTTCGCGGAGAAGAACTTCTGGTACATCGCCTGATTGCCCAGCATCAGCAGGCAGGTTGGCAGGAAGAGTTCGACCGCGGTGACCGGTGTGAAGTCGCCCAGCACCTGGAAATGGGTGGCCGGCAGCGACGCCCTGATCGCATGCCAACCACCCGCCATGTGCGCCAGGACAGGAAGGGCCGCAATCATGGTCACGGTCGCCAGCATCCCGATAACCACGTCCATGTACGCCACGGAACTCATGCCGGCAATCGCCGTGAACACGATCACAAATCCCGCAAGGATGTACTGACCCATAACGGCAGAGACCTGCGGAAAGATAAGGTGCAGGATGTCGCCGCCACCGATGAACTGGTAGCTGGTGATCGCTGTGTAGGTGAACAGAACGGCGATGACGCCGAGCACACGCGCGGTCTGGTTATAGCGCGCTTCCAGCAGGTCGGGGATCGTGAATTGGGCAAATTTCCGCGCGCGCGGCGCAATGAAGTAGATCAACAGCAGGCCGGCCCAGCCGCCCCCCGCTTGCCACAGGGCCGGGAAGCCGTGCTTGTACGCGTTCTCGGCTCCGCCCAGCAGCGAGCCCGAGCCGATCCAGCTGGAGAGCAATGTGAAAACCAGAACAAACGCGCCCAGGCTGCGACCGGCGACCAGGTAGTCGGCCTTCGTCTTTACCTTGCCCAGCCGCGCAAGCGAGACGCTCAGCAGCGTGACCACAATGATGCCCAGAACGATTGCGTACAGTGCCATGTGTGTGTCCGGCCATTCTAGCGGACAACGGCGAGAGCGATGATGTGCTGAAAGTCTGCGCAAGATGCGGCCAACGCCGAAGGCACCTTCCGCCTCTTACTCCACAGGTGGTAACAACCCCCTCCCCGAGGTAATGTATGGGCTTCATCACACCGAACGACTATGACGATCTCCGGTCGCTGTATACCGGCCAGCTTCAATACCTTCTTTCCACAGAGAACCAGATCGTGGCTGGTTTGCAGACCATGATCGAGAGCGCTCAGGACACCCAGCTCATTCAGGCATTCAAGACGCACCAGGAAGAGACCCGCGTGCAGGCCCAGCGCCTGGAGGAAATTCTGCGGGATCTCACCGGCGACGCCGATGACAAGAAGGATCCCGTCTGTGCGGCTTTGATCGGTTCGGGCGCCAATATCACTCGCGAGTCGAGTGAGGGCCCGGTGCGCGATACAGGCCTGCTCGCTTCAGCGCAGAAGATCGAGCATTACGAGATCGCCTCATACGGCGCGGCCCGCGAGTGGGCTCGCATCCTCGGCTATGACCGCCACGCGACACTGCTGCAGCAGTCTCTGGACGAGGAGAAGCATACGGATCAGATCCTGACCTCGCTTTCCGGCCAGGAGAATCGTGCCGCTGCGACTGCCTCCGCGGGTCGGTAACGGGCGTTGGTAGCAAAGGAGGCGCTTCGGCGCCTCCTTTTTATTTGAATCAGCTAGTCCGCCGTGAACGGGTGGACACGAGCTACTTCCACCAGGTTCGAGTAGAACGTCGCTCCGCCGCCAATGTCAGTAAGGCGTTGACTCGTGAGTGCGTTGACGTTCTGGTTCTCCGGAGACAGTTTCTGCCAGTCCAGACGCGCGGCCACGGCGCCCGGCGTAATGCTCTGGCCAACGCGAGCGACTAACTCGATCCGGCCCCGCGTGTTGAAGACCTCAACTGCATCGCCGCTTCGGATACTGCGAGGCTCGGCGTCGGTGGGATGCATCTCCAGGATGCCCGCCGTGCGCCGCTCCATGATCTGGTGGCGCGGCAGGTTGGCGAACGTCGAGTTCATGTAGTTATCTGCCTTACGCGGGATGAACTCCAGCGGGAACCGGGCTTTGTCCCCCAATGACGTGGCCGTATCCGCGAGTCGCGCCCGCAGCTCCTCCGCCGCGGCTGCGCCAGAACGTGACTCCTGCGCTGCGTGCCACTCCGGGAGCGGCAGAAGATTGGCCTTGCTGTTCGCTGTACGGAACCAGCTGGGATCGCTAAAGGGTAGTGCCTCGCCGCGGCTGTTTTGCGGCAGCGCCAGGGGTAGCTGCTTGTGCGCGCTCAAGGTGGCCGTTGTGATGCCGTCAAAGTGCGGGTGGGGGTTGTCGAGCGCTTGTGCGATCAGCTCATCCTCCCCGTCGCGGAATGCCTGTTCCGTGAAGCCAATGCGCTGCCCCAGTTCACTGAAGAGCCAGACATTCGAGCGTGCTTCGCCGGGAGGCTGAATGGCCCGTTCGGAGAGCTGCGCCATCGTGTGACCATAGGCGCCCATCACCTCCTTGTGCTCGAGAAACGTCGTCGCTGGCAAGACAATGTCCGCGTAATCGGTTGTGTCGGTAAAGAACTGCTCGTGGACCACCGTGAACAGATCCGGGCGTCGCAACCCGGTCAGTACCTGGTTGGAGTCCGGCGCCACCGCTGCGGCGTTGCAGTTGTAGACGAACAGTGCCTTCACCGGAGGATCGTTCAGCGTCGGTAAGTGCCTGCCCAAGTTCGTTCATGTTCACAAGCCGTGTCGGTCGGCCGAGTGGGCTCGACAGCATGAGCTCGGGCATCTGTAGCTTCGCATCGTTGAACGGAAATGCGCCGGAGGTCGACAGCAGCAGACCACCGCCCCGTTGTTGCCAGGAGCCTGTAATCAACGGCAGCATGGCTACCGCACGTGCCGCCGTACCGCCGTTTTCGCTGCGCTGGATGCCGTAGTTCAGACGGATCACGGCGGGCGCCCGGCCATTCCGCCCGGCCTCGCCGTACTGCCGGGCAATCCGCTCGATGGTGCTCGCTGCGATTCCCGTGATCGCGGCCGCGCGCTCCGGCGTGTGCTCCGGGCGCAGAGCATAGAGCGCGCAAAGCCTGCCAGTCATTTGCGCACGCGTCCAGATAAGCGCGGTCTTCCAGCCCGTCGCGGAACAGAACGTGCATCATCGCGAGCGCGAGAAGCCCATCGGTACCGGGCCGGATGGCGCAGCCAGTCGTCCGCAAGTGCGGCAGTGCGCGTCTTGAACGGGTCGATCACCACAAGGCGCGCTCCGCTGCGGCGAGCCTCCTCGATGAAAGGCCACAGATGAATGTTGTTGCCGTGGATGTTGGCGCGCCCAGGCGATGATCAGGCCTGCGTGAGCGAAGTCCTGCGGCGCCGTGCCCAGGCGTGTGCCATAGATGCTGTTCAGGGCCGCGCCGCCCGCGCTCGAGCAGATCGTGCGGTCGAGCTGCGATGCCCCTAGCCGATGAAAGAACCGGCGGTCCATGGACCCGTAGCCGAGCTGTCCGATCGTGCCGGCATAGCTGTAGGGCAGAATGCTCTCTGGGCCGTGCTCTTCGCTGATCGCCCTGCAGCCGCGTCGCGATTTCGTCGAGAGCCTCGTCCCAGGAGATGCGTTCGAACGCCTCAGCCTCCCTGCCATGAGCCAGAGGTCCCTTCGGCACGCCAGGCCTGCGTCGCATAGGATACAGCAGCCGGTCGGGCGCGTACACGCGGTCGAGATACCGTGCGACCTTGCCGCAAAGAAAGCCGCGCGTGACTGGATGCGCGGGGTCGCCCTGCATCTTCAGGGCGCTGCCCGGTCAGTTCGTCCACGGTGACCAGGACGCCGCAGGAATCGGGGCAATCAAGCGTGCAAACGGCATGGACCTGGTGCGTGGGCATGAGAAGATTCTAGTTCCGCGGCGGGAGCCCGGGCGAGGGGAACGCATGCGTCGGCAAAATGTAAGCACCAGGAGCAGCCTGGGCAGGATCCCAGCGGTCGTCGCCATGTTCCTGATCTCTGTTCTCGCGGCTTCCGCCCAGGAGCCCGCTCGCGCCATCAAGGCCATGCTTACGCAACAGGCAGCGGACTGGAACCGCGGTGACCTGGATGCATTCGCCACTGGGTATAAGGACTCGCCTGAGATTTTGTTCATCGGCCGCAAGGTGGAGCATGGCTACGCCGGAATGCTGGCAAGCTACAAAGCGCATTACCCCACGCGCGATGCGATGGGAGTCCTGAGCTTTACGGCGTTGGAGGTTCAGCCATTGGACGAGCGCTTTGCGACGGCAACGGGGCACTTCCATCTGCAGCGGACGGCTGCCGGTGGCGGCGATGCGGACGGATACTTCCTGCTGGTGCTTGAAAAAACGGGGAAGGGCTGGAAGATCGTCCGCGACGATACAACGGCGACCAAATAACGGTGTGTGTCGCAAATCCCTTGTGCAGCCTTGTAGCCGTTCAGTTTTGCAGCCATCTATGATGAAGATCGATGAGGTTCTGTCACCGATGCGTAGTGTCTCGGCCCTGATTGGTTTGTTATGTCTCTATACCAGCCTCGGGTCGGCGCAAACCCATGGCCAGCTATACACGGCCAGCCGCGAACAGCTGGATGTCACCAAGGTCGTTCTGGCGCAGGAGCATACCTGGAATAGCGGTGACCTCGACGGCTATCTCGCCCTGTACAAGGACGCGGAAGACACGGAAGCCATCCTGAACGGCCCGGTTCACGGGCTGGCCAACATTCGATCGGCCTACCACGCCGCCTTTCCCAGCAAAGATGCCATGGGGACGCTGGAGCAGAGCTCTGTGGAAGTGCGCGAGCTGGGGCCGAACTTTGCTCTCGCGCTCGGCCACTATCGCCTGTCCCGCTCGCGCAAGAACGGCGGGGAGGCGGACGGCAGCTTCACCGAGATCTTCGAGAAGACCGAACAGGGCTGGAAGATGATCTTCAGTGAAAATACCTAGGGTTCATGCGGCCGCGAAGATGTTCCGGAGTGACGAGGGCGAGGGAAGATGGACCGTCTCATCGGAACATACGACTTGCAACGCCAATGGTTTCGGTAATCTGACGACGTGAACGACGACTCCGGTGCAAAGGATCACGGGCCACTTCTGCTGGAGGCACGCGGGCTGGTCAAAGCCTACGGTTCGGCGCGGGTGGTAGACGGGGTCTCGCTCGCCGTTCACCGGGGCGAGACACTGGGCCTGGTAGGGGAGTCCGGGTCGGGTAAAAGCACGATCGGGCGCATGATGCTTCGGCTCATCGAGCCCACGGCCGGGAGCGTGGTCTTCCACGACCCAAACGAAAACGGGCTCCCCGCTGAGATCAACCTGCTTACCTTGAAGCCCAAGTCAATGCGCCGGTTGCGGCGGCAGATTGGCGATTGTCTTCCAGGATCCTTACGCAGCACTCGATCCGCGCATGACTGTTCGGCAGGCCTTGTCGGAGCCGTTCAGGATCCATGGCGAGCGCCCTGATGAGGGCCTGGAACGACGGCTCATCTCGCTGCTGGGAGAAGTAGGGCTTGAGGCCTCCGCTCTCGCGCGCTACCCGCATGCGTTTTCCGGTGGGCAGCGGCAAAGGATCAACATCGCACGGGCGTTGGCTCTACGGCCGGAGTTCCTCGTGCTGGACGAACCAGTGAGCGCGCTGGACGTATCTGTTGGTGCGCAGGTGATCAACCTCCTGCGCGATCTGCAGGCCCGCCATGGGCTGACCTGCCTGTTTATCTCGCATTCCATGCCGCTGGTGCGCTATCTCTGCCATCGCGTGGCGGTGTTGCAGAAGGGCAAACTGGTCGAGGAAGGAACATGGCAGCAGGTATGCGAGCACCCCCGCGAAGACTACACGCAACAACTCCTGGCGGCTACGCCGGAGCTCCCTGTGTTGTAGCTTGGGCGGCGGTTTCCGCATGTTGCCGGCGCCATTCGTAGTCGCAGACGTTGCGCAGGTAGTCCCACGAGTACAGCCCGGCTTCGTGGCCGTCGTTCCAGTGAAACTTGAGGGCGTACTTACCCACTGGCTCGATCTCGCCCGGTGCGGGCGGGGCCTCATACATGGGCAGCAGTGACTTCGGCTTGGGCTTGGCGATACCGGGAGCGCGACCTTCGGCTTCACGGGCCTCATGGCACACCGCACAAGGGCATGCATCCCGCAGCCAGCGAAAAGTCCAGTGGCTTTGGTGGCCGTCACGCCAGTCGATTGTCATGCCCGTACCGCCTGTCTTGTCGACGCGCACCTTGGCCGGGCGCACCGCTTCACCGGAGAGCTTGCGCTGCTCTCGGGCGCGGTCCGCTGCCGCTTCTTCTGCCGATACGAAGCGAACGCCTTCGTGACTCATGGACAATCATCCTTTCTACAACGCAGCACAGCAGATCGATCAAATTCTCTGTCGCCAGAAGAAGTACCCAGCGATCACGCATCCAGTGATGACGACGATGGAACGAAGTACGTTGCCATTCACGCGACGGGCGAAGCGTGCTCCGATGTAGCCGCCGGCCGCCGCAAACAGCATGCTGACAACGCAGTACCGCCACTCGATCGCTCCCTGAAGGATAAAGGTGAAGATGGCGCAAAGGTTTGACGCGCACGCCGCCACCACCTTCATGGCGTTCAGCGCGTGCATCTCTTCCATGCCAAACAGGGCCAGGATCGTCATGACCAGGAAGCCGCCGCCCGCGCCGAAGTAGCCGATATAGAACGTAATCGGGAACAGCGAGAGTGCGAGCGGAACCAACGGCAGCGGGCGCTCATGTTCCGCCCTGGATTCGCCGGCGCGCTTGCGCAGCCACTTTGAGACCGGGCCCGAGATGCCGAAGACCAATGTCCCACCAAGGATGAGCCAGGGAATCAGGTGAAGAAAGGTCTGCTGACGCGTATGCAGCAGGACCTCCGCCCCGGTGATCCCTCCAAGGACGCACGTCCCGAGGACCGTGGGCAGGATGTCCCGTCGCACATCCCCGCGCAATGTTGCGAGCGAGGTAAGCTGGCCCGGCCACAGCGCAACCGTGTTGGTCGCGTTCGCCTGCACCGGGGCCACGCCCATGCCCAGCATCGCCGGAAACGAGATGAATGAGCCGCCGCCGGCCATCGCATTCATCACCCCGGCGATCGTGGACGCTGCCACCAGCCAGATGTAGTGAAGGTGCGGAATGGCAGAAAACTGCATCTCCCCATTCTACGTTCGCGGCGCTACACCCTGGCTGGTCAGCGTCTGCTTAGCTTTCGGCTTTCTCCTCCTGGTAGTGCCCGATGTGGCTGTACGTCTGCTTCGGGAAGCGCAGCGACTTATAGACATTTCCGCTATCCGGATCGTGCGTGTTCGGAATGATGGGAAACTTCTGCTCCGCCTGCCACTCCAGGATGCGTTCGCGGCGTGGTGGCGAGTAATCCCGGCCTTCCACCTGCATCAGCATCTGGCGGGCATCCTCGTCGGAGAAATCCTGATCCTTCGTTAGCTCCGCAAGCACCTCATCGTCATCGAGGAAGTGACGTGCGACCATCGCGAACACAAGCCGCCCGTAGTGCCCGATGTCTTCGCCACGGTCCAACGAGTCCAGGAGGTGAGCCATCATGCTGTCTTCCCGCAAGGCAGCGACACCGCGCGTCTCTGGCTCACCGACCGCATGGCCCTCGGGCGCCTGGGCAGCCGGTTGTTTGCTGCGGTCCATGGATCCGGGCTCGACCAGATGACCGCCTGGGGCGGTGTGACTCTCCGCCCGCTTCGTCTCGGGTCCGGCCTCTTCTGTGGCCGCTACAGGCTTTGACTTCAGCTTGGCCAACTCCGCCTCGGCCCGTTCAGCTCGTTCCTGGGCCCGACGAAGCGCCTCACCCTGTTCATCCATCACAGGCTCGTCTCGTTCAATTGTGCGTTCACCCATAGTCGCCTCTTTCGCTTCATACGCGCCCTGATTCCCCTGCTTCGACAGGGACCGCACGGCTGGCACACTCTTTTGCACCTTCTGGACTAGATGCGCTTCCATCGGAAGATGGACGTATCAAAGGCGAAAATAAGGCGAATAAACTGGGTGGTCAACAGCCCATGATTTTCGTTACACTGCAACCGCCGACCCAGCCCGGAAAAACTGCACAGCCAAGGCTGAAATGCCTGTCCCGCAGCTTCGACGATGTGCTCATGAGATTGACAAACGCCCAATTCGCTTCCCGTCGCTGGCCGCTACGCGCTGTGTGTACCGCGCTGCTCGTCGTGGCGGCGGCCACGGCCATGCGAAAAGGTGTGCGAGCCGGGACGGAGGAGCAGGCGGGTAAGGATCAGCGCAAAGCGTACCAGGCGAAGGTCGCGGCGTACTACTCCTATAAGTTTGGGTCTGGCAGTCCGTTTCTCCCATCCCAGGCGACCACCGATACCGGCGAGTTTGTAGATCCCGGATCGTTTGGGAGTGCAGCCTACTGCGGACACTGCCATCAGGCCGCCCAGGCCCAGTGGCGGCAGTCGGCCCACGCGAACTCCAATCGTCCAGCGTGGTACCAGCGCAACGTGCAGCTGCTGAAGGCGGAAAAAGGCACCGACTATACGCGCCATTGTGAAGGGTGCCACGATCCGATTGCCGTCGTCTCCGGACAGTTGACCCAGGGCAAGCCGACCAACCATTCCTATGACGCCGACGGCATTACCTGTACCGTGTGCCACTCCATCCAGAAGGTCACGACCCAGGGCACGGGCAGCTATGTGATGGGTATCCCCGCGGTCCTGGTGGACGAGAACGGCGCGCCGATCACCCACGCGGTGAGTGACGCCGAGATCCTCGCGCACCTGGACCGCCACTCCAAGGCGGTGATGAAGGACTTCTATCGCACGCCCGAGTTCTGTGCCAGCTGCCACAAGGCCGCGCTGCCGAAGATGCTGAACGACTACAAGTGGCTGCGCGCGTTCTCGGTGTACGACGAGTGGCAGGCGTCTTCCTACGCCAAGCAGTCGCCGCTGCCCTTCTACGTAAAGGACTCGGTTTCTACGTGCCAGACCTGCCACATGCAACGTGAGGCGCTGACGGGCGTGGGTGCTGATCGTGACCCGGGCGCAAAGAACGGCAAACTGGCATCGCATCGGTGGCTGGGCGGCAACACGCTCATCCCCGCCGTGTACGGGTATACCGAACAGTCGGCGCGCATCATGCAATTTCTCAAGACTGACGTCTTCAACGTCGATCTTTTCGCGCTCGAGCGTGAAGGGCACGAGGGCGATGCGACGGCGCTTGTTGCCCCGCTGGGTCTGGTTGACTACACCGTTGCACCGGGCGAGCGGCTCACAGCGGATGTGGTGATCCAGAACAAGGGCATCGCGCACAGCCATGTGCCGGAACAGCGTGACATGTATGAGTCCTGGGTGAACTTCACGGTTAAGGATGCCCAGGGCAAGGTGCTGGCGGAGAGCGGCTTCCTGAAGCCCTCGGGTGATCTGGATGAGCGCGCCCACAGCTTCACGAATCGCCTGATTAATGCCAAAGGCGGCGTCAACGACCTGCACCAGGTGTGGGATAACCGCGTGGTGGCCTACAACAACTCCATCCAGTCGGGGAGGTCGCAACTGGTCCGGTACACGTTCCGGATGCCCGCAGCGGCACAGGGTGCCGTTACGCTGACGGCGTCAATCAAGTACCGTCGCTTTGATCAGCACTTCCTTGACTTCGCCATGGCCAAGGATCACTTCCCGGAGCCGGTGGTGGACATGATTAGCGTGAGCCGGACGATCAACGTGGGTGAGAACGCGCCGGTGCCTCCGGCGCAGACCGACATCAAGGAATGGATGCGCTGGAACAACTACGGCATCGCGCTGCTGGACGCCCTGCAGTACCAGGCTTCGCTTACCGCCTTCCAGCACGTTGCTAAGCTGCGGCCAGACTACGCCGATGCGTACACGAACATGGCGATCGTGGAGATCCAGTGGGAGCGTTACAGTGAGGCGCGGCCACATCTCGAGAAGGCCCTCGAGATCGCGCCCAACAACTCGCGTGCACTGTACTATCGGGCGCTGGTGGAGCGGAACGAGGGTAATCTGGATCTGGCCATCAACGACTTGAACCAGGTGCTTACCGCGTTTCCGCGTTCCAAGGATGCACACCGGGAGCTTGGGTTCTCGTTGTACCAGCAGCACAAGTACAAAGAGGCGCTGGAGCAGTACCAGGCGCTGCAGGGCATCGATCCGGACGATCTGGCCGCTCACTATAACTTGTCTATCCTGTACCGCAGGCTCGGGATGAAGGAACAGGCGGCGAAGGAGTCGGCGTATTTTGCCGACCAGAAGGACGATCCGATGGCCAGCACCTTCGCGTTGGAGTACCTCCGCAAACACAACGCCATTGCGAACGAGAGTGTGCCGTGGCACACCCATGATCTCGAGTCGAAACCGACGGTCGGGGCAACTCCTGCGACGGTTGCCGCCCCTGCACCCTCAACCGGAATGAACGCGGGTGGGAACTGATCGCGATGGCTGCAAGTGCGCGATGATGAAGTGGATGAAGAGAATGCACGGTGAGATGGCACGCAGGCTTGGGACAGGATTTCTTCTTTTGGGGCTCGCGGGCATGAGCCTGGGAGCACAAAGCCCGAATCCTTCCCCGCTGGAAAAGCAGGCGGAGCGGCCGGTCGAGGGGGGGCAAGCCGCTCAAGGGAGCGGGTCCTCGACGGGTGGGGCACATCCAGCCGTTCTCGATGCGCAGCATCGCCCGATCACGGCCGGTGGCTTCGTTGCGGGCGGTCCGGTGTTGTTCAAGGACGTGGCCCAGCAGGCGGGCCTTGCAGCCTGGACGCACCACATGGGGACTCCCGCCAAGGCGACCATTACCGAGACGATTGGCTCGGGCGTGGCGCTGCTCGACTACGACAACGACGGGTGGCTGGACATCTACCTCGTCAACGGCTCAAGCTATGACGCGGAGCAGGGCAAGACCAAGCCGCCGCATGCGGCGCTCTTCCATAACAATCATGACGGGACCTTTACGGATGTCACCGCGAAAGCCGGGGTAGCCAATGACCGCTGGGGCTTCGGGGCTGTGGTTGGTGACTTCGATAACGATGGCTGGCCCGACATTTATGTTTCCAATCTCGGGAACAACCGGCTCTACCACAACAACCATGACGGCACCTTCACTGACGTGGCCGAGAAGGCCGGCGTGACCGTAGGTGCGTGGTCCAGCGGGGCGACCTGGGGAGACTACGACGGCGACGGTTTCCTCGACCTGTTTGTGCCTGGGTACGTCAAGGTGGACGACCTGGTTCGGGGGGGCGACACTGCCCATAGCTTCTGCGAATTTCGTGGCGTGCACGTGATGTGCGGTCCCCACGGACTTCATGGAGAGCCCGATCACCTGTTCCATAACAACGGCAACGGTACCTTCACGGACGTGAGTGAGCGTGCCGGCGTGTCGGACAAGAACCATTACTACGGACTGGCATCCTTGTTCATTGACGTCAATGGTGACGGCAAGCCGGACCTGCTGGTGGCGGACGATTCGACCCCGAATTACCTCTATCTGAATAAGGGTGACGGCACATTTGAGGACGCGAGCTTCGCGAGTGGATACGCGCTCAACGAGAGCGGCCGCGAGACGGCCAGCATGGGCATAGCCGCCGGGGACCTCACGCATAACGGGCGCATCGACATCTACAACACGACCTTCTCTGACGACTACAAGCCTCTCTATCGCAATGACGGCGATGCTAACTTCACCGATGTGGCGTACCAGGAAGGCATCGCCGAACAGACGATTCCGTTCCTTGGCTGGGGCACAAGTTTCTTCGATTACGACAACGACGGCTGGCTGGACCTGATGTTTGTGAACGGCCACGTGTACCCCCAGGCGGACACGCAGAACTGGGGCACAACATGGGCCCAGCGTCCTCTGCTGTTCCGCAATGAGAACGGCAAGCTGAAGCTGATGCCTGCGGTGGAAGGCACGGCTCTGGCGAAGGTGGCGCCCGCGCGCGGCATGACCTTCGGGGATCTCTTTAATGACGGCCACGTGGACGTGGTTGTGAACAATATCGACAGCCCACCGTCGCTGTTCAGGAACGTGGTGAGCAACAGCAACCACTGGATCGCCTTCAAGCTGGTCGGAGCTCCGGCAACGCAACCCGGGAAGCCTGGCAGTCCACGCGATGCCGTGGGCGCAACTATCTGGGTCACGGCCAATGGTTTTCGCCAACGCGCGGATGTCATCGCGGGTGGCAGCTTCGCTTCCAGCCCTGACCAGCGGCCGCACTTTGGTCTCGGTCCCGCCACCGTAATCGACAAGATCGAGATTCACTGGCCCAGCGGACACACCGAGACCATTCCCGCGCCGAAAAAGCTAGACGGTTTTTACACGATCACAGAAGGCAAAGACGTCGCGACTCCGTATCGCTAGGCAGGGGCGCGGGCAAGATTCGAAGAACCGGAACGGGAAGAGGAAGGTTGGACACGATGAAGGTTGGATCGCGCACAAGATTGAACTTCGCCGGGCGGCTGGCCGGTACGGCCGTGCTGCTGGCGGGAAGCGTCCTGGGCCATCCCTTCAGCGCATACGCCGCAGCCCAGACCGCAGCGCCGGCCCCCGAGAAGGCCGGTACCACTGCCGGACCGGGGGTCCCGTTCACGGCAGAGAAGATGTCATCCCTGCTACCGCAGACGGTGTACTTTGCGGGCCGGACGGCACCACTTCAGCTTCGGAATGCCAGCGGCACCAAGTTCGCGAACGGATCCATCCTCTGGGTTTCACTGGTTGATAGTTCGGGGTACTCCAGCTCCGTTCAGGAGCGCTACCAGTTTTACCTGGTCACCGAGGGCCCGCTGCGCTTTGGGGATGTCGGCCTGCGCGCCGGCGCGTACGGCGGCGGCTTTGTGGGGGACCACTTCGTGCTGATGGACCTGGGAGACCACACGGTCGGAGAAGGTCCGACCCAGGCCGATGCAGCGATGCGGCGTCCGCGTCCGCTTCAGCTCACGGCCGACCACCCGGACGCCGTGAAGCTGTATTTAGGGCGCAAATGGGTGACGCTGCGCTCGGTGGCTCCCTAGCTCTACCGGCTTGCGAGTTCCTGTGAAATGCCGCTTGTAGCGCCTGTTGTCATCAGGTTGCTGCATAATGGCCAGCGTGTTTCCAATCGGAGTGAGCGGTGCAGAGGAAGTCTGGCACGTTCTGCAGTTTTCCGATGCGCTTGATCTGGAGTTCGCCTCCGCGCTTTCGGAGCTCGTGCCCGTCATCCTTTGGGAACCGGTACGGCGGCTCTATCCAGTGCAGAACAGCTTTCGTTCGACGGAACGGCTGCAGCCCGATACGGGGCTCCGCATTCGCACGTTTCCGCTCGTGCGCGGGTACGCGCGCTTTCCGATTTCGGCGTTGATCGGCACCGGACCGGATCTGGCCGGCAGGTTAGCGGCGCAGGTACGCTCGCCGCAACGATCCGTCCTTGTTTGTACGACACCTTTCTTTGCTCCTGTGGCCGAACAGTGGCCAGGGCCGGTGGTTTACTGGCTTTCCGATCTGATTGCGATGTACGGGCGTTCCTCGTTCGAGCGAGTCCGAAAGCTGGACCAGCGAATGTGCCGGGCAGCGACGCTGGTCTGTCCGAACTCCGTAAGGATCGCCGAGTATCTGCGCACTCAGGCGACCTGCCCTCCCGAGCGCTGCGAAGTTCTGTCGAATGCGACGGGAACACGGAGTCTTCTCCCTGCGCCGCTGAAGGCTGCTTTATCGTTACCTGATCCCTACGGGCATCTGCCTCGACCAACGGCGGGCGTAATCGGAAACCTCGCGGAGAATACGGATTGGGTCTTCCTGCAAGAGCTGCTGCGTCGCACGCCCTGGCTCTTCTGGCTCTTTGTCGGGCCTACGGACATGCGGATTCGCGACCGGCAGCAGCGGCGAGCGAGGGAATGGGTCATGCGCAGCGATCAGACCTGCTTCATCGGCGCGCGGCCCTACACCGAACTGCACCGGTTTGCGCGGGGGGTCGATGTGGCGGTGCTGCCGTACCGGTTGCGTGAACCGACGTTCTCGGGGTCGAGCACGCGATTCTACGACCATTTGGCCGCAGGCCACCCGATCCTGGCCACCCGCGCGGTGTACGCGCTGCGCGACAAGGAGCCGCTGGTCAAGCTCGTGGAGACAGCGGAAGAGGCTGCCGTGGCGCTCGAAGACCTGCGCACAAACGGCTTCGAGGATCGTCTGCGCGAGGCAAGATGGGAAGCCAGCCTGAGTGAAACATGGCGCCACCGCGCGCAGGAAATGCGGGAGATGCTGTATCGCAGATGGCAACCGTCGTGAGCGCGACCTACTTCAGCAGACGCAAATTCGTGTCCGACCGGGCTGCGGGCTGGCAGAGGCTCAGGCCGGCTGCAGCGCGGGCTGCAACTGCTCGGTGTGCGAGGCCGGAACGGAAACAATGTCGATGGTCAGCACCGTGATGTCGTCCGTCTGACCAAAGCTGCGGGCCGCCTCAGCGATCTCGCCAGCCGGTTGCCGGCTGATCAGGCCGGTTCGCTCGAAGCCGAAGAGTTCGCGGTGGTGCATCGCCTCCGGCACACCATCCGTAAGAACGGTGACGTGGTCGCCGGGACTAAGCGCGTAGCGAACTTCGTCGAAGAGGGCGTCCGGAATCAAACCCAGCGGAAGGTTTGGTTCAGTTCGCAGCTCAAAACCGTTGACATACGGAGCGATGTGCCCGGCGTTGGCGAAGGTGAGCACGGTGCGGTCCGTCGAAATGTGCAGGGCAAGGCAGGTGGTGAAGCCCGCACTGCGGCCCTGGAGCGTGCGATTGAGGCCTGAGAGGATCTCCGCGGGCGAGGTGGTGCGCTCGGCCAGTGTTCGCAGTGTTCCCACGGCGAGCGATACCTGCAGGGCAGCGGGAAGGCCTTTGCCAGCTACATCGCCGATGACGATGATGGTCTCGCCCGAGGCCAGTGGAAGGATCTGGAAGAAGTCTCCGCCCACCTCCTGGGCAGGGTGATACGCCGTCCCAATCGCGAGCCCCGAAATACGGGGAAGCGTTTCGGGAACCAACACCTGCTGAACGGAGCGGGCGGCCTCGATCTCTGATTCGACGCGATCCTGTTCGCGACTCCGCAGGGCAAAACGCCGCAACAGGATCACCAGCATGGTGAGCAGGAAGAGTGCCTCGGCCAGATCGTCCAGGGTGAAGTAGAAGGGGTGACGCCAGCGTATGGAGAAGCTGCTGAACCAGGTCATGCCGAACGTTTGCAGCATCCAGACAGACTGGCCATAAAGAAACGACACGAACAGCAGCGTGATGGGGATTCGTAGTATGCGCGCGTCGGGCTGCTTGTTCTTTGCCTGTTGCCGAACGAACAGGAGAATCCAGCCAAAAACCGGAAGCAGAAACAGGATGGTGAGCAGATTCTCCTGAGCAACAGTGACAGCGCCCATCCAGGCGAGCGGGTCTACCAGGGCGGACAAGCCGCAACACGCCAGCGCAAAAACAAACGCATTGGTCCACTTGCCATGGAACAGAGTGCGGAAGAAGAGCAGGGCAGAGGCCAGGAACATCGTCTGGAAGACGGTCTCTGCAAGCTCGTAGAAAAGCAGGTTGCCGGTATGCAGGAAATCCCACGCCCGGATCAGGTGATAGGCACCCTGCCCCAGCACCAGCAGCGCAAACCACAGGAACTCGCGTTCGGTCTGCCGGGTAAGAAAGAACGCCAGCGCCACCGCGAAGGCCAGCAGGTCCAATGCGCCCAGGTCGAAGTCGTCGCTGTACTGCCAAAGGTACGCCTGCTCCTGCGTGTCGAACCGGTCATGCAGAAGGTCGCTGCGTCCGACCTCGGCTGAACCCTGCAGACCGCCATGACGGTAGCGGCTCCAGACCGGGTTGTGCCAGATCCGCAGTGCAATCGTCACCGTCTCCGGTGCGGGCCGGGATGCAGTGGGTAGATCGATCACCACGGGGCGAGAGCGGTACGTTCCGGGACTGGGCGGCATCCGCCCGCGTGTTTCGACCAGCCTGCCATCCACAAACACCTGGTAGGAGGTGTAAATCACCGGCAGCCGGAGGCTGAAGGCCTCCTCGCCTGCGGGCAGCGTGACGTGGAAGCGGTACCAGGCCGTGCCATCGAGCTTGTGGTAGCCGATCTCGTCCCAGTCGCTGCCGGATTTGACCAGAGTCCATCCCGAATCATTGAACTGCGGGTCGGCCCAGCGAGGATCATCCCCGGGTTGAAAACGCCACCGTCCCTCCAGCAGAACGAGTGGCTCGCGATCACCCTCCAGGGAAAAAGTCGTCTCGGGATCCCCCTCAGGGAGGAGGCTTGGCGCGGCGGCTGCGGCCGGCACCTTGGCTGGACGAGCCCTGGGCAGGGCAGGGGCGGACGCGGCGGCGGCCATAAAAAGGCAGATCAACCAAACGAGCTTTTTATGGGATCGCTTCATCGCGGGACGGTTGGCCCGAGTGTACCGGAGAGTCACGCTTCAGAGTAGGGTACGCTGGGTCGTCTGCGGCAGTTCACGACGGTCTGCGATCACCGACAAAGGCGCCCTCGAGGCAGGGGAGCCCGCGGGCATCATAGAATGGCGGCGCGGCGAAGGGCGGCAGGGCGGCACTCCGCTGCCGGGCACATGGAGGACGAACAGGATGCGGGTTGGCTTGATGACGCGGGAGTATCCGCCGTATGTCTACGGCGGGGCCGGGGTGCATGTGGAGTATCTGTCGCGCGAACTGGCAAAGAGGATCGAGGTCGAGGTGCATGCCTGGGGCGACGTGCCCGCTCATGAGGAGATTCCTGGTCACACCGAAGCTCCAAACTCAAACCTGGAAGTGCACTTTGAAAAGCCGTGGGGCGCTATCACTGACGGCACGAAGGCGAAGTTCAAGGGCGCGCTCGAGGCCATGTCGCTGAACCTGCTGCAGCAACTCCACCTGGACAAGCTGGACGTGGTGCACACGCACACCTGGTACGTGTCCATGGCCGGCTTTCTGGCGAAGAAGCTGTACGGTGTGCCGTTTGTGCTGACGACGCACTCCCTGGAGCCGCTGCGGGCCTGGAAGGCGGAGCAACTTGGCTCGGGGTACGCGCTCAGTTCATGGATGGAGCGCACCGCCATTCTGGACGCTGACGCCATCGTGGCAGTGTCCAACGGCACAAAGGCGGACATCCTTCGCGCCTATCCGGACGTCGATCCGGAGCGCATCCATGTGATCTACAACGGGATCGATCTGCAGCAATACCAATGGACCCCGGACACAGGCGCGCTGGACAAGTACGGGGTCGACAAGACAAGGCCGTACGTTCTGTTTGTCGGCCGGATCACCCGGCAGAAGGGCGTAACGCACCTGGTCGATGCCATCCGGCACCTCCCGCCTGGAACACAGGTTGTTCTCTGCGCCGGAGCCCCGGATACGCCAGAGATCGCCGCCGAGATGAGAGCCAAGGTCGAAGCCGTGCGCAAATGGACGCCGTTCAGCCAGCCGGCCGCCGTGGAGGTCCACAGCGCGCCCGGGGTGCAGCCTGAGGGGCACGCGATTGCGACCGGAGATCCTCTCGGCGTTGGGCACAACATCGTCTGGATCGAGCAGATGGTGACCAAAGAGGAGGCCATCCAGCTCTACTCGCACTGTGCCGTGTTTTGTTGTCCGAGTGTGTATGAGCCCTTTGGAATCATCAACCTGGAGGCCATGGCGTGCGGTGCGCCGGTAGTGGCGTCCGCCACGGGCGGCATCCTGGAGGTGGTCGTCGAAGGCGAAACGGGGCACCTTGTGCCCTTTGCGCAGGACCCCACGACCACTTTTCCCTCGGATCCTGAACAATTTGCGCGAGATCTGGCGCGCCGCCTCCTGGAACTGCTCGCTGACCCTGCGAAGGCCAAGGCGATGGGAGCGGCCGGACGGAAGCGGGTCGAAGCACATTTTTCGTGGACCGCCATTGCCCAACAGACGATTGATCTGTATCAGCAACTCATCGACGGCCGGCAGGGAGGTGCTCGCGGATAGCCGAATTTGTTGGGGTTTGGTGGTGATCCGGTCGGCTACGGTCTGAACCTGCGTGACCCTGCGGTTTAGCGTCACTTTCGAAGCAGAAGCATCCTATAATTGGGAGCCTAGACGCCGACGGACGGCGCGCCCACGCAGGAGTTTGCCATGGCCAACCTACTCGAACAGCTGAAAACAATGACGACGGTCGTCTCTGACACCGGCGACATCAACTCCATCAAGCAGTTCAAGCCTACGGACGCAACGACGAACCCGTCGTTGATCGCAACGGCTGCGACTATGCCGGAGTACCAGTCCATCGTGGACGATGTGTTGAGCCAGGCCCGGGAAAAGCTGGGCGACAAGGTGGACGACAAAGAGGTCGCCGCGGCTGCGTTCAAGTCGCTTGCCGTTGCTTTCGGACGCAAGATCCTGGAGATCGTGCCGGGGCGGGTCTCGACCGAAGTGGACGCTCGCCTGAGTTACGACCGCGAGAAGACCAAGGAGCAGGCCCGCGACATCATTCATCAGTACGATCAGGCCGGCATCGGTCGCGATCGCGTGCTGGTGAAGATTGCCTCGACGTGGGAGGGCATTCAGGCCGCGAAGGATCTGGAAGAGGAAGGCATTCACTGCAACTTGACCTTGCTCTTTGGTCTGCATCAGGCGATTGCCTGCGCTGAGGCCAAGGTGACGCTGATTTCGCCGTTCGTGGGCCGCATCCTCGACTGGTACAAGAAGGACACGGGCACAAAGGAGTACGCACCGGAAGACGACCCGGGCGTCAAATCCGTCACAGAGATCTACCACTACTACAAGAAATTCGGCTACAAGACCCAGATCATGGGTGCCAGCTTCCGCAACATCGGCGAAATCGAGCACCTGGCCGGATGCGACCTCCTGACCATTGCGCCGAAGCTGCTGAAGGAGCTGCAGGACAAGGAAGGGACGCTCGAGCGCAAGCTTGATCCGGCGACCTCCGCGGCTGACCCGATCGAAAAGATGCACATGGACCAGGCGACCTTCGAGAAGATGCACGCCGAGAACCGCATGGCGCACGACAAGCTCAAGGACGGAATCGAAGGCTTCTCCGAAGCACTCGGAAACCTCGAAGAGCTCCTTGCCAAGCGCGTCTCGGAATTGACGCCGGCGTAAGGAAGTCAGTCACCACGTACCTTCTGGCCCGCGGTTCAGGTAGCGAACGCTACTGCTGACCGCGGGCCATATTGTGCGTGACGAAGCGCGCAAAGCTGCCATACAGAGGCCGCTGGCCGTACACGGTGAGTTCCCAGCCCAGGCAGTACATCAGCAGCAAGGCCAACGCAGCCCATCGTTTCGGGCTCCCTCCCTCGAACAGGATCGAACGATGTCCTGTGCTGCTTTGGAACCCTGACGTCTGGGTGTAGAGCATCAGCATCATCAAGCTGAAGCTATGGATATAGATCCAGCGAGTCCAATCCGTGCCGTAGTAGAAGACCGAAACCGAAAGAAGCCAGGCCAGGGCAGCTGTGCTCAAGAGCACTCGCGCGGCAGGTCGATCGGTGCGCCAGAGCTGCGCCAAGCCCAGTACGGCGGGCAACAGCGGCAGAAGGAAGAGCCAGGGAACACGGGTCCAGTAACGCCCGGCAAGCATCACCCGTACCACTTCGCCGTGCGCGTACGCCGAGTCGTGCGCCAGGTAGTCGATCGCCCCGCCGCATACCCCTGAGGGAGGCGTGGTCAGGCTGCCGCCGATCGACGTGCACACTGTCTGCGCGACCTGCGCGTTGCCGGGGAAGTGTGACACAACGGCGAACAACGTCACGCTCACGATGGCTGGCAAGGCAAAGGCTTCTACACTCCAGCGCAGGTCACGGGAGCGAAGGTACAGAGCGGCAAATACATACGGGAGAAAGACGATCAGCCCTTCGTGGGACAGGATGCAAATCGCACATCCCAACGCGAGCAGGACCGCGTGATGAATCGGGGTTCGTTTGGGGTGAAGTGGCTGTTCTTCGGCAGTGCCCAGTGCAAGCGCGAGGAGCGCAAAGAAGAGGAGCTCTTTCCTGAAGGCAAACGGCGGGTCGAGCAGTACAAAAGCGAGTGTAGCCGGTGAAAAGAAGAACGCGGCCGTCCACCAGTTCCACCTGACGGACTTCATCAGGCTCCACACGGTGGAGAGCACGACAGCGTAGAGCGCCCACTGCACCAGCAACACGGTCCAGAGCAGCGGAAGATGCGCCGAACGCAGAAACAAAGCAAGTTGCCCGATCAGACCGCGGCGCACAAACCCGCCGGAGTAGTTGATCAGCCAGTCGCCCATGGCCCAGTCGCTGGGGTGCAGAAGATTGAACAGCCCCAAGGCGACCAGCCAGGCGCCGATGGCCACGAGGAAGATCTGCGCGAAGCGGGTCGTCTTTCGCGACTCCGACTGCAGGCTGCGATGGCGTGAGTGCCTGGCTGTGATCCGTCACTCCGGTGTGCCGCTCCCTCTATACTGGGCCTGAAACTCCACCCAGCACTTCGCTGAAGCAGGTCAGGCTTTGCAGGTAACAGATCCAGTATTCCACGCGGGAGCGGACCGTTGGCAGCGCCTTCTCCGCTGGGTGAAGCTCGCAACAGCAGCTATTTCGATCCTTGCTGTGCTGATGTTTCTCGCCGTGGCATTGAAGCGCCTCCGCTATCCGTTCGAACTCGATCGTATGGAATCCGCGATGATGACCACGGTCTGGCGGGTGGCACACGGCATGCCAGTCTATGTTCGCCCCTCGCTGGAGTGGGCGCCCTTTCTTTACTCTCCGCTGTTCTTCTACGCCTCGGCTGCGATGACCAGGGTGCTGGGCGTGGGCTACGCAGCGCTGCGCATGGTGTCTATTCTCTCCACGTTGGGAAGCTGCGTCGTCATAGCGGGCATGACGTATCGCGAAACGCGCAATCGCACGGCTGCACTGGCCAGCGCAGGGCTGTTCGCCATGCTCTACGGCCTGGTGCTCTCGTGGTATGACATCGGCCGTGTGGACTCGCTGTCGCTCTTTCTCTTCCTGCTGGCGATCTACTGCATGCGGTTCTCCTCGCCTGTGTTGGCAGCATTGGTGTGGGTGTTGGCATTCCAAACAAAGCAGAGCTTCCTGCCCCTGGCCGTCCTCGCCTTTCTGGTGGACTGGCAACGCCCGAAGCGGCTGCTGTTGGGTTTGGGATCGTTCGCCGTGATGGCCTATGGCAGCATCTGGTGGTTCAACCACACCACCGGGCGGTGGTACAGCTACTTCGTCTTCGGTTCAGTGAAAGAACTTGGGCTGTCGCCCTTTTACGCGAAGACCTATGTGCCGTACGACCTTGTTCAGCCGCTCGCGTTGGCTCTGGCCTTGATCATCTTTGCCGCAGTGTTGCGACCGGTGTCCTGGCGCAGCCGACGAGGAGCTTTCTACGGCTACCTGACTGCGTTGATTGTCACGGGCATCTGGTTCGCGCGCGCCCATGTCGGCTCGTACTACAACACGTTGATGCCGGTGTACGCGTGGCTCTGTCTGCTGTTCGGCATGGCGCTTGCCCGACTCACCGAGACCTTCGAAGCGCCATCCAGTGAGGCTCCTCACGAGAGGCTCAGCACGCTCCAATTTGCATGGCCAACGTTGATCTGGCTGGTTGCGTTCTCACAGATCGCGATGCATCTGTATCGGCCGGGGGCCTTCGCCATGTCGGGAGATGCAGCACGTTTGCGGTGGGAGTTTATCGACCATCTCCGTGCTACGCCGGGCGATGTCTGGCTGGTAAACCACAGCTATGACAGCATCCTCGCTGGCAAGGGAATGCACGCCGAAATGGACGCCTTCGACGCTGTGCTGGGGCGACCCGATGCGCCCTCCGTTGCGGAAGTACAGCACGCCATTCGCGATCATCGCTTCACCGCGATCATTCTTGACCGTGTGCCGGAGACCTACAGTCCGCCGTGGGTGTTTGCCGGACCGGAGTTCAAGAGCGCGTATCCACTGCACGCCTTTGCGCCCGGTGCGCCCATGCCCGGTACTGGCGATCAGCCCGTGCTGATGTACCTGCCCTGCCAGGTGGACGCGCTCGCGAACTCGGCGCTCGGTGTGGGCAGCACCTTCGTGCAACAAGGCAGCTGTCCGCGTTAGGGCGCTAAGTGCAGGGCTTATGGGACGGGATTGAAGGCTGCGATGGTTGATGCGTTGGCTGCGTCCACTGGAGCCTGCAACGGGTACGCGAAGAAGTTGCTGCCCCCAAGTTGAATCCAGCCATCAGGCTTTCGTGCCGAGTTAGGGAAGATGCTCACGATGTACCGCAAACCCATGCGGGCGAGCGGATCGGTAACGATGTGTTTGTCGGCGATGCTGTTCCACACGGTCACAGGATTCGCCTCATTCGGCGTTTCGACTTCTCCAAGAATCTGTGTGCCCGCGAGCCGCGCCCAATAGAAGTCGGTGTAGCACGCCAGATCGCCCATGCAGGCGATCTTGTCGCCGGGCTGGAGACCAAGGTGATCCAGTGCAGCGGCAGCGGTGAAGATTTGTGGGTCGAAGCCGGGGTGATGCTGCTCCGCTGGAGGCGTGTGACGTCGACGATCCGCGAGGTAGGTTGCTGATTGCAGCAGTACGATCCCCGCAAACAGCAGAATGAGTGCGCTGGAAAGTGCGTGAACGAAGGGCGGCAGCTCAGGGGAACCCGCTTCGGGGTTGGAACGCTTCGCAGTCAAACGGGGCTGAAGGGCCGCAAACAGAGGAAGCACAATGAGCAACAGCGGCCCAGTCAAATACCGATCTTGCAGATCAACCGGCAAGTAGATCAGAAACATCAGCGAGCCCCAGGCGATGGGTGCGATCGCCCACCATGGAGTTTGCTGTCGTGCCTCTCGCCGCAATCGCAATCTCGGCAACGCGGAACCGAAGGCAAGCAACGTGCCGAGGAGCACGAAGATCTCTGGCCGTCCCAGCAGATAGCGGAAGAACACAACGATGTTTCGGGCCAGGCGAAAGATGTGGCCTTTGATCCAGATGTGCGGCTTCAAGCCCGCGGTCCACCACGCCGGATCAAACCAAAGCGGAAACGTGCCTTGAGGATGGGCTGCGTAGCTGAAGACCGGCGGTTGCGTGTTGAGCACAGCCTCGGGGTGGAGGAACTGTCCGCCAGCATGGCCGAGATCGTGCTGAAACCACTCGTGCCAGCGCGGGGTCATGTCAATGAAGAAGGCGTAGTTCAGCCGTGCGGATTCGCCGGTGGTGAAGTGTCCGACCTGTCGCGAGATGGCCAGCAAATACGGGCCGGCGATCAACGCAAAGAGCACAGCCGCAAGCACCGTCCCTGCAAGTGCACGGGTTCGAGTAGCGGGAGGCTGTCGAGTACCTCGAACAAGCAGCGCGAGAAACAATGCCACGGAGGGCAGGAAGGCAAAGGACTTCGTCAGGTAAGCGAAGCCAAGCGCGACACCAAGGCCTGCATACAACAGCATCCCCGGAGACTCGAGAATCCGGAGCAAAAAGCCCCCAGCGAACAACAGGCACGCCAGCAGCAGTGTGTCAGCACGCGGAGCAGCGATGGGCAACTCGCGCCCCATGCTGAGGACCAGGAGCGCCAGCCCGAGCAGATGCAGTGCGGCGGGCGGTAGAGCGAATTCGTTCGTCATCGAGTCGGCCAGTGCACGAACACGGGTCAGGCCAGTAGTGAAGAAGACGCAGGCGGCCATTGTTACGAGGAAGACCGCAACGTTGACTAAGCGAACAACGGCCAGCTCACGCCAAAGCGTTGGGTGCGCTACCTTTCCTGCGAGCGCAAGCACGACGGGGTAGCCAGGGTTCCAATAGCCATTGATGGCCAGCGATGCGTGATGGGTGTTCAGGTCCTGCGCGATATCGAGAAAGGCAGTGCCATCACCGTCCATCATGTAGCTGTCGTAACGGGCATACCCGTACGCAGCGACGATCATCAGCAGCGCATAGGCCCATAAGAGTTTGCGGCCGATTGTGCGAGGCAATCCGAGCTCCCGGAAGACGTTGGCTTCAGTATAGGGTGAGCTTTGCAGCGGTGCGAGTCTCTAGAGAATGTAGCGGCTGAGATCCTGGTTCTGCACGATGGAAGCTACCTGTTTCTGCACATAGGCCTGGTCCACCGTAAGCGTGAACTCCCCGCCGCTGCCGTGAGGACGTGGGGAGAGGAGCGGAACGTTCTCTGTGGGTGCAGGGGTGCCATTTTCGCTGTGCCTTGCTGCTTTCACCAGGTCCGGAGCCTGGAAGCTGATCTCGTCGAGAACGCGTTCCATGATGGTGTGCAGCCGGCGCGCACCGATGTTCTCCGTGGTCTCGTTGACTTCGAAGGCAAAGCGGGCCATCTCGGAGAGGGCCTCCGGGGTGAACTCAAGAGCAAGCCCTTCGGTCTCCAGCAATGCCACGGATTGCTTCACTAACGAAGCGCGAGGTTCGGTGAGAATGCGCAGGAAATCATGCACGGTAAGGGGCTTCAACTCAACGCGAATAGGGAAGCGCCCCTGCAGTTCGGGGATGAGGTCGCTGGGCTTGGAGACGTGAAATGCCCCAGCCGCGATGAACAGAATGTGGTCCGTCGCGACGAAGCCGTACTTGGTGTTGACGGTGGTGCCTTCCACAATTGGCAGGATGTCGCGCTGCACGCCTTCGCGACTGATGTCGGGGCCGTGGCCACCTTCGCGGCCGGCGATCTTGTCGATCTCATCGAGGAAGACGATGCCCGAATCTTCGACGCGCTCTACTGCGGTGCGTGTGATTGCGTCCATGTCGAGCAGACGCGCTTCCTCTTCCTGCACAAGATAGTCAAATGCGTCTACGACCTTCATGGGCCGCTTGCGCGTGCGCCCGCCGAGCATGCTCGTCAGCATGTCCTTGATCCCGGAAGCCTCGGACTCGTCCTGTCCGTTGGAGATGACTTCCACCGTGGGCTGGGCGCGATCGCGGGTCTCCAGTTCGACCATGCGCTCATCCAGACGGCCTTCACGAAACTGCTGCCGCAGACGCTCGCGGTCGCGCTGGCGCTCGGTGTCGTCCTTCGTGAGCACGATCAGGTTCACGGGCTCGCCATTAGGGGTCAGCGACTCCGGGCTGAGGTGCTCGCGCGGCGGCACGGTCTGCTCTGTTCCTTGCGGGGGATTGCTGTCCGGCCTGGGGCGCATCTCGATAGGTGGGGCCGCGGTGTTTCCCTGAACGAGCAGCATGTCGAGCAGACGGTCTTCGGCCGATGCTTCGGCGCGGTCCTCGATCTCTTCCAGCTTTTCTTCGCGGACCTCGTCGATAGCGATCTCTACCAGGTCGCGCACCATCGACTCAACATCGCGGCCAACGTAGCCGACCTCGGTGAACTTGGACGCCTCTACCTTGAGAAACGGGGAGCGCGTGAGCTTGGCCAATCGACGCGCAATTTCGGTCTTGCCTACGCCGGTAGAGCCGATCATCAGGATGTTCTTCGGCATGACCTCTTCGGCAAGATCTGGACTAAGCCGCTGCCTGCGTGTGCGGTTGCGGAGGGCGACCGCTACGGCGCGCTTGGCCGCGTCCTGGCCGACCACATACTTGTCGAGTTCCGCGACGATCTCGCGCGGAGTCATCTCGTCCAGCGAAAGTGGTTGATCTTCAGCGGTGCCGGGAAGATAAATGGCCATCAGGCACCCGCCTTGAGTTCTTCAATGGCAATGGACTGGTTCGAGTAGATGCAGATGTCGCCGGCGATCTTCATGGAGCGCTCCACAACCTCTCGCGCGCTGAGTTGTGTGTTCTCGATCAAGGCTGTTGCCGCAGCCATGGCGTACGTGCCGCCGGAGCCAATGGTGGCGATGACGCCGTCAGAGACCGGATCAGGCTCGATGACATCACCATCCCCGGATAGCACGTAGATGTGTTGCGCGTCAGCGATGATGAGCAACGCTTCAAGCTGCCGAAGCAGCTTGTCTGTTCGCCAATCTTTGGCGAGTTCTACAGCCGCGCGCCCAAGTTGCCCGCTGTACTGCTCCAGCTTCGCCTCGAAGCGCGTCAACAGTGCAAAAGCGTCCGCAGTGGAGCCGGCAAAGCCTGCGAGAACCTTGTCGTTTCCCAGCCTGCGCAGCTTGCGTGCGGAGCTCTTCATCACTGTCGCGCCAAGCGTCACCTGGCCGTCGGCGGCCATGACGACCTGGTCGCCGCGACGTACGCAAAGCACTGTAGTGGACCGCACGCGGCGGCCCTGGGCCAGATCGAGGGGATGGGCTGCTTCGGGAGCTGTTTTCGGCGTGCGCGAACCTGCAGCCACGCGCTGTGGGGACTTCTTCATGGACACATCGAAGTATATCCCCGCAGCGCGGACCGCGGCGCTTCAGCTACTCCAACTGGCGTGCGAGGTAGGTGAAGGTGATGGCACGGGTGCGAGCCTCCTGCTGGATGCTGGCACCCGCGCCGTGACCGCCTTCCGTGATCTCGTCGTAGAAGAAGGGCTCGTGATACTCCTCCATCTTGGCGGCGAACTTGCGGGCGTGTTGCGGGCCCACGCGATCGTCCTTTGTCGTAGTGAAGATGAGGGGCGTGGGATAGTTCGCGCCGGGCTTGAGCTGGTTGTACGGAGAGATCCCGGCAAGAAACGTGCGCTCATCCGGGTTGCTGACCGAGCCGTATTCCCCAACCCAGCTTGCACCTGCGGCAATGTGTTCGAACCGAAGCATGTCGAGTAGCGGAACCTGGATTACGATAGCGTGCCAAAGGTCCGGGTGCTGGGTCATCTCGACCCCCATGAGCAGACCACCGTTGGACCCACCCTGGATGCCAAGATGAGGCGTTGACGTGATCTTGCGCGCAATCAGATCCTGGCCCACCGCGGCGAAGTCGTCATAGATGCGCTGCCGATGCGTCTTCAGGCCGGCCTCGTGCCATGCAGGGCCAAACTCCCCGCCACCACGGATGTTCGCCAGCACGAACACGTGCCCCTTCTCCAGCCAAAGCTTTCCAAGCTCAGCGGAGTAAGTGGGTGTCTCCGCGACTTGAAATCCGCCGTACGCGGTCATCAACGTCGGGTTGGAGCCGTCCAATTTCCAGTTCTTGGGATGAACGACGAAGTAGGGAACTTTTGTGCCGTCCTTACTGGTTGCCTCAAACTGATCGACGGCGTCCCCCGAAGCGTCGAACCGCGGCGGCTCACTCTTGGCCTCGGTGATCGAGCCCTTGGCGGCATCGCCGAAGTACAGCGTCGTCGGGGTAAGAAAGCCCGTGACGCTTAGAAAGAACCTGTCATCCGTCTCGTTCGCAGAGGCGATATTCACGGCGATGTTCTCCGGCAGATTGAGCTTCTGTTTGCTCCACCCATTTGCCGAGGGCGTGTAGATGTAAGCCCGGCCTTGCACGTTTTCAAGCGTCGTAAGAATCACGTGTGAACTCGTGTGCGACACGCCTTCGAGGAATTCGCGCGTTGAGGGCGCAAAGACAACGGATGGCTTCAGGTGCGTTGGATCTTTGAGAACATCTGCGACACGAAGCTCAAGTAAGGAGCCCTGCACAAAGGTCTTACTGCTGCCCTCAGGCTTCCAGTCTTCGCGAATCTCAATGAGCACGCGGCCGTTCACCATGCCTGCGAGACTGGCTTTCGCCGGGATGGCTAGTCGCTCTACACGGCGGGGAGTCTGCACGAAGTTCTGAAACTCGAAGAAGGTGACGCCACGGGTGAAGGTCACGAGCTGATGACCCTGAGCGTCATGCAGCACCCGGGCTGAAGAGCCAAGCTGGTCCGACGCCTGCCCCCGGAAAACCTCCGTCGCACTGTCCAGAGGTGTGCCGCGCTTCCACTGCTTCACGATGAAGGCATACCCGGAGCTGGTCATTGTGCCGGCACCCCAGTCGCGGTCCACAAGCAGCGTGTCCTTATCTACCCAACTCACGCCTTGCTTGCTGTGCGGAAGCGTAAATCCATCGGCAACGAATTGGTCCGTCTTCAAATTGAACTCGCGCTCAGTGGTTGCGTCTTCACCGCCCGCGGAGATGGCCACCATGCAGTACTGGTCGTTCGGATAAAGGCAGCTCTGGCCTTTGGGTACCCAGCCCACGTGCTCGGCTTTGCCCAGCGCGTCGAAGTCGATCACTGTCTGCCAGTGCGGATCGGCGGTCGTGTAATCCGACACGGTTGTTTTACGGAACAGTCCGCGCGGATGATCCTTGTCGCGCCAGGTGTTGTAGACGTCGTTGTCGCGCAGGATTGGCAGGGGAAGACGGCGGGGGTCCTCCCCCACATTCAACGCGTCCGCCAGGAAACCTTTGTAGCGCGGATCCGCTTCAAGGACTGCTGCAGTCTTTGCATTCTCGGCGTTCACCCACTCCATGGAGCGAGGGCCGGAAACGTCCTCCAGCCAGACGTACTTGTCATTGGCAGCTACGGCAGAAGATGCCTGCTGCGCCTGCATGCGCACGGGCAACAGCCAGCAAGCGACGGCAACCACCGGCAGGGCGGAAACATAAAGAACATGGCGAAGACGAGGCTGCGAGCCTGTCGCGCGAGTCTGGAACGACAAAGTTGACCTCCGGAGATGTCAGGTGTAACGCAACTCTAACAAAACTCCCAAAACTCCGGAGATCCCTGGTCCTGCGTGCTTTACCGCTGGGTTGTGCCAGTCACCGGCAGCGGCTTGCCAACTTTGCGAACAGCCGCGTCAACCACGGCAAAGAGCAACTGGTCGGTATCCTGCTTGGCTGCGGTCTTGATCCTCTCGCCTACCTGGCGGCCCGCATCGGCGCTTTCCGGAAGCGAAAGATTGCGGTTGCGCGCCGAAATTTCGGCAAGTTGCGTGACCATTTCAAAAAAGGTCGCTTCATTCCGTCCGCTGAGCAGCCACGCCTGGTGGACAGTGGACGTCAGCAGCTGATCGTTGCTCCAGTTGGGTGTCGCCGCTGTCTGGTTGGCTGCGGAAGAGGGTGCGAGGTTCGGTGAACTCTGCTGCGAAAACGCGGGCGCGGAGCAGAGCAGCGCGATCGTCAGTGGAGCGGTGAACAAAATCTGGAAACGCATGAAGAATCCTTTCTAGAGCGGCTGTTTCTACGTAGAGCGGGAGGAGACGCGAGCAACTATCGCCGTTCGTACTCGTTGCGCTGTTGACTCTCCTGGTGAGCATGGCCGGCGATTGCGCCGATGCCCGCGCCGGCGGCACCACCGATGATCGCGCCCTTCAGGCCTCCACCGAACACTGCACCGAGTAGCGCCCCGCCGGCCCCGCCAATGGCCGCCCCTTTGCCCGTCCCAATCCCATGGCCCCGATCGTTGTATCCGCCGTTGTTATATCCACGATTGTCGTTGCGGTAGTTGTTGTAGCCTCGGCCTTCATTGGCGCCATTGTTGTAGCCGCGCTGTCCGTAGCCGTAGTCCTGGCCCTGGTTGTAGTTGCCGCCACGCCCGCTGCTATACGCGCCGTTGTAGAAATCCTGATGGTGTTCGTGCCCTTGCTCGTACTGCGCGCCGGCCGTTTGCGGTCCCAGCGACAACGAAGCTGCAACAAACACCAGCCCAAGCAATTTCGCCTTCGAGTTTTGCATGTCGTTCCTTTCTGTATGGCGCTCGGAATCCACTTGCGCCATACAGCCTACTCCTTCGATGCCAGGGACCTCTCGGAAAGAGGTTCCACCTGGACCGGAATGCTCGAATCTCCTGAGCGGCGTCCAAGGGCACAGGAGTTTATGACCATGAACTATGTTCCGCTTGGCTCAACGGGGATCCGCGTTTCGCCCATCTGCCTGGGCATGATGACCTATGGGTCGAAGAAGTGGCGCGAGTGGGTGCTGGAAGAAGGGGAAGCGAGGCCCTTTGTTCAGCGATCCGTTGAGGCTGGGATCAATTTCTTCGACACCGCGGATGTCTACTCACTGGGCGAAAGCGAGGTCGTCACGGGCAAGCTGCTGCGGGAGTTTGTGCCGCGGCGAGATGACTTCGTGCTGGCCACCAAGGTCTACAACCCGATGAGCGATGCGCCCAACGATCGCGGACTCTCGCGCAAGCACGTCCTCGCCTCCATTGATCGGAGCCTCGAGCGTCTGGGCGTCGACTATGTGGACCTGTACCAGATCCACCGCTTCGACAAGGACACGCCCATTGAGGAAACCTGTGAGGCGCTGGATGAAGTGGTCAAGACCGGCAAGGCGCTCTACATCGGCGCCTCCAGCATGTACGCCTGGCAGTTCCTGAAGATGCTGGCCTTTCAGAAGGCGAATGGCCTGGCGCAGTTCGTTACCATGCAGAACCATTACAACCTGGTGTACCGGGAAGAAGAGCGCGAAATGATTCCGCTCTGTATTGATCAGGGCGTGGGCTGTATCCCCTGGAGCCCGCTTGCCCGAGGTTTTCTTACAGGAACGCGCAAGCGGGGAGATGGAAAGAGCGAGACCACGCGTGCCCGTACGGACGATTTTGGCCACGGACTGTACTATCGCGACACAGATTGGGACATCGTGGACCGGGTAGCCGAGGTGGCGCAGACGCGCGGCGTCAAGCCGGCCCAGATCGCTCTGGCCTGGGTGATGGCCAAGCCTGGTGTGAGCTCGCCGATCATTGGTGCCAGCAAAATGTATCAGTTAGACGACGCGCTTGGCGCACTGGAACTGAAGCTTAGCGAAGAAGAGATCAAGCGTCTGGAAGAGCCGTACGAGCCACACCCGGTGCTTGGACACAGTTAGTAATGCCCCGTAGATGGGAGTGACGGGACCGGGCTCAGCCCTTAGTCTCAGGGCAGTTTGGTACCCGCACGCCGTGCATTGCGGAGTGCACAGTGTGTGGGACCGAGCCATGCCCCTTTCTGACCAGTGTGCGTGCGCGCCGGTCGCATCCACTTTCTGTCCAACAAGCCCAGGAATGCTGCTTGCCGCCGAGCTTTTTCGCAAGCCAACTGAAACATCTCCTTCTGTGCCGGCGTGGCAGTCGTTCCATGCCACGCCGGCACAGAACCTTTCTGTTTCTGCTGGTCTGTTCATTGACATGCCTTTCCGGGGCGTTTGCCCAGACCGGCCAGTCTGCTTCCCAGCTGGGTGACGCAGAGGCGGCTCGTGTTCAGGCAAAGCGATTCCTGGCAGGCCGGACCGTCGCGCCATCGCGCGAAGTAGCTCCGGCCGGAGCCGGGCAAGCTGTTGCCCGGGCGCGCTCGACACCTGCAGCAATGGTTTTGCCTAGAGCTGCAGCCCTGTCGAATCTCTCTTCTGCCTGGACCCCGTTGGGTCCCGCAACCGTAACGTCCAGCTTGTACGGCGCGGTCAGCGGTCGGATCACTTCGATCGCCGTGGATCCCAACGACCCTTCCGGCAACACCGTTTGGCTCGGCACCACGGGCGGAGGGGTTTGGAAGAGCACCAACGCTGCAGCCGCGGTGTCAGCGGTCAGCTTCTCTCCTTTAACGGACACCTTGCCTGCCTTTTCCCCGAACGCCGGCAGCAGTACCCCGCCATCACTGTCCATTGGAGCCGTCGCCGTCCAACCAGCACCCAATCCTGTGGTTCTTGCGGGGACGGGCGACCCGAATGACGCAACCGATTCGTATTACGGGGCTGGCCTTCTGCGCTCCATAGATGGTGGACAGACCTGGACGCTTGCCACTGAATCAAAGGATGGCGTTAACGGAACCCATAGCTTTTTGGGATTGGCTACCTCTGGCGTCGCGTGGAGCACGGCGGCTCCGACGCTCGCCGTCGCCGCGATGTCCACCTCTGTTGAGGGAGGAACTGTGGGCGCGCTGGCGCTCGGGGCAGTGCCGGGACTGTATTACTCCACTGACGCGGGTGTGACCTGGCAGACCGCAACGGTGATGGACGGCGCCAGGATCATTCAAGCGCCCTCCGCCATCGGGACAGCGGGTGTGGGTGCCCCGGCAACCTCAGTCGTTTGGGACACGCAACGCGGGCTCTTCTTCGCGGCGCTCCAGTATCACGGGTACTACAGCTCGAGCGACGGCCAGAACTGGACTCGCCTGGCACATCAACCCGGAGCAGGGCTCACCTCCGCAAATTGCCCAACGGCCAGTGCCGGACGAGGTAGCCTAAGCTGCCCTATCTTTCGAGGAACTCTCGCCGTGCAGCCCGTGACGGGCGATCTGTATGCGTTGACGGTCGATGCCAATGAACAGGATGGGGGACTCTGGCAGGACTTGTGCAATCCCGGCGGCAACGGGCAATGCGCCACCGCTTCGCCCAGCTTCGCCACCCGGCTTGATGCCGGTGCCTTTGAGGTGGGCCAGGGCTCCTCGGGTGGATCCACGCAGATCCCTCAAGGGAGCTACAACCTCTCGCTGCTCGCAGCACCCTCGGCTAGTGGAGGAACGGTACTCTTCGCCGGCACAATGGATCTTTACCGTTGCGAACTGAATGCGGGCGCCTCGTCCTGTACCTTTCGGAACACTACGAATGCGGCGAATGGCTGCAACGCCCGGTCGGCCGTCGCGCCCGCGCAGCACGCGCTCGCAGCTTCTGTGCAGAGCTCGGGTGCCCCTACGGTCTTTATTGGAAACGACGGCGGTCTGTGGCGTTCCACTGACGGCGTCGCGGAGACCGGGTCACCGTGTTCGTCGACCGATGCGACTCACTTTCAGAATCTGAATCCGGCGATCGGCGTGGGGGGATCCCTCGCTGAAGTGATCGGCTTTGCTCAGGATCCGAGCCAGACAGGAACACTCATTGTGGGTCTTGGAGCGAACGGTTCCGCTGCAACGATCGGCGCGGGTACCTCCACGCCGTGGTCGCAGCTCTCGGCAGGCGAGGGCGGCTTTCCCTCGATAGACCCAATCGCGCCCGCGAACTGGTACGTGGCCATCGGCGCCGGCGTGAACGTGAAGGCATGTGGTTCCGGGGCCGCGTGCACAGCGACAGATTTCTCCGGCTCCTCCGACATTGGCGCGATACAGACGATGTACGACGCCGCACTCGTGGATGCGCCCACTCTTTTGGACCCGCAATCGGCAGCCCAATTGCTCACAGGTACATGCCGCGTGTGGCGGGGGCCGGCTTCGGGAGGCTCGCGCTGGAGCTCGGTCAATGCACTCAGCCCGGCGATGGATGGTGGGGCGACACCCTGCACGGTCAATAGCGCCCTCATTCGCTCCCTTGCAGCTGGGGGACCTGTTGCGACCTCGGGTGCTTCGGCAAGTGTTGGTTCAAAGGTCCTCTACGCGGGCATGGCCGGCGTGGGGGATGGTGGCGGCACCCTTCCGGGCCACGTCTTCGTCACAAAGGGCGGAGATCTGGGGAACGCAAGCACGCCCTGGACGGACATTACCGGAAGTCCCGTACAGAACAGCGGAACGGGCTTCAATACATACGGCTTTGACCTTTCGGCGGTCGTCGCAGATCCACATGATGCAACCGGCGCGACCGTATATGCGACGGTGATGGGCTTTGGCTCAGGCGCGCACGTCTACCGCTCGATCGATTTCGGTGCGCACTGGACGAATGTGAGCGCCAACCTTCCCGACGCGCCCGCCAATAGCCTGGTGGTGGACCCGAACGATGCCAACACCGTGTACCTTGCCATGGATACCGGGGTGTATGCGACGCAGGCCATCGCTACGTGCGCGACCCAGGACTGCTGGAGTGTGCTGGGCTCCGCTCTCCCAAACGCACCCGTAACCCAGTTGCAAGCCGGAGCCGGGCTCGCGACCGGCGACGGCCGCGTCGGCATGCTCCGGGCAGGTACCTACGGCCGCGGCTTGTGGCAGACTCCCCTCCTGACGGCGCACAACTTCCTCCAACCGCAGCTAAGTGCATCGCCCTCCCCACTTGCATTCTTGCCACAGCAGGTTGGAACTCAGAGTGATGTCTTGTCGGTGACCCTGATGAGCTTTGGCAATGCCCCCGTGGCGGTCTCCTCCATCGTCGCAAGCGGGGACTTCACCGAGACGGATACATGCGCCGGGCAGAACATCGCCGTGAATAGCAACTGCACTGTCTCGGTCCGGTTTGCTCCGACGGCAACGGGCGGCCGTTCGGGCCTGCTTACGGTTTACGCGAATGTGCCCGGGGGGCAAATCACCGTCCCGCTGTCCGGCACGGGACTCACCGGCGCAGCGGTCGTTCTGACGCCGCTTCAGCTGAGCTTTCCTTCGATGCTGGTCAACCAGACCTCCGCAGGGCAGATCATCACAGTATCCAACACTGGCCAGACTCCAGCTACGCTGCAGTTTCCCGCCATCACGGGCGATTACGTTCTTGGAGCGAACACCTGCGGGAGTTCGTTACCAGCTCAGACCGGATGCTCTATCTCTGTTCTGTTCACACCCAAGGGCAGCGGCACGCGATCAGGCGTTCTGACCGTTACTGACAGCGCGGGCACGCAAACCGCGCAGCTGACGGGAACAGGGCAGAGCCCGGCCACAGACACCCTCAGTCCACTCAGCTTGACCTTCCTCCCTCAGCAGCTTGGTAGCTCCAGTTCCCCGCAACAGGTTGCTTTGACGAATGCCGGCGATGTGCCCCTGACCTTAATAACGGCGGTCATAGTTGCAGGAGACTTCAGCGCGACGAACGGCTGCGGTCCCTCGCTCCCGGCACACAGCACCTGCGCAATCAAGGTAGCGTTTCTCCCCACGGTCACAGGATCGCGCACGGGAACCTTACAGATCACCGATCAATTTCGAACCCAGACTGTCGGCCTGTCCGGTTCAGGGCTCGCGCCCGCTGGCGTCTCCCTGAGTCCATCGGGGTTGGATTTCGGCGCCGTAGGAGTGGGTCATAGTGCGGGCAGCAGCTCCGTGCTGCTCACGAATAACGGCGGCATGCCTCTCACGCTGACTTCGACTGCCGTGACGGGAGATTTCACGATCGCTTCCACCAACTGTGGCGACTCGGTGGCCCCGGGAGCGGCGTGCAGCATGGTGGTTACCTTCTCGCCAACCCTGCCCGGAGCTCGTTCCGGCACCCTGACCATGAAGGACAACGCCGCCAGCGGGTCGCAATCAGTCACGCTCAGCGGAACGGGAGTTGACTTCGCGCTCGCAGCAGATGGCGCCACCTCGGTGACGGTCGCCAGCGGTGCTGTCGCGACATACCCTTTGCGCCTTACTTCGGTGGCGGGACTTACGGGGGCTGTGGCGTTGAGTTGCACAGGCGCACCGGCCAACGCGGTATGCACGGTGAACCCTTCCACTGCGCAGCTGGGTGGAGCCGTACTGGTCTCCGTGACGGTTCAAACGGGAGTGAGTACCACTGGACTCCTGGAACCGGACGTAAAGCTGGGCGAGCGAGGTAAAGCTCTATTCTGCTTCTTCGGCCTGCTCCTGCCAATCTCAAGCGCTCGCCGCAGAGGACTCACGGGTCGCGTGCTTCGTCCCGGGCTCTCCCGAACGGCTGGCTGCCTCGTTCTGCTCATGTGCTTCACGGGCTGCGGATCCACTCGACTGATTCCTCTATCGGGCACTGGTGGCACTGGCGGAGGGGGAGGGGCGGGCACTGTGTCTCAGCCAACTACGCCGGGCACCTATGCGCTCGTCGTGAGTGGGGCGGTTGCTGGGATCACACATGCGGTCAACCTGTCGTTAGTTGTGAACTAGGCAAGCAACGACAATCTTTGCCACGGGCACGCGGCGGCGCCCTGCTTCGTGGAGCCGTTCAAAATAAGGCCAAAGCCCAGCGTGCATCTCAGCACCTGAGGCAGCGCATGCACGGCTTTTCCGAACATCAACTTCTTGGGGCATTTTTGGCCATTGCCGTCGTGTTGCTCGCGGCGCGAGGCATGGCGGAGCTTTGCCGCAAGCTCGGACAGCCAGAGGTCCTCGGCGAGTTATTGGGCGGATTCCTGATTGGCCCGTCTGTCCTGGGTGCCCTCTTCCCGGAGGCGTACAGCACGTTGTTCCTGAACCCCGCTGTGTCGCTCGCTCTGGCTCTGCTGTCCTGGATCGGTGCTGTGCTGCTGCTGATGATCGCCGGCATGGAGGCCGATCTCGCTATCCTCCGCCAGAAAGCGGTTCCGGGCCTGCTGTCGGCTGCAGGCGCCATTGGCGCCTCCGTAGGCGCAGGCATGTTGCTTGGCGTCAAGCTTTTTGGGCTTGAGTTGACGAGCGCATTCTTTCTGGGCCTGGTGCTGTCAGTCACGGCGGTCAGCGTCGTCGCGAAGCTGCTCATCGAGCGTGAAGCGCTACGCAGAGACTACGCACAGGTCATGCTGGCCGCAGGCATTGCCGGGGAAGTTGTGGTTTGGCCGCTGATCTCCATCGTGTCGTCAGTCCAGCACCGGGCGAATCCGTTCACCGCGGGCCTGAAGGCAACCGGCTTGGCCTTGTTGTTCTTCGCGTTCATGTTCACGTTGGGTCGCAGGTTTCTGTTTTGGGCGATGCGCCGGGTTGCCGACGCGACCGGCATCCCGAACGGCGAACTGTCCCTGGTACTTGTCCTGCTTTGCGTCTCCGCAGCATGCACAACCCTGCTCGGACTGCATCCGTTGCTGGGGGCGTTTGCCTTCGGTGTTCTGCTCGGCAAAGCACCCCGCGCGACCATGGCTCTGAAAGAGCGCATCCAGGCGCTCACGATCGCACTCTTTGCGCCCATCTTCTTTGGGCTTGCAGGGATGAGGGTGAACCTCTTCAACCTGCGTGGCGGGCGGTCCATCGAGGGCATCTTTGTCCTTCTCGTCGTCGCGGGTCTGGCGAAGATCTTCTTCGGCTTCCTGGGGGCACGGGCAGGCAAATTGCCCTTGTGGGAAGCGGCCAGTGTGGGAGTCGGACTGAATTTGAAGGGCGGGACGGATGTCGTCGTTGCCATCGTCGGCACGGAGCTGCTTCTGCTCTCGTCAGACCTCTACACCACCTACGCCGTTGTCGCGATTCTCACGGTGATTGCGTGCCCGCCGATGATGAACTGGCTTGCGGCCAAGAGCCGGCCGGGCGAATCGGAACTCAAGCGCCTGAACCGCGAAGAAGCCCGTAAGCTGGCCTACCTTGCCGATCGCGAACGCGTGCTTTTGCCTCTCGCAGCCGAACTGTTGCCCGCGCTGCCGGCGAGGATCATTGCCGCCATCGCTAAGGCAAAACACGCGGAAAATGAGTTGTTCGATGTGACCGAGCTTTCGTTCGAGCAGGGCATCTCGGTCACGGGCGCCGGGACCCCGGATGACGTGGTTCGGGCCTCAAGTCTGCTCTCCCATGCGGCGGATTTTGAGCACATCGGCCTTCAACGTGTTTCGTCGCCAGACCTCGATATGTTCGAGGCGTTGCAGGCCGCAGCCGAAGGCCAACATCTCGTGACCATCGGCGCAGACCACGTGAAGGTCGATGTCTCCCTCAGCTTCGGCATTGCCCAGGACCGGGTCTTGCGCGACATTCCAACGGATGTCCTGCTGACCGTGTCTTCCGAGGTAGAGATGCCGCCGATACGCCGCATCCTCATGCCGATCAATGGACTCGGTCACTCGCTGGCAGCGGCGGATGTGGCAGCGTACATCGCAAAGGGCAGCGGTGCGGAGGTTGTGCTGATGACCGTGATGGCGCCGCGACTGGGGCCGATGTTCTGGCGCGAACGCAAGCACCGCGATCTACTGCAGGCGGGGTACACCATCACACGGGAAGCCAAGTCTCGCATCAGCCGTCTGGACATCCAGCACTCAGAACAAGTCGTGCTGGCGAGCACGCCGGCCGAGGCTATCATGGCTGAGTTGAACAGACAGCCGTACGATCTGCTCGTCCTTGGCGGCTTGATGCGGTCGAGTGAGCGAGGCATCTCGCTGGGGCGCACCGTCGAATACTTGTTGCATACGGCGGAGATTCCCAGGGTATTGCTCCTGTCCCGGAGCGTCGATACTCAGTCAGGCTGAGGGGAACCCGTCGAGAGCGCCATCGGAAGCCGCTCCGCCGATGCCATCGACCTGTTTGATTACCGCACCTTGTCGAAGACGATCATGTAGTCGTTCTGATCGCCCTTGGGGAAGTCATAGACGCCGACGTAGTGGAAGCCCGCGCGCTCCACCTCGCGACGCACCACCTCTGCGTCGATGCCGTGATCGGCGCCGCTGCCCGGGTGGTCGATGACCCCCAGCCGGCCGCCGCTCCTGAGCGCCCGCCCCACCACGGCGAGCAGCAGGGGCGGATGTGCGACCTCATGGTAAACGCGCAGCATCAGCACCGCATCCACCGAGTCGGGGGCCAGTTTCGGATCGTCCGGCGTGCCGAGCACGGGAGTGATCTGCGGCAGGTGCTCGCGCGCGGCGCGGTCGCGAATAGAGTCTACCGCGTGCTGGTTGATATCTTCAGCGAAGACGTGACCGCCGGGTCCTACGCGCCGTGCGGCTCGCACCGAGAACCATCCGCCGCCGGCGCCGATGTCGGCCATTGTGGACCCGGCATGGAGGTGTAGCGTGTCCAGCACGCGATCCGTTTGCAGCAGCTTGTCGCGGTTTGGCTCCTCAAAGATGCTGAGGTCGCCGCTGTATGGCTGGCTCGTGGGATGCTCCGCGGGCGCGGGTGTCTGGGCGATGGACGGAAGCAACCAGGCCGCCGCGAGTGCTGCAGTAATGAGCGAAAGACGCATACGGCATTAGACGCCGCTATCCCGCCTGGACGAAGTCGGGCCGGAACGTATCTGTGCCACTCTCCATCGGCCGCAACTGCCGGATCACTTCGTTGCTTTCACGCAACCACGCGTCATGTCAGCAATCGTGGTCCCGAGGAATTCAAGCCTGAAGCGCCAAATGCCCGCCGAGTATGTCCTCCTACTTTTTTGCATCCGCAAGCCCCATGGAAGGCGTATAGGCGAGTGAAGAACGATGACGATGGATCCGGGTGAGTTCCGAAGATTGGTCGAAGAGCATCAGCGCATGGTGTTTTCCATTGCGCTGCGGGTCACCCGCGACCGCGGCACCGCCGAGGAGGTGGCGCAGGATGTGTTTCTGGAGTTATACCGTTCCTCAGAGCGGATGCAGAACGCCGAGCACATTCGCTTCTGGCTGCGCCGGGTCGCCGTGCACCGGGCGACGGATGCCTTGCGCAGGCATGCTCGCCAGCCTGAGGCAGGGGCCGAGATGTGGATGGAAGAGCAACACGGCGTCCCTGGTCCGGCGAATTCCGGCTTGAATGATGGGGTGGTTTCCCGGCTGGAAAACATGGTCGGCAGTCTGCCAGAGGCCATGCGCGTCGCCGTGATCCTGCGGTACGGCGAAGAGATGATGCCGGAAGAGATTGGCCAGATGTTAGGACAGCCGCTGGCCACGGTGAAAAGCAATCTGCAGCGCGGTCTGAAGCTGCTTCGGCAGAAGGCCGCCATCACGATGAAGGAGTACGTACGCCATGAACGGGCCTGAGCACACAGAATTCGAGGAAAGGACCGGCGACGGCGAGCTCGGTCTGGAGGTGCTGGAACCGGCACTGCGCCAGGCACTCCGGCACGAGGACCCACCGGCCGGGTTCACCGACCGCCTGATGACACGGGCGCTGGCAGGGGAGCGGGCGGCACGGGTTGCCGCGGCCCCGGAGGCCGGGGAGCCCGGCAAACTGCTCCCCTGGCGTGTTCGCCCGCTATGGATGCGAGGAGCGATCGCCGCCGCCCTGATTCTCGGGCTCTTCGAAGGCGAAGGCGCCTACAAACGGGTTCGTGAGCAGCAGCACCGCATAGCGGCCGCCACTGCCCAGTTTCAAACCACCGAGCGCGTCACCGTGCATGCACTGGCGCAGGCGCGGGAGCAACTGCAACGGGCCGGAGTGCCCCTGACTTTCGATTAAGTAGAGAGAGAAATGCAAGCAGTAAAGGGAAATACAAGGGAGACCACCATGACAGGAAAGACCTTCTCCAGAACCCGCTTCGGCCTGCTTTGCGGCGCCGGTGCGGCCGCCCTGGGCCTCTTCAGCACTCAGCCGGTACAGGCGCAATTCCCTGTGTTGAACGCCGCCGCCACTCACGGATCGCTGAGGCCGGTCGTCGCACAACGGGACCCGGATCCAGCACTTCCTGAGCCGCCGCAGGCTGCGCAGAATACACCTCCGGTGAAGGACGACCTATTCGCCGGCACAGAAAAGTTCGCCAAGGGCGCAAGCGACATCACCGAGGTGACGATGGACCCGAACTCGCTCGACATGGTTGGCGGCCCTGAAGCCAACCGGGCTCATCGCATGGTCCTGAACGTGGTGCGGACCTACAGCTACGACAAGCCCGGTATGTACAACCCGGCAGATGTGGAAGAGTACCGCCGCAAGCTGGAGAGCGGGGACTGGCACTGCTCGGTGCACGTGCGCGACCTGAAGAATGGCGAATCCACCGACGTGTGCAGCAAGCGGCGCGCACCCGACATGGTAGAGAACGCCATCATCACCGTCTCGCCGAAGTCACTGACCTTCATCCACAACATCCGCAGGGCCAACGGGCAGGGCGGCGGTCTGGATACCGGAGGATTCCCCGGGCTGAGCATGATGATTCCGGGGCTTCCCATGCAGCTTTCGTTTCAGATCATGCAGCCGGTAATGGCAGCGGAGATGGTGGCCTCCACCGCCGCCCTGCGCGCGGGGATGCCGGAGATGATGCAAGGTCTGCAGACCTTCAGGTTCGACATGCCCAAGGACATGGACATGATGAACAAGGGGATGCGGAACTTCCGTTTTGAGATGAGGCCTGGGCAGGCAGAGGAATTCAAGCGCCTGGAAGACCAGATGCGGCAGTTGGAGAAGAATGCGCCGGAGCATGAGAAAGAGCTGCAGAAACTTCAGGAGCAACTGAACGATCTGCAGAAGAAGGCTCCCGTTCAGCCCTGATCGACCTTCCCAGGCCCGCGTTCGAGTTGCGGGGAGCGAGCTTGAACGCCGACGCCCTTCTACAATGAAGGGCGATGTCGCTTGTCTTTGATGTAAACGCCACCAGCCCGGACGGTGGTCGCCGCGGGGCACTTCAGCTGCCCCATGGCACGATCCAGACCCCGGTCTTCATGCCCGTGGGCACGGCCGCGACGGTCAAAACCGTGGAGCAGAGCGTCCTAGAGCGCCTGGGGCCCGGCGACCGCGGGGCTGAGATCATCCTTGCCAACACCTACCACCTCTATCTGCGCCCGGGGCACGATCTGATCCGGCGCCTTGGGGGCGTTCACCGCTTCATGAGCTGGCGTCGGCCGATGCTCACCGACTCCGGTGGTTTTCAGGTCTTCTCACTGGCCAAACTGCGCAAGATCACCCCGGATGGCGTCGAGTTCCGGTCGCATCTGGACGGCTCCAAGCATTTCTTTTCGCCCGAGCACTCCATGGAAGTCCAGATCGCTCTTGGTGCGGACATCATGATGGCGTTCGACGAGTGCGTCGAGACTCCGGCGAGCTGGGAGCGAACCCGCGATTCCATGGGGCTGACGCACGAGTGGGCGCGGCGATCCTTCGAGTACTGGCAAGCGCACCGGCACGAGGTGCCGTGGGCCTCGGAGCACCTCGAGCAGTCCCACCAGGCCCTCTTCGGCATCGTGCAGGGGGGCATGTACAAGGATCTCCGTCAGGAGTCGGCCGAGCGCCTGGTCGAAATGGATTTTCCGGGCTACGCGATCGGCGGTCTCGCCGTGGGCGAACCCCGCGAACTCACCCGCGAGATGATCGCCCATACGCTTGGGTTCCTCCCGGAAGACAAGCCGCGTTACGTCATGGGCGTGGGCTACCCGGACGAAATCGAGGAGTACGCCCGCATGGGGGTGGACATGATGGACTGCGTTCTGCCCACGCGTGCCGGCCGTCATGGGCTCTTGTTCGTGCGGCAGGACCCCTCCGACCGCAGTAGTCCCGTGGTTCGCCTCAACATCAAGCGCCAGGAAAATACCGCCGACCAGCGGCCACCCGACGAAGGCTGTGCCTGCCCCGTCTGCCGGCGCTACACCCGCGCTTACCTGCGCCACCTCTACGCCAGCGGCGAGCCCCTGGGGGCAACGTTAAACTCCATCCACAACCTGGCGTTCTACCTGGAAACCATGGAGAGGGTACGCGGCGATCTGGCCCGCTCCTCCGTCCAACGTGTGTTGTCCGTTTGAGGTGACCTGCCCATGCGTCTTCGGCTAAAGGGCTGCCTGGCGCTGCTCAGCTTCTGTGTACTCCCTTCGGCGTGCGCCCTGTCCCAGGAGATGCAGGCGCCATCCCCCGTCCTGCCACAGCTCGCACCGCCCCTGGCCACTGGATACGCCGTCAGCGGCCGTGTCGTTTGTGCGGATACGCAGCGTCCAGCCCGGTTTGCGCAGGTGATGCTGGTGCCTGCCTCAAAAGGCGTCAGCGACGTTGATCGCGGTCGCATAGCGATGGGGCGCACCGATCTTGACGGCCGGTTCTCAATCGAGAATGTCCCCCGGGGGACTACTACGTTACCAGCGAGATGACCGGTTATATCAACGATGGCCCAACCGTTCGCAATGCCCTGAACCAGGGCGGCGACGCGCTGAACGCCCTCTCCCCGGTTCCTCGGGTGCAGGTGAGCACGGGCGGTGCTGCCGTGCAACTCAGCCTGCAGCGGGGCGGTACGGTTGCGGGCGCGGTTCAATGGGATGACGGGTCTCCCGCAGGCGGGGTCCAGGTCGGAGTTCAACCCGCAGACACATCAGGAATTCAGCCGAGCGCCCAAGTCGGCGCCGGGCGTCCGGGAACGTTTTTTGGCCCCGGGAGCAGTGGCCAAACCGACGATCGGGGCCGATTTCGGCTGAGCGGTCTGCCGGCCGGCGCGTACGTTCTGCGTGCCTCTGTACAGTCACCCGTGCCGCAGGGCACCGGCATGGAGGGGGGACGCGGTCAGCGGTTGATGAGCCTGAACGTCTATGCGCCGAACAAGTTGCGGAAGACGGAGGCGACGGTGATCACCCTGGGGGCCGGTGAAGAGCGGCCAGACGTCAACATCGTGCTCGGCCTTACCGGGATGCATACCGTCTCAGGTCAGGTCAGCTCGTCGTCGGCTGCCGTGCGCTCAGGTTCGGTCATGTTGACGGACCAGGCGGACAGCACTTTGAACCGCCGCGGAAACATCGGCGCGGATGGCAGTTTTCTTGTTCCGTATGTTCCGCCGGGGACCTACACCTTGCGAGTCACCGCCAGCACCCAGGCCGCTAACAATGGCCGGGGTGGACTGATGAACGCCTCCGACAATGCCACCCGCTTTCAGCCTTTGCAGGAGTCTGTCACGGTCACGGACAGCGACCTGACCGGCCTGAGCGTGACGGTCACCCCCGCATCGACCTCCCCATAAGTTGTGTTCCGGGCTCCGCAGCCTTGACAGGCTGGCCCGCAACCCGGATGCTGAAAGCTTAGGTAAGTGTTGCCTGCCCGTGGTGTGTCTGCCCGGGCTCCTCTGCTTTGGTTCCGGTTGCCGGACGAGTGGGGCAGGGCATCGCCGAAGAAGATTTGAGCGGAAAGTGCCCTGGGTGTCGAATGCGCACCGGGGTGGATGTGTGAAGTGATACTAAGTTTTCACGGATTAGGGTTTCTGGTGCTGGCCGCAGGCGGTGCCGGTGGTCTTCTCGGCTCCATCACCGGTCTGCCGCTGCTGCTGTTGATGTTTGCGGCGATGTATTTCCTTCTAATCGCACCAAATCAGAAGAAGCAGAAGCAGTGGCAGAGCCAGTTGGCCGCCTTAAAGCCCGGCGACCGGGTTACAACGAACGGCGGTCTGCGCGGAACCATCGTCAGCATGAAGGACGATTCCCTGGTAATCCGCACTCTGCCCGACGGGGTCAAGCTGGAACTGGTGAAAACGGCTATTGCCGCAGTGACCACTGAAGAACCCACCAAGAGCTAACGAATTGATTCAGGAAATGTACAGGGCGCAGCAGACTCCAATGCGCGCCGCAGGGGCTGAGAGTTAAAGATGGGCAAGAACCTGGCCGGAAAAGCAGGCTTTATCGTCGCGGTGCTGGTGATCTTTGTGTATGGGATCTTTGGCATCCCGCACGGCGGTCTGAAGCAATCAATCACCGATCGCATTCACCTGGGGCTCGACCTGAAGGGCGGCACGCATCTGGTGCTGCAGGTTCAGGTTGCCGAAGCGGTGAACGCAGCAACCGACACGGACGCCCAGCGTCTGACCACCGCCCTGACCACCACGGGGGCGAAAGCGGCCAAGCTCGACCCGGCTCACCCGGAGATCATCACGATCTCAGGCTTTCCACCCGCGCAGGTTGCCGCGGTCCGCGAGGTGATCGGGACGAACGAGTATTCGGCCTATGACGTTGCCAGCGGCGCAAACGGCGTCTTGCTGATGACCATGAAACAGGCGGCCATTCGTGACCTGGAAGCCCGTACCCTGCAGCAGTCGATTGAGACCATTCGGACCCGTGTTGACTCGCTCGGCGTCTCTGAGCCAGTGATCGAGCAGTACGGGCTGGGCGACAACCAGATTCTGGTGCAGCTCCCCGGCGTGGATGACCCGGCGCGCGTCGAGAGCATCATTCAGTCCACCGCCAAGTTGGAAATTCACGAGGTCGTGAACAGCTACCCCGACCAACAGCAGGCGCTGAGTGCGCTCGGCGGCGCTGTGCCGCCGGATCAGGAGCTGATTCCCGGCTCCGGCCAGACAGGAGCCCCTGACCGCGTCTGGGTGCTGAAGCGGGCAGCGATCGTTCAGGGTACGGACTTCCGCGACGCTACGCCCTCACAGGACGAAAATGGTCGCCCAGACATCGGCTTCACCCTGACCACAGAGGCCGGCGATCGCTTCTATAAGTACACCGACGCCAACAAGGGCACCGGCCAGATGGCCATTGTGCTTGAGAATCGCGTTCGCGAAGTAGCCACCATTGAAGGCGCAATCCGCGACCAGGGCCGCATCACCGGCGGGTTCAGCCAGCAACAGGCCCAGGATCTCAGCATGATGCTGCGGACCGGTTCGCTGCCGGCCTCGATCAAGTACCTCGAGACCCGCACAGTCGGCCCGTCGCTCGGCGCGGCCAGCATCCATCAGGGCGTCGTTGCTGCCATCGCCGGCATGCTGGCCGTCATGGTCTTCATGCTGATCTACTACCGCGGCGCTGGTATCAACGCTGACCTGGCGCTCATGCTCAACCTGGTGATTCTGCTCGGGTTTATGGGCTTCAGCCACGCCACGCTGACGCTCCCGGGCATCGCCGGCGTAATCCTCACGATCGGTATGGGCGTCGACTCCAATGTGCTGATCTTTGAGCGCATCAGGGAAGAACTCCGGCTCGGTAAGAGCTCCGCGGCTGCCGTGCAGGATGGCTTTGCCCACGCCTGGATCACCATTATCGATACCCACATCACGACGATTGTCTCGGCCGGCATTCTGTTTATCTTCGGCACCGGTCCAGTGAAGGGTTTCGCGGTGACGCTGGTCTTCGGTCTTCTCGCCAACCTCTTCACGGCGGTTTTTGTGTCCCGCGTCATCTTTGACTGGCTGCTGCAAAAGCGCGAGCGCGGCGCAGCCCTGTCCATTTAGTTGTTTTGTTGTCATTCCCGAAGGGAATCTGAGTTCCGGGCCGCGTTGGAGCCCGGTGAAAGCTAAGACACTCACGTGGAACTGTTTCGCGAAGTAAACATCGACTGGCTGGGACGGAAGTGGTACTTCCTGGCCTTTTCCCTTATCTTTTCCGTCGCCGGCTTGCTCAGCATGGCCTTTTGGCACGGTATCCCGCTGGGTGTGGACTTCCGCGGAGGCACGCAGGTGACGGTGCACTTCGACCAGCCGCCCAATGAAGACCATATTCGTGCGGCCATGGGGAGCTCCGGCGTCCGCGATGCCCGTATCCAGCGCATCTCCGGTGCAAATGGCACAGCTGCAAACAACGTGATCGTGAGCCTGCCCCAGTCGACCGCCCAGGACACGGCGCACGATCAGGGACGCGCTGCCGTCGAGAGCGCCCTCTCGGCCAATTATCACGACTCCGCGTTCTCCGTGCAGCAGGTCGACATCGTCGGCCCCACCGCCGGCAAGCAGCTGCAGCGGCAGGCCTGGCTGGCCACCGTGTACTCGCTCATTGGCATGCTGATCTACCTATGGTTCCGGTTTGAGCTGATCTATGGCGTCGCTGCCGTGGTGGCTGTCTTCCATGACACGCTGATCACTGTCGGCGCCTTCTCGTTGTTGAACAAGGAGATCACCCTTACCGTGGTGGCCGCGATCCTGACGTTGATCGGCTACTCCATGAACGACACCATCGTGGTCTTCGACCGCATCCGCGAGAACCTGGCCCTCAGCCGGCGCGAGACCCTGTCGCAAGTGGTGAACCGCTCAATCAACCAGACCCTTAGCCGGACCGTCCTCACCTCGGGCCTCACCTTCCTCACGGTGCTCAGCCTGTACCTCTTTGGCGGCGAGGTCCTCAGCGGCTTTTCGTTCGCGCTGGTTGTCGGCATCCTGATTGGAACGTACTCGTCCATTGCAGTCGCTGCGCCGATGCTTGTCGCGTACCAGGATTGGCGAGCCAGCAAGGGCAAGCGCGCGGCGTTGCCGGCAGCCCGGGGCGCGCGCCGATAAGCGTCGAAGCTGCCTCAAATCCACATCCGGCGCCCCTCTCGTGGGGCGCCGTTGCCATTGAGCATCTACCCCAAACGGGGCATTGCACTATTCCTGGGCAAGATTCAAGTCGTCGGGAACAAATTTGGATACCGCGGTGTCTAAGGGACCAAGCTGCGCTCGCAAGCCCTGAGGTTGCTCCTATGTTTGAAGATTCTCTGCTTGAATCCTCCGGAAAGATCAAGTCCAAGTCAAAGTACTGGATGATTGCGACGTTTGGCATCAACGGTGCGATCCTGGCTACCTTGATCTTGATCCCGTTGCTGAATCCGGAGGCGTTGCCGAAAGGAATGATGTCGGCTTCTCTGACAGCACCGCCGCCACCACCTCCTCCTCCGCCTCCCCCGCCTCCCCCACCACCGCCTACCCCGACGGTGGTGCCACACGCGGCCGCTGCAGCCCCCTCCGAGATCGATCAGACGCTGCGCGCCCCGGCCAAGATCCCGAAGAACATCAACATGATGAAGGACACGGGACCACCGCCGCCTCCAGGATCGGCGAGCGCTGACCTGAACAGCGGCGCTGCTGGCAACCCCGCGTCGCTCTTCGGCAGCCCCACGGGCACAGGCTCGGGTACTGGCGGTCCGGTTGTGGCCGTGGCGAAGCCCAAGGGTCCGGTACGTATCTCGGGCGGTGTCATCGCGGGTAACAAGGTCTCCGGACCTCAACCCGTATACCCGGCCATTGCACGATCGGCGCGTCTGAGCGGTACAGTTGTCCTCAGTGCAACGATTTCCAAGTCGGGTAGCATCGAGAACCTCAGTGTTGTCAGTGGTCCGGCCATGCTCACCGGTGCTGCTATCGATGCCGTCAAGCAGTGGAAGTACAAGCCGTACATGCTGAACGGGGATGCAACCGAAGTCAGCACGACGATCACCGTGAACTTCAACCTCAACAGCGGCGGCTAGTCCTCCTACGCGTAACTGACTCCCTGCCCGTTGTATGGGCTCACCCCCAACGGGCAGGGTAGTCTCACTCCAGCAATGATTCATCGTTCCTACGTCGTGGGGTGAATCTCGACAGTTCTGATCATTCCTTCGGCAGCTTCGGCTGTCGTAGCTCCGTCTCGCATCGTGCCCGTATACGGTACGACCGGTACTACAAAGTAACCTCTCATCCTGCTTCAGGAGGAAGTAATCCGTGATTCTCGCTCAGCTCGCACACTCAGCCCACGTTTCCGCCGTTTCGCTCGCCATGTTCTTTCAGGATGCACCCGCCGGTGAGGTGGGTTTCAGCCCGATGCAGATGTGGGGCCACATGGGCTTGTTCGCCAAAGCCATCGTGATCATCCTCTTCATCATGTCCATCTGGTCGCTGGCCGTCATCATTGACCGCGCCATCTACTTCTCGGCCGCCCGTAAGCAGTCCCGCGAGTTCGCTCCCCGCGTGGCCAATGCCCTGAAGGAAGGCCGTCTGGACGAGGCGATCAAGGTCGCTGACAAGTCCAAGAAGTCGCACCTCGCTGAGGTAGTCACCGCCGGTCTCACCGAGTTCCGCTCCTTCGGTTCGGGCGGCGCGATCACTGAAGAGCAGGTAGAAAGCTCCAAGCGCGCTCTCGAGCGTTCTGAGGCAATCGTCCATGCCAAGCTGAAGAAGGGTCTCGGCGGTCTCGCCACCATCGGTTCCACCGCACCATTTATCGGCCTGCTCGGCACCGTAATGGGCATTTTGAACGCCTTCCAGTCGATCGCCAGCTCCAAGGCCACCGGTATCGGCGCTGTGGCCGGCGGTATCTCGGAAGCCCTCGTTACGACCGCCTTCGGTCTGCTCGTCGCCATCCCTGCCGTAATGCTCTTCAACTACTTCACCAACAAGGTTGAGGCTTTCGACGTCGAGATGGACAACAGCTCCTCGGAACTGGTCGACTACTTCATCAAGCAGTCGCACCGCTAAGCCCCGGGTAGTTTCGGCGGGTGCGGAGCTTTTGCTCTGCACCCGGCGCAGAACGGCGGCTCCCACGAGACGCCAGGCCGGACGAACAGGTCCGGTATGGAGCAGAACAAATGTCGATTTCCAAGCGGGAAGAAGGCAAGAAGGTCAACTCCGACATCAACGTCACGCCGATGGTGGACGTGATGCTGGTGCTGTTGATTATCTTCATGGTCGTCACCCCCATGCTGAACAACAAGGTCAACGTCGATCTGCCAGTGGTAACGGCAGCGACCATCATGGACAACGCCAACAAGGAAGACGCGATCAACGTGGCTGTCACCCGCGACGGAAAGTACTTCGTCGGGGGCGACCAGGTCAGCAAGGACTCGCTCGGGCAGAAGGTCGCGGATCTCGAGGCCAAGAAGACCAACCCCGGGGATGACAAGTCCGTATACTTCCGGGCGGATACGCGTGCGAACTACGGCGCGGTCATGGATGGTATCGATGGTCTGCGCACCGGCGGCGTCAGCCAGTTGAACTTGCTCACTGACTCCATTAACGAGAATCACTAAGCTTCACGGCGACAACGGCATCTACACGCAGTGCGCTGCGTGCCAGGAGGTACAACATGGGAATGGGTGGAGGAGGCGGCGGAGGTTCAGTCGCCAGCATCAACGTAACTCCTCTGATCGATGTATTGCTCGTGCTGCTGATCATCTTCATGGTCATCGTGCCGAACAATCCTAAAGGTCTGGAGGCGCTTGTACCGCAGCCGCCAAAGAACAAGACGGTGGACCCGCCGCCGAACCAGCGTACGATCGTCGTTCAGGTCGCACCTGCCGGCAACGGTCAGCTCTCGTACAAGATCAATGAAACGCCCTTCAACCGGCAGGATCTTACCTCAGAGCTGCAGAAGATCTTCGCCATCCGGCAGGAGAAGGTGATGTTCGTGAAGGGTGATCCGAAGCTCGATTTCGGTCCCATCGCTCAGGTCATCGGCTACGGTCACGCGGCGGACGTTACGAATATCGGCATCATCACCCCGCAGGTTGAGGCCGGTCACTAGGCTTCGTCAGCGGTAGCAGTACAGGGCCCTCGCGGGCGGTGGACACCATCCACCGCCCAGCCCTTCCGATCCTCCCAAAACGACTAGAAGTTGATCGAGCGCTCGCACACCACTTAAGACCGAGGTGCTGCCGTGGCGTTCTCTTCGTCCAGTTCTTCACTTTCTGCCAGCCCGAATGTCACTCCATTGATTGACGTTCTGCTTGTGCTGCTCATCATCTTCATGACGATTGTTCCCGTCTCTTCGCAGGGTCTCGACACCATGATCCCGTCTCCTTCCCAGGCCTCGTCAAGCGCGCCTGATCCAGCTCCACTGTTGCTGGAGGTAAAGGTGCCTTCGGCAGCGGGAGGTCCGGTCCACTACCGCTTCAATGGAAGGGACGCGGACTTACGACGTATCCGCGACTTACTGCAGCAGGCGCAGGCTCGCACGGTCGGGCGTGCCATCTTGATCAGCGGAGACCCTCAACTCGACTTCCAGCCAGTGGTCACGGCTGTAAGTGAGGCACAACGCGCCGGCTTCCGGACCATTGGTCTGCTTTCGAGTCGGGCCCCGAGCCCCGCGACCTGCCCCTGAGCAAACGCCGGCGCCCCGCTGGTAATCTCGAAACCATGCGTCTCTTCGCGGCGTTGCCCCTGTCCCCGGAGGCGATTGAGCGGCTCACCCGTCTTCGCCTTCGCCTCAGTGCGCCGGGGGATGGACTTCGCTGGTCAGCGCCCGAGCAGTGGCATATCACGCTCCAGTTTTACGGGGAAGTCGACGAGAACAGTGCGGCGTGTCTGCGCGATGGCTTAGCTCAAATGGCTGCAATCCCCTGTCCCCAAGTGGTTCTGGACGGACTGGGCCGCTTCGGCGCGAAAGGAATTCTCTACGCTTCAATCGCGGTCACACCCGCCCTCTTGAATTTGCAGGAGAGAGTCGTCGGCTTCGGAAAATCCTGCGGGATCCTACCCGAAGCCCGGGCGTTCCGTCCCCATGTAACGCTGGCTCGCAGTAAAGGGCGCCCCGGAGTGAAGGCTTTGGAACGTCTAAGCACTCCCGAGTTGCCGCCCTTCGGGGCCGAGGTGCGCTGGCTTGCGCACGAGGTCCTCCTCATCCAAAGCACATTGTCTCCTCAAGGGTCGGAGTACGTCGTGCACTCACGTAGAGATCTCGCCCCGAAGGCGACCGCTTTGAAGGAAGCTCTATAGCGATGCGTATTGTCTCGTTCCTGCCCTCTGCAACGGAGATACTCTTCGCGCTCGGACTTGCGGAGCAGGTTGTTGGAGTTACCTTTGAGTGCGACTTCCCGCCCGAAGCGCGCCTCAAGCCGAAGGTGGTCTACTCCCATCTCGCCCCCGGACTTTCACCTGCCGAGATCGACGCCGCAGTGCGGTCGGAAGGGGCTCAGGGGCGCAGCTTGTACTTTGTTGACCTTCCGGCGCTTCAGTCTCTTGCTCCAGACCTGATCCTGCTGCAGGATCTTTGCCGAGTCTGCGCCATCGACAGTCCCACGCTTGCGCGCGACATGAGTCAGTTGCCGTCGCGGCCACAGGTGATCTCCCTGTCAGCGCACACACTGGACGGCGTTTTCGCGGAGGTGGAGCTAGTGGGAGCGGCAACCGACCGCTCGACTGAGGCCGGGCAACTAACTGCGGCTCTTCGGCGGCGGGTGGAACAGGTTCGCTCCCGGACTGGGCTGCAAACCAGACCTTCCGTGCTTGCGCTCGAGTGGCTCGATCCCTTCTTTCAAGGAGGGCATTGGATTCCGGAGATGATCGCCCTCGCCGGTGGAAATCCGGTACTGGCGCACCCCGGCCAGAAGAGCGTCCGCCTCACCTGGGAACAGGTGCAGAATGCCGATCCCGACATGATCGTCGTCATGCCATGCGGGTACGATCTGCCCGCCACCGAAGCGCAATACAGAGAAGTCGGATTCCCCGAAGAATGGAATGCGCTCTCAGCGGTACGAAACGGGCGAATCTATGCCGTTGACGGATCGGCCTATTTCTCGCGGCCCGGACCTCGCCTGGTGGACGGCCTTGAGATTCTCGCCCAAATTCTGCGGGGAGAACCGGGAGCATACAAGAAAGTTGATCGCGCCAGATAGGAGCGGCTGCACGCTCTTAGTTCTCGGCTGCGCTGTCGTGTCGTGAGTGCTTCGAAGGTGGCATCTGTACGGGGCGATCGCTCGTGGCAACCACCAGGCAATCGCGTCCCTCCGCCTTGGCGCAATACATCATGGTGTCCGCTGCGCGGATAATGCTGTGGAGGTCGCCGCCATCCTGGGGAAACGTGGCGAGACCGAAGCTGGCAGTGATCCTGAGCGAGAGGCCCTCGGCAGTGAGAAGCTCTGTGTTCCGCAGGTGCTCCCGGAGTGCCGCGGCCGCCTCGCTGGCCGCCGCCTTGTCCAATCCGTGCAGTAGGGCTACAAACTCGTCCCCGCCGTAACGGAAGGCCGAGTGCCTGGGCCCCAGCGTCCGCTTGATCAGGCTGCCCGTCTCGGCCAGGAGCCGTGATCCGACAAGGTGGCCGTAGGTGTCGTTGATGCTCTTGAACCGGTCCAGATCAAAGAAGAGCAGGCTGAAGTGATTGGTCCTGGGCACAAGCGATGGCTTCAGCGCCGTCGTGATCTCCGTCTCCAGCATGGAGTAGAGGTAGCGCGCGTTGAACAGCCCCGTGCAGTCGTCCGTGATGCTGAGTCGATGGACCAGATTTACCTGGCGAGCGTTCTCCAGCGCGATCGCCGCGTAGTCGCAGAGCACGCGCAGGAAGGAAAGCGAGCTCCCGGGCATGAGCTCCAGCTTGCTGTTGTGCAACTGCAGCACACCCAGGGTGCGGCCGCCGTGCCGAAGGGGGAGACAGGCAATCGAGTGCAGGTTAAGCTCAGGGTGCTCGCGAGCGAAGCGTGCCCAGTCCCTGTCCAGACGGACGTCGGGGATGACGAGCGGCTCCCCCGTCAAGGCCACCCATCCGGCAATGCCTTCTCCACGACGCAGCTTCGTGCCGTTCGGAACGCTTGATTTGCCGGTAGTCAGGGCGTAGTGCAGGTCGCCGGTCTCTTCATCCACCATGAGCAACGACCAGCGCTCGGGTCCAAAGTACTCCTCCATCTTGCCGAGGATGGCCCGTAGTAAAGGTTCCAGTTCAAGGTTGGACGTGAGCGCCTGGGCGACCTCATGAAACAACTTCAACTCATCGGTGCCCGGCGTCCTGCCTGCGTGTATGACGGATCGTGGACTCAGAACTGTCACCTATGGCCCGGCGCGTTTTGGAAGAGGACCCGGGACCCCCAGCATAAAGGCGAGTTCCGGGCTGCGCAAAACGAATAGACAAACCTTTGCTTAATCAACAGTTAAGAAACCGACTATCGCACAGGATCAATCGCGGTCAGAACAACGAAGGGCATGCTCGCCTTGAGCATGCCCTGGAAGCCCTCAGGTTGAGGGCCTAGCCGCCGATCTGGACCATGCTGCGTGACGGCTTCAGGAAGTCCGGCTCACCAATGTGATGGCGAGCCTCTTTACGATCCACCACCCGTCGAATGTACGAGCAGAGCTCTTCGTCAGTGGCCTTCGTCTTCAGCAGTCCTGCCAGGTCATGATCTGTCTGCGAGAAAAGGCAGGTCCGGATCTTCCCGTCCGAGGTCAGCCGAATGCGGCTGCAGTGGCCGCAGAACGGATGCGAAACGGGCGCAATGATGCCGATTTCACCCAGGCCATCGTCGAACGTATAGCGGCGCGCAGTCTCCGACAGGTGATTTGCCGGCAACGCAACGACGGGGCGAACGCGGTTCAGGCGGGAGACGATCTCCTCAAGCCGAATGACCGTCTCCGGCTTCCACACGCGATCTTCTTCGAGTGGCATGAACTCGATGAAGCGAACGATCACGCCCTCAGTCCGGGAGAACTCGGCAAAGGCCTCGATCTGGTCTTCGTTGAAGCCCCGCAGCAAAACTGCGTTCACCTTCACGGGACCGAGACCGGCGTCCTGGGCCGCCCGTATGCCGTCACGGACCTTCCCGAAGCTGTTGGGGACGCGAGTGATCCGGGCAAAGGTCACCGGGTCCACCGCGTCCATGCTGACCGTTACTCGGTTCAGGCCGGCTGCCTTCAGATCCCGCGCCATGGAGGCAAGCAGGTGTCCGTTGGTGGTCAGCGCGAGGTCCAGGCGCTCCGCTGTAGGGAAGGCAGGGCGCATACCGGCCGTTTCCCGGATCAGTTCCACGAGGCCACGACGGAGCAGGGGTTCTCCGCCGGTGAACCGGATCTTCTCCACTCCCTGGGAGACGAAAAGTCGCACCAGGTGGGCGTACTCCGAAATCGTCAACTCGCCCAGGGTCTCGCCGCCGTTCCCGGTTCGGCAGTAGACGCACCGGAAGTTGCAGCGGTCGGTAACGGATAGCCGCAGGTCGGTGATCGCCCGGCCATGGCTGTCGCGGAGGCGTGATCGTTCCGAATCTAACCCGGAGAAAGTCTCGACACGTCGTTCCTTGGGTAGCCCGAGCACCGGGAGCAGCGAGCTATCCGGGATGGGCGGGGTGGAAGTTGCCATAGGGTCCAGAGGTTTAGATGCGCCCGAAAACGCTCGGCTTCTGAGTAACTTTGCTTCGCTTTCAGCTTCAGAGAACTACCAGCTGGAGAGAAAAGGACCGGCCCGGACAGGATACCTTCAGCTACGTCCCACGGAAGCTCGTGTGCGACACGAGCAAGGCATCTCACTACAGGCCCGGACTGGAATGCGTGACACTGTACGGCTCGGTGGCCTGAGATGAGCCATCATAGCGCATGGGAGCGACAAACCCCGGCCTAATCCGGCCTACCGAAGGGTGGGGTTTCTCCGGACATCTGCCCCCTTAAAGCTGTAGCAGGAGAAAACATCGCCAATGGACATCAAACGCAATGGATTGCAGCCCTCCGCAAAAGGACCGGCCGAGTGGTTCACCGGCACCGTCCGCATCGACCCACTGTTTCAAGCGCCCGATCCGGCCCTTGTGCAAGGGGCCTCCGTCACCTTTGAGCCGGGCGCGCGCACCGCCTGGCACACGCATCCCCTCGGGCAGACGTTGGTGGTGACCGCCGGTTGCGGCCGGGCGCAACGTGAGGGCGGCCCTGTGGAAGAGATCCGTCCCGGGGATGTTATCTGGTTTCCGCCTGGCGAGAAGCACTGGCACGGCGCAGCGCCCACCACGGCGGTGACGCACATCGCCATTCAGGAGAGGCTGGACGGAAAGGTCGTGGAGTGGATGGAACACGTCAGCGACGAGCAATACCGGGCCTGAACCGCGAGATTACGTCTTTGCAATCACTAGATACCGACGCCAAACTCCAGATCCTGGGCTGAACGCCGGCCACCCTCGCCCGAGTGCGCGTAAAAGTCGTAGGGGGTGCGGCGGTTGAACTTGTAGCGTTGCCGCAGCTCGCGCCCGACCACGACACTCACCGCCAGCACCGTGATTCCAGCGGACACGAGACCCACATTGCGCAAGACAATGCGGCTCTCGGAGGCGGCGTAGTCGAGGGTATCTTCGACTCCGTGCCTGAGCTTGCGAAGAGAACGGGACAGCTTCATGCGATGCATCATAGCGCAGCCACACTGCAACCGGGTAACCGGCTAGTAGCAGTTCAGAGTCTCTTTTCGGGGACGAGCAGTCTCCATCCGGGTCAGTCCTTGGAACCGCTCGCTGCAGAAGCCGCAGACGCCGCAGGGGCCGCAGACGGGGAGGCGGCAGCCGGCGCGCTGGCGGGTTTGCCCTCCCCGCCTCCACCTGAGCTTGGATCCCCGCCGTTCGTGCCTGTCGCCGACGCACCCTCACCGGAGCCGCTAGCAGCGGGCTTGGCGGACGAGTACAGGTCCTTGTACCACCCCGAGCCTTTGAACTGCACAGCAGGGGCCGTGAGCGTGCGCTCCAGCGTGCCGCTGCAGTGTGGGCAGGTGGTCAGGGGAGCATCGGAATACTTCTGGATCTTTTCAATGCGACGGTTGCACTGCTGACATTGGTACTCGTAAAGCGGCATGGGGTCCGGTCTCTCTCAATCGGTTCGGTCGTTCGGTTATAGATTACAAACTGCCGTGCCTCGTTGCGCCCTGCGCACGTCGCCGAGGGCTGGCTTCGGGTGGTCGTAGGCGTCTGCGTCAACAAGCTGCGGAGTGAATCGCTTCGGCTGGCGGACCATCGTGCGGAACAGGTCGTCGACTTCCCGGTCTACCGAGGCATCTCTACCTGAGATCAGGACGCGGTGACCCTGTCCCAGGGCTGACGCAAGCTCTCGCAGCCGGTTCCACTTCGGCGGCATGACCAGCGCCGAAGACCCTTGGTAGCTGAATTCGCGGCTAAGAAGCACCCGGCCGTTCTCGAAGATGCCTTCGCGCCCGAGATCGCGCCGGCGGTGGCGTGGGTCGGCGTGCAGCCCGGTCTCCCCCGAGTGCAGCAGGTCGCCGGTCTCCGAATCGTAGCGATAGATGCAGTCCGGCCGGCTCCGGAAGGCTGACTGAGGCCCGTAGTAGGCGGTCGCGTCCACCACATCGGTGACCACTGCCGTGTAGATAACGCTCAGGGGAGGGTAGCCGTCGCCAAGCTCCAACGCCCGGCTCGTGAGGCCGATGATGCGGTCCCCAGGCTGGGCCGTTCGCCGGATCGCCGGCTTGCAGATGGCAAGCGACATCAGGGGCTCGGCCCCGAAGCGAGGGGGCGGCGCACAGGGCGCGCCGCCACGGTCTGAGGTCAGCTTGTAGAGGTAGGTCCGCAACTGCTCCAGTTTACTTGGTCGCGGAGCTCGGCCGTCCGACGTTCGGGTCCAGCCGGCTTGCGCCCTGGAAGGGCAGCATCCAGCCGGGGTATTCGGGCGGGAGCTTGCTGACCTCGTCGAGCTGCTTAAGCTCTTCAGGGCTGAGCTTCACGTCCACGGCGGCGAGATTGTCCTCAAGCTGGTCCTTGCGCTTGGCCCCGATGATCACCGAGGTGACCACAGGCTGGTGCAACAGCCACGCGAGCGCGATACGCGCTGGCGAGCAGCCGTGCGCCTCGGCAATGGGCCGCACCACGTCCAGGATGCGCCAGGTACGCTCCTTGTCGACCAGCGGAAAATCGAACTCCGAGCGGCGGGAGTCTTCCGGCTTCTGGTTCTCGCGGCTGAACTTGCCGGAAAGCAGACCACCGGCAAGGGGGCTCCAGACCAGCAGGCCCGTGCCCGTGTGCTTGAACATTGGCGCGAACTCGCGCTCCAGGTCGCGGCCCGCAATGGAGTAATACGCCTGAAGCGTATCGAACTTCGCATAGCCCTTGATCTCGGCGAGGGTAATCGCGCGCGACAGCTTCCAGGCCTCCCAGTTCGAGGCACCCACGTAGCGCACCTTGCCCTGCTGCACCAGTGTGTCCAGCGCGCGCACCGTCTCCTCGACTGGCGTGATGATGTCGTTTCCGTGAATCTGGTACAGGTCGATGTGGTCGGTGCCGAGGCGCATGAGGCTCGCCTCGACAGCGTCCATGATGTGGCCGCGGGACGCGCCGATGTCATTGCGCCCCGGCCCGGTGCGACCGAAGACCTTGGTTGCGATCACGACGTCCTTCCGCGCGATGCCCAGGTTCTTCAGCGACTGGCCGAGCGTCTTTTCACTCTCGCCGTCGGAGTACACGTCGGCGGTGTCGAAGAAGTTCACGCCGGCATCAATGCAGCCCTGGACCAGTTCATCGGCGCCGGCCTGGTCGACCTGGCCGATCTTGCTCCAGAACCCGGAGCCGCCGTGAAAGGTCATACAGCCGAAGCAGATGGTGGAAACGAGCAGGCCAGTGTCGCCGAGCGTTTTGAATTGCATGGAGGGGAGGTCCTCGGCCGATGGTGTCGGCACGGCTGGTTGGATGCCGGGGGACGGCCATGGACTCGGACAGCGAACCGTTGCCGAGGGCAATCAGGTACGAGAGGTCAGGCAAGGGGGATGGTCAGGGGCTTGGCCGAGACCTGCCGTGGCGTTGTATTCTCTGCGGATGCGGAAGGCTTGGTTTGGACTGTCGGTTTTGCTTGGGGTGGGGATGGTGCACGCGCAGGGGATGGACGTGGCGCCCACTCCGCCCATGGGATGGAATAGCTGGGATTCGTACGGCCTGACCATTACCGAACCACAGTTTCGGGCCAACGTGGCCGTGCTCAAAACGAAGCTGCAGCCGTTTGGTTGGCAGTACGCGGTCATCGACGAGGGCTGGTTCTTCTTCAACCCGCAGGACCGCGGCACGCCCGAAAAGCTGCACTATGCCATCGACCGGTATGGCCGCTATGTCCCGGTCCCAGCCCGGTTCCCCTCCGTCGGAAAGGCCTCCTCTAACAAGACAGTCTCCCCCGGAACCTTCGCTGTCACGATCGAAGACACCGGCTTCACGGCCCTCGGCGAGTGGGTTCATGCGCAGGGGCTGAAGTTTGGAATTCACATTGTGCGGGGCATCCCGCGTGCCAGTGTCGAGCGCAATCTGGCCGTCGAAGGATCGAGCTTCAAGGCGCAGGATGTTGCGGATACCAGCGACGCCTGCCCATGGGACCCGACCAACTGGGGCGTGAAGGACAACGCCGCCGGGCAGGCCTGGTACGACTCACTCATCCGGCAATACGCAAGCTGGGGCGTGGACTACCTGAAGGTCGACTGCATCTCTGACCATCCGTACAAGGTCAGCGAAATTCGCCAGCTTCGCCGCGCCATCGACAAGGTGGGACGGCCCATGGTGTTGAGCCTCTCGCCGGGACCAACGCAGTTGAGCCATGCCGAAGAGGTGGGGTCGCTGGCCAACATGTGGCGCATCTCCGACGACGTCTGGGATCGGTGGCAGAAGGCTCCGGATCAGAAGATGGAATTCCCGCAAAGCGTGAAGGCGCAGTTTTCGCGTCTCGCGGCATGGGCGCCCTACGACAAGCCGGGGAACTGGCCCGATGCGGACATGTTGCCCATCGGCGAGCTGAAACCCTCGCCCGGCGACGGCAAACCACGTACCTCGCGTCTTACCGCGGAAGAACAGCGCACCCAGGTCACATTGTGGGCCATTGCGCGCAGCCCCCTGATCGTTGGCGCAAACCTCACCTTGCTCGACCCGCTCACGCTGGCACTGCTCACTAACCGCGATCTGATCCGCATCAATCAGACCGCCACGCACAGTGAACAGGTTTTGCAGGAAGGGGACATGGTTGCCTGGCGCGCTGACCTGCCCGGTGGCGAGAAGGCCATCGCCTTGTTCAACCTGGGGGATGCGGAGATGAACCTGACCAAGCAGCTTGCCGACTTCGGCAAGGATCTCGGCGGCCGCGATTGGGCGGTACGCAACATCTGGGGCGGTGGCGTAGCGATCTCCGGACATGAGTTTGTGGAGCGGGTTCCGCCACATGGCTGTGTGCTGCTGATGCTGCAATAACGTCCACGCGAGAAACGCGATTGCTTCGGGCTGCATCTTCGCCGTACCATCGCCCTAAGCATGGCAAGCCCCCCCTTTAACCCTCGTGGACAATTTGCGAACAACCGCAAGAGCAGCAGCGAGGACCCGGACCGGCTGGTCTCTGCTGCGGTGCTGGACGATGACGCGCAGTTCGAACTCAAGCTGCGCCCCCATAAGCTGAGCGAGTTCATCGGTCAATCGAAAGCAAAGGAACAGCTCGCCATTGCGCTGGAGGCCGCCAAGTCACGCGGCGACGCACTGGATCACGTGCTGCTCTTCGGGCCTCCAGGACTGGGCAAGACGACGCTGGCGACCATCATTGCCAACGAGCTCGAAGTTGGCTATCAGCAGACCTCCGCGCCTGCATTGCAGGTGCAGGGGGACGTCGCGGCGATCCTGACAAACGTCAAGAACAGGCAGGTGCTGTTCATCGACGAGATTCATCGCCTGCAGCCGATCATGGAGGAAAAGCTCTACACGGCGCTCGAGGATTACAAGCTCGACATCATGATCGGTACTGGCCCCTCGGCCCGTATCCACGGCGTCAAGCTAGACCCATTCACGCTGGTCGGCGCTACGACACGGCCCGGCCTGCTGAGTTCGCCGTTACGTTCGCGATTCGGGATCCTGCTGCGATTGGAGTTCTACACCGATGACGAACTGCGCTTCATCGTGGAGCGCTCTGCCGAGGTAATCGGCATCGGCATCGATCATGATGGCGCGGCGGAGATCGCGGTACGCTCGCGCGGCACACCGCGAATCGCCAACCGCCTGCTACGCCGTGTGCGTGACTACGCCCAGGTGCGCGCTGCCGGCAAGATCGATCGCGAAGTCGCAATGAAGGCGCTGGATCTGCTGGAAATCGATGCGCATGGCTTCGATGACCTGGATCGGCGCTTGCTGCGCACCATCATCGAGAAGTACGACGGCGGCCCTGTCGGGCTGAACACACTCGCTGCGGCGCTGGCCGAGGAAGAAGACGCGTTGGAATCTGTGTATGAGCCGTTTCTGATCCAGATTGGTTTTCTTGACCGTACGCCGCGCGGACGTGTGGCGACGAAACTTGCCTATCGCCACCTCGGCATCGAGCCGCCGCTGCGAGCGCATCCAAGCGGGCCTTTGCTGTTCGACTAAGGGCCCCAACGCAGCAGAGCCCGGCTGGGTGGCCGGGCTCTGCAGAACGTCTCGTTAGTACGGGCGGTTATACGGGTTCGGATTGCCGCCGTAGATGTGCCGCACGGCAACTTGGTAGCCACGCCGGAAGCCTTCTCGGTAGTCATGCCGATCAGGCGGTGGAATGAACTTGGGGTTGCGGAACTCGTCGCGATTATTGACATTGGGCGGGCGATGGTTGTCGAAGTCCCTTCGGGCGCCTTCTACACCGTCGTGAAAGCCCCGGCGCATGGCATCGCGAAACTCCTGCGGTGCCTGATCCCAACCGTCGTGATCGCGATCATGATCGTGATCGTAGCCCTGTTGTGGTGGCGGGGGACCCGGCTGATAATACTGCGCTGATGCCACTACGGCGCTCGAAGCCAGAGCAAGCGAAAGTGCGGGAACCAACCAACGTGTCGATCTCATACGAAAACTCCTTCAACTCCTCGTGTTTTGAGGTGGGCCGGCGTTCACCTGTTGCTTGTTGAAACCCAACGCTTCCGGGCAAGTTGCACACTTTCTCGCGCCCTGCACTCTGCTGCCCGATGTGCAGGGCTTACGCGAGCGCCTGCCGCAACACGCCGTGCGACGCGTGGAGCTTCGCTTGCGCCTCTTCCCGAGAGAGCCCAACTTGCTGCATCACGATCGCCGTCTTCACGCTCATTCCGGCATCGTGCAACAGCTGCTTTGCCTTGTCGCGGTCGCACCCGGTCGCGTCAGAGATGATGCGTTCCGCACGGTCCACAAGCTTGGCATTCGTCGGCTGCACATTCACCATCAGGTTGCTGTACGTTGCGCCAGTGCGCACCATCACGCCCGTGGAAAGCATGTTCAGCACCAGCTTCGTCGCGGTGCCGGCCTTCAGCCGCGTCGAGCCGGTAAGCACCTCAGGACCCGTGGCCGGCGCGATGGCAATGTCGGCGGCCTGCGACAGCTGTGAGCCCGGCACACAGTTCAGACCCACTGTGAGCGCTCCCCTCTGTTTCGCAAACTTCAGCGCTCCGAGCACATAAGGAGTGCGTCCGCTGGCGGCGATGCCGACCAGCGTGTCAGGCTTTCCGACCTGCGCAAACCCGGCCGCTTCCAGGTCTCGTGCACCTTCCTCGAGCGAGTCTTCAGAGTGCTCACTGGAGAGGCGAAGCGCACTGTCTCCGCCGGCGATGATGCCCTGCACGAGCTCGGCTGGGACGGAGAAGGTGGGTGGGCACTCGCTGGCATCCAGCACACCCAGGCGTCCGCTGGTGCCGGCACCGATGTAGAACATGCGCCCACCCCGGCCGAAGCGCTCTGCGATCGCATCAATCGCTTGCGCGATTTGCGGCATCACCTCGCGAACGGCTGTGATGACCTTGGCATCCTCGTCGTTCATGATGCGCAGCATCTCCAGCGTGGGCAGCGCGTCAAGGTTCTGGGAGGCAGGGTTGCGGGCCTCCGTGGGAAGCGTGCCGAGGGAGGTGGAGGCAGCGGGAGTATCAGGCGTAGGCATTGGGTTCCATCATAGGCGGATGGATCGTTCCCCCGCCCACTGACCCGGTGTGGGACCATAGAGGGATGCCGGATGGAGACAGTCAACGCTCGCTCACAGCGACGGTAGCGTGGCAGCATCGGGACTTTCGCTTGTACCAGGCCGCGCGCTTCGCCGGCGTAGTCGGCGCGGAGGCGCAGAGTGTTGGCGTGGCGTGGCAGATTTATCAGATCACGCACTCGGCCCTGGCGCTTGGCTACACGGGGCTTGCGCTGTTTCTGCCCGGGCTCCTCTTTACGTTGCCCGCAGGCCATGTGGCTGATCTGCATGATCGACGGACTGTCATTCTGATCTGCTACGGGCTGCAGCTTTGCGCCACCTTGTCGCTGTTCCTGCTCACCATGCACGGTATCCATAGCGTGTGGGCGGTGTACGGCATCCTGTTTGTGATTGGGCTGGGTCGCTGTTTCTCAGGCCCGGCAGCATCAGCGTTGGTACCCACGCTCGTACCCAAAGAGCACTTTGTCAACGCCGTAACGTGGGGCGCCAGCATCTTCCAGATCTCCAACGCGTTCGGGCCAATGATCGGTGGTCTGCTGTTTACCATTCCGCTCACCGGCAGGCTTCATCCACTCAATGGTGCGCCCCTCGTGTACCTCTTTTCGTGTTGTGCGATCGCCGTCTTTCTCATCCTGGTTGCCTTTGTGCGACCACGTGGTGCGGCAGAAAAGAAGGGCTTCACCTTCAGCACGATGCTCGACGGCTTGCGCTACGTGATGAGTACGCGGCTGCTGCTTGGTTCTATCTCGCTGGATCTCTTTGCCGTGCTGTTAGGCGGGGCCGTGAGCCTGCTGCCAATCTTTGCTTCCGACATCCTGCATCGTGGAGCGCACGCACTGGGGCTCCTACGCGCGATGCCCAGTCTTGGCGCGCTTGCCGTCTCGTTGAGCCTCAGCGTATTTCCTATCAAGCGCGATGCAGGCAAGACGATGCTGGCGTGTGTGGCGGGCTTTGGTGCGGCGACGATTGCCTTTGGCCTGAGCCGCAGTTTATGGCTGAGCTGCGTGGCCCTGGTCATCACGGGAGCAACGGACATGGTGAGCGTGGTGGTGCGGTCCAGCATTCTTCAACTGGCGACACCGTCTGCAATGCGCGGCCGTGTCTCCAGCGTGAACTGGCTGTTCCTGGGTGCTTCCAACGAGTTTGGCGAGTATGAATCGGGCCTCACCGCGCACTGGTTTGGTGCTGTGCGCGCGGTGGTGCTGGGTGGCGTTGGGAGCCTGATGGTGACAGGGCTTTGGAGTGTGTTCTTCCCGGCGCTACGCCGTGCGGACCGGCTTGTCGCCGAGGATCTGATTGCCGCCGAGCAAGCTCTTAGCGCACAGGAGCCGGTCGGCTGACCGGCTCCTGCCAGCGCCTTGCTACATCACGCGGTTATTCGCGATGATCTGTTTGTAGAGCATAGCGCTCAGCTTGGGCGTGCGCTTCTGGGTGGCAAAGTCGACATAGGTGATGCCGAAACGCTTTTCGTAGCCGTCTGCCCACTCGTAGTTGTCCAGCAGGCTCCATAGGAAGTAGCCCTTCACCGGAACGCCTTCGGCGACTGCGCGCTGCAACTGTGTCAGGTAGTTGCGGAAGTACATGACGCGATCGGTGTCATAGACCTGGCCGTCCGGCGCCACGCGGTCTGCGGAGGAGCTGCCGTTTTCGGTGATGTACATGGCCTTCGGGTGCCAGTTCTCATACACCAGCTTTGGTCCCCAGTACAGCGCCTCGGGGCCAACCGTGAGCCAGGGGCTGAGCATGCTGCGGATACGACGACGGATTCGGAACCACGGCGTATCCCTGTTCCGAATCATCCCCGCGGACGAAGGTGGGCTGGTAAATGTTTGTGCCGACGAAGTCCACCGGCGAAGAGATGATCGACAGCTCTTCGGGGGTGAACTGCGGAGCGTTGGCTCCGAGTTTCTTGAGGTACAAATCCGAGTACTTGCCCCCGAGAATCACGCCAAGATACTGCGCGTTCTCCTCGCGCATGGCGATGTGCGCAGCCTTGATGTGCTCGGGGGTCTCGATCACCGGCACCGTGGCACGCGGATTCTCTGCAAGGCCTACCTGCGCATTCGGCACACTTGCGCGAATCGCCCGCACCGCCATACCGTGGCCCAGCACGGCATGATGCGTCAGTTGCGCAAGCCGTTTCGGGCCGACCTTAAGGCCGGGCGCGTGAGTGCCATTCCCGTAGCCCAGTTCAGTGAACGTGCTGATCTCGTTCGTCGTCATGAAGTGCTTGACGTGATCCTGCAGCTTGCCCGCGATGAAGCCCGCGTACTCACCAAACGCTTTGGCGGTGTCCCGGCTTTCCCATCCGCCCTTGTCCTGCAAAGGCTGCGGCAGATCCCAGTGGTACAGCGTGGCATACGGCTCCACTCCGTGCTCCAGCAGCGTGTCTACGAGCTTGCGGTAGAAGTCGACGCCAGCCTGGTTAGGCGATCCTGTGCCGGTGGGGAAGATGCGGCTCCACGCGATGGAAAAGCGGCAGGTCTTCAGGCCAAGGTCCTGCATCAGCTTCACATCTTCGCGATAGCGATGGTAGAAGTCGTCCGCATTGTCGCCTGTATCGCCGTGAGCGGTCTTGCCTGATATGTGCGAGAAGGTGTCCCAGATGGTGGGGCCACGTCCGCCTTCGTGCACGGCGCCTTCCACCTGGTAGGAAGCGGTGGCCGAGCCCCAAAGGAAGCCGTGTGGGAAGGTGCGGTCGTTTGCGGCGGGGCTCTGCGCTTGTGCCTGCGGTGTGATCGCGGGCAGGGCGGCGGCCGCAGTGGAGCCTGCGATGAGATGGGCAAAGTTACGGCGAGTGAGCTTGAGGGACACCGGGTCTCCTGGGTGGTTGTGATCGCGAGAAGGGTACCGCAGTGACAGAACGTTTGTCTCCGCGGAGCGCCGAGGTGTTCAATCCGCTGCACTTGCGACAAGTGAATGGGATCTTTGCGCGGGTTTGGACAACTTCATTTAGTACTGGCCGTAGCGGCCCTTTGCCGAGTCAAGCAGTTTTTGCGAGTCGTAGCCTACACCGTCTTTGAAGATAAGAACGGTGTTTTCGATGTCGTTGATGTTCTTGCTGGGGTCGCCTTTGACGATGACGAGGTCGGCGTTTTTGCCCGGGGCGATCGAGCCGATGGTGCTGGCTCGCCCAAGGTAGGTGGCTCCGTTCAGCGTGGCGATTTTGAGAGCTTCCAGTGGGCTGAAGCCGGCCTCTACGAGCAGTTCCACCTCGCGCTGGTCGCCGTAGCCGGGCAGGACGCCGCCGTCGCCGGTGGGGTCGGGGCCGGCGAGAAGCAGCCCGCCGGCGGCTACAAACTCGCGTTCGAGAGCCATGCCGTTGCGGAAGTTGGCCGCGCGGTCAATGGCGCCCATGGCCGTTCCTGCGGCGCCAAACCTTTCTCGAAGTGCCTGCGCCTCGGCCGCGGTCGGTGGGGCTGTCGTGCGCATCAGCTCTGCGTTCCGCGTCATCAGGTAGTCGTTGCGCGTGGTGGGCGTCATGGTATCCAGGACTCGCGGTTGCAGGCGAAGGTGCTTAGGGTCAGAGCTTTCGAACACCGGCAGTGTGCTCGTCAGCGCGACGTGGTGGTCGACCATGAGCTTGATCAGCGCCTGCGCCTCGGGCGAGCCCGCTTTCATCAGCGCCAGCGTCGGGCTACCTACCGTGCGAGGGCAAAGGTCAGGTTGCTTCCCAGGGTCGAGCTGCGTGTTCACAAAGAAACCATGCTCGAGGTCGTCAATGCCCAGCGCGATGGCTTCCGGATAGGTCACGGAGCAGAGATGACCCGTCAGCTTCAGCCCACGTTTGTGCGCTTCCTGGATTGCCGCGCCGAGCTCATCGCGCGTGATGTTCATGTAGGCCTTGAAGCTGGTCGCGCCCTGGTCTGCCCAGAAGTCGACGGTACGGCGGGCATCGTCGGCGTCCTTGAGTTGATGCATCTGGATGAACGGCGAGTGCGGGCCTTCGAGGTAGGGCGCGGTGACGTCCAGGTGCGGGCCGGGGAGTTCGCCGGCGTCGATCTGTTGCTTCAGATTGAGGTCGGTGTAAGGCTCGACGGAACCCGTAGTGCGCAGAGTGGTGACGCCCGCGCCGAGGTAGAGATGCGGTGAGGTGAAGGTCATCTGCGGTACAACGAGCGGTGGCTCGCTGTGGCCCTGTGCATCGAGATCCGGCCGCGCAATGTAGTACATGTGATCGTGCATGCCGACCAGGCCGGGGAAGACTGTGTGACCTGTTTCGTCCAGATGCAGGGCGGCCTTCTGACCGAGGGGTGGTGCGTTGTGCCCGACGTAGGCGATCCTGCCCTCTTCGATAGTGAGGAAGGCGTCATCGATCGGTCGCGCGCCTGTGCCGTCGATAATGCGGATGTGCTCCAGAACGATGATGGGAGTGTGCGGGACCTTTACGTACGCCGCAACTGCGGCCGGCGTGTCATGCGGCGGACTGGGGATCGTTTGCGGCGCGCGGTTCCCCTGTTGCGCGTTCAGAGCGGGCGTCAGGAAAAAGGCAATGGCAGGCACAAGTGCAAGGAAGCGCATGGGGCGGTCTCCGCGACGGACTGGATTCCCGCGATGATAGCGGAAAGCTTACCCGGCGACGAAAGCCGCACTCCTTGCGAAACCTACGGTCCCGCTCAAGCCGGGCCCTGACGAGACGGAGATCGACGCTGACGACCAAGGGTCGGCTTGGAAAAGACGGGTACGTTTGCGGCTAGGCGTGGTGACTGAGCATCCACTTCACGCCGAACTTGTCTTCGAGCATGCCAAAGTGCGCGCCCCAGAAGGTGTCCTGCAGCGGCTGGTTGACCTTGCCGCCTTCGCTCAGGGCTGCAAAAATGCGCTGCTGTTCATCACGCGTATCGCAGGCGATGGAAAGGCTGAAGTTCTTGCCCTCCGTGATAGGTTTGTCCGGCTCGCCGTCGCTAGCCATGAGCGCGGAGCCGTCCGCGGCGTTGATGTTGGCGTGCATGATGCGGTCCTGGCTGCCCGCCGGGGCATTGGGCATCTGCGCGTAGGGCATCATGTGGGCTGGGCTGCCGAGTGCTTGGGAGTAGAACTCCATCGCCTCACGGCAGTTCCCGTTGAAAAACAAGTACGGCTGTATCGCTTTCATTGTTGCCTCCCATACGATCGATGGGCCCGCAAGAAGAGCAGGGACAGCCTACCTGAAGAGCAGCGGTGCAATGGTTAAAAGATTGTCGCGCCACACCAGCCAGGTATGCTGGCCCGGCGTTTCGACGGCCGTCACCGGTAGGTTCCGGCTCTTGGCCCAGGTTACGAACTGTCGGTTCGCAGTGATCAGGCCATCCTCCGTACCGCAGGCGACCCAAACCAGCTTGTAGTGGGCGAACTTGTTCTCGTTGCCGCCGGCGAAGGCAGGAAAGCGCTGGTCGAAGTTTCCGCCCTGCAGTGCCGAACTCATCCCGACGATGTAGTGGAAGACCTCCGGGTGGTTTAGCCCGATGTTGACGGCTTCAAGTCCGCCCATCGAGAGGCCTGCGATTGCGTGCTTGTCGGGATCGGGGGACACGGCGTAGTCGTGCTGAACCGCGGGGAGGACTTCACCCAGCAACATGTCGGAGTAAATCTGGACGTTGTTGTCGACCTGCTTGCGATCCTGCCAGACTGAAAAGCCGTGATTGACGAACGTGAAGTCGCCGTAACCCATCGGCATGACAACGATCATTGGGACGATCTTGTTTTGCGCAATAAGCGAATCCAGGATGAGGTTCGCCTGCCCTACCACGGTCCAGCCCGTCTCGTTGTCGCTCCAGCCATGCAGCAGCGCCAGCATGGGATAGCCGCCGGGCCGCTTGGGATCGTACCCGGGCGGCGTGTAGACGACGTAGGGCTCCTGGTTCGCCGGGAGGTTTTGCCCTGTGTGTGTGGTGATCATGTGACGTGTGACCGCGCCATGCGGTATGGCCTGCAGCTCCCAAGGCATAGGGACCGAGCCCGGCACCAGGACATCACTGGAGAGCCCAACCCAGTTGGGGCGAATCACCTGGTTCAGCGGATCGCGCTCCTGCACACCGTCCACGCGGAAGCTATAGCCATAATGCTCGGGCTTGAGCGGCGGTGTTGTCGCTGTCCAGACGCCATTTTCGCCCTTCTGCATAGGGAGCGGCTTGGGCGTGGCATCGGTCTCCACGACAACCTGCTGCGCGCCCCCATTGGAGTAGCGAAAGGTGATGCTTCCGTCAGGGTTAGGCGCCGTCATTGGCGGTGCGGGCGGCGGCGGAGCAGGGGTCTGTTGGGCACCGGCCGCCAGCGAAACAATGGCAGCAAGAAGAGCAGGGAAGCATCGCATGTCGCCTGTAGTGTACGCCGCTTGTGAGGGGCTTCCGGGCTATGCTAGCCAAAACTCATTTGGAGCCGCACCATGCTGGATGTCCATCCGCCAGAACACGGGATACACAACGTACGCGAGTTCCTGCTGCACCTGTTCACGATTACGTGCGGGTTGCTGATCGCACTAGCGCTGGAGAATGCGGCGGAGGCGGTGCACCACCGGCGTGAGCGCCGCGAAGCCGAGGAGAAGATCCGCCAGGAACTCGGGGAAAATCAGCAGCAGATTCGCGATGCCGATCAGGTAGTCAAGGAAGAGATCTCCGACCTGTCCGCAATCCTTAAGTTCCTGCAGGCTCGCAGCAAGGGTCAACCAGGGGATGCAACCCACCTGCGGCTCTCTTACACGGTGAGGCCGACCAAGGATGCGGCGTGGCGAACTGCGAGCGCCACCGGCGTCTTGAGCTATATGCCCTATGACCTGGTGCAGCGATTTGCGACGGCGTATCACACCCAGGACGAGTTGCAACTGCTCAACCGCGAGACCTTGAACGAGTACCTGCAGCTGGAGTCCTACGTGGTGACCGGCTTCGATCCCGGCTCGTTGAGTGCTGATGACGTAAAGACAGCTTTGCCGCAGGTACGCCAAACCGTGGCTCACCTGGGTGCGATGCGCGATTACGACCGCAGCATTCTTGCAGACTACGCAGATGCATTGAAATGAGATCTCAGCCGGTGTTGCGGAGTCCGGCGCTGATCCCGTTGATGGTGGCCGTGATCGCGCGATCCAATGCGGCGGTCTGGGCTTGGGGAACGCCGTCGCGCTTGCGTCGCAGCAGCTCCAATTGCAAAAGGCTCATAGGGTCGACATAAGGGTTGCGCAGGCGAATGGAGTTCGCCAGCACGGTGTTGCGCTCAAGTAACTCCGTCTGGGTGGTGATGAGCAGAAGCAGGCGACGTGTGCGCTCAAACTCCTCGCGCAGCATGCCAAACACGCGGTTGCACAGATCTTCGTTGTGGGCCAGAGAGCTGTACAGCGCAGCGATGCCGAAGTCCGCCTTGGCGAGAGCCATCTCTACATTGCGCACGATGTCCAGAAACAGTGGAAAGCTTTCGGCCATGCTCTTGAGCAGTGTGAGGCCGTCCGGGTGAGCGTTGGTGTACGCCTCCAGCGCATGACCCACGCCGAAGTAGGCAGGCACAACGATGCGCGACTGCATCCAGCCGAAGACCCACGGAATGGCTCGAAGGTCGGCCATGGTGCGCTGCTTTGTAGCGCTCGCATCAGCGCGCTTGGCCGGTCGCGATCCGATGCGCGCATGCTCCAGTTCCGCTACGGGCGTGGCTTGCTCGAAGAACGTGAAGACCTCGGGGTCGCCCACAATGTGCTTTTGATAGAAGGTGAGCGATGTTCCGGAGAGTTCGTTCATAGCGCTCTCCCAGGCTGGGTCAATCGCGCCTGTGAGGTGAGTGCGAGTCGTATCGCCTTGCAGATCGGGCCGCGCAAGCGCGTCCAGTGAGGCCGCAATCATCAGCTCCAGATTGCGCTCGGCCAACACAACATCGGAGTACTTCCAGTTCAGTACTTCGCCCTGCTCGGTAAGGCGCAGTTCGCCGGTGAAGCTATCCATCGGTTGCGCAAAGAGGGCACGATGCGTAGGTCCACCTCCACGGCCGACAGTGCCTCCGCGACCATGGAACAGGCGCAGCTCCACACCACACTCGCGTGCCACTTCATGCAATGCGCGATGCGCCTTCCATATCTCCCACGTGGAGGCGATCATGCCACCGTCCTTGTTGGAGTCCGAGTAGCCCAGCATGACCTCCTGCCGCTGGCCCCAGGACTGGAGCAGCGGGCGATACAAGTCGCTCGTCCACAGCGAACGGCAAATGTCCGGAGCGTGCTGTAGATCCTCGATGGACTCAAACAGAGGCACAGGTTGCAGGCCGGGATCGTTCTTGCCGTCTTCGCCGGTGCCGCCTTCCACGCGCACGTTGCTCAGCCGTGCCAGCCACACCACACGCAGGGCATCCTCCGGAGAACTTGCGCCGGAGATGACATATTGGGCAATCGCACTTGGCTCGCGGGCTTTCAGCGTTGCGACCTCGCGCAACGTCGCCAGGACCTCCCCTGTCTGCGCGGACGGCGCTGAGGGCAACTGCAGCTCATCGCTGCCGGCATGCCACGCCGAGATCTCCTTCACCGCAGCCTCATGTACACGCGCATGCTGGCGCACATCGAGCGTATGCAGGTGCAGGCCGAAGGTGCGTACAGCGAGCAGCAGCGGATCAACGTACAGCTCCGCCAGGCGCTCTCCACGATTTTCCGCGAGGGACTCTCGCAGCACGGCAAGGTCATCGTGCAGTTCAGCGGAGCTGCTGTACGGCGGCAGGGTCGCTGCATCCGACAGCGCCAGGTTGCGATGCATGCTCACCGGCGGTGTTCCACCAAGGCGCAGCGTGATGCAGGCAATCGCAAGCCGCACGGCCTCATGCGGAAAACGCTCTGCGAAGGCCGTGTGCCCCGAAGCACGAAGCTGGTCAAGGTACCCCGCAAGTCGGCATTGCAGCGCCTCGGAGATCGGGGCCTGCTGCGTTGACGAGGCAAGCTGATCAAAGATCACCAGCAGTTGCGCCAGGTAGTACTGCCGCAACAGATCGTGCGCCATCCCAACCGCCTCCGCGGTTGTCCCCGCAGTCACAAAGGGATTGCCGTCACGATCACCGCCGATCCAGGAACCAAACCGCAATACGATCGGTAGTTCAGCCAGGCTGAGCGCCGGACGGTCCGGAAACTCGGCTTCCAGTGCCGACGCGATCTCGGTGTACAGCACTGGGACCGTGCTGAACAGCGAGGCTTCGTAGTAGTCCAGACCCATTCGGATCTCGTCGCGAACGGTGGGGCGCGCCATCCGCACATCATCCGTCTGCCACAAGGCTGTAATCTCGGCGAGAAGCTCATCCTGCAGTCGCTGAAGCTCGCTGGGCGGAAGGCCCAGGGTATCCAGCGCTTCCAGCAGCTCGGAGATACGCCGCCGCTTGAACATCACGCTTCGCCGGGCCACCTCGGTGGGATGGGCCGTGAACACCGGCACTACGCAGACTTGCTCCAGCAGCGCCAACACGCTGTCCCGTGTGTGTCCTGCCCCTCGTAAACGACGCAGCGTACCGCGCAGACTCCCACGCTGCGGGGCCGCCTGCGCGTCGAGCATCGTCGCGCGCCGACGCCGCTTGCGGTGCGTGGTCTCCGCCAGGTTGATGAGCTCGAAGTAGAAAGCAAACGCTCGCGCCAACTCGTACGCTCGTTGTGGATCCTCGGCCGCCTTGCGGGTCAGCGCCTGCGCCTCCTGCAGATGGCGCTGCGCATCGGCAGCATCGCCGGCTGCCTCAGCCTCGCGGCGTGCAATGGCGATGCGGCGGAGTGATTCGACGGTGTCGAACAGCTCTTCGCCGGCCTGCTCGCGCAGCACCTGGCCCAGCAATGCACCCAGGGAGCGGATGTCACGGCGCAAAGGAGCCTGCTTCAACTCGCTGGTCTGCGCCTCCAGTTCAGCAAGGCGGTCGGACCAGCGCGATGGTTGCCAATGGGAGGGCATACGGTGATGATGCCACGTCCCTGCGGCGCGTCGCCCAGGGTTGCTGCTCACGGGTGTCCCGAACTCGCCGGTCGAATCGTCTCCGCGGTCAAGCTCCGCCCCGGCCAGCCTCGTAGACTTTCAGCTGCACGTAAGCAGCCGTCAGCAGTGGCGCGGCCACACTGTTGGCGCGGTCCAGCAGATCGCCAAGGATGTGATCCGCTTCCACGGGCGCGCCCTTGATCATGTCGCGGTACATCGACGAGGTGAGCGTGGAGGCACGATCGGTGAGGCGCTCGACCTGTTGCTGAAACACCGCCGGATCCGGAGGGTAGCCGTTGGCCGTGGCGATGGCCGTGGCTTCCTTCAGGACGCCGACGGCAAGTTCGGGGCCGTACGGAACGCGTGCGGCCTGGCCGACCGTACCGCGCGCCAGGGCACAGACTGCGCCCATGCTGGCGAGGAGCCACCACTTCTGCCAGAGCGTAGAGACGATGTCCGGCTGAAGAGTTGCGCTGAAGCCGGCGCCCTGCATCACTTGATCGGCCTCAAGAATTCGCGGGGTCCGCTGCCCCGAGAGTTCCCCGTAGCTCATTTCATCGAGAGAATTCAGCTGCAGGATGCGGCCCTGCGCGTCGAGATCGGAGACGACGCGGACCGAGCCGCCGAGAACCTGGCCAGCGCCGAAGCGCGTGCTCAGGATGTCAATCTGGCGCATGCCATTGAGAATTGGCAGGAGCATGGTGTGCGGATCGACTGCAGGCGTGATGTCGTTCATCGCGCCTTCGAGTTGATAGGACTTCGTGCTGATCACGATGAGGTCGAACGGCTGAGGCGCACGGCGCAGATCCTCGGCGGTCACGACCGGCGGGCGCGTCACAGAGTGCTCGCCGGTGTGGCTGATGATTTCGAGGCCGCGTTCCCGGATTTGCTGCGCTCGTGTTTCGCGCAGCAGGAACGTGACGTCTCGCCCTGCCCTGAGCAGCATGCCACCGTAGAAGCCACCAGTTGCCCCGGCACCTACCATTAACACTCGCATAGGTGTTCAGTGTCTCAGGTCTTCACCTTGGCAGCTGCGCGATGGCGGGTGAACTTGTCTGCACAGCTTTCGCGGATTCCATCAGTGCCTCATCCGGCTGGGCCAAGCCTACGCCGTCGTCTGCTCTTCCAACTGCGTTGCAAGCTCTTCCCACTCGGAGTTCAGCGCCGCTTGCCGATCCCGCATCGCGTCCAGTTCCGCGGCAAGTGCGCGCGCTGCGTCCGCTGTGGTGAAGATGCTCTGTTGCTGTTCGGCCTGCGTGATCCGCGCTTCCAGGGTAGGGAGTTCTTCTTCGATCGCATCCACGCGGTCTTCGATCTGTTTGAGCTTCAGCGGATTCAGTCGCTTGGCGAGCGGTTTCGGCGCGGGCGTCACCGGCGCGAGCGAGCCATTGAGCTCGTGCGTGGATTCGTTCGTCTCGAAGGCGGACGCTTCCTGCTCCATGGGTAAAGGATCCTTGGGGGCCGGTGGTGGCTCCGCTTTGCCGACCTGTTTCACGGGCTTCAGCATTCCCGTAGCGGCGTCGATGGTGGCCCCGGTTGAAGCATCCGTCTTCATGCGCGCCGCCGTCTCGAAGGTGCTGGAGGGCATGCCACCAGTCTTGCGCAGGCATGTAGTCCTCGTAGTTGCCGGGATAGATGTGTACGCGACGGTCTTCAACCTCGAAGACACGGGTGGCCAGGCCGTCGATGAAGTAGCGATCATGCGAGACGAACAGTACGGTGCCGGTGAAGTTGTGTACAGCTTCCAGCAGCACGTCTTTCGCACGCATGTCGAGATGGTTGGTGGGCTCGTCGAGCAGTAGGAAATTCGCCGGAGACACGAGCATCTTCGCCAGCGCATAGCGATTGCGTTCTCCGCCGGAGAGCACGCCAAGTTTCTTGTAGACATCGTCGCCGGTGAAGATGAAGCAGCCGAGCAGTGAGCGCAACGTCACAACATCCACACGCGGGTTGGACCCGGTGATGTCGTCGAGCATCTGGGCTTCGGGGTTCAGGACTTTGTACTGATCCTGGGCGAAGTAGTCGGCGACCACGTTGTGGCCGAGCCTGATCGAGCCGCCGGTCGGCTTTTCCAGGCCGGCGAGCATGCGAAGCAGCGTAGATTTACCCGCGCCATTCACGCCCGACCAGGGCAATCCGGTCACCGCGTTCGATGGTGAAATCGACGTTCTCGAGCACGCGCTTCACGCCGCTGGTGGGCGCGGGATAGTGCTTGGTCAGGCCTTTCACTTCGAGCACGGTGCGGCCGCTGGAGGGTGGCTGCGGAAAGGTGAAGTGGATCGTCGCTTCTTCGTCCGGAACCTCGATGCGTTCAATCTTGTCGAGCTCCTTGATGCGCGACTGCACCTGCTTGGCCTTCGTCGCCTGGTAGCGGAAGCGATTGATGAAGGCCTCAAGATCCTCGATGCGCTCGCGCTGGTTCTTGTACGCGCTCATGAGCTGCGTACGGCGCTCGTCCTTCAGCGTGAGGTATTTGGAGTAGTTGCCGTGGTACACATGCATCCGCTTGTTCCAGACCTCGACCGTCTTGTTCACGGTCTGGTCAAGGAAGTAGCGATCATGCGAGATCAGGATGAATGCGTTTTCGTAGGTGCCAAGGTACTCCTCTAGCCAGTTGCGGCTCTCGAGGTCGAGATGGTTTGTGGGCTCATCCAGCAGCAGCAAGGAGGGTTTCTGCAGCAGCAGCTTGGCAAGCGCGATGCGCATCTGCCAGCCGCCGGAGAACTCTTCCGTCCGCCGCTCCCAGTCTTCCTTGCTGAAGCCGAGGCCGCCCGAGTACGGCGCCGACCTGCGCATCCAGCGTGTAGATATCGTGGACGTGCAGCAGCTCGGCAATCTCGGAGTAGCGGTCCGCGGCTGTACCGTACTCCTTCGACTTGGGATCCGCGTCACTGAGGATGTGCGTGATGTCTTCGTACTCGCGTTCCAGTGCGCGCAACTCGTCGAAGACGCTGAGGCATTCTTCAAAGACCGTGCGACCGGAGAGCGCCAGGCCATCCTGTGGCAGGTAGCCCAGGGTCATGCCGCGGGTGTGCGTGCGCTGCCCGTAGTCCAGGCCTTCAAAGCCGGCGAACACCTTCAGCAGCGTGGACTTCCCCGTGCCGTTGCCGCCTACAAGGCCCGTGCGCTCGTTCGGCGTTATCAGCCAATTGACGTCTTCAAAAAGTAATTTGTGGCCGTAGCGTTTGCCCGCGCCTGAGAGTTGCAGCATCGTGTTCTATTCTCGCAGAACGAACGAGTTGCCCCGCCGCTTCCGAGGTATCCCGGCCTGATTTCATCGCATCGAAAGAGACGTTTGGAGCCTTGATCGTGAACTCCTCTCAAGATTCGATCCTGCTCCAAACACATGCGGCTCCTCGCCGTCCGTGGCAGAGGCGTGGGCTCAAGGTTGTGGCCGTTATCGTAATGGTCGGGTGCCTTGCCCTCGTTGTCACTGCTGAGTACATCCTTCACAACGCCGAACCTATACTCCGCAAGCGCATCATCGAAACGCTCTCCGCGCGTTTCGACGCACCCGTTGAGCTCGACCGGGTGGACATTTCGCTGTTCAAGGGGATCCAGGTCGACGGCTACGGTCTCCGCATGCCGTTTGGGACCGGCAAGCCGTCCGGCGTGCCGAACTATCCCTTGATCAGCGTGCAGCACTTTGCCTTTCGCACGACATTCAAGGGTTTGCTTCGGCAGCCTACCCATGTCGATGTCGTTCGAGTAGAAGGGATGGAGTTGCACATCCCGCCGCCAGGGGAACGCAACTGGATTCTCGGGACAAAGGAAGGCCGCGAGCCCGCGGATCCGGAAAACCCCAGATCAAAAGCGAAGATCGCCATTGCCGTCAAAGAACTTCGGTGCCGGGACATCAAGCTCTTCCTCCAATCCGGGAAGGCAGGCAAGGAACCCCTCGAATTTGACATTGCGGCCCTGACCTTGCGCGATGTCGGCCCCGATCAGGCCATGGTGTACGAGGCCCAACTAACCAATCCCAGACCGGCCGGGGCCATTCATGCGGTCGGGCACTTCGGGCCGTGGGCTGGTGCCCCCGCCGGGCCCAGGGATCCAGCGAGGCCGCCTCCCGATCCGGGCCAGACGCCGCTGGATGGCGACTACACCTTCGACCACGCTGATCTGAACACCATCAAGGGCATCGGCGGGACGCTTTCCTCCACCGGGCATTTCAGCGGCATCCTGGACAGGATCATCGTCGACGGTGAAACCGAGTGTTCCGAACTTTTCGCTTGATATCAGCAATCGCCAGGTGCCGCTGCATACGCGCTTCCATGCCATCGTGGACGGCACCAGCGGCGACACGTTGCTGCAGCCAGTTCACGCACGTCTGGCAGACTCCGAATTCATCGTCACTGGGAAGGTGGTAAAGGTCGATCACCAGGGCCACGATATTCAGCTGGACGTCGAAATTCCGCGCGGAAAAATGCAGGACTTTCTTCGCCTTGCGGTCAAGACGAATCCTCCGCTGATGAACGGCACGCTGGCAATGCGGGCCAAGCTGCACATTCCCCCCGGAAACGTGCGTGTCCTGGAGAAGCTGAGCATGGCAGGCGATGTTCACCTGACAGGCGTGCGATTCAACAACGCACATCTGCAGGATCGTATTGATGGTCTAAGCGCACGGGCCCAGGGCAAGCCGAAGGAGGTCGCCCAAATGAGCCAGGATCGTGAGGCGGAGGTGCACTCGCAGCTCACGGCCAAGTTCAACTTGAGCCACGGCGTGATGCAGGTGACGGATGTGCAGTACGCGATTCCCGGCGCCGTCGTACTGCTCAACGGCGTGTACTCCACCGATGGCCGCCTGTTTGAGTTCAAGGGCCACGTTCGCACGCAAGCCACGGCCTCGCAGATGGTCTCCGGCTGGAAGAGCTGGCTGTTGAAGGCAGTGGATCCCTTGCTGAAGAAGAACGGCGCCGGACTGGAACTGCCGGTGGAGATTACCGGGACGGACGGCGACGTGCACTTTGGCCTCGCGATGCACGGTACTGACCAAACGCCCAAAGAGATGCTCGCCGAGGTGAAAGGGAAGGAGCGCGAAAAGCACCAGAGGCTTGCGGCGCAGCGTGAGGCCGCGCTCGCCGACGCTGAAGATGCGCAAGCCGCAAAGGCGCCAACCCTGGAAGCCGCCCAACAGGCGCACAACGCCGCGGTGCGTCACCGGGCCGAGGCACAAAGCCGCGCGCAGAATGCTGGAAAGCCTTCCAGCACGCCCGAGCGCTGAGACTTCGCCGGGTCGAAGCGAGCCCGGAGGGCGGGCCGTGCGGGAGACGCCGACGGCACCCCCCTGATAACGTGGAAGGGATGCCGGCCCCCTCCCAAGGCGAGCTCTTCCCTGAGACACCCCCGGTCGCGACGGGCGCTGACTCCGACCTCGCGCCCGTGTGGCTGCAGCGGCTGAGCCTGGCGGTTCTGGTGATCTTCTGCTTCTACATTGGCGGGCTGCTTACGCTGGTGCCCTGGTCCCCGCGCTACTGGAGTGGCAACGGCTGGATTATGAGTCACCCCGCGGCCGCAAACTGGCTGTTGCGCGGCTGGGTGCGGGGGCTGATTAGCGGTCTCGGGCTGATGGATCTCTGGATTGGCGTGAGCGAACTGCTGCACTACCGCGACCTGCGCCGCTAGGGCGCTGGCCACACATTGGCAATCCACTCGCGGTATGCTCTTGCGATGGCAATCTCGGGCACCGGCAACAGCGCAGCGGACATCAACAGCGGCAGTGAGCACGAAGATGGGGAGACCACCTCTCCGGCCGGCCCTGCGGTACTGGAACAGGCGCTCCTTGCGTATCAGAACCCTGAGTTTCTCAACTCCCCGGATGGGCGGCTGCTTCGGATCCTCGCTGAGTACTCTGAGCCCATGGCGCGGTTTCGCCGCGAGCGTATCCAGGACACCGTGGTGTTCTTCGGGTCGGCCCGCTTTCGCGCGTTAGACGAAGCGCACCAGCAACTGCAACTGCTTGCCAACGAGGGCTCTAGCGAACCTGCGCCCCCGGAAGAGCAGCCCGCATGGCCCGAGGAACTCGGCTCCGGCGAGACCTCGGAGCTGAAGCGTAAGCGCGCAGAAGCGGCCGTGGAGATGGCCCGCTACTACGAGGATGCCCGCACGCTTAGCCCGCCTGATGGCGACCTGGGCGAAGAAGCTTCCCGGGCGTCGCCATCGGTTTGTGGTCACCTCCGGGGGCGGACCGGGCATCATGGAAGCGGCAAACCGCGGGGCCTGGGAGGCAGGCGCGAAGACCATCGGCCTGAACATTGTTCTGCCCTTTGAACAACTACCAAACCGCTACATCACGCCCGCGCTCAACTTCAACTTTCATTACTTCTTCATGCGCAAGTACTGGTTCGCGTACCTCGCTAAGGCGCTGGTGGTCTTTCCGGGCGGCTTTGGCACGCTGGACGAGATGTTTGAGCTGCTCACGCTGGACCAGACCGGCAAGCTGGCCAAAAAGATCACCGTGATTCTGTACGGTTCGGAGTACTGGAAAAGCGTCATCAATATTGATCTCCTTGCGGAGAAGGGCGCCATCTCCGTCCACGACCTTGACTTGTTCCGCTTCGCGGACACACCCGAGGAAGCGTTTCGCCTGCTTACCGAAGGTCTGACCAGGAACCATCTGGCGGACCGGACGGAGCGCGAGCCGGCCGAGGGGCCCATCCCGAGCGAACCAGCGCCCAGTGCCCAGGAAGAACTCGGCCCCGACATCGCCAAAACACGTCCCTGAGCGACGCGCTCGTCGAGCGCAAGCATTTTCGGACTCTTTCTGCCGCGCCGGTCGTCTTAGATGGCAGGCACGACAATCTGGGCAGGAGGGCACCCGATGTTTCGGCTTCGCAGACGCATACCGATCGGGACTGCTACCTCATCAGCGCTCCACGTGCTAGCCGCTGCGGCCCTGCTCATGGCTACCCACCATCGCTTCGCTGTGGTCCGTCCTATGCACATGGCGGGGACCTCTCAGGGTCAGCGCATGCTGCTGAGCTACAGCCTTGGAAGCCCTCTTGCGTCCCAAGCGAGCAGCATTGTTCAGGCGTCTTCCGCGGACAAGGTAAAACCGAAGCCGACACCCTCGCCTGTCAGGTCGCCGGCTCATTCCGTGGCTCCGCTGAGTGAGATCGGGCCGGGCACCTCCGGGGACAGCGCGCTCGGTGACGGGGACGTGCGCATTGCTCTACCGCAGGTTCATCCCCGTCCGCAGCCCGACTTGACTGTGCTGCCGCACGGCACGGCGGGGGATGTGGTCGTGGACGTCACAATTGACGACACGGGCAAAGTCACCACGACGACCCTGGTGAAAGGCCTGGGTGCGCCGGTGGATACGGCCGTGATGCAGGTTCTGCAAGGTTGGACCTTCACCCCGGCCACCCGGAACGGCCAGAACATCGCAAGCGAGCAGGAGATCCTGATCCATTACGAGCGCGGCTGACGCTGAGGTCTCAGGCGGCGTTGCGCGACGGTCCAACGATCCAACGATCCAACGACTCGCGTCATCTGCGCCTTGTGCGACGGCCGCCCCGGTGATCTGCAGCCCCAGGGTCGGCGGCCATTCCGGCATGGTGGATCTCCCCCAGGAACACCGCGTGGGGCGGCAGCGTCAGGTGCTCCGTCGTCTCCCCCGTAAGCGCCCCGTTGGAGTACATAAACAGCGGCCGGAGCGCACCCGGGTGCATCCCGAGAGTCGAGATTTCATCATCCAGATCAAGGACTACGGGCTTGTCGGTGAGGTTCGCCGCGACGACGACGTTGGCCGCGGTTCGCGAACCTGGGGGTGCCCCCCGCAGCCAGACGAGAGCGCCATCCGCGTCGCGGTTCACTATGAACTGCGTGCCATTGCGCAGGGTCGGGTTGTCGTGATGAAGCCCGATCAACTGCCGGTAGGCATTCAACAGCGACTTCGGATCGCGGTCTTCTGTCGTGACATTCAGTGTGGCGCCGTTTGTGGCCGCGACCGGCAAGGTGCCTGCGGTGAATCCGGGCAGAGAGTCGGGGTCGGGAAGCGCCAGCGGAACGTTCGCGTCGGCAGTAACCTTTGGAGGCGCCGGCATCGGTCCGCTCAGCCCTCTCGGGGGAGGCTGATAGGGGTGATAGGCCCCAAACTCGGGCTCGCGAGAGGTCACGGGAGCACTTGGCTTTTCGAGTCGCTCTGCGGGCGCGGGGGTGTGATTGGAGGGCGTCCACTGCATGACCGGCGAGCTCCCGGGCCCCGTCGTTCCGGCAGGCTGGAGCGCCGGGGTCGGATACAGGTTCAGCCCCAGTTCGTCCCCGAAATCAAACTGCGCTGCTCCGCGGGAAGCGAGCAGGGCAGCTGCATAGGCGGCCGCATTGGCCGATTCGGTCACGGGATCAACCGCAAACTGCAGCAGGCTGTTGTTCTCCCCACCCGTTCCCTGGCTGGCGGCTGCCAGGGCAGCACGAAGTTGGGCGGCGCTCGCAGACGCAGCCGGAATCGCGGCTGCCGTGACAAGTTGCGCCTCCCCGGCCGAGCGCCCCCCCACCCGTCCGTGCACCCTGCCTTCGTCGCTCCGGCAAAGCGGAACTTGCAGTGAAGGTCGGCACAGGGTCAGTCAGCAGAACCCGCTCTCCCGGGAGACTCTGCAGCATCTGCCTGAGAGTGGCCGCGAGCTCGGGATAGCCAGCGTCTGCCGCCGTGCCGGTATTGGGCACGGCGATGCCCGCCGCGCCGGCGCTGATCCACTGATGCACTGTGTTCAGGAGGGCAGGGCGAGGTCCGCGGACCAAAACCGGGCTGACGCTCACCACCACTCGCAGGTGATGACGGCTCGCCTCCCGCACCAGGTCTTCCAGGCCTTCCGGATCGAACTGGCCGTCGAGCAAAATTGCGTCCACGCCCAAGGACTGGACGTAATCCAGCCGCTGCGTTACCCCGGGCAGATCGCCTGTCCCGCTTCCGGTTGAGTCCTGAAATCGCGAAGGGTCGACCCGGTAAAACACGGCGCGACGCCACCACGCCTCGGGAGCCACGCCGGACCCAGCCCATCCAGGTCGTGCCAGCACCTGGGCCCCGCCGGGGAGCACGCCTGCCAGAAGAAGACCGAGGAAAATTCGCTTCGCGTTACGCAGGAGGCCCTTCATCTTTGAATCTGGTGTTCGCCCCGCGCGTCACCTCGGGTCCGGGGCTCGCTGTTCCGTCTAGGGGGCAGGGTGGAGTGGCAAGAGGTCGGCATATACAGCGCCGTCCCGGAGAACCACTTCCCCTGGCGACACCTCGATCCTACCCCGGAACATTGGCCCCGCGCAGGCAAAGGTGTGGAACTCCCCGCGCTCGCCGCACGGATCAACGTCTGCCGGAAGATCACGCAAAAGCTTCACGTCAAAGTGCCGCCCCGCGAACTCCGCCGCAAGCCGCTGCGGGTCGACGCAGGTAAACCGCGCTTCGAGGCCGCCAGAGATCATCTCTCTGGCGAGCGAGTAGGTCGGCTCACCCCAAAGCGGAAACAGGGCCTCCAGCCCAAAGGGCTCGAGGGCGGCCTCCCGAAACCGCCGAATGTCCTCAAGGAACAGGTCACCGAAGGCAATGCCGTGAACGCCTGCATCCGCTGCGCGCTGCAAGGCAGGCCTCATCGCGGCCTCATAGTCGTCGTTGGTAGAGGGCCTGGGCAGATCCACAATCCATAGCGGCAGCCCCGTTGCTTCGGCCTGCAGGTGCAGGAGTTCTTCGCGGAATCCGTGGATCGCGACCCGCCTGAAGTGGCGGTTCACCGTGGTGAGCAGGCCCACCGGCTCGAACTCGCACCATCGCGGGAGAGCGCGCAGCCGGTGCAAGGCCCAGGCGCTGTCTTTGCCACCGGACCAGCTCAAGAGGATCGGCTTCTTGCCGCTAAACACCACCGCCATCTCTGACCGCTCACATGCCGAGGAAGGCGCGGTACCGTGACTCGAGCACACCCGTGCTGCGCGCCAGGTTCACCTTGGCGACGTTGAACTGATACAGCGCGCTCACCAATTGGGCCTGTGCGCCGGTCACAGCCGCTTCCGCGTCAACGACTTCCAGGTTGTCCGTTACACCTGCCGTGAAGCGCTCGCGGGCATCCGCCAACTCTTGCTGGGAGAGGTCCGCATTGCTTTGCGCTACGCGGACCAGCTGCGACGCCGTGTTTACATCCAGCAGGCTGGTCCGGATCTGCGCCTCAATCGTGCCACGGAGATTGTCTTCCTGATCCCGAAGCTGCTGAAGCTGCGCCTCGGCCGTCTCCTGCTCGCCGCGCTGGCCCGCCTCACGAAAAATCGGGACCTTCACGCTTCCCTCGGCGGTGAATACGCCGTGGTACAGCCCGGTCGTCTCACCGAGTACGCCGTAGAAGCCGTTCACCGCGAGGGTGGGCAGCCGCTGATACTTCACGGCCTTTACTTCGTGGCTAGCGACGATGATGCTCTGCTGCAGGGCCAACAGGTCATTGCGGTGGGTGTACGCCGTCTGCCTTGCCTGATCCAGATTGAGGTCGCCCAGCTCGGAGAACGGCGTATCGTCCGTGAGGTCGAGTTCCTGACCGGCTGGCAGCCCCATGATGCGATTGAGCTGAATGCCGTCCTTGTCTAGCTGCGCATCTGCGGACACGTGTGCCTGCTGCCGCTGCTGGTAGTCCACCTGCGCGCGCAGCACGTCAAGCCTGACCCCCACGCCGGCGACGTCCAGTTGAGTCGCCTGTTCCAGAACCGCCTTGGCGGCGACCTCCTGGGCGATCGCGTTGTCCAGGTTGGACTGGTCGGCAAGGACCTTCAGGTAGGCCGTCGTTACAGCCTGCACCAACTGCTCGTCTGAGTCGGCGACGTTCAGGTCGACAGCCTTGAACTCTGGTTTGATCGCCCGGAAGAGCTCAAAGTCCGGCATGTTGAACAGTTGCTGATTCAAGCTGATCTGGGCGGATGTTGTGTTGACCTTCACGATGGTCTGCAGCGAGCTCGGATTGACCCCAAATCCCGAAAGCAGCGGACCAATCTTGGAGGGGTTGAAGCCCATGGCAGCAAGGTTCAGTTCCTGGGCTGTCGAGGCGGCCCGGAACCGGAAATCCGGAAGCAGTGCATTGGCGATCTGTCCACGGTATCCGCGCACGGTGCGTTGGTTGGCGTGTTCGAACTTCAGACGTACGTTGCGCTCCAGGCCGAGCGAGACCGCATCATCGAGCGAGAGCGGCAAGGGCCCTGCCTTCGGCTTCTCCACGGCGAATCCGCCCGGACCGGGTGTGGTGGCGGGCGCAACGAACTTCAGTCCGGAGCCTGCGGGCCTCATTGGTCCTGCGTCCTGGCCGGTAAGTAAGGTACTCGGCGCCGGGGGCAGTGCCTGGGCAGGAACTCCTGACGGCACAGGGACCGTCGTGTTCGCGCCGGGTGTTGACTGCGAACTTGGGTTGGTCTGCGCAAAGGCGAGGCCGCACGGCGCAAGAAGAGCCGCGGCTGCCGCCGTAAGGAGTTTCGAACAGATCTGCACGTTCATTTAGAGTGCCATGCGGCGCTTTGGGATGCGAACTTCTGGGGTATGTCTTTGGAGGGCGCTCCCACGCTTACTTGGTCAACTCCCGCAGCGCGGCCTGCAGGTCCGGAACGGTGGAGATGTGCCACTCCGTCTTGACCTCGTCCTCCTGCTGCCCGATGGTCTTGAACAGCAGCGCATGGCCGCCAATGTGGACGTGCGACTCCGTAATCTGCCACTTGCCGGGGGCGAGTTCGCGGCGTTCCACGTTGAAGGTCCCACCCTTGTCGATTTTGCCGAAGAGCCCGAAGCCGAACTTTACGTCGTCGGTGAGCGTACCCCGGAGGGACTGAATGCGATTTCCGTCTCGCGCGACCACGATCTGCCCAGCCATGACACCCAGCACCCGGGACTGCGCGTCCGGGGGACTGAAGTCCGGGTTGGGGTGGAACTTCATCGTGATGGCCTGCGGCGATTCGGTCACCACGGACCAGACGAATGCCTGCGGCAACATGCTGAGGAACTCACGCGCCTGGGCGTCGTCGCTTTCGGACATCTTGCGACGGTGCGCCAGTTCCTCCGGGCTGTTCACAAAGGTTCGAAGCCGGTCTGCCTCCTTGTCGGCAGCAGCCCCCGTGAGCGGCTTACCGTTCATCTCCACCATGCGTCGCAGGTCGCCCTTGGGCGTCTCTACGACCTCGTACACCGCGTTTTTGCCCGCCTGCACATCGTGGTCGCGGTATCGCCACGCCGTTTTATCCGTTTTCGCGGCATTCAGTTCGGCAGCCACGGCCTGCTTGACCGCGGCCAGGGCCGTTGGATCCGAGGCTTCGGCTCGGGCTGGCAGGCTCCCGCTCGCAATCAGCAGGGAGCACAGGACGAGCCACACAGCTCTCGATCCGTGGCCCTTACCCCAAACCTTCACCCTCGCCCGACACACAATCCGATCCACATTCATCCTTATCGGCTACTCCGGCAGAATCTTTACAAAAGAACCCTCGGGCAGCGTCTTTCCCCCGAGTGGATGGACGACACCGTCCCGTACAAATCCGCGCAGCATCCCTCCCTGCGCTCCCGTGGTCTTAGATGGAGCTTCCATGCTGGCCGGCGCAGGGGGCGCGGTCTCACGTTGCGGGTAGGGCGTGGCTGTGACGGCAGGACGGGGTACGCCAGGGGCAGGAGGCTTGCCCATACCCCGGTCCATCGCGTCATTCGCCAGTTGGTCAGCCACCTTGTTTTTGTGCCGCAGGGCGTGGTGGATCTCGAACCCCTTCAACTGAGCGATCCGCCGACGTGCTTCCTCGTGGAGCGGCTTCAGATCGGGCGAGTTCACCTTGTACTTGCCCTGGATCTGCTTCACCATCAGCTCGGAGTCCGAGATCACCCGCAGCTTCGGGTGGTTGTGCTCCAGGGCCCAGGCGAGAGAGGCGAGCAGGCCGGAGTATTCGGCGAAATTGTTGGTGCGAAAGCCCAGGAACTCGCTCAACTCGGCGAGGGGAAGGCCGGCGTCGTCCACAATCACGGCTCCGAAGCCTGCCGGGCCCGGATTGCCGCGGGCACCGCCGTCGCAGTGGGCGAGGACCCAGCCCTCAGGCAGAGGAGGAAGGTCGGCCTGCACGGCTTTGGGCCGGGCAGGGTACTTGCGGAAGGCCGGCCGAGTGCCGGAAGCGCGTCCATCATCAGGGAACAACGAAGCCATCGCTCGCTAGTGTAGAGCAGCGGCGCGTGAAACGTCTGAGGCCATCACGCCGAGCCGAGCGGTTTCAGCGGCGTTACCCTGCCGTCCGGTGTCTTCCGGAAGGCGTGCAATTCCTGACCGTTCACGTCGATGTGCCTCAACACCACCGCGCCGTTGACAATCTCCAGGTCTGAAAATCCAAGCACCTTCGAGCCGAAGGGGCCACGCTTGGCCGGGTCAGTAGTCCAGTCGACGAGCTCCGCGCCACCGCCACCGGAGATCACGAAGCTGGTCGGGTGTCCTGCGAACTCGATGTGTTGCAGGTCGTGGTCGTGGCCGGTGATCCAAAAGTCGACCTTTGCCTGCCGGACCATCGGTTCCCAGCGCTTCAGCAGCAGCTTGTTGTCCTTGTGCACGCCGTTCGTGTAAAGGGGGTGATGGCAAACCACCGCCAGGAACGGCGTCGTACGGGGCTTCGCCAGCTGCGCCCCGAACCACTTATCCTGCTCGTCGGCCTGGTCGTGACTCATGGTGAAGCTCCACGGGAACGGGTCATCCTTGGTTCCGGGGAGGTTGGAGTCGAGACAGAGGAACGTGATGACCGGACTGGTCTGCGGCCAGGAGAAGGTGTAGTAGTGGCCGGGCATCGTCCAGCGGGTTTTCACATGCTGCGGGTAGGCGAGTTGCAGCTCGGCCTTGCTGCTGATCCGGTGCTCGTAGTCGTGGTTCCCGAGCACGGCGTAGAACGGGCACTGGAAGTGCGAGGTGGGGTACATCTGCTCGAAGTCGGTCTGCCAGCGGGGGCAATCCAGCCCGCCGATCATGTTGCCGTACCAGTTATCGCCGAGCAGAAACACGGCCTGCGGGTGTACCTGCCGCGCATCTACGTAGTGCTTCATCTGCGCAGCGACCGCTTGCTGCTGCTTTGGATAGTGGTCTGCGCCCCAGTCGCCGAGGAGCAGCATGTGCGGGTTTGCCGGGTTGGGAACGGGGGAGTCGTCCCCAAAGGACGCCGCCACGGAGGCGAACAGGGCTCTCGGACCCATGGCGGCCAGTGCGGAGAAGGCAACCGTCTGCCGCATAAAGGAGCGGCGGTTCACTATGGGCGGGTTCGGGTCAGACAACGATGAGCCTCACAGAGCGGAGTTTCGTGCTCAAGCATTGGACGCGGCGATCCGCGGGTGTGACGCGTGCGGATCGCAAGGAGACTGGCGTGGAGGCTTTGAGGCTCCACGCCAGGGCGCTGGGTTAGCGTGCCGGGGCGGCCACCGACTCCGTCCGGGGCGGCCGCACGAAGAACGGCAGGATCGCGGAACAGAGCAGCACAATCGCGAGGATGTGCAGGCCCTGAAGGTAGTGGCCGCTGGCGCGCCGGGTGTGCGCGATTAAGAGCGGACCAAAGGCGCTCGCGAACCCCCACGCTGTCAGCATCAGGCCGTAGATGGAGCCGACGAATTTGGGTCCGAAGTAGTCCGCCGCGAACGCCGGCATCGTGCCGAAGCCGCCGCCGTAGCAGAGCAGAATGACAAACGCCACGACTGTGAGCGGGGTCTGGCTGTTCACTCCGGGCAGCAGCCAGAACAGAACAGCCTGCAGCAGAAACATGATCAGGAACACGAATCGCCGCGGCATCAGGTCAGAGACCCAGGCCCAGAAGATGCGCCCGGCACCATTCCCGAAGCTTGCGATCCCCACCATACCGGCCGCGGCGAGAGCTGTTACCCCTGCCAACTCGCGGAACATGGGTGCCTCTTGCGAGATCACAGAAATGCCTGCACTGGTATTCAGGAACAGGAGCAGCCACAGCGCCCACCACTGCCACGTCCGCAGCGCCTGGGCGAGGGTGAAGTCCCGAGCGCCCTCCGTCTTCTTGCAGCGCCGCGGAGGGTGTCCACCCTTCCGGGCGATAGCCCTCCGGCGGGTTCTGCATGAAGTAGCCGCAAGCCACCGTCACAATCAGAAAGACGATGCCGAGGTACAGAAACGTGGTCAGCACGCCGACGCTGGCGATGAGCCGCGTCGCGATGGGTGCGGTAATCAGGGCGCCGGCGCCAAAGCCGCCGACGGCAATGCCCGTCATCAGACCGCGCTTATCTGGGAACCACTTCACCAGCACAGCAACCGGAACGATGTACGCGAAGCCGATGCCGATGCCACCAATCACGCCATAGGTGAGGTAAAGCCACCACAATCCGTGATTGGATTGGCTAGCCAGCGCGACGCCAAGGCCGTACAGCAGCCCGCCGGTCATGGCCACGACACGCGGCCCGCTGCGCGTGCTCCACTGCCCACCGAAGTAGGCTGCGAAGCCCAGAACGAAGATGGCGATCGTGAAGGCAAGCGTTACCTGATCGATATTCCAGTGAAACGCGGTCATCAGCGGCGTTCGAAAGATGCTCCATGCATACTCGGCGCCCAACGCAATCTGCAAAACAACGGCAGCCAGGGCGATTCCCCAACGCTTACTTCCCATCCTGTTTTTCCTCGGTCCGCAATGTACAGGCACAACGGTACGTTGGCCACGGCAATGGTGTGATGCGATTCCCGCAATAAGTGTTGAGCCCGTGGAAATGCGGCCACTTACCCCAACGATCTTCCCCCTCACCTCGGGAGGGAGGGCGTTCGCTTACCAGATCCGGCGCACACCAAAACTGTCCAGCTTGGGGTCCGCGCTGATGACGGGCATGTCCTCCGCGAGCGCATGGGCGGCGATGATGCGGTCGAACGGGTCGCGATGCTCGCCGGGCAGACGGCCTGCTCTCAAGGCGATCTCCGGAGTGATGATCGCCATGGTGTACCCTGCCGTGTCGATATGACGGAGGAAGTCGCGCTCAAATTCCTCCGCCCAGGGCAGTTTGCCAATGCGCACCTTGGTCGCGATCTCCCAGGCGCTCGCCGCGGAGACCACAATCTCGTTGCTTTCGTTAAGGAGCGCGGAAGCAGCGCTGCGACCCAGCAGATGCGGACTGAGCACTGCCCAGAGCACCGCATGCGTATCGAGCAGGAATTTCACTTCGTCTGATCCGGCGGAGTTCGCAGTAGGGGATCGTCAGCGTAGCCGCATTCCTCGTCAGACAGTGGCTCCCAAAATGATTCTGGCAACACGAAATCCGGGGAGAGCATGGCACCCAACCGCTTAGGCTTGCGCTGCTCAATGGCCTTCAGGGTTGCCACCGGCGTCTTTCCCCTGCCAGAGGTAATCAGGACTGTCTCCCCGGCCTGTACCTGCCGGATCAGTTCAGAGAGGTTGGTTTTCGCTTCGAAAATGGTTGCCGTACGCATCCGTCGCTTGCTCCTGCCAGGTTATCTTAGCAGGTTGAAGGATCCCAGTTACTCTGAAAGATTTGCTGCGTGCTTACGCTGTTGGTCGGTGTACGTCCATACCTCTGTATCAACCACCTGACTCCGGAGTCAGCCTAAAGCATGAGTACTTACCCCGCGATCGTCCTTCCCGGCGAGACAACCCGCCGGCGGGTCAGCCCCTTTGCACTCGGCCTGCAGGAGACCCTGGGGGCAGCGTCAGACACCACCGCAGCGGTAGAATCACCGGCAGCACGCATGCCGAAAGCCGAAGCACGTTCTGCCGCTCAGTCTGGAAGCCGCCTTCGCCTCACTCCGCAGGAGATGGAGGCCCGCGCCCAGCAGCGCGCCGAAGATGATGACCTGATTCGGGCCGCGCAGAAAGGAGATCGCTCGGCTTTTGACTCGCTCGTTCGCCGCTACGATCGCAGCGTTCTTCGCCTGGCGCTGCACATGCTCGGCAATGAGGAGGACGCCCAGGACGTTCATCAGGAAGCCTTCATCAAGGCATATCGGCACCTGTCCAACTTCCGTTTCGAGTGCTCGTTCTACACGTGGCTGTACCGGATCGCCACGAACCTGTGCCTCGACCAGCTTCGCCGCCGCAAAAGTCGGCGGGAGGACCCTGGAACGGTACTCGACTCCGCGGGCGAGGAGATGGACCTCATGGCCAACGTGCAGGATGACCGCTCCACGGCGGACCCGGACCGTGAGCTCGAGCGCAAGCACCAGCACGCAGCCATCCAGAGCGCCTTGGGGGAGTTAACCCCGCGCGAACGCACAGTTTTTGAGCTGAAGCATTACCAGGGCCTGAAGCTCCGTACCATCGGCGAGATGCTTTCCACCACGGAAGAAACGGCGAAGAACACCCTCTTCCGCGCCACCCGCAAGCTGCGTGCCCGGTTAGCAGAGGTGAGGTAAATCAGTGAGAAGTAAGACGACTCTGCCAGGGCAGAACAGTTGAACGAACAAGCAAGTGAATTCACAATTCAGCCTCAACAGCAGCAACGGACGACGAACAACTTGCTTCACCCAAGCGGGCAATCAGCAAACGACCCGCAACCGCACCACCTTATAGAGGCCACACGAGGAACGCACCATGCGATGCCAGGACGCGCAAGAAAGCATAGTTTTAGCCCAATACGGGGAGCTCTCGGATGAACTCCTGCTCCCGCTCGAGCAGCACCTGAACACCTGCGACGACTGCCGCCGCGAGTGGAATGCCCACCTCGCGCTCAACGAGACGCTCGCGCTGGACCCGGTCGTCGATCCTTCTCCTAACCTGCTTGCAGCGTCCCGGATGCGACTGGATGACGCGCTGGACGCAATCCCGCCGCGGTCTTTCCCGCAGCGACTCGCAGGGAACGGGTTTCGCTGGCTGGGCTTCATCACCGGATCTCCCGCACTCGCCACGCTGCTGCTCGGTGTGGGTTTCCTGGGCGGAAACGCGCTGACCCGCTACCAGGTCCGGCACACTCCGCCAAAACAGGGGCCGGTCGTCATCTCGCACCCTACGCAGGGCGATATCGCCAGCGTCTCCGGCATTCGTCAGACGCCCAACTCCGATCGCGTCGAGGTCGAGTACAACCGCCTGGTGCCTGAGAGCATGCAGGGCTCGATGAACGACCCTGAGATTCGCAACCTGCTGCTGGTCGGCACCAAGCTCGCCGCGAACAGCAAGGCCCATGAGACCGCTGTGTCGCTGGTTGCCGATGAATGCCGCACGGGCCACGCCTGCGGACCTACGGATGGTTCCGAGGACGTCTCGAGCGACCTTCGCCTGGCGCTGGTGAACAGCCTGCGCTACGACAAGAGTTCGGCCGTGCGGATTCATGCGCTCAACGGGCTCGAGCCCTATGTTGCGGAAGATGTTCACGTCCGCGACGCCGTGCTGGAAGCGCTGATGCACGACAAAAGTGAGTCCGTCCGCACACGGGCGATCTCCATGTTGTCGCCCGTGGGAGCAGATTCCAGCGTCCGTCAGGCACTTCGCACGGTCTCCGCTGAGGACGCCAACCCTGCTGTCCGCAACGCCTCGTTCCAGGTGCTCCAAAGCGCCTCGGACGTCGAGTAGTCGCCATGTTCCCGATCTCCTCGCATCCCTCGGCCAGGGTGGGCAGCGGCTCGCGTTCCGGACGTTTGCTGTTCGGCGTCGCCGCGCTCTTGCTGTGCACGGAACTATCCGGCGCGTCGCTGCTTAGGGCCTCAGGACACGCCGCGGCCCGTTCGCCCGGTCTACACGGAACGGCCAACGGACATGCGCCCGGCTACCTCGGCATCGAGTTCCACGACCTGCCAGACGATCAAGCCAAGCCCTTGCGGTTGAGCAACGGGCATGGGATCGAGGTGGTGATGGTCGACCACGATGGCCCGGCGGGTAAAGCCGGTCTGCATGCGCATGACATCATCGTGAGCCTGAATGGACAGGCCCTTGCGGGTGCGGAAGCTCTCCGCCGGATGATTCACGACGCGGGAGCCGGCGTGCAGATCGCCCTCGGCGTCATTCGTAGCGGCCATCCCTTGACGCTGAACGCCCAGCTTGGCACGCGAGAGGAAGTCGCCCGGGCCGCCATGGCGCATCTGGCGGCGAATGACCAGGCGCCTCCCGCCCCGAACGGCTCAAGTGTTGTCCTCTTCGGGTTTGCGGAACACGCAGAGGTTGACCCGCCGCCTGCAGAAACAGCCGAAGCGCCGGCGTTGACCGCTCCCGCTACCCCGCCGCCAGGATCCGGCTTCATTGGCCACATCGTTCACGGCGGCATCTACACGGGCGCCGTGCTCGACACCATGGAGCCGCAGCTCGCCGGCTTCTTCGGCGCCGCGCAGGGAACGGGGCTTCTGGTGCACTCTGTGCTGCCGGGCAGCCCTGCGGCGAACGCGGGCTTGCGCGCCGGGGACGTTGTCGTGCGCGCTGACCTGTACACCATGCGCACGACGGCAGATTGGGCCAAGCGCCTCCATGCTGCGAAGGGCCGTCCCATCATGTTGTCGGTCTTGCGCGACCGGCGTGAACTGACGCTCACCCTTCAGCAGGATTTCAAGCACCACTCCCTGCTGGAGTGGCCGGCGATGTTCTAAGGCACCATCAATCGTCGGTCGATTCTGACTATTTTGGCGACCGGCTTGCCTTCCTGCACGTAATTCTTGTTCCACGCAGGGATCTCAACCACATAGGTGCCCGGCTTTTCGATGACCGCCTGGCAGCCCAGGCGCGAGTTCAACTGCAAGCCCGGCGCAAGGTCCATCCGGTCCAGCTCTTTTTCTTCAGCTTCCGTGAGGTTCTTGGCGCCTTCGAGCACAAACAGGTGGCAAGTAGTGCAGGCGCATACGCCTCCGCACGCGTGATCCAAAAAGATGCCGTAGTTCTCGGCCACATCCAGAAAGCTCATCGGCTCGCCGTGCCCGTCGTAGGGAAGGGAGCCGAAGGGGAACTCTACGGATTTGTTTTCCGGCTTAAACGTGACGCGCACCATGTTGGGCGCAGGTGGAACGGAGAGGTCGATCTCGGGCAAGGGCTTTTCTTCGTGTTCTGACATGACAATCCTTAGTGTAGTGGCGGCTAGTCTTCTGTGGACTCGCCGGCAGTTGACGGCGACTCTTCTGCCTGCGCCACGACGTCCCCGGCCGCACTCGGTTCGCTGTCGGAGATCTGGGCTGGTGCAAACGGATGCGGGGCCGTGGGCCCCTCGCCGAGGCTTTCGCCGGCAGCAGCCATGGTCTTGCCACCGATCGCGCCAGTCACCGCTGAGTCCATCATGAGCTCCGCAAGACGCCGCGTCTTCTTGTCCAGCTGCTCGATTGAATTCCGGATCACGCGGTAATCATTGCCCGGCCATCGACGCCTTCAACTCCAGCGCCGCCGCCTTGATCTGCTCATGCTCAACCGAGGTCATCTGCTGCCAGACGGGCTGCCCCATCGCCTTCTCGACTGCCTCGTAGATCGTCTGGCCTTCGTTCTTGGCCTCAATCACCTGCCGCTCACGCAGGTCCTGCTCCGCCATATCAAAGCTCTCCAGGATCATCGACTCAACCTGTTCATCGGTGAGGCCATAGGTGGGCTTTACCTCCACCTGGGCCTCCTGTCCGCTACGCTGCTCGCGTGCGCTGACGTGGAGAATGCCGTTCGCGTCGATCAGGAACTTGACCTCGATGCGTGGCAGACCAGCCACCATGGGCGGGATGCCTTTCAGGTCAAATCGGGCCAACGAACGGCAATCCTTGGCCAGTTCGCGTTCGCCCTGGAGCACGTGGATCGCGACGTTCGTCTGGCCATCCACGCCCGTCGTGAAGTGCTCCGTCGCGCTGGCCGGGATGGTGGAGTTGCGCTGGATGATCTTCGCCACAACACCGCCCAGCGCTTCAATGCCAAGCGAAAGCGGCGTCACATCCAGCAGCAGCAGTTCATCCGTCGCCGCGTTCTCCGCGCCGGACAGGATCTGCGCCTGCACCGCCGCACCCAGCGCGACCACCTCATCCGGGTTCAGCTCCGTGTGCAGCTTCTTGCCGCGGGCCTCAAGGTCAAACAGCTTCGCAACCAGCTCCCGCACTGCCGGGATGCGGGTCGACCCGCCCACCATCACCACTTCGTCGATCTGTTCCGGGGTCAGCTGCGAGTCCTTCAGCGCCTGCCGCACCGGCCCTGCCGTGCGCTCGATCACCGCCGCGATCAAGCCTTCAAACTGCTCCCGCGTGATCTCGCGGAGGTACTGTTCGCCGCTCGGCAGCTCAAGCTGCAACCGCGCACTGGCGCTGCGAAGACAACGCAATCTTCGCCTCGATCACCGCCTTGCGCAGCGCCTGGATTACCTCCGGCTGCCCGCTGACATCGACGCCCAGATCCCCCCTGATGTCGTCCAGCGCCACCGCCGTCAACAGGTTGTCGATATCGTCGCCGCCGAGGTGCGTGTCGCCGCCCGTGGCGATCACCTCGAAGATTCCCTCGTGCAGTTTCAGGATGGAAATATCAAACGTCCCACCGCCAAAGTCATACACCGCAATCACGCCATCTTTGCCGCCGTGCAGTTTGTCCAACCCGTAGGCCAGCGCAGCTGCCGTAGGCTCGTTTACCAGCCGCAGCACCTCCAGTCCGGCGATACGGCCAGCGTCCTTCGTCGCCTGCCGCTGCGCATCGTTGAAGTACGCCGGCACCGTAATCACAGCCTTTGTCACCGGCGCGCCGAAGAAACGCTCGGCGTTGCGCTTCAACTGCAGCAGCACATAGGCCGAAACCTCGGGCGGCGTCAGCGTCAGCCCGCCCACGTTCAGCTTCAGGACCTCACCCGGCTGCAGCCCGTCCGCCAGCTTGAAAGGGAAGAGCTTCAACTCCGGTTCCACGTCCGTCAGGTCGCGGCCCATCAGGCGTTTCACGCTGTACACGGCGTTGCCGGGCTTGGTCAGCAGCACCTCGCGCGCCGCATTTCCGACAGCAAAGCCCTGCTCCGTCTCCTGGTCGAAGGCGACGACACTAGGCACAATAGGCGATCCGTCCTCGCCCGGGATCACCGCCGGCTGATCGCCCTGCATAAACGCCACGAGCGAATTGGTTGTTCCCAGATCGATGCCGACGACGCGCTGCTGTTCTGCCACTGCCACTCTCCCGCCCGGCCTGTACGCCGAGCCACTCCCTATTGTCGCTTCCGAGCCGAATCCTCTGTACAGATGCCCCAGGACCCGAGGATGATGCTGGGGGAGGCACCACCCATGCCCGAAACCTCCCTCCATCAAAGCCCTCAAGTGGGTTCTACCCTCATCCCGAGCCTCCGCTACCGCGACGCTAGCGCCGCAATCGACTTCCTCGAGCGCGCCCTCGGCTTCGTCCGCCACGCGGTCTACCCGGGCGAAAACAACACCGTCCAGCACGCGGAATTGCGCCACGGCAGCGGCATGATCATGCTCGGTTCGACCACAAATCCAAGTCCGAACGCCCATCTCTACACCACACCCGGCGAGACGAATGGGCGGGTCACGTCACCGCTTTACCTCATCGTCGCTGACTGCAATCCCGTCTGGGAGAGCGCCAAAGCTGCCGGTGCGGAGATCGTCGCGGAGCTGGAGACGATGAGCTACGGAGGGCGAGCCTTCTCCGTCCGCGATCCGGAAGGCTATCTGTGGTCCGTGGGCGAATACAGCCCATGGACCGCGCTGGAACCCGCAACCACCGCCGGAACGGCATCCAACGGCGCATGAGCGAAGAGAAAGCCCGCCCATACGTCCATCTGCTCGAAGGCCGCGACCCCGCCGAGATCATGCGGGCCACGCCTTCGCGCCTGATCAAGGTTCTCACCGCACTTCCGCCGGAAGCGATCGAGCACAAACCCGCCCCGAACAAGTGGAGCATCCGCGAGATCCTCTGCCACCTCGCCGACTGTGAGGTCGCCTGGGCCTGGCGGCTGCGCGCCATCTACGGCGCGGACAACCCCGCGCTGCAGCCCTTCGAGCAGGACGCCTGGGCCCGCGCCTACGATGGGGTCGAATACACCACCGAGGCCGCCCGCTCCACCTGGATTCCACTTCGCCGCTGGAACATGGCTCTGATCGACGGTCTCTCTGAAGCGGACAAACACCGCCCCGCCACGCATCCGGAGCTCGGAAATATCACGCTCTGGACCATCGTCGAGATTGCCGCGGGACATGATCTGCACCACCTGGCCGCGCTAGAGAAGCTTGCTCCAACGGCCAGCAGCTAACGGTTCCCCTACAAGGCGGGATCCATTTGGGCCTGCAGGTCGAGGACGGGCAGGCTCACGATCGGGCGTGCCCGTCTTTCCCGCAAAGCCATGAACGGCCGTTCCACCCCGAAGTAAAGCAGCGCTGCGACGCCGATGCACACGGCAAGATACACCGGCAACATCCAGTACGTCCCGTCCGGGAGCTTCGGGAAGAGAGTCAGCAGGACGTGCACGACTTCTTTGTGTGTCAGGTACAGGCTGAAGGCCAATGTGGCCAGGGGTCGCGCTCCCGGAACGCGAACTCGCGCCAGGATTCCGTTCGTACTCAAGGCTGAAGCGGTCAGCATGGCGAAGCCCAGCGCCAGCAGGGGGTAGCCGAAGAGATCGCCGATCACTGCTCTGGTCGATAGCGACTCAAAGCGCGGCAGCGTGCACCACCCCGCAACGCCGAGCACCGCCAGAGCACCCACGGTCAGCCCGTGCCCGCGCCGCATGAGGGCGTCCCACCACTCTGCTCGGAAGGCTCGCAGCAAAGCCAGCGAAACGCCGGCAAGCAGACCATCGAGCCGCAGGTAGGTGGGGTAGTACATCTTTTCTATGTACACCGTGGGGAAGAGATCGTTCTCCGGCCCTAGGGGCATCAGCTGATGCAGCAGGACATAGGCTCGCGCACCGATGCCCAGAACGAAGACGGCAGTCAGCATTGCGTAGACCTTCCAGGCTGCCGGCCTCCGCATCAGTAAGATCGTCAACAGCGGCAGCAGCAGGTAGAAGTGCTCTTCCACACAAAGCGACCATGCATGAGAGAAGGCCTGGTTGCTGCCGTAGTCGATTAGCAGGTTTTCCGTGAACGTCGCAAACTGCCACCAGGGTTGCAGTCCAGGCGCCTCCCGCCACCCCGGAACGAAGACGTACAACAGCAGAACCGTGAAGAACAACGGCAGAATGCGATACGCGCGCCGCGCATAGAAGTCGCGGATGCGCAGGGCACCGCCCCGCAGATATGGCCGGAACATCTGTGATCCGATCAGGTATCCGCTCAGAACGAAGAACAAATCAACGCCCATCCAGCCGCGGCGTGCAGCCCAATGCAGCGCCTGGGGGAAGTGGTTGATCAAGTGATACGGCATGACCCAGAGGATGGCGATGGCGCGCAGCGTGTCCAACCCGTGAAGGCGTGTTTCGCTCCGTTCGCTCATCGGGAAGCGCCCTTCTCTGCGGCCTGCGATTCGCGCTGATACACCGCCTCGAAGTCCCCCTGAGCCTTTGCTACTGCTCGCTTGTAGCCGTCCGGATCGACCCAGACGCGGTCGCCCTCTACAGGCATTCGCTTCAGCTTCGCGAGCATGTCAAAAGTGCTGCCATGCGAGGCGAGGAAGACTTCGCAGGGCAGGGTGTGCAGTTCGGAGAAAGTCCTCGTGTAGTCGCCGGCGATCCCGGGATAGGAGGGCGGTTTCCCGCCCCGCACGCTTAGCAGGCGATACTCCGAAAGCACGCTCCAGCTCCCCACAATGACAACATCGCGGGGGGTGCCCCGGGGCTCGCCGGGGAGGTGCGCTTTCATCGTCCATGTCGTGCAGCCCTGGGTGTGTCCCGCTGTCTTGTGGGCGACCAGCGTCACACCCCCAAGGGTCACGGCATCGCCGTCATGCAGGGCATGGTCCACGTGCGCCGGCGGAAACTGGAGCGCTTTGTTCGGCCCACCGAACGCGAAGTCGGTCTTGCCTCCGCTCTCCATCACCTGGACGTCCCCGTCCATCACCTCCAATTTTGCCCCGGTCTCGCGAACAATCTCGGCCGCGCCGCCAGCGTGATCGACATGGGCATGGCTGATCAGGAGGACCTTGAGGTCGCGCCAGCGAAAGCCGAGTTTCTCCACGCTGGCACGAATCTGCGACGGCGAGCTCGTGTAGTTGGCGTTGATCAGGATGTTGCCCTGCGGTGTTGTCACCAGGTAAGCCGCGAGATCGCGGCTACCCACGTAATACAGGTTGTCGGCGATCTGGAAAGGCGCGATCGAGGTCGTCCAGTCCTTGTTCACTGCCGAATGCGCCCAACGGGACGTCAGCAAGGATGTGAGTAAAAGGACAGGGGTGAGCAGACGAACGCGGAAGGCCATACGTCACAGCATTACCAGACACTGCCCTGCGGAGATCAGAACACGAACCGTGCTGGTTACTGCCCCGAGTCTCGTTCCTTGCCGCAGCTACACCAGCCGGAAGCGCTCCCGCATCAAGCGCTGAAATCGAGGCTTCCAGATCAGGTCGTACGCCAGCTCCTTGCCCGGAAACATGGCAAGGGCTGCGGTGCGCGCGTCGGCCACCATGGCCGCGGCCTCGTCATAGCTCAGGGTGTTGTCCTGTGCGATGACGCCCATGACCATGTTCATCATCATCTGCAATCGCCGCAGCAGTTTGGCTTCTTCCTGCGCCGCAGCCGCGGTCTGCTTGCCTTCGGAAGCCTGCGTGAGCAGCGAGGCCTTAGGCGAGTTTGTGGGTTCATTCAGGGAGTTTTCGACTGATTCGACGTTGATTTCGGACTCCTTGCGCGCCTCGCTCAACCAGACCTCCGCACCGGAACCGCCCGGCGTAGCTCAGTTATACGCCGGGTCTGCCGTCACGCTGCCGTCCGGGTGCAGCAGCAGAGTCTCCGCTCCCATGCGGTCGGTGCGGAAGGTCTTCACGTGAGCCGCTTCCAGCCTTTCGAGCACTTCGGCGCGCGGATGGCCGAAGGTGTTGCGCTGGCCCACGCTGATTACTGCGGCCTTCGGAGCCACGGCCGCGAGGAACTCCGGGTTCGTCGAGGTCCGGCTACCGTGGTGGCCTACCTTCAACAGCGTCACCGGCTGCAGCCGCCCACTGGCCACCATGGCCGCCTCGCTGGGCGCCTCCGCGTCGCCCTCCAGCAGCACGCTCGCTCGTTGCCAATCCAGCCGGATCACGAGGGAGTCGTCGTTCCGTGCCTCGCCGTAGTTGGAATAGCCGCGCTGCGGCGAGAGTACGGACGCTTTCGTGCCTCCCCAGGCGATTTCATCGCCCGCCGCCAGCCATCGGACCTGTACCCCGAGCTGGTTGGCTTCGGCCAGCAGATCGCGCATGGCCGACGATTGTCCCGGCTCCAGGCTCAGCCATAACTCCCGCGGTCTCAAGTCGCGCAGCACCGCGGGCATTCCGCCGATGTGATCGCTGTGCCCATGCGTGATGACCACCGCGTCCAGCCGCCGCAGCCGTCGCGACCACAGGTAGGGCGCAACCACCTGCTCGCCGACATCCCACTTCGTCGCGATCCGGCCCACCGGCCCGCCGGCATCCACCAGCATCGTCCGCCCTTCCGGGGAGACCACCAGAAGCGAGTCGCCCTGGCCGACGTCGATCGCCGTTACCTCCAGCAGTCCGGGGTGCACGGCGGGGGTGGCTGGCCACAGAACCGCGAGCGGAAGGCTCAACGCGGCGGCCAGGCCACCCCACGCGAGCGCCGGTCGCCTCCTCCGCAGCGCCCACACTGCGGCGACCGCCAACACACCGCAGAGTGCCACAGCCACCGCTGGCGGAGAGGGCACACGGATATCCCCAAATCGCGCGCGTCCCAGAGCGCCCACCGCAGCGCGCACCAAGTGCAGCAGCCCCGCAGTCAGCGCCGCGGGCGCGGTAGCAAGCGATGGACTGATCAGTCCCGATGCGAAGGTCACCACGGCCGAGCCGGCCAGCACCATCGCCAAGGGCGCAACGAAGAGGTTTCCAGGCATCGCCAGGGGGACTACCCGGTGGAAGTACACCGCCATGGGCAGCGCCATGCAAAGCTCGATGGCCGCTGAAAACAACATGGCCTCGGCGACCGTCAGCCCCATGCGCACGCAGGCAACTGGCACGGCCGCTGCCCACCGCCATCCGCTCAGATCCCGGCAGACGCCGCCCCACATGCGTAGCCAGACCCGCCGGGCCGCGACCTTCGGCGGCAGAAAAGCATCGATCTCAACAACTTGAAGCTGCCGGGTAGCCGCCCGCCATCCGCCAAGCAGGCGTTCGCCGATTGGCACGGCGAACCCTGCGACTGCAACGATCACCAACGCTGTCATCTGGAAGCTTGCCTCAAACAACGCGCGTGGGTTCGCCACCAGAATCAAAAGTGCGGCGACTCCCAACGCATTCAGCCCCGACCGTTGCCGGTCCAGCGCCCGGGCCACGAGGTAGAGCGAACTCATCGCCAGCGCTCGTTGCGCAGGCACACCAAAGCCCGTCAGCAGCGCGTACCCCAGCGCTAACGCGATCGTGAGCCCCACGGCGGGAAACTCAGGCACGCGCGCCCGGCGCAGCAGCCAGAAGATCGCTCCTGTCACCATTGCCACGTGCAGGCCGGAAACTACGAAGAGGTGAAACGTTCCTGTGCGCTCAAAGCCGGCCCGTTGTTCGGCTCCGAGCTGCGTACGATCTCCGAAGAGCATGGCCGCGAGCATGCCGGCGTCGTCCGCCGTGAGGCGCAGTGGCCGGGGCAAAGCCCGGATTGGCGGCGCCTTCGGAAGATTCTCCAGGCGAAGAGCCGCCCAGTGCTGCATCTCTCCGAGCCGGCAGCGCAGTCCCGGTGCGCCCGTCCCAATGACCCTGACCTTTCCCACCCTGGTCGTCCCGGTCGCGCCTACCCCCTGACCCAAGAGCCACTCAGCGTAGGAAAACGCGCCGGGATCACGATAAATTTCCGGCTCGCGCATCCGGACTGGAGCCTCCACCACCTCCCCACAGTGCAACGGCACAGATCCGCCCATCACCGTGAGGCGAAGTCCGCCACTTACAGGATCCATGGTCGATACGTTCGGCGTGACCCGCTCCACGGAGTCGAGTGCGAGATCCACGCTCTGGATCGCGGTACCCCCCTCCTCCTCCCATCCACCTGGCTCTACCTGCCAAGGCTCGAGCGGCTGAACCGGGCCGCCCCGGACGGGTTTCGTCTCCCGAAGAGAACGAATGGAGATCACGTATCCCCGCACCGTCCGGCTCAGGCCGTCGGCGTACCCGTGCACGGCCAGTTGGCGATCGACCGGCGGCTGTACCTGTGCGCACCAGCAGCCCACCATCGCCCACATTGCAAGCACAACCAGCCATGCCGTCGCGAGGTGCCCAACGCAGGCTGACGAGCGCAAGCGCAAGCAGGGCGCCAGAGCTCAGCAGCAGGGCCAAGGGCCCATGCCACTGCCGCGCGCACAGAATGCCTGCCGCGAAGGCCAGCGCGGCCAGCAGCATCGGCACGCCGCGCGCGCGCAGCGGCTCCACGGGCGCACGGCCGCTCATCCAGAATGTGGCAGCACCAAAGCTCGGCATAAGGAAGCGCTACCTCGCCCCGCACCGCAGGGCGAAAACTCAACTTCCGTTAGCGTGCCACATCATTGCGCTCGAGCACTATGACCGTTTCGAGGTGGTACGTCTGTGGAAATAGGTCCACCATGTGCAGTTCTGCGACACGATACCCGGCCGTAAGCACCACCAGGTCACGCGCCAGCGTGGTCGGATCACACGAAACGTACACGATCTCCGCGGGCGCTAGCTGTAGCAGCAACCGGCAGGCTTCCTCTCCCGCCCCGGCCCGGGGAGGATCGAGCACGATCAACTCCGGTCGTTCACGCTGGACAACCGCGTTGCGCAGAAAGGTCAACGTGGTTTCCTGCACCGCAGCATCTCCGGGCCGAAGCAAGCCCCGGCGCAGCTCTTCCTGGGCGATGGGACTCGCTTCCACCGCGGTCACCTGCGCAAACCGCCGCGCCAGCCCACGCGCAAACAGGCCCACACCGGCGTAAAGGTCCCATGCCAGGCCGCCGCCACGCTCTCCGCAGACCAGCTCAACCATGCGGGGAATCAGGAAACGGTTTACCTGGAAGAAGCTCCCGCGCTTGAGCCAGAAGCGCTCTTCGCCGACGCGATACGCTAGCCCGTTCGCTCCGGAGGCCGCCAGCTCTTCCACGGCCCGCCCGGAGGCAACATGCAGCCGCGAAGCGCCGATCGACGTCACCGGCACGCCAGCCGCGACGAGCTTCTGCATCACGCGCTCCAGACCACCTTTGCGCTGCGGCACCGGCCCGGGGCAGAGGAGGTGCACCTGCACCTTGGCGGCGTCCGCGTCGCACAGAATCTCCACCTCCGCTGCGGCCCGCAGCCATTCCGAGGTTTCGCGGTCGTCTGCGGAGGTTCGCATCAGGGCGTCCGCGCACGTCCACAGAATCGCTGCCGCGATGGGGCACATCATTATCGGCAGAAATTCATTCGTGCCGCGGACGCTGTACCCCAGTCGCACGGCCCCATCCATCTCCCGCATACGTAGCCGGATGCGGTTCCGGTAGCCGTACGGCTCGGGCGACCCCCACGTCTGCAGCTCTGGCACGTGGGGAACGCCAGCACGCTGCAGGGTTTCGCGCAGGATGCCGGCCTTGATGCCGAGTTGGGCCGGGTAGCTGGCCATCTGGTACTGGCACCCGCCGCAGGTCCCGAAGTGCACGCATTGGGGATCGGCACGGTCCGGCGACGCCTGACGAACCTCCAGCCCTGGCTGCCCGCCTTCCGCCCCGCCCGTTTGCACCAGTTCGCCCGGAAGCACGAAGGGCACAAACACAATCTCCCCCGCCGGACCGCGGGCCAGGCCATCTCCGCCGTACACAGATCTCTCAATGCGCACCAGTTCCGCGGCCCGCTCGACCGGATCTCCCATCATGCCTTACCATCCTCGGCCGGCAGCTCACGGCCAGCGTCCCCATCCAGCGGCATGTAAAAAAGGCTGAGGCGAGGCAAGTGTCGTGCCTCAAAAAGCCTCTTGTGTACGAATTGGTCCCTCACCTGCCGCAGCTGCACTGCCCCCATCTTCGCCCGGTACGGGGCTAGTTCGCGCTCGGCTGCTTGCCGCGCTGCGACCAATTCAGTCTCGGGCAGACTGGCCAGCAGCGCCGCCTGCAGCCGTTCTTCCAGCACAGTCAGGGTCCGGTCGAGATCGTCCAATGCAGGATGGGCTCCGGATCGCACTTCGGCCGCCAACTCACGCAACCGACGCGAGGTCGCGGCGGCGGTCTCTATCCAAACGCCGGCCCCCTCCTCGCCCGCCCGGCTACTTTGCTCAAGTGCTGCGGCGTTGGTCTCCAAAAACCGGCTAACCCGTTCGTTCTCGAACCCGCTTTCCTGCGGGATGTGTGTCTCTTCAGGCCGGCCGCCGATGGCTGCCTCGGCCATCTCCGTGGCTGCGGTCATGACCGCCTGCGCGCACCACGCGAGCCCATTCACTTTGGTCAGTCTGCCCTTGGCGCGAGCCTTGCGCTCGTCATACTTATCGAAGGCCGCATCGATGCCGCGGAGCACCGCAGCGAGTGGCACCCCAGCCTCTCTCCAGGTCTCGATCAAAGCCCAGTCCAGCGTAGACAGCAGCAGCAACGACCCGCGCCGGGACGTAAACCGCTCCTCAATCTCGCTGAAGTACTCGAAGTAGTTCATAACAGGAAACAGGAGGGAAGGGAGGAGCAGAAGGAGAGGGCGCTCTCGTACGACTTACGATTCACTCCCTACTTCCGATGTGCTGGCCGCCCCCGGTCATGGTTTCTTTCCCAGATCAGCCGAAGCCCATTGAGCGTCAGCATAGGTTCCACGCGTTGGATGTGTTTGCAATCGGGCGCAATCAGCTTCGCCATGCCGCCTGTTGCGACGGTCTTCGTCTCTGGCCCAAGCTCCTGGATCATGCGTTCCAGAATGCCGTCCACCAGACCGATATAACCGTAGTAGAGCCCGATCTGAATGTTGTCAGTCGTGTTTGTGCCGATGATCTTGGATGGCTTCTTGATCTCTACCCGGGTAAGCCTGGCCGCGCGGGCAAACAGCGCCTCCGCGGAGATTCCCAGCCCTGGCGCAATGGCCCCGCCCAGAAACTCGCCCCGGCGCGACACCACGTCAAAGGTCGTCGCCGTTCCCAGGTCCACCACAATCGCCGGGCCGCCCAGCAGGTCGAAGGCTGCAACGCAGTTCACGATGCGATCCGCGCCCGCTTCGTTGGGATTGTCGGTCAGCACCGGAACCCCGGTCTTCACACCCGGTTCAATAAACAGCGGCTTCACGCCAAAAGTGACTTCGCAGATCCGGCGCAGCGTGGGGTCGAGCGGCGGCACCACCGACGAGATCGCCACCCCGGTGACGTCGCTGGTCTTCAGCCCGCGCATGGCAAACAGTGTGCCCAGCAGCACGCTGAACTCGTCCGGGGTCTGTCGGTAGGGCGTCGTGATCCGCCAATCGGCCACGACCTGGGACTCCCCAGTCTCCGTACGGCCAAACAGGCCAATGACCGTATTCGAATTGCCAACATCCAGTGCTAGAAGCATCCCGCCTGTTCCAATCGTTGTAGGTCCCGGTCACGGCTAAAGCTCGCGCACGCCGCCGGACCGTACCGTTCTCCGCACGCCCTCATCGCTGTCCACAAGAAGAAATCCACTTGGGTCGAGGCCGGCCGTCACGCCAGTATAGCCGCCGTCTTCGGGCACCTGAACCCGCTTGCCGCTCAGCCACGTGGAGGCGTCCGCGAGGCGCGACAGCACACCTGGCCCGCGGTCCCGCCCGGCATATCCGTCCTCCAGCTTGCGAACGTTCAGGCAAAGGTGGTCCAGCAGCGCGATGAGCAGGGGTTGACGGTCCGGCATCTGCCATCCTTCCAGAAACAGCGAGGTCGCCGTGTCCATCAGTTCCGGCGGGAACGCCCGGTGCGCCACGTTGATGCCGATGCCGATGACGGCGTACCGCAGCATCGCCTGCCCCTGACCCTCAGGAGTGGTCACTCCGGCCTCCACAAGCACGCCCCCCAGCTTGCGGCTGCGGCCTGCGTCCCGCGTGACAAGGTCGTTTGGCCAGCGGATATCAGCGGTGATCCCCGTGACCTCACGAACCGCGTCCCATGCAGCCAGCCCCGCGGCCAGCGCCAGGTCGAAAGCAGCTGCGGGCAGCCGCGGCGAAAACAGCGCGCTCACATAGAGCCCGTCACCAGGTGCCGAAAGCCAGGTATGGCCTCCGCGGCCGCGCCCTGCGGTCTGCGCATCGGCAATCCAAACACCGTGGGCCCACCCGGCCTGTGCCGCGGCCAGCGCAAGATCGTTGGTGGAGTGCGTCTCCGGGAGGTGGTGTATAGCCCCGCCCAGGACCGTGTGCGCCAGCGCCGCGCGCACCTCGGCGGCATCAATCGTGTTCCCCTGGCGCAAACTTACCGGCATGCGAGCATTATCGTATCTCGCCGTCCGACTGGATTGTGCATCCTACCTGCGACGGGCGTTCGCGCCCCTTGCTCGATGCCCGCCGAACTCGCCAGTCCGCTTACACACCAGGCCGCCATGCTTCTCATCGTGGCGCTGCCCGTAGCTTGTGCGGCGTGGACGGTGACGCATGAAGAAGTCTTCCGTGAACCTCGGGAGTTCTGCAAAGAGAAGAGCGAGACGGCACGTGCATTGCCGAAACGGAAATTCTTTTACCTGTTCACCTGTGAGTATTGCTTTTCTCATTACGTTTCCGCGCTGGCGCTGATCCTCTTTCAGTTCCGGTTGCTGTACGGCGGGTGGCGCGGCTATCTGGTGGCCTGGTTCGCCCTGGTGTGGATCGCGAATGTGTACATGAACCTGTACAACCGTCTGCGTCTCGACATCAAGCACGAAAACGTCGCCATCGCCGTGGAGCAGACGGCGCTGCCGTCCGACTCGCCCCAGGCACCGAAGAAGTAACTCGGCGGGTCAGGGTGGTCTATCACCGGACCGCAGCTAACGCCCCTCCTCCTCTTGCCATCTCACGGGAGGAGAGGCACCAATGGCAGCAGACGACACAACGCAACAACCTCCCCAGGAACCGCGCGGCTTCGGCCAACGAACCCGCGGGCTCGCAGGCGAGTATGCCCACGAACAGGGTTGGGGCCTCGACGTCGAAGAGCGGACCAAACAGCCCGACACCCCGCAGGACATCGACGGCGGTGGCGACTACGAGTACGGCGCGCAGGACTTTGGCGATGTGCCCGTGAACACCGCCATTCCAGCCGACGCACGAGACCAAACGCAAAACACATCCTCGCCCGCCATTCAACGCAAGGAAGAAGAGAAGCAACCATGAGCGAACACGCACAACCACAAACGGAAGAGTTGAAGCCGCACGGCGACAAACTGGACAGCGCCGTGAAGCCCTCCAAAGCCCCAGAGGCTAAGCAGCAACAAAAACCGGCCCAAAGCGACACTGACCGCAAGGAGTAAGCATGTCGAAAGAACATACAGAGCACGCTAGTAAAGAGTCTCTAACCGCAATGCGTGAAAACGACGCACACACCAAGGGCGAGAATGATGCGGTTCCGGATGCTGGAAGCGTGCATGCCCACTCGCCTGCCGCACATGAAGCGGGTGCCCATCCGCACACAAAGACCGCCGAAGACGACCGCTCACGCATCGTGGCGGAAGAGATGAGCAGCCATCGGCTCGACCGCGGTCGCTCCAACAATCGTGGCGCCGGCGCGGGTCTTCGCGGCGATTCAGGGACTCGCGGACAGTAGCGTTTCACGCCGTCAGCAAAAGAGAAGGGGCGCCAGCAATCCAAGCCGGCGCCCTTTCTTGTTTGTTTCCGATGTGCTCTTAAGCCTTGTGTCCCGTGAGGTTAACGCCTGCCTGGGCGTCCGGACGCTCGCTCACCACCTTCTCATTGCTCGCGCTTTCCTCGTTCGCAGAGTGATTGGTTATTCCTTGCATGTCACTGTGCGGTGTGCGTGTGGCCACATGCCCGCTGCCTGCAAAGTCCTGCCCAACGGTGTTGGTCAGATCGTCGTCGCCGGCATTGGCATTGAACGCTCGCGTGCCGCCTGTTTGTGCCCCGTCCATGTTCTCGTAGAGCGTCGCGTCCTGGTCCTGCCCGCTCTCCTGCGCTGTCTGGTTCGCCTCCAGATCAGCCTGTGTTGCCGGGGTATCCTGCTGCGTTTGCGTATGCGGTGTGCTTTGAATGGCCATATAGAAAGCTCCTCCCGCCCTAAGACGCCGTTTTGCCCCGTACCGTTTGCACCGCACAAGCGCCCCGATTACGCCGAAGGCAGTGCGCGCAACGCCGCTTCCGCTTTCTCCTTCAGCGCCCGAGTCTCCGCATCCTGCTTACGCAGGCCCTCCACAATATGCGCCGGCGCCTTGGCCAGAAAGCTCTCGCTCCCTAACTGCTTTTCGGCAGCCATCAAGCCCTTCTCCAGCCGGGCCAGCTCCTTCGTAAGCCGCTCGCGTTCTGCAGCGACATCCACCTGCCGTTCATACACCACGGCCACATCAAAGGCTGCGGTAGAGCGTGCATTTGTGCCGCTCAGCGTAGCGCCCACCAACTCCACGCCGCTCACGCGGGCCAGCCGCGCCAGCAGGTCCTGGTGAGCATCCACGAGCGCCGCAATTTGATTGGAAGCATGCACCTGGATCGGTGCGGCTTCCTTCTCCGGCACGCCAAGCTCTTTGCGCAACGCACGCACGGTGACCACGAGTTCCTGCATGGTCTCCATCGCCTGTACGGTCGCTGCGTCGGAAGGAAAGTCTTCCCGCTGTGGGTAGCGCGTCAATGCGATCGACTTAGCCGGAACCTTCAGATCTAGCTGAAGGTGCAAGGCGTGCCAAAGCTCTTCAGTAAGGAACGGCATGAACGGCGAGAGAAGGCGCAGCGCTGCTTCAAATACGCTGACGAGCGCCCCCAAAGTGAGGGCTGTACCGACGTTGTTTTCCGCAGTGAAATCAAGCCGCAGCTTTACAAGCTCCACGTACCAATCGCAGAACTCGCCCCAGAAGAACTGGTAAACCGCATTGGCGGCCTCATCGAAGCGGTAGTCGCCAAGCGAGCGCTGCACACTCGCGGTGACCGCATGCAGCCGCGCAAAGATCCAGCGCGTTTCCAGGGGGCTGTCCAGCGACAGCGCCATTTCGGTGACCTCTGCGCCCGCAAGCGGCGCCCGCAACGTGACGCGGTACCCCGCATCGCGCCCGCGCTCCACCTGCATGGCAAGAAAGCGTGCAGCGTTCCAGATCTTGTTCGCAAAGGCACGGTAGCCTTCTGTGCGGGCTTCGCTGAATGCAATGTCCGTGCCCGGCGACGCTTGCGACGCAAGCGTGAAGCGCACCGCATCCGTCCCGTACTCGCTGATGATCGCAATCGGGTCGATCACGTTGCCCTTGGTCTTGGACATCTTCTCGCGGTTGGCATCGCGAATGAGTCCATGGATGTACACATCGCGAAACGGCACCGTGTCCGCCAGCGTTCGCTTGCTTCCATCGAGCATGGGCACATCCGTCATCAGATGGCACCCGAGCATGATCATGCGCGCCACCCAGAAGAACAGGATGTCGAAGCCTGTAACTAGCAAATCAGTCGGATAGAACGACGCGAGATCCGGCGTAAGCTCGTCCGTTCCATCCCAGCCAAAGACCGTGAAGGGAAGCAGCCCCGAGCTGAACCACGTGTCCAGAACGTCGGTCTCCTGACGAATGTCCGTGATGCCACAACCGGCGCATGAACCCGGAGTTTCGACTGCAACGGTGATCTTCCCGCAGGCATCGCAGTGCCACGCAGGAATGCGATGCCCCCACCACAACTGGCGCGAGATGCACCAGTCATGCAGGTTGTTCATCCATTCGAAGTACGTCTTCGCGTAGTTGTCCGGCGTGAACTTGACGTGGCCATCATGCACAGCAGCAATTGCCTTGGCACCAATACTCTCGCCGCCGCCAACAGGCTCTTCGTTGACGGCAATGAACCATTGCATAGACAACCGCGGCTCGATTGTCGCACCCGTCCGCTGACTCGTAGCCACTGCCATCCCATGGTCCTTTACGGCCACAAGCGAGCCTTGCTCTTCAAGATCAGCAAGGATGCGTTCACGAGCTTCGTATCGGTCCAGCCCGTCATACGGCGAGCCCGCCAGCTTAATGCGCGCGTGCTCATCCATGATGTTCAACTGCGGCAGCTTGTGCCGTTGACCAATGGCGAAGTCATTCGGATCGTGCGCTGGCGTCACCTTCACTGCGCCCGTGCCAAACTCCGGGTTCGCCCACTCATCGGCAATCACCGGGATCTCACGATGCGCCAGTGGCAGCATCAGCATCTTGCCAATGAAGCGTTTGTAGCGCTCATCCGACGCATTCACCGCAACGGCCACATCGCCCAGCATCGTCTCCGGCCTTGTAGTCGCAATCGTGATTGAACCCGACCCGTCAGCCAACGGATAGCGGATTTCATACAGCTTGCCAGCCCGCTCCTCATGCACAACTTCCAGATCCGAAACCGCCGACTGCAGCTGCGGATCCCAATTCACAATGTAGGCACCCCGATAGATCAGCCCTTGCTCCCACAGCCGCACAAACGCCTCGCGCACAGCAACGCTCAGCCGGTCGTCCATGGTGAAGTACTCGCGGCTCCAGTCAACGCTCGCGCCCAGCCGGCGCATCTGCTCGGTGATCGCGCCGCCGTACTCCTTCTTCCAGCACCACACGCGCTTGGTGAAGGCTTCGCGGCCCAGCTCCTGCCGCGACGGTCCGCCCTCAGCTTTTAGGGCCCGCTCCACCATCATCTGCGTCGCGATGCCCGCATGATCGGTCCCCGGCACCCACACGCTCCCCTCGCCCAGCATGCGGTGCCAGCGGGCCAGGATATCCATCTCCGTCTGGTTGAGCATGTGGCCCATGTGCAGGCGGCCGGTGACGTTGGGCGGCGGCAGCAGTTGCACAAAGGCCCGGCCGGCGGGGTCTGCGCCCCCCGCGGGCGTCTTCACCGCAAACAGCTTTTCTTCAATCCAGTACCGCGCCCACTTTTCTTCAATGGCTGCAGGGTCGTACGCCTTGGGAAGCTCGAAACTCATATTGCTTCAAGCCTAGCAGGGCGTACGGACCATGGAGTACCGTGCGCCCTGCTAGGCCTGAACGCTGCCTTCAAAAGCTGTAACGAAGCCCCGCTTCCACGCGGCGCCCGGTATCGGCGGCATAGGGCACACCAAAGCTCGGCGAGCCCAGCACGCCACCCACTGCCGTCACATTCGTGTGGTTCAGCAGGTTCGCCGCACGCAGGTTCACGGTCAGCGTCTGCTGGTGATCTGCCTTGGAATCCCGCGTGAGCACGAAGGCGCGCTGCAGGTTGCTGTCCAGGTAAAACTTCCACGGCATCACGCCCTTGTTGCGCGAAAATACGCCATAGCCGCCCGTGGCGACCAGCAGCCCGTACTGTGTCTGTACAGCATTCGGCGTCCCCGGCAACGCGTACTGCGGACGGTCGTTGAAGTTGCCATCACCGTTGTTGTCGTACCCAGTGGTGATGTTGTAATGCGCCTCGCCCATCCCTTGGTAGTTGCCGCTCAGCACGATCTTCCTGGGCAACGTGAACGTCGCATTGCCAAAGGTGATCCAGCCGGGTTGGTTGGTCCGGTGGGCAAACTCGCCCGCGTTCGTAAAGCTGCTTTGCGGCGTGAAGAACTCGTCGTCGTCGGTGTCGTCGACCAGTTGCAGCCGCAGCCCGCCCACAAACATCTGCACCCGCTTGTACTTGTGCTGTTCCAACCCTACGAACGTGGCGGTCGCGCGACCCTGCCCGCTGTTTTGCAGCTGCAGAATGTCCGTATTCGCGATACCCAACAGGCGCGGGCCGGTGGGATTCGACGTAAGCGGCGCATTGATGTTCAACGAGCGCTCCTGGTTCCACATCCGTGCGTCGTAGAAGTCCACCGAGAGGTTCCATCCGGCAGGCAAAGTACGCGTTCCACCGACGTTCCAGCCTCCCCACAAGCCGAGAGCAAAGTGCGGATTCAAAGCCCGTTGACTATGGATCGTGGTAGCTCCGGTGAAGGGGCTGCAGTTCGTATTCGGAGCGCAATAGAGCGGGTTATAGACCGTGCTGGTGACACGCTGTACGCCGTCCTCGCGCAGCAGTTCCGCCCAGACTCGCGGGGAGTCCTGCCCCGCGAACGTACCGCCATGAGCGTGCAGCGTCCAGGTGCCCTTCTTGCTGGGCGACCAGAGGATGCCAGCCCGCGGCGTGATCCCGTTCAGCATGGTCGGGTTGTCCTGCAGGTAGTAGCGGATGCCGCCGGAAAGATGAACGCCTTTGCCCACGTTCCAGTCGTCCTGCACGTAAAGAGCATCGCGGATCTGGGTGAAGTGAATGGCGGGCGTCCCGACGACATTGCTGAACGCGGTCGGCGTGCCGCCGGGCAGGGGACCACCCTTGAAGCTTGCTCGCCTGTACTGCTCAAAGCCGCTGATGGGCGCCATCTGGACGGTGCCGCTGCTGTTGAATACAGGTTGATTGTTCGCGTCGAGCACCGGCGCGCTGCCGCTGCCGCCGAAGGTGTACGTGCCATTGAAGTTCGTCGTCGACTGCAGATGATCCGTGATGGTGATGAGCTGTGTGCCAACTTTAATGGTGTGGTTCTTGGTCGTGATGATCGCGTCATCATCAAACTCCACCCCATGTCGCCGCACGCGCGCGTTGCCCGTGGTGGAGCCCCCGCCAACAAAGGAGCCAGCCACCTGCACCTGGGGCGCCGTGGAGTTTGGCACATCGGTATCGCCGTCCCAGCGCAGTTGCACGCGGGCCTCATGCATTACGTGGGCCGAGATCGTGGTGATGTCTGTCAGGCGCACGATGTGCTCATACTGCCCGCTGTTGTACCCGCTTTCAGCGAGGGTTTGCCCACCTACGCCGACGTTCTGCAGGCTGTTCACGTTGGGGCTGTAGGTTGCGATAAACGTGTTCTTCGCGCCAAGCTGCCAGTCCACGCGCGCCTGCCCCTCCCATAGCCGCTGGGGTGTGGTCACGTTCGCATTCACTGTGGCCGGGTTGCCGTTCCCATCCAGCGTGGTCGCGTTCACCACGCCATAGTTGTCGATGGAGCGGTGCTCCAGTTCCAACGAGAAATCTGATCCTTTCTTGCGAATGGGCCCTGTGAACTCAAAGCCATAGCGCTGCTTGCCGAGCGGGGCTTTGCTGGTTGCAAAAGGGTCCGCGGCGTTCATCCACGCGCTGCCGTTCGTGGCGAACAAGGCCCCGTGAAACGCCGATTGGCCAGGCTTGGTGTAGACCTCGATCCGGCCACCGTCGAAGGGCGGTTCCCGGTACTCCGCGGAGAATTGATCGGGGTTCACCTTGATGTAAGCGATCGAGCTCTTCGGCGGCAGTTTGCTCGCGTCTTGGAAACCATCCACTGTGATCGTTGTGTTTGCTGGATTGCCGCCCGCGGCTGCCCCAAGCATCTGTAGCTGGCGCGCAAGATCATCCGGGTCGTCGGCCAGGGACTGCAACTGTTTGCCTGAGATGGTCTGTGAAGCCCCGGTGCCGTCGGCACTTGGAGCGGTCTGCTCATCAGCATCCACCTCTACGCCGATCTGCACGGTATCGGGCTTGAGTACGAATTGGAACTCGCCCGCGTGCGGAAGCTTGATCTGCGTCTCGCTACCTGCAAAGCCTTCTGCCTTCACCACGAGCTGGTGGGCGCCCGCACTCACGCAGGCGAAGCGGAAACGGCCATCCGTTCCGCTGGTCGTGCTTGTGTCACTGTCTAGCGTCAGCGTAGCTCCGGGCACCAAGGCCATCGTGCTGTCACGGATCGTGCCGGTAAGCGCTGCTCCGTGTAGGTCATGGCAGGAGCCATCCGCTGCCGGCTGTGTCTCGCCTTCCGCGAAGGCACAGGGGAGCGCAAGCGCCGCAAGGGCGACTGCCTGAATGAGGCACTTCATACACTTATCCTTTGAGAGCTGAAAAGAGTGAGAGCTGATCGGAACTGACGGGTGGAGTTTTCGAACCGCCGGTTTCCGCGGCTCAGTCGGATGCTCAGCCCAACGTCTTCACTCCCCTACGCTAGGCTAAGCGTTCCGGTTCCACCGAGAGCATGCAAAATCCGCAAATGTTCGCGATTCCTGGTAACGAGGCAGGTGCCCCAACTGACTGCTTCGGACGCAGGTGCTTGCGCAATCCCGGGGAGCAAAACAAAAGGGCAGCGTCAAAGACGCCGCCCCTTTTGCTTTCAGTTCTTCCTGCTCTTAGAAGGGATTGACCTTGTCAACGCCCTTTTTCTTCTTATGCTTGCTGGAGCTCTCGTCATATTTATCGTAGACCGGCTTGGGGTTCTTCTTTTGTCCTTCCGCCTTGGTCTGGGCGGCAGGTTGCGGGTGTCCCTGCACCTCGTTCACCGCGTCGGGAGCCGGCGCCGCGGCTTCTGCTGCGGGTAGAGGTGTGTTGTCCGCAGGCTTCGGTGCCGTGATCCCATAGTTCGGATCGGCTCCTCCTGTGGCGGATGGCCGGTCGCTGGCGCGATCCGTTACCGGCGCTCCGGTCATTGCTCCAGGACTGAGCACGTCCACTCCGAGCGACGCGCCACTGCCACCAACTCGCGTTCCACCGCCCCCACCAGCGGGACTGGCCGGTGCCATGGTTCCGGTGGAGCGCTCGCCTTCCGTGGTGTTGCCCACATCAGACAGCGTTAAAGGGGCGCTGGCACCGGCAGGCGCCGACGTGGGCTGGGCCGGAGCAGGTTCGTTGTTGGCGGAGGCTGCTGCTGCCTCCTTGGCGGGCTGCGCTGCTGCCGGGTTGAAGGCCACCGCGTAATCCGCCTCGATCTGGTGAACAATCGTCGGAGCGACCGTGGGCTTGGCGTCCTCCAGCGGAGGCGCGCCCAACTGCGCAGCCGTCACCGTATCGGGCTTGCGCACGACCAGCAGCTCCAGGCGCTTGCGCATGGTGTACTGCGCACGGCTGCCTTCCAGGGCATCGCTGGCCGCCACCTGCTCCGCAGTCGGTTGCGGGATGGGCAGGTTCATCGTGGCGAGCCGTTCCTTGGCGTCCTCCACGTGCGGTGCTGCGGCATGTTGCAGCACCACTTCGCGATAGGCTGCGGCGGCCTTGCCGTCGTACTCCTCTTCCAGCTTTGCCTTGGGCGCTTCGGGCATCTTGACCTGCGCCCGGATGACCCGTGCCTCCGACTCATACGCATCCCCAATGCCAATCAGCGCGTCGTCCATGTGGCTGAACAGGGGATACGTGTCGACCACGGTCTGGTACCGCGCGATCGCGGCGGGGAAATTGTTGTGGCTGGCGTAGAACTGGCCCAGGCTGAATTCACGTTCCGCAAGGACTTCCTGCACGTCGCGCAGCTTCTGGGTAGCCTCCGTCAGCACCGCCTTGGGCGCGTCAGGGTAGGTCTTCAGCATCGTGCGGTACTGATCCTCGGCCTTGATGGCCTTGGCGTAGTCGCGGTCCGGCACATCCATCTGCTTCATGTAGATGTCGCCCATACGCATCTGGGCCTCGGCAGCTTCAGGCGAGTTCGGGAAGAAGGTGATGAAGTCCCCGTACTCCTGCTCCGCCTGCGCCATCGCCGCGCTGCCACCTTCCTTGAACCAGGAGTCAGCAACGGCGAGCTTGGCCCGCATCAGGTACTGTGAGTCCGGATAGGTGTTCAGCAGGGTCTGCAGATCCAGCCGGGCGACGTCATAGTGGCCCTTCTTCTGCTGGTCCAATGCCTTGTCATAGAGCTGCTTGTCCGGCAGGTTTTCGTCCTTGCCAATGAGCGGGTTGTACTTCCGTTCCTTGCGCAGTTCGGCGCGGGTGTCCTTGCTTTGGACCGTGCGCTCGTCCTTGGCGACGTGCTCCTTCGGCTTCTTATCTGCGGTGGTGTCCTTGGCCGGCGCCTTCACCTTTTTCGGCGCAGCGGGAGTCTTGCTGCTCGACTCCGTGGGCTCATCCTTCTGGATCCACTTGTGCTTCTTGGGCGCGGGTGCCTGGTCCGCCTGCGCCTGGGGCGCTGCGGACGTGCTCTGGGAGGAGCTGTCCTGAGCGGCCGGTGGCGTTGCCGTGTCCTGTGCGAACGTAGCCGGCCCAGAAATCAATAGCAAAAATGCAACCCCGGCGGCCCACGCTGCCCGGCTGCTAGGGAAAAAGTTCGGCTTACCTGACCGCATCCACAACTCCAAACCGTCAGCCCAGGGAAGAGAGCCGACACTCCAACATTCTAGGCGTCCCGGACGGTTCAGGCCACTGAGCGGCGTGAATCAGGCGGCTAAACCCGGACTTGGACTGCTTCACGCGCCGTTTGCAGCAGCTCCCGGGCGTTTTGCTCCGTTTCGCCCGGCTGAAACACCGCTGATCCGGCCACCAGCATGTCCGCTCCTGCTTGGACGACCCGCGCCACGGTGTCGTGAGCGATCCCGCCGTCAACCTCGATCCGGAAGTTCAGCCCCATCTCCCGCCGCAGCCGAGCCAAATGAGCAATCCGCTCAATGGACCTGGGGAGGAACTTCTGCCCCCCAAAGCCCGGGTTTACGCTCATCACCAGCACGTGATGCACCATCGGCAGCACCTCAATCAAGTGCTCGACCGGAGTGTGCGGGTTGATGACCACTGCCGGCTGACAGCCATGGTCGGCGATCAACTGCAGCGTCCGGTTCAAGTGCCGGCAAGCCTCCCAGTGGACGCCGATGAAGTCGGCGCCGGCCTCGGCAAACTCTGGAATGAACTTGTCGGGGTCCTCGATCATCAGGTGGCAGTCCAGCGGCAGCTTCGTCACGGGCCGGATGGCCTTTACCACCGGGGGACCAAAGGTGATGTTCGGCACAAAGTGGCCGTCCATCACGTCCACGTGAACGATGGTGCCCCCACCCCGCTCGGCGGTCGCAATCTCCTCGCCCAATCGCGCGAAGTCTGCCGCCAGAATCGAAAACGCCAGCTCAATCAAAGCCCAAATCTCCTACGCCGCTCCCTCGCAGAATATCAGTGCGGCTGCAACCTCCCTGCGGTAAACGCTTCACACGCCCCCCGCGAGCAGCTACACTCCGCTTACCCGGTGAGCTCATCTGCCGGAGGGTCCGAAGTCTGCCCCACCGAGTTCCCGTATGGCTCAGGCCCCTACCGTCTCCAGGATCGATCAATACCTCCGCGACAGGTTGATGCCCGTCGAGGGTGCGATCCCGCGTATCCCTGGAATCGACATGTTCGGAGAGTCGATTCCCGCAGGAACCGTAGGCGGCGACCTCTTCGAGTACATCAACTTCCAGCAACGCTACGATCTTGATGCGCGGATCGCGCGGGCAGAAAGACTGTCCCGACGGGTGTTGGCCCCACTTCCGCCCGACTCAGACGTATGCAACTGCATTGACGACCACGTCGAGTGGATGAGGACCCTCCCCGGCTATCGGCCCGAGATGGAGCAGGGGTACAGATTCGCCAAAAGCTCCGAACTGCTCAGAGTCGCAGGTGACCTCCGCGATCTCTACTCCACGGCCGGCATCCTGATCGTGGATGCGCAGGGGCATGACATCATTTCGGCCAAGATCGCCTCCACCGTTCATGACACCTTCCACGCCCTCATGCTCACCGAACTGGACCGGTACGGAAAGACAACACCGGAGCTGTTTGAGAACCTCAACCTCCGCCTCGCACAATCGCTGACAGCCCGAAACGCACTCGGGATGTCAGAGAAAGAACACGCCCGGGAAATCGCAACCATGTTGTACGGAGAAGTGCGACCCGGCGGATACTTCCGCTTCGCCAACTTCGGGCACCCTCCCCCACTGGTCTTTTCGGCCCACTCTTCCCGGCTGTTGCAGGTGAACGAAAGCCATATCGCCCAGTTTCTGGCGCTTGGACTTCAGCTACCCGCAGATCACCCGGACCGAAACAAGTACTTCTCCCTGAATCTCCGGCAGCGGGAGTTTCGCTCCGTTGACGTGGCCGAAATCACCCTCATGCATCCAGGGGACGTCCTGTTTTTGTACTCCGACGGCGTCTATGACGGGTCCGATCTTCACGTGCGAGAACAACTCGAGGAGGTTTTACGGGTGCACCAGGGTGAGTCCGCTCGCGAGATCTGCCATGCCCTGATGAGCTACGCGATCAGCCAGGACGATCTCCTTCGACAGAACGGCGATGAAGCGCTGGTCGACGACAAGACCGTGTTCATCGTGAAAAGGACGGCCTAAGCCGGACCCCTGTTCAGCAAAGCACTCACAACACCACCTGCTCCGGCAATACGGCCTTGCCCCTCCGCTTTCGCTTCGGCAACACCGGCACGATCCGCTCCACCCCCTCGCGCCCCGGATGCAAGATCCGCGTCTTTGTCTCTTCATCGGCAGATTCCGCCAAAACTTTAGCCGCTTCTCGATCCAGCGGGGGGAGTTCCGCCGGAGGCCCAAGGACAACCCGCGCTGCGGCGTTCAGCACCCGCCGCACCGGCCAGCTTCCGTCGGCGTTCGGCAGCAGCACCTCACCTGCCCGCTGCTTCTCCGGCCGGTAGTACCAGCGCTTGAACAGCGCCAGGGCGTCCCCGCGCAGGGTCGGTTCGGGCTCGCCCGCATCCCGCACCTGCTGCTCAAGACGACCTAACGCAGCCCGCGCGCGGTCCTCCGGTGAAAGCACCGAGACCGGCACCGGCGACTGCACATCCGCGCCAGAGCCCGCGTCGGGCCCCACGGCAGGCCCCACGGCAGGCGCGGCCCCACTCTCCGGGACGGCGCTCAGCATCAACGGTTGCGCGAACAGGGAAGACCCCACCGCAGTCTGCTCCCGCACCGCACGCACGCCCAGCGTGGACAGCCGCTCCGGCCCGATGAGTCGCCCGTTCTCGAGCAGGAACACCGCCGCATCCTGCGTGGCTTCGCCATCCTGCACAGCGGCCGCACCCTGCACCACAACGGCCCTGACCTCGTTCGCCGCGCGTACCAGCGGATCCGCCCCCTGCGCTACCGCCTTCACCTTCTCCCACTGCCGATGCAGTCCCGCCGCACCTTCAAAGTCCATATTCTCGCTCGCCGCGTCCCGCCTCGCCGCGATCTCCCCGAGCAGCGATTCACCGCGCGTCCGCAGATACGCAAACACTCGCTCGGCCTCCGCCCGGTACTCCTCCCCGGTGACGGCCATCTTGCACGGCGCCAGGCACCGCCCCATCTCGCCGTAGACGCAGCCGGGATGCTCCGGATGGACCTCCAGGTCCTCATAGCAGCGGCGCACTTTAAACAGCTCACCCACAGCCTCGGCCACGCGCTCTGCGGCGTTCCTTGAAGCAAACGGACCGAAGCTCTCGTTCATCGCCCGCTGGCTCATCTTGTTGCTGACAAACACCCGCGGATGCTCATGGCCCATGGTGACCCGCAGGAAGTACGGGCAGTGCAGGCGCAGTCGCTTGCGCGCTTCGGCCTCGCCGAACAGGGCGTGGGTGGCACGGTAAAGCAACAGGACTGACTCGAACTCCGACCCCGTCTCGGTCCACTCAACCCACCGCACCCGGTCCCGCAGGTTGAGCCGCTTACTCAGCACCGGACGGCCATCGGCGTCCACGGTCTCCGGCGGCATCAGCAGGCGCCGCAAGCGCCGTCGTACATCGGCCGCCCGCATCAGGTACGGCTGGTCCGTTTCACGCTCACCGCGCAGGGCAAACACGCCTGACCGGGCGGGCACACCCCGCAGGATCGCCTCGGCCCCTTCCGGCACAAAGGCGACGCGGTGCGCAAACGAGAACAACTCGGCCATGGAGAAGATTCTAGTTGGTTTACGGCGAGCTTTCCCATACTGCGACCGGGGGATGACGCGCCCGCAGACGATCCCGAACAGCACAAAGAACGAATGTTTTCTCCACCGAAAGGTCGAAGACAACCCCTCGATACAACGAGTACCGTTGGTCCACTCACGCAGCCAAGCTTTCTCAGATCTCCAGGGCCAGCAATCTGCGTTCGATGACGTTTCGGAGGTCACCTATGTTCCGTTCCAAGTCAATGCTTCTTCCGCTCGCGCTCGCAGCCACATGCCTTACCGCAACTTCCCGGTCCGCTGCCCAGGGCTGCGTGGCGGCGCATACCAACCAACGCATTATCCGGGGACTCTTCACCTCGGACGGAGAAGGCTTCTCCTCACCGCTCTCCATCCATAATCTGACCGTCAACATTGGCTACCGCGTCTTCAACTCCAATAAGTACTTCCAGGGCAGCAGCGAAATTGCTCGCGCCAACGCGGTAGAGAACCACCAAAACATCTTCGACGTTGGCGTGGAGTATCGAGTGTCCCACCGCTGGAGCTTGATCGCGGATGTCCCTGTATTCAACGGCACACGCGACCAGATCTACCCGCCCGCGGGCATCTTTCAGGTCAGCGGGCTCGGGGACCTCACAGTCGGTGCCCAGGCCTGGATCTTCCGTCCCCCGACCGAGTCTGGCGGCAACATCGCCGTGAACGCACAACTCAAGTTGCCCACCGGCATCAACAACGCCACAGGTTCCGCTCTGTACAAGGGCCAGATCGTCAAAGCGACCGCGGACCAGTCTCTACAACCTGGCGATGGCGGCTGGGGGTTCAGCGTAGGGACCGAAGGCTACAAGCGGCTGTGGCATACCGCATCCGCGTACGGGCAAGCCAACTACCTGTTCAGCCCGGAAGACACAAATGGGGTCGCTACCTTCAGGTCGCAACCCGGCCAGGGCGTAATGTCCGTTACCGACCAGTACCTCTATCGTGGAGGCATCGCGCAGGCGGTGCCGCATTTGGAGGCGCTCTCCTTCAGCCTCGGGCTGCGCGGGGAAGGTGTGCCCGGTGCGCGATCTTCTGGGGGACAGCAATGGGTTTCGGCGGCCCGGCTCAATCCTCTCTCTGGATCCGGGCGTGATGTTCAGTCACAAGGGCGATACGCTTTCCGTCAGCGGCCCTTGGGCGATCTATCGCAATCGTCCGCCCAGCGTTCCGGAGATCCAGAACCACATCACGAATGGGGATGCTTTCTTCGCTGACTACACCGTGGTGGCCAGTCTTTCTCATCGCTTCTAGCTTCCCCCGTGAGGAGGTCTCGGCGGGCCTTCTCGCAAAGCTTCGTTCCGCCGTCTTAGGAGGTCACATGGTGGTTCGACGAACGAGTCTTCTTCTAACGCTCCTGCTCTGCCTGGCTTTGCCTTCCTGGGCGGCTTCGCGCGCTGTGCCGGAGCTTGCCCTCAAGGACCTGGCCGGGCACAACCAGAAGCTGTCTGCCCTGCGTGGTCAGATCGTGGTGCTCAGCTTTTGGGCCACATGGTGCACCCCTTGTCGGCAGGAGCTGCCGCGCCTCTCCGGACTGGGCGAGTCCTACGCCGGCAAGCCGGTCAAATTCGTCGCAGTCTCTATTGATGAAGGCAAGAAGCGCGATGGGATTACAGCGTTCCTCACCCGGGAGAACGTGCATCTGGATGTCTGGGCGGGTGCCACCACCGACGCCATGCAGCGCTTCGGCCTCACCGACATCGTTCCCAGCACCATCATCATCGACGAGGGGGGACAGCCCATCACCCGCATCACCGGGGAGGCCCAGGAAGACGACATCCGCAGTCGCGTCGACTGGCTTCTCGGAGGCCGCACCGGGCCCACACCCGATCCGGTTCTCAAGCGGATGTAAGGTCCGCTCCGACGATGTGCAGCCCGCGCCTGGCGCGAAGGAACAAATTTCAGCGGAGTCCGTACAGTTCCTTGCTACGCTTCGCACAGGAGATCCCATGCGCCCCATCCTTCTCGGCTGCTTTCTGCTCCTTGGTTGTGCCTCCTTCGCTAACGCGCAAAACTTCACCACAGGGCCCTGCCCTCACGATGGCGACTCAGACAGCAGCTGGTTCGGGCATCGGGACCGGGCGTGTGAGCTTCGCCGCGCCACCCTTCCCGTCTCCAATGGTCATCTCGGCGTCTCCGGCCAGGATGGCGCGATCGAGGTCGTCGGCGAAGACCGCTCCGACATTGCCGTCGAGGCCAAGGTGACAGCACAGGCCTCTTCCCGTGGCGATGCTGAAGCGTTCCTGCGTGAGATCCGCATCCTTACCAGTGGCAGCGACATTCGCGCGGAAGGTCCCAAGTCGGACTCAGGTCTTTGGTCCCATAAGAACTGGTCGGTCAGCTATCGCCTGCGTGTTCCGCGCCAACTCGCCCACGCCGATCTCCGCACCAGCAATGGCGGGATCCGGGTCGACAACCTTGAAGGTCAAGTGGCTGCCAGTACAACGAACGGCGGCATCGACATCATTCACGTCCGCGGCGACCTGCGTGCCTCCTCCACCAACGGTGGCCTCCGCCTGGATGATCTGGGCGGCTCTGTCCATGCGGAAACGACCAATGGCGGCGTCCATATTTCGCTGGCCGGCGATCGGTGGCACGGCGACGGCCTCTTCGCCCGCTCCACCAATGGTGGCATTACGGTGAAAGCTCCAGAGCACTTCGCGGCTCACCTGGTGGCGGAGACGACCAACGGCGGCATCTCCGTGGGCTTTCCAGTGACGGCGCAAGGCAAAATCGGGAGCCACCTCGATACGGATCTCAATGGCGGCGGCCCCCCTGTCCACCTTGAGACGACCAACGGCGGCGTGACCATCGACCGGCTGTAATTTAACCCGCTCTCTCCGTAACGCCCAAAGTCGCCACACTCCAGGTCTGAGCGTTTGCACATGATTGCGCTGCGAACCGCTAGACTTGGAGTCAGCAATTGGAGGCTTCAACCGAGATGCACGGGTGTGCCTGTTCTCAGGAGTACCCCGTTAAGTCCAATAACGAACGTACTTTGAGCTGAAAGTACCCAGGGGGGGAGGTACCTCAGCTCCCGGCGACGGTCATGCCTTCCACTCGCACCGTGGGTACGGCCCCTGATCCGCGCCACTCCAGGTCATTGCCGATGGCGCTGACGTTGCGGAACATGTCCTTCAGATTGCCGGCAATCGTGATCTCCTCGACAGGAAATGCGATCTCGCCGTCTTCAATCCAAAGGCCACTCGCTCCCTGCGAGTAGTCGCCTGTGACCAGGTTCACGCCGAAGCCCATCGTGCTCAGCACCAGCAAGCCGCGCTTGACCCCGCGCACGATGTCTTCATGGCTCTGGGTTCCGGGCTCCAGGAAGTAGTTACCGCCTCCAATGCCCGGAGCTCCCGACAGCCCGCGCGAAGCCTTCGCATTTGACTGCATGCCGAGCTTGCGCGCCGTGTAGGTGTTCAGCAGCAGCTCTTTCAGTACGCCGCGCTCCACCACCACGGTCCGCCGCGTCGGCAGGCCATCTCCGTCGAAAGGTGACGTCCCGAAGCCGCCAACGCGCAGCGTCGATCCATCCGAAAGCGTGTGGTCAAAGACCATCGTGCCGTCATCCACGATGGTGATGTTTTCGCCAGCTACTTGCTCGCCCAGCTTGCCGGCGAACATACTCGCGTTACGGTAGATTGCATCGCCATTCGCCGCGCCGAGCAGGTTGCCCATCAGCCCGCGAGCGGTCTCCGGCGGAAAGATCACCGGAACCTGCTGTGTGCTCACGCGCCGCGCTCCAAGCAGGCGCAAGGCCCGCCGCGCGGCTTCTCGACCTACCGATTCAGGGTCCTCCAGCAGTCGCGCTGTTCGCGCGCTTGAGTACCAATACCCGCCTTGCATGCCGCCCTCATCCTGAGCGATGGGTGACGCGGAAAAGCCTACGTAGGACCGACGATACTCACCGACGAACCCACGTGAATTGGCCATCACACGGTGTGCGGACGAGCAGTCGAAACTGGCGCCCTTGGAGTTCTGAATACGCGTATCGAAGCCCAACGCTGCCGCCTCACAGCGCCGCGCGATCTCGATGCGCTCCGGCCCTGGAATGTCGTTCGCGTCTTCGAAGTACAGGGCCTGCGCTTCCGGATCGTGCAGGCCAAACGCGTCGCGTTCGGGCAAGCCTGCAAATGGGTCAACGCCGGTGATCCTGGACAGTTCCACAGCGCCTGAGATCAGTCGGGCGATGCCGGCCTCGCTCATGTCAGAGCTCGAGGTTGAGGCTGTTCGCTGACCGCCTTCGGCCTCGCAAAAGACCCTCAAACCGATGGCACGTGAACCAGCTTCGGTAAGCTGTTCCACCTCCCCGAGGCGTACGTGCACGTTGAACTCGTCGCCCTCATACGCGACCGCCTCTGCGTCGGAAGCCCCGGCGCGCAGGGCGCGCTCCACAACCTGCTCTGCCAGGGCACGTAAGGCGTGCCCGGTACCGTCCGCTGCTGCTACATGATCCCGCATACTGAATCATTGTCGCAGCACGCCGGCGACCGCACCTCGTCTCCCGCTAGTCCCGGATGAAGAGTGCCGTCTCGGTTCCGTTTGCCTGCCTCGCAATGACGCGGACGTTGTCGCCCTTGGACGGTGAAAGTTTCTCCGCAGGAATCGCTCCGTTCGTGCTGTCCGCCATGGCCTTCGGATCGATTTGAAACGTCTGTTCCTTGCCGGAGGCGTCCTTCACCGAAATGGCACGCTGGTGCTTGTTGAACTTGGTCACAGCGCCCTCTACCGTGTCGAGCGGCCCGGGCCCGAGGTCCTGCACCGCGACCGCAGTCCGCACGCTTGCGTTGCCGTAGTAATAGAGGACAACCTGGTCATTGGGTTTATTAAAGGACGCCACAGGAGTGGTGCGGTCCTTTACGTCTCGATCGAAGTTCAACTCAGTGCTCCCGCCACTGCTGGGAAAGCTGAACGTGCCCTCGGAACCGTCGTTCGTTGCCACCTGGATCGTCTTTGCTTGCGGGTCGACCTTCTTCACGGTGCCGCTCAGGGCGTGGACCACCTCCTGAGCGGCTGCCTGCCCCGCGCAAAGCACACCCGCTGCAACAACCACTGCCGCAATCATCCTGCATCCCATGTCGTTCCCCCACCCGTCCGGAGCTTGACAGCCGACCAAACGGACTATTATGTCGCGAAGACAATGTACATCTTGTCACGACATAAGCGCAAGGGGCTTCCGGTCATAGGGATATTGAGCTTATGCGACCGGGTTCTCGGACAGGCGAGGCTCACGGCCGTCCTTGGCCTGCTGGAAGTACATTCCTGCAGGGCAATACTCCGAGTCCGCGCGGTGCAGATGCTCCACGTGCGACGCCGGGCCGTGCGCTACCTTACGGCGGTGCAGTTTCACCGAGCCATGACAGTCCTTGCACCGGAACTCGGTGTCGTTGTCGTCGAGCGCGTCCTGGACGGACTTCACCTTCCAGAAACCCTCATACCCCGATGCGCCGCCTGCGCGCTGGCGACGTCTCCGAACCTCGCACTCGTAAATTGCTTCTCGCTTCGTTGCTGCCGCCACGGATCTCCCTTTTCCTACTGTCCTGTTCCGCCCACTGTCATGCGATCCAGCTTGATCGTGGGCATTCCCACGCCAACCGGAACGCTTTGCCCTGCCTTGCCGCAGGTACCGATGCCCTCGTCCAGCGCAAGGTCGTTGCCGACCATGGAGACGTGCTTCAGGGCCTCCGGTCCATTGCCAATCAAGCGTCGCACCCTTTACCGGCGAGGTGACCTTGCCGTCTTCGATCAGGTACGCCTCACTGGCAGTGAAGACGAATTTGCCCGGTGGTGATATCGACCTGTCCGCCGCCGAAGTTCACCGCATACAGACCGCGCTTCACGCTTCGCAGGATATCCGCCGGCTCGTCTTCGCCATTCAGCATGTAGGTGTTGGTCATGCGCGGCATCGGGATCGCCTGGTAGCTTTCGCGGCGACCGCTGCCGGTGTTCGGCATGCCCATCAGCCGCGAACTGAGCTTGTCGCTTAGGTAACCGCGCAGGATGCCGTTTTCAATCAGCACGGTTTCCTGCGTGGGATTGCCCTCGTCGTCCACGTTCAGCGATCCGCGCCGGCCCGGCATCGTGCCGTTGTCCACGACCGTCACCTTGCTGGAGGCCACCTGTCGCCCGATCAGCCCGGCAAAGGCTGAGGTCTTTTTGCGATTGAAATCGGCTTCCAGTCCATGCCCGACCGCCTCATGGAGCAGCACACCGGGCCATCCTGGGCCCAGTACGACCTCCATCTCACCTGCAGGAGCAGCCTTGGCCCCGAGCTGCAGGAGCGCCGTGCGCGCCGCCTCCTCAGCGAAGTGCTCCGGGCTCTTGTCGCCGGTGAAGAAGTCGAGCATCACACGGCCCCCGCCGCCGGAGGTGCCACGTGCTGCCTCGCCGGTCCCATCCTTGGCGATCACGAAGACGTTGAAGCGCGCCAGGGGTTGAGTGTCGCTGGCGAAGGTACCGTCGCTGGCGGCAATCAGAATGCGTCGCAATTCATCGTTCAGTCCGGCGCGCACCTGCACGATTCGCGGATCAAACGCCCGTGCGGCGCGATCCGCGCGGGCGATCAGGTCGAGCTTGGCTGCAATCTCGGCGTCCACGGTCGCGCCCGCAACGGGGTACAACTGCGCCGTGGGGCGCTCCGTGAAGCCCTGCACACGTTCGGTCTGGGGCCCGCTGGCGATCAGTGCCGCCGTCCGTGCTGCCTTGAGCAGGCGATCCGGTGAGAGGTCATCAGTGTAGGCGAATCCCGTGCGCTCGCCCGAAAGCACTCGCACACCGCAGCCCACGCTGATGCCTTCGGCCGCGGTCTTTACGATGCCCTCATCCATGCCGAGCGAGCTCGACGTTACGGCTTCGAAGTACAGATCGGCGAACTCTCCGCCAGCGCTCAGGGCCTCGCCGAGGCAGCGCTCCAACAGCCGTTCGGTCAGGCCGAGGGTGTCGAAAAAATAGCGTTTGTGATCGTATGCTGGCTGCAGAATTGGCGAGGGAAGAGCCGCCATCCTTAGATTGTACGGGTTTCCTTTAGTAACCAGAGGCGCAGCTTAGCGTCCGTGCGACGGATCCGGGCTGCTGGCGACGTCCATATCGAGAAACGTCCGGGGCAAACCGGGGGCGTAGCAGTTGCCATCGGCCGCATAGGTGGCGGCACAACTCTTGGTGATTTCAGGGCGTCGCGGGAGACTGTGCATACTGCCACGCGATCACTCCGGGGTCAGGCACCGTGCTCAGATTGTTCGGCTTGTACCGTGCAGCCGGGCGCTGGCGGACACTGATCCAGCGCGTCAAAGAACGCAACCTCATGCAGGTTGCCAGTGGCAACTCGCGCGCGGACGTCTTCGATCGTGTCGATGAGCACGCCGGGCGAATCCTCCACCTTCTGGCCGCTCGCATAGACACCCGGGCGGAAGTCACCGGCCGCAACCGCTTCGGTCCAGCCGAGCAGGTACGCGGCCTGCTCCGACAGCAGCCGTCCGCCCTCCTCCTGGTCGAGAAAAACAATTGTGTGCGCCGGAAAACCCTCGCGACGCGCGTTCGTTACGGCAATCGCCGCGTCCTGGCGACCGAGATCGGCAGGCTTCGTCCCGGACTTCTGCGCCTTGAGGATCTCTGCGTCGAGGCGTCCGTTGGCGAGGACGAGGAAACCCCATCCCTGGGTGCGCAGGGAGGCACGTTTGCCGCTCCAACTGTTTGCGTTCTCGCCTGGTGGATTGTTGAGCCAGTAGCCGGTGAAGGCGAAAGTTCTACGAGCTTGCTGCATGACGTCATCGCCCGGGTAATCGTTGCGATCAAAGCCACGGTATTCGTTCCTGTTGACCAGCCCAGCCGACGCTCCAGCTGTGGGCTGCGTGCGTGCGTTCTCCTGCGGGTGTGGTTCCGGTGCAGCGGGAGGTTTCGCTGCACGACCACAGCCGAGAAGCACGGCAAACAAACCTGCCGAGAGTGCATGGAAGCAACGCATTGCAAACTCCTCGGGTTAGACTACAGCCCAAGCCGGCCGTCATTCATCCGCGCACAGCACCTCAGGAGCCGACCGTATGTCCACAACTGCTGCCCTCGCAAACGACCCGCGTTATCCCATTGGCCGTTTCACGCCTCCCGACCCGATGACCGCGGAGGATCGCCGCTACGCGGTCCTCGCGATCGCGGAGTTGCCGGAGCAGATGCGCGAAGCGGTGCGATCGCTTGGACGATGAGCAATTGAACACGCCCTATCGTGAAGGCGGATGGACGGTGCGCCAGGTCGTCCATCATGTGGCGGACTCGCATATGATTGCGTTCTATCGTTTCCGCCGCGCGCTCACCGAAGACTGGCCCGAGGTCCACGGCTACAACGAGAGTGCCTTTGCTGCGCTGCCCGATATCGCTGCGCCGGTGGAGTGGTCGCTGGAGATCATCGAAAGTGTGCATGCACGGTGGGTGATGGTGCTGCAAAGCCTGACGGAGGAGCAGTGGGCGCGTGGCTTCCGTCACTCGGAGCGAGGGCCCATGCGCCTGGAGCTGGCTGCCACGTTGTATGCCTGGCATTCACGGCACCACGTGGCGCACATCACGCACTTCGTGCTCAGCACGAATGGTGAGTGAGGTCAGCGGGCGAGGCGTCTGCCGCTTGTGTGGGAGTTCTCCAGCACCGGCGCGGTGATAGCGTGGCCGCATGTCCGCCGCCCCGAGCTTCACACGCGGAAGAAGTTGAAGCGCCGTCGACGCAAACACCGCAACAGATCGCGCAGGTTTTGCGGGCCTTCCTTGAGGAACATGCGGATGGCTCCGTGCTGGAAGACGGCAAAGCTGTCTTTGACTTGAGCAACGCGCAGCACCGCATTATCGACAGAGCACGGACGTTGTACCTTGCAGATCTGGAGCGGTGACCGCAACCTGGTGCGCACTGTGCTGGGTGCCAGCGAACGCAACGGGTCCCTGCGGCTCAGCACAAAGCGCTTCGGCCACACGCAGAGCCAAGGCCCTGGTGATCACTACGCAGACGCAGCGCCGAGAACCTGCGCGCCGTGAGCCTGCCCGGCAGGCGTACCTTCGGCTGCTGCAGCGAGTCCTCGCCCGCGAATTTGCTGACTGGCAAGTCGACGGCTTTCGTGCCGCCATGGACCTGGAGCGATCGTTCGGTCCCGCGTATGCACGCGGATCGCTGGTGCGCGGCAACGAGGCCTGGGCCGTCATCGGCGTAAGCGCGACTGAGTCGCAGGCCATTGTCGACGGCATCCTTACGCTCGGAGTTCTCTGGCTGCATCACTGCCGAGAACGCGGCGACGGCCGCCGGCTCTACAAGGGGCTTCGTGTGATTGTGCCGCGCGGCGCAGCGATGCTGACGCTTGCCAGGCTCGCCTGGATGAACACGTCCGCCGCCCAATGGGAGCTGTTTGAGCTGGAGGAAAGCAGTGAAGAGATGGTGCAGCGCGATCCCGAAGATCAGGGCAATCTGCGCACCCGCCTGGTTCAGCACCCTGATCAGGCCGCGGCTCAGGAGCGCTTTGCGCCCGCAATTCGGCAGGTTCTGTCACTGGTTCCCGCTGGCGAGGAGCATCGCGTGGAGCAGCGCCTTCGCTCCTCCGCGGAGTTGGCCTTTTTGCTGCACGGGCTCGAGTTCGCCAAGGCGAGGATCTCTCTTGCCCCGGGAAGCTTTTCGCATGTACTGGAAGTATCGATGGGGGTTGGTCCTGCGGAAACGGTACTGACCGCCGCCTCGCATCGTGAGCTGGAGCAACACGTCGCAGAACTCTTCATGCGCCGTCATCCAGGAGTCGCACTGAGTGGCCGGACGCTTCGTCCGCATACGCCGGCGCGGGGCATCGGCGCCTTCACGGGAAGGCCGGCGCACACCCGGGCGGCGGGGGTGGCAGTCGCCCCCGCTGCTGCGGGAACCGGCCTTGCGCGGCTCGAAGCCAGAGACCGTGCGCTCGCCGCACAGCAGGACCCGCTGTTCCGGGCGGCGCCGGAGCGTTGGCTGGAATCGGTGTTGAGAGAGAATCTTGCCCCACTCACGCGTTCGCTGGGCCCCGCCCCAGGTTCCTCGGGTATCGGGGCAGAGAACTTTGCGAATGACGACGACCCAGACACTCGCGGCAATCGCATCGCGCCAGAGCGCAGTGCGAACGCGCGTGGCTGGCCTGCGTCGGGAACTGGGCGCTCAAGCGATCGCCTGATTCCAAGGTTCGATCCACGCTTTGTGTACTCCCAGGTGCCGGCGATCGCAGGCGCCGGGGATCGGGGCATGCTGGATTTGCTGGGTGTTACGGAGGATGGTCGCCTCGCTGTCATCGAACTGAAGGCCTCTGATGACCTTCAACTCGCGCTGCAGGGCCTGGATTACTGGATCCGCGTGCGCCACCACCATGCGTCTAGCGTCGATCCCGCGACCGGAGCGCCAGCGGGCCTCAACGATCTGCAAAGGCATGGCTACTTTCGCGAGGTTGAGCTTTCGCCGCTGCCGCCGCGGCTGTACCTCGTTGCGCCCGCGCTGCACATCCACCCTGCGACCGAGACGGTGCTCCGGTACGTGTCTCCGCGCGTGGAATGGACGCTGCTGGCGCTCGACGAGCGCTGGCGCCAGGAAGTCCGGGTGGTATGGCGTAAGGCGGGAGGCATAGGGACCTCCAGGTGAGAGTCGGCGAAAGTCTACGGCTGAAGTACCCGAATGACCTCAGCCTCCTGGTTGGCGTGCAGCTTGTAGGCAACATCGGTGGCCGGCAGGATCACTGCCTTCGCATGTGGCAGCGAGGTCTCGTTGCCCAAACCATCTCGCACCGAGGCGCCGCCGGTGAGCGCGATCAGGATTTGCAACTTCCCGGGATCACCTAATGCAACTTCGCGTTCGCCTGCTAAGCGGAAACTGTCTACAGCGAAGTAGTCGCTTGAGACCAGCCGGGTGAAGGTGTCCAAGGTCCGGGGCTCTGCAAGCCCGGCAGCCGTGGTGGTCCTGGTTACGGCGGTACCTGCCTCGACGTGCAACTCGCGAGGGCGTCCGTAGTCCCAGAGCCGGTAAGTTGTGTCGCTGTACTGCTGCGTCTCAAGCACTACCATGCCGGGCCCGATCGCGTGCACCGTTCCGGCGTCCACAAAGACCATATCGCCGGCCTTGACGGGGATCATGCGCAGCTTCTCTTCGAGGCTGCCGTCCTTGATTGCCGACTTCACATCCTCCTGGCTCAGCGGCTCCTTGAAGCCGACCGCCACCTGAGCCCCGGGTTCTGCAGACAGCACATACCAGCACTCGGTCTTGCCGCGCGGCATGCCTCCCGCCTTGGCCTGAGCGTCGTCCGGATGCACCTGTACGGAGAGCTTTTCACGTGGAAACAGCAGCTTTATAAGAAGTGGAAAGCCCTCGTGCCGCGGGTCACCGAAAGGTTCCGGAGCGGCTGAGGTGAGTTCGGCCAAGGTCTTGCCGGCCCATGGTCCAGTGGCTACTTTGCAGTTTTCTGCAGTGAGCCAGATCTCGCCGACAGGCCCCCCTTGTACTGGTCCGTCATGCCAGGGCGCCAGGCTCTGGACGCCCCAGATACGCTCCACAAGCACGGGCTCCAGGGCAACCGGGCCGACGCTCGGGAAGGCAGGATGAGCGGAAGATCCCAATTCAGAAGTGACCATCATCAGGCACCCAGTTTACGCGTTCTGCCGGCAGAGCTGAAGGGAGGGCTCATGGAATGAACACCTCCCCAGCAGACCCATGACGTGTCTCGTGTGTGGGTGATATCGTTCACAGCATCCCAGCAGATGCGCACGCCTTGTACACCAGAGATTCCTTTGTGGCGAAGTACCGCAACCGTTAGCGACCTAAGCTGGTTCGGTGCTCAGACGGTGCACGCGAAGAAGGACTTCAACTTCGCTTACACTACCTGCCTTGTGAGATCGAGTGTGCATGTCTAAACGGGAAGTACTTACTGTCGGGATCGACCTTGGCGGCACCAGCATTCGCGTTGGCCTTTACGACCATGCGATGCGCCTTCTTGCGCAGCACTCCATGCCAACGCGTGTAGCTGCCGGGCCTCAGTTGGCCGTGGACGAGATGGCCGCAGCGATCAGAACCCTGAGCGCCCGGATCGCGGGTAGCTCGGCTACAGACTTGATCGGAATCGGCATCGGAAGTCCTGGTCCGATCAACCTACGTACGGGTGTGCTCGGGTTGTTGCCGAACCTGCACGGATGGGAGAACTTTCCTCTACGTGACGCCCTGGCCGAAGCCACCGGACTGCCTGTGATCATCGAGTCAGACGCGAATGCTGCGGCCATTGCTGAATGGAAGCTGGGCGCGGGGCGCGCAAGCGGCCTTGAGACCATGGTCATGATTACGCTCGGAACCGGTGTTGGCAGCGGCCTGATCCTGGACGGCAAGGTGTGGCATGGCATGTTCGGCATGGGTGGGGAACTCGGCCATACCGTGGTGGTCCCGGGAGGCCTGCTGTGCGGGTGCGGGAGCCATGGATGCCTGGAAGTGTATGCCTCGGCGAACGGGCTGATTCGCCTCGCGCAGGCCGTTGGCAGGGGCAAGGACGCTTCCCCGGAACTGCGCGACTTGACGCAAGGTGCGTTCATGCCGCTGGATGTTGCCTTACTGGCGGAAGCCGGGGATCTCTCCGCAAAGCTGGCCTTCGAGCAACTCGGAGATTACCTTGGGCTTGGGTTAGCGAATCTGATCAGTACGCTGGACCCGCCGATGATCGTCGTGGGTGGAGGTGTGGCCAGCGCCTGGCCGCTGTTTGCACCAGCGATGTTTGCTTCGGTACGCAAGAACAGCGTTGTGTATCGTCTGGTTCAGCCAGCCCAGCGCGAAGCCATGGAGCGTGATCGCACGTTCATTCGCCCCGCGCTGCTGGGCCCCATGGCCGGCCTGCTCGGCGCGGGCTTGCTGCCGCATCTTGCTGCTCCCACCGCGGAACAGCCCCAATTTGAAGCGTTTACCCGGGAGAACAACCGTTGATCCGTTACGCCTTTCTGCTCGCCCTGGCACTGCCCTTGTCTGCCTCCGCTGAGGTGCGCCTGCCACACATGCTTTCCGACCACGCGGTACTACAGCGCGAGCGGCCGATTCATCTTTGGGGTTGGGCAACGCCCGGCGCACACCTGTCCGCTCACTTTCACAACCAGACCGTAGCTGCCGTTACCGATGAACTCGGGAAGTGGAGTCTCTGGCTTACCCCGGAAACGGCGGGTGGACCATACACGCTGACCATCAGCGGCGATGGGGGCGAAAAGACGCTGTCGGACCTGCTCGTGGGAGATGTATGGTTTGCGTCCGGCCAGAGCAACATGGAAATGCCGCTTGAGGGCTTTCACGATGCGCAAGGCAAGCCCACCGCCGTAGTGAAGAACTCTGAGGGGGAGATCGCTGCAGCGAACAACAGCAAGTTGCGCTTGCTGCGCGTGGAGCACAAGACAGCGGACTTCCCGCAGAACGACATCACGACCGGGTGGACGCAGTGTACTCCTGAGACGGCTCGCCAGTTCTCCGCCGTGGCTTACTTCTTCGGGCGCGAGATTGCCGCGAAAGAGAACGTGCCCGTTGGTCTGATCGATTCAACGTGGGGCGGAACGCCTGCCGACTCCTGGGTCTCCATAGACACGCTGGGTACCAACGCGGCTCTGCTTCCAGCCTTTGCCAGTCGCGCGCATTTCTCCTCACATCTGGCCGATGCAGACGCGATGATCGCGGCAGAAAAGCGCGAAGATGCGGCTGCACTAGCGGCGGGCAAACCGGCGCCGTCGCATAACTGGCACCCGTATCAATCCTCGTGGGCCCCTGCGGAGCTGTACAACGGCATGATTGCGCCGTTCACACCCATGTCCGTGAAGGGCTTCCTCTGGTACCAGGGCGAAACCAACTCCGGCCACGACCGCGCGCCCTTCTATTACACCCTGTTCTCCTCGTTGATCGGCGACTGGCGCATGCACTTTGCGCAAGGTGATTTGCCGTTTCTGTATGTGCAGATTTCGTCCTTCAGTTCGCCCGGCGAGGACTGGGGCCGGGTGCGCGATGCGCAGCGCCGCACCCTGGCTGTGGCGAACACCGCAATGGCTGTCACGCTCGACATCGGGCTCGCGGATAATGTGCATCCGCCGGATAAGCAGACCGTTGCGCAACGTCTCGCGTTACCGGCCCGGGCGATGGTCTATGGTGAACGCGTTCCGTATGCCTCTCCGCTCTTCCGGGAGGCCACGCGGGAGTTGCAACCCGATGGCAGCACCGCGATGCGTGTCTGGTTCGATCACGCTGAGGGCCTCAGCTTTCATGGCGGCGCGGCGACAGGCTTCGAGATTGCAGGACCAGATGGGAAGTTTCTCCCGGGGCAGGCGCGCGTGGAAGGAGAGACGGTCGTTGTCAGGTCCTCTTCGCTCCAGGCGCCGATGTATGTCCGCTATGGCTGGATGGGCGTGATGCAAGGCAGTTTGTTTAACGCCCAGGGCTTGCCGGCTTCCACTTTTACATCGGAACCGTAGGCGGCGCGTTGAAGCGCTTAAAGCTGTCAACGGAGCCGTTCGGTACGAGCGCGGGCACGGACTTCGCAACAGGATGGTTCGCACGACGCAAGCCGAGCGCGCCCGTAGCGATGTAGGCTGGTGGTTGATTGGAAGGGTGCTCGCCTTCCATGCGGGGGACAACGGCTTGAATCAACCGGTTCGTATGAGTGACGTGGCGAAACTTGCTCGCGTCAGTACGATGACGGTCTCTCGCGTGCTGAACGAGAACGCAAACGTTCTCGATGAGACGCGGCAGCGTGTCTTTGCAGCGGTCGAGCGCCTGGGGTATCGACGGAACGAGTTGGCCCGGTCCTTGCGTGAGCGGCGCTCGAGGCAGATTGGCATCCTGGTGCCAAATCTTTGCGATCCGTTTTTTGCAATCTCAGCGCAGGCGATCAATCGTGTGGCGCGGGATCATGGCTATTCCGTGAGCATTGCCACCACAGAGGAGAAGCCGGACCTGGAGTATGAGGAGGCCAGTCGCATGGTGCGTCGCAGCGTGGAAGGGCTGCTGGTGATCCCTGTAGATGTGAAGGGTAACTCGCGGCTGCTTTCGCCAGAGATCCAGAGCCTGCCGATCGTCACGATTGATCGTCCGGCAAGTGGCGCTGCCGGCACGATGGACACGTTTCTAGTCGAGAATAAGCGAGGGGCCTTGGAGGGCACGAGGCATCTTCTCTCGCTCGGACATAAGCGGATCGCGTGCGTTGCGCTGAGTCGCCGGTTGTACACGATGCGGCAGCGAATCAGCGGGTACGAAGCGGCCATGAAGGTTGCGGGCTTCCCTCCGAATGTCATCATTGTGCCCGAAACCGTGGAAGGAACACTGGAGCAGCTGCGGGCACTCATGTCGGGGAAGCAGCCACCGACGGCCCTGTTCTGTGCGAACAATCTGACCACGCGGCAGGTGTTGCATGGTCTGCAGGCGCTGCAGCTGTATCCGCCTGATCCGGTCGCGCTGGTCGGTTTCGATGACTTTGAGATCGCCGATCTGCTGCGGCCTGGTGTCACGGTAGTGAGCCAGCCGTTTGAGACGATGGCACGTCTGGCAGCCGAGGCGCTGTTTGAACGTTTGGCGGATCCCGAGGCTCATCGCACGGGTAAACGGACCGTCCTGCCTGTGGAGTTGATCGTGCGAGGGTCCTGCGGGGCGGGAAAGCAGGCGTGACCAGGCCGTCCCGCCCTTGTGCGCGGGATGAAGGCTGCTGAAGTCAGGAACGAGGCTTCCAACTCAGCTTTGAATCTGCGGTACGGGTTCCTGTCATCCAACGGCGTGAGGAGATTCTTCTATGCCGAACGCAACTGCAGTCAGTCCTACCTTCAAGCTGGGTGGGGAACTTGAGATCCATCGTCTGGGCTTTGGCGCGATGCGCCTTACGGGCGATGGCATTTGGGGTGAGCCCAAGGATCGTGAGAAGGCCAAGCAGGTGCTGCGCCGCGCCGTGGAGTTGGGTGTTGACTTCATCGATACGGCCGATAGCTATGGACCGGATGTCAGCGAGATTCTGATTGGTGAGGCTTTAGCGCCGTTCAAGCAGGGGCTTGTGGTAGCGACCAAGGGTGGACTGGTGCGGACAGGGCCGAACAAGTGGTTGCCGGTGGGTCGTCCGGAATACCTGGAGCAGGAGGTCGAAATGAGCCTGCGCCACTTCAAGACGGACAAGATCGACCTGTGGCAACTTCACCGGATCGACCCGAAGGTTCCCGTGGAAGAGTCGTTGGCGCCGATCAAGCGGTTGCAGCGCCAGGGCAAGATTCGCTTTGTGGGCTTGAGCGAGGTTTCAGTTGCCGAGATCGAGCAGGTGCGCAAGTTCATCGACATCGTGAGCGTGCAGAACGAGTACAACATCACGACGCGCAAGAGCGAAGAGGTGTTGAACTACTGCGAGAAGGAGAACATCGGGTTCATTCCGTGGTTTCCTGTTGCTGCGGGCAAGTTGGCGCAGCCGGGCGGGAAGCTGGACCAGTTTGCGCAGAAGCATGACGCGACACTAGCCCAGATTTCATTGGCGTGGCTGTTGCACCGGTCGCCTGTCATGTTGCCAATCCCGGGTACGAGCTCGGTGGAGCACCTGGAAGAGAATATGAAGGCTGCTGATCTGCAGTTGTCCGAAAGCGACTTCGGGGAGCTGGACGCAGCAGCGAAGTAGTTCCCGCTGGCTCAGACAACTGACTAAGAAGACAAAAGCGAAAGGCGCCCGGCTTGATTAGCCCGGGCGCCTTTCTAGTGCTGTGTGGGGTCTAGAAGATGATCTTGGCCCCGAACTGGGTGTTGAAGGGTTCGCCGGCGCCGATGCCGGGGGCTCCGTTGTAGTCGCCGATGGTGTCGTTCAGGGTGGCGCTGCCGTTGTTGGGGTCGAACTGGCCTGGGGTGCAGGTGCCGCCGTTGGAGAGGCCGCTGGCAGGGCAGGTGGCGAAGGTGATGGAGGGCGGGGCGTAGTTGATGCGGTTAAAGACATTGAACATTTCAGCACGGAGTTGGACCGTGAGGCGCTCGCCAAACTTGGTGTTCTTGAAGAAGGAGAGGTCTACGTCGGAGTAGCCGGGGCCGAAGAAGTTGTTGCGGCGTGAGGTTCCGAAGCTGCCCAGGGCGGGGTCCTGAAAGGCGCTCAGGTTAATCCAGGTGGCGCCGGGGTGCTGACCGCCGACCCCGACCTGGGGGTCACCGATCTGGTTTACGCGGTCGTTGCCTTCGTTGGTTCCGCTGCGATTTCCGGAGGCGCGGACGCTGAAGGGCTGCCCGCCGTGAAAGCTGAGCAGGCCATTCGCCTGCCAGCCGTTGGTGAGCGGCTTCAAGTGTTGGCTGCCCGGGATGGAGTAGGTAATGAAGCTCGCGAAGGTGTTGCGGACATCGAACTCGGAGTTGCCGTAGTCGCCTTTGAAGTTGCGGCTGTCCTGCGGGAGCGTTCCGCGGTAGTCGGAGACTTCATCCAGGTTGTGAGACCAGGTGTAGACCGTGGAGCTGGAAAGACCGTGGAAGTTGGACAGGCGCAGCGTGGCCTGCAACGAGTTGTAATTGCTGGTGCCGATGCTTTCGATCTGGTTGATGTTGCCGTACTGGGGGTATTGGCTGTAGTAGGGGCGGAACGGTTGGCGGGCCGCATCGCCGGGGTACACGCCGGGTGCGACCTGGTTGATGTCCAGCAGGCTGAGGAGGTGGCGGCCAGCCGAGCCGACGTAGCCGAGTTGCATGACGACGTTGGGCGCGAGCGTTTGCTCCAGCTGCAGGTTGTAGTTCTCGTTGTAGGAAGGGCGGAAGTTCGAGTCCACGGAGAAGACGCCGCACGGTGAGGTGGCCGAGCACGGGTAGCTGGTAGCCGTGGGGAAGATCGCCTGGCCGGCGGTGATGCGGTTCTGGGCTGCAGCGGTTGCGCCGATGTTGTAGACCGGGCTGGGACCGCCCGGGTTTCCTTCCACGCCGTTGGGGGCCTGGTTGCCGGGACGGTTGTCGAGGAATGGATTCAGGTTGGGCGTGTCGAAGTAGAAGCCGTAGCCGGCGCGGAGGACGGTCTTGCCCGCTGCGGCGTAGCTGATGCCAACCCGCGGGCTGACCTCTTTGAAGTAGCGCTGGTAGAGGTCCGGGGTCTGTGCACCCTGGAACGCGAGGCCGTTGGTAGCGGTGAGGTTGGGGCGGAAGACCGAGATGTCCTGGAAGGGCTCATGCAGTGGGCCTTCGTAGTCGTAGCGCACGCCGTAGTTGATGTTGAGCTTCTGAGATACCTGCCAGGCGTCCCCTGCGTTGAGGTACCAGGTGTTGACGAAGACCTGACGTTCCGGATCGCCGATGGCGATGGTGGCCGCGGAGAACTGGCCGGCAAGGAAGTCGGCGAGGGCACCGGCGTAGCCGCCGCCACCGACGCGGCTGCCGTCGAAGGTGAAGGAGCCGACGGAGTGGCGCTTGTAGAACTCATCGAGCTGGGCTTGGCGGAACTCGCCGCCGAAGCGAAATTCGTGTTTGCCTTTCACCCAGGAGAGCTGGTCGGTGAGGTGGCCCGTGATGTCGTTGCGGCCCTCCGGTGGCGTGAGGCCGACGGGGTCGAAGGCGGTGCTTACGGTGGTGGTCCCACCGCCGGAGTTGCTGCTGTTGCCGATGGTGATGTTGGGCGCGTTGCTGGAGGACGCGCCGGTGATGAATCCAAGGCTTTGGACGTTGAGGTTGGTGTTGTTGTCGCCGAACACCTGGTTAAAGTAGTTAACGCCCGCGAGGACCTGGTTGGAGATCGTCGAGCTGATCATGCGGTTGTAGACGATGGCGATGTTCTGCACGTGGATGGGTGCGACTTCGTAGTAGGAAAGGAGCTGCGACCCGACAGGCGCCACCTGATTGCCCTGGCCTACGAACCAGTGGGCGCTGAGCGAGTCCTTGCTGGAGAGGTGGTAGTCCACCTTGCCCAGGCCGTTCCAGCTATAGCCATATTCGGGGTCGCTGGAGTGGAAGTTCTGGGGCACGCCGACGGTGTCCCCCGCGAGATTGCTCTGACCCCACAGGGTGTTCAGCACGTTGACCATGAGGGGATTGACCGCCACGCCTTTGCTGGCGAGAACGGCGGCGGCCTTGGCTTGCCAGCCGACGGAAGGCTCGGTTGCGGTGCCGGATTCCCCGATCACAAAGCGTTGGTGCTCAAAGCTGAGGAAGCCGAAGAGCTTGTCCTTGATGAAGGGGCCGCCGACGGAGAAGCCGGCGTTATAGTTGCGAACCTTCTGTTTGGTCGGCGAGAAGGGGCTTTTGGCGCCGAAGAGCTCGTTGCGATTGAAGTAGTAGATCGTGCCGTGGAGCTGGTTGGTGCCGGCCTTCAGCGAGAGGTTCACGGTGCCGCCGGGGTTGCGGCCTGCTTCTGGGCCGGATTGAGTCTGGGCGGAGAATTGATCAACTGCGTCAATAGGGAGGATCACGCCGGCAATGCCGGAGACGCCGCCCTGGTTGACGGCGGGGATGTTGTGCCAAAGGTCGTTGTTATCGACGCCGTCGATCTGCCAGTTCATCTGGTTGGCGCGGGTGCCATTGAGGGAGCCGAAGCCTCCTGAGCCGGAGCCGGCGTAACCCGGAGTGAGATTGACCATCTGCGTGAAGTCGCGGCCGTTCAAAGGGATATCGGCCACCGTTTTCGCGTCGAGAACCGAGGTCTGCGTGACGGTCGTGGTGTCAAGCGAGAGGCTCGCTGCGCTGACTTCAATGACCTCTCCGGTGGCCGAGACGGCGAGCTTTACCGGCAGGGTGTAGATGGCGCCGGCCGAGACGTTGACGTGATCGACCTTGGTATTCGCGAAGCCGGGGGCGTTGATGGTGATGCTGTATTCGCCGAGGGGGAGGTCCTGGAAGAGGAACTCGCCGGAGGAGGAGCTGGTGCCCTTGGTGGCAATCCCTGTGGCGGTGTTGGTGGCTGCCACTGTGGCGCCGGCTACGGCTGCGCCAGTCGTATCGGTGACGGAGCCGTTGATGCCTCCGCGAAAGGTTTGGGCCTGGGTGCCGGGCGAGGCGGTGAGGACGAGGCTTGCGGCGAAGATGGGCAGACTGCAACGTCGGAACAGATGAGACATACGACCTCCGAGGCGAAGAAGGGCTGAGCCCCTGCGAACGAGGGGTTGCGGCGACCTGTTTTTGAGCGCAGAAAAGCGAGTGCGCCCAAGTGTGTTTTGGGGCCGCTTACCAGTTGCTACCGACTAACCGAAGTGCAGGTGGTGCTGCGCTGTTACGGTGCTACGGGACCTGGAATATTGGGTTTTGGTGAATTTATGTGACAGTACAACGAAAGTGGGAGGGAGCGCAAGCGGGAAGTACCGGGACCGCTGGCCTCCCGGTCGGCAGTGAAAAGGAAAACGGCGGCCGAGTTGGCCGCCGTCGCGTCAAGGAACCCGGATTATCGACCTAGTTCTTCGAGATAACGCTCCACCTCGAGGGCGGCCATGCAGCCTGTGCCGGCGGCCGTGATGGCCTGGCGGTAACGGCGGTCCTGGATGTCGCCGCAGGCGTAGACGCCGGGCAGCGGGATGCCCATGCGGGTGGTGAAGACGTTGCGGTCGGTCTTGATGTAGCCGTCGGCGTCGAGGTCGAGTCTGGCCCTTGAAGGCGCGGGCGTTCGGCTCGTGGCCGATGCCGAGGAACATGAAGCTAGACGGGCAGAGTCCAGCGATCGCCGGTCTTTTTGTTGTAGAGCTTCAGGCCTTTGACGTCTTTTTCTTCGACGCCGAGGACCTCTTCGACGAGGGTGTTGTGGAGGAACTCGATCTGCGGGTGGGCCTTGGCGCGCTCGAGCATGATGCGCGAGGCGCGGAAGTTTTCGGAGCGGTTGATGAGGGTGACCTTGGTGGCGAAGCGGGTGAGGAAGAGCGCTTCTTCCATGGCGGAGTCGCCGCCGCCGATGACGGCGATCTCCTTGCCGGACGCGAAGAAGCCGTCGCAGGTGGCGCAGGAGCTGACGCCGTAGCCGATGAGGGCCTGCTCGGAGGGGAGGTTGAGCCAGCGGGCGGAGGCGCCGGAGGCGATGATGAGCGTGCGGGTGTGGATGACGTCACCGCCGCCCAGGTCGAGCTCGTACGGGGTCTTGGTGAGGTCGATCGAAGCGAGGTGGCCATGCGGAGCTCGGCGCCGAAGCGGCCGGCCTGCTTCTTCATGTTCTCGATCAGCTCGGGGACCCTGGATGCCCTCGGGCCAGCCGGGAAAGTTTTCCACCAGCGTGGTGATGGAGAGCTGGCCGCCGGGCTCGTGGCCTTCGAGGACGAGCGGCTTGAGGTTGGAGCGGGCGGCGTAGATGGCGGCGGTGAGGCCGGAGCAGCCGGAGCCGAGGATGACGGTGTCGCGAACGGCGTTCTGATCAGACATGGCTTGCGTTTGATTGTAGTTGGGGAGCGGAAGATGCAGCGGCGGCTGGGCGGGTTGGTGTGCGATGAAGAACCCCCGCTGTGTCGGCTTGTAGCATTGGGGGATGGCAAATCTTGTGTTGGTGTACGGAATGCGGCTGTTGCCGGCGGATGAGGTGGCGGGGGTACAGGCCGCTCCTGTGCAGTTGAAGAACGGAAATGAGGCACAGGTGACGATGCACATCCTGGAAGGCAGCCGCGAGCAGATTGAGGCGCAGTTGAAGCTGTCGGTGGAGGCGTTCTTCGACTTCTACCCGGAGATTTGAGAGCATGTGCAGCCCGGTGCGTGGCACAAAGGTTGCATGAAGCTGGCTTAAGTTGATCCGCCGTTGCACACCGCTACAGTTCGTCCCGTTTTAGGACGAAAAGGTGTGTGGAGGCGGATGTTGCCATGCTGGGAAGTGCCGGTCGAGCGGTTGTCAGATTGCTGTGTGGGGTGTTGCTGGGGCTATGCGGCGCGGGGCAGGCCCGGGCTCAGGGGACAGTGCCGCAGGCAAGCATCTCGGCGGAGCTACAGACTCTGGCGGCGGCGGCCCGGACGATCTTTGTAGGGCAGATTGTTTCGATCCAGCACCGCGGCAGCGTGGTGGAGGTGGGCTTCCGCGTGGAGCAGCCGGTTGCTGGCGTGGTCGGGGCCACGTTCACGCTGCGGGAATGGGCGGGCATGTGGGCGCCCGGATCGCAGCGGTACGCGGTCGGCCAGCGAGTGCTTGCCTTTATGCATGGCGCGAGTGGCGCGGGTTTAAGCTCGCCTGTGCACGGGGCCGAGGGGCTGGTACCGGTCGTGGTCCAGGGCGCGGATGCGCCAAAGCTGCTGGACGTGAGGCGCGTCGCGGCCTCCGTCGTGCGTGCGCCGGGTACGCGGCTGCCCGATACGACCGACGGGGCTGTTGCGCTGGATGGAGTGATCGGGCTGATCAGCTCACAGCGTGCGAGCACGTTCGAGCCCGTGAGGTTGCCGCTCCCGGTGCGGGCACGTCCGCCCGTGGCCTTTCCGGGCGCCAACCGAGCGACGAAATTCCAGCGTGGCACGGTTCAGACACCTGGCACCGATGACTCAGAGCTTCCGGGCTCAAGCGAACTCTTGAAGGTGCGGCAATGAGGCTGCGCGCCGATCAGAAGGATTGGGCAACCCGGGGGTATCTCCTCCAGGTTCTTACGGCGGTCTTCCTCTTCGGAGTGTCCTGTTCCCATGCCTTGGCGGGCGGTGGGCGCTTCACTCCAGGCAACGGCTGGGGAGTACCGGCCTATTACAACGTTTACTGGAACACGACGTCCCTGGCTTACTCCACTGATGCCGGTGCTCTGAACAGCCATGTGAACCACGCACAGGCAGACGCCATGGTGGCTGCGGCAGCCGCGGTGTGGAATGTGCCAACCTCGAGCATTTCATTCCGGCAGAGCGGTGAGCTCGCGGAGCACGTCAGTACAGCCAACACCTACTTCGATGGAACACAGGTGGTCTTCCCGACCGATGTGCAGACCACGAACGAGGGACGTATTCCGGTAGCGATCCTCTACGACACCGATGGGAGCGTGATTGATTTGCTGCTGGGCGACGGAGCGAGCGAGCCGGACGGCTGCCGTCAGAATGCCGTTGTAGGGGATGTGGACGACATTCACCAGTGGAATGGAATCATCGCGCACGCGACGCTGATCCTGAATGGGCGTTGCGTTGGATCGGCACCGGAGCAGTTGACGCAGATGCAATACCAGTTGGCGAGGGCCTTTGGGCGCGTGCTGGGGCTGGCGTGGTCGCAGGTGAACGACAACGTGTTTACCGGGCAGACGACGATCACTGCACAGCAGATGGCGTACTGGCCGCTGATGCACCCCATTGATGTTATTTGCGGCAATTACAGCTACCAGTGCATGTCGAACCCGTTTACGTTGCGGGTGGATGACCTGAACTCCCTGGCGGATCTGTATCCCGTGGGGGGCGGTGGAGTGCCGGCGGGCAAGCAGGCGAGCGACGATGATGCGCTGTACTTCCACGGCTACTTGTACTTTCCCACGGGCCAGGGAATGGACTGGGTCAACATCGCCACAACGCGGCAAAACAACGGGTACACGGAGAGCTGGCAGACAACTTCCTCGATTACGGGATCTCAGTATCAGCAGGCCACCGGAACTCCGGTGAACTCGACAGCAGCGGCGAACTCGGGATGGTCCGTCCCTGGGGCGGATGGCTACTTTTCGTTCCGGCGCATCCCGCTGAACGGTGTATCGAATGTGTTCTTCACGACGGAGGCAATCAACCCGCTGTACACCGGAGAGTATGCGATCGGTCCGTACATTCGCACACCCCCGACACTGTCGGGGTCGCCCGCGACCGTGGTGGACTGGTCTGCGCGCAGTGCGGGGGATTGGCCGATCTTCGCGAACTTTGTGGCGAGCGATGCGGCTTCACGTTGCAATCCCGGTGCGGACGGAACGGAGAGTTCCCCTGCGCCGCTGGATGCGAGCGGATGGCAGAACGGGCTCTTCTGCGGATGGGGGCATAGTTCCTGGTGGAGTGTGCCCGTGGCCGCAGGGCACACATGGACCATGGAGGTGACGGCGACGGACGAGACTGGGTCCGCCTCGACATACAAGGCATTGCCCGTGATGGGTGTGTGGAATGCCAGCGATGCGACGGGGACGGAACCAACGGTGGCGAGCCAGCCCGTTTCGTTCAACTCGATGAGCCTGGGCATGACCCAGATGGGGATGGCTGCGCCGGACAACGACAGCACGTACCGGATCGCCCTGACGGATCAGTATGGCGCCGGTCGCCCGGATTTCACCTACACCGCCCGGATGCTTTATGCAGCGTCCGTGCTGCCGACCACGGTGGGGTCGGGCGGCGGCCAGATTGTGATCACCGGCACGGGCTTCCGGCAGGGAAACCAGGTACTGGTGAATGGAGCAGCAGCCCGCGTGCTGAGTTGGACCGCCACGAGTATTGTGGCGGACGCTCCCACGATGTCGGCTGCGGGGGCACAGCTCGGAGTACCCGTTCTGATCACTGTTGCTGATGCGAGCACGGGTGGTTCGGCGACGATTCCTGATGCCGTGAGCTACACGGTGCAGCCGAACGTGGTGCAACAAGTCTCGGCACCTGCTTCCCTGGAGACAGGGGTCACGGCGGCGGTGCCGTTTGCGATTCGCGTGTTGGCGAGTGATGGACTCAGCCCCGTTGCGAACGAGAGTGTGAGCTTTGCGGTTGTCGCCGGGGCTGCGCAATTAGGAGTTTGCGGCGGGGCGCTGACGTGCACGGTGACGACCGATGAGCATGGACTCGTTCAAACCACTGTGGTGGGGGGAAGTGCCGGAAGCGTGACACTGCAGGCAACCGACGTCTCGGGAGGTGCGAGCGTTCAGGTTGTGGTTGCGGACACGGATCCCGCGCGCGCGGTGTCGTTCGCCAACCCGGCACACTATGTCGCCGCAGGTGCCAGTGGAACGTGGACGCCGGTGTTGCAGGTGCAGCAGGATGGACAGCCTGCCCCGAACGTGTCCGTCACATGGAGCGCCTCCCCGGAACTGACTTTGGGCGCGGCTGCAATGACGACTGACGCTTCAGGATCGGCACAGGTCTCTGTGAGTGCTTCCGTTCTGGCTGCGGGGTCGGTGCAAACGGTGGCAGGGTGTGCCTGGTCCAGCCTCTGCGCGACATGGACTCTGTACGGCGTGGATGCGGCGGATTGGATGATCGGTGCGCCGGCGAATGCGACGCTGAGCGTCCCCCAGGGGAATGCCCTAAGCCCGGTTACGCTCAATGTGACGGATGGTGCGGGACACGCGTTGGAGGGCGCGCCAGTACAGGTGTATCAACGTGTGCTGGCGTGGGAGGGAGAGTGCGCCGCGGGTGCTGGGCGGTGTCCTGCGGCTCCCGTTCTTGCCACGTCGGAGACGACCCTGACCTCAGATGGAAACGGCGCGATTGAAATCGCGCCGCTCCAGGTGCCAGGAGTTCCCCAGGTTGTACAAATTGCTGCCGTGACGGGTGCCGTGGGCTTTGTCACTGTGACGCTGGTCAAGACGCCGTGAGAGGAAGTCAGGCTTCTTCGGTGAGCAGGGTATCCCGAGCCGGCGGACGCTTGATGGAGGCCAGACCGAAGCCGGCGATGTAGACGTAGCAGATGGCCGGGAGGATAAAAGCAGCCTGGACCCCGATGTGATCAGCGAGCTTACCCATCAGCTCGGGGATAATGGCGCCACCCAGGATTGCGGCGATCATGAGGCTCGAGCCCTTGCTGGTGAGGGAGCCGAGATCCTGGATGCCGAGCGTGAAGATCGACGGAAACATGATGCTGTTGAAGAGGCCCACCGCGAGCAGTGACCACATAGCGGGCGAGTCCGGCAGAGGAATGTTTTCGTGGTGACCGAAGAGGTTGACTTCGTGGAAGTTCATGATGCCCGTGCCGTGGGTGTGCATGGTGACCATGACCAGGATGAAGGCGCAGAGTGCGGCAAGGCCGAGCACGGTGCCGGTCTTGACCTTCTGCAGGATGGCCGATCCGACGAAGCGGCCGATCATGGCACCGCCCCAGTAAACGGGGAGGAAGTTGGCCGCGATGTTTTCGCGCAGGCCGGCAATATTTGGCAGGCCCATGTAGTTGACGAGGAAGGATCCGATGGAGACTTCGGCGCCAACGTAGGTGAAGATGCCGAGTGCGCCGAAGAGCAGCCAGGGGTGGTTCCAGATGCTGTCGGGCTTGGTAAGGGCTTCGGAGAAGGCGCCGGGGCGGAAGTCCTGGGTGTGCTGGGAGACGCCGGTTGTGGTTTTGAGCTTGATGAGACCGAGAGCCAGCGCGATGAGCAGAAGCATCAGAGCGAGGCCGATGTACGGCATGCGCACCGAAGAGGCCTGCGTGGCTCGGTAGCTCTGCAACGCGGCTGCGGAGAACGAATGCATCACCTCCGGCTTGACCTGCGCCACGCCATGGAGGATGTAGTGCGCTCCGAGAAACGGCGCGATGAAGGTGCCGACGGAGTTGAAGGCCTGGGCGAGGTTGAGGCGGCTGGAGGCTGTGGCCGCGGGACCGATCACCGTGACGTATGGATTGATCGAGACCTGCACGATGGTCATTCCGGCCGCAAGGATGATCAGCGCAGAAAGGAATACCGGGAAGCTCGCGACGTAGGAGGCAGGCACAAAGCCGCCTGCGCCCACGGCCATGGCAATCAGGCCGATGACCATGGTCTTTTTGTAGCCGAAGCGATCGACCAGCATGCCGCCGGGATAGCTAAAGACCGCGTAGGAGCTGAAGAAGGCGAACTGGACGAGCATCGCCTCGGCGTAGTTCAGCTCGAAGATCGCCTTGAGGTGCGGGATGATGACGTCGTTGAGGCAGGTGAGAAAGCCGACCATGAAAAAGAGCGTCGTGACCACGGTCATGGCCCGTGTGTCGGTCTTGATCTCCAGGCCAGTGTCATAGCCGGGTGCGCTGGGGTTTTTGACGAAGACAGCAGCCAAGTGAGGCTCCTTCGGGGGCGAGGTCGGAAGTGGGCGGCTCGGAAAGCGAAGCGCGATACAAGAGTAGCTGTTCTCGAGGAACTTTGGCTTACCGGGACTGGATGTCGGGAGAAAATTCGGGAAGAGGCTTTTTCGCTCCGCGGTTGGCCGATGGTGAAGACGGACCCCGGCTATTCGCGGCGTGGCGGGTCTATGCTGAAGGGGAAGGATCAGAACTCGCCGGCTAAGGGGAACGGGATGCGGAGCACGGGGAATGGTGGCAGGGGTGGACGGGACGGATATGGCTATGGCGGGCGGGACCTTACCTCGAGTTCGGCTCCGCAAGGCGGCAACGACGAGCGTGACTTTTTTGAGGAGCGCACCGAGGTCAAGACGCACACGCTGACCTGCCCGAACTGCCACCAGGAGGCCGATTACGCGCTGACCTGGCTGGTGCGGCGCAAGCGGGCCCGCCTCACGGGCTATGCTGACGCGGCGCGGGAGGCTCGTTTTGCAAAGGCCAAGAGCTATATGGTGCGCCGTGATGACCAGGTAGCGTGTCAGAACATACGGTGCCGGAAGCGATTCGAGATCGCGGGATTACAGAGTGTGGCCTTTATGCAGGATGCGGGCGAGGGGTCCGTGGAGGACCGGGCCGCGCGGATCCGGGCCGCGTTCGCAGGGCGTGGGCGGGACTAGGTCGTTCGTCGTGAGTGATGAGCAGGTTAGAGGGACCAGGAAAGTAAACCCTAGGTTCAACCACTGGTTTAGCTTTCGGGGTCTGCGGTCCGAGTTTCGGAGAGATTGCCGAACGTTCGGTGATCGGAGCACTCCCGTTTTGGGGCAGTCTTGAACAGCGACCGATGTGATGTAATGTCGGAGTTAGTTCCATTGAAGGAGTTTCCGCGCGATGCCGAACCTGATGCTTCCGCCCGAAGAGCGCATCCTTACCCCTGAGGAAGTAGCGGCACTAGACCGCCGTCGCCGGCGCGGGCAGTTGCTGATCGTGTTGGGATTTCAGTTCGGGATCGTCGCGACCTTGACGACACTTTGGAGCGGCCAGGACTGGCAGTACTCGCCCGGGTGGGCTCACCCCATGGTCTATTGGAACCTGATCACGGGGCTCGCAGCGGTGGTATGCCTTCTCACCGGTCTACGACTACGGCGCGGCCTGAACGAATTTTTCAGCTACTAAACCTCAATTTTGCCCTGAAACGATGCAACTTCCTCCCGGGAGCGCGTCCGGGTCTCTGCGCCACACGTCTACACTAGAGACAGTGGCTGCCACGAAGCCAATCCGAGCACCAAGGTCGAGCTTTCGACTGAGACACGCGTCTCCATCGCTGTGGATGCGATGGCTGGTGGTGTCGTTTGTCCTGCTTTTTGGGACGATGATGACCGCGCAGGCGGCGCATCTTCACCGGCCTGCGGGGCAGGGACACTTCCTGCAAGACACCGCGGCGGGGTCGCCGAGTGCGGACGCGGAAGAGAACTGCCCATTGTGCGTGGCGGCACATCCGGCGTTGCCGGCGCCGATCCATGTTCCGCCGTCGCGGGTAGGCGTGGGCGAACGTGCGGTGGGTTTCTCGCCGGACCGGGGTGTGTCAGCTTCATGGTCGTTTGCGCGGTTCGGAAGACCGCCGCCAGTGCGGGGCTAGACCCGCGGAGGCGTTTGCTGGTGAGCCGTGTGCTCGGCAGCCGAGATCAACGACAACGTGCCGCCCTTCCGGGTGGACCGAGCAGTTCAAGCAGGTAGGCCGCCAAGGTCACACCGCGCTTTCTAGTTACAGGATGTCTCCATGACTCGCAGTCCAAACGGACTTGGTTTTCTGCTCTTCTTGGGCGCGCTGGGAGCAGCAGGCGCGCCATCGCCACCCGCGTACGCGCAGGCGGCCACCGGAAGCGTGACGGGAACGGTTTCCGACCCGACCGGGGCGGCTATCCCCAACGCGACCGTACAGCTTTCAAAAACTGTGAGCGGCCTGAATCGCACGGTGAACAGCGACGGGGCGGGGCAGTTCCGGTTCACGAACGTACCGGCTGACCAGTACCGATTGACGGTGACAAGCACTGGGTTCCAGACCGGTTCGCAAATGGTCGCGGTGATTTCGTCAGTGCCCGTCACCGCGAATGTGACGCTTGGGGTGGCTACCTCGGGTGAGGTGGTGAATGTGGAAGCGGCGCCGGATCTGGTCGAGAGCGATCCGACGTTTCACACGGACGTGGACCGGAGCACGATCGAGCGTTTGCCGGTGAGCGGGACCTCGGAGCTGAGTTCGATTGTGACGTTGACATCGCCGGGCGTGTCGTCCGATGCCAACGGGATGATGCACGGGTTGGGGGACCATGCGGAGAACACGTTCTCCGTGGATGGACAGGCGATCTCGGATCAGCAGAGCAAGATCTTCTCCAACCAGATACCGGCGACGGCAGTGCAGTCGCTTGAGGTGATCGCAGGGGCCCCGCCGGCGGAGTATGGCGATAAAACCTCGCTGGTGATCAACGTGACAACGCGCTCCGGGCAGGGGGTGACCAGGCCGACGGGTGCCGTGACAGCGCAGTATGGAACCTTCGGGACCAGCAGTCTGGCCGCTGACCTGGCCTACGGCGGCAAAGGCTGGGGCAACTTCATCACCGCGAGCGGGCAGCAGACAGGGCGGTTTCTGGACGCGCCGGAGTTTGCGGTCATGCATGACAAGGGCAACGAACTGAACTTCTTCGACCGGGTGGACTTTGACCTGGGACCGAGCAGCACGCTACGGACGAATCTGCAGTACACGCGGTCGTGGTTTCAGACGCCAAATACGTATGACACCCAGGGTGGATTTGCGGCGCAGGGGCTAACGACCGGCATCATGGATCAGCGGTCGAAGATCGGGACCTTCGACATTGCGCCGACGTACACGCGGACGTTGAGCCCCTCGGCGGTGCTGACCTTTGGCGGATATGTGCGCCGTGACGGGTATAACTACTACCCGAGTAACAATCGCCTCAACGACCTTGGGCCGATTCAGCAGGAGAGCGTGTCGCAGCAGCGGAGCTTGACCAACGCTGGCGTCCGCAGCGATGTTTCGTTCACTCGCGGTCGAAATACGGTGAAGATTGGCGGCGTGTACAACCAGACATTCTTGCGGGAGAACCTGCAGTTGGGGTTGGTGGATCCGGGGTTGAACGATCCGGCGTCGCCGACCTATAGCGCCGTGCTGAGGCCGTATGATCTGACGCGCGGCGGCGGGCTGTATGGGTGGCATGGGCAGACGGATGTGAAGCAGTTGTCGTTTTATGGCGAGGACTCCATCACTGCGGGGAACTGGCTGATCAATGCGGGCATTCGCGGGGATATCTATAACGGGCTGGCGATTCAGCGGCAGGCGGAGCCTCGGCTGGGTGTCAGCTACAGCGTAAAGAAGACGGGCACGGTGCTGCGGGCTTCCTATGCGCGCACGCAGGAGACGCCGTTCAACGAGAACCTGGTGTTGTCCGCGCGTGGATGTGATGACCCTGTGTTGAATGCAGTGTTCTCGACCGTTGGGCCGTGCCTTGCGGCGCCGTTCAATCCGGGATTCCGGAACGAGGCGCACGTCGGTTTGCAGCAGGGCCTCGGCAAGCACTTTGTCTTCTCGGGCGAGTACATCTGGAAGTACACGCACAATGCGTACGATTTCAGCGTGCTGGGCGCAACGCCGGTCACGTTCCCGATCGAGTGGCATAACTCGAAGATCCCGGGCTTTGCGGTGACGGGAACCTTGACCGAGTTCAAGGGGCTGACCGCTGAGGTGAGTCTGTCGTCCGTGGCGGCGCGGTTCTTCAATCCGCAGGTAGGTGGTGTGGGCGCAACGATCGGGACATCGGGTGGATACCCCTTCCGCATCGATCACGACGAGAAGTTCAACCAGACGACGCACCTGGAGTACAAGCTGCCGTTCCGGAAGTCGATGTATTACTCGTTCAACTGGAGGTATGACTCGGGCCAGGTAGCAGGCGCGGTGCCTTGTTACGGTGTGACGGATCCGAACAGCAACTGCGGCGCTACGTCCATCACGATCAATGGGCAGCCTGGGATCGATCTGAGCCGGTTGACCTCTGACGAGGAGTTTCAGGCGGGGTTAATCTGCAGTGGCGTGAAGGCCACGCCGATTTCCGGCTTCTCGCAGTGTCTGGCGTCGCAGTTGACCTCAGGGCTGGTAAACATCCCGGCGCCGGATACGGTGGACAACGATCGCAGTCCTGAGCGGATTCAGCAAAGGAATTTGTTCGATATGGCTTTGGGAGATGACGATCTTGTGCACTGGCATGCGGACCGCTTCAAGATCGGTGGGCGGGTGACGGCGATCAATGTGGCGAACAAGGACTCGTTGTATAGCTTCCTCTCCACGTTCTCGGGGACGCATTACGTGCCGCCGCGCACGGTGACGGGTGAGGTTACATTTCATTTCTAAGGTGAAGAGCAGAAAGCGAAAGGCCCGGCATATGTCTGGCCTTTTCATTCCAGCTGGTTCGCAATCTTCAGGGCGGTGTCAGGGCTTCAGAAGGTTTGCGGGGACGAGCGGGGTTGCTGGTGTGTTGTCGAACGTAACGGGGAAGGTGCTCATCGTCTTGAGGTGATCTGCGGAGGTGGAGAGGAACTGCCAGCAGACGATGTCGGGTTGGTCGAGCGCGCATACGACCAGGGCCTGCATGGGTTGGCCGGCGGGCAGGCTGAAGGTGCCCTGAAGGAGGGCTGCCGGATGCGTGGCCAGGTCGAAATTGATCGGCTGGCCGAAGGTGGTTTTGGCGCCCGAGGCAGCGAGGCCCTGGGCTTCGCCCTGCGTGAACTCCGCGAGAGACTTTGCGTTGAACTTCTTCTTGAGGCAGGCCGCCTCGGCGTGGATCAGAAGCAGGACACCCACCTGACCGGTGCCAGTTTCCATGCGGGAAAAGGGCACGGTGACGCAGCGCGCGGCAGAGACGGAGGTGGGGTCGTCCGAGAGGCTGGCCTGGAAGGCCGGGCCGACTACCGCGCTGGCGTCGACGTAGCTGGACGGGTAGCTGTAGGTGAGGTGGAGGTCGTCGTTGCGGTAGGTGGCCATTGCGGCGTGGGCGTCACCAGGGGACGGCTTGGGGTTCGAGGGGGTTTGCGCGGCGGCGGAGAGTAGCGGAACGAGCAGGAGGAGGGCCGGGAAGAGGCGCATGGGGCGATGGTAGCGCAGCTGTTGTTCGGTTTGGGTGCGGGGTGGCGTGAGAGCGCAGTACGGCGGCTATGCTGGGAGGATGGTGGAATGTGGGACAAACCGGACGCGGGTGCTTGCGGCGTTTGCTGCTGTGTACCTGTGCTGGGGGTCGACGTATACGGCCATCCGGGTGGCGGGGGAGCACCTATCGCCGCCGGTTGTGTCGGCTACGCGCTCCATTCTGACGACCGTGTTGATCCTGGCGATCGCGCTCGCGCGGGGCAAGAGCCTGCGGGTCCCAAAGGGGGAAGGGCCCAGGCTGGCGCTGATCGGGCTGCTATTTATGAGCGGCAACAACATGCTGCTGACCTGGGGCGAGACGATGGTGCCGTCAGGGTTTGCCTCCCTGGTCGTGTCCACGCTGCCGATCATGGTGGCGCTGCTGGAATGGGGGCTGCCCGGTGGCGAGCCGTTGAACAAGCGGGGATGGGCGGGGACGCTGCTGGGTACGTTGGGAATCGCCGTGTTGGTATGGCCGTCGCTGCATGGACATCCGCCTGCGCCGGGCAGCCGTGTCGGCCTGGGCGTCGTAGTCTGCCTGTCGGCGGCGCTGTGCTTCGCGGTCGGGTCGGTGCTGTCGCGGCGATTCAAGTTCAAGGCCGATACCTTCATCGCGACGGGATGGCAGATTGGAGTGGCCGGGATCTTTAATGCGACTCTTGCGCTGGTGACGGGGGGCTTCCGGCGTGCGGTGTGGACGGTGCATGGGGCCGAATCGATTGTCTGGTTGAGCGTGATGGGCTCGCTTGTGGGTCTTGTGGCGTTTACCTATCTGCTGCAGAACGTGGCAGTGACGAAGGTCGCGACGTATGCGTTCGTGAACCCGATGATTGCTGTCCTGCTCGGCGTGGTGGTGCTGGGCGAGGCGATGGGGCCGACGGAGTTGGCGGGGATGGCCGTGATTGTGTGCTCGGTGGCGATGGTGGTGCTGAGCCGTGTGGGTGGGACGAAATCCCGCATTGCGCTGGACCGCGAGGTGATGGCGGTGAGCGGGGATGCGGTGGAGTAATCCGAATGGCGGGAATGGGGGATGCAAAGGTGGGAATCGCGTGGGGATGAGCGTTGAGGAGCAGTTTGGGCAGATCGACATCTATGTGTTCGATCAGATCCTGCGCGGGAACATCGCCGCGCCGATGCGCGTTCTCGACGCCGGCTGCGGTTACGGGCGCAACCTGGTCCACCTGCTACGCGAAGGCTGCGAGGTGTTTGCGCTGGATGCGGATCCGGCCGGCGTAGAGCATGTGCGGGCGCTGGCTGCGCTGCTGCAGCCGGGGTTGCCGGCAGAGAACTTTCAGGTGGGTCAGATTGAGCGGATGCCGTTTCCGGATGCCTTCGCGGAGGTGGTCCTGTGCAACTCCGTGCTGCACTTTGCGCGGCATGAGGAGCACTTCGAGGCAATGCTGGTGGAGCTTTGGCGGGTCCTGCGGCCGGGCGGGATGCTGTTCTGCCGGTTAGGATCGCGGATCGGGATGGAGTTCGAGCATGTCGAAGGTCATCGCTACGTTGTGGGGGATGGGTCGGTGTGGTTTCTGGTGGACGAGGAGATGTTGGTGGACGTGACCGAGGTGCTGGGCGGGGTGATGGTGGATCCGCTGAAGACGACCGTGGTGCAAGACTACCGGTGCATGACGACGTGGGTGGTGCGGAAGAAACGCTAGGTTGCGAGCAGCGAGGGTGAGACGGCCCGAAAGCTATCTCACCCCGGGGGCCGTTTAGTTCGCCATGCGGAAGTCGCGGACTTCGTCGACGGCGGCGGGAAGGAGCCGTTGTGCGGCGAAGGACTGCAGCCGGCGGAGTTCCTGGGTGGGAATCATGCTGTAGCCGGCGGGCAGGAAGTTCTGTGGCTGCAGTTGACGAAGCTTCTGCTCGCGCTGGACCTCGCGGAGGATGTGGTGCTTGCCGATATCAATGCCGCGCTTGACGCCGTTGTTGTCGCCGTCCTTCCAGGCTGACTGGCGTACCTTCGAGAGCAGGCAACCCACGCCGGCCACGAAGAGGGTAGCCACGAAGAACACGACAACCTGGCTTGAAAACATTTGAGCTCCCATGGTGATTCCTTTCAGTGAGTTGATTCCCAGAGGCGCACATCGCCCTCTTTGCAGACGCTGTGCGCATAGGGTGCGATGAGGTCGTGTTCGCCCCTGCCGGGACTGGCGAGGTCAACTTTGACCTCTGGCAAGGTGCAATCGTGGAGGTCCAAAGTAGCGGGTGCGGCGGCCGGGGCGGAACGGTGTGCCTGGAACATGAAGGCGATGGTGTAGATCAACACCGCAAGCAGCGCGAGTGCGGCCCAGAAGGCCCACTCCTGGCGCTTGCCGGACCGGGAACCGGTCGCGTTCATGTATTTGGCGTATTCCGCGTCGATGTACTCTGCGTCGACGTACTCTGCTTCAAATGTCAAAGCGTTGACTCCCGTGGAAACATCTGGGAGCAGAGTAAGGTTACCTAGACCCGCAGGTAATCCCCCGTGAAGGTAGGCGGGAGGTCGAACAGGGCAGAGGTCATTCTCCGGAGGTGGTACCCGGACCCGCTGAAGAAAGGGTGGTCCTTGCCGATAAGGAGAACACGGGCACGGAAGACTTACTTACGGCGCCAGCGGACGCCGTCTTTGGAATCCTCGATCAGGATGCCCTGGGCAAGGAGGTCGTTGCGGATCGCGTCGGCGCGAGGGAAGTTGCGACGCCTCTTGGCTTCAGTGCGTTCGGCTACGAGGGCGTCGATGTCGGCGTCGGTGGGGCCAGCGTTGGCGAAGCGGGCGAGGAGCTCGGGGTCGACTCCATCGAGGCGGTCTTCAGCTTTGGCCCAGTCGATAGCCCAACGCGTGAGGTCTGCGTCTTTGTCCTCGAGCACGGCGAAGACCTGGTCGAATTCGGCTAAGAGGGCGAGGGTGGCGCTGGCGTCGGAGTGGCAGAGTTTGTTGTGGTCGGCAGCAGTGTTGACCGCGCGGATGACTTCAAAGATGGCAGCGCGTGCTTCGGCGGTGTTTAGGTCGTTAGCCAGGGCCGCGGTGAAAGCTTCGTGGCCTTTGCGGACGGTTGCGGAGAGCACTTCATCACAGCCGCTAGCGGACCATTTGCCGTCGCGCATGCGTTGGGTGAAGGTGCGGAGCCGTTCGATGGCGTTGGTGGATTCGCGCAGGCCGTCGAAGGTGAAGTTGAGCTGGTGGCGGTAGGGAACGCTGAGGAGGAGAAAGCGGATGGCAGAGGCTTTATAGCCTTTCAGCAGGAGGTCGCGGAGGGTGTAGAAGTTGCCCTCGGATTTGGACATCTTCCTGCCTTCTACGAGCAGAAATCGCACGTGAAACCAGTGCCGCGCGAAGGGCTGATGGGTGGCGCACTCGGATTGGGCGATCTCATTCTCGTGGTGCGGGAACATGAGGTCTTCGCCGCCGGCGTGCAGGTCGAAGCTGTCGCCAAGATACTTGAGGGCCATGGCGGAGCACTCGATGTGCCAGCCAGGGCGGCCTTCGCCGAGTGGAGTGGGCCAGGAGGTTTCGCCCGGTTTGGTGGCTTTCCAGAGGGCGAAGTCGCGGACGTGATCTTTGTCGTACTCGTCTGCGGCAATGCGCGCGCCGTCTTCTATGCCTTCAAGGTCTTTTTTGCTGAGTTTGCCGTACTCCTTGTCGCGGGCGACGCGGAAGTACCAGGAGCCGTCTTCCGCCTGGTAGGCAATGTCCTGGGCGGCGAGGCGCTGGATGAGCGCGACCATCTCGTCGATATTTTCGGTGGCGCGGGCGATGATCTCGGGACGCTCGACACCGAGGGCGTCCATGTCTTCGAAGAAGGCCTTCTCGTACTTCGCGCTGTACTCGCCGATGGGGAGGTTGGCAGCGGTGGCGTTGCGGATGATCTTGTCGTCAACGTCAGTGATGTTCATGACGTGCTTCAGCGGTAGACCAAAGAGCTTAGCAGCGCGGCGGAGGGCGTCGACCTGGAGAAAGGTGCGGAAGTTGCCGATATGGCCGTAGTCGTAGACCGTGGGACCGCAGCAGTAAAAGCGGAAGTGCTGGCCATCGGCGGCGAAGAGGGGTTCTGTTTGGCCGGAGAGGGTGTTGTAGAGGTTTAGGGTTTGATCCGCCACGCTGTGTTGGTCTGTGTTGCCGCTGGCATGACGCGAGCGCCGTGCCCGGCTGCCTTCCCGGTAAATTCCAACCCTGATTCTAGCGGACAGAGCCAGTTATCACGACAGACAAGGGCGTAGCAGCTACGGAATTGCCTGAATCGCCGTGCCCACCACGGGACCAAGCTTGGCTGATTGAAGAAACAGAATGAGGGTGTGTCCATGGAGCCCTGGCGCGGGGTCCGCCAGAGGAAGCGCCACATGGCTGGTTTGTTCACCGGCCTCTGTGATCGTGGTCAGGCGTGCGATGGAACGGGCAACGGCCACATGGTGAAGATCCCGGCCCGCGTTTTCTCCGCGAGCCACATGCGAGACGTCGGCATCGTCGGTAAAGGCGGCGATCAGCTCCAGATGTTGGTACCCGGCCAGGGCGCCAACCCGGAACTGCACCTCCAATGTGTTGCCGTTTCGGCGCGCGGAGAGGATGTTCAGCGGAACAGTGGGTTTGTCGAGCTGATCCTTTACGGCAGAGAGCAATGCTGGTGCGTCGCTGCCAAGGATCTGTTTGCGGCCGTTGACAACGATTTGCGGCGTATAGACATCGTCGAGGTGGAAGCGCTCACCGTAAGCGCTCTGGCGGGCGGTGAAGCTGTCCGAGGAAAAGGGATCGCTCCAGCCGAGGCGGTTCCAGTAGGTAACATGCTCGCTTATGCCAACAATCAGCTGGCCGTCTGCGGTAGGCCGGCGGTTGACGTGACGGAGCAGCTCGTCTGCGGGAGGACAGCTGGAGCAGCCCTCGGAGGTAAACAGTTCGACCAGTACAGGCGTTGGCTCAGAGGGGCGTTGCGGGGCCGATTGGGCCGCGAGTTCGCCACAGGGCAATAGCCAAAGAAAGGCAACGGCGAGCCGGGACGCGGGACTTCCGTTCATGGGGCGCCTCGTTTCCCAACGCAGGTGGGACGTTCGGTCTGAACAGGAGTGAGCGGACCGACGGAAACAGTGTGTGGGTGATCGGGCTGACTACAATGAATCTATGGGCAGGATTCACGTGCTTTCGGACCAGGTGGCGAACCAGATTGCCGCCGGTGAGGTGGTGGAGCGGCCTGCTTCTGTGGTGAAGGAGTTGTTGGAAAACGCACTGGATGCGGGGGCGACGCGGGTTCGGGTGGAGGTTGAGGGTGGCGGGCGCAAGCTGATCCGGATCGTGGACAACGGGCATGGCATGGGGCGGGATGATGCGCTGCTGGCGTTTGAGCGGCATGCCACGTCGAAGCTGCGGTCCTCGGATGATCTGTTGTCGATCGCGACGTTGGGGTTTCGGGGGGAGGCCTTGCCTTCGATTGCGTCTGTGGCGCGGGTGACGTTAGAAACGCGGTCAGTGGAGGACGAGGTGGGGACCTCGCTGGAGATCGCGGGTGGCAATTTGCTGCGGGTGGACGACGCGGGGCTGCCGACCGGAACGACCTTGGCCGTAAGGGATTTGTTCTTCAATACGCCCGCAAGGCGGAAGTTTCTGCGCTCGGAGCAGACGGAGCTGGGGCATGTAGCGGCGCTGGTGACGCACTATGCACTGGCTCATCCTGCGAAGCACTTTGAGCTACATTCAGCGACGCAGGCGTTGGTCATTGCGCCGGCCGTGGCGAACGCGGGGGAGCGGCTGTACCAGATCTTTGGGCGGGAGACGTTTGATTCGTTGATCCCGGTGGCTGCGGAAATTGACTTCAGCCGGGCGGGGCTACCCGAGCCCCCGCCGTGGAAGCGGGGCGAGGACTATGAGGCGCCGGAACCTGGGTTGGTGCGGTTGAGCGGGTTTGTGTCGAAGCCCGAGCTGCAGAAGCTGAACCGGAACTCGATCTACATCTTTGCGAATGGCCGGCTCATTCGTGACCGACTGATTCTTCATGCCCTGACGGAGTCATATCGCAATATCATTCCCCCGACGAGCTTTCCCGTTGTGCTGCTTTTCCTGGAGCTTCCGCCGCAGGAGCTGGATGTGAACGTGCATCCGGCGAAGACGGAGGTGCGGTTCAGGCAGTCGGCGTTTGTGCATGACTTTGTGCGGGATAGCGTAAGGACGGCCTTGATGAAGGCTCGGCCAGTAGCTAGTTTTTTTGCTGCCTTGAGCGCTGCACCGACGGCTAGCGAATCGTTGATGGTGGATGTAAGCCCGCTGCCCGGGGTGGATCAGCCGGTGTATGAGCCGAACGGGATGGTGGCGCAGAGTGAGGGCGTGATTGAGCCGGGGGATGTGGACCGGTTCGAGCTGCGAGGGCCTATCGTGCCGGAGTCTCCGGGGCGGTTGGGTTTTCAGGGGGCGGGGATCGCGGTGGGGTATGACGAGCCTGGGGCCGCGGTGGCCGTGGCCGAGGAGGTTGCGGCAGCCGAGGCAGAAGGGCAGCCGACATTGAACTCGCTGGCGACGCTGCGCCCCTTGGGGCAGTTACGGGATAGCTTCATTCTGGCCACCAACGAGGAAGGGCTTTGGATTGTGGACCAGCATGTGGCGCATGAGCGCGTGCTGTTTGAGAAGATCCTGCGCGAGCGTGAGGTGGAGGCCGTGCAGCGGCAGCGGTTGTTGATGCCGGTGCTGGTGGAGCTTTTGCCGGAGCAGATGGTGACGTTTGCGGCGATTGCGGAGGAGCTGGAGCGAAATGGGTTTGAGGCTGAGCCGTTTGGGCCGCGGACGCTGGCGGTGAAGGCAGCCCCGGTGGGTCTGGAGGGGCGCGAACTGGAGCGGATGCTCGAAGAGGTGCTGGGAGTCGCGGATCGCGAGCAGCAGACCGAGAATGCGGAGGCCCGGCGGACGCGCATTGCGGCGTCCATCGCATGCCATGCGGCGATCAAGATCAACACGCCGCTCGAGCCTGCGAAGATCGACTGGCTGCTGGCTGAATTGGGCAAAACAGAGCACCCCACAAGCTGTCCGCATGGACGACCCATCGCACTGCGGTATTCTTTAAAAGACATTCAGCGGGCGTTTCAGCGGATTTGATCCGGCCTGCCGAGCCCTTGCGAATCGCGGTCCATCTCAGGCCATTTACCCGCATCCAATCTTTTTATTCGACAGGCGATGGCTGCGCGTCGCGGGTTTTTGCCGCGTCCACGCACCGCAAGCGCAGACAAAGAGGCAGTTTTGGCAACAACACCGGAATTACAAGAGCCGCAGATCGCGGCGGCACGGGCCGCCGCATGGCACCAGACAGGCGAAGCACTCCTGACGCTGGAGGCCGCGCGGACGTGGCTGAATGAGTATGGGCTGGTGCTGTTTGCGCCACGGGGCGCATCCCTGGGTGCACCTGCACCGTCGCTTGTAGAGGCCACGCTGGGTAGTGCAAAGCAGACCATCGTTCTTAGTGACACGGACACGGCGCGCACGTTGGTTGCGCGGCTGGTGGGTGAGGGCTCGGCGATCCCGCTGAACCTACTGGGTGGGCCGGGCGATCTGCCGGATTTTGTGGTGTCGGCCCAGGCGTTTCCCTTTGTGTTCACGCTGCGCGGCGATAAGGGATGGAAGCGACCGCCCGAGACCTCCGGCGCGGTGAAGGTGACGCCGCTGGGGCTGCGGGTGTATGAACTGTTGGCCGAAAAAGGCGCGCTGACGGTTGCGGGAATCGTGCAGGAGGTCGGCCGAGAGGTGACCGAGTCAGCCATTGCGCGTTCGCTGTCTGAGCTTTGGCAACTCTTGCGTGTGCTCCCGGTGTTGCAGCAGGGCCAGGGCGAGACGCTGTGGGAGCTGACCACGACGCGGTTCCTGAAGGCAGTGAAGGCAGGCGCGAATGCTGGCCAGCCGACCGCGTTGAGCGCACTGGCTTCGCTGTATCTCTCTCAGGCTTTCGTGGCGTCCGAAGAAGAAGTTGCAGGATTCCTGTCGCCCTTGACGGCGCGGTCACGAGTTCGCGATGTACTGCATGGCCTGGTTGCGGGGCGGCAGTTGACGGAAGGTGTTGTCGAAGGCAAGGCAGTGGTCTACCTGCCGGATTCGTTGCCCGATTTTGCGGAGTCTGCCGAGCCTGAATCGGAAGAAGACGAGCCGACTGCGGAGGGCCAGGGCGAAGATACGGTCCCTGCGGCTGAAGGCACAGAAGCGGAAGGCGAACAGGCCGCGCCCAAGGAACGGATTCGGCGCTTTGACGGCGAAGGAACGGCGGCAAAGGACCGGAACTTGCGGGGCAAGCCGGTGAAACGGGAAGGTGCGCCGCGAGATCGAGCAACCGGCAGGACGGAACGTCCGCGGCGTGAGGGGTTCAGCGCGGCACCCCGGGCTGATCGGGCACCGCGGGAGGGCGCGGAGCGGCGGCCGTATGCACCGCGGGCTGACCGTCCGGCGCGTACTGGCGAAGGGGCGGAGCGTCCAGCACGCCGTCCAGCAGGGGAGCGCCCAAGCTTTAGCAAGCCTTGGGAAGAAGAGCGCGGCACTCGTCCGCCACGGAAGACAGAGGGCGGCGGACGGCCGTTCCGTCCCCGTCCGGAAGGTGGGGATCGGCCGTTCCGTCCGCGAGAAGGTGGAGAAGATCGTCCGGCGTATCGCGGTCGGGACTCCTCTCCGGGAGGACAGGAGCGTGGAACTGGCCGGTCTGCTGGCGCACGGGGCGATCGTCCGGAGCGTCCATTTCGCCCGCGTACCGAGGGTGGAGATCGCCCGTATCGTGCTCGTCCCGAAGGCGGAGATCGTCCGTTCCGGCCCCGTCCGGAGGGTGGGGATCGGCCGTATCGTGCCCGTCCCGAAGGCGGCGATCGTCCATTCCGACCGCGACCGGAAGGCGGCGACCGTCCATTCCGACCGCGACCGGAAGGCGGAGATCGCCCGTTCCGTGCTCGACCGGCTGCCGGCGGAGATCGTCCGTTCCGGCCTCGTCCGGAAGGTGGGGGAGACCGCCCGTTCCGTCCACGTGCGGAAGGTGGAGGCGATCGTCCGTTCCGGCCGCGTTCTGAGGGTGGCGGAGATCGCCCTTACCGTGCCAAGCCTGCCGGCGGGAGCGATCGTCCATTTCGTCCGCGGAGTGCAGCTTCTGACGGTGGGGAACGCGCCCCGAGCCGACGCCCGCCCTTTGCGGGACGCGCCGGGGAGGGCGGAGCGCCGCGAGGCGATCGTCCGAGGAGCAGTGGCGGTTTCGGTGACCGCAAGGGACCACGACCGGGTGGGGCGGGAGGCTTCAGTGCAGGAGCGAAGAGAGCCCCCTTCAAGAAAGCTGGCTTCAAGAAGGCTCCATCGAAGTTCGCGGCCCGGACCGATCGCCCGGATCGACCGGCGCGCAAACCCCGTCCGGAGGATGAGGCATGAGTACGACGCCTTCCGGGCGCACCCGTCCTATTGTTGCCGTTGACGGACCCGCCGGTGCGGGGAAGAGCACGGTTGCGGCACATCTTGCCCGCAAATTTGGCCTGATGAACCTGGAGACGGGCGCCATGTATCGTGCCCTGGCGTTGAAGGCAATCCAGAACGACGTCGGCTTCGATGAAGAGCCGGAGTTGATGGCGCTGGCGGGCGAGACGCGCATTGTGCTGGAGCCGCAGGTGGACGGAAATCGCGTTCTGCTCGACGGATTTCCGGTGACGCACCGGTTGCGCGAGCCAGACGTTACGGCAGGGGCGTCGCGGGTCTCCGTGCATCCGCGAGTGCGTCAGTGGATGGTGGACCAGCAGCGCGCATTGGGAGCTCGGGGCGGCGTCGTGATGGAGGGGCGGGACATTGGGACGGTCGTGTTTCCGGATGCCGAGGTAAAGCTGTTTCTGGATGCGGCACCGGAGGTGCGGGGGAGTCGCCGTTACCGGCAAAATGAGCCGGCCGCCGCGACCGAGACAGAGCAAGCGGTGTTGCAGGAACTGCGTGAGCGGGATGCACGCGACCGCACCCGGACCGAGTCGCCGCTGCGCCCGGCGCCGGATGCGACGGTGATCGACACGACCCAAATGACCCTGGCAGAGGTCTTGCACCAAGCCGAGGGGCTGGTTGCACGAGCGGTCCAGAATTCGGGACCGGGTAGCGCCTAGCGCAAGCTGGCCTCAAAAAAAGCCGACAGGGCGCTTGATTTCTTCCGACCCCGTGCTAACATCTGCTCACCGTTTGAAACAAATGCACGATTTCTGCCGGAAATTCGCCGTCGAAGCCGCGATTTGGATTCAGCGTCAGTAACGTACACAGAAGGATCAGCGAGACATGGAACAGGGAACAGTGAAGTGGTTTAACGACGCTAAGGGCTTCGGCTTTATCAGCCGGCAGAACGGTGAGGATGTGTTTGTGCACTACTCGGCCATCAACACCAACGGCTTCAAGAGCCTGCAAGAGGGTCAGGCCGTCCAGTTCAACGTGGTCAAGGGACCAAAGGGCTGGCAGGCTTCCGACGTCCAGCCTCTGTAAACCACTGAGACGGCGAATCGTGTGCGCGGAATCGACAAGGGGAGGCCAAAGCCTCCCCTTGTGCTATCTACGGCTGTGGTTTGGGCGCGTTCGGTACGGGTGAGCTTTCGGGCGTAGTCTGCGCGGCGGACGGATCCGGAACGGGCTCTCCATCGGGGCCGATCATCCCGTGGCTGCCCACAATCGTGGCGCTGGTGCGAAAGCGCCGGTAGTCGCTTGTGGTGACGTGCATGCGTCCGGTGAAGTTAGCGAAGAGCAGCAGCCGTATGCTGCCTTGCCCCTTGATGTCGGCGGGGAGCCAGACGCCATCGCTGATGCGGGTGGCTTTGAAATCAAAGCTTGTGCCTTTGCGGACATCTGCCATGAGTCCCGCGCCCAGTTTGAAGTCGTTCAGGAAGTGTCCCTGCGCGGCGATCATGACGCGGTCAGCCTGATCGATCCAGAGCGTCCCCACCATGTCGCGCATGATGCTCTCGAAGACCGAGTGTGTCTTCGCTTCGGGGTCACCGGCATAGTCCACTGCGATGACGGGACGGCCACCCTGCTCTTCTCGGCGTGGATTCGAGAACTTGCCGAGTTCAAGGATGCGTGACAGGGGCAGGACCGCGTGCCCTTCTTCGTCTGTAGCGCCCCCCGTGGCTTCAATCTTGCCCCGCCGTTCTTTGGCCTTCGCGACGTCCTTGTCCAGCCGCTCGTTTTCCTTCCGTTGTTCCTCCGGAGTGAGAGGCTTTCCGTTGCGGGCGACGATGCGGTTGACGCGAACGCCTTGAATGGTCAGGCTTTCGGCATCTTCCGTCTCTGTTTTCTTGACGTTTCCCTGCTTGTCCAGTTGCTGCTGTTCCGTATGGACGTGGTAGGTGTAGCTCTGCTTTTGTGCCTCAAGCCGCTTCTGGTTCCGTTCCACTTCGCGAAGCAGATCAGCGGCACCCGGGACGGGGGCTGAGTCCGGAGATTCTGCGGCGGGCGTTGCGGGAGCCGGCACACCCGCCTGTGTCCTCGCTCCAATTGGCAGCAACAGCGCAGCGGCGATACACCCCAGGACCCTCGGCCAGCGCATGGGTCCATGATACGTCGTCAGGCCGGAGCGGGTTCCAGGAACCGGGTTTCCAGCCGTGCATCCAAGAGCGTGTGGGGGAGACAGCCAAGGTAGATTCAACCGACCTCAGCGTGCCGGTGCGCGCGGGGGATGAGGCCCAGAAGGTGGGCGAGGGAGCGTTTGCCCCGCTGCGGTTGCCGCTGTTTCGGGACCGATGGATCGCGTCCACGGTTTCTGGCGTGGGTACCTGGATGCAGGACACCGCGGGCACCTGGCTGATGACGGCGTTGACCAGTTCCCCGCTGCTGATTGCTCTGATGCAGACGGCCGCGAGTCTGCCCGTGCTGATCCTGGGATTGCTGGCGGGAGCGACGGCGGACATCTATGACCGGCGGCGACTGCTGATCTTTTGGCAATGCTGGATGCTCGGTGCGGTGGCGATTCTGGCAGCGCTGACGTTTGCCGGGGTGGTATCGCCGTTTGCGTTGCTGGCGTTTACGTTTTTGTTGAACGTGGGCTCGGCGATGAACAACCCGGCGTGGCAGGCGATTGTGCCGGAGCTGGTGCCCCAGGAACAGTTGCCCAATGCAGTGACGCTGAATGCGGCCAGCAACAACCTTGCCCGAGCTGTTGGACCTGCGCTGGGAGGGCTGCTGGTGGCGGGGTTCGCGCGTGCAAACACCGGGGCCGGGTGGGTCTTCGCGCTGAATTCGCTTTCGTTCGCCGGGGTGATCTGGATCCTTTGGAAGTGGCACCGGCAGCCGCTGTTCAAGAGCGCGTTACCGGCTGAGCGGATTGCGGGGTCAGTGCGGTCGGGGCTGCGCTTTGTGCGCTTTTCGCCGAACCTGCGCGGCTCGCTCATTCGGGCATTCGGCTTCACGTTCTTCGTCAGCTCGGTGTGGTCATTGCTGGCGCTCGTCGCTAAACGCGACCTGCACCAGGGGGCGATGGGGTACGGCATCCTGAACGGTTCGCTCGGCGTAGGTGCTGTTGTGGCGGCGGGCCTGCTTGCGCGGATACGACGGAGAGTGGATGCGACGGTGCTCCTGGCGGCAACGTCGCTGTACTATGTGGCAGCACTGGTGGGTCTGGCGCTAGTGCATCGTCCTGTGTCGGTCATCCTTATCCTGCTCGGTGCAGGCTTTGCGTGGACGAGCAGCATGTCGACGCTGAATGTGAGCGTGCAACTGGCGGCTCCTGGGTGGGTGGCAGCGCGGGCATTGGGCCTGTACCTGATGGTGTTCCAGGGGGGGATGGCGCTGGGAAGCGTGCTCTGGGGTGCGGTCGCAGAGCGTACATCCGTAAGCACGGCGCTGTTGAGCGCGGCGGCGGGCATGGCGGCGACTCTACCGTTTTTGCTGCGCATTCCGGTGCTCAAAGGAGCGTTGCCGGATCTCACCCCGTACCAGTGGAAGCGCCCGGTGCCCACCTTCGCGGCTGCGCCGGATCCGGAGGATGGGCCGGTGCGCATCTCGGTGGACTACCAGATCAAGCGTGAGAATTTATCGGCATTCACCCAGGCTATTTATCAGATGAAAGGTGTGCGGTTGCGAGATGGGGCGATCCGCTGGGCAATCTACCGTGACGCGAACGACCCTGAGCACCTGAACGAGACCTTCATCATGGAGAGTTGGCTGGAGTACCTGCGGTCGCGCGAACGCACCACAGCAGCGGATCAGGCCTGCCGTGAGCGAGTGTGGGCGCTGCATACAGGCCCCGAGCCGCCCCGGATCACGCACCAGGTCTGGTTGAAGGAGACCGAAAATGGAGTGAGTGCGCCTATGAGTTCAAGTCTGCAGGACAAACCTGAAGCAACGTCATCCTGAGCGCAAACGGCATTGAAGGTTCTTGCAGACGGACCAGAGCACCCCCTGCATCCCCTCAGTGTCCCAGGGCCAAGTCAATAAGCGTCCGTTCTTCCATCTCGTGTGCCTTCGCTGAACCTGTAGCCGGGCTGGCCGAGGCGGTGCGCTTGACCGAAGTGACGGGGCGATCGTGTGCGATGAGGCGAAGGCGGGGCATGACAAAGCTGAGGGCGCCCATGTTGGCCGGCTCCTCCTGCACCCAGACGATCTCTTTGGCGTTGGGGTGCTGCTGAAGAGCCTGGAGGAGTTCGCGCTCTGGCCAGGGGTAGAGCTGGTCGACGAACAAAATTGCCACGTCAGAAAGCTTGCGCTTCGCCCGCTCGACGCGGAGATTGTGGCCGATCTTGCCGGTACAAACCAGGATGCGGCGAGGATTCTGGACGGAGGTGTCCGCGAGGACCGGCTGGAAAGTCTCTGCAGCAAAGTCACCAACCGTGGACATGGCGTCCGGGTGCCGGAGCATGGACTTGGGGGTGAACACAACGAGCGGTTTGCGCCACCTGCGCATCGCCTGGCGACGGAGCAGATGGAAGTACTGCGCCGCGGTGGAGGGCTGGGCAACCTGGATGTTGTCCTGTGCCGCGAGTTGGAGGTAGCGCTCGACACGGGCGGAGGAGTGCTCAGGCCCCTGTCCCTCGTACCCGTGAGGCAGAAGGAGGACAAGGCCCGAGAGCAGGCCCCACTTGGCCTCGCCCGCGACGAGGAACTGGTCGATGATGATCTGGGCGCCGTTAGCGAAGTCGCCGAACTGGGCCTCCCAGAGGACGAGCGCTTCGGGGAAGTCGCGGGCAAAGCCGTACTCGAAGCCGAGGCAGGCGGCTTCGGAGAGCATGGAGTTGTAAACCTCCCAGCGGCCTTGCGTTGGAGCGATGTGGGACAGGGGCGACCAGCGCTGTTCGGTTTCCGTGTCGATCAGGACGGAGTGGCGCTGATTGAAGGTGCCGCGTTGTGAATCCTGGCCGCTGAGACGCACCGGCGTTCCGCTTTTCACGAGTGAAGCATATGCAAGGAGTTCGGCGAAACCGTAGTCGATGGGGCGCTTGCCCGCACCCATCTCGACTCGTTGCTCGAGGAGCTTCGCGACCTTTGGGTGGACGTGAAAGGCCTCGGGGAAGCGGGTGAGTGCAGAGGTCAGGGACTCTACCTCGGAAGCCGGAACCCCGGTCTGTGGCTGGTCGTCAGCGGCGAGCGCTCCGCCGCAGTACGGAGCCCAGTACGCGGGCAACTCGTGCATCCGCTTCATCACAAAGCCGGTCTGTTCGTGCCTGGCGTCCTGCTGCGTCGCGCGGCGCTGCGCTTCGAGAAACTCCTGCTGAATGCTTGCAACTTCGGCGGAGATGTCGACGCCAAGCTTCCCCGCATACAACTTGGAAAGGGTGGGATGGTCCTTGATTTTCGCGTAGCGTCGCGGCTGAGTGACCGTTGGGTCGTCAACCTCGGAGTGGCCGTGGCGGCGGTAGCCGATGAGATCGATGACGACGTCGGAGCCAAATGTCTGGCGGTAGTTGGCGGCGATCTCGGCGACGCGGACGACTGCTTCAGGGTCTTCCGCGTTCACGTGGAAGATCGGGATCGGGAGACGCTTGGCGAGGTCCGTGGCGAAGCGCGAAGAGTTGGACTCCTCAGGGTTGGCGGTAAATCCCAGTAGGTTATTGACGACCACCTGAATCGTGCCGCCAACGTTGTAGCCGTGAATGGTTGCCAGAGTGAGGGTTTCGGCCCAGATTCCCTGGCCGGCAAACGCGGCATCCCCGTGAATGATCAGCGGCAAAATTTGCTGCTTGCCGTCCGCCCCTGTCTCGTTGCGGATCCGCTCCTGCCGGGCGCGGGCCCGACCCATGACAACGGGATCAACTGCCTCGAGATGGCTAGGGTTGGAGGCGAGGTGAAGCGACACGGTCTTGCCATTGGCGGTCGTGAGCTCGCCGGTGGCGCCCATGTGGTATTTGACGTCGCCGCCGCCCATGGTCGAGCGCGGGTCGACGTCTTCAAACTTGGAGAAGATCTCGTGCGAACCGCGACCGACCGTGTTCACCATGACATTCAGGCGACCCCGATGACTCATGGCAAAGACCGACCGTGTGACCCCGGCGTCTGCAGCGGTGGTGAAGAGCTGGTCGAGGAAGGGAATCAGGGCGGTCAGGCCTTCGAGGGAGAAGCGCTTGGTGCCGAGATAGCGCTGCTGGATCACCTGCTCGAAGACGTCCGCGCGGATCAGTCCGGTGAGGATGCGTTTGGGGTCCGCAGCAGTGTACGGCCGCTCCATCTGGGCCTGGATCCAGGCACGCTTTTCGGGCGCCGCGATGTGCATGAACTCGACCCCAATGGAGCCGCAGTAGAAGTGGCGAGCTTCGGTTGAGACTTCACCGTCGGGCGCCGGCGTAGGGAAGGGCTCGGCAGGGAGGTACTGGCCGAGGGGATCGAGGGTGGCCTGGAGAAAGCCCCAGCGTCGAAAGATGTCGAAGACGACCTCGCGGTCGGATGCCTGCAAGCCCCGGGCTCCAGAGTTCGGGGAAATTTCTTCACCTTCGAGGTTGCGGGAAAGCTTCTGTTCTAGGGCAGTCTTCGTGGCCATGACCTGTCTATGCTAGACCTCTCGAGCGGCGAAACGTAGTGGGGGTGCGGTTATCGATAAGGATGCGGCTACCGAAAAGTTGCAGAGTCAGGGCATGCCCGGAGCTCCCGCATGCCGCTTCTGGAGGCATACCGAAGCTGCTCGTTGGTCGTCGCTCATGGTCAGTTTGACGTCGTGCAGCCTCTTCTAACGGGTACAAATGGCCGCAACCTTGAGCCCGTCAGTTGTCGCGAAACTGCGCCGTGCGGAGAAACTGGAAGGTGCCGCCTGGCGCAAGACGAACATCGGTCAAGCGGTCGGAGTGGACGACCACAACGTCCGGGTACCAGAGGGGGATGCTGGGAAGGTCCGTGGCGAGCATATGCTGGACCGCCTTGTAAGCTTTGGCACGGATGATCTGATCTCCCTCGGTGCTGGCTGTTGCAAGCAGGCTATCGAGTTGCGGGTTGGCGTAACGGCCGCGGTTGCCGCCTTTCGGGGGAAAGCTGGCCGCGGCGTAGGCGTAGCGGAAGATGTCGGGGTCTTCGTTGGAGCCAGTCCAGCGGAGCATATACATCTGGAAGGCACCGCGGGTGATGTCGGCGTAGAAGGTGCCGAACTCGGCGGAGCGGAGGTCAAGCTCGATCCCGACCGCGCGCATTTGCTGCTGGAGCACCTGGGCGAGCAGGCGCGTGGTCTCGTCCGTCGAGGTCTTCAGCGTGAAGCGGAGCCGGACGCCGTGAGCGTCGGGGTGAAGGCCCGCCTGCTCCAGCAGGGCGACGGCGCGTGCGGGATCGAACGCGTACTGCGGCAGGTCGCTTTTGGGCGCTTCGGCCCAGTGCCCCGGGGGAAGCAGGGTTTCGGCGGGAACGGCGTGCCCTCGCCAGAGGCCGAGGATCATCTCCGGCTTGTCGATGGCGCAAGCGATGGCCTGTCGTACCCGGACGTCCTTCAGGGCTGGGTCGGTGACGTTGAAATTTGCATAGAAGACGTCCGCGCCGGGGCGGGTATCGGTCTTCAAGCCCGGGGTATTGGCCAGGGCGTGAACCTCGTCGGGGGTGATGGCGTTGCTTTCGGCGTCGGCGGCTCCCTTCTTCAGTTCGAGCGCCATGGTGATGTTGTCAGGGACAACGTCGAAGCGAACGCGGGCGATATGGGGAGGTGCGCCCCAGTACTCGGCGTTGCGCTCGATGACGACCTCCTTGTCCTGTACCTGGCTCACAAAGCGGAAAGGGCCAGTGCCGACGGGATGCAGGCCTTCTTCTCGACCCGCGCGGTCTTTCACCACGCCGAAGAGGCCGTCGCTTAGGTTGAACAGCAGGCTTGGGTCGGGCTTGGCAGTGTGGACCTCGACGGTGTGCCAGTCCTGGGCGCTGACCTCGGTGACATTTGCGAAGCTGCCGGCTTTGGCGGTCACGAGGGCTCCGTTGGTCATGCTGCGGATGGACCAGGCTACGTCTTCGGCGGTGAGAGGCTTACCGTCATGGAAGTGCACGTCAGGGCGGATGTGAAAGACCCAGGTGAGGGGGTCAGGTTGGTCCCACGAGGTGGCGAGCGAGGGATTGAGCTGGAAGTGCTCGTCTGTACGGGCGAGACCCTCGTAGATGAGTGCGCCTATGCGCTCGGACTGGGCATCGGTGCCCTGGCGCAGGTCGAGGTTATTGGGCGAGCTCTCGATGAGGAAGCGAACCGTTTGACGGTCGTCCGGTGAGGCGCGGCAACCGGCGAGGACGACCAGGAATGCCGGAAGGACCGAGAGGAAGAGCAGAGCAGACCACATACTGACTCTTTTCGGCAGATCGTGGCTCAGCTTTAGAGGTGTGCTGTTTTGGGACGGCGAAGAGGGGAACCTCTGGTTGCCCACACAATGCAGAGATCCTTCGCCTTGCTCAGGATGACGGCCTTTACCGGAGAGGTGGCAAACCCCTGGACTCGGCTGACTAGACATGGGAGATGCGGCCAAGGAGGACGGGGCGGGTGGCGCCGGTGGCGGCAGGGATGTTGCCGGGAAGGCGGTGCCAGGTTAGCCAGCCGAGAAGGGCGAAGGCGGCGGCCTCCTTGGCCTCTATAGGAAGGCCGACGTCGTCGGTGGTCGTGACGCTGACGTTGAGGGGCTCGAAGACGGAGCGGAGGTGCTTGAGCAGGGTTGCGTTGCGGGCTCCGCCTCCGGAGACGAAGAGGTCTGTGGCCCTCGCGAGCGGAGCGCGCTGGCCGAGGTGGGGCCAGAGGAAGCGGCGGTACGCTTCGAGGACGGTTTCGGCAGTGAAGGCTGTGGCTGTGGCGATGATGTCGCGGTTGCCAGCGCCTTCGGCCTGGCAGCGGGCGAGAAAGCGGTCCGTGAAGTCGGCGCCGAACTGCTCGCGGCCGCAGCTCTTGGGGGGGTGCTGGGCGAAGTAGGGGTTTTGGAGGAGCTCGTTGAGGATGGGTTGAAGGATCTGCCCGCGGGCAGCCATGCCGCCGCCGCAGTCGAAGGCGCGGCCGGTGAGGCGCTCGATGGCGGCATCGATGACCATGTTGGCTGGGCCTGTGTCGAAGGCGAGGACGCCGGTGGCGTCGCAGCCTGCGGGCAGGGTGGTGAGGTTCGCGATGCCGCCGAGGTTGAGCAGCATGCGGTTGCGGGTCTTGTGACGGAAGAGCGTGTAGTCGAGCATGGGCACGAGCGGCGCGCCCTGGCCGCCGGCGGAGAGGTCGGCCGTGCGGAAGTCGCTGATCACGGGAAGGCGGAGGCGCTCGGCGAGGAGTGCGGGTTCGCCGGCCTGCCAGGTGGAGCGAGTGGGCGCGCCGAGGAAGTCGGTTGGGGTGGTCTCGTGGAAGAGGGTTTGCCCGTGCAGGGCGATGAGTTGCGGTTGGAGGCCGGTGCGGGCGATGGTTTCGGCGACAGCGTCGGCGTAGACCTCGCCGAGGCGCCAGGAGAGGCGCGCGAGGTCGGCGGTGGAGGTCTGCGCGGCGTTCATGGCTGCGAGGACGGCTGCCCGGACCTCAGGAGCGTAGGGGAAGCTGCGGTGGGCGAGCAGCTTGAGGCGGGGTGTGGTGCTGGGTCCGGTGGCGGGCGCGATGCGGCAGAGGGCTACGTCCACGCCGTCGGCGGAGGTGCCTGACATGATGCCCGCAACGATGAGGGCTTTGGATTTTGGTTGGGTAAAGCTCGATGGCTTGCTCAAAGGGCGTCCACGCGTCGTGATGGATCTACTTTACTGAGGCGGGCGAGTTGGTGCACGACCGAGTTTGAACGAGCTTTCGCGGTGTGCCCCCGGAGGGTGTTTGACCCGCCTTCGGCAGGTGACGGGTCTGCAAGAGGACGTAAGAATTTTCTAGCATTGCCCCGGCTTGCTGGGTGTACTATCTTCCCATTCCAGGCAAGGCCGGGCGTCCTTCGGACCATCGGGCCCACCCCCCCCCAGAAAAAAGTGAACTGTGGCTCCGCACTTGATTGCCAAGGAGGCTTGCGCGTATGGCGCCCACCAGAGCATTCAGCACCCTCGTCTTTGCATCCATCTGCTCCGTACTTTTCTCCTGCGACTGCACGGTCCACGCTCAGAGTACGGGGCTGGTCGTGGAGAGCGTCAATAACTACAGCGTCCGCAATGGTCCATCGTTGGTGAACTCCATCGCGAATGGCGACGGGTTTCTCAACACGATGATGTTTCCGGGTTCTCCGTGGCACGTCAACAATCGCTACACCGACAACCTTGTGTGGGACACCGATTTCATGGATGCCTCGGTGGATTCCCGTGGCAACGCGGCTAATAACTTCGACAAGGCCGGCACAGCTATCTCCTACTTCTCCGGACATGGCTTCTGCCATACAAACCCGATGGGCGACGGCTGCTCCACGGCGCAGTCCTGCACGACCACCGCAGCATGCAAGACGCCCAACGCCAGCATCGGCGAGCGCCTGCCTGGCTCCTGTCGATTCAGTCCGTTGGATGCCCCTCGCTGCTGCTATATGGCAGACCGCGGGGCTGCCACCAGCGGGTCCACCGACAAGTTGAACGGTGTGGTCGACTACACGAGCGGCGCCGTGCGCCTCGGCAAGAACGGCACGAACATGGCGGTGTTCGACATCAGCTGCGGTGTGCTGCCCACCTTCTGGTACCAGGCATTTCGGAATGCGAGCGCGGGTGTCCATCTGTTTGCGACCATCATGGTCGCCGGAGGAGATACCGACAACGTCCCTGACCGTGGCTCGGCGTTCGCTACGGGATATCGCGCCAATCTGTTCTCCAGCGTTGCCAACTCATGGCTTAACGCAATGAACCTCCTCCCCGCCAACGAGGGAGGCGGCTGCCCGGGCGGCGGTGGCGGGCATGGCTTCAACGGCTGTGGCTGCAATATCGCCATCGCAATGGACGCCGACGTCAACGCAGCCGTTGCGCACATGGCCGAAAACTGGAATGACATCCGAGACGATTCCAAGGATTCCAAGGGCAACAACTGGTTCGACGCGATCTGGCAGTGCAACTACCCGCTCAAGAGCACAAACCAGAGTGCATGGGAGCTTCCATGAGCATTGGCAGAGCTTCTCTTCTTTCCCTCGCCGTTCTGTGCGGTTTTCCTGTCCACGCGCAGCAACCGTTGTTGCAGAGCAATGCGTCTTTGCGTGCTGGACTGATTGCCAGCGACCCGGGCGGCGCTCCCGGATATCAGCACGGCATCGCTCAATCGCGATTTCTTGCGGGCAAACAGGCCAGGGCCGTTCAGGAGGACGGATGGTATCGCCAGGTGACCGATTCCGGCACCTTTGCAATTAGCTCGCACAACGGACTGGCGCTCGCGATCCCGAACGCCTCCGCCCAGGCCGCCCAGAAGCCCTTCTACACAAAAGACCCTGCCGAACATGAGAAGCAGGTGATGGAGTACTTCACTGCAGTGGGTATCCCGCGGGATCAGATCGGCGGAATCCATACCATGACGCGGCTTTCTGCGAAGGGTCAGTACGGCGAAACCCGCTCAGCGATCCCACAGATCGATGGCTACATCTCTCTTCTGGAGAGGAAGGTACAGGGCTTTTCTGTCCCCGACTCCGTCGCCTACGCGCAGTTCGATAACGACGGCCATGTGATCAGTGAAGGCGTGTACTGGCCCGTGATACCTGCCCGGGTTCTTCGGGACGCGAAACGCTTGAGTTCGCAGTTGGCTGCAAACGACGCTGGGCGACCGGCCTTTCTAGCCCACGTTCCCGCAGGTCTGCCCTCCGGCCATGTTGCGATCCGTCACTCATCCCCCACGGAACAGGGGAGTCCGTTCGAGATCATCGCCAGCTACGACGTTTTAGAAAAAAAGAGCCAGCCTTCCCTTGCTGTTGGGGCGAGCCCGCCTACGCCTTCAGTCTCTTCGGTTCGTCATTTCAACGTAAGTGGCGAGGAAGTGCGTCTGCCGCAGGAACGGCGCAACCTGGAGAAGCGATACCCACCTAACCCCAAAGTGCAGCCTTGATCTGGGACCGCGCTTACTCTCCGCGAAGTTCGGCCTGGAGTTGTGCAAGTAAGGCAAGGGCTTCGCGGGGGGTCAGGTTGTCGAGGTCGAGGGCTTCAAGGCGGTCGACGATGCGTTGGCTGAGCGGGGTGAACATCGTCATCTGGACTGCTGGAGTGCGGTCGGCGGGTGCGGCTTCGCGGACGCCCTGGGCTTCGGTGCGTTCGTGGACGCGGAGGACTTCCCGGGCGCGCTCAATGACCGTCGTGGGAAGGCCGGCGAGGCGGGCGACTTCGATGCCGTAGCTCTTGCTGGCCGGGCCGGGCTCTACGGTGTGGAGGAAGACGATGCCGCCGTCGCGCTCGCGGACGGTAACGCGGGCGTTGCGCATGTGCGGCAGGCGGTCTGCGAGTAGCGTGAGTTCGTGGTAATGCGTGGCGAAGAGGGTGCGGGCGCCGATGCCGTCGTGAAGGTGCTCGACGGTGGACCAGGCGAGGGACAGGCCGTCGTAGGTGGCGGTGCCTCGGCCCATTTCGTCGAGGAGGACGAGGCTGCGGGCGGTGGCGGTGTTGAGGATGGCGGCGGTTTCGGTCATTTCGACCATGAAGGTGGAACGGCCGCGGGCTACGTTGTCCGAGGCGCCGATGCGGGTGTAGATGCGGTCGACGAGGCCGAGCGTCATGCGTTCGGCGGGGACGAAGCTGCCGCACTGGGCGAGGACCGTGAGGAGGGCGGCCTGGCGGAGGAAGGTGGATTTGCCGCCCATATTGGGGCCGGTGATGAGGAGGAGTGAGGGGGCGGTAGGGACGTTGGGCTTGGTTGACTGGCTCGTGCCTTCGGTCCTCGCCCGCTCAATACGGAGATCCTTCGCTGCGCTCAGGAGGACGGCGTCATGGGGGGTGCTGTCGTGACCTGCCACGCTGCCTTCCCCTTTCTGCAGGGAAGCCGACTGATGATCCGCACCGCAGAGGCTTAGGGAGTTGGGGACGAAGCGGCCGCCGCCGGACTCTTCGAGGCGGCGTTCAACGACGGGGTGGCGGCCGGCGATGACTTCGAGCGTGGAGCTCGCGTCGACGGTGGGGCGGGTCCAGCCTCGGAGGGCGGCGATATGGGCGAAGGTGGCAAGGAGGTCGATTTCGGCGATGCCCCGGGCGGTTTCTCGGACGCGGGCAGCTTCGGTGAGGAGCTGGCGGCGGAGTTCGGTGAAGAGGCGGCGCTCGATCTCGCCGGAGCGTTCCTGGGCGGTGAGGATTTTGGTTTCGAGGTCTTTGAGTTCGGGGGTGGTGAAGCGTTCGGCGTTAACGAGAGTTTGCTTGCGCTCGTAGTCGGCGGGGACGGCCTTGAGGTTGGCACGGGTGACCTCGAGGTAGTAGCCGAAGACGGAGTTGAAGCGGACCTTGAGGGAGCTGATGCCGGTGCGTTCGCGCTCGCGCTCTTCGATGGCGGCGATGCGTTGGCGGCCGGTGGTGCTGAGACCGCGCAGTTCGTCGAGTTCGGGGTCCACGCCGGGGCGGATGACGCCGCCGTCCGTGAGCGTGATGGGAGGCTCGTCTACGAGCGTGCGGGTGATGAGTTCGTGGAGGTCAGAGAGAACGTCGAAGGCGGCGAGTTCGGCCCAGCGCCCGAAGCGTTCCGCGAGATCGGTGACTGCGGAGCGCAAAGCCGGTAGGCAGCGCAAGGTTGCTCCGAGCGCGGCAAGGTCGCGCGGCCCGGCGGAGTCGAGCGAGATACGGCCCAGCAGGCGCTCCAGATCGAGAATGCCCGACATGCTGCGACGAAGGCCTTCGCGGCGGCGGATGTCGGCGGCGGCGAGCGCTACGGCGTCGAGGCGGGCGTTGATTGTGGCGAGCTCGTTCAGCGGACGCAATAGCTGGGCTCGGAGCAGGCGCTTGCCCATCGGCGTGCAGCAGGCGTCGAGCGTGTGGAGGAGGGTGGTGTCGGTGCCTTCGCCCGAGAAGATCGGCTCAACGAGTTCGAGGTTGCGGACACTGACGGCGTCGAGTTCGAGGCAGTCGCGGTGCTCGTAGAAGCGCACGGTGTCGAGGTGTTCGAGGGCGCCTTGTTTGGTGGCGCGGAGATAGTGGACGATGGCGCCGGCGGCGACCGCAGCTGCGGTGTGGTGGGCGAGGCCCATGCCGTCGAGCGAGTGGACGCGGAGGCCCTGGCGGAGAAGAGGTAAGGCGTAGTCGGCGGTGAAGACCCAGTCGTCGAGCTCCGTTTTGGCGCCGATTAGATCTGCGCTGGTGACGACATCGTTTGCCGGGTTGGCTTCGTCCGGCGTCGGCTCTGTGCGAAGGCGTTGCTGGGCTTTGTGGGTTGGGCCGAAGGTGCTGCCGCGGGCGAGGAGGGTTTCGGCGGGGCGCATGCGGGCGAGTTCGTCGAGCGCGAGGGGCCAGGCTGCGGGGCCGGGGAACTCGGTGGCGCGCATGTCGCCGGTGGAGAGATCGATGGAGGCGACGCCGACGCAGGCGCTGGGGCCGGAGCCTACAGCGGCGATGGCGGCCAGCCATTGGCTTTGGCCTGGGTCTAGCGCGGCATCGAGGGCGGTGCCGGGGGTGAGGACGCGGGTGACCTCGCGCTTCACGACTCCCTTGGCGAACTTGGGGTCCTCCATCTGCTCGCAGAGAGCGACCTTGTAGCCCTTGCGGAGAAGGCGCTGCAGGTAGGCTGCGCCGGCGTGGAACGGGACGCCGCACATGGGGACGGACTTGTGTTTGTCGCGGGAGGTGAGGGTGAGTCCGAGCTCGCGGGCGGCGACGAGGGCGTCGTCGTAGAAGAGCTCGTAGAAGTCACCCATGCGGAAGAAGAGCAGGCAGTCGGGGTGGGTCTGCTTGGCGGCGAAGTACTGCCGCATGGCGGGGGTGACGTTGCCCTCGGGGCCCGGATTGATGGGGGATGCCATGCGGATGCGAGGAGCCCAGAATACCGTGTCTGCCCGGGCGACCTGTGGCGGTGCGGTGGAGGATAATCTATGCAATGAGACGTGGGCACTGTGCGCAGTCCGCTGCCGTGTATGCCAAAGAGGGGCAGCCGTGTTGAAGGATCGCGCATCGCGGTTGGACTTAAGCTTTCCGCTGGAGTTTGAGGCGGACGGAGCGATGGTCCGCGGAAATTGTCTCAATATCAGCGAATCCGGGCTGTTAGGGGCCTTCCGGGTACCGCCGGAGCTTTGGACAAGTGGGGCGGTGCGGCTTCATTTCGGGAAGCGAGTCTACGAACTGCCGGCGCGCGTCGCCCGTGTGCAGGACAGGGAAGTGGGTCTGGCCTTTTTGTTTCGAAGCGAGGCTGAGCGCGACGTGGTTCGCACCATTGTTGCCTATGCTGCAGACAATACTCACCTGGTGGGCCGACCTCCGTTTTGAGGGGCTCTGCGAGGTGCGTGAGAGCGCCGGGACGCGTACACTCCGACCATGATTGAAGTGCCGATGACTGATGCCCAGTTTGCCGCTGCGACCCGCCGCCTTGCCACAAATGGAATTCAGCTGACCGGGCCTTCCGGGACGCTTTCCAAGGATGGCGTCACGGCAAAGTACGAGCATGCGAACGACCATCTGCGCATCACCATCCTGGAGAAGCCGTTTCTGCTGCCGGAGAGCCTGATCGAAGGCCGGTTGAAGGCTTTCCTCGAGCAGAGCCTCGCCGCAGGCTGAGCGCAACCTGCGGGCAGCCCGGACATCTATACTGGGACGTGCTCTGAAAAGAGCCTGCTTGTTTCCGTATGCCCCTGCTTTGGCTCCGACTTGCGGTGTTTTTGTACGCGGTTGCCGCGCTCGCGGTGCTGCCGGCGGCGTTGTATAACCGACCGCGCTGGCGCTACGTGGCTCTGCCTGCGGCGCTGGGCGGGGTGTTCTTCCACTTTGTTGCACTGACCGAGACGTTGACCGCAGCGCATCATGCATTGCCCGTGGACACGCACGAGACGTTGTCGCTGCTTGGGCTCCTGCTGGCTGCGGCGTTCCTTGGGCTGGCCGTCCGGTACAAGACGGTCGCGTTTGGAATCTTTCTGCTGCCCGTGGCCGTGCTGGTGTCCATTGCGCCGGCGTTTCGGCCCGGGGCGGAGATGATTTCCTACCCGTACCTGGGGTCAGGGTGGTGGTTGTTTCTGCATGTAGCCTTGCTGCTGGCGGCGTATGCCGCGCTGATCGTTTCTCTGCTGGCGAGCGTGTTGTACCTGGTGCAGGAGCGCGGGCTGAAACAGAAGCGGTTGCCAGCGGAGAAGAGCTGGCTGCCACCGCTCGAAACTACGGATGCGATCGCATTGAAGGCACTGCTTTGGGGGCTGCCCTGCATGACGGCGGGCTTGTTAATCGGCTCTGTGGTGGCGATGCAGACGGTTGGCCTGAGCTTCTTTGCGGATCCGAAGGTGTTGCTGTCCTTCCTGCTGTGGCTGGCGTATATGCTGATGATCTTCATTCGCAAGCACTCGGGTTTGCGGGGCAGGCGAGCGGTGTATCTGTCGAGCTTTGCGCTGTTCTTTGTGCTGGCGGTGTGGGCCGCGAATCAGCTTTCCGTTGTTCATCGGTTCAAAGCCCCATGAGCGCGTCCGCAAATGCCAATTCGCTGTTGCTGATCGGGGTGAGCCACACCACGGCGCCTCTGGCTGTGCGCGAGCGGCTGGCTATTCCGAACGATCGGCTGGCGGAGGCGACGCGCACGCTGCTGCTGGAGCCGGGTATCCAGGAAGGGCTGATCCTGTCGACGTGCAATCGCGTGGAACTGCTGACAGTGCATGATCCTTCCGCGACGCCGTTGCGTTTTCTGCATAGGTACCTCCATCTGCAATCGGCTGAGGTGGAGCCCCACGTGTATGAGCACCGGGACACGGAGGCTGTGCGACATCTGTTCCGGGTTGCCTGTTCGCTGGACTCGATGGTGGTGGGCGAGTCGCAGATCCTGGGGCAGGTGAAGCAGTCGTTTGCTGTGGCGCGGGAGGTGGGCGGCGTGAAGGGCACGCTGGACCCACTGATGCAGCGGGCGTTTTCCGTGGCGAAGAGGGTTCGGACCGAGACGCAGATTGGGACGACCACGGTGTCCGTGGCATCTGTGGCCGCTGACCTGGCGCGAAAGATCTTTGGCACGCTGCGGAGCAAGACCGTGCTGCTGGTGGGGGCGGGCAAGATGAGCGACCTGGCGGCGCGGCACCTGATTCAGCAGGGCGCGACGACGTTGCTGGTGTCCAACCGCACCGAGGCACGGGCAGAACGGATTGCAGACAACCTGCGGACACCGACCATCACGACGGGCGTGATTCCTTTTGAGCAACTGCATGATCAGGCGCACCGGGCGGACATCATCATCACGTCTACCGGGGCGGGGCAGGTGTTTGCCCCGGCGCAGGCACGGGCGCTGCTCGGGCGGCGGCGCAATCGGCCGGTCTTCTTCATCGACATTGCGGTGCCGCGTGATGTGGCGCCTGAGGTGAACGAGGTTGAAGGCTGCTTTGTGTACGACATCGACGATCTGCAGCAGGTGGCGCATGGCAACCGGGCCGGACGTACGCGCGAGGCGGAGGCGGCCGAGCAGATCGTGCAGGCCGAGGTACAGCGTTATACGCAACGATTGGCGCAGGCACCGGCGACTGAGGCCATCAAGCAACTGATGGCGGAGGCGGAGGGCGTGCGGCAGGCGGAGATTGTGCGCTCTGTTGCGCGGCTTGGTTTAACCGCCGAGCAACAGGCCGGTGTGGAGGCGATGACGCGTTCGTTGACGGCGAAGCTGCTGCACTCGCAGATTGCTGCGCTGCGGTCCGCGCACAAGGTGGACGAGTAGCTTCCCGCACTTGCAACGGCCCGTGGCAGGTTGGATGGAGGGTGCTGTCGGAGCTTGCTTGTGTGGCTATTTCTGGCTTGTTGTTGCACTGTTTTTACGCCTCTCGCCTAACGCGTTTGTCATGCGCTTGATGATTGCGCTCAAGCCAGCGTAGCGAGACAGACACGCGCACAAAAAAGTGTGCATGTGGGTACAGCGCTGTGCGATGATCTCTCATCCGAAGCCTGTGACGGCTCCAAACTTCCAGAAGGCAAGGTCAGTGACGATGGCATCAGGAAATACGACGCAAGATCACGATTTCATACGCGAGTGGGCAGAGAAGCGCGGCGGCAAACCAGCCGAGGTGGCGAGCACTGAAACCGAAGGCGCGCCCGGCATTCTGCGCCTCGAGTTTCCGGATGCTCCCAACGCCAACGATGATGCTTTGAAGGAGATCAGTTGGGACGACTTCTTTGAGAAGTTTGACCAGAGCGGCCTTGAGTTCCTGTATCAGGAAGAGACCGCCGAGGGAGAGGTTTCGAACTTCAACAAACTGATCTACCCGGATCCAGAGTCCCAGGGAGGCAAACGTCTTTTGGCCAAGACTGCGCGCAAGAAGAGCTCGTCGAAAAAGACGGGTGGCAAGTCAGCAGGGAAAGCGACCGGCACGAAGACCGCGGCCAAGACTGCGAGCAAGAGCACGGCAAAGACGGCTGCAAAGACTACAGCGAAAACGGCCGCGAAGAAGACTTCGCTGAAGGGCTCTGCGAAGAAAGTCGCTGGCAAGAAAGTGGCCGCCAAGAAGATTGCATTGAAGGCTTCTGGTAAGAAGACAGCAGCGAAGAAGAAGGTTGCGCTGAAGGGCTCGGCGAAGAAGGTGGCGGGCAAGAAGGTCGCAGCGAAGAAGGGACCGGCCAAGAAAGTGGCAGGGAAGAAGGTTGCGAGCAAGAAGGTAGTGAGCAAGAAGGCTGCGGGCAAAAAGTCGGCAGCGAGCAAGGGACGCCGCTAGACTCTTGTTTTGATGGTAGACACAGCACCCCGCGCCTCCGAACGCGGGGTGTTCTTTTGCCCGCCGGGGTTGATGGTTGCGCAGGGTTCGCGGACGCGCGTTGTGCAGGGCTGGTAAAGATCCCGGGCAGCGAGCTTAGGCCGAAATCCACTAGGGCAGCGGCATGAGGCGGCGTATTCTTAGGACCGATGAGTACCCAACCTATTCGCATTGGCACCCGCGGCTCCCAACTGGCACTTTGGCAGGCAAATCATGTTGCAAACGAGCTGCGTAGGCACGGTCACACCGTAGAGGTCGAGGTGATTCGGACGACCGGGGACCGTATGCAGGACCCGGCTTTTGTTGCGCCGGCGACCTTTGACGACGGCACGCCGCTGGACGCGAAGGGCATCTTCATCAAGGAGATTGAGGATGCGCTGCTGGATCGGCGCATTGATGCCGCGGTGCACTCTCTAAAGGATTTGCCTACGACCCTGGACCCGCGGTTTATGTTGGCCGCGATCCCAGCACGTGCGGATGCGCGGGATGCGTTTGTTTGCGAGAACTTTTGGGGACTGCACATGTTGCCTACGGGTGGGCGCGTAGCGACGACGAGTCCGCGGCGGCAGGCAATGTTGCTTGCGCTGCGGCCGGACCTCCGGTTCGTGCCGATGCGCGGCAACATCGACACGCGGCTGCGGAAGTGGGCTGCGGGTGAGGCAGATGCGCTGGTACTGGCGTGCGCGGGGCTGGACCGGCTGGGGCGAACGGAGCATGCCCATCAACGATTTTCAGTGGACGAGGTGTGCCCGGCGCCAGGGCAGGGCGCGCTTGGGCTGGAGACGCTCGCTGGCATCGGCGGTGCGGCTTCGCAGGGTGGAGCGGGGCAACATCAACTGAGAGTGGTGGAGGCGCTGCGGACGTTGAACGATGCGGAGGCGGCGTTTGCCACGGCGGCTGAGCGTGCTGTGCTGTCCGCCTTAGGGGGTGGATGTAATCTGCCGCTCGGGGCGTATTGTCACGCGGTGGACTCGGCCTGGCACATGCATGCGATGGTCGCGGCTCCGGATGGGGAGGCCGTGGTCCATGTGCTGCATAAGGCTCCACGGGGTGTGGCGGCTGAGGAGTTTGGGCAGGCCGTGGCGGAGTCGTTGGCGGCGCGTGGTGCCAAGGAACTGCTGGCGGGTGAGGCGCAGGAAGTCTAGGCGGGGGTTACTTGCATAGCTCTTCCGGCTGCGGGTTGTAGGCGGGCTCTTCGTACAGGGGTTGATGGCCTGCGGAGATGCTGTCGACGTTTGCGCTGCGGAAGAAGGTTTGCCAGAAGCGGCGGACGTTGTCATAGAGCCGGCCTGTGCCGGCAGCCATGCCGTAGAAGTAGACCGTGCTGCCTTTAAGGCCGGGTACGGTCCTGGCGGGATCGATCTGCTGCACAAGGTGGTCGGGCGGGGTGCGGGACCAGAAGGCGACGTCTTCAAAGCGCGATCGCGGGCCGAAGGCGTTGCTGTCTTCCAGGCCGTCGGAGAGAACGACGAGCACGCCACGGCCTTTGCGGGGTTCGAGGAGCTCTGAGGCTTCTTTCATGCCGTCGACGAGGTAGGTGTCGTTGGAGAGGCTCTTGCCGCGGAAGACGCGCAGCGCGTCAGCGGCGAATTGGTCCCGGGCTGTGTTGAAGGCTTGCAGTTCGGTGCCCACGCGGGCGAGGCACGCTTTGTCGGCGCTGAGATCGCCTTTGAGGAGGAAGTAGCCGGCGTCCTTGGTGAGTGGGTGGACCATCGGGAGCGTGGCGGTGACACGCTGCTCGGGGTCGCTGTAGGTGTTGGCACCGACGATGGGTTCGATGACGACGCGGGCGCCTGGGGTGAGCGACGGGAAGACGGACTCGCGCAGATAGCGCGTGTAGGTGGAGGCTTTACCGTCGTTGATGGACGCGGACTTGTCGAGCAGGATGACGAAGGTGGCGGGTTGTGTCGGGGCGGCTGCTTTGCAGCCTGCGAGGCCTTCCAGCAGGGCGGCGAGTGCAAGGCTGGAGGCGAGCATTGCGGGGCCGAGGCGCAGCTTACGCACGGGTGACGCTCCGCTGGCGCGTGATGGCCTGACGGCGATACTGGTCTGCGTAGACCGCGACGACCTTCTGCAGATTGATCCGGAGCAGGGCTTCAAGGTGTGCGGGAAAGCCGCTTAGGCGTTGTTGCGTGGCGTCGCACAGGCCAATTTTGCGCTGCAGTTTGGAGCGCTCGCGTTCGCGTTGGGCGAGGCCGTAGCGGGGGCCGGAATATTCGTCTTCGCCGCTGCGAAAGATGCCGGTGAGGACCAGCCCGACGCCGATGGCAAAGAGGGCCCACTGGACGACTTGGTGGGTGTTGTCGCCGGGTATGCCCTGGTTGGTGAGCGAACGAAGGAAGTTGACGCCGGCAAGGATGGCGGCGAGGCCGAGGCAGGAGAAGATGATGATGCTCCAGTGGCGAACGCGGTCGGTGGTGCCGGCTTCGTGCGAGAGCGGGAGTTGGCGGATGTGGGTGCCGACGATGTCGGAGAGCCAGACGAGGACGCCGGCGGCAACGACGGCGATGGCGAGTTCAAAGCCGATGGAGACCAGGCCCGAGGTGATCAGGGCGACGGCGGAGAAGGAGAACTCGAAGAGGAACATCAGGATGAAGAAAATGATCTTGGCGCGGTGATTTGTGCGGGGGACCTTGCAGTGCGCGCCTTCGCTTTGCTTCAGGATGGTACGGATCTTTTCTTCGACCCCGGTGAGGTCTCGCGTGTGGCGTTCCTTGTCGGTCCCGTTGGTGCGGATCCATTCGCCGATGCGGCGATCGGCGGCAGTCTGGATGTCGGTTGCGCGCTGTTGCTGCTTGAGCACCCACTGGGATTCCTGCTGGAAACCGGTGCCTGCGGTGTAGGTTCCGTACAGCTCGAGCTTGCCGTCAGCGCGGCCGCTTCGCCAGGCGGAGTAGCGATTCCACGGTGAGCCCAGGCTTCGTGCCGCCCGGGCAAATCTTTCTGTGTTGAACCGCCTACCGAACATCAGGATCCTTCGGGGTGAGTCTTTGTACCCAATTCTGTGATGCCGACCGTTGCCGTGCGAACCAACTTGCGGTTGGCAGCGGTAGCGGATCGGGTTGCAGCAGGGTTATACGCATGTTGTGCCGTAGTAGGTTCCACACCATGACCTATGCAAAGTTGCGGTGTTTGTTTCATACAGCCAAAGTTCAGCGGACGCCATCTATCAGGCAGCAACAAACGCGGCGGAGCGAGCAGTGAGCAAAGCGCGAGGTCAACACGCAGGTGGGATGTTCGACCATCCCGGACGATTGCTTCTCGGTGCGGGAATTGTCGTGTTGTTCCTGTGGCGAGTCTTTACGGACAGCCCGAGCTGGCATGAGCTTGCAGTAGGTCTGGTGTCGACCGCCCTGACAGTTCTGTTCTTTGCGAACGTGTTGCGCACGGAGACGCTGAGCTTCGAGTTGCGGTTGGCAGACATTGCGCTGTGTTGGCGGTTGCCTGCGGAAATCCTAAGGGATTGCTGGGTCGTCACGGCGGTGCTCTTCAAGGATCTGTTTGGCATCGAACGCGCGGGGTCGTACTACCGGGCTTGTGGATTCAAGGCGAGTCGGCGTGACCCGCTGATGGTGGGCCGGAGTGCGCTTGCGACGATGTACGCGACGATGTCGCCGAACATGCTGGTGATCGGGATCGATCCGGCGCAGAGCCTGATGTTGTTCCACCAACTGAAGCGAGACAAGGTGTCCACGATGGCGCAGGCCCTGGGAGCGCAGAGATGAGTTCTCCGGAGAGCATTTGGCTGGCTGCGGGCGGTGCGCTTTGCCTGTCACTCCTCCCGTGCGCGTGGATGTGCTTGAAGGGCGATGCGGCGCGCCGGCTGGTGGGCCTGGAGATGACGAGCCTGGTTGTGATTTTCGCGTTGGTGATCTTTACGGTGGCCTCTGGGCGTATTGCGTTTATTGACATTGCGCTGACGGCAGCCATCATGAGCTTTGGCGGGGGCATTGTGTTTGCACGGTTTCTGGAGAAGCACCTGTGAGCGTGCACACTGTTGCCGAGATCGCGCTGCTTGGCCTGGTGGTGCTTTCGTGCTGGCTGGGCACACTGGGCATGGTGCGCATGCGTGAGCCGATACAGGGCCTGCACTATCTTTCACTGCCGGCATGTGTTGGTTCTGTCGCCCTGGTGATCGCGGTGTACCTGCGCACGGGGAATAGCCAGGCCACGTGGAAGACGTTGCTCATTGTGTTCATTATGCTGGCGATCAACTCCGTTGTGACGCATGCGACAGCGCGCGCTTTTCGCACGCGGGACCTGGGGCATTGGCAGCCCAGGCCCGGAGACGGGATTGAGCGCGTGCCCAGGCAGAAGGAGCAGAGCGCATGACGACGGCCATTGGTGTTGGTCTGTTGCTGCTGCTCGCTGTGGCTGGATTCCGCGTTGTGACTACGCGGGACACGACGGAGCAGGTGATTACGCTGGGGTTTTATGGGCTGATCACGGCGCTGATGTTCTTCTTCTTTCAGGCGCCGGATGTGGCGTTGTCACAGATTACGGTAGGTGCTGTGGCGTTGCCGTTGATGATTATGCTGGCCATTTCGCGTATGCGGGTGCGAGAGGAGATGAAGAAGAAGGGGCAGGACCATGACTGAGAGCACCCGTAAACGGATGTTCGCCGTGAGTGGAAGCGTGTTCTTCGGGCTGTTCAGCTATGGGGCGTGGAACCTGCCGCCGTGGGGTGAGTATCGAGGGCCCTACGGGGATTACATCTCGCAGTTCGCGGTGTATGAGCGCCATGCGACGGATGCGGTGAACGCAATCAATTATGACTATCGCGGGTTCGACACGCTGGGCGAAGAGTTCATCCTGTTTACGGCCGTAGTTGGGGTGATGATGCTGTTGCGTCGCGAGGAGGGGACGCGCACCAAGCCGTTGTCTCTGCCGGGCAACGTGCAGGATCAGCCCACGCTTGGGATCGCGGTGCGGGCGATGAATATACCTGCGATGATCCTGACGATTATCTTCGGTTTCTATATTGGCCTGCACGGACAGCTGACGCCGGGTGGGGGATTTCAGGCGGGTGTCATTCTGGCGAGTGCACTGTTTTTCATCTATCTGGCGGAGAATACCGAGGCGTTTCAGCGCCTCACCTCGCACACTGCGGTGGAGGTGATTGAGTCGATCGGAGCGGGGGCTTACGCGCTGATCGGGCTTGCACCGTTGTGCCTGGGCCTGCCGCTGCTTACGAATGCATGGCCGCTGGGCAAGACAGGCGATGTGTTTTCTTCGGGCAACATTGCCTTGATCTCCGCGACCGTAGGTGTTGAGGTGACGGCTGCTTTTCTTCTGGTGATGTACACGTACCTGCAAGAGATCATCACCGGCGAGATCCCGGAGGAGTAGGGCGATGCACCATTTGTTCCAACTTCTGCCGTACTTTGTGGCTGCATGGCTGTTCTGCTGTGGTCTTTACGGCATCATTTCGAGTCGCAACCTGGTGCACTCGGTGATGTGTCTGGCGATCCTGCAGAGCTCCACCTATGTACTGCTGCTGGCGATTGGTTTTCGCAAGGGAGGCGCGGCGCCGATCTTTGCGGACTGGCTTTCACCGGGGCAGCTTACGGTAGATCCGGTGGTGCAGGCGTTGATGCTTACAGATGTTGTGGTCGAGGCTGTGGTGGTTGCGCTGTTGCTTGCCATGGTGGTGAAAGCCTATGAAAAGTCCGGGAGTGTCAGCCCCGATGATCTTCGCACGATGCGCCAGTAACCGAGGGTTTTGATAGGCATGTCTGGTCCCGGCTCCGCTTTAATTCCGATCCCTGTCGTGCTCCCGCTGTTAGGTGCTGCGAGCCTTGCTGGACTACGCAGCTTCGTCGGGCGGCGCGTGATGGATGCGCTGGCGATTATGGTGGCTGCTGCGCACGTTGCTCTCTGCGCTTCCTTGCTGCGCCAGGCAAGCCTGCACACGATGGTGTACTGGTTCGGGAACTGGTATCCGCGTGGGTCGATGGTGCTGGGCATCGGGTTCGTTGTGGACCCGCTTGCAGCAGCGTTGGCGTTGCTGGCCGGGGTGTTGTTTCTGCTGGCGTTTGTGTTCAGCTATCGCTTCGTGGATGCGGGGGCAAAGCATTTTCATCCGCTGATGCTGGTGTTCCTGGCCGCGATGAGTGGCTTTGTGCTCACGGGCGATCTGTTCAATCTGTTTGTCTGGTTCGAGCTGATGAGTACGGCGGCATTTGCGCTGTGTGGGTTGAAGACTGCCGAGCCGGCGCCGTTGCAGGGGTCGTTCAACTTTGCCGTAACGAATACCGTTGCGGCGTTCATGGCGTTGACGGGGATTTCTTTGCTGTATGCGGTCACGGGGGCGCTAAATATGGCGCAGATCGGGCTGCAGCTAACGAACTCGCCCGGAGGTCCGCGGCATGATCCCCTGGTGCTGTTTGCCTTTACGCTGCTGGTTTGCGGGTTCTTCGTCAAGGGTGCGATTGTGCCCTTTCACCTGTGGCTGCCGGACGCGCATGCGGTTGCGCCGACGAGCGTTTGCGTGTTGTTCAGTGGCTTGATGGTGGAGTTGGGTTTGTATGCGGTGGCTCGGCTGCACAGCGTCATCTTTGCTGCGGCGCTGAGCTCGCATGCGACTGCGCTGCGCGCAATCTTGTTGGGGTTTGCGACGGCTACTGTGCTGATCGGCGGGGTGATGTGTTACGCCGAGCACCATCTCAAGCGCCTGCTTGCGTTTTCGACGATATGCCACGCGGGGCTGATGCTCGCGATGCTTGCGGTGCAAGGGACTTCGGCGGATGCTGCGTTCTTCACGTATGTGATTGGGCATGCGTTTGTGAAAGCTTCGTTGTTCTTTTGTGCGGGCATTGTGTTACATCGCCTTCGCTCGATGAGTGAACAGCTTCTTTGGAAGCGGCGGCGCGTGCTGAAGTGGACGGGTGTGCTGTGGTTCGTTGGGGCGCTGGGGCTCGCCGGTGTTCCGCCGTTTGGTACGTGGATGGCGGAGGCGATTGCGGATGGTGCGGCGAAGCAGGCGAATCTGCATGGCCTGACACTGCTCTTTTTATTCGGCGAGACGCTGACCGCGGCGGCTGTGTTCCGGGTGGGCCTGCACGTCTTTGCCGGGTTGGGCTCTGCCCCGCTTACGGACGAGGCAGCAACGGTGGATGAACTGCCTGAAACCAAAGATGAGGATCACAACGTCAAGCCGTATCACTTTTTACCGCCGTTGTTCTGTTTGCTGGTTGCGGTTGCGTTGTTTGCCTGGCCGCATTTCCTGCCGTGGATGACGGAGGCTGCTGCTCGTTTGTCCAATCAGCCGGGCTACTGGCACACGCTCTACACGGGGCAGACTGTCTCGGTGCCTTCTACGCCGCTGCCGCAGGCGGGAAGTGTTGTGGGCAGGGAGGATCGATTTGCAGCGGGTCTTCACGGGTTGATTGCGACGCTGCTGGCGTTGGGCCTGGCGCTTACCAGTGTGTATCGGGATCGGATTGCCAAGGCTTTGCGGCTTGGGCCTTATCTGGAGACGGGGATGCAGCCGCTGCGGGCGCTGCAGAGCGGGCATCCGGGGGATTACGTTGTTTGGCTTACGACGGGGGCTTCTGCGTTTGGACTGCTGGTGATGTTCTTTCTGCGTCGTTAGGTCGTTATTCTGCTGTTTTTGGACGCCGGCGGTTCATACTACGGGGATGAGCGCGCCCCCAACCCCGATGCCGCAAATCGCTGCTGACATGCGCTGGACCGCTGCGAAGATCAGCTCCCAGGTTGGCCGCCGGGCGATCGTCACGGGCGGCAACTCCGGTATTGGCTTCCACACAGCGCTGGAGCTTGCGCGCAAGGGTGCGGAAGTGATTTTGCCGGCGCGCACCACGGAGAAGGCGCAGGGTGCGGCCGATCGTATTCGCCGCGAGGTGCCGGGGGCTGCGTTGCATCCCGCGGTCTTGGATCTGGCGTCGCAGAGCAGCGTTCGCGCGTTTGCCGGGTGGTACGGTGAGCACTTTCCGGGGCATTCATTGGATCTGCTCATCAACAATGCGGGTGTGATGGCGCTGCCGAAACGTGAGGTTACGGAGGATGGATTTGAGCGACAGTTTGCGACGAACTACCTGGGGCCTTTTGCTCTGACCGCGCTGCTGCTTCCGCAGCTAAAGCCGGTGCATGGAACGCGCATTGTGATGGTCGCTTCGGGGGCGGCGAACTTCGGGAAGATTGACTTCGACGATCTTCAGTCTGAGCGCAAGTACAAGCCGATGTTTGGGGCGTATGCGCAAAGCAAGTTGGCTGACCTGATGTTTGCGATTGAGTTGCAGCGGCGGTTGGGTACCGTGGACTCGCCTATCCAGGCGACGGCTGCACATCCTGGGTATGCGGTGACCAACCTGCAGGGCGCGCATCTGTCCCTAGGGAATAAGCTGGCGACCATCGTGCTGAAGCCATTTCTGTCGCAGGACGCGGCGCATGGCGCGTTGCCGACGTTGTATGCGGCTGCCGCTCCGCAGGCGCAGGCTGGGTGCTACTTCGGGCCTGACGGGTGGCAGGAGATGAAAGGCTTTCCTGCCTATGCAAAGATCCCCATGGTGGCCCAGGACGCCGTGACGGCCAAGCGGCTGTGGGAGGAGTCCGAGCGGCTTACCCACGTGAGTTTTGGTGCCCTTTCCGCTGTAGCCTAGGTCACCCTACGACCCCGAAGGAGGGCACCTCCATCAGTCTTCCGAAGCGCAAGCTGCGCCTGATTCCGTTGATCGCAGCGACGTATTTCATGGTCTCGGGCGGCCCGTACGGGCTGGAAGACGTGATTGGGAAGGCTGGCTATGGCCGTGCGTTGCTGATCCTGGCCGTGGTGCCGCTGCTTTGGAGTCTGCCGACGGGGTTGATGATTGGCGAGCTTGCGAGCGCGCTGCCGGCCGAGGGTGGCTATTACATCTGGGTGTACCGGGCGCTAGGACGCTTCTGGGGGTTTCAGGAGGCGTGGCTTTCGATGGCGGCCAGTGTGTTTGATATGGCGATCTATCCGGTGACGTTTGTGCTGTATCTGAGCCGGTTTGCGCCGGCGTGGACGTCTGGGTACCGCGGTACGTTGTGGGCGCTGGCGGTGGTGCTGGCATGCACGCTTTGGAATCTTCGCGGAGCAAGTTCGGTGGGGAACAGCTCTGTTGTGCTGTTCTGTGCGCTGTTGGCGCCCTTTGTTGTGATTACAGTTGCGGCGCTGTACCGGTGGCATGGTCATGGATCGGGTGCGCTGCTGGGGCATGGAGCGGGGAATGATCTGCCCGGCGCGATCTCGGTGGCGATGTGGAACTACATGGGCTGGGATAACGCGTCGACAGTGGCGCAGGAGGTGGACGATCCGCAGCGCAATTACCCGCGGGCGATCTTTGGCGCGATTGCGCTGGTGGCTGTGACGTACTTTGTGCCGCTCGCTGCGGTGGGACTGGCAGGGATGGACGCAGCGCAGTTTTCTACGGGGGCGTGGACGGATGCGGCGCGTGTGATTGCCGGCCCGGCGCTCGCGTTGGCCGTGGTCGCGGGGGGCATGATCAACGGGGTGGGGATGTTCAATCCGTTGATGATGAGCTATGCCCGCGTGCCGTATGCCATGGCGCTGGATGCGCCCGGACATCCGCGGCTCCTGCCGCGCATCTTTGCTCGCGAGAACGCGAAGGGTGTGCCCTGGTTCGCGCTGGTTGCGTGTGCGGTGCTGTGGGCGATGGCACTGCGGTTCAGCTTTGAGCGGCTGATCTCGATCGATCTTGTGCTGTATGGTGCGGCGCTTTTGTTGGAGTTCGTGGCGCTGGCGGTGCTTCGGGTTCGCGAGCCAGGGCTGGCGCGGCCGTTTCGCGTCCCGGGCGGACAGGGTGCTGCCATCCTGCTGGGTGTCGGGCCTGCTGCGTTGATTGCGTTCGCGCTGTGGGCGGCTCGGGATGAGCATGTGGGGCCGCTGCGGGCGCCGATGTTTGCGGGGCTTGTCGGTTTGAGCGGCGCCGTGGTCTACGCACTCACCGAGGTGAGACGCGTGCGCGGGCGCCGCTCCGATCTGCCTGGATCGGCCGGGAGCGAGCTTACTTAGCTGCTACTGTTGCTGCCTGCTTTTCCTGGTAGGCACGCTGTGATTTGGTGACCAGTTCGCGGGCGTAGGCGGCATCGCGCCAGCCGTGGACTTCTACGCGCTTCTTCTCGAGGTTCTTATAGATGGAAAAGAAGTGGGTAATTTCTTTGAGGATGTGCGGGTAGATCTGCGAGTAGTTCGCAACGTCGTTGAAGCGTGGATTCCCGGAGCCTACGCAGAGAATCTTTTCGTCGCCCTGGCCCTGGTCCGTCATTTCGAGTGCGCCGATGGGACGGACTTCCATGACGCAGCCGGTGAAGCTTGGGTTGTCGACGAGCACGAGGACGTCAAGCGGATCGCCATCATCGCCGAGGGTGCTGGGGATGAAGCCATAGTCGCCGGGGTAGTGGACGGGCGAGTAGAGATTGCGGTCCAGGCGGAAGACGTGCAGTTCTTTGTCGTACTCAAACTTTGACTTGCATTCCAGCGGGATCTCGATGACCGCGTTGACCAACTCAGGGGCGCGTGGCCCGACGGGAAGCTCCAGATAATTCGGCATAGGTTGTGTGTTGATCCGACTCTCGTGTGGCATTTCGCGGGTACGTCGAGGCACACGAACACTGCCGCTGGACGTACAGACGCGCCCTTCCAGTGTAGCCGCATGCGGGAGGACCAGCGACTGGCGTAACCGGCGTGGGTGACCAAAGCGCAGCGATGCCCTGGAGCAGCACGCTGTCTTCATGCATCCAAAGAGCTTAGGCGACTCAGAGCAGGACCTGCCGGTAAGCTCTGGGCGGTGTTGTTTCTATGTCTTCGTTGTGTTTCAAAGTGCTTTTCGTTGCTGCTCTGGCGCCATCCCTGGCGTGTGTCTGTCCGTTGAAGATGTCAGCACAAGCAACCCGCACTGCCAGCAAGTCCGCCGATATCAGCGGATTTGCCGGCTTCGGGGACGGCGGTCCGGCGTACGGTCCGGATCGGGCTGCGGGCGGCATGTTCGGTGTTGATTTCACTCACTACTTTCACGTTCGCGTTGAACCCTCGCTGGAGTTTCGCGCCAACTTCATCTCCAGCACGTTTGTCGGGGAGCACACCTATCTATTTGGCTTACGTGCCGCGGTGCCCTTTCATGGGATTCGGCCCTACGGAGATTTCCTGGTTGGGCCAGGAACGATTCATTTTCCCTTGAACTTCAGCTACATCGGCGACAACTCGACCGTGTACAGCTATGGCGGAGGGTTGGACGTTCCGGTGTTCCGCACCTTCTCGCTGAAGCTGGATGTGCAGGGCCAGCACTGGAATACGGGCGAGTTTACGTACACGCCGACGCTGGGGACCGTAGGTGTTGTGTATACGATTCCGTTCCGGCCGCATGTGTCGCAGCGGGATCTTGGGCGCTAGAGAGAGCTCCTACGTTCTGGCGGGAGCCCGCCGCTCAAGCCCGCGGTGCTAGCCTAAACAGCGTGACCGCGCCCGCTGAGCCCATCGTTTCCGCTGCCCCTAGCCGATTTGTACGCGCCTGTTTGCGCCAGCCCGTTGACCGTACGCCTGTGTGGTTTTTGCGGCAGGCTGGGCGCTATATGCCGGAGTACATGGCAGTACGGAAGCACCATAGCTTGCTGGAGATCTGCCGTACGCCGGAAATTGCGGCGGAGGTGACGATTACCGCGGCTGAGCGGCTTGGGGTGGATGCGGCGATCATCTTTGCTGATCTTCTGCTGCCTTTCACACCGATGGGGGTGGACTTCGAATTTGTGAACGGAGAAGGACCTGTGGTTCGCACGCCCATCCGGAGTACCGAGCAGATCCAGGCGCTGCGGACCGACCGTGCGGCCGAACTGGGCTATGTGGCTGAGGCGATCTCGCGTGTGGTCAGGCACTTCGGTCCGGCTAGGCCACCAGAGGGTCCATCAAGCGACCCGCGTGGTGACCAGTTAGGGATCATCGGCTTTATTGGCGCGCCATTTACCCTGGCGAGCTACATGATCGAGGGTGGATCTTCACGGAACTACATCGAGACGAAGCGGCTGATGTATGCGTCGCAGCCGATCGCTGGTGCGCACGTGTTGAACGCAGATGCGAAGGCGTGGCCGTTGCTGATGGACAAGTTGCTCGCCGTGCTGACGGAGTATGCGCAGCAGCAGGTAGAGGCGGGCGCAGATGTTATCCAGATCTTTGACTCGTGGGCTGGGGCGCTTTCTCCCACGGACTACCGCGAGTATGTGCTCGGCCCAACGACGGAACTGGTTCGCCGTGTGCAGGCCATGGGTGTGCCGGTGATCTTGTTTGGCGTGGACACGGCGACGCTGTTGCCCGCGATGCGCGAGAGCGGGGCGGATGCGATCGGCTTGGACTGGCGCACGCCGCTGGATCAGGGCTGGCGCGCGGTTGGGCCGAATATTGCGGTGCAGGGAAATCTTGATCCGATCACGCTGTTTGCACCGCGGGAGGTCATTGAGTCGCGTGTGCGCGAGATTCTTGCGCTGGCGAATCACCGGCCGGGGCACATCTTTAATCTTGGGCACGGCATTGTGCCGGGAACGCCTGTTGAGAATGTGCTGTACGTGATGGAGCTTGTGAAGAAGTACGGCGTGCATCCGCAGACGGCCCGTGCTGCGGAGGAAGCAAGCAGCGACTGGGCGATCCGGGCCTGACGCTCAGTGATTGGCGGTGAGTTGCTGAAGCGCAGCGCCTAGATCTTCGGCGTGGAAGCCGAAGGGACCGGGTTTGCTCTTGTAGGCGACCTCTCCGTTAGGTTGAACGACGTAGAGGCGGTCCGGCCAGCCCGTGTAGGCCGTCTCCATGCGGTTGTCGAAGCCGTCGATGAGTGCGGGGAATTGCAGGTGTAGTTTCCGCACGCAGGCGCCTGCGACGGAGGCGCGTTCGTCCCCGTCGCGGGGGCTGCGGAACAGAACGTTCTCACGCACGTTGCTCTGCATCTGCCAGACGTCGGTCGGATGCGCTTCAAGGATGTACACGGCGTAGAAGTCGATCCTGCCTTTGTACTGCTCGGCCAGCTTGTTCAGGGCGGGAACCTCCCGCCGAAAAGGTGGTCAAGTGTAGCTCCCGAAGATGAGCACTACAGGCCGGTTCCCCCATAGGGACGCGAGCTGTACCGGTGCTTTCGTGTCGAGTGTTTGCACAGTGAAGTCTGGAGCCTGGCTGCCTACGTGCAAGTGGCCCCTTCGTGCGCTGGTCCACATGGTTTCGAAGGGGAAGAGCATGTACGCGGGGCCGGGCATGTGAGCCATGACATGTCCGAAGTCTTCGGGCGGCTGCCGCATAGCCCAGCCGATGAAACCTAGAAAACCGAGCCACGCGAGAAGCACAAAGGCGAGCGCAGCGCCGATGCCTCGCTTTTTCGATCGAGTCATGAGGAGCTCCTGCTCAATTCGTCTTCGGGCTGCCTTCCAGATAGCCCTGCGGCGGTACCCCAAATGCGTCGGCGACGCGGTTGAAGAAGGCGAACATCGCAGTGATGTACACGGCTTCGGCGATCTGCGGTTCGGTCCAGCCCTCGTCGCGGAGCTTCTGCACATCGGCGGGCGTGGTGCGGTACGCTGCCTCGGTTACCAGGCCTACGTAATCCAGAAGGACGCGTTCGGCGGGGGTCAAGCCGGCCTCTTCGATCTTGCCGGCGGCGAGGGCATCTACGGTCTGTTCTGTGGCTCCCTGAACACGCAGGAAGTAGGCGTGGGAGTCCAGTCAATACGGGCAGCGGTTGAGCCAGGAGACCCAGCTTGCGATCGCTTCCTTGGTTCGGCGGTCCAGGTGACCTTCCGAGAAATGGACCGTGTTGCTGAACTGCATGACGTCCCGGAGAAAGTCCGGGCGGTGGCTGAAGCACTTCAGGATGCCCGGCATGTTCTGCCGGCCGGAATGGGCACGCCACTCGGCGTAGACCTCGGCTACTTCGCCAGTAGCGGCGTCGTCTTCGATGACGTTGATCTTGGGTTCTGGGACGGGAAGATCCATAGGCTTTGGTTGGAGCCGATGCTAGCAGGCCTGATGGGCCAGCAAACATCCACCAAAAGGTTGAATTCTTTGTTTGCGGAGGAAAGTCGGAGCAGGTTGTGTGCCCGGCCCCAAGGAGTAGGTGTGTCACTTATGAGGGGAGGCGATCTGGTTCAGGAATTTTCCCGAGCGCACGGACGCATCGTCCGTCTGTACACATAGAAGGTCCCGTAATTGTTCGAGGAACTCACGCTGCCGCTTCCGCGCTCTACTCCCACCTCTGCCGCCGATGAGGTGGATATGCCGGCCCTGGTGCAGGCGCATGCGGCGACGTTGTTTCGTGTGGCGCATAGTTTGCTGCGCAACCGGGCTGAGGCCGAGGATGTGGTGCAGGACGCGTTCGTGCGGGTTCTGCAGCATCGAGGTGGGCTGCCTGCGGTTCGTGATTTTCGGCCCTGGCTGATTCGGATTGCGTGGAATCTGGCGCTGGATCGTCGGCGACGCATCCAGCCAGATCAGGCCGACGAGGTCTTTCTGCAGAGCTTGATTGCTTCGCAGGTTTCGGCTGATCAGGCGCTTGCGGAGGCGCAGCAGACACGTCGGGTGCTGGAGAGTATTGATCGCTTGCCGAAGCCCGAGCGTCAGGCGTTGCTGCTGTCGGCGATGGAAGAGCTGTCGACGGCAGAGATTGCCGATGTGATGGGAAAGACGGAGTCCGCGGTCCGCGCCCTGCTTCATCGCGGGCGTACACGGTTGCGGGAGCGTCTGCAGAAAGGAGGGAAGAGATGATGTCCATATCCTCCGACCGACAGATTGATAGGACCCTTTCCGCACTTGGCGCAGTGGAGCCGTCCCTGGGGTTTGAGAACCGCGTGCTGCGGGGGCTTGAGGAGCGGGCGAGGGAACCCGGGCAGGGTCGGACCGCTGGCGGGTACAGCGGTGTCTTTCGGATCGCGACAGCGTTGGGTGCAGCACTCCTCCTGGCGATCCTGGCCTTCATTGCCTATGCACCTAGGCGGATGCACGACGGAAGCCTTGCGGGGCTTCCCAGCAGGCCTGCTTTGTCCCCGCGGATCTCGGCTGCCTCTGCCGAAAACTCTGTTGCTCCGCGGGCTGGGGATCCTGATCCAGCCGTCTCGAACACGGCGGCCATCCGTAATGGGCTACGGCCTCCGGTGCCCTTGCGCGTGGTGCTGGCGCCGGGGCGGCCTTCCGCTGCTGAGATTCCGGTGCGGTTGGAAATCGAGGCTTACTCCGCGGCGATTGCCAGTGCTCGTGAGCTGGATGCGCAGGCGTTGGAAGACTTTCGGGCACCGAGCAGTCCAGCGCCGCCTCTGCCGCTCACGGCCCAGGAGCGGCTTGTTCGCCTGATGCTCCGCCGTGGTGAAAAGCACGACCTTGCGCAGCTTGACGCAGCCGAACAGGCAGCCTTCGCGAGCCAGGAGCAATCGGCGTTTCACGAATTCTTTGACCCACCCGCTGATCCGCGCATCCTTCACCAGGCAGAAGCGGAACAGGAGCCTCAAAGCACCTCCACAACCAACCCTAAGTCAGAAGGAAAGCCCCAGTGATGTCCAAAATGCTTGTAAACCCTGAACGCGGCCGCGTTCTCCTCCCCGCTGTCGCCTCGCTATGCCTGGCAGCGTGTTCCTTCACCGGGGCTGCCCAAGAAAAGGCCGAACCTGCCCAGCCGGTTCAGGTGTTTCACCTTAAGAACGTCGCCCAAACCAGCGAAGCGGTGAATATCAACAGTGCCGTGCGCACCATGCTCAGTCCGCAGAATAAGGTTTACCTGGTTTCCGAGACGAACGATCTGGTGGTGTCTGCTCCGCCCGATCAGATCGCCGCCGTCGGCCGGCTCGTGGCCGAGCTGGACCGCCCCAAGCGCACGTACCGTATCACCTGGACCCTGGCGGACTCAGACAGCGGGAAGCGCAGCGGCGTGCAGCACTTCAGCATGGTTGTTGTAACTGGGCAGCGTGTGCAAATGAAGCAGGGGGACAAGATTCCCGTCGCAACCGGCAGCTACAGCAGCGAGAAGTCTTCCCAGGAGACCCAGTTCACCTACCTGGACATCGGCATCAACCTGGACGCTACGATCGACCAATTTGCAGAGGGGCTTCGGCTTAGATCGAAGTTCGAACAGTCCTCCGTGGCTCCGACCCACCAGACCATCATGGGGGTGGAGGAGCCGATCGTTCAGCAGTCGGTGCTTGAGGGCACATCGGTCATTATCCCCGGGAAGCCTCTCGTGCTGGGTGGCATCGATGTCGCCGGGACGACCCGGCACATCGACGTCGAAGTTGTGGCCGAACCTCTTTCCTAGACGCAAACGGATTTGCAACGGGGCGGCTGCATCGAGGTGTGAAGTCGTACCATGGGCTTGACTATGCCCGACACCGTGAAAACAGCCGTCCTTCTGCTTGCCCATGGGACACCCGACCGTCTGGGCGAGATGGCCCTGTACCTCGACAAGGTGACGGGCGGGCGTCCTATGCCTGCCCACGTTGTGGAGGAGTTGCAACACCGGTATGCCGAGATTGGTTTGCGTGAGGAGCCGCTGGCGGAGGGGCCGCCGCTGACGCGATGGACGCTGCTGCAGGGGCATCTGCTCGCCGAGGCGCTCGGGGCGCCGGTGTATGTGGGCATGCGCAATTGGCATCCGTATATCGCGGAAGCCGTGGCGCGAATGAAGGCCGATGGCGTGCGGCATGCGAAGGTGTTGTGCCTGGCTCCGCAAAATAGCCGAACGTCAACGGGGCTGTATCGGCGGGCGCTGGATGCGGCACTGGGCGATACGCCGGGCGAGGCGTTCACCTATGACTTCATCGCCGGCTGGGCGGATGAGCCGTCCCTGGTGCAGGCGTTCGCGGACCGGATGTGGCCGGCGTGGGCGGAGGCTTGTGCGAAGGCGGGGCGGCGGGTGCCGGTGCTGTTTACGGCCCACTCTGTGCCATGCCGGACGATTCGGGCGACGACGGCGGAAGAGGCTGCACGGGGTGCGGCGGCTCGGCCTGGCGCGCCGGTGCCTGCAGAAGGAATCCAGAACTACGGCACGGCGCGGGCGGGTGATCCGTACCCGGTGGAGTGCAAGGGCACGGCGGCTGCCGTGGCCAAACGCCTGGCGGCGGTGGGAATGACGGAGGCCGACTGGGTGTTTGCGTTTCAGAGCCAGGGGGTGGCTGGTGCGCCGTGGATCGGCCCTAGCGTGGAGGACACGCTGAAGGGACTGGCGGAGGCTGGGCATACGGCCGTGGTGATGCAGCCCATCGGGTTTCTCTGCGATCACGTCGAGATTCTGTACGACATTGACATCAACTTCAGGGACTTTGGGCGTGAGATCGGGCTGGAGATTACTCGGGCAGAGAGTTTGAATGACTCGCCGTTCCTGGTGAGGGCGCTGGAGCACGTGCTGGCGACGCGAACCGCTGCGGACCACGCGTCTGACCCTTCCGCGAGCGCGTGGACCGCGCCGGCCGAGGTGCGTACGGGCCCGCTTCCCGAGCCGGCAGGCCAGTTGCAACCTGCGTAATGGCACGGGTTGCGATCGTCGGTGGCGGAATCGCCGGGCTGGCTGCGGCGTTTGAGCTTGAGAAGCAGCGACGGGCGGGGAAGCCGGTTGACTGGCACCTGTTTGAGGCGTCCGGCCGCTTTGGCGGAACTCTGTCCACAACGCGGCTTCAGGCGCCCGAGGGTGAGTACATCCTGGAAGACGGCCCTGATGGCTGGGTGACCGAGAAGCCCTGGGCGCGGGAACTGGCCGAGGAGCTTGGGCTGGGCGGTGAGGTGATTCCGTGTAATGAGGCGGAGCGGAGGACCCTGCTTTGGCTCCAGGGTCGACTGGTCCCTATGCCGGACCGCATGCGCTTGATGGTGCCCGAGGACCTCGAGACGCTTGCAGGGTCGCCCTTGTTCTCTGAGTCGGCGCAGCGGGCGTATGCGCTCGAACTGGAGCAGGCAGAGGCGTTGAAGGCCGGGGCTCCGCAGGAAGATGAGTCAGTTGCGTCGTTTGTCCGCCGGCACTTTGGGGACGAGGTTCTCGCCAAGGTCGCTGCGCCGCTGCTCTCGGGGGTGTTTGGGGGCGATGTTGAGCGACTGAGTGTCAGGGCGGTGATGCCGGCGTTTGTTGGGATGGAGGCGGAGTCTGGCAGCTTGATTCTGGCATTGCAGCGGAAGGCTCGATGCGCCGGACAGCGCCCGCCGACATTCACCACTCTGCGACGCGGAATGGGGTCCCTGACAGAGGCGCTTGTGAGGGCGCTTCCCGGGAACCGGCTGCACCTGGGCGCAGGGGCGATCGCTCTCCGGCGCTCGGCGGATGGGGAGTGGCTGATTCGTTTCGCCGGGCGGAATGCCCAGTCGTGTGCGATCGGGTTTGTGCCTTTTGATCAGCTGGTACTCGCAACACCAGTGGATGCCACGCGGCAGCTTCTTTTAGCGGTGGACAGCGAGGCTGCGGGGTTGATCCCGACTGACGCAAGTTCTGCCGTGCTGGTTACGTTCGGCTGGCCTGCGGAACTGGCGCGGGAGGTGGTCGTTCCGAGGGGTTTCGGGTTTCTGGTTCCCTCGGGCGGTGGCGACCGGCCGCAGTTGCTGGCCGCAACGTTTGCGGATACCAAGTATGCGGGCCGGGCACCGGAGGGCTGCCGGGTGATCCGCACCTTCTTTGGTGGGGGCAGCGCCGAGCGCCTTCGGCATGTGGCGGACCGGGAGGTTGCAGCCGCGGCGCTAGCTGAACTGCAGGTGATCCTGGGACCGCTGCCCGCACCTGCTTCGGAACTCACGACGGTGCGCCGCTGGCCCCGCAGCTTGCCGCAGTATGGCGTGGGGCACCTGGACCGCATGGTCGCGTTGGAGCAAAAGGTGGCGGCGTTAGGGAGCCTTGCTCTGCTCGGCAACGGCTACCATGGAGTTGGCGTCCCAGACTTGATCCGCGACGCCCGTGCCGCAGCGCGCAAACTTGAGGAAAGCCTAACCTGATTGAGCACCGAGACCTCCTCCCGCGCGCCATTTGAGCGCCGCCCCCTGCCGTGGATCACGACGGTCCCCGGTGTGCCGTACTTCCAGACCGAAGCTGGCGAGCCCTGGCATCCCATTGGACAAAATGACGCCATTAGCTGGCGGGAGCTGAACCCGCTGTTCGGGCGCAAGGACGTGCCCGCGGTCGAGGCGTACCTGAAGCTGCTGGCCGACCATGGCGTGACCACCATGCGGCTAATGCTGGAGTACGCGCAGGTGCGGAGCCGATACTTTGAGACGCGGCCGGGCAAGTGGTCGCGCAACGTGGTGCAGTTCTGGGACGACCTGTTTGCGCTGTGTGAGCAATACGGCATTCGGATCCTGCTGACGCCGTTTGACACGTTCTGGATGTGGCTGAAGTTCAAGTACCACCCCTACAACCGCAAGCGGGGCGGGATGCTGCAGCACCCGTCGAAGCTGTTGCTCTGCCGCGAGACGCGCCACGCGATCAAGGCGCGCCTGACCTTTGCGGCGGAGCGTTGGGGCGGGTCCGGTGCGCTGTTTGCGTGGGATTTGTGGAATGAAATTCACCCGGCGCAGGCGGATATGAGTGCCGAGCCCTTTCTGGAGTTCATCGAGGACCTGAGCCAGCACCTGCGGGCGGTGGAGATGAGGGCCTTTGGCCGGGCGCACCCGCAGACTGTGTCCTTGTTTGGGCCGGAGTTGCGTTGGCGCTCCCATATGGAGATGGAGCACTCCATCTTCCGGCACCCTTCACTGGACTTTGCCACGATCCATATCTATGAGGAAGGCACAATCGATCACCCGAAGAACACCGTCGATGCAGCGCTCGGGATGGGGCGAATCGTGAAGGAGTCGCTGGCGGAGATCACCGACCAGCGGCCGTTCTTCGACTCGGAACATGGGCCGATCCACACCTTCAAGGACAAGAGACGCACCTTGCCGGAGCCCTTCGATGACGAGTACTTCCGGCATATGCAGTGGGCGCACCTGGCTTCGGGCGCGGCGGCGGGCGGGATGCGCTGGCCCAATCGGCGGGTGCATAGCCTGACGCCCGGCATGCGCGTCGCACAGCGTGGGCTTGCCGGGTTTTTGCCCGCGGTCGACTGGATGAGGTTTGACCGCCGGAACGTGTCGGAGGAGCTTTGCGTGTACGACCCGACCGGAGCGGAGGTTGGGCCGAAGCGTATGGCGCGGTTCGGATGCGCCTGTGCGGACCAGGCCGTGGTGTACCTTCTACGCCGCGATACGCTGCTGAAGAGCGGGCGGGTGGATCAGCGGAAGTCGCCGGTGCAGGTGGGGGTACAGGTTCCGGGGCTTAGGCCGGGGACTTACCGGGTGACGGCCTGGAACACGGTCGCGGGGGAGTCCGTCTCGGCGACAGAGCAGAGCCTTGGCCCAGAGACCACGATTATGCTGCCGGCGTTCCGGGCGGACCTCGCCATCGCGATCAGGCGGGCGTAAAGCAAAGATTCAGAATCTGCTTGCATCCGAGGTCCTGCGAGTGTATCTAAGATATATCTTTCGATACATCGGAAGCAGGAGGAACACATGTTTGGACACCATATGCACTGCGGCTCCGGTCCCCGGGATCGCGATCCTAGGAACTTCGACCCACACTTCGACCCACGGCGTGCCTTCGCCCGCTTCGGAGGCGGCGGTCGCCATGGCCACTTTGAGCGGTTCTTTGCTGCCGGCGGCGGCGGACGTGAGCGCTTCTTCGATCCGGGCGACCTGCAGCTCGTCATTCTGAGCCTGCTGGCCGAAAAGCCCAGCTACGGCTACGAGATCATCAAGGCCATTGAGGACCGTGTGGGCGGCGGCTACGCTCCCAGCCCGGGTGTGATCTACCCCACGTTGACGCTGCTGGAGGAGCGCGGTTTCGCCCAGGTTGAGCCGTCCGAGGGCACGCGTAAAACCTACGCCATCACGGACGCAGGCCGTGCCGAGCTGCACGCCCAGGCTGATCGTCTTGCCGACCTGATGGACCGCTTTCAGGAGGGCAAGGAGCGCTTCGGACAGGGCCGGTCGCCGAAGATCCGGCAGGCCTTTATGGAGCTTCGCCAGTCTGTGCTGCGGGCGGGTCTTCGCTCCCGCGAATCTGGTCAGCGGCTCACGGAGGAGCAGATGAACCGCATTGCCGAAGCGATTCAAACGGCAGCACGGACGATCGATGGGCTTTGAAGCATCGCCACAATTTGCCCAATCAACCCCATCCCGCTCCGCTCGGACGCGTTCAGAGCGGAGCAGATGGACCTCTGAGCGAATGGACGTTGGTCAGCTTGACTACCGACCCGGAGCCGGACTGGACCCCGTACCCGCTGCCTTTCCTGGAATTTCTGCCAGCAGAAGGCGCCTGGCTGACCCTTTTGTGTGGTCAAGTTCGGACTGCCCGCCCCGATTTAGGACACCCAGGGAAGGTGCCGGCAAGCGTAAACTTGAGTCATGGGGATTACCCGCGAACAAGCCCTGGACTGCTTTGCCTCGGACGACCTGATCGGGATCGGCATGGAAGCCGATGCGGTGCGCCGGCATTTGCATCCCGAGGGCGTGGTCAGCTACATCATTGACCGCAACATTAACTACACGAACTTCTGCACGGAATACTGCACCTTTTGCGCCTTCTACCGGCCCTTGAAAGGCAAGCTGGCGGCGGAAGGGTACATCCTCGACTTCGATACGATCTACGAGAAGATCCGCGAGACGGTGGAGATGGGCGGGACGGGCGTGCTGATGCAGGGCGGCATCCACCCGGACCTGAAGATCGACTGGTTTGAGAGCCTGTTTACGGGCATCAAGCAGCGGTTTCCGGAGATCTGGCTACATTGCCTCTCGGCCAGCGAGATCCTGGCGATTGCTGAGTACAGCGAGATTGACCTGCGGACGACCATCGCGCGGCTGCGCGACGCGGGGCTGGATTCGATTCCGGGCGGCGGCGCCGAGATCCTGGACGACGAGGTGCGGAAGCGGATCGCGCGGCTGAAGTGCCGAACCGAGGACTGGGTCAGCGTCCACCGGACCGCCCATGAACTCGGGATGCGCACCACCGCCACCATGATGTTCGGCGTGGGCGAGACGATCGAGCAGCGGGTAAATCACTTCGAGGTCGTCCGTCGGCTGCAGGAGGAGACTGGTGGCTTTACCGCGTTCATTCCGTGGAGCTTCCAGCCCAACAACACGGCCCTGGGCGGCCGCGGATGGGATGAGGCGACCAGCGTGGAGTACCTGAAGACGCTTGCCGTAAGCCGGATGTTCCTGGACAACATAGAGAATGTGCAGAGTTCGTGGGTGACCCAGGGTTTGAAGGTGCTGCAGATGGGACTTCGCTTCGGCGGCAACGATGTCGGTTCGGTGATGCTGGAGGAGAACGTTGTCCGGGCTGCCGGAACGACGAACTGCACCACGGAAGAGGAACTGCGGCGCGTGATCCGCGATGCAGGCTTCAAACCGGTCCAGCGCGATACACTGTATCGAACAATGTTCCTGAACTAAGTAGATCTTCCGCGCCCGGATGGCAGAAGAGTTTTCATGTGGCTGAAAATGCACAGTCCATCGTGCAGTCGCGGACGGTAGCCGGTCCATGAGGGTCGCTCGCGACAACTCAGGGGCTCCCCGGACGCTCTAAGTACCTAGTTCGCACGTTCAGCACGCTCGTTGAGGCGCGTCAAGCGCCCGGCTTGGATTGTGCAGTAGTGCTTTTTGTTCTGGCCCGTACGTTTCAGGCCGTTGCTCGCGCCACGCGCGTATGGAGTTGACTTGAATTTACACAGGGCTTTGTCGTCAAAAAACGGCTGTACGCTTCCTGACCTCTTTGTCTTTTCTCATCTGCGTTGGCACTTCGTGACCCAGCGGCCCCAACATCTGCTCACGCGAGCGGCGAAGGACCGGACGGTCTACTTCTGGGAAGAGCCCTACGCCTATGACGCCAGCAAGGTGCCGGCCGATCTCCCTGCCGAGGGCCGGTTGGAGTTTCTGGAGGCGGAAGGATCGCCGAACCTGACCGTGGTTCGTCCGCACCTGCGGGCTGGAGCGACGGCCGAGGCAACGGAGCGCGCGCTGCTCGACCGCTTTGTGGCGGAGCGGCGCATCTCGCGGCTCGACGCGTGGTTCTACACCCCGATGGCGCTTGGATTTGCGTCGCACCTGAGGCCTGAGGTGACGGTCTACGACGCGATGGACGAGCTGTCGGCCTTTGCCGGCGCGCCGCCGCAACTGCTGGAGCGCGAGCGGGAGTTGTTCCGCAGGTCGAACGTGGTATTTACTGGCGGCCGGTCGCTGTACGAGCACAAGCGTACGCAGCACCATAACGTCCATGCCTTTCCCAGCTCAATCGAGGTGGCGCACTTCGCCAAGGCCCTTCAACCGCAGCAGGACCCGGCAGATCAGGCGGGGATCCCGCACCCGCGGGTCGGGTTCTACGGAGTGTTGGACGAGCGCTTTGACCGCGAGTTGATCTCCCAGCTTGCACGGATGCGGCCTGACGTGCACTTTGTGCTGCTTGGCCCAGTGGTCAAGATCAGCGCTGACGCGCTCCCCAAGGCAGCCAATCTGCACTACCTCGGGGCGAAGAGTTACAAGGAGCTTCCGACGTACCTGGCCGGATGGGACGCGGCGATGTTGCCGTTTGCGCTGAATGAGTCCACCCGGTTCATCTCGCCGACGAAGACGCCGGAGTACCTGGCGGCAGGGAAGCGCGTGGTCTCGACCCCGATTCGTGACGTGGTGCACGACTATGGTGACCGCGGGTTAGTGGAGATTGCGGGCACGCCGCAGGCGTTCGCGGAGGCGCTCGATCGGGCGCTGCTGCCGCATGCTGACCCACAGTGGAAGTCAGCCGTGCGCACGAAGCTGAGTTCTTCGTCGTGGGATTCGACATGGTCGGCTATGTCGACGGAAATTGAGCGCGCACGCCTGGCCAAGGCGGCTGCGGCAGCGAAGGCTTCCGTGCCGTTGGAGATCGTGAGTCATCGCAGGCCCGCGTCGGCCCGTGATTCCTACGATTACCTCGTCGTGGGAGCTGGCTTCGCCGGGGCGGTTTTGGCAGAGCGGCTTGCGGCTGGTCTGGGCAAGCGTGTGCTGGTCGTGGACAAGCGGCCGCACATCGCAGGCAACGCGTACGACTACTACAACGAGCACGGCATCCTGGTGCACCTGTACGGTCCGCACATCTTTCATACGCAGTCGGATAAGGTGTTCAACTACCTCTCCCAGTTCACGGAATGGCGGCAGTACGAGCATAAGGTGCTAGCTTCCGTTGACGGCAAGATGGTTCCCATTCCGATCAATCTGGATACCATCAAGAGCCTCTATGGGCTGGATCTGGACGCGGAGGGGATGGAGAGGTTTCTGGCGGAGCGGGCCGAGCCTCGTGCCGAGATTCGCACCTCGGAGGACATTGTGGTCTCCAGGGTCGGGCGCGAGCTGTATGAGAAGTTCTTCAAGAACTACACCCGCAAGCAGTGGGGCGTGGATCCTTCGGAGCTGGACTCCAGCGTGGCCGGGCGTATCCCGGTGCGCTTGAACCGCGATGACCGCTACTTCTCCGACACGTTCCAGACGATGCCGCTTGAGGGCTATACGCGGATGTTTGAGCGCATGTTGTCGAACCCGAAGATTACCGTAATGCTCTCGACGGACTACCGCGAGATCATGGATGAGTATCCAGATGTGAAGACGGTGTACACGGGGCCGATCGATGAGTTCTTCGACTATCGCTTCGGCAAGCTGCCATACCGTTCGCTGCGGTTTGAGCATGAGACGCACAACCAGGAGCAACTTCAGCCTGTGGGCGTGGTGAACTACCCGAACGAGCACCGGTACACACGCGTGACGGAGTTCAAGCACCTGACCGGGCAAGAACATCCCCAGACCAGCATTGTGTATGAGTATCCGCAGTCGGAGGGAGATCCGTACTACCCGATCCCGCGGCCCGAAAACGCGAAGCTTTACGAGATGTACCGTGAGTTGGCGGACAGCACGACCGGGGTGTACTTCTGTGGGCGGTTGGCCAACTATAAGTACTTCAACATGGACCAGGTTGTGGCGCAGGCGCTGCATCTGTACCGCAATATCGCAGAGGAAGAGATGACGGCGGCGATCGTGATGCCCCGGCGGCCCGGTGCGAGCGTGCCTACGTCCCTGCGACCACGGGCGTCGGTTGAGGTAGCAGCGCCGAAGTCGGACAGTCTTGCTGGAGCGAGTTAAGGCGATTCGCCGGGGTGCCGACTATGTCGGGTACCCCGGCGCGTTTCGTCTGCGACCCCGTAGGATTGCGGAACGAGTCGGAGAACAACTATGAAGATCGTTGTTGTGTCTCCGCATCGGGATGATGCGGCGTTTTCGCTTGGGCTGGCGATCAATGGGTGGCTTGCCTCCGGCCACCAGGTCACGGTGCTGAATTGCTTCACCAAAAGCGACTACGCACCGTTCTCCGATGTGAGTTCGGTGCATGCGAATGACCGCTTGTCTTTTGCTACAGCCGTTCGACGTCGCGAGGACGTGGCCTGGGGGAAGTTGGCCGGGAGCGGTCTGCGTTTCCACGATCTTGATCTGCTGGATGCGCCGTTGCGACTCGCGTGCCCGCTCAGTGAGATCCAGACGATAGATATTCGGCCAGGAGACCGGGCTGTGTCCAGGGTGGCTGGGGCCCTGGCAAAGCTGGCACGTGTAGCGCAGACAGGGGGTATCGCCTTTGCGGTTCCGCTCGCCGTGGGAAATCATATCGATCACCGGGTGGTGCGGCGCGCGGCGGTTGAGACGCTGGCGGCCATGGCCGTGCCGGTGGCGTTCTACGAGGACTTGCCGTACGTGTCGCGGCCGGGAGCGGCCGATACGTTGGGGGACCTTGTTTCTCAGAGTGGCTTCCAGCTAAAGACCTGTTATGGCGGCAGGCAGCCGGAAGATATCGACGGAGCCGTGCGTCGTAAAGCACGCCTTGCGGAGTGCTACGACTCGCAGATCGATTCAGAGGAAGTGCGCGCGATCGCGGAGTTCAGCCGAACGTATGGCGGACGGGAACGGCTCTGGGCGAACAAGGCATGGCGAGAAATAGATCTGTGTACGGGCGAGGAAGCGCACGGGTGAGCTACGGCTTCACTTCTTTGCACTGTCCGGCGACACGCCGCGAGTCGGTCGCGTGGGCAAGGGCACGCGAGAAGACGCTGACGGCAGAGGCGCGCGTGATGAGTCCGCTGCGCAGTTCATCACGCTGTTCAAAGCCGACGAGGAGGTACTCAACCGCGATGATGCAGAAAAGACCCACGCTGACGCTGCCTGCAGTCCAGAGCGTGGCGATGACCAGCGCGCCGGTGGGCAGTGGTGTATCCCAAAGAGGGACGGCGATGGTGATGATGAACGCAAACGCCGCGCCCCCACGTAATTCGTAGTGGCCTTGATGACGTAGATGCAGAGAAAGACGCTGACCAGCACCCACAGGAAGTGGGTGAGCTGGTAGTCAACAAACAGCAGAACGCCGAGCAGTGTGTACGCAGCGCCCAATGCATACGCGACGAAGATCTCGCCGGCAGAGCGGAGCGTCGTGACGGGTGATCCGCGTGAGAGCAGCACGGTGCAGTACCCGGCGATCGCCGCGCCGGGCAGGCGACAGGTCATGATCACCAACATCGTCAGTGTGGCCGCCAGGGTCTTGCGGGTGACCAGCATGACCCGGCCGGGATAGGGGCGAAGTTCGTCGCGTAGAATTTCGAAGGGCATTCGGTCCTCCTTTCACTAGCTGCTGGAGCGTTTTATTCAAAGGCAACGAGCCAGAACAGACATGCGATTCCCAGCGCGATGCTGAGATAGAACAGCGGCAGCGCGGCAATGCGCCCTTCCCACTGTTTGCGATTGAGTATCAGCCGAATGCCGACCGCACAGGCGATGCCGAGAGCGATGCAGGCGATCCAACCCGGAAAGTAGGAGCCAAGCACGTTAAATGCAGGCGAGCGGGCACACCCAACCAGCGCGAACACGGGGAACAGTTCGCAGAGCCTGAGCGGTGCGACAACGAGCTTTAGGATCCGGCGCGACGCCTTCATGGGTGTGCCTTTCCTGCGGCCTGCAGTAGATCACCGGTGCGATAACGAAAGTCTCGCAAGTTGGGTAAGCAGGTTTGCGCGCGCGTTGATGTCTGCGTTAAGCGCCTGGGCCAGGTACTGCTGCGCAGCTACAACATCCACCGTGTTGCGCACGCCTAGCTGATACGAGCGGACCGCGGCGTCGTACGAGGTGCGTGCCGCTGTAAGCAGTGAGGTTTCTGCCTCACGTTCGCGGAAGGCTGTGCGCAGGCTAATGTAGGCGTTCCAGACTTGCTCTCCGACGAGGTCGCGTGTGTGGTCGATCTCTGCCTGCGCGCGCTTCTCTTCCGTGTGTGCGCGTGCGAGTTCTCCCTGCCGCCGGCCGCCGTCGAAGAGCTCCCAGCGAAGCTGCAGGCGCGCGTCCCAGACCTCCACCGGCCCGGCAGATGGGCGGGCAGAAGGTCCTGCTGGCCGTAAGCGCGAATCTCGCATTAGGCGCAGCCGCTCACCGATAGGTTGAACGAGTGGCGTTGCTTGAGTGAGCGCAACCGCCACCGGGGGTGCAAATCCATGACTTGCAACACTTCATCGATTTCCTCCTGCAGGTCGTTCGCTGGCCTTGCTGTGATGCGCGACAGCCGAACTACGACATTGGGGGGCAACGCAGGAATTGCGGCGGTCTGGAGGCAAGAGAAAACCCGGGCAGCGAAGGACGGCTGCCCGGGCTCTCTTTGCGACGGTTTACTTGTGGTAGTTCGGGTAGGCCGGCCGATGTGGCTCGGGCGACGGCTGCTTCGCGAGCTGTTCCATGGCGAGCGAAACGGCCTTCTCCAACTGCGGATCATGACCTTCTGCAACGGCCTTGGGGTCCTGCTCGACGGGGAAGTCGGGCTCGATGCCCTTGTTCTCCACGTCCCACGTGCCTTCGGGCGAGAACTGCCCGAAGGACGGTGAAGTGACGGTGCCGCCGTCCATCAGGACGGGAATGGCGCCGATGCCGACCAGCCCGCCCCACGTACGCTTGCCGACGAGCGGGCCGAGCTTTTGCCGTCTGAAGAGATACGGCATGGCATCGCCGCCGGAGCCGGAGAACTCATTGGCGATCATCACCTTGGGGCCATAGATGGCCTCGTTGGGCGTGCGATCGATGGCTCCGTAGCGCGGCGACCAGTAGCTGAGCAGTTGCCGCTCCATCGCTTCGATGATGTAGTCGGCGACCTGCCCGCCGGAGTTGAAGCGCTCGTCGATGATGGCGCCTTGTTTTTCGGTTTGGGCGAAGTAGTAGCGATTGAAGTTGGTGAAGCCGCCTTGTGCGGTGTCGGGCAGGTAGACGTAGGCGAGCTTGCCACCTGAGAGCTGGTCGACCTTTTTGATGTTTTCGTCGATCCAGTCGAAGTTGCGGAGGTTGGCTTCTGTGCGGGCGGGGATCGCGACGATGTCTCGCGGTACACCGCTGCCTGCCGGCTGCAGACGCACTGTGACGGCGTGTCCGGCTGTGCCTTCCAGGGGCTGCTGGATGTCCATTGCGGCGGTTACGTCCTGTCCGTTGACGGCGAGGATGCAGTCGCCGGTGTGGACGTTGAGGCCGGGCTGGGTGAGCGGCCCCGACGACGCCTGCGTTCCAGGCGCCGCCGTTGTACAGCTTGGCGATGCAGTAGCGGTTGTTGGTGATCGTGTAGTCCGCGCCGAGCAGGCCACCGGCGACGCGACGAGCTTCGGGGATTTCGCCTCCGTTGCCGCGTAAGTGACCGACGGAGAAGCCTGACAGCATCTCCTGCAGGATGTAGTTGAGGTCGCTGCGGCTGGCGATTTCGGCTACGTAGGGCTCGAAGCGGCGTTCTTCCTCGTTGGCGTTTACGCCGTGGAGGTTTGGGTCGTAGAAGTAGGCGCGCTCTACACGCCAGACCTCGTGGTAGATCTGGTTCCACTCGGCCTTGGGGTCGACGCGGATCTCCATCGCGCCCAAGTTGAGTGGTGTTCCCGTGGAGGCGGGAGTGGCTGTTGGAGAGGCTGCGCCCGGGCGGGGTGCTGCCGGGCTGGAGCCTGCTGGCGGGTTGGGTGGAGCACTCACGATGGAGTAGCTTGGCGGTGTGCGCTCTCCTGCGGCAGGCGGGCCTGCTTCGGCGCCTTCGCCTGCGCGGGCTTGTTCGATGAGGATCTTTTCGCCGTTGGCTGAGACGTCGTAGAACGCGACGCGCTCTGCTACGGTTTGCGATTCGCGGGTTTCGAGCGACCAGCGGCGCAGGGTTGCGCCGCTTCCGCCGGGGCCGCGTGAGGCAGCTTCACTCCGCTCCAGGTAGAAGAAGCCGCCGGCTCGGCCGGGCTGCAGGTCGCGAAGGCTCGCCGCCGCGGATGGGCAGGGAGACGAGGCGTGACTGGATGCCTGCGACGTCGACCCGTGTGGGCTTCGTAACCGGCGGGATGGGGTTGGAGGGCCGCTGCGCGGGTGTGCCTTCTTCTGCGCTCTCGGCTTGAGGCGCAGCGGGGTTTTGGCCTGTGCGGCGTGTGCCTGCGGCGGGTTCGTCGCCGTTGTCGCGATTGTGTTCGCGGGCCTGCGCCAGGGTCTTCTCATCGTCGCTTTCAGGGGCGAGCGGGCTGGGGCCGTCGGAGGCGAGCACGGCAGCGTAGATGCTGCGTGTAGTTCGCAGCAGGTCGGTGTTCATGTCGAGGCCGAAGGACGCGCCGCCCTCATTGGTGCTCACGGTGAAGTATAAAAATTTGCCGTTGCGATCGAAGGCAGGCGAGCCGGAGTCGGCCATCTTGTCCGTTACGGGGCTGATGGTGGCCGTAGTTGTGTCGTCGAGGTAGAGCACGCGGAGGTGATTGTCTTCCTCGTGCGTAAAGGCGAGCCAGCGGGAGTCGGGCGACCAGGCGAACTCGCGCTGGATGGAGGAGAAGTGGTTGGGTGCGCCGACCTCGGTGAGCTTGCCGCTTGTGATGTCGAGGAACCATAGGCGCAGCCGGTTGTCGTAGAAGGCGATCTTCTTTGAGTCGGGCGACCACTGCGGCGCGAAGTAGTAGGTGGGCTCGGGGGCGAGTGGGAACTTCTTCACCGCGCCCTCGCCGGTCTGATTGACCACGTGCATGGCGTACAGGCCGGGCTTGTTGTCAGGGCCGGGCTCGTCGGAGAAGAAGGCGATGCTTTGGCCGTCGGGGGACCAGATTGGGTGGCGCTCCATCACGCCGGGCGTGTTGGTGAGATCGCGTGTCGGGCCGCGGCGCGCAGGCACCGTGAGGATTTCGCCGTGGGCGTCAAAGACTGCGCGAACGCCGGTGGGAGAGATCGCCGCGCTTTCGATCTGGGCGGCGACGTTCTCGATGCGGGGACGAACCTCGGGCAGATCGGCAGTGACGTCGATGTCCACGCGGTGTGGCTTGCCGCCGGGCTCCATGAGGTAGATCTCGCCGAGCTGGTCGTAGACGAGGCCGTTGGGTCCGGCGCTTAAGGAGTGGAGGTCGGGACCGGTGTTGTGGAAGACCTCGGTGATGGCTTTGCTGCCCGGATCGTAGGAGAAGAGGCCGATAGGGCCCTTGCGCGCAGACAGGAAGTAGACCTTGCCGTTAAGCCAGACGGGGGAGAAGTCCGAGGTCTTTTCGTGCTCAATGGTTGTGGTGTTCTGCGTCGTGAGGTCGGTGATGTTGATCGTGCCGGCCTCGCCGCCGTGGTAGTTGCCCCATGCGGTGTACGAGGTGTAGTTGAAGCCGAAGGCGGGCGAGATGGGCGAGTAGGCGATGGTCTTGCCATTGGATGAAAGGCTTCCGCCGTAGGCCAGGGGCAGCGGCATGCGCGTCGCAAAGCCTCCTGTGGGCGCTACGGTGAAGAGCTCGGTGTAGCGGCTGTGCGCAGAGCGATTGGAGCGGAAGACGATCTTGCCGTCAGGCGTCCAGGCAACGGGAACGTCGACCGAAGGGTTGTAGGTGATGCGCTTGGGAATCCCGCCGACGATGGGGATGGTGAAGACGTCAGTGTTGCCGTCGTAGTCGCCGGAGAAGGCGATCGTTTGGCCGTCGGGGGAGACCACGGGTGAGGTCTCAAGGCCAACACCTGCTGTGAGGCGAATCGCCCGGCCGCCAGCACGGGGCACCGTCCAGAGATCGCCGGCGTAGTTGAAGACGATGGTGGTCTCTGTAAGCGCGGGGCGCTGCAGGATGTGGAACTGCGCGCGGGGCGCGGCCGCTGCCGTCATGCAGGGCGTGAGCACAGCAAAGACAGCAATAGCGGCAAGGGGTGAGCGCATGGGCGGAGGCTCCTGGGTTGAACTGGGCTGATTTGTCAGAGACGAGTTCAGAGTACCGCGAGCCGCAGGGAACGTCCGCATTGAGGGAGCAGAGGTCGTGAATGCAGATCTCTCTCCACCTCGCGAACCAAACTGTCGGCTTCGATCAAGAAAGACGTTTGTCAGGTTCAAGGAGTCTGAGTGTCAAAACTGGAAGGGGCGCCGTCCGAAGACGACGCCCCTCCTTCGCACCCCGGAAGAGGTGTTTGGTCTTACTTGCCCCAGAGGGCGGTTGCGCCCCACAGAGCGGTTGCACCCCAGAGGGCGGTGTCGCTTGTGTCTGCATTCGCACCCCAGAGAGCGGTGGCTCCCCAGAGGGCGGTTGCAGCATCAGGCGTTCCGGCACCCCAGAGAGCGGTTGCTCCCCAGAGCGCCGTGTTCGCCTGCGGTGTGCCTGCACCCCAGAGAGCCGTTGCGCCCCACAGGGCCGTGTTGGCCTGGTTGGCGTTGGCTCCCCAGAGGGCGGTAGCTCCCCACAGAGCGGTATTGCCCTGAGCGGCGCCCGCGCCCCAAAGAGCCGTCGCGCCCCAAAGAGCGGTTGCAGCATTTGGATTGCCAGCACCCCAGAGGGCAGTTGCTCCCCAAAGGGCTGTGCTGCCCTGCGGTGAGCCGGCGCCCCAGAGAGCCGTGTAGGCCTGCGGGTCGCTCGCTCCCCAGAGGGCGGTTGCTCCCCACAGAGCGGTGTAGGCCTGCGGGTTATTGGCACCCCACAGAGCTGTCTTGCCCCAGGGGGCGGTTGCGCCCCACAGAGCCGTTGAGCTCGAGTCGAACGCGTTCGCACCCCAGAGGGCGGTTGCACCCCAGAGCGCGGTGTTGGCCTGCGGATTGGCCGCGCCCCAGAGAGCCGTGGCTCCCCACAGAGCGGTCTTACTGACGGCAATGCCCACCTGGTTGGTGCCGGCGACGTAGACCGCTACCGGCGACAGCGCAGGTACGCCTGTCGGGATGAAGCGTCCATAGGCTTGCGCATTCTGGATCGTCTTCTCCACATCCAGATACCCCGCGCCGACGGTGAAGATGTCGTCGTGCTCGGTGTAGCTGTTGCCGCTGTCAGAGATGACATAGGTGCGCGGGATCACGTTTTTGTTCGCGCTGTACATCAGCAGGGCTTTCACCTGGTCGGGTGTCAGCGCGCTATCTGACTGCAGCAGGTCAGCGACAGCGCCGCTGGCCACCGCAGTGGACATGCTCGTGCCGCTGAGAGGGAAGTAGGTCGCCGAGGGCGTGGAGTTGCCGTTGGCCACATACCAGGAGAGGGGCGTGTAAAACGTGGGGTTGTGTGCCTGCAGCGTTGCGCCGGGGGCAAGGAGGCTGGTGACCAGGTTGCCGGGCGCGATGATATCGGGCTTCACGACCTGATCGATGAAGCTGGGGCCTTTGGAGCTGTAGCTGGCCATCTCATCGTCGTTCACGCTGGCCGTGTTCATGGGGTTGGTGGCACCCACGGTGATCGCATACGGGTCGTTGCCCGGCGCGTTGATGGTGCCGTAGCCGTGGTTGTTCAGGTTGTTGTTGCGGCCGTCGTTGCCGGCAGCGACAACCACCGTGATGCCAGCGCTCCACGCCTGCTCCACAGCCTGGCACAGCGGATCAAGGGCGTAGCTCTCGTAGATGGGGCGGCCCAGCGAGAGGTTGATGACCTTGATGTTGTAGGTGTTCTTCAGCGCGATTGCCTGGTCGATGGCAGCGATGACGGCTGAGTCAGAACCCAGGCCATTCTCGTCCAGCGCACGCAGATTGATCAGGTTCACCCCTGGCGCGATGCCGGTAAAGGTGCGGGTGTACTTCGCTCCCGTGGAGTCCTTCCCGCTGCCGGCAATCAGGCCCGCGACGTGCGTGCCATGGCCGTAGCCGTCATTGGTTGTGGTTTCGTTAGGGACGAAGTTCTGGCTGTAGACGATGTGGCCAGCGAGGTCGTCGACAGCACTGATGCCGCTATCGATGACGGCAACGCCGATACCTTTGCCCGTGTAGCCCTTTGCGTTGGCCCACGTTGCATTGATGGGCTCAGCGGTGAACTCCGGGGTGGTGCCGATGGGAGCGACGGCGGCCTGACTCACTGAGACCTTCCGGTCAAGCGAGACAAACGCAACGCCGGGACGATTGGCGAGAGACTCCAGATCTGAGCCGGAGACTTTCGCAGCGAGAGCGCGAATGGAGTGGATTCGGTGCGAGACAGGGCCGAAGGCATTGATGGCGCTGGCTTCGGCATCGGATGGATCGTTGGCGTACTGCACGATGACCGGCACCGTGGCGTTATCCGCGGTGTTGAGGTCGACCGAGCATTTGGGATGATGACATGTGGCCGAGACCGAGAGGGGAATTGCGATCGCTCCGGTGAACACCAGGGCGAAGCGGGACATACGGGACCAGGGTGACATTAACTGCTCCACAAAAGGAATACCCGTCGATCTGGCCTTTGTTGTCTATCAACGCTCCGTACGGGGGCCGAAGACCAGTTCAAACGAGCTTGTTGCGAGGCCCAAAGACGCACAGAACATCCTCCCCGGCAGGATGTTTGCCCGGTGCGTGAAGGCACGGGTTCCCTCGCTCGTGATAACGGCGATTGCGGAGGATCAATAGGGATCAACCGCGAAAGCCGTTACAACAAGACGCCTGCCAGAGGTGCTGTCGAGTGCTCACGCAAACGTACTACAACTTACGTGTCGTGCAATACGTAATTTGTACGAATATTCCACGCTGGTTTTCCGTAGCTGGTTACTCCGGTTTACGCGGCAGTTACACCCTTGGGAACGGTAATGATCGCTCGTCAAGCGACATAGCGAATTTCAGAGCGAAACCTTTCATCGCCTAGTAAGGAAGATCAAGGTGTCCCGCGAGTGAAATGAGCTAGGAACGGCGCTCGCCTAAGATCGGTTGTGGTCCAGCTCAGCGACCCATGGTAAGCACCGCGCCTGGTCATCACGCGTCCTCTTCAGTGTCACTTAAGCTGTTCTGGGCGATACTGATGTCTTGATGCTTGGGTCCCCTTTGATTTCCTGTTGTGGGCTGTTCAGGGCAGGCGCCCTCGCGATCTCTGGCATTCTGGCGGTACCGATCGTTCACGCGCAGACGCCAGCGCAGATCGTCACCAGCATGGCTTCCGCTGAGGTAGCCGCGCGCAACCAGGACAACTTTTACACCTACACCGCGGACGAGGTTTCGCCGCGCACCGGCGGGCATCGCTGGACGGAAAAGGTTGCGGAGCTCAGTGATGGGTCCCTCCATCGGCTGATTGCCATTGACGGGAAGCCGCTTACGCCTGGGGAGGCCAAGGCGGAGGCCGACCGGATCAACGACATCGTCCGGCATCCTGAAGACTTCCGCCGCACCGGCGCTGCCCATAAGGACGACGAAGCTCATGCGGGGCAGTTGCTCCAGTTGCTACCCAGGGCGTTTTTGATTACTCCGGCAGGGGAGGTGAACGGCTGCATGCAATTCGCGTTCCGGCCCGATCCTGCATACCAGCCTTCCACTTACGAAGAGCGCGTCGCAGCAGCGATGGCCGGGACCGTATCGCTCAAGGCAGCAACAAACCGGCTCTGCACTTTGCAGGCCACCATTATTCGCCCGGTAGAGTTTGGCTTTGGCCTGTTAGGGAAGATCCAGCAGGGTGGCCACTTCCTCCTCGACCGCACACCTGTGGATGCGGTTCATTGGAAGTCGAGCCGGATCAGCGTTCACATGCAAGGCCGAATCCTGCTGATGAAGACGCTTACCCGTGAGCAGGAAGTGAAGCGGACGGAGATTCATCTGCTGCCCAGGCCGATCACGCTGGAGCAGGCTGCCCAGCTGACATTGCTGTAGTCTCCCTCGATTCGCCAGAACGGGCCAGAGATGCGTTCGCTAGGGCGCTGGCGGACCCTGGACATGGTAGGGGCCGTAGTCGATCGTGAGAACGGCGGTCCCGCCGAGACGCACGGCACTCTCACTCCGGTTGTGCTCCGGGAGCCAGAACTGACCGGTCTTCGCATACGTGTGATGAATGTCCGTCTTCTTGATCCAGAAGGAGGGGTTTTGGGCGGGCTGCGCCTGAATCTCGGCAACGGCGTAGTCCTGGGCATCCACAAACACCGTCCCGCGGTACAAGAACTTTGAGACGGTCTTGGGTTCTACCTGCAGCCGGTAGCAGCGCCTCCCGGCCACCACATCTGTCCCGAGCAGGGAGAAGTTGTAGTTTTCAGGGGTCAACGCTGTGCGATCCGGATTCCTGGCTGCTTCCTGTTCGCTCTCTAGCAGCTTTTTCAACACGCGATCGATGAGCAGCTTGGGGCCGCTCTGTGACAGGATCTCGAACCGCTTCTCCGAAGGAGCGTCATAGTGAGCCTCGACGCTCATGCTCGCCTTCAGCGAGGGGACGCCGTGGTAAACGACGGTGTACTGGCGCTCCTCGTTGTACCCCTTGAGCTGATCAGCCCTGCGTTCATTGCCCTGCACCAGCTTTCGCACGATCTCGTCGGCACTGGCGGACCCCGCGGCTAGCGCGGTCGCGGGAACTGCTTCAGTCCCTGAAGACACCGTGCTGCTTTTCTGCGCCGTCCCGTACAAAGTTCCCCATCCGACCGCTGCAGATACGAGAGCCCCTACTGCTAACCGGTTCATTTTCTGCTGCCTCCCGAATCTGCTCACGCCTAACCTCTTCTTGGATGCGCGTCTTGGCATCCAACAACTGGATGGCAGCTTTGTTCGCCGGGTGCCGCCGCTCGCGCAAGTCTTTGTGACTTCACCTCATTGCGTGGCAAGGGGATCAGATTGTCGTGTCCGACGGATTTTCGGGGTCTTGGGGGATCGGTGAAGAACCGGGTCTTGTTTCAGAGCAAGTGTGGGGATCTTCACCCGTCTTTCCAGAGCGGAGTTTCTTTACACGGGCACACTCGGCACTCGGTCGAGAGCCTGGGCTTTCTGGGCAAGTACCTGGACGACCGTACGCTTCTGCGGTCGTGGGTCGACTTTCAGCGTGAGCGCGGCCGCCGCAACACAGGCATAGGTCTGGACCTGGAGCGCGCGCATTGGACGCCACCGCTCTGCGAACGTCAGGCCTATGAGCTTGAGTCCGGACAGATACGGGACCTGGGCTTGCGGCCCATGGTGTCACTTTCCGACCACGATACGATCGAGGCCTGCACTCTGCTGCGCCAGGTACCAGAGCTGGAGGACACTCCCATCTCTACGGAGTGGACCATTCCCTTCGGAGGCGCGGCGTTTCACATCGGCGTTCACAACCTGCCCGGAAACATCGCTTCTTCGGTCCTGGCAGCCCTGCTCGCTGCCAGCAAAGCAGGTCTTGAATCGCCGATTCTTGACTTGCTGGCAGAACTGAACCAGATGCCGGGCGTTCTGCTGGTTTTCAACCACCCACTCTGGAATTTGAACGGCTTGCCTCCAGCGATGTTCGCCGGGGAGTTGCTCCGCTTTCTGCGTAGCGCCGGGTGTTACTTACATGCCTTTGAGCTGAACGGCATGCGAAGCTATCGGGAAAATCGCGAGGTGATGAAGCTGGCCGCGGAATGGGATCAACTGCTGATCTCCGGGGGCGACCGCCACGGATGCGAACCGAATGCGGCCCTGAACTTGACCAATGCAGTCGATTTTCCTGAATTCGTGGATGAGATTCGCAAGGGGAAACAAAGTACCGTGCTGCTCATGCCGCAGTACCAGGAGCGCCTGAGCTGGCGCATGTACAAGAACTTCACCCATGTCATCGGGCATTACCCCGACAACCCCGAGGGCCGTCGTTCCTGGGATGAACGCGTCTTCCATCCTGATCTGAATGGTGATGTTGTCCCGGTGATTGGTCTTTGGCACCTTGGGCCGCCTGGGTTTTTGAAGAAGATCTTCCGCCTGGGACTTCTGGGCGCGAACCTTCCGGTTCCCGCAGCACTGAGCTGTTGGGACTGTGGGCCAGGCGAGGTGTTGAAGCGGCCGGCCGAGGACCCAATCTACCAGACCGGTTTTCAATTGCCGTTGCCCACATCGCGTTTGCCGTAGGCGGGTAAGCCAGCAAGTTGTTGAGCGGTATACATGGGAGTCATTGCTTCCGGATGAGACAACGCCTATACTGCGGGCATCTGGTCGCCCAAGGTCTGATCTTCAGCGCATGGGGCGCCGTGGGTGAGGTGTGTCTTCAGCGAAGGCGGAAGGCAAATCCGGCTCGGTACAGGAGGGCCGCCCGGCTCTCCGCTCGGTGCGCCGCCTGGAAGCGCGGTGAGTTCTCCCGCGCGGTGGCGTTCGGTGACGCGGGTCCTGCGAAGTTGCGCTGCGGTGACTCGAGCTGCGGCTTCTGATGTACTTCATGCGGTGCTGCCCTCGGATTGTCGGATTTGTGGCGGGCCGATGTTGGGTTTGACTCCTGTTCGCGTGTGCGGCGCCTGTGTGGGGCGGGTGCGGGCTGAGGCCCTTGAGTCGAAAGAGTTGACGTGCTCTCGCTGTGGGGAGGCGCTGGGCATGGAGTCGGCGCGGTTTACGGCGTCGATGGGCGTCACGGAGTGTACGGCTTGCCGGCTGGCGCCTCCAGCCTTTGCCAAGGCGGTCAGCTTTGGGATCTACGACAGCGACATGCGCGAGATGCTGCACACCCTGAAGTTTGGCGGGATGCAACGTGTGGCGGAGCATGTTCTGGGCGAGTGGATGGCCGCAGGCTCTGCTGAAGCTGGAGGGCGAGGCTGCGACGGAGCTGGTCGTTGTGCCGGTGCCGCTGTTTAAGGAGCGGGAGCGGGAGCGCGGGTTTAACCAGGCGATGTTGCTGGCGCGAGCCGGGGTGAAGCGGGTGGTGAAGCTTCGGCCCTGGTGGAAGCTGGAGCTCAGGCCGGAGGCTTTGGTTCGGACGAAGGATACGCGTCCGCTCTATGCGCTCAGGCCGGATCAGCGGCGCCGTGGTCTGAAGGGTGCCTTTCAGATTGGGGAGGCTGCTGCCGTCCGCGGACGTGAGGTGGTGTTGGTCGATGACATCCTGACCACGGGAGCGACGGCTCGGGAGTGCGCGAAGGTGTTGATGCGTGCAGGGGCGGCGAAGGTCTGGGTGGCGACTGTGGCGCGGGCGCAGCCGGAGAGTTTGCGAGCGGTTGAGGTGAGTGTGGCGCGGTGGGATGCGCCCGCGGTAAGCAGGCAAACCGCGGTTTCATTGCGCGAATGACAACCCGGAAACACTGAGCAACTAGAGACCAGAGGGGAATGGAGAGCGCACTTCAGAGGCGGCAGAACGTAAACCGAGGCGGCGAGATCAACTGACGGAGGCGGAATGCAGTCTGGGCAGGCGAGGGCGAAGCGAGGCGGAAAGGTTCACCATACGACTCATCCGGTGCCAGGGACGGCGCGGATGGAGGCGATCGAGATTCGTGCGGGCGTGTTTCGCCAGCCGGCGATGCAGACACCGGTGCTGGTGCTGAATGCGAGCTACGAGCCGATCAACATTTGCGGTGCCCGGCGAGCGTTGGTGCTGGTGCTGAAGGGCGTGGCGCGGACCGAAGAAGAACAGGGGACGACGCTGCACTCGCATCGGGCAGTGATGCAGATGCCGAGCGTGATCCGGTTGCTGGAGTACCGGCGTATTCCGCATCAGACGCGGGCGCTAAGCCGCAAGAACATCCTTCTGCGGGACCGAAACACGTGCCAGTATTGCCAGGTGGTGTTGCCCGCTGCGGAGTTGACGCTGGACCATGTGTTGCCGCGGTCACGGGGCGGATTGTCTACATGGGAGAACCTGGTGGCGTGCTGCAAGAGCTGCAATCGGCGCAAGGGAAATCATCTGCTGCATGAGTTGCCGGAGATGAAGCTGCTGCGGGAGCCGCGGCCGTTCACGTTGCACACCAGCCGGCACATCATGCGGATGATTGGGTCGGCGGATGCGAACTGGCGGAAGTATTTGTACTTTGAGAATGAGCCGGCGGCGTAGGCTGGCGTAGGCGAGTCCCTTCTTTATCAGGCGGGGATGGATGCGTCCGCTCGACGGACGGTCGGGGAGCTGAATTTTTGCCGGCAGTCTTCTATTGGTAGTTGGGACGGGGTGCAGTGGGACCTGGTGACACTGTGTAACTTTGTCCTTCTGAAGGATCTTGGTCTGGACCCGGCCAGCAGCCAGACACGCGAGATGATGCGCCGTACGCAGTGGTGGAGCCCATGCAGTCCGGCGTTATGGGGCCACAAAAACGTGCTCGGAGGGGCTATGCCCTAGATCGCTGAGCGTGATCCTGGCGAGCGACTGACTCTCCCTGTGCATCCATGCAAGAGATGGCGTTTGCGGATGAGGTTGGGGAGCGGTTTGTTGGGTGGCTTGCGAGCTTGCCAAGAGGCAAGGCTTCGCGGGTGTATGTGGTTTGTGACTTTGACGGAGATGGTTTGCCTGCGGGCGCGATCCTGTTGCGGGCGCTGCGTGAGGCGGGGTACCCGAGCGTGGAAGGCGAGTGCCGGCGTAAGGGCGAGTCGGCGTGGGGACCGGAGATTGGGGCCCGGCTGCGGGAGCGAGCTGCGGGTGAGGGGATCGATGCGCTCCTTGTGACGGACCTGGGTGTGCGCGATGGGCAGATCCTGCCTGGCGTGCCGTTGCTGCTGATCGATCATCACCGGCCGATTGGCGAGCCTGAGGGGTCGGTCGTGATCACGTCCTATGGCTCGGGGGACGAGGCCGGAGATGGCAAGGATGTGGCGACCAGTGGGCTGTTGTGCTGGTGGTGTGCACGGGCGCTGGTGGGCGAGGCGAAGGCGGCGGAGTGGCTTTGGCTGGCCGGGATTTCTGTGCTGAGTGATCTGGGGGACAAGGCACCGTTTGAGGAGTTGGGGGCGGCGAAGGCTCGGTTTGGTGGCGGGGCTTTGCGGGATGCTACGAGTTTGTTGAATGCTCCGCGGAGGACGAATGAGGGACGCGCGGATGCGGCGTTGGCACTGTTGATGAAGGCGGATAGGCCGAAGGATGTCACCAGCGGCAAGTTCCCGGAGATCGCGGAGTTGTTACGCGCCAAGGAAGAGGTTGGGGAAGCCTTGGCGATTGCGCGCAAGCAGCCGCCGAAGTTTTCGAAGGCTGTGCGGGAAGAGCTTGGGGCGGACCTGGTGGCAATCCGGATGCACACGGGGTGCCAGGTGCATCCGCTGGTGGCGCAGCAGTGGCGTGGGCGGTTTGCGAAAAGTGTTGTGTTTGGGGTGAATACGGGGTACCGGCCGGGGTGGGTGACATTTTCCGGCAGGGCACCGGCGGGTGTGAATTTGATCGAGTTTCTTGCGCGGCATCGACCGCCGGAGGCAGACAACAGCTATGGGTTGGGGCATAACCAGGCGAGCGGAGGGGCTTTGCCGGTGAAGGTCTGGAATCGGTGGATCAGAGAGATTGGGTTTGGGGACGAGATGGTGGTCGATGAGAGCGAGGCGGCAGATGCGCCGAGCGTTGCTGCCGATAGCTCGGCTGAGTTGATGGAAGGTGGGGAGTAATGGCGAAGAGTACTGAAGAGAAGCGACGGCCGGGCCGGCCCGCAAAAGCAGACACCTCCGCTTCGCTGCGGGATGACAAGCCCGTGGCCAGAAAGGCCGCCAAGAAGAAGGCGAAGAAGAAAGCTAAAGTGAAACCGCCGACGAAGAAGGACGTTGCTGACATTGAGTTGCAGAGGATGCTCACGACGCCCATGTCGCAGTGCTCGGCACTCGAGGGCTTACCGCAGCTGACGTTTCCGCGTGAGGCGATGCGGTTGGGTTTCCCTGTGAAGGTGATGGGTGCGGGTGGGTTGAAGACGAGCGATACGCGGCGGTGGCAGGCTGATCCGCATTTGCGTGTGTCGTTGGGGTATCTGTGCGATGTGCTGATGTATCTGCGCAAGCATGGGATTCATATGTATCGGATGGGGTCGGATCTTGCGCCGTATGCGACGCATCCGGATATGCCGCAGTTTCACAACATGGTGAAGGAGAGTGCGAGTGACCTGGCGCTGTTTGGGCGGTATGCGCGGGAGGCGGATGTGCGGTTGAGCTTTCATCCGTCGCAGTTCATTGTGCTGAACAGCGAGAACGAGAAGCTGACGCTGAAGAGCATGTGGGATCTGGACTCGCAGGCCGAGATGCTGGACCTGATGGAGTGCGGGCCCGAAGCCGTGATGGTGGTGCATGTGGGTGGGGCGTACGGGGATCGTGAAAGTGGCTGGCGGCGGTGGGCGGAGACCTGGAAGCGGTTGAGCGAGCCGGTGCGGCGAAGGCTGGTGCTGGAGAACGACGACATTCGGTTCTCAGCGGGCGATGTGCTGAAGGTGCATGAGGCGACGGGCGTGAAGTGCGTTTGGGATTACCAGCATCACTGGTGCTTTAATCCTGAGGGTTTGCCGCTGGTGGGGACGTTGGAGCGGTTCTGCGCGACGTGGCCGAGTGGTGTACGGCCGAAGATGCACTTCAGCTGTGCGCGCACGGAGATGCGGGAGATCAAGCGCAAGAATCGCAAGACGGGCAAGGCCGAGACTGTGTTGCAGCCCCCGATCTGGACGGGGCATGCGGACTACAACAATCCGTTTGAGACGATCACCTTCTTGCGGTCGATCCAGCATGTGGATGTGGACGTGATGCTGGAGTCGAAGGCAAAGGACCTGTCGTTGATTCGGCTGCGCAATGACATGGCGCGGTATGCGCCGGACCTGGCGGCGCGGTACGGCGTAGATGCGTCGCAGGCGGCCGAGGATGTGGGAGAGATTGTGGAAGCGGGTGAGGAGTCGGAAGTAGTCGCAGCGGAGTAGGTGGTGCGCTGCTGCAACCTGTGAGGCTACTGCACACGGCCCTGCCGATGAACTTGCGCAGGAGGACCCGTCGACGCAGAGCCCCGGACCGGATTGAGGTAGCCACGACGCCCGGGGAAACCCTGCGGATCCCCGGAGGCGAGCGCGGCTTACTTATGGGCAGTGGCAGCGGCCGTGCGCTTGGGAATGCGAGTGACGGAGCCGTCCGGCATGACGATGTACTTGTCCCCGGTGATCTGTTCGATGTACTGGTTCTTGCTGCCAGCCACCAGGGTGACCTCACGCGGGTCGGTTTGGCCGGGGGCGGTCAAAACGAAATGCTTGCCGTCGCCGGTGTCCTGGACAGCGGCCTTAGGAGCTGAGGGTGCGGGCGGAGCAGCAGCGGCGGCAGCAGCAATGGCCGGTGTGGCGGGGCCGGAGGGCGCGGATCCGGTGAAGGCCTCGATGCGGCCGGTCTGGCGGAAGTGGACGTACTCCGGTCCCTTGATGCCGGCGACGCACTGGGAGTACGCGTCGGTGCCGACCTGCTGGCTGGTGGCGGTGGTGCTGGCGACGTTGTCGCTGTTTCGTTCGGTGCGCTGGGTAGCACCGGTGGCCGCTGCCGTTTGTGCGCCGTTGTTATTTCGATTTCCCCAGTACCCCCAGCCGTTGCGGCCGCGGCTGATGGCGGAGGTGGCTGCGCCGGTGACGCCAGTGACGGCGCCCTGTTTCATCTTGTCGTTGTCCTGGCCGTGTTCGCGTTTGTGGAGAGTGTCCTGTTCGTCAGATAGCTGGGCGGTGGCCTGGCCGCGGCAGGAGGCGATCTGTTCCGGGGTGATGGGCATCATCTCCATCGTGATGCCATCCGCGGGTGCGGGTGCCCCAATTTGCTGGGCCGGAGCGGCGAGGCCGAAGGTGAGCAGGCCGAGAGATGCGATGGCGAACGAGGTGCGGAACTGCATGTTCGTTGCTCCTGGATTTGAAAAGGGCGGTGGGTCGCGCGTGGAAGAACAATCTTGCGGGGACGAGCGAAAGATAGACCTGCCGAGAGCGGATTACAAAGTAAATGCTGAGAACTTCGCCTATTGACGACGCGAAGGGCTCCAGGCGTGCCGTGATAGCGGTCGGCGCGGACGCGAATGGTCCCACTCGCGTCCTACAGTGCATGAAGCCGACCTGGAAGCCGCATGAAGAGCATGGCAAGCTGTCGAGTGAAGAGCGTAAGGAACTGCCCGAGACGGTGTATGCGTTTCCGACGAAACGCAAGGAACCGATGACGGATGCGTCGCATGTCCGCAATGCGATTGCGCGCTTCGACCAGGTAAAGGATGTGTCGGATGCGGAGCGCGATCAGGCGTTTGCGAATCTACAGGCTGCGGCAAAGCATTACGACGTGGAGATGGTGGAGAAGAACTGGCGAGAGTTGGGGAAGAAGCCGCATACGCCGAATCCGGAGCACAAGGGCTGAACTCCGACGCGTTATCGATCGCCACGAGATTAGCCTTGCGGAAGGTTCGACAGAAACCCTGGGCAGCACTTGGCTAACCCCCGCGGCTAAAGCCGCAATGCAACAGAGCAACGAAAGTACGGCTGAAGCCGTGCCCCTCCCGATCTCGGCTTGTAACGAGCCGCTAGCGGTGCCTGGCGGCTTTGCGCGCCGGCTTGGCTTGGGTTGCCGGCTTGACCGCCGGGCCGCCGCCAAGGGCTTTGCGAACGCACATGGTGTAGGCGTTGAGGAAGCCTTCGCGGAGATTGCTGTAGTCCTGGACCGCCGCGAAGCGGCGCTGTGCAGGGGGAGCATTGAGGAAGTAGGCCGTGGTGGCGACGTGGTGGGAGTTGTCGAAGAACAGGTAGATGCCGAGCACGTTGCCGTCGAGAGCTGTGCGGTCGAAGCCGTAGATCTCGAACCCGTTCAGGGTGGGTTTCATAGCGTAGTTGCGTTGGGTGTCTTCGCCCTTGGCATTGATGGCGTCGAATTCGCTGATGAGATCGGCTTTTTCGGGCGTGTAGGTGGAGGCCGGGAGTTGCTCGATCTTTACGTTGGCGAAAGGCGCGCTGTTCGGGTAGCTAAAGGCGGCGAGCAGACCGTCCATGATCTTGATTGTCTTAGGCCCGGTGAGTGTTTGGGCGGGGCGGGTCATGGGCGCTTGCGGGAGCGGCGTGGTCTGGACGAGGTCGGGGCCGCCGGGGATCTGGCAAGAGGTCCAGGGCTTCAGCGCGGCGGGGATAGGCCTTGTGGCGGGTTTGCTTTGGGCGGCGAGGGGGAGCGCGAGGGTAAGTGCGGCGAGCGCAGCGAAGGACCGGTACGGCATAAGCAAAGGGTATCGCAGGGGTGAACGGCGGGCCGACGAACGTCGCCGATGCACCCGCCGGTCCCTGATGGATAGAGGCCATGCCGGGCGATCGGCGATCAACTCGCTGCGAGAGGCTGCCAAAGCTCGATGCGATTTCCCTCTGGGTCGGTGATCCAGCCGAACCTCCCAAACTCACCGTAGTCTTCGCGTTTTGGATCGACGGTGACTCCTTGCGCGATGAGCCGGTCCAGCAATCCATCGAGGTCGTCTACCTGGAGATTGATCATGGCTTTCTGAGCTGGGGGAAAGTAGGCGTTGTCCTGTTTGAAGAAGGAGAAGACCACCTCGGGGTGTTGCGTGGGGACAGGAAAGGAGTAGGAGCCGCCCTCAGACTTCAGCAGGCCGAGATGCTGCGCGTACCACTCATATAGAGCTTTTGGCTCATTTGCTCGCAGGAACATACCGCCGAAGCCGGTGATGGAAGGCATGGACTCTCCTCAGACTTGTGACTGACACGATATATGGGATTGGATCGCCGACGGAAGTAGGTACCGAGGCTCGGGCCTTCCCGGTCACGTGGTCATGATTGCGGGAGCGGTGCCGGTGGCTCCGGCAAGCGGCTTGCGGCGTAGAACCGCAGCTGAGATGAGGGTGATGATGACGCCCACCGGCAGGGGCTCGAGGAAGGTGTAGGCCATGTTGACCAGTGGGTTTTGGTAAAGCTGCTGAGAGCGCCGTACCGCCGCGACCCGCGCGGCGGCGGTGGCGGGGTCCAGTCCGGAGGTCTGAATCCTGTGGATCTGTGCGGCGAAGTAGCTGTCCATGAAGTGGGGCATGAAGTTGAAGTAGAGAATCTCCCACGTGACGACGTAGCAGACGGTCGTGATGAGGGCAATGAGGATGCCGCAGGCGAAGGCACGGCCGAAGGAGATGTTGCCGTTGAGGACGTTGTCGCGATAGCTGCGGACGCCGAAGTAGATCAGCAGGAACGACGCCACCATCATGGTGTAGCCGAGAAGCATGCTGTGGCTGGAGCCGAATTTGTCCGCGAGGAGGAGCGAGCCGTCCATGAGGACGGAGATCATCAGGCCGGAGATGAGGCCGAAGGTGACGACGATTCGTTTCATAGGAGGCTCCTGGGAGAGTGCGATGAAGTCAGCATGGGGTGAGAGGCCGCCGTGAGTCGTCATTCTTTCGGGTGATTTTTGCAGCGAGGGAGCGGAAATCGTGCTTCCTAATGACGGGATTATGGCAGGAGACCAAGTTCTTTGCCGCGCTGGATGGCTTGAAAGCGGCGGGACGCTCCAAGCTTGTCGAAGGCACGGGCGCAGTGAGTTTTGACTGTATTTTCGGAGACGAAAAGCTGAGTGGCGATCTCACGATTGCTAAGGCCGCGGGCGACCAGGGTCAGGACTTCAAGCTCGCGTGCGGTGATGCCGAGGGTCTGTTGCCGGGAGCTATCGGGAGCGAAGGGGATTTGCGCGAGGGCGGGGACCTCCACCGGCACCAGCACTTCCCTCACCACGACGGTTTCACGTACCGTTTCGCGGCTGCGCGTAATCCGAAGACCGAGCCAGATGCCGAAAACCGCGAAGAGGATGGCGACCAGCGCGCCGTAGAGTTCGACGGAGTGTTCGATCACCACGAACCGGTACTCGGTGTACTGGAGCGTGGCGATGAGAAGACCGCCAACAACACCGAAGATCAGAACGTGTCGCTTCACTTGGGGGTGAGGTGAAGTATACGTGCCGGTGCGGGATCGGCTATTTGAGCCAGCATGGTCAGGGCTGCGGTTTGGCCGGTGGTTGTTTGTCGCCCTGCGGCTTGTCGGTTTCAGTGGGGATGTCTTCGCCGTTGTACTTGATCGTGACGCTGGTGTGGAACTGCTTGTAGTCGGTGTAGCGGACGGTGGCGCGGAGGTGAACGTCCTGCGCGAGGGAGCCTTCGGCGCCGGGGAAGTGGAGCATGCCTTCTGAGCGGGTGTAGGTGGGGAACCAGTACTTGCCATCGATCTGCTGATAGTAGGTGGTGAAGGGTGGGGAGATGTCTTCGTGGCCGCGGCGGACGTCCTGCGGGACGTTGAGGCCGTTGCACATGACGATTTCGAGGTCCTGCTGATCTACCCAGACCTTGCCCTGGAAGTAGCGATGGCCTTTGACGATCTGCTTGGGTGCAACGTCGAAGACGTAGGTTTCGAGATCGTCTACCTTTTGGCGGCCGAGATAATTGATGTTGTAGTCGGGTAGCTGCGCCGCGGTGAGGATGAAGGGCAGTCGGTATTTGATGTCGTTAATGTCGTTCTCGCTGATGATCACCTTTTCAATGGTGTTGGCGGGAGCGAAGGTGACGTGTTCGACGCGGTGACCAGCGTTGTCGAAGGAGATGTCGGTGACTTCCTGCCATTCGCCGTCCGGCTTGCCGTTGTCGTCGTTGATGGTCTGCATTTTGACGAGCTGACGGAAGATGTACTGGTCGCGGGCGTGCTCGAACTTGGATTCCTGCTGGCCCATGCGCTCGATGATCTGCGGCACGGTGATGCCGGTGGGCTGCGCGGGGTCGAGTGGGCCGAAGCCGGCGATGTTGCTGTCACTGCTCTGGGCGCGGGTGAGGGGCGCGGCGGTGAGCAGGAGGGCGAGGGTGGGCAGGATGAATTGGATAGATCGAATGCGCATGGGAAGGCCGTGGCGGCGGCGGACCGCCTGTTGTAGAGACGCGCGCCGGGCGAGAATGGTTCAGGGTGCGCGGTTCGGCGCTGGAAGGTGGAGCAGGGATGGCGTTTGGACGGGCGAAGAAGTCGATGAAGGCTCCGCTGGATGAGGCGGGGTTGTTGGAGTATGCGGTGAAGTCGCTGGGGAGCCGCATGAAGAGTGAGCGGGACCTGCGGCGTGGCATGGCCGAGAGAGCCGAGCCGGGCGAGGAAGGCGCAGAGGCGATTGCCGGGGTGATGGCCAAGTTGAAGGAGTTGGGGTACCTGAGCGATGAGCGGTTTGCGGCGGATTACACGCGGTTGCGGCAGGAGAATGAGAAGTTTGGGCGGCGTCGGGTGCAGCAGGGATTGATGCAGAAGGGGGTTTCTGCGACGACGGTGAATGAGGCCGTGGGGAAGGCGTATGACGAGGTGGATGAGGTCGCGCTGGCCCGGGCGTATGCCGAGCGGAAGCGGATGAAGAAGCCGGAGGGGGAAAAGGAGGTTGCGCGGGCGATGCGGCGGTTGGTGGCTGCCGGGTTTTCTACGCGGGCGGTCTGGGCGGTATTGCGGAGTTGGGGGGCTGAGGTGGAGGAAGTCGATGTGCAGGCCGGGGAAGAGTAGCGGGCATCCAAACGCGATGGTGACGCTTTGATCGTTCGTCCCAAACCGTCCTTCTGGCAGCTGCTGGGGATCTTCCGGCTGTCCATCCTGCCGCGCATTATGTCGCAGCTTGCTGCGGTGTTCGTGGTAGCTGCGCTCGTAGTGGCTTTCAACAAGCACACGCCAGGCCCGCTGCACACCTGGAGCGTGGCGCCGTTCACGTTGCTGGGCGTGGCGTTGTCGATCTTCCTGGGCTTCCGGAACAGCGCCTGCTATGACCGCTGGTGGGAAGCTCGGCGGCAGTTGGGAGCGTTGATTGGGGAGATGCGGTCGTTTGCGCGACTGGCGGTGACGCTGCCGGGCGCGAACCGTGGGCGCCGGGAGCGAGCCGTCCGCGGGGCCATTGGGTATGCCTATGCGCTGATGGCGCATCTGCGCGGGGAGGCGATGCCTGCGGAGGTGGGCCGGTATGCGGGAAGGTGGAGCGTAGAGGCGTTTCGCGACGTGCCGGATGCCCTGTTGCGGGGCATTGCGGCGGAGTATGGGGCGATGTTGGCGGAGGGCGAGATCGATGGGCAGATCTACCGCTTGTGGGATGACCGGGTGAGTGCGTTTGCATCGATCCAGGTGGCGTGTGAGCGGATTCGGGGGACACCGACGCCGTTTGTGTACACGTTGCTATTGCACCGGACGGCGTATGCGTACTGCTTTCTGCTGCCATTTGGTTTGGCGTCGACGATGGGATGGGGGACGCCGATATTTTGTGCGCTGGTGGCGTATGCGTTCTTTGGGCTGGATGCACTGGGAGATGAGTTAGAGGAGCCGTTTGGGGCGTCGCTGAACGCCCTGCCGCTGGCGGCGATGGCGCGGACGGTGGAGATCAGCTTGCTCGAAGCGTTGGGCGCGGACGATGTGCCGGAGCCGTTGCAGCCTGTGGGCTCGGTGTTACGGTGAGTGACGCCGTCGCCATTGAGCGATTTGTGGGGATTGACTGGTCGGGGCGGGTGGATGCGGCGGGGCAGCGGCGGCACATCTGGGCGGGGGTTTGGACGCGGGGTGTTGACGGCAAGGTGAGTGTGCGGCTGGAGAATGGGCGGACGCGGGATGAGGCCGCTTTGTGGCTGATGGAGTTGGCGCGGGAGACGCCGCGGATGGTGGTGGGGATCGATCTTTGCTTCAGCTATCCGGCCTGGTTTCTGCGGGAGCTGGGGTGTGGGGACTTGTTCAGCTTTTGGCGGCTGGTGGCGAGTGGGAAGGGCGAGGAGTGGTTGCAGGCGGCGCGTGCCGGGAATGCGCATGATGTGAGGTTCTGGGGGAAGCCGCATAAGCGTCCGGCGGGGTTTTCTGGTGAAGGGTACCGGACCATGTTTCGTCATGCAGATTATGACAACAAAATCGCGCAGGCGATGGAGGGTGGCGACGCGGCGCGCGCGGCGAAGATGAAGGGGATTACGCCGAAGAGTCCGTTTCAGATTGGTGGATCAGGGAGCGTGGGGACGGGGTCCCTGCGCGGGATCCCGGTGCTGTTGCGGCTGCATGAGGCGGGGTTTCGGGTTTGGCCGGTGGAGGATGCGGCGTTTGGTGTTTGTGACGAGGACGCGCGGCCGATGTTGTTGGAGATCTATACGCGGCTGATGACGGGGGCGGTGGCAAAGTCGAATGCGGCGGCGCGGAAGCACTATCTGGCTGCGCGGAAGCGGGAGGATGCTCTGTTTGCGGAAGTGGGGCGGGCGGTGTTGCGAAAGGCTGAGGGGTCAGAGGATGCGTTCGATGCGCTGCTGACGACGGTGGAGATGGTGCGGCATGCGGAGGAGATTGCGCGGCTGCGGGCTACGCGGGATGCGGAGTTGTTGTTAGAGGGAAACACCTGGCGGCCTGGGGTGGGCTGCTAGCCTTCGGCCACGGCTGGCTTTTTCTTTGCGCATAGCGGAGCGCTTTGCGGGGGGCTAGCAAGCGAAGACTATTGTGCAGTTCGCGGAGCTTATTTGTAGATCTCCCAGGTGCGAAAGACATGCTCGAAGCGATCCATGGCGACGCGTTTGCCACTGAACGCCACGCCTTCGAGTTTCAGACGTGCCCGTTGTTCCCGGGCGGCGTCGTCGCGGAGCTTGATCTCTCCGCCGGCGCCGACGACGCGATGCCAGGGCAGGTGGTCGACCGGGAAGACGCGCAGAAGGCGTGCGACCGCGCGGTGATACCGCGGGTAGCCAGCGGCTGCGGCGACAGCTCCGTAGGTGCTGACCTTGCCTGGGGGGATCGCGAGGATCATGCGTTGGAAGGCGATGTCGCGCAGTTCATCGGGGCGCGTCGCGTCGCGGAGGAGGTGTCGCCGGGTCCGCTGGGCCGTGAGTTGATCCATGGCCGGGATCTTCGGTGCTTTGGCCGCGCCGGTGCGCGCTTTGTAAGCCATAGAGCTGTGCTGCGCGAAGACTTGCAGCCCCCTCCTCAAGGGAATGGTAAACCTACTGCACTGTTAAACTAACGCTCTATGCGTACATTGTCCGGCAACCAGATTCGTGAGGATTTTCTGCGGTTTTTTGAAGGGAAGGGGCATCGGCGGGTGCACTCTTCTTCGTTGGTGCCGGCCAATGATCCGACGCTGTTGTTTACCAATGCGGGGATGAATCAGTTCAAGGATGTGTTCCTGGGGGCGGAGCGGCGGGAGTATTCGCGGGCGGGGTCTTCGCAGAAATGCGTGCGTGCGGGTGGCAAGCATAACGATCTGGAGAACGTTGGGTTTACGCGGCGGCACCATACGTTTTTTGAGATGTTGGGGAACTTTAGTTTTGGGGATTACTTCAAGCGGGAGGCGATTGCGTTTGCGTGGGAGTTGTTGACTTCGCCGGATTGGTGGGGGATCTCGCCGGAGAAGCTGTATGTGACGGTCTTTGAGGGCAGCGAGACTGTGCCGCGGGATGATGAGGCGGAGGGGTACTGGATCGAGACCGGGGTGCCGAAGGAACGGATCTTTGAGATGTCTGCGAAGGATAACTTCTGGCAGATGGGCGATACGGGGCCTTGTGGGCCTTGCTCGGAGATCTTTTTTGATTTGGGGTTAGCTGCGAGTGAGACGGGGGAGGATAAGCCGTTTCCGCAGGATGATCAGCGGTATGTGGAGATCTGGAATCTGGTGTTTATGCAGTTCGACCGGGCGAGCGACGGGACGTTGACGCCGCTGCCTAAGCCTTCCATTGATACGGGGATGGGTTTGGAGCGGATTGCGGCTGTGTTGCAGGGGAAGTTGTCGAATTATGAGAGTGATTTGTTTACGCCGTTGTGGGCGGCTGCGGCGAGGCTGACGGGGTTCGCCCGTACCCACCTTAGCGACGATGAAGCCGTCGCGAAGATGGGGCACCCGGATGTGGGGCTCGTTGAGACGTGGGCGGTGAGTGATGAGAAGGGGGCGGCTTCGCTGCGGATCATTGCGGATCATGCGCGGGCGGCTACGTTTTTGATTGCGGATGGGGTGTTGCCTTCGAATGAGGGGCGTGGGTATGTGCTGCGGAAGATTATGCGGCGGGGGATTCGGCATGGACGGCTGCTGGGGCAGGAGAAGCCGTTTTTGTTTGAGATGGTGTTTGCGGTGCGGGATGAGATGGTGGCGGCTTACCCGGAGTTGAAGGATGTGGCGGAGCGGGTGAGTAAGGTGGTGTTGGCGGAGGAGCAGCAGTTTGCTCGGGTGCTTGACAGGGGTTCTCGGGAGCTTGATGCGACTCTGCAAGCGATCAAGCGGCTCCCCGAATTAGAGGTCGCACTTAAGACGGAGCTCTCTCTTCCCCAAGGCTCACAGGCGGCGATCGATTCGTATTCGATCCAGTTTCAGAATGCTTTGAGTGTTGCTTACAGGGGTGCAACGGAAGCGACCCAGCCAAGGGGACGAATTCTCTCAGGGGCAACGGCCTTCTTCTTTTTCGAGACTTACGGTATGCCGCTCGACTTCATGGTGGATGCAGCGCGAGACGCTGGCATTGACTTCGATCAAGATGGCTTTAACCGCACGATGCAGGAGGAGCAGGCTCGGGCTCGGGCTTCTTGGAAGGGTGGGTCGCAGAAGTCGGCGGCGCCTGTGTATCGGGAGTTGGCGAAGACTGAGTTTGTGGGGTATGGGGCTACCCGGTTGGATGGGGCGCGGGTGTTGGCGTTGGTGCGCGATGGGGTGGGAGTGCAGGAGTTGAGGGCTGGGGAGGCTGGCGAGGTTGTGTTGGATGCAACCAGCTTTTATGCGGACTCCGGTGGGCAGGTGGGGGATGTGGGGTGGCTGCATGCTGCCGACCACGCGACCGCTGTGGCCGAGGTGACGGGGTGCAAGAAGCCGGTGCAGGGGGTGTTTGCGCACCAGGTTCGGGCGATGCATGGAATCGCTGTGGGGGATACGCTCGACACCGTCGTGAACGGCGGCGTGCGGCACGCGACGATGCGCAACCATACGGGGACGCACCTGCTGCATGCGGCGTTGCGGGAGGTGTTGGGGCGGCATGTGAAGCAGGCTGGGTCGTTGAATGATCCGGCGCGGCTGCGGTTTGACTTCAACCACTTCACGCAGGTGGGACCCGAAGAATTGCAGGAGATTGAGGACCTGGTGAATGCGCAGGTGCTGGCCAACAAGCCCGTGGAGACGATGGTGGATGTGCCGATCGACGTGGCGGTGCATGAGCTGGGCGCGACGGCGCTGTTTGGCGAGAAGTATGGCGAGTTTGTGCGCGTGGTGAAGATCGGGGACTTCTCGACGGAGCTTTGCGGGGGGACGCATACCGCCGGCTACGGGCGAGATTGGGTTGCTGAAGCTGGTGGGCGAGAGCTCGGTCGAGCTCCGGCGTGCGGCGTGTGGAGGCGGTGACGGGGACGGGTTCGTTGAGCTTGTTCCGGCGGGATGCTGAGGTGGCTCGCGTCGCCGGGCAGGTGGTTGGGGGCGAGGTGAGTGCGGAGGCGTTACAGGCGCGCCTTGCACAAACCGACGAGGAGATGAAGAAGCTGCGGCGGGAGTTGGAGTCGATGCGGATGAAGTCGGCGTCGGCGGCTACGGCGGATGCGGCTTCGTCGGCGGTTGAGGTGAAGGGTGTAAAGGTGCTGGCTCGGCGTGTGGATGCGCTGGATAAAAGCCAGATGCGGAACCTTGTGGATGAGTTGAGGGGGAAGTTGGGGTCTGGGGTGGTGGTGCTGGGGGCGGCTACGGCAGAGGGTAAGGTGTCGTTGATCGCCGGGGTAACGAAGGACCTGACGGGGCGAGTGCAGGCGGGGAAGATCGTTGGGTTGATTGCGGCGAAGGTGGGCGGCAAGGGTGGAGGACGGCCGGATCTGGCGGAGGCCGGTGGAAGTGATGTTGCCGCGCTGGATGGGGCGTTGGGTGGCGTTACGGAGGTTGTGGGGAGTTTGTTGGGGTAGGGCACCGAGCATTGGGGGTGGAGCCTGGAAGTTCCGCAGGGGCATCCACCTTATTGACGGTGAAGCTGTCGCGAAGATGGGGCACCCGGCCGCGTGTGGTACCGGAGGTCGGGGTCGGCGGATTGGCGGAACTTTGGGCCGCTGCGGCCGGAGCAATGGGGACAGCGGAACACATCGACAGACCTCCGCGGCTGACTCCTTTGTGCAGGTGCATCCCTGAGTACCGTGCGGGATTCACAGGCGGGCCAAGCACCCGCCCGCCTAAACTGGAGACTATGGCAGGGCTTCAGCGGAGTTTTCCTGTGGGTTGGAGAGGGTGCGTCCGCTGTTGGGCTGCGTTGGCGTGTTTGTGCGGGGTCGCGGGGCAGGCGCAGGAGCCGGTGAGCTCGGCTGTTAGTTCGGCAGCAGCCTGGAAGCAGGCGGTGGCGGCGCGTGCGGCGTTTGAGGAAGAGCCGGTTGGGCAGCATACGAAGATCAAGTATGCCGGGGTGATGAACGGGTTTCGGGCGATTTACCACGGGAACCCGGGCGATCTGTATGCTCCGCGCGCGGTGGATGCGGTGGCGGAGCTGCTGGCCGAAGAGGGCCGGGAGTTGAAGGACCGGAAGGCGCTGCGGGATGCGGCGGGGCAGTATGAGTTTCTGGCAAAGGCGTACCCGGCGAGTTCTCTGGCGGCTCCAGGTTTAGCGAAGGCGCTGGACCTGCTAGGACCTGACGGGGCGGGGGATGTGGCCGAGGCAGGCAAAGTGCGGACCTGGCTTGGAGAGAGCTATCCGAAAAGTGCGGCGGCCAGGGGTGCCGGCGATGTTGGAATGGTGGGAAAGCGGACTGATCCGGTTGGAACGGCGGAGGTCCGTGGTGCGCCGGATGATGGCAGGGTGCCGGGGGGCGTTACAACGAGAAAGACGGCCATTATGGCCGAACCTGGTGCCACGCCGAGGGCGGAGTCCAGCGGCGGGGTTCAGGAACGCAGATCCCCTGGCGGGATGACCACCAAGGGAACTGCCCCGTCCTTTTCGGATCGCATGGCGGTCGAATCGTCTCCTGTGTCGGATGCGGTGGACGACCAGCGGCGGGTGCCGGGGGCGGCGCCGGCGATGGTTACGGGGATTCGGCACTGGTCGACGGCGAGCTACACGCGGGTAGCCATCGATCTAGGCGGCGAGGTGGAGTTCAAGGCGGCTCGGGTGGAGCATCCGGACCGGATCTTCTTTGACCTGCATGGAGCGAAGCTGGCACCGGGTTTAATGGGGAAGAGCTTTGCAATCACCGATGATGGCTTTTTGAAGATGATCCGGGCGGGGCAGTCGGCGGCGGATGTGACGCGGATTGTGTTGGATGTGCAGGCTGTGGCCGAGTATTCGGCATTTTTGCTACCGAATCCGACGCGGCTCATCATTGACATCCATGGCAAGCCGGCGGGTGAGCAACTCAGCGGGGCAGCGAGTGCGCAGGTCGCCGGGCCGGCAGATGGGGCAGTGAACGCCCCAGTCGGAAAGCCGACCAGCGACTTGGCGGCTGCAAGGGCGACTTCGGGGCGATCGGATGGGCCGCACGGGATCGAGAAAGCTGCTGCCCCGGGTGAGTCACTGACCACGAATACGACCCGGTTAGCGGAACGTCCGAGTGCAGGGGATGCGGGGAGCCCGTCCAAGGTAGGCGGCGGTGAGTTCTCGTCGCTACCGCCGATGCCCGTAACTGATGGCAGTTCCAGCTTTGGGTTGCCGGCGAAGCGGACGGAGCCCGTGACGACCAATCAGCCGGTTGCGCGGCCCCGGGTGGTGGTCTCCGCGAAGCCGACTGTCGCTAAGCCGGTGCCGAACTCGGTGACGTCGGCCGCGCCTGAGGGGAATCGGGAGATAGCTGCTGTAAGCGACGGGCCGGGGGTGATTGAAGCTACCGCGAAGCCGACGAGCAAGCCGGTGGTGGACAGGGCGAAGGGTCGGGACCAGGGTGTAGGGAACAAGGGACAGGGTGCCGCGGTTGGGGCGCAGCCTGCGAGCAGGGGTGCGGAGGTGGCCGGGGTGCCCGCGGCTCCGCCCCCGCCAACAGCCGATGGGCAGAGCACGCTCATGCGGGCGCTGGGGCTGAAGATCGGGCGCATCGTGATCGACGCGGGGCATGGCGGGCACGACTCGGGGACGTTGGGCGCGGATGGGATCCAGGAGAAGGATGTGGTGCTGGATGTGGCGCTGCGGCTGGGCAAGCTGCTGCATGACCGGCTGGGGGCGGAGATCGTCTACACACGGGCGGATGACACGTTTATTCCGCTGGAAACCCGGACGGCGATTGCGAACAAGGCCCAGGCGGACCTGTTTATCAGCGTGCATGCGAACAGCTCGGGGGACGCGAGTGCCCGTGGGGTGGAGGTGTATTACCTGAACTTCACCAGCGATCCGGAGGCGATGCAGGTAGCCGGCCGCGAGAACGCGGTGAGCTCGCAGCGGGTAAACCAGCTGAGCGACCTGGTGAAGAAGATTGCGTTGAAAGACAAGATTGATGAGAGCCGGGAGTTGGCGTCGGATGTTGATACTTCTCTGTACGCGGGGTTGAAGAAGGGCAACGAGGGCTTGAAGGATCGCGGGGTGAAAAAGGCTCCGTTTGTGGTGCTGATCGGGGCAAATATGCCGTCGATCCTGGCAGAGATTAGCTTTGTCACCAATCCGGATGATGCTCAAGAACTGAACCGGCCGGCGTACCGCGAGCGGGTAGCGGAGAGCCTGTATGCGGGGGTGGCGCGGTATGCGGGGGCTATCAACGGCAGGCCTGGCGGGAGTAAGACGAAGCCGCGAACCACTGAGCGGGCAGAGCGTTAAGACTTCTTCTAGGGAGATTGCGGGGATGAAGCAGCTACAAGACGAGCCGTGCGGGATGGAACTTTTCAGTGGTTTGCGGTGTCCAATCACCATGCGCCTTCGCTTCGGTTTGGCTCTCAGCGCGCTGGCTGCGACGCTCTCACTTTCTTCTTCAGCCCAGGTTTCTCCAGCGGCTCACGGACCGCAAACCACGGTTGCGCTCCATCCGGATCTGTTGCCCGCAGCAGGATTCGCCGATTGGAAGGCGACGACCGCGGCTCCGGCTGTCGCTGAGCCGGCATTTTCGCTGGTGAATGCGAACAAGGCGGCCCTGGGGGAATGTAATCCGCAGCGCTCGGCCGTGGAGGACTACGTGGGGCCGGGCGGCAAGACGATGCACGTTGAGGCAGTTGAGTTTAAAGACGCCTCCGGCGCGTTGGCCGCGTATTCCATCGTGCTGCAGCCAGGGATGCGAGAGATCAAGGGGCTGGGCACGTTGGCTGCTGTCGGCGGCGGCGGTGTGCTGTTCACGACTGGCGCTGCACTGGTTGCAGCCTTTCCTGCGACGCTTGCGACCTCCCCGGCCACGCTGGCTGATCTCCCTACATTACGTTCGTTGGCCGAGGTGATGCCTACGGCAATTGGAAGCCAGGCTCTGCAGCCGTTGCTGCCCTCACTGCTACCCACGCGCGGGTTGGTGGCCGGCAGCGTGCGTTATGCGACCGGTACCCGGAGCTATATGGCCGAAGGCGGTGTGCTGCCAGCGGCGGGACTGGGCTGGGAGAAAGAGGCCGAGGCGGTAACGGCAAAGTACGCCGACAAGCGCGGCGCGGAGACGCTCACTTTGCTGCTGTACCCCACGCCCCCGATCGCCGGCGCTCACCAGCGTGCGATCGACGCCTTGATCGCCGGGTTAGGCCCGAGCTTTGCGAAATCCAGGACCCGGCGCGAGGGTTCGCTGGTCGCGGTGGCAAACGGAACGTTTTCGACGGATGCAGCACAGGCCCTGGTGGAGAACGCGCACCACCGCCAAATCGCCAGCACCGACAAAGCGATGGTGACGCCCGACGTCGTCGAGACACGCAAGACCTTCGGAATGCTCGCAAACGTGATCCTGTTCTCCGGGTTCCTCGGCCTGGCGGCTTTGGCGTTGGCGATCTTTTTCGGTGGTGGACGTGCGCTGATCCGCATCCTGCGAGGCAAGCCGCCGGCGACTGAAGCCGAGTTCCTTAGTCTGCACCTGAACCCGCAAAACCCGATGCCCATCTTTTCCAAGGACTAGCCTCGGAAGCACTCGGCGCCCTCGGGGGCTTTGCATCAGGGACCGTTCCCGGTAGAATCACGCTTGGAACGCCGACGTAGCTCAGTTGGTAGAGCAGCTGATTCGTAATCAGCAGGTCAACGGTTCAAGTCCGTTCGTCGGCTCCACAACTTAACAACTTATGCCTCCTGGCCTCTTTGGTCCTGTTGCGGTGGCAACTACGCGCTTCCGAGCTCACGGCTGCGTCTGCACAGGACTTGCCTTGTTGCAGCAAAGAACGGCGGTGAGAGTAGATCCGCCCCTCGAACAGACTTGCCTAAACTGGCAGGCCGATAACGGGAGTCTTACGGGACGTTCACGTCCGCCGCCGACACTTAGGTCGCGAGAGGACTCCGCCCCAGCTCTTAAGTAACGTGACCTATTTGGGGGAAAGTGTGCCCAAAGGTCTACAACTTTCGTGTAAGTACAACAGTAAAAAGGGCTTATGGATCTGACGGCGCTGTTTTTGCGTGGTTTACTCACGACAGAACACCGTTTTGAGGTACCCAGACGCACCTGACTCTGCCCTGTTCAGGGACAGAGGATACGAGCTGTGTGCCCACGAAAGTTACGGCCTAATGTCTCTTACGTCTCGCCCGTGCACCCCAGGCACCACTGAAGTTTCTTGCGACTCCCAATCTCCAGCCACCGCACCCGGAGTGCAACGGCGACCAGGCAGTTGGGTGGGACATGCCTTGAGATCGTGGCGCCGTGCTGTCGCGACCCAGCTTGGGTTGGCTGTCGTGGCCGTTGTGGCGGCACCTGGGGCATTTGGGCAAATCACGGCCCACACGGGAGCGGCGGCGACGACGGTGTACACGAGCCCGAGCGGCGGCGGCGAGGGCCTTGCACTGGATTCATCGGGGAACGTATTTACGGGCTTCAATTCCGCCATAGGGATCTTCAAGTCGACCTATAGCAATGGAAGTTATGCCACGGCGAGCATCGGCGTCGTGGCGGACTATTTCTACGGTCTTGCTTTTGACTCCAGTGGGAACTTATATGCGGCGGACGAGAGCAACGGAAACATCGACAAGATTAGCTATTCAGGCGGCAGCTATACGCTGACGACCCTTTTCACGGTTCCCGGAGGCACGACCGCGGGAGTTGCTGTGGATGGATACGGGAATATCTACACGAACAACTACAGCACCACGCTGTATAAGTACACGTTGTCCGGCGGTGTATACACTCCACACCCCATCGTTGCCAATTTCTCGCAGACGCGCAATCTTGCGGTGGACGCAAACGGCGTTATCTACCAGGCGGACGGTTCGGCGAACAAGGTACGTGTTTTCGCTCCGGTAGGTGCGGTCGCGACGACGGCCACGTACACCGAGAAGACCGCATTTGCCTGCGGCGCTTCCTGCGCGGGCGTCGCCGTTACTGGCAACGGCACCGTCTACATTGGCGCGAACGCTACTTTGTATCAGGAGACCCCGAACGGCAGCGGCGGCTACGTGCAGAGCACGGTGTCGAACGCCTTCAGCCAGATCAGGGGCATGGGTGTTGACCTCAGCGGCAACATTTTTGTGGGGGATCTTGGCACGTTCAAGGTCACGAAGCTCACGACCGCCCTGCCTGACTTCGGTACGGTGACGGTTGGAACGACGTCTGCACAGCAGCCAATCACCTTCGTGATTGACACCAACACCGGCGGCACGGCGTTGGGGACACCGAAATTTCTGACGCAAGGCATCGCCGGGCAGGATTTCGCGGCAGGGACGGGCAGCACGTGCACCGGAGTTCTTGCGGCGGGCAGCACATGCACGGTTTATACGACGTTTGCCCCGCAGGCGGCGGGTCTTCGTACCGGTGCTGTGCAGTTGACGGATGCGAGCGGCAATGTCTTGGCAACGGCGTTCGTCCGTGGGGTCGGCAATGCCGGGCAGGTTGCCTTCCTGGCACCCAAGGGGACGGTTCTCCCCGGTGTTCCAGCGGCGCCGCGGGCGATCACGGTTGACGGCGCAGGGAACATCTACGACCCGAACAGTACGCCGACGCTCTACAAGGTGACACCTGCTGGTGTGAGCGCCGCTCTGTATACCTCTGCGAACAGTTCGTCGCTCTTCGCGGCCGCGGCGGTCGATGGGGCGGGCAACGTCTACATTGTGGATCGTGGAACGGACAACCTGGTGGAGGTCTCCGCCAGCGGTACGTTGCTCCGCACGATTGCACTGGGAGCGAGCGCAGGCGGCGGTCTGGGCCAGGTTGCTCTTGACGCTTCGGCGACCGCGTACGTTGCGGATGCAGCGGACGGCAAGATCATTGAGGTGAACCAGGCGGGAACGATCACAAGCCTCCCCGTTGCGGGGTACAGCAGCGGCAGCGGTGTGGCGGTCGATCGCAACGGGACAGTGTATGTGACACTGGCGAGCACCAATCAGATTGCTGAGATCACCAACGGCGTACAAACCAACGTGACGCCAACGGGCGCGGCGCTGAACGGGCCGAACAGCCTGACGGTGGATGCGGCTGGCGACCTTTGGGTGACGAACGGCTCCAATGGGATCGTGTTCATCACGCCTGCAGGTGTCGGAACGAAGTTGAACCTTACCGGCTTCAGCGCAGGATTCATCTACGGCATTGCACTGGACGGCAAGGGCAATCTCTACTTCCCTGACCAATTTGCTGCGTCGGTTAACGTGCTCAACCTGAGCACGAACCAGGCGCTCAGCTTTCCGACTACCGCCATTGGAAGCAGCAGCGTACCGCAGAGCGTGGCTTTGGCCAACGTCGGAACGCAGAACCTGTCGTTTCCGGCGCCCGGCGCAGGTACGAACCCGAGTTTGTCTGCCGGCTTCTCGCTATCCAACAGTTCTACATGCCCACAAGTCTCCAGCGGATCGGCCGCCGGGGCGCTGGCCGCAGGTACGACCTGCACGGGCCTTGTGAGCTTTGCGCCTGCGATGGTGGGCAGCTACGCGGGCTCACTGGTCATCACGGATAACAACCTGAACGCCTCGCCGAGCACAACGCAGAGCGTGGCGGTAAGTGGGACGGGAGCGCAGGGTCCGGTGGCGGTCACTGTCGCAGCTGTCAGTGGACTTCCGGGGTCGGCCGTTTCGTTGACTGCAACGATCAGCTATGGCGGCGTTGCACCGACTGGCACGGTGACGATGAGTGTCGGGGCGTTTGCTGTCAGTCCGCTTACATGCACTACCTCGTCCTATACCAAAACCTGCACTGGAAACTACAACACTGGCGCGTTGCCGGCCGGGAACTACACCGTGTCAGCGAACATCACGGCTGATAGCAATTACACCGCAGGCTCGGGCACGGGCACGCTGACGCTGGTGCCGGCGAGCTTTGCCGCACCGGGTACCGCGGTGAGCACAAGCTCTGCAACACAGACGGCTACGCTGGTGTTCAGCAGCGCAACGACGCTCAATGCGACCAGCGCGACTGCCATCCAGGTAGTTACACAGGGTGTTGCGGGCAAGGACTTCCTTGCGGTCACCGGTGGCACTTGCACCCAGGGTACGAGCTACAGTGTGGGTGCGTCGTGCACGGTGCAGTACACCTTCAAGCCCACCGCCCCTGGTGTGAGGCTGGGCGCGGTGCTGTTGTATGACGGCTCATCGAACATGGTGGCGAGCACCTACCTGAGCGGCATTGGGCAGGGTCCGCTGGTGAACTTCGAAGGCAATAGCCCGGTCACGCTTGCTGGCGCGAGTGGACCGGCGTCGATTGCGATCGATCCTGCAGGAAACGTTTTCTATGCGCAGAATATTGCGGCGGGTCACGTCATTGAATTGAACTCGAGTGGGACGCAGATTGCGAGCTCGGGGCAGTACTACGGGCCGGTAGGCGTCACGATCGACGGTGTCGGGAACGTGTACACGTACAGCTCAGGCGGTTGCTGCAGCAATACGTTGACAAAGTATCCGAACGGTAATCTTGCGAATCCGCAGAGCTTCTCGATCAATACGGGCGGTCAGATTGACGGATCTCTGGCCGTGGACGGCGCGGGTGATATTTACCTTCCATCCTCCAACGGCAGCATCAGTGGATTCATCAAGCTGACACCCCAGGGTTCCGGCTATGCAGAGAGCACTCTGCTGACGAACAAGTCCGTGTTGTCACTGGGGTTAGACTCCGCCGGAAATGTGTATGCGGCGACGGTGGATAACCAGCTGTACATGGTGACGCCGTCCGGCGTATCTACGCTAATTGCTAGCACGGGTTTGAATTTCCCCCAGGGTGTGGCGGTGGATGCAGCCGGCAACATCTACGTGGGGAACAACCATGGCCAGAACGTGGTTCGTTTCGCGGCAGGCACGTATGCGCAGACCGTGGTTGTCAGTGGCTTTGGGACCTACGCTCTTGCGCTCGACGCCGTTGGCAACCTTTACATCGGCGACACGACAAACAACCGAATTGCGAAAATCACACGGACGGCCATGCCGGCGCAGAGGTTTGGCAGCACGCCCGTGGGTGCGACGTCTGCTGCTGACGTGATTAAGTTAGAGAACAACGGCAACACAGCATTAAGCTTTGCCGGGTTCGGTTCGAGCTCCGCTAGCTTCCTTGTCGACAGCACGACGACGACTTGCAGCACCAGCAGCACGCTTCCACCAAGTGGTGTGTGCGCCGTGGGTACTAAGTACGCGCCGCAGTCGATTAACTCTACTTCCGGCTTGCTGACGCTGACGGATAACAACCTGAACGCTTCCGGTTCCACGCAAACGGGGACCCTGACCGGCATTGCATCGCCTGGTGTTGAGGTGATCACGACAAACAGTCTTTCGGCTGTGAGTGGCTCCGCGGCAACGCTGAATGCGGTGATCAGCTACGGTGGCGTGCAACCTGTAGGCCCTGTCACCTTCAAGATCGGTTCCGGCGCGACTGTGGTGGCGATCTGCACGGCGGGTGCGGGGGTTGAGACCTGCACGGCGAGCTACGCCACTGCGGGTCTTCCCGTGGGCAATAACACGATTACAACTACGATCGGCGCAGACCTCAGCTATCTTGGCGCGACAGTCAGCACTGCGACCCTGAACGTTGTGCCGGGCAGTTACGTCGCTCCGACAACTGCGGTGAGTTCAGCGTCGGCGACGCAGACAGCGACGCTTGTTCTTAGCCAGGCCGGCACGGTGAGCTCCGTCAGCGCGCTGACGCAAGGGAGCGCAAACCTTGACTACAAGGTAATCGGCTTTACGTGCAGCGGATCGACGGTGGGTTCGACTTGCACGGTGCAGTACACCTTTACGCCGACGGTTCCTGGAGCTCGTAACGGCGGCCTGCTCCTGCTGGCGAGCAATGGTTCGGTGCTTGGTTCAAGCTACCTGACGGGTACCGGAACGGGGCCGCAGGCTGTCGTGTACCCGGGCACGCAGACGGCGCTGGTGAGCGGCCTCGTTGGTGATGCTTTCGGGATTGCGATCGACGGAAATAAGAACCTGTATGTCGCCCGCGGTCCAGGCTATCTCTACAAGGAGACGTACTCCGGGGGCACTTACACGCAGACGAACCTGGGCAGCGGATTGAATAATCCCTCGGGAGTCGCTGTAGATGGGCTTGGGAATGTCTATATAGCGGATACCAATAACAACCGCATTGCTGAAGAGGTGAATAGCCCCGGCGGTTACGCGCAGACGTTTCCCTTCACCGGGTTGAATGGACCATTCGCCGTGGCTGTCGACGGCGCCGGCAATGTCTACATCGGCAATGGCGGGCAGCTTCTGAAGGAGACGTACAGCGGAGGGAACTACACCTCAACTACGCTGGACAGCGGCTTAGGTAACATCATCAGTCTTGCTGTGGACGGTTCGGGGAACCTCTATGTCGCTGATGCTGGAACCTCTGCGCTTTACAAGGAGACCTACAGTGGTGGGTCGTATGCCCGCTCGACGATTGCGACTGGCCTTGGCAATGTGAATGGAGTGGTGGTCGATGCTGCCGGAACGGTGTATGCCGTGGCGGATGGCACGTCCACTCATGTGCTGCGCTACGCACCCAACGGCTCTGGCGGATATCTCGCAGTTCAAACGGTAGGCACGTTTGTTCGCAGCAATGGGATCGCCATCGACAACGCGGGCAATCTATATGTGACAGATGATCGCGCAAATAACAGCGTCTACGAGATCAATGTCTCTTCCGCGGCGAGCTATGTGTTTGGCACGACGAGTGTGGGCTCGATCACGGGCGCGAACACCGTCAACGTCAACAACATTGGCAATGCGGCGCTGACGATCAGTGCCCTCGGCACGTCCTCGGCGAATTTCTCGATCGTCGCAGCCTCCACAACTTGCAGCACTTCGACCCCGCTTGCGGCTGCTGGTAGCTGTGTTCTAAGTTTCACGTCCACACCGCAGACCTCGGGAGCGTCCACGGGTACCGTGATGGTCACGGATAACAACCTGAACGTTTCCGGCTCAACGCAGTTGGAGAACGTCTCCGGTTCAGCGACCGCGGGCGTTGTCACCTTCGCTGTAGGCAACGCAACGGTGCAGGCTGGCTCGCCAGTGGTGCTGAGCGCCGTGATCAGCTATGGCGGCGCGCAGGCCACGGGCAACGTCACCTTCCAGGTGGGTTCCGGCGCGACTGTGACTGCAACCTGCGTAGCGAGTGCGGGGTCTGAGACCTGCACCGCGAGCTACCCGACCGCGGGTCTTTCGATGGGCAGCAACACCATCACGGCCGCGATCAGCGCGGACAGCAACTACGCAGGCCTGACGTCCAGCGCAGCGGTTCTGAATGTGGTGCCGGGCAGCTTTGCCGCTCCGTCCACGGCTGTGGGATCCGGGTCAGCGACGCAGACGGCAACGCTGGTCTTCGGCGCAAACACAACGCTCAATGCAAACCTTGCAACGGCGATTCAGGTGGTCACGCAAGGTGCAACGGGGCTGGATTTTGGCTACGTTGCAGGCGGGACCAATGCCTGCGCGGCAGGCGCCACGTATACCGCAGGCCAGACCTGCACGGTGCAGTACAGCTTCAATCCGCTGGCCCCAGGTGTGCGCGTGGGCGGCATTCTCCTGAAGTCGAACGATGCCACGCCGCTTACCGTGGCTTCGACGTACCTCTCGGGTACCGGAACCGGACCGCAGGCTGTGTTCACCACGGGTGTCGTTAGCACATTCGCTACAAATGTAAGTTCGCAGAACGGGTTTGCAGTAGACGCTGCAGGGGACCTTTACTTCACGGAACCTGATACAGGAACGATCCAGAAGGTTGCAGCAGGCACAAGCACGCCAGTGACGGTCCTGACGGGCTTGAATGAGCCGAGCGGCATCGCAATCGACGGCCTGGGCAACATCTACTACGCGCAGTACTTCGCCAACAGCGTGTCAGAGCTGGTGGGCGGTACGGGTACGCCTGTCACGGTTGCGAGTATTGGCAATCCGGAGCAGATTGCACTGGATGCTGCGGGTAACCTCTACGTCGCCTCGGCTGCGGCCAACGTTGTTCAAAAGTACACGGCGGGCAGCTTTGGGGCTTCCACGACGTACGGCACGGGCCTGAGCCACGCGATCGGTGTAGCGCTCGATGTTACGGGCAACGTGTATATCTCCGGCTACTTCAGCGGAAACATCATCCGGGTTACAGCAGACGGGACGACGCAGACGACGGTCGCGACGGGGCTGACGACACCGGGCGGAATCGCGGTGGATGCTGCCGGAGACGTTTACGCCGGCCTGGTGAACGGGACTTCGGCGGAGGAGTTTGCCGCGGGCACCTTTGCGCCTACCGTGCTCAATGCAACTCTGTCCGATGCAGCGTTCATCATCGTGGATGGCAGCGGCAATCTGTATGTGTCCAGCCGCGCCGCCAACCAGATTGCCAAGCTGACCCGCACGAGCGGAACCCCCTTAACGTTCGCGAATACGGCCGTGGGTGGAATAGCGGCAGCACAAAGCGAGACGCTGACCAACATCGGTAACGCGACGTTGAGCATCTCCGGTCTTGGAACGTCGTCACCAAACTTCACGCTGGATCCGAACTCTACGAACTGCAGCACAACGGCGACGCTGGCTTCAGCGGCATCGTGCAGTGTGGGCGCGACGTTTACACCGCAGATGACTGGATCGCCGCTTACTGCAAACTTCAACGTCGCTGACAACAGCTTGAATGTGGCCGGTACGACGCAAGCCATTGCGCTCAGCGGCGCGGCTTCCTCCGGTGCGCTTTCAATCGCAGTGGCGACCACGACGGCGGCGTTGGATTCAAGCGTTACGCTGACGGCCACGGTGGGCTATGCGGCTGTGCCGCCCACGGGAGCGGTGACGTTCCAGGTTGGGTCGGGCGCGATTGTTACCGCAACCTGCACCACAAGCTCCGCTGCCGAAACTTGCACCGGGGTGTATCCGACGACGGGGCTGCCCGCGGGCAATGACACCGTCACGGTGAATGTCGCGGCGGATGCCAACTACAACGCGAGCTCCGCGACGGGCACTCTGGCCGTTGTGCCGGTAAGCTTCGCGGCACCGAGCACGGGTGTGAGCAGCAGTTCGGCTGTGCAGACGGCAACGTTAATCTTCACGACGCCAGGAACACTTGGCTCGATCAACGTCCTGACGCAAGGCAATCCGAATCTGGACTTTACGCTTGCTTCGGGTAGCGGATGCGTTGTCGGCCAGACGTACCAGGCCGGCGCCACCTGCACGGTGCAGTACACCTTCGCGCCGCAGGCTCCGGGCCAACGGCTTGGCGGGATTACGCTTCTAGATGGCAGCGGCAACCTGCTGACCAGCGCCTTCCTTTCGGGCGCTGGTACGGGGCCGGTAGCGGTCTTCCCGACGGCTTCCACGAAGACGACAGTGGCGAGTGTGGCGCAGCCTACGGGCATCGCGCGGGATGCAGCAGGCAATCTGTACGTGACCGATTACAACAATGGCAACGTGCTGAAGTACGTGGCTGTGAACGGCGTGGTGCCCGCGAATGCGACGGCGCAGACCCTGGCTTCAGGGCTCGCAGCAGCGTGCGGTGTCACGGTAGATGGTGTTGGCAATGTGTTCGCGCTTAGTGCGGGCAACAACAGCATCACGGAGATTCCGTTCAGCGGTGCCTCGTACGGCACGCCGGTGACGATTGTTTCCGGCGAAAGTGCTCCGTGCGGCGCGGCGGTGGATGCGAACGGGAATGTGTACTTCTCGAACCAGTCTGCGGGTACCGTGCGCGAGATTCTTGCCTCTGCCGGTGCGATTCCGAGCAATCCCACGGTGATCACGGTAGCGGGTGGATTCTCCAGCCCGCAGGGCGAAGCAGTCGACGTCAACGGGAACGTATATGTTGTGTCGACCGGCAACAACCTGCTGTACCAGGTGCCGTTCACGAACGGGAGCTTCGGCACACCGGTGTCTGTGCCTGTCGGAACCTCCGGCTTCTTTGGCATCACGATGGACGGCAGCGGCAATCTTTACCTCGGGGTGATGGGCAATACGCCGATCCTTGAAGTGCAGGCTGTGAATGGGACCATCCCCATGACGAATCCCAGCATTGTGAGCCTTGGTAGCGGGTTTGGTGGGCCTCGTTCGATTGCAGTGGATGGGGCCGGCAATCTGTTCGTTGCTGACTTCGACAACCAGGCTATCTCGCGGCTGGATCTGACCAGTAGCCCTGTGCTTACCTTCGCCAACACGGCGGTGGGGAGCACGAGTGCGGCGCAGAGCACGCCCGTGCTGAACAATGGCAATGCATCGCTGGCCATTGCAGGTCTCGCGGCAACGTCGCTGAACTTCAGTGTCGATGCAACGTCTACGACCTGCAGTGCTAGTACGGCGCTTGTTGCGGGTGCGACCTGCAATGTAGGAGCGACGTTCAGGCCTTCCGTTGGAGGTGTGCAAACTGCCTCCGTAAACATCACGGACAACAACCTGAATGCCACGAGCGCGGTTCAGGCAGTCAGCCTCGCCGGCACGGGAGATGCAGGCAGCTCCAGCGTGGCGGTTGGTAGTGTCTCGGTGGTTTACGGCACCGCTTCCGCGGCGCTTTCGGCGACGGTGAACTTCCTTGGCAGCACGGTGCCGACGGGTGCGTTCAGCTTCACCGTGGGTACGGGCACGACGCTTGCGGCTAACTGCACCGGTTCTGCGTCGCCGCTTACTTGCACCGCGACCTACCCCCTCACAACGCTTGCGGCAGGCAGCTACACCATCACCGGTACTTTGACCGCTGATGCGAATGTCGGCACGGCGAGCGCAACGGGAACGCTCACAGTGACGCAGGCGACTGCTGCACTCAGCATCTTGAGCAGCTCGGCTTCATTCAGCAACGCAAGCACAACACTTACGGCCATGCTGACGTACCCCGGCTCCCTCCCACCGACGGGAGCAGTGACCTTCCAAGTTGGCAGCGGTCCCCTTGTGACGGCTGCGTGTGCTGGAACCAGTTCGCCACTGAGCTGCACGGCGACGTATCCGCTGGCCGCCGCTGCCTTGGGTTCAAACGGGATCAACGTGAGCCTTGCGGCAGACACGAACTATACCGCCGCGACGGCGACCGGCACGCTGACAGTAACGGCGGCGAGTGCAACCATCACCGTCTCCAACGTAACCGCGCTGTACAGCGCGTCGACGACAACGCTGACGGCATCGGTTGCGTACACGGGCAATACACGGCCCGTAGGTCCGGTTACGTTCGCTGTGGGTTCGGGTGCTGCGGTGACGGCGACCTGCTCCGGCTCAGCAAGCCCGCTGACCTGCACGGCGTCGTACAACACTGCTTCGCTTACTCCGAAGAGCTACACAATCACGGGCACTCTGCCTGCTGATGCGCACTTCGGCGTGACGACGGCTACGGGCACGCTGACCATCACCCCAGCTACCGCCGCGGTTACGGTGGCGAGCCAAAGCATCAGCTACGGAACGGCGAGCACCTCGCTTTCTGCGACGGTTGCGTACACGGGGGCTGTGCCCGCCGGTGCGGTGACCTTTGCCGTGGACAACGGTGCTGCTGTGGCCGCGACCTGCTCGGGCAGTTCGTCGCCGCTTACCTGCACGGCCATCTACCCAACCGCGAACCTCTCGACAGGAGCGCACACCGTAAAGGTGTCGGCCGCGGCGGACACGAACTACGGCGCAAGCACCGGAACCGGGACGTTTACCGTTGGTCAAGCGACGGCGACACTCACCGTGGCGAGCCAATCGGGAAGCTACGGCGTAGCGTCCACGAGTCTGTCGGCGAGCATCGCGTATAGCGGACCTGCGGCGCCCACGGGCGCAGTCAGCTTCATCGTCGATAACGGCGCTGCCGTAGTCGCGACGTGCTCGGGTACGGGCTCGCCGCTCACCTGCAGCGCGGTGTATGCGACGGCCAGCCTCACTGCCGGAGCACACACGATCGCCGTGACCGCGGCGGCCGACGTCAACTACAAAGCGGCTGCGGGAAGCGGCAGTCTTACGATTGCAGTCACTTCGGCGAACATCAGCTTCACTGTCGGCAACCATGCCTATGGCGATACAGCGGTCACTCTGGCGGCTACCTCGAACTCCACCGGCGCGTTCACCTATTCGGTGGTGAGTGGACCGGCGACGGTTTCGGGGACGACGCTGACGATCACCGGTGTGGGACCGATTGTTTTGCAGGCCAGCCAGGCTGCGGATCCGAACTTCTCCGCAAGCTCCAAGCAGGCCAGCTTCACGATCGCGCAGGCGGCGCTGACCGCTGCGGCCAACAACGTCAGCCGTACCTACGGCGCAGCCAACCCGAACTTCAGCGGTTCGGTAAGCGGAGCGAAGTATAGCGACACCTTCACGGAGACGTTCTCCACGACGGCGAACACAGCGTCGGCTGTGGGCACGTACGCGATTGTTCCTGCGGTTACGGGGACTGACCTCGCTGACTACAACACGACACTCACAAACGGCACACTGACCATTACGCAGGCCGCTACGACGACCAACCTGACGGCGAGCGCTGCGTCGTTGAACCCCGGCCAGAATCTGACGCTCACCGCCTCGGTGCTGTCCAGCACGACGGGCACACCGACAGGTTCGGCGACGTTCTTTGACAACGGCACTGCGCTTACAACAGTGGCCCTGGTGAATGGGACCGCAGTCTTCAGCACATCGACTCTTGCACCTGGTACCACTCATAGCTTGACGTTGAGCTATGCGGGCGACACCAACTTCCTGCCCAGCGCGACCACACTGGGAAGTTCGGTAGTTGTCGGGGCGCTGGACTTCACGTTCAACACGACCGGCGCGACGGCTTACACCGCCGCTCCGGGAACGGTTGCCACCTTCAACTTCGCCTTGTCGCCCAACTTCGGCAGCTATGCCGGCGCGGTGAACTTCACCGTGACGGGGCTGCCGGCAGGAGCAACGTACAGCTTCTCGCCCTCGACCATCGCGGCCACGGGTGGCGCACAACCGGTAGTCCTCAGCGTGCAGACGCCGAAGGCCACTGCGAAGAACGGGTCGGCTCCGCTTAGCCCGATGCAACGCGGTGCTCCTGCGCTGGCGCTGCTTCTGCTTCCGGGGCTTTGCTTCGGCCGGGTTCGCCGCAAGCTGGGTGCCCGCATGCTGACGCTGATCCTGCTGGTTGCCGGTCTTGGCGGCGCAGGGCTGCTCACGGGTTGCGGAGCCAGCAATGGCTTCCAGCTTCAGCCGGAATCCACGTACACGCTCACGGTCACCGCTACCAGCGGTTCTTTGCAGCACACCCAAACGGTCACCCTCACGGTGCAGTAAGCACGAATGGACCCCATGATGCACACCTTCCGCCTTCCACGCCTCGCCGGTCTGCTTTCCATCGCAGCGGGCCTGACGCTAAGCGCCATCCGTGCCGAAGCACAGCAACCGCAACCCCCAATAGGGCAGCAGGGTGAGATCGATCTCGCTCTCACCTACACTGCGACTCACGCCAATCACACGGACGGCACGCCGTTCTGGCTGCAGGGCGGCGCTGTAGAGATGAACGCACAGTTCTACCGCGGCTTTGGCCTCGCGGCCAGCGGTGCCGGGATGCACGCCAACGGCACCACGAACTCCGCAGCGCTGGACCTGGTGACGATCGTCTTCGGGCCAAGCTACACGTTCCATGTGGGCAAGCGTGTCTCGATCTTTGGCGAGGCGTTGGTGGGAGAGGCGCATGGACTTCACAGTCTTTTCTCGTACGGCTCCGGTCCGCTGCCCAGCCTGACTGCGGGAACGACGGACAGCGCCAATGCGCTCGCGTTTCAGACCGGCGGTGGCATCAACTTCCGGCTGTCACCGCATCTTGCCGTGCGCCCGGTCCAGGTGGATTACCTGCGCACGGAGCTGCCGAACGGAGGCACGAATGTGGAGAACAACATCCGGGTCTCCGGCGGACTGGTTGCGACCTTTGGCTCGCATGGGAGCAGATAGAAGAGGTCGTTAAACCGAGTGGTGCGCGAGAAGGGTCGATTGATCCAATGTGCTGATACTGTGACCAAAATGTGTCCTATGATCTCTCGAAAAGCGTGTTTGGGAGGGGAACTCAACAGTCTTTGAGACACCCTTTGGCAGGTTAAGCTCAGGTTCGAGCGGCGGAATCGCTCGTGGGCAGAGTGCCACGCGGCGTCATCTGGAAGGACTTCATTCGATTTCGCTTGTCTCTTAGGAAGGAAGAGGCGAATCTGGACTGAACCACCTTTGAGGCTTAGCTTTGGCACAATTCTCCAGACGTCACTTCACGACGCTTTGCGGCGGTGCAGTTGCTTTCAGCAGTGTTGCGGCAAGTTGGGCTTTGAGGCTGCTGGCAGCTCCCGCGAGCGTGGATGCCGCGGACGACGAACTCACCAACCTGACGTTGCTCGAAGCATCGGCCCGCATCCGTAACCGGACCGTCACTTCCACCCAACTCACGAAGGCTCTGTTGGCCCGCATTGCGATCTATGACCCTAAGGTCAACTCGTACATCACCGTGATGGCGAACGAGGCGCTGAAGCAGGCAGCAGCGCTCGACGAGGAGGCGAAAGCGGGCAAGTTTCGCAGCCCTTTGCACGGCATTCCGATCTCGCTCAAGGACAATATCGATACCGCCGGTACTCGCACGACCGCGGCGAGTCCGATGTTCAAGACGCGGGTCCCGACCGAGGACGCAGAGGTCGTAACCAGGCTGAAGGCCTCGGGTGCGGTCATCCTTGGCAAGCTGAACCTGCATGAGTTTGCGTTGGGGTGTACGGGCGATGTCTCTTACTTTGGTCCATCGCGCAATCCCTGGGACCTGCAGCTCGTGACCGGTGGAAGCTCGGGTGGCTCGGGTGCTGCCGTCGCCGCGGATCTTTGTTTTGGCGCACTGGGAACGGATACCGGCGGCAGCATCCGGGTGCCTTCATCGTGGTGCGGGATTGTGGGAATCAAGCCGACGACGGGACTGGTTTCGATTCGCGGGATCATCCCTTGCCTGGCGTCATTGGACCATTGTGGGCCCATGACGCGCACGGTGGAAGATGCCGCGACGATGTTGACGCAGCTTGCGGGGTATGACGCGCTTGATGTGTTCAGTGTCGAGCATCCGGCGCAGGACTACGTGAAATTGATGAAGCAGCCGGTTTCGGGCTTCAGGCTTGGTGCGCCCGTGGAATTCTATGACCACCTGGAGCCGGAGGTGGCAGAGATAGTGGCCCAGGCGATGGTGGTGCTGACGAAACTGACGCAGGGTGTGACCTCGCGGGCTACGCTGCCGGAGATCCCGGAAGGCGAGAAATTCTTTAACGCGCTCGGGGACACCGCGGCTTACCACGAGCCGCTGATCAAGCAGGCGGGCATGAACTACATGCCGCCGACGATCAACGATATGAAGGAGATCACCACGCCGGCGAGCGCGGCTGAAAGTGCGAGATCGCACGACGCGTTGGTGATGATCCGTCGGAAGGTGGATGCGGCCTTCAAAGAGATTGACCTGGTGGTGGTGCCAACGACGACAAGCCTGCCCAAGCCGATCAAGGATTCGCTCAAGGTGGAGATGAGCGATCGCAAGCCGAAGAAGGCGTATGACTTCTTCGATCCCACCTCCGGCTGCGCAAACACCGCCCCTTTCGATGTGTACGGCGTGCCGGCGCTTACGTTGCCGTGCGGCTTCTCGAAGAGCGGACTGCCTGTGGGGCTGATGATTGCGGGGCCGCATTTTTCCGAAGGCAAGGTGCTGGCTCTTGCTTATGCTTTCCAGCAGGCGACGGAGTGGCATAAGAGGAAGCCGAGTCTGACTCCGGATACGCCGACTCCGCCGCTGGCCCAGGCAGAGTAGATTTCGGGGACGAGGAGCCGCTTGCTGTCCGCTCCTCTTCCTGCGCTTTTCTCGTGGGACTACGAAGAAGAACGAGGACAAATGAGGACGATCTCACGGCGGGAATTTGCTTCGATGTGCGGCGGAGCTTTGGCAGTCGGAGGGCTGCTGGCTTCGTTTCCAGGGGTGGCCGGTGCGGCAAGCCGTGCCGCAGCAGACGGTGGAAGCGAGGACCTCACGGGCCTCAGCCTCTCTGAGGTATCGGCGCGGATTCACAATCGCAGTGTCACGTCGACGCAGTTGACCAAGGCGTTGCTGGCGCGGATCGCCGTCTATAACCCCAAGCTCGACGCATACATCACGGTGATGGCTGAGCAGGCTTTACAGCAGGCTGCGGCACTGGATGCAGAGGCGAAAGCGGGCCGGTTTCGCAGCCCTTTGCACGGGATTCCGATCGCGCTGAAGGACAATATCGACACTGCCGGGACGCGGACCACGGCAGCGAGTCCGATGTTCAAGACGCGTGTGCCCACCGAGGATGCAGAGGTGGTGACGAAACTGAAGGCATCCGGTGCCGTGGTCCTCGGAAAGCTCAACCTGCATGAGTTCGCGTTGGGTTGCACGGGCGACGTTTCGTACTTTGGGCCGGCGCGGAATCCATGGTCGTTGGATCATGTCACTGGCGGCTCGTCTGCGGGATCGGGTGCGGCAGTCGCTGCTGATCTCTGCTACGGGGCGCTGGGCACGGATACAGGCGGCAGCATCCGCGTGCCTTCGTCGTGGTGCGGCATCGTGGGCATCAAGCCGACGACTGGGCTGGTTTCTATTCGAGGCATCATCCCGTGCACCGCGTCGCTGGATCATTGCGGACCGATGGCGCGGTCAGTCGAGGATGTCGCGCTGATGCTGACGTGGATGACCGGCTATGACGATCGCGATCCCTTCAGCGTGCCGCAGCCGAAGGAGGATTACTCGAAGCTGATGAAGCAGCCGGTGGACGGCTTCCGGCTTGGTGCCCCGGCGGAGTTCTACGACCATGTGGACCCTGAGGTCGCAAGCATCGTCAACACCGCGTGCGACGTGCTGACGAAGCTGACCAAAGGCATTGTCTCGCGCGCGACGATGCCGGCACTTCCGGGCGGCACTTTCTTTAACGGCCTGGGGGACACGGCTTCGTATCACCAGGAACTCATCAAGATCTCCGGCATGAATTACATGGCGCCGACGCGTATGCGGCTGGAGATGACAATCTCTCAGATGCCGACGGCTGCAGACAGTTCGCGCGCTCACCAGGAACTTGTGCGCCTTCGCCGGGCAGTGGATGCTGTCTTCGCGGAGGTCGACCTGGTTGTGGTACCCACGACCATCATGCTGCCGCCCACCATCACCGACGCTCTGAAGGTTGAGATGGACAACGTGAAGGACAAACCCGCGTACGACTTCTTCAACCCTCGTTCCGGCTGCTCGAACACGGCGCCCTTTGATGTCTACGGCGTGCCGGCTCTGACGCTGCCGTGTGGCTTCTCAAAGAGCGGGCTGCCGGTTGGACTGATGATTGCCGGGCGGCACTTCGCCGAGGGTAAGGTGCTCGCGCTCGCGTATGCATTTCAGCAGGCAACCGAATGGCACAAGCGCAGGCCGGAGCTCACGCCGGATATGGCTGTGCCACCGCTCGTGGAAGCTGCAGTAGAAGAGGCGAAGAAGCCCTGATCACTGCGAAGGTCCTGCGTAAGTGGACACCGGTGCGCGGTTGTTGCCGGAGACCTATCACCCAGCGCCTTGCCGTTTCAGCGTCTCCGGCAAGCTAAGCCAGATTGCGCCAGCCACGCAGAACGCCAGGCTCGAGGAAAGCATACTCAGACGCAAGCCGAAGACTCCTGCCATCGCACCGGTGATCAACGGAGCGAAGAAGCTGATGACGCGGCCCCAGTTGAAGATTGAAGCAGCGGTCGAACGAAGATGTTCGGGATAAAGCTCGGCCAGCCAGGGTCCCCACACCACGCTTGCTGAAAGGCAAAATCCGTACAGCGTGCCCATGCCAACGAGGATGAGCGGCTCTGCGGGCACACCGAGGAAGATCGCGATGGCTGCCGCTGCGATGAAGAATCCAACAGCGCTAGCGCGTCGGCCAAAGCGATCGCCTATCCAGCCCCAGAAGAAGCAGCCAAGCAGGTTTCCGGTGAACTGTCCGGAGACGAGTTGGCCGATGGTTGCCGCAGGGAGGTGGCGCACATCCTTGAGATAAATCGTGAGCCATCCGCTGAAGGCCTGGTAGGCAAAGAAGTTGAGGCCAGTAAGCGATGCAAGCAGGAGCGTTTGGCGACGGATGGCGGGAGCGAAGAGTTCGCCGATGGGCAGACGCGCTTTGCCCTTTGCAGGTGGCTGTCGGACGCCCCCAGGCACAATCGCATAGGCGCAGAAGGCGAGCAGGATTGGCGGAACGCCGCCCAGCCAGAGCAGCACGCGCCAGTTATGTCCGCTGAGGTGTCCGAAGGCGAAGCCCTGCGTGATGATGGACGCGCTGAAGACGGCGCTGATCATGCTGGCGAGCCGACCGCGCACTCCTGGTTGAACAAACCCACGTAGATCCCGACCACGACCGGAAAGCTGCCCCCGAGGAAGAGCCCGAGGCAAAACCGAGTTCAGGGTCTCCGGTGCGGTCGGCGATCACGAAGATTTCAGATGGCCCTGCCAATTGATCGATGCCCACGGGACCGAACACCTGACGCTTCGCCTCGTTGACGAAGGGGTTGCCGGGACCGACGATCTTGTCGACCTTCGGAACGCTCTCTGTACCAAACGCGATGGCCGCAATCGCCTGCGCTCCGCCGATGCGAAAGATGCGGTCAGCTCCCGAAAGATGACACCCCGCGATCATGGCCGGATGCGCGTTAGGGGGAAGACAAGCGATGACTTGATCGCAGCCTGCAACTTTGCCCGGGACGATCGTCATCACGGGTGCGGAGAGGAGGGGGTATCGCCCGCCCGGAACGTAGGTCCCCACGCGCTGGATAGGAATGACGCGATGACCGACATGCAGTCCGGGGGAGAGTTCAAGCTCGAGCGTCTCCGGAGAGCAAGATCCAAGGCCTCGGAGTCATTTGGGTGCGCTGAATCCCAGCCCGCGCCCCGTCTGGGGCGCTTTGCCTCCTTCTTCATCTTCTCTTGGGCTACGTGGACCGATACAACTCCTCGGGTGGCCAATTTGCAATTCAGCCCAACCTGCTGTAAACGAAGATCATCGACTTTTAATCATTTCGCCTTCGCGTCGTCATCAGCGCTTTTCGCGATGGGCACCCTCCTCCTTTCAGAGAGGCGGGAAGCTTTACATTTCGGAGGGTTTGGCGCTATGCGTAGGTCTTCTTCTCTGGCTGGAGTTGTGGCTCTGGTCTCCCTTGCCCCATTCTGCGGCGCGCAAAGCGCTACGACCTCACTGCGCGGCACGGTGACGGATCCGAGCGGAGCCGCGGTACCCGGCGCTTCGATCACGCTGGTAAACAAGGCCAACCAACAGCAGATTACCGCGACTTCCGAGGCAAACGGGGAGTACCACCTTCTCCAAATCACCCCCGCGACCTATGCAATCACCGTGAGCGCGGGCGGCTTCGGAGCGCAGACGAAGAATGCGGAGCTGCTGGTGGCTCAACCGGCGACCATCAACTTCGCGCTGACCGTCAACACTGTGTCTGAGGTGGTGGACGTTTCGGCCGCGGCGCAGACGATCAACACCACGGATGCGTCGTTGGGTAGCTCTACCAGCAACGCGATGATCCAGGCCTTGCCAGATGAAACGCGGAACATTCCTGACCTGCTGGCGCTAAATCCGGGTGTGTTTTTTATTCCGATTCCGGCGGGCTCTGACCCTGCCATGCAGGACAGCCGAAGCGGTGCGGTGAACGGTGGACGCTCCGATCAGAGCAACGTGACGCTGGACGGCGTGGACGACAACGATCAGATTCGGGGTCTCGCATTCACCGGTGTGCTGCGGGCCACACAGGATTCGACGGAGGAGTTCCGCGTCACGACAAGCAACGCAAACGCAGATGCTGGCCGGTCCTCCGGCGCGCAGGTCAGCCTCGTGACGAAGTCCGGAACGAACAAATTCCATGGCGCGGCGTACGAGTACTTCCGGCCCTCGAACACGGTGGCTAATGACTTCTTCCTGAAGCAGTCGCAACTGGCCTCCGGGCAGGCGAACCGGCCACCGAAGCTGATCCGCAACATCTTCGGCGGCGATTTGGGCGGACCGATCCTGAAGGACAAGCTGTTCTTCTTTGCCAACTACGAAGGGCAGCGTCAAGCAGAGAGTGCGGTCGTCCAGGAGTTCGCGCCCACGGCTCTGTTCCAGCAAGGCGTGCTGCAGTACACGGGCGCGGGCGGGGAAGTGGTGAAGTTAAGCCAGGCGCAGTTGGCGCAACTGGACGCGGGCTGCCAGGTTTGCGACACGCCCGCCTATCCGGCGGGTCCGGGTGCGGATCCGAATGTGCTGAGCGTTCTGCAAAGCTACCCGACCGCAAACGGCACCGCTCTGGGCGATCAGCTGAACATCGGATCGTATACCTTCTCGTCCCCACATCCGATCCGGCTGAACACCACGATCGCGCGCATTGATTGGGTGCCGGGCAACAAGCACCGGGTGTTTTGGCGCGGCAGTCTGCAGGAGGACGTAAGCTCCGGAACCGAGCAGTTTCCCGGGCAGCCTGCATCCTCCGTGCTCGAGGACAACTCCAAGGGCTTTGCCGTCGGTGACACGTGGAGCGTCACGCAGAACCTGGTCAACGATGTGCGCTACGGCTACGTGTTTCAGGGCTACGGCCAGAGCGGTCTGGGTCGCGGAGCTTACGTTGACTTCCGTTTCACCCCAAGCAACACGCTGTCCTCAGCTACGGCGGAGACCCGCAACACCGTGATCAGCGCGCCGGTGAACAACCTGGTCGACAACCTGAACTGGCAAAAGGGCAAGCATGACATTCAGGTGGGTGGGAACTGGCGGCTTGTACACCAGAACCGGACAACCGATGCGAACTCCTACACTCAGAGCAATACCGATCCCTACTGGCTGGGCGGCTCACCGCCAGATCCTACGACGATCGGTGCAGACGGCGTTGCCAGTTCTTTCTCCACCTCGTACCTGTTTGCGTACGCCAACCTGGTGGGCAACGTTCCGCAGGTCACGAACAACTACAACTACGGGGTTTCGAGTGCGACAACGGCTACGCTGCTGCCCGATGCCGCGGCCATTGCACGGCATTTCAGCGCGAACGAGTTTGAATATTACCTGCAGGACTCATGGCGGGTGTCGCCGAAGCTGACGCTTACCTTTGGTCTGCGGCACACAATCCTGCAAACCCCGTGGGAGACCAAGGGCCAACAAGTCGCGCCGACCATCGACACCCATGCCTGGTTTACCGGGCGCGAAGCAGCAGCGCAGCAGGGCCAAATCTACGAGCCCGATCTGGCGTTCTCGCCGAATGGACCGTATTTTGGGCGACCAGGCTTCTGGCCGAAGAGCAAGAACAACATAGCGCCTCGCGTAGCGGTAGCGTATGCGCCGGATTCAAAGACCTCGATTCGCGCCGGCGGAGGCATCTACTACGACCACTTCGGCGAAGCGCTGGTAAACCAGTTCGATCAGCGTGGAGCCTTTGGGCTTTCCTCGCAGGTTGAGAATCCGGCCAGCAAATACACGTTCAGCAGCTCGCCGCGCTTCACGGGCCGACAGAATATTCCGTTCACCAATGGCGTGCCAACCACGTCGCAGACGTTTCCCTACCCAGCTCCGATCAACAACCTGGCGATCAGCTATGGGATCGACAACCACCTGAAGACACCGTACAGCGAGGTCTTCGACTTTTCGGTTGAGCGGCAGATTGGCGGCGGCTTCACCTTGGACACGGCCTATGTGGGCCGGCTGGGTCGGCATCTTCTGCAAAGCATTGACCTGGCTGAACCGGTGGACTTCGTAGATCCGCAGGGCGGTGGAGACTACTTCACGGCGGCGGCGCAGATCACAGCGCAGGCGGATCTGCATAGCGACGATCCCACTGCGACTGTTGCCCCGATTCCGTACTTCGAGCACGTCTTTGGCTATGCCGCGAACTCCGATAGTCCGGGTGAGTCGGCGACGCAGGCCATCTACACCAACGAGGTCGCGCCAGGGCGTCTGGGGCTGGGCGGCACCGAGACACTTTACGATCTGGATGCGCACCCTGGAGGACAGGGGTGCGGAAGTGTGTACACGGGTGTGGCCTACAACTGCCCCGCCAATTCGCGATTCTGGCAGGATCAGTTCTCGTCGCTATATGCGCTGTCCACGATCGGCATGAGCTACTACAACGCGTTTGAGGTTTCGCTGCGGCACCCGATGAGCCATGGTCTGCAGACGGACATAAACTACACCTTTTCGAAGTCGATCGACATGGGCTCCGACGCGGAGCGGTCCGGTATCTTCGGGACCGCAACGGGCGTGGCCAGTGGAGCGAGCGCGATCATCAACTCCTGGAAGCCTTACTTGAACCGGGCCGTTTCGGACTTCGACACCCGGCATATTTTGACTGTGGATTATGTCTACCAACTGCCATTTGGTCAAGGCCGTGCGTTTCTACGCGGAAGCAATCACCTGGTCGATTCGTTGGTTGGTGGCTGGCAGCTCACGGGGATCCTGCGTGCAACGAGCGGACTTCCATTCTCCATGGGCACGCCCGGGTATGACACGAACTGGGAGCTGACGTCTTTTGGAGTCACTACCGATAAAAAGGGCGCACGTCTGCAGCGGCACTTCGACAGCCAGGGCAATCCGCAGTTCTTCGCGGATCCGGACGGTATTGAGAATGGCGTGGCGAGCGGAGGCCCTGTGCGGCTGCCCTACCCGGGCGAGGTCGGCGAGCGCAACAACCTGCGTGGCGACGGCTACTTCAGCCTGGACAGCGGGTTCGACAAGGCCTGGAAGTTCGGCGAATACGGTGCCCTCAAGTTCGCGTGGGAGGTCTATAACGCGACCAACACTGTGCGCTTCGACCCGTTCTCGATCAACACGACGCTGACCTCTGGATCGAGCTTCGGCGTAGCCAGCACGTTGTTGAGCCAGCCGCGCCGTATGCAGTTCTCGCTGCGGTACGACTTCTAGGTTGAGCAAGCAAAAGGCCCGGTCTGCTGTCGCAGATCGGGCCTCTTTGCGTTTGGTCTAAGGGAGCGCTTGACGTTACTTTGGAGCTGGTCCGCGAACGACCTGCACCAGGTTGGTGGGATCGACGTGGCGGGCGAAGGCTGCTTTGACCTCCGCGGCGTTCAGGTCGATGTAGCGTTGAGCGGCGCGAACGGGTTCGTCGAGCGGAAGACCAAGTTCAGCGCGCACAAGCATGCCTCCAGCGACGGATTCTTCGCTGGATTCGCCGAGCTGGATCCCGCGGAGAAGCAGTGCCTTGGCCTGGTGCAGCTCGGCGGGCGAGACCTCTTCGGTGCGCATCTGGTTGAGGTCGCGCTCGACCAGCGCGCGGGCCTTGGAGACGTTGGCTGGATCGCAGCCGTAGTCGACCGAATAGGTCGCGCGGGTCTTGTCGGCGCTGAGGCTTACGTCCACCGTGTAGACCAGGCCGGCGATCTGGCGGATGTCGTGGTACAAACGCGTGGCGTAGAAGCCGCCGCCGAGAACGTGGGTCCCGAGCTGCAGCGGGTAGTAGTCCGGGCTGAAGCGGTTGACGTTGAGCTGTTCAGCCAGAGCGACGCTGTCCTGGACCTGTTGTGGGTCAGGCACCGTCTGGGCTGCGGCCTTGTTCAGGGGAACGGCGGGCAGCGTGGTTTCGGGCTTGGGGCCGGTGGCCTTCCAGTCGCCAAACCACTTGCTGATGACGTTGCGGGCTTCCTCAGGGGTGATGTCGCCGATGACGACGATGGTGGTGAGGTCGGGACGCATCGTGGCGTCGTGGTAACGCTTTACGTCGTCGAGTGCGACCTTGCCCAGCGTCGCCGGTGTAACCTGTCGCAGACCGGGGTCGCTTGGCGGCAGCAACGAGGTCTCCAGTGCGCGAGAGAAGCGGTAGCCCGGGCTTTGCAGATTGCCGGCTTGCAGTTCGGCGGCTTGCTGCTGGGTAACCTTGAAGGCGTCCGCAGGGAGTGCCGGGTGGAGTTCGTTGTCGGCGAGAAGCTGCACCCCGCGGGAGAAGTTCTCCTTGAGCACCGTGAGCGAGAAGCGCGCACCGGGGTTCTCGTTCGCGGCGATGTCGTCGAGGGCCTTCTGGAACGCGAGGCGGTCGAGGCTGGTCGTGCCGTAGCCGTAGAGCTGGTCGAGGATCTCGGAGACGCCCTCGAGGCCCGGCGGCGTTTGCAGATCGGCGTTCGTCTTCACCGCGCCTACCAGCGTGACTGTGGGGCTGGTGTGGTCGGTCCGCACGATCAGGCGTATGCCGTTGGGCAGGGTGGTATCGCTGGGCGGTGCGAGCGGTGCCGGCGGTTTGAGCTGCCCGAGCTGCGAGGCCGCCCATTCAGGCAGAACGACGGGCTTGGTGGGCGTGGAGGTCGGCTTCTCTGCGCCACCAAAGCCGGTTTGCGAGACCGGAGCACCGCTGGGTGCGGGCTTTAGCGTGGCGGTGATGGTGGGCGTGTTCAGCAGGTATTGTTTCGCCACGCGGTTCACGTCCGCGAGGGTGACCTTGCGGATCGCTTCGATGTCTTCCTCGGGGGAGGTGCGGCCTTCTGCGGCGAGCGCGGTGGACCAGGCGTTGGCGAGGTTAGGTATGGAGTTGCGCTGGAACTCGGCCTGCGCAATCTCGGCGCGCTTGGCGGCGTCGACGAGGTCGGAGGGAACACCATTCTGGGCGTACTTGCTGAGGATGCCGCGCATCTCGTTGACGGGACCGGTTGCATCCACGCCTGCGGGTAAGGCGACGAAGCCGAAGCCGACGCTGGCCTTGGGATAGCTTTCGACCGTCTCGAACTGGGCGGCGAGCGCCTTGCCTGCGGGCACCATCGCGTAGAGATCGCCGCGCTGGCTGGCCAGGACGTCGGAGAGGATCGTGGCGGCCGCGTAGTCGGGCGAGTCGGTGCCGGGCATGCGATAGCTGATGAAGCCGAGCACGTAGGGCAGGTTGCTGTCGAGCGTGAAGGTTTCGGGCTTCACAGGTTGGAGATCAACCGCGGGATGCGGCGGCAGGGGATGGCTGGGGATGGGCTCGAAGAGCTGCTTAACCCGAGCGAGAGTAGCGGTGGGTTCCACGTCGCCGGCGATGACGAGGATGGCGTTGGCCGGCGTGTACCACTGCTTGTAGAAGTCCCCGAGTTGCTGCGCTGTGGTCTTGTCGAAGGACTCCTTGGTGCCAAGCGGGTCGTGCGCGTAGGGCGATCCGGCGAACATGTCCTGGTTGAGGCGGGAGAGAAACTTGTAGGTTGGGTTGGAGAGGTCACGGGCGACTTCCTGCTCGATCGCGCCGCGTTCCTGGTCCCACTCGGCCTGCGTGTTGTCGGCGCCACGCAGGCAGGCGGCCTGGGCTTCGAGCGCAACGCCGAGATCGGCGGCGGGCACAGTGGCGAAGAACTGCGTGATGTTCTGCTGCGTATCGGCGTTGTTTTCACCGCCGAGCTGGGCGTAGATGGCCGCCGTCTGATCCGCACTCATGCCATTGCAGCCGCGAAACGCCATGTGCTCTTCCGCGTGAGCCATACCGGGGAAGCCTGCGGGTGTTTCGTTGCCACCAACCATGAAGTTGGCTTCTACCGTTACGACGGGCGCGAGTGCGTCGCGGATGATGATCACGCGCATGCCGTTGGTGAGGGTGGCTCGGGTGACATCAGGGCGTGTGGCCGCGGGAGTGAGTGGCTGCTGCGACGCTGTTTGGGAGCTGAGGGCGAGGGGCGAAAGCAGGACGACGGAGAGGATAGCGAGCGGAAAGGCAGACAGGGCGAAGCGGGATTTCAGCGGCACGCGTTGTTGGACTCCAGACCAGGGTTGATTGTCTCAGAGTGCGATGGAATGGATGATGCCGGCTGAGAGTTAACGGCTTGCCCTGCGCCGGGGCTGCCCCCTCCCCCTTTACCGGGGTACCGTGGACCGAAAGTCTTTGATAACAGGCACTTGCGCGGATGTGCGGCCGCAAAGTATTCATTCCAGAGACTTTGTGGGCAAAGTATCTGGAATCATAGACTTAGGTCGGCTTGTGCCCGTGTGCGTGAAGGGCGGCTTTCGAGCTTGCCGAAGGGTCAGTAAAAGAGTATCCGATTGCAGCTTCATCGTGTGCAAGCGGCGGCGCAGTTTCTTGAGGACGCGGCTGGACGATGTGCGCGCAAGGTGATTCACCCGCGCGGGAAGGGAAGGGATCGGCATTCCAGCACCAAGGCGAGTTCTACGGTAGGCCTCCTTCAGACTGCGTCTCTCGGAGGCTAAATCGGCTAAGTGTACGAGAAGCTGGGCGGTCTCGACCGGTCGGTGCAACACTGAGCTTGCAGTTTACTAGCCCAAGTTTCAAAGCCCAAAGTTTTTCGGCCTTTGATTGGAGATCGACTCTCCTGGCCATGATGGGTTGCGCGAGTAGCCATCTATAAGCCGATCTACTTAGGGGACCATTGTCTAAGCAGGCTGTGGACACGCCGTTGTGACTTTTCATTCGTCCTCGCTGACCCTGTGCGGACTCGGTGGAGAGCTTGTTCGCCGTTGTGGTGCGGGAAAGTGGGAGCGCGTGAGCGCTTCCAAGCCGAAGGCGTCTTTTCCGCACCGGTTATGCTGGCACAGCTGCTGGCCTGTACTCGTTGCCGCTGGACAACACCGCCCAGGCGATCCGCGCAAGTTGTTGCCATGGCTACGATGACGAAGTTCTTGTGGGCCCTCTCCAGCCCATCGAGCCAGCACCGATGGGCAGCGATCGCGCTTGATGCGCAGCACAGCGGCGCGGGCGCCATGGATCAGGATCTTGCGGAGGTAGACGTTGCCTCGCTTGCTGATACCCAGAAGTCTGGCCTTGCCTCCGGTTGAGTACTGCCGTGGCACGATGCCGAGCGCCGCGAACTCCCGGCCCTTGCTGAAAGCGGCACCGTTGCCGATCGCCGCGACGATCGCTGTAGCGACGAAGGCCGTTCCCCGGGATGTGGCGATGCGGGTGCTGCCGGCATCGGCAGCAGGATCCGTTCCAACTCATCGCCAGGCTCTTCGATCTGCGATCGACGGTCTTCACTCTCCCAAGCAGGTTGATCGCGGATGCGCATCGGGCGTGAGGTCTGACTTCCGCGTTCTCCAGAACTCCGCCATGCGGCCTTGAGCTGGCGGGCCTTCGCAAGACCAGGCCGCGTCGAGCAGAAAGGCGCGGATTGGTTCATCACCGCGGTCCGCCTGAACACGCCGGTCGCGCACAGGATGAACGATTGCGGTCAACTGGTCATCGGTCTTGATCGGGACAAAGCGCATGTTCTTGTCGCTGGGACTGTTCAGCAATCCTTCGGCATCGACGAAATCGTTCCGGTTCGACCATTCCAGAACGGTTTCAGAACTGAGCCGCGATCACCCGCAATCTACCGTTGCGTAGTGCCCGAAGACAAGGCTGAGCGCCGGAGCTAACGTCCAGGCCGATTAGCGAAACCTCGGCTGGCGCGATAAGCGACCGGCCGCTTCTGCGTGAACTTCATCTTCACCGGCCACCTTGGAGCTGTCCGCCAAGCCCCAGTGAAAGCTCGTCTCCCCAATCGATGCCAATCGAATGTAATGCATCGCGATGATCTCTTCCCGCTTGCGCGCGTGATCCTCCACTGGGAATGAAGAAGAAGGGCGGACCATCCCATCAGCCGACTCGCGTCCATCGGCGGGATCTAAGGGAACTGAATCGAGACTCACCCAATCCATCGCGTTCTGCCTCCAAGCACGGCCAAGGTCATGCAGAACTCGAAGGGAGGCGTCACCATCCAAAACGTGATCGAGACCGACCACCCTGTAACACTCGTCGTCCGGGTGTTCTGCTCCGCACAAGAAACACCAATCCCCGTCATCCCTGCTAACGAGCAACACGGGACGTACCGTTCGAAAACGTGATGCAGACTACGCTTTGAGGTGTCCGGCCTCGGTGGTCTTCATGCCTCAATAATCTGCAACTGTAGAGATGCGAGCAAGTGGACGTGAAACGGGCTTGTCGTACAGTTCCCGGGCACGTTACCTCTAGACCGGGTTTAAGTGTACGAAATGCCGACTTCACGGACACTTCCGCACCTTGTACTTCGACTGAGCGCCATCGCGAGGAGTTCACGGGTTGCGCGTCACGCCTTGTAGCCTTGTGATTCTGAGCAGATAACCGCTGAATTGGGATTCGTAAATGCCAGCCTTTTCGAAAGTGCTCTCGACGAGAACGTACTTGCCAGAGAGCGCCTTGCAGTGCTGCTCCTGTTCAGAGTTGATGTGATGATCCAGAACCAGCTTCACCGCATTCTTGGTTAGGCCTTCACGGGCGTCGACCTCATCGAGGTAAAGAGCTTCGGCTTCATAGGAGCAGTCAAGGTAGCCAGTAACATACACCCGTTTGCCATCGAACGCATCAGGCGTAGCGATGAGGGAGATTATGCTCACTGGGCGAAGACGGTTCGCATGTGTCTGTGGAAGAGCGGCTGTCGAGACGAAGATAAGCGATGCAGCGAAAGCTCTCATTGGAACCGCCAGTCTAGCGAATCCTAGTCACGCGCGTCAGAAGATGTCCGACGAGCGGTCTTGTCATACAGTTGACCGGTAACATACTCGCTGGCGGGTCAAGTGTCCGCTTTGCCGACTTCGCGGCCATAAACGGGAAGCGTAGGTCGGTGAGAGTCTCAGCGCAGCCGTGCGCTATGGTTACTGAATGGGTTTGCTTGATAGGCTACAGAGCCTCTTTCGTAAGAAGCAGAACACCGATGACATGCCTTACTCGATTGTGATGCTCCTACGCAGCCCGTTCGCGACTTCCAAAGAGGTCTTGGAAGCGGCCGCGAGTAAGGCATTCAAGGTCCCATACGACGGCTCACAGGAGATGTATTTCGTCGTACGCAGTCCGCTAATGACAACCGTTAAAGCTGGCCCTTTACTGATCAGCGTACTGGAAGGAGCGGAACCGTATCTTGGCGATCCTGATGAGGTAGCCGCAGGATTCAAAGACACACGACTTCGTAGCGCCTGGAGCGAGCACCGCAGGTGGGCTGCTTTCGATCTGATGAACCGCGATGTACCTAAACAGCAGGCGTACAAAGCGATGGCCGCATTGGTTGCCGAGCTGCTGGACGCTCGCTGCGCAGGCATTTACTTGCCCAAAGAAAACCAATTCACAATCCAGAGTGACGGGTCGGCAGCGAAGCATTTGAGCAGCCTCACTCGCTAGCTGTCCTGCACACCACCGAGCGCGGCGCCCTGCAAAGTGGATGACGCATTTCGACAACAGCTTCGGCGAGTGCAGGTCTAGTGTCCGAGGAACGGGCTTTTCGTAGAGTTGACCGCCAATCGTTCGAATCAGTCTCCGGGTCGACTTGCCGGAGGTAAGTGCCGCGACGGGGACGATTCAGGGTCGCTCGAGGGTGGAGACCAGGATGTCTGGCTGGTTGTTGTTGGGGGCTGGTGGGGAGTTGGTGGCTGCGAAGTAGGCGCGGATCTTCTCGGCGGTGGCGGCGTTGACTACGGCGCGGAGGGAGTCGGGGGCTTGTTCTGCGGCTTGTTTCAGGGCACGGACGCTGCCGAAGTGGGCGAGGAGGCGTTGGCGGGTGGTAGGGCCTACGCCGGGGATCTCGTCGAGTTCGCTGGTGCGGTCGCGCATCTCTCGGCGCTTGCGGTGGTAGCCGATGGCGAAGCGGTGGCTCTCGTCGCGGATCTTCTGGATGACGTGGAGGACGGGGGAGCGGCGGTCGAGGATGACAGGGTCGTCTTCCTGACCGTGAACGTAGATGACCTCTTCGCGCTTGGCTATGGAGGCGAGCGGTTGCGTGGTGAGGCCGAGCTGTTCGAGGGCTTCGGCGGCGGCGTGGAGTTGGCCGAGGCCGCCGTCGATGAGGACTAATGAGGGAAGAGTGCTGTCTTTACCGCTGGGCTTTTCGCCGTTGGCGAACTTGCTATAACGGCGACTGACGATCTCGCGCATGGAAGCGAAGTCGTCGACGCCAGTGACGGTTTTGACCTGGAACTTGCGGTAGTCGGCTTTCTTCATCGCGCCCTTTTCCCAGACGACCATGGAGGCGACGGTTTCGGCGCCCTGGATGTGGGAGATGTCGAAGCACTCGATGCGTTCGGGTGGGTCGGGGAGGTTGAGGGCATCGGCGAGCGCTTCGGCCATGGCCTTGGCGGTGGGGATGAGGGTGCGGAAGCGCTGGTCGAAGGATTGCTTGGCGTTCTGGCAGACGAGGTCGACGAGGGAGCGCTTGTCACCGCGTTGGGGGGCGGCGATCTCAATTTTGTGGCCGCTGCGCTCGCGGAGGAGGTCGGCGAGGATCTGGCGGTCGGGGAAGTCTACGGGAACGTAGATGTGTTTGGGGACGTAGGTCTGGTCGAGGTAGAGCTGTTTGAGGAGGGCGGAGAAGAAGGTTGCGGGGGAGAAGCAGGGGGAGGCTCGCTCGCCGGGGTCTCTGGAATCCCGGGTCCCAGAAGCGGGACCCGGGGCACCCGCTTCTGTGGGGGAGTTGGGTTGGTCGATGCAGTCTGCGGGCTGGTCGAACGGGGAGGTGAGGACGGAGTGTTGGTCTGATTCTTCCTGAGCGTCAAGATTTTCGATGATGGCGGGCGCTGGCTTGGCGGGATTGGGCTCGAGGTAGGGGTCGGACTCGATGTCTAGTTCGTCGGTGGCTTCTTCGGTGGTGGACGCTGTGACTGCCTCTTCGAAGTCCGGGAGATCTTCCCAGAACATGTCGCGGCGGTCGACGATCTTGCCGCTGCGCATGTGGAAGAGGTTGACGGCGAGCATGTCGTTTTCAAAGTGGAATCCGAAGACGTCGGCGTCGTCGGTGTCGGTGGTGTCCATGCGCTGGCGTTCGCCGGCTTGGTGGACGGTGCCTAGCTGATCGCGGAGGCGGGCGGCTAGCTCGAACTGCATGTTTTCGGCGGCGGCTTCCATGCGCTCGAGGAGGCGGGATTCGAGTTCGTCGGTCTTGCCTTCGAGGAAGAGGTGAGCGTCCTTGATGATGGCGCGGTAGTCGGGCTGGGAGATAAGGCCTTCGACGCAGGGGCCGGTGCAGCGCTTGATGTAGTACTGCAGGCAGGGGCGCGGGTGGTAGCGTTCCAGGTCGACTTTGCAGCCGGGGATGAGGAAGCTTTTGCGGACGACATCGGTGAGGCGGTGGGCGAGATTGCCGGGGAAGTAGGGGCCGAAGTAGGCGGAGCCATCTTTGCGGAGGCGGCGCGTGACGAAGACTTTGGGGTGGCGGTCGCGGAGGGTGAGCTTGATGTAGGGGTAGGTTTTATCGTCGCGGAGCAGGATGTTGAAGCGGGGCTTGCGCTGCTTGATGAGGTTGTTTTCGAGGGCGAGGGCTTCGTGCTCGTTGGCGACGGTGATGTAGTCGAGGTCGACGGCCTCGCGCATGAGCGTGCCGGTTTTGGCGTGGGCCTGATTGGCGGCAAGGAAGTAGCTGCGCACGCGGGCGCGGAGGTTTTTGGCCTTGCCGACGTAGATGACCTCGCCTTCGGCGTTTTTGTAGAGGTAGCAACCGGGGCCGGTGGGGAGCGTGCGGATTTTCTGGAGGAGGTCCATGGTGGCCGTGCCGCTCTGGGGCGGGTGGATTCAGATTAGACGTTTGCGGGGTTTGGGTGATGCAGGGATGTGGCAGGGGCAAAAGTCAGCGCGGCCGGCGCGAAGGTACGCGGTGCGCACTACGGTCTCTGTAGGCAGGCGTTGAGCGGGTTAGGATCGGGAGATGGCGAGTGACTTGACCGGGGCTGAGGTGGTGAAGCAGGAGCACGCAGCGGCGGCGTTGGCGCGGGCGGCGGCGATCATGGCGCGGCTGCGAGGCCCGGAGGGGTGTCCGTGGGATCGCGAGCAGACCTTTGACACGATCAAACGGCACACGCTGGAGGAGACATACGAGGTCTTCGACGCCATCGAGCGGCGGGCGTGGCCGGAGTTGCGGGACGAATTGGGCGACCTGTTGTTGCAGGTGTTGTTCTATGCGCAGATGGCGACCGACGAAGGCCTGTTCACGCTGGAGGATGTCGCCGAGGGGCTGAGCGCGAAGCTGATCCGGCGGCACCCGCACATCTTTGGGGATGTCGTTGCCGAAGACGCCAGCACGGTGCTGCGGAATTGGGAGCAGATCAAGCGCAAGGAGAAGAAAGCGGCTGGGCGCGGCGATGCGGGTGGTGGTTCGGCGTTGGACAGCGTGCCGCGATCCATGCCGGCGGTGCTTGAGGCGAACAAACTTGGAGGGAAGGCGGCGAAGGCGGGTTTCGATTGGCCGGATACGCGAGGCCTGTTCGACAAGTTGGCGGAGGAGACCGCGGAACTGCAGGCGGAGATGGCTTCCGGTGATCGAGATCGCATGGAGGCAGAGGTAGGCGATCTGCTGTTCACGGCGGTGAACCTGGCGCGGCATCTGGGGGTGGACCCGGAGTTTGCCCTGCGGCGCACAAATGCGAAGTTCCGGAGCCGTTACCGCGCGATGGAAGAAGCGGCAGGCGGTCAGGGAGGATTCGAGGCAGCGTCTGCAGAGGAGAAAGAGCGTTTCTGGGTGAAGGCGAAGGCGGCGGAGGACGGAAGCGCTGAACAACCTTCTTCTTAAGGGGGCGAATGCTCTTAGCGCGTCGGGGCGGGCATGGCGAGCAAGATGTGGACGGCGTCTTGAAATGAAACGGGGCCGGGTAGCGACTGGACGGCGATGACGTTGGCTTGCGTGTCCTCTTCCGTGGTGTGAACCAGCACCTCGCGAATGGTGATGTGTTCCACCAGGTGCGAGTAGAGCCAGCGCCGATCGTTCGCTCTCCCTTGCTCCAGTTCGATGTATCCACCCTCTTTGACGCGGGCGAGGACGCCTCCCCAGCCGAAGTCGACGGTGTGCAGGATGCTGCCCTGAATGCGCGTGACACAGTGGCTGGCAGAGTCGACCCAGACGCGGCCGGCGATGCCGGTCAGGCCCTCTGCGATCAAGCTGGGTGGCTTGAACTTGGGGTCGGGCTTGAAGTCGAGGACGACCGCAGGCATGGTGGCTCCCGGAAGTTGGGGCTGACCCGGGACATAGGTCCACTGCATGGCCTTCGGCATGTTGCGGAGCAGCTCAATGGCATAACTGCGCGACCCCGCCTCACGACGCAGGTGGCGCAAGAAAGCGTCAGGTGAGTCGAGGATGGCCTGCAGACGGGCTTTCTCGGCTTCGTTCTCATCCGCAGTGAGAGGCTGACCGTTGCGCTCGAGGAGGCGGGCGACGGAGCCTTCTTTGCTTTCAATGACCTCGCGCACCGTCTCGCCTTTGGCGTCCACCTTGCGAACGCGATAGCGCAGGGGAGCGCTCTCGTCGTAGTTGACGATGTGCTCTTCCATGGCAGCGCCGGCTTCGGCCCAGCGCACCGGGGGGAGCGAGAGATCCTGCGCAGAGGGTGCTAGTTGAGCCTGGGCCCAGAGCTTCGGGGCAGTCTGCACGCACCCCCCAACGAGCAGGGTCAGAAGAAGGGCTGCCGGGGAACATATGAGTTGTGGTTTCGCTAAAACTGCACGAGGCAAATAAGGCTCCCAACACGTTGGACGGGAAAAGGCCTGTTGAAGACGGCGCACGGAGCGCTCGGAGTCGTTGATTTGATCCAAAAGATTGCTGTGCAACTTCCGTTGCTGGACAGAACGGTCGGGGGCAGGCGATTCTCAGAGCACACCGGAGTGATTTGGAGAGGGTCCCATGTTGAAGTTGTTCAGGCGGGGTGGCGGTGCGGGGGAAGGGAAGATCCCCGAGCGGACGCGGCACTCGCGCGGATGGTCTGACGTACTGACCTATCTCCGGGCGGAGCCGGCGCGCTCGCTGCGGGTGCTGGACTTCGGCACGACCTCGCCCGTGAACATCAATCTGCTCACATCATTAGGCCATAGCGTGTATATGGCCAATATTGTGGGGGATGCGCAGCGGCCGGAGTGGTTAAAAAGCGGGACGGAGAGCGCTCGCGCCAAGACGCCGGAGTACGATGCCGAGCGTTTCAAGACAGCTAACCTGGATTTTTCCGGCAGGGACTTCGACGTTGTCCTGCTATGGGATACAGCGGACTACTTACCTGTGCCGTTGGTGCCGACCCTGTTTGAACGTTTGCGCGAAGTCATTCGCCCTGAAGGACGTCTGCTGGGTTTCTTTCACGGCAAGATGGAAGGACCGGAGAATGGGTACGCCCGCTATCAGCTGACAGAGGGGTCTGAGCTGCGCATTTTAGGCAACGAGGCTCTACCCGTGCGACAGGTGCTGCAAAACAGGCAAATCGAGCGGTACCTGGACGGGTTTGGAACCGTTCGTTTCTTTCAGGGCAGCGATAACGTAAGGGAAGTGCTGGCTATCCGCTAATGAAGTGAAGACGTGGAGACGCAACGGCTCCACGCCCGCGAGCAGGCCTACTTGGAGTTATCCGAGCCCTTGGAATCGGAGTTCTTGCCGCGATCGGCCCAGCGGCGCTTCATCGCTTCCTGGATGCGCTTTCTGCCTTCGGGGCTGAGATTGCGCTTGCGCTTGCGTGGTTCGGCTGGTGCGGGCGCGGCATTGGTGCTTCCTTTTGGGCGACCGCGGCGACGTGCGGGGATAGGACTGGCTCCATCAAGCGCTGCAACAGCCTGGCGCGCTTGTTGCAACCGGCTTATCTCGGCATCAATCGAGGAAAGAATTTCAGTTACGTCCATATAACTTCCTTTCTATTTTGAAGCTGGGCTGACTCGTCTGGCGCCCAGATGAGGCTACTCTATGCCGGGACGCGGAGTTAGTGCAACGTTGCAAGAGAAACGTTTGCCTTGCGGGGGTTCCTTGTCGTCTGATGCAAAGAAAACGAAAGGTGATGGATGCTAGACTCAACTGCGATGCGGTCCATTCCTGCGCGTCTGTGGGCTCTAGTGTTGGTCTCGGCGGGCTTGCAACTCCTTCCCTTTCCGCTGGCCGGGCCTGTTCCATTCTGGCGCCGGGCCATCTGTTGGTTCTGCCTTGTCCCCCTGCTGGCTGCTCTTAATGGTCGCACTCGCGAAGGTACAGAGCTTTCGACGTGGCAGGCTGGGACGTTGGGCTACACCTGCGGGGTTGTTTGGTTCTTTGGGAACTGTTATTGGATTTATCAGACCATGTATCTCTATGGGGGACTGCCCGCGGCTGCATCGCTGGGCATCCTTGTCCTCTTTTCACTCTATTTAGGTTTGTATCTTTGTTTGTTTGCAGTTCTTTACGCCGCCTTGCGGACGCGGTTTGGAACGAAGATAGCTCTCCTGCTCTCGCCGGTTCTCTGGGTAGCGGTCGAGTTGGCGCGAGCACGCATCACCGGATTCCCCTGGGACCTGTTGGGCTACACGCAGGTGGATAACTCCTGGCTGACACCGCTGGCCCCCATCACTGGGGTGATGGGTTTAAGTCTGGTCGTGGCCGCCGGGAATTGTCTTTGGCTGTGTAAGCCTGCAGGGAAACTCCGCTGGGTTGGCCCCCTGCTCGCATCAGTCCTTATGCTTTGGAGCTATGCGGGGGAGGGTCGTCGAGCGGCTCCGGATGCGGCGACATCCTCGGCAGTGCTTTTGCAAGACAACCTGAACGTAGGTGCGCAGGGACAGCCCTTCGGGTATTCGCAACCAGAGTTATTGGAGCAGTTTTCTCGCTTGTCGTTGCAGCCCAGACTCCCCGGGCAGCAAGCTTCGGGACGACCTGCGCCTGCGCTGATTGCCTGGCCCGAGGCGCCGACGCCCTTTGCGGATGCCGACCCTGCACTAAGGCAGGCGGTGGGCAATCTGGCGCGAACCGAGCACGCTCCGGTGGTTGTTCAGGCGGAAGGCGCCGGTCTCATGAGGAACAGCAGCGGGCGGGTGGATCAATATGTGTCAGCCAGCTTCTTTCTCCCGGACGGAAGCTATGCAGGGCGCTACGACAAGATGCACCTTGTTCCTTTTGGCGAGTACACGCCATATAAGCAGCTTTTCTTTTTCGCGGGGCACCTGATGGATCAGCTCGTGCTGATTCCCGGGACGCAGAGGCGGGTGTTCAGCGTGGATGGGCACCGGTTCGGTGTCTTCATTTGTTACGAGTCGATCTTTGGAGATGAGGTGCGGGAATTTGCGCAGAGCGGAGCGCAGGTTCTGGTGAACCTATCGGACGATGGATGGTACGGAGATACCAGCGCGCCGTGGGAGCACCTGGACATGGCTCGTATGCGGGCGATCGAGAACGGGCGGTGGCTGCTGCGCGACACCAATACCGGGCTGACGGCTTCAGTTGATCCGCACGGACGCATTGTGGCGGCGCTTCCGCGTCATGTGCGCGATGCGATCCAGGTGCCGTTTGCATTTAGGAGCGACCTGACGTTTTACACGCGCCATGGAGACTGGATCGGGTGGCTTTGCGCGATGGTGATTGCGGCTGCCCTGGGTGGTGGAGCTCTGGAGCGGCGGTTCGGTTCCGCGGCGGGTAAACTAGAGGAATGATTGACGATTTGGAATTTGCTTACTCCCCGGTCCGCGAGAAGGTGCGTGACCTGCGGGAGTATCTTTGACTCGCCCCGACTAACAAGGGAACTGGCGCAGGTGGAAGACAAGATTGCCGACCCTGCAGTATGGGCTGATGCGGCGAAGTCGCAGCCACTGATGCGGGAGCGAAAGCGGCTGGAAGAGCAGTTGAGCTATGCGCGCGAGTTGGACCGACGCATGGGCGACATCGACTCGTACTTTGAGCTAATGCGTGAAGGCGAGACCAGCATCGAAGAGGATTTGAAGCGGGAAATCGGCTCGCTAAGCACGTATGCGGAGCAGTTGGAATCCCGGACGATGCTGAGCGAGGAACATGACACGCTGAACGCCATCGTGACCGTGCATCCGGGCGCGGGTGGGACGGAGTCGCAGGACTGGGCCGAGATGCTGATGCGCATGTATCTGCGCTGGGCTGAGCGCGAGGGCTTTAAGACCGAGATCAACGAGATCCAGGATGGGGATGAGGCTGGTATCAAGTCGGCAACGTTCACCATCACGGGTGAGTTTGCCTTTGGGCTGCTGCAGGGCGAAACGGGCGTGCACCGCCTGGTGCGGATCTCTCCGTTCGATCAGGCCAAGCGGCGCCATACGAGCTTTGCGTCTGCGTTTGTCTCTCCGGAGATCGACGACTCGATCGTGATCGACATCAAGCCCGATGATCTGCGGATTGATACATATCGGTCCGGCGGCAAGGGCGGACAGCACGTGAACACGACGGACTCTGCGGTGCGGATCACGCATATTCCCACGGGCATTGTGGCTGGGTGTCAGAACGAACGCTCGCAGCATAAGAACAAAGAGCGCGCGATGAAGATGCTGCGCTCGCGGCTGTATGAGTTTGAGCTGGACAAGAAGAAAGCTGCGAGCAGGAAGCTTGAGGATTCGAAGCTGGAGATTAACTTCGGGTCGCAGATCCGGAGTTATGTGCTGCAGCCGTACCGGATGGCGAAGGATCTGCGGACCCGGGTTGAGGTCGGTGATGTGGATCGTGTGCTGGATGGTGATCTGGAGCCGTTTATTCGCGGGTATCTGCGCATGCGGCGTGAGGGTGCCGTGCCTGTCGCTGTCGCAATTGAGGACGACGTTTAGTCCCCTCGGCTTTCCAACCAGCGGTGCAGTGCGCTGATGTGGAGGTTGAGCGCTACGGACGTGGCGCTCAGCATCTCGTGCAGCATGCGCTGGGCGCGGTCGAGGTCGTCGATGTGGCCGAGCAGGGCGCGCGGTGAGGTGTAGACGGTGAGCCCCGCGCGGCGGCAGAGCAGGGCAATGCGGAACAGGTGTGTGCCGTCGCTGACCACGTTGAAGGTGTGGAAGTGGTGCTCCACGGCGAGAACGCTCAGGTCATCGACCTGCTGTTCTGTGTCGACGGAGGTGGTCTCCGCGATGATGTGGTCGCCGGGGACGCCGTTGGCGAGCAGGTAGTCGCGGCCGGCGGCGCCTTCGGTGTTGCCGGAGTCCTTGGCGGAGCCGCCGCCGAGCGTGATGATGACCGGGGCAAGGCCGCGATTATAGAGCGACAGCGCCTTGTCCAGGCGGGCGTGGAACACGGGTGAGGGCCGGCCTGAATACTCGGCTGCGCCGAAGACCGCGATCGCATCGGCCGTCTGCGCGTTGTCGATCCCGGCGACATAGCTGATCTGGTGATGGAGCCAGACAAACCAGCAGAGGCACAGGATGACGAAGAGCCCGAGCAGGCGGGCCCACAGGCGCACGAACCAACGTGCGGCGGATTGCTGGAACTGAGCTCGTGTGACTGCCCGGCGCATGGGAAGAAGGTGCTTACAGTATGCCGCGTGTGAGTTGAGTGCAAGCGGTATGCGTCTTGCACAGCTTCGAAATCGGAGACGTGCGCGGGGATCGCAGAAAGAACAACCGTAGGCTAACGCTGCAGTGCTAGGGCGATTTCGTGGGTGGGGATGGCCCCTTCGCGGAGGATCATCCAGGAGTTTTCCCCGCCGGAAAGATCGACGATGGTGGTGGCGACGGTGCGGGCGGTGGGGCCGCCGTCGACGATGAGGGGAAGCTTGTCACCGAACTGCTCGCGCACGCAGCCGGCCCAGTTGCACTCCGGCATGCCGCGCAGGTTGGCGCTGGTGGCTGTGATCGGCAGACCGAGTTTCTGCACGACCGCGCGGCAGATGGGGGCTTCCGGGACGCGCAGAGCGACGTTGCCGGTGTTTGCGGTGACGCGCAGGGGGAGCTTTGAGCCGGCGCGCACGATGATGGTGAGCGGGCCAGGCCAGAAGCGTTCGGCGAGGCGGTCGAAGCCGGCGTCGATGCCCCGGGCGAGTTCATAGGCCTGCGCGACGTCGCCGATGAGCAGCGAAAGTGGCTTATGGCGGGCGCGATTCTTGAGGTCATAGATGCGGTCGACCGCCCGAAGATTGACCGGGTCGACGGCGAGGCCGTAGAAGGTGTCGGTAGGCAGGGCGACGACGTTGCCCTGATCAAGCATCCCGGCGACCCGGGCGATATGTTCTGGCTCCGGCTCGTCCGGATGTATGCGAAGCAGCTCTGCGTCCAACGTTGGTCTTGGCTCCCTTGGAGAGGGTATCTCATGTGAGCGCGACCGTGGGTAACGGTAGGTAGACTTAGGCGTATGCGTCTGCCCCCGGCCATCACCAGCCGCACAAATGCACGCGTGAAGGCGCTGCGGGCGGCGTTTGCCGGCAAGGCGTCCCGGCCGGGCGAACTGACTGCGGTTGAAGGCGAACACCTGCTGGGGGAGGTCGCCGCTGCGGCGTTGGATCTGGATGCACTGTTTGTGCGCGAGGGTGAGGAGGGCTTGCTGAGCCTTCCTTCGCTGCGGGCCTTGCGGGCGCGGGAGCGGCTGGTGCTGAGCCGTGAGGTGTTCGACTCCGTCGCCGACACCGCAACGCCGCAGGGCATTGCGGGCACGCTGGCGATTCCTGAAATGGTCGGTCTGGACGGCGAGAGTGAAGGCGCTGTCCTGGTTCTGGAGAACGTGCAGGATCCCGGCAACGTTGGGACCCTGATCCGTTCCGCTGCGGCGTTTGGCGCGGCGGGTGTGCTGCTGGTCGGGGAGTGTGCGAATCCGTGGTCGCCCAAGGTGCTGCGGGCTTCGGTGGGAGCTGTGTTGCGAGTGCCGGTCTTGCGGAGCACGTTGGCGGAGGTTGCGGCGCTGCGGGGACCGCATAGGCGGGTGTTGGCTGCTGTTGCGAGCGGGGCGTCGGCGGTTTCGTCTACCGACCCGATGCCGGGCTCGCCAATGCTGCTGATTGGCAGTGAAGGCCGGGGCTTGTCGCCTGGGGCACTGGCGATTGCGGATGTACAGGTAACGATTCCGTGCCGGATCGAGTCGCTGAATGCTGCGGTGGCTGGATCGATTCTGTTGTACGAGTGGTTCCGCCAAGGTCACGTTCAAGCGGCGGCCCCGACCCAGCGCCCGGAGCAGGAGGCAAGGTGAGCCTGTTCGACACATCACCGATGAGTGGCGGAGCGGCGCCTGCATTGCGCACGGCGCCGCTGGCTGAGCGTATGCGGCCACGCACACTGGATGAGTTCTACGGACAGGGGCATCTTCTCGGCCCGGGTAAGCCGCTGCGTTTGCAGATTGAGCGCGATGATGCCGCGTCATTGATCTTCTGGGGGCCGCCAGGCGTTGGAAAGACAACGCTGGCGAAGATTATCGCGCGTTCGACGCAGGCCAGTTTCATTGAGTTTTCGGCTGTGCTGAGCGGGATCAAAGAGATCAAGCAGGTGATGGTGGATGCCGAGAAGGCGGCCAGCTTTGGGTCGCGGACGGTGTTGTTCATCGACGAGATCCATCGGTTCAACAAGGCGCAGCAGGACGCGTTTCTGCCGTATGTGGAGCGTGGCTCGATTCGGCTGATTGGCGCGACTACGGAGAATCCAAGCTTTGAGATCAACGCGGCGCTGTTGAGCCGGTGCCGGGTGTACACGCTGCGCGCGCTGGAGGGGAGTGATGTGTTGTCGCTGCTCGAGCGAGCGTTGGGCGACGCTGAGCGAGGTCTGGGGGCAGCTCGAGGTCGATGCGGATCCAGAGGCGCTGGAGGCGATGGCGAGCTATTCTTCCGGCGATGCGCGAAGCGCGCTGAACGCGCTCGACGTAGCGACGCAACTCGCGCTCGGACGCGGCGAGCGGACGATTACGCGTGAGCTTGCGGCGGAGGCGTTGCAGCAACGTGTGTTGCTGTATGACAAAAAGGGTGAGCAGCACTATGACCTGATTTCGGCGCTGCACAAGAGCGTGCGGAACTCAGATGCGGATGCGTCGTTGTATTGGCTCGGACGTATGTTGCGGGCCGGTGAAGACCCGATGTATGTGGCGCGGCGTGTTGTGCGAATGGCCGTGGAGGACATTGGGCTGGCTGCGCCGGAGGCGTTGAATCTGTGCCTGTCGGCGCGCGATGCGCTGCACTTTCTGGGCTCGCCTGAAGGGGATCTAGCGCTGGCGCAAGCGGTTGTGTACCTGGCGCTCGCGCCCAAGTCGAATGCGGTCTACACGGCCTACGCCGAGGTACTCGCGGACATCGAAGCAAAGCCTGCGGAGGCGGTGCCGTTGCACCTGCGCAATGCGCCGACGAAGCTGATGAAAGAACTCGACTACGGCAAGGGATACCAGTACGCGCATGATGTCGAGGGCAAGGTAGCGGCGATGGAGTGTCTGCCCTTGTCGCTTGCGGAGCGGCGCTACTACCAGCCCACGAATGAAGGGCGCGAACGGTTGCTGAAACAGCGCATGGAGGAGATCGCAGCGTTGAAGCGGACCTCGTAAGTGATGCGACGCGTAGCCTAAGACCGACACGATTCACTTGACTTGAAGGGGATCGCAGCGCAGCCTTACGTGCAGTCGTACCCAACCCTACCCGCCGTGGGATCAGCGCAGAGTACGTTGTGCGCCTGAGTCCCGGGCCAAGAAAGAATCCACATGGAAAACCTTCAGGTCCCTGCACTGGACCTCGATAAGCTCAACGGCTTTCTGGGCCGCTTTGTCGGCGATCTTGGGTCGGCGGTTCACGCCGGCATGGTCGTCATCGGCGATCGGCTGGGCCTGTATAAGACGCTCGCGAAAGGCGCGATGTCGCCGGGTGAATTGGCGAGCGCGACGAATACGGACGAACGCTATGTGCGCGAATGGCTGGCCTCCCAGGCCGCCGGCGGGTATGTGGAGTATGACGATGCGAGCCAGCGGTTCAGCCTCTCCGCTGAGCAGGCCTTTACGTTGGCGAACGAGGAGAGTCCGGCGTATCTGCCCGGCGCCTTTCAGCTTGCGCTAGGAGCCCTGGGCGCAGTGCCTCATATCGCGGAGTGCTTTCGCACGGGCGCCGGCTTCGGTTGGGACGAGCAGAACAACGATGTGTTTTGCGGCTGCGAACGCTTCTTTCGGCCGAGTTACGCGGCGAACCTTTTGAGTTCGTGGCTCCCGGCGCTGGATGGAGTGGAAGCGAAGTTGAAGCGCGGTGCAGTGGTGGCGGATGTGGGTTGTGGTCGTGGGGCCTCGACGTTGTTGATGGCGAACGCCTTCCCGAACTCGCGTTTCTTCGGTTTTGACTATCACCACGAGTCGATCAAGGGAGCGCGGGAGACCGCGAACCGGCAGGGACTTGGAGAACGCGCTGAGTTTCGGGTGAGCAAGGCCAAGGAGTTTACGGGTGAGAGTTATGACCTGGTCACGCTCTTCGATTGTCTGCACGACATGGGCGATCCCGCGGGCGCGGCGCGGCACGTTCGGCAGTGCCTTGCTGAAGACGGCACGTGGATGATCGTAGAGCCCTTTGCGAATGATGAACTCAAGGACAATTTGAACCCTGTGGGCAGGGTCTACTACGGCTTCTCGACGCTGCTGTGTACGCCGTGCTCACGCTCTCAGGAGGTCGCGCTGTGCCTGGGTGCGCAGGCCGGCGAGGCTCGTATCCGCGAGGTGGTGACCGGTGCTGGATTCAGTCGCTTCCGCCGGGCGGCTGAGACTCCGTTCAACATTGTGTACGAGGCTCGGCCCTAGCAACATCCTCGCCCGCAAACCCGCAACCTCCGTGGAGCTGACTCTCGGCTAATGGGAGCTCTGGGCTGTGCTCAGCAGCAGATCCTTGTCGATCGCCTTGGAAACGATGTCTTTGGTCAACAGTTCGGGGAGAACGTCGGCGTTTGTGTTCTTACCGCCCGGATAGATGACGTAGGTCGGAACGCCGCTGCGGTTCACCTCGGCGAGCTCGGCGGTGATGCGGGGATCGTACTGGGTCCAGTCGGCTTTGAGTAAATGGAAGTGGCCTTTGGCGAGCTTGCCTTCAATGTCGGCCGTATGCAGGACGGCGGCTTCGTTGACCTTGCAGCTCAGGCACCATGCCGCAGTGAAGTCGACAAAGACCGGGTCGCCAGAGCCCCGGGCGGCTGCAAAGGTCTCGGGCGACCAGGGCTGCCATGTTTCAGCCTCCACCGTATGCGGGCGAAGGGGAAGGGTGAGCGCCAGCACGATCAGCAGCACTGCAGCGCCAGCCGAGCCCCAACGCGCAGGCCAACGGCCCAGTGCCCAGCCGGCGATGGCCAGCACCAGGAAGCTGAGCAGAAGCAACGCCATGCGGTTCAGGCCGTCGGCGGGACCGTAGAGCTGGCCGTAGACCCAGGCGAGCCAGATGGCGGTCGCGAACAGAGGGACGGCGGTGAACTGCTTGAGGACTTCCATCCAGGCGCCCGGTTTGGGGAGGATGCTGATCCATTGCGGTTGCAGCGTCAGCAGCAGGTACGGCAGCGCCAGCCCGAGGGCGAGCACGGTGAAAACCAGGAACGTGAGCGCAATGGGCTGCGAGAGCGCGAAGCCCACGGCCGCGCCGAGCATGGGCCCCATGCAGGGTGTCGCGACGACTGTGGCGAGAACGCCGGTGAAGAAGCTGCCCGCAAAGCCCTGTTTCTGCGCGAGGTCTCCGCCGGCGCTGGTGAGCGACAGGCCAACCTCAAACTGGCCCGCAAGCGACAGCCCAAGGAAGAAAACCACGGCCGCCAGCACCGCGACGAAGCCCGGAGACTGCAACTGAAAACCCCAGCCGACCTGGCGCCCGCCCGCGCGAAGAATCAGCAACGCGGCGACCACAGTCCAGAAAGAAACGAGGATGCCCAGCGTGTACACAAGACCGTGAAGTCGCTGATGGTGCTTCTGTTCCGTAGACGAGTTCACCAGGGCCAGGCCCTTGAGGAAGAGCACCGGGAAGACGCACGGCATCAGGTTGAGGACCAGGCCTCCGAGGAAAGCGAGTCCAAGTTCACCCAGCAGCGTGACGTCAGTGGGAGCGGCCGCCCCGGTGTGCGTTGCGGCTTTTGCAAGGGTTACGGGACCGGGCTTCACGGGCAGCGTGATGTCATAGGCCTCGGTGTCGCTCAGCTTCACCAGGCCGTGCAGCGTCTGCGGCAGGGCGGTGGAGTCCCCCGCGCGCCGAAGCACTATGTGAACGCCGTCCGGCAGAGGTTCAAGGTCCTGGTCGGCTGCGTTTTCGATCACTGATTCCGGAGTGCATTGGCCGTTGTTGCAGACATCCTGCAGATACGGGTAGAACTCGGCGTCCTCTTCCCGCTTGCCGGTATGCAGATCCAGCGCCAGAGACTTTGCATCACCCACAACAGTCGCGGTCATGGTCGCAGGCAGGGGCACGGGAAGTGCTTTGATCGCCTGGCCAAGAGTACCGACGAGTGGCGGGTCCGGAAGTGCTCCAGGAGCGAGGTCGAGATCCAGGCCAAGGTGCGCCTTGCCCGGGAAGCACTGCGAGGCGCACACGAGCCAGTTCACGTGGGCGTCAAGGTGCACCTTGCCCGGCTTCAGCCCGGGGGCGGCTGTGATGACGAAGGGATAGGCGACCTGTTCCTCGTAGCCGAAGTCCATCAGCGGGCCGAGAGGCAGGCGCTGGGGCGGTGGGAACTGTAGCGGCCCCGCCGTGATGCCCTTGGGCAGGGTCCACTTGATGGAAGGCGGCTCGCCGGAGTCACCGGCGTTGACCCAGTACACGTGCCAGTTCTGTTCCAGCGTGAGCACGAGCCCCGCCTGCAGCGTGCCTCCAGGGGCGATCTGCTGCCGCAGCGCGGTGAGCTCTGCCGTGAGATGTTGCGCCTTCACCGGGCCGGGGCCGCCATCGCCAACCTCGACGATCTGCGCCTCGGCGATCCCTCTGCCAGCAAAGAGCGTAAGCAGAGCTAGCAGGATCAAATGCCATTGGCTTCGCCGGCCGAGCGTCGGTCCGTTCACGCGCATACCTCGATTCTAGAACTCATGGTTCACTCGCCCTGGGCCGATACTTGCCGATCTTTCAGAGGAGCCGTTGATGCTCGATGAGGATGCAACGGTCCATCACGACCCGGATCCCTGCTCGCTCAGCCGTTTGCGCGGCCTCCAGGTTCAAGATGCCGAGCTGCACCCAAAGGTCGCGGAGACCTAGCTCGATCATCTCGTCCACAATAGCCGGGATATAGCGCGGCAGGCGAAATACATTGACCACATCAGGTTTAACGGGCAGCTCTCGCAAGGAGGGATAGCAGCGCTCCCCCTGGACCTCGGTCAGCGCTGGATTGACGGGGAAAATTCGATAACCCGCGCGCTGCATGTAGGCCGAAACCGAGTGGCTCGGCTTGCGGGGATCGTCGGAGAGGCCCACGACGGCGAGGGTGCGGGGAGCGCGCTCGGGGCCGCCCAGCATATCGAGGATCACCGCGCGCTCATTCATACGTCTCCTAACAATGCAGTCGTTTCCTTACAGAGCGAGGCGGCCCCTGGGCCCGTCACGATACAATGAGGGCGGGATTGGGCGGTTTTTGCCCAAGTACGCAGGAGAAGGTTTGCCTCACCGTTGGATGCACCGGAAAGCTGGATTGTTTGGGTCGCAGGCTTTGCTTGCGGGATGTGTGGCCGGCGCGGCCCTCGCTTTGGGGGGATGCGCCACCCAGTATCGGCCGGTGGTCTCCGCGATCAATCCGGTGGGGCCAGCGGGGCAGCCTGAAAGGTTTGCCTTTGCGGTCTCCAACCCCAATGGGAGCAACGCGAGCGGCACACTAAGCGGTTTGCTGACCGTGGTCGATGTCGCCGGCGACACGATCTTATCGACGCCTTCGATCATCCCCAACCCCAGTTACTTCGCGGAGCTGGCGACCGGAGGCCAGGGGTTCGCTGTCAACCAGCAGAACTCGTTGGATGCCATCCCTCTTGGGTCCCCCACCACGCTGATCAGCAGTGAGATTGTGCAGACCACGTTGCCCACCGGCGCGAATGCACCCACGCTCAGCGCCTTCACCTTCGGAGGCACCTCCAGGATCCTGGTCCCGGAGATTGGCCCCTCGGCGGTCTCGATCTTCTCAGCCAACAGCCCGGCGCTGCAGCAGCAGATCAGCGTGGGTGCGAACCCGGTGTACGTGGTTGGGGTGGATGGCTCGCCGCGAGCGTATGTCATCAGCAACGGACCGAGTCCGGGCCAGGTTGCCGCCATTGAAGGCAGCAGTCTTTCCGTCTCTGCCACTATCCCGGTTGGCGCGAACCCTACTTATGGGGTTGAGACCCCGGACGCCCGGCGAGCCTTCATCCTGAACTCCGGCTCGGGTACCGTTTCGGTGATCAACGTCACCAACAACGCCATCGATAGCGCAAACCCGGTCATCAATCTCAACGGTGCGAACAACAGCGGGGTCACAGGCCTGCAGCCCGTCTGGGCCGACTTTGCGACGACGACGAACCAGCTGATCGTCGTCAGCCAGCGCGCGGGGGACGCCAATGGCTATCTCAGCATCATCAATATCCCGCTTTGTAGCGCACTGGCCCAGCCCACAAACCCGGCCTGCAATCCAACCAACCCCATCGACGGAGTTGGCTTTGGACAGGTGCTGGCCACGGTGCCCGTGGGCATCAACCCCGTGCAGGTGGCTGTCTTGAATGACGGATCACAGGCGTATGTGGCCAATCGCGGCGCGAGCGCAGCCGGCTCCCAAGGGTCAGTCACCGCAGTCAACCTGGTAAGTGGGACGGTGATGGCGACCATCACCGGGGCTACAGCCGCAAACGCAAATGCCACACCGACGTGCGCGGTCACCGCGGTTGCTACAGGCGCGACCCAGGCATGCGTCTACGGCCATCCAAACTCAATTGCAGCCACTACCGGGACCCCGACCGGCAAGGTGTACGTCACAGCACCGGACAGCAACTTCATGACAGTGATTGAGACCGACACCGATACGGTGGATACCCATGTAAATCTGCAGGGCGTGGGTGTGCGCGTGGTCGTCAGCGCGCGCTAACCAGGAAGTCGATGCCAAGCAAAAAGGGTTCGCCCTCGGGCGACCCTTTTTCTTGCAACAGGCGTTTGTGCAGGTCAGGTGCCGGAGAGCACGATCGGCATGGTGGGGGACTTCGATCCACCATCCGCCTCTACCGTCACACCGAAGCCCTTTGCGGCCACGTTCCTGGGCAACTCCGGCAGGACCACAGAGGCATTGCCATTGGCGTCAGGCTTGAAGGTGCCGGCAGGAACCGGGGCCTGTCCTGCAGCAGCGGGCAGCAGCCACAGCTCATAGGTCTTTGCGGCCTTCAGCGTTTCGAGGTGCGTGGCGATGAACACAAGTTCACCGTTGGTTGCGTTGTACGAAGCGTGCCCTTCGGGCTTGGGCGGCGCCGTGCCCGTTGCGGGCAGATGCAGAGCGACCTGCATCGCAGTGGGATCGGTCAAGGCCTGAAAGACTCGCCGTGCTTTGGCGGCCTCGGCATTGGTCTGCTCGGTCGTGGCCGTCTGCGACGCGAGTTGGTCACGCAAACCTTGCCCCTCATGGAACTGCCAGCCCGCAAGGGCGGTCACTCCTGCAGCAATGGCCCACCCCGTCCAGCCAAAGACTCCAGGTCCACGACGCGCAGGCTGTTCGCGGCGAGTCTCACCGCCGCCCAGGTGGGAGGTCACCGGCGGAAGCATCGGTTCTGCGACCTGTGCCGGGGCATGCATCTTCTTCTCCCGCCCCACAGCATCGAGGAAGCGAGAGCGCGACTCACCGGGGGCATCCTGCATGTCCGCAGTGAGGGCATAGGTGACCAGATCGCCCTGCATGCGCGCGACCTCGCCGCGGCACAGGTCGCAGTGCTTCAGGTGAGCCTGCGTGTAGGCGGCTTCTTCCGGCGGCATCAACGCGAGGGCGAAGAGCGCGAGATCGTCTTCCGGGACATGCCGGTCCGCCAGGGTAACCAGATGAGTTGAGCTCATACGCTGAACGCCTTTCTCAGCGTGAGGAGGGCGCTGCGGATGCGAGTCTTTACCGTGCCCAAGGGATCGCCTGTCATTTCGGCAATCTCGGTATGTGTCAGGCCGTCGAAGAAGGCCATTTCAAGCATCTTGCGCTGCTCAGCAGGCAGGTGAACGATGGCTGCCCGGGCGCGCTCCATCAGGTTGTTGCGCTCCGCTTCTTCGGCGAGGTTGAAGGGCGAGGCGAGCGCGACCTCCTCTACCTGATCGGTGGGCCGCCGGCGGCGCAGGCTGTCAATCGAGCGATTGCGCGCGACCACGGCCAGCCAGCCGCCAAGGGAGCCCTTGGTTGCCAGAAAGCTGCCCGGATTGCGCCAAACCTGCATGAAAATCTCCTGGAGCACGTCTTCCGCGGCAGGAACATCGCGGAGCACCCGCAATGACACCGAATAGACGATCCTCGAGTAGCGGTCATACAGTACGGCCATGGCTTCGTCATCGCCGCGTCGAACGCGTTCCAGGAGAACGCTATCGTCGTCAGCCGCGCCTGCGCCTGATCTGTCGATCGCTCTATGCATTCAACGCACCCGCAGGCGCAACGGATTGGGAGAACAAGCGGACTCTCCAGAACAACAGTCACTTGTGGCAAGTAACGGAAGTCAGTGTAGCCCATCCAACATGTCCTCCGCCGTTGCCCTATGCTGAAGCTCTGCCCATGGCTTCCTCACCCAAAGTTCGCTTGGACAAGCTGCTTGTAGAGCGCGCCTTTGCTGCCTCGCGCGAACGTGCCCAGGCGTTGATCCTTGCGGGTCGCGTACTGGTCGAGGAGCAGCGCGTCGACAAACCGGGCGCGCCTGTCAGCACGCAGGCAACCATTCGTTTGCTCGGCGAAGATCTGCGGTATGTCTCGCGCGGGGGGCTGAAACTGGAAGGTGCGCTACATACCTGGCACATCGATCTTCACGGGCGGCACTGTGCCGACATCGGCGCATCCACGGGCGGCTTTACGGATTGCATGCTGCAGCATGGAGCGCCACGCGTGCTCGCGGTGGATACCGGCTACGGCCAGATCGCTCACAAGCTCCGGGCCGACCCACGGGTTCAACTCATGGAGCGCACCAACGCCCGCACGCTTGAACCTGGCGCACTGGCGAAGGCTCATCAAGAGGAGGGAAGCCAGGAGCCGATCACCTTCTTCGCGATGGACGTCTCGTTCATCGGAGCCAGCCTCGTTCTGCCGCCGGTACTCGCCGCGTTGTCGCTTTCTGAGGATCCATGGCGTGGCGAGGCGGTTGTCCTGGTGAAGCCCCAATTTGAGGCCGGTCGAGAGCATGTCGGCAAAGGGGGGATCGTCCGGGATCCTGAGGCACACCAGATCGCGGTGGATCGAGTGGCCGATACGGTACGCGGCATCGGGGGTAAGGTGCTCGCTGTCGTGGAGTCACCCATCCGCGGCATGGAGGGGAATCAGGAGTTCCTGCTGCACGCGACCTTCAGCACTGGAGCCGGGGAAGTTGAACCGCGAGGGTGATTACTAAAGTTTTCTGTTTTGACGGCTCGTGACCACAGTACTATTACCGCATTCTGTTTTGTTTAGCACTTTCGTCATGAGGAACTACTATGCGTCCAGGTCTTGGCTTCGGCCTTTTGCTTGCTGCTGCTTTCACTCTTAGCGCCAACGCTGCCACAGTGTCGGCGATCAGCATTACGGGAAACACATCCCCTGGGGGGTCGCCGTTCACTGCGAACTTCACGGTAGGGATCGACAACTCCGTCGCGCCTGGTGGCTTCATGTACACGTTCATGGACAACAATGCCACCGTGAATGGATTGCCCGATCCAGTGACGATCAACGTGAGCCAGGGCTTAACACCTGTCGGCGGTCAAATGACTGACACGTTGGAGTTCGCGGACACGACGATGGGTTATGACCAGTTTTTTACGGTCTTTGGGAACCCTGATCTCTTCTTCGATCCGAGTGTGCCTGCCTTCAATCCGGGCACCTATTCGGCGTCTGATTTTGCCTGCACTTCCCAGGTCAACATGCCGGGCGTATCAGGTACGCTCGCCATGTTCCAGGCCACCACTTGCCTGACCAACCTGGCCGTGGCTGTTTCGACAGTGACGCCCGAGCCGTCCAGCATTGCGCTCTTCGGTACAGGCTTCCTCGGAATCGCGGGGATCGTGCGCCGCCGCTTCCACGCGTAAACGGCGAGTTACTCCCCAGCCTCTGTTGCTTTCAGATGTACACGATCCGCCCTGCCAGGGGCGGATCGCTGTTTCCGGGAGTCTTCGGAAGTGTGTCTGCCCGGGGCGTTAGCAGTTGAGGCGCTCCCTTCGGTTGCGCGTCGCCATCGCGGGTACACTAAAAACCGCATGCCCCTTGCAGCCATCATCTCCAAGCCGCAAAAGCCGGAATTGGAGCAGATCCTTAAGGACCTCCTCGCGTGGCTTTCGGGCCACGGCTTTACGTTTTTGCTGGACCCCAACAGCGCGCGCTATCTGGACCGCGAAGACGAAGCGGTCGAGCGGCCGGAGATGCCCGAACTGAACCCGGAGATCGTGATCACCCTGGGCGGTGACGGGACGCTGCTCTCCGCCGCGCGCGCCTTCGCACAAACAGAGGTGCCGCTGCTGGGCGTCAACCTCGGGTCACTCGGCTTTCTAACCGAGGTTCCACTGAATGAGCTGTACACGACCCTGGAGTCATGGCTGGCCGGCAAGGGCGTGTTGGACATCCGCAGCCTGATGCACACAGTCCTCGTGCGGGATGAGCGCGTATTTCGGCACTGGGAGGCGCTAAATGATGTTGTGCTCGCCAAGGGTGCGATCGCGCGTATCGGTGAATTTGCCATTGAGCTGGACGGCCAGTTTGTTGCCCGTTTCCGCGCCGACGGCATCATCGTCTCCACGCCCACCGGCTCCACGGCCTATAACCTGGCCGCCAACGGTCCTATCGTCATGCCGTCGGTGGATGGCCTGGTCATCACCGCAATCTGTCCCCACCTGTTGACGATTCGGCCGATCGTTGTGCCGGGCTCGTCGGAGATCGCCGTGACGGTGGACGTGGTGCCGCACGAGACGTACATCACGGTCGATGGGCAGGAAGTGGTCGAGCTGCTGCTGGGCGATCGCATCGTTTGCCGTCGGTCTGAGCGCAAGGTGCGGCTGTTGCGGCTTCGCGAAAACGGGCTGTTCAACGTGCTGCGTTCGAAGCTGAGCTGGGGCGAGCAGTAGCTCTACGTCGAGCTGAGGTCAGATGTTCAGCTTGCGCGGATGATCCGGCAACCAGAACGGCTCCGCTGCGGGCACAAACTTCACTGGCACCTCAGTCACGAAGCTCTTCAGCCACTCCGTCGCGAAGATCATGCCACCCTGCTCGGAGAGCACGTGCCCGACGACAATCAGAGCCTTCTTCTGCCCGGCGGAGATTGCGTCCTGCACGTATTCCACCAGTTCCCACTCGCGGGTTTCGCCGCAGATGAGCACGTCGACGTCAGGGCTGGCCATCATCGGAATGCCGGCTTCGCGGCCGCAGTAGCCCCAGCTGGTGACGGCATTGTGGACGGGCAGATCAGGGTCGCCGACGACGCGGATGGTCTGCGCATGAAGCTTGGTGGCGAGCTCCTGTGCTAGTTGCGCCAGGGGCATGCCTTTGAAATCGAGGTGCTTCAGCTCCGGCGTGGTGGTGTGCGACTCCCAGCCGAGCTGCCCGATCATGCCCTTGGCGACGCCGTCAGGGTGCATCATGTGCAGGTGATCGTGGAAGTGAAAGAGGGCGACGTTGTTTTCGGCCAGCCACGTCTGCTTGGCCTTGAGCACGGCGTCGTCCTTGATGTCGTCGATCTTGTCCTGGTGGAGGTAGAACGGGGTCTCGTGCGTGATGATCAGGTTGCAGCCTCCGGCCTGCGCGCGCTTGCAGACGTCGAACGTGGCCATCATGGTGGTCGCGATGCCGTGGACAGGCGTGTCGTTGGTCCCGGACAGCAGGTTATCCACGGTGGGCGTGCGCCACGGGACACCCACATGCTGCTTCACGCGATCAAGGACCGCGCCGACGGTGAGCCCGCCAGAGGAAGGCTGCTGCGCGAAGCCGGAGGGTAGGACGGTGGATCCAGCGGCAAGTGCGGAGGAGGCCAGGAATTGACGGCGTGACAAGGGCATGCCGCAGACGTTACTAGATCGCTTGCTTGCTCGTCATTCGGTTTCTTTGTCGCCTTGAAACAAAGGCTAGAACAGGTGCGATATGACCTGATTCGTCACCAGCGCCGCGACGTACGCCACACCCGTCATGTAGGCGAACTGCAAGGCGGGGAGCTTGAAGCTGTTGGTCTCGCGGCGGACGACGGCGAGGGTGCTGGTGCACTGCATGGCAAAGGCGAAAAAGACGACCAGGGCGATGGCGCCGCCGAGGCCCATGTCATGCCGCAGCGCCGCCTGTAGGCCGACGGCGTGGGTTTCGGGATCAACGCCGTACAGCGTGCCCAGGGTGCCGACGATGACCTCGCGGGCCACGATGGAGCTGAGCAGGCCGATGCCGATCTTCCAGTTGAAGCCGAGCGGGTGAAGAACGGGCTCGATGAAGTGGCCGATCTGGCCGATGATGCTGTCCGTCAGTGCGGCGAACTGGCCCCCGTGCACGGGCAGCACGCTGAGTACCCAGACGAGGAAGGTGACGCCGAGGATGATGGTGCCGGCCTTCTTGAGGAAGAGCTTGCCGCGGTCGTAAAGCCGCAGCGCCAGAGAGCGCGGCATGGGCCAGCGGTATTGCGGCATCTCGAGCACGAACGGGGCCGGGTTGGCCTTCAGCACCGAGCTGTTGAGCAGGCGTGCGGTGACCAGGGCGGCGAGGAAGCCGAGCGCGTAGAGGCCCAGCATCACACCGCGCGCGGAGGCCAAGAAGGCCGCCGAGGATGTGCTTGTTTGGGATGAAGGCCGCGATGATCAGCGTGTACACGGGCAGGCGCGCGGAGCAGGTCATGAACGGCGCGACGAGGATGGTGGCGATGCGCTCGCGCTTGTTCTCGATGGTGCGCGTGGCCATGATGGCCGGCACGGCGCAGGCGTAGGCGGAGAGCAGCGGGATGAACGACTTGCCGTTAAGGCCGATGGCGCGCATGACGCGGTCGGCAATCAGCGCCGCGCGGGCGAGATAGCCGGAGTCTTCGAGGATGCCGATGAAGAGGAACAGCAGAAGGATCTGCGGTAGGAAGACCAGGACGGACTGCACACCGTTCCAAAGGCCGTCGCGGAGCAGGGGACGCAGCCAGTTATCCGGCAGGGCGCTGGCGGCATGCGCGCCGGCGACGGTGAGCCACTTTGCCCAGGCCAGTCCTGAAAGCGGCTGCCCCAGGGAAAACACGACCTGGAACACCGCAATCACCACGGCGAGAAAGATCAGCGGTCCCCAGATGCGGTGGAGCAGCACGCTGTCGAGGCGCTTGGTCCACAGCGGCGCGTCGGGGGCCTGGTAGTTGGTTCGTTGCGAGACCTGCGACGCCCACTTGCGGCTGGCCGCGGGGCTCTGCAGTACGGGCAGGCGGAGCGGCTGGGACTGTGCGTTGGGGCCGCGAGCCGCGTCACTCACCGAGTGCAGATAGCTGGTGATCAGGTCCATGCCGGTGCCGCGCGCGGAGGAGATGAGCGCCACCGGGTGGCCCAGTTCATGCGAGAGCGCCAGTGGATCGAGCTTGCCACCGCGCTGCTCCAGCAGGTCGCTCATGTTGAGCAGCACCATGGTGGGCAGGCCGAGCGAAAACACCGTCTGCGCCAGCATCAACTGCCGGTTCATGTGCACGGAGTCCAGGACCAGGAGAACGACGTCCGGTGGAGGCACGCCCGGCATGCGGCCGGTCAGGACGTCGACGGCGACGCGGGCGTCTTCGGAGTAGGTGGCGAGCGAGTAGATGCCCGGCAGGTCGATGCAGGTAAGGTCGGGGCGGCCGATGCCCTTCATGCGGCCGGAGTGGTGCTCCACCGTGACGCCGGGGTAGTTGGCCACTTTGTTGCGGAGGCCGGTGAGGCGATTGAAGAGGGTGGACTTACCGCAGTTTGGAGGACCGACCAGCGCCACTGTCCGTACGCCGGTTCGGGGCGACGGGGGGGCTGCAACGGGCTCGGCAACTGCGACGTGACAGCTCATGGACGTGCTTTGGAGGATGGTTCGACACTGGCGGAGCCAGGGTTCGCCGGCTCGACCAGGATGTGGCGGGCAGTCTCATTGCGTAGACCAACTTCAACGCCGTCAATGCGATACACGGTGGGGTCACCGGCGGGGGCGCGACGGAGTACTTCAAGGCTGGCGCCGGGAAGGAAGCCGAGATGTGCCAGGTGATCACTGACCTCGTCCGGCAGATCCACGCGCTCCAGCACGCCGGAACCGCCTACCTTCATCTCGCTCAGAGCCGTCACTTCGCATCACCTCTTGAATCAAGACCGGATCGGTCCTGATTCATCATACCCCCATAGACGCTCGCCGGATGGCAAACGATGCAACCTGCGGGTGAGGGGCTATGGATCGTAACGAAGGAAGGGAATGGTGCGCCCGGAAGGAGTCGAACCTCCGACCTACTGGTTCGTAGCCAGTTGCTCTATCCAGCTGAGCTACGGGCGCACATTGCAATGACGCAACTAGACAAGCATACCGGAGGGGGGCCGGTGGATCAAGCCTGTTTGGGCGGTATCTCTTGCCCGAAGACAACCACTCCGCCATCCGGCGCGAGGATCATGAATTCACGCTTGCCGTAATCCTGGTCGACGGGGCCATAGACGTGATCCGGCGGCAGATGGCTAAGCTTTGGTCGGATTTCCGCTTCGAGGGCGTCTACGTCGAGCACGTCCATGTAGTAGCGGAAGGGTCTGCCGCGGGGCCTTTGACCCATGTACTCCGGCCCGTTCTGCATGATGCGAACCGCCGCGGCTTCGCGTTCCAGGTACGCATACCCGTCCCCGTGAATGATGACGGTGAACCCCAGTAGATCGCGGAAGAAGCGCACAGACTCCTCCAGATCGTCGGCGTACATGAACGGCGTGATCTGGAGGATGTTGCTCATTGCTGTGTCACCAGCTACTTGGCGATGGCGGGTGTTGTGGCGGGCTCGGTCGGCGTCTGATCGGGGATCAGGGAGACGCGCTCGATCAGGTCCAGCCCGGTGCCGCGTAGAAGGTTGTGGATGACGGCCTCTGTCAGGCGCGAGGCGTCGAACTCGACACGCACGGTGCAGTCGGCCTCGTTCAAGGCCAAATTGCGGATCCCGTAGACCTCGCGGATCTTGTTCAGGGCCATGCCGGTCGCCTCGGCGGGCGGACGGCCGTAGCGGTACATGGTATCCAACTGCGTCATGGCACGATGCTAGCAGAGCGCGGGCGTAGGCTGAATCACCCGGCCAGCTTCTGCAGTGAGGCAATAATTTCCGGGCTCGTCCAGTCCTGGGCACCGATGAATTTGCGCCGAATGATGCCTGCCTTGTCGATCACGTAGGTCTCCGGCGGACGAAAGGTGCCGAAGCTGGCATGGGCGCTCCCTCCGGCGTCCAGGACGCTGAGGAACGACATCGGGTGCCGCGTGAGATAGGCCTGATACGTCGCCTGATCTTCATCAAAGGCGACGCCGATGACCTTTACCTGGGGGAGTTGCTGCTGCAAGGCTTCGAGCGAAGGCATCTCGGTGAGGCACGGCGCACACCAGCTTGCCCAGAAGTTCAGGACGACTACCTGCCCGCGTAAATTCTGCAGGTTTACCGCGTGCTGGCCGTCGTTGACGGCGATCATTGGCGCGGGCCGGCCCAACTGCTCGGGGTGATCGCCCCGATCGCATCCGCAGAGGACGACGGCCGCGAAGAGCGCCGCCGCACCTGGCCGAGCGAGCTTTTTCCAGTGACATCCCATTGCTTTCTATAATACGAAGCTGTGCGCACTGGGGCTCGGGACGAAAACGGAACGAAGGAGCCGGCGCGGGCGGCTGACCGCGGCTATACGCCTGTGCTGGGGCTGTTTTCTGACGACGAGCCCCGGGCCATCGCTGCTACCCAGCCTGTAGCAGAGCCGAAACCCAAGGCTCCGCTGGAGCTTTCCGTCATCATTCCGGCCCGGAACGAGGAGGCAAACCTCCGCGCCTGCCTGGAGACCCTGGTTGCCCAGCATGAGAAGGTCTTCGCGCTGGACGTGGACTGGGAGATCCTGGTCGTCGACGACGAGTCGCAGGACCGCACCCCCAACATCGCGCAGGAGTTCGCTGGGAAGTACCCCGGCGTTCGTCTGCTGACCGCGCCTCCGTTTGAGCTTCGTGGCGCGCAACGCGGCTTTACGGGCAAAACCAACGCCTGCTGGACCGGCGCGCAGGCTTCGCAGGGACGCTGGCTGCTGTTTACCGACGCTGATACGCGCCATGAACCCGGCAACCTGCGCCGGGCACTCCATGAGGCGGAGCGCAACCACGTGGCGCTGCTGTCGTACTCGCCGCGCCAGATGACGACGGGACTCGCCCAACGTGTGTTGATGCCGCTGGTGTTCTCCGAGCTGACCAGCGTCTACCCGCCCGCCAAGGTGAACGACCCGGCCGAGCGTACGGCTGCGGCGAACGGTCAGTTCCTGATGGCGGAGCGCGAGGCGTACTTTGCGGCCGGGGGACACCGGGTTGTGGGACGGTCCGTGCTGGAAGATGTGGACCTTGCCTTCAACATCAAACGCGCGAAGCATGCCATTCGCCTACGGTTTGCGCCGGATGCGGTTTCCACGCACATGTATCGCGGGTTTGGCGACATGGTGGAAGGCTGGACGAAGAACCTCGCCCTGCTGTTCCCGCACGCGCTGCGGCTCGCGTTGTGGCGGGTTCTGGACATTTTGCTGCTCTTGCTCCCGCTGCTGATCTGGTTGCTGCCCTACCTGGTGATGTGGCAGCGGGTTGCCATTCTGGCGCTCTGGGCGCGGACGTTGCTTCGGCTCTATCAGCGCATCGCCCGCGCGCACTTTCCGTTCTTCGCTTCTGCGATCGCGCCCCTGGGGTTGCCTTTGTTCGTGTACCTTTTGCTGTCCAGCTACATGCGCCATCGCGTATTGCATTCGGTCACATGGAAGGGCAGGGAGTACCGCACATAGAGCATCGCTCTACGGTGCGGGGCATCCAACACATCGACGCTCGCCATGATCCTATTGACCCGCAAAGCCGAATTCGCCGCTGCCCACTTCTACTGGAACCCCAACTGGAGCGAAGAAGAGAACCGCCGCGTCTTTGGCAAGTGCGCCAATCGGCACGGCCACGGACACAACTACACGCTGGAGGTCACCGTGAAGGGTGAGACTGATCCGGTCAGCGGCTTTGTGGTTGATCTCAAAGAATTGAAGGACATCATGGAGCGCGAGGTTGTCTCTGTGTATGACCATCGGCACCTGAACTTCGAGGTGCCAGAGTTGCAGAACGTGCAGCCGACGACGGAGAACATTGCGCTCGCGATCTGGCGCCGGCTGGAAGGCAAGGTGCCGAATGCCACACTGCACCGCGTGCGCGTCTATGAGGCCCCGGATCTTTTCGCGGATGTGTACGGAGAGGCTGCATGAGTGTCCCACCAGCAGAAGGGCGGCACGTACACCTGAACCGGCGATTCCGCTTCAGCGCTTCGCATCGTTTGCACGTAGAGCATCTCAGCGCCGAGCGCAATCGAGAGATCTTCGGCAAGTGCAACAATCCGTTCGGACATGGGCACAACTATGTTGCCCAGGTCACAGTCGCGGGCGCGATCAACGCAGACACCGGCATGGTGGTGAATCTCGCAGACTTCGATTCCTTTGCTGCGAGGGAACTCAAGGACCGCTTCGACTATGCCAACCTGAACGAGGACGCGGCCTTTGCAACGTGCGTTCCCAGCACTGAGAATTTATGTGTGGAGCTTTGGCGAGTCTTTGAGCGTTTCGCCGCCGAGCATCCGGGCCTGACCTTGCGGCGTGTCCGCATTGAAGAAACCGTGAACAACGCATTCGACTACTTCGGCGACGGCGCTCCAGTGCCCTCGCTCGACTGAGTCCAGAAGAAAGGCTGCACGCAAGCCGCAATGACAACCAAAGCTCCTATCGAAGCACCCAGCCCGGAGCATCCGGGCCGCACCGCTGCCGCGCAAGCGCAGGAGGCGGAAGGTCTCGCGCTGCGAGATGCCAGCCTGCAGCAGATCTACGCCGAGATCCTCACCCGCATCGGCGAAGACCCGGCCCGCGATGGCCTGGTGAACACGCCGATGCGGGTTGAAAAGTCGATGCATTTTCTTACGCGCGGCTATCACCAGACCGTGGAGGAAACGATAGGTGGCGCGCTGTTTGATGTGGATTACGACGAGATGGTCATCGTGCGGGACATCGAGTTTTACTCTCAGTGCGAGCACCATCTGCTGCCGTTCTTCGGGCGCGCGCACATTGCCTATGTGCCGCAGGGCAAGGTGATCGGATTGAGCAAGATCCCAAGGATCGTGGACGTCTTTGCCCGTCGATTGCAGGTGCAGGAGCGGCTCACGCGCGAGATCGCGGACGCCATTGATGAAGCGATTCGTCCACAGGGCGTTGCGGTGATCATGGAAGCGCAACACCTCTGCATGATGATGCGCGGCGTCGAGAAGCAGCTTTCAAAGACCGTGACCAGCGCGATGCTGGGTGTGTTCCAGACGCAGATGCAGACGCGCAATGAATTTCTTTCGCTGATTGAGCATCGTCGGTGAACGGTCTCCTGGTTCTCGACAAGCCTTCCGGCATGACCTCGCATGATGTGGTGTACGCGGTCCGCCGGGCTTCTGGTGAAAAGTCTGTTGGCCATCTTGGCACGCTGGATCCCATGGCTACGGGTGTGCTTCCGCTGATGCTGGGCAAGTACACGCGGCTGGCGCAATTCTTTAACGCTGCTGACAAGGAGTACACCGGCACCATTCGTTTCGGATGGAGCACGGACACCTTCGATGCCGAAGGAGAGCCGGCATCCACACCGCAGCCGCTGACCCAAACGCTTGAGCAACTACGGCATCTGGCGCAGCGTTTCCGTGGTGAGATCGATCAGATGCCGCCTGTATTTTCTGCAAAGAAGATCAACGGCGTGCCCGCGTACAAGTTGGCGCGAGCAGGCAAGGATGTGCCGGTCAAGACCGCTCGCATCTGCATTCATGCCTTCGAGCTGCTGGCGCTTGAAGGAGATGTTGCGAACTTCCGTATGCATGTCTCTTCGGGCGGCTATGTGCGGTCGGTGGCGCATGAGCTTGGACAGCTTGCGGGATGCGGCGCGCACCTGGCCAGCCTTCGGCGCACCGCTGCGGGCCCTTTTACGCTGGAGCACGCGCTTGACGTGGAGACACTTCGCTCGTTAGCGCCCGCGGAGGTAGAGCCACGGCTCATTCACCCGCGGCTGCTGTTGCCTGAGATGCCTTCGACGACTGTAGATGAGGCGACCGCGGGCCGGCTTCGCAATGGCATGCAGGCGAATGTACCGGAGTTCTCGCGCTCAGCAATGGTGAAGGTTTTTAGCGGGCCGCGCGATCTGCTCGCCATTGCGCGTCGCATTGCCGGAACGTTGGTGCAGCCGGTGGTTGTGCTGGGCTAGCCGACTACTTCTTTCAGCAGCGGCAAGACCAGCTTTTCCACGTTGATGGCGACCTGCTTGATTGCCTTGTGCCGTGGCGTGGACGCCGTCGTTCTGGATGTCGCCGGGAACGCCGTAGACGTCCTGCAGCACAAAGGGCAGCAGCGGCACGTGGTACTTGGTGGCGATCGTCGGGAACATCGCGTCGAAGCTGCGGATGTATTGGCTACCGTATTGCGGCGGTAACGTGATGCCAGCCATCGCGACTTTGGCGCCGCTCGCTTTTAGCCGCTGCACAATCATGTCGAGGTTGTGCTGCGCCTGTGTGATGGGAATGCCGCGCAGGCCGTCATTGCCGCCGAACTCTACAACGACAATCTGAGGATGAAGTTGCAGCACCTCGTTGATGCGGTTCACGCCGTCTTTGGTGGTGTTGCCGCTGACGCCCTCGTTGACCACGCGGTAGGCGTAGCCCTCCTGGTCGAGCCGCTGCTGCAGGTAGGCCGGATAGGCCTCCTCAGGGTCAACCCCGGCGCCCGCGGTCAGGCTGTCTCCGAAGCACACCAGCAGCGGCCGGCCTGTGCCCGTGTCGGAGTGGCCCCTGGCTTCGGCCCCACTTACAGGCTGGACGGCGGCCTTTACAGGACGCAAGCAAACGCGGGCTCCGCCGAGGGTAGCCGCCAGTGCCGATAAGATGAGAACTGAACGGATAGATCGCACGTATCTGATTGTAGTCAGAGGACCTCGTTTTTGCAGGCTAACGGACACATTGCTTCGATCCCGGCGAACCAGACCGGCGTGGCGCCCATGATTGCGGTGGAGGGACTGCGCAAGTCACTGCGCACGGGCGCTTCCACAGTGGACATCCTCAAGGGCATTGATTTCACGGTAGAGCGTGGCGAGTTCGTGGCCATCATGGGTGCGTCCGGCTCCGGTAAATCCACGCTGCTGGGCCTCCTGGCCGGGTTGGACAACCCGACCTCCGGCTCCGTTTCGCTCAACGGCACAGATATCAGCTACCTGCCGGAAGACCGCCTGGCGCAGCTTCGCGGCCGCACCATCGGCTTTGTCTTTCAGAGCTATCAACTCATTCCCACGTTGACAGCGCTTGAGAATGTGCTGCTGCCCTATGAGTTGAACGACGAGAGCAACAACCTCAAGGCGGGTCTGGAGCGCGCGCGCACGCTGCTGGACTCTGTGGGCCTGAGTGCCCGCGCGGATCACTATCCGATTCAGCTTTCCGGCGGTGAGCAGCAACGTGTCGCGTTGGCCCGTGCCTTCGTCTTGCGGCCGCCGATTGTGCTTGCCGATGAGCCGACCGGCAATCTCGATTCGGCGAACGGAAGCCACATCCTCGATCTGCTGTTGAGCCTCAACCAGTGCCGAAGGCACGACGCTCGTGCTGGTCACGCATGACCCGGCGCTGGCTGCCCACGCGGGTCGCCGCATCGTGCTGCGTGACGGCCTTGTGATTGCCGACGAGCGCACCGTGCCCACTGCCCCTGCGACGCTGGCCGGGGCCTGATCTCATGGCCCGGCTCTCCTTCGGTACCGCTGCGCGCATCGCCTTTCGCGAGCTGCGTTCTTCTCGCGGCAAGTTTGCCTTTGTGGTGTTGTCTGTCGCCATCGGCGTGGCTGCCCTGACGGGTGTGCGCGGGTTTTCTGCGGCGTTCCGGTCCATGCTGCTTGTGCGGGCACGCAGCATCATGGCCGCCGACCTCGCCGCACGCTCCAACCAGGAGCTCACGCCCGCAGAGTTAGCGTCGCTCACGCACTTCGCGGCGGCACAACATGCCGAGGTTACGCCCGTCACCGAGCTTCTCTCGATGGCCTCGGCGTCGACCTCGCTGGATCCGCTGCTGGTGTCTTTGAAGGGGATCGATCCCGCGCTGTACCCCTTCTACGGCAAGGTCGTGCTGTCGCCTGCGATCCCGCTCAGCGGACGCCGTCACTGACAGTAGCGTCGCCGTAGGCGATGACTTGCTGCTGCGTCTTCATCTGCATGTGGGCGACTCCATACGGCTGAACGATCATGTGTACCGCATCGCTGCCGTCGTGCAGGATGAGCCTGACCGGCTGTCCGGAGCCTTCGCCGCGGGTCCTCGCGTGCTGATCTCGCAGCATGCGTTGGAGGCGAGTGGTTTGCTCGCTCCCGGGTCGCGTGCGTCGCGGCGCACTCTGATTCATCTGCCCTCGCCAAGCCCCGGGAAAGCGGCTTCGGACGAAGCCATCGCCCATGCGCGCGATGAGTTGCAGACAGCACTCCCTGATGCTTCGGTTTCCGACTATCGCGAGGCCAATGAAGGCCTGACGCGTGCGCTGGATGGCGCCACGGGGCTGCTCTCTCTGATGTCGCTGGTGGCGCTGGTGCTCGGCGCGATCGGTGTCGCGATGGCGATCCGCGCCCATCTTGCGCAACGGCTCGATTCGATTGCGATCATGAAGTCGCTGGGCGCTGGTTCCACGCAGGTGATGAAGATTTACCTGCTGCAGACGGTGCTGCTCGGCCTTGCCGGTGGTTTACTTGGGCTGCTGATGGGCTTTGGTGTGCAGCTTACGATGCCGCTGTTTCTGGCACGATTGCTGCATCTGACGCCGGCGTTTCGGCTCGATCCAAGTGCGCTCATCCTGGGCATCACGGCGGGCGTGCTGACCACGCTGCTGTTTAGCTTGCCGCCCTTGCTCGACATACGTTCGGTGCGGCCGATCCTCATACTTCGGCGTGCGGTTGAGGTGTCCGATGATCCCTTTGCCCAGCGCCTTGTGCGCAAGCTCCGCGCCTCCGGTGTTCAGCTTGGCGTATTCGCCGTAATTCTGGGCGGCCTCGTTTTGCTTGCGGCGAGGGTCGCGGAGTCACGCCAGATTGGGACCATCTTTGGCTTCGGACTTGCGGGGGTGCTGGCCGTGCTGCTGGCGTTGGCTGCGGGCCTGCTCGCGTTGCTCAAAGCCTTCCTGAACCGTGCACGCTTTCGGCTGCCCTCATCCTTGCGTCATGGGCTCGCAAATCTTTACCGTCCGGGCAATCCTTCCGCGGCTCTGCTTGCCGCCCTCGGCCTGGGCGTTATGCAGATTGCGACGGTCTACACGGTGCAGCACGCCGTGGTGAGCGAGATCTCTGCGAACTCCCTGAGCCAGCTACCGAACTTGTTCCTGATCGACATCAGCCCGGATGAAGTCGACGCCGTGCGCAACCTGCTGGCGCATCAGGCACAGGTGCAGGGCGCGCCGGAGATCCTGCCCGTGATCGCAGCACGCATCACAACCGTGAACGGCACAGCGTTCGCCGATCTCAAGCTCCCGCACATGCGTCGACATGCTATCGGCAGCGTGAATCTGACGTACGGACTGGCACCCGACAAGGCCCCCGTGGGCGACCGTGTCATGGAGGGCAAGTGGTGGACTGCCGCAGAGGCAGCAAACTCGGTAAAGCAGCCGGTGATTGCCATGGACCGCGCGGAAGCCAAGTTCTTCGGCATCAATCTCGGTAGCAAGGTCGGGTTCTCTGCGCAGGGTAAGGAATTCACCACCACGGTCGTTGCCTTGTTTGAGCCGGACTCCCAGCACGCCTATTCGAGGGCCGGATTTGTCCTTCCAGAGCCAGTGTTGCGCGACCTGCCGGCTGTCTGGTACGGCGGCGTTCATGTGCAGCCCAGTGCCACCTCGGAGGTGCGCCGCGCTCTGTTTGAGCGTTTTCCTTCCATCACCGTGATCGATGTAGCGGCTACTGTAGAGACGGTGCGACAGGCAGTGCTGCAGATTGTCAACGTCATACAGTTCTTGGCGGCGTTCTCGGTCTTTGCAGGGATTGTGATCCTGGCGAGCGCGATTGCAGGGACGCGGTACCGGCGTATTCGCGAGGTCGTTGTGCTGAAAACGCTGGGCGCAACCCGGACTCGGATTGCAACGATCTTCTCCATCGAATTCGCCACGCTGGGCTTGATTTCAGGTGCTGTTGGCCTCCTGTTCGCGAACATCGTCTCGCGCTCATTGCTCAAGCGAGCGTTGCACTTTGACTATCACTTCGAGCCCGGCTTTACGCTCGCCGCGTGGCTTGGGGCCGGTCTGTTGACCATCGCATGCGGATGGCTGGCGAGCCACCGTGTGCTCGGTCAGAAGCCGCTCGAGGTTCTACGCGAAGAATAGGTCCAGGGGGTTGACCGTTGGGACCTCTGGCTGTATTCTTTGGAAGGTGGTCGATGTTGCCCGCTACCCCGCCAGGGCTCCGACCGCCACTTTCTTTTGTGGGCTTTGCCCCCTCGTTCAATGGTAGGACAGTCGGCTCTGAACCGATCAATCGGGGTTCGAATCCCTGGGGGGCAACCAACTTACGCGTGAAAGAGGCTGGCGCTTAGCGCCAGCCTCTTTGCCTTTGTTGCTACACCACATGGTGGTGTCAGCGCATACCGCCCAGCCGTTGCGCGCCGAAGACCAGCCCCAGCGTGACCAGTGCGATGAAGATCTCGCCGAGGACGCCAACAAGGATGGGCCGCCATCCCTGGTTCACCAGGTCGCGGAGCTGAGTTCTAAGGCCTACCCCCGCGAAAGCCGGCAGAAATGCCCACTTGGAGAGGTTAGACAGTGAGACCAACTGCCCCTTGGTGAAGAAGCCCGCGGTTGCCAGCAGAGAAATCGCGACGAAGCCGAGGATGAATTTGGGGAACTTCTGCCAAAGAAAAAGTGCCTTGCGCTCAACGCGATTGGCCTGACCCCGGGAGGCCCAGTACACGGCATAACCCAGGACCACAAAGCCAATGAAGGCAGACCTGCGCCGTCTTGGCGAGCACGGCAAAGCGCCCGGCCTCATCACCGTAGATTGCGCCTGTCACCGTAGCTTCCGCGGTGTTGTCCACCGCGAGGCCGGTCCAGATGCCGTAAGGCTGCTGGCCCATGTGCAGCGCATGCCCGATCGCCGGAAAGGTGAACAGAGCAATGGCGCCAAGCGTGAGGATTGCGGCGATCGCTGTGGAAGTGTCTTCCTCGTCTGGATCGATGGCTCCCTGCGCGGCCATGATGGCGGTCACGCCGCAGATGGAGCTGCCAATTGCCAACAGGGAGGTGAGCTTTGGCGGCAACTTGAACAAGCGGCCCAGCAGCGTCATCACCGTGAGCGACAGGGCCAGCTCAACAATGACGAGCAGCATCGACAAGCCGCCGAGGTGCAGCATGTCGGCGAACAGGAACTTTGCGCCGACCAGTACGATGCCCAGCTTCAGCCACAACTCGTAAGTCGCGATGCCAGGGGCGAACACACGCGGCACCGACCCTACGTTGGAGATCAACAAGCCCAGCACGATGGCCCAAAGGACATACTCGACGTGCGGCGTCGGCACACCATGCGCAGTGCGCAGCCATGCGCAAAGACTCTCCATCCCTTTGCCCGCCACACCAATGCCGAACAGCAGCAGGGTACCCGGGAGCAGCGCCAGGATCTGTCGCCACCGCGAGGCACGCAAACCGTTCGCGGAGGTCAAGGGTCGGGGTAAGGTCTGGGTCGACAAGGTGACCTGCTACCAGCCGATGTGATGGATGATGTTGAGGCGGATCAGGGCAGCGAGAGCCAACGCAATTGCAATTGCAGCGGCGTCAGCGTTGAAGCCCAGCTTGCTGCCTGCGGCAACTGCTCCGGCGGCCTTGGTCTGTGTGAAGGTACGACGTGCCATGCCATCTCCCATGGGGTGATTGATTCGGTTGTTGGGGGAAGGGAAGCGCGGGCCAGAAAGCAGAAAACCCACGCTGTGCTCGAGTGAGCCGTTGCGTGGGTGCTTGTGAAGGCCTCTAGTGCGAGTGGCTGAGAAAGTCTCGCTTAGAGCAGATCGGCACCGGCGCAACAGCGCGGCATGCGACAACACATGCAACAAAGCGCGGCGGCGGTACGGATCTGCTTCATCTCTGGTCTCAGCCTACGGAGAGTAGATGTGGGTGTCAATACGGCAGATGCGGAAATTTCGCCCGGATGCCTGCCCGAAAACCAGAATTTTTATCCCACGAGCGCGGCCGAGACCAGCGCTTTCGCCTCCTCCTGGATCTGCTTGAGATGCTCCTCACCTTTGAAGCTTTCGGCGTAGATCTTGTAGACGTCTTCTGTGCCTGAGGGCCGGGCGGCGAACCACCCATTGTCGGTCGTCACCTTCAGGCCGCCGATCGCGGCGTGGTTGCCGGGGGCTTCCGTCAGGATCGCGGTGATGCTATCGCCTGCAAGTTCTTTTGCCGAGACCTGCGATGGCGACAGTTTGGCGAGCCTGGCTTTGTCTTCCTTGCTGCAGGCCGCGTCAATGCGCTGGTAGACGGGCGAACCGTACTTTGCGGTGAGCTCGCGGTATAGCTCACCGGGGTCCTTGCCGGTGGCGGCGGTCATCTCGGCGGCGAGCAGGCCGCAGATCAGCCCATCTTTATCTGTCGACCAGACGCCGCCATTGCGACGCAGGAAGCTGGCACCGGCGGACTCTTCGCCCACGAATCCCAAGGTGCCGTCGATCAGTCCGTCGACGAACCACTTGAAGCCGACGGGCACCTCCAGCAGCCTGCGCCCGAGACCCTTCGCGACGCGATCGATCATTGAGGACGAGACCAGCGTCTTGCCTATGCCGACCTCGGAACTCCACTCCGGCCGATGGGTGTAGAGGTATTGAATGCACACAGCGAGGTAGTGGTTCGGGTTCAGCAGCCCTGTCGATTTGGTCACGATGCCGTGGCGGTCGTGGTCGGTGTCGCAGCCCCAGGCGACGTCGTAATGGTCCTTGTTGGCGATCATGCTCGCCATGGCGAACGGCGACGAGCAGTCCATGCGGATGCGGCCGTCCCAGTCGAGCGTCATGAAACGGAACGTCGGATCGACGTAAGGGTTCAGCACTTCCAGCGGCAATTTGTATTGTTCGGCGATGCGCGGCCAGAAGTGCACGCCCGCGCCGCCCAGCGGGTCTACCGCCAGGCGCAGGGTCGTTCCGCGCAACACGTCAAAGTCGATCACGTTGCCGAGGTCAGAGACATAGGCATCGATGAAATCGTGGCGGTGCGTGGTCTCTGCTTCAAGCGCCTGCTTGAAGGGCATCCGCTTCACGCCCGCGAGCTTGGCCGCGATCAACTCATTCGCACGGTCCTGAATCCACTTCGTCGCGGAGGTGTCCGCCGGGCCGCCGGTGGGTGGGTTGTACTTGAAGCCGCCATCCTCGGGCGGGTTATGCGATGGCGTGATGACGATGCCGTCGGCGCGGTGGAGCTTCCGGTTCGCGTTGTGCGTCAGGATAGCGTGCGACAGCGCCGGCGTCGGCGTATAGCCGAGGTCCTTGTCGATCATCACGTGAATGCCGTTGCCAGCCAGCACCTCGAGAGCCGCCACAAGCGCCGGCTCTGAGAGCCCGTGCGTGTCCTGCGCCAGGAACAGCGGCCCGGTGGTTCGCTCATTGGCCCGAAATTCGACGATGGCCTGGGTGATCGCCAGGATGTGGTCCTCGTTAAAGTCTGTTTTGAAAGACGATCCGCGATGCCCGCTGGTGCCAAAGCTCACCCGTTCCGCCGGGTTCGCCGCGTCGGGATGGAAGGCGTAGAAGTCAGCCAGCAAACGGGGAAGGTTGACCAGCCGGTCAGGCGTGGCGTGGTGTCCGGGGGTGTTCCACTGCGAGTCGGTAGCGGCGGCAGGCATGCCGGGAAGCATAACGCAGGCGAGATACTGCAGGCGAGAGTCGCGTCGGCCAGCGGCGTATGCTTGGCTGCAATCCTGTCCGCGCGAGACGATCCTATGACTGCACTTACCGGAACAGAGCTGATTGCCTGGAACGAAGCCACTGCCCAGGGCTGGAGGCGGCTCCTGGGTGCCCACCCAGAGGCGCTCAGTTTGCCGTGTGATGTTCGCGAGACCCGGAATGTGGCTGAGTTGCTGCAGCACATTGTTGCCGTTGAGCTCCGCTACGCCGAGCGTCTCCACGAGCTTCCGGAGACGCCGTACGAAGCCGTGCCCTTTGATTCTGTTGAGACAATCTTCGGTACGCATGACCGGGCAATTGCTCTGCTGGGGGAGCTACAGGGTCGCGAGGACGCCTTTTGGGACGAGGTCATCTCGTTCACTACGCGGCGTGGCGGATCGATACAAGCTCCGCGACGCGTGGTCCTTGTGCACACGCTGATGCACTCCATCCGCCACTATGCGCAGCTGGCAACGCTCGTGCGCCAGCACGGCATCGCCCCGGATTGGCCAATGGACTACCTCTTCATGACGATGCCCAGGGGCTAACGTTCACGGCCCCACACTGATATGCTGCGCGCAGAGTGAACGAACAGCCCCGTACCTTGGAACTCCGTTGGCTGGTGCCGGCCGTGCTTTGCTTTGCGCTCGGTGTCGCGTTGCAGCCGCTCCTGCATCATGCGGCTCAGCCGCTGCACCTGGCCGCTGCCGGGTTGCGCTGGGTGGGCATCGCGTTCCTGTCGGTCATGGCCCTGCGGCGGCGCAGCCTCACGCCATGGATCTTTGTCGCGATGGTGGCCGGCGCGGAGTTCGGCTTCGATGCGCCACAGGCCGCATCGCAGGCCCGCGTCTTCTCAGACATATTCCTTCGCCTGATCAAGACCATCGTGGCTCCCCTGATCCTGGCCACCCTCGTTGTCGGCATCGCCGGGCACGGCGACCTCAAGGGTGTGGGTCGCATCGGCATCAAGGCCCTGGTGTACTTCGAAGTGGTCACCACACTGGCGTTGGTCATCGGGCTGCTGGCAATCAATATCAGCAAGGCCGGGGTGGGCCTTACATTGCCCGCGGCGCCCGCCGCAGCCAGCGCTGCGGCACAGGTCGCGGGACCAGGCCCGGTGCATTGGGATGACTTCCTGCTCCACATCTTCCCGGAAAACCTCGCCAAGTCCATCGCGGAAGGCCAGATCCTCCAGGTCGCTGTCTTCGCCGTGTTCTTCGGCATCGCGCTGGCCACGCTCAGCGAAAGTAAGCGCGGCCCCGTTCTCCGCCTGTGCGAGTCTCTGTCCGAGGTGATGTTCCGCTTCACCAACGTGGTCATGTACTTTGCGCCGGTAGGGGTCGGCGCGGCTATGGCTTACACGGTCGGGCACATGGGGCTTGGCGTGCTGGTCAATCTTGGCAAGCTGCTGCTCACGCTGTACGGCGCGCTGGCGCTGTTCGGGGTGCTGGTCCTCCTGCCCGCGGCGTTGCTGTTCCGGGTGCCCGTGGCGCGCTTCCTTGCTGCCGTGGCGGAGCCCGCGACGATCGCCTTCGCCACCAGCACCAGCGAGGCCGCGCTCCCCCGCGCGATGGAGGCCATGGAGGCGCTCGGCGTGCCGCGCCGGGTGGTCGCCTTCGTCATTCCTGCGGGGTACAGCTTCAATCTCGACGGGTCCACGCTGTACCTGGCAGTGGCCAGCATCTTCGTAGCGCAGGCTGCGGGCATTCATCTATCCATCGGTCAACAACTGCTCATGATGGCGACGCTCGTGCTGACCAGCAAGGGAGTCGCGGGAGTGCCCCGGGCCACGCTTGTGGTTCTGCTGGCGACGGCCTCCACGTTCCACCTGCCAACGGAGCCGATCTTCGTCATCCTCGGGATCGACGCGCTGATGGACATGGCGCGTACGGCGGTCAACGTGGTGGGCAACTGCCTCGCGAGCGCCGTCGTGGCTCGCTGGGAGGGTGTTTTTGGCACAGAACAGCCAGACCCCGTTGTGCTCGAAGGCGTTAAGGTGTAGCGGAGGGTGATTACCCTGGCAACTTCAGGGCGTTCTGCCCGTCCATTGGTGTGTATGTCTTTTCAGGTTCTCCGGATCCCCGCAGCGGCGTTGCTGGCCCTTTTCGTCCCGGTTTGCCGTGCGCAGGTCCCCAAGCCCGTCAGCGCGGAGAAGGGAGCGTCTGCGACCGCTACGACCGCTGCGGACGCCAAGCTCGTCGTTGTACCCGCAGTCGTTTATGACAAAAAGGGCCTGGTCACCTCGCTGACGCAGAACGACTTCTCCATCACCGTGGACGGTAAACCCCAGGCAATTCGCTACTTCGGTCGCGATGCCGACGTCCCACTTACGGTCGGTCTTCTGGTCGACGTCAGCCCCAGTCAAAGCTCCGTAATCGATGACGAGCAGAAAGCCAGCCAGAAGTTTCTGGACAGCTTTCTGCAGGCGCCAGGCGCCAACCGGCCCGCGGACAAGGCCTTCGTGCTGCAATTCGCTCACACCGCGGAGCTGCTCCAGGACGTCACCGCCTCCCGTCCTCTGCTGGCAGCGGGCTTGAAGCAGATCGGAACCCAGGCACCCGGTTCGCCGGACGAGGACACCTCGACGCAGAGCACTACTACCTCCAACCCAGGCGGTAGCAACAATCCGACCGGCGGGAACAACCCCAACGGCGGTGGCTATGGTCCCTATGGACGCCGCGGCGGCTACCCCGGCGGAAATGGCGGTGGTGGGAGCAACGGCGGTGGGAGCAACGGCGGCGGCAGCAACGGCGGGTCCCAGCAGGCCCGCAGCGGCAACGTGCTGTATGACTCGCTCTTCCTCGCCTCTGATGACCTGCTCAGCAAGCAAAAAGGCCGCCGCGCGCTCGTCGTGCTGACCGATGGCGTCGACCGGCACAGCAAAGAATCCTTGACCGAGGCCATCGAGGCCGCGCAGCGGGCTGACACGGTCGTCTACGCGATCTACTACAAAGGGCGGGAGCCGCGGGACTTCCGATCCAACCCAAGCGTCTACGATCCCTATGACCGCGGCGGCTACGATCCTTACGGTGGAGGGTACGACCCTTATGGGCGCTACCCTCCGACCACCGGTGGCAGCACCAGCCCGGGCACGTACAAAGATCCGGACGGCAAAAAGATCCTCACGCGGATCTGCACGGAGACGGGTGGGCGGGTGTTCGAACTCAAAGGGAAGGGCTCACTGGACGACATCTACAAACAGATTGGGGACGAACTGCGGGCCCAATACCGCCTGGGTTTCACGCCCAGCTACGAGGCCGGTGGAAGCGGGTACCACCCCATCCAACTCACGCTGACGAACCCGGCGAGTAAGAACCTTGGCGTACAGACGCGCAACGGCTACTACACGGGTGAGCCCAAAGCGCACCCGTAACGGCGTCAGCCCTCAGCGAGAAGCGGATAATGCGCGGCCGGAAGGACGAGTCGCGACGTAGGGTGCTTATTGAAGGGAGGCTTGTTTTTCTCGTGCGAGCGCCAGGTCACGATGAGGAAGGCCCCGACGATGATGATCAGCAATGCTCCAGCGGCCATCAACATAGCGGTTCCGAAGTTCGACTTGTCTGCCATACAGTCATTTGATGCTGCCGGCGAGACCCGTGTCCGCGCCCTGTGTCACGGGTGCGAGTTTCACGAATCGAAATTGCCCGCCGCGCATCTTTGCCCCATGATGGGTGTGAGCAGTGCGATCCTGATCGAGGAAATTCTATGAGTTGGTTCTGCAACGTTACGAAAGCCGCCTCCGCGTTGTTGCTTGGGGGCGCGCTCGGCATGTCGGCCGTGGGCCAGGTCACCGGCGCTCCGTACCCGCACGCGCATATCTACCCGGAGATCAGCGAGGCGCAGACCGATGTACAAACTGCCCTGGTAGAAGCCCGGCAGACGCACAAGCGCGTGATTCTGGACTTCGGCGGAGACTGGTGCCCCGACTGCCAGGTACTGAATATCTACTTTGGCCAAAGCCCTAACCGCGAGCTGTTGAGCAAGTATTTCATCCGCGTAAACGTCAACATCGGCAGGGAAGACGCCAATCTGGACATCGCGCACAAGTATGGCGTGCCTGTTCAGGGTGTGCCGGCGCTTGCCGTGCTGGACGAGCATGGCAAAGTTCTGTACTCGCAGAACAAGGAGTTCTCGGACATGCGCCACATGCAGTCCACGGACCTCACCCAGTTCCTGAACAAGTGGAAGCAGTAGCCGGCTTCCGGCCCGGAGCGTGAACAAAAGCCCACCATGCGTACAGCGACCGCGGTTTCGGGCCTATTTGAAAACGTCTGTGTCGTTCCCGCCCAGTGGGTGGCCCGCTTCCTTTTGTTGCTGCGTCGGTCAGCCCTGGCCGCCGCAGAACATGACGCCTTGACGGTGGCCCAGGCCGTCGCTTACTCGGCGATGGTGGCGCTGTTTCCGGCGATGATCGTCGCTGCGGCTGTCATTGGCCTGCTCCCCGTCGATCTCCCCTTCCGCTCGCAGATCGGCGTGTTTTTCATCCGGGTGCTCCCGTCGAACGTTCTTCCAGTGCTGGAAGGCTACTTTTCGGTCACGCACAAATCCCAGACGGCGGGTGCGCTGCTCGGCTCGCTTGTCGTCAGCCTCTTCGGCGCGGCCAACGTGGTGTCGACCCTGATGGAGGGCTTCCGCCGTGCCCATGATCTTCCCCTGGTGCGGGGCAGCTTCTGGCGGCGTCGTGGACGCGCCCTGGCGTTGGTCCCACTCTCCTTGGTGCCGATGACCGCTGCCAGCGCCCTGGTTGTGTTTGGCAACGCAATGACGCAGTGGCTGGCGCGCGACCTTCCTTCTGAACTGAAGCCCACCTTCAACACCATTGCGCTCCTGCTGCGCTGGACGACGGCTTTGGCCGGCAGCACGGGCATCATCGGCTTGATCTATCACCTGGGCACGGACCTCACGCTGGATGTGCGCACACGCCTGCAGCCTTGGGTACGCGAGCCTTGGAATGCCCTCCGCAAGGGCTGGACCTGGCGCGCCAGCCTGCCGGGCGCCGCGCTGGCTACCGGGCTCTGGTTCTTCGCTACGTTGCTGTTTGGCTTCTACGTCACGCGCTTCGCCAACTACACACGCGTTTACGGCTCGCTCGGTGCGGCGATCGCGCTGATGGCGTGGCTCTACATCATCGCCCTCTGCGTCCTGATCGGCTCGGAGTTCAACGCGCAGATTGCCCGGCCGAACCGCGACCCTGAGAGCCACGCCGCACTGTGGAAGCTGCCGGGCTGGCGCTGGCGCGCGGATTGATCTTTGTTTCAGAAATCGACGAAACCGCTTTCTTCTCGGTAATTCGGCACCAAGACTTCAGTGACTCGCATAGAATGACCCCTGAAGATCGGCACGCGGGCTCCTCGAAACGAGCTCTTAATTTGAGCCGACGGCGAGTGTGGATGAGCGGTTCGGACAGCAACTGGAGTACAGGGAACACGGTGCGGCGCGCGAAGATCGTAGCGACGCTGGGACCGGTGTCCAGCACAGAAGAGGTCTTCCGCCGACTGGTGTGGGCCGGACTCGACGTGGCGCGCCTCAACTTCTCCCATGGTTCCCATGAGCAAAAGGCCGAGCTCATCGCGATGGTGCGCAAGGTCGCCCGCGAAGAGAAGAAACCCATCTGCATCCTTGCCGACCTGCAAGGCCCCAAGATCCGCACTGGCACCCTGGTAGGTGGCAAGCCCGTCATGCTGGAGGCCGGCAAACGCCTGACGATCACTCCGGAGCGCATGGACGGCACCGCCGAGCGTGTCTCGACGGTATTCACCACGTTGGCTGAAAACCTGAAGCCAGGCGATCAGATCCTGCTCTCCGACGGCCTCATCGAGCTGCGTGTGCTCGAGCTGCAGGGCGCCGACGTCGTCACGGAGATCATCAACGGCGGCTACCTGGGCGAGAAGAAGGGCATCAACCTCCCCGGCGTGGCAATCAAGGTTCCTTCACTGACCGAGAAAGACGAGATCGACCTGGTGTTCGCCATTGAGCAGAAGTGCGACACCATCGCCGTCTCGTTTGTGCAAACTGCCGACGATGTTCGCTATGTGAAGGGCCGGATTGCTGCCCTTGGCTCCGATGCCTGGGTGATCGCGAAGCTTGAAAAGCCCCAGGCGATCGATCACCTCGACTCCATTCTTGAAGCCGCGGACGCCATCATGGTCGCCCGTGGCGATCTGGGCGTAGAGGTTCCTCCCGAGAAAGTTCCGGCAATCCAGAAGCACATCATCCGCCGCGCCGCCCAGTACCGCAAGCCGGTCATCACGGCCACGCAGATGCTCGAGTCGATGATCGAGAACCCGCGACCCACTCGCGCCGAGGCGTCGGATGTGGCAAATGCCATCTACGACGGTACCGACTCTGTCATGCTTTCTGCGGAGTCTGCCGCGGGCAAATACCCGGTCGAGGCTGTCGCCATGATGGCCAAGATCGTCGAGGAAACCGAGGCCCAAATCCTGATGGAACCGCGCATTGCCCCCTCGTGGCAGCGCCGCTCGCTTTCCATCCCGGAGACGATTTGCGAGTGCGTTGCGCACTCTGCGCAGGATATGGATCTTGCCGCGATTGCGATCTTCACGGAATCCGGCAACACGGCCCGCCTGCTCTCGAAGTACCGCCCAGAAGCGCCCATTTACGCCATGAGCCCCTTCGAAAACGTGGTGAATCGAACCATGCTGCTCTGGGGTACGCACCCCATCTGTGTCAGCCGGTTTGAGGGCACGGACATGCTGGTGCAGGTCGCCGAAAACGTGCTCGAGGGCGCCGGCTTTGTGAAGTCCGGCCAGGTCGTCGGAATCGTGGCTGGAACCGCCACAAAGACTGGCGCGACGAACTTTATGCGGCTGCATTCCATCGGCGATCGCTAGCTTTGCAGAGGCGTTCCTAAGCTGAAGGTGATCTGCACCCACGCAGATCACCCCAGCCGCAGTCCTGGTGTTGCCTCCAGCGTATCGTCCGCGAAGCGCCCGTTCAGCAGCTTGGGCCAGGCTGCGGCGGCGATCATCGCAGCGTTGTCGGTCGACAAGGTCAGAGACGGAAACGCCACCGCGAGCCCTGCTCTCCCGGCTCCGGCGTGCACCCTGGAACGCAGTTCGCTGTTCGCCGCCACGCCCCCGGAAACAGCAATAGCGCGGGCGCGGAAGTGCTCCGCCGCCTTCAGGATGGTGCGGGTGAGATAGCTGACGACCGCGTTTTGAAAGCTCGCGATCAGGTCCAGCGTCTCCGGGTCCAGCAATGCGAGCACCGCCGGCAGCGCAGCGGGATCGCTGGGTTTCGCTGTCATCCAGCCTGCGCTGCGCATCTCTGCCTCCCGAGTGGCAACACGCTCTCGCATTCCGTGCAGCTCCACGTAGCGACGGACCGCGGTCTTGATGCCACTGAAGGATAGGTCAAACCGCGGATCGTCAGCCGCGCCCGCCGCAACCCCGCTCACGTGCTGGGGCGGAACCCGCCGATGCCCTTTGTCCTTGATCTGCGCAAAGCGAAACGGCACTGCGTCCGCCTTTCCGTGTGCCGCGAGCACGTCCATCCAGGGACCGCCGGGGTAGGGAAGCCCCAGCAGTTTGGCCACCTTGTCATACGCCTCGCCGGCTGCGTCGTCCACCGTGCGGCCGACGTTGCGGTACGACCAAAGGCCCTCCGGATCGCGACTGGCGACATACAAATGGCTATGCCCGCCCGAAACGACCGCAGCCAGCAGTGGTGACGCCTCCGCAAAGCGCTGCTCGGCTTCCAGCAGGACCGCCTGGATGTGTCCCTCCAGGTGATTCACGGCGATCAGGGGCAGGTCCGCGCCAAACGCGATTGCCTTCGCGAAGCTGATGCCGACCAGCAGCGCCCCCGCGAGACCCGGCCCCTCGGTCACCGCCACTGCGCTCAACTCGCGATAGTCCCCGATACGAGCGGCGCGCATGGCTTCGCGCACTACTGGGACGATGTTGCGCAGGTGTTCGCGGCTGGCGAGCTCCGGCACCACGCCACCGTAGCTCGCATGCACCAGCTGCGACGCCACAATGTTCGACAGCACTCGCTTGCCGTCCGCCACCACGGCCGCGGAGGTCTCGTCGCAGGAGCTCTCGATTCCAAGGATCAACCGCGCATTCAATAGGTCACCGTCATCATGTTACTTGGGTAGCCAGCACGCCTGGCGTACCTGTCTTCTTTTCGGGCATTCAACTGGTTTTGGGCTGGCCAAGCTTGACATGGCTACTCACGGTGCCCGAAGCTGGAAACGCGATCCAAGATACTTTTAGCCCCATCCGCGCATAACGGGCCACGACGGTGAAGACGATCCCGCCTGGACCCCGGCGCCCAATGGATCGCCCCTGGAGTGTGTCACCGTATGCGAATCCGACCACGTTTTCACTTGCCGACTGCAGGATCCCTTTGCGGCGCCGCTCTGCTGCTGCCCGTCGCAGCGCTTGCCCAGACAGCAGCGCTGGGCAACATTGGCGGGGTGGTGCGCGATGCTACCGGCGCGGTCGTCCCGGGGGCGACGGTGCAGGTCACCAACACGGGCACGGGCGCGGCACGCACCCTGACCACAGACTCCGAAGGGCACTACGAGGCCCGCGATCTGCAGCCCGGCGCCTATGAGGTCGTCGTCAGCGGCGGCGGGCAGTTTGGCAAGGTGGACCGCAAGAATGTCCCCGTCCCGGTGGGCGCTCCGATCACCGTGGACGCTACCCTCCCGGCGGCCAATGTGTCCACCGAGGTCACGGTCACCTCGGAGGCTCCGCTGCTCGACACAGAGCGCGTGGAGCAGTCCCAGGTCATTGACCAGGAGGTCGTCTCCAACGTTCCGGTGAACAGCCGCCGCTTTGAGAGCTTCGTGCTGCTCACCCCTAACGTCATCCCGGACGGCACCACCGGCCTGATTGCCTATCGCGGCATCTCCGGTGTCTACAACAGCAACATCATCGATGGCGCAAACAACAACCAGGGCTTCTTTGGCGAGGCTCGCGGTCGCGCGATCGGTGCTCCGTACGTGTTCCCGGTGGACGCCATTTCGCAGTTTGAGTCCTCCTCCAGCGGCTACTCGGCCGAGCTTGGCGGCGCGGCAGGCGGCATCATCAACGCGATCACCAAATCGGGAACCAACACCTGGCACGGCGACGCGTACGAATACTACCGGACACCCGGCTGGAACGCGCTTGACCCGATCACGAAAGCCTCTGCCCGATCCGCCGGAACCACCCCTCTTCAGCCAGTCAAGGTGCAGAACCAGTTCGGTATCTCGATTGGCGGTCCTATCCGCCGGGATAAGCTCTTCTTTCACTTCACCTACGACGGCTTCCGCAGGGTCAACCCTGTCTCGTACCTGTCCAGCTTCAACACAAGCAACAACGTCGCGAACCTGGTTCACCTGTGCGACGGCGGCACGGTCAACCTGAAGGACGGCAGCACAACCTATCCAACGACCATCCCGAACGTCTCCGGTACGCAGTGCGCCGCCGGTGTAGCGGCGGTCCAGGCCCAGTTAGGAGCCTTCAACCGCACGGCGCATCAGAACATCTTCTTCCCGCGCCTCGACTACCAGCTGTCGTCGAAGACCCACCTGTCCGCAGAGTTCCTCTGGGAGAACTTCCACCAGCCGAACGGGTACAACCTGCAGCCGACCTATACGAACGCCGGCGTCGGGGCCAACGGCACAGCGGACTTCCATGAGCGCATCCTGATCGCAAACGCCGAGACAGCCCTGACGTCGAACACGGCTAACGTGTTGCACTTCCAGTGGGGCCGCGATCTCGAAACCGATTCCACCAACGAGGGTGGACCGTTCATGAACCTCAACTCGCTGGCGACCTTTGGCGAGACCAGCGCTCTGCCGCGCGGCGCCTTTCCGGACGAACACCGCTGGCAGATCACGGATATCTACTCGGTCACTCACGGCCGGCACAGTCTCAAGGCCGGCTTCGATGTGAACCTGATTCACGAGCAGATTGCGAACCTCTTTGGCGGCGATGGCAGCTTCACCTACAGCGCCGCCACACCGGAGGCCAACTTCGCGAACTGGCTGCAGGACGAACTGGCAGTGAACCCCACGGCCGGCGCGACCGCACCCTCCGTCCGCCACTACAACAGCTTCAGCCAAACCGTGGATCAGATCACCGGCGTCGGCGCTGACGACTTCTGGAACAAAAACCTGGACGGATTTGTCGAGGACCAGTGGAAGGCCACGCCGAAATTCCTGCTGTCAGCCGGCGTCCGTTACGACGTGCAGATGGTTCCCGGCCCTGACAGGCCAAACACCACCAACCCCGTCGCGTTCAATGCCACATCGCAGATCAACTCCAATTACAAGATGTTCCAACCACGGATTGGCTTTAACTGGAACCCGACACCGACCACGGTTCTTCGCGGTGGCTACGGGCTCTTCTATGGGTTGAATACCAACTCCATCTTCTACACGGAGCGGCGCGAGAACGGCGTGTACCAGAAGCAATACGGTCCGGTGAACGCCACCACCGCGAATGTTCCGTACGTCAGCACCGGAGCCAACGTCGTCGTTCCTGGCCAGGCTACCCGGCCCTGCGCCCCCGCCCCTGGCAGCACGGTCTGCTACTCCGATGGTGGTGTGTACCCTGACCAGGCTCCTGTGGGAGGCGTGCCGATCTACACGCCGCCCGGCCCGGCTCCGACCAACTTCATCACCGGGAGCGCGATCACCATCCCGGGTTCGATCGATCCGCGGCTCGCTGGCAGCATCACGGTTCGCGGCATCGATCCCAGCTTCAGCAATCCCTACTCGCACTCGTGGGATCTCACGCTGGAGCAGCAGCTTCCGCTCCACTCCACTCTGACCCTTGGCTACGTCGGCAATCGCGGCATGCGCCTGCCGATTTATGTCGATACCAACATTGATCCCGCTTCGGCGACAAGCGGCCACACCTACGCGTACTTCAACCCGGCGACGGGCGTGTTCCAAGGCAACGTCGCGCAGACGATCTATACCAACCGCCTCTACACCACCACTGGACCCGTAGCGACGGGGTATTCGGTCATTAACTCCAATTACCACTCCATGGTGGTGACCCTGCGTAAGCCCATGAGCCACGGATTCGAGTTCATCGCCAACGAGACCTGGGCCAAGGCGATGGACGGCGGTCAGACCTACGGCAGCAACGGCACCTTCAACGGCACGGACGCGCCGATCATCCCGTTCTCCTTCGGCCATCGCCAGGGGCTTGGGGCCGAGTACGCGCGTTCGGATCTCGATGTGCGCAACCGCGTTGTCCTGACGCTGGTCGGCCGTAGCAACGTGAGTTTGAGCAACAAGTTTGCCGGCTACGCGATTAATGGTTGGCAGCTTTCCGGCACCTACACCTCACAGAGTGGCGAACCGGTAACGGCCACGGTGAACGGCAGCATCAGCTATCTCACCGGCGGCAGGCTCGGTACCCTGAACGACGGCGGCGTGAGCAACGCGCAGTTCTTCTCCTCGTCCGGATCCGCAAACAGCAACGTCAGCTCCACCCGCGTTCCTGACTGGATTGCGCGACGCAATGGGTTCGCCGGCCCGGGGCTGCACAACCTGGATGCCCGGCTCTCGCGCGAGTTCCCGATCTTCGAGCGCTACCACCTAGAACTCGCCGCAGAAGCCTTCAACGTCGTCAACCACCGCAACATCCTCGGCGTGAACACAGCGCTGGTGTCCTACACCGCTCCGGGCGGAAATGCCTCGTGCCCCGCGGCTCCGGCCACCCCAACGGCGACCTCCACCGTTGGCTGCTTTGGGCCGCTGCCGTCGTCGGTGGCGCCGTTCATGTCGCCGTTTACCACCTCGGGTCTCATCTACGGACCGCGCCAACTGCAGTTGCTGGGCCGCCTCATCTTCTAGGCGGTTTGTGGGAAAGCAAAGAGGCCCGGGTTAGCCCGGGCCTCTTTTGCGTTCGTCTCGACTGGAGCCGCTTCTGTATTTAGGCTGCTTCTGCGTCGGCTTGCTGCTTGGCTTCTCCAAGGGTTACGTGAATCGTCAGCCGCTTTTGCCCGCGGTACACGGTCAGCGTGACAGTATCGCCAGCGCGGTGTGTATTCAGCGCAGCTGAGAGATCCTGTCCCGTGGTGATCTCCTGATTGTCCAGTGCAACAATGAGGTCGCCGCCCAGAGTCACCGGCTCGTTGCCCATATAGGCCCGCTCGGATCCGCCGCGCACCCCGGCCTGCTGCGCCGCGCCGCCGGGCAGCACCTTCTGGACCAGCACGCCGTAGTCAGCCGCCAACCCAATCTGCTGCGCGATGCCGGGTCCAACCTGCAGGCTGACGATATCCAGAGAGGGCCGCCGCACCCGGCCGTATTGCGCAAAGTCGCTGAGCACTGCTTTGGCCGTCGAGATCGGGATCGCAAAGCCGATTCCCGCGGACTGATCCGCGCCGCCGTTTGGGTTGGAGGCAATCAAGGTCGTGATGCCGATCACCTCACCACGAGAATTCAGCAGCGGCCCCCCGGAGTTTCCGGGGTTAACCGAGGCATCGGTCTGGATGGCGTCCTCGATCTTGTTGCCCGAGGGCATCTCGATCGACCGGATCGCCGAGATGATGCCCCGGGTCATCGTTCCGTTGAAGCCGAACGGATTGCCAATGGCATACACCTGCTGGCCGACCAGCAGGTTGGTCGATTCGGCAAGCGTCGCGGGCTGCAGGTTGGGTGCGCCCTGAATCTGCAGCAGGGCGAGATCGTGATTGCGATCCCGGTTGAGGATCGTCGCCTTGTACTTATGCTTGTCAAAGGTGGTGACCTCAAGGATCTGCGCGCCCTCGATCACATGGTTGTTGGTCAGGATGTGCCCTTGCCGGTCCAGGACGAACCCCGACCCCTGGCCTTGCTGCGGCACGGCGCGATAGAAGAAGTCATAGGCCACCTGGGTGGAGGTGATGTTCACCACGCTGGGCAGCGCTCGCTTATAGACGCCAATGTTCTGCTGCTCCTCCGTGTCGAAGGCGGGTGCCGCGTTGGCCACGGTAAGGTCGAAGTTCCCGAGAGGGCCATGCACCTCTTCGGTAGCGGCGCGTTCCACCGGCGGATGCAGCAGGTTGCCCAGCGTGCCCGAGGTTGGCAGCAGCCGCGCAGACAAGTAATAGAAGCCGAACAGGATCATCAGAACGAAGAGGACAGGTCGAAGTTTCATGGTTTTCTGGGCTGACTCGAACGGCGTGCCTTCCTGGGAGCGTCCTGGCCTGATTTTAGTCGTGCGGGCGCCGCCCTGCTTAGGATACGAAACGGGACTCCACCGGTTCCCGTCGTGACCCGATGCGCTTACTTCTATCCAAACCCGCACTTTCGTGCGAACCTAAGCACAGCTCCGACTTGTTCTTCTTCCTCCGTTTTAACCCGTTGTTGAGGGTGCGTTCTGGCTAGGCTGATATCGTTTCTGCGCTACCTGAGTCTCATCGGCGCCCTGGGCTCGTACGCGGGTTTGACACCCGAGTTCTCCGAAGCACAAGGCACGGATCGTGCTGTGGTGACGGGCACGGTAACAGACTCAACTGGAGCCGTCATTCGGGGCGCAGCCGCCCACCTCACGTCCGCGGATGGGGAACCTGCGCGGGGTGAACAGGAACGGGGCACCGATGCTTCCGGGGAGTTTTCCTTCTCCGCCGGGGCAGGGAAGTACGTCCTCGTCGTCGAGGCTGCCGGATTTGCCATCTTCCGGAGCAATCCACTCGCGCTCAAGCCCAATGCCCGGGTGCGGGTTCCGGTGCATCTGGCCATCGCCAGCCATCGTGAGCAGGTAGATATTGCCGCAGACGAGGCGAATGGGTCCACTGACCCCAACGATCTTGCCGGTGCCATTGTTTTTCAGGGCGAGAGCCTCAATCTGCTATCAAATGACAGCGCCACCCTGCGACAGCAGCTCAACGCACTCGCTGGCGGCTTCGGTACGCCCAGTTTCCTCATCGACGGCTTCTCCGGCGGGCGGCTCCCGCCCAAGTCGTCCATCCGTTCCATCCGGATCAACAAGAACTACTACTCTGCGGAGTTCGCCGATCTCGGCTACGGACGCGTGGAGATCAACACCAAGCCCGGTGAGGACAAGCTGCACGGCCTGCTCACCCTGAGCGGCACGGATCAGCCCTGGGACGCGCGCAATCCGTACACGGCTGTCCAACCGCCGTTCTCCGACTTCGAGCAGGATGGGAACCTGAACGGTCCGCTGAACCGCAAAACCGCGTTCTTTTTCTCCGAGACGACCGATTCGCTCGATAACAGTGCCGTCGTGAACGCGGCCGACCCGCAGTCGCCATCGACCATCATCTCCACGGCGGTAGTCGCTCCCCAGCATACGGAGACTTACTCCTTGCGCGTGGACCGGCAGTTCAGCCCGATGAACTTCGCCTACATCCGCGACGAGTGGAGCCAGACCCACACTGATAACAGCGGAATCACCTCGTTGGTCCTGCCCGCGGCTGCCTTCAAGCTCAACACCCTGACCAACGCCCTGCAAATTGCCGACACCCAGACCCTCAGCGGGCGTGCTGTGAACGAGACCCGGTTCCAGTACCTGCGGACCCGGGTCCGTCGCGACCCGAACAGCACGCTGCCCTCCATCCTTGTGCAGGGCTCGTTCCTGGATGGAGGCAGCCCCACGCAAGCGTTGCACGACAACCAGGACGCCTACGAGGCGCAGGATCTGCTTGAGTTTGACCGCGGGCACCATTCCTTCCGCACAGGCTTCCGCTTCCGTGCGCTGCGCGATGCCAACGAGTCCACCGAGGGCTTCAACGGACAATACATCTTTCCCGACGCTGCCTCGTTCATTGCGCGACAGCCCTCGCAGTTCAGCCAGACCGTTGGGCAGCCAGGTGCCGTGCTGAAGACCAACGACATCGCCCTATACGCTGAAGACGATTGGAAGGTCCGGCCCAACCTGACCTTCAGCTACGGCATGCGGTTCGAAAGTCAGTCCGCCATCCCGGACCACAACGATCCGGCACCTCGCATCGGGTTTGCCTGGGCGATTCGGCGGGGCAAGAGCACATCGCCTCTCGTTACCCTGCGTGGAGGGTACGGTATCTTCTACGATCGCTTCCCTGCAGAGCAGTTGCTGCAGGCTGTACGACAGAACGGAACCCGCGAGGTTGCGTACCTCCTGAAGGACCCTTCGTTCAACCCTGCCGGTGCGCCCGCGGAACTGACCTCTTCTGCTTCGCAACCGACGCTGTACCAGGTAGACCCGCATCTGAAGTCGCTCTATGGACAGGCCGGCTCGGTCTCGGCGATCCGGTCTTTGGGCCGGTTTGGCTCTGTTTCGGGGAACCTGTTCTATGCGCACCAGACCCACGGCTACCTGACTCGCAACATCAACGCGCCACTTCCCGGCACCTACGATCCCAACAAGCCCTCCAGCGGGACCCGTCCGCTGGGGACGACGGCCAACGTGTACCAGTTCTCCTCGGCCGCCAACGGCAACGCCGAGCACTTCTTCATCAATTACAACCTCCGCTTAAGCAAGCGGCTGGTCGCGTTCGGAGTCCTCGACACGCAGAAGAACTACACGGAATCCGACGGGATCACTTCGTTTCCATCGAACCAGTACGATCTGCGCCAGGATTACAGTCGGGCTGCCATCAACCGCGCTGTTTCCTACACCGGGGGATTTACTCTCAACCTTCCCTATGACGTTCAAATGATTCCGTTCCTGTTCGCCCACTCGGGCCTGCCGTTCGACATCACCACGGGCTCGGACGCTAATGGGGACACGATCTACAACGACCGGCCAGCCCTCGCCGCCGACCCGTCAAGGACCTCTGTGGTGAACACGCTGCTGGGCAGCTTCGATACCGCGCCGCCGCCCGGGCAGAAACCGATCGGCCGCAACCAGGGCACGTCTCCCGCCTACGTGTGGCTACAACTGCGGGCAACCCGGGACTTTCACCTTGGACCACGCCCCGCGACGGCTGCGGTGGGCCCGGACGGGAAGCCGGCGCCGCGACCCGACCGGCCATGGGATCTGAACTTCGGCGTCGAAGTACACAACCTGACCAACCACAACAATCCTGGTTTGCCCGTCGGCGTCATCTCGGCGCAGCCATGCGGCACGGCGAGCACGGCCCCGTGTACATGCGGGACCGGGGTGGCGCAATGCGCCCTTGCGCCGTCGCAGTTCTTCGGCCATTCGTTGTCACTGGCGCCAGACTTCAGCCCGATCACGGCCTCCAACCGGACCATCCTGCTGCAAACCACCTTCACCTTCTAGCCACCTGCCCCGGTTGCGAAGCTTCCGCTTGCGCAGCAAAGACTCTTGGGTTGCGTGTGGGCTGAAGCCAGTTCGGATAGAGAAGAACTGAGTGCCGTGTCATGTAAGGTTGGGGCAAAGGAGCAGTTCTCTTGCAATCGATGCTCACCCGGCTCACCCTGTGTTTCCTCCTGGCCTTGACCTCCGGCCCAAGCCTCTTCGGTGCCGATGTCGCCATGAAGGTGACGGACAAGAACTACCTCGATGCTCAAGGCTTCAGCGTCTTTCTGTACGACAGCACGTACCACCCGGTCTTCGTAGATCAAAAGAACACCGCGATGGAGATGATTCTCCACGGCCAGCGCATTGCCACCAATGGCGACGTGCGCCTGATGCCAACGCCCGAGCAGTGGGACCTGGTCGCAACCCTCAAAGGGCGCAACGCCGATAGAGCGAGCAACCGGCTCACCGCCAATCTTGCCTTCCCGACCTTCGATCTGAGCTACACCCTGGAAGTTGCAGCGGAACCAGGCGGCGTGAAGGTCAGCATCAATCTTGACAAGCCCTTGCCGCAGAATCTGGCCGGGCGCGCTGGCTTCAATCTCGAGTTCCTGCCCTCGATCTACATGGGCAAAGCGTACCTGGTGGACGGAAGCAAAGCCGGCATCTTCCCGCGAACGCCCAACGACGCGATGGTCAAAGTATTGCCACTGCCTGGTGAACCCAAGAAGGCCTACTACCTGGAGGACTGGGATAAGGCGAAGGGCTTCACCCAGCCATTGCCATTCGCTCAGGGCAAGACCATCACCCTGGGGGTTGACGACTCGCTGGCCCGGGTCAACGTCCAGTCCGATACGGGCGATCTGATGCTGTTTGATGGACGCGATCGCGCGCAAAACGGCTGGTTCGTCCTGCGCTCGCTGATCCCTGCCGGCAAGACCACCGGGGCGGTCGTGTGGCACATCCGCCCGGACGTAATCCCGAACTGGACACGGCCGCCCATGATTGCGCATAGCCAGGTCGGCTATGCACCCGATTTCCAGAAGGTGGCAGTGCTTGAGATGGACCCCAAGTACACCGGCCCGAAGACAGCCAAAGTCCTGCGCCTGACAGAAGATGGATCGTACAAGCAGGTGTTCGAGGGCCCGATCACGCCTTCAACGCCCTGGCTGCGCTACGTCTACTCGAAGTTCGACTTCACCCCGGTCAAGGACCCCGGCCTCTATGTCATCGAGTACGCAGATGGGCGTACCGCGTCGTTTCCTATCTCCAGGGACGCCTACGCGAACACCTGGCAGGACAGCCTGGACCACCATCTGGCGGAGCAGATGGACCACGTCGCCGTTCGCGAGGCCTACCGCGTATGGCATGGGGCTTCGCACCTGGATGATGGCCGTATGGCGCCGGTCGTCGGGGAACAATTTGACGGCTGGAACCAGGCCACGGCAACGGACGGCAAGTACAAGGGCGGCGATCACATCCCCGGGATGAACGTGGGCGGCTGGTTTGACGCCGGCGACTACGATCTGGAGGAGCCCGCGCAGCTAAACGTAATTCAGAGTCTGGCGCTGGCGTACCGCGAGTTCAATTTGAAGTACGACGAGCTTTCGGTGGACGAAGGTGCGCGTGTCGTGGAGATGCACCGTCCCGACGGCGTTCCGGACACGGTGCAGCAAGTCAAGCATGGCGCTCTGCTCATCCTGGCGCAGTTCCACAACATCGGCCACGCGATCCGCGGGACGCACGAGCCAGATCTACGCCAATACACCCACCTCGGAGACGCGGCGTCGAAGACCGATGGCCGCGTCTATGACCCGAAGCTTGGAGCAGGTGAAATCAAGGGCGACTACTCCGGCAAGCCGGACGATCGCTGGATCTTCACCACAAACAATCCCTTTTTTCAGTGGAACGCGATTGCGGCGCTCGCCGCCTCAGCGGATGTGCTGAAGGGCTACGACGACGCGCTGGCAAAGGACTGCCTCGACACCGCAATCAAGGCATGGAATCAGGAGAAAGCTCACCCGACTCCCTTTCCAGCGGGCGGCGGCATCGGCGGAGGGGCTCCGGAGAATGCTCCCGCAGGTGGCGTCCTGGCTGCCTCCCAGGGCGCGGGGTCTGCCGCTGGTGCCAGTCACAACAGAACGGGCGCTGCAGCCGCTCCGGCAGGCTCTGGTACACCGGCCGCGGTAACGGCTCCTCCGGCCGGCTTCGGCCGCGGCGCCTTTGGCGTAGGGCAGGACTGGGCGGCGGCTCTGGAACTGACCATCGCAACCAATGGCGCGGAGCCGTACAAGTCTCGTCTGAGGGAGCTCTTTCCGCAGATGATCACGCCGCAGGGGATGGGCTTCCGTGGATGGACGGCAGTCCGGGCGTTGCCGTATCTGGATGCGGGCGCGAAGGATCAGATGAGGGAAGCGGTGAAGGCCTACATGGCCAGCGAGGAAAAGCAGTTGGACGCCACACCCTTCGGCGTGCCCCCAAGCCTGGGTACCTGGGGCGGGTCGGGCGCCGTGGTGGACATGGCCATCCGGATGTATTTCCTGCACAAGACCTTTCCGGATCTTGTCGGCCCGGAATACACCCTTCGCGCCGTCAACTACATTCTCGGTACGCACCCGGTATCCAGCACCTCGTATGTAGCCGGCGTTGGCACGGTCTCCAAGACGAAGACCTATAGCAACAACCGAGGGGACAACGCCTACATCCCGGGCGCTGTGATTCCCGGATACATCATCATCAAGCCAGACTTTCCGGAGCTTATCGATGATTTCGGCTTCCTCTGGTTCGAGGATGAGGCTGTTGTGGCAGGATCCGCAAGTTGGGTGGTAGCGGGCAATGCTGCGGACGCGATCACCAAAGAAGTGAAGTAGACCAGGAAGGGAAGCGCTCGGCCTTAAGGGGTGCCGAGCGCTTTTACGTTCAAAGGATGTTCAAAGTTTCTGAAGAGCCTAGCGTGCGGCAACCGAAGCCGTGCTCCCTGCCTGAAACAGACGAGGAGCGAAGTCTTTCAGATCGCGTCGCCATGTCTGCCACTCGTGATCCGTTCCCGGCGATTCGTAAAACTCGTGTTTGATTTTGCCTTGATCTAGAGCCGTATTCAGACTCTCAAGTCCTGTTTTCATCCGCGCCGGCTCATTCGTTCCTACACCAATCCAGAGCAGGTGCACTCTGTTCGCGAACGAGGCAGGGTCGGCCATTGCGCCGTGGAATGCAGTCCTCGTATCCAGGTTGGCGTTGCCGGTGAGGAAGGCGTTCGTCGCCCCGCTGAACCCGCCGATGTAGGAGAACATATCGAGGTGATTGAAGGTTACCTGGAACGTCTGCATACCGCCCATCGATAGACCGGCCATGGCCCGGTGGTCGCGATCGGGCAGCGTCCGGAAGGTCTTATCCACAAACGGGATCAGCACCTGTGTCGTGTCGTCTTCGAAGGCGCCCATCCTCTCCTGCATCACCTTGGCGAACTCCGGCGAGCCAAACGTCTGGCCGCTAAGATCGGGCACAATGTAACCGGCGCGCGTCGCATACCCATTTGCCATGACGACGATCATGGGCACCGTGTTGCCGCTGGCGATCAGGTTGTCCAGGATGAAGTTTGCCTTTCCCTGCCGGATCCAGCCACTCTCGTCTTCGCCTCCACCGTGCTGCAGATACAGCACCGGATATCGAGTTTTCGCATTGTCGTAATTGGCAGGCAGGTAAACGAACGCATGCCGCCAGCTTCCTGTCACGCTGGAGTGATAAGAGACTTCACGTACCTGCCCGTGTGGAACGTCTCTCGGCAGATAGTAGTCCACCCCGGCCTCTGGCACTTCGACAGCGCTGGCCCATTTGCTTCCGCCAAAGTATGCGGTACTGGACGGATCGCTGACCTCCACGCCATCGACCACAATGCCGTAGTAGTGAAGTCCCGGAGCCATGGATGGGGTCGTTACCGTCCAGTACCCATCCGCCCCCTTCTCCATGTCCATCTTGGGACCGCTCCAGAAGTTCAGTCTTACCTTGGAGGCTTCGGGTGCCTTGAAGCGAATCTGGACCCGTGAGCTGCTGTCCACCTTTGGAAACTGCGCATCCAGAACATTCGAGGAAGAAGGTTTGAAATCAACCCGATCCTGCCCAAAACAAAAGGTGGTGCTCAGCGCCAGTGCAATCATCGCCAGCTTCATCACTTCACTCCCCAGATGCGGATCAACGGAAAAGACAACTCTCGAAACAATCCTGCTCTGCAACATGCGAATGCTATCGCAGAAGGGCTTCGCGGCGGTACACAATTTCCCCTAGAGCAGCCGTGGCAAGGCCGTTCCCGGTGCAGTGACCTACCGGCCTGCGGTGTTCAGGGCGAGTCCCATACGGCTTGGCGACGGTTGTTCAGCGGATCACTGCATCGAAACAACGCAAACTTACTCCCAGGTGATACCGATGGGGCGCTGGCTCCCACGAAAATGCAACGTCTGTGCTCTATTGCTTCCAGCCGTATGCGCCGATAAGAGGTACAAGAGGAAAACGGGCAAGAACGGCAGAGGACGCCCCGGAGCGCACATGGACGCACGAACTATCTTGATCATGGGGACCATGATCCTGGCCGGGGGCAGCTTGTCGCTGCTGATCCTGCGCAGATTCAGTCCCGGGCTGCACGGCGTGGGCTGGCTTAGTACATCATTCGCCTCCGGAATGCTGGGGGCGAGCCTCCTGCTGGTGAGAAACGCGCCTGCCCTGTCAGTCTTCTTGGCAGACAGTGCGCTCTTGTCTTCGTTTCTTCTTCTGCATGTCGCCGTTCTAAAGCTTTCGCGCAAGAAGAAAGTGCACTACTGGCACGGGGCTCTGGTGTTAGGTGTGCAACTCGGAGTCGATGCGGCGGCGTTTGCCGGAGATCACCGCTTCCATCCCAGAGTCATCTCCATCGGGCTGCTTGTCGCTTTCCAGTCGGCTGTAACCGCCAGGGTGTTGTGGCGGTTTGCGAACGGACGTGTCCGTGCTCCCGCCGTATACAGCGCAGTGATCTTGCTCGGTTTCGGTGCCTGCAACGTGCTGCGGAGCCTCCTGCTGGCCTCGGGACGGGGAAGCAGACTGTTGAACCAGAGGCTAGGATTTCTCATCTTCGCGATGTTTATCGGGGTCGCACTCGGCCTGGCTTTTGGCTTCTTCTGGATGACCACCGCCTCGCTGACTGCGGAGGTGGAGTACATCGCCAGCACCGATCCACTGACACGGCTCTATAACCGCCGGGTCTTTCTAAAATGGTGTGAAAAGGAGCTGCTGCGAACACAGCGTACCGGTATTCCGTTTTCGTTGCTGATGTTGGACCTGGATCACTTCAAACAGATCAACGATAGCTTCGGCCATCAGCACGGGGACAACGTTCTCTGCGCTGCCGTGGAACGCATGCAGGATTCCGTTCGGGGTATCGATGTCTTATGCCGCTGGGGAGGCGAGGAGTTTGCCGTTCTGCTGCCCAACGCGCCCGTCGAAGCCACGCAGATCGTTGCGGAAAGGATCCGCGAAAACGTGCAGCGGATGCAGGTGTCCCTGGATGATGTTGCGCGGGAGAACGGGCCTTCTCGCCAGCTGACGGTCAGCATTGGCGCCGCAACCTATCAGGACATCGAAGACGACATCAGCGCCATGCTGCTGCGCGCGGACCGCGCCTTGTACCGGGCGAAGGCAGCGGGACGAAACAAGGTGCTGGTGAGTGGATAAAGGGAAGGGGCGAGCCTGAGCTCGCCCCTTCGTGTCGTTCGTTCGTGAGTTTCAGTGGGTCTAGCGGACGGCCAACTCGGCTTGGGCACCGGTCTTCAGGGCTTCCGCTTTGTCCGTCGCTTCCCAGGTGAAGGCATCACCCGTGCGGCCGAAGTGGCCGTACGCGGAGGTGGCCTTGAAGATGGGCCGGCGAAGGTTCAGGCTCTCGATGATGCCCTTGGGCGTCAGCTTGAAGTTCTCGCGGATGAGTTCAATCAAACGCGACTCAGAAACCTTGCCCGTTCCGAAAGTGTCAACGCGCACAGAGACCGGCTCGGCGACGCCAATGGCGTAGGCAAGCTGGACTTCAGCTTTGTCAGCAAGCCCGGAAGCCACGATGTTCTTGGCGATGTAACGCGCCATGTAGGCCGCCGAGCGGTCAACCTTGGTGGAATCCTTCCCGGAGAAGGCGCCGCCACCGTGCCGGCCCATGCCGCCATAGGTGTCCACGATGATCTTGCGCCCGGTAAGGCCGGAGTCGCCCATCGGTCCGCCGATAACAAAGCGGCCAGTGGGATTGATGTGGTACTTGGTATTTTCGTCGAGTAGTTCCGCTGGAATGACGGCCTCGATTACGTGCTCCTGGATATCGGCATGGAGCTGTTCATTCGTTACGGTGCTGTTGGGGTCGCGGTCCGAAAACTCGGCGTGCTGCGTCGAGATCACGACGGCGTCAACGCGCACCGGCTTGCCTTCCGCGCTGTATTCCACGGTGACCTGGCTCTTGCCGTCCGGGCGGAGGTACGGCATTTTGCCGTTCTTGCGAACTGCCGACAGCTTCTCAGCCAGACGGTGAGCCAGGCTGATCGGGGCTGGCATCAGCTCCGGTGTCTCGTTCGTCGCAAAGCCGAACATCATGCCCTGGTCGCCGGCTCCGCCGGTGTCCACACCCTGGGCGATGTCAGGGGACTGCTTGTTAATCGCGGAGATGACAGAGCAGGTGTTGCAGTCAAAGCCCTTCAGTGCATCGTCATAGCCGATCTGGCGAATGGTTTCCCGCACCAGCGACTGAACATCAAGATGCGCCTTACTTGTGATCTCACCGGCAACGACGACCAAGCCAGTGCAGGTAAGCGTCTCGCACGCGACACGGCTGGTGGGGTCTTCCGCGAGGCAGGCGTCAAGGATGGCGTCGGAAATCTGGTCGGCGATTTTGTCAGGATGGCCTTCGGTGACGCTTTCGCTGGTGAAGAGGTAACGGTCGGTGGTGGACAAAGTGAGGTGCTCCTCGAGTGAGATAGCCGGACCCGCCCGCGGTGCGGGCGCCCGACGCCCAGACTGCCGGACTGAATGGCACCAGGGCGTCCTGCGCTGCAGTGAGCTGCACAGAACATATCTATTCTACTTGGTTTCCCGACACACGCCCGTAGGGGCAGTTCTGCCCCGTACTTCTTCGGTCCGGCAGCCCATCTCGTCAGTCCAGGGACCTTACTCGGAGAGCGGGCTCATACAGACCCTTCAGGACGTCGATTCCCCTTGGGGACCGTCGCGGGGAACCGGGCGGTAGCCGCAACAGCGGAACGATGCCCGTGGATCCCCATACGAGGCTGGACGACATAGTGCCACGCGGCATAGGCCAGCACCACCAGGCCCACCACCATGACCGCCACTCCCCACCACCGGCGCCGCAAGGGAGGCGCGGACTCCAGGCGCGCACGGTGCACGTTTTCGGCGAACTGGGCCAGGTCGGGCTCGCTCTGCTCAAATGCCCCAGAGGTTGCAAAGCGCTCCATCCACGCCTCGTCGTCGAGTTCCAGGTGTCTGCAATAACTGCGAATCAGCCCTTTCCGAAGGACACCTCCGGGAAGTTCGTCAAAAAGGTCGGCCTCCAGGGACTGCAGATGGCGCACGGAGAAGCGGGTCGCCTTGGCGACCTGTTCCACCGTCATGCCGCGACGCTCGCGCTCATGGCGCAGGTCACGACCGACCCGTAAGCCTGAGTCTGCTCCGATTTCCACCACGGGAGCTCCTTTCCCGTTTTTACATGAGCAGCGCCGGCGGCGCTACGGGCTCGTGGACGATGGGGGCAGTTCCAGAATCAAGCTGTGCTCCCGTGGTGAGGTTACGGAACGCACCGGCTGGAGCTGCCGTTCGACTTCAACCAATGTGGCTGGCAGGTTTTCGCTGTCCAGAATGACATGTGTAGCGTGAAAGTCACGCGCCGCCTGCACGATGGCACCCAGGCCGTTACTGGGGAGAGCAATTGTGGCGTAGCTGGTCGTGACCGAGAACTGGACAGGATCTCCGGTCAGAATGATCGCTTTCGCCGGGCTGGCGCCAAGGGCGGCAAGTTGTGCGGCCTCCGCGCGGTCTGCGGTGCCGATCATGTTGGCTGCCGGCAGGTCACGGCGCGCCTCCATGACTCCCGCCAGCGCGTTTGCGGCCACCACGCTGCCTGTCAGCCAGACTGCCAGCCTCGATGTCCGTGCCACGCGAAAGACCGCCACGACGACCAACACTGATGCCAAAGGCATCAGGCCTACAGCGGTACGGAGAGCGGAAAAGCCCCCAATGGCCGGCATCACCACGGTATAGGCAAGCAGCGCAACCGCCCCGAAGCTGACCGGTCCCAGCAACTCGGGCATCCTTTGGGGGTCCTGGCGCCCGTATGCGGTTCCCGGCGAAGCGCCCCGTGAGACAAAGAGTCCCGGAAGGAAGACCAGGGCCGGGTAGCCGATCATGATCACGGCCACCCGGTAGACCACCGTCGCGAAGGTTGAGACCCGAAAGAGGATCAGGTGCTTGATCCCGTGCCCCAGCAGAACGTGGAGGCTCACCGGGTCGTTGTATCGCCCAAAGTCGCTGAGGTCGTTGAGGTATAACGCCTGGGCGGTGCCTGAGGGAAACGCAGTTCGGAGCACGGCCTTGTACAGCAGGTGCATGGGGGCCATGGCCGCAGAAAATCCCGCAAGCATCGCAACCACGTACAACAACGAACTGCCCGGAGGCCTCGTGCCTCCGGAAGTGGGTTCCGACGCGCGGTAACGCGCCCAGAGCACCGCCAGCATCGGTACGATCAGAATGGCAGCGTCGTTCCGGATCAGGTAGGCCAGGCAGACGCAAACGAGGGCAAGCACATCCTGCAGCAATCCCTGGCGGTGCACCGTGAAGAGAGCCAGAAACCAGCCCGCAGCTGCACCGTAATACAAGCTGGAGTCCGGCGAAGCCGAGCCCACCCATGTGGAATAGGACAGCAGGCACAGGGCAAAAGCGCCTAGTGCGACCCGGCGGTCCGCACAGGTTCGCGCGGCAATGTGCCACGCCGCAGCGGCAAAAAGAACGCCGACGAGGGTGGTCAGGACGATGCTGGAATGCAGGGTTACGCCCCCGAAGGGCCGCAACAGCAATAACAGAAGGCTCACGCCCGGCCGCCAGTAGTCAAGGCCCGTGTTGGGGAGCGTGGGGTGAGCTTGCTGGAAGTCGTAAAGGAAACGGGCGTGGAAGCCCTGCCCGGAAGAAAGACTTTGCGCCTGGCCAAGGTAGAAACACGCGTCCGGAGTGCCACAAAACGACAAACTCCGGGCCAACATCACGCGCAGGAGGGTGACGCAGACCGACAACATCACCGCCGCCCATACAAAACGTGCTTCTGTCCTCACCGGCGAGTGCAAGGCTGTCTCTGAGGGGGCGGGTGTCTCGTTCATGGTGTGGAGGGTGTTCTTCACTCTAACAGCGCGTACCCAGCCTCCATTGCCTGTGTCGATCGTAGAACGTCGTCCCGGATGCCCGGACCGCTACAATGGAGGCAGAACATGCGCATCACGCTCCCCCAAAGGATTCCAGTCAGCAAGGCGTTCCTGTGTACAAGCCTGCTTGTCCTGGTGGAGCTTCTGGAAGGCACCGATCCCCTGTACTCGGTGATGGTGTTTTGCTTCCTCATGCTGAGTGTGTTGGCCTTCAATGTAGCCGGAGGATTCACCCGGCCGTCCGGGGCCTACGTGTTCTATTACGCGACGCTGGCGGGCGGGGTGGGGACTGTCTACAAAGCAATCCTCGGACAGCCTGCCAACACGCATCTACAGGCACCTTTGTTGGTCATCAGCGTCTACGCGGGCACGGCATTTGCCTTGTTATGTGCAGTCTTCCTTACCCGCCGACTCGTGAACACGACCAACGGTATTGCTGAAGTAATGCACGTGCCCAAGCTGGATTTCGGGACGTCGGCGCTGGGCTGCGTCGTGATGGTGTTCTTCCTCGACTTTGCCGTTGGACTCTTTGGCGGAGGCTTTACTGGCGCGATTCTGCATGGCCTCGCGATCGTGAATTATTTTCTGCCGTTGAGCATCCTGCTTGGCACCATCGCAGCAGTGCGGAATAGTGGTGGCCAACGGAGCACGAACCCGCTCACTCTGGCAGTGCTGGGTTATGCCACTTACGGCGGAATCCTGAGTTTCAGCAAACAGGGAATGTTTTCGCCCTTCCTCTGTTGGGTACTTGGCCTGGCCTGGTCTCGGTTTCAGTTGCGCGTCCGACATATCGTCACAATTGCCGTGTTCGCAATCGTTGCCCAGGGCTGGATGGTTCCGCTGGCGAATGTGGGCCGCGTGGACGAGGTCAACGAGGACCGCGTCGCAGTTGTGGAGCACTACATCCAGCATCCGATCCTGCTCCGCGAAACGAACCGCGAACGGCAGAGCGCGTATGCCGGTATGGACGTCTGGTACTACGGCACGCCGCAGGGTATCTTCGACCGGCTGAGCATGCTGCCGAACGACTCTCAGCTGATCAGCTACACGGTCAACGGCAACTACTTTGGGTACCTGCCTATCATCGCTTATTACGAGAACTGGATTCCGCACATCATTGCTCCGCATAAGCTCGAGGGCGTTTGGATCGGCGGAAACCGGTACGCGCACGAACTCGGGCAGTTGGCCGATCAGGACATGACCACCGGCATTTCGTTCAGTCCGTCAGGTGAGGCGTTTCACATCGACGGCTGGCGTTGTGTGCTGCTGGTCCAGCCAATCATCTTTCTCATCCTGTTCGTCGCAACGGACTTTGTCTGCGGAGACCTGAGAGCACAGCCCTGGGGTTTGCTGCCCTTGCTGCTGTTTGCCCATGTCGCGCCGGAGCAGTTGCTGGGCGGCAGTATCACCTACACCTGGCTCGGAAACGTTGGTACCACTTTTGCCATCTTTATCTGCGGATACGTGGCTCCTGTCTTTGGCCGCTTGCTGAAAGGGCGCGAGCGCACAGTGGTCTGGCGGAACGACATCGGTCTGGCCCCGCCGGGAACCGGTCCGATGCCAGAGCAGGCCTGATGCCGCCCCCGCGGTATGCTGATGCGGGCGCAATGAATCACACCATGGAAGTGAATGCATGAACAAGCTGGTCTTCGGGAACCTGATCTACCGGCCGTTGCGCTCTGTTATTAGCGCACTGGCTGTTGCCATCGAGGTCATCATGATCCTCTCGATTGTCGGAATCATGTACGGAATCCTCAACGGCAGCCGCGACCAGCAGTCCGGCACCGGCTTCGACATGATTGCGCGCTCCGCACAGGGCAGCGCTATCCTTTCCACGAGCAGTGCTTCCGCGAGCGTGAAGGTCGCTGACATTCTGCGTGGACTTCCGCATGTAGAGGTCGTTGCGCCCGTCGCAATCAAAATCTCCATAGGATCTTCGGTGCAGAATGTGTACGGCGTCGACTACGCCAGCTACAACGCGCTGCGTCCCTTTGTGTACCTCTCCGGTGGTCCATTCCAGGCGCCGTTCGACATGTTGGTCGACGACATCGAAGCTGCCAACAACAAGCTCCAGGTTGGACAACAGGTTACGCAGTTCGGCCACAGCTTTCGCATCAGCGGCATCGTTGAACATGGCAAAGGCGCACGCCGTTACATCCAGCTCAACACCATGGACGAACTCGATGGCAGCCCGGGCAAGGCTTCGTCGTTTCTGATCCGCACGGAAAGCGCCCCTCAGTTCCAGGAAGCTGTTCGCGGAGAGATCCACGCCACCGAAGGTCTGAACGACTGGAGCGTGCAGACCTTGCAGGAACTGCTCTCGCAGCTCACACCAGAGCATATTCCGGCGTTCAACATAGGTCTCCGCGTAGTGATCGGCATCGCAGCTGTGATTGGCTTTCTGGTCATCTTTCAGTCGATGTACACGGCTGTTATGGAACGCACGCGCGAGATTGGCATTCTGAAGAGCATGGGCGCCGGCAAAGGCATCATCGTCTCGGTGGTGCTGCGCGAGACAGGGTTGCTGGCGGTCTGCGGCGTGGTCATCGGCATTGTCACGACCATCCTTTTGAAGGCTGTGCTGCATCTCCGGTTCCCATCGCTCGCTTTCCAGCTCACCGGCGAGTGGATCGTCATCGCCACGTCCATCACCCTCGTGGGCGCGCTCTTCGGCGCGACGTATCCTGCGCTCAAGGCTGCACGGAAAGATCCCATCGACGCGCTGGCTTATGAGTAGAACCGGGGCCGCAGAGGCGACCTCACCGGCGTCCTTTGGGGCAGTCTCATCCCGCGCCATGCGGGTCTTTCCGATCGTCTCCGGAGGTCTGTTTGCGTGGCTCCTCCTCTGGATCTGGCTCTCCTGGCCGTACTCCCTGGACGATGCCCTGATTCACCTCCGCTATGCGGATCACCTGCTGCACCAGCACCGCATCACGTACGACGGCGTTCACGACTCCTTCGGGACATCGAGCCTGCTATATGTCTCGTTCCTCGCCGCTCTGCGAGTCTTCTGGACCTCGCCTCTGCTGCCCCGTGTCGTGTCGTCTGTCGCGTATTCCTTGCTGTTTTCAGGGTTGGCGATCACGCTGTACCGCAGTCTTGGACGGGCCAAGAAGCCGCCCCTTGTTCTTTGGCTGCTCGGGGTAGCACTTCTTGCCATCATGGTGGAGCCCTCCGCGGCGCGCTGGCTGAACGACGGCATGGAGACCGGTCTGGTCTTCCTCGATGCGCTCGCAGCTGTGTTGTTGCTCCGCCATTTGCTCCGCCACTTGCTCCTCCAGGAGCAGCCAACTCCGCTGTTCATCGCCGCTGCATTCGCGTACGGGCTCTTCACTGTTCTGCTGCGGATTGAGTTGCTGCTGCTGGTCGGGTGCGTGTCTCTTATGAGCGCATTGGAGGCCGTATCTTCTGGTCCAGCTGACGTCGCCGCACCGCGTTCTCGCACCCGGCTCCTTGTAGCGTCTCTCCCGCTTCTGGGTGGCATCACTGCTGTCGGCATCGTGTTCGTCACGATGCACGCGCTGCTACCGGACACTGCGCTCGCGAAGGCATTTGGATCTTCAGCCTGGGATCAGACCTTCCGGATGACGGCCGTGACCGTGGCCAGCAGCTTCTCTTTTGGCATAGGGCTTCTTTTGCTCTGGGTCGGCAGCTTCCTGGTGCTTGCCGTGTTCGACCGCGTACGGCTCGCCGACCTTTGCGCAAATGTGCTCTTCCCGGTGGTGCTTCTGCTCTCTGCGGCCCGTGGGCAGCAGATCCAGGGAATCCGCTACTTCGGATGGACGCTGTTCTTTCCGACGCTGTGGAACCTTCTGCGAGCGGGGGAGTCCCCACGACCTGCAAGCCACTTCGCCGACCGTGTTTTCAGCATCCTGACCGCAGTTCTGCTTATCTCGCTGATCCCCGCGGCCGTCTGGGAAAGCCATACGTTTCACAGGCTCTTCCAGGGTCGGGGATCCGCCCTGAATGCGTTCCGTGCAGAGCCATTGCGTGGCCTGCAAGGGCAGCTCGGTATCGCCGAAGATGTTGGGTTCATTGGCTACTTCACGGGAGGGAATATCTGCGATCCCTATGGCCTTGTGAACGGTCGCGCAGCTGCCCGGCTCAAGTACCAGCAGCGTTTTGATCACTGCATGGCAATGCATCCTGTCTTCGCTTTCGGCAACGGGGAATTCCTGCACCGGGTGAGTGGAGAACAGAGCCTTGCCGGCTGGTTGCTTTGCGGCACGTTTCGCTTCGACAATGTGCGGACGCGCGACGTGCATTTCCTTGCGGTCGCGCCCTTGCAGGCCTCCGAAGCATGCCCTGGCCGCGCTCAGCCCTTGTCCGTGGTCCTGCCCAATCTCTAACTACCTCCTGCCCCGTGCTCCATCCGCGGAGTTTGACTAGGATGGACCCGTGTTGATGTTTTTCTCCCAGCGAGCGCTGGTGTGACTACAAGTGCCGCATCCACGACACAAGCCAGGCGCGGATCTCCTGCGCTGTGGCTGCGCGCCGCCCCCCTCGCGGCTGCCGCCTTCTTGTTTGTTCTGCATTTTCTGCACCTGCGCGCGGACTTTCCGAACAACTCGCCCTGGATGGACTGGGCCAAATACACCGACGAAGGCTGGTACGGCGACGCTGCAATCCGTCACTTCCTGTTCGGCCATTGGTACCTGCAGGGAGACTTCAATCCCGCGGTGGCGTTGCCGGTTTGGCCGTTGGTCCTTGCCGGTGTCTTCCACTTCACCGGGGTGAGCGTCGTGGCGGCGCGTGCGGCTACGGTCTGTGTTTTTGGGTCGATGGGCTGCGGCTTGTACCTTCTCATCCGACGCTTTCCCAGCCGTCCTGGAGAGGGATCGCTTGCCGGACCCTTTGCGGTGCTGCTGCTGGCCGCAAGCCCTTTCTTCTTCGCCTTCGACCGTCTCGCCATTCTGGAGCCTCTGCTCGCCGCGCTGACCGTGGTCGCCCTGCTAACCGCCTCCTACTTGAAGCCGTGGAGCCCGGGTCCGCAGACGGTTCGGGTACTCCTCCGTTTCCTGTGGCCACAGGTGCTGCTCGGTCTGCTGCTGCCGGCCATGGTCTTAACCAAGACAACCGCCGTCTCGCTCCTTCCCGCGATCCTTTGCATGCTGTGGTATCGCTCTGGATGCAAGCTACGCCCCGCGCTGAAGATCGCTGCGGTGCCTCTTCTTCTCGCGGCGACATTGTGGTCGGCGTACCTGCTGCTCATCGTTCGTCCGCACTATCTGGAGGACTACCAGTACCTGTTCTCAGCCAACGCCTATACCGGGTTCCAACTCCAGCCGCTGGCGACCGTGCTCTTCAACACGTTCGCGGATGGCTACTGGATCGGGGCGGTGCTGTACCCCGCGTTCTTTCTCGGCCTGATGCTGCTCCTGTTTGTCCGGCCGGCGTTCTTTGGCAACGCACTCGTTTCCTCGTTGCTCTGGTGGATCGCGGGATACTTCGTCTTTCTGGCGTACCACAACAATCTGCAGCCGCGGTATTACCTTGTGCCGGCCGTGCCGATCACCGCGCTTGTCGCCCTGATGCTCGAGGAGCTACGCCATCTTCCGGGGACTGAGAAGAAGCGCGTTCGACCCATCCTGCGCACCCTCGCGCCGGCTCTCCTGCTGACCGCTATCGCCCTACCCGATGCCGTGCAGCAGCTCAACTTCGTGCGGCATCCGGAGTTCACCTTTGATACCGCCGCGAAAGCCATCGCAGCCACCGTTCGCTCCGACCCGAGCCATTCGCAGCGAATCCTCTCCATCTCCGGCTCGGACATCACCCTGATGACAGGTCTGCCGTCCATCGATGACGACTTCGGTACGCTGGACCTTGACGAACGTGCGCGTCAGTACCGACCGGGCTGGTATGTGGCCTGGAACCAGATCGAAGACGACAAGATGGATGCACTCACGCCGCTGTACCACCCCGTGCGCGTGGCCACGTTCCCCGCCATGGATGATCCGGACCGGAATCAGCTCATCCTGTACCGCCTCGACCCGGCGGTCGCTCCAGGACGACTTCGCCGCCGCAGGTTGCACACACCCAGGCCGCTCCGCACCAGGCTCGGCCAGCAACCGACGACGACCCAGCTGCAGCATTGATTTCCGGCCGTCGCATTTGGCAACGCTGCGTGCGCAGGGCATCATGACAGAAGGCACCCCACGGGCGCACCCACGCTCATCCCTGTCCAGGAGACGCATGCAAGCCGCAGCAGATCACGCCGCACACCAAGCAGAAGATCAGCGCCGCTTTCCTCGCCTGGCGCTTCTGCTGCTGGCTCTTGCGGCAGCCTGGGCGGCGCTGTGGTTTGCCCACGGCCTGCACTATTGGGAAGACGACGCCTATATCCACCTGGAGTTCGCCCGCTCACTGTCGCGCGGCGGGGGCTTTGCCTTCAATGGGCATGTCGTTTATGGAGATACCTCCCCGCTGTGGGTATGGCTTCTCACCGGCATGCACGCCATCGTGCCCGACTGGCTTGCGGCCGGCAAGACCCTCACCGCGGTAGCAGCGGTGTTTGCGCTGTCGGGCGCCTTCGCCTTTGCGCGTCGCCTCGTCGCCAGCCTTGGACCCGCAAACAGTCGCATCTTCGCCTCGGCCATGGTGCTGGTTCTTGTGGTCAACCCCTACTTCGCCTACTGGGCCTTCTCCGGCATGGAAGCGCTGGCCGCCGCCGGCCTCGTCTGCTGGGGCCTGGTCGCACTCGCAGGCATTCCGGCCCATCAACCGGTCGCGCCGCACCGATTCCTGCTTGCCTGCCTGTGCGCCGGCATTGCCCCGCTCCTGCGCCCGGAGATGAGCTTCTTTACGATCCTGCTCGGGACGCTGCTCTTCTTCCGGTGGGTCAACATGCCCGCGCGCCCCAAAGTCAAAGCTCGGCCTCTTCTTTGGGGGCTTGTTCCTCGTGGTAGCCCCCGCCGTGGCCTGGGCCGTGTATGCCGCCCGCACCTTTGGCAGCATCCTGCCCAACACCAACGCCGCAAAGCGTGCCGGGCCACACGATTCGGTGCTGCGCCACCTGGTCCAGATCTATGCCTTCGGCTTTCCCCTTGTGGTGCTCGGCGTGGCCGGGCTTGCAGCGTGGCTCGCCTTTGGCCGTAGGCAAGCAAACCCCGTTCCCGCCAGCGCCGTGAAGAGCGCTCTGGATCCCGGCGGATGGTTGCTGTTCTGGTGGACCGCGCTGAACTGCGTCTTCTACGTGTCCAACCACACCTACGTGCAGACGCGGTACATCTTCGTCACCGCCCCGGTGCTCACCATCGCCTTGCTGGCCATCGCACGCCAACTCTGGCCCCGCCTCTACACGGCGGGTGTGGCGTTTGGGCTGCTCTTCGGCGTCGGCATCAGCCTGCTCGCGACGTGGCGCCTGATCGACAACAAAGTGCAGGTCGATCGCGACTACGCAGCCCTCGCTGCCTTCTTCCGCACCTTGCCGCCACAAGATCCCGTCGCGCACTACTCCATCGGCGAGGCAGCGTTCCTCTCCGAGCATCCGTTAGTTGACCTCGGCGGCATCACGCGGCCGGGCATCATCCCGTTCCTCGCGGACGTAACGGACAATCGGCGCGTCTGGTGGGTCCATGAGCAGGGCGCGCGCTATGCCGTGCTCGACCACTCTCCAGAACCGGGCAGCACGCTGGTCTGGAGCCGCGCGATCCCCACGACGGGCTGGTTCTTGGACCCACGCCGCTACAGGCTGAAGGAATCGCTCATGGTCTGGAAACTTCCCCCCTCGCCGACCCTGCCGCTACCGCCGGACATGCCGACAACCGACACGCCATAGAGCGCCTGCCTGTCTTCTCCGGCCAGCCCTCATGACCGGCGCCCGCGGAAGCACAGCGGCACGGCACAAGTTTCATCCTTTGCGGCGGCGCTTGCCTTTCGCCTTCGCCAACTTCTGTTCGACACGCTTCGCTTCCGCGCGAGCCTTCTTCGCCTCGCTCTTACCCTTGCGCAACGACCCGCCGCCCGGCTCGCCGACCGGCTCCGTTCCGGGCAGCAGCGCAAACTGCAACCTCCTCTGCTGACGATCGATGCGGTCCAGGATGACCTCCACCCTGTCCCCAATGCGAAAGCAGTGGCCCGTACGCGCTCCGCAGATCACGCGATCCGCATCGCGGAAGCTATAGAAATCCCCAAGCAACGAACTCAGGGGAACCAGCCCCTCGATGAACATCTCATCCAGTTCAACGAAGAACCCGAATTTGGTAACCGAAAGAATGATCCCCTTGAAGTTATCGCCGATCCGGTCGGCCATGAACTTCATCTTCTTCCACTCGATCAGCTCACGTTCCGCATCCGCTGCCCGGCGTTCTGCCTGGGAACTCTCCAGCGCAATGTCGGCCAGCTCTTCGGCCGCAATCGGCTCAGCTCGCGAAGCTTCAGCCAGCGGCGAAATCTCGTCGTTCCGAACCTCCGCCGCGACCGGCTCAAGCAGCTTCGATTCGGAGGTCTCCTCACCCCAGCCAATCCGCCCGGCGCGCTTGACTCGCTTGCCCTTCCGATCTTGATCTGGAGCCTCAACACGCGTGGCTCTTGGCGGCTCAACCGTCCGTCGCGAAACAGGCGTAACGGTCCTCACGACCGCAGCCCGTCCGCCCTGGGCTGCTTCCTTTTCCGCCTTCCAGGGTTGAGCATCGGTTGACAACACCGCACCGCCTCGCCGGTCAGCATCGCGACGCAGCATGGTCCGCAGCAGGCGATGCACAATCAGGTCCGGGTATCGCCGGATAGGCGACGTGAAATGCGTGTAGCAGGGGCTCGCCAAAGCGAAGTGACCCTCGTTCTTCTCCGCATACCGAGCCTGCTTTAACGATCGCAACATCAGGTACGAGAGGATGCGTTCCTCAGGATGCCCCGAGATCTTCCGAATCAGCCGTTGATACATCTGCGGCGTCACGGGGATGCGCTCCGGAAGCTCCTGCGCCTGTGCCGGGCGACCCTCGCGTCCCCGAGCAGATCGCCGCTGTGATTCGCGCCTGTCCGCCTTCATGGTCAGCCGTTTCACGGGCAAGGCACCAATGCCCAGCGTTTGCCCGAATGACGCCGCAGTATCCTCGAACTCGACGATGCGTTTGGGATCCGGCATCTCGTGAATCCGGTAGATCGACGGGATACCTTGCGCCGTAAGCCACGTGGCCACGCACTCGTTGGCGCTCAGCATGAACTCCTCAATCAGGCGGTGAGCCCAGCCCCGCTCCGAGCGCACAATCGCCTTCATATTGCCGTCCGGATCGAACTCCACCACTGGTTCCGGAAGGTCAAAATCGATGGACCCGCGCCGAACCCGTTTGCGATTCAGCCGCAGCGCTAACTCCAGCATGCGGTCAAAGGCCGCCGGCAACTCCGGCTGCTCCAAAGCGACACGCTCGCGTTCTCCCTGGTCCTCCGCGCTGGGCTCCGCGGTCACGCTGATATGCGCATTCCATTGTGCTGCTTCCGGCGAGGCGTTCAAGCAGCGCTGCACACTCGTGTAGGTCATCCGGCGGGCGCTGCGGATGATGCCCTCGCTTACGCGATACTCAACGATCTCACCTTGAGGATCGACCTCCATCACGCAACTCAGCACCAGGCGATCTTCACGCGGCAACAGCGAGCACATCTTGCTGGACAGCGCGTGCGGCAGCATCGGCACCGCGCGGTCCGGGAAGTACACGCTGGTGCCACGAACGCGCGCCTCGGTGTCCAACGCCGAACCATCGCGCACGTAGTGACTCACATCGGCAATATGTACCTGCAGCTCTGTGTGGCCATTCTCCAATGCCCGCACAAGCACCGCATCGTCGAAATCGCGCGCCGTTTCGCCGTCGATCGTGACGACGGGCAGTCCACGGAAGTCCTCCCGCGACGCAAGCTCGTCCTCGGGCAGGGAAGCGACCGACTCCAGCGCCCGCTCCTCGGCCTCAGCCAGCACGTGCGCGGGAAACGTGTGCGGAATCGCATGTTTACGAATGATGATCTCAACATCAACGCCGAAGGCATCCGGAGGTCCCAGCACCTCGATCACTCGGCCCACGGCCGGTCGCCCCGGCCCGGGATAGCTGACGATTTCAACTTCAACCGCAAGCCCCTCCAAGGGCGAGCTGCTGTTTTCCAGGTCAGTTTGGTCCAGATCCTTGGGCCGGCGCTTTTCCTCTATCTTCATGCCGGAACGCTTGCGCTGAACCGCTCGGGCTTCCTCACCCAGGGTGCGGTGGGCCGAGGTCCCTTCCTCGGGCGGAACCTCTGCCCCGGCCGGAATCTGGATAGGGCCACCAAGCCGCTCGTCCCAGGGGCGGACAAAGTTGCCCTGCATCTGCTGCACCGGCTCATCGGAATGCGACCTGCGTTTTGGCCGGGCCCCCGGTGTCCGATCGTAGTGAAAGATTCCGACCACTGTTGGATTGCGTCTTGTCAAAACACGCGCAATCCGGCCTGACCGCCTGCCATCCCGACCAGGCGCGTCTTCATCCACCAGAACGACATCGCCGTGCATCGCACCGTGCAGCGCGTTGGGAGGAATGAAAATGTCGTCTGACCCGCTCCCGGAGGTGCCTCGACCTGTCGCTTTCTCGGGGCGGACAAAGCCGAATCCGTCCCGGTGAAGCTCCAGGCGCCCGCTCGTCAACCGCTCACGGCCTGGCCGCTGAAAGGTTGCCTCGTGCTGCTTTTGGGACACGCCGGAGCGCCGTGGGGTACTTTCGTCACTAACCTGTCCACTGTCCGGTTCTGGCACAGGTTTCGGCACGGCCCATAACCCGTCTTCCAGCTTCTGCAACTCACGTCGCGCAACGATACGTTCCAACTGCTCGGTGAGCAGTCGACGCTCCCGGCCACCGCCCAGCCCCATCTCGCGGATGAGCTGTTTGTAACCGGCTTTTCCGCCCGGTGATCGGCGGATCCGCGCCACGAGTTCACGATCAGTCTGGGGATAGGGTGAACGACTCATGCTGTCCATGAGCATATGCCACCATCCCGCGGCGGCTCCCACCCGTAACCGGGACACGTCCCGCAAGGTTGGTTACCTCGGTAACCAAGACCTACAACTAATGAGTAAGGTCGGTGAAAGAGATAGACATGCTGTCGCCTACAGCCTACTTTGGGGTTGTCCGGTGAGTCAATTCCACCTCCGGGTCAGACATTACAACTTAGGAGCCGTACCCATGAAGAGCATTGCCGCCCGCTTCGCAGTCATCGTCCTCGCCACCACCGGATTTGCCGCCTCGACGATCGTCTCGTACGCCTCCACGAAGAAGCATGAAGTCAAGCCCGTCGTTGTCGGCACCTGCTCTCCCGCTCCTATGTGCCCGCCCAGCAAGCCCGCCCCCTGTGGCATGGACTAAGACGAAAGTTGTACTTGAACCAGGCCCTCCTCGCATGTACGCTGGATTTCCGAGGAAGGCCTTATGGACACGAAATCTCTGCTGGAAGCGTCGCTATTTTTGCAAGCTGCGATGAGCGTCGCCGTCCTGGTTACGATTCTGCTGCGTAAAGCCTACCGGATCTTCCCCCAGCTCGCGTTTCTGCTTGGAGTGAATTCACTTGAACTTGGTGTTTCACTCGTGTTGCTGTTCTTCCGAAAGACTTTTCACCTCAGCATCTCGGTCGCGTACCCAGTGCTGTTCTACTCCACCTGGATCTTCAGCGCGCTTTCGTTACTGCTCAGGATTCTAAGCGTATACGCCGTCTTTGCTGAAGCAATGCGGCCCATGTCCGGCCTCCATCAAGCGGGCAAAATTATCTTTCGATGGGTCGCCGTCGTCTCTGGTGTGGTTGCCTTTGCTCTGGTAACAGGTCCAGGCGTGTTCTCGAGTTTGGCGGCCTTTGGAGAGATCTTCGGCCACCTTCAACAGGGTGTCAGCGTTCTAACAATTTGTTTGTTGGTGTTTGTTTGCTTTGCGGTTCGCCCACTCGGCCTCACCTTCCGTAGCCATCTTTTCGGCGTCAGCCTGGGGCTCGGGGTCATGGCTACTGTGGACCTGGTCCAGGCAGCTTGGATTGTGACAAGGAACGGGCAGTCCTTGTACTCACCTGTATACCTGGTGACTTCTCTGGGCTTCTGTGTATCGCTCGTAATCTGGGGCGTTTACTTCGCAGCACCCGAACCCGCCCGCAAGATGATTCTCCTGCCCACGACATCGCCATTCTTCTTCTGGAACCGTATCTCCGAGATCCTCGGCGACGCTCCGGGCCACGTCGCTGTCGCGGGCTTCAGCCCCAGCATGCTAGCCCCAGCCGAGATCGAAATGCTCACCGCGGCAACTTCCACCGAGGCCGGGGAGCCTGCGTTCCACAAAGCGGAACCCGTTCGGATCCCCGCAAAGCAACTGCCGCCCGTGCCCGACTTCTCCGGCGTGCGCCACCCCTCCCTGGCCCTCTAGCTTCATGCTCCGTACTCTTCCGTGGAACCAGTAACCCACGTTCTTACCGGGGCCTGTCTCGCCCGTGCAGGTTTCAACCGCAAGGCTGCCTACGCCACCATGGCCATGGCTGGCGCCGCAGAGTTCGCGGACATTGACACCCTGTGGGGGCTACGAGGTCCCATCTCGGGCTTCGAGCACCACCGCGGGATCACGCACAGCTTCGTGGGCGTGCCGCTTGAAGCCGCTCTGCTCCTGTTCTTCGTTTTCCTCTTCCATCGCTGGCGGCACCACCGCACGGGCGCGGTCGTTGATCCACCCGGAAGACTCCTCAGCCAAGCCCCGGTACGATGGGGTCTCCTGTACCTCTTTCTCCTGATCGCCCTGCTCAGCCATCTTTTGCTCGATTACACCAACAACTATGGCCTCCGCCCCTTCTTGCCCTTTGATTCGCGCTGGTATGCCGCATCCATCGTCTTTATCTTCGATCCGCTCATCTTCATCCTGTTGCTTCTTGGACTGTTTCTACCGACGCTCTTCGGTCTGATCGCGGGTGAAGTAGGCGCCAGAAAGAGGCCTTTCCAAGGAGCAGGTTGGGCGCGCGCAGCGCTTCTCGGCATGCTCATGCTCTGGACGGTACGCGCTTATGAGCACACCGAAGCCGTCGCCTTAGCCGAGGCGCAGACCCTAAAGGCGCCCGCCGAGGAACCCGCGCAGGCAGCGCAGTCTGACGACCTCTCGCCATCTGCCGGAACTCGAAACGATGAAGCTCTGCCGGAGCCTTCGCGGCCGCTGCTCATCGCGCAGAAGACCGTCGCAACGCCGGATCCCTTCAACATCTTCCGCTGGTACACGGCCACTGATTTCGGCCCAGCCTACAGGCTTGGCACGGCAGACACCCACGCACGAACACTTGCCCCCGGACAAATCCTGACCAAGCCATCGCCAAACCCCGTCCTCACTGCAGCCGAGGCCAGCCATCTGGGCCGGGTCTATCTCGACTGGTCCCCCATGCCATGGCTGAGCGTGTCCGGCCCCGCCCTGCCCAGCACCTCGCTTCCGGCCAATGGGACAAACGCAGTCTCGTTTCAGGATCTCCGCTTTATGGGATCGAGTACATTCCTCCGTGAGAACGGTAAAGCGCCCCTGACCGGCCAGGTGGTTCTCGATCGCGCGGGACGCGTCCTGGAGCAAAGCATGGACGGGCACTCTGGACGCTAAGCGATCCGCGTACCAGGTGCGCCTGGTACGCATTCCCCTTCGCCGCGCCACGTTTCCCGTACAATGGTGAGAATGCCTCAATGATCTTGAGGCCTATGTGGCGCCTGCGCCGCGAACTCCCGAGGACTCACATGATCCCCTATCTGGTTTTGATTTTGGCGGCACTCAGCCGCCTGGTGCCGCACGCTCTTCATGGCACCGGACTCAACGTCACTGCAGTTGGGGGCGGTCTGCTCTTCTTCGGGTCACGCCGTACGCGCGGACACGCCCTCGTCGCAGCCGTAGTGATGGCGCTGACGGACATCTATCTCACCCGCTTTGTATACGGGTACCCATTTCACTTCCGCGATTATCTCGTCACGTGGGTTTGGTATGCAGCAGTCTGCCTGATCGGTAGTGGTTTGTTGCAGCGCATCACCGTTCTGCGAGTCGGAACAGCTGTCCTGGCCTCAGCAACCGGCTTCTTTTTGCTCAGCAACTTCTTCGTTTGGCTGGGTAGCACCATGTATGCCCACAGCAGCGCCGGTTTGATGGCCTGTTATGAGGCAGGGCTGCCATTCTACGGGAATGACCTGGTCTCCACGGCTTTAGTGGCAAGTGTTCTGTTTGGTCTTCCAGTAGTCGCCGCCCAAGTGGTAAAGGCATTGCAGAGCGGCTCCGAACAGACGCCCCTTCTGTAAAAGGGCCTCGCTTCAGAGGCCGCCCTCTTCCACCGGCAGCGACAGCCCCCGCTTGCGATCGAAGACTTTACGTACCACGAAGACAACCACCAGCAACACTGCAAAAAACGCCGTACCGATCACCAGGGCAAGGTGCTGGTGCATCACGTGACGCAGGCTGTGGATCAGCGCGGGGCCGAACCAGATCGTCAGAAGTGAGCACACCACGAACTGCGTGAGCTTGCCAAAGAAGATCGCAACTCCAAAGGGCAGCGCCCTCATCTCGAAGACACCCGCCGCGAACTCGAACAACTTCAACGGCGTCGGTGGGGGCAGCATCGCCGGGATGAGAATCGCCACAAACTCCTGCCGTTCAAAGCGGTCCCGCATCCGCTCATAGCGCTCCCGGTTGATCCGCTTCAGCAGGAACAACTCACCGCCGGCTCGCCCAACGAAAAAAGGCACTAGCGATCCGATGGCCGACGCTGCGGCCGCAACCACGCAATATAGAAGAAACTTCTGGTGGTTGTTCGCTACGTAGCCGATCACGACGCCGTCCATCGACACGGGAATCGGGATCAAAGCGGAATCGATAAGCGCTAAGCCACCCACACCCCAGACTCCGAGTGGCTTCATCACAGCCATCAGGGCAACTGAGGCCTTATGCACAACTGCTATTGGACCAAGTATCACGAACCTCGATTTTACCCCTCGGGACAGGCGGGGACCCAGAGGTGCACCGCCGATCCTGCCTCTGGGTCAACCGTTATGGTCGGTGTGGCCAGCCACCAGGTCCAGTGCATGAGGCAGCAAGGGAAGCAGCGCCCGTAAGCTGCTGGTGGCTCCCGCCGGGCTCCCCGGCAGATTAACGATCAGCGATCCTCCCGCGATCCCGCAAATCCCCCGGCTTAGGACAGCGTACGGTGTCTCTCGCGAGCCCTCCCGTCGCAGGAACTCAGCCAAGCCCGGCACCAATCGCTCGCAAACGGTTAAAGTCGCCTCCGGCGTGTTGTCCCGCGGCGCAAGTCCCGTTCCCCCGGTGGTCACGACAAGGGCCACCCCGGCGGCCACCAGGGAGCGCAAATGCCCGGTCAGCACAGGCAAATCGTCCGGCGAAACGATCGCGTCAAGCACATGGGCACCCTCGTCCTCCAGCACTGCGACGACAGAAGGACCGGAACGGTCCACCTGTGTTCCCGCGAAGCAGCGATCGCTCGCGGTGAGCACGGCGGCAGTCCGGTTGCGAAGGGAGCTTTGAGACACGCTGCCCAGCATATCTGAGCCGCACCTCTTTCGTACCCACCTATCGCCCTCCTCGCAATGAGAGAATGGGAGATGGGGCAGAGAGTGCCTCGTGGACCGCAACCTTCGTTCCGGCTCACTCGTCACAGACTCAGCAAGCAATGTCCCTATCCTCCCCCACGCCGACCGAAGATCGCCAATCGCAGCCGACCTCCTCGGACCCCGGTGAACCCGAACCCGGAACCATCCCGAGTCGCGCCGTAGACCCGAACGCCCCCGTATCTTTTGTTCCGCACGTCTCGGTACAGTCCACGGCCCGGTTGCACCCGCTGAAGATCCGCACAGGCCGTTACGGCGAGCTGGAAGAGCACGAACTCATTCATCTCCTCGACACGCTGGAAGATGAGCGCGCTCGTGCCCGGTTCCGTGAGTCGGTCTACCTGTCCGTCTTCATCTGGATGGCCATTGCCCTCACCGCGCTATTTGGGCCGAAGTACCTGTGGCACGCGCCGCGCGTAGTGCTCCCCTCGGAAGTGCTTCGCCAGCGAGAACTTACCACGTTGACGGCGCCCACGCTGACCGCACCCCGGCCACGCACATCGGCCCCCCCGGCAGTGGACAACCGTACATTGGAGCACCTGCGGGCTACGACCCCCAAGGTTCCAACTCCCCCAACCCCGCGCGCCGAACAGCCTACGCCTGAGCACACTTCCACGCCGCCGCGCCCCTCACCCTCAGCGCCCACGCCCAACCTGGCGCCCTCCACGGCTCCACCGAACTTGCCTGCAGCGCCCGCTCCCCAGCCTGTCACTCCGCGCACACCGCCTCCGGTAGTTGCAGATGCACCGCGCCCTCAGCCCACTGCACGTCCAAACTTCGGCGGAGTCCCGCAGTCCGCGTCTGACTCCATCCAGCAAGCGATCCACAGCGCCACCCGCGGCGGTGGCGGAGGCGGCAGCTCCGTATCGCACAACCGAGGCGGTGCGGATCTCGGCATGGGACCCGCAGAAATTCTCTCGGACACCCAGGGTGTCAACTTCAACCCGTACCTCCAGCGCATTTTGCGAGAGATCTACGACCAGTGGATCCCCTTGATTCCGGAAGAAGCCAGACCGCCCCTCCGCAAGGCGGGTGTCACGATGATCCGCTTCAGCATTCTTCCGGACGGAACCATCGGGGCCATGCATCTCGACGGCTCAACCCACGACGACGCCCTCAACAAAGCCGCCTGGGGTTCCATCACCGGCGTTGGTCAGTTTCCGGCACTGCCGTCCCAGTTTCACGGGCCCAATCTCGAACTGCGCATCCACTATCTCGTGAATCAGGACACGGAATAGCCCATGTCGCCCTCGTCTCCCCCCCAGACGCAGAGCAGGGAAGCGCACCTCCCCTCTCGGCCTGGCTCCCTCCTAGAACAAAAGGCAAAGCCGCCGAGAGCCCCGGAGATCACGCCTGGCATCCAGAAGGCTCTGGACGAACGGACCCATTACCAGGAACAACGTGAAGCGGTAGAGCGTCGCAGTGTCATGCGCGGCCTGCTGCTTCTGGCTCTCGTCATCCTGGTTTTCAGCCTCGTTCGGGCCGGCGCGGACCGCGTCTTCTACACCGGCTGGTGGCGCCAGTGGTAGCCTCCAGCTGAGTCCCGCAACCTTGCTCCCGCCTCCATCGTCACCGCGCCCTGAACGCGAACCTCCTCTGATCATCGTTCTCGGCCCCACCGCGAGTGGGAAGTCCACTCTCGCCCTCCATCTTGCCGAGCAACTCGGCGGAGAGGTCCTCTCCTGCGACTCGGTGGCAATCTACCGCGGCCTGGACATCGGCTCGGCGAAGCCCTCAGCCGCGGACCGCGAGCGCATCCCGCATCACGGCCTCGATGTGCTCGATCCAGACCAGCCCTCCACCGCGGGAGACTATGCCCGTTTGGCTCGTGCCGCCCTCGGGGAAATCCGTAAACGTGGCGCGGTCCCCATCATTGCCGGCGGCACAGGCCTCTACCTTCGCGCGCTGATCGACGGTCTCGCTCCTGCTCTTCCCCGGGACGAAGCGATGCGCGGCCGCCTTCGCGCCCATGCTGCCCGCCGCGGCGCGACCTCGCTGCATCGGATCCTGCAACGCTGCGATCCGCAGGCTGCGGGGAAGATCCATCCCAATGACGTCCCCAAGTTGATCCGCAGTCTGGAAGTGAGCATCCTCGGTCGCCGTCCGCAAACCGAGCAGTGGCAGGCCGGCCGCGACCCTCTCCGTGGCTTCAGCATCCTGCAACTCGGCCTCACTCCGCCCCGCTCCGCCCTGTACGAGCGCATCAACGACCGCGCCAAAGCCATGTTCACCGACGGCCTCCTCGAAGAGACCGCCGCCGCCAAGGCCTGCTTCGGCGAATCCGCCCGCGCGCTCGTCTCCCTCGGGTACGCCCAGGCTCTCGCCGTCCTCAGCGGACACCAAACCCTTCCCGACGCCATCGCCGAGGCTCAACAAGGCCACCGTAACTACGCCAAACGCCAGCTCACCTGGTTCCGCCGCGACCCGCGCGTCCACTGGCTGCAAGGGCTTCGGCGACAATCCCGCAATCCAGGCCGAGGCGCTCGCACTCATCCACCAGCATCTGACATCAGGGGGCGGGCAGGAGGAGAAGAACGAATGACAGGCGTAAGAATCGACAAATGGCTATGGGCAGCGCGTTTCTTCAAGACCCGCGCCATCGCGGTCAAAGCCTGCGAACTCAGCCGGGTAAAGTCCAACGGCCAGATCGCCAAGCCGGCCCGCGAAGTCAAAGTCGGTGACCACCTGGAAATCACCACGGACAGCGGCCTCCACACCGTCCAGGTCCTGAAACTCAGCGAAGTTCGCGGCCCTGCCTCCGAAGCCCAGCTCCTCTTCTTTGAATCAGATGAAAGCCAGGCTGCCCGAGCCAAGGCGCAGGGAGAACGCAAAGCCATGCTCGCCTTCGAGCGCCTGCCCGCCCTCAAACCCACCGGGAAAGACCGTCGCCAACTCACCCGCCTCCGCGGCCGGGGTTGATCTACACGCCGCACGTCATCGAAAGACATGAGACCTGAGTTCTCGTGAATACTCGCGACCACGGATGTCCCAACTGGAAGCCGAACAATACCGCCCGTCGTTTCGGTCGAACACCGGGCACCTACCCGGGTGATAGGGACGGCATCTCCCGCCGCGTTAACATGAACTGTTTGCCTCGGCTGCTTGCTGGGGCCCCGAGGAGCCGTCCACCCGATGTCCGCCGTATCCACCTTCCCGACCACCGCGTTCGTCCAACCTCGCCCCCTGCCCAAGACCATGCGCGCCCTGATGAAGCCCCACGCCGCGCCCGGCATGGAGATGCGCGAGGTCCCCGTCCCCTCCATCGGCCCTGATGATGTCCTTATCGCCGTAGAAACGGCCTCCGTCTGCGGCACCGACCTCCATATTTTCCAGTGGGACCCCTGGGCCCAACACCGCATCAAGCCGCCCTACATCCCCGGCCACGAGTTCAGCGGAACCGTCGCAGCCGTCGGCGACCGCGTCACCAACGTCCGCCCCGGCGACTTCGTCTCCGCCGAAATGCACATCGCCTGCGGCCATTGCCTCCAGTGCCGCACCGGCCAGGCCCACGTCTGCCAGTTCGTGAAAATCCTCGGCGTCGATGCCGACGGCGCCTTCGCCGACTACGTTCGCATCCCCGCCTCGAACGTCTGGAAGCTCGACGGGCGCATCCCCCGCGAGTGGGGTTCGCTCTTCGACCCCTTCGGCAACGCAGTGCACACCGTCCTCTCCGGCCCCATTGCCGCCCAAACCGTCCTCGTCGCCGGCTGCGGCCCCATCGGCCTTTTCTCTATCGCCGTCGCCAAAGCCTGCGGCGCCAACCGCGTCTTCGCCATCGAGCCCAACCACCACCGCCGCGATCTGGCGGCCCGCATGGGTGCCGACGACCTCCTCGACCCCACCGACCCCGCCACCGAGGTCATCGTCAAAGAAGCCACCTGGGGTAACGGCGTCGACGTCCTTCTCGAAATGTCCGGCCATCCCTCGGCCATACGCCAGGGCTTCCGCCTCCTTCGCAACGGCGGCCGCGCCTCCCTCCTCGGCCTGCCCTCGAAGCCTGTAGAACTCGACCTCGCCGACGCCATCATCTTCAAAGGCGCCACCGTTCACGGCATCAACGGCCGCAAAATGTACGAGACCTGGCTCCAGGCCGAAGCCCTCCTCCGCGACGGCCGCATCGACCTCTCCCCGGTCATCACCCACCGCCTGCCGCTTGAAGACTTCGACCACGCCATGCACCTCCTCGAATCCGGCGAAGCCAGCAAGATTCTCCTCCAGGTCCGCCGCTGAGCTACGGCGCGTCCCCGTCCACCCAGTACGCACTGCGCGCCTTCAGCTCCAGATCCGGCCGGTTCCTCAGCCCCAGTTCCAATGCATGCAGCCCCGGGTGGGGCGTCTGCGGCACAAAGCTCAACACGTAGTGGTTCGGCACATCGTTCGCGATAACCACAAGGCTGCGCGCCAGCGACCGCGCATCCTTGAACCCGAAGTATTCGCCCCCAGTCAGGCGTGCAACAGTCTCCGGAACGTTGTGCTGCAGGCCTTCTTTCGCGGCCAGAAAGGCCATCCGCGCCAGCCGCAACGGTGGCAGCAGATCGTCAGCACAGTCCATCGCCTGGACCTTGCGACTGCCATGCGCATCCGGGGCAGCATCCGGATCGCGGCTCATGCACCCGCCCGCCGCATACGGGATTGAAGAGTACTTCGTTGTGCCAAACGGGTTCGGCAGCTTGGCACCTTCATGCTTCAGGGCCGCCTTCGTGCTAGAAAACCCAAAACTGTAGATCGAGGTATTTGTATCCTCAATCCCATGCAGCGCGTCATCGAGACTCGTTTGGCTGCTAGCATCCACCGTTTCACTCAGCATCAGAATCGCCCGGCGATATGTCGCCGGCTCCTTACGCAGCAGATCGACGGAGAACCGCACACCATCCAGGATCGCCGCTCCGGGGTCGCCTCCTGCAAGCTGGTCCAGCGCTCCGGCGGCGTTTTCCGTTTGCGCCGTAAAGCTTTGCTCCAGATGCGGCGAGCTGTCAAAGCTCACAACCGCGACCTCGTGCGGCACATCGCCAATCACGGCCTCGAGCACCGCATCCAGTCCCCGATAGTCCCGCAGATGCGACTCACCCAGACCACCCGTCTGCACCAGCACAACAATCGCTAACGGCTGCGCATCCGTGTCCGGCTCCAATCGAAGGTGCTGAGGAACCCCGTCGTCGGTCAGAACGAAATCATCCGCGTTCAGGCTGAAAACAAGCGACCCACCCTTCGTCTTCACCAACGCAGGCACCAGGACAAGGGACGATCTCACCGTGATCGTTGCGGTCGGTGTTGTCTCAAGCGCATTCGGCGCCTGGCCGTACACGGTCAACCAAGAGCACATCCCGAATACCGCAGCAAACGCACGTGGCAGCCCCATGCTGATTTGACGTTACCGCGGCGTGTGTTGCGAATTAGGTTACGCTGCTTTCTTGCCCACCCCCGGCGTGGCATGCCCCTGTTCCACCCCGCCACCCTGATTCGTCCCCCCATGACACCCACCCGCCAGTGCTGCCAGCAGCAAGGCAAACATCAGCCACGCCACCGTCCCGTTTATCTCCAAACGCCAACGTCGCATGCAAGCACCGCCCTGCGCATATAGACGCGACGGTCGCGGATACCACCCTGTGCCACGGGGTTACCCTAAGAAAGACATGAGCGCCGCTACCGCCACACCGCCCACCGCCACTACCAAGCGTCCCCAGCTCGCCCACCTCACCGCCACCCTCGACGAACTCCGCGACAAAGGCACCTACTTCCGCCTCCGCGTCCTCGACGACACCCAGGGCCCGGTCTGCCACTACGACGGCCGCGAAGTCATCAACCTCGCCAGCAACAACTACCTCGGCCTCTGCAACCACCCCAAGCTCCGCGAAGCCGCCACGAAGGCCATCGCCGACTTCGGCGTTGGCTCCGGCGCCGTCCGCACCATCGCCGGCACGATGCGCATCCACATGGAGCTCGAAGAAAAGATCGCCGCCTTCAAAGGCGTAGAAGCCTGCGTTGTCTTCCAGTCCGGCTTCAGCGCCAACGCCGGCACAGTCAGCTCCATCCTCGGCAAAGAGGACTTCATCCTCTCCGACGAGCTCAACCACGCCTCCATCATCGACGGCGCCCGCCTCAGCCGCGCCAAAATCAAGGTCTTCCGCCACAAAGACGTAGCCCACGCCGAAGAACTCCTCAAGGAAATCCAAAGCGAACCCGGCCGCAAGCTCGTCATCACCGACGGCGTCTTCTCGATGGACGGCGACATCGGTCCCGTCAATCAACTCGCCGCCCTTTGCGAAAAATACGGCGCCATCATGATGGTCGACGACGCCCACGCCTCCGGCGTCCTCGGCCGCAACGGCCGCGGCTCGGTTGACCACTTCCACGCCACCGACAAAGTCGACGTCCAGGTCGGCACTCTCTCGAAAGCCATCGGCTCCCTCGGCGGCTACGTCTGCGGCAGCCGAGACCTCATCGACTTCCTCTACCACCGCGCCCGCCCCTTCCTCTTCTCCACCTCGCACCCACCCTCGGTCGCCGCCTCCTGCATCGCCGCGTTCGACCTCCTCGAATCCGAACCCGAGCGCATCGAGCGCCTCTGGGACAATACCCGTTACTTTCAATCGCAACTCCAGAACGCCGGCTTCGACATCGGTGGCCGCTCCACCCCCGCCAGCGAAACGCCCATCACTCCTATCCTTATCGGCGACGGACGCCAAACCATGAGCTTTAGCCGTGCACTTTTTGAAAAAGGCCTCATGGCCACCGGCATAGCGTTCCCCACAGTCCCGGAGGGCAAAGCCCGCATCCGCTGCATCATGACCAGCGAACATACCCGGGACCAGATCGACGTAGCCCTCGAAACCCTCACGGCCACCGCACGAGCCATGTCGCTGCTCTCCTGACGCCCTTGCTGCCGCTTGGCCGCAAGCCCGAACGGCTTCAGATTGCGAAGGTCGAAGCTGGCAATTCTGCGAGTTTCGACTGCACTCTCGTCTCAACCTGCATCTCAATCCTTCGGAACCCGGCGCTCCAGCGCTGGGAGGGATCAGGAGAAAGACTCATGGCAGATCAGCAAGCACTACAAACCAAGTACGCCTCAGTAGGCCAGGTCATCGCAGACTTCGCCCCCGAAGGCGCCAAGTTCGACGGCCTCTTCATGGAAGGCGAAAAGCTCATCCTCAAAGCCGACGTCCCCTCCAAAGTCGTACTAAACCGCGTCTGGGACGCCACAAAGAAGGTCGACCCAAACTACGCAGACTTCGAGCCCCGCCTCACCGTCACCGGCGGCGACGACCAGCCTTACACCATCAAGTCCGGCGATAACCTCTCCAAAGTCTCCGAGAAGTTCTACGGCACCGCTAACAAGTACGAGGCCATCGCCCAACACAACAACATCAGCAACCCTGACCACATCCAGGTCGGGCAGACCATCAACATCCCGCCCATCGGCTAAGCAGGGAACGTACCACGTGCAGCAAAGCCCGCTCAGAGCCTGAGCGGGCTTTTCATACCTCAAGACGTTGTTGCCCATACGTTAATAAAACGCGAGCGCAACGGACGTCCAACGGCAGCAAAGGACCGCTAGTACTGCAACCGTACCGTCTGGATCATGTAGGGCGTGACCGGTACTTTCACGGTATCGCCAGACACGGTCAACGTCTGCCCCGTTGGCTGTTCCATAAGGTTCACCACCTCGGCCGATTTCACCCCTTCAGGCACCCGCAGCCGAACTTCACCACCCTCGCCAGCCCACTCATACATCCTCGCAATCAACCCATTTCCGTCCTCAGTCTGCTTGAGCGCCGTCAAGACCACATGTCCTCCGCTCGCCTCCGCAAAGCTATGCTCGGCAGGCAACGAACCCTCGTGCTCCGCAACCTGCATGGCCTGCAGGCGGTAGTTAAACTCCCATCCACGAGCCACAGTAGAAGCCGTCTTCCACGCGCCAGCATGCGGATACAACGCGTACGAGAACCTCTGCTCACCCCGATCCGCCTCAGGGTCAGGCCAGGTCGGCGACCGCAGCAACGTCAACCGCAAGGTGTTCCCGGCAGCGTCATAGCCGTACTTCGATTCATTGATCACCGAGAAACCACGCCGCGCATCTCCCAGGTCCGCCCAGCGCATCGCGGGCACCTCAAACTGCGCCTGCTCAACGCTGTTGTTCCGTGTCGTCGGCCTCTCAATCGATCCATACGGAATCTCAAATGTAGCCTTCGGCCCTGACGTAGCCAGCGGAAACGCAGCCTTCAACAGCACATGCGTCTCATGCCACCCAATGTCGTTGTTCACCACCACTTCGTCGGCCCCGCGATACAGCGCAACATCCTGCGAGAACGTCGACTGGCCCCAGTGCCGCTTCACCCGCACAACACTCCGCAGAGGCCCATTCTCCACCATCTGCACTGAGTCCACCTGGTGAATCAGCGTAGGCGGAACGTCATACGTCCCAGGATCCACGTTCCACGCGTCATACTGCTTCGGCGTGTCCTTATAGGCCTGCAACTCGTTCCCACAAGCACCCGCAGCCAACGACTCAACGCCTCCACGCTTGTCATACAGCGACGTGATGCAACCCGTGTTCGGGTCGATCACCACGCGAAGGTTCGCGTTCTCGATGAGCAGATTGCTGGCCTTCAGATCACTCGGAAACTCTCGCTTGCCCTCCACCGCATGAAGCACCCTATAACCCATCGAAGGCGCAGCCTCAACCTGCACCAGCAGCTTGAACGTATGCGTTGCCGCATCGCTTGACAGCACCTGCGAGGGCACAACATGCCCCTTCGCATCCACCAGGGAGACCGCGTCAACAGCCTTCGGCATCTGCACCGAAACCTCAACCAATCCACCACGTTCCCAGGCCAAAGGATTCCACACCATAACCGGAACATCGCCCTTGCCACGCGTATCCACGCGCGCCGCAATGCTCTCCAGTGAAGCCTTACTCACCTCATCCGTAGCCCACTTCACCTGGTCATAGTCCTTCTGCGCATCACGGTAGATCACGCCGATCCCGGAACCCGCAGCAAGGTCATGGAACTGGTTGAACAACACCTTCTTCCAAGCCTCGTTGAGCTCCCCATGCGGATAATTCACGCCGCTCAGTGACGCGATCGCAGCCACCTTCTCCGCATTCAACGTCCACTCTTCGCTCTCGCGCATGTTGCGCTTATGCGCCGCCTGCGACGTAAACACACCACGGTGATACTCGAAGTACAACTCCGACTTCCACGTAGGCACGCTGATCTGCCCCGAAACAGCCGCAGGCAGCGTCGTCTCACCCCGAGCCAACGTCCCGTAGTCCCACGTCGGCGACTCCGGATTCAACTGCTCCCGCACGCTCTGGAGGTAGGGAAGCGCCGTCCCAAACTCCTCCTTCGGCACCACTTTATTTGGCTCCATCCAATGCAAGCCCTCGTCCAGCATCGTCCGCGTCGGTCCACCGCCATGATCGCCAACCCCAAACAGGTCCAGCATGTTCGTCATCCCAGGAGCACGCGTCCGCGCCTTCGCCAAACTCGCACTCAACCGCACCGGATCAAGATTCGTATACGCATAATCATCCGGAAAGTACGTCAGCACCTTGCTGCCATCCGGCGACTCCCACCAGAACAGCTTCAGCGGCAACTGGTTCGTGTCGTTCCAGTGCATCTTCTGCGTGACGAAGTAATCAATCCCCGAGCGCTTATAGATCTGCGGCAACTGCCAGTTATATCCAAACGAATCCGGATTCCACCCAATCTTCGCCGTCACTCCATACAGCTTCTCGAACTCCGCCTGGCCCACCAGCAACTGCCGCACCTGGCTCTCGCCATCGGGCATATTCAGGTCCGGCTCAACCCACATCCCACCCACAATCTCCCAACGCCCTTCCTTTACCCGCTGTGCAATCTGGTTGTTCAGTACCGGATACTTGTCCGCCATCCACGCGCTATATTGCGCAGCGGACTGCGAGAACGTATACGCCGGATACTCGCTCATCAACTGCGCGGCAGACGTAAAGGTCCGCTTCACCACATCGACCGTCTCCGTCGCTGGCCAAAGCCACGCAGCGTCAATATGAGAGTTGCCGCTCAGGTGATAGTTGGCCGTCCCCAGCAACGGCCGAAGCGCCTCCAGCTTGGTATGCGAAGCCTCCAATGAAGCATCGAAGCCCACCTGATCGCTGGCATCCAGCGCACGCAAATTCACGGCAGCAATGGCATCCCGCATTGCCTTCGCCTTACCTGCGTCATTGGCCGCAAGCGTTGGCGCAAGGTATGAGGCTGAGACCAGTTCCTTCTCCAGGTCCTGCGGATTCGGCCGTGACGCAGCAAAGCTCACCTTCATCGCTGCGCCCTTGAACGTCTTGTCATCCACCGTGGCCAGCAGCTTCACAGCCACAAGCACCTTGTCGCCGGGCTTAACGTTGTGGAAGAGCGAAATCTCCTCCAGGTCGTCTCCCAACGCCACACGCCGTCCATCGAAGTACACGATCTCCGGCATCGGCCCGTTCGCATCGGCCTGGAACTGGAATCGCACATCCGTTCCGCTCAAGCTGTAGCCATGCAGCGTACGCGGAATCACTATCTCGCGCCGAAACCACACCGCATCCTTGCCCAGCTTCCCGGGCGCTGTCACAGACCGCCAGCCACTGTCGTCCAGCGAGGGCGCCTCACCATGAGCGAGGTCGCCCTCATGCACCTTCCAGGGTCCATCTGGCAGCGCCGAGAGCGCATGCAGGCGTTCCAGCGTCTTCACCTCACCGGGCGCAAGGTCCGCAGGCCTTTGCATCTGCTGAAAGCTTTGCGCCCCACTCACCGGGGCAATCGCCAGGAGCACAACAAAGGACCGCGCAGCATCGAACGCCGCTGGAGAAAACCGCTTCACTTGCATGGATCAGACCTCGCGATAAACATCATCTAGCGAGGACATACTATCTGCCACAACGTAGAGAAGGGGAGTGCTGGCCCTCTAAATCTTCTGTACCCGGTGTACATCCCGCACACCCGGCACCTTGCGAAGGTTCTGCTGAAGCCGCGTCAGGTGCCGTACATCAACCGTCTCGATGACAAAGTCCACATGTACCTCGCCATCCTCTGTTGGGCGCGTGTCTACGCTACGAATGTTGGTCCCATCTTCAGAGATGATCGCCGCGAACTCCTTTAGCAGGCCCGCGCGATCATCCACTAACACCGTCAGCTTCACGGGATAGGTCGTCGGCTTGGGTCCGGCACCACTCGCGCTCGTCCCAGCAGCAGGTCCACTCGACCACTCTACCTCGATCCGCCGATCAGCCTCGTACAGCAGGTTCTGGACATTGGGGCACGTGCGCGCGTGAACCGCCACACCCTTCCCCCTCGTCACGTAGCCGATGATCTCTTCGCCTTTGATCGGGTTACAACAGCGCGCCCGGTAAACCAGCAGATCGTCCTGGCCTTCCACCTGCAGGCTCTCCGAACCCTTGCCGAAGAAGACCCGCTTCACCGCCTCGCTCATGTGCGAGAGCGCATTCGTCACCGGGTTCGAGTCGCTTTCAGTCGTTGCTGCTTCGCCACCGCCACTCGTCGTCCCGGGCTCGAGTTTGTTCAGCACCTGGCGCGTTGAGTACTTGCCAAAGCCAATGCCCGCAAGCAGATCCTGCTCGCCGCCTAAGCCATACTCTCCCGCCACGCGATCAAAGTCAGCGCTTCCAAACCGGCTCAGAGCCAGCTTGTACTTCCGCGCCTCACGCTCCAGCAGCTTCTTGCCAATCTCAATCGCGCGCGCACGCTGGTTCTCGTTCAACCAATGCTTGATCTTGTTGCGAGCCCTTGAGCTCTTCACAAAGCTCAGCCAATCACGCGAAGGTGAATGGCCAACCTGTGTTTGAATCTCGACGATGTCGCCATTCCGCAACCGAGACCGCAAGGGCACAATGCGCCCGTTTACCTTGGCCCCGGTCGTCGCATGGCCCACATCCGTGTGGATCGCATACGCAAAGTCCACCGGGCTCGCGTCCTTCGGCAGCACGATCACCTTGCCCTTGGGCGTGAAGGTGTACACCTCCTCCGGGTACATGTCCATCCGCAGCGTGGACATAAACTCGTTGGGATCCGGCATCTCGCGCTGCCACTCCAGCAACTGGCGCAGCCACGCCAGTCGCTCCTCGTCTTTTGCGGTGACGTTGTCGCTGGCCTTGTACTTCCAGTGTGCCGCGATGCCTTCCTCGGCCACGCGATGCATGTCCTCGGTGCGAATCTGCACCTCAAATTGATGGCCGCCCTCTGCGATCAACGTCGTATGCAGCGACTGATACAGGTTCGGCCGCGGCATCGCGATGAAGTCTTTAAACCGCCCGGGTACAGGTCGCCAGGTGGAGTGCAACAGCCCAAGTACCGCGTAGCAGTCCTGCTCGGTTTCCGTGATCACGCGCACCGCGAACAGGTCGTATACCTGGTCCACCGGAATGGAATGCAGGTTCAGCTTCTGCTGAATCGAAAACAGCCGCTTGATCCGCGACTCAACCCGCGCATGGATATTTGAATCGTGAAGCTTGGCCCCGATCGTCCCAACGATGCGCTCCAGGAATGCTTCGCCTTCGCCGCGCAGCGAATCTACCTCGTCCGTCAGCTTCGTGTAAGCGAGCGGATCCACATAGCGAAACGCCAGGTCTTCCAACTCGCCGCGCAGCTTGCCCATCCCGAGCCGATGCGCCAGCGGAGCGTACACCTCCAGGGTTTCGCGGGCGATCCGCGCCTGCTTCTCCGGCCTCAGGTGCTCGAGCGTGCGCATGTTGTGCAGCCGGTCCGCCAACTTGATGATGACCACGCGCACGTCAGTCACCATCGCCAGCAACATCTTGCGAATATTCTCGGCCTGGTGATCCTCGCGGTTCGCAAACTTGATCTTGTCCAGCTTGGTGACGCCATCCACGATGTGCGCCACCTGCTCGCCGAAGCGCTTGCCGATCTCCGCCGTGGTCACGTCGGTGTCTTCCACCGCGTCGTGCAGCAGCCCCGCGGCAATCGCGGTGGCATCCATCTTCAACTCGGCCAGCACCTGCGCTACTTCAAGCGGATGGATGATGTAAGGCTCGCCTGACGCTCGCTTTTGCCCGTTGTGCTGATCCTGCGTGAACGCCCAGGCGGAGCGAACAAGCTGCTGGTCATCGTGAGGCCTGTTCGTGTGCAGCGTTCCCAGCATGAACTCGAAACGTTCCTGCAGATGCAGAGGATCAAAAGCGTCCCGCTCAGAGCTTCCAGTCGGAGCGCTGAACACGTCGGATGAACCGGGGTCGGAAGCCGCCGTAGATGCTGTCTCCGCAGCGAACGCACCCGAAGGCTCATCCAGCGAAGCCGCTCCGCGTACCATGCTGGGCTCCGCTGGAACTGGCTGGGCCAGCGCCGCTTCCAGTCCCATGCCCGAGTCGCTCGTCTCCCCGGTAGCAACCGCGGACGTAGCCGCCAGAGACGGACTTCCGTCCTGACCGTCGGAAACGGCTGACCCGGTTCGAAAGGATCCCATACTCAATTATATCGGCCACTTTGGAAAGAGCTTTAACTGAGTTCTGAGATACCTCACCGCAGTAACCCCGGAATCGGTCGCTGCCCCCCGTGCGTCCACGACACCAGCTCGTCAAAGGCCCGGCCGATTTCGTCGGGCGTAATGGCGCAGTGGCCGTCGCGCGGGACGTATTGCTGAATCAGGTGATCGGCTTGCCCCGCCGCTTCGACCATCTCGCTATACAGGGTAAGCATATTGGGCGGAATCAGCGGGTCAAACACCGTGTGCACGGCCAGCATCGGCCGCCCCAACCGGCCGCTCGGTGTGTAGTGATGCACCAGGTACTCCCGCGCTTTGGCGCTAGCCGTGTAGCGCTTCACCGCCGCATTCAACTCCTCATCCGGCCCGCTGGAAGTCGGACTCGCCCCCGAATAGATCCAGTTCCGGTTGTCAAAGGGATTCCCCCCGGCCCGTCGCTGCATGTCCCCGATCACAAACGTGAAATACGCGATATCGCGGGCTACCTGCTGATCCGTATGCAGCCCCATCAGCTCCCGCAGCAGCGCCGCGTCTACCTGGTTCGCTTTTAGCGCATTCAGCACCCGCTCGCGTACAGCAGGTGTGTCGTCGTAGTCTGCGGATACGGGCACCAGAGGCCCCATCACGCCGGGAAAATAATGATCGAACGCCGCCCTGAGAGCGAACCGCCGATCAAACGACACAAAGGTCGGCCCGACGGCGCCGCAGAGATCCAGGCCACCCACGTACGGCCGCGGATTAAGCTCCAGTGTGATCATCACCAGCGCGCCACCCATTGACCCGCCGGCGACGTACGTCTCCTTCGGATGGCCGTACTTGCGGTCGAAGTAGTGCCGCACCGCCTCGGTCTCCGGATAGGCCTGCTGCACAGCCCATCCCCCCTCCGAATACGCACTCTGCACCACGGCGTAGTGTCGCGAAAGGAAATTCTCCACATCGGGCGGCACCCGCTCGGCGATGTGGAAACTGGTTCCGTGCTCGGCGTACCCGTGGTACCAGACGACCAGGGACCGATTCCACTCTGTCGGCACATCAATCCGGTACTCAGCGCCTTGGAGCACCCCCACCTCGGTCGTCCCTGTCGCATGCTGCACGATCTGAGGTGGGTTCTCGGGCGCGATCTTCTGGGCGCCTGCACGGGAGGTGGTTACGCTCATGCAACTTGCCAGGGTCAGCAGAAACGCAACGGCCGTACGGCTTGGTCGTGAGCAAAAGAGAAGCATGGAGGTGCGGCTAATTGTAAGCGTGTAAAAGGACGAGCACACTCTCACCTTGGTAACCTTGTCCGGCACGCCCGGCCGATGCCGTGCGCAGTCCCGCACTGGTCATTCTTCTTGAAGATGTACACAGAGTCCGGGCAGCCGCGATCAGCCCACACGCTTCTCTTCCGTCTCCGGGGAAGATGGCTTGATATCCGTCCCTGACGATCCGCCCAACCACTTCGGATTATTCGCGGTCCCGTCAAAGATGCTGGATGTCTTGAAAGGCTCGAACTTGCCGGTCATCGCGGCCTGCTGGGTCTTTGCCAGGAACGCCTGTGTCTGCTCCGTGGTGAACGGCTTGAAGGTCTTCGCTGCGTGGAGTGCCTGAGTCAGAATCTCGGGCTTTTCCATGCCGGTGATCACCACGGACACGGGCTGCGATAGCCCGTAATGCAGTGCTTCGATGGGCTCAATCGTGCCTGATCGCAGAATGTATCCGTCGCCAAAGGTCTTCATCGCGAGAACACCCGTACCCGCCTTCTGCGCCACCGGAATGACATGTTGGGTGAAGGAACGGAAGTGCGCATCCATGCCGTTCACCGGCATCTGAACGGTGTCGAAGTGAAACCCATGCTGCTCTGCGACTTCAAACATCCGTAGATGAATTTGTGGGTCCTTGTGCCCGGTAAAGCCGATGTAACGAATCTTGCCGGCCTGTTTAGCAGCCATGGCCGCGTGAATCGCCCCATCCTCGGCAAAGATGCGGTCCGGATCTTCAAAGCGAAGAATCTCGTGGAACTGCACCAGGTCGATGACCTCCGTGCCCATCCGACCCATCGATTGTTCCAGCTGCTTGTCGTACTCCTTCGCCGTGCGGGCATCCAACTTGGTCATCAGGAAGACCTTGTGCCGGTAGCCATCCTTCAGCGCATGCCCCATACGCACTTCGGAGATGCCGTCGTTGTAGTCCCAGCAGTTGTCCATGAAGGTGATGCCGGCATCTGCTGCGCTGCGCACCAGGCGAATCGCATCCGCCGCACTCGTGCCCTGGTCCTTGGCGAGATGGAACCCGCCTAGACCGATGGCAGAGACGCGCTCGCCCGTCGTCCCGAGCTCGCGGTAGATCATCTCCGGATGCTCAGGCCGCTGGACCGGAGGGTTCTTCGATGCGGCTGTGTTTGTCTCTGCTCGTTGCGAAACGCCGGTGGAACTCACGGCGGCGACGCCGGCGGCAGATGCTGTCTTGATGAAGTCTCTACGCTGCATGTTTCTCCTGTTCAAGGGGCGTACATGCTGTTCGATGTCGACTTCCCGAAGCCGGATGTCAGTGCGCCGCAGATCACCTCGATCAGCGGCCGGATTCCTGGCACGGTCGAGTTTGGCAAATGGGCGGTGACGAGCTCACTGGGCGATCGTTGGAAGCCCGTACGACTGAAAGAGCCTGCTGAGCGAGCCTGGACTACGAACCACAGCAGAGCTCACTCGTAATGCGATCGCGCACGCCATCGCCACTTGAAGTTGCTGAGGCGCCCGTCCTACTGGTACGAAAGCGACCGTTCCGGCGGAACAGCGTACACGACAGACTGGAATCCATCCCCGTCATAAGTCCGCAGATAGAGCTTGTAGGCAGGGTTCAGAGACTGCATCAGTAGCGGAATGCGCCAGATGTCGTTTTGCGTGTGGTAAACGCAAATCGCAAGGACTGGCGAGTCACGCTGAATGATCTCCCTGCCGCCAACCAGAGCGTCAAACTCCGCCCCTTCGATGTCCATCTTGATAATAGTGACCCTGCGGTCTGCAAACAGCTCGTCAAGCGGAAGACAAGCCACATCAACGGCCTCGGGGCCATCCAGGTCGCCCGCTCTTGACGTCAGCGCCCCCGTCATCACGAATTGCAGGGTGCAGCGTTCGCGCCCGACAGCGCAGTCCATCTCATGCACTCGTTCCGCCACTTGAGACGGAAGACCGGCTACGTACGATCGCAGTTTTGTAAGTGACACCCTGTCCGCCTCGACGGCATAGAACGCTTCAAAGCTTCCCGAAACTTTGAGAAACATCCGCAGTGTATCGCCATCAAAGGCGCCGCAATCGACGATGCTTTCGTCGGCCGTGAGTTTGAAGATGTTGCTCGGGAAGTAGGTGTTGGGTGGCGCGGGAAACGGCAGATGCGAAGGATCTCCCTTGGCACGCCAAAGTATGTTCGCGCGGTAGGTAGCGAGCGACTCTTCGTCCGCCCACATCGATTCGACCTCGAGCACCCGACTTAGATCTGCATACAAGCGGTGCGGTGGCTCATTTAATAGCAGTAAGTCCATGAACCGCGCGCCGAATCGCCAGAAGATCGGAGCATAAGACGAAACGGAAACACAACCAAGCGCTTTGAGCTTACGCTCGGTGTCACTGAACCAATGGAAGTCGTTCCACACAGTAACGAAGAAAATCGCCGTCGAACCAAAGTCGCGTGCGGCATTTTCTGCTGAAACCACCTTGACCCCGGATATGTCAGTCCCCCAGCGCTGCTCGTTGCGGTCAACAACGGCCAGAGGCGTCACACCAAGCTCTTTCAAAAGGATCACGGCCTTTTGGCCCAGCGTACCTGCTCCGTACACGACGCATCGACCGTCGTGCTGACGCAGCAAGCTATCCAGAGCCGTCTCTTCCCGTTGCTTCACAGCGTCGACACTTTCCGTCAGCACGCCCGCAAGCGGTTCAAGCATATCTTTCTCTCCGTGACCATTTGGACTTTGAATTGGACCCTCACTGCACGCCAAAAGCCGCACAAACAAGCGTCTAGGCATTCTACTCTGGGCGGTAATGAGCGCCCCGGAAGCCGCAGGTGAACCGACAACGCACGAGTGTCTGATCAGTTGCTGGTATTCAGTCTTGCAGATGTACAAGGTAGATGGTCGGGACGACTAGATTCGAACTAGCGACCTCACCCACCCCAAGGGTGCGCTCTACCAGGCTGAGCCACGTCCCGACTTGTTCCAAATGCGCCGGCAAAAGCCCGCGCGGGGTAACGCCAGTGTACACCACCGAGCCGGCCTGCACTGACTGAGGCGGCGCGCTCGCGCCAGCTTTAAGTCAGTGCCGAACCAGCTGTCCGCCGCTCTGATGTTTAGTGAGCCGGCGCCACGTATTCCTTCGGGAGCTCTCCACCCGTGCCGAAGAAGTATTCGTTCATTTGCTCCACCAGAAATTCCTGAGCTTCGCGCGTCCACGGCTGCAAACGATACTCATTCAGCAGCATCTTCTGCCGCTCCAACCACTCGTTCCAGGCCTTCTGCGAGACGTTCTTATAGATCTTCTGCCCGAAGTCGGAATCAAACGGCGGCTCATCCAGACCTTCCATCTCGGCCTTGTACCTCGTGCAAAACACCATATGCGCCATCCAGAATCTCCTCAATCCAGTGTAGCGCGGCGCACGAACCACTCGAATTCATCCCCTCCGAAACCGTGCTCAGCCTGCCTATAATCACAGCCGATGCCCGTCTCAAAGTCTCTCTCTCCAGACCAGCAGATCGATGCACTTCGCGAAGAACTGCGCCACCACGAGTTCCTCTACTACGTCCAGGACGCCCCCGAGTGGACCGATGCGCAGTACGACGCGCGCATGAATGATTTGAAGCGCCTCGAAGCCGAGCATCCCGAGCTGATCACACCGGATTCACCGTCACAGCGCGTCGGTGGCAAGCCCAAAGAGGGCTTCTTCAAGGTGGCCCATTCACGCCCCATGCTCTCGCTCGACAACGCCTACAACGAAGCGGAGCTCCGCGCCTGGGCGGACCGCGTGGCGGGCGCGCTCGCTCCGGGCGAAGCCGTGCGCTACACCTGCGAACTCAAGCTCGACGGCCTCTCCCTTGCCCTGCAATACGAGGCAGGGAAGCGCGGTGAAGCTGTCCTGAAATCCGGCCTTACCCGCGGCGACGGCACCGTTGGCGAAGACGTCACCTCCAACGTCCGCACCATCCGCACAGTGCCTCTCCACATTTCGGCGGCGCGTCTCGCGGATGCCGGCCTGCCACAGGCTTTTGAGGTGCGAGGCGAAGTTGTGCTCCCGCAGAAGGCCTTCGAAAAGATGAACGCCGAGCGCGAAGCCGCAGGACAGGCGCCTGCCGCTAACCCCCGCAACGCCGCCGCCGGCACCATCCGCACCTTGGAGCCCAACACCGTCGCACAACGCCGGCTGGAGCTCTTCGCCTACTTCCTCCTGCGCGACGGCGAGATGCTACTGGCCGAACAATCCGGTGCCCTGGAATCCCTACGTCGCGCGGGCTTCCTCGTCAACGCCCACGTCCTCACGGCACCATCGATCGAAGAAGCGCTGGCCTTCATCGGCCAGATGGAAGCCCTGCGCGACACCCTGCCATACGAGATTGACGGAGTCGTTCTCAAGGTCGACTCGGTCACGCAGCAGCGCCGGTTAGGCTTCACCGGCAAGGCCCCGCGCTGGGCCATTGCTTACAAATTCGCAGCCCGCGGCGGTGTCACTCAACTGCAAGGCGTCCTCTTTCAGGTCGGCCGCACCGGCAAAGTCACCCCCGTCGCCGCGCTCGCTCCCGTGTCCATCGGCGGCATCACCGTTGCCCGCGCTACATTGCACAACCCCGACGAGATCGCCCGGCTGGGTGTGCGCATCGGCGACTTCGTGGCTGTCGAACGCGGCGGCGATGTGATTCCCAAAATCACCGAGGTGCTGCACGACGCCCAGCACCCGCGAGGTGATCGCGAGATCGTCTTCCCCACCCGGTGCCCGGTCTGCGGAAGCGACCTGGTGAAGCTCGAAGACGAGGTCGACTTCCGCTGCGTCAACGCACTCTGTCCCGCGCGCGTCCGCGAAGAGCTGCTGCACTGGGCGTCACGCGGTGTAATGAATATCGAGGGCCTGGGCGAAGCCATGGTGACCCAACTTCTCGGCCAGAAGGACGATGAGGAAGAGCTCGAAGATGGCCAGCCCGTGCAGGAACGCGAGCCGCTCATCCGTTCCATCGCCGACCTGTACCGCCTCACACAGGACCAACTCGTTTCCCTGGAGCGCGTCGGCAAGAAGACCGCCGAGGCACTCCTCGCGCAGATTGAGCGATCCAAGTCTGCCCCCTTGCAGCGTGTCCTGTTTGGCCTCGGCATCCGCTTTGTCGGGGAGCGCACCGCGACGCTACTGGCCACGCAGTTTGGTTCTCTTGATGCCTTAATGACCGCTACAGCGGAGCAACTTGAGGCCGTGAACGAGGTCGGTCCTCGCGTCGCACAAGCCATCACCGAGTACTTCGCCGAAGAGAAGAACCGTTCGCTGATCCATGACCTGCAGCAGCTCGGCCTGTCTATGCCCGCCCCTCCACGGCGCTCCGGGGGAGCGATGGAGGGGAAGACGGTGGTTCTGACAGGCACCTTCCCGACTCTCTCACGCGAACAGGCCAAGGAGCGGATCGAAGCCGCAGGGGGCAAGGTCTCCGGCTCCGTTTCCAAGAAGACCAGCTTCGTAGTTGCCGGAGAAGACGCAGGCTCCAAGCTGGACAAAGCCCGCGATCTCGGCGTGGAGGTGATCGAGGAGGCGGAGTTGCTCACTCGGCTCGGGTGACGCCCGTTATAGCCGACGTCGCTGTGCTGCGTCGGTCATTCCTCCGCTTGCAAACCGCGCACTCCGCGAGATATACACCCGATAGCCCTGTTCAAACGCGTCACCTCACCTCAACCCTGGAGCACGCATGCACCGAAGGACCGTTGTCGCACTCTCCTTACTCACCACCCTCCTCGCAGCTGGAACCAACAAGGGGATTGCGCAATCCGCTACTTCCACTCAGGACCGGCCATGGATGAACACCTCCCTGACCCCGGATCAGCGCGCAGATCTTGTGATCAAGGAGTTGAGCCTCCCCGAGAAGATTCAGCTGGTTCACGGCATCGGCTGGGGCCCGCTTCGCCCCGGTGCCAGCACGCCGCCTGACAACAACGGCGGTGCCGGTGAAGTCCTCGGCATCCCTCGTCTCGGCATCCCGTCGCTGCAGCAGGCTGACTCCGCCGTGGGTGCCCGCATGGCCGCGCCCCAGAGCCGCTACGCCACGCTGCTGCCCAGCGTCCTCGGCGCCGCGGCCAGTTGGGATCCCGAAGCCGCTCATCTCTACGGAGACGTCATCGGCCGCGAACTGCGCGCCCAGGGCTACAACCAGTCCATCGGCGGTGGCGTGGATCTCGCCCGCGATCCCCGCAACGGCCGGCTATTCGAGTATCCCGGCGAGGACCCCGTGCTGGCAGGAACCACCGTCGGCAACCTCATCGCCGGCCTGCAGAGCAACAAGATCCTTGGCGACATCAAGCACTATGCCCTGAACGATCAGGAAACCGGCCGCACCGTGGTCGACGTCCAACTCGGCCGCAAGGCGATGCACGAAAGCGACCTCCTTGCGTTTGAGATCGGCATCCGCATCGGCCACCCCTCGTCGGTGATGTGCTCGTACAACAAGGTGAACGGGGACTGGGCCTGCGAGAACGATTACCTGCTGAACAAGGTCTTGAAGCAGGAATGGCACTACCCCGGCTTCGTCGTCTCCGATTGGGAGGCCACCCATACGACCGTGAAAGCAGCCCTCGCCGGACTCGATCAGCAGCAGCCCGGTGACGAGCACTTCGGCAAGCCGCTCATGGACGCTGTGCAGAACGGCCAGGTGCCCATGAGCCGCCTGGACGACATGGTGCACCGCCTGTTGCGCTCCATGTTCGCCGCGGGCGCCATTGATCACCCTTCGATGCCGCGCGTCGTTGTCGATCCATTCAAGGGTCGCGACGACGCACAACACATTGCAGAGGAGAGCCTCGTGCTGCTGCGCAACGAGGGCAACACCTTGCCGCTCGATCCAGCCCGTTTGCACAGCATTGCTGTTATTGGCGCTCACGCAGATGTTGGCGTCATGTCTGGGGGAGGCTCGGCACAAGTCGACTCCCCCGGTGGAAATGCCATCTCGCCGGGCGAACCGACGAAGTGGGGCCAGGCCGTTTACTTTCCCTCAGCTCCCCTGAAGTACATCCGCGAACACGCGCCCGGAGCGCAGGTAAGCTTTGACCCCGGAACAGACCCGGCCTCCGCAGCCGCCCTCGCCGCAAAGAGCGATGTCGCCCTTGTCTTCGCTGATCAATACATGAGTGAAGGCGGCGATGCTCCGACCCTCGCTCTCCCTGGCAACCAGAATGCGCTCATCGCAGCGGTCGCCAAAGCCAATCCCCACACAGTGGTGGTCCTTGTCACAGGCAATCCGGTCAGCATGCCCTGGGTGAACGATGTCGCTGGTGTGATGGAGGCCTGGTACCCCGGCATCGCCGGCGGTCAGGCGATCGCCAACCTGCTCTTCGGAACAGTGAACCCCTCAGGCAAACTGCCCATCACCTTCGCCCGGACCGAGGCCGACCTGCCCCATGCCCGCATCTTCGGCATGACCTACAACAACACCAACGGCGGTCTCCCCGAGGCCTGGGTAGCAGAACGAAAGAGCGCGACCTTTCCCGCTGACCTGACCGAAGGCGTTCGCTTCGGGTACAAGTGGTTCGATTCAGAGGCGAAAGAGCCGCTGTTTCCCTTCGGGTTTGGCCTGTCCTACACGCAATATCGCTACTCCGATCTCCACGTCGACGGTCACGCAAAAACCGCTACGGTCACCGTCGAGAACGCCGGACAACGTGCGGGCACTGAAACGGCTGAGGTCTACGTCGGGTTACCGAAGAGTTCGGGGGAAAACTTCCGCCGTCTAGCCGGCTGGTCTCGTGTCGCCCTTGCCCCGGGAGAGCACAAGACGGTCACGATCCCCCTGGAGTCGCTTGCTCTCGCAAACTGGGACGAGTCGAAAGAGGAGTGGATGTGGCGACCCGGCACGTACACCGCCTCCGCCGGCAGTTCGTCGCGAGATCTGCCCTTGAAGGCTACGTTCACCATGCCTTAAACCGCATTGAGGTTGGAAACAAAAGGAGCGCCATCGCGAGACGGCGCTCCTTTTTCGTTCACCGGAACCGGGACAACCCACCAATCGCCGGAATCAGCAGAGCAACGCGACGGAACCACAGCGAGCCTACACCGAGAGCATAAGCAACGTGCCTTCATCCGGTACTTTGCTGCGGTCACTGCCGGCGTGTTCCATGTGCCGCAGAAGTAGGTCCACGGGCACTGGAAGTGCGTCCATCAGGGCCCGCAGCTCTGGGTTTTGGCTATTCGGAATATCTTGCACGGACACTCGTTCCCGGATGCATCCTTCGCTCAGGACGGCCACAGACGAGCACAGGCGAAACACAGACAGGAGATCGTGGGAAACAAACAGGAGCCCCGCTCCTTCTTCCTCGGTGACCTCGCGAAGCAGCGCCAACACCTCCGTCTGGGTCACAGGATCAAGTGCGCTGGTGGGCTCATCGGCAATCAGCAGAGGAGGCCGGTGCAGGAGCGCCAAAGCCAACACGCAACGCTGTGCCTGCCCCACACTGATCTGCTCCGGCTTCCGCCGAAAGAAATCTATGTTCAGCGGCAGACCAACCCGTTCCCCAAGCTCGAAAATCCTGGACAACAGAACACGCTTGTCGGGGGTCCTGTGAGCTGCCCATGCTGCTTCGAAATGCGCCAGCAAAGTGAGCGCTGGGTTCAATGCTGACATTGGACTTTGCGGGACAAGAGCAAACTCTTTACCGCGCAACCTGCGAGCCTCCCGCTTGGGCAACTCCAGGATATTTCGCCCCGCGATGAGCACTTCGCCCTTCGCCCAGCCGCCACGATTGCTCAAGAGACCGAACAGCGTAAACAACAACGTGCTCTTCCCCGCGCCGCTGCTGCCCAAGAGGCCGAGGCGCTCTCCCGCGGAGATCTCAAAGCGAACATCCTTCAGGATCGCCTGCTTTCGGTAACCTGCATCCAGGCGAACGCTCAGCAATGGGTCTCTCAATGCCGTTCTCCCTTCCAACGCATGGTCTCCACACGGGACACAACGTCTGGCTGCAGGACCGAAAGCTGCACACCTTCTAACTGAGGAGAAACCGCACACAGCGTGTTGGGGTACACAAGGTAGATAAACGGAAGTTGTTCGGCAACGATGCTCTGAACCCGATCCACTGCAACCTTCCGTGTGCGGAAGTCGTTGGATCCCGCCTGTGAACGCATGGCCTTGTCGATCTCCGCTTCCCATGGGGTGGCCGGGGTCTTCTCGGCAGGGTTCCACTGATGGTTTGGCGAGTCACTCAGCCACAGGTTCATCATCGAGCTTGGATCTGGCTGTACGTTGCTCAGGCCCAGCAGCGCCGCTTCATAGTCGGCCGTGTGCATCAATCGCTCAATCAGGGCAGGGAAGTCCAGGGTGACTACATTCACCTGCATCCCTAAAGCTGCGAGGTCCTGCTGGATCAGAGCGGCCATCCGCTCCCTGGACCGATTGCCGGAGTTAGTCAGCAGAGAAAATTTGACCAAGTGGCCTTCACGGTCAAACAGCTGTGTTCCTTGCTTCCGGAATCCATGGCTTGCAAGCAAGGCAAGCGCAGCCGTGGGGTCTTCCTTCACCGGAGGGATCGCCTTGTTGTACCAGGCCGAGTTGGCGGGAGAGATGAACCCGTTCGCGGGTGTCGCGTGACCATCAAAGGCGATCCGAGCCATATCTCCGCGGTGCAGCGCTTCGGACACCGCCTTGCGAAACGCGACGTCAGTGAACCACTGCTTTTCGTAAGCAGGGATGGGCGCCCGATCTGCCTGGTTGAACCACATCTGCTCTGTATTCAACGAGGCCCCGAGGTCGTGCAGGGCTCCCGGCATACGGCGTGTCAGGGCTTCGAAACCTTCAGTAGGAACATGATCGAGCATCGCATATTGCCCGCGTAGGAACCGGAGCTCTTCGGTCTCCCTGTTGGCCAGAAAATCAAGCCGAAGATCAGATACATACGGCAGGCTTGCACCGCTTGCATCATGTTTCCAGAAGTAAGGGTTGCGACGTAGACGCAGGTATTCCCCGTGCTTGTAGTCAGCGACCACGTAAGGCCCTGCTGTGACGCTCCCATGATTGGCCCCGTTTGCCGGTTCAATTGCGATCTCATCGAAGATCGCAGCCATCCCGGCCAGACGAACCGGAAGATGAAGCCTGACGGTCAAAGCATCTGGCGTGTCTACGCTTACTTTGGTTGGCTCTACAAATTCATCTGCAACCGGGGCGGCCGTAGCCGGGGAGAGTACACGGCGGAAACTCGCCGCCACATCGGTAGAAGTCAAAGGGGAGCCATCGGAAAACCGGAGATTGGGACGAAGCCTAAGGGTCACCAGCTTCCCATCAGTGCTGACGTTCCAGCTCTCTGCCAGCATCGGCTCGAAGGAAAGGTTGCTGCGGTTCAGCCGTACAACCACTCCCGCAGTGAGGTAGCGAACAAGTTCCGAGGCCTGGTCGTCCACCTTCGCCGGATCCAGGGTCTTTGGATCGTAACGAAGTGCCCAGGACAACTCCCTCTGGGGCACGGGTACTTCTCCTGAAAGCGGGATTGCGGCAAGCAGAGCGCAGAGAAGCGCCGTTGCCATTCGTTTTGTATCAATGTTCACGGCTAGCTCCGAAGATGGTAAGTTCCAGCGCGACCAACACAAGCACGAGCACTGCCAGGGGAAGGTAGATCACGTTCGACCTGCTGACCAGGGCTGCGGATTGGAGGCCAGCCAGCATATTGCCCCAGGAGGGCACCGGCTGCGCAATGCCAAGACCAAGCGAGCCCAGGTTTGTCTCCGCGATGACACACGCCGGAACATACAGAAGAAACTGAGTCCAAAAGAGCGGCCGGAGGTGCGGGAAGATTCCTCGCCAGATCTGAGACGGGCGCAGACCGGAAGCATGCGCCTGCACGAGCCAGTCAGCCTTCATCAGGGAAGAGGTGCGTTTGAAGTTCACCCGGAGAAATGCCGGCGCGCCAAGGACCGCAAGCAGCAGGAACGTGATCGTTCCGGACTGCATGGGCGGCAGTGTGAGGGGCAGAGCTGCTCGCACCAGCATCAACAGGAAAATCCAGGGCAGTGTAAGGAAAAGATCGCCGCCATACAGCATGGCTCGACTGATCCATGGTGGACTAAGCGCTGCCGAGGCCCCAAGGAACAGAGCCAGGCCACTTGCGAGCAAACTGGCGGCGCCGGCTCCCGACAGGCCCAAGAGAAGTGCCACGCAGATGCGAACGGAGGTGTCGCGACCTAACTCGTCCGTCCCGGCCGGGTGAATCCGGCTTATCCCGGTTGCGACGATGGAACGGTCCTGATCAGCGTAGCCGTGAGGCGAAGTCCAGAGCACGGAGGTAGCAACCGCAATAAGTACCCCGAGAAACAGGATCATCGCTAGGCGCATTGAGCGTTCTCCTGGGCCCGGTCCGGTGAGACGATACACGCGGCAACTCCAACACAGGCCGACATCACGGCAGTAATCACAGCAAGAACCGGCAGGTCGCGGTTCATGGCAGCCGACCAGGCGAGTTGTCCGAGCCCGGGGACGTCGAAGATTACCTCAATGGGCACCAGAGCGCTCAGCGCCAGCGTGAAGGACATGACCACCACGCTCAGGAGTTCGCCGCGCAAGGCAGAGGCTATATGTACTCGCAGAATCCTGAAGGTCGACATGCCCTGTGTGTGCGCATGGAAGATGAAGGGTGCTCGCCAGATGCTCTTCATCATCCTGTGCAGAATCTTGAAGTCACGAGCAGCGATCACAATGGCCAGAACAACCACAGGCCCACCTGTATCCCGGAGCAGGCAGACGGTGGCCAGCACGCCCGCAGGCAACGCCAGCAGGATCGCGGTCAGCCCCGCTGCGCTGATGTCCAGAAGAGGCGCTTGGCGCATGCTAAGTGGGATAGCCAGCAGAAGCGCAGCGGACCACCCTGCCAGAACACCCGCACCCAGCAGTCGCACAGACCGTGCCGTCCGCTCTTTCACCAGGGTGCTGACTTCCGTGTCGAACTGGCGCGAGCGACCAAGATCGCCGTGTGCCCAGGACTTAACCTCGGATCGCAACACGGACGCGAGCGAGCCCTGCTGCCCCTGCATTTGGCGTAACTCAGTTCGAGCGATAGATGAATGGGCGGCGTCCATCTCTCGGGCGTCCGTAAAGTAGCCGGGGGCGGCATACATTAGCGCAGAGGTGCCGAGCACCGACAAGAAGACGAGGGAGAACACTCGACCACCGCGCAACAGGTACCGCACGATCAACTTGTGCATGCGACTGCCGCTGCGCCCTTGGTCTCGACCGAGAGGCTTGTGCTCTGGCTGTAGTGCCGCTGCTTATCCAGATACATTCGCCGATCAGCCACGCCGAGCAGGTCTTCTGACATAAGACCGTCTGCGGGGCAGAAGGCCGCGCCAACGCTCGCCGTTACGGCAATACCGTGTCCCGCGCGCCGCGACGCACTCGCGACAGCGTCCTTGATCTCAGCAATACGTTCCTGCGTTGCGGCTTCGCTTACGCCAGGGACGAGGAACACAAACTCATCGCCTCCCATGCGCGCCACCATCTCCGGCTCAACGCAGATATGGCGGAAGTTCTCTGCAACCAGGCGCAGAAGCCGGTTGCCCGCCAGCTGACCGCGTCGGTCGTTCACGTCTTTGAAGTTGTTCAAGTCGCAAACGACAACGGACAAGGCTTCGCCGGTATCGCGGCAACGCTGCAATTCGGACTCGAGATGCAGAAACAAGCGCCGTGCATTTGGAAGTCCGGTGAGGAAATCGGTATCGGCATCGACCTTGGCCGGATGCGACTGCAACGCATTTTGCAGCGCGAGGGATAGCTTCGATTCCATCGTCTGCAATATCCGCAGATGATCCCTGTGGAAAGAGTCTGCGGTCACTGCATACAAAGTGAGTACCGCGAAAATGTCTTTCTGAAGGTTACGCAACGGAATCGATATAGCGGAACGCAACGCTGGTGAACCGTCCGCTAACAGAGGACACCCTGGTTCAACTGCGGCGTTGCCGTTCATGATTGCCTTGCCACTCTGGGCGACCCAGCCCGAGATGCCGTCGCCGAGCTGTATCTGCCCCGGGGCGAACTGCCGGGCGAGTTCTCCGTCGATGAATCGAGGCTCCAGTGCGTCCCCCTGCTTCACGAACAAGGCGCAAACTTCAAACGGAATGAGTTGTCGTAGCCGAGAGGCCAGCACTCCGACGGTTTCGTTGGGGCTAAGGGAGTCCCCCAGTGACTGGCTCATCTCAAAGAGGCTATGCGCTTCCTGACTGGCCGCCGCAATCAGCGTAAGTGTGCTGATTCCACCGTGCACTTCCGGATGCCGGGCCTCTCCTTTGGTCGGCTGAGGCTTTGCCTTGGCGTTCTCGGTTGAACCGGCCTCATACCCGGCACCTGGGGCCAACCCTCGCCATACTTCCACTTCCGTGTTCAACGGAGTGAACCCCGCGGGGATGATACTCTCCGCTCGATCTTCCGCCGCAGCGTGGCAGCGCTCAAAGGCTTCGACCACCGCAGGGTCGAACTGCTTTCCGGAGAGGCTGTGAATCATGGCAAGCGCCTTATCTCCAGTGAGCCCCCTTCGATACGGACGGTCTGAGACCAGAGCGTCAAAGCAGTCCACTACGGTCAGGATGCGTGCGCCAATCGGAATATCCGTACCGCGAAGACCATCCGGATAGCCTGTGCCATTCCACCACTCGTGATGGGAGCGGACGATCGGCACCACGGGGTACGGAAACCGTACACGCTCCAGGATGTCGGCCCCAACTACCGGGTGGATCTTCATCTTTTCAAATTCTTCCGGAGTTAACTTCCCGGGCTTGTTGATGATGTGCTCGGGGACAGCCAGCTTGCCGATATCGTGAAGAAATGCCGCCGTTTCCAGCGCCTGCATCTCTACCCTGTTTAAGCGGAGAGCCTCGCCGACGGATTTCACATACTGGCGTACCCGGAAAAGATGATCGTGGGTGTTCTGATCCTTGGCTTCGATCGCCATCGCAAGACCTTCAATGGTCCGCAGGTGGAGCGCTTCGGTCTCTTCAAGGTGCTGCTGGCGCTCTTTCAGGCGTGAGACCTGCCCCATGTAAGCCCGGTACAGGGTGTACACGAATGGAATGAGCAGCAGCGCCGTACCCCAACCGAAGCGTTCGCTCAGCCAACTCACCATTGCGGCGAGCACCGCACCGACGATATAAAACGGCAGATACCACGGATACTCTTTCCGCCAGACGGAAATTGCGCTTTCCCCTTTGGTGGAAGCCAGGACCATGGCCACCGAGACCGTATTCCAGAGGAAGTATGCGATCGATGCAGAAGCCAGCGCCGGGGCGAGCCCAACATGGGCTTTGTGCAGGCCGGCATACGCTAGGTAGGCGCATCCAGTGGCGAGCATCGCGTTTGCCACGTTGAAGAAGATCTGGAGCGCCGTGAAGAGCTTCCGGACCCGGATACGGCATTGCGCCGCGACGGAGATTGCGGCCAGGAGCATGGCCTGCAAGGGAGAGAGCTGAACGATACCCAGCAGGATGAAAGGGAAGTTCAGCGACATAGAGCCGTCGCCGCGGGGCAGAACGACCTTGAGCCCAGAACTGAACAGGACGGCCATCAACAGCAACCAGAACGGCAGCCAGGAAGTCGATCCGGCGCCGGCGGCCAGGAAGGTGGCCCCCGCTGCTGCGAGGATCGTCAGGCCGATCTGGAACTTTGTACGCAAAGGCATAGGGTGCCGGGTGTGGCCGTTGCCGGCTCGCTCCGTTGCAAAATTCGTTCTTTCTGGACCCTAGTGGGGCGGTACTGGCGCGGTAAATCGTGCAAAAGTTGTAAGAAGCGACAGAACGCGGCATTTCGGTGTAGCGCCCTGAGGCAAACGTTTAAGTACAGGGACGGTTTTGTAGCATGCCGCTCAAGAATCACGGAGACTTTCAGAACCAGAAGGATGCACACATAGCCCCCAAACGGCCATATTGCGACTATGAGCTACGGTCGATTGCGCATGCCGCCATTGCCAGCGATCATCGCTATCTGGGTAACGGAGGATCCGCAACCTCCATGATCGGCGCCCCTGCACAATGCGCGGAAGTCGCCCGGAGCAATGCCTGTTCGTTCTTGCCTCAGGAACGCGATGCTCCTCCGAGGCGCTCTGGTGTACGCCGCTATCGGAATTTGCGGCTCGTGGGCACCCCGCCCTCTTTCAGCATGTAAAAGGTATCCGCGGGCAGGTCGTGGAACATCTGTTCTTTACCGTCCGGCCACACGACCCGTACCTCCTCCATACGCGCCGCTGAGCCCATGCCGAAGTGCAGACGCAGATCGTTCTGCGAGAGATAACTGCCGCCGCTCAGGACTTCACTCATCTGCTGCACACCACCTGTGCGCACGTAGACACGCGCATTCAGGGCAAGACGGTTGGACGGCGATCCCTCAAGCTGGAAGCTCACCCAATGATTCCCCTCACTTGGCCGTGTCTCCAGAATCAACGGTGCCCCGACCAGGTTTTCTACGACAACATTCAGCCGGCCTGTGTTGAACAGGTCTCCTACTGCGAGGCCCCGGCTCACCTGGGGGATACGCAGCGCGCCGCCCGCCTCCCGGCTCGCCTCACGAAACGTACCGTTGCCGTTGTTCCAGAACAGCAGCTTCGGCTCCCTGAAGCTGGTCCCGATCTTCACCGAATCCACCTGCGGATAGACATGTCCGTTGACCAGCACAAGGTCCAGGAGCCCGCGGTTTCCGGTATCGAGAAAGGCGTCTCCCCAGCCCACATACGGCAGCGTGGCTTGCGCAATGCCGGCGGAGTGAGCAACGTCGGTAAAGTTCATTGCACCTTCGTTGCGATAGAGCACAGCATAGTCTTCGTTAAAGTGGGATACCCCGATACTCTGTCGCCCACTGCGGTTGTAATCCCCAACCGCTACGCCCATGTTGGCCTGCTCATTGCCATCCTCGCCCAATGCCACGCCTGCCTCATTGCCGACCTCGCTGAAGTGCCCGCCCCCCTCATTGTGGTACAGGAAGTTGGGCTCCCCGTCGTTGGCGACAAAGAGATCCAGCTTGCCGTCGTTGTCAAAGTCAGACCATACGGCGCTCAACCCGAAGTAGCCCTTCGGATCGTTCACGCCTGCCGTGGCGCTCACGTCACTGAACGTGCCATCGCCGTTGTTGTGATACAGCGCATCCGGCGTTCCCCTAAGTCCGCGCGGACCGCATTGCACGGCGATCTCGTGATACATGCACGTCTTCATCGAGCCGAGCGCGGGCAGATGCGCGAGGTCCAGGTCCACGTAGTGCGGGACGAACAGGTCGACAAAGCCGTCGCGATCGTAGTCACCAAACGCAACGCCTGTGGCCCATCCCTTATCCTGCGCCAGCCCTGACGACTTCGTGACATCGGTGAAGGTGCCATCGTGATTGTTGCGGTACAGAACAACGCCACCGAAGCAGCTAACAGCAAGATCGGGCCAGCCATCGTTGTCAATGTCGCCGACCGCAGCGCCCATCGCCCAGCACGGGTAGCCCACACCGGCTTTCTCGGTGACATCAGTAAAGGTGCCATCGTGGTTGTTGCGATACAACGCGCTGCGGGCTTTCTTGCCGGCTTGCGCCATCGCCACGCTGGGGGCATTGGTGAAGAAGATGTCGGGCCACCCGTCGCGATCGAAGTCGATGAGCGCCACACCCCCGCTCATTGACTCCACAATGTACTTCGCTTCCGGGCTGGAGAGATGGCTGAAGCGAATGCCAGTAGACGCGGTGATGTCCACCACCTGGGGCACCGCCTGCGCGCCTTGTGCTGTGCTGCCCTGAGCCTGCGCAGTTGAGGACGTTATTAGCAGAAGAGTACAAAGGCAGACGAGCAGCGCAGGCCGCTTAATCCTTCGCATCGGTCTTTTGCGGGGCATCCATGCGCATGCTCTGATAAAGCGCCCTCAGCTTCTCCCGATCCGCCTTCAGATGTTCGTATCGCGCCACCTCTTGCTTCGCATCCTCCGGTCGATGCAAACGGCGATACAACGCGCTAAGCCGGTAGTGCGCAAGAAGGTTCGACGGATCGTCCTTCACCACAGCAAGAAGAAGAGGCAGTGCAGCATTGGGATCGCCGGTCTCAACAAGCTCGTGGGCCAGCCCGATCTGTGCGTCAACGTTGCCGGGCTGCAGCGCGAGCGCTTGCTTGTACTCCTTTGTGGCCGTCTGATGATCTCCCTTGTCAGAAGCGAGATCGCCCATGCGGGTGAGTGTCTTATCGTCGTGAGGGTTCGCTCCCAATGCGAGTTGATACTGCTGCACTGCCTCGGCCTTCTGTGCGGGATCGGCGGAGGCAGCAAGCGTCTCAGCGAGTTCGAAGTGGGCGCCAGGAAGGGTGGGGTCCGCTTTGAGTGCTGCCCGAAGATTCGCAACCGCCGCTGTGTTGTCGCGTTCGCGAAGCAGCTCGTGCGCCATCGCCTGGTGCATCTGCGCGGAGTCGGGCGCAGCCAGTGACAAGTCAAGCATCGCCTCTCCCGCAAGGTCGGTGTAGACGCGGTACGCCGCGTAAAGAACTTCAGGGTCGGCGGGCATCGTGGCCTTTAACTGCCCAGCCACGCCCGCCGCTGATGGTAGATCGCCCGCAGCGGTGTCCATCTCGATCAGTTCCAGGCCGGCCTGCTTGCGGATCTTCGCGTCCTGTAGGGCCGGGAGGGCCGCGGACAGGTCTTCGCGTGCCTTGGCTAACTCACCGTTGCGTCGCTCACAGAAGCCTAACAAAGCCTGCACCTTGCTCTGCTTGGGGTCCATGGCAAGCGCAGCACGCAGGTGCGGCTCCGCCTCGGTCGATTGCCCGGCGAAGTACATCAAGACGCCAAGGTTCGCCTGCGCATTCAGATCATCAGGCCTGGCCTCCACAACAGCCTGGAACTCCTTCAGCGCGAGGTCAGGTTTTCGATTCCGCAGGTACTCCTGCGCCTTCTGCTCGTGCTGGTCCGCGCCCATCTGCTGGCCTGCGGCGGTCATGGCAAACAGCAGACCTGTGCAGAGCAGAACGTGCGATCGAACTCGGAGGGCCATGGCGTCTTCCATCATAAGGTGCAGCGTGCAGCACGGTCGCGTGTTGACCGTGAGGTGCAAAAAGAATCGGCGGCCGAAGCCGCCGATTGTTGTTACACCGTCGTTTGGTTAGAACTCGAAGCGAGCGGAGAGCTGAAGCACGCGACCGCCGGAGCTGAGACTATTGAACTGCGGCGTGCCTCCCGCTGTCGAGATATACGCTTCGCCGGGCAGTTGTCCCGGGATAGTGTTTCCGTTTGCGTCCTTGGTTGCAGGTCGGGTTTGTAGCGTGATGTTGTTGCCGACCTCGAAGTTGGCATGGTTGAAGGCGTTGGTCGCATCGGCCCGAATCTGGAGCTTCAGATTCTCGTACAGGTCGAAGTGCTTTCCTGCAGACATATTCACCAGTTCCACGCCGGGACCGTAGACGGAGTTACGACGGAGGTTGCCGAATGTTCCATTAGCCGGAAGCGTGAAGGCTGCAGGGTTGATCCAGTTGTTATAGCTCTTGTTCGCGGCGTACATCGGCCCACCGTTGTAGTTGGGGAAGGCCGACCCCGCGTGTTGGTAGGTGTCCTGCTGGCTGTAGATCGTGAACGGATTCCCGCCTTGGAAGATCATGGTGGACGAAATCTGCCATCCACCCAGAAGCTCATCGGCGAAGATGTTCTTGTTCATAAACATGCGGCCACGACCAAAGGGGAGGTCGTACACCACACGTCCTTTGAAGGCGTTACGCACGTCGAAGTTCGAGTTGCTGTAATTGGCAGCAGCGTTGTTCGCGAGTTGATATTGAGTGGGGCCGTTGCGGCTACCCCATCCTGACGAATCCCAGCTATCTAGAAAGTGTGCCCAGGTGTAGTTGGCATCGAAGCTGAGACCCTTTGAGAGACGGCGCTGAATGGAGGCTTGCAATGAGTTGTAGTTGGAGATGGCGTCGTTGGTGCTACCTGTAATTCCGCCGTTGTAATTGGGATAGGCGCGCGTGCCGTAGTCGTTCGAACTGAAATTACCAGGTGAGATTGCGTTGAGGTCCACGCCGCCGTAGTACAGGTTTCGTCCATGACTGCCAACATAAGCCAGCTCGAAGACCATGTTGGATCCCAGCGTGTTCTGCATCGCGAAGTTGTACTGGAAGATCTGCGGTGTAGGGCGTGTGGTACTGGTTGAAGCTCGCACCCTGACCGTTGAAGCGAGCTGGATCCGTCGAAGCTGCGCTATAAGGGAGCGGTTGGCCGGTCTGCAGGTTGGTGCCTGACCCGCCAAACTGGGTCACAGGCGTGATCCCATCCGTGTTGTCACCATAGCCTCCGGACGAGCTGATCTCGCCTCCCATCCCGCCACCATATGTATCCAGGGACAGGTTGTAGGCATACAGGCCAAAGCCGCCGCGAAGTGTCGTGGTCGGGAAGGGCAACCAGCTGAAGCCTACGCGAGGCAGGAAGGTCTTGTACTCATCCGCCTGAAGCGACTTGCGACCATTTGCCGCGGTACTCCCAAACCAGTAAGCACCAAGGGTGTGAGTGGCCGGGTTGATGACCGTGGGATCAAAGCTGTCCATATTGCCGTGGACCTCATTCCAGCCATGGCGAACCTGGTAACGGAGACCAACGTTGAGAGTAAGGTTTGGTCGTACCTTGAAGTCATCCTGGATGAAGACCTGCGGACTCTTCAGACGCGCACCATACTCCGGCGAGACACTGGCGTACCAGTTATCGGCATCGCCAAGCAGGAAGTCGGCATAGTCCAGGCCGGTTCCGGACACAGGCCCCGCAACCTGTTGACCGTTTGCATTTGTAGTAAGCGCCCACTGCCGGGTGTAAGAGCCATTGAACTGCAGCGTGCCCGCGTTGGTGTTGCCCCACGCGGTAGAGTTGTCGTCATACATCAGGAACTCGCCGCCGAAGTGAAGAATATGCTTGCCGCGAATCATCGTCACAACATCCGACGGATCGAACACCTGTTCCTTATAGACAGCATTGGAACTGGGGTTGATCCAGGCATACGGATAAGAGCCGTTGAACTGGACAGCGGGCAGGCTATCCGCCTTGGCGAACTGCCAGCCAAGCTTGGCTGGGTAGCCGCCTCCAAGCGTCTGGTCGGCGTAGAAGTTGCCCTGGTACGTGAAGCCCATGCGGGCCTCGTTGATCGTGTGGCCGCCGGAGAAGTTGTGAACCTCTGTGATCTGGGCGTTGTTGCTGTCCACGTCGCCGAACTGGCAACCTACAGGACACGGTACGACGGAGTTCGGGTACACCACGGGGGTGTCGCGCTGTGTGACCGACATCGAGATCCGGTCGGCGGCCCCAAGGTTGTAGTCGAGGCGGCCGAAGTACCGGCGCACCGGGGTGGACTGAGGAACGCTTGAATACCAGTTGTTCGTGAGCAGACCGGCACTGTTCAGCTGCCCGGGAAGGAACTTGCCGCTGCCCAGGTGACTTGCCGGGGTCGGATAGAGCTTTTGAAAGTTCGCCGAGACCTTGTCGAAGAGCGCCGCCGGTACCGCGTTCACGCCATATTCGGAGAGAAAGGATTTGCGGACGGGATAAGGGTTGCCGAGTTGATCGTGCGCAATGGTCTGCGTGGTCGGGTCGTACAGCAAAGACTGGCCGCTGAAGTCGCCCGCTTTGACGTTTTCGGTAGGCACGGTCTGGGTAGAGTTGCTGCCCGCCCCGTGGTTCACGATCTGGTCATAGTTGAAGTAGAAGAACAGCTTGTCGCGACCGTTGAACAGGTGGGGAATCAGAACCGGGCCGCCGATGGAGCCACCAAAGTCGTTATAGTGCAGCACTGGAACCGTAGGGTGGCTCGCAAAGCCGTACTGTGCCGCGTTCAGCGCGTTGTTCTGGAAATAATCGTAGGCAGATCCATGGAACTGGTTTGTGCCGCCCTTGCTGATCTGGTTGAAGATCACGCCGCCCACGCCATACTGGGCAGAAAACGCAGAGGTGTTGATCTGGAGCTCGGAAACTGTCTCGAAGGTGCTGACATCTGAGTTCGCACTGTGCGAAAGCGTGGTCGTCGCACCGTCAGCAAGAACGTTGCTGTACGGGAGGTTGCCGTTCACCGCGACTTCCTGGCCGGGATTCGTGGACCCTTGCGAGCCACCCGGAACGCCGGAAGCTCCCGGGAGCAGGATCGCAAAGTTCTGCCAATCGGGCCCATTGGCGCCGCCCGCATTCGGCAGTTGCGACATCGACTTGGCTTCGAAGGTAGTGGACTGCTCGCCCGATTCGGTGGTGAGCAGCGGAAGATCGCTGTTCACCTCCACCGTCTCCGATGCGGCGCCCACCTTCAGAACAGCATTCACCGTAGAAAAGCCCACCTGCAGCGTGATCCCGGTCCGCTCAAAGGCCTTGAAACCGGGTTTCTCGAACTTCACGCTGTATGTACCTACGACGATCGACGAGGTGTCGTACAGTCCGTCGTTGTTCGTGATCAGTGTCTTCGCCACGCCGGTGTCAAGGTTAGTGACCGTGACCGTAACACCTGGAATCAGCGCACCGGAACTGTCGGTTGCTGTACCGCGGATATCGCCGGCGTTCACGGACTGGCCAAACAGCGGGCCGGCGGTGGAACAAACAAAAGCTGCAAGCGTGATCGCTCGCAAGGGGTGTCTCATCTGGGCCTCTCTTGAAGAAAAACAAGTCGGTACACGGCGCCACTCTCTGAAGAGTCTGCAGAGGTCGCTTCAACAAACGCTTGTCTGGGCGGCGCTGCTACATGTAAGAGCAACGGGAATAGCTCTGTCAAGGCGCGCTGCGTGGATATGTAGGGCAGCTCGAAATGATTCGATTCGCGCAAGAAAAAGGATTGTCCTCTCAATCCGGGCCCACGCGTCAGTTTGACATCCAGCTTCCGCGAGGGGCCTAATGCAAGGCGTGCTTCAGCCCCGCGCAGTCGGTTCAAGACAGGATGCGGCGCTCACTTGGAGCTCCCCGGCGCACCAACGTGTACCAGGGGAAAGGACCTTTATTTTGCGTCTCCTAAGATCTGTTCGGTTCGCTAGATCTGTTCGGTTCGCTGCCGCTCTGTGTCTTGCCTCCTCCGTCGCGGGCGTTGCACAAACGGCTCAACATGTGGAGGAGTGGCTGACCACTCACGACCGGTCGAAGCTGCTCACCCGGCAAGAGCTTCCAATGGTGTCGAATGCAGACGCCGTTTCAACGACGATCCAGATCAATGAACGACAGATCTTTCAGACGATCGATGGCTTCGGCTTTGCGCTCACGGGCGGAAGCGCGCAGCTCCTGCACGGGATGCAGCCCGGTCAACGACATGCTCTCTTGCAGCAGATTTTTGGCCGGGGAGTGCAGGAGGCGGGCGTCAGCTATCTGCGCGTGAGCGTCGGAGCCTCCGACATGAACGATCACGTGTACACCTACGACGATCTGCCGCCAGGAGAGACTGACCCGAAGCTGGCGCACTTCTCGCTCGGCGAAGACGAAAATGACGTCATCCCGATGCTGAAAGAGATTCTTGCGATCTCACCCAGGTTGGAGATTCTCGCCTCACCATGGACAGCGCCCTCCTGGATGAAGACCAACAGCTTGCCCAAGGGTGGCAATTTGAAGCCGGAAGACTACCCGGTGTACGCGCAATATCTGGTCCGGTACCTCCGGGAGATGCAAGCTGCAGGCGTGCGCATCGCCGCCCTGACAACACAGAACGAGCCACTGAATCCAAAGAACACGCCCAGCATGGTCATGGAGGCAACCGAGCAGCAAGCCTTCTTGCGTGATGCCCTGGGTCCTGCGCTTCGACAGGCTGGCCTGAAGACCCGTCTGGTGTTGTACGACCACAACTGTGACCGGCCAGATTATCCGCTGACCGTTCTGGCGGACCCAAAGGCTCGTGCGTATGTGGACGGTTCGGGTTTCCATCTTTATGGGGGAGAGATCTCGGCTATGACGCAGGTGCACCAGGCCTTCCCGGACAAGAACCTGTACTTTACCGAGCAGATGGTCGTGGAACATACCACCGACGGCGTCTTTGAGCCGGTCGCGAATCCTGTCTCCCGCGTGGTGATCGGCGCAATGCGAAACTGGAGCCGGACGGTCCTGCTATGGAACCTGGCAGCCGATCCCAGCTTCGGTCCGCATACAAACGATGGAGGCTGCCCCGTCTGCCAGGGCGCCATCACCATCGACGGGAACAAGGCCGAAAGGAATATCGCCTTCTATACCGTTGCGCATGCGTCCAGGTTTGTTCCGCCTGGCTCGGTCCGTGTGGCGTCCACCGACACGGGCCCTGAACTGGCCAACGTTGCATGGCGAACCCCGCAGGGTCGGCACGTGCTGCTTGTAGCCAATACCGGCGCAGCTCGTAAGGATTTTAGGGTCGGCTACACAGGAGGAACGTTCACGACGTCTCTCGATGAGGGAAGCGTCGCGACGTTTGTGTGGTGAAGCGTGCTGATGGCTTCAGCAACTTGCAGACGTCGCACGAAGCAGTGAGCTCCATCGTCAATCGCACGGAGAAGAATGGTCGGGGCGAGAGGATTCGAACCTCCGACCCCCTGCTCCCGAAGCAGGTGCGCTACCAGGCTGCGCTACGCCCCGAACCGTTAACGTGCGAGTGCCGGCCCTGGGTAGAGTTCGCAACTGCACAGCCCCTCAAAGGGCCGGAGTCGCGTACTCACCGACTCTGTGAGTCTAGCAGAAAAGCCACACGCAGGCGCCCCGCCGTGCCTCCGTTCCGAAGCCCCCGATGAAGTGTCGGCAGGTTCGACCCGCCCGAACTTCCCCGAATCCCAGCGCGACCTTGGGCGGACCTGCTCCTCACAGCGTTGTCGGCCCTTTGGGGTTGGTCCTCGATCCCTGCTTCGCGGATCCCTGCTTCGCGGATCCCTGCTTCGCGGATCCCTGCTTCGCGGATCCCTGCTTCGCGGATCCCTGCTTCGCGGATCCCTGCTTCGCGGCAAAGCTCTTCGGCGATTTACCCATATGCGAGCGTGGCCTGCTTTACACTGATAAGAGTATGTGGCTTGACACGCAATCGCACGTTTCGCGGCAGGGTAGCCGCTGTTGTCGCTGTTGCTAACGCCGCCGCCAGTCCGCCCCTAGTTTTGCCCCCGGCGCGACGCTTTTCACAGACACTCATCAGATTAGGGAACGGCCCAGAACACCGCAACAAGCGGAGGTTTTTTGTCAGCTACCAACATCGCCCCCGAGCCCGCGGCAGCCGCATACGCTGAGCGGCTGAACCACCTTCAGGCGCTCGAAGCCGAGAGCATCTACATCCTGCGCGAGGCTGTGGCCGAGTTCGCCCGCCCCGTCATGCTCTACTCCGTGGGCAAGGACTCCAGCGTCATGCTGCGCCTCGCCCAGAAGGCCTTCTTCCCCGGCAAGATCCCCTTTCCGCTCCTCCACGTTGACACCGGCTACAAGTTCCCGGAGATGATCGCCTTCCGCGACGCCTACACCCGAGAGATCGGCGCGGACCTCATTGTGCACCGCAACGAAGAAGCGATCGCCGGTGGCATGAGCCCCTGGGGCATGGGCACCCAGAACTGCTGCGGCGCGCTGAAGACGCGCTCGCTCCTCGATGGCCTTACGGAAGGCGGCTTCGACGCAGCCTTCGGCGGTGCCCGCCGCGATGAAGAAAAGAGCCGCGCCAAGGAGCGCGTTTACAGCTTCCGCGATGGGGCAGGGCAGTGGGACCCCAAGAACCAGCGCCCCGAACTCTGGAGCCTATACAACTCACGCCTTCGCAAAGGCGAATCCATCCGCGTCTTCCCGCTCAGCAACTGGACCGAACTCGACATCTGGCTTTACCTCTACGCCGAGCAGATCCCCATCGTGCCGCTCTACTTCGCCGAGGAGCGCGAGATCGTCCGCCGCGGCGAAACCCTGCAGATGGTCCACCCCATGATCAAGCTGCTGCCCCACGAGCGCCCTGAAACCATGCGCGTCCGCATGCGCTCACTCGGCTGCCTGCCCTGCACGGGCGCCATCTGCTCCGACGCCGACACCCTGCCGAAAATCATTGAGGAACTCATCACGTTCCGCCGCTCCGAACGCGAAAACCGCGCCATCGATCACGACGAAGAAGGCTCCATGGAGCTCAAAAAGCGGGAGGGCTACTTCTAAGATGGAGCTCACCGAACTGCACCTCAACCCGGAACCAAGCGAAGCCGTCCGCGAAGCCCGCTTCCGCACCTTCCTCGACGCCCACCTCGACCAGGAACTCCTCCGCTTCACCACCGCCGGCTCCGTCGACGACGGCAAAAGCACCCTCATCGGCCGTCTCCTGCACGACACCAAGAGCGTCTACGAAGACCAGCTCGCCAGCATCCGCGCCAGCCGCGTCAACCGCTCCGGCGGAGCGTTGGATCTGTCGCTGCTCACCGACGGCCTGCGCGCCGAACGCGAGCAGGGCATCACCATTGACGTAGCCTATCGCTACTTCTCCACCTCCAAGCGCAAGTTCATCATCGCGGACACCCCCGGCCACGAACAGTACACCCGCAACATGGCGACCGGGGCCTCCACCGCCGAAGTCGCCATCGTGCTCATCGACGCCAACGCCTTCCGCAAAGCCGGCACCCTGCTTCCACAATCGCGGCGCCACACCTACATCGCCAGCCTCCTGCGCATTCCGCACGTGGTCGCCGCGGTCAACAAGATGGACCTCGTCGGCTACGACGAAGACCTCTTCAATACCATCCAGGGACAGTTCCTCGACCTCGCAAAACGGCTCGACATCCGCTCGGTCACACTGATCCCCGTCAGCGCCCTCGCCGGAGACAACGTCGTGGAACCAAGCTCCGCCATGCCCTGGTACACCGGGCCCACGCTGCTCGACTACCTCGAAACCGTCCCGCTCCGAACCGGTTCCGACGAGGGCGGTCCCTTGCGCTTTCCTGTCCAACTCGTCGTCCGTCCCGATGCAAACTTTCGCGGCTTCGCAGGCCGCGTCGATGGTGGAACGCTCTTCCCAGGCCAGGCCGTTCGCGCCCTCCCTAGCGGCCGCTCCACGCGCGTGCGCTCCCTCGTCACCTACGACGGCGAGCTGAAGCAGGCACACGCGCCCCAAAGCGTCACCGTAGAGCTCGAAGACGAAATTGACCTGAGCCGCGGCGAAATGCTGGTCGCCGAGGACGAAGCCGCGCCACTCGTCAGCACCCGCGTCCGCGCCATGGCCGTGTGGATGCACGAGCAACCGCTCACCCCGGGCAGCACCTACCTGCTCAAGCACACCACGCGCACTGTGCGCGCTACCGTGCGCTCCATACCCTACCGAGTCGACGTCAACACCGCCGACCACCTCCAGGCAACGGAACTCGGCATGAACGACATCGCCGAACTGGAACTCGACACCAGCCTCCCGCTCTTCTTCGACCCCTACGCAGAAAACCGCTCCACTGGCTCTTTTATCCTCATCGATCCGCTCTCGAACGCGACGGTAGCTGCCGGCATGTTGATCGCCGCGGTCGAGGAAGACGCAGCCGCGCAGGAACCCACGCCGTCGCCCCTCTTCGTCCTATGGCCCAACGCCTCGTCCACGGACCTCGAACGTGTTCAGGCCCGCCTCGAAGCGCAGGGAAGACACGTCGTCCTGGTCGACGATCCACTCATCCCGCCCCACACCTTAGCCGCTGTCGTACGCGCGCTCGAACTAGCCGGAGCAACGGCTATCTCGGCAAACGCAACCCTCTCGCCGGAGCTCCTCAACGAAATTCACGCCGTCGCAAACGGCCGCATCCTGAACGGCGAACAGTCCATCGAGCAATGGATAGAGGAACAGTAAATCGATGAGCAGCACACAATCCTTCTTAACTGAACTCCACCTGACCGCACCGCTGTCCGACACAGCGGCCGTCCTCGCAGAGCCCGAAACTTACTCCGCCGATCAAATCGTAGAAGCAATCGTCGACGCCTCGCAAGGCGGGAACGTCTGCCTCACCAGCAGCTTCCAAACGGAAGACATGATCGTGCTCCACATGCTTCGCAAACAACTCGCGAACGTGCCCGTCATCTTCCTCGAAACCGGCTACCACTTCCCGGCACTCATCGAATACCGCGATCGCCTCGCGCAGGAGTGGGGCCTCAACCTCATCAATGCGCTTCCCGTCACCACACGCGAAGAGCACGAGTCGACCCACGGCCTGCTCTACATCGTGCAGCCCACATCGTGCTGCCAGATTCGCAAAGTCGAGCCCCTCATGCGCTCGCTGGAGCCCTACGCCTGGTGGTTCACCGGCCTCCGCCGCGAACAATCCCCCACCCGCGCCAACCTGAAGAAGATCGAAGACCACAAGCTCCCCACCGGCAAGATGATGAAGAAGATCAGCATCATCGCCGACTGGACCTGGCCCCAGGTAGAGCTCTACGCCCGCGAGCACAACATCCCGCGCCTCTCGCTCTACGACCAGGGCTACACCTCCATCGGCTGCGAACCCTGCACCGCCATCCCCCAGGCCGGCGCCGACCCTCGCAGCGGCCGTTGGGGCGGCAAGAAGCAGGAATGCGGCATCCACACTTTCAGCGAGAAGGCCTGATCGTCTCGTCAGGGCACGGCTTCGGCCGTTCGGTACAACGCGCGCTATAGCGCTGCTTTAGCCGCTGGGGTAATGTTCTCTGCACGAGGAAACACTTAGACCTTGATAGAACGTCGCAAAATCGTCGATATGTGGCAGGAGGGCAACGTCTCCGCCCTCGCCACACTCGTCCGCGTCGAAGGCTCCAGCTATCGCATTCCCGGCGCCCGGCTCCTCATCGCGCATGACGGCTCCTACGCGGGCTCTATCTCCGGAGGCTGCCTCGAAGCCGAGATCGTCCGCAAAGCCCAGTGGCTCGTCCGCGGCGGCGCCGTCGTAGAACGCTACTCAACCCTCTTCGACGACACCGCTGAGATCCCCTACGGCCTCGGCTGCGGCGGCACCGTAGACGTTCTCATTGAACCCGCAAATACCCCTGAGTTCACCGCCTTGATGGAAGGCTTCGCGGCCTCGCTCAACGACGAAGCACGCACTGTCCAGACCTGGCTCCCCACGGCTCAACAACCCTTCGCGCGCATGGTCACAAACGCGCACGGGGAACATATCTTCCGCAGCGCCCAACCGCATGCGACGGGCGCCCAGCCAAGCTTCGAAGAGCACCTCCGGCCACCACAACGCCTGTTCCTCTTCGGCGCCGGCCGATGACGCCCAGCCCATGGTCCGCATGGCCGCCTTGCTCGGCTGGACGGTCCACGTACTCGATGGGCGCCCACAGTGGGCCCGCCCGGAACGCTTCCCTGAAGCCCGCAGCGTCCAGGCCGCAACACAACTCGGCGCCCTGCAACCCAGCCCGCAAGACGCGGTCGTTCTGATGACCCACAGCTACGAGCAGGACCGCGCCTGGCTGGAGCAGGTCTTGCCCTTGCAACCCCGCTACCTCGGCCTTCTCGGTTCGCGCCACCGCAGCGCGCTCCTCATCGCGGAAGCAGCCCAGGCCCTCAACTGGCCGCTCGATCAGGCTTGCGAGCGCCTCTTCTCGCCCGTCGGCCTGGACCTTGGCGGCGACGGCGCAGAATCCATCGCGCTCAGCACCATCGCTGAGATCCAGGCATGCATCGAAGGCAAACTCGGCCACTCCCGCCGCATGACCCCCGCAACTGTCTCCGAGCAGATCGCCAAAGGCGGCGCCTCCCGCTACCTGCAAGCGCAATGCGCCCTGTGAGCCCTGCCGCGTTAATCCTCGCTGCTGGCTTCTCGAGTCGTCTCGGCCGGCCAAAGCAGGACATCATGCTGGGCCGAGAAACACTCCTCGCCCGCGCAGTCCGCATTGCCCGCGAAGCGGAACTTGCCCCGATCCTGGTCGTCGTGCGCGAACCTCACTGGATCAAGGCTCTGCATCCGCTCGGCGCAACCGCCCTGCTGAACGCTAACGCTCACGAGGGAATGGCGACCTCGATCGTCATCGGTGTTTCCCACGCGCAATCTCAAGGCCTGCACGGCCTGGTGCTGATGACCTGCGATCAACCCGCCCTCACCCCGAATCACCTCCGCAAGCTGTGCGCTGATCCTCCGCAGATCACAGGGTCGCGCTACGCCGGACGCATCGGCGTGCCTGCATACTTTCCAGCCTCGGCGTTCAACTCGCTCCTTCAACTCAAAGGCGACGCCGGCGCAAGAAGCTTGCTGCAACACGCCTCCGCTGTCACCGACGAATCCCTGGCTCTCGACATCGACACCGAAGACGACCTCCTTCGGGCAGAGCATCTCTCTCCAGTCAAAGGCGCCCTAGCCCTGCTCCGCAGCGCGCCAGACTGCGCACAAATTCTTCCACCATGTTCGCGGCAACCGCTGTGCGATACCGCGCGGTTGAACGGATGTCGTCAATCGGCCGAGCCTCCGACGCCAGGGTCGCTCGCGCACCGCGCACAGTCCGCTCAATCTCATCTTCCGCAACAGACGCGCCCCGCAGACTGGCCTCCGTAGCCACTAACCTCAATGGACGATCCGCAAGCGAAGCAGCGCCCAATCGCACATGAGCGATTCGCTCTCCATCAACCCAGGCCACACCCGCAATCGCTGTCTTCGAGATCGCCTGTGCATTCCGCGTTCCCACCTTGCGAATGTACTGCCGCATTCCGATCGGCCCGCGCTTCACCGACACACTGTGCAGCAACTCATCAGCTCGCAACGCCGTACGCTTGTAGCCCAGATGGAAGTCACGGTAAGCGAGTGTCCTCATCCCCTGCGAACTGATCAGCGTGACCTCCGCATCGTAGGCCAGCAACGCCGGCGGCGTATCCGCGGCAGGAGACGCATTGCAAAGATTTCCGCCCAGCGTCCCACGATTTTGATTCGCGACACTTCCCGTCCACGACGCAGCCTGCGTCAGCAGAGGGAAGTCTTGCTCCAAGGTCACACTGCGGCGAATGTCACTGAACGTTGTCCCCGCGCCGATGTGCACCACCTCCGCCTCATCCCGAATGAAACGTAGCTCCGCGAGATGCTGAATGGAAACCAGAGACTGCGCCGCCAGTCGCCCGGTGTTGAAGGCGACCATCAACTCGGTCCCTCCCGCCATCGGCGTATAGCGCCCCGGCTCCGCCGCAAGCAGCTCCAGCACAGCGCCAAGCGACGCCGCTGACGCCAACTCAAACTGCGCTGGATCGGATCGCATCGCCTCAGTCTCCCGCGGCCTGATCAACAGCGCCAACCTGCAGCTTGCCCGCTTCAGCCACAGCGCTGAAAATCCGCATATACCCCGTGCATCGACACAGATTTCCCGCCAGCCCCTCGCGAATGTCATCCATACTCGGGCTCGGTGTCTTGGACAGCAGATACTTTGTCGCGAGAATCATGCCCGGAGTGCAAATGCCACATTGCGCCCCACCCTCTCGCAGAAAAGACTGCTGCACCAAGTCCAACTCTCCCGCAACACTCAGCCCTTCAATTGTGCACACTGCCGCTCCACTCACCTGCAGGGTGGGTACCAGGCAGGAGTTCACCAGCTCTCCATTCACCAGCACCGCACACGCGCCACACTCACCTTCACCGCAGCCTTCCTTGGTCCCGGTCAGGCGCAGATCCTCGCGAAGGACATCCAACAGCCGCTTCATGGGCGGCGCATTTACCGTCGCCGCAACCCCGTTCACCGTAAAGCGAACCTCGCAACAACTCACGCCAGCACCTCAGTCTCCGTATCGCGGTCGACCTCCGGTGCAAGCTCTCCCGTGCCCCCATGCTCGGGTTCCGTAAAGCTCGTTAACCGCGCAAAGAGATCCTCCGGCAAGAGCGGGATGCTGTTGAACGAAATACCCGTTGCATTCTCAATCGCATTCAAAATCGCAGGTGCCGGCCCATCCATCGGCAACTCGCCGATGCCCTTCGCACCACCCGGCCCATGCACACTCGGCACCTCCGCAAAGTGCACATGAATCTCCGGCAGATCCGCCGAAGTAGGCATAATGTAGTTCGTCATCTGGTTGTTATTCAGGTGCCCTTCGCTATACTCGCAACGTTCATACAGCGCATACCCGATGCCTTGTGCCACGCCACCTTCAATCTGCCCCCTCGCCAGCACCGGATGCATGATCTTTCCTACCTCCTGCAACGCATCGAATCGCGTCACCGTCGCCGTGTAGGTATTCATGTCCACCGCAACCTCGGCCACATACACAGCCCACGCATAGTCAGGGTACGCATCACCGCGGTACGCCTCGTCATCCCACGACACCGGCTTTACAGGCTCATACCGGACTGAACTTTGCAGCGCTCCATGCTCAGCAATAAACCGAGCCGATGCCTCGCGAAACTCGTCAGTGGTGTGCTCGAAGGCCAAACCAGCGAAGTCCCTAAGCGTGCCCACTAACTTCTCCGCCGCTCTCTCCACCAGCTTGCCAACGATCATCGCTGTACGGCTCGCCACAGTAGGCCCCGAGTTCGGCACGCGCTGCGTATCCGGCAAACGAATCACGATCTCGTCATACGGCAATCCAAGTGCATCTGCGGCTACCTGGCAAAGAATCGTATTCGTGCCTTGCCCAAACTCCGTTGACGACACCAGCACCTCGACCGCAAACGTCTCCGGATCAACCGCAAGTCGCACCTCGGAGTTCAACCGCCGCTCGCCCGACCCAGTAAACCCGGCCCCATGCATAAAGCACGCGAAACCCACACCCCGCTTGATCGCACCATGCCGATTCTCCTCAGCAAACCGCGCCAGCTTCTCGTAGTACCCATGCTCGGCAAGCGCCCGCGTCAGCAGTCCCTGCATGTCCACTGGTGAACTCAGCAACTGCCCCGTCGCGGTCGTGTCACCGGTGGTCACGAAGTTCCGCCGACGCAGTTCCTCCGGCGATAAACCCACAACACGAGCAATCCGGTCCATGTGCCGTTCCAGCGCAAAGATCGACTGCGGCGCGCCAAAGCCGCGAAACGCCCCATGCGGCGCGATGTTCGTTGCCATCGCCTTGGATCGCACCCGCAGATGCGGCCACTTGTACGGCCCCGGCGCATGAATCGTCCCACGCGATAACACCACCGGCGACAACGTCGAATACGCTCCACCGTCAATCGCAAACTCAATCGTCCCGCCCAGCAGCTTGCCATCCTTGCTCACCGCCGTACGGTGCCGCGTCCGCGAAGGGTGCCGCTTCGTCGTCGCCGCCATATCCTCTGCGCGGTCATACACCAGCTTCACCGGATGCCCGCACTTCATCGCCAGCAACGCCGCATGCGACCCAATCACAGAAGGGAAGTCCTCCTTCCCACCAAAGGCCCCACCCGTCTCTGTCTGGATCACCCGGCACTTTTCTCCCGGCAACCCAAACACTACTGCCAACGCATGCACAAGGTAATACGGACATTGCATCGACCCGCGCACACAAACGCTCTCGACCTCCCCATGGGCATCGCAAACGCATTCCGCGATCACCCCATTCGGCTCAATGTAAAGCTGCTCCTGCGCTCCAGTCGTGTACTCGCCTTCAACGATGAAGTCTGCGCGCTCAAACGCATCGGCCAGCCCGTCCTCGGTCTCCTGCGCCTCGCCCGTGTACATGGTGTAGGTCTTGAAGCAGTTCGCAGACCCACCCCAGTCCGCGCCGTTCCAGATCACCCGCTGCCGATCTTCGTCCGCAACCGCGGCTTCGCTCTGTTCAATGGTGAACACACCTGGCCACTCGTCATACTCCACGCGCACGCCCGCCAACGCACGCAGCAGCGCCGTCTTCTCCGGGTGTGCAATCAGCAGGATTGGCTCTTCCGCGTGATTCACAAACTCAGCAGCAAGGCACGGATGGTCCTTCGTCAGGTGGACGATCGTATTTTCGCCAGGAATATCGGCGGCCCGCACCACCGCGTACTCCGACCACGGCACATCAGGATCGAAGTGGATTGTCCGGATCCGTCCACGCGCAATGCCCGACCTGAACGTAGCACCGTGCCACATGCCTGGCAGCTGGAGGTCATCCACATACTGCGCAGCCCCCAGTACCTTGGCCCGCCCCTCCTTGCGGAGAGGCGACGATCCCAAAACCGGAGGTGTGTGCTCGGCCATACGTTGACGCGCCTTGTACGTCAGGGTTTCGGAAGAGCATAGCCGAAACCGAGCCGGGCGTCACTCACCCGCCGCACAAAGACGGGACCACATCCGCCGCCCTAGAAATGCCGCAGCTTCGGCCGCGGCGCCTCGCCGACTTCAACGCTCACCCTGGCCGGCTCCGGCGAGGGCACCACCGACGGCCGTTCGATCCGCTCAATCGACCGCGAAACCAGGTCTCGCGAACCCAGACCTACCGCCAGCGACAGCGCAAACACAATCCCGCCAAACAAGATCCCAAATGCCAGCTCAACGATCGTTCCGCCAATGCGCAGATGATCCAACGCCATTGCCGCGGTTAGCACCAGTACCAGCCACTTCACTCCGAGGGACAACACGCGCGCATACTGCAGCTGCGCATTCACCGCGCTGATCAACACAGATCGCGAAAGAAACCGCGCAATCAGCCCACCCACGAACAGCAGCAGGATTGCCCCGACAAGGTGCGTCAGGTACGGCAGCACAAATAGCTCCACCTGCGAGTTCGCCTGGTACGCCGCGTCGAACCCAGTAATCCCTACCGCCACGCCAACCAGGATGAACAGCCACAACACACTCCGGGCCGCCAGTGCGCTCGGGGAGTGCGCAGGTGACCAATCGCCCAGGCTGGTCGCCGCTCCTGGCAGTCGCCACGCGGACACGCGCTCGTCAAACCGCAACCGCGTCAGCACCGCACGGCAAGCCGCAGCCAGTGCCCACCCCAGCAGCGTCAGCAAAATGATCGCCATCAAAAACACAACAACGCCGGGCAAAAAGGCCGCCAGCACTGCGATTACGCGGTGCGTCGACTGCCGAAGAGCGAACTCAATCTGTGGTCCCATGGTGTTCCTTTCCCCGTGAGCGCCTTAGCGCCTCTTCGGTTTGCTGGCCCGGTCTTATGGATTGAAGCGATCCGGCCATCGCCAGCGCGAAACCACGTACGGCTTCTCCTGCTCGAACGCGGAAGCCGTGCTCTCCAGCAAGGAAACGCCGCCGGCGGTCCCGCCGCCTTCGCGCAACAAACCTGCTACCCACGCCAGGTATAGCGGCGTCATCGCCCCAAGCAAGTGCCCGCGGTTCAACGTACGCAGATGAAATGCAATCGCAAAGTCATACACCACGCGGGCCCAGAGGCTCGGCGGAAATGAAAATGTCTCGGCGGGGCTCAATGACAGCTTCTTCAGTGCCAGCAAAGTCTGCGGCGGCAATACGAGGGACCAGATATCACGCAGGTTCGAAAAAGCCAGCCGAAACCCTTCCACCATCGACCGGATCTCTTCGGCACCTTCGGACTCTGGCTGAGCCAGCGAAGGCGTGAAGGTGCGAGCCGCCGGAAGTGTACGGGCTCGCTGCCAAAACGTCGCCTTGGCCTCAATATCCGCAAACATCGACGAGGTCACGGCGGGAAACAGTTCGTTAAGATCGGCCTGCTGTGGCCTGGGCAGGGAGCGCTCTCCGCTCTCCGTCTGCCGCACTGAGTAGCCCGCAATCGCGGCCTCAGCCACCGGCCAGATCAGGTTGTCTTCCTGTGCACCCGTGCGGATCGCCACACTCGCCAGCCTTGTTAACATTCGCGGCGACAAAGCGGCATCCAGCGGAAGCGGAAACCGTATGTCCACTCCAAACAGCGCACGCGTCAGCGGATACAGCAGCGCCGAATTCACCAGGCCCTCTTCAGGCCCGGTCCGATAGCGCGGCACCACGAGATCAACGTTCGCGCCAAGTGCCTGGCGCAGGCTAACCATCGTCCCCGCGCTCAATGTCGAAGCTTCCGTGCCGAGCAGTAGCACGCCCGCTGCGCCGCGCTCTGAAACCAGTCGCGCCGCCGCCGCGTAGTCCAGCGCATTCAACACCCATGCGCTACCGGTACGCTGCACGGGGTAGGGAACCAGCTTGGCGCCGTCCTCGCCCAGAGCTTGCTCCTCGGCCTGATCGGGAGAGGCAATCACCAGCGTCTCCCCCACAAACATCTGCCGCAGCTGCTGCACCATCGCCGTGAGATCGTCTCCCGGCATGGAAGGCAGGCAGACCGCGATGGGGGGATTACCGGCGCGCGCCGCCGAGCTCGTTTCCGGGACCGATTCCGTGTGTTGAACGTCGAGACTGGGTACTGTAGACATCAGCGTGCCCCCGCATCCTGCGCCTCAGCCGCCGTGGAAAGCAGCGTCAGCAAACCTTGCAGCGGAATCGACAACCACGTAGGCCGGTTGTTCAACTCGTACAACAACTCGTAAAACGCCTTCTCCAGCAGCAGAGAAGCCAGCAACGTCTTGGCCTCCGCGGCCTGCGGCAGAAGCTCCGGCCGGGCCGTCACCGCCTCGGCATAGCCTCCAAGATACGCCGCCGAACTTGCATTCTCCCACAGCCGGGCCCACGGACGCAGCGCCTCCAGGGTACCCGGTCGCCGTTGTGTTGCACGTTGCAACCCAGCCTGCGCTGCATAGCTGAAGCTCCGCAACATCCCTGCCACATCCCGCAGCGGCGATTGTTTGCGGCGCCGCTCCTCCAGCGTGCGCGCGGGTTCACCTTCAAAGTCGACCAGCAGAAAGTCCGAACGGGAGCGCAGCGTCTGCCCAAGATGGTAGTCGCCATGAATGCGAATACGCTGCCCGAAACGGCCCGGATCGCCACTCAGCCCTGCCAGGAGTGCTTCGACCGAAGTAGCCCCGCTTACCAGCCGCTTCGCGTCATCCTGCGTCTCTGCCGGCACACGGTTCATGCCTGACTGAAGCGTCTCGAGCGCAGAGCGAGCCTGCGACAGAATGCGTTGGCGCTCTGCCGCAAGATCATGCTCGGTAAAGCTTTCCGCCGCAAACGCCTGATTGTCCGTTGGTGTCGCCAAAGCCACGTGAAGCTCCCCGGTGCGGCGACCCAGCAACTGCGCAGCCTCCAGAAACAAGCCGGCATGTTCGCGGGCCTCGGCTGGTACCTCGTTCGTCTCACCGATCTGGGCAGCCTTCCCCGTGCTCACCGGCGCAGGGCAGTTCGTAACCGATTCGAAGTAGCGCGCAAGCTCCTCCAGCGTCCACTCCCACCCATCGCCCTCGTTCGGCGCAAACACCTGCAGGAACGCAAGCGTCGTGCGGTCGTCCGTGCGGTGCAGATCCCCCAGATACGCAGGGATGTTTGCGTAGTGCCCGACTTCGGTCAGAAAGCGAGTGATCTCCACATCCGGGTTCTCCCCCACGCGCAGCCTGCGGAAGAGCTTCATGATTGCCTGATCGCCAAACAGGATCGACGTGTTCGACTGCTCCGCCGAACCCACCCGCGAAGGCAGATCCAGCAGTTCCCGCCCATCCAGCGTCTTCGCCTTTGTTCCGGCAAACGACGCGGAGGAGGCACCCAGTTCCAGCGCAATCTCCGATCCCTTCACAATTAATTGCAGCAATGCCGTCCGGAACTCCGCGCTTGCCGTCGCGTCGTACAACATCACAGGTCCGCTCTCACGGTTTACAGTGGCGATCACTGCATTCGGCGACTTCTCCCGCACAGTCTCCGCCTCGCCATCCGTGGCCATCGCCAACGGCAACTGGTACAGGTCTGACGTGCCATCCTCATACAAGACGTTCACGGAGGACAGCGCCGCGCTCGTTCCGGGAATCGGAGTAACGCTGGCAATCTGCGTCGATCGGATCGTCCGCGACTTGCCGCCAAACCATCGCCGCTGCGCAATATACTGCGGCAACACCTGCTCCAGCAGCGCCTGGCTGCTCTCGTTCAACAGCGAGCCCAGACTGCCCATCGGCATCGCGGTCACCTGCGCGGCACGTTCGGCCAGCACAACAGCGGGTTCTTCCACCACGGGAGCCTCCGGCACGGGCGCGCCCTCCTGCAGTTCCAGCCACAGGAAGCTGTACGGCGCCAGGGTCAATGCGTACGCTGTCTTGTCCACAACGGGGAACGGCACATAGCCCAGCATCTCCACCGGCTGCCGCCCCACATACTTGCTCAAATCCAACTGCACAGGCTGCGCAAAGCGCGACAGGTTGGCCACGCACAGGATCGTCTCGCAGTGCCCGTCTTCGAATTCGTAGCTCCGGATGTACGCCAGGATCTTGCGGTTCGACGGATGCAGAAATTGCAACGTGCCGCGCCCGAAGACCTTGAACAGCTTGCGCAGCGCAATCATGTTGCGCGACCAGTGCAGCAGGCTTGAAGGATCGCTCTGCTGCGCTTCCACGTTGATCGCCTGGTATCCCCAGATCGGGTCCATGATCACCGGAAAATACAGCTTCGCAGGAACTGCCTTGCTGAACCCGGCATTGCGATCCGAGTTCCACTGCATCGGCGTGCGCACACCATTCCGGTCGCCGAGGTAAATGTTGTCACCCATCCCGATCTCATCGCCGTAGTACATAATCGGCGTCCCGGGGAAGCTCAACAGCAACGAATTCAACAGCTCGATGCGGCGACGATTGTTATCCAACAACGGCGCCAGCCTCCGCCGAATCCCGACATTGATGCGCATGCGCGGGTCGGCCGAGTAGGCCATATACATGTAATCCCGCTCTTCATCCGTCACCATCTCCAACGTCAACTCATCATGGTTGCGCAGAAACAGCCCCCACTGACAGTTTGGGGGAATATCCGGCGTCTGCGCCATGATGTCGGTGATCGGCAGCCGATCCTCCTGCCGGATCGCCATGTAAATGCGCGGCATCAGCGGGAAATGGAATGCCATGTGGCATTCGTCGTCGTCGCCAAAGTAAGGCCGCACATCCTCGGGCCACATATTGGCCTCGGCCAAGATCAGCCGGTTTTCATACTCTGCATCGATGACGGCCCGCACTTCCTTGATCTTGACGTGCGTCTCCGGCACGTTCTCGCAGTTGGTCCCATCGCGCTCCACGAGGTACGGGATCGCGTCAAGCCGAAGTGCATCCACCCCCATATCGAGCCAGAAGCGCATCGCGTTCAGCACCTCTTCCATTACGCGCGGATTGTCGAAGTTCAAGTCTGGCTGATGCGAAAAGAACCGGTGCCAGTAGTACTGGCCCGCTACCTCATCCCACGTCCAGTTCGATTTCTCCGTATCCGTGAAGATGATGCGCACGCCGTCATACAGCTTGTCCGTATCGCTCCACACATACATCTCGCGCTCGGGCGAGCCCTTCGGCGCCCTACGAGCCGCCTGGAACCACGGGTGCTGATCGGAGCTGTGATTGATGACCAGCTCAATCATGACCTGCATGCCGCGCGCATGCGCTTCGTTCATGAACTGCTGGAAGTCTGCAATCGTCCCGTAGCTGGGATTCACGTCCAGGTAGTCCGCAATATCGTACCCATCATCCTTCAGCGGCGAAGGGAAGAATGGCAGCAACCAAAGGCAGGTCACACCCAGATCCTGCAGGTAGTCCAGCTTCGAGATCAGCCCCTGAAAATCGCCGATGCCGTCGCCATTGGAGTCCGCAAACGCACGGACGTGCAACTCATAGATGATGGCATCCTTGTACCAGAGCGGATCGGTGACGCTGGAGAGCTTCTTCACTCGTGCAGAACCTTTCGTTCGGTCGTCTTAAGACGGGTTGGATGCTGGGTCAGGCGGAAAGTGTGGTCAATGCTACCGGCACCACTGGAGGCACCACCCGCAGCACGTGCGCCGGCAGTTCCGGCCTTAGGATGACATGGCACCATTCCTTCCAGGTGTACCGTGCCCCGGTCAAAAGCTCCTCGACCTCGAAGTCCGCGCCCCACGGCACGCCCAGGTAATCGAGTCGCAACTGGATCCAGGCCGTCTGCTCGGCCTTCGTGTCCAGGCTTACCACAACCAGAATCGTGTTCTCACCATCCTCGCTCGCCTTCGAATAGCACATGATCTGGTCGTTGTCCGCCTTGTGGAAGTGCAGCCCCTCATTCCGCTGCAGCGCGGCATTCTCCCGCCGAATCCTGTTCAGGTCCGTGATCAGCGGCGCAATCGAGATTGGGTCCGTTCGGTCCCACGCTCGAATCTGATACTTTTCACTATCCAGGTACTCCTCGGACCCCTTCTTGCCCGTCGCAGGCTTCGCTGGCCGCCACTCACACAACTCGTATGCCGGCCCATAGATGCCCCAATTCGCGCTCAAGGTCGATGCCAGAATCGCTCGCTGCATAAACACCGACCGCCGCGCCGCGGGGTCCGCCACCTGCAACTGCTCGTGCAGAATATCCGGCGTATTCGGCCAGACATTCGGCCTATAGAAATCACGCACCGGCACATTGCAGATCTCCGTGAAGTACTCCTCCAACTCCTTCTTCGTCTGACGCCACGTGAAGTAGGTGTACCCCTGCGTGTACCCGCCCTTCGCAAGCGAATACATCACATGCGGCCGGGTGAACGCTTCCGCCAGGAACAGCACATCCGGCGCATCCTGGTGGATCGCATCAATGCACCACTCCCAAAACGGCAGCGCCTTCGTATGCGGGTTATCCACGCGGAAGACCTTCACCCCACGCTCGATCCAGAAGGTGAACACCCCCAGCAACGCATCCCAAAGCCCTCGCCAGTCCGCCGACTCGAAGTTCAACGGGTAAATATCCTGGTACTTCTTCGGCGGGTTCTCTGCATACTGGATCGTCCCATCCGGTCGCGACTTGAACCAGTCCGGGTGCTCAGTTACCCACGGATGATCCGGTGCGCACTGGAAAGCAATGTCCAGCGCCACTTCCATCCCGTTCGCCTTGCTCGCTTCCACCAGCGCCCCGAAATCCTCAAAGCTCCCCAGTTGCGGATGCAGCGCGGTATGCCCACCCTCGGCCGCGCCAATCGCCCATGGACTCCCCAGGTCTCCCGGCTCAGCCTTCACGCTGTTGTTTTTGCCCTTACGAAACTGCGTTCCCACGGGGTGGATCGGCGGCATATACAGCACGTCGAAACCCATAGCCGCGATCTCCGGAACACGCCCAATCACATCCCGAAACGTCCCATGCACATCCGCACTGGCACCCGCCGACCGCGGAAACAGCTCATACCAAGCCGAAAACCGCGCTCGCTCGCGATCCACCCATACGGGGACCTCGCGCTCATACCGCGTCGTGTAGCTCAGGTCCGGGTACTTCGCGACCAGCTCCACAATCTCCGCCGAAAGCGGCTCTTCGTACACGGGCAACTTCTTTGCCGCCAAGCGCCCTAAGCTCCGCCGCCGCTGCCTTCAGCTTCGCAGCGTCGGCCCCTTTGGCCCGCCCGGCAGCCTCGTCAATCAGCCGCGCCCCAATCTCCAACTGCAGCGGAATGTCCTGTGGCTCGACCTGCTGGGTCGGCTCGGCCGGATCAGGCTGCGCCGCCAGGCGCTTGGTCAGATCATGCGTCCACGTATCAAAGTGATCGACCCACCCCTCAACCGTGAAGTACCAGGTACCCAGCTTGTCCACCGGAAAGGGGGCTGTCCAAAGGTCATTCGGCAGCGCCGCAAACGGGACCGAGCTCCAGTTCTTCTCCGTGCTGTGCCGATAAAGCAGCCGCGCCGCCACATGATCATGGCCATCAGAAAAGATCGCGGCCTGCACCGTGACCTGGTCCCCAATCGCTCGCTTGGCCGGATAGCGCCCCGCATTTACCTCCGGCTGCACCTCTTCAATGACGACGCGCCGGCGCCCTTCGGTCGGTTTCATGCCTGCAACTCCTCCTCGCGACAGCTCTGAGCCAAAATCCTGCTGCACTCCGCTCAGTTCAACCCAGCGCCCAAGACGCATCCAATGGAATGTCTACGCAGTAAGGCCAACCTGAATCACCTCCATGGGGATGCGGTTCCCTTGGGGCTGGTTGTCGCTTCCTGTGGAACGCGCGTCATTGGAGGGCAAGTTTGCCGCAAGGGTCAGGGAACAAGCAGGACCAGCCGCTGCACGGCGGCCGTATCGAAGACTACGCCCTGATCGGCGACCTCGAGTCAGCCGCGCTCGTCAGCCGCGATGGCTCCATCGACTGGCTCTGCTGGCCCACCTTCTCCTCACCGGCCTGTTTCGCAGGCCTGCTCGGGACCGCGGGGAACGGCTACTGGCGCATCCGCCCCACGGGCGACATCCGCGAAATCCGCCGCGCCTACCGCCAGGGCACCATGATCCTTGAGACCACCTTCGTCACCGACGAGGGTGAAGTGCTCCTGACCGACTTCATGCCTCCTCGCGGCAAACACTCCGACGTCATCCGCAGAGTCGTGCGCAGTCCGCGGCAAAGTGCCGATGCGGCTGGAGTTCGTCATTCGCTTCGACTTCGGCCTCACCGTACCCTGGGTCACTGCGCAGGATCACGAGATCCGCGCCGTCGCGGGGCCCAACCTTGTCGTCCTGCGCAGCTTCTGCCACCGCGGCGAGAAGATCCCATTTCACGGCAAGGACATGGCCACCTTCGCCGAGTTCACTCTCGAACCCGACGACGAAGCCTGCTTCGTGCTCTCGTACGGTCCCTCCAATGAGGACGAACCACCTCCCATCGAGGTCGAGAACGAGTTTCGCCAGACAGAGGCCTTCTGGAAAGATTGGTCCGGCAAGTCCAAGTACAGCGGCCCCTACGGCGAGGCTGTCCTGCGCAGCCTGCATCACCCTCAAGGCGCTCACGTACGCTCCAACAGGCGGGATCGTCGCGGCCCCAACCGCGGGGCTCCCCGAAGACATCGGCGGCGAGCGCAACTGGGACTACCGCTACTGCTGGCTGCGCGACGCCGCGTTCACCCTGCTCATCCTCATGATCGCCGGCTACACCGAAGAAGCTGTCGCCTGGCGCCTGTGGCTGCTGCGTGCCATCGCCGGCTCGCCGGACCAACTGCAGACCATGTACGGCATCAACGGCGAACGCCGCCTTGTGGAGTGGAACGCCGACTGGCTCGCCGGCTATGAGCACTCGCAGCCCGTCCGCATCGGCAACGCCGCCTCCGAGCAGTTCCAGCTGGATGTCTTCGGCGAGGTGGCCGCCGCGCTTGGCCGCACCCCCAACGCCCACGAGAATCTCCGCACCCCCGCCGCCCAACTCCAGGTCTCGCTCACCAACCACGTCTGCGACATCTGGCAGTCTCCCGATGACGGCATCTGGGAGGTTCGCGGCCGACGCAAGCAATTCGTCCACAGCAAGGCCATGGCCTGGGTCGCGCTGGACCGCGCCATCAAACACCACGAAGAGTTCGACGGCAAAGGCGACGTCGAGCGCTGGAAGGCAACCGCCGACTGCATCCACGCCGAAGTCTGCGAGAAGGGCTTCAACAAGGACCTCAATGCCTTCACCCAGAGCTACGGCTCCGATGCCCTCGACGCGTCTTGCCTGCGCATGGTGCTCGGCGGCTTTCTGCCCCCCGACGACCCACGCATCATCGGCACCATAGACGCGATCCAGAAGCAGCTCATGCCGGAAGGCCTGGTCCAGCGCTACAACACTGCGGAGGTAGACGACGGCCTCAAAGGCGACGAGGGCACCTTCCTTGCCTGCAGCTTCTGGATGGTCATCTGCCTGCACCTCGCGGGCCGCATCGAAGAAGCAAAGCAGCTCTTCGAACGTCTCCTCGCCCTGCGCAACGATGTCGGCCTGCTCAGCGAAGAGTACGACCCCAAAGCCAAACGCCAGCTAGGCAACTTTCCGCAGGCCCTCTCGCACCTTGGCCTCGTGCACGCCGCCTTTACTTTGTCCGGCCAGTGGAAACCAGAACCCTACACGTCGCCGGGCTGCTGACGCGAATACAACCCCGCCCTTCCGCAGGCCCCTCTATCACCGGGGACGAAGCAATCAAAATGGGCAACAAAAGGAGCGTCGCACGTACGCACTCCTGGCGCTCTGACCCTCCGCACCCCAAGCCTCCAGGAGAGATCACATGGCGCGCATTCCTCACTCAACCTACCGCCTGCAGCTGCATGAAGAGTTTGGCTTCGACAACGCGTCGGCCATTGCTCCGTACCTCAAGAAGCTCGGCATCACGCACGTCTACAGCTCGCCCTACCTCCAGGCCGCTCCTCACAGCCGCCACGGCTACGACGTCGTCGACCATCGCAAGGTGAACGAAGAGCTCGGCGGCGCGGAAGCCCACGAGCGTTTCTGCAAGACCCTCGGCGAGCTCGGCCTCGGTCAGGTCCTCGACATCGTCCCCAACCACATGAGCCTCGGGCGCGAGAACCGTTACTGGTGGGACGTCCTCGAAAACGGCACCAACAGCCGCTACGCCGGCTTCTTTGACATCGACTGGAATCCCAACGAAGAGCGCCTCCGCGACAAGGTCCTCGTCCCCATCCTCGGCGACCAGTACGGCCGCGTCCTCCGCGACGGCGGCGTCAAGATCAAACGCCAGGGCCCGGTCTTCCTGATCTCGGTCTCCGAGCAGGAACTCCCGATCTCCCCCACAACGCTTCCGCTGATCCTCAACAAGGCCGCGGACCGCGCCGGCTCCGACACGCTCCGCTTTCTCGCTGCCAGCTTCGGCCGACTGCCGTCCGCGGAAGAGTGGGATCGCTGGAAGCTCAATGCGCGCGACCGCGACAAGCGCGTCCTCTTCGGCCTGCTCAGCCGCCTGTGCCTGGAGGAAAGCGCGACCTGCGTGGAGATCGATCACGTCATCGACGAGATGAACGCCAGCCCCGACGCACTCGACGAGCTTCTGCAGCAACAGAACTACCGCCTCGCCTACTGGAAGACCGCCGATCAGCAACTCGGGTACCGCCGCTTCTTCGACGTCAACACCCTGATCGGCGTCCGCATGGAGCGCGAATACGTCTTTGAAGAGACTCACGCGCTCATCCTCAAGTGGGTCAAAGAAGGCGTCCTCGACGGCCTTCGCGTCGATCACCCCGACGGCCTGCGTGACCCCCTCCAGTACTTCGAGCGCCTCCGCAAAGCCGCGCCCGAAGCCTGGATCATCGGCGAAAAGATCCTCGAACCCGGCGAGTGGCTCCGCCCTAACTGGCCCATCGAAGGCACCAGCGGCTACGACTTTATGAACCAGGTCCTGGGCCTCCTGGTCTACCCGGAAGGCCTCCTTAAACTCGGGGAACACTACACCAACTTCACCGGCGAAGACTGCACCTTCCCCGTGATCGCGCACGATAAAAAGCTCAACGTCACGCAGGAAGCCCTCGGCTCGGACGTCAACCGCCTCGCTACGCTACTCGTCGAGATCTGCGAAGAAAATCGCGACTACAGAGACTTCACCCGCGCCGAAATTCGGCGGGCCATACGCGAAGTCGCCTCCTGTTTCTCCATCTACCGCACCTACGTCGTCCCGCAGCGCAAAGAGATCACCGAAGAAGATCGCGAGATCATCCGCAAGGCCACCGAGTGCGCCAACAACAACCGCACCGATATCGACGGCCAACTCTTCACCTTCATGTCCGAGCTTCTGCAAGGCAACATTCCCGGCGAAAAAGAAGCCGAGTTTATCTATCGCTTCCAGCAGTTCACCTCTCCTGTCATGGCCAAGGGCGTCGAAGACACCGCCTTCTACTGCTACAACCGCCTCACAGCGCTCAACGAAGTCGGCGGCAATCCCGCCTGCAGCGGCTTCACCCCGGCCGACTTCCACAACTACAACACCACTGTCCAGCGCACCTTCCCGCAGACCATGCTCACGCTGAGCACACATGACACGAAGCGCTCCGAAGACGTGCGAGCCCGACTCTCGGTACTCAGCGAGGTCCCCGACCAGTTCGCGGCCAGGGCGCAGCAATGGCACGAGATGACAGCCAGCTACCGCGGCCAGGCGGTAGACACCGGCACCGAGTGGTTTCTCTTCCAGACCCTCATCGGCGCCTGGCCCATCACCATCGAACGGCTCAAGGGCTACATGCAGAAGGCCATGCGCGAGGCCAAGCTCCGTACCACCTGGACCAGCAACAACAGCGAGTACGAGGATGCCCTCAACAGCTATCAGGAGAAGCTGCTCGAAGACAAAGCCTTCACGGAAGACCTCCAAAACTTCGTAACCGGGATCACCTATGCCGGCCGCGTGAACTCCCTCGCCCAAACCCTGCTGAAGCAAACCTCACCCGGCGTCCCCGACCTCTACCAGGGCGAAGAACTCTGGGACCTCTCGCTCGTCGACCCGGATAACCGTCGCCCCGTTGATTACGAACTCCGCTCCAAGCTCCTCGACGAACTCAACAACCTCGACGCCACGCAGATCATGGCCCGCATCGACGACGGCCTCCCTAAGCTCCACGTCGTCCACCGCACCCTGAACCTCCGCAAGCAGCACCCGGAGTGGTTCGGCCCCGATGCTGCCTACACTCCCCTAGAACCCACCGGCCCTGAAGCCGACCGCATCGTCGCCTTTCAGCGCGGCGATACTGTCATCACCATCGTCCCGCGCTGGATGCAGCAGGGCGGCCTCCCCAATGCCACGCTCACCCTTCCCGCTGGCCAGTGGATCAACGAATTCACCGGCGAGAAGCTCGCCGCGGGCTCACAGAACACAGAAGAGCTGCTGAAGAACTTCCCGGTAGCCCTGCTCACCCGTCTCATCTCCTGACACTTCAAAGAACGCGCTCCGAAGGCGCCCCGAGGCTAAAGCACGAATGCACGAATTCAGAGTCTGGGCGCCCCGCGCGCAATCGATGTGCCTCCAACTCAACGGCGGCGATCCCCAAACCATGCAGGGCCCCCTCTCCGATCCACAGCACCATGGATGGTGGAAGCTCAGCGTGGCGGACGCTGGACCAGGCACCGACTACGCCTTTTTCATCGATGACGACAGCACCGCGTACCCCGACCCGCGAAGCCAGTGGCAGCCCAAGGGTGTCCACGCCGCCTCCCGCGTCTACGACCAGGCCGCGTTTCCGTGGACTGACAAGCACTGGCACACGCCGCCACTCGCCAGCGCGATCATCTACGAACTCCACATCGGCACCTACAGCGCCGAAGGCACCTTCGACAGCGCCATCCCCCACCTAGATCACCTTGTAGACCTCGGCATCACCCACGTCGAAGTTATGCCGATCAATGAGTTTGCCGGCAACCGCGGCTGGGGCTACGACGGCGTCTTCCTCTTCGCCACCTTCGAGCCCTACGGTGGCCCGGACGGCTTCAAGCGCTTCGTCGACGCCTGCCACGCACGCAACCTCGCGGTCCTCCTCGACGTCGTCTACAACCACTTCGGGCCGGTCGGCAACTACGCCAACCGCTTCGCCCCATACCTCACAGAGCGCTACGGCACCCCGTGGGGCGCCGCCGTCAACTTCAACGAATCCGGCAGCGACGAGGTCCGCCGCTTCTTCGTCGACAACGCGCTCATGTGGCTCCGCGACTTCCACTGCGACGGCCTTCGCCTGGACGCCACCCACGAGTTCATCGACCGCTCCGCCGTGCACTTCATGGAGCAACTCTCCTCCGAAGTCGCCCGCCTCGGCACCATGCTCAACAAGCGCTTCGTGCTGATCGCCGAAAGCGACCTCAACGATCCCAAGTTCGTCCGCCCCATCGAAGCCCGCGGCTATGGCATGGACGCCCAGTGGTCCGACGACTTCCATCACGCGCTCTTCACGCTGTTGTGGAGCGACCCGGGCCGCGGCTACTACGACGACTTCGGCTCGATGGACGACCTCGTCAAATCCATCAAAGGCGCCTTCGTCTACGACGGCAAATACTCTCGCTACCGTGACCACACCCATGGTCGCCCGGTAGAAAACCTCCTCGCCCACCATTTCCTCGCCTATATTCAAAACCACGACCAGGTGGGCAATCGCGCCGCCGGCGAACGCCTCGAGCACCTCGTCGGCATGGACGCAGCCAAAGTAGCCCTCGGTCTCACGCTGACCGTGCCCTTCGTCCCCATGCTCTGGATGGGCGAGGAGTTTGCCTCCTCCAACCCCTTCCTCTACTTCGCCGACCACGAAGAGGAAGAGATGCGCCGCATGGTCTCAGAAGGTCGCAAAAGGGACTTCGCCGCCTTCGGCTGGAACGAAGACGAGATCCCCGACCCGGAAGCGCAGGAGACCTTCATCAACTCCAAACTCAACTGGACCGAGGTCCAACACGGCAAGCACGCAGAGATGCTCGGGTGGACCAAAGACCTCATCCAACTCCGCCGAAGCACCATTGACCTCAACGACGGCGACCTCGGTCACCTCCAGGTGCAAGCCACTGCAGACGGCAAGGGCCTCACCCTGACCCGAGGCTCTGTCCGCCTCCTCATGTACCTCGGCGACGACACAATGACCGCCCCCCTCCTCGAAGGCGAAACCCTGAAGCTCGCCTCCCGCCCGGAGATCACCGCCGAGAATAACCAAATCCGCCTTCCCAAGATGAGCCTCGCCATCCTCACCCGCCAATAATCATGTCCATCAAAACCATCTCCACCCGCGAGGTCTACCGCAACCCCTGGACCAGGGTTCGCGAAGACATCATCGAGCGAAGCGACGGCCAGCGTGGGGTCTACGGCGTCATCGACAAAGACCCAGCCGCCATCATCATCCCCCTCGACAGGACGCCTGAGGGGGAACATATCTGGCTAGTCCGCCAGTTCCGCTACACCGTGCAAGGCACCTACTTCGAACTCCCCCAGGGCGGCTGGGAACAAGCCAACGTCAACGCCGAGGAGATGGCTCGTGGCGAACTCCGCGAAGAAACCGGGCTGGTTGCCGGGCGGGTAGTACAACTCGGCAAACTCTGGATCGGCTACGGCGTCATGAACCAACTCCACAACATCTTCCTCGCCGAAGACCTCACCCCAGGCCCTCACGACCGCGACCCGGAGGAACACGACATGACCGTCCACCGCGTCCCGGTCCACGAGTTCGAAGACATGCTTCTCGACGGCCGCATCATGGACAACTGCACCGCCGCAGCCTGGGGCCTCTACCGCGTCTGGCGCGACCGCCAAGCCAGCAGTTCCAACTCCACCACCGCCCCGTCATCCTGAGCGGAGCGCGAAGCGCGCAGTCGAAGGACCCCTGCGTTTACCGCACGACGGCCGAAGGCACGAGCCTGCCCTCATCGCACTACACTCGCACCCGAAACGCCGCAAATACCTCGCCATAACTGCCAAATCGATCCGCCGCACCCTCTTCGGCAGTCAACGAGAATAACTGCTTCCACAACATCTCAAACCCAGGTGTCCCCGCAACCAACGCCTCCAACTCCGGATTCGCATACAAGACGTACACCTCACGTACTTCGGCCCGCACAGCCTCTAGGACATGCGCCAGAAACCGCTTCATCACCGGCGCCGCAAATGGATGGTACATAAACAACACCAACGGCCCGTCCGGAAGAGCGAACTCCGCAGCATCCCCCGCCACAGCCTCCGCGGGCACGCTCCTCTGCCGCCACGGAGCCGCAAACACCTCTAGATTCCTGGAAGCCACACCCGCCAAAGCCGGCGACAACTCCACCCCCAACACCCACCGGAAAGGGAATCGCAAGGCCAGCAACATGCCCCGCCCCTTGCCACACCCAACATCCACAAACGTGAACCGCGACCACTCCAAATCCAGCCGCTCCATCGCTGCCGTGAACGCCGAAGGCGAGATCCCGTAGTATCCAGTAGCCCAATACGCAGCATCGTCGCCACGCGGCCGCTCTAACGCCTCACCCCAAACCAACCCGCCTGTATCCACCCCGTATGCCACGTCAAACGGATGCCGCGCGTTGCTGCCGTTCTCCCGCCCGGGCACGGGCTTCCCCTGCAGCTTCAGCCGCGCCCGATACCAGACCTCTCCGAGAAAACCCCGCCAACCCCGGTTAGCAATCCAATGCCGCGCCCGTCGCAGATACGCTGTACGTCCAGCCATCAACCCTCAGATGCGCATAAATCGAGAAACAAAAAGCGCCCGGCTTCCACCCAAGAGCCCGGCTTCCACCCGAGCGCCGTCATCCTGCCATACAAAGGCCGTCATCCTGAGCAACGTGAAGGATCCCTGTAGTTGCGGTGCGAGGGCCGAAGGCACGGGCCTACCTTAATTCACCATCTTCGACCGCCGCGTCATGTAATCCTGCAACAGGTAATTGCCCAGGGTCTGCGGGGTCGTAAAGTACGCCTTCCCCCGACACATCGCACTCATCTTCTGCACAAACTGCACCAGCTGAAAATCATCCGCCAACATAAACGTATTGATCATGATTCCCGCGCGCTTGCACCGCCCAACTTCCTCCAGCGTCTCCGAAATCACAAGGGGATCCAGCCCAAACGCATTCTTATAAATGCGCCCGTCTTCAAGCGTCAGCGCCGAAGGCTTGCCGTCCGTAATCATCACAATCTGCTTCATGTCTTTGCCGCGAGGACCGCAAGATCCGCTGGGCTATCCTCAGGCCCTCACGAGTATTCGTGTAATGCGGCCCCACCTTCACCCGCGGCAGCTGCGAGATAGGAATCTCCTCCGCCGAATCATGAAACAGCACCAGGTTCAGCTGATCTCCCGGAAATTGTGTCCGGATCAGATGCGACAAAGCCATCGCCACCCGCTTCGCCGGCGTAAACCGATCCTCGCCATACAAGATCATCGAGTGCGAGCAATCCAGCAACACCACCGTGGCGCACGAGCTCTGATAATCCGCCTGCTGCACATGCAGATCGCTGTACTCCAGATTCAACACGCCTGACCCGTTGGGCGCACCCTCACGCGCAAACACCGAGTTCAACGTCGCCCCAATATCCAGGTTCAGCGAATCCCCAAACTCATACAGCTTCGAAGACCCATTCGTCTCCACGCCCGCAGCCTCATACAACGTGTCATGCCGCCCCAGCGAACTCTTTCCCAAAGGCCCCAACAGATCGCGAAGTGCCTTGAAGCCAAGGAAATCCATCCCCTTGTCCGTCACTTCAAACCGCGCGTCGGTTTCACCCTCACCCTGCTGCCCCTGTCCCTCAGCCGGCTCCTCGGCGTTCAAAAACGCCTCATCCTTCATGCGCTGAATGATCTTTTCAACCAGTTCATCCTTGCCTTCTTCAGGCAGCTCCTCATACTTCTCCTGTGCATCCTCATCCAGCAGATCGCCATTATCCAGGGCCTGCCGCACCGCCTCGCGCAAGTCCTCCATCGAGTTCTCGCCCGAGTTCTGGAACTGCGAATAAGGGTCCTGAAAGCCCGAATCCAGAAAGAAGTCGCTCAGGGCCTCCATCAGATCCTCTAGATCGAAGCTCGTCGATAGATCCCCTGTAAATTTCGTATATCGCGTTAGCTTCATCTCGTTTTCGGCCCTCTGTACCAGATTAGACCGTCATACCTTGCCGAAGTCGCAAGTTCAGCAACTCAGGTGTCCCCGCAAAAAGAGAAAGGCACGGCTACAGCCGTGCCATAAAAACATCGCTCGATCCGCCCCCGTGCTTCAGAGTGGTGGGTCAGTGCTACCGAACGCGAGATGGAGATCTATTCCGCTCTACTTCTTCTCACCCAGCAGCGTCTGCACCGCCATCTCCAACTGCGCATCCACGCCAGTCTCCGTCTCGCCCAAACTCCGCAAGACCTCCACGTCCACAGGCCGCGGATGCATCTCCATATCCTGCCCACGAGTATCTTTGATCCGATCGCCAGGCACCCGCACCTGCGATCCATCGATCAACCGCTGAGCCCCCGTAAAGATAATCCACCCCGCCGTAGGCGTCCCAACCACCTTCCCCAGTCCCAGGGTGCGATATCCCTCGGTGAAATCCTCACCATCGCTCAACGTCGACTCATTCGTCACCAACACCGTCGGCAACCCCAGCGCCCTCTGCCCCAAAGCCTGCCGCATCGGTGCCGGCGACCCATCCCTCGGCGTCCCGATCAGGTAGTTCTTCCGCGCAAACACATCAATTACGCGTCCATTCACATACCCGCCATTGTTGTTCCGCACATCTACGATGACGCCCTGCTTGCTTTGGTTCAACACATCCAGATCCAGGTACAACTGCGCCAGATCCGCATCGCCCATCGCCGCAATGTGCACATACCCCAGCTTGCCGCCGGAGACCTTGTCCACATACGCCCGCCGGCTCTCCACCCACCCGCGATACAGCAGCCCGCTCTCTACCTGCAGCGTGACCGGTCGCACTACCACCTCGCGCTTCTTCGAGACGTCGGTCCCCGAAGAAACACTCAGTACCACGCGCCGTCCCGCTGCATCCTCCAGCAGTTGATCTAAATTCACCCCGGCCCCAACGGCCTGCCCATTCACCGCCAGCAGCCGGTCGCCCACATGAACACTACCTTCCAGCGCCACGGGCCCCAGCGGCACAATCTCCCGAATCACAAGCGCCCCACCACGCTCATAAGCAGCCCGCTCAAACCGCAGCCCCAACCTCCCCGTCCTCACACTCGGCACGCTCGGCTTGGCAATCCCCGAGTGCGATGAATTCAACTCGCCAATCAGCAGGTTGATATCCCGCCGCAACTCGCCACCCGTGCGCGCGCCCTCCACATACGGCGCCCACTCCGCCTTCAACGCGCTCCAATCCGCGCCATTGAAGTCCCCGCGAAAGAACCGGTGATCCAGCGTCGACCACGCCTCGTCGAACACCACCAGCTTCTCTTTCTCAAAGTCCACATCCATCGAAGCCGTCAACGGCACAGGCTTGGGCGTTCGCGTGGCCAGCGACACCACCCGCACCCCCGCGCCTCCACCGCCCGCAGCAGGCGCCCCACCCCGCGCCGCCGCTCCCTGCAGATAAAAGATCTCCTTCGAATCCGGTCCCCACGCGATGTCCGACTTCGCCCCCGGATCCGAAGTCAACTGCCGAGGCGAAGCCGGCTCCCGCGCCAGCTCATCCAGCGAGTACGTATAGATGTTCTGCTGCCCCGCCACATCCGCCAAAAACGCCAGCGTCTTGCCATCCGGACTGATCACCGGGTACCGCACCCCAAGCTCCCCCAGCGGCAACAGCGTCAGTCGTTCCCGAATCCCCTCAAACACAATCTTCGTAGGCTCAACAGGCTTCTTCGCCGCCGCCCCAGCACCGCCCCGCCGAGCACCCGCGGCTACCTCCGGCCCCGGCGCTGGCTCCTGTGCCTCACCGTCCTCCCCCCACGCACCCGCAGGCGACGGCTGCGTCTCCGGCGTCCCCGGCCGATCATTCGGCGACCCCGGCGAAGTAGGCGAATCAGGTGACCCCGGCACACTCTGCTTCCGGAACAAATCCCGAAACTGATCCTCACGGAACAGCGGCACATGCGGCGTCAAATCCACCCGCGCCAACTGCGGCGTCTCTGCCCGCTGCGCCGTATCGAACAAGATGTACTTCCCATCCGGCGACCAAACCAGGTGACTCGCATTCTGCCCATTCGCCAGAAACGTGATCGGCCGCGTCGCCGCACTACCATCCGCCGGCACCACCCAGATATTCGTAAATGCGTCAAAGCCCGTCGGCACATACGCAATCCACTTCGAATCCGGCGACCAGGCAATCGAATCCGCCTGGTATTCGTTGATCTCTCCCTTCGCCACCAGCTTGTCCTGACCGTTCGCGAGCGTTAAAACGCGCAACTCCTTGCGGTCACGAATGAACGCCACAGACTTGCCATCCGGCGAAGGCAGCGCGCTCGCATCCAACGCCTTCCCATGCGTTAACGCCTTCTCGCTATTCGTCGCAAAGTCATACTCATATAAACTCGACCCACCGTCCCGCTCACTCCGGTAGATCACCTTGGTCGAATCCGCCATCCACCGCGGATCGAACTCAGCCGCCTCCGTATGCGTCAGCCGCAGCGCCTCGCCACCCTCACTCGCGCCCGCCGCCCAGACCTCACCCTGCCCGGTCACGGCAATCTTCTTGCCATCCGGCGAAAGCGCCAGCCCACTCCAGGCCGTCACTGCCTCATGCGTCACTCCAGGCCCACTCGGCGACCCTCGCAAAGAGATCTTCACCTCTTCCGCCTTGCCCGTCCGCGCATCCGCCTTCCAGATCCCAAATCCGCGCTCAAACACCACGGTCTTGCCGTCATAGCTCAACGTCGGCCACAACACACGCCCGTTGTTGAAGTGCGTCAACTCCTTCAACGCACCCGTCGCCGCATCGGCCTCATACAAGTTCTCGTGCCCCGGCCCACCGTCCCCCGCCTTATCGGCCATCAACAACAAGTGCTTGCCATCCGGAGCCCACATCGGCCACGCATGTTTCGCATCCGCACTCACCAGCTTGCGATATCCACCCTCACCCTCTACTGGCTTCAGCCAGATCTCCGCCTCATCAATATGCGCATGCCCATTGCGCCACCACTGCGCGCTTGAAATCCCCTTCGCCACCAGGGCGATCTCCTTCCCGTCCGGCGAAGGCGCACTCTCAAACTCGTTCAGGTACCGCTCGTGCGAAACCTCCATCGGCGTCCCACCCGCAGCCCGCACCCGCAAAATATCGCCCTGCCCACCCACATCCGTCGCGCCTGACGTGAAGTAAAGCCACTCCCCATCCCGCGACCACGCATCCAGATTCGAAGGCGTATCCGAGTACGTGATCCGCTGCAACTGCCCCGTCGCCAACGTCAACACATAGATGTCCCCAGCCCCCGTGCGCGTGGACATAAACGCCAGCTTCGTCCCATCCGGCGAGTACAACGGCCGCGACTCCTCCGCCGGATCACTCACCAGCAGATGAGCCTCGCCACCGCCCGCAGGCACCGTCCAGAGGTCGCTCCCGCTCACAAACGCGATCTCTTTCCCGTCAGGCGAAATCGCCGGCTGCGACAACGAAGGCCGTGGCTCCACCTTGCTCTGCGCCCGTGCGCTGGACAGAAAGGGAAGCGAAAGAAACGGCAACACGGCCACAACAGCATGAAGCGAAATGCGCAAGGGGAACCTCAATCGGTCAGGGGATTGTCCTTAGACGACCACACCCCATCCAAAGACGCAACTCGGTCGCCGAAGCCCTACGTGCTCAACGGACCACCACAGTACGCCTGTACGGACTTACCTTCGGATTGATTCAAACTTGCTCGTGAGCCGCACTCGCGTCCGAGGATTCATCGCGTGAAAGGTCACTTACCCGGACAGAAGACGATTCGGATAAGTGACCAGGAACACGCCTGAACTAAGTCACCGCAGCAACCTCGGCCAGTGTTACTGAGTTACATCACATCACTTCGCCTGCCCCAACTCCGCAACCACCGTGGCGACCTTATCCAGTATCTGGTTCCAGCCCTCGACCTGACCACTGTTTCTTGCGCTCTCCATGGCTTCATTTCCAATGAACGTAAGCTTGGTCTGGCCGCTTCCGTAATCCTCAAAGATCGTTACATCGTGCGCATCCTCTATCGCCTCATGTTCGATCCCGTACTCCGCAGCTTCGACCTTGTTTCCCTTCGAATCGGAGAAGTACATCGACGAGACAATCTTCTCGTACGGAACAATCTCGTGGTACTCGCCCGCGTTCCAGAACTCCTGCCCATCCGGCGATTTCATGCAGCAGAGAAACTTCCCTCCGACGCGAAAATCGATCTCGCAAAAAGGCGCCGTAAACCCCTTGGGCCCCCACCACTGCATAACGTACTTGGGGTCCGTCCACGCCTTCCAGACCAACGCGCGTGGAGCATCGAACACCCGCGTAATGGTCATCCGCTCTACTTCATTCACTGTGCTTTGCGCCATCTCTTACCTCCTCTTTCTTCATTTGATTTACAACCGCATCCAGCTTGTCCAGGCTCTCTTCCCAGAATCGGCGATAGCTGAAAGCCCAGTCGCTGACCGTCTTGATCGCCTGCGGCCTTAAGGTGCATACACTCTCTCGTCCACGTTTCGTCTTCACGACAATCCGCGCCCGCACCAGGTACGCAATATGCTTCGAAATCATCTGCTGCGACAGCCCAAATGGTTCCGTCAAACCATGCACGGAGGCTGGCCCAAGTGCCAGGCGTTCGATCATGGCCCGCCGTGTTGGGTCAGAGAGAGCTGCAAACGTTGTCCCCAATCTATCCACAACCGAATGGTAGTGGATTCTGGCCTCACGTCAACACCTAATTTGCGCACCCTGATTGCAAGCATTCGCCCCTGCCGCAACCCGCCGGGTCCCAACGGGTTCCTAGAAGCGCCGGTGCTCGCCAAAATTCGGCAGGGATTTACAACCCTATCGGCAGAAACGGAACCTTACTCACTATGACCAAGCCTCGTTTCGCCACAGCCTTCGCGTCCCTCATCCTGGCGTCTAATCTGCTGGCGCCTGCCATCTCGCACGCCCAGACTGCCGGCCAGGACATGCACAACGCCGGCCAAGACACCTCGAACGCGGCCAAAGACACCGGCCACGCTGTAAAGACCGGCACCAGGAAGACCGTTCACAAGACCGAATCTGGCACCCGCACCGCCGCGCACGACACGAAAACCGGCACCACCAAGGCCGTCGACAAGACCAAGGAAGGCACCGTAATCGCCGCCGACAAGACCAAGGAAGGCACCGTCAAGGGCTACGACAAGACCAAGGAAGGCACCGAGAAGCTCTTCGGCGCTCGCAATGAGAAGACCACCGCGGCGAAAGACAAGGCCAAAGAGCGCCACATGACCGCCAAAGACGACGCCACCATTGATAAGACCAAGGCCCAGGCAAACTCGCCTCACTAGGCTTCGGTACAAAGCGTCGCAACGGCCCAGCGCCTACCCGGGCGTTGGGCTTTTTCTTGCGCTCAAGCGCCGCTGGCCCCGCATAGCGGCTCCTTGTGCAACTGCGCCAGCCAACCCGCAGTGGCGAACTCCGCCGAATGCCCACCACCGCTCAACCGCAACGTTGGCAACGCACGCAGATACTGGAGAAACCATGCGGCCGGCTCCATGTTGGACGACCCGCTACCCGGGTTCATGTACCGCAACTGCTCAGGCCCGGGTGCGGTCACCTCTTCAAATTGACGCTTGAAGGGCTTCACCTTGGTGTACCCGAGGAACTCCATCGTAAGCATCACCTTCCGCGTAGGGGGCGGAAACTGGTCATCCAGCCCTGAGGAATGCCACGGTGGATAGAACCCCGTGTCAGCCACCCCGCCGAAGTTGGCCAGCAACTCGAACCGTAACTTACCGCTCGCCTCCTGCGTACACTGTGCCGTAAGCGTCGCCGCGCTGAAGCCCGCAAGGGCAGGCGCTTCGGCCGTCTGCACCGGCTCACTGGCTGGCGTTCCGGCCGTTAGCAGCACGCGCACGTAGCGCACCCCTGACCAGGCATCCCGGCCCTCAACCCGCCAAAGAGATGGGCCCACCGCCGCCCGTTCGGGGCGTTCGGCTGCCGCCCATCCAGCGGGACGGACCGGTGTCTGCTGCGCCCAGCCCAAAGCCGGAACCAGGGGCATTGCCACCGGGATCCACTTCCTGAAGCCGCGCATAGGCATCTGGAGACCGCCGTTAGCTTACAGGCAATCTGGCACTCGGTTGCACAGTATTAGCACCCTGCGCCGTATCCTCCACATAACGTTGTAAGAGCAGGCGGCCCGCCGAGCAAAGAAACCCCGCTCTCATCTGCCACGGGTGCAGGTCCGGACCTAAGTTCAATGTCGAACGTACTTTAGACTGGAAGTACCCGGGAGGGTACCCCTCGCTCGGGAGTCAGCAGGGCAGCCGCATCGGCACACCGCTCCGCGCCACCTCAGCCTTCAGAGCCCGGCAATCCGTCACGCCAAAGTGGAAGATGCTCGCCGCCAACGCGGCATCGGCCTTCCCGCGGGTAAACACCTCGGCAAAGTGAGCCGCCGATCCAGCACCACCCGAAGCAATCACCGGAATCTGGACCGCCTCCGACACGCGAGCCGTAAGCTCCAGGTCAAACCCCGCCCGGGTCCCGTCCGCATCCATCGAAGTCAGCAGGATCTCTCCAGCTCCACGCGCCTCAGCTTCCTGAGCCCACTCCACCACCCGTAGCCCGGTTGGCTTGCGCCCACCGCTCACATACACCTCAGCCTCACCGACCGGATCAGCGCGGCCCGCAGCCCGCCGAGCATCGATCGCCACGATCACAGCCTGCGCTCCAAAGCTGCCGCCGATCTCCCCAATCAACTCAGGCCGGGCAATCGCCGAAGAGTTGATCGATACCTTGTCTGCCCCCGCATCGAACACTGCGGCCGCATCCTCCGCAGACCGTATGCCTCCACCGACAGTGAACGGCACAAACAACGCCTCAGCCGTCCGCTTCACCGTATCCAGCAGCGTTCCACGTCCCTCATGCGTAGCCGTGATGTCGAGCAGCACAATCTCATCCGCGCCCGCAGCCGCATGACGATGCGCCAGCTCAGCCGGATCGCCCGCATCCACGATATCTACGAACTGCACACCCTTCACCACACGTCCGCCCCGAACATCCAGACAGGCAATCACACGCTTGGTCAGCAACCGCCCCTCCTCACAGGTCGATGCTCCCGTTCATCACCGGACAGCCCTGTCCTTTAGCCGCCGCGTCAGTGCCCACAGCCCCGAAGCCCAGGTCATCGCCGCCGCCAAACGTGATCTTGTGCATCCGTCCCATGCCCTGCAACTGACGGTGCACCATGGTGAACGCCTGCTGCAACGCGTCCACTGCATCCACCCCGCGGGCAGGCGACACATGCTCTCGTCCCATCGCACTCAGCCTGTACAGGCAAGCCCATCCTTTGCCCTCGATCAGCAACGGCCTCGCAATGACCACCGAGAGCATTCCTTGCTGAAGCTCTCCCTGCTCATCATGCGCAGAGATCTCCAGCACTCGTTCCGCAATCGGGTCGAACGGAAGCTCGTTCACGCCAGTCCAGTTGTTGATCTGATCCAGCTTCACGGCAGGCACTGCCAGCGCTGACACATGCGGCTCCTCCGTGGTCGCACCGGTAGTTACGTCCGTGACAGTCAGCTCCATCTCGCTATCGTTCAAGTCAGTCGCTGTACTCATATGCAAGGCATCTCCGATACGTGTGATGCTACAGCGCCAGAAAGTTCTTCAACACCTGTAACCCCGTGTCGCCGGACTTCTCGGGATGAAACTGCACGCCCATCACGTTGGCCCGTTCCACCGCTCCTGTAAATGCCCCGCCATAAAGCGTGGTGGCCGCTGTGTCGGCCGAGACCGACGCGCGCCAGGAATGCGTGTAGTACACAAACGCTCCCTCCGCGACACCCGCCAGCAGCCGCGAATCTGGTCGGATGCTCTCCAGCGAATTCCAGCCTACGTGCGGCGCCTTTAACTCGGCACCCAGATATTGGGCAGGGAACCGCTCGCATTGCCCAGCAAAGTGCCCAAGGCCCCCGGTCTCTGCAGCCTCCGTCGAGCCCTCGTACAGCCACTGCAATCCGACACAGATTCCCAGAAACGGCGTGCCTTGCACCGCAGCCTCACGAACAGCTTCGGTCAGTCCCAACGAATGCAGAAGCTCCGTCGAGCGGAAGTGTCCAACCCCAGGAAGCACGATCTTCTGGGCACGAAGCACATGGTTCGGTTCCTGCGTCACGCGAATGTCGTCTGCGCCGAGATACCGCAACGCCTTCACCACGCTGGTGAGATTGCCCGCTTTGTAGTCGATCACGGCGATCACGTTAGCGACTCCGCTTGGCAGGCTTCAGCCAGTAGGTGAAGGGAGCTTCATAGAGCTCGCTATCAAGCTCAGAAATCCCTAGCGCTACGCGGGCCTGGGCGTCCGAGACACCCTTGTTGTAGACCACCGGTCCAACGTCCTGCAGGAAGAAGTCCAGCAACATGCCTGCGGCAAGATCCCCTAGCGGTTCGGTCAGATTGCGTTCGAAGTACTGCTGAATGGATTGGAGGGCCTCTTTACGCTGATCCTTGGAGAGCTCAATCATCACAACAGTCCTTTGGTGCTCGGCAACAGATCTCGCATGCGCTCATCGCGCGAACAGGCGCCGCGCATCGCCCGCGCGAAGGCCTTGAAAATCGCTTCGATCTTGTGGTGGTTCGAGCGGCCATACATCGTCTTCACATGCACGTTGGCCTTGGCACCACGCGCGAAGCCATCGAAGAAGTCCGGCACAAGCTCGGTCTGAAAATCGCCAACAAGTGGTTGCGTCAGAGCGTCGTCCACAACGCAACTCACACGCCCCGACAGATCAATAGCGCACACGGCGAGGGTCTCGTCCATTGCCATAACAAAGTAGCCCGCACGCAGGATTCCGCGTTTATCACCAAGCGCCTCCCCAAAGGCCTCGCCCAGCGCAATCCCGACGTCTTCTACCGTATGGTGCTGATCGACATCCAGGTCACCGGCACACTCGAGTGCGAGATCAAACGCTCCATGTTTCGCGAAGCTCTCCAGCATGTGATCGAAAAAGCGGATGCCGGTGGACACCTTGTACTGCCCGGTACCGTCTACGTTCAACTCCAGCTTGATCCTGGTCTCCAGGGTGTTGCGCAGCACAGAGCCGCTGCGCTGCTCATTGCTGACCGGAACGGTCCCTAGCTCTTGCACCAGATCGCTCATGTCCTTCTCCTTCAGCGGCCTGAACGCATCCGCTTTGCCCTGAATGTTTGGGCTGCAACATAACTAAACAGCGCTATCAGAAGCAGCACCATGACCGCAATAAAGGGCGCCCAGAAGGGCGTGCCGCGAAACCGTTCTGCCCCAAAGAAGGCGAGGATACCCCAGAGTGGAATGAAGGGCGCGATCATCAGGGGTCTGCTGCGAAGCTTAGCCATTGCTCCTGTTCCTCGCCGTTGGTACAGACTTATTCGAACTCGCGCGCTTCGGTGCCAGTCTGCCGCGCATGCCTGCCCTCAATGGGGGTCCATCTCATCTCTGCCAATGTTTCGCGCATTGCTTGAAGGCCATGTGTGACGTGTTCTTCAGTGCCGATGGTGATCCGCACATAGCCTTCGCACCCGGGGTCTGAAGACCGGTCCCGCAGGAGCACGCCCTTGTCGCGCATGGCCGCACAGAACTGCTTGTGACGCGGTCCAATGTCCATCAATACGAAGTTGGCTGCGCTCGGCCAGGTCCGGACGTTCAGCTCGTCTAGGGCGGCAAATACGCGCTCGCGACCCTGGTGTACCTGCGCTGTGTACCACTCCGTGTATGCGGTGTCCGCGAGCGCGTCGGGCAGGACCGCCAGGGCCACACCGTTGACGTTGTATGGTGAGCTGACCTTGCGCAGGAAGCTCATCAAGCGGGCATCTCCGGCCAGCATTCCGATGCGCAGGCTGGCCAGGCCGTAGGCCTTCGAGAACGTCCTCGCAACGAGCAGGTTCGGGTAGGAGTTGATGTCACCGAGCAGGGTCTCGCCGTAGAAATGGAAGTATGCCTCGTCCACCATCAACACGGCTTCGGGTGCGGCCTTCGCAATGGCAAGAAGGTGCTCCCGGCTGACCACGGCGCCTGTTGGGTTGTTTGGCGAGGCCACAATGATCAGCTTGGTGCGCGGCGTGATCGCTGCAAGGAAGCGCTCAACGGGAAGGTCAGTGAATCGTCGGTCTGCACCCGCACGAGCCTGTCGGTCATCATGCTGACGGACACGTCGTACATGAAGAAGGTGGGCGTGCAGATCGAGCGCCTCATCGCCTTCGTCGAGGAAGGCGCAGGCCACCAGATGGATGGCCTCATCCACGCCGTTGGTCAGCAGCACCTGGTTGCTCTCCACGCCGAGGTGCTGCGGCGACGATCCGCTCCACGGGCTCACGTTCCGGGTAGACGGTCAGGCCTTCGGCCGTAAGCTGCTGCAGCTTCGCTAAGCACGCGCGGGCTGGGCGCGAGCGTGTTCTCGTTGAAGTCCAGCCGCAGAGCCTGCGCGTGAGGCCAGCGGCGGATGGTACTCCGGCATCGTCACGCACAAGTCGGCCGCGGCTGCGGCCGTCTGACTTTCTGTTCCTGCGCGGATTCAAATTCGGCGACGCTGTTCATCCAGATTTCCCTTAGCGCATTCGTACGCGGACGCTTTCCGCATGTCCGGTGAGGCCTTCTGCCGTGGCGAGCGCGATGGTGTGCGGCCCTACCTCACGCAGGGCATCGCAGCGTGTACTGCTGCACCGTGATGATCTTCACAAAGTCGAGCACGCTCAAGCCGCCGCGCACGCGTCCGGTGCGGCCGGTGGGCAGCACATGGTTCGGGCCGGAGATGTAGTCGCCCATCGACTGCGGCGTGTGGTGCCCGATGAAGACCGACCCCGCGTTCTGCACCCAGCGCAGATCGCTGCCTGCGTCCACGGTCAGGTGCTCCGGCGCGAGGCGGTTGGTCAGCGCTCGCGCTTCCTCCACGGTCGCTGTGACGAAAGCGTACCCCTGGGCGGCTAGCGATTGCTCGGCGATCTCGTTGCCTCGCGCCTGCCGCTTGACTTCGAGCACAACCTCTTCGGCCAGCTCTGCGTTGCTGGTGATGAGCACGGCCAGCGCTTCGGGATCGTGCTCGGCCTGCGCGACCAGGTCTGCCGCGATGCCGCTGGAGTCGCCTGTCTCGCTGGTCACCACGATCTCGGTCGGGCCCGCGGGCATGTCGATGCCAGTCTCGAAGGAGACCGCAATCTTGGCCGCGGTCACGTACAGATTGCCGGGGCCGACGATCTTCGTCACCGGCGCAATCGTCTCCGTGCCGTAGGCCATCGCCGCTACGGCCTGCGCGCCGCCGATGCGGTAGAACTCCGTGATGCCCGCAAGATACGCAGCCGCCAGCGTCTCGCGAGCCGGCTTCGGCGAGCAGACCACGATGCGCTCCACACCGGCCACCTGCGCCGGCGTTGCGGTCATCAGCAGCGTGGACGGCAGGGGATAGCGGCCGCCCGGCACATAGCAGCCGACGGAGTCCAGCGGACGCACAATCTGGCCGACCTCCATGCCGTCCTGCGGGCGAAAGCTCCAGGCGCGCGGCAGCTGCTTTTCTGCAAAGGCGCGAATGTTGGCCTGCGCGAGACGCATGGCGGCGCGAAGTTCTTCGCAGGTCTCGTCCCAGGCGGCTTCCATCTCCTCGCGGCTGACCAGGAGGGGCTGCTCGGCTGTGAGCCCATCAAAGCGCTGCGCGTACTCGCGTACGGCGTCATCGCCGCCCTGGCGCACGTCGGCGAGGATGGTTCGCACCGTCGCGTCCACCTTGGCCGTGTTCACCGCGCCGCGCTGCTCGATCTGCTTGATCGCGGTGTTCGGCGGCCGCGGCGCTGTCGCCAAATGTCTTGAGAATCTTCATCGTGTTCTCGGATCTCGCGACCGGCTTTATCGCCGGTTCAGGTGCCTGGGATAGGGGATGGGGTCGCGCGGTGGTTGCTGTTCGCGTTGTCCAGCGCTTCCTACGCGCATGTGGCGGCGCTCCAGCCGCGAACCCGTCATCACGGCACGCTTCGCCGCTTCGGGCCCCGCGGGATACACCCGCTTCTGGCTTATCGGGGTCAACGACAACCGCGATCTTCATGCCGGGCGTGACCTTCTGTCCCGCTGGCATGCGAGTGCGCAATGACACCTCGCGCGGGGACTTCGATCCGGGGTCCTGGATGCGCATCGTGACCTTCTTCATATCCGCGTACTTCAGCAGGCCGCCGAGCGCAGCGGCGGAGACCACGCGTCGCATACAGCACGACGCCGTCCCGCTCAGCGCGCTGTTGACGACGCTTCTGCAGCAGGTACATAACGCCCGCGTTGATGGCCAGACCGACAGCGATCACAGCCAGCACGATCCAGAAGATCTTCATCGTGACCTCTAGCCCTTCCCTCTGCGTTACAACACAACTTTGCTGAGCGGGTACTCGACGATGCCGGTGCCGCCTGCAGCCTTTAGCTTCGGGATGACATCGCGCACGACGGACTGTTCCAGAATCGTATTCACTGCGACCCAGCTTCTGTCGCGCAGCTCGGAGACCGTCGGGAGAGTTCAGCGCGGGCAGCACGCCCAGCACCTCATCCAGATCCGCCCTGGGTACGTTGAGCATCAGACCCACCTGGGTCTGCGCAGCCATCGCGCCCTTCAGCATCAGGCTCAAGCGTATCGAATCTTCGAAGCGCTTCCATTCGTCCTGCCCACGCCGTCCTGTTGGCGATGAGCTGGGTTTCGCTCTCCATCAGCGTCTCGATGATGCGCAGGCGATTCGCGCGCAGGCTAGCTGCCGGTCTCGGTAACCTCAACGATGGCGTCGGCAAGCGTGGGCGGCTTGACTTCGGTGGCGCCCCAGCTGAACTCGACCTTGACCGGGATGTTCTTGCCGGCGAAGTAGCGCTTGGTGTACTCGACGAGCTCGGTCGCAATGACCTTGCCTGCCAGGTCTTCTGGCCGCTGAAACGGCGAGTCTTCTGGCACCGCCAGAACCCACTTCACCGGAACCCGGCTCTGCTTGGAGTAGGTCAGCGACGTTACGCGTTCCACATCGCTCTCATTCTCCAGCACCCAGTCGTTGCCGGTCAGGCCTGCGTCCAGCGCGCCGTGTTCGACGTAGCGCGCCATCTCCTGCGCGCGTACCAGCATGCATTCGATCTCCGGGTCGTCGATGGAAGGGAAGTAGCTGCGGCCGCTGGCATAGATGTTCCATCCTGCCTGCGCAAACAGTGCGATGGTCGCGTCCTGCAGGCTGCCCTTGGGGATGCCGAGTTTAAGTTTATTTGCCATGGTTAGCTGGCATCTCCCAGCTGCTATGGGCTTGGTGAAGCAGCTCACGGTTCCTTCGTGGCAGACCAGGCCGTCGCCTTCGACTTCGACCCGAAAGAGCAGGGCATCGTTGTCGCAGTCGGTCGCGGCGGAGACCACGCGCAGGCGGTTGCCGCTGGTTTCGCCCTTCATCCAGAGCTTGTTGCGGGTGCGGCTCCAGAAAGTCACGAAGCCGGTCTCCAGGGTCCTGGCCCAGCTATCCGGGTTCAAAAAGCCAAGCATCAGGACCTCGCCGATGTGCGGGCATCCTGCACGATGCCGGCAACCAGGCCGCCGGCCTTCTCGAAGTCAATGCTGACCTGCGTTTGGAACTGCGTCGTCATCCCTTGTTTCTCCCTGCGTTCCACGGAGCCACCGCGCAGCAAAAAGCCCGCTCGCGGTGAGCGCGTTGGCGGGCCGCTGATGCTGCAATGCGTTCTGTTTAGATCGCCGCACCGGAGCCACACGCCAACATGCCGTGGGCATGATGGTGGTGAATCCGATGGTGCTGCGAAAGGCTCATCCCGTCCAGCCTATGCCCCGGTCGGCCGGAAAGTCAACGCAGTCACCCTTTGATGGCATGGAGCAGCCCAGCGCCCATCGGTGGCCTTGCGCAAAGCGATGGCAGCCAAGAGCTTTGGATCGAATTTCCGTCGATCTGAGACGACCTATCCCACCCGCCACGCATCTTCCTCAGCACGGCAACTGGCCGGAGAGAGATTAGGGCATGGCAGATTATCGCGTATCGGCCGGACAGGCCAATGAAGATCAGTTCACGGCGTCCATCGAGCAGTACACGTCGCAACTCCCCTCGAGCGCCTACCTTGGGCTGGCGATCGCATCCATTCTGGGCTCGGTTTCGTTTCAACTTGCCGGCAAGAAGCACGAGGCCCTCTTTGTTGGGCAGTGGGTTGCGCCGTTCCTCTTGCTCGGCATTTACAACAAGATGGTCAAGCAGCACGGGTCAGACGCGCAAACCCGCGACTAGCTAAGGCTTGTTTACGCAGTCAGTGAGCGCCGGTCGGTACGCCATCGACCGGCGTGAATGCTTGCGCGGCCCCTTCTGCGATGCGGACTTCGCCACGACCAATGTCGTAGACCCACCCCGAGATGGTCAGCTCACCGAGTGCCATCGCGCTAGCCACGGAGGGGTGCGTCCGCAGGTGCTGCATCTGGAGCAGGACGTTCTGCTCCGTCAATAGACTCAGCAGATCTCGCCGCCATTCGGCCCGTGTATGCAGGCTCTGGGACACCGCCAAAGCAGCTTTGGCATTGGTGAGCCAGCTTGTAACCGTAGGCATTGACTCAGTGGAATGCGGCTGCAGCAGAGCCTTCATCGCACCGCAATCCGAGTGGCCGCAGATGGCGACGTGCTGAACCTTGAGGCCCTGCACAGCAAACTCGATGACTGCGCTCACGCCGCCCAGCATCTCGCCGTAACGCAGGAACCAGGTTGCCGATATTGCGCATCACAAAGATCTCGCCCGGCGCGGCCTGCGTAATGGAGGCCGGATCAATGCGAGAGTCCGCGCAAGTGATGAACAGGGTGTGCGGCCGTTGCGGCTCCGCTTCGGCTCGTTGGTATAGGACGGCTTCCGTCGGGTACACATCGCGGCGAAACCGGCGGACCCCTTCTTTGAGTGTGTCAAGCGGCGATGGCATTTTTCCAAGTCTATCTGCGGTGACAACGACTCGCGGCTGAATGGGTGTGAAGATCTCTCGCGTCGGTCTGAGTAACGGTTCGCTTCGGACGCATCAGGCTGCCGGCCCCTCTTCCCGCCACTTGATGTTGCAGCCGATCGAGCCTCGTTGATTCGGGTCCGGCCGCTTGCCCCGGATCACGGCGTCCATCGCTGCGCGGAGATCTTCACCCGTGACCGGTACATCATTTCCCGAGTCCCCACGACGGGGCCGGCTGGAGTCCAGTTGTCCGCGGTACACCAGGCGCATCTCTCCGTCGAACAGAAAGAAGTCCGGCGTGCAGGCAGCGCCATAGCTCCGGGCTATCTCCTGGTCTTCATCGAGTAAGTAGGGAAAGGTCCAGCCCAGGCGGCTGGCCTGTTCGCGCATGCCCTCGGGTCCGTCTTCCGGGTATTGCGCAATGTCGTTGGACTGGATGGCAGCGATCGCGATCGGGCCCTCTCCATTCTTCCCGAAGTAATCGCGACCGAGCCGGGCGAGTTCTTCTTCAACGTGCTTCACGTAGGGGCAGTGCACGCAGACAAACATCACCAGCAGGCCGCGCTTCTGCGGAAGGCCGCCGTGGGTGGCCGTGTTCACTGCGTCGCTCGCCGCATCGTCCCATGCAAGGGCAAATACGTCGTCACGGCCCATCGCGCGCCCGGTGATCACGTCCACCAGTTCAAAGGCGGGGGCCATTGTCCCCAGTTCCACCATGGTCGATTCTGTCCGTGCCATTCTTCCTCCACTCGGAATCATAGGAGGTCCCCGGTGGTTCCCGGGCTGCCTCCGGCGGGTATTCTGCCTGTGATCGTGAGCAGTCGGCCCCCCAGAATCCTGCCCGAAGCGGGTCCAGCCACGCCCGCCGAGCTAGCGGCGCATCGGCCAGGTGCGCGTCCACTTTGCCGCTGGTGCCGTCTGGAGATCCTCACTCGCCGACGCCGCACCTTTTGCTCACCGTTCTGTGTTCACGAGTGGCGCATGCGCTCAGATCCGGGCTACCTGCGCGACCAGGTGTTCCTGCGCGACCGGGGCATCTGCGCCCTGTGCGGGACAGACACCGTCTCGGAGTTCGTACGACTGAAGCAAAGCCGGGGCCGCGCCCGAATGCAGGCGCTCGAGGTCTGGGGCTTGAGCACTGTTCACTCCAGGCGCTCGCTGTGGGACGCCGACCACATCCTTCCGGTGGCCGAGGGAGGAGGTCTGTGCAATCTGGACAATCTACGGTCCCTGTGTCTGCCCTGCCATCGCGAGGTCACAGAGGATCTTAGGCGCAGGCTCCGTGCGAAATCTGAGACCGGCGGGCTTGGGAAGACATAAAGCGGATATGATCTCCGTGAAGCCACTCCATTCCACAAAGGCACATTGGCGATGAAGCGAACGATCCTGAGCACCCTCCCCTGCCTTTTGCTGCTATGCGTGACCTCGGCCCATGCGCAAACCGGGTGCATTCACTCCCCGGAATGCCCGACGGCGGTTCTTGGCGCGGTCGGGGCGGCTGGTGCGGCAATCTACGCCAAGTTCCGCTCCCGCTAAGGACATAGCACCCCGGTCTGGGCAGCCAGCCTCCCTGGGGTAAATGTGGCTAAGCCTTTGGTTGCGATACACTGAGACGGTTTCCCGACCCTGGCTTTTCGCCCGATTCCGGTCCGGACTCAGGATTTCTCAAGCGTGAACCGAACCATCTCGAGGCCTCAGTTGCACCCGCGGCACCTTCTCCGTGTCGCTGTCGCAGTTCTTTTCGCCACCCCGATCTTCTGTCCCGCGGCTCGCTCCCAGGCTCCTGCAGCGGGCCCTGCTGCGCCCACGGCAGCCCCTTCGGCACCCCAGATCTCGATTCCGACCGCAGTCCAGAATGCGCCTTCAGCGGCGGCGCAGTCCGGCAGCGTCGCTACCCCAAATGCGACCACCACAGCGGCGAACCCCACTGCGCAGAGGACGGGTGGCGTGGAGGGGATCAACGTTCCCGAGGCGCCCACGCAGTTTCAGCAACTGGTTGCAACCTCGACAGACCGTCTCCTTCCGATCTTTGGCTCGTCCCTCTTTAACAACGTCCCGAGCACCTTCGCGCCGGTCGGTGATGTTCCCGTAGACGAGTCGTATGTCCTCGGCCCGGGAGACACTCTGGCCATTCAGACCGTCGGTCAGGTCAGTCTGCAGTACAACTTGACCGTCGACCGGACGGGCGCGATCAACGTTCCAGGACTAGGACCGGTTCATGTTGCGGGGCTTCCGTACTCGCAGTTGACCGACTTCCTGACCCGTCAATTCTCCCGGCTCTATCGCGGGTTCACATTGACGGCGAACGTCGGCTCGCTGCGTTCCATCCAGGTTTTCGTGGTGGGCGAGGCCCGCCGTCCGGGAACCTACTCGATCAGTGCAATGAGCACCCTGCTGAACGCGGTCTTCGCCTCGGGCGGACCGGCGAACGATGGCTCGCTCCGTGATATCCAGGTGAAGCGTAATGGCAAGACGGTCGTGCACTTCGACCTCTACGACCTGCTGCTGCACGGGGACAAGACCAACGATGTCCGGCTTGCGTCGGGCGACGTCATCTTTATACCGTTCGTGGGACCCCAGGTAGCGGTCACGGGAAGCGTTAACACCCCGGCGATCTACGAGTTGAAGGGGGCAACGACGATCGACGACGCCCTGCAACTGGCCGGCGGCGAGACAGCAGTAGCGTCCACCAGCTTTGCCCGCTTGGAGCGTGTATATGAGCACCAGATGCGCAGCGTGGAAGACGTCAACCTGACCACGGAAGGCTCGCAGGTACTCCATAACGGCGACATCCTGAGCATCTCCTCCATCGTCGAGCGCTTCCGGAACGCAGTGACGTTGCGCGGTAATGTCGCCAACCCGGGCCGATATACCTGGCACGCCGGCATGCGGCTGAACGATCTGTTCCCGGACAAGGCCGCCCTGATTACCCGCAATTACTGGAGCAAGCGCAACCAGCTTGGGCAGTCCGTTCAGGACTACACAGCGACGGGCGCCTCGGCGCAGGCGGGCCAGGGCTCTCTGCAACTGAACGGCACTGCGGAGCAGCGACTTTCTGAGAATCCGTCAGCAGCGGGATCCGCTGAAACGAGTGGGACCGGTACATCGAGCGGGGGTCCGGGGACAGCCGGGAGCACTGCGGGCGCGTCGACCGGTACTGGTGCAGGAACCAGCCCCGGCAGCGGATCCCGGCCGACTTCTGTGGGGCAAGCTGGAACGACCGTGAGCTCCGCGCTGACAAGCACAAACGCGACCTTTCCGGCGCAGAACGACGTCATTTTAAGCGCCCCGGATATCGACTGGAGCTACGCGGTTATTGAGCGCCTGAGCACAAAGGATCTCAAGACATCGCTGATCCCATTCAACCTTGGAGCGCTGGTGCTGAATGGCGACGGGGCGCAGAACTTTGAATTGGAACCTGGGGACGTCGTCACTGTCTTCTCCACCTCAGACATACGGGTGCCCACGTCTCAGCAGACGCGTTTTGTTCGGCTTGAAGGCGAGTTCCTGGCGCCGGGTGTATACAGTGTGCATCCGGGAGAAACGCTCCGAAGTCTCCTAGCGCGGGCTGGCGGATTTAGCCCGGACGCCTACCTGTATGCGTCCCAGTTCACGCGGGAATCGGTGCGCCGCGTGGAGGCTCAACGGCTACGCGAGTACGCCGATGAGCTCGATGCACAGGTTTCAGCAAGTACGGCGAACAACACGGCGCGGGCAATCTCCGCGGCCGATCAGGTCGCCGCGGGCGCCTCCGCTCAGGATGCCCGCACCGCAGTAGCGCGCATCCGGCAGGTGCAACCCACGGGACGCATCGTGCTGGATCTTCACCCAAATAGCAACGGCGTCGCTGAAGTTCCGGATCTGCAGCTTGAGGATGGCGACCGCTTTATCGTTCCGCGGGTACCCTCCTCGGTGAACGTCGAAGGCCAGGTCTACAACGCAAATGCGTTTGTATTCACTCCAGGGCGACGCATGGTGGACTACCTGCACCGCGCAGGCGGACCTGATCGCGAGGCGGACAAAAGGCGGGCGTTCATCCTGCGCGCAGACGGCTCCGTGGTGAGCGAGCAATACGCCAATGTGAAGAAGTCGTCTGTGTTTCCGGGCGACACGATCATTGTTCCGCCGATCCTCGATCGCCGCGCGCTTCTGCAGCGGGTAGTGGATCTGGCCGGCATTGTCAGCAACGTTGGGTTCAGTGCCGCGACACTTTTCCTGCTCTCACGTCAATATTGATAGGCACAAACACCGCGGGACCCTTCCTCCCGCGCGCTCCGTACACTTCACGCAAAAGGATCGCCGAGTTTCTATGGTGAATGAACCCGACGTTCTGGAGCACCTGCACCGTACCGATCTGGACACGGGTGAGCAGGGCATCGACCTCGTGGCGGTCATTGTGGCGCTGCTGTCGGAGTGGAAACTGGCCCTGATCACCTTTGCCCTGGTGGCGGCGCTCGGCCTGTATTATGTGTCGACCCTGAAGCCGCAGTATGTAGCGCAGGCCACATTCCTGCCCAAGGGCGGCAACACTGAAGCGGCGAGCCTCACATCGATCTTCCAGGCCAGTGGTCCGGGCAACTTGTACATCGGCCTACTCCGCAGCCGCAGCGTTGAGGACAACGTCGTCAGACGCGCGGATCTGCTGAAGTACTACGGAACCGGTAGTCGAGAAGTAGGCCGCCTGATACTGGGGAGCCGGACGACTATCAGCGAGGGCATCGACGGGATCATCAGCCTGACGGTCCGTGACGAGAATGCCGAAAAATCTGCCTCGATTGCCAATGCGTACTTGGAGGGCCTGCAGGACCTCAGCGACAAGATGGCCCGGTCTCAGTCCGCAGTGACGCAGAAATTTTTCAACCGGCAGTTGGAAGAAGAACAGCAGGCCCTGGACGAGGCAGAGGACGAGTTTGCTGCCCATCAAATTCGCACCGGCCAGGTCGCCCCCGAGACGCAGGCCGCAGCGGGAATCGGCAATATCGTCAACCTGCAAGGGCAGATCACGGGTCTTCAGGTGCAGCTCTCCACGCTGCTGCAGAGTGAGAGTGAAACCAACCCCGAAGTGCAGAGACTGCGATCCCAGATTGCCGCGGTGGAGGCGCAGAAACGCAAGCAGGAGGTTGGCCAGGGCTTCAGCGGAGTTGGCGCGCCGATCTCGGCAGCGAAGATCCCGACTGCGTCACTGGACCTGCAGCGTGCCCAGCGCGAGGTGCAGGGACATGCCGGTCGTGTGGCGGCATTGAACGGCCAGTTTGGCGCGGCGCGAATGGATGCTGAGTTCTCCCATGCAGCGTTTGTGGTGATCGATCCGGCCATTCCGCCGGAATTTCGCGCATGGCCTCCACGTGAGCCTTACCAGTACGCGGCGATTGGCTTCGGTCTGTTTGCTGCGTTTGTTGCCGTCGTGATCAAGCTGATCGGTCGCCGCATCGTGCGCACTCCCGAATACCGCGTCATGTTCAGGCGGATGCGTGGAGCGTTCTAGGCGACCTCTTCTTTTTCGGCGCTGGACGCGAGCCCGGTCCCCACTGGCCATGATGGGAGCCTTGCTCCTGGTGGTCTTTCTGGTGCTCTTTCCCAAGGGAGGATTTCGCCTGGGCCCCCTACCCCTGACGTGGGGGTACCTGCTCCTTGGCATTGTGACACCGCCTGCGTTCCTGGTCCGCTTTCTGCAGCTGCCGTTGCGCTTTCCGCGTCGTGTTCTGCTGGTAACGGCCATGCTGATCCCCATGCAGCTCCTGTTTGTTTATGCGGGCAAGTTTTACGGGGTTTCTAACCCGCCCTTTGCCTTCAGTACCTTTGTTGGTTTGTTCATTCTGCCCTGGGTCTTTCTGCTGATTTATGGTCCTTTTTTCCCGTGGCTAGATGGCGAGCAGCTTGCACGTTGGTTTTGCGCCTGCATCTTCTATGCTGCGGCGTGGGGCATCTTCCTGTTCTTCCTTCATCCCGTAGCCCACCGCTTTATTGAAGTGCCCTATCTCACGGTGAACGCCTCCGACTACGGCGAGCTGGAGAGCACAAAGAATATCGGCCGTGGCTTTTTCTACAAGCTGATCTCGACATACAACAATGGGAATCTGTACGGCGTTTCCACGTTGCTCTTCCTGCCGTTGTACGACCGGCTTGAGCCCTCAAACATGAGGCGAGCGACGCTCAAGACGGCTCTCTTCCTTACCTTGTCGCGAAGCGTGTGGGTTGGGCTGATCTTCAACGAACTGCTCTCTCTGGGCGTCCAACTGCTACGCCAGATACCTACCTTTCCAGTGCTTTTCCTGGGTGCGGCGCGCAGGCGCTTTATCGCGGTGGGAGCCATTGTCGGCTTCATCCTGTTTTCGCTGTTATTCATCAGCTCGCAGGGCGGCGGCTTACAGTTTCTGCTGGATGCGACAGGCGGCAACCGCATCAACCAGGTCTACGCCGCGCAGGGAACTGGCCTTCTTCCCGAACACGCGTTGTATGGCTTCGGCGAGATCCTTTACGCGTCCGCGGCGCAGTACTGGGGAATCGCCGGTCTCTTTGCGTTCAGCCTGATCATGGCGAGCCCGCTTATCATTCTTGCCGGCGACCCCGGACTGATGCGATCACCGTTGCAGCGCGCAGCGCTCAAAGGCCTGGTCATTTACATCGTCATGGCAGGCATTGACGGAGCCCTCGACTTCATCCCGGTCATGGCGTTTTACTGGTTCGTGTATGCGGTGTTTTTGTACGGATGGCCGGGAGATCGTCCGTTCGCGCTTACAAAGAGAGTTCGGCTGAAGCGTCCGCATGGAAGACTGCGGTCGAGCTTGACGCGACTGTTCAAGCCGCGTCGTCCTTCGTCTACACTGGCTGGCGTCTCGTAGAGCGCCTGGGATGATCGCCGCAAGGGGAGCAGAGGAAGAACTTTGACGCGAACACAACCCATTCTTGTCACCGGGGGGGCGGGTTTTATCGGGTCCAACTTCGTCCTGGACTGGATCGGAAGCGAGAGCTCACCGGTGGTGAACCTTGACGCTCTGACGTATGCAGGCAATCGTGCAAATCTGCACGCACTCGATGGTGATCCACGTCATCTTTTTGTCGAAGGACATATTGGCGATACGGCGCTGATCGAGCGTCTTCTGAGAGAACACAAGCCCGGGGCCATCGTTCATTTCGCTGCTGAGACTCACGTCGATCGGTCCGTGCTGGATCCTGCGATCTTTGTCACGACCAATGTGAACGGGACGGCCTCGTTGCTTGATGCGAGTCGTGCTCATCTGGCCACTCTGCCCGCGATTGAGCGTGAGATGTTCCGCTTCATTCACGTCTCCACGGATGAGGTGTACGGGACGTTAGGCCCCAGCGCGCCCGCCTTCAGCGAGACGACTCCTTATGCCCCAAACAGCCCGTACGCGGCTTCAAAAGCGGCCAGCGACATGCTGGTGCGCGCGTGGCACCACACGTACGGCCTGCCCGCGGTGATCACGAATTGCTCCAATAACTATGGCCCCTTTCAATTTCCGGAGAAGCTGATTCCGCTTGTGCTGTTGCAGGCGCTCGCCGGGCGGGAGTTGCCGGTGTACGGTGATGGGCAGCAGGTTCGCGACTGGCTCTACGTGCGGGATCACACCGCGGCCATCCGGCGAGTGCTGGAGCAGGGGAGGCCCGGAGAGACGTACAACATCGGCGGCGACAACCAGAAGACAAATCTCCAAGTGGTGCAAGCGATTTGTACGTTGTTGGATGAGTTGGTTCCTCACGCGACCCACAGGCCACATGCCCAGTTGATCCGCTTCGTCGCTGACCGCCCGGGACACGACCGTCGCTACGCTATCAATGCCACCAAGATGATGACCGAACTGAACTGGCGCCCGGAGCACACCTTCGAGGCGGGCCTGCGTGAGACAGTCCAGTGGTACCTGCAGAATGGGGCTTGGGTGGACAGCGTGGGGACGGGCTCCTACAGGGAATGGATGGCCCTGAACTACAGGGGGCGTGCCTCTTCGGACGAACTCATCGAGACACCAGCCATCGCGGGGGAACGTGACCGATGAAGGGCATCATCCTCGCCGGAGGTTCGGGAACGCGCCTCTATCCGACCACCCAGGCCATCAGCAAGCAGCTGCTTCCGATCTACGACAAGCCAATGGTGTACTACCCTTTGGCGGCGTTGATGCTTGCAGGGATGCGTGAGGTCCTCCTGATCTCTACCCCGCAGGACACGCCACGCTTTCAGCATCTGCTTGGCACAGGAGAGCAATGGGGCATGCGGCTCTCCTATGCGGTGCAGCCCTCACCAGATGGTCTGGCGCAGGCACTGGTCATTGGCAAAGACTTTCTCGCGGGCGATAGCTGTTGCCTGGTACTTGGCGATAACTTGTTCCACGGAGAAGCCTTTGCGGGCCTGTTGCGCAAGGCCGCTGCACAGACGAGCGGTGCAACGGTGTTTGCCTACCCTGTGAACGACCCGGAACGCTACGGCGTTGTCGAGTTCGATAGCCAGCGGCGTGTAATTTCGCTGGAAGAAAAGCCACTTCGTCCCAAGTCACGGTATGCCGTTACAGGGATCTACTTCTACGACGCACAGGCGGTGAATGTGGCTGAAGGACTGAGGCCCTCCGCCCGCGGTGAGTATGAGATCACCGACCTAAACTGCTGGTATCTGGAGCGCGGTCTGCTGCGGACTGAGGTGCTCGGTCGCGGGATGGCGTGGCTCGATACTGGAACACATGACTCACTTCTGGATGCCGCGAACTTCATCCAAACTATTGAGCATCGGCAGGGGCTGAAGGTGGCGTGCCCGGAGGAGATTGCCTTCCGTTTGGGCTATATCTCCGCTGCGCAACTCGAACAGCTCGCTGACGGTCTGGGCAGTAGCAGCTATGGCCAATACCTGCGACGCGTTCTGGCGGAGACGGTTTACTGATGCGCACTGCGGGATATCTCCAGTGAACTCCCCAATTGCCTCTGCGCGTGCGAACGGATGGCCGCATGTTGCCTCGCGCTTGACTGGCGGGCTTCACCGCCGTCTACGGGATGCGCTGACCGCCCGTAAGCTTGGCGCGCCCGGGTTCAGAGCGGGGCTTGCACCTCGGCTTCTGGGGCTCAGCCATATGCGAATCGGGCCGGACTTCCACGCCGGCGATGCGCTTTGGCTGGAGGCTGTTCTGGCGTACGGCGGGCAGCAGTTTTCGCCGCAGCTCACTATCGGTCCGCATGCGCGGTTGTCGGATAACGTCCATATCGGATGTCTTGACCGGATCACGATTGGAGCGCATCTGCTGTGCGGCAGCCGGGTGTTGATCAGCGATCATGCGCATGGGCGATACAGCGGGGACGATGCGAGCGATCCTGCCGTGCCGCCCGCCTCCCGCCCCCTTCATTCCGCCGCCCCGGTCTTTCTGGGAGACAATGTGTGGCTGGGTGACGGGGTAGCGGTGCTGGCTGGCGCGCGCATCGGGGACGGCTGCGTGATCGGAGCCAACTCTGTCGTCACTGGTCCCATTCCGGAAAAGACGATTGCAGTAGGCGCCCCGGCGCGGCCTATCCGGGTTTGGAGCGATGTGCAACGTGCCTGGATTGCCCTGCGGGAGTCGCAAGGCGCTGACCGCCTGCCTCGTTGATAAACTGGGGCAGATGCTGAACTTCAACCTGGCGGCGCGCGTGTGAACCGAGCTGCCTGCACGATCGTCTCCCCGAACTACCTGTCTTTTGCAAGAACCCTCGCGGCCTCCTATGTCGCGCAGCACCCCGATCAGCGCTTTTTTGTGCTGGTTGTTGCGGACCTGCGGGATCCTCACCCCTTCGGTATCGACCCGAGCTTTACCCCAGTTCTGCTCGCGGAGATCGGGTTGAAGAACCTTCGCTCCCTTGCGATGAGGTACGACATCCTGGAGCTGAATACGAACGTGAAGCCTACGTTCATGAAGCATCTGCTGGATACATATGGTCTCGACGCGTTGGTTTACCTTGACCCGGACATCTTTGTGTACGGGCCGCTCGATCCCGTCTTCGACGCGCTCGCTTCCGGAGCCTCGGCCGTGCTGACTCCGCACATGACCCGTCCGGTCTTTGACGGCAAATCGCCTTCGGAGCAGGACCTGCTCTACAACGGCACATACAACCTCGGCTTCATTGCGGTGGGGCGGACCGACGAAGCGCGCCGCCTGCTGGATTGGTGGGAGGAGCGCTGTCTGAAACTTGGCTTCAGCGAGGGGCGGACGGGTCTCTTTGTCGATCAGAAGTGGATGAACCTGGCGCCGGGCTTGTTCGAGCGGATCGTTGTTTCACGTGATCCGGGCCTCAACATGGCCTACTGGAATCTCCATGAGCGAATGCTGGTTGAGAGTGCGGCCGGGCCAAAAGTGCGACGGGATACCGAGTCTCCTGTGCCCCTGCGCTTCTTTCACTTCTCGGGTCTGAGTTCCTCCGAGCCGGAAGTTATTTCAAAGAACACAGACCGGTATCAGATGATCGATCGCCCGGACGTTGCAGGGTCTCTTCGTGGCGTATAAAGCGGCTCTTCTGTCCAACGCAGGGCACCCCTCAGAGCTGCTGCCCTATGGCTTCGACCAGTTCTCGGACGGCACCTCTGTCACTCGGTTGGCGAGGCGGCTGTTCGCTGCTCACGAGGACCGGTTCAGTCGATCTGATGGGGTCGAGGAGGACCCCTTCCACGCGAACGGATCGTTTGCCCGGTTTGCGCGCGAGCAGAAATTGGTGAAGGGCAAGGTCAAGTCTGCGGCCTCTACGTGGAAGCAGTTCAATCCGACCGACCGGCGAGTCGGTGCGGTGCATCGCCTGCTGCGCTTGACGCTGCGAGCCCTGGGACCGCACCGCTACGAGTTGTTGATGCGCTACCTTGCCCACATCAGTGTGCTGCGGCATCAGGGAGCCTTCCTGAAGGATCGTCGATGGCCGCCTGCGCCGGACCGCAACGGCGAAAGCTGAGGAGGAACGGTGGCGCTTGGCGGGCAACATCCTGGCAGTGAAGTGGCCTTGGCTCCGGGTGCGCAAGCCGCGCCCGTCGGGTCCTCGACCCCACCGAAGCGGCTTCTGCTGATTAAATTCGGCGCCATTGGAGACGTGGTCATGGCGATTCCTGCGGCAGCAGCGATGCACGCAGAGGGATTTGCGATTGACTGGGTAGCGAGCGAGCTTGTCGCCCCCGTGCTCCGGCTCTATTCGTGGATCAACGTGTTGCCGGTGGACGAACCCCGTCTGCTGCGAGGCAGCGTGGCAGAGCGGCTGAGCGGAATGCTAGGTCTGTGGCGAGTGCTCCGGGGGCGTGTTCGCCGGTACGGGTCCTATGACTTAGCCGCTACGCTCTATTACGACCCTCGCTACAGCTTGCTGACCTTGCCTATCCGAGCTCGCAGGAACCTGACCCTCTCGCGAACAGACCGGACCCGGGAACTGCTGCCCGGCCGACACCATACAGACGAGTATGCCCGCATCCTGAGTGGGCGACCCGACGGAGAATCACCTGGGCAGCTTTCGCCGGTTCCGATCCTTGACCTGCCTGCGCCTCAACGTCCGCTGCGAGCCAGCCGCGCTCGCATTGTGTTAGTTCCGGCGGGGGCTCGAAATGTTCTCCGCGACGATGCGCTGCGGCGGTGGCCTATTCAGCATTACGTCTCTCTCGCGGAAAGGCTGCTAGCTCAAGGGTGCGAGGTGGTGCTGATCGGCGGCCCTGACGACCGCTGGGCAACGCCATACTTTGCACCGCTGGCCGGAATTGCGGGGCTGGACGCCTTCGCTGATCTGATTGGTTCCGCGAGTCTGGTCGAGACGCTGGCCCTGCTTCATTCAGCGGCAGTAACGGTCACGCACGATACGGGGCCCCTGCATCTGGCCGGAATTACCTCGACCGCGATCGTGAGCATCTTCGGTCCTACGGATCCGCATGGACGGCTGCCCCAACGGGAAAACGCGGTGGCCTTGTGGGGTGGTGCAGGATTCGCCTGCCGGCCCTGCTACGACGGCCGGGAGTACGCTCCCTGTCGCCACAATGGCTGCATGGAACAGGTGAGCGCTGCCATGGTGCTCGAGCAGGTGTTGGAACTGCTTCGGGCGAAGGCGGAAGGTTGTAGCTTGCCTCCCCGGGTGCTTGCGCCGAAGCACGCCGGTTTAGTCCAGGTGAGGGGGACATCCTGATGGCGGATACCAGGCAACGGCGGGCCCTTTTCCTCGACCGCGATGGCGTGATCAACCACGAGGTTGGGTATCTCCACAGGCCCGAGGACGTCCGCTGGGTGGAGGGGATCGTTCCGCTTTGCCGGACGGCGGCCGCGTTGGGATATGCCCTCGTGGTTGTTACGAACCAATCCGGGATTGCACGGGGGCTGTATTCCACCGCAGACTTCGAAAGCCTGATGAGCTGGATGAGGGCTGAATTACAAGGACAAGGCGTGCCTCTGGATGCCGTGTACCACTGCCCCTTTCATCCAGTGCACGGTGTCGGCGAGTGGCGACGGGAGCACGGAGACCGGAAACCAGGTCCGGGGATGCTCCTTCGCGCTGCCCGGGACCTCGGGCTGGATCTGGCTACTTCTGTCTTGATTGGGGATCGTTGCTCGGATGTCGGAGCAGCCAATGCCGCGGGCCTACGTAAGGCCTTCCTTCTGAGCGGAACCGAAGACGGTCCGTGTTCGGGAGTGTACGAGGCTGTGAACTCGCTTTCAGAGGTCGAAGCCTGGTTGGTTCGCGAAGCGGCCAACGATTAGATGAGGGTGACATCTGCGAGCGAGAGGCCCTGCTCATCTTTTGCGGAAAGGATTGGGTGCGGGCGGCGAAGGCGCTCCAGGGGCCATGCGATTCCGACCTCGGCGTCGTTCCACAGCAGGGTTTGTTCGCCCCCGGGGTCGTAGGGCTGCGTCACCTTGTACAGGACCTCGGCATGGTCGGACAGCACCAGAAACCCATGCGCAAAGCCTTCAGGGATCCAGAGCATCTCCAGGCTGCCCCCCTGGCTGCGCGCCCGGAGCTCCATCCCAAACCAGCGGCGGAAGTCAGGGGAGTCGCGTCGCAGGTCGACGGCGACATCCCAGATGGTGCCAGACAGGACCCGGATGAGCTTGCCCTGGGGCTTGCGTGTCTGAAAGTGCAGTCCTCGCAGCACACCGTGGAGGGAACAGGACTGGTTGTCCTGCGCCCAGGACACGGGCAGACCGGCGCCCGCGAAGGCCTGGCTGTTGAAGGTCTCTGCGAACCAGCCACGGTTGTCCTCGTGGTGTTGAGTTGAGACCAGTTTTAGACCGCGCAGCCCGATTTCAGATACTTGCATCGGAAAAAAGTATAACGGGACTAAAGAAATCCGCCGGTTTGCCGATACTTCACATAGCGAGACGCATTGGTCCGAAAGCGTGTCGTCAAGGGGATTGAGAGGAATGGTAACCGCCAAAGGTCGGGCTAGGACATAAGCTCCCGGACGCAGTAGACTAGACCCACGACCAAGAAGCTGTGCTGCAGTCTTTTTCCGAGCGACCCTGACGCGGAGCTGGATCTCCTGAAGAACAAGGAACCAACGCTCCAACAGCAACGGCGGTGAGCCTTTCGGCCGGCCCCGCCCTCAACAGTCGTCTTCCGCTGAGTGTTTGCGAGGACGAGGAGAGCACCGCCCGGCATGGTTGAGCAATGGGACTCCAATGAAGTAGAGGTCGCACCACAGCGCTTTTTTTACCCTCAGGCCTCGAGTGGGCCCCTAAGTTCCCGCAAGTCCGACGCGGCTCCGGCCAGTCCTGAGCGCCTGCTGCGGTACCGGATCTGCAAGCGCGGACTGGACCTGGGGTTAGTCGCCCTGTGCCTGCCCGTTTTGCTGCTGCTCATGGCCTCGATCGCGTTGGCCATTCGTCTGACTTCTCCCGGGCCGATCTTCTTCTCGCATCGCCGCATCCGTGGCCATGGGCGATTCTTCTCCATGTGGAAGTTCCGCACCATGTGCGTGAACTCCTCTGAGGTCTTGGAGACATACCTGGCGGCCAATCCCGAGGCTCGCGCCGAGTGGCGCAAAACGCACAAACTGAAAAGTGATCCCCGCGTTACCCGTGTCGGAGAATTCCTCCGCCGCACCAGCCTGGATGAACTTCCGCAGCTCTGGAACGTAGTCACTGGGACCATGAGCCTGGTCGGTCCACGGCCGATCGTCGCGGCCGAGGTGGAGAAATACGGCGACTACTTCGCGGACTACTGCCTTGTGAAGCCCGGGGTCACTGGCCTTTGGCAGGTATCCGGTCGCAGCCGGCTAACGTACCCGGAACGGGTCCAGTTGGATCGCCAGTACGCCCACGAATGGAGCCTGCTGGGTGATGTTAAGATCCTGTGCCGAACGCTGTCCTCGGTCGCCAACCAGAATGGCGCCTACTGAGGGAACCACGAGCCTCTCGGCTCAGCGATACTGAACCCATGCAGCGCGGCAGCAAAAAGAACCGTTGGCTTGATCTCTGGGTTGGCACGCCCGCGCTGAACGTGATTGCCACCGTGCGTCGCCGGCGACCTCCGCTGAGCGAAGCTCATCGCGTCGGGGTCATGTGTTCGCCTGCGCTGGGAGACACCTTGCTGTTCTCCGGCGCACTCCAGGATCTGCGTGCAGCGCTCCCGCGGGCTCACATTACGCACATCTGCATGGCACAGAACCTGGCTGCGGCGGAGATCATTCCCGGGGCGGACAGAGCGGTTGGTGATTGACCTCACGAAGCCTTGGCTAACCATTCAGAAGCTGAGAAATGAGCGTTTCGACGTGTTGCTCGACTTTACGAGCTGGCAACGACTTACGGCGTTCTACACAATGCTTTCCGGGGCAAGGTACACGGTGGGCTTTGACACTCCGGGACAGCGCCGAAGCAGGGGCTATGACCGGACCGTGGAGCATCGCGCGGACCGGCATGAAACAGCGAACTTCCGCGCTCTGCTGCTCGGTTCGGGGCTTGTGCCGCCGTCTGAGAGACAGCACGATCCGGCGATTCAGGTCGAGATTAGCGGCGCGGAACTCTTCTCTGGAGAACGCGACCTGGTGGCGCTTCACCTTTGGGCGAGCGGGCAGCGCTCGCACCTTCGCGAGTGGCCCGAGGACCGGTGGGTCTCTCTGGCGCAAAGCCTTGCCGAGGAGGACACCTTGTTTCTTGTCACGGGCGCTCGGTCGGACTCAGAACGCATGGAGCCGTTCACGCGGCGCCTGCGGTCTGCGGGGCTGCGGGCTGAAATGTTTGTCAGTCCCGATGGCTTTCGGAGCCTGAGCAGCGTCCTTCGTCGCTGCAGGCTTGTGGTCACCGTAAATACGGGCGTGATGCATCTTGCCGCGATTGCAGGAGCGCCCACTGTGGCAATCAACGGGCCGAATCGCAACGGACGATGGGGTCCGATCGGTCCGCGGGCGATCGGGGTCGAAGCGCCGGGGGAGGGCTGCGGATTCCTGCACCTTGGATTCAATTTTGACGGGAACCCGGAAGACTGCATGGAGCGCACATCCGTGGAAGCCGTACTGAGGGCATGCAGGAGCCTGATGCTGGCGACGGGTTCGCGGTCTGCCCTGACCGATGAACCGGCCCAGGTGACCTCGATGGGAGCGCGCTAATGGAGCGGATGCGGGATGTAATACGTGGCTCGCTGGCCCGGAGTCTTCGGCTGCTGACAGCCGAAGATCGCATTGCGGCAGCTTTGCCGGTCGTTTGCGGGACGGTCCTGGCGGCGCATTGTGAGGTGGCGCGTCTGGATGCTGGAGGCAGGCTGCACCTGCAGGTAGACAGCGTCGAGTGGATGCCCCCGCTCTTGGGTATGCGGGAAATTCTGCAACATGATTTGCAACGTGTCGCCGGAGTGCCGCTAACGGGGTTACACTTTGTGCAAGCGGGCTCCGCGCCAGACAGGCCACTGCGATCGCCCCTCGCCGAGCGGCCGCAGGCAGAGCCGGGAAGTCAACGCTCAGCCCGCCAACCTACCTTCAACCGCAAAGGAAGACCCGCATGACCGGGAGTGTGGAGACGCCGCGCGTCTCGCTGGACGAGGTTCGCCACGTAGCGGATCTGGCCAATCTTGAGTTGACCGCGGAAGAACTGCCGCGAATGGCCCATGATCTGGACGCGGTTCTGGGGTATATCGATCAGTTAAACGAACTGGATACGGCGTCGGTTGAGCCGATGGCGCAGGTCTCTGAGGCGCTGGGTCTCCCTCCCGCACAGACTGGCGAGACGTTGCGCCGGGACGAACTGCGGCCCTCCGTGGACCGCGCGCTGGTCATGGCGGAGGCGCCTGAGACGGACATGCGCTTCTTCAAGGTGCCAAAGGTGATCGAGCGCTGAGGTTGTAGTCGTCGAGCAACCCAGCCCTTCAGACGTGTGGGAAGAGGCAAGGCGAAGTGCTCGCAGGGTTGAGCATTCTGCCTGGGGCTGCGCCGATGGATAATGGAATGACCAATGATTGAAGCTCCAGACGCTCTCGAAACGCTGTCTATTGCCGGTGCGCGCTCCGCTGTTGCGGAGGGCCGGACCTCCGCGGTTGCTCTGGCCGAGGCTCACTTTGAACGCATCGCCGCGGGGGATGGCCAGATCGGCAGCTTTCTTGCCCTGAGTCGCGAGCGTGCCCTTGCCCAGGCTGAGCAAGTAGATGCTGATGTGAGGTCCGGGAAAGCTTTAGGGCCGCTGGCAGGGGTGCCCGTCGGGATCAAGGACGTGCTCGCAACAAAGGGCCTTGAAACCACATCCGGGTCGAAGATCCTGGCCGGATGGCATCCGCCTTACAGCGCGACGGCTGTCGCGAAGCTGGAAGCTGCCGGAGCCGTGGTGCTGGGCAAGCTGAACTGCGATGAGTTCGCGATGGGGTCGTCGAACGAGAACTCGGCGTACAAACCGGTGCGGAATCCGCGGGCGTTGGACCGGGTGCCGGGGGGATCTTCGGGCGGATCTGCGGCCGCGGTCGCAGCGGGTTTTTGTGTCGCCTCATTAGGGACGGATACGGGTGGGTCCATTCGTCAACCGGCGGCGTTCTGCGGGGTGGTGGGAGTCCTGCCGACGTATGGGCGCGTCTCGCGGTATGGGCTGATTGCGTTCGGGTCGTCTCTCGATCGGGTTGGGCCGTTAACGCGGTCGGTTGAGGATGCGGCGGTGATGATGGAGGTGCTCGCCGGGCCGGATCCGATGGATGCGACGGCTTCGGACGCTCCGGTGCCGAGCTACTCGGGGGAGCTGGCGAAGGGGGTTGCAGGGCTGCGGGTTGGAGTGCCGGAGGAGTACTTCGGAGAGGGGCTGGATCCGGAGATTCGGGCTGCTGTGGAGCGGGCGCTGGATGGGTTGCGGGCGGCTGGATGCTCGATACACAAGGTGAGTCTTCCGCACACGAAGTACGCGGTGCCGACGTACTACGTCATTGCCACGGCGGAGGCTAGCTCCAACCTGTCGCGGTTCGATGGGGTTCGGTTTGGCTTGCGGGCGGCTGAGGCGAACACGTTGTCTGCGATGTTCCGTAAGACGCGGGATGAGGGGTTTGGGGCTGAGGTGAAGCGGCGCATTCTGCTCGGGACCTACGTGTTGTCTGCGGGGTACTACGACGCCTACTACCGCAAGGGACAGCAGGTGCGGACGTTGCTGACGCGGGATTTCCTTGAGGCGTTTGCGCAGGTCGATGCGCTGGTCTGTCCGGTTACGCCGACAGCGGCCTTCAGGTTCGGGGAGAAGACGGACGACCCTCTGCAGATGTACCTGGAAGATGTCTATTCTGTCGCAGCGTCCCTGGCGGGGATCTGCGGGATGAGTGTGCCGGCGGGGAGTACGGCGGCGGGGTTGCCGGTGGGAGTGCAGGTGCTGGGGAGGCACTTTGACGAGGCAACCGTGTTGCGGGTGGGGGCGGCGATCGAGGCCGCACAGCGGTAGGGTCCCCTGTACTTCCGCCGCAAAGTCTTCGAACGAGAGACTTTAGGTTTGGACCTCGCGTGCTCCGTGCCGGGAGGGGTCTCTGAAGAGGTGCTCTCAGGTTAGCAGGCAGTACGGAAATGATGTGCAAGGGCCGGTGCGGAACTGGTGCCATGTTTTTACTCCCGGGACCCCGGGATTGTGGGCTGGCGCCCGTAGCTGCACGCCGGGTCCGGTTCGCAGCGATCCCAGTCGTGGCACGGGTGATAGACGAGGCGCTACGTAGCGACCGGGCTTCCACTGGAAGCCCGGGATGGACTCGTGGGTGTCAGCCCTCCCTGGCGTCGCCCTTCGCTTGTTCCCTGGCATCGCGCATGCCTGCCTCGATCAGCTTGCGGGCCTTGTTGGGGCCTTTCCAGGCGACTGTCCTGGATTCCTTGCCTTGCAGCTTGTGGTAGTTGGAGAAGAAGTCGGAGATCTCAGTCCGGGCTTGTTTGGGCAGGTCGTCTACATCCTGGAAAGGGCTGTAGATGTGAGCGGTTTCTGCGACGGCGATGAGGCGGTCGTTGCGGTTGGTTTCCCCGTGTTCGATCTGCTCGGACTCCATCACGCCGATGAGGCGAACGAGGACAGCGCAGCCGGGGAAGACGGGTTCATCCATGAGGACGAGGACATCGAGGGGATCGCCATCACCGCCGACGGTCTGGGGGATAAAGCCGAAGTCGTAGGGGAAGACCATGCCGGCGGGAAGAGCGGCCTTCAGCAGGAAGATCTGTTGCTTCTCGTCAAAGGCGTACTTGTTGCGGCTGCCGCGCGGGGTCTCGATGACGACCTGAATGAGCTCCTCGCCGGGCTCCGTGGTGCCGGTGGTGCTTTCTCCGGGCTTTTTCTGGAACGGCTGCAGTTCCGTGGGATTCGCCAGGCCTTTGGGCGGCCTGGGGGACTTCTGTTTGGGCACGCGCGTTTCCTCTCATTTGGGAGGACGCGGCAGGGTGAATTTACGTTGTATTCACATTCGGCTCGGGCAGGCACCCCCCAGGGGCGAGCCTGCGTGCTTGCCAGGGTTGCTTTCAGACGGGTTGTTGGCGGAGTCCTCAAGGGTTGGCAAAGTGCCAAGCTGGCCTTACGGCGCCGAGGTATCGGACGGAACTGTGGGAAGCTTTGAGGGTGCGGCTTTTCTGTTTGGGTCTGGTGATGTTCTGGAGCTCCGGCGGGCTCCGTGCCCAATCTGCGGCTGCGGCCGTGTGTGTGCGGGATGGGCAGGGACGGGCCGTGGTGGGCGCGACGATTTCCCGGAGTGCTGATGTTGGCGGAACGGAACGGGCTATCTCGGGTGGGGATGGCTGCGCCGCTGTAGCAGTGGCGGCGGGGGGCTACGCGCGAGGCGTGTTAAGCGCAACGCGGGAGGGCTTTGAGAATGCCACGGTGGCGGAGCCGCAGCCTGGCGAGCGAGTGACGATTGTGTTGCAGGCGCTTGCCGTCAAGCAGACGGTCACGGTGACGGCCGATCGCGGGCTGGTGGGCGTGACGGACCAGGCCACGGGTGTTTCGGTGCTGGACCAGGCGCAGCTGCAGGCCGAACCGGGGCTAAGTCTCGACGACCGGCTGCACCAGGTGGCGGGCTTTGAGTTGTACCGGAGGACGAGTTCGTGGACCGCAAATCCGACGACCGAGGGAGTGAGCCTGCGGGGGTTGGGCTCGACGGCGGCGAGCCGGACGTTGGTGGAGAGTGATGATGTCCCTCTGAATGACCCGTTTGGCGGGTGGGTGCACTGGGACGAGATTCCGCAGCTGGCGATCGCGGACGTAGTTGTTGAGCGCGGTGGGGCGGCGGATCTGTATGGATCGAGCGCAATTGGCGGCGTGATTGCGGTGGAGCCTGTCGAGGCTGGCGGCGTGGACGGGGATCGCGTGCGGGTTGCCGCAGATGGACTCGGGGCAACGGAAGACTCGGCCCAGGGAGATTTGTTGGTGTCGGCGAGGACTCGGGTGGGTGCTTTGTTGCTTGCTGGAAGTGGCGTGAACAGCGGGGGCTACCTGCCTACCGCTCCGGAGCTGCGGGGCGCGGTGGATACGCAGTCAAGCGTGGCGGAGGAGAGTGGGCGCCTGGAGTGGCGGGGGAGTTTTGGGGGTGGTGCCGCAGCGCCCGGGAGCAGGGATGCAAGCAGCAGGGCGCCTTCGAGCGCGGCGGGGAGAGAGATGACGACGTTCTTGCGGGGGAATGTGCTCAATGAGGAGCGTGGGAACGGGACACCGGACCAGACGAATGGCACGCGGCTGTGGCGGTATGTGGGGGGTGGGGATCTGGACGCAGGGTTGGGGCACGCGTCGGTCCGGGTATTTGGGGACAGGGAGACGTATCGGCAGAGCTTTTCGGGGATCGCGGCGAACCGGAAGAGCGAGGTCTTGACGCGGTTGCAGCGAGTGCCGGTGGATGAGCTGGGGTTCTCGGTGACGGGGACGCGGGCTTTTGGGCGAGCGGTAACGGGTGGGTTTGGGCTGGATCTTCGGGACGTCCGGGCGACGGATGCGGAAACGCCGGTGACTGGGGGAGTCCTGGGCAGGGTGGTGGCGGTGAGTGCGCATCAGCGGGAGCTGGGTGGATACGGGGAGGGGATCTGGCAGGCCCGGGGATGGTCGGTGGCGGGGTCGGTTCGGGTGGATCAGTTTCGGACCTTTGATGGACGGCAGGTCACCGCGGGGTCGCCCGCGGTAGTCCGTGAGCCGGAGGTGTCGGAGGTGGTCGCAAGCCCACATCTGGGGGTCGTGCGGCAGATGCCCGCGGGGTTGGCCCTGACTGCGAATGCGTTTCGGGCATTTCGCGGTCCTACGATGAACGAGCTGTACCGGACGGGACAGGTGGGGCAGCAGACGACGCTGGCGAACGCCTCGTTAGTGTCCGAACGTGCGACAGGGCTCGAGTTCGGGGGCGAATTTGCCGATATGCGTGTGAGGGGGCGCGAGGTGGGTCATTTGCGGGCGAGCTATTTCTGGACGGAGGTGAACCGGCCCGTGTCGACGGTACTCCTGACGCAGACGGCGACTTCGCAGACGTTGCAGCGGCAGAATCTCGGGCAGATCCGAAGCCGTGGACTGAGCCTGGAGGCTGGCACGGTAGCCTGGCGAGGGCTGGATCTGTCCACGGGGTACCAGTTGGCTGTCGCGACGGTGACAAGGTTCAACTCGGGGTCGGCATTGCAGGCAAATCTGGCGGGCAAGTGGCTCCCGGAGGTGCCCCGGAACATGGCTACGGCTACCGCCAACTGGGAGCGGCCCGGGTGGGTGGGGCTGCATGGGGTGGCGAGCTATACGGGGCGGATCTTCGATGACTCGGCGAACCAGTTTGCCTTGCGAGGGTACCTCCGGGTGGATGTGTCGGCAGAACGGGAACTCTGGCGGGGACTGGGGGTGTACGCCGGGGCGCAGAACGTTTTGGACCGGCGGATTGAGGCGGGGAGGACGCCAGTGTTGACGTTGGCGGCTCCGCGGTTGGTGGAGGGTGGCTTGCGATGGAGAGTAGGGAGGAAGTAATGCGAGTCCGGCAGCTGGGGTAGGCGGCTGCCGGCAACACAGGTTCACAAAAAACGTTGTTCGCAACACGTTCTATGGGGGTGCGTTTACTCCAATGCGCGGCAGATTCTCAGGAGGCCGGCAGGAGAGAACATCATGAAGCTATCCAATGTGTTTGCGAAGCTTACAGCAGGGAGCACGGCGAAGGTACTGGGCGGTTTGGTGATTGCAGGGGCAGCGTTGACGGTGGCGGCTCCGGCGGCAAAGGCTCAGGTGGCGTTTGGGGTGGAGGTTGGCGGACCGCGGTACTATGCGCCGGCGCCTCGGCCTGTGTACGTCGCTCCGGAGTACGGGGTGCCCGCGTATGGCTACGGCTATGCGGCGCAGGGATACGTCGAGCGCCGGCGGGCAGAGGAGTGGCGCGAGCACCAGTGGCGCGAACATGAAGAGTGGGAGCACCACCACGAGAATTTCGACCGTGACCGGCGGGGATATGGCCGGGATGGATGGCGCTAGGCTTTGAACATGAAGGAAAAGGGCCCACTTTCGCGGATGCGAGGTGGGCCTTTTTTCTGGAATGTACGGTCTACAGGGGCTGGTAGTAGAGATCTTCGGGGTGGGCGCAGGATAGGCAGAGTCGTTGGCCCGTTCCATCTTCGAAGCGGTCGAAGTTGATGCCCTCTCCGCACTTGTCGCAGAGCGCGCGCTGGCCCTTGTAGCCGGGGAACTCGCTAGGCGGAAGGGGCACCTGGACCCACTGCTCGGCGAATAATTCGTCGTCCCGGAGTTCTCGATAGGCACGCATTTGTTGCTCGTTCCTGGGGAGCTCGGGGAAGAGTTCGCTGGCGCGATCTTTGGAGGTTTCCCGGGCAGTGACGCGGAGGGCTTTGTACAGGTCTGGGCCGAGTTTTGCGTCCAGGTCGACGAAGGTGGCGGCCATCTTGCCCCAATCGCGAAGTTTGAGGGCGCGTTTGCCTACGCGGGCGCCCGTGACTACGGCGATGGCGTCCGTGGCACAGCGATCGATCTCGACGAAGACAACGGGGCGCTTGCGGTCGGGGTTCAGTTCGCCGTTGTCGAGGAATTTGCGGCGCGGCTCGTAGATGCCGAGACGGCGCAGGGCGAGTTGCGCCATGCGGACCCCGAGGATCTGACCGGCGCAGAGGTGGCCGTGGGCCCGCTCGGCCTCCCCGAGCAACTCCCCCAGTTCGCCGTTTACGGACTGGGCGTGTTCGGCTGCCGCTTCAGATGTGATGAATGTCATATCCCGATGCTACGCCGCTGCATCATAGCGCGCATGGCTGACAGTGAGTTCGCCGGTGCGCAGTGGTGGCAAACCGGAGTGATTTATCAGATTTATCCGCGATCGTTTCAAGACAGCAATGGCGATGGGGTAGGGGACCTGAACGGAATTACCGCGCGACTGGATTACCTGGTCGCGTTGGGGATCGAGGCGATCTGGATATCGCCGATCTATCCGTCGCCGATGGCTGACTTTGGCTACGACGTGGCCGATTATTGCGGCATTGACCCGCTGTTTGGAACGATGGAGGATTTCGACGCGCTGCTGGCGGCGGCGCATGCGAAGGGTTTGCGGGTGGTTCTGGACTTCGTGCCGAACCACAGCTCGGATCAGCATCCCTGGTTCGTTCAGTCGCGTTCTTCGCGGTACGACGCCAGACGCGACTGGTACCTGTGGCGGGATCCTTCAGATCCGCGCGGACCAGACGATCATCGGCCGGCGAGCGAGCGCTATCCGAACAACTGGACCTCGCACTTTGGCGGACCCAGCTGGGCGTGGGACGAGAAGACGCAGCAATTCTATCTGCACTCGTTTTTGAAGGCGCAGCCTGACCTGAACTGGCGCAACCCGGATGTGCGCGCCGCGATTTATGAGGCGATGCGCTTTTGGCTGGATAAGGGCGTTGATGGCTTCCGCATGGATGTGCTGTGGCTGCTGATTAAGGACGAGCATTTCCGGGATAACCCGGTGAATCTCGAATACAGCTCGGGCATGCAGGATCACGCCAAGACACTGCCGCTTTACAACGCGGACCAGCCGGGGACCCACCGCATTGTCGCAGCGATGCGCGCGCTGATGGACAGCTACGGGCCGACACTGCCGGGGGAGGGAGACGGCCCGGTTCTGCTCGATCCGGAGACGCAGGCGCCGATGGCGGTGTCCAATCGGGTCCTGATCGGCGAGATTTACCTGCCCTTGCCGGAGTTGGTGCGTTACTACTTTGGCCGTGAGCCGCAGACGGGCGGAACGGAGGGAACGTCTCCGGAGATTCCGGAGCTGCGGGGAGCGAATCTTCCGTTCAACTTTCACCTGATTCAAACGGAGTGGAACGCCCCAGCCATTGCGGAAATCATCCAGTCTTATGAGTTGTTGCTGCCCGCTGGCGCCTGGCCGAATTACGTGTTGGGCAACCATGACCAGCCGAGGCTGGCCTCCCGGATCGGGCCGCAGCAGGCACGGGCCGCTGCGATGTTGCTGCTGACCCTTCGTGGGACGCCCACTTTGTATTACGGTGACGAACTCGGCATGGAGGACGTGCCGATTGCCCCCGAGCAGGTTCAGGACCCGGCGGAGAAGAACGAGCCCGGCAAGGGTCGTGGCCGCGATCCCGAGCGCTCGCCGATGCTTTGGGTGGATGCGCCAAATGCTGGATTCACATCACCGGGAGCTAAGCCGTGGCTGCCGCTGCAGCAGGCTTGGCCGACGATCAACGCGAAGGCCCAGAGCGCGCAGGAGCGGTCAATGCTGAACCTGTACCGACGACTCCTGGCCCTGCGGCGCGAGCACCCCGCCTTACGGCAGGGCTCCATTTCCAGTGTGATGACCGAAGGAAGTGTGCTGCGATTCTGCCGCAAGGCGGGCACCGGAAGCGAAGAGTCGGGAGGTAGTTTCCAGGTGCTGCTGAACCTTGGCAATGAGCCGGCCACGGCACGTTCGCTACGCGGCAAAGTCATTGTCACGACGCTCATGGATGGCGAGGGCGGCGTTGTGGATGGACCGGTTACGCTGGAGGCGGGAGAAGGTCTGCTGATTGAGTTGGGTGCGGGGGCGAACTGAGGAATGCGATTGTTTGCGCCAGGCGTTATGCTGTCACCCAGAGCGGCGTTGAACCGAATTGACCCTACTCTCGTACTCACAGTGGAAGATGGCCCCCCCGCTGGCCGGGGGGCGGATAGCCTATGACCTACCGCGTCGCACGGAGCGGACAAACCTTCGGACCATACAGCGATGCCGAGATCCGGCAGTACATTGCCTCGGGGAACATTGGCATGTCCGATATGGTGCTGGTCGAGGGCTCGTTTGACTGGGTGCCGGTACGGCAGCTGTTTCCGTTGATGACGATGCCCGCGATGCCTGCCGCCCAGGTCATCGGGCCGAAGGTGCTCTATCCCGACCCGCCGGATTTCCCATGGTGGGGTGCGCTGCTGCTTGGAATGGTTACCGGTGGTCTGTTTTTTGTGGTGTGGGACATTGTGGAGGCGAGCTGGCTGAAGCGGATTGAGAAGAACTCGACCGCGTTTCTGCTCTATATCGGCGTTGCCGTGCTGTATCTCTTCAAGCTGCCTGGAATGTGGTCCACCATGAACTACAACATGTTCGGTGGGCCGAGCATGCACGGCCATGGTGGCAGCCTTGGCGCAGTGGGGTTCATCCTGGCAATCGCCGCCCGGTTTGTGTTTCGGCGGGAGTTGCTGGAGCACTTCAATGGGCGGGAAGGGCTTGGGCTGCGCCTGAGCGGCTTCCTGACACTGATCTTTGGGGGGCTGTACTTCCAATACCACTTCAACAAGATCAACGAAGTGAAGCGGGCGACAAACCGGAGCGTGCCAGCGGTGTAGGGCTGAGCCCCGAGGCTCTCTAAATACAGGGATCTTTCGCTGCACTCAGGATGACGGCCGTTGATCAGGGTTTGCTAGGAGCAGGAGCGATATTGGGACGAAAAGAAAACCCCGGCTGTTGGCCGGGGCTTTCTGCTGCTGCTTTGAGGCTGGTTAGCTTTGGACGCCGACGGGCTCGGGCTTGGTGTCCGTTGCGAGTGTGGCAGCCTTCGGAGTCTCGTTGGAGCCGGGCTTGCGGATGTCGATGCCACCCTTGAAGAAGGCACCATCTTCGATGGAGATGCGTGCTGCGATGACGTCGCCGGTGAGCGAGCCTTCGGAGCGGATATCCACGCGATCAGAGGCCTGGCAGTTGCCGCGAACCTTGCCGAGCACCACGATTTCACGGGCGGAGATGTTGGCCGCTACCTGGCCGTTCCGGCCAACAGTGACGCGGTTACCCGGGAGGGTGATCGCGCCTTCGACCTTGCCGTCGATGTAGAGCGATTCCGAGCCGGTGAGTTCGCCCTTGATGACGAGGCTCTTGCCAATGGTGGCCTGCTCGCCGGTACCGGTTGCGCCTGGGGCGCCTGCCGCGGTGGGCCGGGGTGCGTCAAAAGTGGTCGTGCTGCTGCTTGTGCCGGCTGCGCCCGGCCGTGCGGGTTCTGGGGTTGAAGGCGTCTGACCGCCAGCCTGATTCGGTTTCCACATGTTCCGTATGCTCCCTTTCGGAGGATCTGCCGCCGAACCCCGGCCGCCACGCGATGAGGGCGTGATTCCAGCGCGACTGTCCGTGCTTTGACCACGATACTACTTTGGCAACAGCTGTGTGCGGGGCGGGAGCCAGCAGAGGCACGTGCAAGGGGCAGATACGGGCGGGTTTTCCGCAGGTTTCTATTCTTCTTCGCCTTCCCCTTCCTCGATCAGCGAGCTTGTGCCGACCACGTCGAAGGTGATGGGCTGGCCGCCGCTGAGAGAAAGGGTGGCGCGCATGGGGGTGCGCTGCCACTGGGCGGCGCTGCAGACAGGGTGGGCAGGCTTGTCCAGAGGCCAGGAGGCGAGCGTGTGCTGCGCGATCACTTTACGCGCTCCGAGCTGGGCCACGACCGCGACAACGCCTCCTTTCAAGGTGGGAATCAGGCCGCAGTAGGCAGCGTAATCACGAAACCAGATGACTTCGGAGATCTGCGAGTCGAAGTCAGGCAGATGCAACGGCGTGATGTGACCGGTGGTGCGATCTACCTGCAGCCATGGGCCGGGCTGCCAGGCCCAGTGGGATGCCTCGCCGGGGAGCGAGTCGTTAATCCGGATCGCGCGGCGGACCACAAAGGTTCGATCGGTCACTTCGTGGAGTTCGCCGACGGTCCATTCACGGGGCTTGTCGTCTACGACAAGGGGACGAACACGAAGCGTGGTGGCCTCCTCGGATTTGTTATCAGGGGTGGCTTCAGGGGGTGTGTACGGCACCTTGCGTACTGCACCGAGAGTGACGATGTGCATCTTGGCTGCGCCCGCATCACTGGGCAGCAGAGCAGCGGAAAGCAGCAGCACGGCAGCTGGTCGAAGGATCTGCATGGGCCTGAGAGTAACAGCGGAAGGATTACTTGTTGATGTGCCTTTCGAGGCAGTCCGTTCCGGGGTCCAGGGTCGAAGGTGTCATGCAATGCCAGCCCAAAGTGGAAGTTTCAACTGCCGTCCGTCCTGCCATGATGCTTTTGGAGTTGCTGTGACCGTACGCACGCGGAACAAGGTAGACGAGAGCAAGCCGCTTGCGTTCCTCTCTGCCCTCTTCCAGCCGGAGTCGCCGAACATGCTCCTCCAGCAATCGCCCGCTTCCGTCGCCGTCTTCAACTGCAACCCACTTTGAGGTTAGTTCATGCTATTCGCTCGTACCTGCGCAGTCCTTGTCGCTTCCTTGATCTCCTTTCCCGCTCTCGCTCAGTCAACCGTCGCACCTGCTGCCCAGGCGGACTCCACAACCAACGGCATGGCGCCCTCAGGTTCCTACGCGTCGCTCCGCGATACGCTGGCCGGCCAGAGCGATGTACTCAACGGCGATGTGACGGCCCAACGAGCCGTGCTGAAGCGGAATCAGCAGCTTTTGAAAGAGGCGCAACGGCTGGATGCTGCCAACAAGAGGCTGCAGGCTGAGAAGCAGCGCATGACTCAGCAGAACGCCGAGCTTGAGCGGCAGCGTGCTTCTTTGGCGCAGGCTCAGGCGCAGGTTGAGGCCCAGCCCGCGCCCCAGCCAGCCGCCCAAATTCAGTCGCAGGTTCCTGCTCCCGCGCACGATGTGACGCTCGCGAAAGCCTCTGCGGGCGACGCCAAGTAGCGGACAGCGTCCGCAGCACACGAACGTCGTCCCAAGGCTCCGGGTTCGAGTTTCGCGCCCGGGGCAGGCGGGGCCCCTGCTACTCCTCGCCTGCTCCGGGATGTCCAGCGAGACGCCCAGGCATGTCGGCGAGGATATAGGTCATGACAGCCAGGGAGGCAACATTCTTGCGGAAATCCTGTGGGTCGACCTTGTCCAGAGTGTCGGCTTCGGTGTGGTGCCAGTCGAAGTAGTGGGCTCCGGTGGTCATCTCGCCGAGGCCGGGTACGCCCGCTCCCATAAGTGGCGAGATGTCGGAGCCGCCGCCGCCGGCTTTGACGGTGGTGGCGCCTACTGAGGTGAGCAGAGATGCAATTTGCTGTAGCTCTGCGAGGGAGTGCTGTTCGGCTCCGGTCAGCTTCGGGGTGGGTGCGGGGCCGGTGGGAGTGGCGCGGGGATTGAAGCCGGCGGAGCCGTAGCCGTAGCCGGTGGGCTGCTCGGCGCCGCCGTCCATCTCGATCGCAGCGACGTGATTCTTAACCTGGTCTCCCAGGCCGGCGAGGTAGGCTTTACCGCCTGCCCCGCCGTTTTCTTCGTTCACCCAGAAGACGACGCGAATTGTGCGCTTGGGGTGGAGGTCAAGCTTCTTGATGAGGGACACGGCGGCGAGCGCGGCGGTGATGCCGGAGCCATCGTCCTGAGCACCCTGACCGACGTCCCAGGAGTCGATGTGACCGCCCACGTCGACGATCTCTTCCGGGTGCTCGGAGCCGGGTAGGTCCCCGTAGATGTTGAAGCTGGGTGCGTCGGGAAGCTGCTGAGCAGCCATCTCCAGGTGGACCTGCGTGGGGCCGGCGGCGGCCAGGCGGTTGAGGAGGAGCGCGTCTTCAATGGAGATGGCGGCGGCAGGGATCTTCGGCACTTCGGGATGCTTCGGGTCGTAGACCGTAGTGCCCGTATGGGGTGTTTGCACGGCAAGCGGTGTAATGGAGCGGACCAGGACGGCGATGGCGCCCAGGGCGGCGGCTCGCGAAGGACCTGCGGTGCGGTACATCACGGTCTGGCCGTAGCCTTTGTAGGGAGCGTTGAAGACGACGATCTTGCCCTGAACGCCGGGGCGTCCGAGTTTCTCCAGAGTGGCGAAGTCTGGAACCACGACGACCTCCCCGGTGAGGCCGCCAGGGGGTGTGCCGACGCTCATGCCGAGGCCGAGCATGTGCAGAGGCTTGGTGACTGGAGCGGTGATGGTGGCGGATTCTGCGCCGCGAACCCAGTGTGGCACCATGACCGGCTGGAGGGTCACGTTCTGGAGGCCGGCGTCGCGCATGGCCTGGGCGGCCCAGGTCGTCGCGAGCGTGAGCGGTTCGGAGCCGGAGAGGCGTTTACCGATGTGATCGGTGAGGTACGCGAGGCGGGCGTAGCCTTCGGTGTCGGCGAGGGAGGCGGAGACAAGGCGCTCGGCTAGGGGCTTGTATTGGTCGGCGAGTGAGGTCCGCTGAGCTTGCCCTGGCAGGGCCGCCCAGCACAGGACGGCGGTGGTGCCGAGAGTTGCGAGCGAACGTCGAAGGCCACTGCGTTGCGGCATGCCAGGCTCCTGGACAGCGTTGGATTGTGGGAATTTGGAACAGGATAGTTGTGGGATCTGGAACAGGATAGACGATACGAGGTCTCCCTTTCCAAACCCGGCTCCTTCGGGTAGACTTGCAGATGGTGCGTGTCTCTTCCGCAGCCTCCGTGTGCCCCGCGCTGTTTCGGTGAGGGACGGAGACATCAGAAGCCCGCGATCAGGTTTGGTTGTATATCGAAGGGTTCGGGCGTGAAGCCCGGGTCCCGAAGGAGAGCGTTTGTCGAAGGAAGATGCAATTGAGGTAATGGCAACGGTCGTCGAGATCCTGCCCAATGCGCTGTTTAAGGTGGAACTGGAGAACAAGCACCAGGTTCTGGCGCATGTTTCCGGCCGTATGCGCAAGAACTTCATCCGCATTCTGACCGGAGACCGCGTTGCCATCGAGCTCAGCCCGTATGACCTGAACCGCGGACGCATCGTGTACCGCTACAAATAAGAAGTACTTAGTCCCGTTGTTGGCAGCTGCACTCGGCTTAACCAACGAAGGCTGGAAACAAAACTGGAGTTTTGAGATGAAGGTTCGTGCATCTGTAAAGCCGATTTGTGACAAGTGCAAGGTAATCCACCGTAAAGGTGTTGTGCGTGTTATCTGCTCGGCCAGCGCCAAGCATAAGCAGCGCCAGGGTTAGTTCCCCGGCGTAACCACGCGGCCCCATCGGGCGAGTTCGCCGAAGTCAAGGCGTGCGATGAACCCGGAGGAGACAGGAGCCCAACAGCAAGATGGCTCAGGTCAGCCGCTCCACCACTTACCCCGCTTCTCGACTAGATCGTTAAGCCCAACGAAAGGTAGCCTTATGGCTCGTATTGCCGGCGTCGATGTGCCTGGAAACAAGCAGACTCGCATCGCCCTTACCTACATCTACGGCATCGGGAATCCCCGCGCGCTGTCCATCCTCGCCAAGGCCGGGATCGATCCGTTCGTCAAGATCGCGACCCTGGACGAGGATCAATTAAATAAGATCCGTGGCGTCATCGAGCAGGAAGGCGGGATTGAGGGCGATCTTCGCAAGGAAGTCTCCCTCAACATCAAGCGCCTGATCGAGATCCAAAGCTTCCGTGGCCTGCGTCACCGGCGCAACCTGCCGACGCGCGGTCAGCGTACCCACACCAACGCCCGCACCCGCAAGGGACCTCGCAAGGGAACCGTTGCCGGCAAGAAGAAAGCGACCAAGTAAGCCATGGCGAAGACTGCACAGAAGACCGCCGGCAACAAGGCCGGCAAGGGCAAGAAGTTCAAGAAGCGGGAACGGAAAAACGTTCCATTTGGGTTGGTCTTTATTCAGGCCACCTTCAACAACACCATCGTCACCATCACCGACCAGCAGGGGAACACGCTCAGCTGGAAGAGTTCTGGTTCGCTCGGCTTCCGCGGGTCGCGTAAGGGTACTCCTTTTGCGGCGCAGCAGGCGGCCGTGAATGCCGCCAACGCTGCACGCGACCATGGTCTGCGTTCGGTGGATGTGCGCGTGTCGGGTCCCGGTTCCGGTCGTGAGAGCGCGATTCGTGCGCTGGCTGCAGCTGGTGTTGAGGTTCGCTCGATCCGTGACGTTACGCCGATGCCGCATAACGGCTGCCGTCCGCCGAAGCGTCGCCGCGTCTGAGGAAGCAGTGAACAGGAATCAGCGACGGGCAGTGCAGTTCTCTCTGTCAGCTGGTTCCTGTTGACTTATCAATTTGGATCGGGACCAGAAGGGCCAAGCCGGCCTGTAAACCGATCGACACCTGAAGTTTTGGAGAAGTGAAATGGCTCGTTATACAGGACCCGTTTGCCGCATGTGCCGGCGCGATGGCGTCAAGTTGTTCCTTAAAGGACCGAAGTGCTTCACCGATAAGTGCCCCGTTGAGAAGCGGAACTTTCCCCCGGGACAGCATGGTCAGTCCAAGAAGCAGAAGAAGGTAGTGGGTTACGGTCTGCAGCTTCGTGAGAAGCAGAAGGCCAAGCGGATTTACTTCACGCTGGAAACCCAGTTCCGCGCGTATTACGAGAACGCGGCGAACCGTACCGGCGTGACGGGCGATCTGCTTCTGCAGCAGCTTGAGACTCGTCTGGACAACGTGGCGTATCGTTTGGGCTTCGCGCTCTCGCGGCGCCAGGCTCGGCAGATCGTGCGCCATGGCCACGTTTCCGTGAACGGTCGCAAGGTCAACATTCCTAGCTACCAATGCAAGGTTGGCGATGTAGTCGCAATCCGCGACAAGGCCAAGGAAATGTCTCTTCTTGCGACGGCGAAGGACTTCATTTCGGGCCAGACACGTGTCCGCTGGATTGATGCGAACCCGGACGGGATGACCGGCAAGCTCATTGCTCTGCCGCAGCGTGAGGACATCCAGCTGCCGGTGAACGAGCAGCAGATCGTCGAACTTTACTCGAAGTAAGGCTTTGGCGGCTGGCTTTCGGCCTCTTGTTGGGCTTCGGTGATTCGTTTTCGGTCACCAGGGCGTCCAACGAGAGGATCGAGGCCTGCCGCCTTGCCCTGTTTCACGCTTCACCACTGAAAGAACAACCGCAGCACCGTTAGCCGCGCAGAGTGCTTCGCCTGGCGACGAAGAAAGGATCCACCCATGCTTTGGAGAGGTTTCCAGAAGCCCAAGCGTCTTGCTGTTGAGCAGGAGTCCCTTACCAACACCTACGGTAAATTTTCCGCGCAGCCGTTTGAGCGCGGTTTCGGTACGACGATCGGCAATGCGCTTCGGCGCACCTTGCTGAGCTCGATTGAGGGCGCTGCTGTTACGGCCGTCAAGATCGAGGGCGTGCTGCATGAGTTCCAATCGATCACCGGCGTCGTCGAGGACGCGACCGACATCATCCTCAACTTGAAGCAGATCCCGTTCAAGCTGCACGGCGATGGACCCAAGGCGTTGTACCTGCACATCGACCAGCCGGGCGTGATCACCTCCGGGATGATCGAGGCCGACGGCGACGTCGAGATTCTCGATCCCGATGTGTACATCTGCACCGTCTCTGAAGGCGGCCGGATCGACATGGAGATGCGGTTGAAGCGCGGCCGTGGCTATGTTTCCGCGGACAAGAACTTCGATGGTGACCTGGGACTTGGGTTCATTCCGATCGACTCGGTGCATTCGCCGGTACGCAAGGTGAACTTCATCGTCGAGGCCGCACGTCTGGGTCAGATCACCGATTATGACAAGCTGACGCTCGAGATCTGGACCAACGGCACGGTGCAGCCTGCCGATGCACTGGGCCTTTCAGCGAAGTTGCTGAAGGACCACATGACGATCTTCATCAACTTCGAGGAGGAGATGGAGTCGAGTGGGCATGCGGATCATGACGGCCCGGGCATCCGGAATGAGAACCTCAACCGTTCGGTTGAGGAGCTTGAGCTCTCGGTGCGCAGCTACAACTGCCTGAAGAATGCCAATATCGCGACGATCGGTGAGTTGATCCAGAAGACCGAAGCCGAGATGCTGAAGACGAAGAACTTCGGCCGCAAGAGCCTGAACGAGATCAAGGAGATTCTTGCTCAGATGGGTCTCTCGCTCGGCATGAAGATCGACGAGCAGGGCAACCCGGTTCCGGGACCGACCTCGGTTCTGCCGGCGCAGGCGTTGGCGCAGAGCTACGCGGCGTTCGACGAGGACGAGGATGAAGACGAGGACGAGGATGTTGACCTTGACCTCGCGCCCGAGCAGGAGACCTTCTAACCGCAACACCGCGGCGCGGCCGGACTCGATCCTGCTGCGCCGCCTTAACCGCTTCCAGTTGGGAGCACACCGGTTTACGGGCAAGACCTGGACCGAAGGAGACGAAGTATGCGCCATCGTAAGGGCGGTTTCAAATTAGGCAGGAACACAAGTCACCGAAGGGCGCTGCTTCGCAACCTGGTGACCAGTGCCATCATCAATGACCGGATTCATACCACCGTCACCAAGGCCAAGGCCGCGCGGCCGTTGGTCGAGAAGATGATCACGCTCGGCAAGAATGGCAGCGTGCATGCGCGCCGGCAGGCTTTGGCATACATGATGACGCCTGAGTCGGTGGATCGTTTGTTCGGCACCGTTGCGCCGCGCTATGCAGAGCGGAATGGCGGCTACACGCGCATCGTCCGCACCGGCCAGCGTCAGGGTGATGCAGCAGAGACTGCGTTTCTGGAGCTGCTTGGCGCTGAGCAGGAGCTGAACGAGAAGGCGCAGAAGCGCGTCGAAGTTCGCCGCAAGCGGCAGGAAGAGTTCCAGCGGCAGCTTGAAGAGCAGAACACTGCCGAGGGTGCGGAGCCTGGCGCTCAGTCGTAAGTTTTCCGTGGGTGTACAAGAGGCGCGCCCTGGTGGCGCGCCTCTCTGTTTGTGCTCCTGCTCGCATGCAGTTGGGGCTGTGTTTCGCGGGCATGGAATCTTTGCTCTGGGGTGCGCCGTTAAAGCTAGAGTCCCAGAGTCGCGAGTAGCAGACTTCAGCCCTTCCGATCCTCCGCCGTATCACGGCTAATCCGCTTCGGAGCCTGCCGAATGGTTTGTGGCAGGACGTTGGCGCGCCGAGCGTAGCGTTTCGGCATAGACCTGGGAATAGGCGACAACCCGATCGCGGCCAGCGCACTTTGCAGCATAGAGCGCCTCGTCGCCCAGGGTGAGCAGGCGTTTTGGATCTGGGGTGGCGGGACTCAGAGTACTTAGGCCGATGCTGACTGTGACGGGCGCGAGCGCCCAAGGGTACTCGCGCACCGCTTCCAAAAGGCGTTGCGCAAGCACAAGGGCGTTTGGCTCTTCGGTCTGGTCCAGGAGGACGACGAATTCTTCCCCGCCGAAGCGAGCCAACAGATCGCCTGCTCTTAGCTGGCCTCGAAGGCAGAGCGCCAGCGAGCGCAGGACGCTATCGCCATGGGCGTGGCCGAAGCGGTCGTTGTGGGTCTTGAAGTGATCTACGTCGAGCATGAGCAGGCACAGGGGAGCGTTCGTGCGGCGGGCTTTGCGGAAGCTGACCCTGAGTTGTTCGTCTAAGGTTCGCCGGTTCGCCAATCCCGTGAGGGCATCGAGGGCGGCCAACTCGCGGAGTTGGCGGTTGGCGGCTTCGAGCTCATTCTGGGACCGCTGCAGTTCTGCTTCGCGTTGGAGTTCGGCGGTGACGTCGAGAGACACTCCGCCGAGAAGTGGCTGGCCGTCAGCGTCCGTGCAGGGGAACTTGTAGGACCGCCACGTGGAGATGGTCGCGTCAGGGTTGAGGGTCTGTTCGTCCCTCACGATCAGGGCGGCGGCGTGCAGCGCTTCGAGATCATGCTCGCGGTAGGACAAGGCGAGCTCCCGTGGCCAAAGTTCGGCGTCGGTCTTGTTAAGCATGAAGCTGCGGGAGACGTCGAAGTGCCGTGCTGTTTTCTGGTTGTAATAGAGCATCCGGCCCTCACCGTCTTTCAGATAGGCCATAAAGGGCCCGCTGTCCATGAAGGTTTGGAAGCGTTGTTCGCTGGCGGCGAGGCGTGCGGTTGCGGCCTCGGCCCGGGTAAGAGCTTGCTCGAGCTCGCGGCGCTTCACCCGTAGCTCGAGGCGAGCGTTCGTCTGGCTGGCAAGGACGCGGAGGGTCGCCCGTTGATCTTTTGTCAGCGTGCGTGGAATACGGTCCATGACGCAGAGGGTGCCGACGGGCAGGCCGTCCGGCGAAAATACGGGCATGCCGGCGTAGAAGCGCAGGCCAGATTCGCCGACGACCATTGGGTTCTGGGAGAACCTGGGGTCTTGCGTGGCGTCTTCGATGAGCATGAGATCCGGCTGGCGGATGGCATGATCACAAAACGCTACCTCGCGGGAGGTCTCGGTGAGCTCCAGGCCAGTGGCGGCTTTGAACCATTGGCGGTCCTCGTCTACGAGCGACACCATACTGATGGGGGCACCGCAGATCGCGGCGGCCAGGTGGACCAACTCGTCGAATTCGGGCTCCGGAGCGGTGTCGAGCAGATCGAGTTGGTAGAGTGCGTGCAGGCGTTGCTGCTCGTTGATAGAGGTTGTGCCCTGGTGCATGTTGGTGATCGCCCTTTTTGCGTTCTTAGGGGATATCGGCAAAATGCGCCGGAACTTGAGGGGATCGGGTGCGTAAGAGGATGTAGTGCTCGCGCTACACTAGGCACATCACTCATGGCTATTGTCCGGCTTCAGAACATTCGCAAGGTTTATGACACTAAGGTGGCGGTGGAAGGGCTCTCGCTGAGCATCGAGCCGGGGACGATGTTTGGCCTGCTAGGTCCGAATGGGTCAGGGAAGACCAGCTCGATCCGCATGATGATCGGCATGACCGTACCGGACTCGGGCACGGTGGACCTGTTCGACAGGCCGTTCGATCGTTCGGCGCTGCACCGGATCGGGTATCTACCCGAAGAACGTGGGCTGTACAAGAAGATGAACGTGACGGAACAGCTCGTCTTCCTGGGGCAGTTGCACGGGTTGGATGAGGCGACGGCGAGAAAACGCGCGCTGATCTGGTGTGAACGGTTGCAGATCACCGAGGCCCTGCCGAAGAAGACCGAAGAGTTAAGCAAGGGGATGCAGCAGAAGATCCAGTTCATTGCGGCGTTGCTGCATGAGCCTGAACTGGTCATCATGGATGAGCCGTTTAGCGGGCTGGACCCGGTAAATGCAGGTCTTCTGCAGGACACGCTGGTCGACCTTCGACGTGAGGGAAAGACGATCCTGTTTTCTACCCACCGCATGGACCAGGTGGAGAAGCTTTGCGATGCGATTGCAATCATTTACCAGGGCAAGCTGGTGCTGAGCGGGACCATGCGCGAGGTGAAGAGCCGATATCCGCGGAACCGGGTGCAGATGGTGTTCTCGGGGCCAGACCGCTTTTTACGGCACCCGGGCGTGCTGGAAGCTAAGAACTACGCGGGCATTGCGGAGATCACGTTGCACTCTCCGGACCATGCCCAGCCGTTGCTGGCCGAGGCAATCGCGAGCGGCGTTGAGATCACACGCTTCGAGGTGATGGAGCCGACGCTGGAGGAGATTTTCATCGAGACAGTGAAGGGAACGCCGGAGTACATGGCGGCGGGGGGTCTGGTGCATGCCTAATTCACTGAAGAACGTATTTCTGATTGCGCGGCGGGAGTACCTTGAGCGCGTGCGGGCGAAGAGCTTCCTGATCATGACGGTGTTGATCCCGTCGATCCTGGGAATGATCATCTTCTTCATGGCCATGATGGGCCGCAGCATGGGGTCGGGGCAGCACATTGCGGTGATCACGGACAATCCGCGCTTTGCGGCGGATCTGCAGGCGGAGTTTACGAACAGCCCGGGAACGAAGCAGCCTGTGGTGGACGTGTACTCTCCGACGGAACCCGGTATACGGGCGCGGCTGGATGGGGAGTTGAAGAGCAAGGGAGCGAACCTTGACGGCTACCTTGCCGTCACGCCCGCGCTGACTGCCGGCGGGCGGCCAACGTTTGAATGGGTGCCTAAGGTGCAGTCGGACGTGATCACCCGCGGACGCGTGGCAGATGCAGCACGGACGGCGCTCACGCGCGAGCAGTTGTCGAAGTCAGGTATGTCGCCCGGCCAGGTAGATGCTTTGCTGAAGCCTGTGGAGTTGGCATCGACGAACGGCAAGGGCGACCATGCGGGGGCCGCGGTGGCGAGCGCCTATGGCATGTATTTCCTCATGTACTTCGTGATCCTGTTCTACGGAATGAACGTAGCCCGGTCGATCATTGAGGAGAAGACTTCGCGTATTTTCGAGGTGTTGCTCGCGACGATCAAGCCGACGGAGATGCTGGCGGGCAAGGTGATCGGTGTTGGGGCGGTTGGCCTGACGCAGGTGGGCATCTGGATTGTCCTGGCGGTCGGTGTGCTGAAGTTCGGGACGATGGGCGCGGACATGAACGTGCTGCCGAGCCCGGGGCAGACGGTGCTGTTCGTTGTGTTCTTCATCCTGGGATACCTGCTGTACTCATCGGTGGCAGCGGCGCTAGGGGCGATGACGAACTCTGAGCAGGAACTGCAGCAGATGCAGATCTTCCTGATGTTGCCGCTGATTGTGAGCTCGCTGGTGATCTGGATTGTGATCACGAACCCGGACGGAGCGATCTCGAAGGGCTTTTCGTTCTTCCCGTTTACGACGCCGCTGATTATGTACTCGCGGGTGATTGTGGGTCATCCGGGGTGGATGCAGATTGCGGGCTCGATCGCGGAGCTGATGCTGACGATTGCCATTGTGCTTTGGCTGGCGAGTCGGATTTACCGCGTGGGCATTCTGATGTACGGCAAGAAGCCGAATCTGCCCGAGATCATGCGCTGGTTGCGGTATAGCTAGCGGCGGACAGCTTTCTGTATGGAGATTGACCTCGAGCAGGGTGTCGACGATGTTCAGGCGCTTTCTGGCAAGCTGAGGTCGCAGGTGTGCATCGTGGGAGGGGGCGTTGCAGGGTTGATTCTGGCCTATCGCCTCCTGCAGTTCGGCCGTACGGTTACGCTGCTGGAAGCCGGGGGGCGGGTTCCTTCAGCTCATGAGGGGGCAGACCCGTTTGGGGCGGAGTGCCGTGGGGTTCCGCATGAAGGCACGCGGAGTGCACGGGTCCGGGCGCTGGGTGGGTGCTCGGTGACGTGGGGTGGACAGTTGTTGTTGTTGCCCGATGATGCCGATTGGCCGGTGCCCGCGCCGGAGATCCGGGCGTTTGAGATGAACTGGAAGCTGCCGGATCGAGCGGACGTCTTTTTCGCAGATCAGCGGGTGGAGGTTCCCGGTTTGTTGGATAGGGTGCCGGAGCTTACGCCACGGCTGTCCAAATTTGTGCCGTTCGGCAGACGGAATCTGGCGGGGACCCTGGGTAAGAAGGTGCGCAGATCGCCGAAGGTGCAGACCGTGCTTCGTGCCACGGTGACAGAGCTTGTTCTCTCGCCCGAGCGCGACCGGATCGTTGGTGTGGAGGTTCGGACGCCTGCGGGTGGGTGCTTTCGGGTAGAGGCGGATCAGTTTGTGCTGGCAGCGGGAACCGTGGAGACCTGCCGGTTGCTGCTGGCTTCGCGTTCCGTGGCTTCGGAGGGCGTTGGCAATTCCTTTGGGCAGGTTGGTCTGAATTTCCACGACCACTTAACGCTGTCTGCGGCGGAGTTTACCGGCGAGGCGCGGACACGGATGCTGGCTGAGCTGCGACCCTGGGTGTTACGACCGTGGCGTCAGCGGCGTGCGGTGTACAGCCTGAAACTGGAGGCATCGGGGTCATTGCGGGAGTCGCTGGGGCTTCATGCGGCGATGGCGCATGTGACGATCGAGGAGCCTGAGGGTACGGGTGTTGACCTGCTGCGGCACGTGCTCAAGGCGCGGCAGGGCGGATCTGTCAGCGGGGCGCTGCGTGGGGCGGCGAAGGCGCTGCCGAGGGCTGTCGCGACGGGGTTGCGGCTTGGATGGGAGGCGGTTTGGAAGAGGCGGCGCTATGTCTCGCCGGGAGCGCGGGTGTATCTGCAGATGAATGTGGGGCAGGACTCGCCGTCGACTTCGCGGGTGCTGCTCAGCGAGGCGAAGGATGTGTTCGGCCTGCCGAAGGCCGTCGTGGACTGGCGGGTGAGCGCGGGGGAGTTGGCGACGTTTCGGCGCTTCGCGGGCTATCTGCGGGAGCGGCTTGCGGCGGCTGGGGTGGACCAGGGCGTAAGGTGGGTTCCGGCGCTGTTGGATGAGAGTGCGGAAGGCGACGCGGCGCTGCTGCGGGAGATCGACGATGCTCGCCATGCCATGGGTGGGGCGGTGATGGGAACGGACCCGCGCTCGAGTGTGGTGGACACGGAGTTGGCGGTGCATGGGGTGAAAAACCTGAGTCTGGCGAGCGCGGCGGTGTTTCCTGATGGGAGTGCCCAGCTTCCTACGCTGACCCTGAGTGCGCTTTGCCTGCGCTTGGCTGAACGACTTCACGAGCGGCTTACCTAGACGATGTGCCCCGCTTACACTCGGACGGTGACGCCTGCCTTCAGCCGCAAGCAGAGATTATTGTTGGCCTTAGTGCCGCCCCTTGCTGCGGGGTTGATTCGTGCCCTGGGCGCTACGTGGCGGGTGCGCGATGCCCAGGCGCCGGGGACTCCGGTGGGGCACACGGTGCCGGGGCCGACGGTGTTTGCGTTCTGGCATGAGGGGCTGTTGAGTTGTGCGTGGCGGTTCCGGGGGTTGGGGATTGCGATCCTGATCTCGCGTTCGTTTGATGGTGAGCTGATTGCGCGCACGGTGGAGCGACTGGGGTTTGTGGCGGTGCGGGGATCAAGTTCGCGCAGCGGCCCGGTGGGGCTGCGGGGCATGGTGGAGGCCTACGGTGCGGGGCGAATCTGTGCCTTTACGGCGGATGGGCCGAAGGGACCTCGGCGCGTGGCGAAGGCTGGCGCAGCGCAATTGGCCGGGCTTGCCGGGGCTGGGTGGGTGGGGTGTTTTCACGCAGAGCCGATGCAGGCCTGGAGATTGGGTTCATGGGACCGGTTTGCGATTCCGAAGCCGTTTGCGACCGTGCGTTTTGGATGGGCGGCGCATGTGCGGCCGGAGCTCGCAGGCGGTGCAGCGGGGTTTGGATCAGGCCGTTGCGTTAAGCGAGGAACGCGGTATTGGGAACGGGATGAGGGCTGGGGATGCTGGTTTCGGAGTTTGATTTCGATTTACCGCCGGAGTTGATTGCACAGCGGCCACCCGAGGAACGTGGTGCGAGCCGGATGTTGCTGCTGGATCGAAATACGGGTGAGTGGCAGGACCGTTGGTTTCGCGACCTGCCTGAGCTGCTCCAGCCCGGTGATCTGCTGGTGCTGAACGATACGAGGGTGTTGCCGGGGCGGCTGTTTGCGACGCGGTCTGGCTCCCGTACACAGGTCGGGTCGCCTTCACCGGCGGGGGTGGTGGAGGTGCTGCTGACGGAGCAGGTCGACGCCGGCGCGGGTGAGATCGTGTGGCGGGCGCTGGTGAAGCCGGCAAAGAAGGTGCCGGTGGGCGAGCGGCTGCACTTCGCGGCGGTGCCTGGGGGGGATCCGCTGCTGCTGGCTGAAGTTGTGGCGGCGGGAGAGTTTGGGGAGCGCACGTTGCGGTTTGAGCCTCTGCGTAACTTTCATGCAGTCCTGGAGCGGATTGGCCATTTGCCGTTGCCGCCTTACATTCATCGGGATCGGGCGGAGCCGAATACAGCGGAGGATCGGGAGCGGTACCAGACGGTGTATTCGCGGCCATTTGGGGCGGGGACGGACGGCACAGGTGGGGCAAGCCAGCCGCAGGTCTCTGCACCGCGGCCTGCGGCCTCTGGTCGAGATGACAGCTCGGCGGCGGAGGGCGATGCACGGTCAGGCTCGGCTGCGGCGCCGACGGCGGGTCTGCACTTTACGCCGGAGGTGCTGGCGCGGTTAGGGGAGCGCGGGGTTGAGGTGGCGCGGGTAACGCTGCACGTGGGGTTGGGGACGTTCCAGCCAGTGCGGGTGGAGCGGACGGAGGACATCCGGCTGCATGCGGAGCCGTATACGTTGAGTGCGGAGACGGCGTTGGCCTTGAACCGGGCCTGGGCGCAAGGGCGGAGGATCATCGCCGTAGGGACAACGACGACGCGAACGCTGGAGCATGTGGCACGGCAGTTCGAGGCGCGGATGGGGGCCCTCTCGGCAGAGAGTCCCCTGCAGTTGGAGGGGCATTCAGGGTCGACCGGCTTGTTTTTGTCGCCGGGGCCGGACGGCGATGACCGGTTCCTGCTGGTGCGTGGCTTGCTGACGAACTTCCATTTGCCGCAGTCGACTTTGCTGATGCTGGTGAGTGCGTTTGCAGGGCGGGATCGGGTGCTGGCCGCGTACCGGCATGCGGTCGAGGAGCGGTACCGGTTCTTCAGTTACGGAGACTGCATGCTGGTGCTGTGAGGGCTTCCCCTCGAGTGATGGCTTCCGCATATCAGCTCTCTTGGCAAGCCAAGTTACACGGCAGACGATGATCGGCCGCGTCTTGACTTTACGCAATAGCAGAAGGGGTGCGGCGGAACGCGGGCCGGGCAGAGCCGCCGCCATTTGCTTCTCTCTCGGGCGTTTAGGGCTGTTCATGCCTGGCCGGGGAGCTTCTGGCCGGGGGTGGTGGGACCTTCCAGAAGCTGGGTTCCTGGTCGATCCACTCCTGTGGGGGATAGCTCATGCGGGGGTTGATCCGGAACAGGTTCGTCGTCTCCGCTTCGACGCTGGCAGCGGTGAGTTCGCTTAACTTCTTCATCCCGCTTCCTCCCACTGACTCGGCGAAGTTCTTGAAGTCGGTAGCGCCCTTGTCCACTTCGGCCAGCGACTTCATCAGGGTAATGACGACGAAGACGGAACCGGCCGGAAAGGTGGGTACGGGGCTGCCGTACATGACTTCGAAGCAGTCCCAGTGAGCGTCCGGAGCGATCTTGCGCATGCCGTCGGCGTACATGTGCGTTGCCTCTTCAAACTCGTGGCTGTGGCCGGGTTTTACGACGAAGGTGGTGATTTCGAAGAAGCGCGTGCCGGTGATCTGGCCCTTGTTCAGGCTGAGGTCGGGACGAAGCATGGCCGCCATGCTGTCATAGCTGGTCAGCAGGTCTCCGTCTTTCAGCGTGGCCTGGTCGAGTGCCGCACCGAGCACTTTGTTGGCCTGCGTGGCGTTACTGTCTTTTTCCCAGTCGGCGAAGCTGTTGTAGCTGATCATGAAGAGCGCGCGGGACGGGCCGGACATGGAGTCCAGGGCGAAGTAGTGCGTCGGATACTTCGCAGCGGCGAAGGCGTGGACAAAGGCGCTCTCAGAACGCTCGTGCAGCATGCCGCCCTTGCCAGGTTTGAGGTATTCGCGCTGGACGACGAGGACGTTGGGCGGACCGTCCTTCATCTGCGCAGGGAGAACGGAGGGAACGGCTGCGAGCACAAGGAGGGGTGCGCAGCCACGGAGGAGCGTACGAGACAGAGCGTGCATATTTCTCCTGAGAAGCGAGTGAGATGTACCGAGACTGTGGCGCAAGCACAGGGAAACGGGCGCCCTAACCGAGACCCAAGAACAAAGCGGTGTACCGGGCCGAAGGCACCAACGGAGCGGAGGCCGAACACTTGGAAAGACGTGTCCCGGGCCGGAAAGCAGTGGCGGGAGTCTGGACCGGGACGGTGCGATTGTCAAGAGACCTGGTTCCGGAAATGCGGAGTCTGCTCTCCGTGCGTCACATTGAGCAACGATGTCCCTGCTTGCGAGGGGTGGAAGCGATCTTCGAGGCGCGCGACGCCGCGGCATCCTAAGCTAGAGAGCGTATGCCAGATAAGCAAAGCAACACCCAGAAGCCGCCCGTTTACCTGCTGGACACGATGGCCTTCATTTTTCGCGCGTACCACGCGATGCAGCGGTCGCGGCCTATGTCGACGCGAACCGGAATCCCGACAGCCGCGACGTATGTGTTCGTGAACATGCTGAACAAGCTGCGTGAGGACTTTAACCCGATCTACCTGGCCGCCGTGTATGACGTGGGGCGGCCGGTGCACCGCAATGAGCTTGCGGGGCAGATGAAGGATGTGCAGAAGTTCAACATCAAGACGCAGCAGTTCGAGACGATCGAGTATGGCGGGTACAAGGCCAACCGCGTGGAGACGCCGCCGGACCTGATCCAGCAGCAGCCGTATATCCGGCGGGCGCTGGAGGCGTTTCGGATTCCGATTGTCTTCTATGAAGGGTTCGAGGCGGATGACGTGATCGGCACGTTGAGCTGCCAGCTGAGCGCGATGGGGCACCACGTTTATGTGGTGTCGAGCGACAAGGACATGATGCAGCTGGTGAATGAGCAGCGTGTCGATCCTGAACCCGACCAAGGACAACCTGGTGCTGGATCCGGCGGGGGTGGAAGGCGTGCTGGGGGTGCCGCCGGAGCGAGTGATCGACGTGATGGCGCTGCGCGGGGACGCGATCGACAACATCCCGGGGGCGCCGGGCATTGGGGATAAGGGTTCGGTGGAGCTGATTCAGCAGTTCGGGACGGTCGAGGCCGCGATTCTGGCCGCGACGGAGACCCCCGAGGCGATCAAGAGAAAGACGTATCGGGAATCGTTGGCGGGGAATAAGGACAACATCATGCTCTCGAAGGAGCTGGTGACGATTCATACGGCGGTGCCGATTGAGGCTGATCTGGAGCTGATGCGGACGCCGGCGCCGGATACCGAGGCGTTGCGGCGGTTGTATACGGAGCTGGAGTTCACGACGCTGTTGAAGAACCTGGCGCCTGACGTGCAGGAGGTGGTGCCGGAGTATGTGGCACGCGCGACGGAAGAAGACCTGGCGAGGTTGCTGGCGGAGGCGCGTGCGTCGGGACGATTGGCGATTGCGCTGAGGGAGACCTCGCAGGCGGTGAGCGAGGAAGTGGCGGCTGAGGCAGGGGATGCGGGCGCGGACGCCGAGGTGGAGGGCGTGGTCGAGAGGGAGCCGGAGCCTCCCCAGACGATGTCCTTGTTCGGGGGAGCCACAGACTCTGATGAGCCCGGGTCCGAGAATCCGAATGCGGGGCAGCCGGGTGGCTGTGAGGAGGTTGCTTGCCGGATCGGGGTGGCCGTCGAGGCCGCGCTGGGGATGGAAGTTGGGCTGGAGGCGCCGGGGCTGCGCGAGGCGTTGGCGGATGCATCGCTGCCGAAGCAGGTGCACGACCTCAAGGCTGTGCTGCGGGCGCTGGAGCCGCATGGGGTGTCGCTGGCGGGCGAGATTACGGACGTGATGCTGGAGAGCTACCTGGTCAACCCGACGCATGGGTCGCACACGCTGGTAGACATTGCGGCCCGGACGACCAGTCGGGCATTGCTGCATCAGCCGACGAAAGAGAACCCTTCTGATCCGAAGCGATTGGCGGAGGCCGCGGCTGCGGTGGCGCGGCTGTCGGTGGCCCTGGAGCAGCAACTTGCGGAGGCCTCTACGGTGGAGCACGCGATCCCGAAGGACGAGCCGGGGTTAGGTGGTGCGCTTACGCAGGAGATGTTGTTTGGGACTGATGGTGGCACGGCAAGCGCAAAGCAGGTTCGCTCCGGGGCTGACAAGAGCAAGGGCAAACGTGAGGGTTTGAACGAAGACTCGTCGTTGCGAGACGTGTATCAGAAGATGGATCTGCCCCTGGTCCCCGTGCTGCTGCGGATGGAGAAGGCCGGGGTGCGGGTTGATCTTTCGTTGCTTGGGGAGATGGGGTCGCGGCTGGGGGTGATGATCGATGACCTTGCCGAGAAGGTGTACGCGAGTTCGGGGCATCGATTCAATCTGAATTCGCCGAAGCAGCTTGGGGATGTGCTGTTCAACAAGATGGACCTGCCGAAGCCGTTGAAGTATGGCAAGGGCAAGGTGATCTCGACGGCGCAGGACATCCTTGAGGACCTGGCGCAGCACCATGAAGTGCCGATGATGGTGTTGGAACACCGGCAGTTGCAAAAACTGAAGTCTACGTATCTGGACCAGTTGCCGGTGCTGGCGGATGCGCAGGGGCGGGTGCACACGACCTTCAACCAGGTAGGCACGGCGACGGGCCGGTTGAGTTCGACGAACCCGAATCTGCAGAACATTCCGATTCGGACGGCGGTGGGTCGGGAGATTCGGGCGGCGTTCATTGCGGCCCCGGGGAACCTGCTGATGTCTGCGGATTATTCGCAAATTGAACTGCGGCTGATGGCACATTTCTCAGGTGATCCGTTGCTGGTGGATGCATACAAGACGGGCAAGGACATTCATACGCTGACAGCGGCGGAGGTGTTCGAGGTTGACCCCGCGACGATGGACAAAGAGACACGGGCGCGCGCCAAGGCGGTCAACTTCGGCATTGTGTATGGAATCTCGCCATTTGGATTGGCGGCGAATCTGAACATAGATCAGCGCACCGCGCGCGAATACATTGAGCGCTATTTTGCGCGATACAAGGGCGTGGCGGAGTTCATCGAACGGACGTTGGCGGAGGTGCGCAAGACCCAGGCGGTGAAGACGGCGTTTGGGCGCGTGCGACCCATTCCTGACATCCAGTCGCGCAACCCGAACCAGCGCGGGTTTGCCGAGCGGACCGCCGTGAACACGCCTCTGCAGGGGACGGCGGCAGACTTGATCAAGATTGCGATGATCCGGATTGACAGCGAAATGAGGCAGCGCGGGATGCGCTCGCAGATGACCTTACAGGTCCATGATGAACTGCTATTCGACGTGTTGCCGGAAGAAGCTGAGGAGATGCAGGCCCTGGTGAAGCAGCAGATGGAGGAGGTCGCAGTCTTCCGTGTGCCTATTGTGGCTGAGGTTGGCGTAGGGCAGAACTGGCGCGATATCTAAAGATTTTATGGCGTTCAGATCTTTCCGGGAGCGGAACATTGCCGGTCGCCGCGGCAACTCTCTAGAACGCCAGCAAGAAAGTTGGAACGGGGCTTGCGCCCTTGCCGGTCAGGGTGAGGTCCGTGCCAAGGGAGGGGAGTGGCATGCTTCCGTTCCAGCGCCGAACGGCTGCCTTGAGAGCTGCGAAGCAGACAGGGTCGAACTTGGTTGGGACATCTCTGCCGATCTCCTTCAGGATGTCTTCGGCCTCAAGTCCGGGTCGGTAGGGTCGGTTTTCAGCCATTGCAGAGTAAGAGTCAGCCATCGCGATGAGCCTGGACTCAATCGAGAGGTGTTCCGCTTTCAGACCCAAGGGATAGCCAGAGCCGTCCAGTCGTTCGTGGTGTTCGGCCGCAAGTGTGGCGAGCTCGCGGAATGCTGTGACGCGCTGCAGGATGGAGCCGGAGATCCGCGGGTGTCGCGTGATGACGGCCCACTCGCGAGGTTCCAGGCGCCCGCGTTTGTCGAGGATGCCATTGGGCACGGCGAGTTTGCCGATGTCGTGGAGGAAGGCGGCACGGCGAACAAGGGAGATTCGCTCCGGGGCGAGTTTGAGCTCGGTTGCGATCGCCACTGCGACTTCGGTGACTCCGAGCGAGTGATGGTAAGTGAAAGGGGACTTCGCGTCGACGACGTTGCCGAAGGCTTCGCAGATGCGATCGACGCGTTCGGGTGTGAGGGGAGAGGAGACGCCCGGGTCCAGCCGGAGCACCTCGGCGCGGGTCGCCTCGACGTCGCGGGGCTGGCACTGGGGCCAAAGTCGGCCTGACGTGTGGAGTAGCTGCGCAGCGCGCACCATTGCGGGGTCAAACCACGTACCGCGGCGGGCACGGGTCATGCGGAGCGCCGTTTCGGGGCCATGCTCGGTGGCGAAGGCATCGAGGGTTTGCGCAACGGCGCAGATGCGAGCGAGGAGGGGAATCCCGGCGCCACGACGTCGGGCGGGAGTGCCAGAGCCGTCCCAACGCTCGTTGATGTTGGCCACGGCTTCGATGGTGGCCTCACTCATACTGAGGTGCCGCATAGTTTCCGCGCCGCGATGGTGTTCGCTTTCGACGATGCCGGAAGGCTGCATGCCGAGACGGGCTTCCATGCCGGCCAAACGCCCGATATCAGCTGGCAGAGGAACGCCGGGCAAAACTTCACGCCAGACCCGCTCCAGCAGCAGGGGGTTGGAGCCAAGATCCCCGGAAGATCCATTCAGCGACCAGGGGCCACGGTCGTCGTCGCCCATGATCTGTGAAAGGCGGGTGACGTGATCAGCGCAGCCGATGTCTTTCAGGAGGAGCGCGTAATAAAGATGGCAGAGTTCGTCCTGGGGCAGGTCTACGGCTGCCGCCAGGCGCATGCCGAGCAGACAGGTGCGCAGGGAGTGTCCCGGGACGGCGTTCTCGGTGAGGTCCAGCGCGAAGGTGAGCGCGGAGATGACCTCGGACAGGATGAGGGCGCCGTCTGTGTAGGAGATTGTCTGGCCAAAACTAGCTGAAGTCGGGTGCATGTCTTCCTCGCAGGGGGTGTAGTACCCCTGCCGTGAGAGCCGAGAAGACCTCTGCGGTGGGCTCGTCATATCGGTTATCGCAGTTACAGGATGTGGCGTTTCCACGTGCGCTGCCATGCCTCAAAGGGATTCAGAAGGTCACGAAGGTGGCATTACCTTCGTTCGGTCGTAAGCATGGGCCTGGGAGGAAAGAGGTGGGACAAGCTCCCTACGGGTGTTAGTCTCGCGCAAAAGCGATAATGAAACGACACCACGTGCACCGGATGGTTCCCCTGTTCTTCGGACTTACGCTTGCTTTACTCCTTATCGGCGGGATTCCTCAAAAACTTGAGGGGCAAATTCCGGAAATTCCGATGCAGGAGTCGCCGCAACGCACTGCCGCCCGGCAACCAGTGCCCTTGCCGCCGAGCAACCCCCAGCTAAAGCCGCAGTTAACCCCGGAGGATGTCACTGCATTTCTGGATGGGTTTCTGCCTCTGCAGTTGCAGCGGGATGACATTGCGGGGGCCACGATCGAGATCACCATGGACGGAAAGCCGCTGGTGATGAAGGGGTATGGGTATGCGGACTGGAAGAAGAAAACGCCGGTGGACCCGGTTGCGACCACCTTTCGGCTCGCGTCGATCTCCAAAACGTTCACCTACACGGCCATGATGCAGCAAGTGGAAATGGGCCGGCTGGATCTCGATGCCGACGTGAACCGGTATCTCGACTTCCGCATCGAGGCCGGGCCGGAGGGGATTGGAGACGCACCGATCTCGTTGCGGCAGTTGGCGACGCACACCGGCGGCTTCGAGGAAGAGTTGCACGACTTTGGCTCAGACAGGAGCGGAAAGCTGCCGATGGATCTGCGGAGCTTCCTGATTCGCAACCAGCCGCACCGGTATGCAAAGCCCGGGACGAAGCTGGCGTACTCCAACTACGGGATCGCCCTGATCGGGTACATTGTCCAGCGAGTTTCGGGGGAGGACTTTCCCGCTTACGTGCAGGAGCATATTTTTTCTCCACTCCGCATGGTTCACTCAAGTTTTGTCCAGCCGCTGCCGATAGGGTATGCGAGGTCGCTGGGATATCTGAGCACGCAGAAGGAAGACACCGGCTTTGAGGGCTTTGAGGAGGCGCCGGCGGGTGGCCTGAGCTCGACGGCAGCTGACATCAGCCGTTTCGGCCAGATGCTGCTGGGCGGGGGAACGCTGGATGGCGTGCGGGTGCTGCAGCCCTCGTCGGTCGGGCTGTTCTTTACGCCACAGTTCTCGCCTGCGCCAAGGGTGGCGCCGTGGAACCTGGGCTTCTATCCCGAGTTGAGGAACGGCTATACCTTTACGGGCCACGGCGGCGATCTGATCGGCTTTCATAGTGAGTTCTGGGTCGAGCCGACCCGAAGGCTGACCTTTCTCGTCTCGTATAACTCGCAAAAATCCAGCGGTGTGGCGCGCACGGAACTATTCCGCGCGTTTGCGGACCGGTACCTCCCTGGACCTGCGCCGGTGGTGAAGAAGGCCAAGCTGACGCTGGCTGAGCTGCGCGGGTATGCGGGGTTCTATAGCTCGGCCAGGCGGGAAGACAGCACCAAGCTGCGGCTGATCGGCCTGGTCTCCGCGCGCCGTATCAGCGCGAACAAGGATGGGTATCTGACCATCTCCGGGGTGAGCGATCTGCGCGGGACGCCGTTGCAGTTTGCCCCCGTTGGAGGAGATAGCTTCTACAACGAGGAGGAACAGGCGTTCCTGCACTTCACTCGGGACGGACGCGGCCGGGTGGACGGGTACGTTTCGCCGTCGCGTTCAGACCGTGCACGTCCAGGCACGAGTCCCGCGTTTCTCGGATGGACCGGGACCTTAGCCCTGCTGACGATGTTGCTGGTCATTGGGGCGGCCGTGGTGCGGACGTGGAAGCGGCTTTTCCTTCGGCGCAGACCGAGGCCACAGCCGCAGGCCGGAACGCGCTGGTTAGGGCTGCCCTTGCAATTGGCGATGTGGGGATGTCTGGCTGTCCTTGTCGACCTGGGGGCCATCATGGGGCACCTGGCCAACTACACGAACCTGGGGCAGATCAGCCATCTGGACCACTGGTTTGCAGGACAGAATGCGGTGACCTCGGTTGCTCTGCTGCTGCTTGTCGCCGGGCTGGTCAGCGGAGCGTTGGCGTTGGGTGACCAGTTGCGTTGGATCACCCGACTCAAATTCCTGGTTGTCATGTTGAGCTGCGTGTGGTTTGGGTGGTTCTTTGTTTACTTTCACTTTGTTGGGAGCGCCACCCACTACTAGAGCCATGGCGGCCCTGTACTGAGAAGTGAACTGGCTCAGGCGCCGAGTTCACTCCGGATAGCGCCGGCGATGGCCTCCGCATGATGACGCATGCGAGACTCGTCTTCGGCTTCGATCATGACGCGGGCGAGAGCTTCGGTCCCGGAGTAGCGAATGACGACCCGACCGGAGTCGCGAAGTTCGTCTTCCGCAGCGCGGATCGAGTGGACAACGGCGGGCAGGGTGTCGAGCGGCCTCTTTTCGCGCACTCGAACGTTCAGGATCACCTGGGGGAAGTTCTTCAGGTCGGCGATGAGCTGGCCGAGGGTTTTGCCGGAGCGGTGTACGACGTCGAGCACCATCAGTGCTGTGAGGAGACCGTCGCCGGTGGTCGCTTTGGCGGGGAAGAGGATGTGACCGGACTGTTCTCCGCCGAGGGAGGCGCCGGTTTTCTGCATTTCTTCCAGGACGTACTTGTCCCCCACGGGGGCGCGCAGCATGCTGATTCCGGAACGGCGGAGGGCTGCTTCGAAGCCCATGTTGCTCATCGTGGTGGCGACCACAGTGGCGTTGGCGAGCTCGCCGCGGCTATGGAGGTCGCGGGCGCAGGCGAGCATGACGGCATCGCCGTTGATGACGCGACCGTGCTCGTCGGCGAAGAGGGCGCGGTCGGCATCCCCGTCGAAGGTGAAGCCCATCACGGCTCCGCGCTGCTTGACTTGCGCGGCGACGACTTCGGGGTGGAGCGCGCCACACCCCTCGTTGATATTGCGGCCGTCGGGTGAGGCATGGGTAATGTCGACCGTGCCGCCGAGGTGTTCAAAGAGCTGCGGCGCAATGGAGGAGGCAGCGCCGTTGGCGCAGTCGATGACGACCGCGCGGTTGTCGAGCGAGATGCCCGGAACGGAGGCGAGGAGGAACTGAATGTATTCGAACCGCAGGCTTTCGTCGACGGCGGGAAGGGTGGCGGGATCGGCGGCTACCGCGTGGTCGCCGTCGGCGTGGGCTGCGAGCTGCTCCCCGATGAGGGCTTCGATGCCGAGTTCGGTCGCGTCGGGGAGCTTGTAGCCATCACCGCCGAAGATCTTGATTCCGTTGTCCTGCCAGGGGTTATGGGACGCCGAAATGACGACGCCGGCGCTGTAGCCGTGCTTCCGGGCGAGAAAGGCGATCGCGGGCGTGGTGAGGACGCCGGCAAAGGTGACCTCGGCGCCGCCGTCGCGCAGGCCCTGGCTCAGGGTGGCGGCGATCCAGGGGCCGGACTCGCGGGTGTCCATGCCGAGGACCACGCGGATGGGACTGCCGGGTGTGTCGGTACTGAGCTTGCGGGCGAGAGCCTGGCCTACGGCGTAGATGGTGCGGGGATCCAGGGGGCTTTCGCCGGCGACGGCGCGGATGCCGTCGGTGCCGAACAACTTGCGCATGGTGGTTGCGGTCTCCGCCCTCCATCTTACTGACGTCGCGCGCACGATGCTCTGACCCGGACGGGGTAGGACTTCGCTAGATCCAGCTGTGCGGCCCTCAGCGTGGCGGTTCGGCGTTGGTCGCGGTGACCTCTGCGCGAAGGGAACCTTTCGCCAGGCGGGCGGTAATCCCCTGGCCTGGTTGGACCAGGGCGGCCTCCCGAAGGAGGTGTCCATCCGGGCCGTAGACAAGGGCGTAACCGCGGTCCAGAACGCGCAGGGGGCTGAGCGTCTCCAAACGCGCCGTGGCTGCGTCCGCGCGACGTTGATCCTTGCTGAGCCGCAGGTTTGAGGCGCGCTCGATACGGGTCTGCAGTCCTTCGAGGCGGCGGCGGTCGGTCTGGAGGCGGACCGCCGGGTTGTGGCGGTTCAGCCGCGCTTCCACTGTCTTCAGCCGGTTGAACTGAGAGCGGAAGCGCGCGTTGACGGCGGCTTCGGCGCGGAACTGGAGTTCGTCGAGGCGTTGCGTCCGCCGGTCGAGGCCGTCCTGCACGCGCCGGAGCACGGTAGGCGCCCCGAGGCGTGCCAGCCGTTGCCCCGCGTTCATCAGCTGGTACCTGCCGGCCCGGATGACGCGGCTTTGGAGGCGGTCCAGTTGGTCCTCCACCTGGTGCTGGGCCGCAGTGAGCAGTTCGGCGGCGGCAGACGGTGTCGGGGCGCAGACGTCGGCCGCGGCATCGGCAATGGTGGAGTCAGTGGCGTGGCCAATGCCGGTGATGACGGGCAGGGTGGAGGCGGCGATCGCCCGGGCGACCTGCTCGTGGTCGAAGCCGTGGAGGTCTTCCCAGCTCCCGCCACCCCGCGCCACGAGGAGCACCTCAGCCTGATCGGGGTGGGCGTTGAACCAGCGCAGGCCGGCGGCGATCTCGGCCGGGCAGTTGGGCCCTTGTACGGCGGCGGGATAGATGAGCAGTCGGACGCCGGCGTGGCGTCTGCGGCAGACCTTCACGATGTCGCGGAGTGCGGCCCCGTGCAGGCTGGTGATGACGCCGATGCACCGTGGGAAGGGCGGCAACGGGCGCTTGCGGTCGAACAGACCCTCGCGGCGGAGCTTGTCCTTCAGCAGTTGAACCGCGGCCAGCAGGGCGCCGAGGCCGGCTTGCTGCATCCATTCCACAATCAACTGCAGCTGGCCGCGGTTTTCGAAGACCGAGAGCTGCCCCTGGATCTTTACGGCGTCGCCATCCTGGGGACGGAAGCGCAGCAGGGCCGCCTGACGGCGAAACAGGACTGCTGAAAGCTGGGCGTCGGCGTCCTTCAGCGTGAAATAACAGTGACCGCTGCCCGCCGGGCGCCAATTTGAGATCTCGCCTTCCACGGAGACACGGGCGTATCCCCCCTCCACAAGGCCGCGCACGTGACGGACGAGACCGCTGACGGTCCATGTTTGTGGAGTGGGGGGGCGCGCCGGAGCCTGCTCCGGAGACGGGACGGCGTGAACCAGTGGAGGAGTCTTCAGCGCAGGCTCAGGATGCGCGGTGACGACAGGCTCAAGGGCTGCCCACGGCTGAGTTGGACGCGCACCCGGCTCTGGATCGGGGTCGGGCAGCGGAAGGAGATCAAACAGGCCCGGACCGCCCGTGGCTCGCGGCACGGCGCTGCGGCCAGCCGGCCCGTTGCGTCGGCGCAGGCTTGCAAGGGTCGGAGGTGGGTCGGACTCAGCCACTCTCCCTACAGTTTAGCCGCAGCGCCGCAAAGACCGACTGCGGTCCGGTGTGCGTCCGGGTGCGGGGAGGGTAAGGGTCAGGCGCTCTGGAGGAGGGCGTGCGACTCCCGGAGCAGGTCGTCCGGGCGACAGGGTTTCCTTAGCATCTTGATTGGGCGACGATGGCTGCGGGAATGAGCCTTGACCATGGCGTCGTTGGAGTCATAGGCCGTCAGCATGAGCATGCGGGTATGCGGCATGACTTCCTGCATGCGGTCGGCGAGTTGCAGGCCGCTCTCTCCCGGCATGGTGATGTCGCACAGAACAAGGTCAGGGTAGAAGTCCCGGGCCCGCGCAAAGCCTTCAGACGCAGAGTAGCGTGCCTCGCACTCGTATCCGTTGGCGTTGTAGATAAGAGAAAGTGTGTCGGCGACCAGACGGTCATCATCAACTACCAGAACGCGCGTCTTCATATGAACCTCCTGCGCGGAATAGCCAGGATGCGCAGCAAGCGGGTTTAACGTTCATAGAGAGAAAGGCGGCGTCCGAGCTGCCGCGCTACCGCTGAGAGGACCGATGCCCAAGTCCCGGCCTGGAGATCGTCCAGATCAGGTTATAGCGCCGCCGAAGCCGTTTGTACAGCCTGAAAATTCATTGAAATTTGCGGAGGAATGATGCATCTTTTGAGCCTTATCGGCGGGGCAGTGTTACTGGCACTGGTGCTGCTGGATGCGTTCCAAAGTATCATCCTGCCGCGGCGGCCGGTCGGCCGCCTGCGCATCACCCGGCTGTTCTTTGTCTTCACTTGGCATCCCTGGCGCCTGATCGCGCGCTCCACGCCCGGACGGGCCGCCCGCGAGCAGGTCTACAGCATCTACGGTCCGCTTTCGTTGCTTATCCTCTTCGTCTTCTGGGCGGTTCTGCTCACCGTGGGTTTTGCGTTGGTGTTTTTTGGGCTGCATATCTCGTTCCACGACCCCCTGCGGGCAGACAATGACGCCTGGACAAGGCTGCGCTCCTGTCTCTACGTCAGTGGAACAACGCTGTTCACGTTGGGCATGGGAGACGTGACACCCGAGACGCAGCTTGCACGCGCCCTCACGGTTCTGGAGGCAGGCACCGGGCTGGGGTTTATTGCCCTGGTGATCGGCTATGTGCCGGTGTTGTACACCGCCTTCTCGCACCGCGAGGTGCAGGTGGCGCTTCTGGATGCGCGGGCGGGCTCGCCACCGACAGCGACGGAGCTAATGCTGCGGCACAGCTTTGAGGAGGGGCCGCAGGTGCTGCGGCGCCTGTTGGCCGATTGGGAAGTGTGGTGCGCGGAGATGCTGGAGACACACATCTCCTACCCGATTCTCTGCTACTACCGATCCCAGCATGACAACCAAAGCTGGCTGGCAGCCCTCACTGCCGTGCTCGACGTATGTGCGCTGTTGATCACGATGATGGAAGGGGAAAAGACCCGTCAAGCACAGCTCACCTTTGCCATTGGGCGACACACGCTGGTAGACCTCGTCCATGTGTTCCACCTGGAGCCTGAGGAGAAGCGGCTGCGGGAGGCACCACTGACACGGCTGCCGGATGAAGAACTGATGCGGCTCTGTGAGGCACTGGAAGGGACGGGATTTTCACCGTGCGAGGATTTTGAGAGCCGGGAACGACTCGTGGCGATGCGAATGCTCTATGAGCCCTACGCGTGCGCTTTGGCAAACTATCTTGGCCTGAATCTGCCGGTGTGGGTTCCGCCGGTGCAGCCCGAAAAGAAGAAGACGGATGCGTGGACGGTGGTGGCTGGGCTGCGGTCCCGGCAGGTGCTTACGCAGCGCCTGAGCAGTCATGTAAGCGTGCAATCCACGGCCTCTAACTTGGAGGCTCACGATCAGGAGTTCTGAAATTGCGCAAGAAAAAGGCCCGGAGCACGTAGCCCGGGCCTTTTAGCTCAGAGAGGGTTAGCGCGGGCCAGCTGGACCGCCCGGGCCAGCGGCGGCCTCGGGATTGAGCTTCCGGGTAGCAACTTGCGCAGCGATACCGGGCTTGCCCTTGCTGTCCTTGTCGTGGTCTTTCAGCTGGGCGTAGATCTGCCGCGCCTGTTCGGTCTTGCCCTCGGCGGTGTACATGTCCGCCAGTTGCAGCTGGGCCAGGGTGGGCGGCACGGTAGTGGCGTGGCCTTTGGCGAGCTCCTGGTAGAGATCAACCGACTGCTGCTCGCGACCGGTCTGGGCGTACAGCTGGGCCAGGGCAGATTTGCCGAGAGCAGCGACGTCCCCATTCCAGCTTGAGGCCACCTTCTTCAGGGTGTCCTCGGCGGGACCGTTCTGGCCTGCCTCCATGTAGGTGAGACCGGTGAGGTACAGCGCGTTTTTGCCGGGCTCGGTCAGGCTGTATCGGGTCGCCACTTCACTGAACAAAGTATTCGCCTTGGCCGCGCGCTCCTTGGCGGAGTTGAAGGTCTTCATGCCCGGAGGCAGAGCCTGACCGGGGCGAACGAGGGGAGTCTGATAGACCTGCATCGCTTCGCCGAAGGCGGTCTGCGCCTCGGCCGTGCGGTGCTGGTAAAGGGAGTAGCCCCCAACGAGGATGAGAAGAAGCGCGAGGGACAGGCCGCCAATGAGGAGGACGGAGCGCCGATTGTTCTTGGCCCAGTCGACACTGTGTTCTGTAGCGAGCACGAACTGATCCTGCTGCCGGGGGTCGCGCTTGAGTGCGGTGTTCACGTCTTGAGTTCCGTCCTTGAAATCGTCCGAGGGCACTCCGCGGCTGCGGGGCCACACATCATTTCAGTCTAGCAGCCCTGGCATTTCAGGCATCGGGGCGGCGGGTTGCCTGGGGGCCGCCCATGTCGCCGATAGTCGATGTAGGTTCCTCTTGCCAACGGTACAAAGGCAGGCATAGTATCTGCCTCGCCATAGAACAGTGCACTTCTTCTGCAGCAATTGCCCGGTAACTTCGGGTCTGGTTCTTGGCGGCAAAAAGGTTGGATCCTGCCGGGACAACATCGTTGGCAGAGCTGAGGAGCGACAAGATCATGGCATGGTACGCCTATTGCATTGCTGAACGTTCTGCCTTCCCTGAGCTCGCCAATCATCGCCGGCCGGTCGCTCTGGAGGGAGTCCATGGGTTGTTTGGTGGCCAGACCTTCCTGTTTCCCGCAGCTGAGTTGACCGTCCTTGTCTCCGAGCACCTCCCGGAAGATGCGGCCCGGATGGCAGGTTCGGAGGCCTCAACGGCCGCTCGTGAGCATGCCAAAGTGATTGCGGCGACCTTTGCCCGGTCGACGGTACTGCCATTTCGGTTCGGGACGTGCTTTGACGACGATGATGCGTTACGGCGCTCGGTTCGATCCAATCAGCGGCACTTCATGGCCAATGTGGAACGGCTGCGGGGCAAGGCGGAAATGCACTTGAAGGTTTTGGTAGACGATGGCTGTGCGGAAAAGGTCGCTCAGGTGAGTGGCGCCGTGGTCCATGCGGCAGGGCAGGCGTACCTGTCAAATCTGCGGGAGTCTGCTACACGCCAACGGGAGCGCCAGTCGCGGGCCCGGGCGCTCAGCGTGCAGATGCACCGCATGTTCTTGCCGCTCGAGGAAGAGATCACCTGCAAGCGGACGGAGAGCGGCAAAATGCTGCTGGACATTGCACACCTGGTAGATAAGAAGACGGTCGAGCGCTACCAGAATAAGTACAGTTCAGCGACGCTGCAGATGAAGGATTGCGCTATGCAGCTGTCCGGGCCGTGGCCGCCGTATCACTTTGTTCATGCACATCACGGACGGGCGCACGCGTAAACCTACCAGCGCTGGTTCGGATTAGGGAGGCCTCGGCGAATGCTGAGGCCTTTCGCTTTCCGCGACATCCAAGGGGCATCATGAGCGAGAAGATGGCAACGAATCCCCTTGTCGAACAGTTGTTGAAGCTGCTGGATGGTGGCCAGGCGCACGCGAGGTTAGAGGATGCCCTTGCGGACTTTCCGGCGGAACTGCGGGGCGTCGTGCCGGAGCGCTTGCCGTATTCTGCATGGCAGTTGGTGGAGCATCTGCGGATTGCGCAAAAGGACATCCTGGACTTCTCGGATCCGCCTGCGGGCGGGTATCAGCACTTGAAGTGGCCCGAGGCGTATTGGCCGAAGTCGCCCGAGCCGCCGAGTACGGCCGCCTGGGACGAGGCTGTGGCGGCGCTCGCTGCGGAGAGGAAGAGCTTCCAGGCGCTGTTGACCAGGCCTGATGCGGATCTGCACGCGCCATTTGCCTGGGGTGAGGGGCAGAATCTGCTGCGGGAGGCATTGTTGATTGCGGATCACAATGCCTACCACGTGGGTGAGTTGGTGGTTCTGCGCCGGTTGCTCGGTATCTGGAAGAGCCGTTAGGGGCGCTTCGCCGCACGCTCGGCTTCACCGGCCGAGGGAAATACCTTCAGTACACCGTCCAATTTGGTGAGGTGGAGAAGGGTCGTCAACCGGTCGCTTAAGCCAGCCAGATAGAAGGTCCGTCCGCTGTTCTCCGCGGAGACATGGGCGTTCGTCAGCACGCCGAGCCCCGCTGAATCCATGTAGGGGACGTCACTCATATCCAGAATCAGGACGGGGGGACGCATCGCCCTGAACTCATTCTGAAACCCGAACATGTTTTCCAGCGTGAAAGGGCCCGCGAGGCGAAGGATGGTTGTGCCCTCAGACTCCCCGGGGAGCGATGTGGCGGTGAGCGGCGCATCACGCATACAGGGCAGTGTATGAACCCGAACGCAAATTCCAGATGAAAAGAATGTGAATGGGGAGAGTCCGACCTGGTGTCGGTGAGGGGTTCGGGGCCGGGCCGCATTCGCTAATGGGAAGTCCAGGTTTTATCGGCCGAGTTGCACTCAGTTTCAAGGGCGCAGTCGTGACAGCGGGGCGTGCGGGCCACGCAGATGCGGCGGCCATGGTGGATGAGTTCGTGGGAGAAGTCGATCCAGCGGTCTCTGGGGATGATTTTTTGGAGGTCCTGCTCGACTTTCACAGGGTCGTCGGATTTGGTGAGTTCGAGGCGGCGGGAGAGGCGCAGCACATGCGTATCGACGACGACTCCGGAGGGGATGCCGTACCAGGAGCCGAGGACGACGTTGGCGGTCTTACGGGCGACGCCGGGGAGTTCGAGCATCTCTTCCATGGTTATGGGGACTTCGCCGTGAAAACGCTCGGTAATGACTTTGCTGGCGCCAATGATGCTCTTGGTCTTGTTGCGGAAGAAGCCGGTGCGGCGGACGAGCTCTTCTATGACGGCGGGGTTGGCTGCGGCGAGGGATTGCGGGGTGGGGTACTGGCGGAAGAGTTCGGGGGTGGCGAGGTTGACGCCAGCGTCGGTGCTTTGGGCGGAGAGGATGGTGGCGACCGTGAGCTGCCAGGCGTCCGTGTGGTTGAGGGCGCAGATGGCGTCGGGGTAGGCCTTCTTGAGAGCGTCAAGGATGGCGTGGATGCGCTCGGGGGCAAGGGGTTTGGCGCTGCGAGTGCGTTTCGCGGGTTTCTTTGATGTTGCTTTAGTGACGGTCTTGGGGGCAATGGGCTCGGAGGCGGCTATGCGGCGCGCCTTGGCGGGGGAGGCTGCCGTCTTTTTCGTTTGTGTGTTCCCGATCGAGGAGATCGTTCCCTGTTCGCGGGCGGCCTTCTCGCGGGCGGCCTTCTTTTGTGGCGGCGGCATACGGGCAGTCTAATAGCTGGTCGGCGCTTCAGGGCTTTGGCGGAGGGCTCCGGTTGGCGCGCTCGACTTCCTGGGCGATTACAGGAGCCAAGCTGCCAAGTTCCGGTGGAAGGCGCGTGGCTAATGAAATGAGGTCGGTATCCGCGCCCGTGAGCATTTCGACTCCCTGAATAGGGGAGTCGCTCGGAAGAAGGAAGGAAGTTGTGCCAAGCCCATTGCTGCCGGCCGGCGTTAGGTACTCAAGCGCGTGGTCATTGAGGTAGTGAAGTCTGTCAGGAGCGTAGGGGCCGCTCGGAAATGGATCCGTCGCGGGGAACTCGCGTCTTACGTCCGTTGCAAAGTCGAGGTAAGCTGGGAAAACTCGGCTGATCATCCCGGCGACCGCCCAACGTCCTGAGGTACCGCCCAACATCTCGGACAGCTTAACTGCCGGCCCGCGCACACCTTGCACGGCCTGAAAAGGAAGGGCTGAACGTCGGAGTCGTTCAGGACTGACGTAGGTAGTTGCCCCGTTGGAGCCGTAGGCGACAGAACAATGCCAGCCCCGAGGGGCGAGTACGCCCTGGGCGTATTTCCCTTCGTACCACGCTAATTTGAGAGCGAGGTCTGGAGCAAAGTGGACAGTCTTGGAGGTTCGGCGGGGCGGAGCTTGGGGGCCGAGTTGACCGTCAGCGGGGCAGCCGACGAAGGGCACCGTGGCGTGCTGCCCGTGGACGGGGGCGACGAGGAGAATGCAGGCGACGACTCTGCGGAGCATGTGCCGACGAGCATATTGGTTCGGGACGGCTCTCTGCTAGCCAAAGCAGTTCATGCACGTAGATTCCGCGGGTGCGGAGGGATTTCGGAGCAGGAAGTGACCAGGCTGATGACTGCCGTTGCATGGTCGATAATGACTCCTGTATGGAGAGTGTCGTTTTGCCAGAGTTTCCCCCTGTTCCCATCACCCTTGAAGGTTCCAGCGTGTTGCACCAGATGTTTCGCTTTGACTGGGCTGCGTGGAAGCATTTGCCAACCGAGAAGCGGGCCACCCTGGCCGCGGAGTTCGGCGATCTGCTGCGCCGCTGGGAGGCGGGTGTGCCCGGCGGAGGCAGTCATCCCAACCAGTCGGCGCTGTTTTCGCAAATTGGGCATAAGGGCGATTTGACGCTGCTGCACTTTCGCGATTCGTTGGAGGACCTGAACCGCGTGGAGCTGGAGTTGGCGCAGAGTGGCCTCTACGCCTATCTGCAACCGACGCACTCTTACCTTTCAGTGGTGGAGCTGGGTCTGTACGAGTCTTCCGAGAAGATCTACGCGGGCCTGGCTGAGCTCGGCCTGGAGCCGGGGACGGCGGAGTGGAACGCGGGCGTTGCGGAACGGACGGCACGCACCTTTGCCTCGCTCGCGAGCCGCCTCTTTCCGGTGATCCCATCGGCAAAGTACCTGTGCTTCTATCCCATGGACCGCAAGCGCGGCGAGGGAGTGAACTGGTATACGGAGCCGATGGCCGACCGCCGCGCCATGATGCACGAGCATGGCCTGATTGGCCGGCGTTACGCCGACTCGGTGCGCCAGATCATCACCGGCTCGATCGGGTTGGACGATTGGGAGTGGGGCGTCGACTTGTTTGCCGAGGACCCGGTGATCTTCAAGAAGCTGATCTACGAGATGCGCTTCGACAAGGTGAGCGCGGTTTATGCTGCGTTCGGGCAGTTCTTCCTCTCTGTGCGTGTGCCGGCGGAGCAGGCGTCGCGGTGGTTTGACGGGGTTCTTGGGTAAGCGGCGCGCGGGCAGTCGATATACTGGATGGGAATGTTCACAAAACTCAGCGCTGCGTTGCTGGGCCTGTCCGCGGGCGCAGCGTACTCGATTGTCTTTTTGTTGATGGCCCTTCAGTCGGCATGTATTCCGATTCCGTCGGAGGTGATCATGCCGTTCGCCGGGTACAAGCTGGCGCATAACTTTGTGCAGCTTGCCATCCTGGCTACGGTGGCCTCGATCGCTTCGAACCTGGGGTCGATTCCGGCGTATTGGCTCGGGGCCAAGGGTGGGCGGCCCATGGTGGAGCGGTACGGGCGCTACATTCTGCTGAAGAAGAGCGATCTTGATCTGGCGGATCGGTTTTTCAATCGATTTGGAGCGGTGGCGGTGCTGCTCGGGCGCATGTTGCCGATTATCCGGACGTTTATTGCGTTTCCGGCTGGCATTGCACGGATGAACCAGGTGCGGTTTCACGTCTATACGTTCATTGGCTCCTGGCCGTGGTGCTTTGCGCTGGCGTATATCGGGATGAAGCTGGGCGATCGCTGGGACAGCGATCCGCACTTCAAGGCGGTGTTTCATCGCTTTCAGGTGGGGGTTGAGGTAGTGCTGGTTGTCGGGATCGTCTGGTTCGTATGGACGCACTGGAAAAACCGCACGGGGGCGGAGGCTTAGCGCTTGGAAGCACCCTTGCTCGAGACATCGCCGGAGGCCCTTGGCGGGTTGCCGGAGAGGTCCGCCGCCCCCCTCCGCAGACCCATTCCGAGGCACTTTCCTGCTTTGGATGGGCTGCGCGGTCTGGCTGTTCTTTCGGTGTTTTTCTACCACTACGGAGGCGGAAAGCATTCCTCCTACGCCATTGTTCGAGGTGTCGGCTTTCTGTGCAGCCTAGGTTGGACCGGCGTTACGCTGTTCTTTCTGCTTTCGGGATTCTTGATTACCGGGTTGCTTTGGGATTCGAAGGGCGAGGCGCGGTGGTTTCGTCACTTCTATATTCGACGGGCGCTTCGCATCCTTCCGCTCTACTACGGAACCCTGCTGGTGCTCCTGATCTGGCCGCTGTTTGATGGCCGATTTAACTTCCGAAGTACGGCGACGGTGGTGTGGGTTCACGCGCTGTACCTGCAGAACCTGCCCACCTTCAACTGGACATTCAAACAGGTTCCGGTGCCGTTCTGGTTGGAGCATTACTGGACCTTGGCGGTCGAGGAACAGTTCTATCTGGTGTGGCCCCTACTGCTCTTCTTCCTAAGAACGCGAAGGCAGGCGATGTTGTTATGCCTGCTTATCTTCTTGTGCTCCGCGAGCTTCGACTATGTGAATCAGAGTATGTCGTCGTATCCGCCGGCGCTTTGGCACTCTTTGCAGTGCCACGCGGGAGAACTAGCCTTTGGTGGAGGCTTGGCAATGGCGTTTCGGGGGCAGCACTGGCCGAAGGTGAAACTGACCACCCAGATCCTTGGCGTCGTGGGCGGAGTGGTGTTTCTGGCAGGCGCGTATCGTCTGCACGGTCCCGAACAGCTGAACTTCTTCGACTACACCTGGGGATTAACGAGCATTACCTTCTGCTTTGGTGGACTTCTGAGCTCGATGCTGGAGCCCGGACTGTTTGAGCGTCTCGGAAGTGTGCGTTGGCTGCGCTGGTTGGGCAAGATCAGCTTCGGGCTGTACATCTTTCATCTGCTCCCAGTGTTTGGGTATGACGCCCTGTGCAGTCGCTTGACTGGGCGGACGGACGGCACAGTGGTCTTCGATTTGACCAGGCTTGTCTTGGTAGGGGCCATCACCGTCGCCATTGCATGGGTCTCGTTTCACTACTATGAGTCGCGCTTTTTGCGGCTGAAAGGCAGATTTGCACCTCACGCCCGGCGGAAGCCGAGAGTTGCTTCCTGAAGCAGCATCGGGAGATACTGGACTGTCCGCATCTACGGAAAAGTTCGCTTCATAGAAGGGTAAGCACCTACACATGTCTACACCTGACGCCGCGCAGCAGCAGCCTTCTGCGGCGAGCATTACACCTCACACTGGAAAACTTGGCATCATGATCCCCGGCATGGGAGCGGTGGCGACTACGCTGATCGCCGGCGTGGAAGCTGTGCGCCGCGGCTTTGCAAAGCCGATCGGATCGATGTCGCAGATGGGCACCATTCGCCTGGGCAAGCGTACGGACGACCGCACGCCGCTGATCAAGGACTTTGCGCCGATCGCGCCGTTGGACGACCTCGTCTTCACGGGCTGGGATATCTTTGGCGGCAACCTGTACGACGCCGCGAAGACCGCCGGCGTGCTGGACCGCGATCAACTGGACAGCATGCGGCCGTTTCTGGAGTCGATTGAGCCGCTGCCGGCGGCGTTTGAAGAGCGCTACGTGAAGCGGCTTGACGGCGAAGAACCAGAAGCAGGGCAAGAACAAGTGCGATCTGGCGAACCAGATTCGCAACGACATTGCCGAGTTCAAGACGAAGACCGACCGGCAGGTGATGATCTGGTGCGGGTCGACCGAGATCTACCTTGAGCCGAAGCCGGTGCACCAGACGCTTGAGGCGTTTGAGAAGGGTCTGGTTGAAGACGATCCGGATATTTCGCCGTCGATGCTGTATGCGTGGGCGTGCTTGAAGGAAGGCATTCCGTTTGCGAACGGGGCGCCGAATTTGACGGTGGATATCCCGGCGTTGAATGAGCTTGTCGAAGAAGATGAATGCGCCGATCTGCGGCAAGGACTTCAAGACGGGGCAGACCTTCATCAAGACCGTGCTGGCGCCGGCGTTCAAGACGCGGCAGCTTGGGCGTGAGCGGGTGGTACTCGACGAATATTCTGGGCAACCGGGATGGCGAGGTGCTGGACGATCCGGATAACTTCAAGACGAAGGAAGTCTCGAAGCTGGGCGTGCTGGAGCATATCTTCCAGCCGGAGAAGAACCCGGATTTGTACGGCGATCTGTATCACAAGGTACGGATCAACTACTATCCGCCGCGTGGGGATAACAAGGAAGGCTGGGATAACATCGATATCTTCGGCTGGCTGGGCTATCCGATGCAGATCAAGGTGGATTTCCTTTGCCGTGATTCGATTCTTGCGGCTCCGCTGGCGCTGGATCTTTGCCTGTTCATGGACCTTGCGGCGCGTACGCCGGCGCTGCGCGGGTTGGGGATCCAGGAGTGGTTGAGCTTCTACTTCAAGGATCCGGATTCTGCACCTGGGGTGTATCCGGAGCATGATCTGTTTATTCAGTCGATGAAGCTGAAGAATACGCTGCGGCACATCATGGGTGAGGACCTGATCACGCACCTTGGGCTGGAATACTACGGCGAGTAAGCGAACGAGTTAGTAAGTGAGCGAGTCAGGGAGTCAGCAATCTTAGGCTCCCTTCCTGGCTCGTTTTTTGCTTAGGCAAGCACGGTGAGAATCTCGGGCCACAGCGTCTTGACGCCATTCTCTGACTTAGACGACACGGTGAGAATGCGGTCTTCGCCGTGTGCTTTCTTGAGCGTGGCTAAGGATTTCACAAGTGTGTTGCCGGAGAGGCGATCTGTCTTTGTGGCCACTACGATGTGAGGGCGGCCCATGTTGCGGAGAGCGTCGATCAGCATCGTGTCGCTCTCCTGCGGGGGGATGTTGGAGTCGACGAGACAGATGCAGAGAGCTAGCTGTTCGCGTTCCTGAAGGTAGGGCTCGATGAACTTGGGCCACTCCGCCGAGATGGACTTGGAGATCTTGGCGTAGCCGTAGCCGGGCAGGTCGGCGAAGACGAGCTGGGGCTGGAACTTGTGCTTACTTTCTGTGCCCTCGTAGAGAGCGAAGAAGTTAATGGCGCGGGTGCGGCCTGGTGTGGATGAGACCTTGGCTGCAGCGGAGCCGACGAGTTTATTGAGCAGCGAGGATTTGCCCACGTTGGAGCGCCCGAGAAAGGCGATCTCGGGCGCGTCGCCTGTGCGGGCGCTCTTGGGGAAGTGGTCGGGGCTCATCGCTGAGAGCAGGAATTCGGTATAGAACTGCATGCGTTCTTAGGGTAGAAGAGTTTTGTCGCCCTGTGTGTGTTGAGGAGCGTATGCCGTTACTGTACAATGCCCGCACTGGCCGGGTATGGCTCTGATTGCTCTCGTGCGCGGAATGAACGTAGGCGGCTACAGGCGCTTCCGCCCAAGTACGGTCGCTAGTGAGCTGCGTGCCTTTGATGTCGTGAATGTGGGAGCGGCCGGAACCTTTGTGGTGCGGCAGCCTAGGAGCGACGCAGAGTTCCTCCGTCAATTGCGGCAGCGGCTTCCCATAGGGGCAACTCTGGCAGTCTGCAACGGCGAGGATCTCCTGCGGCTGGCAGAGGAGAATCCATTTGGAACGGAGCCGGCAGGGCCTGATCTGATTCCGTTTGTCTCACTTCTTGTCGGGCCGGGACGAGCCGATGTGTCTCTGCCGTTCGTGATTCCTGAGCTTGGCGGATGGTTTGTGCGCGTTCTGGGCAGGCGGGATCGGCTTGTGTTCGGGCTCTACCGGCGGCGCATGAAGAGCATCGGTTATCTCGGGGAGATGGACGCGCGGTTTGGTACGACGGCGACCACGCGCAGTTGGAGAACGGCCCTTTCGTTACTACGGATCCTGCAATCTGATCGAGGCTGAGTCGGCGCTAGCGAAATGATTGCCATCCCTGCCGGTTGAGGCTCCAGAACAGGACCAGGAGCGCGGCGGTACCGGCGCCCATCATCGCGAGTCCCAGGCCGAGATGGCCGAAGAGGATCTTGCCGGAGCCGAAGAGCATGAGGTAGATCATGGCCGAGGCGAGGACCCAGTGGAACGTGTTGTATGCCAGGGTGTGTTCGTCCTTTGTGCTGGCGGGGGCGAAGGCACGCCAGCCCAAGGCGGCCGGACGTACGCGGTCGTAGAAGTTCTGGAGGACGACCACCGGCTCGGGCTTGGTGACGAGGGTGACGGTGATCCAGATGAGGGTGGTGAGGACGGTGGTGATGAGCATGAGCCAGGCGAAGGCGTGCGGGTCGTCTGAGTTGAGGGGCACGAGGGCGAGCTGCGGGTCGATGCCGTGAAGCATGCGCACGATCGGCATGCCGAGGCCGGATTCGAGGGTGAGCGAGATGGTGGCGGCGGCGGTCATGGCGGTGATCTCGGACCAGGCGTTGATGCGCCACCAGTACCAGCGCAGGATGAAGACGAGGCCGGCGCCGGCACCGAGCGCGAGCAGGAACTTCCAGGCGTTGGCGATGGAGGCGCCGTGGGTCTGCATGTAGAAGGTGGCGCCGGCCGAGAGCAGCGCGACGAAGATGGTGGCGAGGCGTGAGGCGGCGACGTAGTGGTGCTCGGTCTGGCCGGGTTTGAGGAAGCGGCCGTACAGGTCGTTGACCAGGTAGGACGCGCCGAGGTTGAGGTGGGTGCCGATGGTGGACATGTAGGCCGCCGCGAAGCCGGCGAGCATGAGGCCGCGCAGGCTGGGCGGAAGGTAGTGGACCATGACCCAGACGTAGGCGCCTTCCATGCCGCCCTGGGCGTCGGTCGGGGTGGGGAGGAGGACGAGCGCGACCAGCGCAGTGGCGATCCAGGGCCAGGGGCGCAGGGCGTAGTGGGCGATGTTGAACCAGAGGGTGGCGCCGAGGGAGTTCTTTTCGTTCTTGGCGGAGAAGATGCGCTGGGCGATGTAGCCGCCGCCGCCGGGTTCGGCGCCGGGGTACCAGCTGGCCCACCAGTTGAGGCTGAGCAGGACGAGGAAGCTGAGGAAGAAGCCGGAGCCGGTGGCGGGCATGAAGGCGAGGGTGTCGCGTGTGGCCGTGGGCGGCGTCGAAGGCGTGGATCTGGGTCGGTGAGCGCGTGCATGCCGCCGACGGCGTGGACGGCGAAGATCGGCGAGCAGGATGACCATCGTGACATCTTGAGGACGAACTGGACGAGGTCGGTCCAAAGCACGGCCCAGAGGCCGGAGACGGCGTTGTAGGCGAGGGTCAGGGCGAGGCAGACGAAGACCGCGGTGAGTTGCTGGCGCAGTGGTGTGCAGGCCGAGGGTGAGGGTGAGGACCTTGACCATGGCGAGGTTGACCCAGCCCATGATGATGGTGTTGACCGGCAGCGCGAGGTAGAGCGCGCGGAAGCCGCGGAGGAAGGTGGCGGGCTTGCCGGCGTAGCGGAGTTCGGCGAATTCGATGTCGGTGAGGACCTGCGAGCGGCGCCAGAGCGGGGCGAAGAAGAAGACGGTGAGCATGCCGGAGAGCGCGAAGCTCCACCAGAGCCAGTTGCCCGGCGATGCCCTGGCTGTAGATGAGGCCGGTGACGACGAGCGGCGTGTCCGCGCCGAAGGTGGTGGCGACCATGGAGGTGCCGGCGAGCCACCAGGGGACGCTGCGGCCGGAGAGGAAGAACTCGCTGACGTTGCCTGAGGCGCGGCGCATGTAGAAGAAGCCGATGCCGAGGTTGAGGGCGAAGTACAGGGCAACGACGATCCAGTCGAGGGCACTAAGCTGCATTCTTGCAGGCCTTTCGGGTCTGTTTTAGGCGATGGTGCGGAACGCCGTTGAAGGAACCTGCACCAGAGTACGCGAGACCTTATCCCCCAAGAGGTGTACATCGAATCTTTGTTGGCTGGGCTATGCTGGGCGTGCGCAACTTACGTAGTTTGTTCGCCTGAACATGCAGAGGAGGATCGGCTTTGGGCGGCCAGCTTGGCAGAACACAGTGGCGGGCCAATGCCTTGCGTCTCATGGTGGCGCTGCTTTGCTGTGCGCTGCTACCCGGCTTGACGCGTATCGCTTCCGCCCAGGTGGTCAAGCCCCTGCTGCGGACTGCTTCGGCCATCGCGTACGACAGGGCCGGGAACCTGTACATTGCAGACGCAGGGGCGCACCAGGTTTGGGAGGCGACGCTGGGCGGAACACTGGTGCTCGTTGCCGGTAACGGCGTCCAGGGATTCGGGGGAGATGGCGGACCTGCAGTCTCGGCAGAGTTGAATCAGCCGCAAGGGCTCGCCTTTGGTCCGGACGGGACAATGTACATCGCCGATACCGGAAATGACAGGGTGCGTGCCGTGAGTTCTGCGGGAACCATCACCACCTTTGCCGGGACCGGAGGTGCGAGCTTTGATGGTGATGGAGGCAAGGCCGCAGCCGCGCAGCTGAAGGGACCCACTGCGCTTGCTGTGGACGGCTCGGGAGCCCTGCTCGTGTGCGATACCGGGAATCAGCGGGTGCGGCGGGTCAGTGAAGGAACGATCTCGACGGTCGCCGGATCGGGAGAGCAAGGGTTCGCAGGCGACGGTGGGCCGGCATTGGCTGCCAGGGTGGACTCCCCTGGCGGTGTTGTCGTCGCGAGTGATGGCCGGGTATTCATCTCGGACACCCACAATCAGCGTGTCCGCGTGATCAATGCGAGTGGAGTGATCTCGACGATCGCGGGGACAGGGGGAAGAGGGTTCGGAGGCGATGGAGGACCCGCAATCGGGGCGGTGCTGTCTGCTCCACGGGGACTCGGTTTGGATGGGGCGGGAGATCTATTGATCGCCGACGAGGGAAACCAGCGAATCCGGAAGGTAAGCAGTGCCGGCACGATCTCAACCGTCGCCGGGAGCGGCGTGGAGGGTGCAGGCTGGGACGGCCAGGATGTGCTGCTGGCAGCTGCTCGCGCTCCACGGGGCGTAGCCGTGTCCTCGTTCGGTACGCCGGTATACGCGGACAGGCTCAACGGAACAGTCCGCGAAGTCACGACGAGCGCAGGGCTCTTTCAGCCCGCAGCGTTGGCTCCGGGACGAGCATCCGTCGTCACTTCTGCTGCAACGCAGGGCATGACCTACGGTGGGTCGGGGTCTGCGGCTCTTAGCGTTTTGGGCCCGGTTGGAAGGCCGCAGGGGCAAGTTCAGCTTTCGGAGAATGGCGTAGGTATGAGTGCGGCTGTGCTCACCTCGGGAACCACAACCGTGGGGATGAATGGCCTGAGCGCAGGGCCACATCATCTCGTGGCTACGTACATCGGCGATGGGCTTAACCCGGGATCTTCGGCCAGCTTCGACGTTGCTGTTGCGGCTGCTCCGTTGACCGCAACCGCGAGTTCGATGCAAGTGGCCTATGGGCTTCCGGTTCCTCAACTTGCGGGTTCGGTCTCAGGCCTGCTGCCGCAGGATGCTGGCGCCGTTGACGTGAGCTTCAACGTCGGGGACGGGACTGCACCGCCGGTGGGGACCTACCCGATTACGGCGACTCTCAACGGCCCGAAGGCGGCGAACTACCTCGTGTCGATGAGTCCGTCCTCTGGCTCGTTGCAGGTAGTGAAGGCAGGGACCTCCGCGGTTTTGGATAGTGTGGACCTGAGCTTTGTGGGCATGCCGCTGACCCTTAGCGCGACGATTGCTCCGGCGACCAGCGGCCAGCCTACCGGGACCGTGCAGTTTCTGGACGGAACAACTGTTGTTGCCACCGCAAGTCTTGGAGGTGGGACCGCAACTGCACTTTATTCCTCGCCGCCGATTGGATTGAGGAACTTATCCGTGCAGTACCTCGGGGATGGAAACTTCCTCCCTTCGGTCTCCGCGTCCAGTGGTGTGCGGGTGGCGGACCTGCCGGACTTCACTCTGGCCACGTCTGGCCTTTCTGCGGCGAGCACAGCCGCGGGTGGAATGGCCAGCTACAGCGTCCTGGTGGGGGCTGGGCCGGAGCCGTTCACCGGAGCTGTGTCGTTAAGCGCGACCGGGTTGCCCTCGGGTGCGCTTGTGAGCTTTTCGCCGCCGCAGGTGGTGCCGGGTAGTGGTTCAGCCACGGTTACGGTCGCGGTGCAGACGTCCGCTGCGCAGACGGCAGTTGCACGAGGAGCCAATCAGCGAAGTACAGCGACTGGCGCCGGGGTGGGTCTTGGTGTGCTCTGTTGCCTTGGCTTGTGCCGGCGCAGGCTGCGGAGGAGCGCGTTTGGCCTGCTCGGTGCAGTGGTCCTGCTGAGCGGATGCGGAGCCCGGCAGGTCGGGGAGGGAACCGGCGGCGTCCTGGCGCAGACGTACACGTTCCAGGTAGCAGGCACGGCGACAAACCTGGCCGGGAAGGTGGTGACGCACACGACAACGTTGACGCTGACCGTGCAGCAGTAGCAGTGCAAAGTCGCGCACAAGCAGCGCGAGGTCGGTCTTCCCGCATCTACCGACTTGACCCGGCGAAATTTGCCCTGATGTGCTGACTGCGCCGTGATGCGCCAAGAAATGAGTCTTAACGAAGATGCCCCGAACACTGCTGCCCGGTAAACCCTATCCGCTTGGAGCCACACCAACCTCGCTCGGCACCAATTTTGCCCTGTACTCCGAAAACGCTACGGCCGCCCACGTCTGCTTTTTCGACGAGGAAGGGAAGCAAACTGATTGCGTTGCATTGAAGGAAGTCACTGCGTTCGTCTGGCACGGACTGATACGGGGCATCAAGCCTGGACAGCGTTACGGCTACCGAGTTGAAGGTCCATGGGAGCCTGAAAAGGGATTACGGTTCAACTCTTCCAAGGTGCTGGTGGACCCGTATGCGAAAGCAATTACGGGGCAATACCCCGACGAGAGCAAGCCGACGCTGCCCGATCCCAAGGGGCCGATCTACCCCTATGATGTGATGTCGGGTGACGACCTGAAGAAGGACGACACGGATGACGCAGATTTCGTCCCAAAGAGCATCGTTGTCGACAACAAGTTCGACTGGGGAGGGGATTGCGCGCCGCAGACGCCCATTGCGGATTCGATCATCTACGAGGTGCATGTAAAAGGCTTTTCAAAGCGCAATCCCGAAGTACCAGAAGAACTTCGAGGCACTTATGCCGGCATGGCCCATGAGTCGAGCATTGCCTATCTGAAGAAGCTGGGCATCACTGCGGTGGAACTTCTGCCGGTGCACCACTTCATCGACGAAGGCCACCTGATCGATCGCGGGCTGCGGGATTACTGGGGGTACAACACGCTTGGGTACTTCGCGCCAATGGCCACGGTACTGCTCCAGCGGTGATGACGGGGAGCAGGTCCTCGAGTTCAAGGAGATGGTGAAGCGGCTCCACAAGGAGGGCATCGAGGTCATCCTGGACGTCGTCTACAACCACAGCTGCGAGGGCAACGAGAAGGGGCCGATGCTCTCGATGAAGGGCATCGACAACACTACGTATTACCGCACAGTGCAGGACAGTCCTCGTCACTACATGGACTACACGGGCACGGGCAACACCTTGAACGTGTACCACCCTCAGGTACTGAAGCTTCTGATGGACAGCCTGCGTTACTGGGTGACGAGATGCACGTCGATGGCTTCCGCTTCGATCTGGCATCCACGCTCGCTCGCGAACTGGCCGATGTAAACAAGCTTGGGGCGTTCTTTGACACAATTCACCAGGATCCTACGCTTGCAGATATCAAGCTCATCGCGGAGCCATGGGACGTGGGTGAAGGCGGGTACCAGGTGGGCAACTTCCCGATCCTGTGGGCGGAGTGGAATGGGAAGTACCGCGATACGGTGCGGCGCTTCTGGAAAGGCGATGCGGGCATGTTGTCGGACTTCGCATACCGCCTTACTGGATCGAGCGATCTGTATAAGAGCGACGGGCGCGCCCCCTCCGCATCGATCAATTTCATCACCGCACACGATGGCTTCACGCTGTGCGATCTGGTCAGCTACAACGAGAAACACAATGAGGCAAACGGCGACAACAACACCGACGGTGCCAACGACAATGACTCGTGGAACATGGGAGCAGAGGGACCCACAGACGACGAGAACATCAATCGTGAACGTGAAAAGCAGACGCGGAATTTCCTGGCTACGCTGCTGCTTGAGCCAGGGCGTGCCCATGCTGACCGGCGGCGACGAGTTTGCGCGCTCACAGCAGGGCAACAACAATTGTTACTGCCAGGATGATGAGCTGACCTGGTACGACTGGAAGCTCGACGAGCCGCGCAAGAGGCTGCTTGAGTTCACCTGCCGCTTGATCCAGTTGCGGAAAGAGCATCCGTGTCTGCACCGGCGGCGCTTCTTTCAGGATCGCAAGATCCGCGGCGAGGTTGTTCGCGCAGTGGCTTGGTACGGGACAGATGGAAGCGAGGTCTCCGACGAAGTGTGGAACAACGCGGGGAATCAGTCTATCAGTGTGGTGTTCAACGGAAAGACGCTGAGCAGCATGGACGACGAAGGAAACCAGGTTGTGGACGACAGCTTCCTGATCCTGGTGAATGCTTCAGATAATGGCGTGGAGTATGTGCTGCCTGAGCCACCGAACCAGACGCCATGGCGCCAGGTGCTGGACACCGAGAACATTGACGACCCGTTCTATGAGACCGAGGTGCACGACAAGGTGATCCTCGGTGGCCGGACGGTGCGGGTCTACAGCGACGGTATAGAAGAGTCCGCGAAAGCCCCTGCCAAGCAGCACCCTACGCGCACGGTCTAGCAAATACGCAGAAGGGAGGCAGCGGAGCGATCCGCTGCCTTCTTTGCTTTCGCAGACATGTCTAGCGGGTGGAGCCGAGGCTCTCGTAGGCGGCAATCTGCTCGAGCGTTAGCTTCTGGATGTCTTGGCCCGCGGCGTGAGCCTTGTACCAGGTGACGAGCCATTCCAGCGCAGTCTCAAGATTGAGACGTGGATGCCAGCCGAGTTCAGCGCGGGCGCGGCTGGCGTCGAGCTTGAGGTAGCCTGCCTCGTGAACGCCGGGCTCCGGGTCGAGGATCCACTTGGCGTCATCGCCCCAGAACCGCACCATGCGCTCGACGATCCAGCCGACGGGTTGCGCATCGTCGTCCGCAGGACCGAAGTTAAAGGCCGTTGCGTAACGCGGATTGCCGGTGAGGAGCTTTTCCGCGAGCAGGATGTAGCCGTGTAGTGGCTCCAGAACGTGTTGCCAGGGGCGTATGGATTGAGGGCGACGGATCAGGGCAGGCTGACCAGCGACAAAGCCGCGGACCAGGTCGGGGATGAGACGGTCGGTGGACCAGTCGCCTCCCCCGATAACGTTGCCGGCGCGGGCGGTCGCGATGCCACAATGGTGCTCGGCGATCCGTTCAACCGGGAAGTAGCTTTGACGATAGGCCGCCGAGACGATCTCCGCGCAGGCCTTGGAGCTTGAGTAGGGGTCATAGCCGCCCAGCGGATCGGTCTCGCGGTAGCCCCAGAGCCACTCCTTGTTTTCGTAGCATTTGTCGGTGGTGACGGAGACGACGGCGCGTACGGACGGGGTGCGGCGCACGGCGTCCAGCACGCGTGCTGTGCCGATCACGTTGGTCTCAAAGGTGCCGATCGGGTCCTGGTAGCTGTAGCGCACCAGCGGCTGGGCCGCCATGTGAAAGACGACCTCTGGAGCGAAAGAGCTGAGCTGTTGCTCCAACTTGGCACCATCCCGGATGTCGCCACGCACGTCCTCAATGAGGGTGCCGATCTTCGCTTCGTGGAAGAGGCTCGGGCTGGTGTACGGATCGAGCGAGTAGCCGCGTACGGCAGCGCCTTTGGAGGCGAGCCAAAGCGCGAGCCAGCCGCCCTTAAAGCCGGTGTGGCCTGTAAGGAAGACGCGTTTGCCTTGCCAGAGATTGTTGCTGATGGTTGGCGTGCCTGGAGCTACCAGGTCTTCCATGGGGCCTTTCCTGTGCTCCAAAGATCTTCAAGGTGTTGCTTATCGCGGAGTGTGTCCATGGCCTGCCAAAAGCCGTGATGGAAGAAGGCGTGCACCTCGCCTTTGGTCACGAGCTTTTCGATGGGTTCGCGCTCAAACATCTGGGCGTCGCTGTCGACGGCGTTGATCGCTTCGGGTGAGAGGACGAAGAAGCCACCGTTGATCCAGCCGCCCTCGTCTTTGGGCTTTTCCTGGAAGGAGTAGATCTGCGTGTTGTTGAGGCCAAGGGCGCCGAAGCGAGCTACCGGTTGCACGCTGGTGAGCGTGACGGCCTTGCCGTGTTCTTTGTGGAAGGCGATGGACTCGGTGATATCCACGTCGGCCACGCCATCCCCGTAGGTCATGCAGAAGGTGTCTTCGCCTTCGAGGTACTTGGCAACTTTACGGAGACGGCCGCCGGTTCCGGTGTCTGCGCCGGTGTCGACGAGGGTAACGCGCCAGGGCTCGGCCTCCGAGTTGTGCACGATCATCCGGGGCTGCGTCTGGCTTGCCGTCATATCAAAGGTGACGTCGGAGGTGTGGAGGAAGTAGTTCGCGAAGAACTCCTTGATGACGTAACCCTTGTAACCGCAACAGATGATGAAGTCGTTAATGCCGTGCTGCGAGTAGATCTTGAGGATGTGCCAGAGGATCGGCCGGCCGCCGATCTCTACCATGGGCTTGGGACGGAGGGTGGTTTCCTCCGAGATGCGCGTGCCGAGACCGCCGGCGAGAATCACTGCTTTCATGTGCTCTAACGAGATCCTTGGTGCCTTGGGTGCCGGTGCAATGGCAGTATGGGGCGAGCGTTCGGAGGTAATCCTGCCTCCCATGGTAGCGCAGGTGGCAGGCCGTTTTTGTTATCCTGACAACACCTATGAGTCAGCGCTCCGATGAGCTACGTCAGCAGATTTTGTCCCTTGTTCATGAGTTTCATGCAGAACAGTTTCCCGCGAAGGACTTTGTTCCCGGGGAGTCCACGGTTCCGGTCTCCGGCAAGGTGATCGATGCCAATGACATCGGCTCTGTTGTGGAGTCGGCACTGGATGCGTGGTTCACCACAGGCCGTTGGGCGAAGGACTTCGAAAAGAAGCTGGCGCGGTTTGTGGGCGTGCGTTTTGCAGGGCTGGTCAATTCGGGCTCGTCGGCGAACCTTGTGGCGCTGAGCGCGCTGACCTCGCCGAAGCTGGGCGATCGCGCGCTGAAGCCCGGCGATGAAGTGATCACCGTAGCAGCGGGCTTTCCGACCACGGTGAACCCAATCTTCCAGAACCGTTGCGTGCCTGTGTTTGTGGACGTGACGCTGCCGCATTATGAGATCGATGTCACGAAGCTGGAAGCGGCTCGCAGCGAGAAGACCAAGGCGGTGATGATTGCGCACACGCTGGGGAACGTCTTCAACGTGGATGCGGTTACGGCGTTCTGCAAGAAGTACAACTTGTGGTTGGTGGAAGACACGTGCGATGCGATGGGATCGACGTGGAAGGGCCAGAAGGTTGGCACCTTCGGCGACATCTCCACCGTGAGCTTTTATCCGGCGCACCACATCACCATGGGTGAAGGCGGCGCTGTGATGACGGACAACATGAAGCTGAAGCCGCTGATTGAGAGCTTCCGCGATTGGGGCCGTGATTGCTGGTGCGAGCCGGGCGTGGACAATACCTGCGGCAAGCGTTTTGACTGGCAGCTCGGCACGCTTCCATGCGGGTATGACCACAAGTACACGTACTCGCATGTGGGCTACAACCTGAAGGCGACGGACATGCAGGCCGCCCTGGGTGTGAGCCAGATTGAGAAGCTGCCGTACTTCGTGGAGCGCCGTAAAGAGAACTTCAAGTATCTGCGGGCGAAGCTGGAGCCGCTGGCGGATGTGTTGATGCTGCCCGAGGCGACGCCGGGTGGGGACCCGAGCTGGTTTGGTTTTCCGATCAGTGTGCGTGAAGATGCGCCGTTCAAGCGCGATCAGTTGACGCGTGCGTTGGAGGCCAACAAGATCGGCACGCGGTTGATCTTTGCGGGCAACCTGCTGCGCCAGCCGGCTTATGAGGGATGGGAGTATCGCGTGGTCGGCGAGATGACGAACACCGACTTCGTGATGAACCAGAGCTTCTGGGTTGGGACCTTCCCGGGCTTGACGACGGAAATGTTGGACTTCATTGCGAAGGTGATTACCGACTTTGTTGGGAATGCCAAGGCCGGGTTGAATGTGCTGGAAGAGGCTGTGGCGAAGTAAATAACAGGAACGCGATCGCAGTGTTCGTGGATGCCGCAGGGCGGTTTGCGAACACTGCATTTTTGCGTTCTATGCGCCTGGTATAAACCCGTGCCATGCTGCTGTGCGAAGTAAAGCTTCGGACAAGGGCACAGTGACTCTGAGTCCTAACTCGTTGTGAGCGCGGTCGATCGAGGGTACGTAGCTGTTGAGTGGGGCTGCGGGATCGGGTGTACCGTCGATCTGTACGGACGATGTAGAGCCGTGCACTTGCTCTGGGCGCAGGGTTCGAGCGACGGTGTGAGCGGCTTCGGCGATGGTGTAGCCCTCATCGGAGCCGACGTTGTAGGCGCGGTTCGGGGCGCCTTGCGCGAGCAGTCGTCCAGAGCCAGACGGCGAGATCGCTCATGTAGAGCCACGAGCGGCGGGGTGTGCCGTCTCCCTTGATGTGGATGCGCTCGCCTTCGATCGCTGCGCGGATGAAGTTGCCGATAGCGAAGTGTGCGTCGAGCGGAAGGTGCGGGCCTACGAAGGCGAAGCAGCGAGCGATGACCGGCTGAAGCGGCGTGTTGTGGGCGTAGGCAATGCAGAGGTGCTCGGCCATGCGTTTGGCTTCGTCGTAGGAGCTTGCGAGTTGAAGTGGATCAGGGCCGCCGGTGTAGGTCTCGGGCGTGTGCTGGAGCGTCGTGCTGCGGCCGTAGACGGCGCCGGTGCTGGTGTAGAGCAGGCGGGTGGCGCCGGTTTGGCGGGCGAACTGGAGGACGTGGCGGGTGCCTTCGAGGATGCTTTCGGCGAGTTCGTACGCAGGGCGGTTTGCTTGCTGTCCGCCCGAGTCTGTGGCCGCGTGGAGGATGTGGGTGTGCGGCTCGGCGGGGAAGGGGAAGGTGCGGATGTCGCCTTCGAGGAGCGTGATCGAAGGGTTCTCGGCGATGTGGGGAGACTTGGCGCGAAACGCTGCTGCGCTGCGGGTTAGCACCGTGGCTTGACACCGAGAGTTGGAGCTGCTGGTCCGCGTGGAGGAGGCTTTCGAGGAGCCAGTGGCCGAAGAACCCTGTGCCTCCGGTGATGAAGATCCGAGTGCCGCGGAATCCCTCGAAGCTGGGGCGCGCGAGGGTGATGACTTCCTGGAGGTCTTGCGGAGATAGGGGCTTGGTGGGCATCGCGTTTAGTATGCCAGCTGCGCTGGCTGCCTGCGTCTTTGGATCGTGATGAGAGGGCTGCGTCGAAGCGCGGCGCTGAAGCGTCTGAACAACAGTGGCAACCACCTCCGGTCCAGTTTCTCCTCAACTGCCTGCGCAACCTGCTTCCGCAAACGCGGGCGGCTTTGCCCATGCCTTGCGTGCGTTACGGCATCGCAACTTCAAGCTCTTCGTAGCCGGGCAGAGCATTTCGCTCATCGGCACATGGATGACGCGACTGGCGACGAGCTGGCTGGTGTACCGGCTTACGCACTCTGCGCTGTTGCTGGGGGTTGTCGGCTTCGTGGGGCAGATCCTGACGTTTCTGCTGGCGCCATTTGCGGGCGTATGGGTCGAGCGGATGGACCGCCGCAAGCTGCTGGTGTGGACGCAGGTGGGCTCGGCGGTGCAGTCGCTGGCTTTGGCAGCGCTGACGCTCTCCGGCCGAGATCAACATCACGGAAATCCTGCTCCTGAGTTCGTTACAGGGGTTTGTGAATGCGTTTGATATGCCGGCGCGGCAGGCGTTCACGGTGCAGATGGTAGAGGATCGAGCGGACCTGGGCAATGCAATCGCGCTGAACTCGTCGATGGTGAACCTGGCGCGGCTGATTGGGCCGGCTCTGGCGGGCATCGTGATCGGGGCCTATGGCGAGGGCTGGTGCTTTCTGATCGATGGCGTCAGCTACTTTGCCGTGATCGTGTCGCTGGAGATGATGCGCGTGAAGCCGCTGGCCATCAAGCGGCAGACCGCGACGATGATCGAGCAGATGCGTGAGGGTTGGGACTACGTGCGCGGCTTTCGGCCGATCCGCACGGTGCTGCTGCTGTTTGCGATTCTGAGCCTGATGGGATGGCCCTACGCGGTGCTGCTGCCGATCTTTGCGGGCCAGGTGCTGCACGGTGGAGCCGCACACGCTGGGGTGGCTGACCGGAGCCTCCGGCGTGGGCGCGCTGGGCGCGGCGTTGCTGCTGGCGGTGCGAAGAGCGTGGTCGGGCTTGACGAGTCAGATCCGGCTGGCTGCGGGGGTGTTCGGTGCGGGGCTGATTGCCTTTGGGTTCTCGCATGTCCTGTGGCTGAGCCTGTTGCTGATGCTGGTGGTTGGCTGGGGCATGATGACTGGGCTGGCGGCGAGCAACACGATCATCCAGACCCTGGTGCCGGAGGACAAGCGCGGGCGCGTGATGAGCTACTACACGATGGCGTTTGTGGGCATGGCGCCGTTCGGAAGCCTGCTGGCGGGCTCGCTGGCGCATGTGCTTGGCGCGCCGCGGACGGTGATGATTACGGGCGCGTGCTGCCTTGGGGGCTGTGTGTGGTTCACGACGGAGATGCCGAAGATCCGCAAAGTGATGCGGCCGATTTACGTCGCGATGGGTCTGCTTGCCGAGACAAGCCAGCCTGTCCTGGAGGAGAGGGCAGCAACCTAGAACCCGGCGCAGCTTGTTCGTGCGGTATTCACGGCACTGACACAGAAGTTGTATAGGCTCCCCTTCATCTTCGCTGTTTCAGGAGCTTACTGTGCGTCTGCGACTTTGCATGGCTGCGTCCATGCTTCTCTCTGCGGGTGTGGCTGCCCATGCCGATACTGTTTCGATCTTTAACCTGCAGCATCAGTCGGGCTCCGGCAATGTCGGGACAGTGACCATCGATACTACCATCGGAAGCGTGTTGGACTTCAACGTGTCGGTGTTAGTCGGAAGCACGACCGAGCTTTTCAATATTGCGCCCGGAACCCAGCGATATAACCCTTTGCTGAACGAGTACCAGGCGACTGTGACGGAGGGTGGTAGCGAGTTCCTCTTCCAGCTGCCGGTCACGACGCTGGTTGGATATGCTCCGGGGGACGCTGCGGCGTGCAAGACCAGCGCCGTCCGTTGCGACTACCTGGCAAACATCTTCAACGGACCCATGTCGCGCACCAATCCGCCGGCGGATACCTTTGAGGGCAACTTGATCCAGCGGAGCACGCCGACCACGGTCACTCCAGAACCGGGATCGATTGCCCTGTTCGGCACGGGGTTGCTGGGCCTTGCCGGCGCTGTGCGGCGTCGCCGGCTGGCTTAGGCAATCGATGTTGAAGCCTCCGCTGGGAGAGGCCCGGGCAATTTGCCTGGGCCTTGCTGCGTGGACCTTGCAGCAACTTGGGCTTTAGGGCCGAAGGCTCTCCGCTCGTGCTCAAGGAGCCACTGCTTGCGCCAGAGTCCGCCTCCGTAGCCGGTGAGCGAGCCATCGTGGCCGATGACGCGGTGGCAGGGAATGACGATGGCGATCTGGTTGGCGCCGTTGGCTCGGGCGACGGCGCGTAAGGCGGTGGGTTGGCCGATGGCGTGGGCCAGATCGCGATAGGACCGTGAGGTGCCCGGCGGGATCGTGAGCAGGCTGTTCCAGACGGTGCGGGTGAAGGGTGATCCATGCTGCGCGAGCGGTGTCTGGAAGTGTGGGTCCCGCCCAGCGAAGAAGGCTTCGAGCTCGGCGGCGATGCGGTTGACCACGGAGTTGCGGGCAAATTCGATCGCAGAGCGTGTCGCTTCGCGAAGGCGTTCGAGTTCTTTGGGCAGAGCTTTGCGATCGAAGAACTCGAGCAGATGCAGCTGTTCTTCATCGGCTACGGCGAGCATGGCGCCAATCGGCGTTTCGAGCCAGTCCGCTTTGAGCAGGGAGCGACATTTGAGGTGTTGGGGTGTATCGCTGACCAGCCGCCCGATTGCCCCGCGGAAGCCTGATGCGCTGTCGTAGCCGGCTTCAAGCTGCGCCTCGATGATGGAGCTCCCGTGGGCGATGTGAGCCATCCCCCGGCCTGCGCGGCGGAAGCGGGCGAGCTCGAGGAAGCTGATGCCGAGGTGACGGCGGAAGGCGCGGCGAACCGTGGAAGGGTCGAGGCGAAGCGCAACGAGGTCAGCCTCCGACCAGACATGTTCCGGGTCGGCCTCCAGCCGGGTCATGAGGTCTGCGACGAGGGGCTCGCGCTGCCGAAGGAAGTCCAGCGGCCGGCAGCGAAGGCAGGGGCGGAAGCCGGCCTGCAGACAGCTTGCGGCAGAGTCGAAAAACTGGGAGTTCTCGAAGTTGGGCTTGCGCGCGGGGCAGGAGAGGCGGCAGAAGATGCCGGTAGTGGTAACGGCTACGAAGGCGTGACCGTCGTAGGCGGGATCGCGCTCCAGCATGGCGGTGTAGAGCGTCTTCGGGTCGGGCAGGAAGAGCGACATGTGGTGGTTATAGCGGAACGGGGTATCGAACGCCGTCAGATTTCGGGCGCGGCTTTCGCGCGGTGAGTTGTCTCCCCCCCAGGGCCGGGGAGCGAACGGACCCACATCTCAGAGCGAGATGGGGGGCACCGGCGCCGTTGAGACAAGGTGCTGTCCTAGCTCTTTGCAGGTGCTTTGGCTGTGATCTTCAGCACTTCCGCGAGTTGGTCTTCGGAGAGGCCGGGGGAGTTCTTCAACCAGATCACCAAAGGGGTGCCGTGTGGCTTGCAGTCGATGCTGGCTCCGCGGTCCCGGAGAAGCTGCAGGAGTTCGATGTGGCCCTTCTGCGCGGCGAGGCTCAGGGCTGTCTCACCGTGCTGATTCTTGGCGTCGATCTCTGCGCCCTTGCCGAGCAGCAGTTTGCCCAGCGTGACGGAGCCTTCGAGCGCCGCGAGCATGAGAAGCGTCCAGCCATTCCCGTTCTTCAGATTGGGGTCGAGGCCGGTGTCCAGCGCTGTGTGAAGTGCAGGTTCGTCGCCACGCTTGATCAGGTTCTGGGCTGCGCGATAGGAGAGGGGCATGGCTATTCCGCCAACTGTTGCGGCTTCGAACCGAAGTCGGGGCCGAAGTAGCAGCGCTCTACGACCATGCAGAAGATGTGCTCGAGGGCCAGGTGCGACTCCTGGATGTTCATGGTGGTGTCGCTGGGGATGATGACGTTGAACTCGGCGAGTTGGGCCATCCCGCCACCGTTATTGCCGGTGTAGGCGATGGTGTGGACGCCCATCTCTTTTGCCTTTTTGAGGGCCTTGATGCAGTTCTTGCTGTTGCCGCTGGTGGAGATGGCGAGGAGGACGTCGCCGGCGTTGGCGAGGGCCTCCACCTGGCGCTCGAAGACGTTGTCGTAGCTGTAGTCGTTGCCGATGGCGGTAAGGATGCTGGTGTCGGTCGTGAGCGCGACTGCGCGCAATGCCGGGCGGTCGACAGTGAGGCGCGAGACGAACTCGGCGACGAGGTGCTGCGCGTCGGCGGCCGAGCCTCCGTTGCCGCAGACCATGAGCTTCTTGCCGCTTTTCATGGCTTCGGCGGTGATGCGGCCGGCTTCTACGACGGTCTTGTGAATGGAGTCGTCGTTGAGGACCTTGGTCAGGATCTCGAGGGATTGCTGGAGTTGCTTGCGAACTAGATCGGTCATCGGGCGGGGCTCAGGGCTTCGGTTGAAGTTACGTGATCGGCTTGTACCTGCGGGACTCGCGCAGTTCGATACAGAGATCCTTCGCGTCGCTCAGGATGACGGCCGGTGGTGCGCTTAGCTGGGGGAAGGTGGGGCATCAGCGCCGGGCGCGGGCATGGTGAGGGGATTGCCTGCGGTGAGACCCGCAAGCATGACGGGCTCCTGGCGCGGCAAGCTAAAGGACTTGTCGAAGTTCACACGGTCGAGTTCGACGGCGTACGGGCGGTGCTGGATCTGGGTGTAGATCGCACCGACATATTCGCCCATCACGCCGAGGAACACGAGCATCAGCGATTGGAGGAAGAATAGCCCGATGATCATGGGTGCTACGCCGACGTCGAAGGTATTCCAGAAGGCGAGCTTGGCCAACAGGTAGCCGACGGCAATAAGCAGAGCGAGCAGTGCACCGCCGAAGCCGGCGAAGGTGGCCATGCGCAGCGGCACCTTGGAGTAGTTGATAACGCCCAGCATGCCGATGTCGTAAAGCGTGTACCAGTTGTTCTTGGTGACGCCGAACTTGCGACTGGGCTGGTCGTAGAGGAGCTTGACCGTGGGCAGGCCGATTTCTGCGATCATGCCGCGGAAGTAAGGGTAGGGGTCGTCAAACTGGCGGACGAGCTCGACCACTTTGCGGTCGTAGAGGCCGAAGCCGGTGTAGTTCTGGATCGTCTCGATGGAACTGAGGCGCTCGGCGTACTTGTAATACTGCTTGCGGGCCCAGAACATGAGCGAGTGTTCCTCGCTGGTGCGCTTGATGCCGAGCACGCAGTAAGCGCCGTTTTCCCATTCGGCCACCATGTCGGCGATCATGGGCGGGGGGTCCTGCAAGTCGGCGACGATCCCGATAACGGCGTCCCCACGAGCCTGCATGAGCGCGTGCATTGGGGAACGAATGTGGCCGAAGTTGCGGGCGTTGGCGATGACTTTTACGTTGGGGTCTTCGGCCGCGATCATCCGGAGGATGGGGACGGTGTTGTCGCGCGAGTGGTTGTCAATGAAGATGTGCTCGTACTCGTAACGGCCGATGCCGGCCATCACCGCGCGGACCTGGTTGTACAGGTTGAGGACGTTGGCTTCCTCGTTGTAACAGGGCGTGATGATGGAGATTGTCTTCTTCTGACTCACTCGGGGACGTGCTCCTGAATCGGCGTTCGGATTGATGTTAAAGCTTTGGCAAGTTTAGCCGATATGGTCTTTGGAGAGGCACATCTAGGCCGCTGCCGAGGAGTTCTTGAAGGTGACCTTTTTGTGGCCTACAAAGCTGAAGATGGTAGTGAAACCCTGCACCAGCGCCCCCGCCACGTATCCTGCCGCTGCGTGTCCGGTCGAGAGCCTGCGCACAGCGGCCAGCGGGGCTCCCTGGAGGTGCGACGAGAGGCTGTCCACGGTGCTGTGGAGGGCTGGACTATGGGCATGAAAGCTCGCTTGCAGCAGCCGGGTGACGGCTGAGAGTGCGAAGAGCCCGGGGAGCATGCCGACTCCGTAGACACCGAAGCACTTGAACCACTCAATCAGGTAATTGCCACGTGTCTTGAAGACAAAGATCTTGTACCCGAAGTACGCGACAGTGATGTTGAGCGGGGTGGAGATCAGGGATGCGGCGATAACTGTCAGGTACAGGTAACGCTGCGAAACAGCGTGATTCAGCAGGAAAAGTAGCCCGGCGAAGGTGCAGTAGCCAAACACCGTGTTGAAGCCCCCCACGGCGACGTACCGAAAGAATTGACCGCCGGGGAAAAGGTTGACCAGCCGCTGCAGAGGTCCTCTGGGAATGAAGGGGTCCTGGGGCAACGGAACAACGGGCAGGTGCTCAGGGCGAACTTCCTGGTCGGGTTCTTGGATCAGAGACATGGGGGCAGGTGCGAACGGTAAGCTCCTCCAGTATCGCAGGTCCACCCCGAAGGTTTGAGGCATGACTGCCCACCACGTAAACTGAGAGGAAGGATGACGGCAATTCCAGGAGTGACTACAAACGTCCCCGGGTACGGGACGAACCACCGGCTCCTGCTCCGGTACCTCCTTATCCTGATTTCGATTCCGTTCGCGCTGTACCCGCTGGCGTTCCCGTTGGCGACCTCCGCACATTACGAGCACTGGGCTACGTCCACCTGGACCCCGATGCTGGAGTACGCCTATAGCCCGCGTCCGCAGAACGCCGATGTGGTCATCTTTGGCGACTCAAGTGCCTTCATCGGGATTGACCCACGGCTGATCAATGCCTCCTTAGGGATTCGGAGCGTTGTGTTGCCCGATTCCGTAGGCTCTATCCCTGTGACGGGGGACATGCCGCTGAGGAGCTACCTGGCGCATAACCGGCCACCGGGGCTGATCGTGTTGTATTTTTCGCCGTGGAACATGGATTTCGGTAACATCCCGCGGTTTGAGCAGTTTGAGGGGCAGGAGATGCTGCTGCGACACGGAACCTGGCACCAGATCGCGGACTTTGCCCGGCAACAGCCGACGGAGCTGCTCGTGTTTCCGTTTCGGCTCTACAGCACGTTCGGCTCGAAGATGGCCGTGGCCATCCTGCACCACGTGGACCGTGAGCGGGCCACCGAGGAGGCGCTGGGACACACGGACTACCCGCCTGTGGCTCCCGCGCTCGGTGCGGACTGCCGCATTCCGGACAGCTACGTGGAGAAGAAAGGGACGGCCTCGGTTGAGGAACTCGCGCGCAGGTACAGTTCCTCAGAAACCCGGGTGCTGGTCTACGTTGCACCCATTCCGGCATGTGGAAACAGCGCCAAACTTACCAACCGCAAGCTCCCGGGTCTGGATGCAAAGCCTCCGAGAACTCTGCCCGCGGCGGCCTTTGCCGGTGACCCGTACTACGCGCATGTTCTACCGGAATTCGTCCATGCCTCCACCGCACAGCTCATGGCTGCGGTGCAGGCTTACTTGTCCGCAGAGCCTCCGCACGCGGCGCTTCCCCGAACGCAATGAGCTGAAGCACGGCATTCACCCCCTTCTGGCCGAGCGGACCATTTCCCCGGGACGAACCCCACTACAGATTAGGATTGGAAGAGACATGAAACTTTCGGATTACGTATTTCAGTTTGTTGCAGATAAAGGGGTCAAGCACGTCTTCCTCGTTACCGGCGGAGGTGCGATGCACCTGAACGCCTCGCTTGCGCAGGAAAAGCGCATCGAGCCCATTTGCAATTCGCATGAGCAGGCCAGTGCCATGGGTGCGGAGTCCTATGCCAAGGCTGTGAACGGGCTGGGCGTATGCCTCGTGACGACCGGTCCTGGCGGAACGAATGCTATTACCGGCGTGGCCGGGGCGTGGCTGGATTCGACCCCGACGATCTTTCTTTCCGGGCAGGTGAAGCGTCCTGATCGCATGTTTGACGCCAACACGGGAGAGCCGCTGGGCATGCGGCAGCTTGGCGTGCAGGAGGTGGACATCATCTCCATCGTGCGGCCTATTACAAAGTACGCGACCACCATTCTGGACCCGCTGGAGATCCGGTACGAGCTGGAGAAGGCCTACTGGCTGGCGCTAAATGGCCGACCAGGACCTGTGTGGATCGACATCCCGCTGGACGTGCAGGCTTCGCCGATCCCGGATCCGGCGACGCTGCGCAGCTTCGACGCTGGCCAGCATGAAGCGACTCAGCGGAACGAGAATTTGGAATCCGAGGTTGCCCGCCTGGTCACAGAAATCCAGAAATCTACCCGTCCGCTTTTGTTCGTGGGGAACGGAACCAGGCTTGCACGTGCGGAATCCCAGCTTGGCGAACTGCGTAAGCTGCTGGACATTCCCTCAGTGGCGACCTGGTGCGCGGCCGACCTGATCCCGTCGGACTTCCCGACCTTTGTGGGACGGCCCGGAAACGTAGCGGCACGCGGGGCCAACTTCGCTTTGCAAAATTGTGATTTGCTGCTCGTGCTGGGCGCACGACTCGACATGGCGATCACCGGCTACGCGCCACAGAACCTGGCCCGGGCCGCGCACAAAGCGGCCGTCGACATCGACGCGGCGGAGCTCCGGAAGCTGGAGCCACATTTGCAGCAACCTGTTGTGGCCGATTGCCGCGCGTTCCTTGATGAGTTCCTGAAGCAGTTAAAAGCGGTGAAGCAGCCTCTGGACCATGAGCGCTGGGCGACCTGGAATGCGCGTTGCGCCGATTGGAAGACGCGCTATGCCGTCGTTACCGAGGAGCACCGCAAACCTGAGGGGCTGGTTTCGATCTTCAACCTGGCGGAGGTGATCGGCACGGAGAGCAAGCAGGAAGACAAGCTGGTCTCAGGCTCGTCAGGGTCGGGCATCGAGATCTTTCTGCTGGCGTGCCCGACGCGTACGGGGCAGCGCATCTTCCATACCGCGGGCCTCGGGTCCATGGGCTATGGGCTGCCGATGTCGATCGCCGTGTCGATCGGTGCGGGCCGTAAGCAGACGATCCTGGTGGATGGCGACGGTGGATTTCAGTTCAACATCCAGGAGTTGGAGACCGTCCGCCGGCTCAACCTGCCCATCAAGATGTTTGTGCTGAACAACGACGGCTATGCGTCAATCCGCGCGTCGCAGCAGGCCTACTTCGGCTCGCCGCAGATCGGTGCCGATGCGTCTACGGGATTGACGGTTCCTGACTTGTCGAAGATCGCGACCTCCTACGGCATCCCGGCGCATGTGATCCATGACCAGACGCATCTGCGCGATGAAGTGCGCGAGATCCTGGCCATGGAGGGCCCGGTGCTTGTAGACGTGCGGGTGATTCCCGACGAGGTGCGCGCGCCACGTTTGCAGAGCTACCAGAAGCCGGACGGAAGCTTTGTTTCCAAGCCGCTTGAGGATATGTTCCCGTTCCTGCCTCGCGAAGAGTTCCTCGCCAATATGATCATCGACCCGTTGCCCGAATAGGTTGCGGCCTTAACAGTAGGGGGAGACTGACCCAATTCGGATGGCGTCGCATCAAGCTCCAAGCGGCCCATCCGAAGCTGCTCTAAGCTCTACCGCAGGACCGAGCACTGGGGGACGGAAGGGGTCTGTGTGGGTCACATGCGGTCGCGTCTGCTGGACGAGAAGATCCTATGGCTGTTCCTCTTCGCTCTGGCGTTGAAGACACCACTGGCTAGGGCGCAGGACCCTGCGGACCGCGATGTTGGTCAAGCCCGCACCGTATTAAAAACTACGGTGCGCCGTGTCGTTCTTGATGTCGTCGTGACGGACAGCAGGGGCGCGCCCGTGCCAGGGCTAAGCGAAAAAGACTTCGTGGTGAAGGAAGACGGCGAGGGACAACGCATCTTGTCCTTCGACGCCAACGGGTTCACGCCCGAGATGGACTACCTGCCGCCGTCACTTCCGGGCCAGCCTGCGAACACCTTCATCAACTTGCCCGCCACGCCTGAAAAGGGGCCGCTGTACGTGCTGCTGTACGACATGGTGGACATGGACGACCCCGCTCAAATGGACACGCCGGAGGATCACCACATCCAGGTGATCGCGCGGCAGCAAATGGTGAAGTTCATCCAGAGCAAGCCGGAGGGAGCGCGGTTTGCGGTGTTTGTGCGATCGGATGGGCTGCACCTAGTGCAGGGGTTTACGTCGGACAAATCTCAGTTGCTGGCAGCGATTGATCCGCGCAACCCGCGCCCGCACATGCCCAAGGTGTTTCTAATGGCGCCGAACTATGGGCGTGGTGACCACCTGGGGATTCTTGACGCGTTGCACCGCATTGCGCTGTACCTGGATGGCATGCCGGGGCGCAAGAATCTCATCTGGTTTTCGGGGATGTTTCCACTGTCGCTGTTCCCGGAAGAAACCGATGGGCCGAACCTCTGGGAGAAGACGAAGGCGACGCTGGACCTATTGGCGCATGATCAGATCGCCGTATACCCGGTCGACGCGCGTGGAGTGCCCTGGTCGGACTCGCATACGTATGTGGGCACGTCGGTGCACAACGCGGAGACCTCGGGGACGCAGGCTACTGGTGCTGGTTCTGCCGTGGGTGCGGGTGGGGTGGGCTCCAGCCCGACTTCAGGGTCCAGCCAGGGTGGGGCGGGTCAGGGGGACTCTGCCGTTGTTGGCAGCTATAACGTGATGGATGGCATCGCAAAGGAGACTGGCGGGCGGGCCTTCTACGGTACAAACGACGTCGCGGACGAACTTGTGGCAGCAACGCAGAGTGGGGGGGTGTACTACACCCTGACGTACGCACCCAAAAATGCCGTGTATGACGGAAAGCTGCGCAGCATCCGGGTTGAGCTGGCGAAGAAGGGTTACCAGCTTTCCTACCGGCGCTCCTATTACGGGACCACGATGCCGGAGGAGAGCGGCGATCTGGTGTCAGTGGCGACTGCCAATGGGTCTACACCGGGTACAGGGCAAAGGGCGATCGGCGATACGCTTTTGGCCAATATGCAGCACGGAGCACCCACGGCGCACGCATTGGTCTTCGTCGTGCAAGCCCATGCAGGGGGCCTGCCAGTGCAGGGGAGCCCGGAGCAGATGGCGGAACTTGCCACCGAGCCGGCCTACTTCAAATCGCGGCGTAAGTCGGCTCCGGTGAAGGCGCTCGCGCCGATCCTTCTGCAGAAGGATGTGTTCAGCTTCGAGGTTCCAACCCGGCAGTTCAAAGGCGAGACGACGCTGGATCTGGAGGTGGCCCTTGCGGCGTATGACGCGGATGGCCGCATGATGAACGGCATAGTGCGCGTGGCAAAGAAGGGCCGTGAGGGCGCCGAGGGCGCCAGTGAAGGGGAAGGTCCGCGGTTCTTTCGCGTGGAGCAGGAGCTTGCCGTTCCGGTCGGGGCGGCCACACTGCGGTTCGCGGTACGAGACACGATGAACGACCGCATTGGAGCGATGGAGATCGCTTTGCCGTTGGCGGCGGAAAATACTTCGGCCGGGACAGGATCCGTCGCAGCGCATTGACGGCAATCTGCGTGCATACTTAGGCGCATACCACCGCGCTCGCAAGGCAGTAAACGATGATGGCCCGGGGAGGAGGTTGAAATGCGAAGCCGCCTGATACGACGGCTCATCCTCATCAGCACCTTGCTGTCGTTCACACTGCTGGTCGGCACTATCGGCTTTGCACTGGTGGAGCACTACAGCGTCTTCGACGCTTTCTTCGCGGCGCTTACGACAATCACCACAACCGGCAACCCTGACGCGCATCCGCTTACCCACGCCGGAGAGGTCTTTGATTCGTTTCTGATCTTGTTTGGTGTGAGTGCGATGTTCCTCATCGTGGGCGCGGTGACGCAGACTGCCATCGAGTTGGAACTGGGAGATGTATTTGGCAAACGCAGGAGGCAGCGCATGATCGACGCCATGCAAGGTCACTACATCGTCTGCGGTTACGGGCGTGTGGGCCGGAATGCTTCGTATGAATTGCAGGCCGCGAAGGCGCCGTTTGTAGTGATCGAGCGCAACCCGGAGCGCGTGGCCCGGCTGACGGCTGCGGGCATGCTGTCCACCGTGGCGGACGCGACGCAGGACGCCAGTCTGCGCTCAGCCGGGGTGCTGCGAGCACATGGCTTGATCTCGGCGCTGGCTACCGATGCCGACAACCTCTTTGTCATCCTGTCGGCCAAAGCGCTGAACCCGAAGTTGATTGTGGTGACGCGGGCTTCAGAAGAAGAAGCCGGGGAGAAGTTGCGCCGGGCGGGTGCCGACATCGTGTTGACGCCCTACACGATGGCCGGGCGGCAGTTGGCGGATGCGGTGTTGCGTCCCAAGGTGATTGAGTTCCTCGACTTTGCAAGGGGCAATGTGGGGCCGGGGATCACGATGGAACAAGTGTGCATTGGACCGAAGAGTGGAGCTGATCAGCGAGCCTTGGCAGACATGCCTGCATTGCGCGAGTTCCGGGGGATTGTGCTCGCGGTACAACGGCGCGCCGGAGAGACGCTGTTTCATCCATCAGCGGAGGTACGCCTCGGTGCAGGCGATTTCCTGATCGTAATGGGTGAACGCGATGAACTTCATCGCCTGGACGCTCGGTTGACTCAGTGAGTTGTTGTGGCCGCGTCTTTCCGATGCGGCTGAGGTGAGTGCAAAGAAAAAGCCTGCTCGTCGGAAGGCGACGAGCAGGCCAGGGTTGGAGTTTATGCGAAGCCCGCAGGCCGCGTGCCGAGGTTTGCGGACGTTGCCGGCGCGGAGCTTGCGGTGCCGGCGAACTCACCGTTGATACCGTCTGGGAAGAAGGCGCCCTTTGTCAGGCCTGTGCCACCGTATGCCAGGTTAAGAACCTGGGTGACGGAACGCAGCGCCGGCAAGCCGTTCGAGGGGTTGATGGAGAGGTATTGGTATTGTGGGCCCGTGGGGGGAGGGACGAGATCGGCTCCGTCCAGCATGGGGCTGGCAATGTTGAGGCGAGCGATCTGGGTGTGCAGGGTGCCAACATGCTGGGCCTCCGTTGCGAGGATGCGTGCGGCTGTCTGAATGACGATGGGTGTTGTAAGCAGGAACGCAGCACCACCGTAAGCAGAGACGCCGATGTCCTCAAAGATGCGCGCAAGCGTCAGGTATTCGTTCTCATTGCCGAATCCGATGCCGAGTGCGTTCAAATTGATGTTGGGCTTGGCGATGGCAAGCGAGCCAAGGAAGCCCCTCAGCAGGACGACGTGGGCACGCTCATCAACGCCGATCTCTGAGGTGATCGGTCCGCTGAAGGCGAGTTCATTGCCGAAGCTGACCTTCTTACCGCCCGTGGTGATTCCGCCCGCACTGGGATTGTTGCCGCTGGAGACGCCCGAGGTCTGAATCCCCAGTGCTTCAATTCCGGAGCCATATTGGCCGTAGGTGTAGAACTCCGCCTCGAGGTACTCGAGGTTCAGGGCGAAGTTAAGGACAGCAATTTCGGTGGCAGTGGGAGACGACGTTTGTGCCTCCGCGGAAGAAGCGCCAGCAAGGGACATAGCGCCAACGGCGGCACTGGCGTAGCCGATCTTCTTGAGGAACTTCCGGCGGTTGGGGGAGGCGTCAACAACTTCTTGAATCAGAGACTTCGACATGGTGCATCCTCATGAACTTGGTGGGATTGGTGAAGGGCAAACGGCATCAACCTGGAGCGAGCAGACCTAGACCAGTCGCCGCCGGTTGAGATAAACAACACCAGCCAAGGGCAGGAAGAGAAGCAAGGCCGACGGGGGCTCAGGTGTGACGGAACTGGAGGTGTAGTTGACGGCGTAGTTGCCGTTGCGTTGGCTGCAATCCACGGCATCAGTGAATGGCCCGGTCGGACCCATGGTGCAGGAGGAGGCAACGAGAGACGGGACGTCGGTCGTGAAGCCCTGCAGCGTGCCGTCGTTGGAGAAGCTCGGGAATTCCGTGAGTGCCAGGATGTAGCTGCCGGGGTCCAGAACATCGGAGAAGTTGGCGTCCGAACCGCCGTTGCTGGTGGCGACGCCACTGAAGATGGTGCCGTCCGAGTTAAACAGGCTAAGGACGGGATCGAACCCGCCAGCCGGAGTGGAGGTGCCGTCCGCGTTCACGCCGCCCGAGTACGAGGTTGTGTAGAAGTTATAGGTCTGAGTGGTAGCCGTCGTGAAGGAGATCTCCACGATCTGGTTGTCGGTGCTGAAGGTCCCGGTTTGCGTGAAGTTATCGGCGTTGGCTCTGAGAGTAAAGACAGAGCACAACGCAACAAGCCCGCAGAAAGCGGACAAAGCGCGTGCGTGCACCATGGCTGCGGTGCCTCCTAAAGATCAAGTTTTGGATTGAACCGAGGCAGGAAAGGAGGTGCAGTAAAGACAAACCACTGCGGCCCGGATCTGGCCTCTCCGGTCAATAACAAGGAGGCTCTAGTTCAGTTGATGCTGGACGCAGGTGATGAGATGGCGAGAGTTGCCCGGGCGGCTACAGGCAAACAGGGTTTCTTTGGTAAGTCTCGGAGGGAGGTAGGGCAGCGGTGCCGGGTAGCAGATACGGGTGGGAGCGAGCTGTCACGCCGAATGCAGATCCCCTTCTGCAAGTGAAGGAAGCTGCTCCCGCGCTCGCCACCCCGGTGCAAGACATTTTCCGAGCTGAAAGACGGAGGTGTGTTTGCTTGACTGTTCGGCGATTGACGACGCGGAGGGCTCGATCTTGTGAAGTTTGAACTTTGGTATTGACTCGATGATGCTGCTGGGGGAGACTCATCGCACTTTGGACTTTCGTGATGGAACCCAAAGACTACATCGGAGCGCTCGATTCGAGGCCGCGGCAGAGGCTTGTGCCCGCGTTGATTTGGCCTCCTCCGCAGGCCTCATTCGTTCTGTCCCTCAGGGCTCCACAAGTACTGGAAGTAATCGGGTCTATCTAGCTATCGAGGTATTCGTGTCCAACGCCGCGCAGTGTATGCGGCATGCGGACCGTGGGGTCTTATGGCTTATCGACATGAGAAGCGCGACACGGCTGCCCTCGGCTATGTGCTGGGCGCCATCGTGTTGTCTGCGCTTCCTCAATGCCGCTTGGAAGCGCAGGCGCGGTCGACGGGAGAAGCCGCCGCGACCTCGAATGTCATCACGCTGAACCCGTCCACAACGGTGCGCGGTTCGAGCTTCGACGTTACTGTGACGAACGCGCCTCCAGGTGCCTCGAAAGTTGAAGTGGAACTCGACGGACGACGTCTTCCTTCGCCGTTATTCGATCCAAAGTTCCCGGGCATTCTTCACGCATCGGTGCCTGACAGTACCGACCCGCACTCACCCGACTACGTTCCTCTAGGAACGCACCGGGTGAGCGTGCGCTATGACGGTCACTGGTATACCGCCGGAACTACGCTTACTGTGATCCGACCGGAGCAGACGACACCGGTGTTGCGGGAGGCAGCTCCTCTCGAAATTGGCAGGGAACAGGCGGACCGGAAGGTGGTGCTGACGGGAGCCAACTTCCTCACCGACCCGCCGGAAGACAATCAGGTTCTGCTCGGGGGTTTGCCGCTGCCCGTCGTGTGGGACGGCTGCGAGAACCCGACGAAGTGGGCCAAAGGCGAGGCTCACGTCACGCACGGCAGTGTCGAACCGACAGGTGCCTCCATCACGCTGTGCAACTTTCCCACGGTCGGCGGAACAGCTCCAGAGATCGCAATACGGCAGGGCGACAAGCAGTCTACGTTCCTCACCTTGCATGCGCCACCGTTGTCGAAGGCAAGGATCGTTGCATCCAGCGTGGCTGTGAATCTGACGGCCGTTGCGCTGGTGGTGTTCCTTGCTCACTTTGTGCGGAAATACAGGGTCGGCAACACGAAGTACGGTATGTTTCGCATTCTATTTCTTGATCCTGAAACCAATACTTACAGCTTGTCGAAGTACCAGTTTTATATGTGGACCGGGGCCGCTTTATTTGCGTATGCCTACTTCGCATTGAGTCGCGTTTTTGTTCAGGAGCAACTGCTTCCTGATGTCCCTTCTTCGCTGCCAGCCATCATCGGTATCGGGGCGGGGACGGCCATCGGATCACAACTCGTGACCAGCATCCGCGGGCCTAAAGGCGGTGGATCGGAGATGCCAAGCCTTGGGGACTTTGTTACGACCGGCGGTGTTGCGGCTGCTGACCGCGTGCAAATGTTTGTGTGGACCACCTTCGGCGTCTTCGCGTTTTGCCTCGCTACATTGCGGGCAGCACCGTGGGAGATCACAGGGCTGCCACAGGTTGGGACCGGGTTGATGTACCTGATGGGTCTGAGTTCTGTGGGATATCTCGGCGGCAAGCTTGCCCGTAAGCCTGGCCCGGTGCTGAGTGAAATTTCTATCTCGCCCGGACGGCTGGATGACGGTGCTGAACCAAATCCCATCAGAGCCAACTTTGCCCAGCCGATCGGGGCCGCGCAGCAGGTTGCGCAACAGGGGCAGATAACGTTGCAAGGGATAACAAAAGCGGACTCACCCGCCGCTTACCCTGCGGCGCAGGACGCGTTGCAGATGCTGCAGGCATCGATCGCGGCAGCGAGCGCCGGGAGCAAGGACATGCTGGACACGATGGGGCGGAATGCCGTGGTCGCCGATGCGGATGCGCGTACAGCCGCTGCCGAGTTCGAGCGAAATCCGAGTGATGAGAACCGGACCCTTGCGGAGATTGCGCAAGAGTGTGCGGCGGCCGTGCAGGGGTTAGCGACCGGCTCGGCACAGGCCGTAGGTGTTGCGCAAGCCGCTTCAGCAAGCCCGGCCGCGGCTACGCCGAGTCTGCGTGTGATCGATCTTCGGGGTAGAAATTTATCGATCGACGGGACGTTCGAGATCAATGACATTGAACTTCCGTTTCGTATGCTTGCGCCCGTGAATGGCGCAAGAGCACCGCGTCTCGTCGCAGCCGAGGAAGACAATGGAACGCCCAACATGGGAAGAGAACTGCAGTTGGTTCTTGCGCCTGACGCCCTGGGTAAGGCCGATCGAGAGAGTTACGATGCGTGGTTTGCAAAGCCCGCACCCAAACTGAAGCTGAGCATCATCAACCCTGATGGGCAACGCTCGGAGATCAGCTTCAGCGTGCCTCCCGCAGCAAGTCAGGCAAACGGCTGAAGGTACGAAGGTGAAAGGAGCGGCATCGATGGACGACATCCAGAAGAAGACATGCTTAGCGATCGTCAACGTCTTCGAAAGCGGCTCTATCAAGGGGAACTATGGTGCGGTCACCGTGCTGAAGGGCGACTCGGGCCACCTGACGTATGGCCGCAGTCAGACGACTCTGGGCAGTGGGAATCTGTACCCGCTATTGAAGGCGTACTGCGACGCGCCCGATGCGATGCATGCGAGCGAATTGAAGCCTTACCTGAACCGGATTGCAGCGAAGGACTTCACGCTGGATGGTGATGCCATGCTGAAGTCCATCCTGCGTGAAGCGGGTCAGGACCCCGCGATGCAACGGGAGCAGGACGACTTTTTTGAACGTGCGTTTTACCAGCCGTCAGTTGCAGCAGCCCTGGCCGCGGGTCTGCAACAGCCCCTCTCCCATACGGTCGTTTATGACAGTCACATCCAGGGAGGGTGGGGCAACATATCGAAACAGGTGAGGAGTGCGATTGGGCCTGTGAGCGATCGGATCCCTGAGCAGCAGTGGATTGCAAAGTATGTAGACACCCGCAATGCATACCTGGCAGCGGCCAAGCCGCCGCTTCCATCCACGACGTACCGCATGCAGGCGTTTCAGGCGCTGATGCAGCAGGGGAACTGGCTGCTCACGCTGCCGCTGAAGGTTCACGGAGTGAGCATCTCGGGTGCATCCTTTTCTGCGGAACCAACACAACCGGTAGTTCGCGTCGCGGTGCCTGAGCCAGAGATAGATAGCTTTCCGGTGCTGACACCGAAGTTGCCTTATGCGACTGGGGCACAGGTTCTTACCCTGCAGAAGAAGTTGAACGCTGCAGGATTTACTAACTCAGAGGACCAGGTGTATGGCCCGTTCACGCAGGTGTTGGTGAAGCACTTTCAGCAGGGGAAAGGGCTAAAGCCGGATGCGGTTGTGGGGCCACAGACCTGGGCCTTGCTGGCGTCATCTTGAGGTGAGCGTTCCGAGCGACATCTGCTTCAGTACGGGCCGAACTTGAAGAAATTGAAGGTAGGGAATCATGCCCCCAGGAACTGATGCTTTACGACATATTGTTGTGCTGATGATGGAAAATCGCTCGTTTGATCACATGCTGGGCTGCTTGAAGAAGGCCCATCCGCTGATCGATGGACTGAACGGAAATGAGGCCATTCCGGATTCAAATGGCGATATGGTGCCCGTACAGGAGCTGGCCGAGTTTCGTGGTCAACTGCTGCCGGACCCGCACCACGACTTCGCTTCCGTAGACGCACAGCTCTTCAACGGTGTGCGAGGCGACAATCGTCAGCCTACGATGGATGGCTTCATACGGATCTATCAAAAGCAACAGCAGCCCGACGTGCCGTCCTCGCACCGCATCATGTATACCTTCAGCGAGAACGGCTCCAACAACCTGCCTGTGTTGCACACGTTGGCCAAGGAGTTTGCGGTCTTCAATCGCTGGTTTGCTTCTATCCCGGGACCCACGTTGTGTAATCGCGCCTTCGCTCACTACGGCTCGTCGTTTAACAACGTGGGCATGAGTGTCTTCTATGTGAATCCAAAGTTCAAGAGTATCTACGAGCGACTTACAGCAGGGGGCCGCACCTCCAAGCTCTTCTACTTCGACGCGAATAGTTCAACGCTGGAAGTCGTCAATCTGCTTCAGAACCAACAGGTGATGTTCGGTACCTTCAACGATTTTCTCGATGCTTGTGACACCGATACGCTGCCCGACTATACCTTCATCGAGCCTAACTACAAAGATCATCCATCTCCGGACGGCAACGGCGAGATGCTCGCCACGGATCAGCATCCTGACAACGATGTGCGTGCCGGCGAGAGCTTCATCGCGGACGTGTATAACCGCATCCGGCAGAATCCAAAGCTGTGGCCCAAGACGGCGCTGCTGGTGCTGTACGACGAACACGGCGGCATTTACGATCACGTTCCACCGCCTGCGCTGGATCCGTCGCGCGTGGACAAAGAGTTCACTGCGCAGCCGGATGCGACAGGCACACCGGAGCCATTTCACTTCGATCGCCTGGGCGTTCGGGTGCCTGCCATTCTTATCTCTCCATGGGTTCAGCAAGGTTCCGTGATCAATGAAGTGTTCGAGCATGCCTCCATCCCGGCGACCGCTACGGAACATTTGTTGCCGGGCTTTGACAACAGCCAGCGTTCCGTTCGCGAGGCCACCGCAAATACATTTCTGCGGTACCTGACGCTGAACACCATGCGCGACGACTGCCCGGACTTTGAGTGACATCCACTGCACCAGCCGTTCAGGAGACTTCATGGCCACCATCCGCCGGCATCCCGTTCCTTCCGACTCCTATGAGCCGGATCGTCCTCTGAATGACCTTGGTCGCGATCAGTTGATTCACTTCAAGCACGCTGCGAGCCGGCTTCCGGATGAAGTGCGTGCGGGTCTTCCGGCGATTCCGTCCGCGGAGGACGGCATGGCCGCGAGCCGGTTTATTGCGGCCGTTACCCAAGTCCTGATCGCACGCAAGCGGCAACCGATGAAGCTTGTCAGCAAGCGTCCCCGCAAGGTCCCTGAACCTGGTCTCGCGCTGGCTGCAGGTGCAGAGGTCCCGCTCCCAGCACCTGCACGAAAGAAGCGTTCGGGCCCCAAGTCGAAATCGAGGAGTCCAAGCGCATGAAGACGCCTCACTTCATCCCATCAGCCCTTCTTGTCGCCTGCCTTGGTTATCTGCCCAGAGCCGGAGCCCAGGACGCGTCCTTGCCCACGGCTCCAACGCCTGCTGCCCAGGACGAGAAGAACCCGAACTTCCTGCACAACCTCCAACGCGACATGGTGCAGGAGCGTGTGAATCTAGGTGCTTGTAAAGAAGGATTGAAAGGCATTCCAGGTTGTGCCGAGACCCTTGCGACGGGCACCCCGTTTCACATCTCGGTGGGCAGTCTGGCGCCACAGAACGGAGTCGCTGGCGGTCTTGCCTTCTCAGAGGTGTATCACCCTACCTACTGCGCATCGTGGCTGGATCTGACGAACGCACCACCGCCGGGTACACGCAACCCGTGCCACTGGTCGCTGAATATGAACGCTGAGGGCGTCGCCAGTGGCAACCAATCCTGGCGTGCCGGTGTGTACTTGACCGCTGTGCGTGTCTCTGCGCATAGGCCAGTGCCCGGCCACTCGGGTAAAAGCCATGGCTTGTGCCGGGTGCCGCATCTGTTCACACGGCCATCGCCTACGGTGAGTTTCTACTCTGAAGGCGACTCTCTGAACCGCGTGTACTTCTACGGCCTTGGTCCATACACTGCTCCCTCGGACCGCACGGCGTTCGGGTTGACGGAAAACGTTACGGGCATCAATGCTGTTCTGCCAATTTCGGCAGGCACGCTGGGCGATTGCGGGATCACGCTGCTGGGCGAAGCGAATGGCCGATCCAATTTCGTGCGCGGCAGCTATGGCGACACTAGTCCGTCGATTGGCGTCAGGTACACCGATGCCGCTGCGCCTGGACTTGTCTCATCACCCAGCTACTTCCAGGCAGGCGAGGGGGTACGCCTGATTCCGCCACTGCCCACGTCGTCGCACCTGAAGCTTAACTATCTCGTGAACTTCCAGCAGTTCGTCGCGCCGTCAGCGTCGCAATACAGCTTCCGGCGCTTCACCGCGGACTTGAATCATCGGCTTGTTCTTTACAGCAGGGACGTGGGACGACCTGCTGCTCCGCGTCCGCCGCTGCCCGGAGTGCCTGCGCGGACCATCCCGCCGATCTCATCCACGCGCGATGTGACTGGCTCTATCACCGCACGCCTCCTCATTCAGGAGTCGATTACTAATGCGGGACATGCCGTGCCCTTCTTTCTTGATCCCACGATCGGCGGGTCTGACATCAATGGTCAATCCATCCTGCCCAGCTACCCCGATTACCGCTTTCGCGGACCGAACCTTTTGCTCATTCACGGCGCCTTTGAGCACAGCCTGGGCAAGGTGCCGATCGGCGTGTTTGTGGGTCTGGACGAGGCAAAGGTGGGACTGCAGCGGGATGACATCAGCTTTAATCATTTTCGCCACAGTTACTCGGCTGGGTTCACGGTCCATGCTGGTGGCCTGCCGGTGCTTTACCTGTTGTTTGCGTGGGGCGGCAATGAGGGCCACCACACCATCGTGAACCTGAACACGGCGTTGCTGGGACCCGGGAACAGACCCTCGCTGTTCTGACCGCGAACTAGCGTCGTCGTGCTGACGCTTACTGGCCGGAGCCGGCGAGAAACCAGAAGTCCAGCGCGCCCAACGCGACAAACAAGGCCTTCAGTCGAAGGGGATTGTCCTGAAAGGCCCCGGCAAACGTTACGGCCACCGAAACAGCCGAAAGCGCCATCCCGACGCCGTAGGCAAAACGCAGATGCGGTGCAAGGTAGAGGAATGCTCCATGACGAATCGAGGACAGGGCAACGCACGCAATCCCGAGCACGAGTGCAACGCTGGCCACGGCCAGTCCTGAGAGGGAGACGCGAACCCTGCGTGAACGACGGCGCTGTGATCGCGACCACCGTATCCAGGAGTACACCGCCAGGGCAGGGGTGATGATGTAGCCGTAAATGAACAGGACGGTGAAGAAGGAGAGCAGCATGCGGCGTTCCTCGGTGACGTACTGCTCAAGCGCTTCACGGTTATGCTACGGGGTGAGGCGGTCGTGTCAGGTGCCGATCCTTGTTGAATCCTTGTTGAATCCTTGCTGGATCACGGTTGGATCCTTGTTGGATCCCGATTGCCTGTGACTACTCAGGGGGACGGAGTTGGAAGACCTCTCGCCCACGAAGATTCCGGGCCCTCAGGAGTGCGTCGCTGAACTGCCGTACCGCGCCCAGACCACCACTCTTGCTGCTGAGAAAACCGTGCTCGATGACGAAGTCGCGCACCTCTTCTGCCGCATTGGCAGGACAGGCGCAAAGGCCGGCGATCTCCATGGCGAAAAGGTCGTTCACGTCGTCCCCAAAGAAGCACGTATGCTCGAGCGGAACGTTGAACCTGGCGGCGAACTCGCGCAGAGCGGTTGCCTTGTCGCGGGTGCCCTTTACCACATGGTGCAGGTGCATCTTCGCGGCGTAGCGGTCGACCAGCGGCGACGGCTCACCGGAGACGAGCGCGAGCTTGATGCCGAGGCGGCGGAGCAGAGAGATACCCATGATGTCCGCGAAGCTGAACCGTTTCGTTTCGTCGACTGTACCGGTCGACCACAGCAGGGTGCCGTCGGTCAGGACGCCGTCGACATCAAAGGCGATGGCCTGCAAATTTCGCAGGCCATCGGTCAGTTGTTCCGGGGTGAGAGCCATTGTTACACGGCTGCGCCAACCCGGCGCAGCTTCTTCATGACGGGAATCTCTTCTTCGTAGACGCGCTTCACGCCGTCGCCCATCGACTGCTCGCAAAGGCGGATGTCGCGGACAAGGCGGCTGATGCCATTGGGTTCCAGCGAGGCAGCCTGGTCGGAGCCCCACATGGCGCGATCCATCGTGATGTGACGCTCCACGCAGCAGGCGCCAAGTACAGCGGCGGCAACGGTGGTGGGGATGCCGGTCTCATGGCCGGAGTAGCCAACCGGGAGGTTGTAGCGTTCGATCATGGTCGGGATCGCGCGGAGGTTGAGCTGCTCATACTTGGCCGGGTAGGTCGAAGTTGTGTGCATCAGAATGGTGTTTTCTTTGCCCAGGACCTCGATCGCATGATCGATCTCGGCGTAGGTGCTCATCCCCGTAGAGGCGATGATCGGCTTGCCGGTTTTGCGGACGTGCTGCAGAAGATTGTCATCGGTCAGGGACGCCGAAGCGATCTTGTACACCGGGGGATTGAATTGCTCGATGAAATCGACCGACGCCTCATCCCAGGGGGAGACGAACCAGTCGATCTTGACCTGCTTGCAGAAGCTGGCGATCTCGACGTAATCCTCCTGGCCGAACTCGAGGCCACGCTTGAGGTCACCATTCGTGTCGCCGAAGGGGTTAGGCCGGGGCTGGGAAAGCTCCTTCTCGGTGTATACAACATCGACGGTGCGCTTCTGGAACTTGACTGCATCGCAGCCGGCGGCAACGGCTACAGAGATCAGGCGCTTGGCGAGGTCGACGTCGCCGTTGTGGTTGATGCCGATCTCGGCGATGACATAGCAGGGCTGGCCGGGGCCGAGCTGCTTGTTTCCAATCTTGACGGTGCTCATGAACGCTCCAGGTGAGGTGCTGCTCGTGCGGTACGGCGTTTGGTGCGGGTAGTACTCCCTAATTGTTACAGAAGGTCATAAAGTGGTCCAGTTACAGAGGCGTGAAAAGGGAAGTGCACGGTAGAACCGCTCTGTCGTGAGGGATGCGGAACGCCCGTAAGGCTGTTGAAAGTGTCCTCTGCGGCAGGGTCGGGTGTCGTACCGCTGAGCTGCGCCCTTGTGCTACCCAAAAGCGAAACGGCTGGCCATTGCTGGCCAGCCGTTCGGTTAGGAGTTGCATGGATTACTTCTTGTGGTGACGGTGGTGACCGCCGCGATGACCGCCACGAACCGGGGCGTTCCGCGGGATGGGCTTAACCGTCGTCTCGTCAACCGCAGTGCCGGTGTTGGCGTCAGTGGCGCCGGCCGGAACCAGGGTATTGGAGACGGACTTGGTGCCAGCCGTTCCGGTGTAGACCGTGATGCGAGTTGCGTCGATGCCCTTCTCGCCCACAAGGTAGGCCTTCTCGTTGACGGCCCGTTCAGAAGCGCGGCGCTGAGCCATCTTCTCGTCGGAGCCGGCGTTGCCAACCACGTCGAGTTTGCTCTGCGGATCACGCTGCAGTGCGAGGGAGATGTCGTCAAGGCAAGCCTTGGCTTCATTGTCCACGCGGCTCGGGCGCTTCGCATCGCGGTCGAAGTTGATGGAGCAAAGCGACTGCGTTGCAGGAGCCGGCGGCGGGGCAGGGTTGTTCACGCTGACCGAAGTGGTGCTGGAAGCGGTCTGACCCTTGTCGTCGACGACGTTGCAGGTAACGGTGATGGTGCCAGGCGCAACACCAGTGGTGTCGAGAGTGGCGGTCGCCGTGTTGCCGTTGATGGAGCCGGCCGTGGCGCTGTAGCTATACGTCAGCGGGCGGTTCTGCGGGCTGGTGCCCTGCGAGGTGACTGTGGCCGACTGGCCGGGGTTCACGGTCGAGGGGTTAGCCGAGCAGGTGATGGTGGGCGGCTGGAACTGGGTGATCGTGAAGGGCACCGAGCAGTCAGCAAACTGGCCGGGCTTGTTGCCCTGCATGACGTGACCCTTGGCGGTGAAGCTGCCAGGATTCAGGCTCTTGGTGTCCACCGCGGCGACGTTGGAGGTCGACGCGATCGGACCTGCATCCGAGGTCCAGCTATAGGTGACGGGCTTCTTGGGGTTTACGTTGGTCGCCGTGCCGGTGATCTCAATGGGATCGCCCGGGTAGATCGTCGCACCAGCGGCCGGTGTGGTCAGCGCGCAGGTGTAAGCGACGGGAGGCGGCGGGATGATGTGGCCAAAGTGCAGCAGGATACCTGCACTCAGTTCAGCCGCGCCGAGGTTGGCGCGACCGCCCAGGACTCCACCGGTCGGGATGGTGGTCGATGGGCCGTAGTCCACATGGCTCCAACGGTAGTCCGCTTCGAATACACGGATGCCGAACAGGCCGTCGTGGAAGGGCAGGTTGTAGTCCATGCCGCCGCCAGCCGTGATCGTGGTGCCCCACTGGTAGGGCTCGTGCTCAAACGTTGCGGGTACATCGCTGTTCGGTCCACCCATGCGAACGCCACCAACGAGGCCGTGCGCGAAGAGGGTGAAGTTCTGCAGCGGAGCGCGGAAGATGGGACCGAGGGTTCCTGAGTAGAGACCGTCATTCTGCCCATCGGGATTTGCGAACCCTTCAATCTCAGCACCGAAGTACTTGTTGAAGTAGTAAGCGCCGCTCAGCACCGCACCCTCGTCCACGGACGAGTAGCGGACCCCAGCAGGCTTCACAACACCGTGTGCTCCAAAGTAGGAGTACCCCATGAAAACGTCGACCTTGGAGGGGTTAACGCCGGTATAGGCTGCACTGGTGGGCGCCGGGGCGTTCGGCGGCGGGGGTGGGGTGCTGGGCGCATCTTGCGCACTCAGACTCGCAGTGGCAACGCTGACCGCGCACGCAGCCAGAAGAAACCGGCCGAAACGGCGAAACGGACTTTGAGACATTCGACAATCCTCCACTTAAAAAGCTCCTGAATCCTATTGCGGGGTCCTTGACCAGCCCGCCATTCTATTTTGGGAAATCCCGAGAAGTGTACCGCAAATGGTGCAGATGTCTAGCGAAATCCGAATGCGGCGTAGCTCAAATGTATTTCAAACTTCGAAGTTGTCCTGTTCAAGCTCCAAGTCAGATCTGTACCTCCAAAGTTACTGTTCGTTTCTTGAACTCCCTGCGTCTCTTCCGCTCTATTAGCTGAGGTTAAGCGCTTGTTTCAAGGTTCCACGGCTTCCCTGGATCTTTTCCTGGAGAAGCGTGATGGCATATAAAAGTTGTTCTGGACGGGGCGGACATCCCGGCACATACACGTCCACAGGGATGATCTGATTTACCCCCTGGAGCAGTGCGTAGTTGTTGAACACGCCACCCGAGGTCGCGCAGGCGCCCATCGAAATCACCCACTTGGGCTCGGGCATCTGCTCGTACAGGCGACGAATTACCGGAGCCATCTTCTGCGAGACACGGCCCGCGACGATCATCAAATCGCTCTGCCGAGGAGAGGGGCGGAACACCTCCGCGCCAAAGCGGGCGAGATCGTAACGTGAACCCCCCATGCTCATCATCTCGATGGCGCAGCAGGCGAGACCGAATGTCATGGGCCAGATGGAATTTTTACGGACCCAGTTGATCGCGGCATCCATGGAGGCAAGAACGACGCCTTCCGGCTGATCGTTGCCCCAGTCCACCTCGTCGACTTTGTCCCGGTTCTTAGCGAAGCTGTCCAGGGTGCCGAAGATATAGCGATCGGAGCGCTGCGGAACCGTTACGGGACGTCCGTTGGTGCTCGTCTGATTGGAATCGGAGGTCATAACCTTCAGTATACGTTTTTGCCGAGGGCAGAAGTCCCTACGTTGTCTCGTCTTCTGGCCGCGGGTCAAACATTGCGATGCCTGCACCCCGTGGGGGGTTGGTCAGTACATGGCGTTTGGGGACGGAAAACGTGAGGAAGGTCCGCGAGGTGTTGCAAGATGTCACATAAGTAAACAGCTTCGCTCGATGACTGTTACCTGGGTACCGTCACAAACGAGCCTCAAGCAGCTTGCGGAGTTCCATCTGCTCGGTTTCGCTCAACTTCTCAGAGTGCAGCGTGAGATAGAACACATCGATGGCCATTTCGCCTTCGGTGTCGATGAGCGCAACCTCCACACTGCAGCCGAAGTGGCTCAGGGCCAGGCTCGCCTTGCGTAGCAGGCCGGGCTCATCCTGAGCGATCACCTGCATCAGGGTGCTGGCGGGTGAGGACATGTTATCGAACTCGATACGGGTCTGGATAACCCGTCGAGGCTTCATTCGCGGAGCGCGCCTTCGGCCATCCAGCAGCGCTTCAACGGCAAGGGTTCCTGCAATCATGGCTTCGATTGAGCTGCGGAAACGCTCGCGCTCTTCCGGGTTGAGTTCCAACGTTTTATAGGGGTCGGTGAAGCGGAAGGTGTCGATGACCGTCCCGTGAGCGTTGGAAAATGCCTCCGCTGAGACGATGTTCATCCCCCACCCGGAAAGTGCGGCGGTCAGGTCGGCAAACAGGCCTTGACGGTTCTCCGCAACCACCGTCACCTCATGACTGCCTGGGCCGCTTTGCAGCACAACATGGGGAGCGCCGACCGCCTGGGCAAGGTGCATGTCGCGGCGAATGGTGTCCGGTGAGCGGGTGCGGAGATAACGTTCTGGCGTGCCTTCCAGGAAGTGCTCCAGTGCTGTCTGCTGTGCACCCTTCATCCCGAGCGCGCGGGCGATGCTTGCCGCTTCCCTGGAAGACGCGGGTTCGCCGGTGTGGACGCGATCCTCGTCCACGCTGCGGTCCAGCTGGTTCTCCGCAGCCATCGACAGGCGCCAGAGGTTTTCCGCCTTCCACGGCGTCAGGGCGTCCGGGTGTACGGCGGAGATATCCGCATAGGTGAAGAGGGTGAGCATGCGCAGGAGGTCATGCGTTCCGATCTTGTCGGCGAAGACGCGCACGGTTTCCGCATCGAAAATGTCGCGGCGAAGAGCGGCAGACATCTCCAGATGCGAGGCGATCAGGCGCACGACGAGGTTGCGGTCAAACGGTTCGAGCTCAAGTCGGGTGCACAGCGTGTCCGCAAGCTGAGCACTGGCTCCGGCGTGGTCCGTTGTACTGCGGCCTTTGCCGGTGTCATGGAGCAGAGCGGCGAGGAAGAGCAGCTCGGGATGGGGAAGGTCGCGAAGGATGGTGCGGAAGCGGAGCCGCCACTCGGGGGCGTTCGCCGGAGGGTCGTCGGCCAGGGCGTGCAGCGCGTCCAGCAGGACAAAGGTGTGCTCGTCGACGGTGTAGCGGTGGTACGCGTCGCGGATCACGAGAGCATCGATGCCGTGAAACTCCGGCACAATCAGCTCCAGCAAACCCAGGGCATGCATGGAGCGCAGGGCCGTCCCGGCGGAGCGGCCGGAAAGAATGCGGCATAGCCTGGACCACAGCCGCGGACCGTCCTCCAGGGCAGAGGAGAGCGTCGGAATCTTCGCCGCGATGCGCTCCTCGCTGGCGGCGGCCAGGCGAACACCGGTTTCGGCGATCAGACCGAAGGCCTCAAGCACGATCTCCGGGTCGGTTGCGGGATCAAGGTCCGGTCGGGGGAGTTTGAGGCTGAGTGTCCCGTCCTCCACGCCGAATCCTGCGCGGGTGGGAGCCTTGGCTCGCAGCGCAGCTTTGGCCGGCTTCGGCTGCAGGCCCGAAAGGTCCAACTCCTGCTCCAGTGAGCGCTGGATGGCACGTGCGTGGCGAAAATACTGACGCATCCAGTAAGCGGAGTCTGAATTGATCGGCGTTGCCGGGCTGCGCTGCGTGGACCCGATGCCTCCCTGCGCGGCCTCGTCCTGAGCGTGCCAGTCCAGGGTGTTGTCATCGCGGCCGTGGCGTAGATGCAGAAAGACGCGCACGGCGGTAGTGAACGTGAGTGCCTCTGTAAAGGCGGGATCGGTAGCCGGGGCTCCACGCAGCCGTGCGAGCCACTGAACGACGTGGGCGTCGCGCAGGCCGCCCGGTGCATCCTTGAGATTCGGTTCGAGGTGGAACAGGGTATTGCCGAACCGGGTGTGACGTTCGCGGGTAAGCTCAGCGGCTGCGATCCCCAGGGCTTTGGCTTCGCGGGCTGTGCGCTTGGCTAAAAGGCGGGTCTCCAGGGCGGCATAGAGGGTCCGATCCCCGGCGAGGAAGCGAAGATCCAGCAGGGCGAGGCCTGCTTCGGGATTGGAAGCTTTGAAGCGTTCGCAGTCGCCCAGGGGGCGGCTGGTCGCCGAGGCACGAAGGCCGGAGTCCCAGAGAGACTGGGTGAATCGGCGGATCGCCATGGCGGCTTCGGCGTTCGGTACCTTCTCCGTACAGATCAGGACGTCGACGTCGGAGAAGGGAAAGAGCTGTTGCCGGCCGTAGCCGCCTATCCCCGCTAGGCAGATGCCCTCGGCGAGCCTGGGTGCCTGCCCTGTCTCCCGGGCCCAGTGTGCCGCGATGAGCTCGTCGACGGCGGCGGAACGGGCGTGGACAGCAGCAACGCCGTCTCCCTCCCGCTCGAAGCGCGCGCGCAGAGTGGCGAGGCGCTGGTCATAGACCGCGCGGAGGGCGCTGCCGAACTCGTCCCCGCCGCTGTGTGTGTGCATGGGTCAGCTAAAGAGCAATGTCGCCACGTTCGTCGTTGCGTATGCGGATGGCCTCATCGATGCGGGAGATGAAGATTTTGCCGTCCCCGATGCGACCGGTACGCGCGGCGGTGATGATGGCCTGGACGGCGCGGTCGAGCATTTCGTCCGTGACCACCAGTTCCAGCTTGATCTTCGGCAGCAGATCGACCGAGTATTCCCGGCCACGGTAGAACTCGGTGTGGCCCTTTTGGCGGCCATGGCCGCGGGCCTCAGAGATGGTGATGCCGGAGACGCCGGCCTCGACCAGTGCGTCCTTTACTGCGTCCAGCCGGGATGGCTGGATGACTGCTTCAATCTTCTGCATATCTGCTCCCTCAGCGGTATGCGTGCTGCGATTGAGACGGGCGAAGCTAGGCGACTTCCCAGTCGTAACCCTCTTCGCCGTGCTGGCTTAGATCAAGCCCGGTACGCTCATCGTCCTCGCTGACACGCAGCCCGATGAGCTTATCCACCACGAACAGGATGAGCAAGGTGCCGACGATGGACAGGACCCACGCGATGGCGACGCCGACGAGCTGGTTGAGTACCTGGCCGTGGTTGCCTTCGAAGAAGCCGGTGGGTTTGCCAGCGCCGAGCAGCGGGTTGATGGCTGAGTTGGCGAAGAGGCCGGTTAGGATGGCGCCGATCGTGCCGCCAGCGCCGTGCACGCCGAAGGCGTCCAGCGAGTCGTCGTAGCCGAAAATATTCTTTACCTTCACGACCATGAAGTAGCAGAAGACGCCTGTGATGAGGCCGATCCACAACGCGCTCATGGGCGTGACGAAGCCCGCGGCAGGCGTGATGCCCACCAGCCCGGCAACCGCGCCGGAGATGCCGCCCAGGGCCGAAGGCTTGCCGCTGCGGATCCATTCTGCCGCAAGCCAACCCAGGGCAGCGGCGGCGGCCGCAAAGTGCGTGTTGACGAAGGCTGAAGTGGCGAGACCGCTCGCGCCAAGTGCCGAGCCGGCGTTGAACCCGAACCAGCCCACCCAGAGCAGGCAGGCGCCGATGAAGCTGAGCACGACCGAGTGCGGAGGCATCGCCTTCTGCGGGTAGCCGAGCCGCTTGCCCAGGTACAGTGCGGTCACCAGAGCGCTCACACCCGAGGTGACATGCACGACGGTGCCGCCAGCGAAATCGAGGCAAGGGAACCTGCCGCCGAGCGAGGCGTTGAGCAGACCATGCTTGCCCCAAACCATGTGCGCCATGGGCGAGTAGACGAACAGCGCCCAGAGAACCATGAACACCAGCATCGCCGAAAACTTCATCCGCTCGGCAAAGGCCCCCGAGATCAGCGCCGGTGTGATGATCGCGAACATGAGTTGATAGATCATGAAGGTCTGCAGCGGGATGGTGCCGGCGTAGTCCTTGTCCGGTGCAAGGCCCACGCCATGCAGGAAGGCGTTATGTACGCCGCCGATGAAGGCATTGCCGTCTCCAAAGGCCAACGAGTAGCTGATCAGGGCCCAGAGCACGGTGATCACCGCCATCATGGCGAAGGTCTGCATCATGGTGCCGAGGACGTTCTTGCGGCGGACCAGGCCGCCGTAGAACAGCGCCAGGCCCGGGCCGCTCATCATCAGCACCAGGGCGGCGGAGGTGAGCATCCAGGCGTTATCGCCGGCGGATTGGGCGTTGGCGATGGCTGTGGCGTTGTCGGTTGCCGTCTTTTCGAGCGCAGCGATCCGGTCCGTCGAGGGCGTCGCTGCCGTTTGCGCGACCGCGCCTGAAGCTGATAGCAGCACAAGTAAGAGGGCGAAGAGGGCGCCTGACCTTCGACCGACGCGTACAACATCGCGCCAGCAACAACCTGCAACAGAGAGCATGCCCATAGGTCCTTTCGCGGCTACCAGCGGAGCAGAGAGAGGGGTACCCGACCCGCAGGGTTTGCCGAGCGGGACAGTCTTCTTGCGAGCCTTTACGCACCGCAAGAAGGTCAAATTTGCTGCATTTCCGTCTACTGTACAACACCCTCCCCGGGCCGCAACAAGGATGGCGTGAGATGGGGCAAACGCTTTAGGCTAGAGGAATGCCTGAGCCCTCCTCACCGAAAGATCTCCAAGCGGTACATAGCCGTTGGGCCGACGTTCCGTCTGAGTCTATGAATCCTCTGCTGACCCGGGCCTTCATCACGGGCCTGGAGGCGATGATTGCCCGGATCGACCTGAAGAAGGGTTGCGTCGTGCCACGGCATAGCCATCCGAACGAACAGATTGCATGGATCGTGGAAGGCGCGCTCGAGTTTGTTCTTGGGGAGGCCGGGTCAGAGCAGCGGGTTACTGTCAGGGCGGGGGAAGTGCTGGTCATTCCTGGCGGTCTGCCGCATGCAGCGGAAGCGCTGGAAGATACGGTGGATTACGACATATTCGCCCCGCCGCGGCAGGACTGGATCAACAAGGACGACGCGTATCTCCGGTAATTCCCGTTTTGGCACATAGGGGCGCCCCTGCATCCTGTTTCGGGAACAAAAGGCGAATCAATGCCGGTGCGCAAATGCGCTTTCGGCCCTGCTTGCTTTAACCTGAGATAGCGGTTCAAGGGGTAAGATGCGTTTTTCAAGCTGGTTTCGGCTGGGTTGCAGTGTGTTCGCGGCCGGCCTGATGTGTGGAGCGGCGCAGGCCGCAACGTGGTTTCCCCTTGGTCCTTTTGGCGGAAGTGCGCGGTCCCTGGCCACGGATCCGGCCGACTCGCGCCACATCTTTCTCGGTACCGCAACAGGCTGGATCTATGACTCGCACGACGGCGGCGAGCACTGGGGCCGCGTGGCCCAGATCAGCAAACGCAACGACCTCGTGATCGATCACATTGTGGTCGATCATGAGAACCCCAGGCGACTGATCGTAGGTGCGTTCACCGTTGATCACGTCGATGGCGGCGTGTTCATCAGCGAGAACTACGGCAAGGACTGGTACAGCCAGGCGGAGATGCGAGGTCAGTCTGTCCGCTCACTGACACGGGCCGTGTCGGACCCGAAAGAACTAATCGCCGGAACATTGCAAGGAATTTACCGGAGCCCGGACAATGGGGTGCACTGGAAGCAGATTAGCCCGGAAGGCAGCGCAGAAATCAAAGAGGTCCAGTCGATTGCGATCGATCCGACGGATCCAAACGTGATCTACGCGGGCACGTGGCACCTGCCCTGGAAGACCACGGACGGAGGGGTCACCTGGTCCAACATCAAGAAGGGCATCATTGACGACTCTGACGTGTTTTCTATCATTGTCGACCCTAAGGATCCCAAGATTGTGTACGCCAGCGCATGCTCCGGCATTTACAAGAGTGCGAGCGCGGGCGAGGAATTTACCAAGGTGCAGGGCATTCCTTCGGCGGCGCGCCGGACGCGCACGCTGGAGCAGGATCCGAAGAACCTTGACGTCGTGTTCGCGGGCACAACGGAAGGCTTGTATCGCACCGTCGACGCTGGCGCCAAGTGGGAGCGCCTGACTGCCGATGATGTGGTGGTGAATGACGTCTATGTGGACCCAGGGAACTCCCAGCACGTGCTGCTGGCGACGGACCGCGGGGGCGTGTACCGCAGCGAAGATGGCGGGGCGACCTTTGAGTCGTCGAACGAAGGTTTCTCCGCGCGGCAGGTAACTGCCTATACAGCGGACGCCCAAAATCCCGGAACCGTCTACGTGGGCGTGGTAAACGACAAAGCTACGGGTGGCGTATTCCAGAGCATCGACGGTGGCGTGAAGTGGCGTCAGCAAAGTGAGGGGCTGGGCGGCCGCGATGTGTTCAGTCTTCTTTCGCTAAGTGACGGTACCTTGCTTGCCGGTACCGGGCACGGCATCTTCCGCCTGCAGGATGGTGCCTGGGCCGAGTCCAGCGCCCTGGAAGGCGACCTGACCAAGGCCAAGGCGGCCGAAGCACCCAAGACAGCGCCAGTGTTGGCTGCGCCGACCCGGCTCGCCACGCCTTCACCGCGGAGCGGGACGGGTCGAGCCAAGCCGAGGGCCGGTAGCCCGAAGGCGAGTCCTACGCGCGCCGCGCGCCGGGGCCCTAAGGGACCGCGTGTCAAAGCAGTCTCGGGACGACGCCCCGCAACGCGAGTTCTGCATTCGTCCAAGGGCGCACATCTCATGCTGGTGAAGGGGAAGCCTCACGCTGCGAAACCGGCAACGAAGCCCGTAGTTCATGCCTCGTTGCATCGGGTGCAGGTACCCAAGCCCGGTCAGGGAACACCTACTCCCCCTGCTGCGCCGCGCGCTGACCGCCTGGATGCTGTGGTGTACTCGATGGCGCGGTCCGGAGATGTCCTGTTCGCGGGGAGTTCTTCTGGGCTGCTCCGCTCCGCGGACGCCGGCCAGCATTGGACGGCTGTCGCGGCTCTGGCCATGACGGATGTGCACTATGTTGCCCCGCTCACTCCCGCGAAGGATGACGCAGACGGCACGGGCGCGGCCATGGTGCTGGCCGGCGGCCTGCAACGACTGGAGTTGTCTCGCGACGCCGGCGCAACCTGGGGCACGGTCGCACTTCCAACAGGCCTGTCGCAGATTGGGGCTGTCGCAATCGACGGCGAGAAGAACCTCTGGGTAGGTGGGCGCGAAGGCGTCTGGTTGTCCACGGACGCCGGCGTGACGTGGAAGACGCTGCGCAATCTGTTCCTGACCGAGGTAGACAACATCTACTTCGATCCCTCGTCGAAGCGGGTCCTGGTGACCGCATCCAATTCGCCGGTTGCGTTCAGCGTCAGCGTACCGGACCACAAGGTGAGCTACTGGGACACCGGGTGGAACCTGCGCTTTGTGCGTCCTGCTGGAGATCACCTGATCGGTGCAACGCTTTTTGATGGGGTGGTTGTGCAGCCGAGAATGGTGGATTCTCCCGAGCCTCCGACGGTGGCTGCGAGCTCCGGAAGGTAACTGCATCGAGGGGGCAGGGCTAGAATCGAATATGTATGTTGACCTCCAACAAGCCCCGGCACGGATTTCAGACCGACGATCCGGCACTGCCCCCGATCGCAGAAAAAGTTGAACGCGGCGAGCGGCTGAACTTCGATGACGGGCTCGCGCTTTACCGCAGTGGCGACATTCTGGCCGTGGGCTGGATGGCCAACCTGGTTCGCGAACGGATGCATGGGGACGTGGCGTACTTCAACGTCAACCGGCACATCAACCCCACGAACGTGTGCGTCGCCTCCTGCCGTCTTTGCGCGTTCGGTCGTAAAAAGGGCGCAGCCGACACGTACACGATGGCGCTTGAAGAGGCTTGGGAGACTGCGGGGAAGGGCCTGACCGAGGCCGTCACGGAGTTTCACATCGTCGGCGGCCTGCATCCCGATTTGCCGTTCGAGTACTTCATGGACCTCGTGAGCGGGCTAAAACAGCGGTATCCGCAGGTACACGTCAAGGCATTCACGATGGTGGAAGTCGCCTTTTTCGCGAAGCGCGGCAAGATGACGATTGCCGAGGTGCTGGAACGAATGAAGGCGGCGGGCGTGGACTCCTGCCCCGGGGGCGGTGCGGAGATCTTTGCTGAGCGCGTACGGGCCATCATCTGCGACCACAAGATCGACGGCTCAGAGTGGCTGGATACGGCGCGACTCGCTCACAAGGCTGGCCTCCGCTCCAACGCGACCATGCTCTACGGCCACATTGAGACCGACGAGGACCGCGTAGACCACCTGCTGAAGCTCCGCGCAGTCCAGGACGAGACTGGTGGCTTCCAGACCTTCATTCCGCTCAGCTTCCACCCTGACAATACCGCCCTGGGGCATTTGCCCAAGTCGACGGGCATGCAGGACATCAAGCAAATCGCGGTAAGCCGTCTCCTGCTCGATAACTTTGGGCATATCAAGAGTTACTGGCAGATGGTCACGCCTAAGATGGCGCAGATCTCTCTGCGGTTCGGTGCAGATGACATTGACGGGACAGTGGTTGAAGAGAAGATCTACCACGACGCCGGCGCAAAAACCCCACAGGGCATGCGACGGCGTGATCTGGAGCGGCTAATCACCGAAGCGGGCCGTATTCCCTTCGAGCGGGACACGTTGTACCGCGCCGTGTCCCGCAGTGAGGACAGCTTCACGATTGCGGTCTAGATGAAGGCCGGCTCGGCCCGAAGGTCGGCGCGGATTTCTGCTGCGGGCTAGCCTATCGACTCCGAGGGATCGTCCTCCGCATCCATTGTGCTGATCACCATCACCGTGAGGCGGGCCCGCAGCCGCGCCGGTCCGGAATGACGCTCCAATGATTTTGGGGATGTGCCGGTCAAAACGTTCGTTAACACTCGGTCCAAGATCGGTGCGGCGAGCGACCGCTGAAGTGATTTGAGACACAACCTAGACCAATTGCGAGGGGCTACTTCGCAAACAACTGTCCCAGATCGGCGAAGGCTTTGAACTCGAGAGCATTGCCGGCCGGGTCGAGGAAGAACATGGTGGATTGTTCCCCGACCTCGCCCTTGAACCGGGTGTAGGGTTCGATCACGAATTTGACCCCGGCTACGCGAAGCCGTTCTGCCAGCGCCTCCCAATCCGCCTGGGTTAGCACGACGCCGAAGTGGGGCACCGGCACATCGTGTCCATCCACCGCATTACTGTGTACCGAGTCCTTTGGCGCAGCCTTGGGTTTGTAATGGACAACGATCTGGTGGCCGAAAAGATCGAAGTCAATCCAATGCTGGGCGCTCCGTCCTTCGGGCAAGCCAAGTACGGTGCCATAGAAGTGCCGCGCGGCCTGAAGGTCGTCGACGGGGAAGGCAATGTGGAAGGGGCGAAGCTCGGACCTGGAGGGCTGCACGGACATGAAACGATGCTACCAACCAAGCGTGCGGAAGTGCTAGTTACCGTTGTGTTTGCAAGGGTGCACGGCGGTAACAACATGAACACAATCAGTGGTTTGCACGAACTTTCGTGGGATATCCGTGCGCCATGGCGAGCGGATGAGATGAGGTTGAAACAAGAGCCGTGGCGCATTGCTTCTCTGTGCGCACGATAAAAGGTGAGTAGTGATCAAGATCATCCTTGCGGACAATCAAGCAGTTTTTCGGGCGGGTGCGGCTCGTGTGCTGGCACACGAGAACGACATCAAGGTCATGGGAGAGTGCATTGAGATTCCGCAACTGAAGGAACTTGTCGGTTCGGTGCAAAACCCCGTCGTGATGGTGCCAACGAGCTTGACTGCCGACCTGATCGGCCTGCTCGACTGGATTCACGGTGAGGGAGGTCGGGCTATTGTGATTCTGGAGCACGGGGTGACGTTGCCGGAGGGAACAGCGCGGCAGGCGGACGGGTTCGTCACTCGCGCCGTCACTGGGCCTCAGCTGATTGAAACTCTTCGCCGGGTGTCTGCAGGCGAGCGGGTCCCACAGCGATCAACGCTGAGCACGATGCCTACGCCGGACCATGCCGGAGCCCAGGTGGTGAAGCGCCTGACGCCAAAGGAACTCCAGATTGTGGCGCTTGTCTCTGAGGGTGCCAAGAACCGTGAAATTGCGCTCAGGCTCGGCACCAAAGAGCAAGTGGTGAAGAACTACCTCCGCAGCATCTACGACAAGGTTGGCGTGTCCGATCGGCTGGAGCTTGCGCTCTATACGGTGCACCACAGGACGCTCGCTGAAGCAGTAGAGAGAGTGAGAGCGACGTTGGTGCGATCAGCCTAGCAACCGATGTCAAGGAACAGAACAACCAAACTCTAGACGACGTTATAGCAGCGCATGGGCCTACATCCCCATGCGCTGTTCTTGTTCCTCGACCTGGTCGGAGATGAAGCCGCGTTTTTCGGCGATGGATTTTGCTTGTGTAAAGAGCAGCAGGTAGTCGGGACCGCCTGCCTTGGAGTCCGTGCCGCTCATGTTGAATCCGCCAAAAGGGTGGGCGCCGACCATAGCTCCGGTGCACTTGCGGTTCAGGTACAGGTTGCCCACCTGGAAGGACTCGGCAGCCCGGTCGAGCTTCGCGCGGCTATTGGAATAGATCGCGCCGGTGAGGCCGTACTCGGTGTTGTTGGCTATGTTGAGAGCGTCTTCGAAGCTGCTCGCGCGGATCACCGAGAGAACAGGTCCGAAGATCTCCTCCTGCGCGAGACGTGAGGTGGGTGGCACGTCTGCGATGACGGTGGGGGCGACGAAGAAGCCGGCGTCGTCGGTGGCGAGGGCTGCGCCTCCATTCAGGACTCGGCCTTCTGCCTTGCCGAGCTCGATGTAGCTCAGGACTCGGCTGACCGAGGCGTTGTTGATCACTGGGCCGGAGTAGAAGTTCGCGGCTGGGTCGCCGGTCTTGATGGAGTCGACGCGTTCCCGCAGGCGGTCGCAGAAGACATCGTAGATCGGCTCTTCCACGATGGCGCGGGAGCAGGCGGAACACTTCTGGCCGTTGAAGCCGAAGGCTGAGGCAGCAACGCCTTCGACCGCGGCGTCGATGTCGGCGTCTGCGGAGACGATGATGGCGTCCTTGCCACCGAGTTCGAGGATGGTGCGTTTGATGAAGTGCTGGCCGGGCTGGGTCTTGGCGGCGCGTTCGTGGATCTCGAGGCCGACCTTCTTGGAGCCGGTGAAGGCAATAAAGCGGATTTGGGGGTGTTCGGTGATGGCGCGGCCGAGTTCCGGGCCGCCCTGCAGGAGGTTTACTACGCCTTGGGGGAGGCCCGCTTGTTCCATCAGGGTAAGGAAGCGGGCGGCTATGGTCGGGGCGTCGGGCGAGGGCTTGAGGACGACGGTGTTGCCGGTGACGATGGCGGCCGCAGTCATGCCGGCCATGATGGCGAGAGGGAAGTTCCAGGGTGGGATGACTGCGCCGACACCGAGGGGGACGTAGCGGAGTTGGTTGCGCTCGCCGGGAAACTGTATAGGGGTGGTGGCGCGGTCGAGGGCGAGCGCCTGGCGGGCGTAGAACTCCAGGAAGTCGATGCACTCGCCGACATCTGCGTCGGCTTCGGCCCAGTTTTTGCCGACTTCGAAGGTGAGCCAGGCGCAGAAGTCGAGGTGTTGTTCGCGGATGAGCTGTGCGGCGCGGAGAAGGAGGCTGGCGCGCTCGGTGGCGGTGGTGCGGCTCCAGGTGGTGAAGGCCTGTTGGGCTGCCGCTACGGCCTCGTTGGCGAGCTCGGGTGGCGCGCTGTAATGCATACCGATGGTCTCAGCGGGGCGAGCGGGGTTGACCGAGGCGAAGGGCTCGCCTTTACGGATGCGGTGGCCGCCGATCACCAGGTCGTAGCTCGCGTTCAGTTCGGAGCGGACGCGCTCGAGAGCGGCCTGCATGGCTCGCTTGTTTTCCGGGGTGGAGAAGTCGGTGAAGGGCTCGTTCTGGAAGGGAGGGAGGTTGGTGAGGTCCATGGGGCTGGCCTTTCGGGAGGTATCCGCTCCTTAGAGTACCGACTTGGAATGTGCAGTGCGGGCTGGAGCTCTTCCCCTGTGTACTTTTCTGCGTACATTTGATAAGTGACTTAGGTCCGGACTCAGGGCCGAAGCGGCAGGGCCGCGGGTGGCTTTCTGAAGCGGCGGGGGCGGGGTTCGTGGGTGAAGGGTGAGCGGTTGTGGCGGCAGAGTCGCTCGGGTTCCGTCGGCTACGCTGCGCTTCGCTCGGGATGACAGTGTTTGGGCGGGGCTGGCATGACCAACGAAGCTGGGGCTTGTCGAAGGGTTCGTTCAGGTGGTGATCGTCGGAGAGGTTAGGTGGTGAGCTGTTCGGTTTGGTGGGACATTTGGGCTGTGCGTTCCAGTTTGTCCCAGTTGAAGGGCTTGCCGTCGATGGCGCGCTTCATGGTCTTGAGGAGGACGTAGCTGAAGAGCTGGCGGTAGGTGAAGCGCTGGATCCAGATATGGACGAGGAGCCAGGCGTCGCCTTTGCTGGCGGGGTGTTTGCGCTCGAGGAGGAAGGCCAGGGCGCTTGCGGCGAAGTCGATGAGAAGGAAGGTGAGAAAGAAGGTCAGGAGCTTGTAGAGGTCGGCGGTGTTGGCGGCTTCGGGGTGGAAGTGCTTGTCGATGAAGTAGTGAATGATGCCGAAGACGAAGAAGAGGTCAATGAGCGGGCTGACGAGCGGCAGGAGGACCTGAAAGATGAGGATGTTGGGAAGGGCGAAGAGGCCCATGGCGGGGCGATTGCGGGCGGCGGCCTTGTGTTTGAAGATGGCCTGGAGGATGCCGAAGCTCCAGCGGAAGCGCTGGCGGGCGAGGCCGTTGGCGTTGACGGGGGCCTCGGTGAAGGCGAGGGCCTGGTCTTCGTAGATGACGGCGTAGCCCTGTTCGAGGAGGTTCATGGTGAGGTCGGCGTCTTCGGCGACGGTGTCGGGGGCGTAACAGCCGCCGGCTTTTACGGCTGCGGTGCGCCAGGCGCCGATGGCTCCGGGGACGACCATGACCACGTCGAACAGATCCAAAGCCCGGCGTTCGAAGTTTTGGGACGTGATGTATTCGAGGGCTTGCCAGCGGGTCCAAAGGTTGACACGGTTGCCGACCTTGGCGTTACCGGCTACGGCGCCGATGTGGGGGTTGGCGAAGTGGGGGACCAGGCGGGAGATGGCGTCGTGGGCGATGACGCCGTCCGCGTCAATGCCGATGTAGATCTCTTCTTCGAGGTTTCCGAGAGCGAAGTTGAGGGCTTCGGCTTTGCCGCCGTTGGGCTTGGTGATGACGGTGACGCGGCCTTCGGCGATCTCTTTGGCGTAGGTTTCTGTGGCGACTTCGAAGGTGTGGTCTTTGGAGCCGTCGTCGATGACGACGATGCGGAGGTTTTTGTAGTTGGACATCAGCACGCTGCGGATCGTGCGGGCGATGACGAGTTCTTCGTTGTAGGCAGGGATGAGAACGGCGACGCGGGGCTCGTAGTCGGGGGCGGCGAAGTTCTTGCGGGTGCGGAGGCGGTCGATGAGGGCGCACAGGCCGATGATGATCAGGCGCGCGCTCATGAGCACGTCACCGACGAAGAAGACGAAGACGACGACGTGGTTGAAGAAGGCGATGAAGAAGAAGGCGACGGAGTCGACCAGGGCGGTGCGGCGCTGGCGCGAGGTGAGGGGCGGCATGACCTGCTCGCGGGTCTTGCCGATGAGCTGGGAGACGGGCACGAGTTCGTAGCCCTGGGCGCGCAGGCCGGCGATCAGCGCGGGGAGCGCGGCTACGGTGGCGGAGCGGTCGCCGCCGCCATCGTGCATGAGGATGACCGAGCCGCGCATCCAGGTCTTCTTCTCGGCGGCGTTGATCTGGTCGAAGACGGAGGAGACGATCTCCTGCGGAGACTTGCGGGGGTGCTCATCCCAGTCGTTCGTGTCGATCTTGTCGCCGACGATGACGTAGCCATGGGATTCGATGTGCTGGATGGGCGCGGCCTGGTCGTTGGTGTCGGGCTCCTGATCGATGGAGTAGGGCGGGCGGAAGTAGACGGGCTGGACGCCTATCTTGGCCGCGAAGAGGCGTTCTGTGGCGTTGAGCTGCAGGTCGACGGAGCGTTCGGAGATGTCAGAGATGTCGGGGTGCGTGAAGGTGTGATTGCCGATCTCGTGGCCTTCGCGGAAGACGCGCTGCATGACGCCGACGTTGTCCTGGGCGACCTCGCCGATCATGAAGAAGGTGCCCTTGACGTTGTACTGCTTGAGCACGTCGAGGATCTTGGGGGTCCACTGCGGGTCAGGGCCGTCGTCGAACGAGATGGCGACTTGCTTGGGGTGGTAGCCGTACTGGGACACGGTGTACGGGAGGGGGAAGGAGTCCATCGTTTCGTTGACGATGGAGAGGAACTGGGGCGGGATGGTCTTGTCGTCGTCCAGCTCAGAGGTGCGGTGGCCGTATTGGGGCAGGCCGGTGACGCGGAGGATGTCGCCGTCGCCTTCGGTATCGACGTCCTGTCCGGGCGGAACGGTGCTGAGTTGCTGGAGGACGTTGTTGGCGAGGTAGTTATCCCAGACGTGCCAGAGGGAGGCGTCCTCGAAGCCTAGACGCCAGAGGGCGAAGGTTTGCAGGCCGAGGGCGCGGGCGACGCGCATCTGGTTGACGGCGGTGACGGCATCGAGGAACCAGATCTGGTGGCGGACTTTGGCGTCTTCGTCGTCGTAGGCGAAGTGGGCGTTGAGCGAGACGTCTTCGAGCTCGATCTTGGCTTCGGCGTCGGAGGCTCGCTGCCAGGCGTCCTGGGTGGAGATCATGGAGACGGAGAGGGCGTCGTCGACGGTCTCGGGTGACGGAAGGGCGCTTCGCGTTGGCACTGCGTGTTGGCGCTTCGCGTTGGCGCTTCGCGTTGGCGAAGCCGCGGGTGGAGCGGCGGGGAGAGGGAGAGTCCAGTCGTAGCCGTAGTTGCCGATCGCGCAGATGATTTTCTCGCGGGGGACGACCTTCATGATGGCTTTGAGGTTGTTCTCGAACCAGTCCTGGGAGGCTACGGGGCCGGAAACAGTCTGGTCCTGGTGCTCGCCGAAGTTCATGAGGACGAGGCCGTCCGTGTGGGCGGAGAGAAAACCGAAATCGTACCCCGACGCGCCGACCGGGACCGTGATGTAGAGCTTGAGCTTGCGGCCGTGGAAGTCGTCAGAGAGAGCCTGGATAAGAGCGCCGTAGCCGGGGAGGGCGGCCAGCGGGACTTCCTGGAAGCTGAGGATGATGCCGCGATAGCGGGTGTTGGCGGCCATCAGTGCGTCGATCTGGGAAATGAAGGTGGCGCGTGCTCCGGGGTTGTTCAGGAAGGGACCGACGGCGGTTGAGAAGACGTTAGAGAGCGGGTTGAAGTTATTGACGAGCGGGAAGATTTCGGTGTCTTCGCGGGCTGCCGTGATGGTCTTGACGACCTTGTTTTCCTGGTCGACGCCATGGACGCCGGCCGGGTCGACTACGGGGAAGGGGCGGTTGTCACTGGTGTAGGCGGTGAGCGAGCCGTCATTCCCGAGGACGTGGAGCCACTCGGGGAAGAGGATGTCGATCTGCTTGACGTGTTGTTTGAGCGAGGCGTAGCTGGCGGGATCGACGTCGTTGTAGAAGGCCGCGCGCACGCCTTCGCCCTGGTTCAGGACGACGTCGGAGGGCTTGAGGTCGGAGTGGCGGTGGGTGGAGTGGTTGAGCTTTTCTTTCGGCGTGAGCTCGGGGGCCGGTGGGTTGAAGAGGGCGCGGTAGCGCTTGGTGGGGGAGCGAAGGTCGAGCGCCTGCAAGGGCCGCATGCGGAGCAGGCCAATGACAAAGAGGATGCCGATGACGGCGCCCGCCAGGGCGAGCGAATCGAAGATACGACGGAGGCGCTTCCAGCGTTTTCTCTGGGGATCAAAGAAGATGGGCTTGCCGGGCTGGCGGAGCCGTTTGGGGGCGCGGCGCCGATCAGGTGGATGGGGCTCGATTGGCTCTTGCGGCTGGTTGGGCTGGTCTGTCAATGGGGTGAAACAACGCCTCGAAGATGATGCTATGGAGGCGAGGCGGGGGAGTCAATTGTTGAGGGGTTGTTGGGGTTCGGTGTTCGGTGGTCAGTGAAGGTGGGGAGGTGGCTACTCCGCTGCGAGCTGGGGAGTAGCCGGGTTGCGCGGCGCTCTTCTGATCTGTCGACCGGTAAAGGGGCTAGTCGACGAAGAATCCGATCTCCTTGAGGGTGCGATCGTTGAGTTCGACGCCGGAGAGGCGGGCTGTGGAGGCGGAGCGGAGGTCGCTCATGAAGCGGTCGATGGCGAGGCCGGAGAGGTCGGTCTGGCGCTTGAGCATGTTGCGGAGCGTGGAGCTGTCGGTGGTGTAGTGGTGCTCGCCGGACATGCCGCGGGAGGGACGGACCTGGACAGAGACTGGCACCTGGAAGGTACGCTGGAGGGGTTCGGAGGCGAGGGCTGCAAGAGAGACGCGCATGGGTTGAATCTTGCGCTTTGCAGGGGAAATGCAGAACTGCACGAAAGTAACATGACCGCGAACGAAGGGAGGGGGAGAAGAAGGAGCTGACCGGTTGGGAGCTGCCGGTTGAGGTGCGCGACGACTTTGCGCCGGTTCGGGTGCTCCGTTAGCGTTCCCTGCTTCGTGCGTTGACTAGAATGCAGGTGACATGGGGCTGGGACGGCGGGAGAGGTGGAGCTGGGTGGCCGCGCTGGGGGCGGGGCTGCTGTTGCGGGCTTTGTTCGTATGGGTGCACCCGCGGTTTGTGGGGGACACGCTGATCTATGGGGACCTGGCGCATAACCTGCTGGCTCACCATGTGTATGGGCTGACCGAGGACCGGGTTCGACCGACGTTGATTCGTTTGCCGGGGTATCCGCTGTTTTTGGCGGTGTGCTTTGCGGTGTTTGGGGAGGGGAACTACCTGGCGGTGGTTTGGGTGCAGGTGTTTGCCGACCTGCTGGGGTGCTGGCTGCTGGGGAGGTTGGCGCGGCGGCTGTTTGGGGAGCGGGTGGGGGTGGTTTGTCTTTGGGTGGCGGCGCTGTGTCCGTTCACGGCGAACTACTCGGCGGCGGCGTTGACGGAGACTTTGTCGATCTTTTGTGTGGTGGTCGGGTTTTGGGGTCTGGTGCGGTGGATGGCGGACGGCTGCCGTTTGCGCCGGGCGGGGGTTGTGGGGTTGGCGTCCTGTGGGGCTGCGTTGTTGCGGCCGGATGGGGTCTTGTTGGCGGGGGTCTTGCTGCCGGCGATGGGTTGGGCGGCCTGGCGGGGTGTGGGCGGACAGCAGGTCCGCTCCGGGGATGACAGAGAGGGCCGCAACAGCCGCGGTGGATGGCGGGGAGTCTTGCTGGTGTGTGGCTTGTTGGTGGGGTGTTTGGGTGGGTGGGGTTTGCGGAACTGGCGGATATTTCATGTGGTCCAGCCGCTCGCGCCGAAGTATGCGAATGATCCGGGGGAGAGTGCGCCCCTGGGGTTTGCGCGCTGGTACCGAACGTGGGGAGTGGGGCTGGGAGATACGGCGCGGGTGTACTGGGTGTACGACGGGTCGGTGCTGCGGATGGAGGATCTGCCGACGCGGGCGTTTGATAGCCTCGCGCAACGGACGGAGACTGCTGAGGTGATTGCGCAGTACAACGCGGAGAGTTCGTCGACGCCGGCGATTGAGGATGCGTTCGCGGGGCTGGCGGCGGAGCGAGTGCGGGCGCATCCGGTGCGGTTTTACCTGGGGATGCCGCTGGCTCGGCTGGGGGATATGTGGCTGCGGCCGCGGACGGAGTTGCTGCCGAAAATGCCGCTGGATTGGTGGCGGGTGAGTGTGCGGCCGAGGGCTGGGGTGTTTGGGTGGGTGTATGGCGGATTAAACCTGGTGCTGCTGGGGTGTGCGGTGGTGGGGTTGTGCCGGTGGTGCCGGGTTGGGTGGGGAAGGGATGGAGTGTTTGTGGTGGCGATGGTGGGGTTTGTTTTGTTGCGGTCTGGAATGTTGATGACGATTGATAACTCGGAGCCTCGGTATGTGCTGGAGTGTTATCCGGTCGTGATTTTGTTTGCGGCTGCGTGCTTGAGTGGATGGCGTGGGCAGCGCATTATTTAAGAGGACGAAGCCTTAGGACGAAGTTAAAAATCAGTTGCTGCCTGATTACTTACGTGTTCTTGCTTCCTTGTTCTCCAGATAGGCTGAACTCACGGAGATCCATGCCCGAGTCAAACAATAGGACGACGATCATCAGCATGGCGGTTCTGGCCATTGCTCTCTCCTCTTCGCTGCATGAGGGCGTGGGCCATGGTCTGGTCTCCTGGTTGCGCGGAGATATCCCTACTGAGCTGACGAGCAATCATCTGTCGGACCTGCGCCCGGATCGTTTGGTGGATATGGGCGGGACTCTCGTGAATCTGCTTGCGGGGGGAGTTGCGATGTGGGGCTCCCGGCTTGTGGTCCGTCGGGCGAACCTCCGCTATTTTTTGTGGCTGCTTGGCTGTTTCAACCTGCTGGACGGCGCAGGGTACTTCCTGTTCTCTGGCATTTTGGGGCTCGGTGACTGGGAGGCGGCCATTACGGGCCTTCCGCACCCCGTTGCTCTCCGCGTAGGGATGTCCGTCTTCGGGGCGGTGCTGTACGTCGGGGTGGTTAAGCTCATCGCAGACGGAATCCAGCCGTTCTGCCCCAACCAGGTTCGTGACAAGTCGCGCTACAACAGCGTCGGACGACTTGCGTATTACGCGGCATGTACCTTCTATTGCGTGGCGGGTGCCTTCGATCCCCTTGGCCCCAAGCTCTTGTTTTTGTCAACCATTCCGGCCGCTTTCGGCGGACTCTCCGGCATGATGTGGGCGGATTCGTTCCTCCCAAGGAGCACCGTCAGTACAGACGATCCGCTCACGGTCGGTCGTGCGCCGGCGTGGTGGGTTGTGGCCACCATCCTTGGGCTCGCCTACATTCTTGTTCTAGGGCGAGGGGTGCACTTTTCACACTAGAGAACGTTAGTGCCCGATGACGCTGATGCCTTTGCCGGTGGGGATTTTGTAGGGCGTGGTGTTGAGCCTGGTGTTGAGGCGGATGCTGGAGTAGGTCGCGGTTTGGCGGTCGCCGGAGGGGGTGTCGAAGACCTGCTTGAGCGAGACGTCGCGGGTGGGGTCGAGCCAAATGGTGATCTGTTTGAAGGTGCTTTGGACGCCGGGGTCTTTGCTGACGAGGACGAGCTTCTCGGTTTTGATGGGCTGGCCGTTGTCGGTGAGGGTTTCCGGGCCGGCGTCGGTGATGTTCCAGTTTTGCTGGAGGTCGTGGCTGTTGGCTCCGAAGCCGAGCGCGAGGTAGCCTTCGAGCTTGTTCTGATTGGCGCCGGACTTGAAGACGTCCACCTGCCTGGTGGCGGGGGTGTACATCTGCAGCGCGCCGCCGTTGTAGCTGAGGATGCGCGAGGGCGTGGCAGCTGGTTTGCCGCTGGCGTCGGTGGGGAATACGGTGGCGCCAAACTCGATGCCGGCGCGGGTGCGGTCGAGGTAGATGCTGCCTTTTTCTATGGTGGTGTCGTGGACGACCTTCTCGTAGTTGTCGCGCTGCACGTTGGCGGTGGCGTTTTGAAAGCGCTTGCTGGCCGCGTCCATTTGGATGAAGACGGCGGTGAGTTGGGGGGACTGGGCGTGGAGGCGGGGTGCGAGAACGCCGAGGGTGAGAAGGGCCGCCGCAAAGGGCATTGCCGACGAAAAGTTGCTGCGTGATGCTGGCGGTATTGGGTCGCTCGGGGTCTTTCGGCTGCGCTGCGCTGCGCTCAGGAGGACGGCGGTGAAGGAATGGCTTAAAGGGCGGAGGGACATGCGGTTACTCCTGGTCGGTTGGACGGCCGCGGAGGACGATGGCGTCGTAGGCGACGACCTGGCCGCGTGGGTCTTTGACGGGCGTGATTTTGTCGACGTGGGCGCCGGGGGCGAACTTGGTCACGCGCTCTTCAATCTGAGTGCGGATCTCGGGGTCTGCGTGGGCGTTGTGAAGGTCTTCAGCGCGGACCTCGAAGAGGAAGCGGCGGAATGGTGCCGAGTTGGCCGGCGTCGCGGATGAGGAACTCGTTGGAGCGCTTGGGGACGTCCGGAAGTGGACGGTCGTGGAAGTCGATGAAGTGGGGCGCGAGGAAGAGGAAGAGCAGGATGAGCGTGACCATGACGTCGTAGTGAAAGCTGCCGCGCTCGTAGGTCCAGAAGACGTAGCGATGGAGGAGGTTGGGCTGGCGCTGCGCGTCCGTGCTCCGCGTTGGTGCTTCGGCGTGGCCCTGCGGGTTGGCTAGTGGCGTCATTGGGCTGTGGTCCGGGTGATCTGCGGGCGGCCGAGGTTTGGGGGGTGATGTGGGTTTCGCCGCCCATGTAGGGGATCAGGACCTCGGGGATGCGGACGGAGCCGTCGGGCTGCTGGTAGTTCTCGAGGATGGCGAGGTAGGTGCGGCCGATCGGCGAGGCCGGAGCCGTTGAGGGTGTGGACGAACTCGGACTTTTTGGCGCCGGCCGGGCGGTAGCGGATGTTGGCGCGGCGGGCCTGGAAGTCGTCGAAGTTGGAGCAGGAGCTGATCTCGCGGTAGAGTGTTCTGGCCGGGGAGCCAGACTTCGAGGTCGTAGGTCTTGGCGGAGGCGAAGCCCATGTCGCCGGTGCAGAGGAGCATGCGGCGGTAGGGGAGGCCGAGGTGCTCGAGGACGGTCTCGGCGTGGCGGGTGAGGGCTTCGTGCTCGGCGGCGGAGTCTTCGGGGCGGGTGAATTTGACGAGCTCGACCTTCTGGAACTGGTGCTGGCGGATCATGCCGCGGACGTCCTTGCCGTAGCTGCCGGCTTCGGAGCGGAAGCAGGGGGTGTGGGCGCAGAAGGAGATGGGGCGCTTCGGCTCAGGTCGAGGGTCTCGTCGCGGAAGAGGTTGGTGACGGGGACTTCGGCGGTGGGGATGAGCCAGTGGTCGTTGTCCTGGAGCTCGCCGGGGGTGTAGGGGCCGCGGTCGTCGCAGTGGAAGAGGTCTTCGGCGAACTTGGGGAGCTGGCCGGTGCCGAAGAGGGAGCGGGAGTTGACGATGGAGGGCGGGAGGACCTCGGCGTAGCCGTGCTCGCGGGTGTGGAGGTCGAGCATGAAGTTGGCGAGGGCGCGTTCGAGGCGGGCGCCCGGCCGAAGTGGACGACGAAGCGGGAGCCGGAGATCTTGGCGGCGCGCTCGAAGTCGAGGATGCCGAGGGCTTCGCCGAGTTCCCAGTGGGGCTTGGCGGGGAAGGGGAAGCTGGCGGGTTTCGCCCCAGGTTTTGACGAGCTGGTTGTCGTGCTCGGAGGTGCCGGGGGGGACGTCGTCGGCGGGGAGGTTGGGGAGGGCTTCGAGGAGGGTGCGGAGCTTGGTCGTCGAGCTCGGCGGCGTTGGCTTCGAGGGCCTCGGCGCGGGATTTCAGGGCCGCGGACTGCTCGCTGATGGCGGTGGTGTCTGCGCCTGTGCGCTTGAGTTTGCCGAACTCCTGGGAGAGCGCGTTGCGCTGCGCTTTGAGGGTTTCGAGTTCGGTGATGGCGGCGCGGCGCTCGGTGTCGAGGGCGGCGAAGCCTCCGAGGAGGGTCGGGTCGGTGCCGCGGAGGCGCAGTTTTTCTTCGACGAGCGGCAGGTTGGCTCGAACGAATGCCAGGTCAAGCATAGGCTTAAGGGTACAGGGGGTGGGGTGTGAGGGTCTAGCCTCTGACCTCTTGTGCGATCAGGAACTTCTGTTGGCGCTACGGATGCTGTCTCGCCCTTCGCGTGACGAGACTCCGCTTTAAAACGACGAAAGGCCACCTTGCACGCCTTGCGGCTGGAGTTCAATCCTTAGGGGCTACTTCGGGCAGAGGCGTCTGCGTCGGAGCGGCAGTGCGACCAAGCCGAGGGTGGCGGTGGCGAGCAGCAGGAGGGTGGGTGGTTCGGGGGTGTTGGCGGAGGCTTGCGGACTAATGTCGATGGTGTAGCTCGAGGAGCCGAAGGGGTATGTGTCGACGCTGGCGTAGGAGCCGGGGAGAAGACTGAGGGTCACGTCGTACAAGTCTGGCGAGGTGATGGCGTAGAGGTTGGGTAAACCGAGGCTGAGTGAGTTGTAGTCATTGCCGTTGATGGTGGTGAGCTGGATGGTGTCGCAGACTGCGCAAAAGCCGGGAAAGATGAAGTAGGCACTGACCGTGGTGGGGGCCTCGTTCACGGTGCCCGGTACAGATGGAAAACGGTAGCTTCCTCCGAAGAGGGCGTCCGGCACGGTGGTGGCGGCTGGGAGGGCGAACTCGATGTCCTGACCGCCGCCGATGACGGAGATCTGGTCCATGGCGTCACCGAGGGCGGACGCGGGCAGAAGACAAGAGGCGAGAAGCAGAAGGAAAGAAGCCACAGCACGCATCGTCAGTACCTTTCGGGTGCTTTTTTGGGGGCCGTTGTGAGCTGAGATGCGGCCCAGATTGGAGATGCGTGCGCCGAGGACAACTTTTCTGTTTGCCGGATGTGGCGGCCGACGTTGCGGGGGCGAACGTAGAATGGGCGGGTGATGAGCGATTCAAAGCTGGTGCGGCGGGCGTTGTTGTCGGTTACGGACAAGACGGGGTTGGTGGAGTTTGGGCGGGTATTGGCGGGGTTGGGAGTGGACCTGATTTCTACCGGCGGAACGGCGCGGCGCTGCGGGACGCGGGGTTGGCGGTGCGGGATATCGCTGAGCTGACCGGATTTCCGGAGATGCTGGGTGGGCGGGTGAAGACGCTGCACCCGAAGGTGCATGGGGGGATTTTGCATCGACGCGGGGATGCGGAGCATGTGGCGGCGGTGGAGGCGCATGGGATCGAGCCTATCGACATGGTGGTGGTGAATCTGTATGCGTTTGAGAAGACGGCGGCTCGGCCTGGGGTGGGGCTGGAGGAGTTGATCGAGAACATTGATATTGGAGGGCCGTCGATGCTGCGGTCAGCCGCAAAGAACTTTGAGGACGTGGCGGTGGTGTCGTCAGCCGGCGCAGTATGACGGGTTGGCGGCAGAGATGCGGGCGAATGGCGGGGGGCTGAGCGCGGGAGACGCGGTGGCGGCTGGCTCGGGCGGCGTTTGCAACGACGGCGGCTTACGATGCGGCGATCGCTTCGACGTTGGAGGCTCGGGCGGGAGCGGCCAGCCGCGGTGAGGCTGGGGCGAAAGGCGGGGCCCGAACTTGTGGGGGCATCGGGGCTTGCCGGAGACGTTGCGGATTGCGGCTCCGCGGAAGATGAGTCTGCGGTACGGGGAGAATCCGCACCAGAGCGCGGCGTTGTATACGGATGGGTCGGGGCTGGGGATTGCGAATGCCGAGCAGATGCAGGGCAAGGAGCTCAGCTACAACAACCTGGTCGATCTGGATGCCTGCTGGGCGCTGGTGAGTGAGTTTGATCAGACGGCGGTGGCGATCATCAAGCACACGAACCCTTGCGGGGTGGGGCTGGGGGCGAGCGTGGCGCGAGGCGTACCAGCGGGCGCTGGCGGCGGATCCGGTCTCGGCGTTTGGTGGGGTGATTGGGGTGAACCGCGAGGTGGACGGGGCGGCGGCGGCGGAGATTGCGAAGTTGTTTGTTGAGGCGATTGTGGCTCCGGGGTTTACGGCGGAGGCGCTGCAAGCGTTTGGGGCGAAGAAGAATCTGCGGGTGTTGCGGATTCGCGCCGGCCGGGGTGGGGCGGGTGGTGAAGTCGGTTTCGGGTGGGTATCTGGTGCAGAATGAGGATCATGCGCCGGTTTCTGCGGAGACGTTGAAGGTGGTGACGGAGCGGAAGCCGACCGCGGCGGAGATGGAGGCGCTGCTGTTTGCGTGGCGGGTCTGCAAGCATGTGAAGTCGAACGCGATTGTGTATGCGCGGCTGGAGGACGGCTTTGGGCAGAGCGTGGGGATGGGTGCGGGGCAGATGAGCCGGGTGGATGCGGCGCGGTTTGGGGCGATGAAGGCGGTGTTGCCGCTGGACGGGACCGTGGCGGCGAGTGATGCGTTCTTTCCGTTCGCGGACGGGTTGGAGGTGGTGGCGCAGGCTGGGGCGACGGCCGTGATCCAGCCGGGCGGGTCGGTGCGGGACGCGGAGGTGATTGCCGCGGCGGACCGTTTGGGGGTGGCGATGGTGTTTACCGGGGTGCGGCACTTCCGGCATGGGTGAGTGGACGGACAGCGGACCCGCCGCACGTTGGTAACACACCACTGGTCAGGCCGATTCGCATCCAAAACGTGTAGAGTACCGTCTAAATAGTCGTTTGGCACCGCGCCGCGCAGTTCAGGACCCTTAATGACCGTTCGTTTTCGCGCTTCGTTCCTTCCTTTGAGCTGTGCCTTCCTGTTGACCTCCGGCCTGTATGCCCAGACGCCGGTTAAGGCACCATCGCCGGCCCCGGTTCCCGCGGCGTCCGACCGGTCCGGGTCGTACTATCACTATGGGCTGGCGAAGATCTATGAGCAGCAGTTCTTAGCGAATGGTCGGCAGGATCTGGCGACGCAGGCCATTGAGCAGTACAAGCTCGCGCTTACGGCGGATCCTGACTCGCCGCAGCTGCAGGACGGCGTGGCGATGCTGTATTTCCGCCTGGGACGCATCCGGGAGGCCGTAAGTGCGGCGCAGGACCAGGTGAAGAAGCACCCCGAGGACGTGGACGCGCACATGCTGCTGGGGCGCGTATACCTCCGTTCGCTGGACGACCGATCCGCGCAGGGGCCGCAGACGCAGGAGATGCTGCAGGCCGCGATTCGGGAGTACGAGACGATCGTGCGGTTGAAGCCGAACGACCTGGAGACGCACCTTTTGTTGGGGCAGCTGTACGGGATCGGGCATGAGTCCGGCGAAGGCTGAGGCGCAGTTCCAGGCGGCGCAGAAGATCGATCCGAACTCGGAGGAAGTGGTCTTGCGCATGGCCCAGATGTACTCCGAGCAGGGGAATCTGGCGCGAGCCGCGAAGACGCTGGCCGATGTTCCGGCCGAGGATCGCAGCGCGCGGATCAATTTTGCGCTGGGCAATCTGTACGACCAGTTAAAGCAGCCCAAGGATGCTGCGAAGGCGTACCAGGCGGCGGTGGATCAGGACCCGGACAACACGGATGCGAAGCGTGGGCTGGCCTCGGCGCTGCAGGCTTCAGGGCAGATGGACGCGGCGGCGAAGATCTACGGGCAGATTCTGGGTTCGGACCCGCAGGATGCGCAGTCGTTGATCCGTGAGGCGGACATCCAGCGGCAGCAGGGGCACTACGAGCAGGCGCTGGCGACACTGAAAAAGGCGGAAGGCGCTGGTGACTGACAACCTGGAACTGAGCTACAACGAGGCGCTGACCTATGACGCGCTGGGACGGTTCGAGGATTCGATACGAACGATGAAGGCGGTCCTCGCGAAGACGACGTCCGAGCGACGGAAAGTATGAAGATGGCGACCGGAGCAACCGGGCGCTGTTTCTTGACCGACTGGCGATTGTGTAGCCGCGAATCGGGCAAGTATGACGATGCCATTGCCGCGTACAAGCAGATGGAGCAGCTTGGCGGGGAGTACCAGGCTCGCGGTGCAGAGGGCCAGGTCGATGCCTTCCGCGATGCGCACCAGTGGAAGGCGGCGCTGGATGCGTCGGCGGCAGCGGCCAAGGCGATGCCTGACAACCGGGACGTGCAGCTGAACTATGCGCGTCAGCTGGCCGACAACGGCAAGCTGGATGAAGGCGTTGAAGCTGGCGCAGGCGCAGCTGAAGGGCACGCCGGATGATCGCGATGTGTTTGTGACGATCGCCGACATGGAGTCGCGCAACAAGCGGTACAAGCAGGCGTCCGAGGCGTTGGACAAGGCCGAGACGCTGGCGCAGAAGCCTGAGGACAAGCTCTTCATCTACTACTTCCGCGGTTCGATTGCGGAGCGGGAGAAGATGTTCGACCTGGCGGAGGAGCAGTTCCGCAAGGCGTTGGCGATTGACTCCGAGAACGCCGCGACCGAGAACGATTACGGCTACATGCTGGCTGAGCGCGGGGTGAAGCTGGAGTGGCGATGAAGATGCTGCAGAAGGCCGTGCACTTCGATCCGCAGAACGGGGCCTACCTGGACTCGTTGGCGTGGACGTACTTACAAGCAGGGCAACTACGCGATGGCGGAGGATTACGAGCGCAAGGCCGTTCTGCGGCTGCCAAGCGACCCCTCTGTCCTGGCGCACATGGCCGAGATTTATGCGCATAACGGAAAGCTGTCGCTTGGCGGTGACGGAGTGGGAGCGTTCGGTGAGCCAGTATGCGACGTCGCTGCCGCCCGAGGCCGATCCTGCGGACGTCAGCAAGACGCAGCGTGATCTGGAGAATGCGCGTGTGCGGTTGGCGCATGCGGGCGAGGGGCCGAAGAAGTAGGCGCGTTCGGCAGCACTGGCGCGAGCTGACTGTGCTAGACTCGGCCTAGATGCACTTTGATTTGCATAGATTTGGGGTCTTTGGCGCCGAGCAGGAGCGCTTGGCTGCGACGCGCGTACCCGGCCCCGCCGGGCGATGGGCGTGGGCCGTTCGAGCGTGATCGGGACCGCATTGTGTGGTCGCGGGCGTTCCGCCGCTTGGCGGGAAAGACGCAGGTGTTTACGAGCCGGGCGTCGGACCACTTTCGGAGCCGCCTGACGCACACGATGGAGGTCGCGCAGGTGGCGCGGCAGATCGCGGCCGCGCTGGGGTTGAACGAGGACCTGGCGGAGACGCTGGCGCTGGTGCACGACATCGGCCATCCGCCGTTTGGGCATGCGGGCGAGCGGGCGCTGGACCGGTGCCTGCAGGCGCACGGCCTGCGGTTTGACCATAACCTGCATGCGTTGCGCATTGTGGAGCGCTTTGAGCAGCGCTATGCGGGGCACCGCGGGCTAAACCTGACGCTGGCGACGCGTGAAGGCATCATCAAGCATTCGCGGGACTACACGGAGGCCGAGCACCCGGAGTTGGCGGAGTATTTTCTGGACCAGAGTCCACCGCTGGAAGCGCAGATCATCGATCTGGCGGACGAGATCGCGTATCTAACGGCGGACCTGGACGATGGCGTGGAGTCGGGGCTGCTGGACGTGCGGGACATCTGCGACCGGGTCGGGCTTCTGGGCCGGTGTCTTGCGGCTGTCCGGGAGAAGCATCCCGGAGCCGAGGAGAAGTATGTGTTTCACGATGCGCTGCAGGCGATGCAGAAGCGGCTGGTGCTGGACCTGATCGAGAACACGGCGCGCAATGTGCGGGAGAGCGGGGCTGCGGACCTGGCGGGTATCCGGGGAGCGGGGCGGCGGCTGGCGGTTTTTTCGCCGGAGGTGGAAGCCGAGCGGAGGGAAGAGAAGCAGTTCCTGTACGACACCCTGTACACCTGTCCGGAGTTGGAGCGTGAACACGCGAAGGCCGAGGATGTGGTGACGGAGCTGTTCGAGTTTTGGGCTGCGGAGCCGGAGGAGCTGCCGGAGGCGTACTTCGCTGAGATTGAGAGCGAGGGGCTGGCCCGGGTCATTGCGGACTACATTGCCGGGATGACCGACAACTTCATCCTGTTGCAGTTCGCCGAAGTGCGACGGCGGGTGCGGGGTAGTGCGAAGGGAACGGCGCCGGCCCTGCGGTTGAGGCGGTAAGAGGGTCCGAGTAGATGTTTTGAGCCGGTACAGCGAGGTAGGGTCGAAAGGCTTCCCGAAACTGCCGGTCTCGTGGATAATAGGAGGAGACGCACCGTCGCACCTGTGCGCCTACCCCCGCCGACAATCGGGGAAAGCTATGAGCAGGGTACACTACCCTGCGTCGCGGCGTGTCAGGGCTCAACCCTGATGAGCTGCTTGCCAGCCGGAGTGGCTGGCCAAACTGAGGAGAAGCAACATGCGCGAGATTATTACCCTGCAGTGCCCGGTGTGTAAGAACCGGAACTATTCCACCACCAAGAACAAGAAGACCACCACAGGGCGTCTCGAGTTCTCCAAGTTTTGCAATACGTGCCGCAAGCACACGGATCACAAGGAAACGAAGTAGCAGGTTGGCGGGTCAGCAGGTCGGCGTCAGGCTGACTTGCCGGCTGCGTAAAGCGCGGCTTGCTGGCTGACTCGCTCACTCCCACAGGGGAGTAAGCTCAACGGTTAAACTGTCGGTCTCCAAAACCGAACTTCTCGGTTCGAATCCGAGCTCCCCTGCCAGATTTACCCGGTTCGACCGGATTATGTACCAGTAGTGCTTCCCGGTAGCGGGGAGGGTTTTTGAGGAGCAACACGATGAGCAAGGCCGCTGTTGTGGAAACCACATCTACGAATGCCGCTGTGGAGCGCGCCACCTCCGGGCCGAAGCGGCTGGCTGAGTTTCTGAAGGACACTCGCCAGGAGATGCGCAAGGTCGTGACTCCGACCCGTGAAGAAGTTCGTACGAACACCATCATCGTCATCGCGACCGTGTTTCTGTTTGCGGCGTACTTTGCGGTAATTGACAACACGTTGGGCAGGCTGATCGACCGCGGTCTGCTGAAGCTCACCGGTCACTAAACAGCCTCCAGGCAGGACCGGAGCAAAGAGCGCGAGATGCAGGTTATGGCAAACGACATCGATCAGAATGAGCAGGGTCTCGAGACCACCAACGAGACAGAGGCGTTTGACGCCGGCACCGTCCCGGAAGGGCTCGACCCGAATGAGGGCACTGTGGCTGCTGACGGCCTTGCGCCCGCCGAGGGTGCGGAAGCGCCTGTCCCTGAGGTGCCTCAGAACCATTTCAAGTGGTACATCATCCACGCGTACTCCGGCTTTGAGCGCAAGGTGAAGGAGTCTTTGGAGAGCCGCGTGCGTGCCTACCACCTGGAAGATCGGGTAGGGCGGATCGAGATTCCGACCGAACCGACCACGGAGCTTCGCAACGGGAAGAAGTACACGATTGATCGCGTGTTTCTGCCCGGGTATGTCTTTGTCGAGATGCAGTTGGACAACGACCTCTGGCACGTTGTGAAGAACACGCCGAGGGTCACGGGCTTTCTGCAGACAGGCGACCAGCCCAATGCGCTTTCCGAGCAGGAGGTCAACGCGATGTTGAATCGCGCGGACGTCAGCAAGGACAAGCCGAAGATGAAGTTGAAGTTCGCCAAGGGCGAGCAGGTTCGGATCACCGAGGGTCCTTTCGCCAACTTTAATGGTGCGGTCGACGACATCAACGAAGACAAGCAGACCCTGAAGGTCATGGTTTCGATCTTCGGCCGTCCGACACCGACCGAGGTATCCTTTGCCAGCGTTGAAAAGGTAGAGGAATAAGTTTTCTCCGCCGGGGTCTGCGAGTAGCAGATTCCCGACGGGAGATTTTCAGGAGTCGCAGCCCGGAAGCTTCACCGGACCTTCTAGCTCCTGCCGCAGTACAAATTCAGCGGTTTGCGCAGACAGCGCCTGCCCGCAGCAAAGAAGGATTCATCATGGCACCGAAGAAGATCACTGGCTACGTCAAGCTCCAGGTAATGGCTGCAAAGGCCACCCCGGCTCCCCCGATCGGCCCCGCGCTTGGTCAGGCGCAGGTCAACATTATGGAGTTCTGCAAACAGTTCAATGAGCGCACCAAGGACCCGGGTCTGGCCGGCATGAAGGTCCCGGTTGTGATCACCGTGTACGCAGACCGCACGTTCACCTTTGTCACGAAGACCCCGCCCGCGCCGGTCCTGCTGCTGAAGGCCGCGGGAGCTGCCAAGGGTTCCGGTACGCCGAACAAGGATAAGGTGGGCAAAGTCACCGAGGCCCAGATCATGGAAATTGCCAAGCAGAAGATGCCGGACATGAACGCTGCGTCGGTGGAGGCTGCTGCGAAGACGATCCGTGGCACCGCCCGTTCGATGGGCCTTGATGTTGTTGCGTAGTTCGGATTAGGACTTAGACTTACGAGCGCAGTCGGCAGCGGAGATTCTTCGCCTGCCGGCTGCGCTCTCGTCGTTTGCCAGCGATGATCTGTACTTCGAGGTTGCCTTATGGTTTCGCCGGGTCGGGAACAAGCTTCGTAAGCAAGGAGACCGCCCCTTGTTGGTTTTGCAGGGAGAGCGCGACATCCGAGTGCCTCGAGAGGAAGCGGAGCAGGTGGTAGCTATCTTGAAGAGCGAGGGCCGCACAGTGCAGGCGGTGTTCTATCCAGAGGAAGGTCACGGGTTTCAAAAGCGCGAGCATCAACAGGATGAGCTGACGCGTTCTGTCGCATGGCTGCAGCATCACCCGCAGGGTGTTGGACCGGCTTCCTCGGAGCGTTGAGATGGCTGTTCGGCGGAGAGCGTGGGCTGCAGGACCCGGACTCGCTGCGGGCGAGGGATCCAGGAATAGCGGCGTATGACACGCGCCCTGGGCCAATCTCGCGGTCTAGGCGAACAGGAGTTGCTGGGCGCCGTTCCCAGCCAATGCTTCCTGGCGGCCCGGCGACTTCTTTGTCCGTGCGCCTACGTCGCGGGTGACCAGGGCGTCTGTTGAACGAGGCGCCAGGCCGTGACGCTTGCAGATTTTTTGCAGAGTCTCGGCCATCCGCCGGCGATACGCTCCGTCCGCGAAGTCTGCGGAGGCAAAGAGGCGGTCGTAGTCGGCGACGAGATGGGGGAAGTGCTCGCGAACAAAGCTCATCCAGGTTGGACGCGAGCACGACTTGAGAAACAGGGAATGGGCGGCCAGGAAGCTGGCTTTGCTGGCCGCGGCGGCTTTGGCCACGCTGTTGACTGAGGCTTCCGCGTCGTTGATGCCGGGCAGCAAGGGAGAGCACAGGATGCCAGTGGTTATCCCCGCGTCACGGAGTTTCCGAACGGCGTCGAAGCGCAGGTCTGGCCGGGGCGCGCGGGGCTCGAGTTTGCGTGCTAGTTCGGCGTCCGTGGTGGTGATGGTGAGGTGGACGACTAGGGTGTTGCGCTGTGCGATGCGTTGGAGCAGGTCGATGTCGCGGACGATGAGGTTGGACTTCGTGATGATCCCCAGGCGGTGTCCGGAACGGCGGCTAAAGACTTCGAGGATGCTGCGCGTAAGGCCTGCGCGACGCTCGATGGGCTGGTAGGGGTCGGTTGCGGTGCCGAGCGCGACCTCCTGGCGGGGGTCGATGCGGCCGAGTTCCTGTTCGAGGAGCCAGGCGGCGTTCTCCTTGAGGTAGATCTCGTGCTCGAAGGCTTTGGCCCAGGGCTGCTCGGGGCCTTCGTAGAGGCCGATGGGCACCTCGGCGATTTTGTCAGGCTGGAGAAACTCGTGGGTGTAGCGGGCGTAGCAGTACTTGCAGCCGAACTCGCAGCCACGGTACGGGTTGATGGACCACTCGAGCGAAAGATTGCGCTTGCTGACAGAGCGATTAAGGATGGACCGGGCCTGCATGGCGCGGAACTCGATGAGGTGGCCGTCGTCGGCGTGGGTCGCCTGGGCGGCGAGGCGGGCCATGCCGACGGGCTGGGAGGGAAGGATTGGGAAGAGCGCCGGTCTGGGGCTGAGGATGGTCTTGGGCTTGACCTCTAGCTTCGCCATTTCTTCGCCTCCGTGAAGATGAAGGTACGCGGTGTCCCGGAATGCGTCAAGAGAAAAGCAAGGTTGAGATTTACAGTGGGGCCATGCAGTTCGAACTTCATGAGCTCCAGCTTCCGGTGCGCGTCCGGACCGAGCGCGCCACGACCGATGAAGAGCCTATGCGCTTCTCGCGCGTAAACGAGCCGCTACGGATTGAGCAGGAGAGTAACGGAGATCTGGTGGCTCTGTCGCCGACGGGAACTCTCAGATATGCAAACCGAAGGGGTGGCCTCCGCTGGGGGCGCCGGTGGTGCGGCAGGACTTTGGACAGCCCGGGGTAGGTACTTTGGGCGACCCGGCATGCCCAAGGTCGATTTGGTCACAGACGCGAGCGCCTACGCGGCGGGGAGGCGGATGTCCGGGCATCTATTTTCTTGCGAAGATGCCGCGCCGGGCACTTGCGCTGACCCTTCCTGCGCCAAACCTAGCCCGAAAAGGTTGACTCGAGTACGGCTTTCCCACATAATAAGAAGGTTGTCCCGGCTTCGGCCGGGGCGCAGGTCGAGACCACGCCCATGCGGAGGATCGCATGTCCTTCACCTCAAAGCCTGACGGCGGGGTGAAAACTTCAGGGGTGGCAGACAAGGATACTCATGGCTCGCAAGATCTCAAAGAATTTGGCGAAGGCACGTGCGTTCGTTGAACAGCGCCCGTACGCAATTGGCGAGGCGATTCCTCTGCTGCAGAAGGCCAAGTATGCGAAGTTCGACGAAACCGTCGACCTTACGCTGCGTCTCGGTGTGGACACCCGGCATGCGGACCAGATGGTCCGGGGCACGGTGGTTCTGCCGCACGGTCTGGGTGGCAAGTCCAAGGTTGTGGCAGTGATTGCCTCTGGCGACAAGCAGCGCGAAGCAGAGGCTGCCGGCGCCGAGTTTGTGGGCGGTGAGGATCTGGTGGAGCGCATCCAGAAGGAAAACTGGACCGACTTCGATGCGCTGATCGCAACCCCTGACATGATGCGTTCCGTGGGTCGGCTCGGCAAGGTGCTTGGGCCGCGTGGCTTGATGCCGAACCCGAAGACGGGCACTGTAACCACCGATGTGGCTGCGGCGATCCGCGAGATCAAGGCCGGTAAGGTGGAGTTTCGTGCCGACAAAACCGCGCTGGTGCACGTGCCGGTTGGCAAGCTCTCCTTCGCTCCCGACAAGCTGGAGCAGAACGCCCTGACCGTGGTGAACGCGGTGATGAAGGCGAAGCCTTCGGCGGCAAAGGGCAAGTACGTGAAGAAGATTGTTCTTTCGTCGACGATGGGCCCGGGCATTGAACTCCAGGCGGATACTGCGGACGTCGCGACCAAATAATGCAAGCCACTAGGAGCTAGCTTTCTAGCTTGTAGTGGAGGGAACGGCGCCCAGCGCCAACAAAGATTGAGCTAGCGGCTTAGAGCTAGCAGCTAAAGGCTGGTTTTTCATGGCATTGACGAAGGCACAAAAGAACATCAAGGTTGCGGCGCTCGCGGCCGATCTGGAAAAGAGCACCTCGGCCATCATTGGAACCTTTACGGGGCTGACGGCGGCAAAGGACTTTTCCCTGCGCAAGACGGTGCGCGAGGCGGGCGGATCGTACCACGTTGTGAAGAACAAGCTCGCGGCGAAAAGCTCGCAGGGCACCAAGGTTGAAGCGGCGCTTCAAGGCTTGAAGGGCGTCAGCTCGGTCGCCTACACCTCGGGTGATCCCGTGGCGCTGGCCAAGGCGCTCTCGACCTGGGTAAAGGACAACGCTGAATTTACCTTCAAGCTGGGCATTGTTGACGGCAAGGTGATCACCAAGGAAGAGATTGGCGATCTGGCGAAGCTGCCGGGCAAGGAGGAGCTCTTCTCGAAGCTGCTGTTCCTGATCCAGTCGCCGGCACAGCGCCTCGCGACCGTGATCAACGCCACCGGCCGCGACCTGGCCGTTGTACTCAACCAGGCTGTCGAGAAGGAAAAGTTCACAGCGGCCCCGAGTGCGGCCGCGCCAGTCTCCGTTCCCGAGGCTTCCGCACTTGAGGCTCCAGCATCCGAGGCTCCCGCACCGGAAGCACTCGCTCCTGAGGCCACGCCCGCAATCGAACAGGTTGCCGCGGCTCATGCCGAAGAGGCTCCTACGCCGACGGAGCAGATTGCGGAAAATCCCGCATCTGAGGCGGATCCCGTCGCGCAGCCGAGCGAGGCAGCACAGCCGGAGAACAGCACGGCGTCACAGGGCGGAGAAGCCGCTTCGACGGACCCGGTTGAGGGATAAGTTCTCACCTTTCGTCGCAATGGCTCACGGGGGCGCAGTCTGGGCGCAACGGAAACCCGGTAGCTGAGGCGGCAACCTGAAGCGCGGTTTGGCTTTGGGAATGTAATCAGAAGCAACGACATCTAGCAGGACATACGGAGACAATCATGGCTGATCAACAGTTGGTAGACCAAATCACAAAGCTCACCCTCCTCGAAGCGGCCGACCTGGTCAAGAAGCTCGAAGAGATCCTTGGCGTCTCGGCGGCAGCGGCAGTGGCGGCAGCACCTGCCGGCGGCGGCGGGGCAGCGGCTCCAGTGGCTGAAGAGAAGACCGAGTTCACGGTCATCCTCAAGGACGCTGGCGCAAACAAGATCAACACCATCAAGGCTGTGCGCGAAGTCACGTCGCTCGGCTTGAAGGAAGCCAAGGACCTGGTTGACGGCGCGCCGAAGCCTCTGAAGGAGAATGTCTCTAAGGACGAAGCGGCAGCGGTTGCCAAGAAGTTTGACGGCGTCGCGACCGTCGAGATCAAGTAGTTTCGGCGCACACGCGCGAAGGTTAAGGGAGTGTGGGGGTTCTTGCCCTGATGCTCCCTTGATCAGTTTGAACAAGAAGTTGCATGCCGGGGCCCGTCTGGTGTATTCTTCCTCTTGGGAAGAACGCACCTCCGCCCCGGCTTGTGGCTTTGCATCGGCAGCGGGGAGGGAACGCAGGCGGGTGCGGCCACCATATAAGCAACGTAACCCCAGTTTGAGCAAACTCTAGCACACCTTGCAGTATCCGGTTCATCCCACGTTTGGGCGCGTGGGTTAGGGAGCCGGCCACCTTGCGATCCGAGCAGCGGGATCGACGGGTGACACAGAAAGAACGGCGGCAATCTTGAGCTTCACGGGCAGGGCTCAAAGGCGGCGACTATCCAGGTTTTTCAGCAGGTCAACTTAGGCAGTTCTATAGGTACGCTCTTCGGGCAGTGGGTCCCGCAGGGCGACTTTCGCGTTCCCGGCGAACGATTGAACGTCATTTTTGGCGATCGATTGTTTTTCTGATCCATTCACGTGTTTGCGGCGCGTGTGATCCGGGCAGTTCCCGCGCTTTTCGCCTCCATTTGAGTAGGTACTGAGGCCAGCCCACACTTCTCACCCCGCAGAATGCTTCGCAGGGGTCTTTCCGTAAGACGCGCCACAGGAGCACCGCAACGAGGAGCGGATGCACCGAAGTTTCAGGCGCGAAAGTCAAATGAGAAGAGACCGCTCATCCCGGACTCTTCTCCCTCCCAGGCCTTGTTCCAGACGCAGCGAGTTTACTCGATGCGTGCTGACTTCGTTTGGGAGGCCTCGACCACACCAGGAGAGAGCATGTCGAACCAGACAACCGAAACGCGCGCGCTTCGCACCCGTCTCGACTTTTCCAAGATTCCAACCAGTATTCAAATTCCGAACCTGATTGAAGTCCAACGCCGGTCCTATGAGCGTTTTCTGCAGATGGATAAGCTGCCGCAGGAACGCGAAGACAACGGCCTCGAGTCAGTATTTACCTCCGTATTCCCTATCACGGACTTCCGCAATGTGTCCGAGCTTGAGTTCGTGGATTACACGATTGGCAACTGGGAGTGCAAGTGCGGCTACCTCAAGGGGCTGAATCACCTCCGGACGACCTGCATTTCCTGCGGGCACATGGTCATTACGGATCCGTTTCATCCGGGCGACGTGCTTTGCAAGTTTTGCGGAACATACAACAAGAACACGCCGGACTTCTGCACCAAGTGCGGTGACCCGGTGGGTCTGCAACTGAAATATGACCAGGCTGAGTGTGAAGAGCGCGGCATGACGTACTCTGCGCCGCTGAAGGTCACGATCCGCCTGAAGATCTACGACAAGGATCCGGAGACGGGCGTCAAGAGCCTGCGCGACATGAAGGAGCAGGAGGTGTTTTTCGGCGATATCCCGCTGATGAGCGCCAATGGCACCTTTATCGTGAACGGCACCGAGCGCGTCATCGTGTCGCAGTTGCACCGTTCGCCTGGTGTGTTCTTCGAGACGGCGAACAACCGGACCTACTTCCTGGGCAAGATCATTCCGTACCGCGGAAGCTGGGTCGAGTTTGAGTACGACCAGAAGAACATCTTGTACGTCCGCATCGATCGCAAGCGGAAGTTCCTGGGCACCATCTTCCTGCGCGCCCTGGGTCTGCGGGCCGATGAAGAGATCCTCAAGACCTTCTACACGGTCGACACCATCAACGTGCGCGACGGCAAGTTGACCTGGAACATCACTGAGGACGGCAAGGCGACCAACATCCTGGGCAGCCGCACCACCTCGTCCATCAAGGGCGCGGATGGTTCGGAGATCCTCGCTTCCGGCAAGAAGATCACGCCTTCGGCGCTGCGCAACCTGCGGGCTGCGGGCATTACCTCGGTTGAGGTGGAGAGCGGCGAGTTTGAAGGCGCGATCACAGCGGCTGACGTGGTCGACATGAGCACCGGCGAGCTGCTGTATGACGCCAACCAAGAGCTGTCTGCGGACAAGCTGCACAAGATCGCGCAGAGCGGCGTGACCTCGGTTGAGGTCTTCTTCCCTGAGCGCGACGACGTGGGCACGATCATTGCGAACACACTGCGGCGCGATTCGGTGCGCAAGCCTGAGGAAGCTCTCATCGAGATCTACCGCAAGCTGCGCCCAGGCGACCCACCGACGTTGGACACTGCGACTGCGCTGTTTGAAGGCATGTTCTTCGATCCGCGAAAGTATGACTTCTCGCGTGTGGGCCGGTTGAAGTTCAACATCAAGCTGTATGAGAACTCCGAAGCGACGCAGCTCGACAAGCGCACGCTGACGCCTGAGGACTTTTACGGGACGATTCGGTACCTGCTGAAGCTGCGCAAGAACATTGGCCTGGTCGACGACATCGATCACCTTGGCAACCGTCGCGTCCGCGCGGTCGGTGAGCTCATGGAGAACCAGTTCCGCATCGGCCTGGTTCGCATGGAGCGCGCGATCAAGGAAAAGATGAGCGTGTATCAGGAGATGTCGACGGCGATGCCGCACGACCTGATCAACGCGAAGCCCGTGATGGCAGCGATCCGCGAGTTCTTTGGATCCTCGCAGCTGTCGCAGTTCATGGATCAGACCAACCCGCTGTCCGAGATCACGCACAAGCGGCGTCTCTCGGCGCTTGGGCCGGGCGGTCTGTCACGTGAGCGCGCAGGCTTTGAAGTCCGCGACGTCCATCCGACGCACTACGGCCGCATCTGCCCGATTGAGACGCCGGAAGGTCCGAACATCGGCCTGATCAGCTCGCTGTCGTGCTTTGCGCGGATCAACGAGTACGGCTTCATCGAGTCGCCTTATCGCAAGGTGAAGGACGGCCGTGTGCTGGACTATGTTGCTATCTCGAATGCCGGGGAGACCGGGCTTCGTCAGGGCGACACGCTGGAAGTTCATGAGTCGCAGAAGCTGAACGAGCGGCTGAAGGCAGAAGGCAAGCGGAGCGCAGAGTTTGTGCCGTTCAGCTTCTATCTGTCGGCGTGGGAAGAGGACCGTCACACGATCGCGCAGGCCAACATCGATCTCGATGAGACCGGCCGCATGACCGAGGACCTGGTCAATGCGCGTCGTCAGGGCAACTTCGTCCTGGTGCCGCAAGGTGAGGTCGACTACATCGACGTGTCGCCGAAGCAGCTTGTCTCCGTGGCTGCATCGCTTGTGCCGTTCCTTGAGCATGATGACGCGAATCGCGCGCTGATGGGCGCCAACATGCAGCGACAGTCTGTGCCGTTGCTGGTGGCTGAGGCTCCGTTTGTCGGAACCGGGATGGAGGGCGTCACTGCCCGCGACTCCGGCGCCGTCATCCTGGCCAAGCGCAACGGCATCATCGATTCCGTCGACTCCGAGCGCATCATTGTGCGTGTAGAAGGGGAGCATCATCCCACGCAGCTGTCGCGTGAGGTGGGTTCGGACATCTACCAGCTCACAAAGTTCAAGCGCTCCAACCAGAACACCTGCATCAACCAGAAGCCGGTAGTCCGCAAGGGTGACCGCGTGCTGAAGGGCGAGGTGTTGGCGGATGGTCCGTGCACGGAGCAGGGCGAGCTTGGTCTCGGCCGCAACGTGCTGGTGGCCTTCATGCCATGGCGCGGATACAACTTCGAGGACGCGATCCTGATCTCCGAAAAGCTGGTCCGTGAGGACTACTACACCTCGATTCACATCGAGGAGTTCGAGATCGAAGCGCGTGATACGAAGCTTGGGCCGGAAGAGATCACACGCGATATTCCGAACGTCTCGGAGCACGCGCTGCGTGATCTCGATGACTCCGGAATCATCCGCATCGGCGCGAAGATCTCGCACAACGACATCCTCGTCGGCAAGGTGACGCCCAAGGGCGAAACGCAGTTGACGCCTGAAGAGAAGCTGTTGCGCGCCATCTTCGGTGAGAAGGCCGGTGATGTTCGTGATGCTTCGCTGACGTGCCCTCCGGGTATCGAAGGCACCGTCGTGGACGTCCGCATCTTCTCCCGCAAGGGACAGGAAAAGGACGCGCGTGCACAGCAGATCGAGCAGGAGATGGTCGAGAAGCTGGAGCGCAACTTGGCCGATGAGATTCGTATTCTCACCGACGAACGCTTGAAACGGCTAGAAGGCATTCTCGGCGGCAAAGAGGTGCAGATCGACCTCCACGACGAGCGCACCAACAAGAAGCTGCTGACCAAGGGCGACATCATCGATCGCGATCAGATCGAGCTGATCAGCACACGCAACCTGAAGCGTATTCGCTACGCCGACAAGGATCCGCGCGTGAATGAGCAGATCGACGAGATCGAAGAGATGACCTCCCGTCAGATCGACGTGCTGCGCAAGATCACCAACGAGAAGATCGCGAAGATGAGCAAGGGCGATGAACTCGCACCGGGCGTCATCAAGATGGTCAAGGTCTACGTCGCCATGAAGCGCAAGCTTTCAGTGGGTGACAAGATGGCCGGTCGTCACGGCAACAAGGGTGTCATCGCCCGGATTCTTCCGGAAGAGGACATGCCGTACCTGCCGGACGGAACGCCTGCGGAGATTGTGTTGAATCCGCTCGGTGTGCCTTCGCGTATGAACGTGGGTCAGATCCTCGAGACGCATCTTGGATGGGCTGCGCATGAACTTGGCAAGAAGGTTGCCGAGTTGGCACAGCAGAGCCAGGATGCCGGTGCAGTCCGCGAGATCTTCAAGGACGCATTCAAGGACACGGCGGCGTTGAACCAGCTGTTGGAGCTTGATGATGTGCAGACACTGCGCGTGGCTGCGGGCATGAAGCGCGGCATCTGGTTCGGCACAGCGGTGTTTGACGGCGCTCGTGAGAGTGAGATCAAGGCGTTGCTTGCCGCCGCTGGCCTGCCCAGCTCCGGCAAGACGAACCTGATCGACGGCATGACCGGCGAGACGTTTGAGCAGCCCGTTACGGTGGGCTACATCTACATGCTCAAGCTGAGCCATCTTGTCGACGACAAGATCCACGCACGCTCGATCGGGCCGTACTCGCTCATCACACAGCAGCCGCTGGGTGGCAAGGCGCAGTTCGGTGGACAGCGCTTCGGTGAGATGGAAGTGTGGGCGCTAGAAGCGTATGGCGCCGCCTACATCCTGCAGGAGTTGCTCACTGCCAAGTCCGATGACGTCTATGGCCGTACGAAGATCTACGAGGCCATCGTCAAGGGCGAGGCGGCAATCGAGCCCGGCGTTCCTGAGTCGTTTAACGTGTTGATCCGCGAGCTGCAATCGCTTTGCCTGGACGTGGAACTCGTCAAGGCAGCGGAGCAGCGCAGCCCAACCGAGGGTGTACCAATGCTCCCGGAATTGGCCGTAGCCGACTAACGCTTCACTGGTTCGGCTGCCGTGTTCTTCGAGCGGCAGCCGGGCAGGAAACGAGTAGTCGCACAAGCTAAAAGGCCAAGACGATGCGCCTCTAAGTCATCGCCCGCAGCAGAAGAGTCACCCGCAGCCCCTGGCTGCACTGGAGACCAGCAATATGTTTCGTACCAGCCCTTTTGAAATGGCCGGACCGATCACCGACTTCGACTCGATCAAGATTCAGCTCGCCAGCCCCGAGAAGATTCGTTCCTGGAGCTTTGGCGAAGTCACGAAGCCGGAGACCATCAACTACCGTACGTTTAAGCCCGAGCGCGATGGCCTGTTCTGCGCTCGCATCTTTGGACCGATCACTGACTGGGAGTGCCTCTGCGGCAAGTACAAGCGCATGAAGCACCGCGGCGTCGTGTGTGACAAGTGCGGCGTCGAAGTCACCGTAAGCAAGGTGCGTCGTGAGCGCCTTGGCCACATCGAGCTTGCTTCGCCGTGCTCGCACGTCTGGTTCTTCAAGGGCCTGCCGTCGCGTATCGGTCACCTGCTCGACATCTCACTGCGTGAGCTTGAAGCTGTGCTGTACTTCGAGTCGTACGTAGTTGTCGATCCAGGCGACGCGCCCGTCAAGGAGCGCGAGGTCATCAAGGACGAGAATCGCTTCCGCGAGCTCGACCAGCAGTATCGCCCGTCTGGCTTCAAGGCCATGATGGGCGCAGAAGCCATCAAGGAGCTGCTCAAGCGCGTTGAGATCAACGAGCTTGCGATCGAACTCCGCGAGCGCATGAAGACTGAGACTTCGCTGCAGAAGAAGCTCAAGTACTCCAAGCGGCTCAAGGTCGTTGAGGCCTTCCGCAAGTCGGACAACAAGCCGCAGTGGATGATTCTCGATGTGATCCCTGTGATCCCGCCCGAGCTGCGTCCGCTGGTGCCGCTGGATGGTGGTCGTTTCGCGACGTCGGATCTCAATGATCTGTATCGCCGCGTGATCAACCGCAACAACCGCCTCAAGAAGCTCATGGACCTCCATGCGCCTGAGGTCATCGTGCGCAACGAAAAGCGCATGCTGCAGGAGGCCGTCGACGCTCTGTTCGACAACGGCCGCCGTGGCCGCGTGCTGCGTGGAGCGAACAACCGTCCGCTGAAGTCGCTCTCTGACACCCTCAAGGGTAAGCAGGGCCGCTTCCGGCAGAACCTGCTCGGCAAGCGCGTTGACTACTCGGGCCGTTCGGTCATCGTGGTCGGCCCGGAGCTGAAGCTGCACCAGTGCGGTCTTCCCAAGAAGATGGCGCTCGAGCTCTTCAAGCCGTTCATCTATCACCGCCTGGAGCAGACCGGCCATTGCACGACCATCAAGCAAGCCAAAGAGATGGTTGAGCAGCAGGAACCCATCGTGTGGGACATCCTCGAGGAGGTCATCAAGGACCACCCCGTGCTGTTAAACCGCGCGCCGACGTTGCATCGTCTGGGCATTCAGGCGTTTGAGCCCGTGCTCGTTGAAGGCAAGGCGATCAAGATCCATCCGCTCGTCTGCACCGCCTTCAACGCGGATTTCGACGGCGATCAGATGGCCGTGCACATCCCGCTAAGCCCTGAGGCGCAGATTGAAGCGTCGGTGCTGATGCTGGCGTCGCACAACATCCTGTCGCCCGCTTCTGGTCAGCCGATCACCGTTCCTACGCAGGATCTGGTGCTTGGTCTGTACTACCTGACGAAGAGCAAGCCGAACGCCAAGGGTGAGGGCCGTGTCTTCGCGAACATCGAAGAGGTCGTCATGGCGCTTGAAGCGAAGCAGGTGGAGACGCTCTCGCCGATCCGCCTTCGTTACAGCGGCATGGTGCTGGACATGACCACTGCCTACGACGATCAGGACATCCTGCACACCGAGCCGGTGGAGTTCAACAAGCAGTACATCAACACCACTGTCGGTCGCGCGATCCTGAATGACTCGCTTCCCGAAGGCATTCCGTACATCAACGGCCTGCTGAAGAAGAAGGGAATCGGTCAGCTCGTCAACTTCTGCTACCTGAACCTCGGCCTCGAAGTCACGGTGAAGGCGCTCGATCGCATCAAGGAGCTTGGCTTCCAGTACGCCACCAAGTCCGGCCTGTCTGTTGGCCTGGACGACATGGTGATCCCGGAGTCGAAGTACACCGTGGTGCGTGATGCAGAGCGCCAGGTTGTCACCATGCAGCAGCAGTACCTTGAGGGCTCGATCACCAACCTTGAGCGCTCCAACAAGGTGACGCAGCTGTGGTCTGGTGTTACCGATCGCGTGGCTGACGAGATGTTCAACAACATGAAGCGTGCGGACAAGGAAGGAGCCATGAACCCGATTTACATCATGGCCGACTCCGGTGCGCGTGGTTCCAAGCAGCAGATCCGTCAGCTCTCCGGCATGCGTGGACTTATGGCCAAGCCGTCCGGCGAGATCATCGAGTCGCCGATCAAGGCGAACTTCCGCGAAGGTCTCACTGTGCTCGAGTACTTCATCTCGACTCACGGCGCTCGCAAGGGCCTGGCCGATACCGCGCTGAAGACGGCTGACTCGGGCTACCTTACCCGTCGTCTCGTGGACGTGGCGCAGGACGTGATCATCTCCGAGCACGACTGCGGCACTTCGGAAGGCATCTACGTCATGCCGATCATTGAAGCCGGTGAGACCATCGAGCCGTTGCGCGACCGTATCATTGGCCGCGTCTCGCTTGAGCGCCTCAAGGACATCGATGGCCGCACGATTGTCGAGATCAACCAGGAGATCGACGAAGACCTCGCCTCTGCGGTGCAGGCTGCCGGGATTGAGCGCGTGAAGATTCGCTCGGTGCTGACCTGCGAGTCCAAGCGCGGCTGCTGCATCCTCTGCTACGGCCGTAACCTCGGCTCCGGCAAGATGGTGGAGATGGGCGAAGCTTGCGGCGTCATCGCGGCGCAGTCGATCGGCGAACCTGGAACGCAGCTCACCATGCGTACGTTCCACGTCGGCGGCACTGCATCGCGCATCCACGATGCGTCGAAGATCGAAGCCAAGAACACCGGTAAGGTCAGCTTCATCAACCTTGTCACCGTTCGCGCCAAGGAAGGTGGTCTGGTAGCGTTCAACCGCTCCGGTTCGATTGCCGTTCTTGACGAAAAGGGCCGCGAGAAGGAGCGTTACGCGATCGTCTACGGCGCGAAGCTTCGCGTCGAGAACGGCCAGGACGTCAAGCAGGGCGACCTGATTGGCGAGTGGGATCCGTACACGTTCTCCATCCTCACGGAGATCGCCGGCACGGTCAGCTTCAAGGACCTGCAGGAAGGGCTCACGGTCAACGAAGAGATCGACGAGGTCACCGGCCTTTCTCGTCTCGTCGTTGCCGAGTCGCCCGATGAGAAGCGTCAGCCGACCATCCTGATCAAGGCTGGCGGTACCCAGAAGCGTTACATCATGCCGTCACGCGCCCATCTTATGGTGCAGGATGGTGATGAGGTCTCGCCGGGTGACGTGCTTGCGAAGATCCCGCGTGAAAGCTCGCGTACCAAGGACATCACCGGCGGCTTGCCTCGCGTCGTTGAGTTGTTCGAGGCTCGCAAGCCGCGTGATCCAGCGATCATCTCGCGCATCGACGGCGTGGTTCGCTTCGGAGACGTCAGCAAGGGTCAGCGTAAGGTGTATGTCACCGCGGATAACGGCCACGAGGAGGAGTACTCGGTGCCGCGCGGTGTGTATATCAACGTGCAGGAAGGCGAGCGTCTTCGCGCCGGCGATGCCTTGATCGACGGACCGCGCAATCCGCATGACATCCTCGATGTCCTCGGCGAGCGTGCACTGCAGATCTACCTTGTTGAGCAAATCCAGGAAGTCTATCGCCTGCAGGGCGTGGGCATCTCGGATAAGCACATCGAGACCATCGTGCGGCAGATGATGCGTTGGGTGAAGATCGACGATGTGGGCGACACGGGCTTCCTGCTTGAACAGCAGATCGACCGCTTCCGCTTCAACGCCGAGAACGATCGTGTTCTCGCCGAGGGTGGACGTCCGGCAATCGGTCGGCCGCTGTTGCTTGGCATCACCAAGGCGTCGCTTTCCACCGATAGCTTCATCTCGGCGGCGAGCTTCCAGGAGACTACCCGCGTGCTCACCGAAGCGTCCATCAATGGCGCGATCGACGGGCTGCGCGGCCTCAAGGAAAACGTCATCGTCGGCCGCTTGATCCCTGCCGGCACGGGTATGGAGTACTACCGCCAGGTCGCGCTCTCCCCAGAGCTCGAAGAAGCGGCAGCCCAGATCCAGGCCGAGGTCATGGAAGCGCATGAAGCGGAAGAGCGTGAGCTCGAAGCGATGCGCATGGAAGGCGAACAGGAAGAGATGGCCGCCGAGTAAGCACTGCATGCAGCTGACTCGCTGCGCGCAAAGAACAGGGGGTGGACTCGCAGGAGTCTGCCCCCCTTTTTGTGCTTGCTTGCCTTTGATCGTGGAAGGGAGTTCAGCGTTTCGCCTCTGCTGACGGCCGTCCGATAAACGCGTGACGTGCTGTGCGTCCCGAGGCCTTCCAGCGTTTTACGATCTCGTACACGATGACGGTGCTGTAGGTTACGGCGATCCAGACGTAGACCTCTTCGATAGGTAGGAAGGACCAGGCTGTGATGCGGATGCCCAACATCTGCTCTTCGCGGAAGTTCCACCAGCCGTAGGGGAGGGCGAGTGTGACCTCCCAGAGCAAGCTGGTGACGAGCAGGATGAACATGGTCAGGCTCAGGGCTCTCCAGTTGATCACTGGCCGGGCTGCGGGTAGAAGTGCCATCGACGGCAGCGTCGCCGTGAGTACAAGGAAGAGGAAGTAACCGGGGAAGCGGCCAGGCTGGCGCAATACGAAGTGTTGGTAGGCAAAGGCTCCCGCAATCAGCAGAGCGGCGAAGATCAGCGATGCCGGGTGGAATTGGAGCAGACGGTGGAAGGTGATCCGGTCCTCCGCTTCGGCAGGGACGCTGTACGCGGCTAACCAATACTCATCCAGCCAGATGTAGAAGAGCACCACGACGATGAAGCCGGTGAGATAGAACAGATACTCCTCTACCGGAACGCCGCCACCGAGTGCGGGCGCAAGGATGCCGAGCGTCGCTGGGCGGTTGGGGAAGACGAAGAAGTACCGGGCGAAGAAGAAGTCCAGCGCAGCGCCAGTTGGGAACAGCAAAGTGATGGTCCAGAGAAAGGCGCGCTTCGAGATCTTCACTCCTTCCTGCGGTGCGAACCACAACGCAATGGCAAGGGAGGGCACGATGAATAGAAGCAGGCTGATGGTGTAGCCGAAGTGCGATGCGGACGCGGGTACGTCTGCGCGCGTGGCGCTTGCCTTTACGGAGTGAAGGGTCAGGGCGGCTGGCACGATCACCAGGGCCAACATGCCCAAGGTTGTGCCCAGGCCAGGAGCCCGCCGAACACGCGTCGCCTCCGGCATAGAGCCTCCCTCTAATGGGACATGTATGCACCCGGATGATTCAAGGTCGGGGAATCTTCACAGCTTCAGGGGGAGTTGAGGCAGGTCCACCGACGTCCCGGGCGGACATGTCAGCCTCTCGGCCAGGTTTTTGTCGATCCGTCAGGATGGGTGCTTTTGCGTCGGGGGCGGAGGATAGATCTTCCGTTCGCAATGTGTTCGGGGCGGGAGTCGTTGCGGGTTGAGTGACGGCTTTGTGCGACCTCTTCTTTGGCGCGGGCGCGTCCACAAAGTCCAAGTCCAGGGGCTTCAACTGCAGGAGGAAGGGCGGAACAGGATTGGGCGCGGGGACCTCACGCACGGCGGAGGGCACTGACGAAGTCGTCGTGGCTGAGGGCGCGCTGCGCGGCGCTTCATGCGGCCGCGACAGGAAGTACATGCAGGGCGGAAGCAGCAGGCCGCACAGCAGCGCGGCCCAGAGATAGCCCGGGGGAGCGGCCCATGCAATGGCTTCCGGCCGTGAAGGCAGCGGTTGAATTGGGAGCTCGGGTTCTGCGGTTTCGAAGGCAAAGGCACTCGGGAGGATCTCGGAGTGGAGCTCGGACGGCGTTTCAGGGGTAGGGTGCTCGAAGGGGGAGAGCGCTTCTCGTGAGGTCATGACCTCGCCCACAAGCTGGGACAGCACACGCTCTGCCTTTTGCACGGCCGGGGTGTCTTCGTCGATGTTGGCTCCCCCGATGGTGACCAGAAGTAGTTCGACGAGTTCACCGTGGGAGACCGCTTGCTGTGATCCGTGGATGACTTCAAGGAGCTTTGAGGACACACCAGCCCGCAGGGGGTCGCTGGACAGCTTCTCCGTGAAGGCCAGCAGGTGCTCTGGAAAGCCATAGGCTACGTTGGTCTGTTTGAGAAACGAACGCAGGTCAGCGACGAACGGCTCGAACCGGCGCGCGACGTCTTCCAAGCGCGAGCAAGAGAGCATGAGTCCCTCCAAAGCTGCTGGGGCATCTATCGTCTCATAGGGCAGTCCCCATTGGGGCTATCCGGATGCAAGCTTTCACTTGTAGAACTCCCCGCGTAGGCAATAGGCGACGAACGGAGCATATTCATGCAGGCGGCGGGCAGCAAGGGTGTAGAAGGCTGGCGGTACCGTGTGAGCTCTTAGCGGAACAGCGAGGATTTCATGACAGAAGCAATGCAGCAGATCAATGACCTTGCGCTTGAGTTCTGGCGTACGGGAGATGTTGGTTTGGCGCGCCAGGCGTACACAGCGGATGTGCAGCGCAGGGACGTCAGCGGGGGTGCGCCCGCGAACGGGCCGGAAGAGGTGGCGGCGTATGTGAGCCAGGTGCGGGAAGGGTTTCCCGACTTCGCTCTGCAGATCACCCGCAGCTTCATGGCGGGGGAGGAGTTCGTGCAGTGCTGGACGACGACAGGCACGCAACGGGGAAGTTTTCTGGGCATCCCCGCCAGTGGGCGGTTTGTGGAACTGCATGGCGTTACGGTTGGTCGGTTGCGCGACGGCCGCATTGCCGATGAGGAGGTCTGGTTCGACCAGGTTTCTTTGCTGCGACAGCTGGGCGTCCTTCCGCCAGCGTAGCGTGCGGGGCCGAGGCGGACGCGGTGCGTTGTGTCGCAGACGAAATCATGGAGCGAGCAGACATGTGGATGGCCGCTACGGGACGGCTTCGCAACTGGGCTGCATCCAGGGACCGGATTGGATCTGGCACTCGTAGGGATCGATGAGCTTCAGGGCTGCGAGAGCGAGGATGTTGTGCCCGTGTGTTGTGGGGTGAATGTCGTCCCAAAAGAGGTATGTGTCTGGATCGACGCCAGGGACGTCCCGCGAGGTGCCCGTCACGTTGCTGAGGAAGTATTTGGAGGGTGCGGCGTCGACGCTCATGACGAGCGAGAAGACGTCCAGCCGGTAGATGTGCGCGCCCTTCCAGAACTCGAAGATTTGTACCAGATCGAGGCTTGCGGCGAGGGTGTCGTTGAAGACTCTGCTGGCCTCGGTGGCGGTGCCGGCCTCAGAAGGAAGCAGGTTGAACCGCGGTGTGGCGCCAAGAGGCGGCAGGTTTGGAACGAGGATGTGCTTTGCGCCAGCCCGGATCAGCCGCTGGACATTGGCTGCCTGCCTGATCCCGGCGTCGATAACGGCCTCAGGCGAGGTTGCGTACAGGACGTCAATGGAACCGGCCCATACGACAAATAGAGTGTGGTCGTTGATTTTCGGGTGCTTTCCGAGGTAATCCGTGATCTGCTGCCCAACGTTTTCGACGGTGATGAACTGTGTGCTGGAGCTCCCCAGCGTAGCGGGGCTGGTGCCGCCTTCCGTGGTGGCGAAGCCATAGGCGTAGTCGGTGCCGCCCCCCAGGGACGGGGTTGGACGGGGCGGTGTGCCGAGCATGGTGGCGAGTTGCTCGACCCAGACGCCCTGATACTTCAACGTGTAGGGACGCGTATCGTACCCATCGGTGAAGCGCCCCAACGTGTAATCGGCGTAGGGACCCGGGACGGGCACACCGTACTTTTCATAGCTCAGTGTGGCGTCGTCGCCGGTGTCGGAAAGGGAATCACCGAAGACGACGATGGAGGTGTAGTGCGATCCTTGCGCGAAGGCTGCGGTGGCTGCGGTGCTGAGAACACACAGCAGAGTGAACGCGCATGCGCGCCCGCGTAGGAGGAGCCTGGGGATCTTCATAGCTCACCTGCATTGAATTGAATTTGAGTTGGATCGACGTTGCCCTGCTGGTTCGCCCCGAAGCTATTCTGGCCCGTTCGCCGGAGTCAACAGAAATCTTGCGGCTGGCGCGGTCCCCTGGCGCGCTACGCGGAGATTCGGCAGCTTTCGGAGTTTGTCAGCGTGAGAGGCGGAAGTTCACTGTCACAATAGTGGCAACGTCCGTTGGCTTGCCGTCGACGACATAGGGACGGTAGCGCCAGCGGCGGATCGCATGCTCGGCGGCGCTGCGGAGGAGCCTGGGGCCCTCCAGAACACGGGTTGCCTCCACCCTGCCGTCGCGCGCGACGACGACTTGCACGATGACCTCGCCCTCTACGTGAGCGATGCTGGCCAGTTTTGGGTAGTGAGGCGCGGGGGCCGTGAGCAGGTGAGCTGCCATCATGCCGGATGACGCAAGGAAAACGCCTTCACGGCCGCCCAGCACGCGGGGGGAGATGCTGGAGGAGGTCAGAGCGGGGCGGAGATCACTGTGCTTTGCCGAGCGGGGGAACGGGGGATTCCCTATGGCGGGGGAGGAGCTTCGACCGTCAGCCGCGGTTCGATTGCCTGGCTGGTCCAGCGTGAAGGCGCCTGGTTCCGGAACAGATCCATTCGGCTCCGACGAGGCGCGCTGGGCGCGCGACCTCCCGCTGCGGATTGGCGGGCCGTAGGCGGAGGGTTTGGCCAGGCCGGTGTTCGCTGGAAGGGTTGTTCCCTGGGGTACGGCAGCAGGGTGTGGTTGGGAGTGGCCCTTAAGATAATACGCGACCGCCACGGCCAGCAGGAGAACACAGACTCCGGGGATCCAGTAGGCTTGACGCAGAAAGGACGAGAACGAACGCGGGAATCGCCGGACGTCGCCCGCAGTGCCCGCGCGTTGCGGGACGAATGGCGGACGTGGTGCGAAGGGAACGTGGGCCTGCGGGGCCGGAGCAGCATCGACGTTGTCTTCGGAGTGGATGAGCGCACGGGAGAGGCGGTCGTTGGTTGGCAGAGGAGCGGCATGGCCAGATTGGTTGAGGGTGCCCAAGGCGTGCAGGTCCGGGTTTTGCGCCACGACGGGCCCGGGGATAGCTGCGGGAATGACAAGCTCGGCGGCCTGGGGGCGAGCGATGTCTTCTTCGTCGTCCAGCGAAAAATCTGGAGGGAGTGTCAGTCTTTGGGACCGAACGACCTCGGTCACAAAAATCAGGAGCTGACGTAACGGCTCGTGCAGCTCGGGTGCGGACTCCTCCACGCGTGGGCCCGCGACCGCAATGGCGAGCATCTCCATGAGTTCGGTGCGGGGAACGGCTTCGCTCTCCCGGTAGACGATCGAGCGCACCATGGAGGTCATTTCCTCATGGAAGGCGGGATCTTGCAGGCGGCCAGGAAAGGCCTGCAGGTCGCCCGGCGTGCCGAAAGGGACCTTTCGACTGCTAAAGAAATCCTGCAGTTCGTCGATATAAGGAGCAAAGCGTTGCGCAAGGCTCTCGAACTTGGACGTTGACACCATGCTGGCTATAGGATGCAACCCTCTTCGTTGCGGAAAGGTGCGGAACAAAAGTATGTTGCTGAACATTACGCAGTTTCGGCAGAGGCGTCGCGGGTATGCTCGGTGCATGCGTCGACTGCCTCTTTGCCGTTGCATCAACGGCGTCCTTCTGCTTGCGATATGGATCCTGTTTCCCGTTCCGCCCCAGGCACAGACGGCTTCAACTGCTGCGAAAGGGGCTGTCGCTGCGCTTCCCGGGGAACACCTGGTCTGGTCGGATGAGTTCAATCAGCCGGCGTCCGCTCCGGATGCGAGCGCATGGGCCTATGAGACCGGAGGGGGTGGCTGGGGGAATGATGAGCTGGAGACTTACTGCAGTCCTCGGACCACGGCGCCGCCCTGCGATCCGGCTAAGGAGCCGAACTCGTTTGTGGGCGCGGACGGGTACCTGCATGTGGTTGCGCGGCAGAACGCTGCGGGGCAGTGGACGTCGGCACGGCTGGTGACACATGAGCTCCAAAGCTTTCAGTATGGCCGGATTGAGGCTCGTATTCGCATCCCCAAAGGGGAGGGTGTGTGGCCAGCTTTCTGGATGCTGGGAGAGGACGTCAAGCAAAATCCCTGGCCCGCGTGTGGGGAGATCGACATCATGGAGAACATTGGCAAGGAGCCGACGCAGGTGCATGGTACGCTGCACGGCCCCGGCTACCAGGGCGCGGGATTGGGGAAGCCGTTCTCGTTGGCTTCGGGCAAGCCTTATGCGGATGAGTTCCACACGTATGGCATCGTGTGGAGCCCGGGGAAGGTGCAGTTCTATGTGGATGATCCGACGCAGCCGTACGCGACGTTTACGCCCGCCGATCTGCCCAAAGGTGGGGTGTGGGCGTTTGACCAGGGACGGTTTTTCCTGCTGTTGAACCTTGCCGTGGGAGGTCGCTGGCCGGGACCGCCGGATGCTAAGACGTCGCCGACTCTGGAGATGCTGGTGGACTATGTGCGGGTGTACGGGATGGCCCCGGCGCAGTAGCGGGAACTAGTGAGTTGCGCCTTCCACCTTCACTTTGGAGAAGGTCACCGTCTGCAGGTCGTCCGTGTTGTGCGAGCACACGCCGAGGCCGACGTATACGGGGTCGTGCATGGGGATGGAGATGGAGGGAGCGGCGGTTCTGGTGGAATTGCCAGAAGTGGCGGAGTTGCCGGACTGAGCGTAGACGGTGAAGACGTCGCCGTGGCGGACGATGCGGAGATGCCGCACGTTGTGCTCGGGGAGGGTGACATCCTTCGTCTCGCCGCCCTGCGTGAGCCGGTACTGCAGGGTGATGTGGCCGTCCGCGTGGATGGCGATGTCAGCGTAGGGGGAGCCGGGGTCGAGGCTTTGGCGGAACATCAGCATGCCTTTGGAGAGGCGATAGGTGACCGGGGCGTCCACGTGGAGGTCGGCTGCAAGGGAACCGTCGCCTGAGAGCCGCGTCCAGGTGAAGCGGAAGTCATCGGCGGTGCCCCACACATCGTTGCCGCCGCCACGGATTTCGTAGCTGGCCTTGGCAGGGTTGTAGAGCGTGGAGCCAATTTGCGCGTGGCCGATGTCGTCGCTGCCCTCGAAGATGCCCTGCATGCGCGGCTGCGCTTTGGTTTGTTGCGGCGCGGGATAGGCGGAGAGAGAGGAACTCAAGAGGAGGGACGAGGCGAGTACGCGCAGAATCGAAGCCATAAAGTGCAGCCATCATAGGAGACCCCATAGGCCGGGCGCAATTGCCCTCGAGATGCTGGTCTATGCTGTGGTTTATGCAGCGAACAGCGCTGGTTACGGGAGCGTCGCGCGGTCTTGGCGCGGCGATGGCAGTGGCTTTGGCCGAGGCGGGATTTCGGGTGGCAGTGAACTACTTCGCCAGTGCGGACCGGGCTGAGAGCCTTTGTGCTGATCTACGCGGGCGGGGGTTGCAGGCGCAGGCCTTTGGGGCCGATGTGCGCGATGAGGCAGAGGTGCAACGTTTGGTTGCGGCGGTCGAGACTGACCTGGGGCCGGTAGACGTGCTGGTGGTGAACGCGACCGGGCACCAGCCCATGCTGGGGATCGAAGAACAAACCTGGCAGGCGTACCTGGACCAGATGGAATTCTTTGTGAAGTCACCGTTGCTTCTGTTGCAGGCAGTGTTGGCGGGCATGCGCGAGCGGCGTTTCGGGCGGGTGATTCAGATTGGCAGCGAGGTAGTGGAGTTAGGCAATCCGCGCTTTGCGAACTATGTTGCCGCGAAGGCGGCGCAGTTGGGTCAGACGCGATCCTGGGCGCGGGAGCTGGGGCCGGAGGGCATTACGGTCAATCTGGTCGCGCCGGGGTGGATTCCGACAGAGAGATCCTTTGCGGCTTCTGAGGAGGACAAGAGGGCCTATGCGGAGGCTGTGCCTCTACGGCGCATGGGGGTTGCAGAAGAAGTCGGCCGGGTAGTGGCCTTTTTGGCGAGCGATGGGGCCAGCTTTGTTTCCGGGCAGAAGATTGCGGTGAACGGGGGCAACACCCTGGAGTGAGTGCTGCGGCGGGACGGCGGCGTTTGGCTACCGGAGGCGGCGGCGGGGTTGGGTGGGCAGGGTGAAGTGGAAGGTGGAGCCCTGACCGAGGGTGCTTGTGGCCCAGATCTGGCCCCCGTGCTGCAGCACAATAGCGCGGCAGATGGCGAGGCCCAGGCCTGTACCGCCCATGGTGCGTGCGTCGGAGGCGTCAATTTGTTTGAAGCGATCGAAGATGACTTGCAGCTTGTCTTCGGGGATACCGCAGCCGTGGTCTTCGATCTCAATGAGGGCCTGATCGGCGGCTCCGTAGCTTGCGGTCAGCCTGATTTCTGTGGGAACGTCGGCCGGAGCCGGCGAGAACTTGATCGCGTTTGAGAGCATGTTCGTCACGGTTTGGAGGATGCGATCCGGGTCCGCCCAAACGGTGACACCGTTGGCCTCTATGGAAAAGCGTACGTTGGCCTGGGAGGCCGGAGCCTGCAGAAGGCTGATGCCGCGGCGGAAGATCTCTTCGATGGAGCAGCTGACAAAGTGCATTTCTGCCTTGCCAGAGCCGATGCGGTCGAGATCGAGGATGTCGTTTACCAGGCGGACGAGACGGTCGGTGTTGCCGATGGCGATCTCCATCATCTGGCGGGCCTTGTCCGGGCGGCTGTCGAGTGCTCCCCCGGCGATCAGGCCGAGTGCGGCGCGGAGGCTGGTGAGCGGCGTGCGAAGCTCGTGCGAGACCGTGGAGATGAACTCATCCTTCATCTGGTCGAGGGCATTGCGCTCGCTGATGTCGGTGAAGGCAACGACGACGCCGACGGCGCGGCTGCGGGCCTGCTCTCCGGTGAGGCCGTCGTTGGGTCCGAGGATTTCGATCTGGGGGCGAGCGACGTACTCGACGGGGAAGGAGGTGCCGTCCTTGCGCCAGAAGACCTCGTTAGCGACGCGGATGGTGGTGACGTCCCGAAGGCTGCCGCGGATGGGGCAGTCGTCTTCGGGGTAAGGTGAGCCGTCGGCGCGGGTGTGGTGCGTGAGTTCGTGCATGTTGCGGCCCAGCATCTCTTCGTGCCCGAAGCCGAGCATCTGGGCGGCGGCGGGGTTGACCACCGTGACCTTGCCATCGAGATCGATGCCATAGATGCCGTCGCCGACGGATTCAAGGACCGAGTTGGACTGCCGGATCACGGAACGGAGCTGATCCTCCGCGCGGATCTGGTCGGTGATGTCGACTGCGAAGCCCAGGACGTAGCACGGGCCATCGTTCGGCTCGACCAGGCGGTTGCGGTAGGCGAGTACGCGCTCTTCGCCGTTGAGGTGCTTCAGGTGCATCAGGCCCTGGGCTTCACCGGTAGACAGCAGGGCCTCCAGGTAGGGCTGGAGCAGGTGCATGCGCTCCGGGTTGATGAACTCTGACAGCGGGTGGCCTATTACCTCTTCGACTTCCCGTCCGAAGCTTTGCGCGCCGTGTTTGTTGATCGAAAGAATGCGGCCGTCCAGGTCATGGGTGCAGACCAGGCCAAGCGAGCCCTCGACGATCTGGCGGTAGCGGGACTCACTTTCGCGAATGGTGCTTTCTGCAACGCGCTGTACTGTCACGTCGATACCGGTTGCGATGATGAAAGCGACCTGTCCTCCTGAATCGAGGAGAGCCGTTGCGGACCAGGAGATATGTCGGCGAGAGCCGTCGTTGGCTAGCCAGAAGTTCTCGAACGCGGTGGGGAACTGGCCTCCGCGGATCCTTTCGAAGTCTGCGATATAGCCGGGAACGTCCTCTTGCGGGATGAGTCGCTCCCAGGCGAATTTGCCGACGAGGTCGGCGGCGCGGTAGCCGGAGATGATTTCGCAGGCGCGATTGAAGCGGACGATGCGGCCGGCGGTGTCGAAGACCACTACGAGAGCGCCGACGGTGTCGAGGACCGCGGCGACGAAGTTCTTCTCGACCGTGAGGGCAGCTTCAACGCGTTGGCGTGCGCGTGCGACCTTGTGGGTCTCGTGCACGCGCATGATGAGTTCGAGGCGTGTGGTGACGGTATGGCTTAGAGCTTCGAGGGAGTCCAGCTGCGAGGGCGTGAGCTTGCGTGCGGTGGTGTCGAGGACGAAGAGGCTGCCGATCGCTACGCCCTTAGGGGTTTGGATAGGCGCTCCGGCATAGAAACGGAAGCGTGCCCCATCGATCGCGAAGCCGAGGGGAGCGAAAGAGGGGTCGCGACGGGCGTCCGGGATCTGGTAGACGCCTTGCGCTTCAATGGTGGTCTCGCAGGGGAGCGCTTCCGGTGGAAGGGAGTCAGCTTCGAAGCCATAACGGCCGATGAGCGAGGTTCGGCCCGGCTCGACGATGCCGATGCCGGCGAGCGGCGCGCCGCAGACCTGAGCGGCGAGGCGCGCGATGTCATCCAGTGCCGGGTCGTGTGGCAGGTCGGCCAGACCATAGTGCTCAATAGCTTCCAGCCGGGGCCCTTCGGCGTTCACTGCGATCTCCATCATTACAAGCTGGAGGATACGAAGCAGCCGAGCGTGTGGCTGTCCCACTTTTGCATTAAGGGTCGGACAGGAGATATCGCCGGGATGTCACGTGCCTGAGTTTGAGTCGTGTGGCTCTGCGGAGGAAGAATCGGGCGGTGGTGCTAACCCTCTCAGTTTAGGCTACTTGCGACGGCGAGGAAAGCGCGGTCGAGCGCCACGGCAAAAGCCGACGGTAATGCCCCACCTGATGTGCACCCCACAAAAGGCGTGTATTGGGTTAGGTTCCATTTATCCACGTATATCTGCGTTTGGGTGCAGCGGAACCCTTGCTGCAGGGCAAAAGCCCGCGCATACTCGGGCTAGCGGTGCGTTTGTCCCTGCCGCAACCATCCCTGGAGCCAACCGCTGTGAGCCTGTTCCAACGCCATGATGTGTTGCGCATCCTCCGCCTGCCCGTTCGGCAGTTGGAGATCTGGGAACGCGCCGGGCTGATTGAGCCTGCGGAAAGTTATGCGTTCGACGGTCTGTCGCGTCTACGCAAGCTGCGGGATCTGGCGGCTACGCGCATTTCGGTCCAAAGCATTCGGCGCTCCGTGGATGCGATGCGGCGGGTGGCGGGCGACGCGAATCCGCTTTCGGGCGCTGTAGTTGCGCCGCATCGGCCGCGGGTGGTGTTTCGGCAGAGCGGGGCCTTGCTGGACCCGTTGAGTTCGCAGCTCCTATTCGACTTCGAGGGCTCGCCCGGGACCGCGGCTTTGGGCGTGGTGCGGCAGAGACCGGTGGACGCAGTGGCCCATGCGCTTTCCCTGCAGGAGATCTTTCAGCGGGCGGTGCGGCTGGAGGAGCGTTCGGAGACGCTCGGCGAGGCGAAGGCGCTTTATGAGCACCTGCTCGCGGTAGAGCCGATGCATGCGCCCGGAGCGATCAACCTCGGGACAATTTGCTACAACGAGCGAGACTTTGCTGGAGCTGAAGGACTATACCGGCGAGCTACCGAGGCGGATCCGGAGTACGCGTTGGCGTTCTTCGACTTGGGCAATGTGCTGGATGAGCAGATGCGTTTGCCAGAGGCGGTGAAGGCCTATGAGCGGGCGCTGGAGCTTGTGCCGCAGTATGCGGACGCGCATTACAACCTGGCGTTGGCGTATGAGCGTATGGGCGAGACGCGGAAGGCGCTGCGGCACTGGACGGCGTACAGCCGGTTGGACGCCAGCGGACCGTGGCACAGCCATGCACGCACGCAGGCGCGCAGGATTCTTGCTTCTGAGCGGCTGGCGATTGTTAGCCGTCATGGTCGCACCATGCGAATTGCCGGGTAGGCGACGCATCGGGGTGTGATGGCGGTGCAATGCTGCGTGAGAGCTGAAGGAAGCTTGCCCGGGCGGGGCTGAACTAGCGGTCGCGGCTGGTGACGAAGCCTGGGACCCAGAGGAGGGCGCGCTTGGCCTCGGTGTCGGGGAGTTCGGCGATGGACTGGCGGGCGGCTTCGGCGTAGGCGCAGGCGGTGTCCATGGCGTAGGCGATGGAGCCGTGGCGGTTGAGGATCTCGAGGATCTGGGCGTGGGAGACGCGGGCGAAGCTGCGGTCGGCGAGCACGGTGCGGATGGCTTCGCGGTCGGCGCCGGTGCCGCGCTCGAGCGCGTGGATGACGGCGAGCGTGGCCTTGCCTTCGCGCAGGTCGGAGGCGGCGGGCTTGCCGAGGACGTCTTCGGTGGCGGTGAGGTCGAGGACGTCGTCGACGATCTGGAAGGCGAGGCCGAGGTTGCGGCCGTACTCGCCCAAGGCGCTTCGTAGCGGGCGTGCCACTTCGTCTGCGAGAGGCTGCCCATTGCCGTTGCGCGCTTGGGGAGTACCGAGCGCTGGGGCTCGCGATCACGGCGCCGAGCTGCATGGAGACCTGGAAGAGGCAGGCGGTCTTGCGGAAGATCAGGTCGAAGTACTCTTCCTCGTTGATCAGGTGGCCGAGCTTTTCCATCTGCAGCAGTTCGCCTTCGACCATCTGCTGGGTGAGCGAGATGAGCAGGTCGAGGACGCGGAAGTTGCGTTCTTCGAGGGCGCTTTGGAAGGCCTGCATGTAGAGCCAGTCGCCGGCGAGGACGCACTTGGCGTTGCCCCAGGTGGTGTTCGAGGAGGGGCGGCCGCGGCGGGTGCTGGCCTCGTCGATGATGTCGTCGTGGACGAGGGTGGCGGTGTGGAGCATTTCGACGACGGCGCCGAGGCGGATGCGGGCGTCGGAGTCGCAGCCGCAGGCCTTGGCGGAGAGCAGGAGGAGCAGGGGGCGGATGCGTTTGCCGCCGCCGGCCATGAGGTAGTGGGCGATGTCGGTGACGACTTCGACGTGGGAGGCGGACTGGCGGGCGAACTCGGGTTCGACGGCGGCGAGGTCGTCGCGGAGAAGGTCAAAGACCTCGCCGGCCGTCGCAGATGGAAATGGACCTCACGCCTGCTTAGAGTAGCAGGAAGGCGCGGAGGCAGCAGGGTCGCTGAAAGCAGGTTGTGTGGCATGCAATGGCATCGTGATTAGTTGGAACGGAAGTTGGTGAACTGGAGTTCGACGCCGAAGTCTTTGCCGCGCAGCATGGCCATGATCTCCTGCAGCGTGTCGCGGTCTTTGCTGGTGACGCGGACGGTGTCGCCCTGGATAGAGGCCTGGGCCTTCATCTTCGAGTCCTTGATCATGGCGACGATCTTCTTTGCGGCGTCGGAGTTGATGCCCTGCTTGAGCTTGATCTTCTGGCGCACGGAGGAGTTGGAGGCGGGCTCGATCTTCTCGTATTCGAGGTTCTTGAGCGAGACGCCGCGCTTGACGAGCTTCTGCGAGAGGATTTCGATGACGGACTTGAGGGTGTACTCGTCCTGGCTGGCGAGCTGGATGGTCTCAGTGCCTTCGAGCGCCATGGTGGACTTTGAGTTCTTGAGGTCGAAGCGGGCGTTGACCTCTTTGGAGGCCTGGTCGATGGCGTTCTTGACCTCCTGGATGTCTACTTTGCTGACTACGTCGAAGCTTTGATCTGCGGGCATGTTCGGTGGTTCTCCTGAAGCTGGTTGCGCGGTGTCCATTATGACGCGGCGGAGGCGTCCGTTGTGGCGGTGGATGGGAAGAGGCGACGGAAGTTGGCCGTGGTCCGGGCGGCGAGCTCTTCAGCTGTCGTGCTTTCGGAGCTCGGCGAGGAAGGCGGCAGTTTCGCGTGACGAAGGCGGGCTCGTTTCGCTGGCCGCGGCGGGCATGCGGAGTAAGGAAGGGGGCGTCGGTTTCGACGAGGATGCGGTCCGCCGGAGCGCGCTGTGCGACCTCCTGGAGGACGGTGCTCTTGGGGTAGGTGAGGTTGCCGGCGAAGGAGAGATAGAAGCCAGCCGCGAGGGAGCGCTGCGCCTGGTCTGCGTCGCCGGAGAAGCAGTGCATGATGCCGGGGAGGCCGGTGGGGGTCCAGTGCTCGGCGATGAGGGCGAGGAGGTCTTCCCAGGCGTCACGGTGTCCGAACGCGCTTTCACCTTGGCGCTGGCGAGCTCGGAGGTGCGGCAGTGGATGGTGATGGGCTTGCGGGCCCGGCGGCGATCGCCATCTGGGCGACGAAGGCGGCCTGCTGGACGTCGGGATCGGGGTTGTCGAGGTGGTAGTAGTCGAGGCCGATCTCACCGATGGCGATGCAGCGGGATCCTGCGCGAGCAGGTCGAGGCTGGCGAGGGCTTCGGGCGTGGCCTGGTGGGCCTCCTGGGGGTGGATGCCGGCGGTGGCGAAGACTTGAGGCCGGTGCGGGTGTGAGTCTTTGCGAGGTCGAGGGCACGGTGCATTGTGGCGGGCCCGTCGCCGATGCCGATGGCGAGCAGGGCTGAAACACCCGCCTGCTCGGCGTGGTCGAGGATTTCGGGGAAGGTTGGGGTAGTCGTCTATGTGACAATGTGAGTCAATCAGCACTATTTTCTAGGATACGCTGACTCCTTGGCGCGTTGTGCTCCCCGAAGGGGCGAGTGTCCGGGGGCTTGCGCTTCCTGTACAGTTTCCCAGGATGGGAATCGTCTGCCCAGCGCAGCGGAGCCGGATGATGGCGGACGATGCCCGAAAGTAAGCAGGAAGAGTGAGCCGGTCGGTCCTGAAAAGCTTGAAGCGCATGGCGGCGCACCTTCCGCTATCCCGGCAGGCGGCGATTGTCCGCCGGCTGGTGCCGCGGCGAGCGTGGTATCGCACGGCATTGACCGCGGCTCGCCTGCAAGGGCAGCTTGTGCAGCGCATGGGTGGCAATGGCGCGTTTGCTACGGCCATGATGCTGGATTTCTGGTTGCGAGAGCTGAGCTTTGGCGGTGAGTTTCCTATTCCGTACCGGGTAACGGGAGCTGAGGTTTGCCGGACGCCCGGCCCGAAGATGTACACCTGGACGCACCTGCCACTGACGGAGGTGCCCCTTCGGGTGGGGCTGGAGCAGGGTGGCGAGGCGCCGGCGGTGGTGGCGGATCAAGGCAAGATTGTGAACGGGCGCGAATTTCTCGTCTTTGGCTGGAAGGAGCACATTGAGGCAATCCCGGCGGATGATCAGCTTCTGCGGCAGGTTCGTGGAAAGCTGAAGGCGGGCAGGTCCGTTGTGTTTCTTGCGGACGCTTTTCTGGGAGGCGAGCTTTCTGAACTGCCCCTTCGGCTGGCTGCGCGGATGGGCGTGCCGGTGGTGTTCCAGTGGGCGGAACTGGCGCGGGACGGGGTGCTGGATGTGGAGTTCCGGCTTGCGCCGCGGCCCATGAATGAGGATGAACAGGCGCTCGAGGAAAACCTGGCGTTTTTGCGAGACAGAAACCGCGAGGCGCTGGCGCGGTTGGGGTGGAACCGGGGCTAGCCGCTCCGCCCGCGGGGCGTGGAAGCAGGTTCCCTCATGGAACAGGAAGAAGTGCAGGGCTGCCTCGGGGGATGAGGCAGCCCTTTGTTGCCTAGCGCACGCGAGAGCCGAGGGCGATGTCTTCGCCGAAGGAGGCGAGGATGGGTTTGCCGTCGGGGCCTTCGCTGGCGGCGAGGAGCATGCCGTGGGAGTCGAGGCCGCGCATCTTGCGGGGAGCAAGGTTGGAGACGACCACGATGCGGCGGCCGATGAGCTCTTCGGGGGTGTAATGCTGGGCGATGCCGGAGAGGATCTGGCGGCGCTCGGTGCCGAGGTCGACTTCGAGGCGGAGGAGTTTGTCGGCTTTCGGGATGCGCTCTGCGATGAGGATCTGGGCGACGCGGAGCTCGACTTTCATGAAGTCGTCGATGGTGATGGTGGTGGGTTCGTCTGCGGGCGCGGGGGATTGGGGGCTGGCGGTGGCCGCGAAGGCGCCACTGGCGGGGGCCTCGGTGTGCGGGCCGGGGGTTACGGGGAGGGAGGGGGTTTGGGCGTTGCTGCCGCCTACGGTCAGGGTGGCGGAGCTTTCAGTGACGGGGTCGCTGGTGCTGGTGCGTGGCGCCGCGCCGGGATCGCTTGTGGCGGGTGCGGCGGGGGTGTTGCGGGCTTCTTCCATGTCGATCATTGTTTGAGCGAGTCCTTTATCGGCGCGGGGGAATATGGGGGCGAGGTGGCCGAGTTTGGTGCCGGGTTCCAGCCCGCCCCAGTGCAGGTGGGCGAGATCGGTGGCCTGCACGGCATCATTGATGTCGCCGAGGCCAACCTGGGCCCAGACCCCTGCGGTTACGTGTGGGCAGAAGGGGTAGAGCAGGCCGGTGCACCAGCGGACGGCTTCGGCACAGAGGTAGAGTACGGTCGCGAGACGGTCGGCGCGGGCTGGGTCCTTGGCCAGCTTCCATGGAGCATTGGCAGTGATGAAGCCGTCTACCGCGCCGACGAAGCCGAGAATCTCGGTGAGTGTGGTGGCGAAGTCGGTCTGGGGAACGTCCGCGAGCCGAAGACGAAGCGCGGTGGCGGTGTTGCCGAGGTAGGCAGAATCGAAGCCGTCGGGCGTGACTGAGCTCTCCGGCGTGTCTTCGAAGCGGGGGGCCGGAATCATGCCTCGGAAGTACTTGTCGATCATGCTCAGCGTGCGGCTGACGAGGTTGCCGTAGCCGTTGGCGAGGTCGGCGTTGTAACGGGTGATGAGGGCGTCGAAGCTGAAGCTGCCGTCCTGGCCGAAGGGGATTTCGCGCAGGAGGAAGTAGCGAAGGACGTCAGCGGCGAAGAGGTCGCGTTCTTCGCAGGTTGGCGGGCGTACCTCAGCGGCTAAAGCCGCCGTTTCGGCAGCGGCAGGCAGGCACGGCTGAAGCCGTGCTCCTTCCAGTCTTAACCTCCGAACGGTGCACTGGGGGGCAGAGAGTGCCAAAGGCGTCGAGGATGGTTTCGGTGCGGACGACGTTGCCGCGGGACTTCGACATCTTGGCGTTGTCGAAGAGGAGCCAGCCGTTGGCGGTGATCTGTTTGGGGGTGGGGAGGCCGGCGGCGAGGAGGAAGGCGGGCCAGTAGACGCAGTGGAAGCGGGTGATTTCCTTGCCGACGAGATGCAGGTCGGCGGGCCAGTAGCGTTGGAATTCCTCTTGCTTCGCGGGGTCGTCGGAGCCGTAGCCGATGGCGGTCATGTAGTTGGCGAGGGCGTCAAGCCAGACGTAGATGACGTGGTTTTGGGTGGTGCCGGAGGCTTCCTGAACGTCTGCCGGGACGGGGATGCCCCAGGTGAAGCTGCTTCGGGAGACGGAAAGGTCTTTGAGGGCGCCGGGGCGGTAGTGAAGGCCCAGCTTAGTTTGTCGAAGCAAGTCTCGCTTCACTGCTAAAGCAAATACCTGCGTTCCATCTAATCCGTTCTGCTGCGGAAGGCCTAGCTCTCGTTCCAACTCAGGGTAGTACGCCCCCAATCCTCCCCTCAGAAAGGACAAAACTTCGTTGCGGGCAGCTTCGGGCGTGATAAGTAGTTCGTTGCTCTCGATTAGATTGAGGAGCGGAAGCTGAAGTTCGCTGAGCTTGAAGAAGAAGTTTTCTTCGGTGACGGTTTCGAGCGTGCGGCCGCAATCGGGGCAGGGGGTGCCGGCGGGGAGGTCGACGAAGGCTTCGTCGGAGACGCAGTAGCTGCCGGTGTAGGTGGAGAGATAGATGAAGCCGCGGTTGTAGAGCTCGCGGAAGAGCTTTTGGGCGCCTTGTTTGTGGGCGGGGTCGGTGGTGCGGATGTAGCGGTTATAGGTGAGGCCCATGCGGTCCCAGAGGGCGCGAAACTGGGCGGAGACTTCGTCGGTGAACTGCTGGGGCGGGATGCCGGCGGCGGCGGCGCTGCGCTCGATCTTTTGGCCGTGCTCGTCGGTGCCGGTGAGAAAGAAGGTGTCGTCGCCCTGGAGGCGGTGGCGGCGTGCGAGAACGTCCGCCACGATCGTCGTGTACGCGTGGCCGATGTGCGGCCGGGCGTTGACGTAGTAGATCGGGGTGGTGAGGTAGAACTTTTGGCTTGGGTGCTGCGGGTCGGAAGGCATTTGGTCTGGAGACCCAGTTTACAGGGTGCGAAGGCTCCCACCCTGGGCCTCGTACCCGGGGGGCCGCAGATCTCTCTCACCGCCGCCGCCCGGGGTGAACTGCGGTTTGAGACCGCGGTGTTGCGGGGCGGCGCGCTAGGCGAAGGCAGGGTACAGCAGCAGAAACAGGACCAGAATCATAATCATGAGGTCCATGTAGATACAGAGAATCACGCCGCCGTGGTAGAAGTCCCAGCGTTTGCGCATGCAACGCATGGTGTCTGCCGTACCGACTGCAACCCCGAGGATAGGAAGGGCCAGCCAGTAGTTGGGGCGCAGATGGGGGAAGTGGGAAAGCGGAAGGGCGAGCGCCAGGCAGCCGAGCACGATGGCATTGCCCCGAGGCAGGGAGCGCAGGCGCGGGTTGAAGAAGGCCGGGGTCAACTTAGTCCGCTTGCTTCCCACTGAAAGAGCGCGGGAGCACCCCTCCAGTTTACTGCCGGAGGAGGACGCTGACGGTGCTTCGGCCGTGTGAGCTGGCGAAGATGCGGGCCATCTTTGACCACGTAAACGATGAGACGGCGCCAACGTTGATGAAGCAGCGTTGGCGCGCGTTGCTGGCCGTGGGCAGAGGCCGGATGGACCTCGATCCAGTCGCTAAACGGCGGCCAGCGCGGGCATGGATGAGGTCTGCACGGTCGAGTCGGTCGGCCGGGACATTGCGGCGATGGAGTCCGACAAGGGGGCCCGGAGGATGCCGCGTTCGGTGATGATGGCAGTGATGTATTTGGCGGGGGTGACGTCGAAGGCGGGGTTTTCAATGCCGACGCCGTCGGGCGTGACCTGGCGGCCGTTGACGTGGGTGACCTCGCGGGCGCTGCGCTGTTCGATGGGGATGGCCGCGCCGGTGGGGGTCGCCAGGTCAATGGTGTTGAACGGGGCTGCGACGTAGAAGGGGATGCCGTGTTCTTTGGCCAGAATCGCGACGGAGTAGGTGCCGATCTTGTTGGCGGTGTCGCCGTTGGCAGCGATGCGGTCGGCGCCGACGATGACGGCGGCGATGCGGCCCTGGCCCATGAAGTAGCCGCTCATGCTGTCGCAGATGAGCGTGGTGGGGATGTTGTCTTTGAGGAGCTCCCAGGCGGTGAGGCGGGCGCCCTGGTTGAAGGGGCGGGTCTCGTCGGCGAAGACGTCGATCTGCTTGCCTCCCTCGATCGCGGCGCGGATGACGCCCAGTGCGGAGCCATAGCCGCAGGCGGCGAGGGCGCCGGCGTTGCAGTGGGTGAGGACGGTTCCTTCTTCGGGGAGAAGATCGGCGCCGAAGCGGCCGAGTTTACGGAGGTTCGCGATGTCTTCGTCGTAGAGCTCCTGGCCTCGGGCGACGACGGCGGCCTTGATCTCCGGAATGCGCGCATTTTTTTCTGCCAATTCGTTAAAGGTTTGGCGAATTTGGCCGATACCCCAGAAGAGGTTCACCGCTGTCGGCCGAGTCTTGGCGAGGGTGTCGCAGATCACCTCGACCTCGGCGGCCAGCGCGGAAAGGGAGGTGGCACGGGACTGCTGGATGCCGAGGGCGACGCCCATGGCCGCGGACACGCCAATGGCCATCGCGCCGCGGACGATCATGTCACGAATGACCGTGGCGACTTCCTCGTAGTTCCGGGCGAGGACATAGGTTTCTTCGAGGGGGAGCTTGGTCTGGTCGAGGAAGCTGACGCCTTCGGGCGTCCATTGGAGCGTGGGAATCATCGCTCTCCATTGTAAAGCTTGGGTTCGGCCCGCTTTCATTGCGCAAGGAGGCGTTTGAGGATCCCATCCACATGGAGCCGCGCTACGTCCAGGTAGGGGAAACCGGGTTTCTGTTCAGCATAGAAGGAGGAAAGGTCAGTTCCGGCAAACACAATTGCCTCGGCGCCGTAGCGGTCGATCAGGTTTTGCGCTGTTTTGCGCAGGAAGTCGGCTCCGAGTCGAAGCGCTTGTGCGGTGCAGCGCAAGAAGATCCCGGCGCGGAGACCGAGCCCACCAATCAGCCCGATCGTTTTTTGCCATGGTGAATAGCTCAGCGGCGGAGCATCATGCGCTTGAGGACGGGAGCCTAGCTGGGGTGCTTGCCGGACATCTGCCGATTCTCGAGGCGGATACGGCGGGCGTCCGGACTCTTGGTGAGCATGAGGAAGCGGCGTTCGCAGCTATAACAGCGGTAGGGCCGGAAGAAGGGCAGAAGGTACTCCAAAGAGCGCCTTCGTGAACGAAAGACGTTCTCCGAATTGCACTTCGGGCATCTGCGCGCATCAGCCATACATTTCCTCGTTTTGAGATTGTAGGTCAGAACTTCAATTGCGAGTGGTGAATAATTTCAAGACTGTAGACGATCGAGGTGACGAAAGCCCCGGGTGATCACCAGCATGACGGCGAAGAGCGTGCCGTTATAGGTCATGTGGACGAGGGTGGAACAGGCGATGGAGTGCGTGCGGATGCGCACGTAGGCAAGGGCCAGCCCGACGCCGAACAGCACGCCAACAATCCCCCAGGCGTAGCGATCCTGCGGTGCGTGTAGCAGAGCGAAGGCGAGGGAAGAGAGGATGGCGGCGAAAACCTGCGCTGGGACGGTGTGGGCCGTGCTGCTTTGCCAGCGCTGCAGGCCGGCCGGGGTGCGGTCCAGGCTGAGCCAGTCGTAGGCGGTGGCGAGAGCGGGCAGAAGAAAGCCGCGGAAGAGGATCTCCTCGCAGAGCGGGGCGAGCAGGACGCCGAGGAGCAGGGCTGCCCAGGCGCCGCCTTGCGTGCTCATCAGGTGTTCGATCTCGGGGTGTTTGGGTTCAGTGATGAAGCGGTCAGGGATCTGGGCCAGGACGCAGAGGAGGACACCCGCGAGGACAAGACGGGGCCAGTTGCGCCGGGCAGCGAGCGCGTTGAAGTCGATTCCGCTGAGGAAGGAACGCTTCCACAGCAGGGGAAACACCTTGAAGCTGGCGGCGAGGGTGAGCAGGTAGATGAAGGCTTCAAGCGCCATTTGAACGACGGCGTTCTCCCTGAGCGCGGGGTGGCCGCGCAGCAGCAGCGCGAAGAGTGCCACGGACACGAGCGCGGAGGCGGCGACAAGCGCGAGGAGCAGGGCGAGGTGCCCAAAGTGCGGAATACGTTTGGCGACCGAGTGGTCGTCGGCGGGGAAGGGGTCGTGCTGAATGTCGAGTGCTTCGTCGACTGTAGGTTCGGGGATGTGGACGTCGCTCATGCGGTCGGGGCTGCCTTGCGTTTGGCTTGCTTGCTGGCGGATTTTGCGGGTTTAGCTTCTTTGTTGCGGCCCTCGGCGGGGCGGGTTTTGGAGGCCGTGGGGACGCCTGTCTTCTTTTCGGGAGCGTCGCGTTTGGGTCGCGGTTGTTTTTTTGCCAGGTCGGGAAGCGTAATCGGCGGAAGCTTGAGGTGGGCGGTGATGCCTGTCCCATTCTCGTAATAGCGCGCGAGGAAGTGACCGGTGTGCGAGTCTGGCGCGTGCGCGACGAGCTCGGGTGGGCCCTGGGCTACGATGCGGCCACCGCCTTCGCCGCCTTCGGGACCCATGTCGAGGAGATAGTCCGCGTTGCGGATGATGTCGAGGTTGTGCTCGATGATGATGACGGTGTTGCCGAGGTCGGTGAGTCGGTGCAGCACTTCTAGGAGACGGCGGACGTCGTCGAAGTGGAGGCCCGTGGTGGGTTCGTCGAGGAGGTAGAGGGTGCGCCCGGTCTGGCGTTTGGAGAGTTCTTTGGCGAGCTTCATTCGCTGGGCTTCACCGCCGGAGAGGGTCGTGGCGGACTGGCCAAGATGAATGTACCCGAGGCCGACATCGACGAGGGTGGAAAGACGCTGGTGAACGGCTGGGATGTCCTTGAGGATAGGGACAGCTTCTTCGATGGGAAGGTCTAGAATGTCAGCGATGGAGTAGCCGTTGAACTTCACCGCGAGGGTCTCCTGATTGTACCGGCGCCCATTGCAAACTTCACACAGGACATAGACATCCGGGAGAAAGTTCATCTCAATTCTTCGCTGTCCCTCGCCTTGGCAAGCCTCGCAACGTCCGCCCTGGACGTTGAAGCTGAAGCGACCGGCTTTGTAGCCGCGTTCGCGGCTTTCGGGGAGCATGGCGAAGAGGTCACGGATGGCCGTGAAGACCCCAGTGTAGGTCGCCGGGTTGGAGCGTGGGGTACGACCGATGGGGGATTGATCGATCTGGATGACCTTGTCGAACTGGTCGGCGCCGTGGATTGCTTTATGGGCGCCTGGCTCTTCGCGGGACTTGTAGAGTTCCCGGGCCAGCGACCGATAGAGGATGTCGTTGACGAGGGTGGATTTGCCCGAACCAGAAACGCCGGAGACCACGGTCATGACGCCTACGGGGAAGTGGGCCGTGACGTGCTGGAGATTGTGGGAGGTGGCGTCTTCGACCGAGAGCCAGCGGTCGGTCAGCTCGCGGGGAGCCTTGTCGGGGGTGGGGCGGGTGACGATGTCGATCTCGCCGGAGAGGTATTTGCCGGTGACGGAGGCGGGGTTGGCCATGATCTCGGCGGGGGTACCGGAGGCCATGAGTTGGCCGCCGTTTTTGCCGGCTCCGGGGCCTAAGTCCAGGACGTAGTCGGCTTTGCGAATGGTGTCTTCGTCGTGTTCGACGACAAGGACTGTGTTGCCGAGGTTGCGGAGGTCTTCGAGAGCGCTGATGAGGCGCTGGTTGTCGCGCTGGTGGAGGCCGATGGAGGGCTCGTCGAGGACGTAGAGGACGCCGCGGAGGCGGGAGCCGATCTGGGTGGCGAGGCGGATGCGTTGGCCCTCGCCGCCGGAGAGCGTGGCGGCGGAGCGGGAGAGGGAAAGGTAGCCTAGGCCAACGGCGTTGAGGAATTCCAGGCGTTCGATGACTTCTCGCTGGAGGCGGTCGGCGATGAGGCGATCGCGACCGGTGAAGTACATGGAGCGGGCGGCGCCGAGCGCGCGTTCGAGGGAGAGCGCGGTGAAGTCGGCGATGGAGACGTTGCGGCGAGCGTTCGGAGCGCTGATCGACTCGATGTCGTCTTCGGGCTTGCTGACGGGTGGATGGAGCGCTGCGTCGGCAACCGGGAGGGTCACGGCGAGGGACTCCGGACGGAGGCGGGCGCCGTGGCAGCGCGGGCACTCGGAGGCGGACATGAAGCCCATCATGTACTCGCGGTAGGTCTCCGACTTGGACTCTTCCATGTTGTCGCGGAGGTAGCGAAAGACGCCGTGGAAGCCGAGGCGGGCGCCTTCAGAACGGGGTGGGCCGTAGAGCAGAAGGTCCTGCTGATCCTTCGGAAGCAGCTCAAAGGGCTGCTTCAGGTTGATTTTGAACTTCTCTGACGCAAGCTTCACTGCACGGAGGAGATATTGGGAGGAAGAACCTGGTCCGAGGGCACCGTCGAGGAGGGGCTTGGACCAGTCCGTGACGACCTTGGCGGGGTCAAAATCGAAGATAGAGCCAAGCCCGTGGCATTCGGGGCAGGCACCGTACGTGGAGTTGAAGGAGAAGGAGCGGGGTTCCAGCTTGGGAACGTTGATGCCGCAGTCCGGGCACGCCATGGACGAGGAGAAGAGCGTTTCTGTGTACTCACCGCCGGTGGGTTGCAGGCCCATGAGGACGAGGCCGTTGGCGAGTTGGAGGGCGGTTGTGACCGCGGCCTGGAGGCGTTTGGTGTCGAACTGGAGTTTGGATGGCTCGCCAGAGACAGAGGTCTCTGCGCTTCGGCCCATTGACTCACTTGGTTCGCTGGGGGCCTCCGGTCGAGATGACGTATCCGGGGAGGCAGCGAGCGGTTTCAGGATGATGCGATCGACGATGGCTTCGATCGTGTGGTTTTTGCGCTTTTCAAGGCGCATGCCTTCTTCGATTTCGGTGATTTCGCCGTCGATGCGGACGCGGTAGCCTTTGCGGTCGAGGGCTTCGAGCTCTTCGCGGAACTCGCCTTTGCGGCCACGCACGATGGGGGCGAGGACGGTGATGCGCTCGCCGGGGCTCTCGGTCTGGTTGCGCTCGACGATCTGGGCGACGATTTGGTCCGCGGATTGCCGAGAGATGAGTTGGTGGCAGTTGGGGCAGTGTGGCTGGCCGACAGAAGCCCAGAGGAGGCGGAGGTAGTCGTAGATTTCGGTGATGGTGCCGACGGTGGAGCGGGGGGAGCGGGAGGTGGTCTTCTGCTCGATGGAGATTGCGGGGCTGAGGCCATCGATCGAATCGACGTCAGGGCGTTCCATCTGGTCGAGGAACTGGCGGGCGTAGGCGGAAAGGGTCTCGACGTAGCGCCGCTGGCCTTCCGCGTAGATGGTGTCGAAGGCGAGCGAGCTTTTGCCGGAGCCGGAGAGCCCGGTGACGACGGTGAGCGAGTTCCGGGGGATGGAGACGGAGATGTCCCGGAGATTGTGCTGGCGGGCACCGCGGACGTTGATGTGGGTCAGGCTCATGGCGTTCTTTGGGGCTTTGGGGGCCAACCTCTAGGATAACGCGCCGATTGAGAGGGGGGACGCGTAGCGACCTTTGAGCTCGCAAGAGTATTGAGGGCCGCGCAGGTATCTGTTTCGGTAACAGACTCACACGAAAATTGCAGAGGAGGAGCGCGGGTTTCGAGGGAAGATGGCCGAGTCCTCCGAATGCGATGCGTGCCTGGACGGCAGCTCGGAGGATTGCAGAGGTGCAGTTGTGATGGGAATGGTGATGTTGATCTGCGCGGTGCTGGCTTCGCTGGCGCTCGGGGTGCTGGCGGCGTACGGAATCTGCCAAGTGATGTTTCGGGTGTTCCGAAGCCATGCCGAGACGGCAGCGCGCACCCGTGTGGCAGGACAGCGCTTGCGAGCGATCGGCAGCTAGCGTTTCGACAGGGACTCCTGTGTCTTGCGTTTGGGCTGCCCGCTGGCGCAACTTCTGCTTATTGAGGGTTGGGCGGCTGTTGTTGTTGCTGCTGCTGTTGTCTTTGCCGCAACTGCTCGAAGATCTGCTCAGGTGTGAGATCGGGGGCCTGGCCTGGAGTTCCCTGCGTGGTGTTGGCGGGCACAGTGGTATTCGTCGCGCCGGGTATTGAGGTCGGGCTCGTCGCATTGGGATTGATGTTCGCCGCGCCCGGGGAACCGGTTGGGGAGCTGCTCATACCCGCAGCGGTGTCGGATCCGGCTGCAGGCGGATTCGGTGCATCCACGATGCCGTCCGAGGAGGGCGTGGTTGAGGGTGTCCGAATTGCGTCTAGCGGGACCGAGTTCGTCGTCGGGTAGGTAGAGGCGGTGGGCGACGTGTTTGCGGGGTTTCCATTGACGTTGTTGTTGGGCTGCGGAATGGGCTGAGGGCCTGTTACGGCAGAACCTGCTGCCCCTTGTGGCACTCCCGGACCATTCATCTGACCGGCTCGCGGGGCAAACGCCTGCCCAGGGTGGGTGTACGGCGCGCGCTGCATGGGTGGGTAGGACTGGGGTGGGGCAGGTTGGGGAGTGTCATCATCCGCGTCGTTGTAGGTAGACGGAGAGGGTGGGGTGGGGCCGCCGACGCGGGGTGTGAGGATCAATTCGGCGGGCTGGTCGCTTGCGGTTTCATGGAGGAGCATGTTGCTGCCCGTGCCGTCGATCAGGGTGGCTAGGACGGTTGCGGGAGCGGCCGGGCCGTAATTCCCGTAGACCCGTTGCTCGGGGATACCTCCGGTGATGCGCATGCCGGTGCAGCGGGCGATCGCGCGCAGAATGCCGTTCAGGCTTGAGTTCTGGGCGTGGACTTCAAGTTGGCCATCCGTGCATTGCACCTCCGGGCGGCCAGCGGCTTGGCCGGATCGATCTGCCGGGGCGGAGGTGGCGGCAATCGGAGCCGTCAGCGCACCGGCCTGGGAGGCCGCGGTGGGCGCCAGCGCTGGAAGGCGGGAGCTCTGGGCTTGAGCGAGGACAGGACCCGAGGAACAACAGAGGGCCAGCGCTGCCGAAAGGGCTGGACGGGTGAACGGTCGCGTGCTCATGCGTATGGGACGTGCATTTGCGCTCGGGGGTAGCTTTTTCTTTGTGCCTCGCATTCTGGGCGGGGTGGGGCTGTACTGGACTCTAGTGGCCGTGCTCCGTATGCTGAGCAGCATGCGATGCCTGCGATCCCGGCGAATGCAAGCGGCGGCTGCCTTGTGTGCCCTGGCGGTTGGTGCGGTTCCGTCGCTGATGCCGAAGGCTGCCGCGCAGAGTTGCACCACGCAGTCCCGGATGACGGAGCAGCAACGGAGTGAGGTTGGCTCGGCAGCCTATTCGCTGGCGTCGGCGGTGCTGGCGGGGGATGCCACGCGGATGCGGGCCAGTACCGTCGCACACTATGCCGGCGACTTCAACCAGACTGCGTACATCGTGCAGACGACTGCGAGTCGAATTGCCGGGGATAGCCTGGCGGTGACGCAGGCGTATCTTCTGGATGCCTCGGCGCGTCCGGCGGGGGATGCCTCCGAGGCTGACTTTGCGTGCGCGTTGGCCGGAACGGTGTCGGAGACGGACTTCGGGATCCCAGGGCTGCCCTCCGGACGGTTTGCGTTCGTGACGGTAGAAGCTCGGGGTGCCAGTCCCTGGCTGCTGGCGTTCTTGCTGCAGCAAGAGGCTGGCACCTGGAAGATGGCGGGCTTCTATCCGCATGAGCGAGCAGCGGCGGGGCATGACGGTCTTTGGTACTGGACGACGGCGCGTGCGGACGCGAAGGGCAACAAGCCCTGGCTGGCCTGGGTGCTGTATGGCGAAGCGGATCAACTGCTCCGGCCAGCGGGGTTTGTGAGCAGCGGGAACCTGGAAAAGCTGCGGAGCGAGCAGCGAGCCGCCGCGCCGGAGCCGCTGAGCAATGGCTTGAATGCGCAGACGCCGTTGGCGTTGGTTGGCGCGAATGGAACGCAATTTCGTGTGACCAGCCTGGAGGCGCAGACGGCCGAGGCTGGCAAGGTGTTGAACCTGGTGATGCACCTCCAGGCGGAGGCCGGGGCGAGTGGGGAAGTCGCGACCGCGCGGAATGTGGCGGGGGCGACTGCGTTGGTTTCTGCGCATCCTGAGTTGCGGCAGGGGTTTGAGAATGTTTGGGTGATTGCCGACGTTCCGGGCTCGAGCCCGTTTGTCGTGCAGAAGCCGATGAGCGAAATTGCCGCGGTGGCGAAGTGAGGGCCGTTGCCGAAGGGCGCAGCCGAGAGCGAGTGCAGGCCGGAGACGGCGCGGAGAGACGATGGCTACAGAGGTGAAGACACTCGCGCAGGCCATTCGCGAACGGCGATCGACGCCCAGTTTTACAGGGGAACCGATTCCGTCGAGCGATCTGCGGCAAATTTTGGACGCCGGACTGCATGCCCCGAGTGGATACAACATGCAGCCCTGGCGCTTCGTCGTGGTGCAGCACCCGGAGCAGCGACGGCGGTTGCGGGCGGCCAGCTATAACCAGGCTAAGGTGGAAGAGGCCTCCGCGGTGATCGTGGCGTGCGGGGATCGGGACGCATGGCGCAAAGACCTGGACGAGATGCTACGGATGGGGCGTGCCGCGGGCATGCCGGAGAGCTATGCGGCCCAGGCGAAGGAGAGTGTGCCGGCCTACCTGTCCAGCTTCACGGAAGACCAGATGACGGGGTGGCTGAACAAGCAGGTGATGCTGGCCTTCACCCACATGATGCTGATGGCCGAGGTGCTGGGATACGACACCGCGCCGTTGGAGGGCTTCGAGCAGCAGAAGGTGTGCGAGACCCTGCGGCTGCCCATGAGCTACTGGGTGGTGGCGCTGCTGGCCATTGGCCACGTACACGGGGCGGACAAGTTCAACGGTGGGCGCTTTGAAATGAGCCACACCGTATTTGGAGAAGAGTTTGGCAAGCCGCTACGCTGACGGGGAAGCAATCGAAGCAGGGCGCGGGTAAGACAGGACGGAAAATTGGAGCGAGTGGCGCTGAGATGAGAGTTTTGGGTCGTGCCCTGCTGGTGTTGCTGCTGGTGGTGGTGATAGGCGTTGTGCTGATTTTGCGTGCTCCCCTTTGGCTGGAGACGCAGTTCACGCATCTGGGGCTCTTGGTGGCCCGGGTGCAGAGTAACTACGTGCTTACGCCTGAGGGGCGGGTGCACTACTACGACGCGGAGTCGGGTACGCCGGGTGGCGGCGTGCCGCTGGTGCTGGTGCATGGCCTCGGCGATCGCGGGGAGAGCTGGGCGCCGATGCTGAAGCGGCTAAAGCGGGCTGGATTCCACGTGTATGCGCCGGATTTGCTGGGGTACGGGAGGTCACCGAAGCCTGCGGATGGCGACTATTCGATGGAGGGTGAGGCGAAGTTTGTCTACGACTTTATCCAGGCGCTTGGGCTGCAGAAGACAGACCTGGGTGGATGGTCGATGGGTGGGTGGATCGCGCTGGATCTGGCGCACGATCATCCCGAGGTGCTGAATCGCGTGGTGGTTTTCGATGCGGCCGGGCTGAAGTTTCAGCCGAAGTTTCCGTTGACGGTCTTTGACCCGAAAACGCCGGAAGAGGCACAGCGGCTTTGGTCGCTGTTGGAGCCTGGTGCCAGGCCATTGCCCAACGCTGTTCGTAAGGACCTGGTGCGGCGCTTGCAGAACGACCAGTGGGTTGTGAGCAAGAGCATGAACGCGATGACGGGCTCAACGACGTTTGTGGATTCGTTCCTGTCTGGACTGCCGGAGCCGCTGCTGATTGTGTGGGGGAGCCGCGACGAGTTGACTCCGCTGGACCTTGGGTACCAGATGCATTCTTTGGATCCGCGCTCGGAACTGGACGTTGTGGAGGGTTGCGGGCACCTGGCTCCGTCGTTGTGCGCGGCCAGGGTCGCTCCGGCTGTGGCGGACTTCCTGAAGTCGAACCCAGCGCCCGAGGGCAGTGTGCGGACGTTGGCGAACATGGCAAAGACAGGCGCTCGCTAACGGCGAGCTAGGAGTCGGCACCCCACTGGTAGGCGTCCGGCTGAGACAGGCCGATGTGCTGCAGGACGCGGTGGACGTAGTTGCGAATAATGGCCGCCACGTCGGCGGGCTGATTGTAGAAGCTGGGCGTGATGGGGAAGACGGTCGCGCCAGCCTCAGTCACTGCCGCCATGTTCCGAAGGTGGATGAGGTTCAGCGGCGTCTCGCGGGTGCACAGGACGAGGCGTCGGCGCTCCTTGAGGCAGACGTCCGCAGCGCGCGCAATGAGGTTTTCGGCAAGGCCGTGAGCGATGCCGGCGAGGGTGCCCATGGAGCAGGGCAGGATCAACATGGCATCGACGGGGAACGATCCGCTGGCAATAGGGGCGCCGATGTCCTCGTGGGCAAGGGTGTGGCACTTAGGCGAGGGGCGGCCGAGGAGTTTTTCCGCGAGGTTGGTTCGGCCGCTCAGGCCGGATTCTTCGGCGAGGACGCGAAGGGCGCTAGGTGAGGCTACGAGGTGAATGCGGCCGACCCGCTCTTCCTGATCGAGCTGGTGGAGCGCTTCGACGGCAAAAACGGAGCCGCTGGCGCCGGTGATGGCGAGCGTGACGGACAGCCCGGAACGAGGGGTAGACAGGGACATCTGTGGGATTATCTCAGGCATTCACTGAGTTTTTGCTAGACATCGCCGGCATGGTGATTGCCCTTTGGATGGGGTGAATACGTTCAAAGGGGGGAAGGCCGCACGCAATGGCCCTGCGTGCTCGCAGCGTGAGGCTACAATCCGGGAATGGGCTATATGGAGAAGCCGCTGGGGAAGAATGTTCGTTTTCTTTTGCCCTCGCTGAAGCTAAAGTTACCGTGTCCGGCGGGCACGACGATCGAGCAGAACGTACATGACTTCCTGATGCAGCATTTTGGCGGCTACACGGCTACGGCAGCTAACCTCTTCGGGTACTGGACCGAAGAGGACGGTGTGTTCTCATACGGCGAACACCGCGAATTTACGGTGGCGCTCAAGGGCGAGGGTGGACTTCCCGAGTTGAAGCAATTCCTTGGAGAGATTGCCTGCACGTTGGATGAGAAGTGCCTTTACGTGGAGGTGGCTGGAACGGCGAGCCTGCTGTATGGGCAGAATGATGGAGTCGATCTGTGCTCCGAAAACCGCGTGCGGGTGGCAACTCGGTGAGGAGCGTCCCCTTCGGGCGGATTTCGCAGTGGCCTCGGCCCTGATCTCGCCGAGGGCTCGCAGCAGGCGTTTAGCCTTCCGCGAGGACGCGTTCGAAAACTTCGTCGATGTTGATGAGTTGGCGGCGGTAGTCGAAGGCGTGGGCCAGCTTTTCGGGGGATAGGTGGGCCTGGATGGTTGGGTCGGCCGCGATGCGCTGCTTGTAAGTGGGCGCTTGAGGATCGGGGTCGTTCCAAGCCGCCATGGCATGGCCTTGGACGAGGCGGTAGGCGTCCTCGCGGCTCATGCCGGCTTCGGTCAGTTCGAGCAGGAGTTGGCCTGAGAAGACGAGGCCGCCGGTGAGTTCGAGGTTGCGGAGCATGCGTTCCGGGTAGACGAGCAGGCGGTCGATGAGCGTGGCGGTCTTGTCGAGCAGGTAGTCGGCGAGCGTCGTGGTGTCGGGAAGGATGACGCGTTCCGCGGAGCTGTGCGAGATGTCGCGCTCGTGCCAGAGTGCGACGTCTTCGAGGGCTACCTGCGCGTTGCCGCGAACGACGCGGGCGAGGCCGCAGATCTGCTCCGAGGTGATGGGGTTGCGCTTGTGGGGCATGGCGCTGGAGCCCTTTTGGCCGGCGGAGAAGAATTCTTCGGCTTCGCGGACCTCGGTGCGCTGGAGGTGCCGGATCTCGGTGGCGATCTTGTCGAGCGAGGAACAGAGGACCGCGAGCGTGGTGATGTAGGCGGCGTGGCGGTCGCGTTGCAGGACCTGCGTGGAGACGGACGCGGCTTTCAGGCCAAGGGAGGCCAGCAGGGCGGCTTCGTGGGCGGGCTTGAGGTGGCCGAAGCTGCCGACAGCTCCGGAGACCTTGCCCACGCGGATGTCCTCGGTGGCGGCGTCGAAGCGGCGGAGGTTGCGGCCCATCTCGGCGTACCAGAGGAGGAGCTTCATGCCGAAGGTGGTGGGTTCGGCGTGTATGCCGTGGGTGCGGCCGATGGCGGGGGTGTGCTGAAACTCGACGGCGCGGCGCTTCAGGACCTCGCGAAGACGGATGATGCCGGCGCGGATGAGGGTGGAGGCTTCGACGAGAGCGAGGGCCTGGGCGGTGTCGACGACGTCGGTCGACGTGAGGCCGAAGTGCAGCCAACGGGCGGCGTCGGAGCCGGCTGCTTTGACGTTCTCCGCGACGGCGGTGGTGAAGGCGAGGACGTCATGGCGGAGTTCGCGCTCGAGTTCGTCGATCCGCTCGATCCTGAAGCTGGCGTGGGCGCGGAGTTCTGTGGCGGCCGAGGTGGGGACGACGCCGGCCTGGGCGAGGGCTTCTGTGGCGGCCAGCTCAACCTGCAGCCAGCGGTTGAACTTGCTTTCGTCGGACCACAGGGCGGCCATGGCCGGGCGGGTGTAGCGAGAGATCATCAGGACTCCGGGGAATGAGAAGAAAGGTCGGGCGGCGACCCTTGCGGGGCAGGCGCGCTCTTATGATGATAGGCGTGTTGCCGGAAAGCTCTTCGCGCGCTTGTCGCTGGGGCGAGGCGGAGTCGATGTTGGCTTCTCCGTCCTATCGCGGAACGATATACTGATGGAGGAACGATGATCGACGGCTTCATAACTACCCAGGATTCGGCGCGGCTGGCGAAGCTCGCCGAGTTTCGATTTCAACTACGCCGGTTCCTGAGCTTCAGCGAGGTTGAGTCAGAGCGGATGGGTGTGGCGACGCAGCAGTACCAGCTGATGCAGGTGATCGGGGCGCTGCCGGACGGCCAGGCGGCGTCCATCAGTTATTTGGCGGAGCGCATGGTTCTGCGGCACAACAGCACGGTGGAATTGGTCGATCGGGCAGAGCGGGCCGGCCTGGTGAAGCGAACGAGCGACGAGCGCGATCTGCGGCGATCCATCGTGATTCTTACGCCCGAGGGCATTTCGATTCTGCAAAAGCTAATCGCGGCGCACCTTGCACACCTGAATGGTGAGGGCGGAGAGCAGCTTTTGCAATCCCTGCAGGGTCTGCGTGACGGGCAAGAGCAGCGCAATCCCCCTGTCTTAGAAAGGCTTTCGTGAGAGCACCTGCATCGGCGGGTTTGCGGGATTACTCCGCGGACTCGCGCATCTTGTATGTGAGCGCACTGGCGGCCGTGCTGGGCGCGGTGAGCGCGGTTGCTTCGTGGGCGCTGCTGGAGATGATTGCGCTCTTCACAAACCTGTTTTACTTCCACCGCTGGAGTGATCGGAGTGTCGATCCATGGGAGGCGGGGCGCCATTGGTGGCTGGTGCTGGTGCCCGTGGTCGGCGGGCTGGTGGTGGGTCTGATTGCGCGGTACCTGTCGCCGAAGGTGCGTGGGCACGGCATGCCGGAAGCTGTGGAGACGATCGTCTTTGGGGGCGGGCGGGTGCAGCCTCGGGTGGCGGTGTTGAAGCCTGTGGCGACGGCGGTGTCGATCGGGTCAGGTGGACCGTTCGGCGCGGAAGGACCGGTGATCATCACCGGGGGCGCGATTGGTTCGGTCCTGGGTCAGTTGCTCAACATGACAGACTCCGAACGCACGGTGCTGATGGTCGCGGGTGCCTCGGCGGGGATGGCCGCGACATTCAATTGCCCGATGGCGGCGGTGTTGCTGGCGGTCGAGATTTTGCTGTTTGAATGGAAGCCGCGGTCGCTGGTTCCAGTGACGATGGCGTGTGTGACGGCGGGCGCGGTGAGGCGTCTGCTATTGGGGCCTCAGCCGCTGCTGCAGATGGCACCGACGGGGGCGCCGGTGTACCACTCAGCCATGCTGGGCGCGCTGCTGGTGGGGGTCGTCGCGGCGTTCGTGGCGGCGGGGCTGAGCCGGGCGATCCACTTCAGCGAGGCGATGTTTGAGAAGCTGCCGATCCACTGGATGTGGTGGCCAGCAATCGGCGGGCTGGGCATTGGGTTGGGCGGGCTGTTGTTTCCGCAGGCGCTGGGTGTGGGGTACAGCGTGATTCAGCAGATGATCTCCGGCAACGGCGCGTGGGACCTGGTGCTGGGTGTGTTGGTGATCAAGAGCCTGATCTGGGTGTTCTCGTTGGGGTCGGAGACGGCGGGCGGTATTCTGGCGCCGTTGTTGATGATTGGTGGAGCACTGGGGGCAGCGTTTGGGCATGTGCTGCCTCAGATGTCGACCGGTGCATGGGCTCTGGTGGGGATGACTTCGGTGCTGACTGCGGCGATTGGATGCCCGCTTACATCGGCCATGCTTTCGATTGAGTTGACGCATAACGGCGGCCTGGTGCTGCCGGTGTTGCTGGCTTGCGGGGCGTCGTACGCGGTGAGCGTGCTGGTGCAGCCGCGGTCGTTGCTGACGGAGGCCCTGAGCCGCAAGGGTCTGCACCTGAGCCGGGAGTTTTCCGTGGATCCGCTGGAGACGATGCTGGTCTCGCAGGCGATGCATACGAGCGTGTACGCACTGAATGACAAGGCGACCTGTAAGGACGCGACCGAGTGGCTGGCCAAGATGGAGGACCGCGGCGCGGAGGGCTGGGCGCATTGGCAACGGCTGTTTCCCCTGGTGGATGATGAGGGCCGGTTGGCCGGAGCGCTTACGCGATCACAGATGATCGCGGCCGCACACGGGGGCGATGCGGACTGCCCCCTGGTCTCGAAGGTGAAGCTTGAGCCGAAGACAATCTCGCCGTTCAGCACATTGCGCGTCGTAGCAGTGGAGATGGCGGAGTCGAAGCTGACGACGTTTCCCGTGGTGTCGAGTGACGGCAAGCTGCTGGGGATTGTGACGATTGAAGATCTGCTGAAAGGGCGGAGTGAGCAGGCGCAGCGCGAGAGCTCACGGCAGCGTGTTCTGCGGCTCCGCTGGCCTTACAGCCGTGGAGCGGAGCCGGATACCCCGCCCGTGGAAGTGACCGTGCCTGCCTTTGGGGCTGAGGCCACGCCGGCACAGGTGGAGGCAGTGGCGGACGTTGCTGAGCAGGCGCAAGAAGAGCAGGAAGCTCCCGCGGAGATGGACGCGTAAGAACTTCCTGCCCTGAGGTAAATGGTTAGCGGAGCTGAGTGATGCTTCGGTTTGGGCTACGCCTCGTCTACCCCAAGGAGCTTGCTCATTTCGTCGTATAGGAAGCCTCGGCCGGGTTTGTAGGGCTGAACCCATTTGCCGTCGAGCACGAACTGCGGGATGGCGCGCTTGCCGGTGTGCGCGACGACCTCGTCGGCGGCACCGGGCGTACGCTCGATGTCGACCTCTTTGAAGGCGATCGCGTGCTTGTTGAGAAAGCGCTTTGCTTCACGGCAGTCGCGGCACCAATCCGCGGTGTAGACAAGAAGTTCCATCCGCATATTGTCTCCCATTCGAGGTCGTGCTTGTGCTTGGGGCCCTTATTGCTCTTTGTAGTTGCGCATCAGCCCGCCGTCGATGACGTAGGTCGAGCCGGTGATGTAGGACGCTTCATCGGATGCAAGAAATGCGGTCAGGGAAGCAACTTCTTCCGAGGTGCCCATACGACCCAGGGGGATGTTGTTGAGCAGCGGCTTCAGTTGCTCTGGGTTGTCGAGCATCTTCTGATTGATGGGCGTGATGATCGCTCCGGGCGCGACGTTGTTGACCGTGATGCCGAGCGGGCCGAGTTCCATGGCGAGGTCACGCATCAGCATGCGGATGCCGCCCTTGGCCGCGCAGTAGCTGGCGAAGTGCGGAAAGACCATGTCCTCGTGGACTGAGGAGATGTTGATGACGCGACCGGGCTTTTGGGCGTCGCGCAGGCGACGGACGAACTCCTGGGTGATGAAGAAGGCGCCTTTGAGGTTGAGGTCGAGAACGGCGTCGTAATCTGCTTCGGTGACGTCCCAGAAGTCCGCGCCTTTCTCAATGCCAGCGTTGTTGATGAGGATGTCGCAGCCGCCGAGTTGGTCCCAAGCGGTGTCGATCAGCTTTTTGCCGTCTGCTGGCTTTGAAACATCAGCCTGCACAATGACGGACTTGCCACCCTGCTTGGCAGCGATCTGTTTCTGCGTGTCTTCGGCGCCTTCGGGGTGGCTGTGGTAATCGATGACAACAGATGCGCCTTCACTGGCGAGACGAACGGCGATGGCCTGGCCGATGCCGGATGATGAGCCTGTGACGACGGCGACCTTGCCTACAAAACGACCTGCTGCCATGCGGTGACCGCCTCCTGGTGCCTTGCTACGGGGTACCGCTACTCTGATGCGTCTTCGCCGGCTTGCGGGGATGTGGATTGAGATTGCGTCAGGCGGCGTCGGCGGAAAAAGTCAGAGAGCATGGCGCCGCACTCATCCGCGAGTACACCTTCGGTGACGGCGACGCGGTGATTCAGGGCGGGGTGGTTCAGAACTGACAGGACAGAGCCGCAGGCGCCCGCTTTGGGATCGCGGGCGGCGAAGACAAGGCGGGCGATGCGGGCGTGGAGGATGGCGCCGGCGCACATGGCGCAGGGCTCCAATGTGCAAACCAGCGTGCAGCCTGTGAGGCGGTAGTTGTTGAGGGCGCGGCCGGCTTCGCGCAGGGCGACGATCTCTGCATGGGCGGTGGGATCGGAGGAGCGGAGGACATGATTGTTGCCGCGGCCGATGATTTCACCGGCGGGAGAGAGCACGATGGCGCCCACGGGAACCTCACCAGCTTCTTCGGCTGCGTGGGCCTGGGCGATCGCGAGGTGCATCAGGGCTTGTTCGTCGGTCGAGGATGGACTGGCACTCACGCGCCGCGCACCTGGGGCTGCGCTGCCGGGCCGAAGAAGCGCTCAATCTGGCCGGCGAGCTCGCGGAGCTTGACGCGGCGTTGTTCAAGTGCGTGTTCGTCGAGTGAGAAGGCTTGCGTCCAGATGTCTTCAAGGACCGGAAGAAGGCGATCCGCGGTGAGGTCGGCGGTGGGCCAGGAGCCGATGGCGGCGTGAAGGTGCTCGGCTTCGACTTCATATTCGTCGGACTGGCCGCCTTCGGCGATGAAGGATTCGATGTCGGCGGTGGCGACGAGTTCTTCGAGGGAGTGGAGGTCGGGGGGTGGGGGCCAGGGTTTGTCGACGTTGTTGGACATCAACTTCAAGTCTATGCGGGCTCTTGCTGTGTGAGGCAATGCAGCGCGCCCAGGCCCCAGATCATATCTGTGCAGTGGATGCCCGCTACGGTGCGGTCAGGGAAGCAATCGGCGAGGGTGTTCAGCGCGAGGCGGTCGTTTGGGTCGTTGAAGGTGGGTACGAGGACGAGGTTGTTGGCGATGTAAAAGTTGGCGTAGCTGGCGGGAAGGCGTTGGCCTTCGAAGAGGACCGGGGCGGGCATGGGAAGCGTGCGGATCTCGAAGGGTTGGCCGTCTCGATTGCGGGCCTGGCGGAGGCGTTCGTGGTTTTCGGCGAGAGGGAGGTGATTCTCGTCGGCCGTGTTGACTTCGATGGCGGTGAGGATGGTGTTCGGCGCGACGAAGCGGGTGATGTCGTCGACGTGGCCGTGGGTATCGTCGCCGGCGCATCCGCGGTTGAGCCAGAGGACCTGGTCGATGCCGAGGAAGTCTCGGAACGCCCCTTCGAGTTGCTCTTTGGTGAGGCCTGGGTTGCGCTGCTGCACTTTGCTCAGGAGGCACTCTTCGGTGGTGAGGAGGATGCCTTCGCCGTTCGTGTCGATGCTGCCGCCTTCGAGAACAAGGCGGCGTTGCTGGCCGTCGGCGAGCGTGACCATAGGTTCGATCAAGGGCATGGCGTAGAGTTCGGCCACGTGCTTCGGAATGAGGTCGTCGTTGTGCCAGTTGGGGTACTTGGCCCAGGCGTTGAAGCGCCAGTCCGTGACCGCGATCTCGCTGGCTGGATCTCCGGTCCGCTTCACAAAGATCGGGCCGGAGTCTCGCAGCCAGATGCGATCCGTGCGCCATTGGTGAAAGTGAAGCCGTGCAAGATTCGCTCCTTGCCGACGGAGCATGCGGGCCGCGCGTTGTTCGGCGGCGAGATCGTTGACGAGGATGTGAACGTCTTCCACCGAGCTGAGCCAGCGAACGATCTCGCAGTAGACCCAGGGGATAGGCTGAAATTTGCCCGGCCAGTCTTCAGGGTTGTGCGGCCACGCGAGCCAGGTGGCGGCGTGGGGGGCCCACTCGGCGGGCATGCGGTACGTGGGCGGGGAGGATGTGTTGGGCAAGCGCCTTCCTTGGGAGCCCGGGCGGGCGCCTCCTCCAATGATGGCATGTGTGAAGGGATGAAAAACTTCTGCGGCGATCGCTGGACACCCGTCGATGTGTCGGCTTAGTGTCGGGGGCGGTCAGAGGAGTGAGCCAGTCAGTTCCGGCAAGCGACTTATGAACGAAAAGGGTTTCGGCCCGTAGAGAGGAAACACGATGGCGAAGGAAGCACACAAGAAGGCAGCCGAGCATCACGAGGCTGCAGCCAAGGCTCATCACACAGCAGCAGAGCACCACGACAAAGATGATGCCGCGGCCCATGATCACTCCTCCAAGGCGCATGAGCATTCCACCGCGGCTCACCACGCGTCCACGGATGCCCACACAAAATCAGCGGCAAAGAGCAAGAAGTAAATCGCCGTTTGCGCGAACCGGGCGAGCCTCCATTGGCTCGCCCGTTTTCCTGGCCGGAAACGACTTCCCCTGCGCTTGCCCTCTGCCCGCTACCATGGTGTGAGGAAGCAGCGGTGCCAGGGTGGGTGCGGCGTGATGAAGGGCACTCAAGGTCGGACTCGTATGGCTGATGGATCGAAGTGGGTGGGCTGGGTTGCGATTGCGGCAGGCCTGGTTTTATTGGGGATGTGTCTTTCACAATGGGACCAGGACACGGGTTCGACGATGGGGCGCGCCGTGACCGCTTACAACCAGGGTGATCGAGGCGCACTGGCCGGGCTAGGCAGCGGTGCACTTCGCCAATCCAGTCAGACCGGCGTGGAAGGTTTGGCCGGTGTGTTCTGGCTCGGCATGGGCATCTTTCTGCTGAAGCGCTCCGGTGCCGGTGCGCCAAAGACGCGCGGGACTCAAGGGCTTCCTCCGCGTCGTCGGTAGGCGTCCGTGACCAACGTTTCCGAGGTTCTAGTGCTGTACGGCGTAGAAGGCGTAGGTCGCCGTGTAAGGCACGTTCAGGTTCTCGCCTGCGTGGGCAGGGTCGCATCCGGTGGGCGGCGCAACGCCGCCGTGCGTGTTGTAGCGGCGCACGTAGGTGACCGGAGTGAGCGCGCCCTGGGTGCTGCTGAGGGCGTCGGCTTTGAGCAGGAGCCAGGGGATGTCCGCAGGGCTGTCGGCCGGCTTTGTTTGGAGCACGGTGCCGCGGACCGCACTTCCATCGTCAAGGGTCCAGGTGGGGCCCGCGTCATGACGGCCTCCCGGCTTTCCGGTGGCGAGGTTGAAGAGCTTCGCTTCGGGGGCCTTGAACACCCAGGCGTAGAGGCTGCTGCCGCCCGGCGCTGGCTGTGCGGTGCAGGTGTAGATCTGGTTGCCGCGGCCCTCAAAGATCATGGCCACAGAGGCTGTCTCAGGAGGAAGCGTCAGGTCTGCAGGCGGCGGGGGCGGTGAGGCGGGTGGGAGCGCCGGTCTGGGTCTCTGCACGAGGGTGATGATGGCGAGTAAGGCAGCGGAAGCGAGCATCGTTGCAGTTTGGATGCAGGCCTCTCCGTGCGTCGCCCCTGGGCTGCTGAAATCTTCGTTTTGTGTTGTGCGCGGGCGGTCGGCCCAGCAGCGCTCAGGCTTGGCGTGCTCCCCGGAAGAAGTCGGCGAGGGTTGTCTTGCCCGGCCGGGGCTCGGTACCGGGGTTGCCGAAGTGGATCCAGCCGCTGTTCATGCTGTCGAGCATCTGGCTGTAAGGTCCGACTGCCGCGGGCGGGAAGCCGAAGTTTTGGAGCGTGGCTTCCCAGCCCTCGCGTGGAACGGCCTGGGCCTGTATGGGCGTCCCGAGAACTTCGGTCATCGCCCCGGCGACGTCGTTGGGGGTTTGGTCTGAGCCGAGCTCGATGACGCGCTTACCGGTCCAGTCTGTCGTGAGGAGTTCAGCCACGAGTTCGCCGATGTCGACCGTCGCGATCATGGGGACCGGACGATCGAGGGGTTGATAGAAGCTGGGAAGGACTCCGTGGTCGGCTGCGGGTTGGAGCAGCGCGAGGTAGTTTTCGTAAAAGGAGCCTGCGCGGATGAAGGCAGTGGGAAAGGGCAGGTTGCCGAGCGCCTGTTCCATCAGCGAGGTCGAGGTAATCAGGCCGAGATCGGTGGTCTGCTCTGAACCGATGGAGGAAAGGAGGACGAGGCGCGGTGGTGGCGATTGTTGGAGTGCCTGCGTGAAGCTGCTGAGGACGGCTTTGGCCTCGGCGAAGTCGGGCGATGGCGTCAGGAGCGGGGGCATCATCAGGTAGGCGGCGTCGACGCCCTGCAGTGCGGATCCGAGCGCGGTGGGGTTAGTCCAGTCGCCTTCAATGACCTCTACGCCAGCCTCCGCGAGCGATGCGGCTTTTTGCGGGTCGCGCGCGAGGGTGCGAACCTTTCTGCCCTGAGTCAGAAGATGTCGGGCGGCGCTGCCGCCGACGTGTCCGGTGGAGCCTGCGACGAAGAACATGGGGTGCCTCCATCGTGATGGATGATGGAGGGCGCAGCAGGGAGCGCTTTAATTTACCGAACGATGGGAGCGCTTTCAGTCGAGAAAGCGGCTGGTGATTCCGCCGTAGGCGTCGATGCGGCGGTCGCGGAGAAATGGCCAGTGCTGGCGGGTGATTTCGATTTCTTTGGGGTCGAGGTCGGCGTAGAGGATCTCCTCTTTGTCGTGGCTGGCTTTGACGAGGATGCGGCCGAAGGGGTCAGCGATGAAGCTGCCTCCCCAGAACTCGAGACCTGCGCCTTCGGGGCCCTTCATCATGACGCCGTTGTGGTCGACGTCGCCGTGCTCAAAGCCTACGCGGTTTACGGCACAGACGAAGACGCCGTTGGCGATGGCGTGGCTGCGCTGGATCGTCTGCCAGGCGTCGTACTGGCGTTCGCCGAACTCGGCTTTCTCACTGGGGTGCCAGCCGATTGCCGTAGGAAAGAAGAGTGTTTCGGCGCCCTTCAGCGCGGTGACGCGCGCGCCTTCGGGGTACCACTGGTCCCAGCAGACGAGCGTTCCGATGGGGCCGGCGGAGGTGCGTTGGGACTGGAAGCCGAGGTCGCCGGGCGTGAAGTAGAACTTCTCGTAGTAGAGCGGGTCGTCAGGGATGTGCATCTTGCGGTACACGTCTGCAATGTGGTCCGGCTTGGGGCTGGCGAAGTCGAGGATAGCGGCCGTGTTGTGGTACAGACCGGGCGCGCGTCGCTCGAAGAGGCTGGCGATGACGACGAGCTTATGTTCGCGGACGACTTCGCCTAAGGCGGCGGTGGAGGGGCCGGGGATGGATTCGGCAATCGAGAAGAGGGCGTGATCTTCGCGCTGGCAGAAGTATTGGGCGCGAAAGAGCTCGGGGAGGCAGATGAGGTTGGCGCCGGCCTCGGCGGCTTCGCGCACGCGGGCGACGGCTTTGGCGAGATTGGCCTCCGTGGAGGGCTCGCAGGACATCTGGATCAGGGCGACGCGGGTGGGCTTTGGCATGAGGAGGTCCTTAGGTGGCTTGGGCTCTGAAGTAGCCCTTGCGGGCAAGAGCTAACAGCTTCTTGTCGTCTGTGAGAAGCAGGTTCGCGGTCACGCGCGCGGTGGAGGCGATGAGACGATCGGCGGGATCTCCGTGAAACTCCGGTGGCAGTTCCGCACAGGTCAAGGCGATTTCCGTTGTGATGGGCGTCAGCCTCACTCTGGAAAGCCGCAAGGCATCCTGCAGCCATGGCCGTAGGGGCCGGTCGAATTCCAGGCGGCCACGGGAGGCTTTGAGGCCGATTTCCCAGACTGAGATTGGTGAAAGAAAGAGAGCGTCTGCTGCATAGGCTGCCCGAATCAGCAACTTTGCGTCCGGTCCCAGCCTCCCGTCACCTTCTGCGAGCCAAATGAAGGTGTGTGAATCCAGAAGAATCATTCCATTGCTTCCCAGCGGTCCGGCTCGGGTCCGATGATGTCTCCGTGGATCTTGACGGTGCCCTTCATGCAGCCAAAGGGATCGCCTCCTGGAGCTTCGTCCAGGGGTACGAGTTGCACCAAGGCCTTTCCGCGCTTGCTGATGGTCACGGGCGTTCGTTCGCGGCTTACTTCATCGATCAGCTGCAGAAGATGCGTCTTCGCTTGCGCAGCAGCAATCGGGCCGGGCTTGCGGAGCTTAGGTGACGCTGGGCTGCGGGAAGGAATACCGGCCTTCAATGTCGTATTCGACATGGTCACCTCGATGTGACTATATCACCGCGGTGCGGGCTCCTGGCTGACATGGCGGTGAGCTAACGACGGTGTCGCTGGTTTCGGGCAGGGCTTGCGCAAATATTCTGCTACTTTTTACATGGGGCGTGTTGGGGTTGGCCCTCGATCTTCCGTTTGTTGTAGCGCGCAGGTTCACGATCTTTCACGCGGCAGCAGGTTGCCGAGCCAAGGAGTGTCATGTCGAGCGAATACCGGGATTTTCTGGAGTTGTCGTACGAGGAGCTTGAGGAAAAGAACCTCGAAGCCAAAGAACAGCGGAAGAAGCGCGTGGACCCAGGCAAGCTGCAGGAACAGCGGCTGAAGTACCTGACCGACACCAAGGGCGTGAAGGCCGTGACGGTGCTGTTCTCGGATCTTGAAGGCCGGCTGCATATGCTGGATTACGACAAGAAGTTCCTGGTGAAGAGCTATGACAACCTGACGTTTGATGGCTCGTCGATTCGCGGGTTTACGGCCCAGCGGGAGAGCGATCTGCGACTGGGGCTGGACTGGGGATCGTTTTACTGGACGCCTGCGGACATCTTTGGAGCGGGCAAGTGCCTTGTATTTGGCGAGGTCATTGATAAGAACGGCACGTCCTATAGCGGCGATGTGCGGGGATTGCTGAAGACGTTTGCGGACGAGCAATTCAAGACCAACGGCTATACGCTGAATGCGGCCAATGAGATTGAAGGATTTCTGTTCGACGGGATCGATGCCGAACGGAACTTCATTGAGACGGGGACGTTTGAGTACGCGAACTCGGGCGGTTATTACCACTCTTTGCCGGGAGACCCGTTGCGTGAGTTCATCGACCTGAGCGCCGAGGTGCAGCGGGCGATGGGGTTTGAGAACGAGAAGGATCACCCTGAAGTTGCGCCGTCGCAGTTTGAGATCAATTACACGTACGGTGATGCGGTCGGGGCTGCAGACCAGATCCAGCTTTACAAGCTGATCTGCCGGCAGGTGGCGACGCAGATGGGGATGAGCGCGAGCTTTTTGCCGAAACCGGTGACGGGTGTGAACGGCTCAGGAATGCACACCAACGTGTCGATCACCAAGGACGGCAAGAACCTGATGTGGGATCCAAAGGGCGAGGAGAAGATCTCGACGTTTGGGTGGGACTTCGTGGATAAGATTCTGACGGCCGGCAATGATCTTTGTCTGCTGTTGAATGCGAGTGTGAATGCGTACCGGCGGCTGGACCCTCACTTTGAGGCGCCAAACCAGATCAAGGCTTCGGCGACGGATCGCGGGTCGATGGTGCGCATCCCGATCGGCAATGAGAAGTCCGCGCGTGTGGAGGTTCGGTCGGTCGGCCCGGACGCGAATCCGTACCTGGTGCTGTACTCCATCTTCAAGACCGGGCTGGCGGGCAAGAAGGCGGATATTGCCAACCTGCGGCAGGCGGAGCGGTATCTGCCGGACAACATCTACACGGCGCTTGAGGACTTCCGGAAGGCGGACTGGACGACGGAACTGCTGGGCGGGGATGTGAAGGCGCGGTATGCCGAGCTGAAGCAGGCTTCGGCGGACCGTTGTCCGCGGCTGCTGGGCACGATCGTGAAGCCGGCGGAGATTCAATTTCACCACGATGTGTATAACCAGTTACTTTGGGGACAGTTCTAGACGGGCTGAGTAGCTAATAAAAGGGCGCCATGAGGCGCCCTTTTCCTTTGCTGGGCGGCTGGGCTTTCCTGTCGGAAAGATGGTGCGCACCTCCCGAGCGTGGCTGAGATATGCTTTCGACCATGCTCGAGAAGGTGGGTCTTGGGTTGCCTTGCGAGTTCAGCGTTTGCTATGTTGTTGGGCTGTGGCGGAGGCAGCTCATCGGCTGGTACGGTAAGTGCCCCGGCCCAGCCAGAAAACCTGGCTGGTAACTGGCTGTTGATAGGATCTTTGCCTTCGACGGTGTACCCGCAACAAGCTCCGAATGTCGAGATGAGCTTTGACGTGAACGGGTCTGCGATCACAGGTGCGGGGCATTTTGACTTTACGTGCAGTTCCGGCTCCGGGAGTGTCGGCTTTGGCTTTGGTGCGGTGTTGACGGGCACTGTGACGAGTGACGGAAGCTTCACGATCGCTCCGCCGCCAATCGCCGTGGGCGGGACCATCCCGAACATTACGATTTCGGGAATTGTACCCAAGGTAACTGGCGGGTCCTGGGAGGGTACGTACAAAGTAAGTGGTGGGCCGCCGCTTTGTCTGGTTGCGACTTCCGGGAGCTTCACGGCGACAATGTTCAGCGATGTTTCCGGAACCTATGGTGGATCAGGGGCAGCTGTTCTGTTTCCGAGCGGCGTTGCGAAAGGAAGCGCGGCACAGCTGACCCTGGGCGTCACGCTGCAACAGGGTGGTGCGCTCTATCAACTGGGGGAGGTCGCAGCTACGTACAGCCGTCTGGCGCTGAACGGGTCGATCAACGTCGACGGGATCCCATGCTTCAGCAAAGGTACGAGCAGCCAGAACGCGGACAGCTTGATGGAGGGAAGCCAATTCGTGGCGGGATTCGACATGAATGACGGGTCCAGGCTGCAATTGGTCGGTGAGGTTGTGTTGCCGGATGCCAGTCAGTTGAACGTCATTGGGTTCAACGTGGTCAGCGGCACCTGTGCCGGCGCTTACACGTTTGGCTTAACGCCGCTGGCGCTCAAGCGGTAACTGGCACGAAGCTGGCCGCGGCTAAGCGCGGGGCATGCGGTTGAGGCGCTCCGCTATGATGGAGGTCGATTCTTTAAACCTCCGGAGTGGGTGTTTCTGATGCGGAAAAAGGTAACGATTGTGGGCGCCGGGAATGTGGGCGCGACGGCGGCTCATTGGATTGCGGCGAAAGAGCTTGCGGATGTTGTGCTGATTGATGTGGTGGAGGGTGTGCCCCAGGGCAAGGGCCTGGATCTGCTGCAGGCGATGCCGATTGAGAAGCGGGATTGCTCGATCATTGGCACCAATGATTATGCAGACACGAAGGATTCGGACATCGTCGTCATTACCGCGGGTATCGCGCGCAAGCCCGGGATGAGCCGTGATGATCTGTTGAACACGAATTTCAAGATCATGAGCGAGGTGGTGGGGAAGGCTGTTGAGGCTTCGCCGAACGCGATTCTCATCATTGTGTCGAATCCGCTGGATGCCATGGCGCAGACGGCGTTCAAGAAGGCCGGGTTGCCGCGTGAGCGTGTGATCGGGATGGCCGGGGTGCTGGATTCGGCGCGGTTTCGCACGTTTATCGCGGAAGAGTTGAAGGTTTCCGTGGAGAACGTGACGGCGTTTGTGCTGGGTGGACATGGCGACACGATGGTGCCGTTGTCCCGGTACTCGACAATGGCGGGGATTCCGATTACGGAGCTGATTGAGCCTGCGCGGTTGAAGGAGTTGGAGACGCGGACGGCCAATGGTGGCGCGGAGATTGTGAAGCACCTCAAGACGGGGTCGGCGTACTACGCGCCTTCCGCGGCTGCAGTGGAGATGGTTGAGGCGATCCTCAAAGATAAGAAGAAGATTCTTCCGTGCGCGGCGTATCTGCAGGGCGAGTATGGCATCAATGGGCTGTATGTTGGGGTGCCGTGCAAGCTGGGAGCGAAGGGGTTGGAGCAGATCATTCAGATCAAGCTGACCGAGGAAGAGCAGGCCGCACTGAACAAGAGTTCAGAGGCCGTACGCGAGCTTTGCGCTGTGATCGGTGTGGCCTAGCCGAGGGATGGCGTACAGAATTCGTGACCCCCTCAGGGGCCGACGGACGCGGGCGCGGCGCGGTGGGTCGTTAACGCCGGGGAGCGCCATGCGTGTGGCCGAAGCGGTTGCTTATAGACTGACGGCATGGGGGTAGGCTGGGTCGAGAAGGGCAGAGGAACGAGACCCGCCGGACCCAGACCCACCTATCGGTTGATTCAGGTCCTACGCGGCCTGGCTGCGCTCATGGTCGTCGCGCACCACGGCACGATTATGCTGTGGGAGCGCGACCGTCTGTTTGTACAGACCTGGATTGCGGGCGGATCCGGGGTGGACATTTTCTTTGTCATCAGCGGCTTTGTCATGGTGATCTCGACAGCCTCTCGTCCACCCACGCTCCACGCGGCTAAGACGTTTCTGGTGCGGCGTGTAGAGCGGATTGCGCCAATGTACTGGATCGTGACGACGGCGAAGGTTGCGCTCCTGCTGGCTGCTCCGGCGCTGGCGCTGAATGGGCTCGGCGGATGGCACCACGTCGTCGGCTCGTACCTGTTTCTTCCCAGCCTGAGTGCCGAACACAGATTTGAGCCCGTGGTGGTGGTGGGCTGGACGCTGAACTTTGAGATGGCGTTCTATGTGTTGTTTGCCGGGGCGTTGGCCCTTCGATGGCGACCGCTGATCGCGCTGGCCCTGCCCTTGGCGCTGGTGCCGCTGCTCTACTTCGTTCCGGTCCGCTGGCTGATGATGCTGCTACCTATGCCGCTTTGGTTCTACATCTCGACGGTGCTTTGGGAATTTCTATTCGGCATGGTCCTGGGGGCGGCGGTTGGGTGGGTGCGCGGATTGCCCTGGGGGTGGGGCCTGGTGCTAGTGTGCGGTGGCTTGCTGCTACTGCTCGGGCACGCTGCGCCGTTGTTCACGTACTGGCGAGGGTTCTACTGGGGCTTGCCGGCTCTCGCGATGGTGGCCGGGGCTGTGTCGATGGAGCAGCGCTGGGGAGCCCGGAGTCCGCGCTGGGCCCTGGAGATGGGGGACGCTTCATACTCCATTTACCTGGTTCACACGCTGACGCTGCCGGCAATCGGGATGCTTCTGGTGCGATGGCGGCATGGCTGGCCCGGGGAGATCGGCATAGCGCTAGCCTTCACTGTGCTGTTGTCTGCATTGGCCGGCGAGGTGGTGTACCTGACAGTGGAGCGGCCCATCATGAAGTGGTTCAACGGTCGGCGCCGGACTGCGATCCCGGCCAATGGATAAGCCCTGCCCTGGCAGCAGCAGGACAGGGCTTTGTGCAAGTCCCAGTTAATCGCGTTCGATGGTGACTGACTCGAGAACGACTTCCTTGCGGGGCTTGTCGCCGGCGCTGGTGGGGACCTTGCTGATCTTCTCGACGATGTCGTAGCCCTCGGTGACTTCACCGAAGATGGTGTGCTTGCCTGTCAGCCAGCTGGTATCGGTGACGGTCACGAAGAACTGGGAGCCGTTGGTGTTGGGGCCGGCGTTGGCCATGGCGAGCTTGCCGGGGGCCTTGAAATGGTGGGGGCTGCCCTTGGTCTCGTCCGCGAACTTGTAGCCGGGGCCGCCCATGCCTGTGCCTTCGGGGTCGCCGGCCTGGATCATGAAGTTGGGGATCACGCGATGGAAGATGGTGCCGTCGTAGAGCTTGGGACCCTTCTTCGAGCGAGAGTTCCACTCCTTGGTTCCTTCAGCGAGGCCGATGAAGTTCTTTACGGTCTCGGGGGCCTCCTGTTCGAAGAGGCGGGCTTTGAAGGTGCCCTCGGAGGTCTTGAAAACTGCGGTGGTTGGCATGCGTTCTCCTTGCGTTTGTGGTGCGAAGTGCACGGTGGTTGGATGCGCGCTCGCCGAAGTGGACCCTGAAAGTGCACTGGACCCTTGGGAAAGCGTGTGGGTCAGGGCTGAGGCGGACGCGGCGCTTGCGTGACCGTTGGGGTCGAAGCGGGAGCGGAGGTCTGCGTAGGCTCGGGCGGAATGGGTTGGCCTGGTTGCAGGACCGTGACCTTGTTCAGCAGCACGGGGGTGTACGGCTTGTCTTCGGCGTTGCGCTCCACGCGTGCGATGGAGGCCACGATGAGCACCGAGTGCGGGTCACACTGGCCGAAGATGCTGTAGCTGCCGTTGAGTTCGGGCTTTGGGACCTCGGTAATGAAAAACTGGGAGCTGTTGGTGTTGGGGCCGCCGTTGGCCATCGCGAGACGGCCCGGAACGTCGAAGCGGAGCCCTGGGGAGGTCTCGTCGGGGATGAAGAAGCCGGCGTCCCCCGTGCCGTTAGCGAGCGGGTCGCCGCCCTGGATCATGAAGCCGGGGATGACACGGTGAAACTGAGTGCCGTTGTAGAAGGGCTTCTTGTTGACCGGCAGATGGGTGGCGGGGTCGGTCCAGGCTTTCGACCCGGTGGCGAGGCCGACGAAGTTGGCGGAGGTTGCGGGAGCCTCCGCGGTGAAGAGCTGGCAGGTGAGCCGGCCCATGGAGGTGTCGAACAGCACGGTTGGGCCAGAAGGAACGGCGGCCGGGGCGGCGTGCGCCGTGGTGCTGGGGGCGTCTGGAAGCGGAGCGGGGGCGTCCGGGAGCGGAGCGGGCGTCTGCGCGAGGAGCAGTTGCGGCGCAAGGAGGGCGAGGCTGGACAGGATCGAGCGAGGGGACAGGGAGACTCTCATCACAACCCTTTCAGGGTATCGTTGCGGGCGGATGCGCGCAAAGCGACGGAAGCGATATCGTGGGGTGCGGAGGGCGTAGCCCTTTCCAAGGAGAACGACGATGGCGAAGCAGGCAATCTGGGTGATGTTGAAGGCGAAGCCCGGTAAAGAGCAGGAGATTGAGGCGTTTTTGAAGCAGGGAGCGCAGATGTCTGCGGATGAATCACAGACGGTGACCTGGTATGGGGTGAAGATGGGGCCGGGGACGTATGGCGTGTTCGACACGTTCAACGATGAAGCGGGGCGGGACGCGCACATGAACGGAGACATTGCTAAAGCGTTGATGGCCAAGGCACCTGACCTGTTTGCGAACGAACTGCGGATTGAGCAGATGGAGATCCTGGCGGCAAAGTAGCGAACGGAGCTAGGGGCCGGGCGCTTCGGCGGGGGCGTCCCGGGCAGTCTGGACGAAGATGAGCGCGGCCGCTGCAGCCATCGGGACCGAGATGTCGCCGTAGATGCGGAGCTCCAGAATTTGGCCCACGGAGAGCAGGAGCAGAACCCAGAAGGGCAGCAGAAGAAGGCTGTTCCGCAGCGGTGCGAACGGGATTCGGTGACGCTTTAGGAAGATCCAGGGGAGAAGGAAGGCACTGGCGCTGAGGATGTTTGGCCAGAGCAGCGGGTTAGCGAGGAAGTGAAGGTTTCCGGCGATGCGCGGGCCGGCTTCCGTCGGGTTGTGGCGGTACGCGTACTTCTGCGCGAGGAGAATGACCAGCCAGCCGATCACGAGGGCGGCGATCTGGCCGTAGTGCCGCGGCCGCACGCTGCGCAGGCGGAGGTGTCCCTCGTTTGTTGTAGCAAGGGCCACGGCAAAGATGCCGATAAGGAAGAGTGTAGTCTCGCGATTCCAGGTGCCGAGCAGGAAGATGGGCAACAAGGGCCAGAAGCGGCGCTGCAGCGCGAAGTAGCTGCCCCAGCCGATGAAGGCGGTTGCCGGGAGGTCGTAGGGAAAGCTGAAGGGAACGGAAAGGACGAAGTCGAACAGGCAGAGGATGACTAGCAGCGCAAAGGGGAGCTCGGGCAGGGGTGCGTCAGGCACAGCGAGGCGGTAAATCCTGATTGCCGCGATGCCCGCGAAGAACAAGGCGATGGCGGCGGTGAGTTCCATCACAAGGAACTCAGGGGATTGCAGGACGGCGCGATGGGCGGTGAGGTGTTGGAGTGTCGCGGAGTGGCTGGCGGCGAGCAGTGGCCAGCGCATAAGGTCGCGGCCCTGGAAGGGCATGCGCTCGGTCCCGTGGGCGTACTGGGTCAGGTTGATGTACGGTCGACGAGCGGTGCAATAGAGGTTTGCGAACCAGACGCAGGCGACGGCGAGCATGGCGCGCGGATAGCAGGCGGTGAGCCTTGCGCCGAGAGGTGAACGGGACATTGCGTCCCAGTGTAGCTGGGCGAAGGATTTGGGTGGGGGATCGGCCAACCCCGGATTCCCGTGCGGTCGTCAGACACGGTGAGGTGAGATATGGCTTCAGGTCTTGATTCGACCAAACTTCCCGCACGGCCTTCGCATGAGTCTATTGAAACGACAGGCGGACAGGCCACGGAGGTCACCGAGACTCCGTTAGAGCATGTGGATCACGAGGCGATGGAGAGCGCGAAGCGGGCGCAAAACCGAATCCACGACAATGAGGGGAAGACGCCGGGGTCGCAGATCTTCACCAAGTAAATCGTCTCCCTGTTTTGCGAGGAGCCCCGCATACTGCTGCGGGGCTCCTCTTTTGCGGGCGGAAACCGCGAAAAGCGCGACGGTGGGAAGGGCGAGGCATCTGACAGGTATGTCGTTGCTGAAGCGCGCGGAGAAGCAAGGGAACAAGTTCGAGAATCCGGTACCAACCTCGGTGGGCGGGCCGGGGATGATTTTCAAAGTGCTGCCGCTCTACCTAACCAACAAGGCGGAGAGCGAGCCTAAGTCTCCTCTCGGGCCCTTTCGGACCGACGCTGCCGTGTACGGCGTAAGCCCGGCGAGCGGGTTGCGAGTGACCTGGTTTGGTCACTCCTCGTTCCTGCTGGAGATCGACGGCCTGAGGGTGCTGGTGGACCCGGTTTGGGAGCAGCGGGCGAGTCCTGTCTCGTTCTTTGGCCCTAAGAGGTTTTTCGGACCCACGTTGCCGCTTGAGCAGTTGCCCGAGCTGGATGCCGTATTGATCTCGCATGACCACTACGACCACCTCGGGGCGGAGACTGTAGGCCGGCTAAGTCGGTTGAATGCCACCGCGCGGGCGCGCTGGGTGACCTCCCTGGGTGTGGGCGAAGCGGTTGCGGGGAGCCGGCGTTGCGGCGGACCGGATCCAGGAGCTGGATTGGACGCAGAGTACCGTGGTCGCCGGGGCCGAGCTAGGGCAAGAGGTGCGGATCACAGCTTGGCCCGCGCGGCACTTCTCCGGGCGGACGCCCTGGGACCGATTTACGACGCTATGGAGCTCGTTTGTGATTGAGGGGCCGAAGCACAGGGTGTACTTTGGGGCGGACTCGGGGGCCTGGGAGGGTTTTGCCGCCATTGCGGCGGAGTATGACCGCTTTGACTTGACCATGCTGGAGATTGGGGCGTTTCACCCGCTTTGGGCGCAGATTCACCTTGGGCCAGATGGGGCAGCGGAGGCTTACCGGCAGATGGGCGGACCGACGAAGGCCGGGGCGTTGATGCCGATTCATTGGGGGCTGTTTAACCTGGCGCTCCATGGTTGGCGTGAGCCGATTGAGCGGCTTTCGGCGATTGCGGCGAGCGAGGATTGGCGTTTGTGGTTACCCGCGCCGGGGGAGCCGACTGAGGTAGTGGAAGGCCTTGAGCCGCAATCCCGATGGTGGCACGAGCCGGCGCGGTCGGGGGCCGGAGAGCGGCAGAGTGCGGCACGGACTGCAACAGCAGAGCGGGAAGTCGAGGGCTGAAAGGCGTTGCCGGAACCCTGACCCGCTAAAGAGAGGCCATCTGTTAGCGGGTTAGCTGATGACGATAGCGCGACATTCAGGGCGAAGACACGGCAAATACCACGAGATTGTGCTTGTCTGCGGGGCTCCCGACCGGGTAGAAGAGGGGTGCACACCACGAAACCCGAAGAAAGCGCCCTGAGCGGCGGGAGGAGCACACAATGGCTGGATCAGCACATGGACAGGTGGCGGTTCGTGAGGTCATGGACATCCGCCAGGCTGCGGACTACCTAGGGATCAGTGGCGATACGCTATATCGGTATGCGTCTGAGGGGTTTGTGCCGGCGTTCAAGCTGGGGAACCGGTGGCGCTTTCGGAAGAGCCTGCTGGACGGATGGATGGACGAGAAGAGCGGGATTCGGGCCGTGCAGGCGCCTGAGGTGGTCGAGACCGGGATGCGAAAACCGGTGCGGAAGGCTCGGTAGGCGGGCTTAGAGAAAAGCTCTTTTGGGGTGCATTTCTCCCATCATGGGAGCGGTTCTGACACTGGCACCCGGGCCTGTCGACGTAGGTTGATGTACTTCAGCACAAACCCCACATCTTATTGCTGAGATGTGGGGTTTGTCCGGTTTACGGTGTGACCGTGTAGGAGTAGGGAATTCTCACGACCTCATCGCCTGAACCAAGGGATTGGCTGTAGTTGTCGAGGAAGACGAATCCCCGCACTGTCTCGCCTACCTGGCTTGCTGTTGGCTTAATCCGCAGGTTGATGACTCCGGTGGCTCCCGGCGCGAGCACGAGCGGATTAAAGGTAGCGCTGCCGTAGACGGCGTCGAGGTACAGATCTCCGCTGTCAGCTGAGACGGCTGGGTCAAAGGGTCGCATATTGACGAAGACGGCTGCTTTTACCGGTGCTGTGGGAGCGCCGGCCGGACCGAACGGGCCTATGAGGGCCGGGGTCAGGTACCAGTACGACCAGGGCACCTCGCGGGTTTGGAGTGATGCGGCTACGGTGTTCGGACCGATCGTTTTGGCGTAGAGATCCGGGGATCCAGTGAAACCGACGGGGCCAGTTCCATTACTGTTCGACGCGTCCATGTTGATCGGCACAGTGGATTGGGCTTCGAACTGGGCATCGTTCACCTCCGTTGGCAGGAAGGTGTAGAGGCAGAGCCCGGGAAGCGTGGTGGTCTTGGAGCACGTGTAGATGGGCAGGGAAGAGAGGGAGTGGGCCTGGAGGCGAGCATCGGCGAAGAGAATCTGCGGGACTGCGCTGTTGTTTACGACCGTAATGGGAACGGAGAGCGCGGCTCCTTTGACAGAGACCTTTACCTGCGCGTCGTCGGGCAACGCGGCGGCGGAGTAGGGGATTGTGTTGAGCCCGATGTGAGCCGTGAAGGGCAATGAGGTCTGGTTACCCGAAGAGGTGAAGTTCTGCAGGAGAACAAAGTGCCAGCGACCGGCCTCCGGGTTCTCGTGATACATCTGCAATGTCTTCAGCGGAGCTCCGGTGATTGGATCTGCGTTGACGGCGATGCTGAGTTGCATGCCGTGCGGATCAACCAGGAAGCCTTCGAGTGCGTAGCCGGGATCACTGACGTTCAGTCCCAGGCTCAGGTTCTTGGCACTTCTTGGAACATCGAACTCAAACGTCTGGGTGGGACCCGCGCCCGCGCGGCCGTTGCCGCCGGTCAAGGGTGCCGTGAAGGTACTGCCATGAGCGCCGACTGGGATGAGCGTACGGAGCGTGACGGGGATCTCCGGATCGCCGATCACCGGGCCCTGCTCAGCTGAATGGAAGCGGATTGCTGCGGCGGAGTCGCCGGGCTGCGAAGGCATGTTGAAGAGCGCCAGGATTTCGCGGGATTGCCCCGGGGCGAGGTCCAACTCGGAAGGGAATACGCTTCCGATAGCAGCGAATTGCTCAGTGCTCCAGGTGAACTTCACCGGGCCTGCATAGCTGGTCACGCCACTGACCCGGGTGAAGATGATCGCGGTCCACGTTCCGGCGGCGGGTTTTACCACGTCGACATGACCGTAGCCGTTGCCCGTACCCTGCGGCAGCGAGAAGGCAGCCTGCTTGCCAGTAGGATCCAGCAGGCCCAGATTGACGTAGGTTTGGGAGTTCAGAGGAACGAATGCGATCGCCGCATCCAGGTGCTCTGCACCCGGTGGCACAGTGAAGGTTTGAGTCGCATAAGCGCGCAGGGCGCCGTTCACAAAGGTAAATCTAGGGTCGGTGGAGGGGGAGAGCGGGACGGTAAGTGACGCCCCGGCGCTTGGCTTGGCAAGATCCTCGAGCCGCGGCGTGAGGTGACGCGTGGTCGCTCCTGTATTGCTTACCGTAAAGGTAAGAAACTCCGAGCTATTGGGGGAATCGGTAAGTTCGGCGCTGTTTTGGCTGATGAAAAGCCCGTCGCCCCGGTGTTTCGGGCGTCCGTTCTGATCGTCCAACGAGAGTGCCGTGTTCACGGCTGCGAGGGCATCGATGAGACCGGCCCCCTGTTCATCGGACGGCGCACCAAGATCGGTGGCGGTACTCATAATGATCTGCTTGACGAGCGCGGGGGTGGGCGTGGCGCCGTTGTGGGTGCTGCGATATGCCTGGATGATCAGCGCAGCCTCTCCCGCGGTCAGCGGCGACGATTGGCTGGTGCCGCCGAACACCTGGATGGGTGATCCGACGAATTTGTAGTTGGTGCACTCGGTGTACAAGGTGATGTTTGCTGAGCACAATGCCCATCCAAGGTCGCCGGGCGCTACGATGTCGACCGTGCGCGGCGTGCGCTGGGCGAAACCTCCGGAACTCAGGGACGAAATGTTATTGGAGAGGTAGCCCTTTGCAAGGGGCTGTACTCCGTCGGACGTCTGCGCGTAAGCCCGGAAGGACGTGCTGGCACCGGCCGCAATAACAGAGGGATCGGTGGAGGGGCTGCCGAGGGTGCCTGCCGTGCCGGCGTCGCCAGTGCTCACGACCACAGTGATACCTGCCTGGATGGCGAGGGTGTTGGCCAGCGAGATGGGATCGTTCGCGCTGTCGAAGAACGGATTGCCACCGAAGGACTCGTTAATCACGTCGACATCGTCGTCGAGCACGGCATACTCGATCGCTTGCACAAAGGCGGAGGTCGTGGTGTAGCCAAGGCTAGAGAAGACCTTCAGACCGACGAGCGAAGCTCCCGGAGCGACGCCGCGGATCCTGATGTTGCAGGGCGAGGTGATCGGGTGCGCGGGGTTGTTGAATTGCGAGATGTCGTACACCAGGGATCCGTTGTGGTCCTGTGCCGCAATGGAGCTGGCGTCGCCGAACGCCTCTCCACCAGGGGTTGGCGTGCCTGCCGGGTCACCGCTGAAGTCCTTGTAATCGATGAAGACGTGCGATCCGTCGGGACGAATGAAGCCGGGGATGTTGATGTCCAGCCCATCTGCAACGAAGGCTACCTTGACGCCGGTGCCGAGGACACGGTTTCCGTGCCCGTCCAGCACCGTCTGCGCTTGTGGGATTTCGGGGTTGAGGAAGGCGGTGTGGGTGAGCTGCAGAGCCTCGGGTTCAAGCGTGTTGCACTGTGGGGTCTGAGGACCGGAGGGCAGGGCAGAAGATGCATTCGTGGATGCGGGGGAAGTGAGATCCCGCTGGACCTGGGGCAGACGGATGACTCGGTCCGAGACAACAGCCTGCACCTGAGGATCATTTTGCAGATCGATTGCCTCGGCGGGGGTGACGGAGGTGGCGAAGGCATTGATGGTTCTGAAGGCACGCACGTTTCGCGCGCGTTTCGTCTGCAAGGTTCCAATCAGGGAGGTCTGCGCGGCGGCAAGAGCACTGGCGCGGGCGTGGCGGATCCCGCGAAGCGGCTGCATGGTGGGCATCTGATCCCGGAGGATAACGATGACGTTCCGGTCGCCTTGGTTTTTAGAGGCGTCGATGTTCGGGGTCGACTGAGACTGTCCAACGCAGGTGCAGACAGCAAGACTCAGCACGACGAAGCGGGAAGCTACGGAGCGGATCAAGGCATTCTCCAATGGGTGTGGTTGACGTGCTCTGCCGCAGGATCTTCCCTGGAGCTGTGAGCTGCAAGTAACGCGGAATGAAGAGGATCGTAGGGGACGCGATCCTTCCGGTCAACCAAATAGTTGGGAAGACTTTTGACGCTGTGCGAACGCGCTTAGGCAGGCGGCCTGGATCGACGTAGTCCAGCCACCGTTTCTGACCCGCTTACTGACGGTGGGAGTCTAGGCGCGGCTGAGCGTGATGCTGGTGATCTCTGAGGGGCAGTTCAGGCGAAAGGGGAGGCCGACTGTGCCTATGCCGCGGTTTACGTAGAGCTGCATGTGATCGATCTGAAAGTGGCCTTCGACGTACTTTTTCCCCATCGGCGGGAGGACGAGGGGACCGATGAGGGGAAGGCGCATCTGGCCGCCGTGGGTGTGACCTGAGAGCATGACATCGACCAGTGGAAAGCGGGGATGGTGGCGGAAGATGTCGATGTAATCGGGCTCGTGGACGAGGTAGATCACCGGGGCACGGGGCTCGCGGGGGATGGCGAGGTTGGGGTCGGGCGAGCGGGTGCCCGCGTCATCGGAGCCTGCGATATAGAGACGTTGGTTGTCCCGCTCGAGGGGGAGATAGCTGTCCACGAGGACGGGGGTGCCGTGGGATTCGAGCTCGTGGATGATGAGGTCAGCGTCCACGCCGACGTCGTGATTGCCCAGAATGGCGAGTCGTTGCGGGGCTTTGAGCTGGGAGGTGATCTCGGCGGCGAGGCCGGCGGCGCGAACCGCGATGCGCTTGGGGCCGGGGCCGCGGCTGACGAAATCCCCGGTGAGGAGAACCATCTCAGGGTTTAGCGCGTTGATCCGGTGGATCACCTGTTCAAAGTAGGACGCTTCGGTGAACTCTTCGAGGTGGATGTCGGAGATCTGGGCGAGGCGCATGCCGACAAAGGCGTCGGGCAGGTCGCGGATGGCGAAGGTCCGGTGAGTGACCTCGATCTGATGTCGACCGTGAGTCCCGGCGTAAAGGCCCAGCCCGGCAACGGCGGCTCCGGCCCCGGAAAGGAAGGCCCGGCGCGTGATGTCGGGAAGGGTGGATCCGGTCTTCGCCTGCTCTGGCGCGAGTTCTGCGACGGGCATAGGTTATTTTAACGGGTCGGTTGTGTCCACGGCTGTCTGGGTTTAGGACGGAGGGCCTAAAGTTTTCCCGGCGAAAGCCGATATGATCTTCAGATGCTTGAAAAAGACCGGCGAAGGGCAGCGATGCGGGGAGCGGCGAGGGCGGGGGCCGACGCGTTGCTGGTGACCTATGGGCCGGATGTGCGGTGGTTGACGGGGTTTACCGGGTCGAGCGGGGCTGTCGCAATCCGGGGCGGGCGTGCAGCTTTGTTCACGGACGGCCGATATACAACGCAGGCTCGAGCCGAGGTTGGCGAGCTGAAGGTTTACGTGAAGGAGAAGACCTCGGCGGTGTCGCTGGCGTTGAAGTGGCTGGGAGCGCGCGGTGCGACTCGCTGTATGTTCGACACGCGCCAGACGACCGTTGCGGCCCTGGAGGCAATGCGCAAGGCGCTGCCTAAGGGTGTGGCCAAGCGCGGGTTCTTTGTGCCGGGCGAGGCGCTTGTTGCGGGGTTGCGCGAGGTGAAGAGCGCGGAAGAAGCCAAGAGGATGCGCAAGGCGGCTCTCCTGGGCTGTCAACTGTTTGACCGAGTGCTGGAGCACATCGTGCCCGGAAATACCGAGATCGGCGTGGCGCTGGAGTTGGAGTACGCAGCGCGGCAGGCGGGGGCGGAGGCGATGAGCTTTGAGACGATCGTCGCGAGCGGCAAACGGAGCGCCTTGCCGCATGGGCGGGCGACGACGCAGAAGCTGCCTCGACGAGGGTTTGTGACGCTCGATTTTGGGGTGGTGCTGGGCGGGTATTGCTCGGATATGACGCGGACCGTGCACCTGGGCAAGGCGAGCGGGCGGGAGTGGGACGTGTATCATTCGGTGCTGGAAGCGCAGGAAGCGGCAGTGGCCGCGGTGGGCCCGGGTGTGACGTGTGCAGCAGTGGACCAGGCTGCGCGCAGTGTGTTGGAGAAGGCTGGTCTGGGTAAGTACTTTTCGCATTCCACGGGGCATGGCGTGGGGCTGGAGATCCACGAAGGCCCGCGAATTGCGGCGGGGGTGGAGCAGGTGCTGGAGCCTGGGATGGTAGTGACCGTGGAACCTGGTGCGTATCTGCCTGAGGAGTTTGGGGTTCGCATTGAAGATATGGTGTTGGTGACCGAGACGGGCGGGGCGGCGTTGACCGCCGGGAGTCCGAAGTCGTGGATCGAGCTTTAAGTAAGGATTGGGGAGTTGAAGTGCATGGGTGAAGGGGATCTGAAAGAGCTTCGGGAGTTGGTGGAGTTCTTGAAAGCCACCGGGGTGGCGGAGTTCGATATGGAGCGGCCGGAGTTAAAGGTCCGGCTGACGTTTGCCCAGGCAAACGCAGCGGCGGTGCCACTGGCTGGGCTCGATATGGCGCAGGTGGCGCGGTTGATGGCGGCGGCCGGGGGAGCCGGGACGCTTCCGGCGGGAGCCCCGGCGGCGCTGGCCGAGGTGGCTAGCGTGCAGAGCGCTGTGGCTTCGCCCGAGGCCGTCGCTGCTGCTTCCGCTGCAGCGGCAGCGGATGAAGATGCTGGGCTGCATATCGTGAAGTCGCCGTTGGTGGGGACGTTCTATGATGCAGCGTCACCAGGGGCCGATGCATTTGTGAAGATCGGCGACAGGGTGGCGACCGGCAAGGTGCTTTGCATCGTGGAAGCGATGAAGATCATGAATGAAATTGAGAGCGATGTCGCGGGCGAGATCGTCAAGGTGTACGGCAAGCCCGGGCAGCCCGTGGAGTATGGGCAGAAGCTGTTTGGCGTGCGGGTGTAGCGCGAGTTGATCGACGGGGCAAAAGAACGCAGATTCCCTGCGGGAATGACAACAAGAAGAACGAGAGCGGCAGGAGCACCAGTGGGAGCGCATGTTTCGTAAGGTACTGATCGCCAATCGGGGGGAGATTGCACTGCGGGTGATCTCTGCGTGCAAGGAGATGGGGATCCGCACAGTGGCGGTGTACTCCGAGGCGGATCGCAACAGCCTGCACGTGCGGTTTGCGGATGAGGCAGTGTGTATTGGCCCGCCGCGGTCGTCGGATAGCTACCTCAATGTGCCGAGTGTGATCTCCGCTGCGGAGATTACAGGGGCGGAGGCGATTCATCCGGGGTATGGACTGCTGAGTGAGAACGCGAACTTCGCGGAGGTGTGCCGGGCTTCGAATATCAAGTTCATTGGGCCCCCACCGGAGGTGACGCGCATGATGGGCGAGAAATCCACCGCGCGGCAGACGATGAAAAAGGCCAAGGTGCCGATCCTGCCGGGGTCCGACGGCGTGATCGAGAGCGAGGATGCAGCGCTCGAGTGGGCCAAGAGTGTTGGTTACCCCGTGATCCTGAAGGCTGTGGCCGGGGGTGGTGGGCGTGGGATGCGCATCTGCCGGACGAGCGATGACTTGCCGGGAATGTTTCAGGCCGCGTCAACCGAGGCGATGAACGCGTTCGGCAATGGCGACCTGTACATGGAGAAGTTCATTGAACGGCCACGGCACATTGAGTTCCAGGTGCTGGCCGATGAGCATGGGAATGTTATGTCGTTGGGTGAGCGCGAGTGCTCGATCCAGCGCCGGCACCAGAAGCTGATTGAAGAGGCTCCCAGTTTGCAGGTTTCGCCCAAGTTGCGCAAAAGCCTGGGCGACACGATTGAGCGCAGTCTGAAAGAGATCGGGTACTGGAACGCAGGGACGATTGAGTTTCTGATGGATGAGGATGGGTCCATCTACTTTATCGAGATGAACACGCGCATCCAGGTGGAACACTGCGTAACCGAGATGGTTACGGGCGTGGACCTGGTGAAGGCACAGTTGCGGATTGCGGCTGGCGAAAAGTTGAAGGACATTGTGCCGGAGCGGCCGGCGATTGTGGGCCATGCAATTGAGTGCCGGATCAATGCTGAGCACCCCGAAAAGTTCACGCCGAGTCCGGGCAAGATCACGGTGTACAACGTGCCGGGTGGCAATGGCGTGCGGGTAGATACGGCGCAATACGCCGAAGGTGTGGTGCCGCAGTTCTACGACTCGCTGATTGCAAAGCTGATCTGCCATGGCAAGGATCGTGAAGAGGCGATGGACAAGATGCAGCGGGCGCTGAGTCAGTTCGTAGTGCAGGGGATTCATACGACGATCCCGCTTCACCAGCGGATTTTTGCGGATGCGGAGTTTCGGTCGGGGGACTTCGATACGAAGTTTATGGAGCGTTTCTTGGCGCGGGAGAAGGAAGCGCGGGAGATGGCCGCAGCGGGTTAAGAACACCTGGCCTGGTTGCAGACTGATTCCCGGAGCCAGTCTGTTGAGATCTGCACTCCAACAGAAGAAGTTTAGGTGTCTTTCAGGTTGGGCAGTTCATCGAGGGTGATGTAGCGTTCCGAGTGATAGACGCGGTTGAGGCAGTCCGGCGAGTTCAGTGGGTTGTCGATGATGAAGCGCGTATGCCAGGTCATGAAGTAGAGCCAGGGGGCGGCTTGCCCGAGCAGGTCCGGATCCGGCCACATTCGTGCAGGCAGATGGGCTTGGTTTTGTCGACGATGGCGTGGCCCTCGGAGAAGAGTGGAGCGAGGTTGTTGCCGTCCTTGATGTAGGTGTCTGGACCGGTGATGTAGACGTACTGTGGGCCGGGGTGATCGGCGCTGGGCTCTCCGGAGAAGCCGGCTACCCAAAGAAGGTTGTTCCTGGCAAGCCAGCTCCTTGCCGGCAGCGGTCCTGAGGCAATACGTGAGATATCACGGGGAAAGGTAGACTTTGCACATGCCTGCGTGTCGGCCAAGAAAAGTGGTGATGGCCGCTTGAAACGGATCGCTCGATTGCTGGGGTATATGCGGCCGTATTTCGGCGAGACGGTGGGTAGCGTGCTGCTGATGGCGGTGGTGGGCGCTATGCAGGCGTTTCGGGTGTTGTTGATCAAGCCGATTGTGGACAACGTGTTGAGTCCGGTCGCTTCGCCGGACAAGGTGCTGGTGTTTACCGTGCCCCATACCGGGCTGCATTTTGATCTGCAGCGCTGGCTGCCGCGGTACTTCCATAATGCGTGGACCGTGGTTGCGATGGCGCTGCTGGCGTCGGCGGTAGTGAAGTCGCTGTGTGATTATGCGGGGACGCTGCTGGCGAACAAAGCCGGATTTGGGATGATCACGGATTTGCGGAATGATCTGTACCAGTCGTTGTTGCGGCGCTCGGCTGGGTTCTTTCAGCGGCACACGACGGGGACGCTGGTGTCTACGCTGATTAACGACGTGGAACGGGTGCAGACGGCGATGTCGACGGTGTTGAGCGACTCGCTGCAGCAGCTATTCACGCTAATTTTCATGATTGGCGCGGTGGTGCTGGTCGGGGGCAAGCTGGCGTGGGTGCTGCTGCTGTTTGTGCCGGTGATTGTGACGTCCGCACGGCGGATCGGGCGGAGTGTGCGGAAGACGACGCGGCGGGGGCAGGACAAGCTGGCGGAGATCCAGAACATCGTGCACGAGACCATTACGGGGAATGGGATCGTGAAGGCATTTGGGATGGAGTTGTGGGAGCTGGAGCGGTTTCGGCGGGCCGCGCGACGCCTGCTGAGCGCGAATATGCGGGCGGTGGCGGTGTCGTCGATCTCGTCGCCGCTGATGGATGCCCTGGGGGCTGTGGCGATTGCGTTGTTGCTGTACCTGGGCCGCGAGGTGATTGTGCACCATGGTGGAACGGCGGGGAACTTTATTGCGTTCCTGGCGGCGGTGCTGATGCTGTATGACCCGGTGCGGAAGATGCCGCAGTACTACAACAGCTTTCAGCAATCGGTGGGGGCTAGCCAGGAGATCTTTAAGTTTATCGACGAGCAGGATGAGGTGCCGGAGCGAAAGAATGCGGCGGTGTTGCCGGGTTTCTCGCAGGGGATTGAGTTCCGGGACGTGCGGTTTGCGTACGGACGTGAGGGGGACCGGCGTGAGGTGTTGGGAGGCGTCTCGCTGACCATACCGCGCGGTGAGGTGGTGGCGCTGGTGGGGCCGAGCGGAGCGGGGAAGTCAACGTTGGCGAATCTGTTGCCCCGGTTTTATGACGTCACGGATGGCGCAATCTTTGTGGATGGGCAGGATGTAAGGGATGTGACAGTCGCGTCGCTACGAGAGCAGATTGGGAAGGTAACGCAGGAGACTGTGTTGTTTAACGACACGGTGCGGAACAACATTGCGTACGGCCGGCCGGATGTGTCTATGGAGCGTATTGAGGCAGCGGCAAAGGCTGCGCTGGCGCATGACTTCATCCTGCAAATGCCGCTGGGGTATGACACGGTCATTGGGGAGCGGGGGACGCGGCTCTCCGGCGGGGAGCGGCAGCGGTTGGCGATTGCCCGGGCCCTGGTGAAGGATGCGCCCATTCTGGTGCTGGACGAGGCGACCAGTGCGTTGGACACGGAGAGTGAGGCGGCGGTGCAGGCGGCGTTGTCGAACCTGATGCAGGGGCGGACGGTCTTGGTGATTGCGCACCGGTTGAGCACGGTGCGTCGCGCTGATCGGATCGTAGTGTTGGAGGCAGGGTGCGTTACCGAAGAGGGGACCCACGAGCAGTTGCTGGAGCGGGGCGGGACCTACGCGCGGTTGTATGCGTTGCAGTTTGGGGATGAGGCGCCGGTGAGAGTGTCAGAAGGCCTGGTGGGGGTCGAAGGTACTGCCTAGAAAGTGGTATGGGGCAGCGGGGTTTGCGCGGCGAGACTGGGCTGGGCGAGTACACTAGGCCGTAATAGCGAGCTATGGCAGGGATACTGTTTATTATTTCGGCGCCGAGCGGATCAGGGAAATCAACCCTGGTGAGCGAGGTACGGCGTTTAGTGGAGGGGCTGGAGTTTTCGATCAGCTATACGACTCGTGCGCCGCGTGGTTCTGAGCAGGATGGGCAGGAGTACCACTTCACTACAAGGGAAGAGTTCCTGGCGATGGTGGCTCGTGGGGAGTTCCTGGAGTGGGCCGAGGTGTTTGGCAACTTCTATGGGACGCCTGTCTCCGGGCTGGTGCGGGCAGCTGAGCAGGGACGCGATTTGCTGCTGGACATCGACGTGCAAGGTGCTCTGCAGGTGATGCAGCGCATGCCGAATGCTGTGTCGATCTTTGTGCTGCCGCCGAACCCGCAGGAGTTGGAAAAGCGGCTGCGATTGCGGAGCCAGGGTGAGGGTGTGACGCAGGAGAGCGTGATCGAGCGAAGGCTGTCAGAGGCCCGGCTGGAGCTGTTGAACCTGGACCGGTACCAATATGCGTTGGTGAACGACGTGTTGCTGGATGCGACGGCGCAGATGCGCGCGATCGTAATGACGGAGCGCGGCGAGGGCGGCGACACGGAACGGCTTTTAACGCAGGGATGTCTCACGGAGACGAAGTCGGAACACCTGCGGGCCGCGTTGGGAAGCTTCGAAGTGGAGCTTGCCGGGACACATTAGCCACGGGCTGATGCAGAAGTTGCAGCAGAAGTTGCCCACGGACGGATGTTTCCGGGTAAGATGGCTGCAATCCCGTTTCACGCACGATCCGAGGTCTTCCATGATTGGTAACGGTCCGTACGATCCGTCGTTGAATAAGTACAGCCTTGTGAAAGGCGCTGCACGTCGAGCGCGGCAGCTGCAGAATGGCGCGCCTCCATTGGGCGTGTCGAAGTCTACGAAGGCCTGCAAGGTTGCGCAGGACGAGATTCGCGGCGGTCAGGTAACCTTCTACCTGACGGGCAAACGGCCACCGGCCCCACCCGCGTCGATGTAGCTGCGGGAGTTGGATGGGCGTTTCACCGGAAGAGGGAACAGACGACACGGCAGGGAAGCCTGCTGGGGACCCTGGAATTGCCGGGTGGGTTGAATACCTGCGCGACATGGGGGTTTACGACCTGTACCGGCATGATTCGCCTAGGGTAATTCTCGCGGCAGATGACGTTGCGCGGTTGCGTACTCACGCGAGCGTCGTGGCAGGCTCTGCCGGGACGCGGGTTCCTGACGCCAGGCGCTTAGCTTCGTCGCTGCCGACGGTACCGGCCTTAGCGGGCCGGAGCCAGCGTGGCGAATCGGCGGGTCAGGTTGTCCAGCGCGCGCCGTCGGGGAATGCCGTTGCCAATGCAAGACCAGTTGCGCCTGCCCCTGAGCCGGCGCGATCCTATTTCAATCAGGAAGGTGAGGGGACGCGTTCGCAACACCCGGACGAGTCTCTGCGCTCGCCCGGAGCTTCGGTGCTTCCTCCGGAGCTAGCAGCGCCTATGCCGAAGCCAAACCCCTTAGAGAGCTTGTTTCCCCAGCCCGGACCGGCTTTGCCCGCCGGCGAACGTGCCGGGGCCCTGGAGAGCTTACGAGCCGAGATTGGGGACTGTACGCGTTGCCCGCTGGCGTACGCGGGGCGCCACACGATCGTCTTTGGCGAAGGCGACCCGAACGCTGAACTGATGTTTGTGGGCGAGGGGCCTGGCGCCGATGAGGACGCAAGCGGGCAGCCCTTTGTGGGCAAGGCGGGGCAGTTGCTGAACAATATGATCGGCGCGATGGGCCTGCAGCGGGAGCAGGTGTTCATCGCAAATGTGGTGAAATGCCGCCCACCCGGGAACCGCACGCCGGAGTTTGTTGAGGCCACGACGTGTTCGCAATTCCTGCTGAAGCAGATCGACATTGTGCGGCCGAAGGTGATTGTGGCGCTGGGGGCGACGGCGGCGACGTACGTGCTGGGCGTGCGGCAGTCGTTGGCCTCGCTGCGAGGCCAGTGGCTTGCCTGCCGTGGGGCCAAGGTGGCCGTGACGTTCCATCCCGCCTTTCTGTTGCGGGATCCGCGGCAGAAGGCGGAGGCATGGAAGGACCTTCAGCGGGTGATGGCGGAGCTAGCGCTCAAGCCAGCCGCGAAGAGCGGTTGAGGCGGGACCGAGCCCCGCCTTCACCGTGGTATCAGATTCCAAGCGTGAAACAGAACAGCCTAGCTGTTGTCATCGGAGCTGGAGAAATCCGAGCTGGAGCTATCGTCGAACATTGAGCTATCGCTTGAGTCGGCGGTGCTGAGATCGTCGTTGGTGCTGCCAGTGTCGGCGAAGTCTGCGCTGTTACCCTGGCCGGTGTCGCCGAAGTTGCTGCGGCTGGCGTCGTCTGAGGGGTTGTAGAAGTTTGAGTCACTGCGGTCGCGCCCACTGTCGCTGAAGTCACGACCTGAGCCACGATCATCGTCGTTGTAGTTGTTGATGATGGTTTCGCCGCCGCCCCCGCCACCACCAAAGCCGTAACCGCCTCCGTGGTGGCCGCCGAAGCCATGAAAGAGATCTTCCATGCCCTGGAACATCATCTCGCCGGCGGCGACACCGGCCGCGGTTTGGAGCGCGCCTTGCAGAAAGCCACCACCACCGCCGCCAAACATGCCGCCGCCCCCGCCGCCGAACATGCCACCACTTTGCGGATAGCCCTGGGGCGGGTACGCAACTGGGGGTGGCGGGGGCGGTGGGTAGCCCTGGGCGCCGTACCCCGGGTTGTTGACCGGCTGGTAGGGGGGCTGTTGCTGCTGAGTGGGGGCGGGGGTCGGACTGGCGCTATCGCTGCTGCCGAAGATGTGGCTGAGGAAGCTGCCGCCCGAGCTTTTTCCCTGTTGCGAGGCCTGTTGAGCTTGCTCCTGGAGGAGCTGATTCTGCTGCTTGAGCTCGTTGAGCTGAGACTGGGCCTGCTCCAGGCCGTACTGCTGTACCAGCACCGTTTGCGTGAGCACGTACAGGGCGTCGGGAAACCCGCCCAGGCCCTGTTGGATGTGCTGTTCGGCTTGGATGTCTTTGTCCTGGACCTGGGTGGTGCGGATACGGCTGATCAGGCCGTCGATCATTTGTTGTTCCTGGGGCGTCATCGGGTGGGTCTCCTCGCTTCTCGGATGTATACGATGCGGTTTGGTGGACGGTTCTTGCAAGCGTGATCTTGGGGTGGTTTGCGTGCTTTGGAGCACGGCAGGACTCCTGCTAGACTGATGGACGTAGCGCGATGTGAGCTGCCGTGTCCCGGTGATGTTCTGCGTGCTTTGGTGTGGGGCTGTAGCTCAGCTGGGAGAGCGCCTCGTTCGCAACGAGGAGGTCAGCGGTTCGATCCCGCTCAGCTCCACCATGAACCTCTAGTTTGACCCCGATCGTCAGGCCTTTGCTGACCCGGGCGCGAACGGCCGCTCAGGTTGTGTTCATATTCTCCCGGTAGACTTCTCTCAGTGCATATTCGCGTTGGGTTACCGCTGTTTCTTCTTCTGCAGGCGAATTTGACTGCCGTGGCGGCTGCGCAGGCCGTATCGGTTCCAGCGGGTACGCCCATCTGGGTCAGGTCAAAGGGTGCCGTGCGGATGCGGGTTGGTCAAGGGATCCGTGCGGAACTGATGTACCCCGTTTTTGCGAACAATGAGCAGGTTTTGCCGGCCGGGACGGTGGTAGACGGCACGATCACGGGCACGGAGGCGGATCACTCGCACCGTGTGCAGGCGAGGTTGCGGGGTGACTTTACGCCGTTTAGCCATCCCGTGGTGGTGTTTCGGGGTGGTCATCTGGCGGATGGGACTGCGTTCACCTTGCCCGCGGGGCCGGGAACGGATGGAGCGCCTGTTCTGCGATTGACGCCTCCGCCGCCACGCAAGGGTGGCTTTTTACGCCGGGAGTTCGACACCGGGGTGGAGATGGTGAAGGACCGGGTGCGGGTGGTGACGGCGCCGGGCAAGAAGGACCGGTTGACCGCGTTGTTGTACAGCCAGTTGCCGTACCATCCGCAGCGCGTAGAGGCAGGGACGGTGTGGACGGTGGAGACTACCGACGCGTTTAGCGTTCCCGCAACCAGCGCCGCCGCGGCGAGTGCAGTTTCCAAAGTGGAGGAGCTGAAGGGTGGATTGCAGAAGGATGTTGCCGCGACGGAGCCTGCGGACCCGGGGACGTGGACGGTGCAGGCGTATCTGGCGGACACGGTGACCTCGGCGAGCGCGAAGATCGGACAGTCGCTGCGGGCGGTCGTCGCTGAGCCGGTGATCGACAAGACGACCGGTGAGGTGGCGGTGCCGCAGGGTGCAGTGCTGGAGGGTGAGATTACCCGTGCGAAGGCGGCTCGGCGTTTTGGCCGGTCGGGCGACCTGCGGTTTGATTTTCGGCAGCTTTCGTTTCCGGGCAAGCCGGAGCGGGAGCAGGTGCAGACGACGCTGTCCGGGATTGACGCAGCGGGGGATGCCAATCTGGCGTTGGATCGCGAGGGGCGGGTACAGCGCAAGCCGCAAGACAAGCTGGCCGTGCCTTTGCTGTTGTTTGCGCTTGCGGCGCGGCCGCTGGATGAGGACCACGGGGATCATGCCTTTGGCAAGGATGCTGTGGCGTCCAACAGTTTGGGCGTGCTGGGGTTTGTTGTGGGCACGGCGGCTGGATGGCGAAACGTGGCGGCGGGCATTGGGTACTACGGCACGGCCATTGCCGTGTGGAACCGGTGGATGAAGAAGGGTACCGAGACGACGCTGCGCAAGGACACTCGCCTGGTAGTGCAAACGACGACCCGGCGGTCGGCACCAATGCGGAGTGATGGGAGTCGTTGAGGGCTGGGCTACCCTGCTGGCATGAGTTTGGCTGATGGGAGCTCCACCGTGGACTACGCTGCGATGCTGGCGATTGCGTTAGACGAAGCGAGGACGGGGCTGGCGGAGGGTGGCGTGCCGATTGGGGCGGCGATCTTTCGGCGGGACGGGACCCTGGTGAGTGCGGGGCATAACCGGCGGGTGCAGGATGGAGATCCATCGTCGCATGGGGAGACGGATGCGTTCCGGCGGGCGGGGCGGCAGCGGAGCTATCGCGATCTGATTATGGTGACGACCCTGGCGCCGTGCTGGTATTGCAGCGGGCTGGTAAAGCAATTTGGATTTCGCACGGTGGTGGTGGGGGAGTCGGTGACGTTTGGCGGTGGGGTGGAGTGGTTGCGGGCGTCTGGGGTGGAGGTTGTGGATCTGGATTCCCCGGAGTGCAAGGCGATGATGAGTGCGTTTGTGCGGGAGCATCCGGAGCTTTGGTTTGAGGATATTGGGCGGGATTGAGAGATTGAGGTCCGAGGTGAGGTCCGTTGCTGTGTGCCTTGAGCGCTGACCGATTCATTATGTAGTTCGTGCATGCATTTGGGACTAGAGTTCCAGCATGGTGAATGCGGCGGCAGTACTACGGGATCTTGAGGACTTAAGGGCGCTAACAGGCGATGAAGCCGGGGCGCAGCGGGTGGCGTGGACGCCGGTGTGGCAGCAGGCGCGGACGTGGTTTGCGGAGAAGCTTGCGGAGTTGCCGGTGGAGCGGCACTTCGACGCTGCGGGGAACCAGTGGGTGACGCTGCGAGGGGCGTCGGAACGGGCGCTGGTGTTGGGGAGTCATTTGGACTCGGTACCGAATGGTGGGTGGCTGGACGGAGCTCTGGGGGTGCTGGCGGGGTTAGAGATTCTGCGGGCTCTGGTGAAGAAGTTTGATGGGCGGCCGCCCTGCACGGTGAAGCTGGTGGATTGGGCCGATGAGGAAGGCGCGCGGTTCGGGCGGAGTTTGTTTGGGTCAGCGGCATTTGCGGGGAAGCATTCGATTGAGGCTGACCGGGGGCGGATGGATTGGGAAGGCGTGACGCTGGAGGCGGCGCTGAAGGGCTGTGGGTTGGACATTGAACGTGTTGGCGAGGCGGTGAGTGGGCAGAGGGACGTTGCGGCTTATCTGGAGTTGCACATTGAGCAGGGGCCGGTGCTGGAGGCCGCCGGTAAGCCGCTGGGCGTTGTGACGGGGACCAAGGGTGTGGAGCGCTGGGCTGTGACGTTTACGGGGCAGGAGGCGCACTCGGGGTCGACACCCATGCGGTCGCGTCGAGACGCGCTTGCGGCTTGCGCGAAGCTGGCCCTGGAGATCAGGCCGATTGCGGTGAAGTATCCGGACAGCGTAGCGACGATGGGGAGTGTGAAGACGTTTCCTGGGATCGTGACGGCGGTGGTGGGGCGGTGTGAGGCGACGCTGGATATGCGGGATCTGGACGCTGGTGTGTTGGCGGAGATGCTGCGCGAGGCGTGGGCAGCGAGTGAGCGTTTTGCGATCGAAGAGGGCTGCACGGTGGAGTGGGCGAAGATCTGGTCGATTGAGCCGATTCCGTTCCATCCGCGGTTGATGGCGTTTTGTGATGAGGCCATTCGGGAGTTGACGGGAACGACGGCGGCACTGCCGAGTGGGCCGTTACACGACGCGGCGGAGGTAGCGCGTGCGGGGATACCGACGGGGATGATGTTTGTGCAGTCCTTGCGTGGGCTGAGCCATAACCGGGCGGAGGATACGGAGAGGCTGCATCTGCAGCAGGCCGCTGAGGCGTTTGGGCGGTGGGCGGAGTCTTGCATGCACTGGGTGGCGGGGGAGGGTGTCGATCTTTGGGCGCGGGAGGGTCGCGTGCCTCATGTCCCGGAACACGAGTGAGGCATAATCATGATTCTTCTTCCGCGTGAAGTGATGACGAGTTCAATAGACCCGCGGCGTTTGCGTTGGGGTTGTTGGTGACCCCGGTAGCAGGCGCAGGAAAGGCCAGGCTGCATGGAGGATGCTTCAGGGTTTGTGGCGAAGGCGCCAGTAGCGGCGGGGTCTGACGCGGCTGCGGAGTTGGCGGCGCGGTTTGGAGATTACCATCCGCCGTTTGATGAAGTGGGGGCGCTGGCTGAGGCGAACCGGTGTTTGTACTGCTTCGACGCGCCGTGTACACAGGCTTGTCCGACGCATATTGATGTGCCGCGGTTTATCAAGAAGATTGCTACGGACAATTTAGAGGGATCGGCGAAGACGATTCTGGACGCGAACATTCTGGGGGCGAGCTGTGCGCGGGCTTGTCCGGTCGAGGTGTTGTGCGAGGGTGCTTGTGTGTTTCATCGGTATCACAAGCAGCCGATCCAGATTGGGCGCTTGCAGCGCTATGCGATGGACTGGCTGGCGGCGAGTGGCATGGGGTTGCCGTTTGCTGCGGGGGCGGATACGGGCAAGCGTGTGGCCTTGATTGGTGCGGGGCCCGCGTCGTTGGCGTGTGCGGCGGAGCTGCGGCGGCGTGGGGTGGCGGCAGTGATCTTCGACGCTCGTGAGTTGCCAGGTGGGTTGAATACGTTTGGGATTGCAGAGTACAAGCTGCCGTTGCGGGAGAGTCTGCGGGAGATCGACTTAGTGGCGCAGTTGGGGGTGGAGTTTCGGTTCGGGGTGACCGTGGATGAGGCTCATATGCGCGCGTCGAGGTCGGAGTATGACGCGGTGTTTGTGGGTGTGGGGTTGGGGGCGATTCACCAGTTGGGGATACCGGGGGAGGACAGCGTAGGAGTGACGAATGCGCTGGATTGGATCGCCGGGTACAAGAGCGGGGAGATTACGTCAGCGCCGGCGCGGGTGGCTGTGATTGGAGCGGGGAATACGGCCATCGATGCGGCGATTGCGGCGGTTCGGTTGGGGGCTCGTGAGGTGACGATGTATTACCGGCGCGGGCCGGAGCAGATGTCTGCGTTTGCGTTTGAGTATGAGCATGCGAAGGCCGAGGGTGTGCGGTTTGAGTGGCATGTGCAGCCGGTGAGTCTTCGTCGGACTGCGTGGAAAAAGTTGGTTGAGGAGATTGAGTTGCAAAAGCTGGAGCCTACTGAAGATGGCTCGCTTGTGCTGGCCAAGGGGAGTACGTACAAGGTGCCGGTTGATGGTGTGGTGTTGGCGATTGGGCAGGCTACGCACAGCGGGTTTCTGGCGGGGCTTGGGTTGCAGATGGAGCGTGGGCGGATTGCGGTGGATCGGGGGACGGGGCAGACGTCTGTAGCTGGGGTGTATGCGGGTGGGGATTGCACGAATGGTGGGCGTGAGGTGGTGGATGCTGTCGCCGATGGTAAGCGGGCTGGGATAGCGATGGCGGCCTGGTTAGCGGCTGGGTCGTTGCGGTCTACGGAGTCAGCTCATGCATAACGGCAATGGAGTGAAGAGGACAGAGGCGTCGACGTTGGAGACAACGTTTGCTGGCATCAAATGCTTGAACCCGTTTTGGCTGGCCTCTGCACCGCCGACAAACTGCGGTGAGCAGGTGATGAGGGCGTTCGATGCGGGGTGGGGTGGGGCGGTTTGGAAGACGATTGGGGCGCCGATTACGAATGTGAGTTCCCGATATAGCTCGATTGATTGGAATGGGCAGCGAATGATGGGGCTGAACAACATTGAGTTGATCAGCGACCGGCCGACGGAGTTGAACCTGCGCGAGATTGCGGAGGTGAAGCGGCGGTATCCGAAGCACGTGGTAATTGCGTCGTTGATGGTGGAGTCGACGCGTGAGGCGTGGCATGAGATGGTGGCGCGGGCGGAGGATGCGGGGGCGGATGGGCTGGAGTTGAACTTTGGGTGTCCGCATGGGATGAGTGAGCGCGGGATGGGGTCGGCGGTGGGGCAGGTGCCGGCGTATTGCCAGCAGATTACGGAGTGGGTGAAGGAGCGGGCGCGCACGCCGGTGATTGTGAAGTTGACGCCGAATATCTCAGATATTCGCATGCCTGCGCGTGCGGCGAAGCGGGGTGGGGCGGATGCGTTGAGTGCGATCAATACGATCAACTCGATTACGGGAATTGATCTGGAGACGTTGGAGCCGCGACCGATGGTGGATGGGTATAGCTCGCATGGTGGGTACTGCGGGCCGGCGGTGAAGCCAATTGCGTTGAACATGGTGCAGCAGGTGATGAGCGACCCTCAGGCGGCGCTGCCGATGAGTGGGATTGGTGGGATCAGCACGTGGCAGGATGCGGCAGAGTTTATGCTGCTGGGCGCGGGCAATGTGCAGGTGTGTACGGCGGTGATGCACTTCGGCTATCGCGTGGTTGAGGATCTGTGCGATGGGCTGCTGGGGTGGATGCGGCGTAAGGGGTATCGGACGCTGGAGGACTTTCGTGGGTTGAGCCTGCCGCATGTGCGCGAGTGGAAGGATCTGAATCTGAACTACCAGGTGGTGGCGCGGATCCATGAAGACAAGTGCATTGGGTGTGAGCTTTGCTATACGGCCTGCTGGGATGGGGCGCACCAGTGCATTCATCTGGACCGTGCGTTGGGTGTGGAGGACGTGACGCGGACGCCGGCGATGGTGAGTGCGGAGAGCGCGCGGCGGATCAGCATGACGCCGATTCCGAAGCTGGATATGGACGGCGTTGGGGTCGAGGGGCCTTGGCGGACGCCGTTGTCGCGGATACCCCGGGTGGATGAGGGGCATTGTGTGGGGTGTAACTTGTGCTCGCTGGTTTGTCCGGTGCCGGGGTGTATCACGATGGAGCGGGTGGAGGAAGGGTTGCCGGTGGAGACTTGGGCTGAGCGAGTGGCGATGGGGGTTGTGCCTGAGGGGATTACGGCGCCTAGGGATTTGAATCCGAATGGGCCTTAGGTGGCAGGGAGCTTTCGCACGCACTGGGAGCATCGCGCTGGTGCAAGCGCGGAGATGATCCCGATTGGTGAGCATTGAGGCGTGAAAGGATCTCAGCCATGAAATTGCTGATGCCAGAGGCCGGTAAGGAGCGGAGCGGCATTGTGGGCTGGACGGTTGCTCATAGACGCTGCCTCAGTATCTCGGCGCTTTCGTAATCCCGCACTTCGAGTCGGCGATGGGAAGCGGTCTGCCGTGCGGTCGGCGATGATCGGGGCATTAGGATCCGCATTCGTGCGAGTGGAGGACGCTGCACACCAGGTGAGAGGACGGCGGGCAGTGAGCAATGAGCCCATGATGACCTTGACCAGCGTCCATAACAGCCCGAGGTGATGCGGAAGTTACTCGATTCACGCAGGTACTGCGTTCTGATCTGGCACTCCGATTCGGATGAGCCCTACCATTGACGAAGCTGCGCTGCCCGAGAGATGCGAGGGTCGCTATCGGCTTTCTGAGCGTCGACTAGCGAGGACGGCAAGGAAGATGACGACTTGCAAGCACTTCTTCCGTCACAGCGCAAGCGAGAAGTTCTGCACACACCAAGTCACGGAACTTCACTCGACTTATGCGGTGAGGCGCTATGCGAACTGTAATGGTTAAGTCGGGTTCGGAGGACAGAATAGATGGGAACGCTGATCAAGAACGGAACTGTGGTGAATGCGGATGGCTCTGTGCGTGCCGACGTGCTGATCGATGGGCGAGCGCATTGCAGCGGTTGGGGTGGGGTTGGATGCGGCTGGGCACGCGGTGGTGGATGCGACGGGGTTGCTGGTGATGCCGGGGGGCATTGATGTGCATACGCATCTGGATATGCCGTTTGGGGGGACGACCTCCGCGGATGATTACAGGACGGGGACGCAGGCGGCGGCTGTGGGTGGGACGACGACGGTGATTGATTTTGCGCTGCAGAAGCAGCGTGGGCACGATGGCGGGAGGCGCTGGAGACGTGGCTGAGGAAGGCGCGGGGAAGGCGTGTGTGGACTTACTCGCTGCACATGGCGGTGACGGATCTGCATGGGCCGGGGATGGGGCGGAGACGCTGCGCGAGATGGAGGAGATGGTTGCGGATGGGATCACCAGCTTCAAGTTGTTTATGGCGTATCCCGCATGTGCTGATGATCGATGACGGGCTGATGTTTCGCGTGATGCAGAAGGCGGCGGAGTTGAATGCGCTGTGTCTGATTCATGCGGAGAACGGGAGTGCGATCGACGTGGTGGTGGCGCAGATGATTGCGGAGGGCAAGGTGGAGCCGCACTGGCATGCGCACTCGCGCAGTGCGAAGGCGGAGGCGGAGGCGACGCATCGGGCGATTGCTCTGGCGGATATGGCGGGGGCGGCGGTGTATATCGTGCACCTGTCGAATGAGGATGCGTTGGCGGAGTTGAAGCATATGCGGGCGCGGGGGGCGCGGGCTTTGGCGGAGACTTGTACGCAGTATCTGGTGCTGTCGATTGAGGAGCAGATGCCAGGGCGGAGTTGGGAGGAGGCGAAGTTTGTGTTTACGCCCCCCTTGCGGCAAAAGAGGCATCAAGCACCGTTGTGGGAGGCGCTGCGCGATGGGGTGTTGCAGGTGGTTTCGACGGATCATTGTCCGTTTCGCTTTGCGGATCAGAAGGAGTTGGGGCGCGGGGACTTTCGGAAGATTCCGAATGGTGGGCCGGGAGTGGAGAACCGGCTGCAGGTGTTGTGGGAGTTTGGGGTGAATCAGGGGCGGATTTCGAAAGAGCGGTTTGTGGAGTTGTGTTGTACGAATCCGGCGCGGATCTTTGGGATGGGCGCGCGCAAGGGTGCGATTGGGGTGGGGCTGGATGCGGATGTGTTGTTGTGGGATCCGGCTGCGGAGTATGTGATCTCGGCGGCTACGCAGTGCATGGCTACGGACTACAACATGTTTGAGGGGTGGCGCGTGAAGGGGAATGCGGCGAAGGTGTTTTCGCGGGGCGAACTGGTCGTGGACAACGTTTCGCAGCCTGGGAAATTTCTGGGTGAGATTGGGCGGGGGCGATTTGTGCGGCGTGAGGCGAATGCGGGAGGTTTAGCTTAGTGCCGGACGCTGCGAATGTGGTGGAGACGGCGGTTCCTCGGAGGGGCTTCTACGACGCCAGCTTGGCGCCGGATACTCGGCTTTGGAACGCTGATCTTGCGCCGACGCAGCCGGAGCGGCGGACCTGGACGACGTACAACTTCATCGCGTTGTGGTTTTCGATGTCGATGGAGGTGACGACGTACATGCTGGCGGCGAGCTTGATCGCGGGCGGCATGAACTGGGTGCAGGCGATCTGCACGATCCTGCTGGGGAACCTAATTGTGCTGGTGCCGATGCTGCTGAATGCGCATGCGGGGGCGAAGTATGGGATTCCGTTTCCGGTGTTTGTGCGGGCTTCGTTTGGGCCTTTCGGGGCGAATGTTCCGGCGATGCTGCGGGCGATTGTGGCTTGTGGGTGGTTTGGGATTCAGTCGTGGATTGGCGGGCAGGCGATCTTTGCGATGGTGAATGTGTTGGCGCCACGGACGGAGGCGCATGGCCTGGGTGTTGTGGGTGTGTTTCCTGGGGTTCTGGGCGCTGAACATGGTGGTGGTCTGGCGTGGGGTGGAGTCGATCCGGTTTCTGCAGAGCTATTCTGGCGCCGTTCATGATCGTGATGTCGCGCGCTGCTGCTGGGGTTCATGCTGCATAAGGCGGGTGGGTTTGGGCCTATGCTGGCGGCGCGCGAGTAAGTTCACGACGCGGCATGATTTCCTGCACTTCTTCTTTCCGTCGCTGACCGCGATGGTGGGGTATTGGGCGACGTTGTCGCTGAACATTCCGGACTTTACGCGGTATGCGAAGGATCAGGAGTCGCAGATTGTGGGGCAGGGGTTTGGGCTGCCGGTGGCGATGGTGTTGTATTCGTTCTTGGGCATTGCGGTGACGTCGGCGTCGACCGTCGTATTTGGGGAGCCGATGTGGAATCCCGTGGTGTTGCTGGGGCGGTTTCATCAGCCATGGGTGGCGTTTCTGGGGCTGATTGCGCTGCTGGTGGCTACGCTGAATGTGAACATTGGAGCGAATGTTGTGGGGCCCTCGAATGACTTTGCGAACCTTGCGCCGCGGTGGATCAGCTTTCGGACGGGTGGTTTGATCACGGGGTTTCTGGGGCTGGCGATGATGCCATGGAAGCTGATGGCGACATTTGGGAGCTATGTGTTTGGGTGGCTGGTGGGCTACTCGGGGCTGCTGGGGCCGGTGGCGGGGATTATGGTGGCCGATTATTTTGTGCTGCGGGGGACGCGATTGGATACGCCTGCGCTTTATCGGCGGGGTGGGGTATATGAGTATCGCGGGGGGTTTAATCCTCGCGCAATTGCGGCGCTTGTAATTGGGGTGGTGGTGGCGCTGGTGGGGCGGTTTGTGCCGGGGTTGGCGTTCTTGTATGACTATGCGTGGTTCTTGGGGTTCTTTGTGGCGGGTGGGGTGTACTTGGGTTTGATGTGGGATGTGCGGCCTCATGTGCACACCGGACGAACAACAGGTCTCCTCCGAGAACCACAGAAAGGAAAGTAAAGGCGAGAACGGTCGAACGGTCTGCTTTCGATCCCCATCCTTTGCTGCGCAAGCGATGGAGCACCTTGCTTATCCGCTATCAGGAAGTCTGCCTGCCAGTGTCGCGCTTTTTCGAAAGCGGGAATCCTGCACAATTTACGACTGAGCAGCCATAAGCGACAGCATTGTCGAAACTGCATGGCGTGGCAAGGTTGTCAGCGATGAACTTGCAGTTCTCCAATGTGCAGTCGACAAATCGAGAGTTTGGGAAAGCAGTGCCGGCGAATGTGCAGTCTTTGAACCGGCAATCGATGAAGTTTGCTTCAGTGAACAAGCCCCAATACCAATGGACGTTCTGGAGGGTACAACCGACAAAATCGGAGCAGATGGTGTGTCCTTCAATTTCCAGACCCGAGAAGGTGCAATATTTGAAGTGCTGCTCATCCCACGCAATGCCAGCTGAATTCTCGGGCGTAATTTGCTCTGACGTCATCGCCAATATCTCAACCGAGAGTAGGCATGGTTGTGTCTACGCCGGCGCGGATGCCTGCCGGCCAGCGGGCTGTGATGGTTTTTAGGCGAGTGTAGAAGCGGACGCCTTCTGGGCCGTGGACGGCGTGGTCGCCGAAGAGGGAGCGTTTCCAGCCGCCGAAGCTGTGGAAGGCCATCGGCACGGGGATGGGGACGTTGATGCCGACCATGCCGGCCTGGACGCTGCGGGCGAACTCGCGGGCGGTGTCGCCGTCGCGGGTGAAGAGGGCGGTGCCGTTGCCGAACTCGTGCTCGTTGACGAGTTCGAGGGCTTTCTCGAAGCTGTTGGCGCGGACGATGCCGAGGACGGGGCCGAAGATCTCTTCGCGTGTAGATGCGCATCTCGGGCGGACGTGGTCGAAGAGGCAGGCGCCGAGGAAGAAGCCTTCGCCGCGGGGCAGGGCGGCAGCGCGGCCGTCTACGACGAGCTCTGCTCCCTCTGCTTGACCGATCTGCAGGTAGCCCGTGACCCGATCGAGGTGGGTCTTTGTGACGAGGGGGCCAAGGTCGGCGTCTTCGGTGGCACCTTCGCCGATGCGAAGCTTGGCGATGCGGGACTTGAGTTTGTCGATGAGGTTGTCGGCGGTCTCGTGGCCGACGGCTACGGCGATGCTGATCGCCATGCAGCGCTCGCCGGCGGAGCCGTAGGCAGCCCCGACGAGGGCGTCGGCGGCCTGATCGAGGTCTGCGTCGGGCATGACGATCATGTGATTTTTCGCGCCGCCGAGGGCCTGGACGCGCTTACCGTGGGCGGTGCCTTCGCGATACACGTACTCGGCGATGGGTGTGCAGCCGACGAAGCTGATGGCCTGGATGGTGGGGTGGGCGAGCAGGGCGTCGACGGCTGTTTTGTCGCCGTGGATAACGTTGAAGACGCCGTCGGGGAGACCGGCTTCCTGGAGCATCTCGGCGAGGAGGACTGAAGCGCTGGGGTCGCGTTCTGAGGGCTTGAGGACGAAGGTGTTGCCGCAGGCAAGGGCGATGGGGAACATCCACATGGGGACCATTGCGGGGAAGTTGAAGGGCGTGATGCCAGCGACTACGCCCAGTGGCTGGCGCATGGACCAGCTATCGATGCCGGGGCCTACCTGTTCGGTGTATTCGCCTTTGAGCAGTTGGGGGATGCCGGTGGCGAACTCTACGACTTCAAGGCCGCGCTGGGCCTCTCCGCGAGCGTCGGAGAGGACTTTGCCGTGTTCTCGGTTGAGGATGGTGGCGACCTCTTCCAGGCGTCGCTCGAAGATCTCGCGGAAGCGGAAGAGCACGCGCGCACGACGCAGAGGCGGCTGCGCGGACCAGGCGGGGAAGGCTGCTGCGGCGGCTTGGACGGCGGTGTTGACTTCGTCGGCGGTGGCGAGGGGGACGCGGGCCTGTACCTGGCCGGAGGCGGGGTGGAAGACTTCGCCGAAGCGATTGCTTTGGCCCGCTGTGGGCTGCCCGTTGATCCAGTGCGTGATGTTGCGGAGGAGATCGCTTGAGGAAGGGGCTTCGGGCAGGTGTGTGACGGACGCCATGAGGACCTCGCGGGAGAAGAGAGGTCAATCGTAGCAAAGAGACGCGGCGCTGAGAGCGTGTCTCAGCACCGCGTTGTGAGACGCACGGTTCGGGCTTAGAAGCTGGCGCGGATGCCCATCTGGATCTGGCGTGGGGCATTGCCCTGGGTTTTGATCGTGCCCCAGTTTCCGGTGCTTTGGAGGCTGAGACTGGGGTTCGAGAAGTCGACGTGGTTCATGACGTTCATGAAGACGCCGGTGAACTCCAGGCTGGCTTTTTCCCAAACGATCATTCGCTTTTTGACGCTGAGGTCGACGTTCAGATAGCCGATGCCGCTGATGGGGCCGTTGCCGCCGTCCTGCGAATCGATGCCCAGGATGGGCGGGCGGACGCTGTCATAGGCGGCGATTGGGTTGGTGAAGACGTTGACGGAAGCCGAGCCGGAACCCTTTGGCGTGGTGGCAACGTTGATGCCGTTGGGATCGGCGCCGCCGGTAACGTTGCGGCTGGTATGGGCGGCGTCGTAATGGGAGGTGAAGATGCAGTTTTCGTTATCGGTGAAGTTGCTGCCGTCCTCACCGCCGAAGTTCTGGCCACTGTTGTTGCTGACGCACTGGATGGGCTGGCCGGTGCCGGCGACCACGACGGGCGAGAGGGTCCAGCCACCGGCGATACGGCCGACGATGCCGTTCTGGTGGGCGTACCAGGGGGTCTGCCAGACGATGAAGGTGTTGAAGATGAACTTCTGGTCGAAGCCTTGGCGGCCGTATTGTTCGCGGAGGTTGTAGTTGTCTTCGGCGGCGATGGAGCTGGTGGACTGGTTGTAGGCACCGAGGCCGAGCGCTTTGGCGTAGGTGAAGTTTTCCTGCAGTGTGAGGCCGTGGAAGTTGGTGGTTTTGAAGGAGACGTAGCCGCCGTGGTAGTTGCTAAAGCCTGCGGCGGTGCCCATGGAGAGGCCGGTGACGACCTGGCCAGCGGAGCCGTAGGTGGTGTTGGAGGTGGGTGTGCCCATCATGCTGCGGGCGAAGTTGAACCCTGCTCCGTTCGCGCCCATGACGTTGTTATCGAGGGCCTGCCAGAGGCTGAAGACCTGCTGGGAGCGGAACTTGGGGCCCTGCTTGGTGATCACCGCAGCGGTGCAGCTGGATGCGCCAGTGCAGTAGCTGGTGCCGGCCAAGGCTGCCTCAAAGAAGGGCTGCGGCGCGACGACCGGTGTGGTGGATGTCTTGCAGCGGCTTGCGGAGACGGTGCAGCCATAGGCGGCTTCGATCGCGGCGTAGGCTTGCGCGAAGGTCTGGCCTCCGAGGCTCATGTTGTAGGGCACCTGGTTGGGGTTGAGCATGATGTATTCGTGGTGGATGATGCGGCCGATGTAGCCGACCTCGACGAGCATCTTGCGGCTGACCTGGCGCTGGATGGAGAGGTTAAAGGTGTCGACGTCGCTGGGGCGGATGGAGGGGTCAACCGGAGAGGCGATGGCGACGCCCGGGCCGTCATAGCCGGGGTGGTAGGGCTGAGGAAGCGTGGTCGGCGGCGCTGCGCTGGCGAGGACGGGAGAGGTGCCATCGATGCCGAAACGGTACGCGGTAGTGTCAGTGAAATTGGTCTGGTTACAGGTGTTGTTGGTCTGCACGTATTTGCACTGCGTGGCGAGGATGAGGCCGGGGCTTAGCAGTGGGTTGAGGACCTGGGTGTCGCCGTTGATGCGCCCGAACAGGCGGCCGTACCCGCCGCGGATCACGGTGCCGCCGCCGCCAGGGTTGACCGCGAAGGAGACGCGTGGGCTGATCGCGCCGTAGTAGGGGTCGTAGGGGTATTTGCGATTGCCGAGCACGTTGCGGACGAGGGCGAAGCCGATCTCCGGGTTGTAGACCTGGCCCTGGGCCGCGGCTGCGTAGCGGCTGTCGAGCCACTGCTGGACGCGGATGGCGTTGCCGGCGGCGTCGGTGAGCATGACCTGATTGCCGTTGCGCTCCTGGGGAGGCATTTCAAGCGCGTAGCTGAGGCCGTAGTTGATGGTCAGCGCCTTGGTGGCGTGCCAGGTATCGGTGGCGTAGATGTTGTAGTACGGGATGCTGGTGTGAGCGGAGATGGGCGTGTAGGAGGGGTTGAGCGTGAGGGCGCCGTTGTTGTTGGAGTAGGTGTTGGCGACCTGGGTGTCGGTGACGATGCCGTAGTAGGTATCGAGGATGCGGGCGTAGGCGATGTTGGCGTTGGCGCCGACGGAGCCGAGACCGGTGGCGGAGTAGCTGACGTTGCCGCCGCCACCGGAGTCGCCGATGAGGTAGGTGGGCGTGTAGTTGATGCTGGCGCCGTTGTCGGTACGCTGGTGGTAGTTGAAGTTGTGCTGGAACTGACCGCCGAACTGGATGAGGTGGTCGCCCTTCAGCAGCGTGAGGTCGTCGCGGAAGAAGTTGTCCTTGCCGTCCCAGATGCGGGTGCGGATGTTCTGGGCGTTGACGTTGTAGGGCGAGAGGACGTTCGTTCCGGAGACGCCTGTGGCACTGGCGATGAGGTTCTCGCCGAGCGGCTCAATGGCGCCGCCCGCGCCTGTGACCTGCGGGGGAGCGCCGGCGCCCTTCCACTGCCAGGCGTTGCGCAGATAGCTGTAGTGGAAATCGTTGGTGAGGTCTGAGGTGAGGTTCGTGGTGAGGCCGACGACGAAGAACCAGGGCGTTTGCGGACGCGGGGTGAGAGCTTTGGGCTGGCCGAGTGTGTCGCCGGGCAGGACGCCGCCGATGTCGACCTGATTGCCGGTCAGGTTTATGAGGTTGTAGTAGCGGTAGCTGGCCATGAGGTGCCACTTGGCGCCGAAGTCGTGGTCAAGGCGCGTGGCGAGGAAGTTGCTGCTCTGCGGGATGAGGTAGTTGGCGCGGTAGCCGATGATGTTGACGCCGTCGCAGATCGCGCCAGAGAGCGGGCCACAGCCTGGGTCGAAGACGCCGGCGTAGCTGGCCCCATTGGCGCCGGTGGAGCCAGTGTTGGTGGCAGGAGCTACGGGCAACTCGGTCTTGTAGTAGTTGGCGAGGGTTGGGTTGAAGCCCAGCTTGCGCGGATCTGCTGCGGTGAGCTGCGCGGCGCTGTAGGTGACATTGTTGAAGGTGAGCTGGCCGGTTTGCAGGAACTGGTAGGACGGAACGGAGCGCTCGTAGGTCTGGGATTGCGGGAACTTAAAACCTTCGTAGTTGGCGAAGAAGTAGGTCTTGCCGCCGAATTTGTTGGGCAGGATCGCGCCGCCGGCGGAGCCACCGTAGCGGCTGTAGTGATAGCTGGTTTTGGGGGTGTAGAGCGGGGCGGGGAAGTTGTTCTGCCAGGTGTTGGCGCCGATGTTCGAGTCGAGGTAGTACTCGTAGGCGGTGCCGTGCCATCGATCGTGACCGCGCTTGGTGACGACCTGGGATTGCGAGCCGGAGGAGTTGTTGAAGTCGGCGGTCTGGCCGGAGGTGGAGACCTTGAACTCTTCGATGGAGTCCTGGGGCATGGGGATCACGCCGCCCGCGGCTGCGGCGATGGAGCCGCCGGTGGTGGAGTTGACGTTGTTGGAGGTGTAGACGCCCTGGGTGCCATCCATGTCGCTGGAGTTGCTACCGCCGTCGAGCTGGAAGGTGGCTTGATCGGCGGTGGTGCCCGCGACCTGGCCGCCGGGAGCGACACCGGGCTGCATGGTGACGAAGGTCGCCACGTCACGACCGATCGCGGGGAGCGATTCCACCATGACGGGATCGACGGTCTGGCCAGTGGAGGCGTTCATGGTTTGCAGATCGATGTTGCTGGCCTGAACTTCGATCACAGTGCCTTCCGCGCCGACGGCCATTTTGAAGCTGGCGTTGGATTGCGTGCCGACTGCGACTGTGAGGGAGGGGATCTCGTCTTTGGAGAAGCCGGATTTGGTGGCAGTGACGTCGTAGTTGCCGGGCTGAACGTCGGGGATGACGAAGAGGCCTTCTTTGCCGCTGACCGTGGTGCGTGTTTGCTTTGTGGAGAGGTCGGTCACGGTGATGGTCGCGCCGGGGATGACGGCGCCCGAAGGATCGGTGACGGTGCCGGTGATCGTGCCTGCGCTGGTGGACTGCGCGAAGCCGCGGAGAGGAGCTGAACCCAGAGAGGCGGCGCTGAAGACAGCAACGCAAGCGAGCACCGGGCGGTGCACGGAGAGACGATTCATCAAAGAACCCCCTGGGTACGCTCTGAACGAGAGCGACTAGTGGAACTGGTGAAACGACGGATTGTGGCGAAGCTGGACGACCGTACGTGAGTTGAAGCGAATACGTGAAACGCGCAACTGAGACGACAGAGACACTACAGCACTTAACAGGCCGAAGCTGGTCTACAGGTTCCGTCCCGAGGCGGGACCGATCGATACCCATTCAGAGAAAACGGGCGTTTGAGGAAATTTCCTTGAATCTACAACACGGGAGGGGAGGGCGCAAGCGTCTGCGCGAATCAGCGCAACAGTGGCCTACGAAAGCACGGCTACGCCGTGTGTGGAAGCGTTTGGCCGAAGTGGATCGTGGCAGCCGGAAGCGTGTGGCAGGTTGACATGAGGCACGAAGGCGATTACAAACCGTGGTACCCCGTTGTAAATTCCGCTGTCCTGCAACACAGAGCCGTGTTCGTTGAGACGAACTACTTCTCGAGGTGAAATCCCCATGCGTCGATGGTCTGCTTGTGTCTTGTTGCTTTCTGCTGCGGCATACGCAGTAGAGCCTTCGAACACCGCCATGCCTTTGCGCGGATTCACAGCGGAACACTCGACGGCCGAGGTTGAGTGGGAGACGAAGTTTCGCGCCATTCCAGACCAGACGCGGTTGCGGGAGAACATGCGCCGCTTGTCGGCGCGCCCTCATCACGTGGGCTCGCCGTATGACAAGGACAACGCTGAGTGGCTGCTCTCGCAGTTGAAGAGCTTCGGGCTGGACGCCAGGATCGAGGAGTTCGAAGCGTTGTTTCCGACACCGAAGTCGCGCAAGCTGGAGTTGCTAGGCGCGCAAAAGTTTACGGCCAGGCTGGAAGAGCCCGCGCTTGCTGTGGACCCGACCTCAGACCAGAAGAAGGAACAGCTACCGAGTTACAACGCCTACTCGCGCGATGGCGATGTGACTGCGCCCGTGGTGTACGTGAACTACGGTGCGCCCTCCGACTATGAGCAGCTGGAAGCGATGGGTGTGAGCGTGAAGGGCGCCATTGTGATTGCGCGGTATGGGCAGACTTGGCGCGGCATCAAGCCTAAGTTGGCTGCGGAACATGGGGCCGTGGGGTGTTTGATTTACTCCGATCCGAAAGACGATGGCTATGCGCGCGGCGAGGCGTTTCCTGCAGGGCCGATGCGTCCGCCGGAGGGTGTTCAGCGAGGCAGTGTGATGGACATGCCGGTGTATCCCGGGGATCCGCAGACGCCGGGTGTTGGAGCCAAGCCCGGGGTGAAGCTGATTCCGCTGGACCAGGTGCAAACGATCACGAAAGTGCCGGTGTTACCGATATCGTATGCCGATGCCCGACCGTTCCTGGACGCGCTAGGTGGGCAGTTGGTGCCGGAGAACTGGCGCGGCGGTTTGCCGATAACGTACAAGACCGGGCCGAGCAAGGTGATGGCGCACCTGGCGGTCAAGTTTAACTGGGATCGCAAGCCGCTGTATGACGTGGTGGCGACGATTCCGGGGAGCACGATGCCGGAGCAATGGGTGATCCGCGGGAATCACCATGATGCATGGGTGAACGGTGCGGGAGATCCGATCAGCGGGGCGAGTCCGCAGTTGGAAGAGGCGCGCGCGCTGGGCGAGTTGTTGAAGCAAGGATGGAAGCCGCAACGCACGATCATGTACTGCTGGTGGGACGGTGAGGAGCCGGCGTTGCTGGGCTCGACCGAGTGGGCCGAGTTTCATGCGGATGAGTTGAAGCAGCACGCGGTGGCATACTTCAACTCCGATGGCAACGGGCGTGGGCTGTTCCGGGCCGAGGGAGCGCACTCGTTGGAGGCCTTCATCAACAGCGTGGTGAAGGATGTAGAAGACCCCGAGACGAAGATGCCGGTGTGGAAGCGGGCTCGGTTAGCGAGCGCTGTGCGACCGGGCCGCGGGCCTGAGGCGGAGGGCGCGCGACCGGAAGATAAGAACCGTGCCGATACGCGCATTGGAGCGTTAGGGTCGGGGTCCGATTACACCGTGTTCATCGATCATCTGGGGATTCCCAGCGCGAACCTGGGGTTCGGCGGTGAGGACGAGGGCGGAGGCCAATACCACTCGATCTACGACGACTTTTACTGGTATACGCACTTCATGGACACCGACTTTGCGTACGGGAAGGCGCTGGCGCAGACTGCGGGGACGATGATGATGCGCATGGCGGATGCGGACGTGATTCCGTACCAGTTTGTTGATGAGGCCGACACGGTCCACATGTATGTGACCGAGGTGAAGAAGCTCGCGGACACCCTGCACACGCAGATCAAGGAGCGCAACGCGAACATCGCTGATGGAGCCTATAAGGCTGCGGCTGATCCGAAGAAGGTGAGCGTCGCTCCGCCCACAGATCCAATGCCGCCGTACTTCAACTTCGCTCCGCTCGATCAGGCGTCGGATGATCTTACAGCGGCTGCTGCTGCCTACGATAAGGCCTTCGCTGCGCGCGCTGCGGGCGGTGGTGGAGCGGCTAACTTGCAGGTAATGAAAGCCGAGCAGGCGCTGACTGATGCTGCGGGGCTGCCGAATCGGCCGTGGTTTCAAAACATGGTGTATGCGCCGGGGTTCTATACGGGCTATGGCGTGAAGACGCTCCCGGCTGTGCGCGAGGCAATTGAGCAGAAGCAGTGGACCATCGTGGACGCACAAATCGCAAGGACGGCCGCGGCGTTGGAGCGTGAGGTGGACGTCTTGAACGCAGCGACCAAGGCGCTGGCTGGAAGCTGATCCGCCAGGAGCTCCAGGTGTGGCGCCCCGTGCTATCGGGTGCAATTCTAGTGTCGCTGCACTATCAAATCGGATACGTCCAGCTGCCACTCACGAACCTGAGCAGCCGCACTAAGAACGGAAGCACCCACGGTAACGAGCCCGACGAGAGCGCGCATTCCACATGTCCGCCCTTCGAGAATCGCCAGTCACTGCCGATCCCAAGGCTGACTCGGTGCGCAGGAGGGCGATTGCGGCCAGCACGATCAAAAGCTGTGGTTCGGGAGTAAGACGCTGGTGCAACTTAGGCTTATACAGCATCCATGCTTCGAGGGTAGCGTTGCACGGTCTGTCTTGCTCCGAGTTCCGAGAGCAAGCGCAGGCCCTCGCCGACCTTCTGTCGGAAGCTGGGTTCCCCAGGCAGCTTCTCGCCGAAGATAGAACTAATCGCGAGCATCGCAGATGGGTCTGTGCCGGCCGCCTTTGCGATCGGGACCAGTTCTGTTGCGCGGGCATCCAGGATCGCGAGAGGGCGACCGAGTTCGTCCACACCCTTCGCCAGGTAGTGAATCCAGGACGCGACAAGGAGGCTCAGCAGATTGATCGAGGCGCCCTGTGCGAGCAGATCAACAATGGACGGCAGCACCCACTTCGGCAGCTTCGCAGAGCCTTCCGAGCAGATACGCGTGACCTGGTCGTTGATGGTGGGATTGGAGAATCGCGAGATCAACGTCGTTTTGTACTCCGCAACAGAGGTGCCGGGGATTACCGGGACCACAGGTGTAACTTCTTCCATGAAGGCGCGGACGAAGGTCGTATAGAGCGAGTCTTGCATGATCTCATGCACAAATGTGTAGCCGCTTAAAGCGCCGAGATACGCCATCGCAAGATGGCTGCCGTTGAGCAGGCGCATCTTCATCAGTTCGTATGGCACGACGTCGTGCACGAGCTGCGCGCCTACGTTCTCCCACGCGGGCCTGCCCTGACAGAACTGGTCCTCGATCACCCATTGCAGGAAGGGCTCAGTCACCACCGGCCACTTGTCATTGATGCCGAAAGTGTCAGCGACGAAGGTGATTTCGGCGGGCGTGGTGGCGGGTGTGATGCGATCAACCATGCTGTTTGGGAATGTGACGTTGGCCGCTATCCAGTCGCGCAGACCGGGATCGCGTGCGGCGGCAAAGGCGAGGAAGACAGCCCTGGCAGTATCTCCATTGCTCTGGAGGTTGTCGCAGGACATCAGCGTCAATCCTGGAAGGCCACGCTGTCTGCGCCGCTGCAGAGCCTCCAGAACGTAGCCGAGCCAAGTGAGAGGGCGCTCCGGGTGTCCGAGGTCCTCGGCGATCTGTGAATGCTGTAGGTTCAGCGCTCCCGTACCGTCATCGATGAAGTAGCCGCCTTCAGTCACGGTGAAGGAGATGATGCGGGTTTGCTCGCTGGCCAGGCGCTCCAACGCAGCCTCGGGATCTTCGGGTGCGAAGACAAAATCCACGATGCTGCCAATGATGCGGGCAGACACACGCCCGGCGCTTCTTTCGATGACGGTATAGAGATAGTCCTGAGACTTCAACGCATCCCTCATTCGACGGTCGCCCTCCAGTACGCCGAAGCCGCAGATTCCCCAGCCCTGGCCCGCGGAGCGCCCGAGCAGGTCGTCAAGATAGACGGCCTGATGTGCGCGATGAAATCCGCCCACTCCTATGTGGACAATCGCAGGGACTAACTCGCCGCGGTCGTATGTGGGAATTGTTGCGTGCTCCGCGAATGCGGGCAGATTGGCGTTGCATAGCTGAAGAGCGGTGGAGGTGATGATCATGATGACGTGACCTTCTGGTGCGGGGTGTTTGCGGAGCTGCTTCAAGGTAGGAAGCACATTGAGGAGCGGGGCGGGCTCGGCATCTGCCGCTCCTACAGCGAAGTAGACCCACCGCACTCGAAGATTGTTTCACGCGTACTACGTGAGTGCATCGCGGTTCTCGCGGAGCTCCTTCAGTAGCTCAGGACTCAGCAGTGGGGAATTCATTTCAGCATTGTGCTTCCTCTCACTGGGGCAGGCAGGCTTGCTCTTTGGCGGAGGTGCTTGAGGCGGCAAGCAGCGGGATTCTGTAGCCGTCTGCTATCAGATGATCGCTTCAGGTGTTGAACCGACCACCGTTGCCTTCCTGACGTGCGCTGGCAATTTCGTGCCTCCGATCAGAAGGTCTCGGCTTTGGTAAGCTTAGATCCGGGAGTGACGGCACGAAATTCTGGAGGTGCAGTGGAGTTCCGGGTCCTTCAGAAGCGATTGGCAGGACCCATTGGGGCCCTGATCGTCCTCGCTATCTTTGTCTTCGCAGGCGCGCACCGATACTGGTTTCAAACTGGTGATGACCTTGCCTCCTCCTATGTGGGGTGCCGGCTGGTGGCTAGCGGACAATCTGCCCACCTGTATAGCTACGACCCTGCAAGCTTTGACGAGATAGGCGATGACGATATGTGGCAGGACGTCGCCGACCAGGGTCGCACACAGGCTAACCTCCATCCATATGTGCAGACGCCGCTTTGGGCGTACGCGCTGCAGCCGCTTTGTACGCGGGTTTACTACGTGACGTTCGATCGCATCTTCAACGTCCTCTCTATGCTGAGCTTCGCGGGTTGTATATGGCTCACTGCTCGCTATTGGGCGCGCTCGCTCTTCAACGTATACGGAGTTGCCGTTGTAGCACTCCTTGTGTACTTCTCGGTGCCGTTCCAGTACTCGATGTACCTGATGCAGACCCACATTTTGTTCATCATCATGACGGTCGGTGCGTTGATCCTGGCGGAGAAGGAGCGCCCGATCTCCGCCGGTTTCCTGTTGGCAGCAGCGGCTTCGGTCAAAATTACGCCTGGGTTTCTAGTCCTTTACTGGCTGATGACGCGCCGCTGGAAGGCAGCGGGCAGCATGGTGGTCTGGTCTGCCATGTTGTGGGGTTTAACCGTCTCGTGGGGCGGTCGCGCATTGATGCACGTCTACCTCGCTGATCTGCAAAGGGTCTCCCACGTACTTCTCCTGTACCAGAACAATCAGTCGTTCGCGGCGTGGGTGATGGGCCGCTTCTACCCATATGACGAGGTCTACGACATCTTCATTCACCCGTTGCCCACTTCTGTTCGGCTCGCCTCATCCATCCTCACTCTCGGGATCACGCTGGGTGGCGGGCTTATTGATCGGCAGCGCTTTACGCGCGATCCAAGAGCAGTGCCGCTGGGTGCGCTGATGGCCCTGGTAGCCGCTACGGCATTTGCGCCGATCGCCTGGACGCATTACTCCATCATCCTGATCCCGCCCTTGATGGTAATTGCCCATGAAAACAGGGCGCTACGGTCATGGTGGGTGTGGGGCTCGCTGCTCCTGATCATCGCGTTGAACTACCAACCGCTCGCAAGTGATGTAGTCAAGGGCTTGATCGGACGATGGTCGCTCCTGCGTGGACACTTCTACGCCTACGTGTTGACGATCCTGATGCTGGGCTTGCTTGCGTGGTTCAGGGCCACGCGTCGTGGGGCCAGGGCGTCCGGCAGCGATGGCCTGGAGTTCCAGGCATGAGCTGCGAGTACAAAATTGAGCGAGGCTGAGGCATTCGTCTGAAATTCCAAAACGTGCCATGGATCCCTTGCCTGCTTGTCTGTGCGGCGACAGTGCTGCTGGTGTTTGTGCTGCCCCTGGCCATTCCCGTGCCGTTTCGCCCCACGATCTCGGCCTCGTACATCGCAGGCTTCAACAACGGAGTTGCGGCGGTCGCGACTGCCACCATCGGCGTCGCGGTGCTGCTTTGGAGTTGGTGGCAACACCGGGGGTGCGAAGAGCCGGAGCGACTGGTCGGTGATGGAAGCGGCAAAATAGGCCCTGTGCTGACAGCGCTGGTGATCCTGGCCACCTGTACCTTCTGCGGGCTGGCCGGATGGATGCTCAAGCAATCCAGCCTTCGCTACATCGCGGACACGGGCTACTTCATTGAGCAGATGTCTTCCCACGTCGAGAGTGGTCGGCCTCTGTACACAGGCCTGGAGTTTGCCTACGGACCGCTGCTGTTTTATCCCACTGTCCTCCTTCATCATGCCCTCCGATGCGGTTGGTTGCGGGCATACTTCGTCACGCTCGCCATCGAACAGACGCTGGGTGTTTTCCTTGTGGTCTACCTGCTGAACACGTGGCCCGTCCTGGGATCGCATCGTCGTTTTGGACTTCTGCTTCTGACGGTGGGGGCGCTCAACCCTCTACTCGGCCTGAACTACACCTTGTTTCGGTTTCTCGCTGCTTTTGGAGTGTTGACCTATGGGGCGCAAACGCAGGGCATCCTCACGACCACGGCGGTACTTGCAGCCGGCGAGATAGTGCTTCTGGGCATCTCGGCTGAGCAGGGTGTTGCGTTCCTGGTCGCTACGCTGGTCCTTGCGGGGCTGCGTGCTTATGGCGGAGGTGTGAAGTGGCTTGTCATTGCCGCCGGACCTTTCCTGGGAGCCTGCATTTTGGGTGTGACTGTAGGCCGGCCTTACTTCCACATGTTGAAGTCGTTCTCGAAGGGTACGCTCAGCCTTCCGGTAGCGCCTTATCCGCACATCCTGGTGTTCCTGTTTGCGGTTGTCTGGCTGGTCCCGTACGCGCTGGGAGGTCACCTCCTTGGGGCGGACCCGGCGAGGCAAAGCATGATCGCTTGCTATGCCATGGGACTTGGCCTTCTGCCCGCAGCATTGGGCCGGTGTGACCCTCTGCATGTGTTCTTCAACGGTGCGGGGGTCCTGCTTCTCTCCCTGGCATGCATCCGGATCAGTGCTCGCATGTCACGCGCACTTTGGCTGGCAGCATTGGTGGTCCTGGTGGGCTGGCAGCAGTGGGTCAACAACACGCTCTATCGCTATCGCACGGCTGACACCCTGCGGATCGCGCTTATGCCGCGCCTGCCCCAATGGTTGCAAACGGACGTATTCGAGGCAGTGGACAGGCTTGACCCCGATCTTTCATTGCGCCTCCACCCGGGGCCGTGGGACAGAGACTATGAGTTGGACACCCGCGCGCTGGAGGCTGCGGTAGGGAACGCGCCGGTCGCAACGCCCCTCGAGATTACTCCTTCCGTGGAGGCTGCTTTAAAGCGCACCGGGCACTACCGACGCGACTACTATGCCTTCGGCGTCGACGTATTTGACGCGGGCAGCGTGGCACGTCGGAATGGCAGTTTGAACACGGCCGACTGGATGCTGCTCCCCACTGGCTACCCACCCCCGTTCATTGAGACTCCCCAGGATATCGGCGCTTTGCAAGGTTTCCTGTTTCCATACCCGATGCGGCACCCCGTTCCGTTTGACCCGGGGCGCATCTTTGCCGAGAACCTGGAAGCCCATTGGACAAAGGCCATGAACATTGGTCCGTACACGTTGTTCAAGAACCTCGGTCCTGCACGGTCTCCCAACTAGGCAGCATGCCTGCATCGTTCGCTGCCCGGGAACACCGCGGAAAGCTAATGGGCCGCCATACGGGAGCTGGTTCGGGGATGGATAGGTCTCACGGCGATCGGCCAAGATCATTGGCCGAGGTCTTGGCCTCGGCCAGTGATGAGTGATCGTCCCTTTAGCTCTGGTTGTATTTGCCCGCATTGTCGAGTGCGCGGGCCACCTGGCGGTTCTCTGCTTCTTCCGTGCTCGACAGCAGCACCGCAAGGGTCATGGGCGCCAACTTGAGGGCACCGTTCTGTACATTGATCCCGTCTCGCGAAATGAGCGTAAGCTCCTCGCCCTCCAGCAAAGCAACCGTCTGGGGCTGCTCCCCGAAGTTGATCAGGATGCGGGCTTCGTCGCGCTCCATCAGGAGGGTTCGCTTATCCTCATCTGCTGCGATGTGCACATGGTGCATGTCGCCATCGTTGAAGCAGATTCGACTGCGACGAAGCTTGATCAACGACTTCACCCAGTTAAGCATCTCGGCATGCTTGCCCTCGGTCTGCTCTTCCCATTTCAGCTTGGACATGTCATAGGTCTTCTGCTCCTCGGGATTCGGCACGTCACCGTCAAACCCGAAGGCAGCAAATTCACGCTTGCGTCCCTCGGCCACCAATCGTCGCATCTCTTCATCTTCGTGATCTGCAAAGTACAAGAACGGCGCTGAGGTGGCCCACTCCTCTCCCATAAACAGCATTGGGACGTAAGGGGCGGTGATCAGGAGTCCCATCGCCACCTTGGCCGCATCCAGACCGATGAGGTGCTCGATGCGCTCACCCCAACCTCGATTGCCAACCTGGTCGTGGTTCTGGATGAAGTGGACGAAATGATGTGCCGAAAGACCATCTGCGGCACGGCCATGCCGCCGCTTGCGGTAACCGGAGTACTGCCCGTCGTAAACGAACGCCTGCTTCAGCGCTTTCCGCAGATCATCGAGTGAGCCGAAATCGCCGTAGTAGCCGGTCTCACCCTCTTTGGGGCTATAGAGCACGGTAAACAACGCGTGTTGGAAGTCGTCGCTCCATTGGGCGTCCATTCCGTACCCGTTGGCTTCACGTGAGCGCACCACCCGCGGGTCGTTCAGGTCGCTCTCCGCGACGAGGAGAAACTCTCTCCCGAGTGTGGCCGTCAGACGTTCCACTTCCACCGAAATCTGCTCCATGAAGTGCACCGCCGACAGGTCGATGAACGCGTGCACTGCGTCAAAGCGCAGACCGTCGCAGTGGTAATCCTTCAGCCACATCAGGGCATTGTCCACGAAGAAGCGCCGCACCTCATCACTTCCTTCGCCGTCCAGATTCACTGCATCTCCCCAGGGCGTCTTACGGTCTGGATTGAGATAGGGACCGAATTTGGGAGTGTAATTACCTACCGGCCCAAAGTGGTTGTACACAACGTCCAGTACCACGCTCAGGCCCAGGGCGTGGCAGGCGTCCACGAAGCGTTTGAAGCCGTCCGGGCCGCCGTAGTGCTCATGGGTGGCAAAGATGGCGACGCCATCGTATCCCCAGCCTTGCTGACCCGCCCAGGCCCCTACCGGCATCACCTCAACGTGCGTTACCCCGAGATCGGCCAGGTACCGCAGGCGCTCGATGGCAGCATCGAACGTACCTTCCTTGGTGAAGGTGCCAATGTGTAGCTCGTAAATGACCGAGCCCATTTTCGGCGAGCCACGCCAGAGCTGATCGTGCCACTCGAAACGAGTATGGTCGTACAGTTCCGAGGGACCGTGTACGCCTTCCGGTTGTCGCAGACTACGCGGATCCGGATAGTGAGTGGGGTCGTCATCGAGCAGAAACGCGTACCGATCACCGCAGCCAGCTTCCGGCACCTCAAGAGTCCACCAGCCACGCAGGTTCGGCCCGTTCATCGGCAAGGTCTTGTCTCTCCACTGCAGGGACATTTGCTTCGCTCGAGGGGCCCAGATTCCAAACTTGTGCATGCTATGTCTCCTTGCGTTCGGGGCGTGATACCCGGATCGCGGCCATGACGGCGTGTTGCAGGAATTTGCAGCGTTCCATCGGCTCCAATACTTAGCGGAAGTACGCAGCCGTGCTCGCGTGAGAGTTGTGATGCAGGAAAGCACTGCAATCCTCTTTGGAGACCGACGCTGCTTGCATTACCGGACGATGGTCTCCGCCATAAGGATTGCTACAAACGGTAAGCTGGCCCTTGCCTGGACCGTTCGGCCGGGCAGCTTGGGGAGGTCTTTCCCCCGTGTTGTTCGTCCCATTGGTAGCTTTGCTCCCGTCGATGGATGTGCCCCATCCGTGGTGTCGACAAAGCGGAGATCTGCGCCGTACGGTAGAGAGGGCCCATGCTCTCCTCCATCGTCATCTGCGGAAACGATCCGACTTTGCTCCTCACGCGCAAGCTCGTTCTGGAGCACGCGGGATTGCGAGTTGTGGCCGTACTCGGACTCTCCAGGCTGCCGGAGAGCGCAATGGAACGGTTGCTGCTTTGTTCCTCATTGAGTTCATTGGAGCAGATCGAGGCCATTCGCGTCACGCGGACAAAGAGGCCGAAAGCGAAGATCCTGGTGGTGGGCGACGAGGAGGCGGAGTTCGACTCCGCTGTAATGAAGATGCCACCCTACTCAGGGGCTGAAGCCCTCATCGAGAACGCCAGATTGCTGCTGGATTGACCGAGTTCTGACGCGTGCAGGTCAACTTTGCTCTCTGGATAGCCTCTTGTGAAAGAACCTGCATCTGACGAGAGACTGTGGCAGGCCCACAGACCGTGTTGATCTGCAAAGTGCAAAGGGCCCCTCAATGAACGATCCGAGGATTTCAGAACTGCAAGCCAAAGTAGTTGATCTGGCAGAGTTGCTTCGCAAGGCAGAAGAACGAGCAACCGCTGGGCGACTAGCGCTTGAGTTGATGCATGAGATTAGAAATCCGCTTGAGGCCCTGGGCCACCTCACATACCTGGCTCGTGAAGAAGCGTCAGACCCGCAGGCGGTGAAGCGGTTCCTGTCGCTTGCGGAAGAGCAGCTTGTTCAACTGCGTCAGCTCGCGAGCCAGACGCTTGGGTTCGCCAAGTCGTCCTCTTCACCTAAACCAATGTGCCTCGTGGTGCTCACGGAAGCGGCTCTCAGGGTTCACCAGAAGGCCATTCAAGCCAAGGGCATTCACATCGTTCGTCAGTTTCCCGAGCGGGTTCAGGCTTTGGTGCACAGGGGGGAACTGCTTCAAGCCGTCTCGAATCTCATCAGCAACGCGGTAGATGCACTTGGTCGCGAAGGCACCCTTTGTCTTCGCTTGCGCAAGCACAACCGGGCACTTTGCTTTGTGATCGCGGACAACGGGCCAGGGATTCCGCGACACCACATTGAATCTATCTTTGAGCCTTTCTTCACGACCAAGGGAGAGCAGGGGAATGGTCTTGGGCTCGCCCTGACTCGGAAGATCATCGATCATCATCAAGGGAGCATACGGGTGCGCAGTAGCGTAGAACCACACCGTCACGGAACGTGCTTCCGCATTCGGCTTCCAGCGTGACATCGGTGTATCAGAGATCGATGGAGCTCAAGGAGTGGTTGCTCTCTACATAGGAACCGGGTCGGCGTTGACTTGCTTCATGGCCCGAAGAGTGACCACAGCACACCCGGACCAAGCTGACGGACGAAGCACTCTTAACCAGCTGAGTTGAAGACCTGCCCCAAAAGCACCTGCCCCTCGTGAACTTCCTGCTGCGAGACAGTATGCGGGCGGCCGGGGTGACGGCGCAGGCTAACGGCTGCACCGATCCCCGTGAGCAACTCGGCAGATTGCTGAACCCGTGACCAGGGAACATGCGGGTCAGGGTCGCCGGAACTGAGTAGGACGGGCGTTCCATGAAGATCTCCAGTGAGACTCAGTGGCGCGTCCAGCGGGCCGATCAGGCCCCCAGTGAACGCGAGTAGACCGGCGTAACGGTGCGGGTTTCTGCCAACGAACTCGGTTGCGAGACAGGCGCCTTGAGAAAAGCCACACAAGGCAATCTGCTCGGTGCGGAATCCGGCAGCGACCGCTAGTTCCACGGCGGCTGCCACTCTCGCCAAAGCGGAGGACAGGAAAGGCTCATTCTGAGCACGGGGTGCGAGAAACGAGTTTGGGTACCAGGTGTGTCCGGCGGCCTCCGGCGCGAGAAGAGCAGTGCCCGCCGGAGCAAGGACCGCGCCGAGGTGAAGAATGTCCTGCGCAGAACCGCCGCGACCGTGCAGGAGGACGATCACACCGTTTGCGTTAGCCAACGCGGTTCCGGCAACCACGATGGGCTGTGCGCCGTGAGGATCGGTAGTCATCGAGCGACCTCCTGCGATGCTGGCGAAAACTTGTGCAGCTGGAGCGGCAGAAGACGAGCTTCGATTGCTGTCCGCTGACGCTCGTACCACTCCGGAATCCGCAGCGCTTCACCGAGGCTCTCGGCGGGTTCATCGATCAGGAAGCCAGGAGTGTCGGTCGCCATCTCGAACAGCACCCCGCCGGGTTCGCGGAAGTAAATTGAGCGGAAGTAGGTGCGCTCCTGCACGGGAGTGACCGCGGCCAGGGGCGCGAGTTTGTCATGCCACGCAAGCTGATCTGTGTCGTCCGTGTTGCGGAACGCGATGTGATGCACACTGCCCGCACCGGGTCTGCCCGGCCTTGCTCCCTCATCTACCAGCACGTCGACGAAGCGTCCGAGGGCATCGCCTCCCGTCGCGAATCGGATGTACTCTCCGTCGCGCTCCAGCAGCTTCAAGCCCATCACATCTAGCAGGCCGGCAGTCGGTTCCACACGTCGTTCCAGCAGTGTGACTCCGTAGAAGCCCTGGATGGCGAAGGCCGCCGGAACATCGGAGTAGCGGGGCGGCGTGCCTGCGTGGGCCTCGGCCTGCTCGATCAATTCGAGGCGCATCCCGTCTGGGTCGGCAAGGCCGATGACCTGAACTCCGAAGCGCGTGCTCTCGTCGAAGGTGATGTTGAGCGAGCGAAGACGCTCGGTCCAATAAGTACTGGAGCCGGTCGGAATGGAGAAGGCTGTTGCCATGACTTCACCGACGCCGACGGTTCCTTTCGCGGCGTGCGGCCACGGAAAGAACGTGAGAATCGTGCCAGGCGCTCCAGTATCGTCGCCGAAATAGAAGTGGTACGTTCCTGGATCATCGAAGTTAATGGTCTTCTTTACGAATCTTAGCCCGAGTTTCTCGGTATAGAAATCAAGGTTCCGCTGAGGGTTAGAAGCGATCGCGGTGACGTGGTGCAAGCCAGCAATGGAGTTCATCACATTCCTTTCTGAGACGGGGTTCGTTAGGTGGGTTAGGCCAGGTCGAAGAGCAGGACTCCGCTTGTGCTTTCGCCTGCGCCATGCGGAGTAAGTCGTGACTCCTCAATGATTGCGGCGGCATCGCCTGCGTTGTGCGTGCCGCGATTCAGAAGCACCTGCCCGTGACGACCTGAATCCAGGCATGGCGACCCGGTTCGAGTCCCGATGTCCTTGCGCGCCGTATCACCGGCCAGCCGCCACAAGGTCTTCACTTCTGCGAAACGAGATCATGATTGATCTGCCTGGAGTTGGCTTCAGTACGGGAGCCCGCGGCGTGCAGGCCCAGGCGCTTCAGACTGACGTAGGCTTGCTGCATTTCCCTGTCGCTTAGGACACCCATGAGTCCTTCGAACGCTGCTTTGTGCTCTTCATAGACGCGTTCGATGAGCTTATGGCCGGGTTTTGTCAGTTGCAGCAGTCGTGCTCGCCGATCTTCTTTTACAAACAGGCGCACAATTGTGCCCTTCTTCTCCAGCCGGTCGACGGCGGCGGTCATTGATCCGCTTGCCAGCAGAATCTTGCCCTGAATCTCAGTGATGGTGAGCGGTCCTTTGTGGAGGAGCGCTTCGAGGATCATGAAATCCGTCAGGCATAAGCCCGCGTCGGCTACGCTCTGCTCCACCCGACTGCTCAGTGCCTTGTAGCAGCGCGCCAGCACTGTCCATAGCTCTCCTGCCGTCGGTGACTTTCTCATTTTCACTTCCTCTGGAAGATCATGCCGGCCGTGGACCGCCGTTGATCTAGTAGATGAGATAGCCTCATATAAAGATTCTTTCCAACAGGACAAAAAAGGCGGGGGGGGCGCCGTTGGGCGAGAGCCAACGTCTCCGAGGCTAGTTAGGTCCGTGTCCAGAAGTTCGCAAGGTGGGCTCTTTCATTACAAAGCATCGCGAGCTACTTGTCATTGAGAACTGTCTGCAAGGGACCGAAGGCGGTCATTTACGTTCATGAGAGCCCGACTCTCGTGGTACGCGGCCTTCCACGGGCTCCCCTTCTGGGGCGAGACGGGATTCCCATCGGGCTTCACCAAGTTGTATTCTCCGCCGAATTGCTGATCTACCTGGTACTGACGGATGTACCGCCATTGCTCCTGAAATGCCTTCCAGTACTTGTCCGTTTGTTGCCCGTACTGCTCGTGCATAAGCAGCAACGCGTTCAGGCTTTCCATCTGAACCCACCACTCCTTAAGAAGGTCATTCGGCTTGCCGAACGCGGCGCCGGACTCAAACAGCCCACCCTTGTCCGGGTCCCATCCATAGTTCAGTGCGTGGTCGACCATCATGCGACCGACCGCACGGGTCTTTGTATCGTTGGGTTTCCCCAGGGCTTCAGCCGCCTCCTGCATTAGATACGTGGTCTCGACGTCGTGGCCGTAGCTGTCATGGTCGGGAATGGGATGCCAGTCCGGAGTGAAGTAGAGGTTCATTGCTCCAGGCTCCACGGCGATCTTGTCGCGCACGATGCCTAGAAGTTCGTCCACACGCCGCCTGAGGCGGTCATCCTTCCACACGCCGTACAGCTCTGTGTAGGCCTCCAGCAGGTGAATGTGCGTGTTCATGGACTTGTAGCCGAGGGGAGAATCCGCGCCATAACGGAACACAAGCTGAGGGCTGTATGGCTCGGCGAGGATGGGCTTGCCTTCGCGTGTGAGCCACTCGTAGTAGCCGCCGTTTTGTTCATCGTGGGCGTGTGTCTCAATCCAGGAAAATGCTCGTTGCGCGAGGGCGAGGGTCGCGGGGTTAGGGTCAGCCTTGTACGCCGCCGCGAGCGCATAGACACAGAAGCTGACGCCGTACATATGCTTGCCATCGCCATATTGAGGGGCAGCCCGACCGTCATCGCCTAGACCCCAGAAGAAGCCGCCATACTGCTTGTCCCACAGCGTGTCCTGCAGGTACGCAACACCATGGCGAACGTAGGGGAGGTATTGCGCCCGCAGCGCCGGACGGCGCAGGGTGACGGTGGCTGCCGTCCAGGTCATGCGGGCCTGGAAGACAGAGAACTTGCCCCGGCTGGGCAGTGGGTGCCACTCGCGATCGAAGTCTGCGTTGAATCCGCCATGATCATGGTCCAGTGACCGCGGATACCACGGGTTCAGTACGTCACGGTGCAGCATGGCTTCCGTCTCCGCAGCGAACTGCCGATACGCGGCGGCGTTCGCAGGGAGCAACGCGGGGCGACCGGGTTGCGACGCCTTCAGAGACGGCCCGGCGGAGGTCTGCGCCCATAGACTGTGGCCCGGAGCAAACGCCGGGGGAAGCAGGGCTATGGCATAGAGGCAAGTGGAGACAAGCCTGGTCTGATTCATGCGGCCTCGCCTGTACGTGCCTGGCTGCTGCGCGAACGGCTTAGGAGATTGACCTCCATGTGCGCCTCGGTTGGATCTACTGTGTGGAGGGGGCGGAGATTCAGGCAGCACTTCAGTTCCTCGCCGGGGTTGGACTGATTGGGCGCTGGGCGCTGAGCACTGCAAAGGCGAACGCGGCAGCGAGAAGATGTGATCGCAAGATGATATGTCCCCTATCGTGGTGCGTGCCAGCCGTAGCTTGCGAGCAGGTTCCCGTCTTCTCCGACCATGACAAGAGCGGCCCTGCCCGCCTGGAGAGTGCCTTCGAAGGTCTTGCGGCTGCGTGCGTCGGTGAAGCTCACCGTCTGCGTTGCGGCCTCAGAGGTGATGGCATACAGCGTGGCGTGTGGCATCTTCGTCGGGCAGATGAGGATACCCGGCTGCTTGAGTGGTGTGGTGTAGGTGTGCTGAATGCCCGCGGCCTGAAGCGCCACCTCGTAGGCTGCTGCAACGGTTGCGTCGTTCGTGTTCAACTCGAGCGGAAACGCCGAGAAAAAGATCTTGCCTTGCCCTAAGGTATGCTCGGCCCAGGTTTTTCCATCCGGTAACGTAGCTCGGTCCAGCGTGGTGGTTTTCAGTCCTTCGTACACCAGCGGCAACTGGCCGGTAGGTAGATCGACCACGTTGTTGCGGAGCAGCAATTCAGATAGCTCAGACGGCAGGCCAATGCTCCCGGCGCGGGCGGTGTCATGGAGGTGCTCGTCCGCCGCAAACGGACCGGACAGGAGAAGCACAGCGCCCGCTCGCACGCGCGCCTCGATGTCAGCCCAGGCTTTTGCATTGAGTCCATAGGCGGAGGGCACGATGATCAGTTTCGGGGTGCCCAGGGTTTCCGTCTGGTACTCGCCGACCGCATACGCCTCCACACGATTAAACTGGTACAGCACGCGCACCGCCATTTGTTGGGCGGCAAGCGCCTGCGTGTTGTAGACCGACATCTGCAGGCTTTGCGGCAGGAGGATAGCCACCTCGGGAAGGGTGAGGCCGGTGGCCTGGGGGGCGGCGGCTTTGGCGAAGTTGCCCAGGTCGTGCATCATGTCTTGCCACACCTTGGCTGATCCGTCGGATCGCTGCATGCCGAAGTCGACCTCGCGGTCCCAGTCCCACTGCATGGCACCGGAGCTTCCCGCAGCGAAGCCCAGCACCCATTTGCGCTCTTCCAACGCTGTGCCGGTCAGCTCGTCATAGCGCCATGTGCCATCCGGGTTCCAGGCGGGCTGATAGCCGGTCTCGCCTGTGATGTTGGGTAGCCCTGGGCGCTTGGCCGCGATCGAGTCCCACAAGAGCGCGTCGTCCGACCAATAGGTGTGGTTGGTCGTAAAGCTGACGCCCGCGGTTGCGTAGAACTGGTTCAAGAGACGATTGGTGACGCCGCCCTCATCCTGCCCAACGTTGATGAGTTGCGTGCTGCCGGTCTGCCGAATGGTGGCCACCATCTGGCGCACCCAGCCGGAGAACATGTCCTGTGCGAAGAGGTTGTAATCGAACGCACGTACCTCGGTCTGATTCCCGTAGCGGTTGTAGCTGATGTCACTCGCGTGGGGAAGTGGGATGCTCTCAAAGGACCCAAGCTCTTCCGGGGTCACGCGCCAGGCTTCGGCGAGCGTAGGGAGGCTCTTGTAGCGTTCGCGCAGCCAATTGCGCCAGGCTGCAATCTCGGCCGGGTCTCCGTTCGGGAGGTTGCCGTGGAAGACGTTGCGCGGGTTGGAGAAGGACGGCTCGTTGATGAGGTCGTAGGAGAGGAAGGGAAGCCGGTGGAAGCGTCGCACCACAGAGGCGACGTACTCCTCTTCCTGGCGCACGGTGGTTTCGTCCAGGTACGGGTTTGGCGGTGGCGGTTCCGCACCGGTGTCGCTGGAGCGGCGATACCGATCGCCACCATGCGGCGTGAAGGCGAAGCAGGTGAAGTTGACGGCGATGTTGTGGCGGTGGGCGGCGGAGAGGAAGGCTTCGAGGTTGCGAAGGAAGCGCTCGTTGGCCTCGCCCGTGGAGCTTTCTACGAACCTGGAGAAGCTTGGCATCCACACGCCGGTGCGCACAAAGTTCACGCCGTGCCGCTCCATGTCGGCAAAGTCGCGTTCCCACGTGGCGCCGTTGCGCGGACCGGAGAAGTCCCAGCCGTTGGCGTCGGTGCTGAAGTAGTTTGTGCCAACCGGAAAAAAGGGCTTGCCACCGTTTGTGAGAAAGTCCCCATGCGTGCCCAAGGAGGGCCCTGATTCCAATGCGCTCAGGTCTTCTACCACGAAGCCGTTTTCCGCGAACTCCTGGGGAGTTGCCGTTGCTGTGCCGAAGGGTGCCCAGGTGGCGCGGATGGTGTAGATCCCGGGGCGAAGGGGCCGCGTGAAGCTAACGTCGGCTGAGGGGTCGGCTCCGCCGAGCGACACGGATTGGGCCTCGATAACGTGGTCTGCTTCGAGCAGTTCGACGCGGGCTTTGCCTTGAGACGTGAGGACCTTGGCGCCGTTGAGATGCAGGGTGACGGACGGCAGCTCGCCAAGGCGAAGGGCTGTGTATTGCAGCTCTATGTTGAAGCTGGTGGCTCCGGCTAGCGCGTACTGCGCGGCGGTGCGCAGCAGGATCTTGGCGTCTTCCGAGTTCCAGAATCCCGAGGCGGCAGTGAAGGGCAGGGCAACGATCCGTGACCCGTTCATCGCCTCACCGCCGAGATGATCTGAGACGATCACCGGCACGGCGAGATGAGTCCCATCTGCGCCATCGAGATAGCCGAGGCCGTTCAGCCGGCCTTCCTCGACGAACACGGTGGTCGGCTGGACCGAAAGCTTGGGGAGAAAGCTGTAGCCGTGCCGCCAAGCGAAGTGCATGGGCTGTGCAGGCAGGGGCGCTGCGTAGGTGTGCAGGAAGCCGAGCTCGCGACTGTAGCTGTCCTGCGGGGGTTGCTGGGTGAAGGCGCCCTCATGATCGCCGCTGACGGGCACACGGAGAGGCTGCCCGCCGACCAGCAGCAGATTGCCGCCGCCATACAGAAACTTCTTTACGGTCGGCCAAGCCGACGTCGGTACTGCGGAACCATAGGGCAATACCAGCAGAGATGCCCCTTGCAGCTTCTGCCCGTCACGCAGGCCCTGGAGGTCCACGAACGTAGCGCCGGGCATGGCCGCGGTGAGGGTGCTCTCCGGGATGGGGTCAGAAGCGACGGACGGGAAGCCGGCTTGTTGGAAGACGACGATGGCGGGCGGCATGCTCTGTGCAGCCAGGGAGGAGGCGGCGGAGGCGAGAAGCAATGAGAGCAGGCGCGGCAACTTGTGCAAGCGAACATCTCCGGGTGGTTTGCGGTGTGCGGCTCATTTTGAGGACGGTTGAGGCGAGCCTTTCGGCTCGCCTCATGTTTGGAACGTTGCGGCGGGGCTAGAAGTAGAACTTGAAGCCAAGCTGCACGACACGGGGCCCATTGTTGTAAGAGCTGATGGTATGCGAAGTAAGGGGATTGCTGCCCCCAGTGCTGATGTTCAGGTTGCCGAGGTTTTCGTGGTTCAGGGTATTGAACGCCTCCAACCGGAACTGCGCGTTGAAACGATTGCCATCACCCCAACGTGTGTTCTTGATCAGGGAAGAGTCAAGGTTGTTGCTGCTGGGATTACGCACACCCGAGATGACGCGAGGCGCGTTGCCGATGGAGTAAGCTGTCGGGTACACAAAGGCAGCTGTGTTCAAGGTGTGGTTGGGCCCTACTGGATTGCCTACGATGCTGGGCCGTTGTGCAAACGTGAACAGGGCAGATTGCGTGGTTCCGTTTTCGACCTCGGGCACGAGGAACGGTGTGCCGTTGGAGTAGCTGAAGATGGCGTTCACTTGCCATCCGCCGACGAGCAGGTCGGCGAGCTTCGACATATGTCCACCGAGTAGGCGGCCTTGTCCGAACGGAAGCTCGTAGACCACGCTGGTCACAAAGATGCGTGAGACGTCGAAGGGCGAAAGAGAGTACTCGCTCAGGGGGTTGTACTGGTTGGCGTAGGTAGCTCCGGCCGGCCCGAGGTAATTTACCGAGGAGGCTGAGTTATCCATCGCCTTACTTCCGGTATAGGACGTTGTGAAGTTGAGTCCGCTGCCGAACTGGCGATCAAAGCGCAACGTAAAGGCGTTGTAGTTCGAGCTGGCACCGGGCTTGCGGAAGGTAGAAACGCCGTTGTACTGCGGCCACTTGCGCAGTAGCTGGTTGGCGGAGATGGTTGGTTGCGCGAGCGGTGAACCGGGCGTGGTGATCTTGCCGTAGAACGGATTGGGTACCTGCTTCAGAAGATTGCTGCCCAGGGAGGCATCCGATGGCGGCAGTTGATCCTGAGGAACACCCGGGTCGCCATCAATCAGGAAGACCCCGCGATTGCCCAGATAAGCGACTTCGGTCTTGATCTGGAAGGGCAGCTGGAACTGCACCGCAAGGTTGTACTGCTCGGTGTAGGGCACGCGGTACGAGGTGAAGTACGACTGCTGGACGCCATTGCCGATATCGATGGAAGCAAGGCAGGTGAGGCTGGTACGGCAGGTGGCGTTGAGCGCAGGCGGAGCTTGATAGCCCGAAGGATAGGGGGTAGAGAGCGTGGCCACGGGCGCACTTTGCTGATTATTGAAGCTTGGGTTGAAGTTGGTCTGCGCGGTGAAGCCCTCAACGCCCGCCGCTCCGGAGGTGCCGGCCGCCTGGAGAGCGCCCGGTTGAAAGACAATGCCAAAGCCGCCGCGCACAACAACCTTCTGGTCAGGACTGTAGGCAAACCCAAAGCGTGGGCCGACGTCTTTCCATTGCGTGGGTCCCTGGTGATTGCCGTATTGAGAGTCCGAGGTACCTACCACCCTCATCGCTCCCTTCAGTCCACCGCAGGCGTTGCAAGTTACTCCGGCGGCAGGGGTCACGCTTCCGAGAGGGGAGCTTGCATTTGGATCCCAGTAAGAGAGCTGGTTGTTCTGCTCGGTCCGGGGGATTTCTACATCCCAGCGAAGGCCGTAGTTGATGGTTAACGAGCGGGTCGCCTTCCAGTTGTCCTGCACATAGGCCGCGATGTATTGCGAGGATTGGATGGTGTGTGGATCGTTCGTGATGTCGCCGCTGGAGGGTAAGCCCAACAAGAAGGAAGCGAACGGATTTCCTGAACCATCGCTGAGCTGCGGGTTCAGCCGCGTCCAGCTGGTATCGCTGCTGTAGGTGCCGCCTGGATAGGTGTATTGGTAGAAGTCCAGGTTCAAATACCGGAACTCGCCACCCACCTGCAGGCTGTGGTTGCCTAGGATCTTGATCAGGCTGCCGTTGACATCGTGCGCCAGCGGGTTTTCCTGCAAGGGCACGTAGCCCAGCGTGCCGATATCGGAGTAGCCGTTGCTGAAGCTGAAGTGCGGAAACAGGAGGGCGTTTTGTTGTGCCTGGGTCTTGATGTCACTCCCAAAGCCCAGGGTAGTCGGATCGAAGCCCTGGCTTGCAGCGGTCCGGACCGAGGTGGATTTGGAAAATCCGTAGCGGAACTCCGCGGTCAACGACGGTGACAGGGTGAGTGTGTTGTCGAACGAAAGGCTGTACGCGGTTCCATTGCTCGGTCCGTTGTATCCGCCCGGTGAGGCGGGGTTACCGTTCCCGTAGTCCTGGAGATAGGTGTTCGATCCGGCGTAGTGCGAGAAACGCAGGAAGGATCGGAACTTCTGGGTCCACTGCTGATCGACCCGTGTGTCGAAGTGATAGAAGTTGTTGGTGTTTGTGCCGGTTTCGACAAAGTCGTTGAAGTCCGACCCCGTGCTGGTCGGCTTCGGGTAGAAGCTCAGCACCTTTTGGGCGATCGGGCTGAGAAGATTCTTGGGGATGATGTTGCCGGCAAAAGCATCGCGAACGTAGTTGCCGCTTGCGTCTTGATGCACGGTGTATGGGTTGTAAATGGTCGTGGATAGGCTTGAAAAATCGCCGGTGATGAAGGCAGCAGCGTTTTGCGGAATCGAGGAAGTGATAGTCGTTGCGCCAGCCTGTCGCGAATCTTCAAAGTCCGCGAAGAAGAACGTCTTATCGCGGCGAATGGGACCGGACAAGGTGCCGCCGGTCTGGTACCGGTGGCTGGAAGCTTTGGTTGAGGATGCGGCTGCGGCAAATGAATTCGCATTCAGTGCCTGTGTGTTGAGAAACTCGAATCCCGTGCCGTGGAACTGGTTGGTTCCTCCCTTGGTGATGAGCGAGATGATGCCACCGGAGAAGCGTCCGTACTGGGCTTCAAGAACACTGGTCTGAACGTTGACTTCCTGCACGGAATCAATGATGGGCGTGTACGCGCTCGAGTTATTGCCGACGTTGTTTTCCGGCAGGATGTTGGTCATGCCGTCGATGAGCTGCTCGTTGTTGCCATTGCGCGAGCCGCCGATGTGCGGTGTAGACGCGTTGCCCAGATTGCTCACCGTCGGGGCAAGGGCAGCGAAGTCGAAGGGATTGCGTCCGTTGTCGGGGAGGTCCATCACGAAGCGCTGCGGGATGGTGTCTGCGAGGTTCGATGTCTCGGTGTCGAGCGTCTGGACGTTGGCGGTGACTTCTACCGCCTGGTTAGTCTGTCCCACTGCCATGTGAAAGTCGGCAATGCTGGTCTCAGCCACTTGAACGTGAACGCCGGTCTGAGCCTGGGGCTGAAAGTTGGGGGCGCTTACCGCGACCTTGTAGGTCCCGGGCAGAGTGAAGGGAAGTGTGTAGCGGCCCTGCTCGTCCGTTTTGAGAGCGTGGCTGACGTTGGTGGCGACCTCGGTGACTGTCACGTCAACGCTTGGCAGCGCCGCGCCGCTGGCGTCCGTAACGACCCCGGAGATAGTACCCGTGGGAGACTGCGCAAACGCCGAAAGAGCGCCAAGCAGCAGAACGGGAGACATGGAACGAGCAGACGTCATACGACCTCCTGGAGGTTGTGGTGCTTGGGGCCGACCGCTGCCGGGAGACCCTGTTCGGAACCGTGGTATCGATATCTTCTGGGCGCGGTCTTTATACGAAAACCTGATCTCCTTGTCAAGATCCACGATTCCGTTTGCAGCACAGCGTCAACTTCGGGCACACTGGTCCCCAAGTTGCGCCCCCTTGCGAAGACCATGCTGCGTTCCATTCGATTCGCCGCCCAAAGCATCCTCCCGCTTGCGTTCGCTGTAAGCGCCTGTGCTCAGCGGCCATGCGCCGCACCGGCCCCCATCACTTCGGGGAGTCGGTCAGTGGAAGGCTACGGAGCGCTTGGGGACTGGTTCACGGCTCACAACCAGCCGCAGTGCGCGGCAGATGCATACCGTCGTGGCTTGCAGGCCAATCCACGTTCCGCGCCTCTGCATTACTCCATGGGCATGACCTTGTTTACGGAAGGCAAGTTGGCGTCCGCGTCGGAGGAGATGCAACAAACGGTCAGCCTTGACCCGGCCTTTGACCGGGCGTTCCTGGTGCTTGGAATCATTGCGCACGACCGTGGCGATCGGGATGGGGCGTTGAAGCAATGGGAGAATGCCGCTCAGTTGAACCCGGGCTCGATCACGGCGCTGGACTGGATCGCAAAGACCCGTATTGAAGCCGGCCAGTACACGGAGGCAATGGATCTTCTGGCGACCGCACCAGACAGCGAGGACCTTGCGGTGGACTACCTGGTGGCGGCGAGCAAGGCCTCGCTGCAGGAGAAGGGAATCGCGTCCGCCCAGCGCGCCCTTGACTCACATCCGGATTGGAAGCGGCTAAGGGTCGCGCTGGCGACAGTTCTTGTGCAGCGAAACCGCTACGAAGACGCGATGACGCTGCTACGGGCAGCCCTGAAGGATGACCCTGACGCGGTAGATCTCCAGGTGCTTACGCTTCGCGTGCTGATCCTGATGGGCGATACTGACGCAGCGCAGCCCTATGCCGATCGCCTGCTGGTGGAAGAGCCGGGCGGGTTCGACGCGCTGTACCTGAGCGGTTTGCTGAAGCGTCAGGATGGTCAAGTGGCGGCCGCACTGCCGCTGCTGGAGCGTGCGGCCGCACTTCAGCCGGATCACTTCGACGTCTGTTTCAATCTTGGAATTGTCTATGCGAAGCTCCACCGTGTTCAGGATGCGAAGGCGGAACTGTTGCATGCCTCCAAGCTGCCCGAAGCCAGCGCCGAAGTTCACTTTCAGCTTGCCTCTGTGCTGCGCGCCGCTGGTGATGCCAGCGCCGCCGAGGCCGAGATGAAGCTGTATCAGCAACAGCTTGCGGTGCGCGCCCGACATGATGAACTGGTCAGTCTCTCCGCTCAGGCTGCGGGGAAGCTGCAGTCCGGCGATACGGCCGGAGCCGCAGAAATCGAGCGGTCGATCCTGGGCAAGTTTCCTGAAGAAGCGGTTCACTGGTACGACCTGGGGCTGGTGTTCGATCGCCTTGGCGATCTGCAAGGAGAAACTGTAGCGCTTGAGCATGCAGTGCAACTGCGCCCCGGCTTTGCGATGGCCTGGAATCAGCTGGGCTACCTTGAAGAGCGGCGTGGGGAGGTGAAGCAATCCGAATTAGCCTTCCGTGCTGCGATCGGGTCCGCACCCCAGTATGCCGAGGCGCAGAACAACCTGGGCTCTCTGCTCGCGATGGCGGGGAGAGATCATGAGGCTGAACCCTACTTCCGTGCGGCGCTGGCAGCAAACCCGCGCTTTGTTGACGGTTGGATCAATCTCGCGGCATCGCTCGCTGCGAGCGGCGACTACATTGGCGCCCGTAAGGCGGCGGACCGGGCTGTTGGATTGCAGCCCGCGAACCCTGACGCGGAGCGTCTGCTGCAGATGCTGGCCAGCGCACCCGCATCTGCAGCCGGGCTGCATCGGTGATGGACCGATTCCGCACGCATCCGTTCAGCGTTATGAGCACTGGTGTAAGCCGACGATCCTTCCTGGCGGGCGCGGCGGCTTGTGGGGTGTCCGCGTGGGGACAAACAGGTGGCATGTCTGCCGGGATTACCCGCGAGCAGAAGCGTCGGCCTGCCAGTGGCAAGCCCTATGCGCGGTTCACCGATGTTGCGCAGAGCGCGGGTTTGACTGCTCCGATGATCTATGGCGGCGTGGACCGAATTCGCTACATCGTGGAAAGCATGGGCGGGGGATGTGCCTTCTTTGACTATGACAACGATGGCTGGATGGACATCTTTCTGCTGGGCGGAACACGTCTGGAAGGCGCGCCTTCCGAGGCGAGCAACCGACTGTACAAGAACAATCGGGACGGCACCTTTACAGACGTTACAGTGAAGGCAGGGTTGCATGATGTGGGCTGGGCCTGCGGTGTGTGCGTGGGGGACTACAACAACGATGGTTTGGAGGATCTCTTCTGTACCTACTACGGCCATAACCGGCTTTATCGCAACAATGGCAACGGCACATTTACCGATGTAACCAGGCAGGCAGGGTTGTGGGACGGGACGCGCCGCTTTGCGACGGGTTGCAGCTTTTTCGACTACAACCGCGATGGGCACCTTGACCTGTTTGTCGCAAATTACGTGGAATTCGACCTGGATCATCCACCGCAACCGGTGATCGAGAACCCGACGTGCACCTATCAAGGGTTGCTGGTCTACTGCGGTCCGCGCGGGCTTCCGCCGGGTCGGCACTCGCTCTATCGCAACAACGGTGATGGCACGTTCACCGATGTGAGCGAAGCCTCCGGGATCGCGAAGCATCGGGGATCGTATGGCATGACGGCGGTGACCGGCGACTTCGATAACGACGGCTGGCCGGACCTCTTTCTTGCTTGCGATTCCACACCCAGCCTCCTGCTGATGAATAACCACGACGGCACATTCCGGGAAGAAGGTTTCGACCGTGGCGTGGCTGTAAGTGGGGAAGGATATGAGGAGGCCGGGATGGGCGTGGGCGCTGGCGATGTTGCGCTGAATGGAAGCACAAGTCTGCTCGTGACGCACTTTCAGCAGCAGGCGAGCGGACTGTATCTGAACGGTGGCAACGGGGACTTCAACGATGCCACGCTGGAGTCAAGACTGGCCGTGGAAGCTCGCTATGTTGGGTGGGGTGCGGCCGTTGCAGACTTCGATAACGATGGCCTGCCGGACCTGATGTGGGTGACGGGGCATGTCTACCCAGAGATCGAAAGCAAATTTCCGCAGTTTCCCTTCAAAGGACCGCGTGTTCTGTTCCGCAACCTGGGAGACGGAACGTTTGAGGAACTGACGGACGAGGCCGGTGCTGCTCTCGGGCAACGTCATGCGAGCCGCGGTCTGGCCGTTGGTGACTTCGACAACGATGGCGATCTGGATGTGCTGATCATGAACGTGAATGAAGCGCCCACGTTGCTGCGGAACGACGCTCCCAAGGAAAACGGCTGGCTGAAGGTGAAGCTGCTTGCCAGTAAGAGCAATCGCAGCGGCATCGGGACCAGGGTGCTGGTCAGGTACGCTGGACGCGAGCAGATGCAGGAGGCGCGCAGTCAGACGAGTTACCTATCCTGCAGTGATCCGCGCCTGCACTTCGGACTAGGGGATGCGGCGCTTGCGGAAGTCGAGATCTTCTGGCCGAGTGGGTTGTACCAGAAGCTCGGTGCGGTGAAGAAGAACCAAGTCCTTGTGGTGCGCGAGGCCGAGGCTGGTCCGCAACCGCGGCCGCAGCGGAGCACTCGCTCGTAAGCCAACGTGCGGCTACCGTGGTGGCGTTATCGCCCAGTGCTTAGAGGACATCTGCGCTGCAGCCAAAGCTGCATCCAGCCACATCCGAAGGCGTCGTCCCGGTGGGTCATTTCGGCGTGGTGCAACGCTCTCCATGGGGCGCTGCACTTACTTTCGGGGCCGTTGAGCATCGAGGTGCCCACCCCGGCGGTGAAGGATTGCTCCTTAGCCTTGGCACTGCGGGGTTGGAATGCCAGGAGTACCACCACTACCCCCCGGCTTGAACACTAAGGGAGTTGCGGGTTCATGGCTGATCATGAATTGTCTACTCCGCCCAGACTCGATTTGCCGCTCCGGTGCAACCGCAGGAATTGCGGATGACGAGTTCTACGGGAAGCACGCGAGGGCGGGGCCGCTCCGGCCCTGTGCGCTCGTTTCGTAAGCGAGCGAAGAGCATCTCCGCGGCGATGCGGCCGATGTCTTCAATTGGCTGACGAACGACGGTCATTGCCGGGCTTAGGATGTCCGCGGTGTCGAAGTCGTCAAAGCCGATCACGGCTATGTCTTCCGGGATGCGAAGTTTGAGGGTTGAGAGCGCATGGAACACCGAGCAGCTAAGAACGTTATTCCCGCAAAACAACGCTGTGATGGGGTGCCTGCCGCGAACCAGTTCCTTCACGGTTTGCAGGGTCTCGTGCAAAGAACTGACGATCGCAATGTTGGGCTCGAGTCCGGCTTCCTCCATTGCCTTGCGGTAGCCACGGATGCGGCGCTGCATGGTGTACAGATCTCCCGACAAGCCGAGGTGCGCAATGCGCCGGTGTCCGTGCTCAATCAGGTGTTGCGTCCCCAGGTATGCGCCCAGCTGGTTTCTGACGACGACGCAATCGACGCCGCCCCCGGGAACGGGTCGATCCACTGCAACGATGGGCAGATCGCGAAACGCTGGGTCAACCAGGCGTGATCGGCCACGCGCAGCAGGAGTGACGATAAGACCGTCGACGCTTCGGCCGAGCAGCCGTGTCGCTTCTTTGTACTCTGTCTCGGCGTTCTCGTCGGAGGTTGCGAGCACGATGGAGTAGTTGTGCTGCCTGGCAACGTCCCCGATCGCATCGGAGCAGATTGCGAAGAACGGATCACGAAGGTTCGGGACGATGATGCCAATCTGAAGGGCCCGCTGCTGCCGCAAGGAGCGCGCAACCTGATTCGGCATATAGTCCAAGGCCTGGATGGCGGAGAGAACACGATCCCGATTTTCCGCAGAGACCTTGAGATTGCCATTCAACACCCGCGAAACGGTCATGGTGCCGACCTGCGCGAGCCTGGCTACATCCTGCATCCGGACTGCACGTGAACTCCCGTTGCTATGGACCATGCGTGTCGAGAATGGTACCTGAATCCGCCACTCGTTTTCTAAAGGCAGTCGAGGGTCGGTGATCGGGGCAATTCAGCGGCCACTTTGGTCGAGCCGGTGCGTGGCTCCTCCAAGGTCAACCGCTTCGCCCTGAAGAGTGGCTGCGCCATATTCTTGAGGGGATCGCGTGCATCTGGAGTGAAAGCATGCGTTTTGCTCAATTGCGCTAGATAGATCGCTGTGCAAGGCAGATTCACACGGACCGGCAAGGCGCATCGTCCGCTTCCAGGGAATCGATGCTTTGGGCTGTTTGTTGGCGAGTCTCGGGGCTGATCGATGAACCGTCGCGCAGCAACATGCTGACAATCGCTGCAGAGAGCGCCACAGCGGCGAGACCCACGATGAACCGTGGTTCGTACCGTCCGTGCAGGTCATAGAGGTGACCGATGACAAGCGGCCCGGTGGCACCACCTACGGCGTACGCCGTCCAGGTAAGTCCGTAGAGCACGGAGAAGTGCTTGCGGCCAAAGTAGCGGGCGAGCAGATAGGGGGCGATGTCGGCCTCGCTGCCGAGACCAATGCCGAGCATCGCCGCACCGAACAGAGCCCAGGCAGATGTGCCGGCGAAGGCCAGCGTGAGGGTGCCGACGGCGGCTAATGTGAGGATGAGGGTCTGGATTCTTTGCGCCGGAAAGCGATCGATGAGGTAGCCCGTACCGAGGCGGCCCAGGATGCCCGCGCCACCTCGGACGGAGAGTGCGAGTGCCGCTGCCTTCAGCGTGACGCCGTGATCGTGGAGCATGGCCGCTAGATTGGTGACAAGGCCGTTTTCGCTGAAGGCGGAGAGCATGATGATGGTGGCGAGAATCCAGAACGGCAAGCTACGTAGGGCTGTGCTGACGCTGACGCCGGAGGTAGCATCGGCTTCGGTGGGCAGCTGGGCAGCAGGACGGTTGCGAACAACTAAGGCCGACAGCGGCAAGCCGAGCAGTGCAAGTCCACCGAGGAAGAGATAGCCGCTTCGCCAACCGTGATTTGCAATGAACCACTGGGTGATCGGCGGAATGAGGATGGAGCCGACGCCGCTGCCGGTGAGAAGGAGAGCAAGCGCCAAACCGCGGTGCTTGCTGAACCATGTAAGGATCGTGCGCGTGTACGCGAATTGCGCGGTTCCATTGGCGACGAGGCCCAACACGAAGAAGGTGAGATAGAAGGATCGGATTCCCGGGCCGATACGCGCGAGCGAGGCGAGAGCCGCCGCGAAGACGACGATGCTGGGCAAGATGATGCGACGCGGTGGCAGCTTGTCGAGCAAGACCCCGATCAGCGGCGAGACCAGCGCGACCGTGATCGCGGCAACTGCAAAGGCCCCGCCGATGGCTTGCCGTTGCCAGCCGAAGGCGTTGTGAAGCGGCTCGAGGAACAGGCTAAAGGTGTAAGGGACTACGGGCGCGAAGCTGACCATCACGCCAACGAACGCAGCTGCGAGGACCGGCCACCCGGCGTAGGTGGTTGTCTCTTCGTCACCTCGGGATGCCGAGTCTCGAGTGGTCATACGTTGTCCACGTTGAGGCGCTCGGTTGTTGAAGCGGTAGAGAGCCTCTGGCCTGCGCGCATGGCTAGAACTCCAACCGCCCAGCAAACTGGAATGTTCGCGGGCCACCGGAACCGAAGAAGCCTCCGGCGGTTGTGACGGCCTGGTAGAAGTTTGTCTGAACAGGGGCACTTGCCGTGAGCGGAGAGATGGAGATGTTACGTCCGGCGAAGTTGGCGTTGTTGTTGCCGCGCACGTTGACTTCGTTGAAGAGATTGAAGCCTTCGCCGATCAGACCTAACGTTACATGCTCGCGAAAGTGAATGTCCTTGCGAAGCCGCAGGTCGACCGAACTAAACAGGCTGAAGAAGTTGATGCCGGAGGGCACATGGGCAATCGGCCCACCGCTGTTGCAGGGATACGCAGCGGGACAGCTAGGGAGAGCATTCCAGCGGTCGATCACGATGTTGAGCTGGTCGCTGTTCTTCACCTGACGCGCGAGTGCATTGCGCGGAAGCAGGGGCAGGCGTGAGCCGGAAGAGCCCGCGATGTTGGCTGTGCCGGGGAGGAAGGTATCTCCCGGGACACCGGAGCCGAAGGTGTAGAGGGGCGCGAGGCTGAAGCCGTAGGGCAGAGTCATTTCGCCATACAGTGTCAGGCGGTGGCGCTCATCGGTAAGTGCGTAGCCCTTTTCTTTGCGCAGGCCGGACGTGCCTTCGACGAGGTTGACTTGCTCGTCCTCGTTGCCGTTTTCTAGCTGATCATCGTCGGAGTAGTCGAAGGTTTTCGACAGCGTGTAGCTGAGGTTGAAGGTGTATGGCAAGCGGCCGAGGTGGCCCGAGCGACGACCGACACTCACGAGCAGGCCGTCGTACCAGCTCTTGGCGGAGGAGTCGAGTTCAGTGACGCTGTCGGTGATGCCGGTGAGGGGGTCGGTGATGACGCAGAGACCGTTGTCGCCCGGGCATTGGACATAGGGTGAGGTTGAGTTGGTGGAGCGCAGAAGATGGCCGATCAGTTCCCGCTCACCAAAGACATGAAGCCCATCGGCGCTGAAAAGCCAGTCGCTGCCCAGTTGCTGTTGCACGCCCAGCGAGAACTGCTGGAAGAGCGGATGATGCGAGTCCGGTCCGAGGGCAACAATGCCGACACCGCCTGTCTGGTGCGGGCCACTGAAGGCGTTGCTGAGGGTGGGGCTGCCCGGGGCAAATTGCGCGCCCGGGGCGAAGCAGTTGCCGAGTGCCGCGGGCGCAGGCACGCCGGGGATGATGCAACTGGAGCCGCCATATTGAGTGATGGTCAGAGCGCGGTCATTCTGGACGAGTTCTTTTGAACCGGACTCGAGAACGACGCGATCGTAGTAGATCCCGTAGCCGCCGCGAAGGACCGTGGTGCCACGGCCAAACGGATCAAAGACGAAGCCGACGCGCGGGCCGAAGTCTTTGGTGTCGGGATCCTTATGAAGCGGAAGCACGTTGGCCATCCAGGTGCAGGGCTGGGTAGGTTGCGATGTCAGCGACGGACAAGGCTGATGCGCAGCACTCTGGCCGGTCGCATCGGAATCGTACTCCCAACGAAGACCCAGGTTCAGTGTGAGCCTTCGCGAGGCGCGCCAATCATCCTGAGCGGAGAGGCCCGTGTAGTTGTTCGTGATGAACGGGATGGGCACAGGCGTCACGGGCGCGGTGCTATGGATGGCGACCGCCACGGGGACATCACGATCATCAACGACGCCATCGCCGTTCAGATCCTGAAAGCCGAAGTCGGAGACGAGAATGACGGACCCTGTGCCGAAGACGTTGATCAGACCGTCGACGCTGTAATGCTGGAACTCGGCGCCGACGTGCAGATGATGCTTTCCCAGGACCGTGGTGAAAGCGTCACGCAACTGGTAGCGGTTCATCCGGGTTGCTTGCGGGAGATTGTAGTTGGCGCCATCGGCGAGGTCTGGGAAGAGCAGTTCGTTCGTGAGGTTGAGCTGCGGATTCGTGATAGAGGCGTTCTGCGGGTACGGCGGAATGTTGTTGAAGAAGTTGTCGTAATGAAACGAGAGATCGTTGCTCTGCCTTGTACCGAAGAGGCGCGTCCATGCCCCAACGACGGAGTGAAAGCGATTGAGAGCGTTCTGGCGCTCGGCCGCGGTGGAGAGCGGTGTGGTCTGAGCAGCCGTCGCCTGCGAGGTGTCGGTAGAGCGGTTGAAGCTGTAACGCAAGCTGAAAAGATTGTCGTCGTTGGCGTGAAAGTCGATGCGGTTCGAAAGCAGCAGATCGCGGAGGGGTGCAGACGCGGCAGTGTCGATGATGTGGCCGTAGTAGGGACTGCCGCCATAAGGTGTGTTGGAAAAGATGCGGGTGCCGGTCTCTAGGGCGGCGTTCTGGTTGCGGTATTCCGCCGAGGAGAAGGCAAAGAGTTTGTTCCTGCGGAAAGGCCCGCCGAGCGAGCCGCCGAACTGCTCGCGATCGAAACGGGGTACAGGCTGCGAACGGTCGAAGGTGGCAGGAAGTCCCTGAAGATGGCGGTTGCGCTCGAACACGAAGGCGGAGCCGTGGAGCTGGTTTGAGCCGGAGCGCGTGATGACGTTGATGATGCTGTTGCCGGAGCGGCCGACCTCCGCGGTGAAGCGCGCCGTGGCAATCTGGAACTCGGCGACGGAGTCCTCAGGGAAGTTGGAGAGCGTGCCGCCGACGACCTCGTCATTGTTGTCGGCGCCATCGATGAGGATGTTACCGCCACGCCCGAAGCCACCGGCGGAGCTAATCTCTACGGTGTTGGTCTTGGTGGGATCGAAGTTGGGTGCGGGACGGTTGCCGGGTAAGAGAAACGCAAGTTCGAGGAAGTTGCGGCCATTCAGTGGAATGCTGGCGATGGTGGCGGCGGTGATCTGCCCCTGCAACATCGACTGTGTGAGGTCAACCTGCCCCTGCGTGTTGTTGTCTACATTGACGACGCTCGCCTGAGAGGCGATCTGCAGTGTCGAGGTCAGGGTGACAGCTCTTCCAGGGTCGACCTGCACGTGGTTGTAATGCACGTTCGAGAAGCCGGGGGCTTGCAGGTCGAGGCTATAGTTCCCCGGCGCAAGATCGGAGAAGAGGAAGATGCCTTCGGCGTTTGTGTGAGCTTCACGCTTGTCACCTTGGTGTTCGTCGGTGACGGTGATCTGCGCGCCCTGGATCACGCTGCCGCTCGCATCCTTGGCGATGCCACTGACAGAACCCGTCGGCAGCTGTGCTGATAGAGGCGGGACGGCGAAGGCGATGCAGAGTAGTGCTGAACGAAGGCGAACGCGGATCAAAAGCGAGCTCCTGGGCGCATGCCGCACACACGCAAGCAAGGTGTGTTCAGGACACATGCGGTAGCAAGGTTGTGAGTCGCCGCGAATCGTATCAAGCGGCAACTCCCGCGTCATCCATCAGAAGGTGGAGCTACGTCTCCAACCACCGCGCAGTGACTGCTCGCTCTTCAGCGGCCCTGGCGAGTAGTACCGACCTGATGCTCAGAGTTCTGCCAGGTGGCTGTGCCTTGATGCCGAGGAAGTGGTCACTCAGAACCCGCTAGAACGGAGGTATCCGGGCTGACTGCCCCGACCACGCGCGATTCCGAAGTGCCGTTCTGTTTAGTGGCTTTTACAGAACCGCCTCTGATGGTGACGTTGCCTCCAACTCGCTCGAAAGTACGCTCCTGCAGAACTCGCAAGAGTTTGGGCTGGAGGAGAAGGGGCAGCTCGCCAACTTCATCCAACAAGACTGTCCCTCCCTCCGCGACTTCAAATTTCCCCCGCTTCTGCGCCACGGCGCTACTGAAGGTTCCTCGCTCATGGCCAAACAGCTCGGACTCAAGCAGCTCGGTCGGAAGCGCGGCGCAGTTGACGACCGTGAACGGGTTTTTGCTTTGAGCACTGTTCACGTGAATTGTCCTAGCTACGACCTCTTTGCCAGTTCCCGATTCACCAAGAACCTGGACGGCTGCGCCCTGGGCCGTCTATAGCTCGCAGCTTCTGATCGGGGGCGCCGCGCCCTTCCTCGGGCCGATGCTGGCGGCTATCACACCATGGGGCTGGTTGGAAGGGAACTGTTTGATCGGCAGTTCGGTAAAAACCAGTCCTTCAACTCTGCCGGGAACGGCTTCTGCGCCTTGCTGATTGCCGGTGCAAGCAGGCTTTTCGGAGACCAGGCCATCATCATGATGGCGGCGCTGCTGACCATCCCGACCGTGTTCTCGATGCAGCGCATCCAAGCCAACGACATCGACTACGATCTGGCACGTGGTGGCTTAAGCACGAAGCACTCTGTCCTTGGGCGGCGTGGCGGCGTCAAGCTTCGCGCTGCTTGGGATGGCCATGCCTGAAACTTTGGAGGCGCAATCCTCTTCGACCTCACCGCTTGCACAGGAGGCAACCGCATGGACAACACTGTTACTCTCCAGACCTTTCTTCCCATTCCGCCCGCCAAGGCAGGTGTGCTGTCTTGGGTGCATATCGGGGATCTGCACATGCGCGCTGCCGGCGAGCAGAGTGATCTCGATCTTCAAGCCATTGTGGACGAGATCAACACAGCCTTTGCTGGCTCCATCAGTTTTGTCTTTCTACCCGGAGATAACGCGGACCACGGCGACGTGGCGGCCTATAAGATACGCAAGCGGGCTGAACGCGATCAGGACAACGCGCTTGAAGCTTGGCCGGAACACGGCTTGCTCGCCACACAGCTGGGTCCAAACAAGAACGGGAGAAAGTGGTAAATGCTCTCTCCTGCACTTGCACACACCTTGCTCTTGGTGATCGTGGCGCTCAGCATCCTGCTTATGCTGATACGTCCGCGCGGGGTAGCCGAGGTCTATTGGATCGGCGGCGGCGCACTACTCTTGATCCTGCTCCGATTGGTGCCTTTCAAGCTGGCCGGAAAAGCGATCGCGGAGGGTTCCGACGTCTATCTCTTCCTGATCGGCATGATGCTGCTCTCGGAATTGGCGCGGGAGCACGGGGTGTTTGACTGGCTTTCCTCGGCCGCGATTCGCAGCGCAAACGGTTCCTCCACTCGGCTGTTCATGCTGGTTTACGGCATCGGAACGCTGGTCACGATCTTCATGTCGAACGATGCGACGGCGGTGGTACTTACTCCGGCTATTCTGTCCGCCGTGCGGAAGGCCAAGGTGCATCCGCTGCCGTATCTCTTCGCATGCGCTTTGATTGCGAACGCCGCCTCGTTCATTCTTCCAATCTCGAACCCAGCAAATCTGGTCGTTTTTCATGGAGGCGGCATGCCCCCGCTTGGAAGATGGCTACTGTCCTTTGGCGTTCCGTCACTCTTATCCATCATCGCCACCTACGTCGTGATGCGCTTCCTGTTTCGCGAGGACCTTCGAGGAACACTCGAAGGGCAGGCAGAAGAAAAGCCGCTGAATGCTGAAGGCAAGCTGGTCCTGGTTGGCCTGGCCGTCATGATCGTCGTTCTGCTGGCAGCCTCGACGTTCAAGAAGGATCTCGGTCTGCCCACGTGTCTTGCGGCTCTGGCGATAACAGCAGTTGTGTCGATTAAATCCAAAACTAACCCGCTCAAGCTGGCTCGGGAGATTAGCTGGGGAACTCTCGCGCTGGTCGCGGGTCTGTTCATCATGGTCGATGCCGTCGAAAGTCTTGGCGCACTCAAGACAACAAGCGGCTGGCTGGCCTGGGCACAGCATCTTCCAGCGGCGACGGGAGCTGCCGTGACCGGCTTGGTCGTTGCGGTAGCAAACAATCTGGTCAATAATCTCCCGCTCGGTCTGATCGCGGGGGGAACGCTGCAGGCAGCTCACGCCAAAGGCTTAGTCGCTAACGCCGTCCTGATTGGCGTCGATCTGGGGCCTAACTTGTCCATCACCGGGTCGTTGGCAACCATCCTGTGGCTGCTGGCGCTGCGAAAGGAAGAACTCGATGTGAGCTTCTGGGACTTCCTGAAAGTCGGCGCTGTGGCCATGCCGATCGCTCTCCTGCTCTCGATCAGCGGTGCTGTCGTGATGCACCTGCTGTTTCCAACTTCCTGACCTGAACAACGTACGGGGAGCATCGACGTGGAAGCTGGCTGGATCATCCCCTTCATCATCCTTGGTGGCGCACTTCAATCGTGCGGCGCCGCCATGAACGGTCAACGCAACAAACACCTACTTAATCCTTGGTTGGCGTCCGCAGTCTCTTTCGCTCTCATCACATTCTTTTCGTCGGGGCGTTCCCGATCATGCCGCACCCGCTGCCCACGACGCAGAACCTGGGGTCTCTGCCATGGTGGGCCGTGATCGGAGGACGAGTGGGAGCTGTCCAGGTTTACGCCGGCCTGACTCAAGTGAACAAGGTCGGAGCCGGGCCGTTTATGGGATTTACCGTCACGGCAGCCCTGATCGCCTCGTTAGCGATTGATGACTTTGGCTGGTTTCGAATGGAGCACCATCCAATCAATGTCTGGCGGTCCCTGGGCGGCCTGCTCCTTGTCGGCGGCGTCACTGCTCATAGCAAAGTCGTCCGTCTTCCGCCCGCATCGCCGTCCCAAGTTTGTGTGCCGGACTGCCAACCGCTGAGTATCTCAACTGAACGCACCGGCTTACCGGCGTCTGCTAATACCGCAGGTAACATGCTCTCGATGTATGTCCCTGCGAATCTGAATCACGCCACTTCCTAAGTGGACAAAGTTCCACCTCAGCTAAGAAGTTCGGGCTAATTCGGCAGAGTTGATGGCCTTAGCGTGGTCATGTCCTTCGATGTTTTCGAACCGGATCAGGGCTGAGCAAAAGTCGCAAGAGATCTCGGTGATGCCCTCTACGGCGTCAGTAACCGGAAAGGTGCGAAGGCAATCGGTGCAAGTCACCGCAACCATAGCGCCATTGTTCTTAACCCAGATCGCGGCTTTCGGAGGTTTTCCGATACGCGGTCGCGTTGGAAGTTCCGCCAGGAACTGCTCGATCTTGTGAAAGAGATCCTCAGGACGGTAGCCTCCCTTAGGAAAGAAGGCATCCGCCAGCACGCTCTCCGGCACATTCAAACCGGTGAACTCCCCTGAAATCACGATCACCGGGACGGAAGGGAACCTTCTCCTCACAACAGAGAGGAACTCGAACCCGCTCATGTTTGGCATGCGTAGATCGGAGATGATGACGTCCGGCAGAGAGCGTTTCAGAGCGAGCAGACCTTCGAAGCCGTCCGCCGCACAAAGCACCTCATAGCCCTTTGTTCGCAGTAACGTCTCGGTCATGCGCCGAATGGACGGCTCATCTTCTATCACCAAAATTCTGTACGGAAAAGACCCACCAGACACGACGGCTCCAAGCGCTTGCGCGAGTTCTGGCAGGCTTCCACCATAGTACTTCACTGCTGTGGGCGTAGGCTGCGCGACACCCAGGCCTTGCTGCCGCTCCAGTCCGGACGCCGCCCGCGAACCCGCGCTGCGAAACTTAAGTCACAACGGCCTCCGCGCTGTGGGCTCCTGTACGGCATCGCAGTCTTAGCCTTGTTAGAAGGACGAGCAGGCGCGGAAAGAGGGGTCTCTTCGTGCAACTCGCTCGTGAGCCGGACGAGGCTGTGGCGATTGCCTGCTTTCCTGCCCAGTGACGTCACCGGGTCTCGTCTTGTAAGGCGGAAGGTCCAGCAGCTTCGGAGGGGTACAGCGCTTCGGAATGATCGCGATGGAACGAGCTCCGGCCTTGCTAGAACGCTCTCCGGAGCGCAAACCTGACCTGGAGCGGCTCCACTGGATGGAATACATTGGCAAACGCCGGCGTTGCTGCCGGCGTAATCTTCGACGTGTAGGCGTAATCGATGTCATGGTCCCGACGATTTAGTAGATTCAGCAACTCGGCCGAAAGCCTCCATTTCTCGCGTTCGCGTGTGCGGAAATGGGTTCACCTTGGAGAGGTCTTGCAATCGGCAACTGCGTTGGCCGCTGTTCATGCCCTTTTAACTACTGTGTGGTCCTTCAAGCCTCCACCAGTCTAGAAGAGGAGCTTGAGGCCTAACTGAATCTGTCGGCTCGGCCCGGCAGCCGTGATGACGCCCGCCGTTGGACTCTGCGCAGTGGCGGAGGTGTAAACGACGGCGTTGGGTGTGAGCAGATTGGTGTGGTTCACTACGTTGAATACTTCCGCACGGAACTGAATGCGTAGGCGTTCCGTGAGGCGAGTGGCCTTGAGCAGCGAGAGATCCCAGTCCAGGAGGCCGGGACCGGTAAGCGTATCTCGACCAAGGTTGCCGACCGTACCAGTGATGGGAGCAGAGAAGGCACTGGGATTGAAGAATTGGGCAACGCGTTGAGCGGTCGTGCCTTTGGTATAGAGGGCACCGGTGAAGTTGGGGTTCACATTCGGGCGAACGGGGTTGCGTGTATCGCCGGAGTTGGTGGGGTTATAGCCAAGCTGAGGAGTGAAAGGGAAGCCGCTCTGCAGAGTAAAGATCGTGCTCAGTTCCCACCCGGTCACTAGAAGATCAATCGCGGGGTGCGCAGTATGCAGGAACCTATAGCCGGCACCGAACGGGAGTTCGTACGTGCCGTTCAAAGCAATGGCGTGGCGAATATCCGTAGCGGCACGGCCGTAATCTAGCCCGGGGAGCGAAGGAACAGAGACGAACGCCGGCGTGTTTGCTGAGACACTCGTATTCCAAGCAGAACCATTGTCGAGGTTTTTCGCAAAGGTGTAGTTGGCCCGCAGTTGAAGCCCGTTATGCAGGCGATGCTGGTAGTCGACCTCAAGCGCGTTGTAGTTGCCTGAGCCAGTGGAGACCCAGGAAGTGGTATTTGCGACCAGCGGGTTGGCTTTGCTAGCGGTGGGATAATAGACGGTCCCGGCGGGAATGCCTGCCGGGCACGCGACTGCGGCTGAGCAAATGATGAAGTTTGGCTCGTTCTGATCTTCAGAGAGAATCTGGTGATAGCTCCGCGAACCCACATAGGACACAGTGACAGAACTGGTGGCGTCAAGCTGCTGCTCCACGCGCAGATCGTAAGCCAGCACCGTGGGTGTGGCGAGATCGGGTTGCACGTTCGAAGGAGATATCAAACCGACGGGACCGCCAGTAGGGTTGGCGATCGAAGCGCCGGAGTAGGAGAGCGTGGTGTTGTAGGGTGCGGCCTGATCTAAGCGGTAATCCAAGTTATCGAGCAAGGAATGATGTAGACCGAAGCCGCCGCGCACACTGGTGTGATTGCGGCCAGAGACGTTCCATGCGAAACCAAAACGGGGCTCAGGGAGGAAGCGGGCGCGGTTTTCAGTGAGCGCGCTGGACCCGATGGTCGGCTTCGTACTAATCACACCATCGGTGACGCTATAGATGGAAGCTCGCCCGTGTGCTTCATTCCAGCCGTCGGTGGATTCCAAGCGAAGCCCACCGCGCAACTCCAGGTTGGCCGACGGACGCCAGGTGTCCTCGACATAAGCTGAACCCATGGTGCTGCGCCAGTTGAGCGGCGTGGGGTTTGGTACCACCGTAAACGTCTTCACGGTACCGGCAAGGAAGGCCGCGAGCGAAGCAAAGGATGCCTGGCCGTACTGGTTCTGAGCCAGGTTGTCGTTTGATTGCAGGCGCTGGACCCATCCGCCTACTTCAAACTGATGACGTCCGCGCGAGTAGAAGATGTGATCGTCAAACGTAAGAAGATTGCGCGCAACGGCGTTGTTGGACCCGACGTTCGCACCGGCTCCGGTGATCTGGGAAGAGCCGTTCGAGGCGGTCGAGCCCGCAATGACGATCGCTCCAACGGGCTTGCCAGGGATAAAGCCCGGAGTCGCAGCAAGCTGCGACGGCACGCTCCCAAGGAAGTAGAAGCTGGCGCGGGAGAAACCTGCCCGGGCAGTGTTGAGCAAACGGGCAGAAAATACGTGCTGCTCCTGAAGGCTGGCCACTTGCTCGCGTAAGCTTTCGCTGATGAGAGAGAAGGGATTCTGCGTGGGCGTGTTGGCCGTGGAATCGTCGATTGTATACACCGCAAACAGGAGATCATTTGCGGAAAGATTGGTGTCAACGCGTGTGGTGCCAAAGTCTTCACGAATGTGCTGCGTGGGTGAGGAGAACGCCTCCGCGATACCTGTAAGGCGCCCGTTACTGTCAAGCAACTCGGGACCGTTTTGCGCCGGCCATAAGTTGAGCAACGGGATGACTGCAGGCGCAAGCGGGACCTTCGTCTCGACACCTGCGATGTTGGGAAGGTAGCCGGCACGCGCCTGATTATCGGGCACCAGCGTTACGTCCGAGAGGCCAAGATTTTGGCGATAGCCTTCATAGTTGCCGAAAACAAAAAGTTTGTTCTGGCGTAGCGGACCACCAAGCGACGTGCCAAAGTCGTTGCGTTGAAACTCTGGGATGCGGGCCTGATCGAAGTAGTTCCGCGCGTCAAAGTACGAGTTACGTGCAAACTCGTATGCAGAGCCATGCACGACGTTGGTTCCGGACGCGGTGACGATCGAGATCTGAGCGCCTTGCCGCTTTCCGTAACTGGCCGAGTAAGTGTCAGCCACCACGTTAAACTCACGCACCGCATCGACACCTAAAAGCTGCCCGCTGGTGCCGCCGGGTGTCACGTTGATGAGCGAAGCGCCGGTGTACTCGACCCCGTTGAGAAGGTACAGATTGTCCTGCGGGCGACGACCGGAAACGGAGAACATGCTGCCAACAGACGAGTTGGATGTTCCTACAGAACCGCTGCGCTGAGCGGTGTAGTTCACCGTTGCTGGATTCAAGGTGATGAGTTGGTCGTAGGATCGGCCATTCAAGGGGAGGTCCTTTACCTGGCGTTCGTCCACCAGACCGGATGTCTGCTGCGTCGAGGTGTTCACGACGTTTGGAGCGTCAGTAACGGTGACCTGCTCGGCCATCACTCCGGGATGGAGTGTGATCTGTACCCGGGTCGCCTGGCCAACTGTGAGCGGAATATTGGTGCGGGATTGCGAAGCGAAGCCCTCACAGGTTACGTTCACGGCGTAGCTGCCAACAGGGATGGAAGGCGCAGCATAGGCACCCACGGCATCCGTCACAAGGCGACGCTCGCTTCCTGTTTCCTGATTACGAATGACAACTATCGCACCGGGTACGACTGCACCTGTCGGGTCGAGGACGTTACCGCTGATCGTGCCTCCCACCACTTGGGACTTCACCGTCAGAGGGGCAAGCAGTAGCGTGGAAAGGAAGAGAACGCGACGAAGCATGAAAATCTCCGGAGGAAAGCTGGCCAGATTCGCACGCATCAGCGGCGCTGGACGGTTTCAGAGAAGGAAGATGTGGCGGCAGAAAGCTGGAGTCAGCAGCAACAGCGAAGTGCGAGCTCGGTTGAGCTCACGATGGGACAAGGCTGGCTATGCTGCTTTTGGAACATATGGTTCAAGCTGCTTGCCTGGAGAGTGACTCGATTGGTCGAGAAGTGAATACAGCTAAGCCAGGGAGAGAGAGCTGCGGCAGAGATCTGCTTCACAACAACAACAGCCGAAAGCGGCTTTGTGGAAGGCCAATGCCATAAGAGCAATTTAGCACACGCCGCCTAAGAAAGTTCTGAAGTGAAGATGGATGGTGACACGCAAAGCGAGAGCTAAAGAACCTTAGGTGACAAAAGGCAAGCGGCAGCAGGATTGTCAGTCGGCCACCTGCGCAGTAGGCGCCCCCATTTCAAGAAGGCTTGGTTAAGGAGGCTCTAGTCTCCAGACTTTCAACCAGCTGCGACATCTAGGGAAGCTTGGTCGCTCTATCTCGAGCCGCTAAACCGGGAGGTTCGCAAGCCGTACGAGGCAGTCGACTGCCGGAGTTTGTTGGGCGCGAAAACAGCGAAATTGTGGAGTATGCCCTCAGCCAAACGTCATCCCGTCACTGGTCGCTGAGTCTCGACGCAGCTGCCTGACGAGCGGGCTCTAGAAGCAGAGCTCCAGGAGTTCTACTTGCAACGTCAACTCGACCGCACGCGTGATGCCTGAGAGGCACGGGTCGGTACAACTTGCACACAGACGTCCTTCTTTTCGCCCCGGGCGCGCTACCAGATCCGAGTAGCCGACCTTCACGTAACTCAAATGTTGAGCGGGGTCACAGGTCTCCCGGACACGCTCCTGAGAACATGCAAGGAAGAGACAACGCATCTAGCGGAGAAGCGCCGAGCGGGTAAGACTGATCTTGCCAAGTAAGGCTTTCCTACTGCACGCTGCAGGCACTATAGTGGTTGCGCTTGTATACATCCCGCTTTTCGAGAAGACCTCCATGTTAAAGACGACGCGCCGCCAGGCGCTGAAGATGTTGAGTGCTGCCGGTGCTGTACTGGCGGCGAAGGGGACGTTTGCCCAAACGGTGACAGCCGGGCCTTTCAAGGCCTCGCTCGACTCTCTTAAGAGCTACACAATTCCGGACTGGTTCGCAGACGCGAAGTTTGGAATTTGGGCGCATTGGGGACCGCAGTCCGCCGTGGGCGATGGCGACTGGTATGCGCGAAACATGTACGTCGAAGGGACGCCGCAGTATGCATATCACTTGCAGCGGTTCGGCCCACAATCGAAGGTCGGCTATAAGGACCTGATCCACCTGTTCACTGCCGACAAGTGGGATCCTGAGCACCTGATGGACCTCTATGCGAAGGCGGGAGCGAAGTACTTCTTTTCCATGGGCGTGCACCATGATGGCTATGATCTGTGGAACTCGAAGTACCAGCCACGCTGGAACTCTGTCGCAAGCGGACCGAAGCGCGATGTTGTTGGCGAGTGGGCGGCGGCGGCCCGAAAGCGCGGCCTGCGTTTCGGGGTCAGCGAGCACCTTTCGAATAGCTACGAGTGGCTGGCCCCATCTCACCTGGCAGACACGAAAGGACCTTACGCCGGCGTTCCCTACGACGGGCAGGACGCGGCCTATGCGGATCTGTACCACGATTACACGAAGGAGCCGAAGGGATTCGCGCAGACAATCGCGAAGGAGGCAATGGGGCGCGACCGGGCACCGGAGTGGTGGAAGCAGCAGTACTTCAACCGGGTCAAGGACCTTGTGGATCAGCACGAGCCCGATCTGCTCTACACGGACGGCGGGATTGTATTGGGAGCTTACGGGGCGGGCACCGTTGCAGAACTTTACAATGTGGGGCCGACGAACTACGACGGCAAGCCTGCAACCGTCTACTTCAGCAAGACAAAGAGTGATTGCGTGGATGGCCACACGTGCGTGTTGGATCACGAACGCAGTGTGATCGGTGAGATTGACCCGGTGCCGTGGCAGACCGACACCTGTATTGGCGAATGGCATTACAAAGTTGGAACGAAGTACAAGCCAGCAAAAAAGGTGATCGATATGCTGGTGGATATCGTGAGTAAGAACGGCAATCTGCTCTTGAACTTTCCATTGCCAGCCTCGGGCGAGCTCGATCCGGAGGAGGTCAAGGTTCTGGAAGGGATCACCTCATGGATGGCCGTGAATGGAGAGGGGATTTACGGGACGCGACCGTGGAAGATCTACGGCGAGGGGCCGTCGACCAAAGTGGTCATTAAACCGAGCGGTCAGGAGTTTGATCCAAATGAAGGCAAGAAGCCGGACCTTGTTGTCGCAGACCTCCGGTTCACCAGGAAGGGCGAGACGCTCTACGCGTTTGCGATGGGGTGGCCGCAGGGTGAGTTGCGGATAGAGTCCCTGGCTCTCGGTGGCGCTCAGCAACCCTCGAAGGCGGTCGACGTGCGTCTTCTCGGCCACGAGCAGCCATTACGATTCACGCATGACGAGCGCAGCCTGCGTATCAGCATGCCATCCGAGCCAACCGCCACCGCCGCAATTGGCGTAGGGCTGCGGATCCGCTTCGTGTAGTTCGGGGAATGCGATATCCTGCTCGCCTCATAAGCCACCTGGCGGACCGATTCGGAGCGATAACGGTCCCGTCATGTAGCTGGGATAGCCCGAATAATCTGCGAGGCGTCTGAAAAGACAACGGTCCGAGTCGCCAGCCTCCGAACCGCTCAAAGCAACTGTCTGTTCCCCCCAGACAGTTGTTTTTGAGCGGTGCAGCGGCTACTGCGGCTCGGGACGCTCGGGCACGCCACGCTCTTTCGCTGGAGCATTCTTGCCGAAGTATTCGTCTCGGCCGCCTTATGTCCAAGCTGGCTGCGTTTGAACGCCTTTTACTCCCGATTATTTGAAACTAATACGGAAACTGTTGGCATAGTTAAACGAAGTCGACGACGGCATTGTGATGTGTAGACCGTCTTCGCGCTGTTCAAAGTGGAGCGGCGCCGGGGATCCAAGCAACTCGACAGCTTTCACCGTCAAAGTTCCCGAAGAGGGGAGAGCGTGAATGACTGCTTCTCTGTTCGCCGGCGGCGCGAGTTCAATGGCATAGAGGTGCTTCGCTTTAGTCGTGAACCGGAAGTCGTGCTCTGTGTAGTGGTCTGTATCGACATCGTGAAATGACCCCCCGCGCACTTTTGTGGGGCCTTCACCGTAGATCATCCAGGCCCGCGTTCCATAGATTGCCTCCCCATTCACCGAAAGCCAATCGCCGACCTTGAGGAGAACCTGCTGAACCTCGTCAGGGATCGTTCCATCCGAGCGTGGCCCAATATTCATCAGCAGGTTGCCGTTCTTGCTTACGATATCTACCAATTGATGCACAACAAACTCGGGAGACTTGAAGGTGTCGTGCTCAATGTAACCCCAGGACTTATTGCTGATCGAGGTATCCGTCTGCCATGGTCTTTCGCGGATGTCGGATAGTTGGCCGCGCTCGATATCAAGGACACCGGCGCCTTCCCTCATGGCATCGAATTTGTAATTGATCACTCCGACTGGCCCATGATGCGACGACTCGTTGTAGTAGAAGGAAGCAAATTTGGCTAGATACGGTCGCACTGAGGGCTGGCCTATCCACCAGTCGAAGTACATGATGTCTGGGTGATACTTTTCGACGATCTCCGAAGACCGGGCCAGCCAGTCAGAAAGGTACGCATCGCTTGCATACGTGAAATCGCGAACGAGGTCATCGTTTCCGCTATCCAGCCGCGGGTGCGCCGGTCCGTATAATTCGGCGTTCTCCGGAGCGTTTACGTCGCTAGGTTGCTGCCTTCCACCATCGAAAAACCAGTCGTGTTCTACGCGGTGCGACGATGCCCCGAGGTGAAGACCCTGGGCGCGAACCGCCTTGGCCAGTTCCCCCGCGGTATCCCGGTGGGGTCCCATCTTCCTCACCGTCCAATCCGAAAGGTCGCTGTCATACATTGCGAACCCATCATGATGCTCGAAGACAGGGACAACATACTTTGCGCCGGACTTTGCAAACAAGCGCGCCCAGGCTTCCGGGTCGAAGTGCTCGGCCTTGAACTCTGGAATGAAATCCTTGTATCCGAACTGCGTCAAGGGGCCATGGATCTGAACTTGATGCACGTTCTCCGGTGTGCCCTGGATGTACATCTGCCTCGGGTACCATTCACTCCCAAAGGCCGGCACGGAATACACGCCCCAGTGAATGAAGATGCCGAACTTCGCGTCTCGATACCACTCGGGCACCGTGACCGTCGAGAGGTTTCCCCAATCCGTCGTGAACGGCCCGTTGGCGTTTGAGCTATTTACCCGAGCAAGAATTGCTGACCTTGCCGCGTCATACTTGCTGCTGCCGGAGCGCCATTCTTGATCAATCCCGAGGGCCGGCTTGGTGACCGAGGGCGCAGCGCTTTGCTGGGCGACCATAGGAGATCCGGCCACGAGGGCGATGACAGCGGGCAAGAGCGCTGCAACAAACTTCCTGGATCGTGAACAAGCTGTCTGAACGCCCATATCCTCCGAGATTACCTGAGCGACCGCGCTACAGTAAACGATAAAAAGGGGGAGTTCTAGGTAAAAGCGACGGAGCGAGGGGAGGGCTACCGTGGTAGGGAAGTGGACGAGATCGTGGCGCTTTGCCCGGCACTTGTAACGAGCGTCAGCGCTCGCTTCACCTCTGGATCCCCGGGCTGCAGTTGATCGGCTGTCTGCAGCTCTGCTTGCCCACGGATCAGGTCCCCGGCTTGGCAATAAGCCAGTCCCAGGGCCTTGTGCAGGCTCGCTCTGTCGGAACACCCCGCACAGATCTGGATAGCATCCTTGAAGCCGTTGAAGGCTGCTGGCCAGTCATGGGCTTGCATCGAAGCGATGGCCCTGTTCGCTGCCAGCTCAGCGGCGTCAATGGTGTGCGCCTTCCCCAGCGCGATTTGCAACTGGCTCGTATACTTCGCTGACTGGGCTGGATCCGAGGCCTTCAATGCACGGGCTAGACTCCAAAGCGCGGGAACGTAATCGGGATTGACGTTGAGCGCTCGCCGCCATGCATCGATAGCCAGGGTCGGGTCCGTGAGTTGAAGACACTCCCCAAGGTCGTAAAGTGCAGTAAGGTTCCTTGGTTGCTGCTGCAAGACTGCTTGGAATAAGCTCGCAGCCGCCTTCTTATCGCCCTGCTGCTTCACAACCAAAGCCAAATATAACTGAGGATCTACAGCGGAGGGCTGCAAGCGAAGGGCCTGCTCCAGGCTTTGCCGCGCCTCCCCAAGTTGGCCAAGATCCAACAGGATACGGCCGCGGTTCAGATGTGCCGAAGCGGACTTGGGAGCAAGCTCAAGCGCACGATCAGTCTCCGCAAGCGCACCCCTGAGGTCGTACTTATCTGCGAGTGCGATCGCAAGATCTAGATGCGCTTCCGCCGAACCAGGAGCAAGCTCCACCGTCCGACGAAGATGGGCGACTCCCTCCTGTGTCTTCCCGAGACGCACTTCGACTTTGCCCAGGGCAGCCTCCACGCGCGGGTTTCCGGGCATCAGCTTTGAGGCGTGAGTAAGCTCGGCCTCTGCGTCTTTGAAGTCCTCTCTGGATGCGAGCATAAGGCCCAGGTTGAGATAAGCCTGCCCGTATTGAGGATCGTCTTCGATCGCGCGCCGAAACATCTGCTCAGCTGTGGCTCCATCACCTCGCATGGCGTACACCAGGCCGAGATTGCCTTGCGCAGTAGCGAGACCGGGCTCGAGCGCCAGCGCGGCTTCCAACTCCTGCTGTGCGTGCTGACGATCTCCGGACGAAAGGTTCAGCAATCCAAGTTCCGCATGAGCCACGGCCATCTTGGGATCAGCTGAAACAGCTCGCTCCAGAGCGGCTCTTTCCCCCTTCGCGTCGTGCATCGCTGCTAAGGCAAGTGCCAGGTTGTAGCTCGTCTTGGCGTTGTCGGGATCGCGCGAAAGCATTTCACGATAGAGCGCTGCCGCCTTCTCTGGCTGACCGATCCGAAGGTATGTGTTGGCTTGACTTCCGTCAACGGTATCCCGGTTTGACTGCCGGCTCTGCTCGTTACTCTGCAGCAGTGCCCCCGTAACCTCCTGGGCGCGGGCCTGCTGGCCTAGCTTTCCAAGCACCCTGGATAAAGCAAAATCGGTAGGCGAGTCCTTTGGGTTGAGGGCATGTGCACGCTCAAGCAGTGGGAGAGCTCGCTCCGGCTGGTTGTCTCGGAAATACGTCAAGCCGAGTTCGTAGTTGGTAGTTGCATCATTCTCGCGTTGGGCGAGAGCGAGCGTGAGGTGCTGCTCAGCTTGCGAGTAGTTTCCCAATCGACGATGAATGGAACCAAGAACGAATTGCCCTTCTGGATCATTTGGCCGGCGCTGTACGTAAAGTGAGGCCGGTTCGACCGCGTTCTGGTAAGACCCGCTGTCTGAGAGGGCCTTTGCCCACGACAGCAGCGCAACATCACTCTTCGGGTCTAGCTTTACAGCGATGCCAAATTGCTCTGCTGCTTCCGTATAGAGCAGTGCCTGTGCGAGGACATTCGCGAGCGCCAGATGGATATCGGCTCGCTGTGGATATTGCGTTGCGAGCTTTCTCAAGCCTGCCAGAGAACCCTCAACATCGCCGCTTTTATATCGGGCCTCTCCGAGCGAGAGCAGAATGTCAGGAGAGCTCGGCTGTTTGGCGAGCGCCTGTTGCCAATAGCTAATGGCCGCTGTGTAGCGCTGTTGCGCTGCCAGAGACGCCGCGAGGTCATCCAGGGCGGTGGGCGAGGTGTCCCCGGCGTCGAGCACCTTGCGAAACTCGGACTCCGCCTCGACAGGCTTACCCGCCGCCAGCAGCAGCGACCCAAGCGACCTGTGCGCGGGTAACAGACCAGGATCGTCGTTGATGGCCCCGCGAAGGTGCTTCTCGGCGTCCGCCGCATGGCTCAGAGCTAACTCGGCAAGTCCTAGGTTGTATTGCGCCTCCGCGAGGCCAGGCTGCAGGCGAACCGCTTCTTGAAAAGCGCTTAACGCGCACTCCATCTTCTTTTCTTGTGCGAACCAGGCACCTGCCGCGTCATACACCTGCGCAGTCGGACTCGTGTTGATAACAGCTTGCAGCTGTGCCGGCACCTTACAAGCGCTGGGTAGTTGCGCCGTGCTCATCGAGGGCGCTAGAGCGGTACTTACGCCAAGAACTACCGCTGCGCGGCGTGAAGAAATGAACGCCTTATGCTTCATCCTGGCTGCTCGGCTATCGTGTAGCTGTTCCAATTGGCCCATCCCGGATCCAGCAGCGCTCTTGTAAACGATACGCGAGCGCTGCCGGCCCATTCGGGAATTCAGTAAACGAACTTCAAAGCCACCTGGAGCTGCCGCGGTGAGTTTGCCTGGCTATTAACATACCCGAACCTGCTGTCGCTGATGTTTGTGTTCGGGATGCCAAACACCACGTTGTTGAATGCATTGAATGCCTCGGCTCGAAATTCGAAGTAACGAGCTTCTCCCAATCCTATGCCGAAGTCACGGAAAAGGGAGAAGTCCGTGTTGTGCCAGGCCTGGGACCGTAAGCTGTTACGCCCCAACGTGCCGAACGTGTATGGGGCTGGACTCACGATGGCGGCCGTGTTGAACCAGGTGGTATTGATGTTTTTGGGGCCGCTCTTATAGATGAAGCCGGCGGTACTGGCCCGTTCCGTGTTTGAGCAGTTGCAGATATTCGGGATCGCGTTGCTGGCCCCTACGTCAAACGGTGTTCCTGAATGAAGCGTGATGATTCCGTTCAGGGCCCAGCCGCCGACCACCGCGTTTGCGATGCCGTTGCTTAGGTGCTTGGTCTTGCCGTAAGGGGAATTCGCAGTGAACGACCCAGAAAACACGTTCGTCAAGTTAAAGGCCGATACGGAGCGGTCGCCGCGGCGGTCGTAGACGTTCTGAATGCTGCAACCTGCTCCGATATCAGCAGAGCAGCCATCGTCGATCGACTTAGACCACGTATACGAGACCAGGAAGGCCAGGTTGCGTGTCGGCCTCTTATTCAGCGCTACCTCAAGGGCATTAAAGTTCGCATTCCCAATGCTTTGCTGGAACCATGGATTGCCCAGGTACGGGAAGGGCTCGCGAGCTACCGGATCGCCGGGTCCGGGTTTCGGCGCCACATTCAGCACGTCTGTCACATCGAGCTGATGGCTCACCGAGCCGACATAGTTCATGTCCAGCAATAGATTCCCGGAGATCTCCTGTTGGATCCCGAAGTTATATTGATCGCTGTAAGGAGTCTTATAGTTCGGATCCACCGACCATGTTCCGGCATGGTACGGATCCGGACTCGGATAGATGATGCCACCGCCAGCCGAACCCAGGTGCAATGGATTGGTAATCGGATCAGTGATTGTGATGGGGTTCAACCCGTTGAGCTCCAAACTCGTTGCCGGCCAGTTGCCGTTGAAATTCTGCGCGTCCTGGGCAGCCGCTCCCCAGGTATCGAAGAACCGTCCATAACCGGCCCTGACAGAAAGCTTGTCATTGACGCGGTAGGCCACCCCGACGCGTGCCGCGATGTTCCCATAGTCATTGTTGATGATGGAGTGGTTGGCATTCGGTGTGACGACCACATGCGGTGGCAGGCCGTTATACGGTGTCGGTGCCCCCCCGTTGTCCACGTATTGGCCTGCGGGGATGCACGGCGCTCCCACCGTGGCGGAGCAGGTCGGTGGAAGTGCGGTGATGATGTACTGGCCCGTAATTGGATTGGGCTCGCCTGTGTACTGGTCCGGGCCGCCGGTCCCGTAGATCGGCCACAACTTCAAGTCGTACCGCAGGCCAACGTTGAGCGTCAGATTTTTGGTCACTTTCCACTGATCGTGCGCATAGGCGTTATCCGAATAGCCTCCGTGAACCCGCTCATCAACAATGCGATTGCCGGCATTGTCGGGAGCTCCGAGCAGGAAGGACGCGTACGGGTCGCCGCCCCGGCCCAGGTTGGGGCCCAGACCAGCTGTCTGGCGAGCCGCGAACGTCTCGTGCGAACCGCGGATCGGAGAAAAGAAACCGTTGGTTGCAAGCCCGCCACCCGCGTTCAAGATATGGCGTCCGAGGATCTTGGTGAAATTCCCCCCGTACTCCCAAACATCTGCAAGGGAAGTGGCCTGCGATTGGTTAAATCCCACGCTTTCGTAGCCGTTAGCGAAACCCATGGCAGGTGCGGCCGTGAAGTCACCCAAGGAGATGAACGCGGACGAGACACCGGCCGTCTGCAACTGCGAAATCAAGGCAGGCTCGTTCGGCAACGTCAGCGTTTGTTCGTTGTTGCCATAATTCCGCGCAACGTACGTGTCCAGGACGGATGTGCTCCCAAACGTATGCGTGTCGTGAATGGTCCAGTTGTTTCCATAAATTGGTGCAAGGTGTCTCTGTACGACAGTCTGGGCCGTGTCAACCAGTTGGTAGTACCGGGCGTACCTACCGTAGATCTGGTCGTGCTTACCAAGAGCCTGGTCGACTCGGACCTGCCCTTCGTTCTGGTCAGTACTGGACCCTCCGCCCGCAAAGGCTATATCGAAGCCGGGATTCGCAGGGTCTGGGGAGCCTTGTGGAAAGATGTTTTGGTACGCCAGAGCTACAGGTGAAAAGCGAGTGGACGGGATCAGATTATTTGCGAACGGACTGCGGAGGTAAGAGCCCGCGTTTGCCGGATCGGGGGTACTTGACGCCGGATCAAACAGTTGGTGATCCAGGTTCCTACACACGCCCCCAACGAAACCTTCCGGGCACAGCAAACTAAAGTCTCCCGTTCGGAAAGAGGGCGGAGCAGATCTCTGCGACAACTGGCTGACACCGCGGAAGCGGTATCCTTCGTAGGCTGCGAAGAAGAAGGTCCGATTCTTACCGTTGTAGAGCTTCGGGATGGAGATCGGACCGCCCAAGGCCGCGCCGAACTGGTTTTGCTTGATCGGATTTCGCCGTTGTACCACGGTCTGGTCCTTGTTGAAGTAGGAGTTTGCATCCAGCTTCTCGTTACGCAAGTACTCCCAGAGGCTTCCGTGAAACGCATTCGTACCCGTCTTGCTGACTACGTTGATGATGCCCCCGACCACGCCGCCGTACTGCGGATCGTCGTTGTGGGTTTGCACTTTGAATTCACTAATCGCGTCCGGAATCGGCGCATAGTTATAACTGGATAGGAAGGTGTTCAGGTCGTTCACGCCGTCGAGCAAAAAGACATTGCTTCGTACACGCTGTCCGTTTACAGAAGGGAAAGAGAAGCTGCCGAGCGCATTTCCCGCAAACGCTCCTCCGCCGCCTCCTGTCTGGTCCAGCGACACGGGCGCGACCCCCGGTGTCAGCGTGAGCAACTGGGTAAAGTTTCGGCCATTTAGCGGCAGATCATTCACCTCCTTGGTGCTGATCACTGTCCCCAGCTCTGCGGTCGAAGTCTCGACGCCGCCTGCCTCGGCTTCGACGTTGACCGTCTCCTGCGTTGCGCCTACGTCCAGATGGAAGTCGTAATTAGCGGTCTGGTTTACGTCGAGGGACACCTGCGATTGCGCGACAGTCTTGAATCCGCTCTTCTCCACTCGCAGGGTATAAACGCCGGGAGTCACGTCCAAAAACAGGTACGTGCCGGATGCGTTGCTGGCGGTAGTTCGGGCAACCGAGGTGGCCACGTTTGTCAGGACGACTTGCGCTGCCGGAAGCGCCGCTCCAGTCTGGTCGGAGACAACTCCATTCACGGTCGCCGAAGCTTGTTGCGCCAGAGACCGAGCGGGACACAGCACCAGGGTGCAGAGACATAGGAGGAGACCTAGCTTGGTCCAGGCCTGGCTAATCGGTGTGCGCACCGCTTGAGACGGAAGCAGGTGAGCCGAGAGCGGGCGCCTTGATCCAATAGCTGAATTCACGGGAGTGCCTCAATGCTGAATTAGAGTCGACGCAAACTTTAACGATTACGTACGGCACTGTCAATCGAAATGTCCACCCTCGGGTGGACGTCGCCTTCCGCCTAATGGCTCTTTGGGGGGAGCGACATGGCAAACAGGCCCCGAGGCGGGCGATCCCCGGCAGCGGCAGGTATTGGCGGGCAGGGACGAAACCGCTCAGCCTTGCCCCGGGTTAGGTGTTACAAGCCGAGTCGCGCAGGGCAGGACATGAGTGGGAAAAGCTTCGACGGAAGCGGCCGAGGTCCCAACTCTGAACCTGCCCTCGCGAGGATTTCCGGCCAGAGCGATGCACATGGCATCAACTCATGATCCGGGAGGCCGGGCCAACACGGAGTCCGAGGCAGGCAAGTCAGGCGACAGGCGAAGACGTACTTAGCCGCGTTCGCATGTAGCCAGTCATATATAGGGAAAAGAGCGCAACCACGATATAGCCCATCAGGGGCAGAATGTACGACACTGCCGTACTGTGCGTCTCTTCCGCGAGCAGGCCCATCAGCGGGGTTCCTACCGCGCCTCCGATGATAGTCATGACCAGCAGAGAGCCGCCCAGATTCGTGTTTGGGCCCAGGTCCTTGAGACCCAACGCAAAGATCGTTGGGAACATGACAGACATGAAGAAGCTTGTGAGAAATACAGCGGCCAGCCCTACCCAACCCGCAGCGATTACGCCCACCGAAAGTAGCACAATGTTCAGCGCCGCGTACCATGCCATCAGGCGACTGGGGAGGAGCCGTCGCATGAGGTACGACGAAATGAAACGCCCAACACCAAAAGCGCCCAACGTCCCTGTGAGCAGGAGCCCTGCGGTCCGTTCGCGCACATGACCGTATTGTTGCGCGTACTGAATGAAGTAGCTCCATGTGCCGACTTGCGCGGCCACGTACATGAACTGCGCGCCCAGGGCGAACAGAAAGTGCTTGCGCCGAAATAAATCGCGCCAGTTGGAGGACACCTCAGCCTGGTGTTCACGTTCCTGGATGACGGCCGGGAAGCGCGTTCGCGCAATCATCACCGCCCAGAGAAGAGCCAATCCTCCCAGCGCCAAATAGGGGGTAACCACCCGCAGCGTCTCCGTATGCAAATACCGGGCATAGGTCCCCGCACTCTGCATTTGCGCCGTCTGGGCCTGCGTCAATTCAACTCCGGAGAAAATGAATCGTGTGCCCACGAGCACGCCAAAGATCGACCCAACGGGATTGAAGGCCTGCGCAAGATTCAGCCGTGCCTCGGACGATGCGGATGGACCGAGCTGCGCGATGAACGGGTTTGCCGCTGTCTCAAGGAATGCAAGTCCGCTGGCAACCACAAACAAGGCCAGCAGAAAGGCTCCATAGTGCCCTGATTCGGCGGCGGGCCAGAACAAAAAACAGCCCGCACTGAACAACAACAGTCCGGTCAGGAATCCACTCTTATACCCTCGACGGCGCATCAGTAGCCCCGCAGGAAGAGCCAGCAGAAAGTAACCCAGATAGAAGGCCGATTGCACCAGTCCGGCCTCAAATCGAGTGATGGCGAATGACTTCATGAACTGCCGAATCAACACGTCGTTCAGGTTGTTCGGAATGCCCCATAAGAAGAAAAGGCCAGTGATGAGGAAGAACGGCCGCACTGTATCGGGCGGCAAAAGCGAAGTCTCACGACTCGCGACGGATGTGGAATTCGACGTGGATGGAATCATCTGTCCTTCGAAGGCGATGGCTAGATTCTGACCATGATTTTTGTAAAAGCTGCCGGATTGTCCGACCATTGGGCAAGGGCTAAGGGAGCGTCGTCAAGGGGAACGACGGTCGAAACAGCCCGGTCCACCGGGAAACGGCCAGTCGCAAGCAGGCTCATAACCTCCCGAAAATCCTGGGGTAAGGCGTTGCGCGAACCCAGGATGTCGAGTTCCTTTTGCACAAAGAGGCGTGTCTCGTAGCAGACTGGCTCCTTTGCATATCCGATGTAAACGACCCGGCCGGTAAACGCGACCTCCTCCACAGCGGCTCGGAAGGTCTCGGGAAGCCCGATCGCTTCGACAACCACATCCGGGCCAAGGCCGTGTGTAATCTCCTGCAAGCGTTCGTGCACAGAATCCCTCCCCGAGTGGATCAGATCAGTGGCGCCGGCCGCTCGCGCCGTCTCCAGCTTCTGGTCGTCGAGATCAACAGCGACTGTTCGCGCTCCGCGGAATGCTGATCCGGCGATCGCGCCGAGGCCTACGCCGCCACAGCCATAGACAGCCACCACGTCCTGCTCGGTTACCCGGGCGCGGGAGACCGCGTGCATCCCCACAGTCAACGGCTCCACGAGGCAAAGCTCCTTCAGAGACAACGGCGAGGCGTACACCCTATCTTCAGGAACGCTGAGCAACTCGGTCATCGCGCCGTCCCGTTGCACGCCCAAGGTTTGGTTGAACTGACATGCATTCACTCGTCCTCTTCGGCACGCGGCGCACTGGCCGCACGCGGTGTAGGGCGAGACGGTGACGCGGGTGCCGGGCGGAACCGCCGTGCTGCCTTCGAGCACGGTCGCGGCGATCTCGTGGCCGATTACGCGGGGATAGGTAACCATCGGGTTCTTCCCCCGATAGCTGTTCAAGTCTGTGCCGCACATGCCCACCATCTCGACCCGCAGCAGGAGATCTCCTGGAACCCGGGTAGGCTCTGCAACGTCTGATATTCGAACTTGGCCCGGGCCCGTAAGCGCGACTGCTTTCATGCAGGTATCTCCATCTCGTGTTGCTCGCCCGCATCGGGGAGAGTGAGGCCGTACGTCTTCATGGCCGTGCGGCCCAGAATGTCGGCTTGCTCATCCAGAGACAGCGTGTTGATCCACTCGGAAGCGATCTCCCACCAGCGGCCGTAGCTACAACCCGCAAGAAGCACGGGCCAGTCCGTGCCGATCATCAAGCGTGCGGGTGTGAACGCCTCAAGCACGGTCTCGAAGTACGGCCTGAGTTGAGCGGCAGACCAATTGTGCGGATCAGCCTCCGTGACCATGCCGGATAGCTTGCAGGTAGTGTTCGGGCGTTGCGCGAGTTTGCGAACGCGATCGGCCCAGGGTCCCAGCTGGCCCGCGGCAATGCGGGGCTTAGCAAGGTGATCCAGAACGAAGTGCTGGTTCGGATGCCGGTCTGCCAGGCGAATGGCTTCCTCAAGCTGCCTCTCGAAAATGAGGATGTCGTAAACCAAACCGCTGTCGTGCATTGCAGCGATGCCAGCGTTGAAGGATGCCTCATCCATGAAACCTGCAGCCTCAGCCTGTACCACATGCCGAAGACCCTTCAGGGATTTTTGTTCCTGGTAGCGCTCGAGCAAAGCAGGGAAGCGAGGGTCCTGAAGCGGAAGCCATCCTACGACGCCCAGGATCAGCGGGGTAGAAGCCGCAAGCTGGAGGAGCCAGTCAGTCTCCATCACACTTTGCCGGGCCTGCACGGCAATTGAACCGTCGATTTTCGAGGACCTACTGTCCCTGTCTAGATCCGCAGGCAGGAAATCGCGTTGAAGTACAGCGAGATCCCCTTGCAGCCAATCGTAGTCGATAGGGTTGTAACGCCAGAGATGATGGTGTGCGTCAACGCGAATCATCAGCACCCCCCGTCATGCTTGCCGAGGCACTTTGGTCCGTCGCCAGACCGGATGGCCAGAGGACATTATGTACCGGTGCGATGATTTTGCGCACGCTCTCCAAAAGAGCAGGGGGCGGGGTCCAGTCCAGGGCTGCACAGGCCGCTTCAACTTCGGTTTCATTACTGATCCCCACCAGCGTCGACGCAACCGCGGGCAAATCCAGGCAAACCCAAAGGCCCAGCATGGCGGGATCGACCGCATATCGTCCGCACTCGGAGCGCACTTCACGGGCAGCCTCTTGCACTCGCCGGGGCGCAGGGTGCCACGCTGGGATGGGCTTATCGCCAAGTAGACCCATGTGCAGCGGGGAAGCATTCAGCAGGCCAATCCCGGTTCGCTCCGCGAAGGGAACCAGCTCTCTACGCATATCGTCCACGAAGAGGTTCGCGTGGCAGTAGTTGAGAACGCAGTCGATGTCAGCCTGGGAGGCAAGCTGCGCAAGGAGTCCGGGCCAGTACCCGGTCAAGCCAATATAACGAGCTTTGCCCTGCTCCTTCAGGCGCTGCATGGCCGGGATTGTCTCATCAAGGATCTGGCGCGGGTTCCCAAACTCGACATCATGAGCCTGGAGCAGATCAACATGATCCGTGCGGAGCCGCCGAAGAGACCGCTCGAAGTGATCCACTACGGACCGCTCCGAGAAATCAAATTCGTTGTGCCCATAGCGACCGCACTTTGTTCCGAGCAGGATCTTGCCGCGCTTCGAGGCCAAAGCCTCGCCAAGCCGTTCTTCCGCAAGTGTTAGTCCGTAGTACGGGGAAACATCGAACAGATTGATACCGAGTTCAATGGCAGCGTCGACGGCTCGCGTCGACGCCGGTACCGTCACGTCTCCGAACACGTTGCCGAAGGGGGACGCGCCGAAGCTGACGACCGACACATCGAGGCCGGTTTTTCCCAGCTTGCGGTAGCGCACACAGCTCCTGAAAGCACCTAGACTCTGACTGCTGAAGATCCTACCAGAGCGTTAAAGGTAACGAATAACATTTTCAGCGTTTCGCGTACAGAGAACGTGGCGAACCGCGCCGCTGGCGGTGTCCGTTCCCGGAGCCCCTATTTCAGGCAACAATTTTTGCCTAGCTCTGGACTCTCGGCCCTGATCTCCGCTCATCGCCGAATATGTCCGAGGGAGACGTTGATGGACAAGTTTCAGCAGGTGGATCATGCCGGAGATCCCACCAACCGCTGGCAGCCCTGAGAGAAGATCTTTGTGAGCTTGCGGCGAGTTGGGGCGCGAAGTGAGCTTAGGCGCGCGGCTTCCGTCTGCTCGATTCCCGCACGACGATCTCCGGCTTCAGCTGGATGTTCGCAAAGATTTGAGTTGAAGCGTCCGGTTCTTCGTCGTATCTGCCGCGCACAACCTGTTCGAGAATAAGTTGTGCGGCGCGTTCTCCCACACGATCGCTTTTCTGGTCGACACTTGACAGCGGAATCACCAGGGAATCGTCATAGTGGAGGTTGCCGCAACCAATGATGGCCAGATCCTTGGGGATCCGCAGTCCCGCTTCCAGCGCGCTGGCCATGGCGCCGATCGCCATTGGATCGCTGTGACAGAATAGGCCGTCAGGCCGGGTTCCCCCAGAAAAGAGAGCTTTTGCGTACTCGGCCCCTTGCGCCTTGCTCTCTACATCGCCGCCTGACACGGGTGTAACGAGTTCGGGCCGGAACGGCAAACCCGCTTTGCTTAAGGCGCGCTTATACCCCTCCATCCGTTTCTGACCTACCGAGTTGTCCGGACCACGCACGTGCGCGATGCGTTTGCATCCCATGGCAATCAAGTGTTCCGTTGCAAGCGAGCCCACCATGATGTCGTTGGACCCGACGAAGTGGGATTTCGGGATATCGACCTTGCGGTCGATCAGAATCAGTGGCGTTCGGGATTGCACGACAGCTTGCAGTATCTCCTCATCCCCGCCGACGGAAGCGATAACAATCGCATCCAGTCGCCGGCTCAACAAGTGCTCGATTTGATTGCGCTCCAGGTCCGGATCCCCTTCAGAAGAGCAGATCAGGAGGTAGAGACCCTGCTTTCGGAGGGTTGCCGCAACAGCTCGTGCCACCTCTGCGAAAAATGGATGGATCAGGTCGGGGACCAGCAGTCCTACCAACGAACTTCGGCCGGTAACGAGGCTCCGGGCCGTAAGGTTTGGCCTATACCCAAGCTCCTTTGCGCGCTTCAGAACCAGGTCTCGCGTCTTCTTACTTATGTCTTCGTGATTGCGCAACACTTTGGATACGGTGACGACCGACACCCCAAGATCGTCGGCGATCTCTTTCAACGTTACTGCCACGCTTCACCCCGTGCCTTCAAACAGGTCAGCGGGCCAACGCACCGTGGGAAACCGCTCCAACGATTCTCGGTACCGTGCCTAGTTGTGCATCTTGAGCTTATCGTATTGCGACCACGGTTTTTGATACATGGGTAAGGCAGCCAAAAGTGGATGTCTCCTGTGTGCATCGGAGCTGTCTGAGGGCCATTCTCCCCGGCGAAACTGACGGGTCGCCAGTCGCGTGCAGGTAATTCCCGTATCCAACGATCAGCGTGGACCCAATCAGGAGTGCCAGTCCTGTCGCGACCAGGACACGTGTGCGTCGACTGGTTCCTGCCCACTCCTTCAGAACGAGACCCCACAGTGTGGCAAAAATAATGATCGAGGCCATGTGCAGCGTCCACGAGGAAAAGTCGTATTTTCCCATCCTGGTCTGGCCAAGCGAATAGAAGAAAAACTGAAAGTACCAGAGAATACCTGCGAGCGCGGCGAAGAGATAGTTGTTGAGGAGCACGCCTGCAGGTAGGCGCCCTATCAGGTCGCGGGGATCAATGTGCTCCAGGGTCTCGCCTGTTGCGTGGCCGGGTCGCATGGGGTTGTCGCCGGGTCGACCCAGAAACTGTGCTCCGGACCGCTGGCGCACGATCAGGTAGGCGCTCCAGATCAGGTTCGTTGCGAAACCGCCCCACAGGACGACAACAAGCACGGGCAGATTCTGCCAAAGATCAAGGCGTCCCTCTGCCAGCAGCTGTCGCTTTGCGACAGCCGCAATCGGAGCGCCCGCGGTCAGGCCGAAGTTGAAGAAGGCGCTCATGATCCCGGCGAATACAGCCACGCCAATCCCCCGCCAGAGAGAGAACTCGCGTTCGCCACTCTCAATAAGGTCTTCTCTGTTGACCTCCTGCTCTTTGCTCCAACCCGCGACCCCATTCACCGCTACAGCGAACAGGCAAACAGCTACTCCGGCAAGGACGACGCGGCCGGAAGCATCGCGCAGAATGCCGTGGATGGCGCCGCTGTAGATAGGTGGGATGATGGTGCCAAAAGCTGTACAAAGCCCTAACGAGACTGCGTAACCGAGCGCTATGCCGAGGTATCGCACAGACAGCCCAAACGTCAGACCACCAACGCCCCACAGCGCCCCCCAAAGAATTGCATATCGGACGGAACTAGGTGGCGAGTGGCGAAGGACGTCAAAAACATGAGGTACAAAAATGGACGCAATGAGCAGTGGCGCGACTAGCCACGCAGCAACCCCCTGGACGATCCAGTAGATTTCCCAGGACCAGCGCTTGATACGCCGAAATGGGATGAAGTTAGTGGCCGAGGCGAAGCCGCCGATCCAATGGTAGATCACGCCGATGATAGGGTTCGGTCCCAGACGTGCTGTCCTTGACGTAGAGTTGAGCGGCTGAGAGCCTCTTTGATTGGCGTCTACTATAGCGCCTCGTGTACCCTCGCGGGAAACAGGTTGGGTATTGAATTGCCGTGCTCAGGCCGGAGGCAGATTGCGAATCTCGCTTTTCATTACCTGTTACAACGACACGCTTTTTCCAGCGACGGGCCAAGCCGTGGTGCAGGTTCTGGAGCGACTGGGACACGCCGTTGACTTCCCGGCAGGACAGACGTGCTGCGGACAGATGCACGCGAATACTGGATATCGGGATCAAGCGTTGCCTCTTGTGGCGCGCTTTGTGGAGCAGTTCCGGCATGCTGAAGTTGTGGTGATTCCTTCCTCCAGCTGTGTGGCCACGATACGAGAGCAGTACGCCGGAATGGCCGAGGAGCTGGAACAGACGCAGCAGCACCCCAGTCTCCGGTCTGCCTTGGATGAGTTGCTGCCCCGCGTCTTCGAATTCTCGGAGTTTCTTACCAGGAAGCTGGGCCTGACCGATGTCGGGGCCTACTACCCACACCGCGTCACCTACCATGCAAGCTGCCACGGTCTGCGTGCACTTGGGTTGGGACAGGGACCGGAGCAGCTGTTGCGCGCCGTGCGCGGGATCGACCTGGTGAAACTGCCAAATGTGGAACGCTGCTGCGGGTTCGGTGGGACCTTCGCGGTGAAGAACGTTGCAGTGTCCACCGCGATGCTGGCAGAAAAAGTGAGAGACGTCCAGAACACACGCGCGGAAGCCTGCACCGCCTGTGACAACAGCTGCCTGATGCACATCGGCGGCGCCCTCCACCGTCAACGCACTGGGATCCAGACTCTGCACCTCGCGGAGATCCTGGCATCGCACGCAGGAGACCTCGCATGAGTGGAGGTACGGCTCTGGACCCTCGCACGGCCCTGCCGTTTCCCATCGTCGCTGGCGGCGTGGTGCGAGACACGCAGATGCGGAAGAATGTTCGACACGCGACCGAGGTCATCCAGGGCAAACGGGCCAAGGTAGTCGGGGAGCGACGGGACTGGGACGCTCTGTGCGAAGGCGGTCGGCAGTTGCGCGCACACGCACTGCGGCACTTGGATTCTTACCTACTGGAGTTTGAGCGGAACTGTACACGCGCTGGAGGAACCGTGCACTGGGCCCGCAACGACCAAGAGGCATGCACCATTGTTGTAAAACTGGCGCAAGCCGCGATTGCCTCGAGCAGGACTTCACCGCAAGATCCGGTTGGTGGCGAGGTGATCAAGATCAAGTCGATGACGACGGAGGAGATCCAGCTTAACCGTGCGCTCGAGGATGCCGGGATTCATCCGTATGAGACGGATCTTGCTGAACTGATCATCCAGTTAGGCCAGGATCAGCCTTCGCATATTGTCGTTCCAGCCCTGCACAAGAACCGGCAACAGATTCGGGAGATCTTTCGCCGTGAGATGAACCTTCCGGAACTTGGGGAAGCCCCGCAGGACCTGGCCGAGGCAGCCCGCCGCTTCCTCCGAGAGAAGTTCCTGCGCGTCCAGACAGCCGTCAGCGGAGCAAATTTTCTGATCGCCGAAACCGGGGGCGTATGTGTTGTGGAAAGTGAAGGCAACGGCCGGATGTGCCTCACCTTGCCAAAAACGCTGATCACAATCGCCGGGATCGACAAGGTGGTAGCGCGGTTTCGTGATCTCGAAGTGCTGCTGCAGACCTTGCCACGCAGCGCAACCGGCGAACGCATGAACCCGTACAACTCCATCTGGACCGGTGTGCGCCCGGGAGATGGACCGGAGCACTTCCACGTGGTGCTGCTGGATAACGGACGAACGGAGGTGCTGGCCGATGAGGTTGGGCGGCAGACACTGCAATGCATCCGTTGTGGAGCTTGCCAGAACGCCTGCCCGGTGTACCGCGAGACCGGCGGCCATGCATACGGCAGCGTCTATGCTGGGCCCATCGGAGCCATCCTGACACCCCAACTGATGGGAATGCACCACGCCCAGAGCTTGCCGTTTGCAAGCTCACTGTGCGGAGCCTGCTACGAGGTCTGCCCGGTGAAAATCAACATTCCCGAGGTTCTGATTCACCTGCGCCATCGTGTAGTGCAGGGGAAAGCTACCGGCATCAAGGGTCTTCTGGATCCTGAGGCGATTGCTATGCGCACAGCAGGAAGCATCTTCCTTAGTGAACGCCGATTCCGAGCGGCTCAGCGCCTGGGCCGCATAGCCGCAAACACCCTGGCGCACGACGACGGTGCCGGACAGCAGTGGTTGACCTTCTTGCCCGGCTACGCCGGTGGCTGGACACAGGCGCGCGACTTGAAAGCGTTGCCGAAACAGACCTTTCGGGAGTGGTTCGAGCAGCGTGGGAAGGGCCCCGCAGAGGCAGTAAGCAAGAACTCGACCAGGCTTTCCGAATGACCGCCAATGCTCGCGGCGAAATCCTTGCGCGCATCCGGACTGCCTTGAAGGATCGCGGCGAGGAAGGGCCGGAGGTCACTTCCGCGGAGTGGATGGCATTGCCTCGCGAATATGATCAGTGTCCGCGGCTGTCTCTGGAGGCCAAGCTCGCATTGTTCGAGGAAAGATTGCGGGACTATGACTCTGAGGTCGCGCGGGTTGCGCAGAACGAAGTAGCAGGCGCGGTAGAAGCTATTCTGACCGCGAGAGGAAACCGCCCGACCTTGCTGTCTCCGGGCTTGCCTGCAGACTGGGTGCCAGCCAACGTCCATGTCACGGCCGATGCGGACTTCACTTCACGAGAGCTGGACCATTTTGACGGCGTCGTCACGGGTGCCAGCGTCGGCATCGCCGAGACCGGCTCGCTGGTTCTTCAGCATGTGCCGGGGCAGGGCCGCCGCGCCCTAACCCTGGTTCCGGACTTCCATCTCTGCATCGTGCGTGTGGCGGATGTGGTCGAGAATGTGCCAGAAGCGTTTGCTCGTCTAGCGGCGGATCCTACTCTGCCCATCACGTTCATCTCTGGTCCGTCCGCGACGGCTGATATCGAGATGACAAGGATCAAAGGTGTTCATGGACCGCGCTTTCTTCATGTTCTTCTTGTGACGGGTGAGAGCCGAAGAATCTGAAGATTGGCATCCTTTTAGCACTTGTTTCAGAACCTACCAAGAGGCAGCCGACATGAGTTCCAGCAACGCACTAATGGTGCCTGATGCGAGCGAGAGAATTTCAGCCGCGCTGGACCGTTTTCGTATCGAAATTCCCTCCTGGGGATTTGCAAACACCGGAACGCGGTTTGGCAAGTTCATCCAGCACGGTGCAGCCACAAACATCGCTGAGAAGTTTGCGGATGCCGGTGAGGTCAATCGTCTCACCGGCGCAAGCCCAACCGTCGCCCTGCACGTGCTCTGGGATCTGCCCAACGGTGCAGCGGACGTGCCTGCCATTCGTGAGTTGGCAGCCCTCCACGGTGTTCGCGCCGGCTCGATTAACCCCAACCTATTTCAGGCACAGGAATACAAGTTCGGCTCGATCGCGAACCCGAACTCTGCCATCCGGCGAATGGCAATCGACCATCTGCTCGAATCGGTTGAAATCAGTCGTGCGCTGGGCTCGCGCGACATATCGATCTGGGTCTCCGACGGGTCGAACTACCCAGGTAGTCAGGCGATCCGTAAGCGGATTGGTTGGGTGGAGGAGGCCTTTGACGCTGTTCATGCAGCCACTTGTGAGGGGCAACGCCTTCTCATTGAATACAAGCCGTTTGAACCTGCTTTCTACCACACCGATATTGCAGATTGGGCGATGGCTCTTCACTTTGCGCGCCATGCTGGGCCGCGGGCTGCGGTACTGGTAGACACGGGGCACCACTACCAGAGCACTAACATCGAGCAGATTGTCACGTGGCTACTCCACTTGAACGCCTTGGGTGGCTTCCACTTCAACGACCGCAAGTACGCCGATGATGACCTTACGATTGGGTCGATCGATCCCTACCAGGTCTTCCGAATCTTTCACGAGATTCTGAGCGCACCGGAGGAGTCGACGCGCGAATTAGCATTCATGATCGACCAGAGCCACAATCTCAAGGGAAAGATGGAGGCCATGGTCCAGAGCGTCACATCCGCTCAGGAACTGTACGCCAAGGCGGCGCTGGTCGACCGCGAACGTCTCGAAGAACTCCAGGCCGAAGGTCGCATCGCCGAAGCCGAAGAATGCTTCCGCGCTGCCTTCTGGACCGATGTCCGGCCACTTGTACGCGATTGGCGGCAATCGCGACAGATACCTCAGGACCCGCTGCGGTCTCTCGTCGAAAGCGGTTACGTGCAGCGCATTGAGCAGGAGCGGGGCGCCGGCAACACGGGATCGGTTTCTTCGTACGCTTAGGCCAAAGTGAAGGCAGTTGATGTCATTGAGATTGGGCGTACTTCATCTTGGGCGTCCTTCATCGAGAAAGGTCGCTGGCTGGTTCAGATAGCAACTACTTGCCGTATCGGTATGGTTGTGGAAATATGTGTTTTTGTTCAGTCCAAGGGGATGAAACCGGTGCCACTTACGACAAATCCTTCCGAATTGCGATTCCTGGAAGACAAGTGGGACGAAGGGGAAGCTTCCGGGCTGGACCAACCGGAGTTGCTGCGCTACCGCTCCAACCTCCTCGGTTCTGATCTGCGCATTACGAACTTCGGCGGAGGCAATACAAGCTCAAAGCTTGAGCAGACCGACCCGGTTGATGGCAAGCCGGTGAAGGTGCTTTGGGTCAAGGGTTCTGGCGGCGACCTGGGCTCGATCAAGCGCTCCGGCTTTGCGACGCTCTATCTTGAGCGACTGCTTTCACTGGAGACTCAGTACAAGGGGGTAGCGGAGGAAGATGCGATGGTTGCGCTCTATCCCCTGGTTACCTTTCATCACAATCCGACGGCAGCTTCCATCGACACACCGCTGCACGGCTTCCTGCCCTTTCCTCACGTTGATCACCTTCACCCGGACTGGGCTATCGCGCTTGCTGCTTCCGCGAATGGCAAGCAGAAGATGGTCGAGTTCAACCAGGAATTTGGGCACAGGCTCGCCTGGCTGCCTTGGCAACGACCGGGCTTTGAGCTAGGCATGATGTTGCGCCAAATAGTCGAGGGGACACCCGGGTGCGATGGTGTCGTCCTTGGCGGGCACGGATTGTTCACCTGGGGCGATACACAGCGTGAGTCCTACCTGAACACGATCACCGTCATTGACCAGCTCGGCCAGTTTATTGAGCGACACACTCACCAGGCAGGCCACAAGCTGTTTGGCGGCGGACGCACGCAGACTCGGGGCGATCGGCAGGCAATTGCGGCCGAGGTCATGCCCACGTTGCGAGGTGCAGTGTCGCGCAAACAGCGCTGGATAGGAAGCTTCAGTGATGCACCGGCCGTACTCGACTTCGTGAACTCGGAGCACGCGGAGCAGCTGGCGCACCTCGGTACGAGTTGCCCGGATCACTTCATTCGCACAAAGATCCGCCCGATGTTTCTTAGGTGGGACCCGAGTAGTGATACGAAGGAGATCCCGGCGCTTATGCAGACGGCGTTAGAGACGTACCGAGCAGACTATGCCGAGTACTACACCAGGCATGCTCTGCCCGAGTCTCCGAAGCAGCGAGATGCAAGTCCAACCGTGGTGCTGTTGCCGGGCGTGGGCATGTTCACGTTCGGCAAGAACAAAACCGAGGCGCGGCTTACGGGTGAGTTCTACATCAATGCCATTGGCGTGATGGGCGGAGCCGGCGCGCTAGGCAGCGGTGTGAAGTGCGAGGACATCCCCCAGGCAGGACCAGCCGCAAGCGCCGATCAGTTTACCGTGTATGAGAACTACGTCGCCTTGCCCTCAAGCGAGGCGTTCAGGATTGAGTACTGGGCGCTTGAAGAGGCGAAGATTCGCCGGCAGCCGCCAGAAAAGCTGCTGAGCCGTCAAATAGCACTGGTTGTGGGTGGTGGCAGCGGTATCGGTCATCAGACAGCGCTGCTGGCTGTGGAGCGTGGTGCGCACGTCATGATCGCCGATCGCGATCTCGCAGGAGCGGAACGTGTGGCCGACGAATGCGCCAGCATCTCCGGCAGGGAGACGGTCAGTTTCACCTTCATCGACATTAGTGACAGGGCGGCAATTCGGGCGGCACTTGAGGCCACGATCAAGGCCTTCGGTGGCCTCGATATCGTCATCAATACCGCTGCTGTCTTCCCGTCGTCACCAGACGGCATCATCACGGACCATCAGTGGGCGCTGACCCTGGAAGTAAACGTGACCTCGAACTTCAAGCTGGCCGAAGAAGCAGGGAAGATCCTGAAGAAACAGGGGCTGCCCGCCGCCATCGTCCTCACAAGCTCCGCTAATGCGGTTGTGCCAAAGCGTGGCAGCGAAGCGTACGACGTTTCCAAGGCGGCCTTGAGTCATTTGGTGCGGGAGCTCGCCGTAGGTATGGCTCCCCTGGTTCGCGTCAATGGCATTAGCCCAGCCACGGTAGTGAAAGGGTCAACGATGTTCCCGCGCGATCGCGTGAAGGCCTCGTTAGCGAAGTACAACATCCCGTTCAACGACTCCGCTTCAGACGATGAGTTGCGGGACGCCCTGGCAGAGTTTTACGCGCAGCGCACGTTGACGCATATCCCCATTGACCCCAAAGACAATGCTGAAGCGATCATGTTCCTTGCAGGGCCGCAGTCCCGCGTAACAACCGGCCACATCATCCCTGTAGACGGCGGCCTCGCTGAGGCGCAGCTCAGGTGAGTGAGGCGACACTCGGTCGCGTTGTGGCGGAGCGCCGGGCGTCGATCGCCGTCGACTTGGGGGCAGAGAGCTGCAGGGTTTCCATGCTGCGCTGGATTCGGGGGGAACCGCATCTGGAGCTCGTCCATCGCTTTCCAAATGGCCCGGTGCATGCCTCGGATGGGTCTCTCCGATGGCCCCTGGACAGGATTGTGCGCGGTGTGGAACACGGCGTCCAGCGCTGTGCGGAAGGTGCACCGGAGGGCATCCAATCCATCGCTGTTGACGGGTGGGCTGCGGATTATGTGCGGCTGGATAGCGATGGGAGCGTGCTGGAAGATCCATACTGCTATCGCGATGAGCGTAATAGGAATGCAGCGGACGCGCTCCATGGGCGTATCTCGCCTTCGCGCTTGCGCGAGATTACCGGCATTGAGATTCAGCCGCTTAATACGATCTATCAGCTGTATGCGGACCGGCTTAGCGGGCGGGCTCCAACTCGATGGTTGAACCTGCCGGAGTATCTGCTCTATCGCTGGGGCGCAGAGCGTGTTGCAGAGCACACGAACGCGTCGCATACGCAGCTGGTTGATCTCTATGCAGGGAGTTGGAGTCGTGAGATCTTCAACGCGGCAGAACTTGATCTGAGCTGCGCGCCGAGAATCGTGCCGCCGGGGACATTGCTCGGCAAACTTGGAGGCCCGCTGGCTGCCATTTCCGGGCTTGGAAACACTGACCTGATCGCGCCTGCGTGCCACGACACGGCCTCTGCCGTCGCGGGTATCTCGGACGTCAGCGAGGACTGGGCCTACATCAGCTGCGGTACGTGGTCACTGGTAGGGACGCTGGTACCGAAGGCGCTGAATTCGGCGAGCGTGCGCAAGGACAATTTCACCAACCTGGGTGCGGTCGGCGGCGCGACTTGCTTCCATAAGAGCATCAACGGCATGTGGCTTTTGAAGCAATGCATGGACTACTGGGCAGCGGCCGGCCGAGCGTGGGATCTCGCCGAGTTGTTGCACGAGGCCGAACGCGAAGATCGTCCCCTGGATCTTCTTCACATCGATGATCCAGCACTGCTGGGCGTGGGAAACATGCCCCAGCGTATCAACGCCCAGCGACTCAAAGAGCGGCTGCCTTGCCTGCCAGAGAGTGGCAGGGACGCACCGAAGATGGTCTGCTTGCTGCTGCATAGTTTGGCAGCGCGATACGCAGAAGCCATCGGACGGGTATCTACACACACGGGCAAGACGCTGCGGCGCATTGTGATGGTCGGCGGCGGTGCCCAGAACGCGATGCTGCGACGGCTGACACAGGAGCGTTCCGCGCTCGACATCATAACCGGGCCGGCAGAAAGCTCAACAGTCGGCAATCTTGCGGTACAACTTGCTGTGCTCCAGGGCGACTCGCCCTCGAATTCACGGGGCTTTGCCCATGAAGTCGCAATGTGGGCCGGGCGCCTGAGCGGAACGTAGATCACCTCCCGGTGAGCAGTATCGTTCTGTCCTGTCCCCGTACGGCCAAACCCGCGACACAGCCGAGCGCGGTTGTAATTCAATAGAAGAAAGACACGCAGGCCGCCCTGCATCTCTACTCCACAACGAATACCGTCTGGCCCGCCCCTATATCGATTTGCTCGCCTTTGATAAGCGTGCCGTCTCGCCGGATCTTCCCACGAGTGCCCTGCGGCAGATGCACGGTAGCTGTAGTATTTGCGGGAAGTGTGACCGTGAGTTGCAGACCACCAGCGGTTGAGCGTGTCCAGTCTGTCACGACCTCGCCGTAGGCCGACTCATATTGGCTTCGCGCATGGGTTAGCCGCGCATCCGTGTGCGGCGCGATGACAAGGTGATGGAACCCGGGCCCAGTCTCGTCCGTGTCGATGCCGGAGACGCGCCGGTAGACCCAGGCCATCACTGAACCAAAGGCGTAATGATTATAGGAGTTCATCCCCGGATCGCCTGTGTCACCGTTCCAGCGTTCCCACCAGGTCGTCGCGCCCTTGCTGACCATGTATCCCCATGAGGGGTAGGTGTCGTTGAGAAGCAGACGGTAAGCGACATCACTTCTGCCCTCCGCGTCCAGGACAAAGAGCAGAAAGGGCGTGCCGAGAAATCCAGTCGTGAGATGGTCACCGTGCTTCTCGATGTCCGCAATCAGGTGGCCCGTGAGTGCGCCATGCTGCTCCGGCTTGGCCATCCCCGTGTAGAGGGTGAGCACGTACGCGGTCTGCGTCTCTCCCTGCACGGTACCGTCTTCGTGCACGTACGCCTTCCTGTAGGCTCTACGGATCTTTTCGTAAAGCTGGCGGTAGTGCTCGGCGGCCTCGGTACGGCCGGTGGCCGTGGCCATTGTTTGCATCTGTTGCGCGATGAGTGCCCAGTACGCTGTTGCTACCAAGTCAGGTGGCGTGTGCGGATCGGGAGCCAGCCAATCTGCGTAGTTCGGTCCAAGCTCCTTTTCGCGCAAGCCGTCCGGGTTTGTCTCTTCGATGAAGCGCATCCAGCGCTCCATGGCTTCCCAGTTGCTGTCGACGATGGCACGATCTCCGTACTGCATCCAGGTCGCGTACGGGACCAGCACACCTGCATCCCCCCAGCCGGGAGCTCCCGTCGCTTCTGAACCGACCAGCAACAGGTTGGGCGAGATGTTTGCGAACATTCCACGATCGTTCTGTGCGTCAACAACGTCATCCATGAACTTGTGCGTGAACGCATCGATGTTGAAGTTGTACGAACCCGTGCGCCAGAACACCCCGGCATCACCCATCCACCCCATGCGTTCGTCGCGCTGGGGACAATCCGTAGGAACGGAGAGGAAGTTCCCGCGCTGTCCCCACAGGCCAAGGTTGAACATGCTGTTGAGCAAAGCGCTGGAGCTGCTGAAGCGCATGGAGGGCTTGTCGGGCAAGCTGTTCTCGACCTCGCCCAACAGCGTGTCCGGTCCAGCTCCGGTGGGTAGGCCCTCCACCTGCACGTAGCGGAACCCGTGGAAGGTGAAGGTCGGCGTCCACTCTTCCCAATCACCGCCCCGCAGGGTGTACTCGTCCGTGGCATCGGCGTTGCGGAGATTCTCTGTGTAGACACTGCCATCTGCTTTCAGACGTTCCGCGAAGTGCAGCCGCACGGTCGTGCCACGGGCACCTCGCACGCGCAGTCGCACCACGCCGACCATGTTCTGGCCCATGTCGAAGAGCCGTGCGCCGGGGTCTACACCCGCTGCGTCTACCGGTCGCAATGACACGGGCTTCAGGGTTTCAGAGACGTGAGGCGGCGCGTCCGGTTGCGCGCTGATCAATACGCCGATGGGAGCGGAGGCCTCCTCTACCCGCGCCCAGGCTGGCCCCGTGACGAAATGCGCTGTGTCCCAGGCAGTTTCCGTCACGCGAGCGTCATAGCTTTCGCCGCCATAAATTTCAGCGCAGTCCGTTGCGTCGCGGGTGCCGCTCCAGCTGTTGTCGGTGACAACCACCTGCTGACTCCCGTCGCGCAAAGTGATCACCAACTGCGCGCGCAGCGTGTCGGGGCCATGGAACTCGCGTACACCGGACCATAGCAAGGGGCTGCCATGCCATCCGCCGGCGAGCTTTACACCCAGTGCGTTTCGTCCTGCCTGGAGCCCCTGCGTTACGTCGTATGTCTGGTAGAGCACACGCTTCCGAAAGTCTGTGAAGCCCGGCGTCAATACGCTCTCACCGACAGGCTTGCCGTTCAGGGACGCCCGATAGCTGCCCATGGCCGTGATGTACAGCCGTGCACTGCGAATGGGACCGTGAACGGCGAAGGTCTTTCGGAGCAGGGAGACCTCCGTCGAGATCCGGTCCGGGGCAGGTTCCATCTGTTGCCGGTCCGACCCCACATTGACGCGCATGGCGCTCAGAGGACCGACTACCTGCGCCGCCTGCCACGCATCATCAGGGCCGGCTCTGGCCGTCCAGGATTCATTGCTGACAATCTGTCGTCCTCGTCCACCGGACTCGCGCAGATCAAGAACTGCGGCGAAGCTGTCCGCCACGGTGTTAGGGGCGTCTACTCCGCGTGCGGTGGTGTGGACGACGATCTCGTTGTCGCCGCCCGTGCCGGGACCCACATGCAGCTGACCCTTGATATCTTCACGATCGAAGGCACCCCAGCCTTCCTTGTGCCCCGTCTGCTCTCCATTGACCTCCGTTGTGAACCTGCCGCCTGTGAGGCAGTGCAGGACAGCCGATTCTGGTTTCGCGTCCAGGTGCAACCGATAGCGGAACTCCGCACTTTGCCGGCCCGGCACATGGTGTGCGTCACCCCCTGGTAGCCAGAGCCATCGAGCCTGTTCCAGGGCGCGTGCTTCTTTCGGATCGGTGTAACTGATCCACTCGGCCTTCCATGCGTCCGTCCCAATGAGTCCCGTCTCCCACCAGGCCGCTTCGGTAGACACTTGCTCCTTCCCACTCCCATCCCACGTGCGAACGCGCCAGAAATAGCGCTTGCTGGCGACCAGGGCAGGCCCTCGGTACGGTATGCCGACGGACTCGTTAGAGGTGATACGCCCGCTGTCCCAAATGTCCGCCTTGTTCGCCGCCAGCACAGAGAGTTTGCTCGCCACTTCGACCCGGTACGCAGATTGAATCCAGTTCCGGGCGGTGTCGTCGCTGCGCCAGGAGAGGGCAGGCGTCGGCGTGTCGATACCGAGCGGATTCACCAACGAGTTCACACGTAAGCCGACCGGCATAGCCGAGGCCCGAAGCCCACTGAACACTAACAACAGCAAGAACAGCAGGGCGGCGGTGGTTGCCGCTTGCATCGGCATGCGCGGAGAAAGGGAACGGTGGGGGAAGCGACGGCCGTGGATCGTGAACATGCCCGTCGCGGCAGCGGAGGCCAGGTACTCGCGCCTTTTCATGTGCGCCAGTCTACCTTGAGCGATGAACATCCGAAGGCGCGAGTCCGACTCATCACGCATCCTCTTTGAGATCCGCACCAGAAGTTCTTCAACGTATTACAGAGATCTCGCCGAGGAGTCGCCAGGATGCAGTTCGTTTAAGACACTACGTCGACGGGATGTCAGCCCGGCGAAGCGTCGTCACTCGACCCGAATGTGAGTAGGGCTTCCGGCCTTTGGCCAGGCGATCAGCGGGGGCACAAGACAGACGTCCAAGGGTACTCTCCGGCCGGATCTCACCTTTGGATTACTTGGCGTTCCAGAGGCTCTCTTGACCCAGCTTGTAAGTCCCTTAGGTTGTGGTGAGCGGGCTGGGGCTCGAACCCAGGACCAACGCCTTAAAAGGGCGATGCTCTACCAACTGAGCTACCCGCTCGCTCCATCGTTAAGGTAGCACAGGGCAGCCGAGAATTTTGCCAGCTAGGCTAAGGTCGTTTCACTCCAGGACGGACTGGCTGTGCACCTGGTCTGCTCTTTCAAGCGGGACCAAAATGCGAACGCAGCACGCAACGCGTACTTTGGCGTTAACGGTAGCAGCAGGGCCAAGAACGCTGAACTTGCGACGGCCGACCCCTATCATTGAGGAGGCCGGTGATCCCCAAGGACCGGCGTGAGCCGGGCGTATGGTGTTGAGCGTGGAAGACCGGAGGTGGGTGGAGTCTGCGGCGTTAGCTGAGGGCTTCGACCTGGCTGGTTTTACGGCTGTGCCTGACCCGGACAGCGTCGCGGCGGTGGAGGACGATGGCCGTTTCGCCGAGTGGGTGGCGAGCGGGGCGGCGGGGGAGATGGACTGGCTAGTGCGCCGGGATGCGGGGGGCGCGCTGGTGCGGGGGGATCTGCGGCGGTCGATGCCATGGGCGCGATCGGTGCTGGTGTGTGCCGTGAATTACAACGCGGAGGCACCGCGCAGTGTGGATCCTGCGCCGGAGGGCACGGGGTGGATTGCGCGCTATGCCTGGAGCGGACGGGGCGGCGCTGCCATGGGACCGGGAGAGGATGAGGGTTTGGCGGCGGGCAGCGACTACCACGAGGAGCTGCTGCCTCGGTTGAAGGCGGTTGCTGCGAAGCTGGGCGGGCGCTTCGGTCCGGAGTGCCGGACGCGGGCCTATGTGGATACCGGCCCGATCCTGGAGCGGGGCTATGCGGCCCGGGCGGGGGTGGGATGGATTGGCCGCAATACCTGTGTGCTGAACCAGGAGCTTGGTTCGTGGCTATTGCTGGGGGTTGTGGTGACTTCACTGGAACTTGGCCCTGAGGTGGTGCCGATGGCAGCCGTGGACCGGTGTGGGACGTGTACGCGATGTATTGAGGCTTGCCCGACGGACGCGCTGCACGGCTCGGGCCTGGGAGGGGCGCCGCGGCTGATGGATGCTTCCCGATGCATCTCTTACCTGACCATTGAGAAGCGGGGAACGATTGAGCCGGAGCTGATGGAGGGCATGGGGCGGCAGGTGTTTGGGTGCGATATTTGCCAGGACGTGTGTCCGTGGAACAGAGGCGCCCCTGTTGGCCGCTCCGGCATACTGGCGCCCCGGGCGGAGTTGGTGAATCCTTCATTGGCGTGGCTGGGCGCGATGGATGGGCCGGCGTTCAACCGGTGGTTCAGGGGATCACCGCTGGAGCGAACTCGTCGTAAACGAGTGATGCGGAATGTGGCGATCGCGATGGGTAATAGTGGGGAAGCCAGTTTTCGCGAACGATTGAAGGAGTGGGTCACCGGGGACGATCCGGTGCTGGCTGAGACTTCAACGTGGGCCTTGCGGCGGCTGGGAGAGGCCGACGATCCCCGACGGTCGGCAGCGGACAAGGCGCTGGAGTTGGAGGCTGCTCCTGCCGCACCGCTAGACTAACGGCATGGCCGAGAGTGTGCGAGCAGTGGCGGAGGTTCGGGAGACAAAGGCGCCCGACGCGGCCGAGGGAGCGCCGGAGGCGGCCAATGAGCCCGTTGCAGCCAGCCTTGCATCCGGGGCGTCCCGGCAGATCGACCATGCCGGTACCTGGGAGCAGGTGAAAGCCCTGGCGCATTACATGACGAAGACGGAGGTGCACACCTACGCCTTCAGCGTCGCGGCCCAGGTAGTTTTGTCGCTGTTTCCGTTTATTGTGCTGATGCTTACGTTGTCACAGCGGGTCTTTCATTCCAGCAAGATGGCCGAGGTTGTGGGCGAGATGATGGCGAACTTCCTGCCCAGCAACCAGGAGTTTGTGGTCGGCAACATGCGTCGGCTGGCGTTTGCGCATACCCAGGTCAAGGTGGTTTCGGTGGCCATGCTGTTCATCACGGTGACCGGCGTGTTTCTACCGCTGGAGGTGGCCTTGAACAGCGTGTGGGGCGTGACCAAGAACCGGAACTATCTGCACAACCAGGTCGTTTCGATTGGCTTGGCGGTTGGTGTGGCTGTGCTGGCGATGGCGTCGGTGGCGGTCTCCGCCGCGCAACGGACGGTGCTGGGATGGATCTTCTTTGGCCACACGGACAACATCGTCTTCACCTTTCTGGGCAGGATCTTTCTGCAGCTCATGGGATTGGTGGCGAGTGTGGGGCTGTTCTTCCTGATCTATTGGGGGCTGCCGAACCGCAAGGTGCCTGCCAGGGCCGTGTTGCCGACGGCCATGGTGATGGGTGTGCTTTGGACGGGGGCGAAGTACCTGTACATCCTGGTGCTGCCGCTGCTGGACTTCGGCTCGGTGTACGGACCGTTCCGTGTGTCTGTGGCCCTGATCATGTGGGCGTTCATTTCAGGGCTGTTGCTGCTCGCGGGGGCGTATGTCACGGCCACCCGCCAGGCTTTGCGCGAGACGCACGACGATGAAGCCCGGACAGAAGGCCTGCCTTCAGGCGTTCGTTAGCGAATGTGGAAGGCGAGCGTCACGATGTCGTTGGGTTGGGGCCCGGCCGGGAGCAGGGTAAAGAGCGTGGGGTTGCCGTTGCCTGTGCGGATGACCGCGACGTCGGCCGAGCCCGAGTCGGCGGCCAGCAGCAGATGCTCATCCGCGGAGAGCGCGAGGGCATCAGGATGGGAGCCGGTTCGGACGCTGGCCTCGATCCGGCCATCGTCGATGGAGTACAGGCTGACAGAATCGGAGCCGTAGTCTGAAATCCAAAGTGCCGAGCTGTCGTGGCTGACGAGAGCTCGCGAGGGCTGCATGACGCCGGGGTAGGTGTTCTCTACCTCGTTGGTCCAGGTGGAGATCTCCGACACGCTGTTGGCGTCGAAGTTGGCCGAGAAGACCTCGCCTCCGTCAGGCTTCAGTGCGAGATGGATGGGCGTCTTGCCGACGTCCAACATGGTGAGCATGTGATCCTGTTGGAGTGCCCCGTCCTGCTTTCCGCGCCAGGAATCCGGAGCCGCGGAAAGCCAGAGGACCATCACCTGGTGCGAAGCCGAGCAGGCGATAAATGCCTTGCTGGAGTCGGGCAGGATCGTCACGCCAGTCGCGCCCGCACAGCCCGGGAAGACACTGCGGAGCCGCAAGGGGTGGCGATCGTCGGTTGCGTCCACGGTGAAGACAGAGACACTACCAGCCAACCGGTTGCTGACGACCACAGAGCGGTTATCCGGGGCCACCTGGGCGATCCCCGGGCCTTCCCCTGTTCCAGCGACGGCCAGCTCTCGGCGTTGCCCGAGGTCGAGCACGGAGACCGAATTGGACCCGGAGTTCGCAACGTACGCACGACGGCCATCCGGCGAGACACTGATGAAGTACGGCGTGTGATGAACGCCGATCGTATGGACCACCTTGTTCTGTGCGGCGTCGATGACGGAGACGGAATCACTGCCCGTGTTCACGGAATAGATTTCGCGGCGATTCGGGTTCACCGCGAGGCCTGTCGGTCGCCGGCCAACCTGTAACGTGCGGTCCAGCCGAACATTCACCAGGTCGAGCACGGTAACAGTCCCCGAAGTCCCATCGGAGACATAGGCGTATTCGCGGTAGTCGACGGGGAAGCTGGGAAAGTGATTGCGTCTGCAGCCCGTGAGCAGGAGCAACGGAGCAGCGAGCCAAAGCGCACCATGCCTGAAGGGGAGGGAACGGAGTGGGACTGGCGCGCTGAAGCGAACTCTTTCACCAGACGGGATGGGGAGGCAGGAGAGGGTGGGGCGGGATGACACTGCCTCAAGTGTATGGGGCGGGCAGGCGGGTCGCAACGCGGAAAAAGTTGATTCGGAGCGCAACCCTCCTTGGGGGGCTGTGTTTACTTCATTGACCCGGATGCCGATTGGCAACCGAGTCAGGCATGACTCCTCGGAACAACGGAGTCTGGGGAACATCCAGACTCCGTTGCTTTTTTGTGATCGTGGAGGTCGCCTAGGAAAGGTTGCGGGAGGTGCGGCGCCAGGCAATGAAGAGCCTGCCGGCGTAGCCGAATTGCAGCAGCCACACAGCACAATAGGCGTAGACCAAGTGGCGCTCAGCGAGTGTGTGGAATGGAATGTTCGGCATTAGGCCACCTCCGTCGCTACTGGAAACGCGCGAGTGGCTGCTGTGGTTTGCTGATCGGCGCTGAGGAAGGCGAGTGCACGGGCGGCGGCCAGTTGCTGGCGGCGGCGCTCCAGGGCGTAACGCCAGCCCAGAACGAACAAGCCCCACATGGCCCAGGCAATCACATTCCACAACACGGCGGGCAGCATGCTGCGATCAATGCCGGAGTCAGCACCGCCTCCGAAGACAGGTGCGGGGTGTTGGGTGCGCCACCAGCGGATCGACATGAAGCAGATGGGAACGTCGATTGCGGCGAAGACGCCGAGCACAGCGGAGATGAGGCCGGGTTGTCCGCCGCCGGGCAGGGCGGCACCTCCTCCGGCAAAGCCGCGGACCAGCAGGTAGCTAACGTACAGCAACCATAGGAGCAGGAAAGTGGTGAGCCGGGCGTCCCACGTCCACCAGATGCCCCAGGCCGCGCGGCCCCACAGAATGCCCGTGGCGAGACCGGCTGTCGCGTAGAGCACAGTGATCTCTGCCGAGGCGAGCGCGAGGGCGTCTGCCATGAGGGCGCGAGGCGGGTTGCGGTTGCGCCAGTACAGGTAGGCGAAGCAGGCCACGCAGTTTATATACGGGAACAGGAAGCTCAGGATGGCGTGGGGGAAGTGGTAGAAGAAGACCCTGTAGAGATTGCCCATTGTCGCTTCCGTGGGCGCGGTCATGGCCTTTTGGAAGGCGATACCCAGGGCGACGGATGCCAGAGCAAACCAGGCGAGTCCGAAAAGGTAGCTCTTGCCGCGAGTTGGGGTTTGCTCGGTCACAACTAAGATTCTACGGCGTCGGGAGCACCGATAACCGCTCCCCTTTGTCGCCGGTTCGATGGCACTGGACTGGCGGATGTCTACCTTTATTCGGCCTGGAGGATGACCTCAAAGAACAGCACGGATGCGGTGGTGAACAGGATGTCATAGGCGAGGAGCACCCGAAGCCACAGGCTGGGATCGAAATCGCCGGTGAGGACGTCCGTGGTGGCCTGGATGGAAGCCAGCAGGGCGGGCATGGCGATAGGACAAAGGATCAAGGGTAGAAGCAGCTCGCGATTCCGGGTACGTAAGCTGAGCGCGGCGAAGAAGGTGCCGTTGCAGATCAGCGCCCAGGTGCCTAGCGGAAGGATCAGGAGAAGGAGCGCGGTCTGCCCGATCGGGTGCAGGTTGTAGAAAACCGCAAAGACGGGGGCGAGCACGAGTTCAACGACAGAAACAAAGATAAAGTTTGCGAGCGCCTTGCCGATAAAGAGGGCAGAGGCTGGTGCGGGAGACATGCGGTGTGCGTCAAGGACGCCGTTGCGAAGTTCGCGCGCCCAGGAGCCGTTGAGGGCAGTGATGGATGCGAAGAGAACCCCTACCCAGAGCAGGCCGCCGGAGATCTGGCGGGCGGTGGTGGGATAGGCCGTGGGATCGAACGCCAGCGAGAAGACAACCACGATGAGGAGGGCAAAGAAGAGCATGCCGTTGATGCCGTCGCGGTTGCGCCATTCAAGCTGGAGGTCTTTGCGCAGGTGCGCGAGAACGTGGCGGGCGTAGGTCATGCGGGCGGGTTCGGTGCCTTGGTCAGGTCGGCGATTTCGACGGAGGTTTGGGCGGCGGCGGCTCGCAGGTAGTCGGCGGGCGAGAGGATCAGTTGCAGGCCGCGTTGGCCGGCGGAGACGGAGATCTGGTCGAAGAGCTCCAGGGTCTCATCGACGAAGGCGGGGAAGGGTTTTTTTGCGGCAAGGACCGTGACGCCGCCGCGGATGTAGCCGGTGAGTGGCTCGACGTCCTTCAGGGGGGCGAGTTCGACCTTCCGCACGCCGGCGGTGCTTGCGAGCTTCTTCAGATCGAGTTCCGCGTCGCCGGGAACCACGGCGAATAGGTGTGTGTTGTCGGAAGTGCGGGTTACCAGCGTCTTGAAGACCTGCTCGATGGGCATGCCGATCTTTCGGGCTACGGAGACCGCCGTGAGGTCGTCAGGATCTACTTCGTAGCTGCGGAGTTCGTACGAGATACCGAGGGAGTCCAGCAGGCGGGCGGCGTTCGTCTTGCCGTGGTGAGTTGTCTGGCTCATGCGGAGGCGCTCCCGGCGCGTCTGGGCGCTGTGGCGTGAATGGCGACGCTGGGGGGAAGCACTTCAAGGCGACCGTCCCGAAGCGTGATTTTCTGCTGCACCAGAGGTCGCGCGAGCTCAGCCTGATGCGTGGTGAGCAGAAGGGTGCGGGGGGCGCCGCCGCTTCCATCATGGGACGACTCGCCCATGTATCGGCGTAGACGATTGATCATCATCTCGATGGAAGCAACGTCAAGATTAGAGAAGGGCTCATCCAGTAGAAGAATGTCGGGAGCGGTGAGGAGGACGCGGGCGAGCGCCGCCCGCTGACGCATGCCTTGCGAGTACTCGCCGAGCCGTCGCGGATTCGTGGCATCGAGGCCGACTTCGGTAAGTGCAGTTGCGACATAGATTTTGCGCTGCGAGGAGGACAGGTCCGGGCGCTGTAGGCCGAGGAGGTAGACGAGGTTTTCGGGGCCGGTAAGCTCGTCATAGAGCATGGTGCTGTGGCCCATGTACGCGACCCGGCCTCGAAGGGAAGAGGCTGGCTGGCCAAAGAGCCGGACGTCGCCGTAGCTGGGACGCGCAAGGCCCGCCAGCAGCTTGAGCATGGTCGATTTCCCCGCGCCATTCGGCCCTAGAAGCATGACGCTGCTGCCGGCCGGGAGGACAAGCGAGACGTCGCGCAAAGCGACGAAGCTGTCGTAGAGCTTGGACAGCCGGATGAGCTCTATGGCCGGGCCCTGCTCTGGTGGCGAAGTGGCGAGTGCGTTCGGGATCATGAGATGAAGCGAGGACCAGGGAGTCTGTCTGGGCTCCATGCGAGTATAGAAGCGACATCACGGAAGGCGGTCAGGAGCTCTTGAACGGAATGTGCGGACGGCGTGGATGGGCGGTGGTTGCGGGGATTGCCTGGACGATGGCGGTGGGCTCGAGCGGAGCGCAGGCTTTGTCCACGGCGGACCGGCAACTTGCGCGGGATGTGTTCCAGCAACTCGTTACGACGGATACTACGCACTCCACGGGAAGTACGCAGGTTGCGGCTGAAGCCATGCGGGACCGTTTGTTGAAGGCCGGCTTTCCGGCCGGTGATCTGGAGATCGTGGGTCCGAAGAACCAGCGGTTAAACCTGGTTGTGCGGTACCGGGCGGCGAAGGGGTCGCAGGCGAAACCAGTCATGTTTATCTGCCATCTGGACGTAGTGGAGGCAAAGCGCTCGGACTGGACGATGGATCCTTTCCAACTTACGGAGAAAGACGGATTCTTCTATGGGCGCGGAACGCAGGACGTCAAAGACAGCGATGCCGCGCTGGTGACGAGCCTCCTGCTGCTGAAGCGCTCGGGATTCGTGCCCAAGCGCGACATCATCGTTGCGCTGACAGCAGACGAAGAGGGTGGCGCGGACAATGGCGTGGACTGGCTGGTGAAGAATCGCCCTGACCTGGTGAATGCTAGTGTCGTCATCAATCCGGATGCTGGTGGGGTTGAACTAAAGGACGGCAAGCCCGCAGAACTGGATGTAGAAGCGACAGAGAAGCTGTACGCGGACTTCCAGTTGGTGGCCACGAGCGCGGGTGGGCATAGCTCGTTGCCACGCCCGGACAACCCCATCTACGAAGTTGGGGATGCGCTTGCGCGGTTGGAGAAGCAGCCCTTTCCGGCGGAGTTGAACGAGGTCACGCGAGCGTACCTGGCCAACGAGGCGAAGACCGCCGCGCCGGAGAAACGGGCTCTGCTGCAACGGGTCTTGGCGACGCCGATGGACACGGCGGCGGCCGACCAGCTCTCGACCGACCCGCGGATCAACTCGACCCTCCGGACCACGTGCGTGGCGACGATGATCTCAGGCGGGCATGCCCCGAATGCGCTGCCCGGTTCTGCTACAGCCAATGTGAACTGCCGCATTCTGCCGGGACATCCGCCGGAAGAGGTGCGTCAGCGGTTGATCGCGGTGTTTGCCGATCCGAAGCTGGCCGTCAGTTATGTGGACAACGGCGGGGCGGTGTTTCCCTCCGCGCCGACAAAAGGCGCGATGGCGCCGCCACCCATGAGGGAGGATGTGATGCGGCCTCTGCGCAAGGTGAGAGACGCGGAGTTCGGGGTTATCCCGATCCTGGCGACCATGGAAACCGGGGCGAGCGATTCCATATACACGCTGGGTGCTGGAATCCCAAGCTACGGCATCTCCGGGATGGGCATCGACGAAGGAGATGATCGCGCGCACGGACGGGACGAGCGCATTCGGGTAGACGCCTTCTACAACGGCGTAGCGTTTCAGTGGCACCTGATGCGGGCTTTGGGGGAGGAGTAGAACTTCACCCTGCTCTGTGCTCGAAGCCTCGAGAGGGCCGATTTGGGTCAGGAGATCAAGCCGAGACCCAGACTCATGATCCGTTGTTGCCGTCAGCTGCTCCGTCAAATGCGATCGCGGAGCAGCAAGTTGAAACCTCGCGCACTTCAACATGCGTGATTTGCGCCGTGAGCCGGTGTTGCTTTGCCGCACCCTTGCTACGGGTTCATGAGTGTGGGGCTTCGATCTTTGGTGTGCTCTTCCGCCTCGCCATCCCGAGAGCTCCACACACGATGCCAGTACCGAGTAGAAGCAGGCTTCCGGGTTCCGGTGTTGGCGTGATGGTGCCCTGGAGCTCTACGGGGAAGTCTCCCATGTTGGCCGAGGAGAGAGTAAACGTCTGGAGCGTGAATAGGTCGTCGCCGAAGGCAACAGGAGATCCGCCGAAGATAGTGAGGGTATCTGCGGCGGTGGTGACCGCGTCCTGGCCGTTGAAGGTGAGCGTTTGCGTGATGCCGTTGAAGGTAAGGGTGTCCTGTATTGAGAACGTGATTACCTGATCCGGAATCTGCGAGTCACCGATACTGAAATCCCCGGTCTGGAAGGTAAAAGCGCCCTGTGTCGTGTCGATTGTGCCTGAGTCGTTGTTCAGAGAGAAGGCGTCGCTGGACGGGGACAGTGGGATGCTGGAGACAAGCTGCGAGTTAAAGGAAACCGTATCTGCGGAAGCGGTGTTTGTGATCAGGAGGAGCATGAGCGCTGCTGCGGCGCTTGCCCATGCCATCCCGGGACGGACTGCCTGTGAGGGAGGTGCGTGCAGGCGTCGTGCCTGGATGCGGGCAGCTGCGGTCAGGGCGGCGATTCTCAGCCTGTAAGGGCGCGCAAGACTTGTGGTTGGCGCCTTCGGCTCGGGAGCTTTCGAGGCTTCCGCTGTCGAGACCAGATTCAGGCCAGGAAGGCGTCGTTTGTGGAGGAAACCGCCGCCAAGCAGGCCGAACGCGACCAGAAGCCAGCTAGCGGGCTCCATCGCCAATGTGACCGTTGCGGTTCCGGGGGAGGCATGTTGGGAACCGGGTACCAGGGGCGTGAGAGCCAACAGTGTTAGCCCAAGCAGGGCAAATCTCGCAAACAGCTTCATGAGAACGAACATCCCGTCGTGTGATCTCGCTCCGAGATCGTTCATGGAGCGTGACTCTAGTGTCGGGAGAATGCGGAGCTCTGCCGATACCACTCAGGCGTAGGAAAGGGGCAGAGCTGACTCGCTTTGAAGCAGCGCCTCACGTTTTCCACAGGCTGAAGCCGAGACCGTGTTGACGGAGGTGCTTCGCCAGACAGTCAGGTGCAGCGCCCGGTGTCTGACGGCCGTGTAGACCCGGCTTGCCGGGATACTACGGGTGGGAGAGCGAAGCGGTGGTTTTGAGGGGGACGGTATTGCCTGTGGGGGTCTGGCCGGGTTTGGCAGGGGCGTACTTGCTGGCGCACTTTGCCTGCAGTTGAGTGGCGTGGAACACGTTATCGCGGCCGTAGGTGCCGATCGCGAGGGCCTGGGCGTCGTCCTTGAAGGTGTCCGGTGGAGGCTCGGAGCCCTGGTACTGGACGGGGATGGTCTTGCCGAGCTCGACCAGGGTGAACTTGGCTTCAGGGCCGTTGCGCTGGATGGAGCCGGGCTGGACGTTGCCGGCCACTCGGAGGTTGCGGGTATAGGCCTTGGGTCCGAGCGCCTGCAGTTCGGCGATGGTGACGTAGTAGCTCTTTGCCTTGCTGGCGCCAGTGATGGCGAGCCAGGCGATTGTGCCGACCACGATCAGGGCGGCGATGAGGAACTTGAGCTGGGTCTTCTGGCCTTGCGGTTGCACGTTTCTAGTTTAGCGCTGGTCAGTGGTCGGTGGTCGGTGGTCGGTGGTTGGGCTTGGTGCTTGTTAGTCGTCGTCGTGGTCGCAGTTGCCGCAGTTGCATTGTTCGTCTTCGTCCTCGAATCTGCTTGAGGAAGAGCTGGAAGTCGATCTCGGATTGGGGATCTTCGTCGGGTGCGATCTGTTCGCCGGTGGGAGCGAGGAGGGCTTGGCCTCATCTGGCGTTGGGCGGAAGAGCATGGAGCGCCCGATTGTGTCGCTCCTGACAGGGAGTAGAGCTGCTTGACCGGGTTGGGCTACACGGCGGCTGGTCTTTTAGGCGGGGGTGGTGAGGGTTACGTCCAGGGTACGGCTTTCCTGGCTGCTTTGGCGGGCCAGTTCTATGAGGCGGGCTACGCGGAAGGCGTCGATGGCGGTGACGGGTGGTGCGGTGTTGTTCAGGATGGCGTCCCGGACGCCGGCATAGAAGAAACGGTAGTCGCCGGGCTCCGTGGGGAGCTTGAAGCGGCTGAGGATGGCCGGCTGGCGTGGGTCCGGAGCGAGGGTCAGTGTGCCCCAGGCGGACTCGGGTTCTTCGACCCAGGGGACGGAGGAGCCGAGGGTGGGTGGGTGACGGCCGTCTGCGACGAGGTGGGCCTCCTGGGGGTCCAGACCGCACTTGACGTAGCTGCCGCGGGTGCCGTGGACCTGGAAGCGGGGTGCGGAGTCGGCGGCGATCATGGTGGCGTGGCACTCGAAGTTGAGGGTGTGCGTGGGGTGGCTTGCCGCGGCGGCGGCGAGGGCGGGGCGCGAGTCGGTGGAAGGCTGATCGTAGGTGAGGACGATGTCGAAGGCGTCCTCGATCTCGCTACCGTCGCGGTCCTTGCGGATGCTGGCAGTGATGCGCTGCGGGAGTCCGAACAGGGTGAGCGCCTGGTCGAGCAGGTGGGGGCCGAGGTCCTGCAGGATGCCGTGGGCCTCGCTGGCTCCCTCCTTCCATGTGCCTTCGCGGGGATGGGGACGGAAGCGTTCCCATTGGGAGACGACCTTTACGACCCGGCCGAGTTTTTCGTCCTTGAGGATGGCCTGGAGGGTGAGGAAGTCGCCGTCCCAGCGGCGGTTGTGGAAGGGGATGAGGAGTTTTCCGGCGGCTTTGGCCGACTCGACGAGGGCGAGGACGGCGGTGCTGGTGGGGGCGACGGGTTTGTCGACGACGACGTGCTTGCCGGCAGTGAGGGCGGCGCGAGCGAAGGTTTCGTGAGTTTCGTTCGGGGTCGCGACGATGATCAGGTCGATGTCCGGGTCGTTGATGGCAGCTTCGGGAGTCCGGAGAATGCGGGCCTGGGGGTAGGTTTCGGCCGCTTCATTGCCGTTGCGCTGCACGATCGCGTCAAGTGAGAGGCCGGGGATGGCAGAGACGAAGGGGCAGTGGAAGACGCGGCCGGCGAGGCCATAGCCGATGACGGCTACGCGGATGGGATCGGACATGGGGCTCCTGCGGTTGGCTCGTGAGGTGAGGGCCTAGTGTGTGGAACGCCGGGCTGACCTCAGGGGCTGAAGCCCCTTGTTCCTGGGGCGGTGATGATGGCACGGCTGAAGCCGTGCCCCTTCGTGTGTGCCTTGCATCAGGTGCTTTGGTTACCCGGGCTGTGTGGAGTTAACGCGCGAGGAAGATCACGACGAGGAAGACGAGGGATATGCCTCCGAACACTTTTGCAAGAAAAGCTGTGGTTTCCTGGTCCAGAGTTCTTCGGGACACCTTTCCCCAGCCTAATGCGAGAAAAAAGCCGCCAATACCGACCCCCAAGTCGATGAGGACCAAGGGCCAAAACATGCCTGGTTTCAGCGTCATGTCAGGCCGAGACCTGTTTCAGGGCGGGGTAGAGCTTGCGGTAGTGGGCGTAGTGGCGCCCCATGGCTTCGGCGTTTTGGGGCTGAATGACCTCCGCGGCACGGATCGTGGCGTTGCAGGCGGCTTCTACGGAGGGGTACGCGTTGACGCCGGTGGCTGCGAGCAGGGCTGCGCCGAAGGCACCGCCTTCTTCGGCTTCGAGAAGTTCGACGGGGTGGTTGTAGACGTCGGCCTGGATCTGGCGCCAGAGGGGGCCTCGGGCGCCGCCGCCGCCGAGGCGGATCTTTTCGACGGGGATGCCGAGTTCGGCGAAGAGGGTGAAGGTGTCCTGGAGGGAGAAGGCGACGCCTTCAAGGACGGCGCGGATGAAGTGGGCGCGGGTGGTGGAGGCGGTGATGCCGACGAAGGCGGCGCGGGCCCTGGGGTCGAGGTGCGGGGTGCGTTCGCCGAAGAGGTAGGGGGCCCAGAGGAGGCCGTCGGAAGCGGGCGGGACCTGCGTGGCGAGAGCGGTGAGCTCGTCATAGCTATTGATAGGCATGAACGTGTCCTTCAGCCAGCGGAAGCTGAGGCCCGCGCCGTTGGTGACGCCCATGACGTGCCAAAGGCCAGGGGCGGCGTGGCAGAAGGTGTGGAGGCGGCCTTTGGGGTCGTGGGTGGGTTCGGCGGTGGAGGCGAAGACGACGCCCGAGGTGCCGATGGTCGCGGAGACGGAGCCGGGGGTAAGGATGCCCATGCCGACCGCGCCTGCGCCCTGATCGCCGGCACCGGCGGCTACGGGGGTGTTTTCTTTGAGGCCAGTAGCGGCAGCGCCCTGGGCGTTGATGCGGGCGCAGATTTCGGGGCCTTCGTAGAGTTTGGGGAGCCAGGACATCGGGATGCCAGCAAATGCTCGGCGAGTTCTTCGGACCAGCGGCGGTGGGCGACGTCGAGGAGCAGGGTGCCGGAGGCTTCCTGCATGTCCATGGCGAATTCGCCGGTCATCTTGAAGCGGACGAAGTCCTTGGGGCAGAGGACGTGGGCGATTTTGGCGAAGATCTCGGGCTGGTGTTCGCGGACCCAGAGAAGCTTGGTAAGGGTGAAGTTGGGGAGGGCAGGGTTGGCGACGAGCTCGATGAGGCGGGCGTAGCCGACCTTTTCGGTGATCCAGTCGCATTGGGGCTGGGTGCGCTGGTCGGCCCAGATGAGGGCGGGGCGGAGGACCTCGCCGGCGGCGTCGAGCATGACGCAGCCGTGCATCTGGCCGGTGAGGCCGACGGCCTCTACGGCGGCGGTGTGGCCTGTTGAATTGGCGAGTTGCAGGACGCCGCTGATGGCTTCCTGGGCGGCGCGCCACCAGTCATTGGGGTCCTGCTCGGCCCAGCCAATGTGTTCAGAGTGGATTTCGGCGTGGTGGGCGGAGTGGGAGGCGAGGACGGCGCCGCTGCGGTCGATCAGGATGGCGCGGGTTCCGCCGGTGCCAACGTCAATGCCAAGGAACATTCGGTGCCCTCCGGGGCGTGGATCACCCAGTGAGTGTAAAGAGGGCGGGTGAGGATTGTCTTGTGGCCGGGTGTCGGAGGTGCTTCCTCCCGGTCCAAAGTACGGGAGGAGGACCGACGAGCCGTGCAGGGCGCTGGATGGGCTTACCCGCGGCTGGAGCCCCGAAACGAGCAGGTACAGGCTCCCGGTCGAAAGCGGAGCGGCGGGTCAGCGAAAGCCTTGAGAACCCTTTCCGAGGCGTATCGATTCGGGGATGTCAGGGCCGGCTTTACAGCGGGCGATGAGGAAACGAGAGCTTGATTAGAGCTTTCTAGGTATTCTCGGCCAGTTCTGCATCGCGCTCCTCGATAAGCCGGGTTTCCTGCGGCCGGAGTTTCTTCAGGACGCTCAGGAGAGCCTGCGGTTCAAAGTGGTCGATGTAGTGAGAGGCGTCTTCGCAGTGGTGTCCTCCCACGACGACGATGGGGAGTTCCGGCTTCACCTCGCGCAGGCGCCGGATGAGTTCTCCACAGGGGATGTCTTTCATGAAGCCGTCGAGTACAGCGCCGTGAACGGAAGGAAACGCGTGCAGCGTTTCGAGCGCTTCTTCACTGCTATAGGCGGTGATGACGTTGAGCTTCGCTGTTTCAATGACGAGCTTCCGGGTGGAGATACTCGCGGGATGTTCCCGATCGATTACAAGAAAGCAGGGCCGGACCATCAGCCGTTTGATGCACCGAGCAGGCTGTTCCGCCCAACCCTAAACCTTGAGCTGCCCTTACCCGGGAAGTTGCAGAGGGCAGAGCGGTTTTTTGCATCACCCGACGCGCGGGAGCATCGAAAAAGGGAATCAGTTTACGCACGGTGCCCGCAAGGTGAGTTGATCGAGGGGTTCTACTGTTCCGATAGCATGGGAGTTATGGGTCAAATGAGGAGACGGCTGGTTTTGTGCGTTGGTGCGTCCAGTCTGCTGCTGTTAGCGGGGCACGGCGCAGGGGCGCAGTCGGCCGGAGCGACCAACGGAGGCGGTAACAGTGCCTCCGGGGCGAGCAGTTCCAGCAACCTGGGCGCGCTGCAACAGGTGCAGGGGCAGTTGTCGCAGCCGGGGCCGAATGTATCGCCCGGGAGCGCAACGGACCAGAGCTTTCGGGGAAGTGTGGTCCGTGAGAAGGCAACGGCGGGAAACCTGGACCTGACACTGGATGATGCCATTCGGCGCGGCCTGCGCTACAACCTGGGCGTGGTCCTGCAGAGCTCGGATCTTAAAAGCGCAAATGGACAGCGGTTGATGGAGTTGCAGCAGTTGCTCCCCACCGTAACGGCGGGCGCGAACATCACAGTGCAACAGGTCAACCTGGCTGCCTATGGATTGAAGTTTCCGGGGATCAGCCCGATTGTGGGGCCCTTCCAGGTTGTGGATTTTCGGGCATACCTGACACAGAATCTCGTGAACCTGCAGGCCTTTCAGAACTACATTGCCGGCAAGCACAACTTTCAGGCGGCCAAACTGACTGCCGAAGATGCGCGTGACATGGTGGTACTGACCGTCGGCAACGCGTACCTGTTGTGCACTGCAGACGCCGCGCGGATCACTGCGGTGCAGGCCCAGATCGCGGAGTCGAAGCTAAGTCTCGACCAGGCGACGGCAGCGCATGAGGCCGGCACGAGTCCACGGCTGGATGTGCTGCGGGCGCAGGTCGATTACCAAAATCAGCAGCAAAATTTGATCTCCGCGACGAACCAGCTGGCGAAGGACAAGATTGCCCTGGCGCGGGCGATTGGGCTGCCACTGGATCAGCAGTTCGCGGTGGTCGACACGGCGCCGTATGCATCGCTCGACACCCCGGAGGCCGAGGTTGCCTTTCAGCAGGCGCTAAGGCAGCGCAAGGATCTGGCCGCAGATGCGCAGAGGGTTGAGGCAGCGAAGGCTGGGCAGAAGGCAGCCTTTGATGAGCAGCTACCCGTAGTGAATGTCACGGGCGACTTTGGCGATCTAGGAACGACCCTGGGGCATTCGCACGGGACGTTTACCGCCACGGGACAGATCTCGGCACCGATCCTTCAGATTGCGAAGACGCATGGCGATGAGCAGATCGCCGCGGCGCAGCGGGATCAGGTCGAGGCAAGGTTGGCCGACGACATTCAGCAGGTGAATGCGGATGTCCGCGACGCGATCCTGGATATTCAATCTGCTTCAAAGCTGGTAGAGGCGACAAAGAGCAATGTGGACCTGGCGGATGAGGCACTGAAGGAGTCGCAGGAGCGCTTCCGAGCAGGGATCGCGGACAACTTGCCGGTGTCCCAGGCGCTCGCGACCGACCAGCAGGCAAACGATCAATACATTGCGGCGCTGTATCAGCACAACGTGGCCAAGCTGGAACTGGCGCGAGCGCTGGGTGTGGCGACAACGAATTACAAGAGTTATCTCGGAGGGAAGTAACGGTGGCGGATCAAGGACAGGGACAAAGCGGAACGCAGACCGCTGGTGGCGTGGCGACGGTTCCGGAGCCTCCGGCGAAGAAGGGTGGACGGCGCCTGATCATCATTGGCGTGGTCTTGATCCTGGCCCTGGTGGCAGGGTTCATGTATTGGCGCGGGACCTTCACCGAGAGCACGGATGATGCCCAGGTGGATGGTGATCTGTACCAGGTAAGCGCGCGTGTGGCGGGCCAGGTGACGGCTGTGTACGTAAAGGAAGACCAGACTGTGCATGCGGGCGACCCCATTGCGGACGTTGACCCGCGGGACTACCAGGTGGCCCTGGAGCAGGCGCAGGCAAACTTGGCGAATGCTCGTGCGGAGTATGTGCAGGCGACGGCCAATGTGCCGATCACCAGCGTGAGTGTGCGGACGACCGTGACGACGAGCGGCCAAGATGTGCAGAGCGGGGCGGCGAGTGTGGCGCAGGCGCAGGCGCAGGCTCAGGCGGCGCAGGCACGGATCCTGCAGGCCCAGGCGAATGCGCTGAAGGCGCAGACGGACGTGGACCGGTATACGCCGCTGGTGGCGCGTGATGTGATTTCGAAGCAGCAGTACGATGCCGCGGTGGCGACCGCGACGGCCGCGCAGGCCAGCGTGGACGAGGCGCAGCGCACGGCCGCGGCCGCTCAGCAGCAGGTGTTGGCGGCGCAGCAGCGGTTGGCCTCAGCGCGGTCGCAGCAGTCGCAGAATCAGCAGAATGCCAAGGGGCAGATTGCGGTGCAGAATGCGCGGGCGACCGCGGCCAATGCGAGTGTGCAGCAGGCGCAGGCACGGGTGGACCAGGCGAAGTTGAACCTGACGTACTGCCATATTGTGGCGCCGATTGACGGCATCGTCAGCCGCAAGAATGTGTCGATCGGCAACAACTTGAGCGTGGGCCAAGCGTTGTTGACGGTGGTGCCGCTGCAGAACCTGTTTGTCACGGCTAACTTCAAGGAGACGCAGTTGAAGGGCATGCGTGCGGGACAGGAAGTTGACCTGAAGATCGACGCACTAGGCGGGCGGCACTTCACGGGGAAGGTCACCGAGATCGGCGGTGCGACTGGATCGCGGCTGAGCTTGTTCCCACCCGAGAACGCGACTGGCAACTACGTGAAGGTGGTGCAGCGGATTCCGGTGCGGATTGACTTCACAAATTTGCAAAACGAGAACCAGGATCACGCGCTGCGTGCAGGTATGAGTGTGGAGCCGGATGTGCATGTGAAGGACCACTAAAGCAGAGAAGAGAGACGAGCGATGAGGGCGGTCCCGAAGCTGGGGCCGCCCGAATTGTTTTGCACCACATTCGTTCGTGGTACATCTATGCGATATCGGACATAGCAGGAGGTGAGCGATGGGATTTTTGCTGCGGGCGTTTGTGCACCATGCTTACGCGATCCTGTTTGGGTGGGTGTTCATCGAACAGGCTGGGCTGCCCGTGCCAAGTGCGCCGGTGTTGCTGGCTGCAGGCACGATGAGCGCGGCGCATAAGCTGCATGTGGCGGCAATTTTGCCGTTGGTGCTGCTGGCGTGTTTGCTGGCGGACTCGATGTGGTTCTTTCTGGGGCGGCGTTACGGAACGCGGATTGTGAATGTGCTGTGCAAGATGTCGCTGGAGGCGGCCAGTTGCGTGACGCGGACGCAGGGGAGTCTGTCGCGGCGAGGTGGGACGACGATGTTGTTTGCGAAGTTTGTGCCGGGGTTAAGTACGATGGCGGCTCCGCTGGCAGGGCAGGCTGGGGTGAGTTACCCGGCGTTTGCGGCGTATGACATCGTAGGCTCGCTGATCTGGGCGAGTACGTTTTTGTTCGGCGGGAAGTTCTTCGGAGATCTGGTTGAGCGGAGTTCGCGGTGGTTTGGCGTGATGGCGCACTACGCAGTGGGGCTGGTGCTGCTGATGGTGGTGGGGGTAGTCGTGGCGCGGTACGTACGGCGGGTGCGGTTTCTGCGGGAGCTGCGCGGGCTGCGGCTGGAGCCGGGGCAGTTGTTGGCGATGATCGATGATGCGGAACGTGAGGGTTTGCCAGGGCCGTTTATTGTGGACCTTCGGCATCCGCTGGATGTGCTGAGTGATCCGTTCATCCTGCCGAGTGCGCTGCGGATTGGGCCTGACGAGATCAAGCAGCGACAGGAGTTGATTCCGCGGGACCGGGATATTGTGTTGTATTGCACGTGCCCGAGCGAAGAGACGAGCGCCAAGGTGGCGCTGGAGTTGCGGCGGTTGGGGGTGAAGCGCGTGCGGCCACTGCGGGGTGGGTTGCAGGGGTGGAAGGATGCGGGGTATGCGTTGGAGACGATTGCAACGGTTGTGGCGGCGTAGATAAGACGCGGGTGAGTTCGGAAGGGCGGGGGCGACCTCGCCCTTTTGCTCGTGCGAAAGTACGTCATCTGGCTTGTAGCGCTCTCCTTCAGTGAGGGGCGATGATGGTGGAGGAGAACTCAAGTTGGCTTACGACGGATTGCGGGATTGGTTGCGGGTTTTGGAGCGGGCGGGTGAGGTGAAGCGCGTGGGGGCGGAGGTGTCACCCGTGCTGGAGATGGCGGAGATTGCGGACCGCGCGTCGAAGTCGGGCAGGGGAACGGAGCGGCCGGGTGGGCCGGCGTTGTTGTTTGAGAATGTGACGGGGTACAAGGGCTCCCGGGTGTTGATGAATCAGTTTGGCTCGGAGCGGCGGATGAAGCTGGCGCTTGAGGTGGAGTCGCTGGATGAGATTGCTGGGCGGATTGAGACGCTGCTGCATCCGGTGCCCCCGAGCGGACTGATGGACAAGTTGAAGATGCTGCCCATGCTGGCGGAAGTGGGGTCGTTCTTTCCGAAGGTGGTGGACCGGCGGAAGGCTCCTTGTAAGGAGGTCGTGCTGCGCGGGGAGCAGGTTGATCTGCTGAAGTTCCCCGTCCTGACGACGTGGCCTGGGGATGGAGGGCCGTTTATTACGCTGCCGTGTGTGGTGACGCGTGATCCGAAGAGCGGCAAGCGGAATGTGGGCATGTACCGGATGCAGGTGTATGACGGCAAGACGACGGGCATGCATTGGCAGCGGCAGAAGGTAGCGGCGGAGCACTTTCGTGATCGGTTGCGTGAGGCGGCTGGCGATGCGGCGGGGGCGGTGGATGTGATGGCGCTGACGGCTGGCGGGACGGTGCGGGCTGCGGATGTGTCCAGCGTGCCGCAGACGGTGCTGACGAAGGTGCGCGGCGGATCGGATGGAGGTTGCGGTGGCGATTGGGACCGATCCGGCGACGACGTTTAGTGCGATTGTGCCGGCTCCGCCTGAGGTGGAGGAGTACCTGATTGCGGGGTTTCTGCGGCGTAAGGCTGTGGATTTGGTGAAGTGCGAGACGGTGGATCTTGAGGTGCCGGCGCATGCGGAGATCGTGCTTGAGGGGTATGTGGAGCTTGGTGAGCTGCGGACCGAAGGACCGTTTGGGGATCACACTGGGTTTCTACACGATGCAGGATGAGTATCCGGTGTTTCACATTACGTGCATCACGCATCGCAAGGACCCGATCTATGCGGCGACGGTCGTGGGGAAGCCTCCGATGGAGGATGCGTGGATGGGGAAGGCTGTGGAGCGGATCTTTTTGCCGTTGATGCGGCTGACCTTGCCGGAGATTGTGGATGTGAATCTGCCGGCCGAGGGTGTGTTTCACAACCTGATGATCCTGTCGATCCGGAAGAGCTATGCGGGGCAGGCTCGGAAGGTGATGAACGGGATCTGGGCGATGGGGCAGGCGATGTTCACCAAGTGCATTGTGGTGGTCGACGAGGACTGCGATGTGCAGGATGTGGGTGAGGTGACGTTGCGGGTGGCGAACAACATCGACCCGGAGCGGGATATCCAGTTCACGCTGGGGCCGGTGGATTCGCTGGATCATGCGTCTAGGTTGCCGAACTTTGGCAGCAAGATGGGCATTGATGCGACGCGGAAGTGGGCGGCGGAGGGGTTCACGCGGACGTGGCCACAGATGTTGCGAATGCCGGATGAGGTGAAGAAGCGAGTGGAGGGGATCTGTAAAGGACTTGGCATTTGAGGCGCAGGTGGGCCTTTGTGCTCTCCGTGGTTGCAGGGGCGCAGGGAGCCGGGGCGCAGGGAGCCGGAGCGCAGGACGGTAAGGGGTACCTGGTGCCGAAGGATGTGTTCAGCGGGTTTGCGGAGTATTCGAATGACTCGAGTCATATCGTGCTCGGGGTGTCTGAGAACCGGCGGCTTGCGGCAGTGGGTGGGACGTATGCGCGGCGGCTGTTGAGGACCCCGGTGTTTACATGGCAGTGGATGGTGGAGGCGCGGCCATTTGCGCTGGAATCGGACCCTGTAGGGTCGCGGCAGGTTACACCACAGGCGGGAAGTGGGAACTCGCCGGTGAACACGGCGCTGCAACTGCAGCGTGCGAGCGATTGTGTGCCGTTGGATGAGACGGTTACGTTTCCTGATCCTGTGACGGAGCAGCCTGTGTCGCTTGCGGTGGTGGAGACGTGTGGGCGGCGATGGACGTATGCGGCGGCGCTGAGCCCGCTGGGGCAGAAGCTGAACTTTTTACCGAAGCGACGGGTGGAGCCGTTTGCGGTGGGAAACGCGGGGCTTCTGGTTGCCGCGCATGCGATTCCTTTGGATACGGCGCGGCGGTTCAACTTTACGTTTGAGTTTGGGGCGGGGGTGGAGTGGTTTTATCGGCCGCGGCGCTCATGGGCGGTGGAGTACCGGGTGCATCACATCTCGAATGACTTCACGGCGAAGTCGAATCCTGGCGTGGATAGCGGGACGTTGAAGGTGACTTACAGCTTTTCTCGCTAAAGGTTCGGTGGGAAATGCCGATATACACTTCTGAAGGCGCGTGTGTGGGAGTTTGCGCAGGGAGAGCTCGGGTTGGCGAAGGCTGAGATTGGGATTATCGGTGGCAGCGGTTTGTATGCGATGCCTGGGTTGACGGATGTGCGCGAGGAGCGCGTGGAGACGCCGTTCGGAGACCCGAGTGAGGTGTTTGTGCTGGGCACGCTGGAGGGGCGCGAGGTGGCTTTCCTGGCTCGGCACGGCAAAGGGCATCGCTTGTTGCCGAGTGAGTTGCCGTTCAAGGCGAACATCTACGCGATGAAGGCGCTTGGGGTGACGAGCATCCTGAGCGTGAGTGCGGTGGGGAGCTTGAAGGAAGAGCACAAGCCCACGGATTTTGTCATCCCCGATCAGTTCATCGATCGCACGTTTGACCGGACGAGCACGTTTTTCGGTGATGGTGTTGTGGGGCACGTGGCGTTCGGTGATCCGGTGTGTGGAGTGGTGGCGGGTGTGTTTGCAGAGGCTTGCGAAGAGGTTGGCGTCGTCGGCAAGCTGGGCGGGACGTACGTGTGCATGGAAGGGCCGCAATTTTCAACGCGCGCTGAGTCGAAGCTTTACCGCAGTTGGGGCGCCGACGTGATTGGGATGACCAATCTGCAGGAAGCCAAGCTGGCGCGCGAGGCGGAGATCAGCTACGCGACGTTGGCGATGGTGACCGATTATGACTGCTGGTTTGAAGGGCATGACGATGTGACAGTGGACCAGGTGGTTGCGGTCATGCATCAGAACGCGGAGAACGCCCAAAAGGTAGTGAAGGCTGCAGTGCGCCTGATGCCCCGGGATCTGAGTATGAGTCCGGCGCAGAGTGCGGCCAAGTTTGCGATTATGACCGACCGGAAGGCGATGCCGGAGGCGACGAAGCGGAAGTTGGATGTGTTGTTCGGGAAGTACTGGTAAGAAGGCAGCGGGTCAGGGACGCGAAGGCATACAAGATCGATGATCGCTCCCCTTGCCGCGCCCCTGTGAACGACTAGCTACTGATGCGCTCGACCGATGATTCGGCGAGCTTTCTCTGCTGACTGACGGTACCCCGGCACATCAGCGATGATTGAACAGTGACGCCGCAGTCGATCTGGCTGAAGCGGAGTATGCAGAGGCCAAGTTCAGACTTGGTCGGGAGAGTACCTGGATGTCGATTCTGGTTGTGGGTTCGGTGGCGTTTGATACTTTGGAGACGCCGAGTGGGAAGCGGGAGCGGGTTTTGGGTGGGGCGGCTACGCACTTTGCTCTGGCGGCGAGCTTCTTTACGGACGTGCGGGTTGTCGGTGTGGTGGGTGAGGACTTTGGCCCCGAGCATGAGCGCGTGTTGACGGACAAGAAGATCGACACGAGGGGCATTGAGCATGCGTCAGGCAAGAGCTTCCATTGGACCGGAAACTACCTGACCGACCTGAACGAAGCGACGACCTTGGCCACGGATTTGAATGTCTTTGCGGCTTTTGAGCCCAAGATCCCGGAGGCTTACAAGGATTCTGAGTATCTGTTCCTGGCAAACATTGATCCTGTGTTGCAGCTGCGGGTGCGTCAGGCGATGCCGGGCGTGCGGATGGTGGCGGGCGACACGATGAACTACTGGATCAACGCGCATCGCGAGAACCTGTTGCCGGTGCTGCGTGAGTTGGATGTGTTGATCATCAATGACAAGGAAGCCCGGCTGCTGACAGGCGAGACGAACGGGCTGAAGGCTGCGCAGAAGGTGCTGGAGTTAGGACCCAAGGCGTTGGTGGTGAAGTACGGCGAGCATGGCTCCGGCGCGTTCTTTACGCCGGAGATCTTTGCTTCTCGGGATGTGTGCAAGCTTTTCCGCGCGCCTGCGACGCCGCAGGAGGACGTGGTTGATCCGACGGGAGCGGGTGACTCGTTCGCGGGTGGATTTTACGGGTACATCGCGTCGCAGGGAGAGCTCACGCCTGAGGTGTTTCGGACGGCGATGTTCTATGGGTGTGTGATGGGGTCGCTGTCTGTGGAGGACTTCGGGACAGAGCGGTTACAGCGAACGACGCGCGCGGAGATCGACCAAAGGTTCCAGGAACTGAAGGAGATGTCGCACTTGCAGTAGCGATTCGCCATCGGTCGGTTGTGCTCCGGTCGAGATGACGGCGGTGCTGCAAAGTGTCCGCGCTTTGCGGGGCGTCCCCATCGTTGCTGGCCGATTCGGACGACGAAGTAAGCCAATGCAGCGGCGGTTCCAAGAGACATGACAACAAGGAAGGCACGAGCAACTGTGAGATCAACAGCACCGGCCGGCGCCGGGGTTGGCATGGGGGCGTCAGCGGGTCAGCGGGTCAGCGGGAGTCTCTGGCTGCCGGGTGATCCTGAGGCAGTGCGGCCGTTATCCCGCGGCGAAGGGATGCCCGTGTTTGTGGCGTCCGTGATGCTGGCTTTGTTGGCGTTGGCGGTGTGTTATCGCCATGGGTACACGTTGCTGTACGGCGACGCCGTCGCGCATCTGGGCAATGCGCGGCGCATCCTTGACTCGAACTACCCGGGGTTGTCGCAGTTGGGCGGGGTCTGGTTGCCGCTGCCCCACATCCTCATGCTGCCGTTTATCAGCAACATGAGGATGTGGCAGACGGGCTTGGCGGCAGCGCCGATGTCAATGATCAGCTTTGCTGCGAGTGTCGTCGGTGTGTGGCGGCTGTCGCGGCGCATGATGAGGCTGCGCTGGGCGTTGGTGGCGACCACGTTCTATGCGCTGAACCCGAACCTTTTGTACATGGCGACGACGGCGTTGACGGAGGCGTTGTTTCTGGCGCTGTTTGTCTGGTCGGTGGTGGGCGTGGTGGAGTGTGTGGCGGCGCTGCGGGCGGACAAGGCCGCGCTCGCGGGGCGTCGCATGGTCTTCACCGGGATCATGGTGCTCCTGGAGGTATTCACGCGTTATGACGGCTGGGCCATGGGCGCAGCGGCGTGGTGTTGCATCGCGTGGGCAGTCTGGCAATGCGGGACGGCGCTGCGACGACGTGTGTTGCCGGCGTTCATCGTGCTCACGCTTCTTTGTGTCTTGGGGCCGTTGCTTTGGTTCTGGTACAACGCCCACTTTGATGGCGACTGGCTGGACTTTCTGCGGGGGCCTTACTCGGCCAAGGCGATCGAGCGGAAGACGTCGCATCCGGGGCAGCACTACCCGGGGTGGCATAACCCCTTATTTGCTCTGGTGTACTTCACGCGGGCTGCCCAGGTGGATGCGGCGATGTGGGAGCTTGGGTTTGGCTTGATGGCCGCGGCAGTATGTGGTGTTTGGCTGTCGTGGCGGTCGGCGCATCCTCGTGGCGGTGAGGCTCCTGCGGGGGTGGGGCAACTGGCCCGGCGTCGGGGTGAGGGGGCTGCGGAGAAGACGGGGTTCGTGGGGGCTTGGGATCGGGCAGAGGTTTTGGCGCTGTTGCTCTGGGCGCCGCTGCCGTTTTATGTGTACTCCATTGCCTATGGAGCCGTGCCGATTTTTATTCCCCAGCTCCAGCCGCATGCGTTCTACAACGCGCGGTATGGGATGGAGTTGTTGCCCGCGCTGTGTGTGTATGCGGCGGTAGCGGCGGAACGGATGGAAGTCTGGTTGCGCCTGCAAGCTGCGTCCGAGGATCCGGACCTGAGGCACCCGACCTGGTGGCGAGGGGTGGGGGCGCGTTTCTGGCAGCCCGCGGCGATGGCGTTTTGTGTGTTGAATTCGCTGCTGATGATGACGGGGTTTGGATCGGCTGGGTTTTTGCGAAGCGATGCGGTGCACCAGCGGCAGTTGCGGGAGGCGTTTGGCGGGGGCTATCTCCCTGCGGCACGGCGGTGGGCCTATCCGCTGGTGCTGCAGGAGGGATTGGTGAATGCGCAGACGCGCGTGCCCTTTGAGCAGAGTGTGGCGCGCACGCTGGAGACGATCCCGGCGGAGCAGCCGGTGCTGATGTCCGTTACGGCGCATGTCGGGGCGGTGCAGACTGCTGGTCGGACGTTGCGGTCGATGGTCAGCGAGGGTGATGAGAAGGCATGGACGGCGGCGCTGTCGGATCCCGCGCACCATGCGGCCTATGCCATCGCGATGGACGGCGATCCCGTGGCGAAGGCGGTTGCGGAGCATCCGGAGGGCCTTATCGAGACGGAGGTCATCCGCTCGAGTGGGCAGCCCTCGACGCGGGTGTACCAGTCGGCCGTGTGGAAGCCTTGATCTGTAACTGTGAGACCTGGTCTGGACTTTGCTGGGCTTCCGTTGAAACGAATGGGTGACACGGAAATTCGGCGGGTTCGCATCTGCTATGGTGCGGGCCGTTGCTTTTGCGGGGAACGGCGCGGGTATGCTGGCGAAGTAGAGGTTGAGGGTGGCTCGGACGATCAGGTTTGTGAAGGCGCAGGCGCGGGGAAACGACTTCCTTGTGATTGAGGAGCCGCTGGCGCTGGGGCAGCATGCCGCGATGGCGCGGAAACTGTGCGCGCGGCATACAGGCGTGGGGGCGGATGGCATTGAGTTTGTGGACCGGCGCGGGGATGGGAGTGTGTTTCTGCGCCTGTTTAACGCCGATGGCAGCGAGGCGGAGTTGAGTGGGAATGGGACTCGCTGTGTGGCTGCGTGGCTTGCGGAGAGCCAGGGCCTGGAAGAGGTGGCACTGGGGACGCATGGTGGGGTCAGGCGGTGTCGCTTGGTCCGGCGTGACGGGGACGAGGTCTGGATTGAGAGTGGGATGGGCGTGCCTCGGATGATGGAGCGGCGGATCCGGGTTAACGGGGTTGAGGGCGAGATCGCGGGGGCGATGGTGAATGTAGGGAACCCGCATTTTGTGTTGTTTCCGGAGCGGGAAGATTTTGGCAGTCATGGGATGAGCTGGCAGGAGCTTGGCGGGGTCATTGCCGTGGATCCTGTGTTTCGATTTGGGACGAATGTAGAGTTTGTGCGCTTGCTTGCCGATAACAGGATTGAGTTTCGGATTTTTGAGCGTGGCTGTGGCCCGACGGAGAGTTCGGGGACAGGGACTTGTGCGTCTGCGGCTGCAGCGATTGCATTGCGAGGTGCGGCGCGGGAGTTAACGGCGGTGGCGCCGGGTGGGGAGCAGTTTGTGCAGTGGGCGGAGACTGACGGCGGAGATGATGTTGACTGGGCCGGCGGAGATTGTGTGTGTGGGGGAGGGGCGGTTTTGATCGAGGGCTACGTGAGGCCTAGATTGCGGCGTGGTGCGCGCGTGGCTGTGGTGTCGCCGGCGTCGGCGGCAAGTGCGGAGAAGGTCGAGCGGGGGGTGGAGGCGTTGCGAGCGTATGGGTATGAGCCCGTGGTGATGCCCCATGCGCTGAGTCGTGGGCCGTTGTACTATGCGGGCACGGCCGAGGAGCGCGTTGCGGATCTGCATGCGGCGTTTGCGGATCGGTCGATTGAAGGCGTGTTTTGTACGCGCGGCGGGTGGGGATCGGCGGAGTTGCTGCCGTCTGCTGGATGCGGAGCTGGTGCGCGCGAATCCCAAGGTGTTTGTCGGGTACTCGGATCACACTTCGCTGCATACGTGGTTTTGGAAGCAGTGTGGGTTGGCGACGTTTTATGGGCCGATGGTGGCTGCGGATTGGTCGCTGGAGGGCGGGGTGGATTGGCCGTCGTGGGAGGCGGCGGTTGCGGGGGAGATGCACAGTTTTGGGGCGGGTGATGGCTTGCGGGTGTTGCGCCCGGGGCGGGCATCCGGGCGCTTGCTTGGGGGGTGTCTGGCGATTGCCGAGGCCGGTTTGGGGACGCCTTGGGCCATGCGAGTGGATGAGCCTTGTGTGCTGTTTTTGGAGGATATCGGAGTGAAGCCGTACCAGTGGGACCGCATGCTGCAGCATCTGCGCTTTGCGGGGTTGATGGAGCGGGTGACTGGCGTGGTGTTAGGGGATATGTCTGCCAATGTGGAGGCGCGTGAGATGGAGTTCTGGAGGGCGCCTGCCTGCATGCGTTGCGGGGGTTTGAGGGGCCCGTTGCGATAGGGTTGCGATGTGGGCATGTGACGGGAGGGAACCGCACGTTGACCCTGGGGGAGGAAGGTGTCTTGGTCTGTGGGCAGAAGGCTGAGTTGAGGGTGGGCGGCTTGGTTCGGGAAGTGGCGCCCGAGATGGAGAGAGCAGGTTTCCTTCGAGGATGACAGCAATGACGGCGAGAGCAGAGGCACCGGTGCAGCAGAAGCGAAGGGAAGCGGAGGAGCGCGACGGGATGGGGAAGCGGATTCATCTGATTGGGATTTGTGGGACGGCGATGGCGTCGCTTGCGGGGATGCTGCAGGCCGAGGGGCACGAGGTGACGGGGTCGGATACTGGCGGCGTATCCGCCGATGAGCGACCAGCTTGCAGCGATGGGGATTGCGGTGATGGAGCCGTACCGGGCTGAGAATCTGGAGCCGCGGCCGGATCTGGTGGTGGTGGGAAATGCGATTTCGCGGGGCAATCCGGAGTTGGAGCGGGTGCTGGATGAGCGGATTCCGATGAATTCAATGGCGCAGTTGATCCATGATGAGTTCCTGGTGGATCGCGAACGGCTGGTGGTGACCGGGACGCATGGGAAGACGACGACGACGAGCATGCTGGCTTGGATTTACGAGAGTCGCCGCGCAGATGGAGGGCGCGGGGTCGCAGTGGAAGCCATCTTTTTTGATTGGCGGCGTGGTCGAGAATTTTGGGACGAGCTTTCATGTGGAAGCGGGGACTCGGCCGTTTTTGCTGGAGGGCGATGAGTATGACACTGCGTTCTTCGACAAGGGGCCGAAGTTTCTTCACTACTTTCCGGATGCGGCGATCCTGACGCACGTGGAGTTCGATCATGCGGATATCTACGCAGATCTCGAGGCGGTGAAGACGAGCTTCAAGCGGCTGGTGAACCTGATTCCCGGGCGCGGGCGGCTGGTGGCGTTCGATGGAAGTGCGTCGGTCGAGTGAGTGCTGCGCGAAGGCCTTCTGCCCTGTGGAGCGGTATGGGTTCGCGGAGAGTTCGTACTGGCGGCTGCGGGACTTTGAGCAGCAGGGGCCAGTGTCGCGCTGGACGCCTGGAGCGCGGCGGCAGGGAGTTCGCCAGGCTGGAGCTTTCGATGCCCGGTGAGCACAATGCGCTGAACGCGACGGCGGCTGCTGCGCTAGCGGCGGGGCAGGGGGTGCCGGTTGAGGCAATCGAGCGGGCGTTGCGGACGTTCAGGAGCGTAAAGCGTCGGCTGGAGGTGCGGGCCGAGGTGGGCGGGGTCACGGTCATTGACGACTTCGCGCACCATCCGACGGCGATCCGCGAGACCTTGCGGGCGCTGAGGGCGGCATACAAGGGGCGGCGCCTGGTGGCGGTGCTGGAGCCGCGATCCAACACGCTGCGGCGGAGTGTGTTTGAGCGGGAGTTGGTGGAGAGCCTGGGGTTGGCGGACCTGGTGGTGCTTGCGGATGTATTCAAGAGCGAGGCGATTCCCGAGGTGGAGCGGCTGCATCCGGCGCAGGTGGTGACCGGGCTGCAGGGGATGGGGGTGCCCGCCTGCCTGCGGGCTGATGCTGAGGCGATTGTGGACGAGTTGGTGCCACGGCTGCTGCCCGGCGATGTGGTGGCGATCCTTTCGAACGGGGGATTTGGCGGGATTTATGAGAAGTTGCCGCGGGCCATTGGAGCGATTGGGTTGGCCGGAGATGTTGGTGACGGGTTAGAAACCCAGGCCTCGCAAGCGAGACCTGGTGCAGCCGCGTTGGTGGCCTGAGACATGTGGGCCTCGGTGCGCATGTTGCTGGTGTTTGTGTTTCTGGGCCTTCCGGCGGCCTTGGTGGGCATTCCCCTGGTCGGCGCTGCGAGGCAACTTTCGCACCATGTACCGGTGGGGGATGGGCACCATCCGGCTGGGGGTGCGGGCGGCGGGAATTCGGGTCCGGGTGGTTGGACAGGAGAATCTGCCCACCGAGCCGAGCATCATCATGAGTAATCACACCTCGAATCTGGACCCGCCGGTGCTTTTGCCGGTGGTCCCGGGGATGACGAGCGTGATGTTGAAACGAAGTCTGATGAAGATCCCGCTGCTGGGGACGGCGATGCGCATGGGCAAGTTTGTGCCTGTGGCGCGGGGGCACTTGCGCGAGGAGGCGGTCCGCAGTGTGGCGGCGGCCGCGGAGGCGCTGCGCAGCGGGTTGCACATTACGATCTTTCCGGAGGGAACGCGGTCGCCAGATGGACGGCTGCTGCCGTTTCGTAAAGGGGCATTTTTTCTTGCGGCGGAGACTGGGGCGCCGATTGTGCCGGTGGTGATCCATGGGACGGCGAGGATGATGCCGCGCGACTCGCTGAAGATCGCGCCGGGGGAGGCCACGGTGCAGTTCTTGCCGGCACGGCGGCTTGCAGAGTTTGGGTCTCGGGAGGAGCTGATGGCCGCGGTTCGAGGGGATATGGAGCGTGCGCTGGGGTACGGGTCGACCGCTGGCGGCGACGCATTCACGGCACAGATGGACCCCGAGGAAAGAGCTTAGTCCAGCGAGCGCCCGGGCGGTTGGAGGGGCTGATCTCGCGGCCGCCGACGACGGGGCGCTGGCGAGATCTGCCGACGAGCCCCGTTTGGGGCTATTGCTTCACGATGGCGTTGTAGCCGTCGGTGAGGAGGCGTTGGCGCATGGCGTCTGCGTCTTTTTTGTCGTGAAACGGGCCGACCTGGACGTGGATGAAGCTGTCTGCCCCGGTCGAGCGTGCGGAGACGGCGTAACCGCGGGCGCGGAGAGCGCCGAGAAGGAGATCAGCGTCTTCCTGATGAGAGACTGCGGCGACCTGCACCATGTAGGTTCCGCCAGGGGCGGATCCGGACGGGCTAAGAGCAGCCGGCGAAACGGGCGCGGGCTGACGGACAATGGGCGCGATCGTCGGTGACGCGGTGTGGGTTGGCTTTGGCGGCTCGGTGAGGCTGGCGTCGGTGGTGCCGGGGGTATCCGCCGGGGTCGGAGTGGGGGGCGTGCGGCGGGGCTTGGGTGCTGGAGCCACGGGGGCTGGGGTGGCTGCGGTGTCGTCCAGGGGTGAGCCGGCTGGGGGCTTGGCGGAGGATGTGCTGGCGGGTAGTGTTGGGTCGGTAGCGATCTCGCTGAGATTGAGCGGGGTCGGAGCGGACTTGCGGCCCATGTTGTAGCCGAATCCGAAGAAGCCGCCACAGAGCACAACCAGACCGAGGAAGATGCCGAGAATGGCACCTGTGCTGAGCGTGAGTTCGCGCTCGTGCTTGGGAATCTCTTCGTCGTCCATGAGGTGGTCCATGTCTGTCGTCCTAAGAGGAACAGGGTTGCCGGGGTTCAGGCGCCCTAGAAGCGGAGATAGAAGCCAATCATTGGCTCGGTGGTGGATGCCCGCTTGTTGATGGTGATGTAGTTCTGGAAGAAGTCCGGTGCGGTGTAGAAGAGCTGCCGGAAGCCAACGCGAACGCCAAAGGTATCCCTCACCAGATCCTTTTGGACGCCGACATGGTAGTAAACAGCTAGACGGCCCTGATGCGGTGCACCTTCGCCGCCACCTGTTGTGGGAGCAAAGCGAATGCCGCCGACGCCGGCCGAAGCGTACGGGCGGACACCGAAGACGGTGTAGGGCGGGGTGACGAGGTAGCCGAGGGTGAACTCATCGGCCTGGGTCTGGATGGCCGTGAAGGGCGGCTTGAGCTGTTGCAGGCTGCCGCTGAGGTCCTCCGTATAGCGGGAGTAGCCGCCGTTGAACTCGGCACCGAGGTAGGGCTTGGCGACGTAGCGGATGGTGACCAGACCGCCGAATGTATTGGACGGGGACAAGGAGACGATCTGACCCTGGTTGCTGGCCGGGATGGTGACGGGCCCGGTCGCCGTGGAGGAGAACTCACCCACGCCCTGGAGGCCGAGATCGATCCTGGACAGCTGTTGCTGGAGCTTGGTCTGTGCGAGCGCGCCGGTCGCAACGAGGGCGAGGGCAGCGGACGAGAGAAACTTGGTCAAACGAATCAAGGAAAGCAGGCTCCGAGCGCTGGTTGCAGCCGAGGTTTAGTGTACCGCCTTCAACCGGCGAGCGCGGAGGGCGACCCGGGAGAGGAACGTGCCTAGTAGACCGATGGCGAGGCCGCAGGTGAGCGAGGTAGCCGTGTTGATGTGCGGATTGACGGATTCGGGGATGAGGAAACGGAGGCCGAAGGTGAGGGCTGCGCTGACTGGGACTGCGAGCCAGACGGAAAGGTCCTTCCAAAGATTGGCAGCGAGGGTTGCTGAGGCGAGAAGAAGCAACGAAAGGGCTGCAGGTTGCAAGGGGTGATGGAGGAGCGAGGCTGTGGCTAAGAGCAGCAGGGCGAGGCCGAGGGCTCCGGGGAGGATACGGCCGGGTCGGTTGCATTCGAGGAAGATGAGGCAGAGGCCGATTGTGGCGAGAATGACGGCGTGGTTCGGAGAGAGGGCCGCGATGGTCTGGGCGAGGTGGCTTGGCACGGTTTGGAGTGCGACGAAGAACATGAATTTGGTGCGTGCTGGAGGTTGGAGGAGAAGACGTTGGGATGTTGCGGCTTGACGCGGCTAGCAGCCTCGGAGGGGATCCTCCCTTGCGGCAGAATACGGAGCCGTCGCTGCGCTCAGGGTGACGGCTCCCGGGGGTGAGCAGTATCGCAGCGGGATGTGGGCGGAGTTTTGAAGAGGTCTTTTGGCTCGTCGTTAGCGCACCGTTTGGCCGCGGTTCTGGAGGGCTTGCTTCAGGGTAAGGGCTGCGCCGTTTTGTGGTTCGAGCTGAAGAGATTGGGAGACCTCGTCGGCGGCGATGCCGAGGTCGTTCTTTGCGAGATCCAGGCGCGCCAAGACCAGGAGGGCGGCGGCGTTGGGCTGTAGGCGGAGGGAGGTTTGCGCCTCGGCGCGGGCTTGCTGGAGTTCGTTGCTGCGCTCCCGGACCTCGGCGAGACCTGCGTGGGCAGGGGCGCTCTTTGGATCCGCGGAAATGGCTTGCTGGAAGTTGGCTTCGGCCTGGGGAAGGATGCCCTGGGCGAGGGCGTCATGGCCGAGGGCGGCGTACTCGGTGGCCTGCTGCGCGGGAGGAAGCGTGGCCATGCGGGCGGACCGGATCTGGTCGAGTTGGAAGGCGGCCTGGCGGTAGCTGGTCTCGGACCAGGAGCGGTGAATGCGCTCGACCGGGCCGAAGCCCTGGGTGTCGGAGGTCGGGAGTTTGGAGCCGCGTGGGGCGGCTTTGAGCTGGCGCTGCAATTCGAGCGCTTCGTTGTCGTTCGGCTTCAGCTTGAGGGCGGCGGCGGCTTCGGTCAGGGCGTCCGTGGTGTCTCCCCGGCGGAAGTAGGCCAGGGCGAGGTTGTAGTGGTAGTCCTCGTCTGAGGGATCGGCCACGGTGGCGCGGTGGAAGAGGTCGACGGCGTCCTTGGACTGCCGGCTTAACGCTACGCCTTCGTCGTTCACGACCTCGGGCAGCGGAAGGCGGTCGGCTACGAAGGCGAAGGCGGTCTGGGCACCGGCGTAGTTGGTGGTGTTGAAACGAGCGAGGCCGAGGAAAAAGTTGGCTTCGAGGGCGAGCGGGTTGGCCGGGGGTACCTTGCTGAGCGTGGTGGCGGCGTCAGGGAAGTTGCGCTGGGCGTATTGCTCCTTGCCGAGGGCGAGGAGCGCGGCGGCGTAGTCGGGAGAGATCTGGACGGCGGCCTTCAGGCGCTCAAGGCGCTCGGCGGGGGAGGCGGCGTCTGTGCCGCGAATGTAGTCTTCGAACGCCGGAAGCGGGACACCGCCAGGGGCGGCGACGAAGGTGCTTTCGGCGATGTTGAAGTGTGGGTCGATGGATCGGGCGAGTTTCCAAGCCACGGCGTTTTCGGCGTCGAAGAGGCGCGGTAGGTCGGCGGAGTCGTCGACAAGGGATGTGAGGCGAAGGTCGTCGATGGAGAGGGCGCGGGCCTGGACGTTGATGTGGTTGTTGGCGACGTTGTAGCTGCCGAGGATGACGTAATTCGCGTCAAGCTGGCGGGCGATCTGGATGGTCGTGGCCCGGGAGGGACGGAAGTCCTTGGGCAGGCCGAGATGGTCGTAAGCGAAGGTGCGGTCGTCGTGCGAGATGGTGAGGAAGCCGGAGGTGTTGAGGCGGCGGTCGAGGGTGTCCGGAAAGCTGTCGCCGATCCAGTTAAGGGAAGGATTGCCAGACTTGTTTTCAAAAGGAAGGACCAGCACGACTCTGCCGGCGGGCGGAAGGGACGCCTCGTTCGGTGGCTGACTTTGAGCTCGCGCCGGTCGGGGGCAGGTGAGGAGCGCCGCGAGGAGCACGAGAGACGCGGGAAAGTAAAGGCAAGACCGCATCGCTAAATTATAGGGACGAGAGGTGTGGGGGCCGGCTCAGATGGTTATCGCGAGGGAATGGAGGGGGATTCGTCCGCGCGCCTATGGGCAAAGTTGAGTAGCGTAAGGATCGCCTGGAGGATAAGCGCCAGGGCAATGAGGAAGATGTAGCCCTCAAAGTTTGGCGTCGTGAGCAAGCCGTGGATGGCGATGCCCGCCAGGCTGAGGATTGCGAGGCAACCGGCTACAACGACCCATTGCAGCGAGGAGACGCTCCGGAACTTCAGGGCTGCCAGGGTCAGGAGTCCCTGGGAAACGATCGTGCCTGCGATAAGTTCGTGATAAAGCAGGTCCCGGTGATGCAGGAGCACGTCCATGGTGCCGAGCCACAGACCGCAAATTGCCGTAAACCCACATACGAGGCCAAGGGGCAGCGGGAACCGCGGGGAGAAAAGCAGGACGCGGGGCGTAAGACTGAGTAGTTGGCGGAGGTACCAGAGCCTGGCCGTGCGAGGTCCTTTCGACGCCGCCAGGTCCGCATAGGCTTCACGAAGGTCGCCCGAGATGGCCTCGCGGTCGCGGGCAGGCAGCAGGGAGGTTGATGCGATTTCCAACCAGCGCGGGGGAGTGAGGGGCTTCATGCTGGAACCTCCAGAGGCCATGGTTTGCCTTGCCACAGTCTGTCGAGTGTGGCCCGGGCGTTGTTGAGGGCCGAGGCACCAGGGGCGGTGACGCGGTAGAAGCGGCGGGCGCGACCACCGCGCTCCGGGGTTCCTTCTTCGAGACGGGACGCGAGCAGCCCCTTGGCTTCGAGGCGATCGAGCGTGGTGTAGACGGAGCCTGCGGTAACGGCGCGCGCGCGGCTGAGGGCAAGTTCGACCTCGCGGAGCACGGAACGACCGTAGGCGTCGTCCTCCAGGCCGAGAACGGCGAGGAGGACGACTTGCTCGAAGGTGCCGATCAACTCTGCCATGCCTACAATGTAGGCATGGCCTCTCCTGCAGTCAAGGGATTTATTGACCGACGGATCCAGCCGGGGACTCAGGACTCCGAAGCGGCCGTTCCATCAGCGTGTTTTGCCCTGGAAGCGATCCATGGCGATTTTCGTCAGCTCGGCGCAGTTGCTTGTGTCTCTGATGTTCTTGACCCGGTCCCAACCGCCGCAGGACGTGGCGCCGGAGGCGGGGATCACCTCGGCGATGGTGAGGTCTCCGTAGTCGAAGGTGATTTTTTCGAGCAACGTGGTGCCATCGGAGGCGGAGTCGTTCAGGGTAGCGGCCGCGGCGAGTCCGAGGCGGACGAGATAGGTCGGCACCGATCCGTTGGGTCTGCCATTTGCCAGGAGGGGCGGTTCCACGATGGCAATGACCTCCTGAAACGGGGTACCACTTGCGGTCTGCAACAGCAGGGTGGCGGAGCAGGAGTCCACGTTTTTGACGATCGTGAACGGATTGAAGGCGACTTTTCCAGCCCCTGCTCCTGAACTTTGGCTGCCGATATTCAGCGTTTGGGTCACGCTGTTCATGATCGATTTGGCCGGGAAGACGGAGCAGACTGCGGGACTTCCGCTCGGCGAGGCGTTGTATTCGGTGGTGAGTATCGTAATGGTCGCGGCCGGGGTTGTGATCGGGACGTCTTGTGCCAGGCTGAGATTACAAGCCACGACGGCGAGGAGCACGGTGTGGTATGAACGCGTCATGATGAGCTCTCTTCGAAGAATTTGTTCCCGCGAAAGGTAGCACTCAGTGGACTGCGTTGCTATAGATTCACCGGCTCGTGTTGGCTAACGCCAGCTTGATCGGTGATGCGTTGGTTCAGGTGTCCTTTCGAAGACAGCTTGGGGGGCGATCCAGAGACGACTGCCTGAGCTTCGAACGCGAGGGACTATCTCTTGCCGAAGACGTCTCCCATGCGGCGGATCTGGGCGCCGACGTTGCGGAGCTTCTCTTCGATTCGCTCGTAGCCGCGATCCATGTGATAGACGCGGTCCAGGATGGTTTCTCCGTCCGCGACCATGGCGCCGAGGACGAGGGCCGCGGAGGCGCGGAGGTCGGAGCACATGACTGCGGCAGATTGGAGCTTGGTGCCGCCGCGGACGGTCGCGGTGCGGCCGTGGACGCTGATGTTGGCGCCCATGCGGTTGAGCTCGCCGACGTGCATGAAGCGGTTTTCGAAGATGTTTTCCGTGATGTTGCTGGTGCCTTCAGCCTGGGTCATGAGGGCCATGAACTGGGCCTGCATATCGGTCGGGAAGCCAGGGTACTCTTCGGTGCTCATGTCGACGGCGACGAGCTTGCCGCCGGAGTGGACGCGGACGTTGTCTTGGCCGATCTCGAGCTTCACGCCGGCCTGTTCTAGCTTGGCGAGGAGGGAGCCGAGGTGTTCGGGGTTGCAACAGTCGATGTTGAGGTCCCCGCCGGTGATGGCCGCGGCGATAAGGAAGGTGCCGGCCTCGATGCGGTCTGGGTTGATGCGGTGCTTGGCGCCGTGGAGCTTGGCGACACCTTTGACCCGGATCGTGGAGGTGCCAGCGCCTTCGATGTTGGCACCCATGGCGTTGAGCAGGGCGGCGAGGTCGGTGACCTCGGGCTCGCGGGCGCAGTTTTCAAAGAGCGTCTCTCCGTCGGCAAGGGCAGCCGCCATGAGCAGGTCTTCGGTGCCAGTGACGGTGATCTTGTCGAAGACGATGTGGGCGCCTTTGAGGCGGTCCGCACGGGCTTCGAGGTAGCCGTGCTCCTGGGTGATGGTGGCGCCCATGGCTTCGAGGCCCTTGATGTGCAGGTCGATGGGGCGGCCGCCGATGGCGCAGCCGCCGGGCATGGCGACGCGGGCGATGCCGGTGCGGGCGACCAGCGGACCGAGCACCAGGGAGCTGGCGCGCATGGTTTTTACGATTTCGTATTTGGCGACGGGGTCGGAGAGGACGGCGCACTTGATGGAGGTCCGGTGCTGAGCGCGGCCGTAGCCGAGTTCGACCTCAGCGCCCATGGACTCCAGGAGCCGGCGCTCGGTCTCGATATCGCGGACCTGCGGAATGTTCTCGAGGATGACTTCTTCCTCGGTGAGAATGGCGGCGGCCATGCAGGGGAGCGCGGAGTTTTTTGCGCCGGAGACTTTGATTGTGCCGAGGAGGGGGTTGCCGCCGCGGACGACGAATTTGTCCATGGTTTTCAGTGTACGGAAGAGTAACGAGGGAAAGTGGTATCCGGGATGGTGCGCCGAGTTACGCTGTTGGGGTATGTTCCCGACTCGCCGGTTGGCCATTCTCTTGTGTGTCGTTGCGTGGGCTGGTCCGGTGCAAAGCCTGCCGCAAGGGGCTGCGCAGCCAGCCCGTCTGGTGAGGAGCGCCGAGGTTGGCCAGGACGCCCTGGTGCATGTGAGTTGGTCTGACGGGAGCGCGTGGGCAGCACCTTTGGAGCCAGGGCAAGCGAGTGTTTCGCAGCTTCAGATTGCGCCGGATCACAGCAGTGTGGGTTGGACGGTGGAGCGGGAGGAGTGCTGCCAGAGCTACCCGATCCCAATGGTGCTGGTGATTGCGAGATCAGGACAAGTGCTGCACAGAGTCGAGGTTGGACAAGGAATCTTCAACTGGCAGTTCCAGGACAATGGCCGCCGTTTCGCGTTGTTCTATGATACGAGCCACAGCAACCTGGAGCCAACGTGTGAGCTTTACGAGACGCTAAGCGGGAAGAGGCTGGCCAGGTGGGGGCGTGGTACCAGCCCGAAGCTGCCGGCCTGGGCCAAACCGTTTGCCAAAGATGTGGGGCCACTGACATCGGAGAATCGGCCGTGAGGCTCAATCCAGTCAGTGGCCCCGCGCTGGTTTAGGCCGAGGGGGTCTGGCCGTTGCTTTCGTTTACGTCATGGTGATGGCCGCGATGGTTGTGGCGCATGGCCTTGAGCTGGGTCATCTGATCCGGGCTGAGGACTCCGGACATCTCCTGCTCGGCGGCTTCGATTGATGGAGCGCATCTGCTGATGGCGGTCCTGGGGTGCGAGCTGCTGGTTGCCCCAAACCGCCTGCATCTTCTGATCGCGTTCAGCGAGGATGGGCTGGATCTTGGCAGTCTGGTCCGGGGTAAGGTTGAGCTTTTTGGTCAGAAACTCGGCCTGGCGCTGGGGGTTGGGTGCGTGGTGATGATGGCCCTCGGTTGCTGCGGCCTGCTGCTGGGGTGCGTCGGTGGTCTGGAGAGCGAAAGCCGCGCCGCAGGTTAGTGAGAGGGCGAGAGAAAGGGGGAGGATGATGCGCTTCATTGAGCCGCTCCTGCTAAAGTCTGCTGCATTCCGGATTGCAGCTATTTGCTTGAACACAGGAGGGGCAGGATGTTGCGGTAGGTGGGAGAGGCGGAACGCAGATTGCCTTCGGGGAGGACAACCGGGCGCGGATAGGTTGCCGCCAACGACAAACCCCACTCGCCGCTTGCGCGACGAATGGGGCGCCCAGCGTACTGGCTTAACTAGAGTTCGAGGCGGCTGTCTTCGATCGCAAGGCGAACGTTGCCTTCGGACTTTTGGAGGCGGCGGACGGCTTCCATTTTGTCCACGTTGGCCTTGAGCATGACTACGGCGATGGGGATGCTCTTGCCGGCGGACTTGATGGTGCGGATCGCGGTGTCGCGATCGATGTCGCAGAGCTTCATCAGGACGCGGATGCCGCGCTCGACGAGCTTTGCATTCTTCATATGCACGTTGACCATGAGGTTGTCGTACACATACCCGAGGCGGGTCATGGCGCCAGTGGTGATCATATTGGTGATCATCTTCTGGGCGCTGGCAGCCTTCATGCGGGTTGACCCGTTGATGACCTCTGGGCCGACTTCGGCGCAGATGGTGATATCGGCGACCTGGGCGAGGTCGGAGTTCGGGTTGCAGGTAATCGCGGCTGTTTTCGCCCCGCGCGCACGGGCGTATTCAACCGCTCCAACGACATAGGGCGTTCGGCCGGAGGCGGAGATACCGATGATGATGTCTTTACGCGTGGGGCGGCGCTTGGCTACGTCGCGCTGACCGATCTCGGGGGAGTCTTCGTTCACGTCCGAGGCGCTGGCCAGGGCCTTGGGGCCGCCTGCCATGAGGTACTGCACTTGCTGGGGATCCGTGGAGAAGGTGGCCGGGCACTCGGAAGCGTCGAGGGAGGCGATGCGGCCAGAGGAGCCGGCGCCGACGTAGATGAGCCGACCGCCGTCCCGGAGGGAGCGCGCCACCGTGTCGATCACGAGAGCCACTTCGGGGAGCGCCTTCTTGACTGCGCTGGCGACCTTGGCGTCTTCCTGGTTGATGATGCGGGCAATTTCGACAGCGGACTTGGTGTCAAAACCAGCGGAGGCTTCGTTCGACTTCTCCGTCGTAAGGCTTTGGAGGTCCGTAGGGGGACGGCCTGTCAACTTTTCTTTCTCTGTGACAGGCGGCGGAGGCGTCGTAAGAGTTGCCATTGTTTTATAAACCGATGTCCCTATTCTACTCCAGTCGAGATGCCGGGATGCTCCCCGAGTGTCGCAGACGAGCACCTCCGATGGGTCATGTGCGTCTAAGATGGGGTGAGAAACGCCCCAGTCCTCACGTCCAGTTGGGTCCATGAAAATGAGTCAGGATGACAAGTTGAGCGAAGCCGCGGGCACCTCGCCGGGGCGGCGAAGCCTGGCTGAACGCGCGATCACCCTGCGCGCCTGGTTTGGGGATCTGTTCGTGTCGGTTGTCGTGTCGCTGATTATCATCCTTTTCCTCTACCAACCGGTCCGGGTCGAAGGTACAAGTATGCTGCCTCGCTTAGAGGATCAGGATCGCTTGTTCATCAACAAATTCGCGTACCAGTTCGAGAAGGTTCAGCGGGGAGAGGTAGTTGTCTTCTACTACCCGCATGATCACTCAAAGAGCTACATCAAGCGGGTCATTGCTCTACCCGGGGACCGGCTGCTCATCGACCATGGGACCGTCTTTGTGAACGGGGTCGCTCAAAAGGAGCCGTATGTGCCGGAGCGGTACCAGGATGAGCGCTCCTTGCCCGAGCGGATCATTCCAGCGGGGGAGTACTTCGTGATGGGCGATCACCGGTCGATCTCGAGCGACAGCCGTGACTTCGGGCCGGTGCCCCGGGATTTGATTTATGGACGCGCGGCGTTTGTGTATTGGCCGGTGGATCAGGCAGGGGTGGTTCGGTAGGCCTCTGGCACGCGGATGTCAGGACAGGCGGGAGTTGTTAGGCGTGTGTCGGGTAGGTCACGACGCTGCCCCGATTTGAGAGATGTTCGAGGCTGGCCGGCTTTTCGTTGGCTTCGGACCACTCTGCCAGCCCGCGGGGTAGAAAGACACTGACGATGGTCCCGTGTGTCTCCGGATCGGTGGAGGAGGCGAGCTCGATGGTGCCACCGTGTTTCTCGACGATGCCCTTGGAAACCCATAGGCCAAGCCCGGTGCCCGCTTCACCCTTGGTGCTGAAGAAGGGTTGAAAGAGCTGACGCTGAATGTCGGGTGTGACTCCCGGGCCTCGGTCCTCCACCGTGATGAGGATGCCGGGCCGGCGCGCCGCGGTGGGGTCGGAGGGATTGAGGCCGGAGGCAGCTCGGGTGCGGACCTCGACGATTTCTCCGCGGGGAGAGGCTTCAGCAGCGTTCGCGAGAAGGTTCGTGAAGACCTGACGAAGTTCTGCCGGAAAACCTGAGACGACGGCCGGTTGTTCAAGATCTGCTTTTACTTTCACGCCGATCTCCTTGAATCGACGTTCCAGTAAGACGAGCACGCTGCCGAGCAGGCTGGAGATGTCAAGCCCGACTGCGGTACGGGATTCGCGGTACATGCCCAGGAGTGCGCGGCTGATTTGCGTCGCGCGGCTAAGTTCGCCCTGCGCCATCTCGAGGAAGCGGGCATTTTCGTCCTGGTTGGAGCCGGTCCGCATGAGATAGAGGAGGTTAGCGACGGAGTCCAACGGGTTGTGAATTTCGTGGGCGATGGTGGCCGCGAGACGGCCAGCAACGGCGAGTTTTTCTGAGGCGAGCAGGGCGGCCTGAGCCTGCCGTTGCTGCGTGCTGTCGCGCAGGACGAGGACGACGCCCGCGAGATCCCCGTTGCGTTCGTAGACCGGGGCACCGCTTTCGTCCACGGTGAGTTCGCTGCCGTCCGCGCGGCGGAGCACGAAGGACTCTGCTGGAGTGATGGTGCGGAGTTCGCGGCGAACGGCGGTGATGGGGGACTCGGGGATCTTGTGTGTGGCTTCGCCTTCCAGCGGGAAGACGTCTTCGAACCGGCGGTTGCGGGCTTCAGACTGCGGCAGGTTGCACAAGCGCTCGGCCGCAGGGTTCATGAGATCGATGCAGCCTTCAAGGTCGCAGACGACGACGGCTTCACTGAGGGACACGAGGATGGCGCGGAGGCGCTGTTCGGAGTCGTAGGTAGCTTGGGCGTGCTTTCGAAGGGCGCTGAGGGTCTGCTGGAAGGCGTTGGAGACCATGTGCAGCTGGTTGCGAGCGAATACGCCGATCAGCAAACCGACGATAAGGGCGGAGCCGATGAGGGCTTCGAGTGTGCGGCGAAGTTCAAGGTGCCATTTGTCGACGGCACGGATCCGGCGCTGGGCCTGCTCGTCGGTGATCTGACGGAGAAGCTGGCGCATGCTGTCCATGCGGGCTTTGGCACGAAGGTTCAGTCCAGCGTCGCGGGTATCGCTGCCAGCCTGGACAGAGGCGATGATGGGTTCGGCGATGGTGCGGACCCACTGCATGTGCTCGGCGCGGAGAGCCTCGAGCGGGGCTGTGTCGGCGCCTTCCTTCTCGAGACCGTCATGCAGCTTGCGGATGTTGCCACGGAGCGGCTCGGCCGCGGTCTCGTAGGGCTGGAGGAAGATCTCATTCCCGGTGGTCTGGTACGCCCGCAGCCCGGTTTCCTCGTCGACCATGTTGGCGGTGATGAGGGTGGCGGTTTCGATGTTTGTGTCAGCCTGCTGCATACGGGCGACGGCCCGCTGGGCATCGAGAATCTGCCAGGCGAGCGCTGCGGCGACGAGTGCCAGGGCAACGATGGGCAGCAGCAGCGTGTGGCGAAGAGCGCGTTGCAGTTGATTCAGATTCACAGGCGTACCTGGGGAAGCTAGTCCGCAAAGAGACTATTGAGTTTGGCGAGGAGAGCCGGTGCCCCTTCGCCCTTGGTCATATATACGTCGACCAGCCCGGTGATGTCGGCTGGAAGACCGACGTAGGCGGACAGGAGCAGGATGGGGATCTCGGGTTTCTCGGCGCGCATGCAGGCGGCGATTTCACCGCCATGCATTCCGGGCATGGAGTAATCGAGGACGACGGCTTCTACGGGTTGTGTCCGGAAGAGGGACAAACCGGAGGGACCGTCCGGGGCCGTGATGACCTTGTAGCCTGACCGTTCCAGGAGCAGGCGACGCACCTCCAAGCCGATGTGCTCATCGTCCACACAGAGCACGAGATGGCTTGGTTGCGTCAGATAGGCCTCCTGATACCGCTCAACAATCTTTGGTGAGCATACCATCCGGAGGTCACCCTTTTCGCAAACAAAGGTGTTAGGGTTGTGGCCCGTAAGTAACGTTATTCATGGGTTATCGGTGTCGTCCGCCGGCCACGAAATAAGCGCGGGAAGCAGGGGGAAGTAGAGGGCGAGCACCATGCGCTTCAGGCTTGTGCCGGCGAGGTGGGCAGCCTGCGCATAGGCCTGCATCTGGGAGAGGTATTTTTGCTTCTGAGTGGCGAGGAAGGCCTCGGTGCTGCGGCCACCGAGCTCTGCAGTTTTGTAGTCAACGATCCACAGGTGCGTGTCCTCGGGGCTGGAGAGAGGGGTGCTGCCGGCCAGGAAAGTGCGGTCAGCGCGGAGGCCGCCCGTCGCGACATGAACGGCGGAGAGGAGCGTTTCACTGCGGGCCAGGGTATGGGGCCCGAGCACCCAGGCACCTGCCGGGTCGGCAAGGGTGGAGAGCATCGCGGCTACGGCTCGGTGCGCCTCAGCGGTGGCAGTGTTTGCGGGAAGTCCTTCATTTCGCAGCACGGCGGTGAGGCGGGGTTGCCACGCCGGGAGTTGCGATCGAAGCGAGTCGAGGGAGTCACCGTTTCCGAGTCGAATTGAGATCAGTTGCAGAAAGCGGTGGACTGCATTGCCGAACGCGCGAGCGGTGAAGGAGCCTTCAGGGCGGGCGAACGCGGCTGCCTGCCGGAGCGCGGTAGCCGGCGTGTACGGCAGGATGGGGCGGGAGGGGCGCAGGAAGCGGCCGAGGGGGTCGAAGCCGGAAGGGATCCTGCGGAGGTTTGTCACCCGGCGTAGGACAGCGGGGTTGATCTGGGAATCGGTCGGCTCTGGATCTGCGCCGGCGGCGAGTGTCAGGGGCTCGATGCGGGAAGCAGGGGCGAAGGGGATGATCTGGGCAGGGGTGCGGTGATCGTCGATTTGTCGCTGAAGGATGGCTTCGGCGGCGGGCCAAGCCGCATAGAGCAGGCTTGCTTTTGCCTGAGGAGTGCAAAGGGAGCCATTGGCCTTGGTTTCCACTGCCGCGAACAGGTGCAGTTCCTCCCGAGCGCGGGTGCAGGCGACGTAGAGGAGACGTTGCGCTTCGGCGACCTCGCGGCAGCGCTCGCTTGCACTGAGCCATTTCGAGAGATCGGACGCCTCGGTGCCTTTGCCTGCGATGGGAGCCAGGAGCAGGTCACCTTCCGTGGAGGCGTTGTCGAGCTCCAGCCATTTGAAGAGCGCGTGGGGGGAGCGGCCGGAGCCCCGTTCAAGGGAGGGAACGAGGACAAGGTCCCATTCGAGACCCTTGGCCTTATGAATGGTCATGAGCTCGATCGGGGTGGGGTCGGTTGTGGGTTGGGCATACAGCTTGTGGAGGTTACGGTTCAGTAACGGGAGGCTAAGCGGGTCAGGGCCGGTTTCAAGCTTGTGAAGGAGATCCAGGAAGCGTAAGCAGTTGGTGCGCTGCTCGGGGAGGAGTGGAGCGTCGGCGCCGAGGGTGATCCAGGTGCGTTGGACGAGGGTGCTCAGCGGGGTGCTGCCGAGGGTGTCGAGCGCACCTTGAAGGATGACCCAGGTTTTCTCGAGCAGACCGGCGCCTTCGGGACTGAGGTGGTGATTGCGGGTGGTAACGAGGTGCGGGACCGTGGCCTCGCCGTCCGCGTCCGGGCCTTCACCGGTGAGGGCGAGGAGGTCAGGGAGGCTCAGCCCGCACACTGGGGAGCGCAGAACGGCGAGCCAGGCGACTCGGTCAGCGGGGTGAAGCAGGGCGCGGGTAAGGGCGAGGAGGTCGAGGACCTCAGTGCGTTCGTTGAGTGCTTCGACATCAACGGCGCGGAAGGGGAGGCTCCCCCTTCCACGGTCGGTGTGGAACTCGGCGATTACTGGAGCGAGGTGGCCTCGGTTGCGGGCCAGGACGGCGATCCTTGGTGGGCGCAGATCATCGCCGGGCTGCTGTCGCTCTGGCCAGGCTTCGAGAAAGTCTTCAATGATGGATCGGATGTGCTGCGCTTGTTCCGCATCCGGGCTGACTGGGCCTCCGGAGGGCGCGGCATCGGCCTTCCGGGAGGCGTGCCAGTGGAACGCAGGGGCGGTTGTGGCTGAGCGGACAGCTACGGCTTCGATGAACGGGACTGCCGCGGTTTCCTCGGACTGGAGTTGGGTGTCTGCTGGCTCAGGCGCCAGTGTAGGGAAGATGGCCCTGAAGGTTTGGTTGAAGCCCTCGACTAGGGCAGCCTGGGAGCGGAAGTTGGCCGTGAGCCGAAGCGGGCTTACCGGAAGGTCGCCGAGAAGACCAGTCGCCACCGTCCGGAGGAACCGTTCCACGCGGGCCTGCCGAAAGGCGTAGATGGACTGTTTTGGATCACCGACGAGGAAGACGGTTTGCGAGGCTCCGTCCCAGAATTCGGTGATGGATTCGAGAAGCTGATACTGGCCGGCGGAGGTGTCCTGCATCTCGTCCACGAGAAGGTGGCTGAGGGAGGCGGCGGGCGTGTTCAGGGGATCGGAGGCGAAGGAGCCCGCGGCGGCGTTGGGGCGGAGGAGTGAGCGCGCGGTGAGGGCGATCTCAGTGAAATCGCATTGCGCGCGCTGGCCGAAGACGGAGCGGAGCTCCACGAGAGCCCGGCTGAGGATGCGGCAGAGAGCCTTGACGACGGGCCACTGTTCTTCGGGGTAGCGGGCCGGAGGGAGCTCACGGATCGCGATTAGCGCATCGAGCAGGTCTGGGCGACCGTGGCTGTTGCCGTGTCTCAGCGCGGCGATGAACTGCTCGAGCCATTGGACATCCGGCTTTCCGAGCTGGATCTTGAGGTGGTGGCCGGTGGGCTTCTTGCGCCAGTCGTCCTCGCCGGTCAGGAGGAGATCGACTGCGGCTTTCCAATGCGGGAGGGAGTCACCGGAGACGGGGATTGTGCCGCCCAGGTTCGCGCAGCCAGCGAGTGGGTTGGGGCAATCTCGGTAGCCCGGCTCGATACTGAGGCGAGTCGCGAAGTGAGCCAGTTCGGTGAGGTTTTCTTCACCCAGGGCGGCGGCTGCTCGCTGGAGGCCCTGGGTGACGATGCGTTCAAGGGTCCGTTCAAGGCGGGGACGGACGATGCTGTCGAGGAATTCGTCGGTCAGGTCGGCGTTGCCGAGGGGAATCAATTCGGACCATTGCTCACGCTGGGCGAGCATGTCGGCGAGGAGCCTGGTGCAGTCCGAGACCTGCGCGTCGCGATGGAGCAAGAGCGTGCGGAGGGCATCGTTCAGCCTGATGTCCGGGCCGCCTAGTTCGCGAACGGTGCGCTCGGCGGCCTGGTAGTACAGGGGAAAGGCGTCGTCCACGGGCTGGAGCCGGCCGGCCCCGGAGAGCAGGGGCATCGACGCGGCTAGCTCGCCGCAGAAGGAGTCGATTGTGCGGATGTTGAGTTGGGCTGGGGTATCCAGCAGGCGCCAGCCGAGCGCGCGGTCGCGGGCCAGAACGGCTTCGGCGAGGTCGCGAGTGAGGCGATCGAAGGCGCTGGCCTCGGGAGCACGGTGGGTGTTTTCGGAGGCAAGGGTGAGTTGGTCGAGAACCCGGGTGCGGAGTTCAGCGTCGGCTTTGCGGGTGAAGGTAAGGACCAGGACCTCGCCCGGGCGGTGGATTTCGGCGTGGGCGAGCAGCTTGAGATAGCGCTGGATCAGGAGGCCGGTTTTCCCAGAGCCAGCGGGGGCTTCGACGATCCAGGAGCGCTGGATGTCGAGTGCGGCCGCGCGGGCTTCGGTGTCGGAGAGGGCCTGGGGTGGGGGTGGCGGGACAGCACTTGCCCGGCGGGTTGGTGATGGAAAGAGGAGGAGGTCAGGCATGGATCTCCTCCTCAAGCTCGTCTTCTTCCTCTTCGGTGGCCTCTGCGAGGAGTTCCGCGGGGTTCAGACGGCAGAGCAGACGGTGGGCGCAGTACTGACAGGTCTTCGGGTAGCTCTTCGGGTCTACTGAAGCGTCACCATCTGCGAAAGCCTGGGCCAGGCGGCTGAGTTCGGCTCGCCAGGCCTCGATGTCCGCCGCCAGGTCGGATTGTGTGTTGTCAGCGTTCCCGGGAAAGAGGCCCGGGGTGTCTGAGAGACTAATCCAACCCATGTCCTTGCCGGCGCGGAGGTGGGCAAAGGCGACTCCACGGACCTCTTCGGGGTTGGCGAGAAGCGTGTAGAGCGGGAGCTGGGGGGCGTCGGGGCGTGATCCCTGCCAGTCCCCCGTGCTGAGAGAGTACTTTGTTTTGTAGTCGATGAAGACGAGGCCGCCGCCCTCGACCTGGTCGACACGGTCTGGCCGGATGCTGAGGTCGAGTGGGCCGACCTGGATTTCCTGGCCTTCCTCCTGGGACAACGTGGTGAAGCTTGCGCGCTTGAGCTCGAACTCCAGCCATTGCATGAGCAGGAAGACGTAACGGTCCTCAAGGATCGGCAGGAAGGCGCGGGGCCACGCGCGGTGGGAGCCGGGAGAGCTTGAGAGGGGTGCAAGGGCGTGCTGGACAGCTCGCCGGACAGCCGCGCGGCGGTCCGCGGTGGGCAAGGAGCGCAGGGTGACCTGATCCTTAAGCTCTCCCCAGAGGGACTGCAGGGCTACATGGAGGCGACTGCCCGCTTCACGCGGGTTGAGACCGAGTGTTGGGGCCGAGGGTTCTTCTGCGCGCAGACGGAGGTCTGCGAAGGCGTGGAAGCCGCAGGCGGACTGCAGTTCAAGAACGCGGGCACCACCATGAACGACCCGGGAGGGGAGCGGCGGCAGCGGGGTTGCCTCCGGTATGTTGGCGAGGAGAATGGGGACTGGGGCCGAGCTTGGCGCAAGAATGCTGCTGGCGTCCCTCCGCTCGAAGTTCAGCTCGGTGGCCAGGCGAGTCAGGCGGAGGCTACCCGAGGCGTCGTGAGCGGGAGCGACCAGATGAAAGGTCCCAGAGCGCGCCATCAGGGCCTCGAGGCTGTTCCGAGCGAGTTGGCAGGTTCTGGCCGGGTCGGCTCCGGGCATCTCCAGAGATCGCTGCAGACCGCGCGGCAGCAATGGGTGGACCTTTTCGGGCGGAGGTAAATGCGCGTCTGTGGCGTCGAGGATCAGTACGTGGTCGAAGGGGATCGCCTCTGCCTCGCGCAAGGTGAGGATCTGTACCGCGGCGGCGGGGGCGTGTGGGGCGAACCCGGACCGGGCGGCCTCGTCTTCGAGCTCTTGCAGAAAGGCAGGAAAGGGAATCCGGCGACCAGTGAAGTCGAGGGTTGAGAGCAGATCCAGGGCGCCCTCCCAGGCCTCAAACGCGGCAAACTCAGACGCAGTGTGTGCGCGAGGACCGGGCCAGCCCAGGGCAGAGAGCAGGGACCGCACCTGGTCGGCCCACTCGGCATGCAGGCGTGTTCCTTGTAGGAGCGATCTCTGCTCGATGAGCCTCTGAACGCTCATCAGCTCAGGGAACTGCGCCGCCGGGCCCCTCCTCGGCGAGGTGCTCACCATTTGATTGAAGCCGATGAGGTCGAGCTCGGGGTGAAGGAGGCGGAGGTTGCGGCGGATGCGGGTCTCAAAGCGGGCCCGGCTTTCGAGCGAGTCGCTGAAGTGGAAGTAGGGGGAGAGAAGGACCTGGCCCATCCGCTCGACCGGGAGCGGCTCCAGAGCCCAGCGGAGGAACTGAAGGGCGTGGACCACCAGCGCGGCGGAGCTCAGGGCGGGTTGTGCGGCGAACTGCCAGGGGGTGGAGGAAAGGTCGGCCGTAACGGACAGGAGTTCCGGGGTAAGGGTCTCTCGCAGATGACGTTCCAGCTCCGGCCCGTGTTCTTCAGGGCGGGGCATTACGAGAGCGAAGGTGCCGGGCGCCACCGTGGCTTGGTGCGCGATCCAGCGAACGGCGATGTGGAGCTGTTCGCGGGGGTTGTCTGCCGTGATGGCCAGATGGGGGCTGCGACCGGAATGCTCGTGATGGAGTTCGTAAAGGTGCACCGTGCCGCCGGCAGTTTTGTAGGCGGAGATCAGGTCTCGCTGGGCAGGGGTAAACCGCTCAAACCCGACGCAATGAAGGACGGCGTGCGGGAGAAGAGTTCCCCCGCGGAGGTGGCGGGCGAGGGCCTGTTCCAGGAAGGCCGAGGCAAGCAGGCGGTGACGGGTGCATTGCTCGCGGAAGCCGTCCACCCAAGAGGCAAAGGTGCGGGTGTCGCCGCTGTCGGCCGCGGTACGGAGGCGATCGGTGGCGTTATACGCTGCGGCGAGCCGGAGCCCTGAGCGCGCCAGTTGGGCCTGCGGCTGAGGGGGGTGGAGAGGAGCGCCCGGGTTGGCGGGGCGCGAGGAAATCACACTTTTCCAGAGAAGGTCTTCCTGAGCGCGGTTCAGCAGGACACGGTCGTCCGCGCCCTCCAGAATCAGGTTTGACCAGAGAGAGGCGGTCCATTCGGGCCAAGCAAGGATAGGGCCCGGGTCCGTTGCAGATTTGAGGGTTGGAGACTGCTGTTGAAAGCGGGAACGGAGGATACGGGCGGCGTGGCCCTGCGGCAAAACGACGGTGTCACCCGCGGAGAGCAGCGCAAAGAGCTCGGATTGGGTAAGCGCGGAGGGCACTCCCTCTTTTATAGCGTGGGGTTCACCAAATCTTCGCCTTTTTGTTCTGGAGAAGTGGAAAAGGAGTTCCGTTTTGGAACGTCGAGGAATGTCAGTAGAAGCATCGCGGGAACCAGCAGGGCGGGAACCGCCATGGCCAGCCTGAGCGAGCCTGTCTGAGTCGAAACGACGCCCATGAGCCAGGGAAAGAGCGCGGCCCCAAGACCAGAGACGGCAAGCAGGGTGCCCGCGGTGCGCGGCTCCACTTTGTGATGGAGCAGAAGGGCGAAGGTGGAGGGGAAGATCGGTGCTAGCGCGACGCCGAGAAGGACACAGGTGATGGATAGGCTCGCGGCGGTGTGTGTGGAGGTGAGGACGGCAATGAGGATCAAGCACAGGGTGAGGCTGAGGCGCTGCACCGTGGACTCGGGGAACCGGCGCATGAGGGCGGAGGCGAGAATGCGGCCGGCGGTAAGCGCGGCCCACAGCACGACGAAGCCGGACTGGCCGCCAAGCAGATGTCCGTCGGCGAAACGGAGGGAGAAGGTGGTAAGCCAGGCGGTGAGGCAGGTTTCAAGGCCTCCGTAGAGGAACAGCAGGAGGCCGTACGTGGTGGCGAGGCGGGCTGGCAGCGTGGAGGACTGACTCGTGCCGTCGGCGTTCGCGCGATCCGTGCCGCCGGCGCTCGCGCGATCCGTGCCGCCGGCGCTCGCGCAATCACGGATAGGAGCTTGCGGGTGAGGTGAGCGAGTGGAGATGACGGTCAGCGTGCCGGTCAGAGCGTAGAGCGCCGACAGCACCAGAACGGGTGGGCGCCAGCCGACGCGGGGCAGGAGGGCGGCCACGAGCAGGCCGGTGGAGACGGCTCCAAGGCTCCAGAAAAAGTTCAGCAGGGCAAGCGCAGAGCCTGTGTGCGCGGGCCAGAGGCGACCGGCAAGGATGTTCGTGGAGGCGATGATCTCGCCAAGGCCCAGGCCGGTAAGGAAGAGAGCCGGAAGAGCGAGCGCGAGGCTGTGGGCGAGGGCGAACGCCGCGAAGCCGAGTGCGGCAAGCAGGTGCCCCGCGAGGATGCCCACGCGGAGGCGCCTGGGCACCGTGGCGCCCCCGGCGAAGGCACCGACAAACTTGGCAAGCAGCAGGAGACCACCACGCTGATCCGTAAGTTCCCACTCGTGGAGAAGTTGGGGGAGCAGAGGGCCGAGCATTACGGTGCCGAGGCCGGCGAGGAGGAAACTGGTGGCGAGGATGGGCGTGGGTGGGCCGGCGTCGGTCCAGTGGCCGCCTCGGGAGGTCGGCCCTGTGAGGGTGGGCATTTGAGGGCAGGGTAGCAGGTCCACGCGGTTTGCGCTGTTTGGGCGGCGCCGTCCGGCAGTTCGTAATGAGGGGACTACTTCAAGGCGGGAGGTGGCTTTGGAGTCATGGAGCGGAAGGTGCGCGAGAATACGGCTGTCAGGCTGGCGACCGCGGGGCGAGGGTTTATGTGCGCGGCGAAGCCGTGAGAGCGCGGTCAGGGCTGCGGGTTGTGCCTGGGATCGAGTGCGTCCCGCAGACCGTCGCCCAGGAGATTGAAGGCGAGCACCGACAAGGCGACGGCCAGCGCAGGAAAGAAGACCAGGTGGGGAGCCTCGAAGAGGTGCGAGCGGGCCGCGTTCAGCATAGCGCCCCAGGTCGCCACGGGCGGCTGCACTCCGAGGCCGAGAAAACTGAGCGTAGCTTCTGCCAGGACGGCAGCGGCCATCCCTACCGCAGCCTGTACCAGAACCGGGGGAAAGGTGTGCGGGAGGATGGAGCGGAGCAGGAGTCGTGCATCCGAGGCTCCGAGCGAGCGGGCGGCCTGCACGAACTCGCGCTCGCGCAGCGCCAGAACCTGGGCGCGCACCAGCCGGGCGTAGCCGACCCAGGCAGGGAGAGCGAGCGCCAGGATGAGGTCGGGAAGACTGGGGCCGAGGAACGCGACGATGGCTACGGCAAGCAGGATGCCGGGGAGTGCAAGGAAGGCGTTGCTCAGGTAGACATTGATGATGGTGTCGAGCCAACCGCTGTAGAAGCCGGCGAGGGCTCCTAACGTGAGGCCAATCAGAAGTGAAAGGGCGACCACGGAAAACGCGACACCGAGGGAGATGCGGGCGCCAAAGAGCACACGGGCGAGGATGTCCCGGCCAAGTTCGTCTCTACCAAAGAGATGCGCAGCCGTAGGAGATGCGAGTCGGTGATGGAGGTCGATCTGGGCGGGGTCGTACCGGGTGATGAGCGGGGCAAAGGCGGCAGCAAGAGTGAAGAGGAGGACAAGTCCGAAGCCAGCGAGGGCCAGCTTATGTCGAAGTAAACCCGCACCTCTACCCGGCTGCAACGGAGGCTGGACGTCCTCTGCCGGGCGCTCGCGCGGATCGGTCATCGTCCCTTATCGTCTCACAGGTACACTGTTGCGATTCGGTACAGTTCGACTACGGGATGTGCCTTTAGTTGAGTGGCTGAGCCTTGACAGCGCTTTGGCAAGCAAGGACACTTTGAAGGAAGCCATAAGGCAAGGCTTGCATCGGCTGCCGCAGAGATGAGCCGCAGCGTCTGCCCTGATTTCGGGAGTTAGTGGATGGATCTGAGGGGCGAGCGCGCAGTTGTCTGCGGCGCGGGCGGCTTTATTGGCGGTCACCTGGTGAAGGGACTGCAGGCCCGGGGAATCGAAGTTGTCCGTGCAGTAGACGTGAAACCGCTTGCTGAGTGGTATCAGATCGCTCACGGCGTTGAGAACGTATCGCTCGATTTGAAGGAACAAAAGGCGTGCCTGCAGGCTGCCGAGGGCGCCACGATGGTGTATCAGCTCGCCGCGGATATGGGCGGCATGGGCTTCATTGAAAATAACAAGGCCTTGTGCATGCTGAGCGTGTTGACCAACACGCATATGTTGATGGCAGCCAAGGAAACAGGGGTGAAGCGGTTCTTCTTCTCCTCCTCCGCGTGTGTCTACAACGGAGAAAAGCAGACGAGTCCAGATGTTGTGCCTCTGAAGGAGTCCGACGCGTACCCTGCGCTGCCCGAGGACGGGTATGGCTGGGAGAAGCTTTTCAGTGAGCGGATGTGCCGGCATTTTGAAGAGGACTTCGGGTTGATTGCGCGTGTGGCTCGGTACCACAACGTGTATGGACCGCACGGGACCTGGGCGGGTGGCCGGGAGAAGGCGCCGGCAGCGATCTGCCGCAAGGTGATCGAAGCGAAGCTGTCCGGCAGACATGAGATCAACATCTGGGGCGATGGGCACCAGACGCGTTCCTTCATGTACATCGATGATTGCGTTGAAGGCACGCAAAAGATCATGGCGAGCGATATTCACGAGCCAATCAATCTTGGCTCTAGTGAATCCGTGACAATCAATCAGCTGGTGGATATCACGGAAGGCATTGCTGGCATCAAGCTGAAGCGAAGCTATGACCTATCGGCGCCCAAAGGTGTAAATGGCCGCAACAGCGACAACACGATGATCCTGGACCGCCTGAGTTGGGAACCGTCAATTTCGCTGCGGGACGGGATGGAAAAGACGTATCGGTGGATTGAAGGCGAGATTCGCGCCGGGGCCAAGAGCTAAAGCAGATGACTGCCTGACGTGGAAGAATCTGTGACAAGAATTCTCGGTATAGATTTCTTCCATGGCACCGCGCGACAAGCGGTGGACCGAATGCGGCGGCAGGGCGGACTGGTCGTAGTTCCGGCTGCGCCGGCGTTGAAGGATCTGGATACCCGGGCAGACTACCGAGAGGCCTTGATCTCGGCGGATATGGCCCTGACCGACTCGGCATTCATGGTAATCATCTGGAACCGCCTGGGGCGGAACAAGATCCGCAGACTGAGCGGATTAGAGTACCTGCGCGAGCTGCTGCGGCATGAGGATGTGCGGCACCCGGGAAACACGCTATGGGTGATGGCGGGGGCGGAGAGTGCTCGTTGCAACCTGGAGTGGCTACGGGGCGAGGGCGTCTCTGTTCCCGAACCCTGCGTGTACCTTGCGCCTATCTACGACGGTGATGCGGAAGACCGTGATTTGCTGGAGCGCTTGCAAAGGCTGCAGCCGCGTCACGTGATCGTGACGATTGGCGGAGGCACACAGGAGCGACTGGGGCTGTACCTCCGGCGAGGACTGAACTACAAGCCATCGATTCACTGCATCGGGGCGGCAATTGCCTTCTTGAGCGGGGACCAGGTGCAGATTCCGATGTGGGCCGACCGGTTCTACATGGGATGGTTGTTCCGATCGATTTCGGAGCCAAAGCGCTACCTGCCGCGCTATTGGGATGCGCGCAAGCTGTTCCGGCTGATGGTTCGCTACAAAGACCAGTTGCCGGACCTCGTGACCGCGGAAAGATAACACTTTCGTTCGCCGGATGACCGCAGCTTTCGCGGTAGGTTTGTGTCTGGGTGACTATGCGGGTTCGATGGATCGCGTGTGTCGCACTGTTGGTGGGTGCGGGAGGGTCCTGGGCGCAGGCGCCCCGGAATGTCGCTGAGCGATACCTGTTCAACGCCGCGAATGCGGAGCGGCAATCACGCGGCTTGCCTGCCTTGCGCTGGGATGACACGCTGTACCGGGCCGCCGCCCTGCACGCCCGCGAGATGGCCATGCGAGAGTCGATCTCGCACCAGTATGCAGGGGAGCCCGAGCTCGCCGAGCGAGCGCAGACCGCGGGTGCACGGTTCAGTGTAGTGGCCGAGAACGTCGCTGAGGCACCGACAGCGTTGATGATCCACCAAGGGTGGATGCAAAGCGAGCATCACCGGGATAACCTCCTGGATCCGCGATTGGACCGAGTTGCCATCAGCGTTCTGGTGCGGGAGGGGCAGTTGTACGCGGTGGAGGACTTCGATCGCGGTGTAGCCGCGATGTCGTTCGACGATCAGGAAGCGGCTGTGGCTTCGCTCTTGAGCTCAACCGGGCCTCTGAGCATCCAGGTGGGCGGCGGGGATGCCCGGCAGACGTGCGAGATGGACACGGGGTACTCCGGCCAGCGTAGACCCTGGTTTGTGATGCGATTTACGGCAAGCGAGCTGGACGCACTGCCAACGGAACTGCGGAGCCGCCTGGCGTCGGGAAAGTACCGGCAGGCGCTGGTAGGCGCATGCCCGGCCCGCGATGCAGGGCGCTTCTCCGGCTACAACATTGCGGTGCTGCTGTATCCGTGAGTTGTATCGCTGTGCTTTGACCATCGGGTTGCGCTTTGTTATAAAAGGGTAAGCGCGGCCGCTCGAAATGTGTGCGGCGCTTTGATATCACTGATCCTGAGTAGCTCAATGGCAGAGCATTCGGCTGTTAACCGAAGGGTTGTAGGTTCGAGTCCTACCTCAGGAGCCACTCTCACACAGCAGTTTAGCGTTCGGTAGCAGGTTCGTTACCACTGGCGAGACCAGCGCGATGTCTTGCCTCCACGTGTGGTCGCCATGTGTGGTCCCAGTTTAGGTATCCGGCGTGTCCTGATGAGAGATGCTCAGCCCGCTGTGTGCGGCTGGCCTGCGAATAAGACAGAGTCGAACGGGTAGTTTGGCCTAATGAGGAAGGGGTAAGCGCGTCCGACGCTTACCCCTTCGCACCTTAGATCTCCCGGTCTCAGCGTTCATGCCGAGGCGACCAACGCAGGCCACCGCCAAAGGATTGACGATAGAACTCGCGCTGCACCGGGTAATTGGGGCTGCCGTAGTAGAAGCCGAACACCTCATTGTTAAGGTTCAGCCCGTACGCCACCAGCGTGAAGCCCTTCGGCAAGATGTAGGAGCCCTGCAGATCTACTTGCAGGTGAGAGTAGAAGTAGTTGTCGCCGTTGGGTCCTGTCGTGCCGCCACCGCTAAAGTTTCCGTTTGTGTTCACGATGGGTCCGCTGTTGTCCGTCGTGTACTGGTAGGAGCTGATGTTGGCCTGGTTATAAGTCATTCCAAGGCGAACCGAGAGGTTCCTCTTGTCGTATGTCGGCGAGAAGTTGTAGCTGTTAGGTGCCTGGCCGATCAGGGCCGGATTGGCTCCTTCGGGTCCGCGGTTTGGGCCGCTCACGGTGCCGACCGGCGTGCCGGGATCGGCAAGTGCCGCAGCGGTCAGGTAGGGCGGCAAGTGCGCCTGCGACGACGTATAGCCATAGTTGGCGGAAACCCCAAGGCCGCTCAGCAAGCCCGGTAGCTGATTGAAGTGCTGGATGAACGCGATCTCAAAGCCATACACGTAGCCGCTGCCCGCGTTCAATCTGCTGTTCAGAATGTGGACGGAGGGGTCAATGTTGTCGGCGGGCGCGACGGACGACGTACTGAGGATCGGGTTTACAAGGTTCTTGTAATAGAAGCCGGCCTGCAAGAGACCGGACCCGGAGAGGTTGTTCTCGTACAAGGCGTCGATGTCGTCGGCATATTCAGCCTTCAGCGCCGGGTTGCCCTGTGTGACGGAGGAAGATCGTCCCGTTCCGCTGGGCGCACCGACAAAGGGAATCAGGTCCTGGAAGTCAGGGCGGGCCAGACCGCGGCTGTATACCAGGCGCAGACCCTGCCTCGGCGTCAGCGCATACCGTACCGACGCGCTGGGCAGGAGATCGATGTAGCTGTATTGCGCCCGGATTGGAACCGTTCCCGGTGTTCCTGACCGGGTTGTGCCCTGGTAGCCCACGTTGTTCTCGCCCGTCGCCTCGATCCGCAGACCGACGTTGAAGCGGAACCGACCGACATCGGTCGTGTTCATCAGGTATCCCGCGGAAACCTTCTCAATCTGGTCGAAGCCATTGCCGAAGGAGTTTTTGTCACGCGGGTTTGGATCGGGGCCAAGTGGACCATAGGCGTCGACTGCATCGACCGACGCAGTGGGACCATACGCGCCGTATTGTCCGCCGTAATAGTTCGGGTCAGCGAAGTCATTGGGGAACTTGCCAGGGTGAGTGTTGAACTGTCGGCGGTTGCCAAGGGAGCGGACCATTGGGTGTTCTGGTTGATGAACTTGTGCTCGTTGCGAAACAGCCCGCCAAACTCGAACGTGCTGGCGTGGCCCTTGACCGTGTAAGGAACGGCCAGGGAGCTTCCGAAGCCGAGGTCCGTCTCCGAGTTGTAGGTGTTCGCGACTTCCTTGTTTTTGAAGAAGTACTGCGTTGGATCGAAGATGTTGTTGCCATCCTGCACCTTGATCTTCGGGACAAGCGGATTGCTATTATCCAGGGCGAACAGGATGCCATTGTTCAGCGGGACATTGCCAGCCGGGGCGAAGTTATAGAAGCTGTATCCATCGTCCCGGGTCCGCGCTACGGAGGAGTTCAGGTCCCAGTTGAATAACGTTCGACCCAGTACATGATGTCCGCCAAGTTGCAGGCCACCGATGTCCTGCACGGGGCGGCGCTTCAGTGCCTGGAAGTGCATCGTCCCCTGGCCATCGCCCTGCGTCGAGAACCCGTCGGACATGTCCGGCAGCACGAAGTTGGTGGTTGGCGTGTAGATCCAGTCATCACCGAAGTTATTGAAGTGCGAGTAAAGGCTCTTCAAGAAGATGCTGGAGGTCTCATTCAGCCGGTAGTCGAGCGTTCCGCCAAGGCCCCACCGGTGACGGAAGTAGCGGTAGTCGCGAAGGTCGTAAGTGCCGGCCAGCGCCGGACCTGGCTCCACGTCGTTGATGCCCAGACCGTTCCAGTCGTACGAAGCACCGACGAGCGCACCGAGCTTCTTGCTGTCCAGAAAGCGCTTGCCAATGGTGCCATCGAATTTGTATTGAGGACGCCCGGTCAGGATCGGTGTGTAGCCGCCTGTCGCTTCCAATGCAATGGTCGGGATATCAATTGCGCTCTTCGTGCGTAGATCAACGGATCCCCCGATGCCATCGGCTTCCATGTTGGCCTGAAGCGTCTTATTGATCTGCACCGACTCGACAAGGTCGGCGGGGATGAGGTCCAGCTTGATCTGACGCACTAACTCTGGAGAGGCCAGCGTCACACCATCCAGCGTTGTGTGGGTGAGGCGTGGTTCGGTGCCGCGCACTTTGACATACTTGCCTTCGCCTTCGTCACGCTCCAGCGTCACGTCGGGCAGACGTCCAATTGCGTCGGCGACGTTCGCGTTGGGCAGGCTGGTGATCACGTCTGCGGGCAGCACGTTGATGATGTTGTCGGCGTTGAATGTGCGATTAATTGCTTCAAGCTCGCCACCCTCGCGAGGCGCGTACACCTCGACCTTTTCCGATGTGGATGCGACCCTGAGCGAGGTATCGGACGTGAGGATCTGTCCTGCGGTGATGCTGACGGGTTTGGATTGGCTGCTGAAGCCAGCGTAGTTCATATCCAGGGTGTACTGCCCACTCGCGACGCCCAGCACGGTGAAGTGCCCTGCGGCATCCGTCAAGGCTGTGTGGGTGCCCGGATGCAGCGTCACGCGGACGCCCTGCAATGCTGCGCCCTGAGGATCCGTGACCGTGCCGGTCAGCACTCCTGTACCCGTTTGCGCTGCGGCCGTTCCGACCAGGGCAAACGTGGTCAGAAGGGGTAGTGAAAAGGTGCCTCTTAACGCCATAACCATCCTCGGAGAGCTTTCATGAGAGCGCCGGACAGTGCACGAGTAACATTGCGCTGCACCTGACCTGCTCGGATCGTTTAACCATCTCCCGGGACTGTTACGACAAGGTGAACTGATTGTTACGCACGTTTGAACAAGCCTCTTCAGAGGCGACGCGGTTCATCAAGCTCAGCTGCTTTCAACTGAGTTAGGAAAAGTCATCGCATGTTCATGGCCGCCTTAAGTGTTTCTTAAGCCGTTCAATTACTTACGGCCCGCGTTGCAACAGCTTTTTCAGCCGAACGAGCTGATGGTTCGGTTGGTCGGGGCGGCGATCGGATCTCACCAAAAGAGAAGGGCAGCGCAGACGTGGCGTCTGCGCTGCCCTTTGAAGCGTGTTGCTTTAGAAGTAGTACTTCGCCGCGAGTTCTACGATGCGGGCGGCGTGACTGCCAGCCTCCGTATCGAGGAAGCCGAGGGTTGAGGAGTTCGTGGCGGTGTTGGGCGTCAGGTCCGGGTTGTAGTGCAGCGTGAGCTGGTTGTCCCCACTGAACTGCGTAAGCGGGTGATTGACCCAATTGAGGCAGAGATCCGAAACCGGACAGACTGGTGCTCTGCAACAGAGAAGCTCTTGTACGCCGCAAGGTCCGTGTCGAAGAAATCGGAGTTGCGGAGGTAGGGGGAGGTGCTTGGACCGTTGGTCCCGATTGCGGGCGCGGCGAAGCAGGACATGTTTGCCCGCTGCAGGTGAGCGAGGTTTGCACGGGGGTCGCAGGTCTCCACGGGCTGAATGGTCCTGGCGGCGTCCGTACCGAAGTAGGTCGGCGCTCCGATGCCCTTGATGCTCAGACCAAAGTTGGGGCTGTTGTTGGCTTGCAGGTTGTTGCCTGATTGCCACAAGGTGAGGCCGGACAAGATCCATCCGTTCGTCACGCCACCGAGGAAATGGTTGTCTCCATGGTAGAAGCGGCCGAAGTTGTAGGAGTACGAGGAATTGGAGACATACGCACGATCAACATGGAAGCCGCGTGTGATCGTAATCAGGAGCAAGGGCTTGCGACAGATATGATGGCGATAGCACGCCGTGCCCAAGCCCTTGAAGACACCAACGTCTCTCCCATCCGGAAGTGAAGAACCGCTGCTTCGAACACCTGACGCCAAGTGGGTGCTAGCGGCGACCATCCTCGCTTCCAGCATGGCTTTCATCGATGGAACAGCGGTCACAGTTGCGCTGCCTGCCCTGCAATCAGGGTTTCACGCTGACGCCAACGAGATCCAGTGGGTCATTGAGGCCTATGCGCTGTTTCTTGCATCGCTTCTGCTGGTCGGCGGTTCGTTGGGCGATCGCTATGGACGGCGGATTGTCTTTGCGCTAGGGGTCGCGCTTTTTGCAGTTGGATCGGTGGTGTGCGGACTGTCGCCCTCAATCGTGTGGCTCATTACGGCGCGGGGTGTGCAGGGTATTGGCGCCGCTTTGCTTGTGCCGGGAAGCTTGGCAATTCTTAGTGCTTTCTTTCCGACGCAGAGCCGTGGCCGGGCAATTGGCATCTGGTCCGGATTCAGTGCCGTTACCGCGGCCGTAGGTCCTGTGCTGGGCGGCTGGCTGGTCGATACGGCTTCATGGCGGTGGGTTTTCTTTCTCAATGTGCCGCTTGCCATGGCAACGCTTGCCATTACGTTCTGGCGCGTGCCGGAGAGCCGCAACGAGGGGATGCGCGGCGGTCTGGACTGGGCCGGAGCGTGTCTCTGCACGGTAGGCCTTGCGGGGATCACGTTCGCTCTGATTGAAGCGCATCGAGAGGGCCCGGCCGTTTGGCTGACGGCGGTGATTGGCTCCCTGTGCCTGCTCGCGCTTCTGTTCTTCGAGGCGCGTGTACAGAGCCCCATGGTGCCATTGCGATTCTTCCGGTCGCGCGACTTCACCGGTGCCAACCTGTCTACTCTGTTTCTCTACACTGCGCTGAACGGGCTTCTGTTCTTCTTTCCGCTGGATCTGATTCAAGTGCAGCACTACTCTGCTACGCAAGCAGGGGCCGCGCTGCTTCCGCTGATACTTGTTTTGTTCTTTTTGTCCCATTGGTCGGGCGGCTTGATCGATCGGTATGGCGCGCGAGGTCCACTTACGATTGGACCGCTGGTGGCGGCTCTCGGGTTCGCACTGGCGGGTCGTCCCGGCATCGGTGGGTCATATTGGGTGACGTTCTTCCCGGCGGTGTTTGTGCTTGGAGTGGGTATGGCGATCAGTGTTGCCCCGCTGACGACGGTGGTGATGAATTCGGTGCCAGTGGCTGAAGCGGGGGTAGCCTCCGGCATTAATAATGCTGTTTCTCGACTGGCAAGTTTGCTGTCCGTGGCAGTCTTTGGGCTGGTGCTCTTGATTGCATTTCGCCATAACCTGGGGCATAGGCTCGATCAGTTTCGGGTTCCCGCGGGGGAACGGCAGTCCATCCAGGAGCAAGGATCGCGTCTTGCTGCTGTGCAGACCGAGGATCCAAACGCCAAGCGAGCGGTTGAGGAAGCATTCGTCTATGGCTTCCATCGAATCATCTGGTTAGCAGTCGTGCTTTCATTGGCCAGCGCTGGATGCGCGCAGATTCTCAGCAAAGAGAGCGTTTCTCCGCTGCCTGAACTCACGGAGGAGCCGGTGGGGGTAAGCGGTTGATGCATGCACGCTTCCCCTTGCTGCGAGATCATCTGGAACACAGCCACGGAGACACCTGGTTCTGACGCGATCTGAGCTTCCAATCGATGCGCTGCTGCCGGCCATCGTCAGTTCACTTCGCAGCACACCAAGTCTTGTGATCGAAGCTGCACCCGGTGCGGGCAAGACGACGCGCGTTCCTCCTGCGCTGTTGGAAGTTGTTGCTGGTGAGGTGGTGGTGCTGGAGCCTCGTCGGCTGGCGGCGCGCCTGGCAGCACGCAGGACAGCTGCTGAGTTGGGTGAGGCAGTAGGCGAGACGGTGGGGTACCAGGTTCGGTTCGAAGAGGCGATCGGGCCACGAACTCGGCTGCGGTTTGTAACGGAAGGTGTGCTGACGCGGAGGCTGCTTCTAGACCCGGACCTGCGTGGCGTCGATGCTGTGGTCCTGGATGAATTCCATGAGCGGCACCTTGATACCGATCTCGCGCTGGCTCTGCTCAAGCGACTGCAACAGCAGCGTCCTGAACTGAAGCTTGTGGTGATGTCCGCGACGCTGGAAGCTGCTCCCGTCGCGGCGTTCCTGGGGAACTGCCCGGTGCTTCGGTCGGAGGGACGGAACTTTCCGCTCGGCATTGAGCACCTGCCGTACTCGTCGAAGGCGCTGGACGTGCAGGTTCGCGACGCCCTGGAGTCGGTGCTACAGGCAGGGCACCAGGGTCATGTGCTGGTGTTTCTGCCGGGTGCGGCGGAGATTCGACGGGCGATGCGGGCGTGTGAAGCTCCGGCGCGTTCTGCTGGAGCCGTTCTGCTGCCGCTGTATGGAGATCTTTCGCCGGCAGAACAGGATCGGGCTGTGGCGCCGAGTGCGCAGCAGAAAATCCTGCTTTCGACCAATGTGGCGGAGAGTTCGGTCACGATCGAGGGTGTGACTGCGATGATTGATAGCGGGCTGGCGCGCGTTGCGGCGTATTCGGTTTGGAGCGGTTTGCCGACGTTGCAGGTTTTGCGCATCAGCAAGGCTTCGGCTGCTCAACGAGCTGGTCGCGCGGGGCGCACGGGGCCGGGGCGCGCGCTTCGGCTGTACCCGCAGGAAGATCTTGCTCAGCGGCCGGATCACGACATGCCTGAGATTCTGCGCAGTGATCTTTCGGGACTTTGCCTGACGTTGCGAGCGATGGGCGTGCAGCATCTGCATGATGTGGAGTGGCTTGATGCGCCTCCTGAAGTCGCGGTTCAACACGCGGAAGCGTTGCTGGATCGGCTTGGCGCGACAGCGGAGATGGCTGCGAAGATGTCGCGCTTTCCGCTTCCGCCCCGACTCTCGCGCATGTTGCTGGAGGCGGTGGAGCGCGGTGTTGCGGAAGACGGCGTTGCGGTTGCCGCGCTGCTTGGCTCTGGTGCGCGATGCGAGCGTACCGACCTGCTGAGCGGGATGGATCTTCCTCCGGAACCTGCAGTGCAACAACAGCAGCGGCAGTTGCGGCGCCTGCTCCGTGGGCCGAAGCAGGCGGGGCATGACGATGATGCGCTGCTGCTTTCAGTGTTGGCGGGGTTTCCGGATCGTGTGGCGCGGCTTCGTGCGGGCAAGCAGATCTTGCTGTCTTCAGGCGTGTCTGCGGAGCTTGCGGGTGAGGTCCCTGCGTACGAGTTCATGGTGGTTGTGGACGCGGAGGATCGCAAGGACAAGCAGTTGCCATTGGTGCGCATGACGGCGAGGGTTGAGCCGGAGTGGCTGCTGGAGTTGTTTCCGGATCACGTCTATGAGGAGCTTACGCTGGAGTGGAATCGTGGTGCTGAACGCGTGGATTCGGTGAGTACGTTGCGTTATGACCAGCTGGTTCTTGAGGAGACGCGCAATGCGCGTCCGGATCCCGAGGCTGCTGGGGAGATGCTTGCGCAAAAGGCGCTGGATGTTGGCATCGAGCAGTTTGTGGATGCGGCGGCGCTGTCGGAGACCGTTGCGCGGCTGAAGTTTGCGGGAGTTGCTGAAGTGGATGTTCCGGCAGCGATGAGGCGCTTGTGCGAAGGTCTGCGTAGCTTTGCGGAGCTGCGCGAAGCGGCTCGTGGGCTGATCCCTGCGCTCGAAGGAACTGCGAACGCCCCGTTGCAGACGGCGGCTCCGGCGACGTTGCGTTTGCCGAGTGGGCGCATGACCAAGGTTCACTATGAGGTGGGGAAGCCGCCTTGGATTGCGTCACGTTTGCAGGACTTCTTTGGCATGCGCGAGACGCCTCGTATTGGACGGGAGAAGACGCCGGTGGTGGTGCATCTGCTGGCGCCGAACCATCGTGCTGTGCAGACGACTACGGATCTTGCAGGCTTCTGGGAGCGGCTGTATCCGCAGGTTCGCCGTGAGCTGATGCGGCGGTATCCGCGGCACGCGTGGCCTGAGAAGCCTTAGTGTTCACCTTCAGGTGTAGCGCATCGCTGGAAAGGATGCAGAGATCCTTCGCTGCGCTCAGGACGACGGCCTTCTTAGGGACCGCTGCACCTCCAGCAAGAAGGGTCTAACTGCGGGTTGTGCGGCGTTCTATGCGCTTGTTGCACTCGACGCAGGGGACCAGGCGGTGGACGTAGATGCCGGGCGTGTGGACCTGGTCGGGATCTAGCGGTTCTTCGGAGAGTTCTTCGTACTCGGCGATGGTGATGCGTGCGGCTGTGGCCATCACGGGGTTGAAGTTGCGAGCTGCTTTGCGGAATTGGAGGTTGCCGAAGCGGTCGGCGCGCCATGCGTGGATGAGGGCGAAGTCCGCCGTGAGGGCGGTCTCGAGGATGTGGGGTTTGCCGTGGAAGTCGCGGGTCTCTTTGCCTTCGGCGGCGAGAGTGCCTGCGCCGGTTGGGGTGTAGAAGGCGGGGTTGCCGGCGCCGCCGGCGCGGATGCGTTCGGCTAACGTGCCCTGGGGGGTGAGGGTGAGCTTGAGGGAGCCGTCGAGGACGCGACGCTCGAGGAGCTTGTTCTCGCCGACGTAGCTGCCGATGTGTGAGGCGATGCGGTTCTGCTCGAGGAGGAGGCCCATGCCTGCGCCGTCGATGCCCATATTGTTGCTGATGGTGTGGAGGTTCGTCGCGCCCTGTCGTAAGAGGGCGTGGATGAGGGTTTCGGGGATGCCGCAGAGGCCGAAGCCTCCGAGCATGAGGGTGGAGCCTGAGGGAATGTCGGCTACCGCGGTGTCGGCGTTCGGCCAGAGCTTGTTCACGCTGTGACCTCTTCGCCGAGGTCGTCTTCGGTGAGTTGGCGGAGATTGGGGCTGAGGGTGAGTTGAGCTTCAGTCGCGGCGACGACCTGCTCCGCGGTGTAGCCGGGCATGAGTTCGGTGAGGAGCCAACGGTTGTCGCTGCGCTCGATAACGGCCATGTCGGTGATGAGGAGGTGGACGCAGTTGACGCCGGTCAAAGGCAGTGTGCAGCGCTTGAGGATTCTGGGCGAGCCGTCCTTGGTCGTGTGCTCCATGGTGACGACAACGCGCTTTGCTCCGGCTACGAGGTCCATCGCGCCGCCCATGCCTTTGACCATCTTGCCGGGGATAACCCAGTTAGCGAGGGAGGCGGTTTCGTCGACCTCGAAGGCGCCGAGGATGGTGAGGTCGATGTGGCCGCCGCGGATCATGGCAAAGGACTCTGCGCTGGAGAAGAAGCTGGCGCCGGCGAGGGTGGTGATGGTCTCTTTGCCGGCGTTGATGAGGTCAGGGTCGACTTCCTGGTCGTGTGGATAGGGGCCCACGCCGAGGAGGCCATTCTCGGACTGGAGGGTGACCTCGATGCCGGGTGGGATGTGGTTGGCAACGAGGGTGGGGAGGCCAATGCCGAGATTGACGTAGGTGCCGTCACGGAGTTCCCTGGCGGCTCTGCGGGCGATGCGGAGGCGTTTCTGGGCAGGATCGAGTTCTGGGCTTAAGGCGGTCATGCGTGTCGGACGGAATCATCGCATACCCCGCTCAGCCCTGGCTTGCTACATGTCTGGGAGAGATCCTCGGTTGAGTGGGGGGAGGTAGGTGCCGAGGAGTTCTCGCGTCCACCAGTCGCCTGTGGCGCGTTTCTGTTCGAGGGTGGTGAAGCGGTACTGATAGAAGAGTGCGCGGATTGCGGTTGGGGGTTGATTTGGGAAGGGATTAGGGCCCATGAGGCTGAGGATGCCGGGGTCGTTGGCGAGGAGGCGTTGAATGAAGCGGAGGAACCAGAGATCGTAGCCGGGGACGTGGATGCGATCGCGAAGGACGCGGACGGTGAAGGGGAGGAACCAGACCATCCAGTCGAGGCGGAGGTGGTAGGGGGCGATCTGGGGTGGACGGCGGTGGGGGTCGCCGGGTTTGGCTTTGAAGTGGTACTCCTGCCACTGGGAGGCGGAGGTTGGGACGGGGTCAGTGGTGCCTTCTATGACGATTTCGTGGCGTTCCTTGGTGACGGAGCCGAAGGCGCCGTAGGTGTTTACAAGGTGATAGCGGTTGTAGCTGTAGTTCATCGCCTGGTTGCGGCTGAAGAGGTTCAGGACCGGTTGCACGCTGAGGGCGAGGGTGGCGGCGGCGAGGAGGTAGAGCAGGACTTGGAAGGCGAGGGGCTCTGGGGAGAGACTGGGGCCCTGGATGGGCAGGATGTGCACGAGGACTTCGTCAGAGAATCCGGCGAGGCCGACGACCACCGTGAGCCAGTTGAGGAACGAGTAGTTGCCGCTGATGATGAGCCAGAGCTGTTGGGTGATGCAGAGCGCTGCGGCAACCGACGCGTAAGGCTGCGGGGCGAAGAGGCCGAACGGGGCGATGACCTGGAGGAAATGGCTAACAATGACTCCGAAGCGGTGGGAGGCTTTGGGGAGGCGGTGGAAGTACCAGCTCAGGGAATTGGGGAGCGGTTGGGTTTCGTAGTGGTAGTAGAGGCAGGTGAGGTCTCGCCAGCAGGGGTCGTGCCGGAGCTTGATAAGGCCGGCGCCGAGTTCAGTGCGGAAGAACATCCAGCGGAGGATGAGGACGGGGATAACGTTGGGGGAGATGTGGGTGGGGCCGAGGAAGGCGGTGAAGAAGCCGGCTTCGCAGAGCATGGACTCCCAACCGAAGCCGAAGAAGCTTTGGCCTACGTTGACGACGGAGAGATAGAGGACGTAGAGGATGAGCCAGGAGGTGACGGACGCCCAGATCGGGCCGGCTTCGGTGAGGCCGAGGAGCGCGGCGGTGGAGATGACGAGGCCGAGCCAGGCGGTTAGATCGAGGAGGCGGTCGGAGTAGCGGAAGTGGAAGAGGCTGGGGGCTTCGCGGAAGGTGGCGTGGGCCGTGAAGGCTGGGATGGGGAGCAGGCCGCGGGAGCCGAGGAGGGGCTTGGCCTGGCGGAGGACGGTGAGGAAGGCGACGAGGTAGAGGGCGGCCATGCCTCGCTGGAGGAGGAGGCGGGTGAGGGTGAGGTGGCCGACGTAGTGACATCCATGGCCCATGGTGATGGTGTTGGATGCAGGTTGAGTCGCGGCTGTTTAGGAGAGAAAGCCGATCTAGCTGCCGCGCACACATGGGTAGCAGGTTTACTTCCTACAATCCGACTTAGCTTTGCACATAGGGCCGGGAGGCTGGCGAGCGGACCAGGGCCCACTTGGCCGGCTTGTCGGGTACTTCTCCGCACTTATATCGTTCCGGATCTGCATGGGGCTACGATGGTCGCATCATGCGCATGCTCACGAGCCTTTCTCGCTGCCTGCTTGAACTTGGATCGCTGCTTACGCTAGGTTTGACTAGCGAAGTCGCAAGCGCGGCATGCAAGAGCACGGTCACCGGAACACTTCAGGTTGTTTCGCTTGCGAGTCGGGTCTATGGCGACACGCGCCTTCTTCGCGTCTGGCTGCCTCCGGGCTACTCAAGTAGCGAGGCTTCCAAAATGAGATACCCGGTACTGTATCTCTTCGATGGACAAGACCTGTTTGATCTCTGCACGACGCGTCCAGGCCAGGACGAGTGGCACGTCGATGAGATCGTGACCGATTTGATTGCCAAGGGAGCCGTGCAGCCGTTGATCGTGGTTGGAATCGACAACTCTGGTCCTGGTCATCGCGAGGAGGAGTACTCCCGGTACAGCGCTATGGCGGACGCTCCGCAAAAGCTCTCCGCTTTCATGAACTCCGAAGTTGTTTCACTCGTCGATCGACGCTTTCGAACCATCAGTGACAGAACTCATCGAGGAGTGGGTGGAGCATCGTTAGGCTCACTAGCGGCATTGACGCTCTTACTGGACCAGCCGGATACGTTCGGTCTGGGTCTGCTTGAGAGCACCTCGTTGCAGAATGGAAATGGCCGAGTGCTGCAGGAGACCTCACAAATCGTGCAAGGGCCGCTGCGTGTTTCCATCGGCGTTGGCACGACGGAGGTGCCGCCGTCGGAGGCTGCGGCCCATGGGTTCCCTTATTTTGATGACGCCGCTGTCGCGATGAATCGAACGCTTGCCGACAACATGAAGAAGTCTCTGATGAACCATCCAGAGGTGAAGTTGACCGTCCAGCAGGGTGGGCAACATCAGGATCGGTATTGGAGCGAGCGCTTCGGACCGGCTGTGCGCTTCCTTTTTCCACCCGGCACACCAGCCAGCAGATAAGTCCTCATAAACGCCGTTGTGGGAAGTTCGGCGGTGCCTGGATGGGGCGTCGACGGTCTTTGGAAAGCCAATGCTGCGCGGCGCTTATGGATCGGGAGCCCGATTCGGGCGGCTTCCTTCGGCATAAGCATAAAGAAGGAACTTGGTGGCTAGCCCGCACCGCTGGAGGACTGCGCTTTCTTGAGGAAGAACGCGAGCGGGGCGCAGGCGATGCACATGAAGCCGAAGTAGCGGAGCACGTCGACGTAGGCGTAGGCGGAGGCCTGGGCCGTGAGGGCGTTGCTGGTGATGGTGAGGGCTCGTTGGGTGGAGAGGTGCGGGCCGGCGTGGCGGCTCATCGTCTGGGTTAGGCCGTTGAGCTGGCGGCGGAGGAGCCAGTTGGAACCTGAGAAGTTGTGCAGGAGCTCGTAGCGGTGGGCCTGGGTGTGGCGCTGGGAGATGGTGTTGGCGACGGAGATGCCGATGCAGCCGCCGATGTTGCGGAGGAAGTTGAAGATGCCGCTGGCATTGCCGGTTTCGGCCTTGGGAATGGTGCCAAGGGCGATCTTGGTGAGGGGGACGAAGATCATGGATAGGCCTACGCCGGAGAGGGTGAGCGGCCAGAAGAGAGTCCAGGGGGAGATGTCGAGGGTGAGATCGGCGAGGAGGAGGCCCGAGTAGCCGAGGATGCCGAAGCCTAATGCGACGATCCAGCGCGGGTCTACACGGGAGACGGCTGCGCCGACGATCAGCGCGGCAGCGAAGGAGCCGAGGCCTCGCGGGCTGACCGATAGGCCGGACTTGGTTGCGGAGTAGCCGAGGAGGTTCTGGTAGAAGACGGGGAGGATGGTGGTGAGGCCGTAGAGGACGGCTCCCAGGGCGAAGACGAGGACGCAGCCCCAGGCGAGGTTGCGGTCTTTGAAGGCGCGGAGGTTGATGAGGGGCTTTTTTGCGCGGAGCTGGTAGACGATGAAGGCGAAGAAGACGGTACCGAAGAGGATGGCGCCCCAGAGGATGCGTATGTCGCCGAACCAGTCCTGCTCCTGGCCCTTGTCGAGGACGTATTGCATGGAGGCGACCCAGAGGCCGAGGAGGCCGAAGCCGATCGAGTCGAATTTACCGGGGTTCGAGTTTGCGATCTCGGGAGGGTCTTCGAGGACGTGGTACTGCATGAAGAGGGCGGCGATGCCGATGGGAATGTTGATGTAGAAGGCCCAGCGCCAAGAGATGGCGTCGGTGAGATAGCCGCCGAAAACGGGGCCGACGACGGGGGCGAGGACGATGCCGAGGGCGAAGAAGCCGAGGGCCATGCCTTGTTTGGCTGGGGGGAAGGCGTCGAGGAGGATGGCCTGCGAGAGGGGCTGGAGGGCTCCTCCGGCGGCTCCTTGGACGATGCGGGCCATGAGGATGAAGCCGAGGGTGGGGGAGAGGCCGCAGAAGAAGGACGCCACGGTGAAGATGGCGACGGAGGTCATCAGGTATTTCTTGCGGCCGAAGCGCTCGGCGAGGTAGTTGGAGGCGAGGAGGAAGGCGGCGTTCGCGACGAGGTAGACGGTGAGTACCCACTCGGCTTCGTCGGTGGTGGAGGCGGTGGAGCCGGCGATGTAGGGGACCGCGACGGAGGCGATCGAGGTATCCATGACCTCCATGAAGGTGGTCATCATGACGGCGATGGCGATGAGCCAGGGGTTGACTTTGGGCTTGGAGGCGGGCATCTAGGGCCTCCGACGAGGTTGTCGGCTTGCGAACCCAGGTCCCAGAGGCGGGACCTGGGGCACCCGGGTTCCGTGGCCCTCGGACGGAATACGGAGACCCTTCTCTGCGCTCAGGTTGACGGCCGGGAGAGTGCGGGGCATCACTTGACCCAGACCTTGGGGACCGTGCTCATGCCGGGGGCGAGGCGGTTGAGGTCGGGCTGGCCGGGGCGGAAGCGGATGCGGACAGGGAGGCGTTGGACGACCTTGACGTAATTGCCGGTGGCGTTTTCGGGTGGGAGGAGCGAGTAGATGGCGCCGGTGCCGCCGGGGAGGGCTTCTACCCAGCCTTCGAAGTCTTTTTTCAGCGCGTCGACGTAGATCGTGACGGATTGGCCGGGGTACATGTGGGCGATTTCGGTTTCTTTGAAGTTGGCGGTGACCCAGATGTCGTTGGTCTGGGTCAGGGCGAAGAGCTCCTGGCCGGCGGTGACCTGGTCGGCCAGCTGGACCTGCTTGTCGCCGATGATGCCGTCTTCGGGGGCGTAGATGCGGGTGTACTCGAGGTTGAGCTCGGATTGGTCGGCCTGGGCCTGCGCCGCTTGAGCCTGAGCCTGGCGCTGGAGGAGGTTGGCACGCTGGACGGCTACCTGACGGGGGAGGTTTTCCCGGGCTTCCTTGAGTTGCTGCTGAGCTGTGCCGACCTGGGTTTGCGCCTGGAGGATCTGTTTAGCGTTGGCGTCGGCGATCTCTCGGCGGGAGCTGACGACGGCGGCCTGGGCGCGTTCGTTGGTGGCCTGCTGGTCGTATTGCTCGCGGGAGACCTCTTCTTTGGCGACGAGCAGGCGATAGCGCTCTTCTTCTCGGGCCGCGTTCATCTCGTTGGCTTCGGCCTGGTGGAGGTCGGCGAGTGAGGATTGGTAGCGGCCCTCGGCGGCGGCGACGTTGGCCTGGGCGCTGGCTACATTGAGTTGAGCCTCGCTGACCTGGCTGGACTGGGTGGTGGAGGTGATGGAAATATTGGGTTCCTGCGCGGCGACGGCGGCCCTGGCCTGCGAGACCTGGGCGGCGGAGTTCTCTTTGGCGATCTGGTTGTCGCGGGGGTCGATGACGGCGAGGAGCTGGCCCTTCTTTACGTGGTAGGTGTTTTCGACGTAGACCGCGGTAACGAAGCCGGAGATGCGCGGGGAGATGGGGTCGGTGTGGCCGTCGACGAAGGCGTCGTCGGTGGTTTCGTAGCTGGTGAGGTAGCGGTAGAAGAGGAGGCCCACGATCAGGAGGAGGACGATGCCCAGCACGATGCCCGCGGTAGCGAGCGGGTTCTGGCGGACCCAGTGACGAGCTTTTTCCTTGGCGGGCGGCTTTGGCTGTTTCTGGTCTTCTTTCTTTTCGTCCGCGTCGTCTTCTTTGCCCTTACCTGCTGCGGCCTGCTCTTTGTCCTTCTCCTGCTTCAGGCGGAGTTGGTCCAGCTCCGCGCGGAGGCGGGTTTGCTCGTCGTAGAGGAGGCGGACGGTTAGGTCGGTGTGGGGTTCTCCGGTGATGGAGGGCGGGATCTGGCTGGGCGGCGTGCCTGGCGGGGTAGTCGGGCATGAGTTATTTCCTGAGCAGTTGCGGGAGTGTTTGTTCGGCGTTGCCCATGGCGCGCGCGAGGGAGACTTTGGCGAGGTTGTGCCCGAAGACGGCGGAGATGTAGTCGTCATCGGCTTGAACAACGGCCTGTTCGGCCTGCACGACTTCAACGGTGTCCGCTACGCCGGCGACGAAGCGGTCGCGGGACTGGGTGAGGGTCTCGTGGGAGAGATCCACGTTTGATTTTGCGAGCGTGACCTGGTCGGCGGCGGCGTTGAGGTTGATGAAGGCCTGGCGGACGTCCTGGTCGGCCTGGGCGTGAGCGTCGGCGAGTTCAGCCTGACGCTGGGTGAGGGCAGCGTGGGCCTGCTGCTCGTCGGCGCGGATCCGGCCGCCCTCGTAGAGGGGAATGGTGAGGGTGCCGTAGACGGTGTAGACGCCGGTGGAGTGGTTGGTGGGGGTGACGCCGGCGGCGCCGAAGTCGGCGTTGACGTTGACGGTGGGGTAGTGCTCGGCGTGGGCGGCTTTGACGTTGTTCTGGGCGGCTTTGACGCTGGCCCCGGCGGCTTCTACGTCGGCGCGGCCGGTTTGTGCGCGCCCCAGGGCCGAGGGCTCGTCGAAGCCGATGAGGGGGGTGTAAGCAAAGTCGTCGGCGGGGGTGAACTGTTGACCCAGAGGGAGGCCGATCAGGCGGGCGAGGCGGAGCTTCTCCGTATCGCGGTCGGCCTGCAGATGAGCGGAGGCGTTGCTGTTCGGTCTGGTACTGGACTTGGGCGCGGTCGCGGTCGATACGTGCGGCGAGGCCGGCTTCAAAGCGATCGGCGGCCTGCTGGAAGATGGCCTTGGAGGTGGCGACCTGGGCCTCGGCAGCGACTACGCGGGCGTTTGTGCTGATGAGCTGGAGGTAGCTGCCGGCGACCGCGAGCACGATCAGGTCGCGGGTGTTGCGGGTGGCGATCAGGCTGGCTTTGAGGCTCTCTGAGGCGGTGTGGAGAGAGTCGAGCTTGACGATGTCCAGAACGGTCTGTTGCAGGCGGGCAGCCCGGGCGTCGTAGTAGTTGAACTTCGTGCTTTCGGGGATGCTGGAGAGCTTGATGCCTGCGGTGCGGAGGTTTTCGCGCTCGAAGGCTTCCGTGATCCCGGTATTCAGAAGGGGGAGGAGACCGCTTCTGGCGAGGGCGCGCTCCGATTCGGCCTGCTGTACGGTGGCCGATTGCTCGATCGCACCCAGGTTGGAGCGAAGCCCCGAGGTCAGCGCCTGCTGGAGTGTCAGGGAGAGCACCTCCTGCGATGTTGCACCGCTAGGGACGCTGCCGGCGAAGGGGGCACGGGTGGTGATCGTGGAGTTCATCACATCGGTGCTGCCCGGGGTGGACGAGGGTGAGGTTTGCTGCGTTACGGACACAGCGTCCCCTGGTACCGAGACTCCGGAGAGGGGTAAGGGCGTGGGACGGGAGGGCCCTGTGACCTGCTCTGACGGGGTCTGGCCGTGTGCCGCGACCGCCAAAATGGATGCTAAGGCGAACGTGAGAAGTGCGCCCGGCGGAACGCTTTGGCCGGGCGGCGGTAGGGTCTCTTTTATGGGCAGAACCTGCAGCCGGGAAGGCTGCGACCTCCCAATCAGCGCATCGTTCTGCAATCGTGGGTCCTTGTCGTGTGTTGCAGGGAAAGATGCAAACAGGGAACGGTCGGGTTTGCCGTCCGTTTTGTCGCGAGTGTGGCGGCATGCGGATAAGTGACCCCGGACCAGCCTCCTTGAACTAAGTTGTGGATTCGGCCATAAGGAAGCGGAGGATATTCCGCCACCGTGAAACCCAAGTGGTTTATGCTGCCAGTGTTGTCGGGCCCGCTTGAGGATTGACCTCAGTGAATCAGACCCGTAAGGATGTTTTAAACGGATGGAAGGAGATCGCAAGCTACCTGGGGCGTGATCCCCGTACGGTGGAGCGATGGGAGAAACAGCGCTCTCTGCCCGTTCGCCGGCTTCCAGGGAGCGGCCGTGCGACCGTTTATGCCTTGGTGCCTGAGTTGGACCGCTGGATGGCGAGCAGCCCGTTGCGGGATCCGGCGCTGCATGCAGGGGAACTGCTGGCTGTCGGGGAAGGAGTATTCCCCCCGGATGCGGTGATCGCCCCCAGCGCGGCCTCTCCGGAGAGGACTGAGGCGGAGCCGACAACTGCTGTACGGGTTGAGCGCAGGCGGTGGCCCTGGCTCCGATGGACAACACCCCTGACCGTACTGCTGTTGATCTGCTGGGCGGGATTCCGGGCTGCTGGATGGAAGCGAAGTGTTACCCAGCCACCCCCGTCCAGCGTGGCGACCACATCAGGACGGTTGCGCAAGCTGGTGCCCTCGTCGCCGGTCTTTGGGGTGGAAGAACTGTACCTCCGTGGCTGCTACCAGGCTGAGCTGCGGACTCCGGAGTCGCTGCGCCGGGCGCAGGACGCATTCACGGCGGCTCTGGGTAAGGACCCGAGGTATGCGCCTGCGTATGCCGGGCTGGCGAACACGTACCTGCTGCTGCGGGAGTACGCGATGCTGCCGGACGGTGAGGCCTATCCGCTGGCGTTGGATGCCGCTGCGAAGGCCATGGCCCTGGATCCGGATTTGGCCCAGGCGCACGCAGCTGTGGGCTTTGTGGAGTTCTTCTGGCGCTGGGACGGGGTGGCTGCGGATCGGCAGTTTCGGCGCGCCTTGGAGTTAGATCCGGATCTGCCGTTGGCTCACCACTGGTACGGTTCCGTGTTAACCCATGAGGGAAGATACCGGGAGGGGGTTGCGGAACTGGGCGTCGCGCAGCGACTGGACCCAAGTTCCGGCGCCATTTTGACAACGCGTGCTTTGGCGCTTGGTCTGAGCGGAAAACGTTCAGAAGCAGCAGAGATGCTGCAGGAGGCGGTTAGTGCGGACAGAACGGGGCAGTACCGTAACCCGGCGACGATGCACACGGTGCTGGGCATTCTGAGCTTGATTTCGCCAAGAGATACCCCCCGTTACCTCGCGGAGACGACGCTGGCATCGGAGCTGCGGCAGGACAGCGAAACGGCGGCCACGATGCAAATGGCAGCGGTCGTGTACCGTGCCCACGGCGAGCAGGCCATGTGGCGTGCCTTGCTGGAAGATGAGCAGAAGCGGCACAAGAGCGGAGCAGTCACGTACTCCATGGCGAGGTACAAGGCCGAGCTTGGTGCCAAGGAGCAGGCGCTCAATGACCTGGCGAACCTGTATTCCCGACACGATCCGGCACTGATTGGGATCTCCGTAGACCCACTACTGCGGGGGCTCCATCACGAGCCGAGGTTCTTGCAGCTACGGGCGGCAATGGGACTCCCGGGGGTCGAAGAGGACTAGGTCGGCGGGGGGCTTTGCGCTGCAACTTCCGGGGCAGGCGAAGCCTATATGAAGGTTTCGAAGAAGATGACTTGGTAAGATGGCGGAGACCCATTCAGGGTGCCATGAACCAAGAGACGAGTCGATGAGCGCGTTTGCTGAAGATATAGCCCGGTACCGCGCAAAGGGGTACGCGGGAAAGGAGCTATGGCTTCACCCTGCGGTGTGGTCCATTGCCTCCTACAGGCTCAGCAACTGGCTGTATGTGGGGCGGCCGCCGGCACTGGCAAGAATTCCGTTAAAGGTTTTGTCGTTTCTTGCCGTTAAGTTCTGTGTGGTGTTCATGGAGATGGATCTGGACCCCCAAGCCACGATCGGCGGCGGGTTTTACATCGGGCATATCGGCGGGGTCCATATCAATCCTGGCGCTGTACTGGGGCGGAACTGTGACTTGGCGCATAGGGTCACCATTGGAGCCTCGGCCATGGGGCGGGGTGGGATTCCGGTGTTGGGGGACGACGTGTACATCGGTACAGGCGCCGTGCTGGTGGGCAAAATCAAGGTAGGAAGCGGCGCCAAGATTGCTGCGAACACACTGGTCATGAGCAATGTGCCGGCCGGTGCGACGGTCATGGGCGTTCCGGGACGGATTATCATGCGCGCGAAGCCCCCGATTGCTTCCGTAACAGTCGCGGTAGCGGATGCGGTGCCGATGGAGACGGGGGCGCATGCAGGCTGACGAACGTTGGCGGGTAGAGCGGCAGGCGGTACAAGATGCGCTCGCGGCAGGGCAGACGAAAGATGCGCTGCTGCACGCGCGTGCGCTGCTCTCCCTGGGACGGGCCACTGACATTTCCTTCTGCGCAACGGTCTTCAGAAAAGCCAGTGATGCTCTGACGGTCGGGGGCCATCGACGGTTGAAGGCGTTTGTTGTGCGCTCTGTCACGGTGGAGCCGCTGCTTCCAGCGCTGCAGGTGGAGGCGGTGCTGGGCGGCTTCGTGCTGGAGGTCCAGACGGGCGGCTACGGATCCTACATGGAGGAAATGCTGAACCCTGGTGCGAGCACCGGACCCGCAGGCGCTGACCTCGTGTTCGTTTTGCTGGACACAGAGGAACTCGCTGGCCAGCTTTCCCGAATTTGCGGGATGGGGCGCGGGGAGGACGTCGGTGCAGAGATCGAGGCCTGCGCTGAGCGGATGGGGCAAATGCTGCATAGCTTCCGCTCGGTTAGCAGCGGGCGGCTCGTGGTTCAGGGTTGCGTTCCGCCGCAGTGGACGTCACTAGGGCCTGTTGGCGATGCCAACCTCCCGAATAGCTTTGTGAACTCCCTGCGTGAGTTGAACCGCCAGTTAGCCCAGGTTTGCCGGACCGTATCCGATTGTGCGTTTCTCGATTTGGATCGCGTTGCAGGGCAGTACGGGGTGGAGCGCTGGCGCGATGAGAGGATGTTCCTTGCCTCCAGGCTGCCCGTGGCGCCGGGCGCTTTTCGGGCATATGCGCAGGCCTTGATTCGGTCCGCGTCTGCTCTTTTTCGGGCACCACGAAAGCTCCTCTGCACGGATCTCGACAATACCCTGTGGGGCGGCATTTTGGGAGAGGATGGGCCTGATGGAATCGCGACCGGGCACGCCTTTCCGGGAAACTGTTATTTTGCCTACCAAACTTTCCTCCGAGAGTTGGCTGCTCGAGGCATCTTGCTGGCAGTCAGTTCCAAAAATAATGAGAGTGATGTGGCGGAAGCCTTCCGCCTACGGGCGGCAGATCTGGCCCTCACCCTGGATGATTTTGTCGCGCTCAAGATCGGTTGGGGTGAGAAGGCTGAGGCGCTGCGCGAGTTGGCCCAGGACCTTTCGCTCGGGTTGGATTCGTTCGTGTTTGTCGATGACAATCCGGCGGAGTGTGCAGCAATCCGGCAGCTCTTGCCCGAGGTCACGGTCGTTGAGGTTTCTGCAAACGAGCCTTGGCGAACGATCGATCTGCTTGCTCAGGAGTGGGACTTTGACGCGCTTGCAGTGACGGCAGATGATCGCAATCGTTCCGGCGAGTACAGGGCACAAGTTCAGCGCGCTGCTCTGCAGAGCAAGGCAGCCAGCCGTGACGAGTTTCTGGCATCTCTTGGCATTGTTTGCACGTTCTTGAGCGCGGCAGAAGCTCCCTTGGAACGCTCTGCGCAACTGCTTGCAAAGACGAACCAGTTCAATCTGACCACTCGGCGGTACTCGGCCGCGGAAATCATGCACTTCGTCACAGAGCGAGACAGTCAGGCCCTCGCGGTGCGCGTGCGAGATCGCTTCGGGGACGCGGGTGTTGTGGGTCTGGCTTTGACGCGGATGCATGGTGAAGAGTGCTGGATTGATGTGCTGCTGCTGTCTTGCCGTGTGATTGGGAGAGGCATTGAATCAGCGATCCTCGCTTACGTTTCCGAACGCGCATTCCAGAGGGGCGCGAAGTGGATGGTGGGTGAGTTCATCGAAACGAAGAAGAACGCACCGTGCAAGGACTTTTATCCCGACCACGGCTTCATCAAGGACAGCGGTGGAGACGGGGCCGCGGTGTACAGGCTTGGTATGTCACAGGAGTTGCCGCAAAGCCCGTGGTGGCTGACTTTAGAAGGGAAAGAGAGCTATGAGTTTGATTCAAGTGCCGTCGTCGTTGCGTGACATTGTGGCGGATACGTTGGAGATCAGCCCCGCGGAGGTCACAGCGGAAACATCGACCGATTCTGTGGAGGCGTGGGATTCGTTTCGCCACCTTCAGCTGATTCTTTCGGTTGAAGGGGAGTACGGGGTGCAGTTGGATCCTCAGCACGTCCCCGAGTTGACGACCGTCGGCAAGCTTCAGAGCGCGCTCGAGCAGAAGGGGGCGACCCTTTGATTCCAGGGTTGCCGGAGGGTCTGAGATTCAAGTTGTTGCATGTGGGGGTGGCCGTGCCGGAGCTCGACCCTGCGGCGAAGATGCTCGAAACACTCTTCGGATTGCGTGTAGTCTCCGGTAGCTTCGACGATCCGATTCAAAAGGTAAGTGTGAACTTCCTCGCACAAACGGACGCGGATGTGGCCGAAATTGAGTTGATCGCACCGTTGACGGAAGATGCGCCAATTCGGTCCATGCTGAACAAAACCGGAGGTGGCGCCTATCACCTGTGTTTTGAGACCAACGATCTGGACCGGGCGCTGGCCCACGTTCGACAGAACAAGTGCTTGCTGGTGAGCGCGCCGGCACCGGCTGTTGCCTTCGGAGGACGGCGAATCGCGTGGTTTTACACACCTAGTCGCCTGCTGGTGGAATTGGTCGACAGTCCAGAAGAGGTCGCGACTGAAGCGTAGCTGCTTTCGCGAACACGCGCACATCCCTGATGTCTATCTATCTGTGATCCAAAGATCTCGCCTTCCTAAACTGGAAGTCTTCGAAACAGTTGGGTCACATGCGCCCGCCTAGGCGCCCAATGAAGATTGCTGTTTTTGCGGACAGACACTTCTGAACCAGAGCCTCACGTGACTCGATCTTTCATCTCGGAAATGCCACGGATGGCGCTGGTGGCTGATCAACGTGACGGGTGCCGGCGTGAATGTGCATCCCGGATGGATATCTCCATGCTAGTTGAGCGAGTTGCACCAGGATAGAGAGCAACACTGGACGGAGCGGTCGAGCATGGGCCATCTGTGGTTCTTTACTGCATGAGAGCTTCTTCCGGTTCCAGGATGCTTTGCCTGGAGTGTCTTGGCAGTCCGCTATGGTGGACGGTCTTTACGGCATACATGCGGCGGTCGGCTTCGGACAGGAGTCTTTCTGCGTCCTCGCCGTCATCTGGATAGAATGCGGCGCCGAGGCTGAGCGAGAGGAAGTTTCTTCCGCAGACCTCGCGACCCGCCTCTTGCGCGAGATCGCTCATCAACATGGCGCGTTCTTCGATAGCCGCTGGATCGATGTTGGTGGCTATGATCACGAACTCGTCCCCACCCATACGTGCTGCATAGTCGTAGGAGCGGCAGACGTTTCGCACCGAGTTGGCAAAGAGCTTCAGGACTTTGTCGCCGGCGAGATGACCGTAGCGATCGTTGACCTCCTTGAATCCATCAAGATCGCACACGATCACGGCCATAGTCTGGTTTTCGCGTTTGCAGCGTGCCAGTTCCTGCTCCAGGTGAATGGAGAGCGCTCTGGCATTGGCCATGCCGGTGAGGTGGTCGATGGTGGCCGAGTGTTCGGCCTCGCGGTACTTGAGCGCGTTCTCAATGAAGAGGGCTACGCGCGCTGTCACGACCTGGAGGATGCGCAGATGTTCGCTTGTGAAAGCGTCCGGCTCGGAGCTGTAAAGGGCAAGGACTCCGACCAGGCCCGTAACGCCTTCCAACGGCACAACGAGTGCGGATTGAGGGCGTCCGCTCGTGGCTTCCCCTGCTGGGAAACCTGTCTCCACTGCAGGGTTGCCGTTCATGATCGGCTTAGTATTCTGGGCGACCCAGCCGCATAGGCCGGTTCCGATCTTGATGTTCAGTTGCGAGAACAGACGGGCGTTCTCACCGGTTACAAACTCGGGGATCAGCATGTCCTCTCGCTTCATGAAGGTGACGAGCGAGTCGTAAGGGACGAGCTTTTTGAGACGCAGCGCTACGAGAGACAAAGTCTCATCGAGGCTAAGGGAATTACCGAGGTCCTGGCTCAACTCAAACAGAGTGTGTGCTTCCTGACGTGCGGAGGCGATGGAGGTGAGGAAGTCCGTCTCGTTGCCGTTGCGGCTGATGCCTTCGGACTGCAGACCGGTAGCAGGGCCTTCGCCTCTTTGCACGGTGTAGCTGAACCGGAGCGCGTCCTCACTGGTCTGCTGAAGGCTGCGCAGGGCGAACCCTTCAAACTCCTTGTAGCGGCGCTCCAGGATGCGAACGATCTCCGGATCGAAGGACGTTCCCGTTTCCTGGGCGATCTTCTGCATCGCCTCGTCGAGAGGGAGTGCCTTGCGATATTGCCGGTCTGAAGTCAGTGCATCCAGGCAATCGACAACAGCGAGGATCCGAGCACCGAGGGGAATCTCCTCGCCTTTGAGGCCGTCGGGATAGCCTGCTCCATTCCACTTCTCGTGGTGGGACCGCACGATTGGAGCGACGGGATACGGAAACGCAACTTTTTCCAGGATCTCTGCACCGACCACCGGATGGATCTTCATCTTCTCGAACTCTTCCGGGGTAAGTCGGCTCGGCTTATTGATGATGTGGTCTGGGACGGCGAGTTTGCCGATGTCGTGCAGCAGGGCACCGGCACGTAACGCGTCGAGGTCTTCTGTCGTCATGCCCAGTTCTTTGCCGATCTCGACTGCGTAGGTCCGCACGCGATGAAGATGGGAGTGGGTGTTCTGGTCTTTTGCCTCGATTGCGAGGGCGAGACCTTCGATGGTGCGTAGATGCAGTGCGCAGACCTCTTCCACGTGGCGCTTCTCCGCCTCAACCTGCCGTGCTTCGATTTCTACGCGCTTCTTTTCGTCTTCCAGACGACCCAGGTAGAGATGGTAGGAGCGGTAGACCCAGTACATGATCGGAACGATGATCAGGGCACTCTGCCAACCGATATAGCGTGTGACGAAGCTAACTAGACCAACGATTGCAGCGCCGACGAGATAGTAGGGAAGTGACCAGAAGTAAGTCTCTTTCCATATCTTGCGAACCGATATATTTTCGCTCATAGCGATCACTACAGACACGGGTGCAGTGTTCGCGAAAAAGTAGGCGCAGGCGGAGATGATCAGCAGCAGAGGCGTGCTGTTGCGTACGTGTTGCGAAGACCAGCGATAGGCAGTGTAGGTCGCGTAGATTGCAGGAGCACTCATCCCAAGGACGTTGAATATGACCTTGATGGCCTGGGGGCGGTGCTTGGTCTTCCAGAAGCTCTGGACGAGGGTTGCGCCGCAGCCGATGATGAGCGTTTCTCCGAGCGACAGCTCTAAGACTCCAAGCAGAACAAACAGGAAGTGCACGGACATCGTGCTTTCCATGCCGGGGAGCCACACTTTTAGTGTTGCGGAGAGAATTGCCACCGCCAGGTAGCAGAAGAATTTGAGCAGATCAGTGGGTTGGGAGTGAAGCAGCAAGGCGTTCACCATGACCGCGGCACCTACCAGGGAGCAGGCGGTCACGAAGACTCGGACGCGGAATGGGAGGGCTGGCTGCTGCATCTGGCTAGGCCCTCGCCCTTGCGAGGCAATGGAGGGCGGGCTGGCCGTAGGGAAGATCGGTGAGTTGTTTAGGGTGTACGACCGGATCAACCGGCGCTGGGCTGAGCTCCCTCTGACAGCGTCCGGTGAGGACCTCGCGCAGGGCGGCCGGGACGAGTGAGCAGCCCGCCTCCGCGTCTGAAATCTGTGAGCAAACGATCACAGGAACACTGGCCCGGCATAGTTTGTAAGGTGCTCGCATGTTGTCGTCCGGTTCCAGTAACCCTCACAGCGTCTAATTCTGGGGAGGGGACGGTATATAACACTTTCGTCCGAAACCGACCGGTAAGAGGTGGGTTCGAGGTGCGGTAATTCAGGTAAAACGATGAAGTAGAAGAATCCGGTAACCCAAGTAACTAGTGTGGGTTACGCCGGTTTAGCGGCGGGTACCTGCCGTACGCGCCGGACGGAGGAACAAGCCGGGTTCTGCGGACTGAGGGAGGGGAAGAGCACCGCCTGCGCGCCTCGCACTCCTTGAAATGACGCAGGGTTGGCATCCGTTATCAGCTTTGTCATGGAAGCTAATACAACGCCAATTGTGACTGCACGTAACTTCACAATCGTGAGCGCGACGAGGTCCCGTGCGTGGTGGCAGGGAAAGCAGTTGCTTGGGTTCGAGCAGTATGATCTAGCCGGGCTGTATGTAACCTTCTAGCGGCGAAGGGCAAAGCCGGATACCTGAGTATCGATTGATGACGCCGCCTGCCATGAGTCCAAGCTGGCCGGGCGTTCAAAGGGTAATGTGACCTTTCTCGAGTTGCTTCTTCATCCCTTGCCAACTGGTGCGCGAGGAGGTCTCGGGCGAGTTGCCGTCCTTCCAATGCGTCTCCAGGGTGACGGCATCGGAGTAGCCGAGATCGGCGAGTGCCTTGAACTGGGCAGCCCAGTCGATGTAGCCGATGTCGACCGGTGACCAGACGATTTTACCGGCGCTATCCTTGACGGCGTTCTTCACGTGGCAGTGATGAATACGACCTTTTGGAAGAGCCTGCCAGCCATTTGGAAAGGCATCCAGCTCTCCGCGCATCACCGCGTTGCCGGGATCCCAGTTCAGTGCCAGATTTCCCGAAGGTATTCCGCTAAGTGTCGCCGCGGCTTCGCGACCCGTTGCGGTATTACATGCGAACTCGTTTTCGAGCACAAGCATGATGTTCTGGCGCGCCGCCTTTTCTGCTGATTCCTGCAGCTTGGCGTTGATCGCGGCACGGAAGGGCTTTACGTCTTCGATCCGCCAGAAATCGAAGCAGCGGACCTTGTTTGTCTTGAAGTGCTTTGCGAGTGCGATGGACCTCTCCAGGATCTCATCCTGATGCTTGAAGCTGACCTCATCGGCGCCGTGCAGGTCGGCTTTGGATCCATAGGGAGAGGGCGGCGCACCTGGCCAGTCCACTTTATAGAGCGGGCTGCTGATGTCGGTCACCTGCAGGTTGTACTTTGCCAGGATCTTCTGTGCCTCGGCGATCTGCGCGTCGGAGATGACCTGCAGGTTCTTGCCCCAGACTTCGCGCAGTTCGACGAAGTGCAGGCCCCACTCATTGGCGATGACATGGCAGGCATGGTCCAGATCCTGCGAGATCTCGTCCGAGATGACTCCCACCTTCAGGGTCGAAGCAGCTGCCCGGGCGCGTAGGGGATAGGCAACCGACGCTGCCGCGGCACCAAGTCCTGCGTTGAAACGACGGCGAGAGATGTGCATCATGCGATCCTCACTTCTGGTAGCTGGTTCGATTTCAGATGGCAAAGAGGGTCGCCACGTCTCACGGGAGAGACGTGGCGCAGGTGGGGCATGCGATTAGAACGTGAACTTGACGCCGGCCTGTAAAACGCGTGGGCCGCCGACCCCGTTCACATTGCCAACGCCGCTGCCCAGCGTCGACGTGATCTTTCCGAAGGAGCTGGAGGTCAGCGTAGATACGGGCAGCCCGAAGGCGGGAGTGTTGGTCATGTTGAACGCATCGATCCGGGCCTCCATCGCGACACGCTCCCGGAAGATGGGGAAGATCTTGAAGAGGGAGAGATTGTCTGAGAAGTACCCGGGCCCGCGGAACTGATTGCGCTGCGTGTTGCCGAGAGCGCATGGAACCGGGTTGGCCGCGGTAAACGCCACGCAAGTGGGAGGCGCCTTGAACGCGGCCGTGTTGAACCACGGTGTCGTTGCCGCCCCGCTCACGGCATGCGCTACCACGTAGGGTCCCACCTGGTTGGCGGTCTGTGTGGTGCCGGGCGTGACGCTGGTAGTCGTGATGCTGAAAGGCAGGCCCGAAAGGGCCGAGATGATTGCGGACACGCGCCAGCCACCCAGCGCATACGAGGTCAGCCCGGAGTTGAAATACTGATGCCCCTTGCCTGCTGGCAGCTCGTAGGTGATGGTCTGCTCGTAGTTGAGCCGCCGGTCAAAGTCGGCGAGGTTGTAGTTACGACGCAGGTCTCCGCTGTAGTACATGAGCGCGCCGTCTTGTGCGCCCGTTTGGTAGTTCTGCGCTTTACCCCACGTGACGGCGGAAGAAAAGCCGAAGCCCTTGTTGAATCGCTTCTTCAGCTCAACCTGGAGTGACTCGTAGTTGGTCGAGAAGCCAAGGAAGAATTCGTTGACAGCTGCGGTTTTGCCGAACGCGATGTTGAGTGGATCGTATGCGGCAGTTTGGCCGTAGACCCTGGGCACGTTGATGTTTTGAGACACGTCAATGCGCGTGCCGTGATTGGCTACGTAGGCGATCTGCAGCGACATGTCTCCGGGGAGTGCCTGTTGTACCACGGCGTTCCATGACGAGACGTAGGCGTTGCGGAAGTTGAGGGGGATGTACAGATTGGCCAGTCCGATGGTGCCGTTTGCAGCGGTTTCCTGCAGCGTTCCAGTAGAACTGAAGGCCGCGGTCGGAGTTGCGGGGATGCCCGTTGCCAGGTTGACCACACCGCCCGCAGGGTTCAATGCCGATCCATAGGTGGGAGTATTTGTGTAGAAGGTACTTGTCTTGATGGGGTAGTTATACGCGTAGGTGTTGTCGACGAAGGGCACATAGCTGACGCCGAACCCGGCACGGATCACGGTCTTATCCGTGGCCCGGTAAGAAGCGCCGAGACGAGGAGCAACATTCCGGTAGTCCGTCTGCATGCCGAGGTTCGAGGGATTGCCGTCGACACCTGCGATGACCAACTGATTGTTGGAGGGGTTGTAGTTAACAAAGCCGCCGGGCTTTCGCGGCGTGGCCGGGGGATACAGCTCGTAGCGCAGACCATAGTCGAGCGTCAGCTTGGGGCTCGCTTGCCACTTGTCGGACGCGAAGAAGAACAGCCAGGTCTGGCGGTACGCGGGGAAGGTGCTGTTGGTATCCTGGCCGACCTGGTAGGGCGTTCCGAAGAGAACGCTGGCGATGTCGTTGGCCTGGCCCGTGGCCGAGCCATTGAAGGACGTCGCACCTGGCGCTGACGTTTGATTCTCACTGAAGTAAAAAGTGCCTGCCGCCGCGTTGTTGTTGCCCTGAAGAAGATCGTCACGAATACGACGAACATCGGCTCCGGCCTTCAATGTGTGATTGCCGATGAGCTTGGTCCAGTTGTTTGCAACGTCGATGTTTGATTCTGCGCGCAGCCACGGAAGCGACTGGGAGTAGCCGATCAGCGGGTTCGTCGTCCCATTTTGCCCATTGCCCGCGAAGTTGCTCAGTTGGAAGGCGACCTGGCCGCTGCTGGTCAATGTGTTGTTGGTGCCATTCGGTCCATTGCCCGGGATGCCAAGCGTCTTCGCATCGTTGCTGCCGTAGTCGGTCTGTTGTGCCGAGTTACGCAGGTGAGCCACGCCGGCACGTACCTCGGTGAACAGCTTGGGAGAGAAGACGTGATCATAGTTGAAGCCGGTGCTATACGCCGACGCGACACCTGTCGCTTCAAAGCCGCCGCCTCCCGCAGGACCGCCCAAAAAGGCTCCGAAGAGCGGCGCCTGGATGGTGTTTGTGGTCTGGTGACTGAAGCGGCCGCTGAGGTGATCCTTCGGCGTGATCGTGAAGTCGCTCTTGATGTCGTAGCTAATCGAATCCTTGTTGAAGGGTAGGTTCTGGGAGAAGTTGTTGCTTGTTCTGCCCGCGATGTAGGCAGCCGAAGCAAGGTTCGTCGCCGGATTCCGCGCGAGTGTATCCAGAGCCTGCAAGACCTTCAGGCCAACGGGGCTTACGCCGGGGTTGTTGAGCGGGATGAGGTTGCCGGCGAATGGGGTGCGCCCAGTTCCGCAGACTTGCCCGGAGGAGACGTTGGTGTTGCAACTGGCGGTCACGCCTGTGTTGGGGTCGTAGACCTGACCGGCGTACCCGCTGAGATTGAGCACGCCGCCGGGTGCGTTGAAGAACGGGATGTTGGTGTTGACGGTAGAGGATTCGTGATCGGACGTCCGCAGGAAATCGCCAAAGAAGAAGAGCTTGTCCTTGAGGATCGGGCCACCGATTGAGCCGCCCGTGTAGTTATAAACCAGTCGACCGTTCGGTCCGGTGGCGAAGTAGTTCCGTGCGTTGACGCCGTTGTTCTCCATGCTCTCAAACGCCGAGCCATGGAAGCTGTTCGTTCCGGACTTCAGTGTGACGTTGACGACGGTTCCGACCGCCCGACCGAACTCCGCTTCGAAGTTGTTGGTCGTGATGTCTACGTTCTGAATGGCGGCGGCGGGTGGCACCAGGATGATGTGGATGCCCGTGCGCTGGTCGTCGTCGATGCCTTCAATCTGGTAAAGATTGACGTAGGAAGACTGTCCGTTGGCATTCACGGAAAGATCGTTGTTGGCATTAAAGAATTGGGAGTTGTTGAACACTACCGGCGACATACCCGGCACAGTGTTCAGGAGGGATTGGAAGTTGTTGCCGCTGCTTAGGGGAAGTGTGGCGATCTGCTGCTGCTCGATGGTGGTTGAGATGTCGGCGCGATCGGTCTGGAGTTGCGGTGGTGCTGTGGTCACCGTGATCTCTTCCGAGGTGCTTCCCGCTGCAAGCGCGGCGTCCACGCGGCTGGTCGTGTTGGTCTCGAGCGGGATGTTCTCGCGAATCTCCTTCTTGAAGCCAGGAGCAGTGATGGTGACCGTGTAGACGCCTGGGGGGAGATCCGGCTCGGTGTAGTTGCCGCTCGAATTCGTTACAGCGGTGTGGGCGGTGCCCTGTCCGGTTAACAGGATCGTGACCTGGGCGTTGGCAACATAGGCCCCGGAAGAATCGGTCACGGTGCCAACAATCGTGCCGCTGACTGCCTGAGCCAAGGCGGAAGAGGCAGCAAAGAGGAACACAAGAAGGAGAAGGAGCAGCGATGCCGGCGAAGACATCTTGTTCTCACAGGATCTTTCATCTGGGGTCATTGGAATACGTTGCTCCTTTGGTGTGATTTCTTCAGGGTGGATCTGGGAGTGGCCTCGAGGTAATAAGGTGCACGCTGGCTTGTGCAGCGCCGGGGTGCCCCAAGAGCGCCTCTGCGGACTGCGCTAAACCTTCGGCTCCCAGCCTTTCTCATAGGTGCGCCGCGTCATCGCCTGGGCTTCCTTGTCGTTCTGAATTGCTCCGCTCCCGGCGTCGATGTGCAGCCCACGCCCCGTGAAGTAGGAGATATTGGCTAGCTGCATGAGTGTCACCGCGACATTGCCCTGCGTGATGGGCTGATGAAGCTGGGCTCCGGTGCGAATCGAATCGATCATGTTGGCAAAGTGCAGATCGGTCATGCTGTCTGCGCCCACCAGGTCCGAGGCAGAGGTTGCGGCATGGCCAGAGACGACATACTCGCCAGTCCGTTTGTCCTGCTTGTTATAGATTTCATAGCCTGCGCGGTCGATGATCACCGTGCCTTCGGTGCCATGGACAGCCACACCGCGGTCGCGTCCGAAGGTTGTCTTTCCGCTGCAGCAGTCGCACTTCCAGGTCAGCAGCTTGTCCGGGTAGTTGATGGATACGTCCAGCGTGTCGTAGAACTGCCAGTCGTCCTTCGCGGCGTAGCGGCCGCCCGCTGCTACAACGTGATCGGGCCAGCCGACATCGAGCGCCCAGCGCGCAACGTCCACCTCGTGGGTGCCATTGTTCAACGTCTCTCCGGTGCCCCAGCGCTTGAACCAGTGCCAGTTATAGGGGTGAACGTTGTCCTTGTACGCGGTGCGCGGGGCAGGTCCTTGCCAAAGATCCCAGTCCAGGGTGGCGGGCACGGGTATCTCTTTCCCGACCGCGATAGGCTTGCGCCGATTCGCGTACCAGGTTTCCGCCCAGTAGGCCCGGCCGATCAGCCCGTTGTGAATCTTGCCTACAATCTCGATGGTGTGGGGCGAGGACCGTTGCTGCGAGCCCATCTGGCATACTTTGCCGGTCTTCTTCACCGCCTCGATCAGCATCAAGCCCTCGTGCGGGTCGTACGAGCACGGCTTTTCGACGTAGACGTGCTTACCGGCCTGCAAGCCCATGATTGCCATAGGCGTATGCCAATGATCCGGCGTTGCGATCGTGATCGCGTCGACGTCCTTCGCCTGAAGCGTGTGGCGAAAATCCTTGTCGGCCTGCGCTGGCTCGTTCATCGCCGTCTTCGTCTTGTCCGCGAACTTCGCGAGAATAGTCGAATCCACATCGCACACGTGCGTGATGCGCGCATCCTTGCGGTTGGCCTGCAGCGCGGAAAGGTGGGCGTAGGCCCGACTGTTCAAGCCGATGACCGCAAAGTTCACCCGCTCATTGGCGCCCGCGATGGCGGCGTAGCTTTTGGCGCTCCAGGCGGAAAGCACGCCCGCCGCAGCGAGTCCACCCACAAAGTTCCTGCGAGTCACGCCCAGTTCGAGTGTCGTTGTGTCGGCGGAAACCTGCTGGGGTGTCGGGGCGATCGACCGGCCTTGGCTGTCCTTCATCATGGGTCCTTGTGCGATTCGATTGAGGCAAACGAAAACCGCCCGCTGGAACGCATTTCTCTGCACTCCCGCGGACGGCTTCATCTGATCTCTACCGCGCCGCAACACTAATGATTTCGGCCAGCGGATGTCAACCGCGGCCAGCGGATGTCAACCGCACAGATCGGAGCAGGCAAGCTGCCGTAATAACATCGGTGCTGCCGGTTCTTGGGTAGGCCCGGTCTCGCTCTGGATCTCGAAGGAGGTTTGCTTGAAGAGCCGTTCTGAGAAGCTCGGGTTACTGGAGAATCGTTTCGATCTGCTTGTCGTGGGCGGCGGTGCAACTGGCCTGGGCATTGCTGTTGACGCTGCAACGCGAGGCTATCGTACCGCGCTGATTGAAGCCGGAGATTTCGCCCAGGCCACTTCCAGCCGTGCTACCAAGCTGGTGCATGGTGGTGTGCGTTACCTTGTGAGCGGGCAACTGCCCCTGGTGTACGAGGCCCTGCGTGAGCGCAGAATTATGCTCAGCAACGCCCCGCACCTGGTTCACGCGCTTCCATTTCTCACACCGGCGTACAAATGGTTCGACCTGCCGTTTTACGGCGCGGGGCTCAAGCTGTACGAACTGCTCGCGGGGGAGTCCTCGCTCGGTCCGACCAAGATTCTCAGCGCACATGAGACCCGCAAACGCATCCCGGGCATCGCCGCCGAGGGTCTTAAAGGAAGCATCCTGTACCACGACGGTCAATTCGATGATGCGCGTCTTGCTTTGGCGCTGGCTCGGACTGCGGAAGACCACGGGGCGCTGATCCTGAACTACGTGCGCTGCACTGAACTGGTGAAGCGCGAGGACAAAGTCTGTGGCGCACTCGTTCAGGACGCTGAAACCGGTGAGGTCTATCACGTTGAGGCCGCGGCGCTGGTAAATGCCACGGGGATCTTTGTCGATCGGTTGCGGCAGCAGGACACGCCGGCTCTCGAGCCGTTGCTCTCTGTGAGCCGTGGAACTCACCTGGTGGTTTCCGGAGATTTCCTGCAGCCGAGTGGATGTGGTCAGACCGCCGCCATTATGGTCCCCAAAACTGAGGATGGACGCATCATCTTCGCAATTCCGTGGCTCGGCAAAGTGGTGATCGGGACCACGGATGTGGCTGCGACAAAGGTCGAGATGGAACCCGGGCATGATGCCTCCGAGGTTGAATTCCTGCTCCAAACGATCAACCCATACCTTTCGCGTGCTGTGACCCGCGCCGACATCCTGAGCATTTTCTCAGGCCTGCGTCCTCTCGTGACAGGGAACAAGGCCAACACCGCCAAGCTTTCCCGTGAGCATCACATCGACGTCTCCGGAAGCGGGCTGGTGACGGTTGCCGGCGGTAAGTGGACCACCTATCGCCGCATGGCGGAGGATGCGCTCGACTTTGCGATCAAGAAGGGACTGCTTCCGCCGCGGGAATGCGTCAGCAAGAACATCAGGCTGCGCGGTGCACCGGATGTTCGCGGGCAGGCTGGTGGCGAGCTGGCGCACTACGGCACCGATGCCGCCGCTGTCGGGGAACTCGCAGGGAGCGATCCCTCAATGGCCGTGCTGCTCGATGCATCGCTTCTTTACTCGGTTGCGGAGGTCGTCTACGGGGTGCGGGAGGAGATGGCTCGCACGATTGAAGATGTGCTCTCGCGAAGGACCCGCGCGTTGCTGCTCGATGCACGCGCCGCGCAACGGGCCGCTCCTCTTGTCGCGAAGGTTATGGCCAGGGAACTCGGGTACGGCGAGGATTGGATCGAGTCTCAAGTGGCCAGCTTCCGCCAGCTCGCCCGTCGCTTTTACGGAGTGAGCGAAAATCCAGACCCGCCGAGGTGATCAGACTTCGCCCGCAGCGGCCACGCAACACGCATAGCGACAAGAGTACCTGCAGCAAAGAACACAGGCTTGGATGTGTATGATCATCGGGTTTCGAAAACAACAGCTCGAAGCCTTCCTGGGAGTGAGGTGATGGTGTGGCGGAATTTATTGGGGCGCTGGACCAGGGAACCACGAGCACACGCTTCATGGTCTTCGACCGCGGCGGAAAGATCGTCGCCCAGGCCCAAAAGGAACACCAGCAGATTTACCCTCAACCAGGCTGGGTAGAACACAACCCAGGCGAGATCTGGCAGCGCACAGTTGAGGTCATTGAGCAGGCCTGCAACCAAGCCAAGCTCAAGGTCTCCGATATTGCAGGGCTGGGCATTACAAACCAACGTGAGACCACTGTCGTATGGGATCGGCTGACGGGAGAGCCTGTCTACAATGCGCTCGTCTGGCAGGACACTCGCGTCGGTGATGGCGTAGCCGCGTTCGCCCGGGAGGGCGGGCAGGATCGCTTTCGCGCCAAAACCGGTCTGCCGCTTGCAACCTACTTCAGCGGTCTTAAAATTCGGTGGATACTGGACAACGCCGACGGTGCAAGGGTCCGCGCGGAGCGTGGCGAACTCCTCTTCGGCAACATCGATAGCTACCTGCTGTGGAATCTTACCGGTGGCGTCTCCGGTGGCATTCACTGCACCGATGTCACCAATGCAAGCCGCACTCAGCTGATGAACCTGGACACGCTGGAATGGGACGATGAGCTCCTGAAGTTGTTTCAAGTGCCGCGAAGCATGATGCCGCAGATCCGTCCCAGCAGCGGCCATTTTGGTGAAGTTCGAGTTGCCTGTTTGAAGGGCCTGCCGATTGGCGGGGTGCTTGGCGATCAGCAAGCCGCGCTTGTCGGTCAGACATGTTTTCAACCGGGCCAACTAAAGAATACCTACGGCACAGGCTGCTTTCTCGTCATGAACACTGGTGAGAAAAAGGTCATGTCCCGCCACGGCCTGCTGACCACCCTTGCGTACCAGATGGACGGTCAGCCCGCCGTTTATGCACTCGAAGGCAGCATCGCCATCACCGGCGCGCTGGTGCAGTGGGTACGCGACAACCTTGGCATGATTCGCTGCAGCGAAGAGATTGAAAGCCTGGCACGCTCGGTGGACGACAATGGTGGTGTCTATATTGTGCCCGCTTTTTCAGGCCTTTACGCCCCTTACTGGAAGGACACCGCGCGTGGCGTGATTACCGGTCTCACGCGTTACGCGAACAAGGGCCACATCGCACGCGCCGTACTTGAAGCCACTGCCTTCCAGACCCGCGAGGTTGTTGAGGCCATGGAAGCCGACTCCGGCATTGTGCTGGAACAGCTGCGTACCGATGGCGGCATGGTCAACAACAACCTGCTCATGCAGTTTCAGGCTGACCTGCTCGGCCGCAAGGTGATTCGCCCCGCCATGAAGGAGACCACAGCCTTGGGTGCGGCGTACGCTGCGGGGCTGGCATGCGGCTTCTACAAGGATATGACGGACCTTGTTGCGAACTGGTCCGTGGACCAGACCTGGGAGCCGCAGATCGAATCTGCCGATCGTGAACGGCTTTTCAAGCAATGGAAAAAGGCCGTGACTCGCTCCTTCGACTGGATCGACGAATAACTCAGCAAGGACCTTGGTAAGTTAGTTGGCGCAGGAAGGGAAGGGGCATGACCAAAGCACTCGTCGGAGAACTCATCGCGGAAGCGGTCGCGATGTGCATCATCATCAGCATCGGTGACTCCGTCGCCGCGATGTACAGCCTGTACGATCCAAGCCCCTACCTGCAATCGTATTGGGGTGTATGCATCACCTGGGGACTGGCTGTCACCATCGCGATCTATAGCACGGCATCGGTCAGTGGATGCCACGCCAACCCGGCGGTTACGGTGGCGCTTGCATGTTTCCGGAAGTTCTCCTGGCGCAAGGTGGCGCCGTATTGCGCCGCGCAGGTGCTTGGCGGATTCGTTGGGGCCGTCATTGTTTACGCGCTCTTCTCGCCCGTGATCAACGCCTTTAACGCCGCCCATCATCTCTCCCGCGCCAACGGTGGAGCAGCAGGTGTCTTCTTCACACACCCGGGCAACTCGATCCTGCCGATGCACGCCTTCACCGACGAGATCCTCCTTACGGCCTTCCTTGTCTTCGGCATCTTCGCGATCACCGAGCAGTACAACGAGCAGGCACCGGGTGCTAACTCCGGTGCTCTTATCATTGGCTTCCTGGTGGCTGCCATTGGCGGCTCGATGGGCTACCTGGAGGCGTGGGCCATCAACCCCGCACGCGACTTCGGTCCACGGCTGTTCTGCTTCTTCGCCGGTTGGGGTACGTCTGCCTTTCCTTCGCCGGACAACTACTGGTGGATCCCTCTCGTCGCTCCGCTGCTGGGCGGCGTGCTCGGTGGTGGCGCTTACCAGTTGCTCATCCACCAGTTCCTGCCGGCGCGTAACCGTGCTCGCGCGGTGGGTCCGCTGGGCTAGACCGGAACCTGGTGTTCTCGGTGCCCAGATTTAGGAGATCATCGGCACAAGAGTGGTGAGTCATACCTTTGCGGTGCTACCATCTGGCTCCAAATGCGAAGGCTTGTTTCGCTCTGTACATCCCTTGCTCTCTCGACCCTATCCTGGCAGTCGCCCGCAGCTGCGACGACTACGTCACACGCGCCCGAACTCCTGGTTGTCAACCAAACTGACCACAGCGTTAGTTTCATCAACGCGGCGTCTGCTCAGCCGGTTGGGAGCTTGGACGAAGCTGCTGTGACTGGCCATGAAGTCGCTGTGACACCCGACGGCCGCACTGCCTTTGTCCCTATCTACGGCAACTCCGGCGTGGGCAAGCCGGGGACGGACGGCAAGACGCTGGAGGTGATTGACATAGCCTCCCGCAAGCTCGTCCATACCGTTGATTTCGGGCACGGTGTTCGGCCGCACTGCGCTGTCTACGATCGCAAGCGCAACCTGCTCTACGTCACCACGGAGCTCGATCAGACCGTGACGATCCTTGACCCCGCGACGAACGCAATTGTAGGAAAGATCCCCACCGGGCAGGCACAGTCGCACATGCTTGTCCTGTCACATGACGGACGTTTTGGCTACACGGCCAACGTTGGTCCGGGCACAGTCTCTGTGCTTGACCTCCAGGTGCGCAAGACACTTGCGATCATCCACATTTCGTCCAACACGCAGCGCATCGGGATTTCGAGGGACGACCGATTTGTCTTTACCGCTGATCAGACCAAGCCGCAGTTGGCGGTCATTGACACCGCGACCAACACGCTCCAGCCCGCCATCAAGCTGCCCGCGGTCGCCTACGGAACCGCGTTCACCCCGGACGGGCACTGGATCCTTGCCGCGATGCGTCCGCTTGGTGCTGTGGCGGTGATCGATGCGAGAACCCACACCTTTGTCCGGAGCTTGCAGACTGGCGGTGTTCCCACGGAGATCCTTGTGCGCCCCGACGGGGAAGTCGCCTACGTCAGTTGCGGCAAGAACGTGGTTAGCATTGACCTGCAAAAGATGGAGGTGGCGGGCAGCCTCAACGCAGGGTCGGGCGCAGACGGAATGGCCTGGGCCGAGGGAGTCCGCCCTTAGCAAAACAGCTTCAAGAATCTTCCTCAGAAAGAGACCTCATGAACGTTCCCATGTCGCGCCGCGGCTTCGTTGTCGGTTCCATGCTCGCTACGGCGGCCTCCGGTCTACCCGCATTCGGATCGCCCGCGACTGCCCCACAATCCGTCCCTGCGGGGACGCCGCCCATCAAGCTTGGCCTGGCCAGCTACACCTTCCGCAACTTCACGCGCACGCAGTTGATCGGCTTCATGAAGCAACTTCACCTGACCGATCTGAATGCCAAGGACATCAAGGATCACCTGCCCGCCGACCCCGCGCTTGAGTCCGCTGCCGTAGCGGACTACGCCGCGAACGGCATCAAGCTGCATGCGATCGGTGCGCTTTATTTTCCGAAGAACGAGGACGAGGACATCCGCTCGAAGTTTGAGTATGCCAAGCGTGCCGGGATCAGCGTGATCGTCGCCGGGGATCCCACGCCTGAAAGCCTGCCGCGTATTGAGCGATTTGTGAAGGAGTACGACATTCGACTGGCCATCCACAATCACGGGCCTGAAGACAAGATCTGGCACTCGCCGCTGGATGTTCTCAAGGTTGTGAAGAACATGGACCCGCGGATTGGTTGCTGCATTGATATTGGCCACTGCGTTCGCGCTGGAACGGATGTTGTGGAGGCCATCCACGCGGTTGGTCCGCGGCTTTTCAACATGCATACCAAAGACCTGACGGACTTCACGGCGAAGGAGAGCCAGGTAGCGGTTGGTGAGGGCATCATGCCTATGCGAAAAATCTTCGAAGCGTTGATCGCCACGAAATACCAGGGCTTTGTCGATCTGGAGTACGAAGTCCACGCGGAGGATCCGATGCCCGGCGTGATCAGCAGCTTCGCCTACATGCGCGGCGTGCTGGCCGGCATGGGCCATCCCGCTCGCACTGCGGCCAGCGCTTAGCACCATCGGAGAAACACAGGATGACCAACATGCAGAACAGACGTGATCTTTGTCTTACCCTTGCGGCCCTGGGCGGCCTCGCAACTCTGCCCAGGGGGCTTGAAGCTCAGACGGAACCAGCTGTGGGAGCAGAGTCCAAGCTCATTCACTCGCGGCTTTTTCCGTTCGATTCACTCACGGTGCACCCCTCGGCGAATGGTGGAGAAAGCCGGCCCGTGGTTCGCGGCGATTTGGCGACAGGGGAGTACGTCGAGGTGCATGAGACGACGCTGCCCGCGGGCCAGATGCCGCATCCGCCTCACCGCCATACCCACTCCGAATTTCTCCTGATTCGCGACGGTCGGCTGGAAGTGACAAGTGAGGGTCAGCACGGATTCATCGAAGCAGGTGGCGTGATCTTTACTGCATCGGGCGTGCTCCATGGTCTGAAAAACGTGGGCGACACACCCGCGCACTACTTCGTGGTGGCGGTCGGCGTGCAAAGGGTTATCACGTAGCCGGCATGGTCGATTGTTCTCCGCTTAGGCCCGTTCTCTGAGAAGGGCACGCGGCCCAAACTGCATTCGCCGAAAGGAATCGTTATGAAGGTTCTTCCTAGAGTAACCATGGTTATGCTGTTGGCCGGGGTGGCCGCGGCCCAGACACCTGCACCGGCGGTTACGGCGGGCAAGCCGTTCGACGAGGTCACCTCGGGTGAACTCGCAAGCCAGGTTGCTACCCTGGTGAAGCAGGCTCAGTCCAGCCCGAGCGGCCTGGCAGGCGTGACTCTCAAGAAGTACCCCGGGCACTTCACCATGCTGACTGCACGTGCAAAAAGTGGTGGGGCCGAACAGCATACCCACTGGAGTGACATCTTCGTTGTGCTCGACGGAGAGGCTACGGTGATTGTTGGGGGCACCACGGAAGACGGCAAGGAGACCACGCCCGGTGAGGTGCGTGGAACCCGCGTGATCGGTGGAACGGAGCACATCATCCGGAAGGGCGACATCGTACATATCTCGCCGGGAGTTCCGCATCAGACGATCCTCGCACCGGGGAAGACCTTCACGTATTACGTGATCAAGGTCGCTGAGCCGGGCGTGCAGTGACGTTGTTTCAAGAGGGATCATGAAGCTCTACTCCATGGCAGATCGTGTTCGTTTCTCACGGATGACGACCGATGAGCTGCGATCGACGTTTCTTGTGCAGCAGCTCTTCCAACCTGGCACCGTCCAGTTGGCTTCCACGGATCTTGACCGAGCTGTGCTGGGCGGTGTGGTGCCGACGGATGCGGCGCTCCGCGTGCCAAACCCTTCGGAGCTGCGGGCCCAGTTCTTTCTCGAACGTCGTGAGCTGGGCATCTTGAACGTTGGCGGGCCGGGGACCGTCGTCGTCGATGGTCAGAGCTTGGCCGTAGGCAAGCTCGACTGCGTGTATGTCGGCCGGGGAGTCCGTGAGGTCGAGTTCCGTTCTGACGATCCCACAAACCCGGCGCAGTATTATCTGCTCAGCTACCTGGCCCATGCCACGTATCCCACAGCATGCGTGCGGTTTGCGGATATGCAGGGAATGCCACTAGGGTCGGTGGCTACTTGCAACCAGAGGACAATCTATAAGGCAATCCATGCGGAGGGCCTCCAGAGTTGTCAGGTGGTGATGGGCTTCACACTGCTGGGCGAAGGCTCGAACTGGAACACCATGCCGCCGCACACACACATGCGTCGATCGGAGGTTTACCTGTACTTCGACCTGCCGGATGCGAACGCGCGCGTGGTTCACCTGATGGGTCCGCCGGAAGAGACGCGGCATGTGCTGGTCTCAAATGGTGAGGTGGTGCTTTCGCCGGGATGGTCGATCCATGCCGGTGTCGGGACGCAGCGGTATGGGTTTTGTTGGGGCATGGGCGGTGAGAACAAGGAGTATGCCGATATGGATCCCGCCACGGTGAGCGAGTTGCGATAAGGCGGTTACTGGAGGTTCCACTCGTGCGCGGTCGGAGTGCACTGCCGCTGAAACTGAGCGCCTGCGAACTGAGCAGGAGCAAGCTTCAATCCGTGCCGCACGCACGGCTGAAAAATAAGGGATGACAAGGCGAGCACTTTGCCTGATAGTTGCCTCTACGTGATCTGAGAACACCCACGTCAATCGGCCCCAGAACTTCGGAGGTCCGTGATGCCGTTGACGATGAAGGGGCGTTTGGACGCGGACAGGCTGACTTCCGCTGTCATTTTTGATCAGGAAGTTTCGGCACTCCTCGATGTCCTGAGTCTTACGGACACAGACGCCGGGACCGGACCTCCCCAAACGTCTCCGGAGACGGGGCACGTCACCTTCCTGGTCGCTAAGCAGGCACTCGGTGTCTTCGACCTGAACCTGGTGCCTCCCACTGATCCGCGTCCGTACACGTTGACTTACACGAGTGCCGGCGGCGCGCTTAGCGGCTTCCGTCTGGCGGTTGCGCTCGCGGAGACCGGGTTCGCTCAACCGCTGTTTGAGTTCATAGAAAAGGTCCCGGCAGACGCGTTCCTCGCTGCGGCGCGTCAGACCGATACTGACGGCTCCGAGTGGCTACAGGCAACAGGTGCTGCGGTGACGCTCACCGGCGTAGATCCGGCGCTGGTGGTGACCGGCAGCGTGGACACGCCGGCTCATGTTCTGCTTGCTCCGAGTCGTGATGGCCCAGATGGCCTCCTCGTTCTAAACCTTGCTCCGCCAACCGTGTTGTTGGGAGGTAGTGGTTTCGGCCTGGAGATTGGTGACGGCATCGCCATCGACGACACAGGGGATGCGGCGCCCCCTGGAACGACGATCATCGATGGGGTTCCGGTACCTACGGCAGCGGATGATCCGGCATGGCATGGTCTTGCTGTCCGAAATGCCAGGTTTTACCTGCCCAAGGGTGTGCCGCTGCTGGGCGGTCATGCGGTCGATGCGCATATTGAATTTGGCAAGTCCCCGACGCCCGGCCTTGACCTGGTGATCACGGCGAAGGTTCCGCCGGTGGTTGGAAACAGCGCACGACCTGGGATTTCCGTCAGGATCGAATGCCACGATCCGACAGCGACGAGTCTTTCAAGCTTTGTTCCGACGTTCGTCGAAGCCGCGATGGAGTTGCCGCTGGATGGCAACACGCAGCCGTTTGGAGGGGCCGCAGACACCATCACGTTCGCCGCAGGGAAGCCGGTGATCGTGCGTGCCCGGTTCAGCCGAACACCGCTGGCGGACCCGCCGGTGACAACGATATCCCTGGCCGTTGAGGCCCAGGGCGATGCGGGAATCGTTTCTGTCTCTGCTGACGGCGGAAACTTTGGCGCGAAGGTGCTTGTGACTGCAGCGACTCTCGCAACAGCGATGATCGCGGACGGCAAGGTTGGGGCTGAGCCCGCGCCGGGTGGGGATGGCACCGGTGTCTTCCTGCACACGCTGCTTACGGCTGCGGTTGGCCTCAGTGCATTCCTGCATGACAGTGGGGGCAGCCTTGTTCTTCATGGCGTTGACCTGGTCAGCGAAGGGAACGGCTTGCCGGTGGGTGGGATCGTCAAGTTCAAGCTTGATTACTCCGTGGCGGCGGTAGTGGATACCTTCAGCGTCGGTGTGATCTCGGTTGGGATGCAACCTGATCGACCGTTCCGTGTAAGGGTGCGTGAAGTGGTGCTTACGGTCGATCCAGCCAAGCGCGGCCTGGAGATGATCAATCTGAACTTCGATCGTGCCTCGCTGGAGATGGAGGATCCCGGAGGGTGGCAGGTGCAGGGGCCGGGTTCGCTGTTCGATGTGCTCGGCACACGCAGTGGCCGGGGATCGATGTGGATCGAAGTGGACCTGCGATTCAAGCTGGATCTTGGACCCATCAAGGTCAGCGGAGCGACGATCCGGGGCACGTTGAATGATGCGGGGCATCTGGAGGCGAGCCTGCGCGGGTTGGATGCAAGTCTGGACTTGTCGCCGGCGATCGATGGTGAAGGCGCGTTTCACATGCTTAGCCCGAGTGGCTTTGATGCCTACCTCGCCGCGCATATTCAGCCGCTGATGATCAGCGCCGACGCCGGCATCACGTTGCAACAAGACATGGTGGAGCTGTTCCTTGGTGTGGACCTGCCGGGACCGATCCCGCTCGGCACCACCGGCCTGGGGCTTTACGGTTTGGGCGGACTCTTCGTGGTGAACGGGCGGCCGACACCGGCGCCGCCCGACGTGAACGCCGTGACCTATCAACTCAACTGGGACTATCGCGATCCAGGGTCGTTTACCCCGGAAAGTGGCGAGTTCACGTTTGGGCTGGAAGCGGTGCTGGCGACTGCAGCGGACATGGGTTTCACCTTCAGTGCGCGGGCCGGCATCTTCTTGAGCCTGCCGGATGTGGCGGTCCGGGGTGCACTGAATGGACGGGTTCTTTCTCCACGCGCGACCATCGTGCGGGGGGACGATCCGGACTTCGGCATTCGCGCTCGGGGCGTGGTCGTGGTCGATGAGAAAGATGGAGTCACGATCGGGATCGAAGGCTCGTACATCATCCCTCATCTGCTGGAAATCCATATACCCATCGGGGCACGCTTCCCGAAGTCGTCGCCGGATTGGTACATCTATCTTGGCGCGGATGGACCTTCCGCACCATCCAGCGAGGGCCGCGAGATCGGGCCCATCCGGTCAGTCATTCTGCCTGGCATCCTCGACCAGACAGCCGATGCCTACCTGATGTTCAGGGGCAAGGGCATCACCAACTGGCCGCGCGGCGGACCAATCACAGTGTCGGACGGCTTCCTGCTGGCTTTTGGCTTCGGCTTTCAATACACGGTCGGGGTGAAGCCGATTGTGTGGGCGGAAGTGCATGCGTCGGCCGACATTCTGATCGCGACACATCCGCTCCTGATTGCCGGCTTCGGTGCGCTTGGCGGTAGCCTGAACCTGGGTCCGTTCTCCATTGGCGTGGACGCACAGCTGCAGTTCAGCCTGGGTGAAGGCCAGGATTTCTACCTGTTCGCCCGGCTATGCGGCCACATCGACCTCTTCTTCACGACGATCGAGGGCTGTGTGGACATGAGCTTTGGAGGCGACAAGGCCACGGTCGTTCCTCCTCCGACGGAACACCCGCTGGACAAGATCGAGGGCACGGTTCCGGCGCAGTCCGCTATGCTGGCGGACGGCCGCTACACAGTGTTAGCTGCGATGGGCACGAGCGCGGACAGCGCGCCGACGGTTTGGCCGGATTCTTTGCCTCATCTTTGCTTTGCCGCCGCGCCCACGCTCAATGTAACGGCGCCTCAATTTCCAACGATTGCCAACGTATCCCGAGGGCCTGCGAGCCAAGCCGTTGGGCAGCGATCTGCTGACGTATGACTGGAAGTTATTGGGGATGGCTTTGCTCGATATCACGGATTCCCCCGCGGGTGTGGCGGTGGCCGGACCTTTAAGCGGAGCCTGGCAGGTACCCAAGTTTGGCGACGCCGGCCAGCCTGAACCCGCCGAGCTTTTCCTACTCACGCCTGCGCGTGATCTTTGGCTGAACCGAGTGAGCGATGGCGGAAAGAGTCTGCCGAACAACCCTCTGCAGGCGCAAGCTCAGCTGTGCCAAACGACAGTGTCTCCCCGCCTGGGCTGGGCTTTGGGTGCAGGAGCTGCGCCGATCTCGATCGGGCTCTTCCTTCCACCCGATCCGGTCAGCGCGGATTCTCTGCAGAGTCGAGTTGAAGGCACGCTGCAGTCCAACACCAGTGCCTTCTCGCAGCCACTTTCAGCCGCAACCGCGCTGAGACTGCCACCACCTGCGGGCTTTGCCCCGCCGAGCATCATCGCCCTGGACCCGCAGGCGAAGCTGGAGCGCACTTTTTCCGCTTACCTCCTCCCCGGCCAGATTGCTGCGCCGCCAGGCTTTTTCGCAACCAATCTGCCGCAACCCCAACTTGCTCGCAGCGAGTTGATCACCGGGTTCACGATTACGCTGGACGACGCGTTGCTGCAGGGCAGGTTATGGCTGGTTACGGACACCAGCCTGTGGCCGCCCGGGATCGTGGTGCTCGCGGTCAGTGACGATCAGCGCGGTACATGGAAGCTCAACGCGCAGACCAACCTGGCGCCCGGATTGACGGCGGTCCAGTACGTCCCAACAGCGCCCGCGAACGGTGTCCGGGTGGTGAAGGTCAGTTGGATCGCCGGCCTGACCGTGGGGTACCTCGGTCTCGGTGGCATCACAGTGACAGCGCAGAAGGCAGCCGATGCGCGAAACGCCGCCAACGCGGCTGCGGCTGCGGCGCTTGCCACGGCTGCGGCTACACCTCCGGCAAAGCCAGCAGATCCGCCCAGCGCTGTTCAGCGGAGTGTCCTGCAGCCTGGACGACTGTACCGGCTGGACATAGCGATGTCCTGGACCGGAACTCTGTATCAGCGCGGCGATAGTGGAAAGACGCCGCTTGCGACGCTCGCGGACCAGACCGCGTATGCGCCGAAGGACCCGGCTGCGAGCACATCTACCAACCGCTCGTACTTCTTCCGCACAACGCCTGTTCCGGTAGTGCCGCCGAATGCGCCCGCTTACGGTTCAGTCCAGCTGGTTCGTTATCTATACAAGCAGACCGATCTCTTTGATCCGACCATGATCCAGCGCTACCTGCTGGGCTATGAGCCAGCCCAGAGCGAGCTTGATCGATTCTGCAACGATCCGCTCAGCGTGCACTTCAGTGTGGCGCATGCGGCGGTGCTTGCAGACCGTTACGGCTACAAACTGCAGCTGGGTCTGCGACGCACGGATGCGGCTGGTCCGGACGGCGAGAAAGTGGCTCTGGACGGTGTATTCACGCAGCTGCTCGCGCCTAAATTTGCGAAGGGCACGGACGCAATCCGCATTGAGATTGCCTCGGCAGCGCCGTGCAAAGTCCCCACACCAGGGTCTACGATGCGCGCTCCGGCAACCCTGGCTCCCCAGGCCTGGTACGAGGTGTATGCGCTGGCCTCGTCGAAGGCTCCCGCGATCGCCGACGGTACGCTGCCCGGAGTGAGCTTCCGCACATCACGCTGGGCTACACCGCAGGCGATGTTGGAAGCACTTCATTTCTCTGCGGCAGGAAGGGGCAGCGCCGATGGGGATCTGGAGATCTCTCCCGACGCTGTTCTGACCCCGAGAGCCGTCGACGATCAGGATGCCGCGTTCGACGCTTTTTTGGCTCAATGCGGTCTGGAGGGCTGGCCGATTGCCACCGTTCCCCGAGTAAGCCTGCTGTGGAAGCGTGATTCCGCGTCGGCTACCCCTGCCTGGCACTTTGTCGGAGTCATAATCGAATCGCCCGAGGCGATTCATCGAGCCGGGCGATTCTTGATTGGCGATCTCACGCTGACCATGGGACTGTTTCCGCCGGCCGTTACGTTTGACATTCGTCGCCGCGATCGCGCCGGTTCCCGCATTCTGCTCGCCACCTCCAAACCGTTTACGCCCTCGGGCTGGCGTGATCTGCCGCTGCCGCCTCGACCGTTTCCGAACCCGTTTCCAAGGTCGCCAGTGCAATTCCATTTCCCATTCCTTACGCTGCACGCGGTCGACCTTGGGCCGTCGGGAACACCTGGTCCTGGCGTGCCTGTCACCGGCGTTCTCGCGCTGCCGACCGCACCAGCATTTGCTGTCGAGGAGGTGTCCTGATGGCGGTCTCAAGCAGCTTTCTCGCTCCCCCGGACCTGCTTTCGGTACTCGCTATCGCTGCGGACTCCGATGCGGACCTCGGCAAGGGAACGCACGTTCGCATCGTGCCCTCGCCGCTCTTAGGTCTGCCGGTTAGTCCTCTGTGCGTATGGAGGATGAACTCTCAGCTGTTTCAACCGAACATCTATTGGCACGATGGAAAGCAACGCGTGCTTGGGCGGCCTGATCTGGATGCCGCCGGTGGAGAACTCTTCGGCTGGTTTGCACCACCAGCATCCATCGATCAGGGCCGACTAATCGGGCACGAGCCTATCCCGGTTGTTCCCGACGGCTTCAACGTAGCGCTGCTGGCGAACATTGGCAACAGACTCATGGTGGCGCGTAGCCAGGCACGCTTTCAGGTAGCATCGCCCACTCCCTTTCGTATGAGGTTGCGTGGGCGCGGGCCGATCGAAACGGTCCGCAGCTTCGTCGTCACGCCCGACCTGATTTTTGAGACGATGGTCGGCCAGCCCCCGGTGATCCTTTCGCTTCCAGTCGGCGATGCGCCCTGGTATGCAGGTGGTCTGGGCAAGGACCCGGCGCTTGGGCGAGTGAAGGACGGGGCTCCACCGCGGTACGGACCGCCGGACCGCCCGGACGGGCCGCTGGATCCTTTAACCGCAGACGCCGAACTGGCGCGTGTTGCCGCGTTGACGGATGCTGTCGATCAACAACTCGTTGCTGTGTTGTCCGACAAGCTCACTTTGCCTTCGAGAGTTGCTGTCAAGAACGAACTGGCGGCGGACCTTGCGCTCAAGCAGCCGCGCCAGGCAACTGCCTTTTCGGGAACAAACGCGCTGCTTGTCGAGTCCATGGACCCAGGTGTGGCACGCTACCTGGGCCTGCTGACGCGCTTGGGGAGCCTTCCCGCGAACCCGGACCAGCCGGATGCGTGGGTCGCTGCCGGAGTGTTCCTGGTCGACCTCTCCCAGGCACTCCCCGACGGGCGGAAGATGAGTGACTTGCTCCCGCCGCCGGATGCTGGCGAAGCTCGGCTCTTGAGCAGGATGGTGTCACTCTTCCCGGCGCTGCAGCGGATGACAGGTCTGATCGCGAACACGCACCCGAATCTGCAGATGCGTTGCCTGGCCTCGCCCGCGCTGGCCACGCCGTCTCCCGATCCGCTCGAGGCGCCTCTGGTTGATCTCGGAGCCGCCCAGTGGATTCGTGAGGACCACGGTGTAAGCCAGCGATTCCGGCAGACGTTTCTGATCAACGAGCCGCCGCTGGCCGGAGAAGCCGCGCTCGCGCGGCAGGAGCAGGCCGGATGGCAATCGCGGCATGCCATTCTCACACTTGCACCGGGGTCTGATCCGGCGACGCGCTCGGCTCCCCTGCTTCCCGGTCAGAAGACTCTGACGGTAGGACCTCCGACGGGGCTCGTGGTCGATGGTGATGTTCCTGCCGCGGGAACTCCATGGAGTTATCGCTTGTGGCTCGCCGACCTGTTTGGACGATTTGGACTGCCGGCACAGTTTGCTGTTCCCGAACCAGCACGGCAGGGACCACCTCGCCCGCAAGTGCAAACGTTGCTGCATCCTGCTCCACGCTCCGCAGGGGAGGACCCTGTGGTTTTCGGCACTCTTGAGGTACGCGTTCCTGTGCCGCTGGCAGAGAAGCTGACTGCGGGGGCACTCTCGATCGCCACGCTGGAGATTACGCTCGACGGCGTCACTCAATCACTGGTTGCTGTAGAGGACACGACGGCGATGGTCTCCTTCGATCTTCCGGCTCTGTCACCGATGGAATCTCGCCGGCTGGCGATGACGGCTCACTTCGTTGACACTGCTGGGACGGCTTCGGAGGATGCAGCGTCCAGCATCAGCATCACCGACCCTCGCCCGCCGAAGGTGATCCTGACCGGGCCCGCTCTTATCTGGACGAGCCGTCCTGGTCCGGCCGCGGAAGTGGAGCTGAAACTTGCATGGCAGGGCATTCCGGGTCATCGCTACCGGGTGTATATGGCCGATGCACCGGGAATTGGCGTGGCAACTGCAGATCCGGGCTTGCCGCCCGGGGTGCATTCTCGTGCGCAGATCGGCGTGGATGGCGCTGCGTTGGCGCGGGGCGGAGCGCTGGATCTTCGTGACCGGTTTCGGCTATTAACGGATCCGCCTCTCCTGGCTGATGGGGCAGGGAACGTGCTGCTGGACGAGCTTCTTCCTCGCACGCTCTCGACGGTTCAGTTTCTGCGTATTGTGAGCACTAGCCCCAATGGCAGCGAGGCTCCCTTCGCCGAACCTGGCCTGATCCCCATCGCCGTTCCAGCTGACCGCCGCCAGCCGTCGCCCAGAGTGTCAGTGACCGTAGACGCTGACACGGGTCTTGCCAGCGTAACCATTGCGGCCATTGGCATGGACCTCGTTGCGCTCGGGGCGGAGGAGCCGGGCCTCTTCACCGTCCCGCCTGACCCTGACGCTCACGCGCCGGAGTTTCGCCTGCGGCGCGCGGCAAGTTCAGTCGCAAATCCCGTTTATGCCCGCGAGGTCGCGCGCGGCTTCCTTCAACTCACATCGGTCGATGGCGCCCCCGTCATGGCCGCTGTTGTGACCGACGGTGCAATCAGGCCGCTGGATCCCTTTGTGAACTATGTCTATTGGGCCGAGGTTCGTATGCCGTCCGAGCGACGCATTCCAGCGGGAGTGATCGTGACCCCTGAAGCGGGTGGCGCCCACGGGATCGATCCGGCGCAGGAAGCCGACGCTTTCGGAAGCTTCAGCTTGCCCTCCGCGCCGACGAGAGCGATGCGGGTGCCTGCTCAACCTGTAACGCTCGGAGCTGCACAGATCCTGGCAACGACAACGGCCGGACCCGCTGCGGGAACGTATCTCCTGAAGGTCGACATCACCGGAGGACCAGTTACAGGAGCTTTGGCAATCGGTCCTTACGTTGCCAAGATCTGGCGGCGGGAAGCAGATGGTCCTTTGACTACAAGCGCACCGGACGGTTTCACGCTGGACAGTGGACAGTTGAACTTCACGAGCAACCCGCTCCCGTTCGCGGTCGCTATTCCAGTTGTTGCCGTGTCGATTCTGTTGGTCGATCCTCTTGGGCGGAGCGGACCCGTTACGACAGTGATTGCAACTGCCAGTTGACGCCGTGGGCAGCCCTGCCGGGACTCCAGGGAGGTGTACAGCAGCACCGACCAAAGGAGCAATGAGAAGGCGACCGGCATATTGGATAACCGGGCCTGATCGCTCTGTTCATACTCCCAAATTTCTGCGCACGGCGACAGCCTCAAGGCTGTGACGATTCGGTTGCTTTGCAGACGTTCGTAGTTCACACTGATCCCGACTCCCAGGTGCGTCCTATGAGCTTCGACTTCGATGCATTCATCAGTTATAGCCACATCGATAATGTGGGGCTGGCGCATGGCAGCGACGGGTGGATCACGAACCTGCATCGAGCGTTGGAAATCCGTGTGGCTCAGTTTCTTGGGGATCAGCCGCATATCTGGCGTGATCCGAAGTTAAGCGGGAATGATTTCTTTGAGGATACGTTGGTCCAGCAGTTACAGCATGTGGGTGTGCTGATCACCATTGTGTCTCCGCGGTATGTGCGGTCAGAGTGGACGCGTCGAGAGTTGATCGAGTTCTGGAAGGCTGCCGAGGCGCAAGGAGGTGTGCGGTTTCACGACAAAGCCCGGATCTTTAAGGTACTGAAGACGCCCATCCCGCGAGCGATGGACCCACCAGAGTTGCAGCCCCTTTTAGGGTACGAGTTCTTCAAAGTGGATCCGGCCACGGGCAGAGTACGCGAGCTCGACGAAGTGTTCGGAGAACAGGCGCAGCGGGACTTTTGGGTAAAGCTGGATGACCTGGCCCACGATGTTGCTGACCTGCTCGACGTCCTGAGGAGCGATGTCTCCTTGCAAGCCGGGGTTGGCGACGAGAAGGAGAACGTGTATCTGGCCGAGACGAGCATGGATCTGCGAGAGCAGCGCGAAATGATTCGGCGCGATCTGCAGCAGCATGGGTACCGCGTCTTCCCGACCGGCGGTTTGCCCTGGTCGGCGCCTGAGATGCGCACCGTGATCGAGGGCGAGTTGGACCAGTGTCGGATGTCGATTCATCTCATAGGAAAAAACTACGGCATGGTTCCCGAGGGCAGTGATCTGTCCCTGGTCGAGATCCAAACGGAGCTAGCGATCAAGCGGTCCCAAAAGGGTAAGTTTTTCAGGCTGATGTGGATGCCGAGCGGCATGGAGGTGCAGGACGAGAGGCAGGCCAAGCTGATTCAGCGGCTAAGGACCGACCCACACTCGCAGACTGAGGCAGACCTGCTGGAGACCTTTCTGGAGGATCTGAAGACCGTGATCTATGACCGCCTGGCAGCGCAGCTTAAGCCGGTGGAGGAGTGCAGCCGTCCAGCCACAGACCACTGCAAAGGACTCTTATTCCTGATCTACGATCAGCGCGACGTGGAGCAAGGCAAGCGTTTTTCGGAGCAACTGTTTGCCCTCGGGTTCGACGTGGTCCATCCCACATTTGACGGTGACGAAGCAGATATCCGTCGGGATCATGAAGAGAATCTGCGGGTATGCGATGGTGTCCTCATTCTTTTTGGATCGGCGAATGAGAGTTGGGTCAAGAGAAAGCTGCGTGAAGTGCAGAAGTCCGTGGGGTATGGCCGGACTGAACCCGTAGGCGTTGTGGCTGTGACGTGCATCGGGCCAGCGACCCCAGAGAAGAGTAGCTTCCGGAGCCATGAGGCACAGGTCTTCTCAGCGAGTCTCGGTACCTCTGACGAAGGGCCTATCTCGTTCTTCTCCCGTATGTTCCCTTGAGGCGCGGAAGTGAGGTTACGTGTTCAATCCGTTTCCGGGCCTGAGGCCTTTTGAACCGAACGAGGATCACCTCTTCTTTGGCCGGGAGAAGGAGATTGACGAGCTTCTGCGGCGTCTGCGTGGATCCCGGTTTCTCGCCATCATCGGCAGTTCGGGAAGCGGCAAATCATCGCTTGTGCGTTCAGGACTCATCCCGTCGTTGCGAGGCGGGTTCATGGCAGGTGCCAGTCCTGACTGGCGTGTGGCCATCCTTCGACCGGGTGTGGCGCCGATTGCGCAACTGGCCGCGGCGCTCGATTGCCCTGAGGTTCTCGGGGCACCTGCGGAGTTGGAGAAGACGAATCGCGTGCTGATCGAGGCGACCCTGCTCCGCAGCGCCCGCGGTCTGGTGGAAGCGGTTCGGCAGGCGCGACTGCCACCCGACCAGAACGTGCTGATTCTCGTGGACCAGTTTGAAGAGCTTTTTCGATTTCGACGGGATACCTCTGTAGAAGAGTCGCGCGATGATGCCGTGGGATTCGTGAAGCTTCTGCTGGAGGCTTCGCGCGCACCTGAGTTCTCTATCTATGTCGTGCTGACCATGCGGGCAGACTTCATTGGGGACTGCATGGCATTCCCCGGTTTACCTGAGGCGGTGAATTCAGGCCAGTTTCTGGTTCCACGCATGACAAGAGATCAGTTGCGATCGGCCATCACTGGCCCGGTAGCCGTGGGAGGCGGAAAGATCGCGGGGCGCCTGGTGACGCGGCTGCTCAACGACTTTGGAGATGAGTACGACCAGCTTCCAATTCTTCAACATGCACTCATGCGAACGTGGGGCGCGTGGGCCGACTCGGGCCATGAGGGCGAGATCGATCTCGCCGACTACGAACGGATCGGCTCTCTGGGCTATGCGCTCTCACGTCACGCTGACGAGGCTTACGAGCAGGCCGGCTCTGACGAGAAGAAGAGATTAGTAGAAAAGGTCTTCCGAGCCTTGACGGATACCTTCACCGACCCTCGGGGCACACGTCGGCCGACCACGGTTGCCCATCTCGCGTCCATCTGCGATGCAACCGTAGATGAGGTCCGTTCCGTGATTGATCTGTTTCGTCAGCCGGGACGTTCGTTCCTCACGCCTCCCACAGGGGTCGAGCTAGAGGCGCACTGCGTAGTTGATATCTCGCACGAAAGCTTGATGTGGTGTTGGACGCGGCTTGTGCTCTGGGCCGGGGAGGAGCGGAACTCGGCAGAGGTATACGCGCGGCTGTCGGCTGCTGCCCAATGGTATTCCCAGGGTCGAGCAGGTCTTTGGCGGAACCCTGAATTGGAAGTCGCAAAGAAGTGGAGGATTGAGAATCATCCGAATCCTGCCTGGGCGCGCCGGCACAACAACCTGTTTCCGCAGGCCATGGATTTTCTTGACCAGAGCGAGGCGGAGTGGCAGCGACTTTCGGAGCAGACGAAGCGAGACAGAGAAAGGAAGCTTAGACAGGCTCGCTCTTTTGCAGTGGTCTTCGCGGCGCTCTCGATTGCGGCCATCCTGCTGGCTGCATATTCGTGGCGGCAGCGGCAGCGTGCTGAGGCGAATCTGCGCATTGCGACCAACGCTGTGGATGAGAGCTTATCCGCGGCAGGGCGCGAACAGGCAAGGGAAGGTTCCGATCTGCCGCAGATGGAGCAATTTCGTAAGGAGTTGCTGGACAAAGCCGAAAGCTTTTACGTCCTTATGGTTCGCCAAAACCCATCTGCGCCCGCGTTGCGCACCGAGCAAGCGCAGGCACACTTACGACTGGGCGACATTGATCGATTACTGGGACGCCATTCCGATGCAGAGGCGGAGTACGCGCAAGCCATCCAGCGCTTCACGGCGCTCGCGCGTGAGGACCCGGAGACTGCGGCATTGCGACAGTCCTTGGCATACGCGCATAACTGGCTCGGCGAAACGATGCGTGATGCCGCAGAAAAGGGCGTGGCCACGAGCCGTAGCACGTCCGACGTAGAGGCAGAATATACGAGCGCTATCGCCCTGCAGCGCACGTTGTGTTCGGAGCAGCCGTCGAACGGTAAGTACAAGCAGGAACTCGCCCGGTCGTACTACAACCGAGGGATCGTTCGCTTCGGAGCGGGCAACTCGAAAGAGGCGCGGCAAGATTTTGCCGCCGCCATCGGGATCTTACGGCCACTGCTATCGTTGGCCGGGAGGTCGGAGGGAGAGGATGCCGCCGATCCCCGACAGGATTTGGCGCGTGTGTACAACAACTCCGCCATTCTTGTGAGCGGAGAGCGGCAATTCAGTGAGGCCCGAAGGCTATACACGGAAGCAGTTTCCCTGGCCGAGGAGTTGGTGAAGGATCGACCGGCGAACCGGGAGTACAAGGCAGAACTTGCAACCTACGCTGTCAATGAAGCCAGGTTGTTGGCGGACGCCGACACAAAGGAAGCGCAGAAGCTAGTTGCGCGAGCCCTGGATCTTGTGGAGGAGCTTTCCTCTCCGGCACGATCTCTCACGCTGAAGATGGCCGAAGTCGCTCAGTTGAGAGGTCAGATGTTGCTCTCCACTGATACAGCAAACGCAAAGGCGCCAACGGATGAAGCGCTCTCCGCAATGCAGAAGTTATCACCGAATAGTCAGGCCGAGCGATCGCTGTTCAGTGCTATATATATCAACGTGGGCGCCAACTACCTGGAGCTCGCTCAAAGTGATCTTCGGCTCGGTAGGCGCGTTCGGGCGCGCGCTGATGCTGACGGACTTGGCACTGTCCTTTCTCACCTCTCTCCTGACGAACAGACGTACTTTCTCGGGCCCTACAAAGCACTGAAGAGGCAGCTTGCAAGCAGCCCCATGCTTCGCTGATTTGCTGCCTACTTCCTGGAGGACACGATGAGATTCCCCAGTCTTGGCCTGTTATTTTTACTTACATTTCCGGTAGTCTGTCTCCCGCAGGGCCCTGCTGAGTCTGCGCTCCCGGTACCAGAACATACTCACACTGCTGCTGCTACGTACATTGATGTTTTGCGACCAAGGTTGTTATCCCTACCCGCGCTTCTGGATAGATCTGTTAAGCAGCCCTTCATTGCTACTGCTGTTCCCCCTCTGTTCCAACCACGCCAGGCAAGTACAAAGAAGACCGTGCCTACGGCGGCACCAAAGTGGAAGCGCCCGACGATCAATCCGAGCATGGTGGGCTATATCGATGAGGCCGCCATTGGATCGGAGTTGCGCCTTCGCTTTGAAGCGGGCTTCCACGACAAGACGCCCGACCGAGCTGAATTTTTCTACGCGAAGTGCGGATGTTATCGAGGCGCAAACGACAGCAGTGCACCGGGGCCCGGACCAGGCATACCGCAGTACGTGAACTTTCAACAACTTTACTTGATGGGCGAGTATGCGCCCATGCCCCGCCTCTCTATCTTTACCGAGTTACCGATCCGCTGGTTACAGGCCCAACCTATGGCGGGTCAGAACGCTCCCTTTCCCAACAGTAGTGGGCTTGGCGACTGGCGTATCGGCATCAAGGTGGCGCCTGCGCTCGCGCTGCAGCACATTGTCTCATTTCAGCTACGTGCGACGTTGCCTTCTGGCGATGCGCTACGGGGTCTAGGGACAAATCACGCCAGTATTGAACCAGCGATTCTTTACTTCCAGCAGGTCTCCAGCCGCTTTGCGGTGGAGGCGCAGTTTGGAGATACACATCCTCTCAGCAGTTCGAAGGGTGTGTTGCCTACCAGTCCGCACGGATTCGCGGGAGATGTGCTCTTTTACGGTGTTGGCCCTAGCTACCTGCTCGTAGACCGGGAACGCTTTCAGCTCGCGCCAGTGCTGGAGTTAGTGGGCTGGAATGTGCGCGGTGGCTATGTGACTGGGCCTACGGAGACAGATGGTGTGAACATCGTCAATCTTAAGCTGGGCCCGCGTATATCGTTTGGGAAACACAGCTCCTTTTACGCGGGGTATGGGGTCGCGCTGACCTCGCAGAACTGGTACAACCAAATCTTTCGGATGGAGTATCGGCACGCTTTTTGAAAGGGATCTATTTGGAGCTGGTTGCCGACGTGGACCCCGTAGTTTGCTGCTGGATGGATGCCCATTGGGCGTGCTCCTGAGAGACGGTGGATTCAACGCGTTCAGCAAGCAGGGCGTGCGCGTCTGAAGCGGCCGCATAGGGGCCGGCACTAGCTAAGTATGTGAACTTCTCGTGCTTCAGTGTTTCGCACGTGGATCTGTAAGTCGTCCAGTTCTGCTGATATTGGTTGAGGTGCAGGAGTCCTTCAAGCACTGTAATGAGAACGCCCAGCCCAGCAGTGACGAGCTTGTCATGAGGAAAGGTCAGGACCGCAAGGAAGGGAATTGCCGCTGCGGCCAGAATTTCGATGACCTTGATCCGCTTGAACGCCTTTTGCGCAGAGCGGCTCCTGCTGTCGTACCACTCGATCTGATCTTCCAGCCGTGCGGTGGTGGCGTCCGCCCGCTGGTAAGGGCTGGTTGAGGCGTCGGCGAGTTGCTCCTTCTGTTCAGGCATGCGACGGTAGTCTCCTGCTCCCTACACACGACAAGGTTGAAGCCGTGAACCTGGTCCTACGCCAAGAGCCATTCCGTCGGTGATGTCAGAAAGCGTATGCGCCGCTTGCAAGTGTTTCCTTAGGGAGTAGCGCCGGGGAAAGTGTCTTTCGGTCTGACATATCGATCGTTCAGATAATGGCCCGAACGTTAGCACATCCCGTACTACGTTAGGCGAAAAGTTTAGGTGGGGCAATCCAGATTTCACCGCCAGGAGCTTTCGACTCGAACCGCGGTGGACAGCCAACGCCCATGGTGTTGTTAGGAGTGTTGGTGGCCCGGGCAGGAGTCCAACCTGCGACCTTCGCCTTAGGAGTGCGCCGCTCTATGCAACTGAGCTACCGGGCCACGTTTGTTCAGTGTAGCGGAGCAGTGTGGCTCGGCCAAGCGGCGGTCGCAGAATGCCGCGGGAAGCCGCGTTAGAATGGGCTTGTGCCGAAGTACTCCATTGTCGTGCCGTTCCATAACGAGGAGCAGAACGTCACTCGCCTGTATGACCGGGTGAAGGACGTTATGGAAGAGGCCGGCGGCGACAGCTTCGAGCTGGTGTTTGTGGATGACGGTTCGCGCGACCGGACGTACCGGCTGCTGGAAGAGATTGCAGCGGTAGACTCGCGGGTGCTGCTGATCAAGCTGCGGCGGAACTTTGGGCAGACCTCGGCGCTGGCAGCCGGGTTTGATCACTCGACCGGGGAGTTCATCCTGGCGATGGATGGGGATCTGCAGCATGATCCAGCGGAAATCCCGCTGTTCCTGGCCAAGCTGGAAGAGGGCTATGACGTTGTCAGTGGGTGGCGCGCGCAGCGTGGGGATAACGTGCTGCTGAGGCAGGTGCCTTCGCGGACGGCCAACCGGTTAGTGCGATGGCTGTCCGGCGTGGACATTCATGACTTTGGGACGACGTTCAAGGCGTACCGCCGTGAGGTAATCCAGAACATTCCGCTGTATGGCGAGATGCACAGGTTTATCCCGGCGCTGGCGAGCTGGTACGGAGCGACGATCTGCGAGGTGCCGATCTCGAACCCGGCACGCGAGAGCGGGCAGAGCCACTATGGGCTGGGACGGACGTTTCGGGTGGTGTTTGACCTGTTGACGATCCGGTTCCTGCTGAACTACATGACGCGGCCGCTTCACCTGTTTGGTGGAGTGGGATCGCTGGGTGTGTTGTCAGGGGGCGGAATTTCGCTCTGGCTGCTGATGTCCAAGCTCGTGTCGCACCGGGCAGTCGGCGCGGAACACGCGCCGTGGTTTGTGATTGCGGCGGTGTTGATTCTCGGAGGAATCCAGTTGATTGGGATTGGGCTGCTGGGTGAGTTGCAGGTGCGGCACTTCTACGCGCAGGGGCAGCGGTCGCCGTATGCGATCGACCGAGTCGTGCGGATGCGGCCGAGTGAGGAACCGCTGATCCGTTAAGTCGGCCAGGGACAGTGCACGCGCTCAGCTGAGCGCGTTGAGAAAAGCACTCAGGGTTGTCAGATAAGCCTCCGGTTCTTCGTAGGACGGAAGGTGACCGCTGTGCTCGAAGACGTGGAACTGGGCACCTGGAATTGTCTTGTACATGCGCCAGGCGGTCAGGGGCGCCACGTTGACGTCGAAGCGACCCGTCAGGATCAGGGTGGGGACGTGAATTGCTTTGAGCTGCGGTGAGAGATCCAGGTCTGTTGTGGCTTTGCTTACCTGCTCGCCTACGTCGGGGTTCAGGCCCAGGTTGGCGATGGCGTTGAGGTAGCGCTCGGCGAGCTCAGGGCTGTAGAAGCACTTGCGGATGTGGACGCGGAGGCCGTAGTCGGCCGCGGCCTGGCCTTTGCCGAGTTCCTTCTCTTTGGCGGCTTCCTTCTCTTCGAGGTCGGGGAAGATGTCAGACATGGGGTGGGCGATGGCCTTCCAGCCGGGGACGCCGTCGCTGATGATGAGCCGGTGGACGTGGTCGGGGTGGGCGAGGGTGTAGGCAAGCGCGACGAAGCCGCCGAAGGAGTCGCCGAGAAGGTCTACTTTGTCCAGGTGAAGGTGGTCGCGGAGCGCTTCGAGGTCGGCAACCTGAGCGTCCATGGTTTGGGGCGCGTCAGGGTTGACTAGCTTCGAGGCACCGTTGCCGCGCTGGTCGTAGAAGATGACTTCCCGGTCGTGCGCTACACGGTCCCACAGGTTGTTCTGCACCATGTAGACGTGGGTGAGGCCGGGGCCCCCGTTGATGGCGATGAGCGGTGTCTGCTTCCCCGGCGCGCCGAGGGTCTCGTAGGCAAGGTCGACCTCCGGGGTGTGGACGAGGCCTTTCGCTGGGGCGAGATGTTGCGCCTGGGCGGCGGTGCAAAGGAGCAGAAGGGCGGCGGCGAGGCTTAGGCGCATGGGTGTGTTTTGATTATCGGGGTGGGAGGCGTCGAAGCCAACAATGCGAGCCATACAAATACAGAAAACGGGTGGACCTGAGGTCCTGGAATTGGTAGACGTCGCGATGCCCGCACCGGGCGCCGGGCAGGTGCTGGTGCGGGTTGAGGCCTCGGGGGTCAACTTCATCGACACCTACTTCCGGGAGGGGCGGTACCCTTCGCCGCTGCCGTTGACGCTTGGGCAGGAGGCTGCGGGCACGGTGCAGGCCCTGGGTGAAGGGGTTCACGGGTTTGCTGTCGGGGATCGCGTGGCGTGGACGGGAACGCGGGGAACGTATGCGGAATTTGCGCTTGCCCCGATGAATGACCTTTTGAAGCTGCCCGAGGGGATCAGCTTTGAACAGGGCGCGGCGGTGCTGACGCAGGGCTTGACGGCTCACTACCTGGCGTACTCGACCTACCCGATCCAGCGCGGGGACACGGTGCTGATCCATGCGGGCGCGGGCGGGATGGGGTTGTTGTTGACCCAGGTGGCGAAGAGGCTCGGGGCCCGGGTGTTGACGACGGTGTCGACCGAGGAGAAGGCGGAGTTATCGCGGGCGGCGGGGGCGGATCGAATCATCCTGTATACGAAGACGAGCTTTGTGGAGGCGGTGGAGGAGGAGACTGGGGGCAAGGGGCTGCCGGTGGTGTTTGATTCGGTGGGGAAGACCACGTTTGAGGACTCGTTGAAGTGTTTGCGGCCGCGGGGTTTGGTGGCTCTATTTGGCGGAGCGAGCGGGGCGGTGCCGCCCTTTGATTTGATCCGGCTGTCGACCATGGGATCGCTGTATGTCACGCGGCCTACGCTGAAGGATTACCTGCAGACGCGCGAGGAGTTGGAGTGGCGAGCCAATGAAGTCTTTGGGTGGGTAGCGCGGGGTGAGGTGGATGTGCGGATTGGGCACCGCTACCGGTTGGAGGACGCAGCGGAGGCGCATCGTGCGCTGGAGGGAAGGCGGACTACGGGAAAGGTGTTGTTGGAGGTGAAGGCCAGCGCAGGCTAAGTCAGCGGTTCGACAGATCACTTCTCGCGAGGTGCCTGCGATCCGCCGAGCATCATGGGGGCGTGGGTGTACCGGTTCATGCCGGCGAGGACGGTTGGGTCGTTGGCTTTGAATTGCTCCAACTCACCTTCGCTCTCAACCTGAAGGACAGCGAAGCCGAAGGAGCCTTCCGGATCGAAGACCGGGCCGTAGGAGAGGAGCTTTCCCCGATCGAAGAAGTCGCGAGCGTAGGCCGCGTGTTCACCCATGAGCGCGCGTTCTTCAGCGGTCATGTCCTGGACAAAGGTGGGCCGTGGCGGCAGGAGGCGAAGGAAGAAAGTCTGGCTCATGCGCGGCAGTATGGCATGGGAGCAGCCATGAGGTGCAGTTCTTTTTGACGTAGACTGAAGACCTCACCGTACCTTTTGCGCAGTCGGCTCCTTCTGCGTGTACCTCTCACTGCTACCGCTTGGGAATACTTTGGGAAGCGCGGTGTAACTCCGCCACTGCCCCGCAACTGTGAAGCACGCACTCTTTCGATCCTGGGAGTGAGACAGGTCTGGCCGGTTCACTGAGCGCATTCCATGCGTTTGGGAAGAGTCGGTTGCTGCGACGGCTTGTCTTGAAATCGTGCAAGTCAGGAGACCGATTTCTTTGCGTCAAGCCTGCCACGCTCTCGGAGGGAGAGCGGAGGAGATCGTCCTATGCCTTGTCTTGTGCGCCGTTCGTGCGCTGCAACTTCTTTTTCCATTTCGTTGATCGATCCCAACTCACGACCAGCTTTTTTCCCGTCCGGTCGCGCATGGGCTGCTGCTGCCTTGGCGGTGATTGCGAGCGTGCCTGCCTGTGCTGTAGTGATTCGGGGGCGTGTGACGGATCCACTTGGCAGGGCCGTCAGCGGAGCGCGGGTCCAGTTAGTGGAGGCCGGCAAGGTGGTCTCCATCGCGTATGCGGACCCCGACGGAGTGTATGAGCTGCGGTCCGGGGACGCTGGGCGGTTTACGCTGCTGGGCTCGGCAGGTGGATACCTGCCGGGGATCGGGAAGGATTTCTACGGTGGAACGACCGATGTCGTAGCCATGGATGTTGTGTTGTCGACCACGACGGTGCAGCAGCAGGTAAGCGTGACGGCGAGCGGCCTGGCAACGCCGGTCCAGCAGCTAACCGCGCCGGTGGCATTGATTGGGCCGGGGGATTTAGCGACCCGTGTGGGTGTTGTGAGCGAGCTGCGGCAGTCGCCCGGTGTAGTCGTTGTGCAGGCAGGGCAGGCCGGGAGTCAAACGTCGCTGTTTGTGCGTGGCGGTCCTTCGGACGGCAACAAGGTGTTGGTGGATGGCGTGCCCGCCGAGGATGTGGGCGGGGGGTTCGACTGGGGCACGGTGTCGAGCACGGGGTTAGCAAGTGTGGAGCTGTACCGCAACCCGAACAGCGCGCTGTATGGGAGCGATTCGCAGACCGGTGTGGTGAGCCTGACGACGCCGCGTGGGACGACGCTGAAGCCAGTGTTGAACTACTCGGGCGACGCGGGGACGCTGCACAGCTGGCGCAATGAGGTGACCGCCGGCGGAACGCTGCAGAAATTGGATTACTTCGCAGGGGTTTCGCGATTTGATACCTCAAACGCGCTGCCGAACGACCGGTACCACAACAGCACCGCGGTCGCGAACCTTGGCTATGACCTGTTCAAGGGTGCGTCGCTTCGGGCGACGGTGCGCGATACGTTGAGCGCGGAGGGCTTGCCGGGGGCCTATGGCTTTTATGGGCTGACCATTCCGGGCAAGCAGGGGGACCAGGATCTGTACGGCAACATTGCGCTGGAAGATCGCGCGGGCAACGGCTGGCACAGTCTTTTTCGCTACGGGATTGCGCGCAAGCGGGAGCAGGCCAGCTATTTTGGCAATGTAGGGAATCCGGTGACGTTTCAGTCGAGTTATGGGCCGTATACCGAGTACTTCGGAAACGTGACCACGATCCGCGGCGCCAATGGCTATGGCGTGTCGGGGCAGGCGTCGATCTTTAACTCGGATAACCAACAGGTGTCGAATCGCGACGAGTTGTACTACCAGTCGGACTACACGTTTCCGAAGCGAGTGACCGCACTGTTTGGGTTCCGGTATGAGAATGAGCGAGGCCGCTTCCTTGATGCTGGTTTCGGCGAGGACGAGCGGCTGCGACGCAAGAACTATGAGTGGAACCTGGAGTTTCAGGGCGACATTGCCAGTCGCGTGTTCTATAGCTTTGGCGGGTCGGTGCAGAAGAACCACTTGTACGGGTATGCGGGCGCGCCACGGTTAGGATTGGCGTGGGTTCCGGTGCGGCCGGGACCGGGGTTGCTGCGCGGAACGAAGCTGCGGGCGAATCTGGCGACAGGGGTGCAGGAGCCCTCCCTGGCGACGGAATTTGAGAGCCTGTACCGCGAGCTGAATGCCTCTGGCGATGCGACGGATCTGGCGTTGTTCAAGGTTGCGCCGCTTGGGCCGGAGCGGTCCCGGTCGGCTGACATTGGGCTGGATCAGAGTGTGTATGGGCAGAAGTTGAAGGTATCTGTCGACTACTTCCACAACCAGTTTTCGCATCAGTTGGAATATGTTGCGGCTGGCGATCTGCGGACGTACTTCGGGTTCGCCCCGGCGGACCCCAGGTTCTCGGGACCGAGCCCCAGCTTGTACTTCTACGGCGCAGAGTTGAACTCTCTTGCCTATCGAGCGCAGGGCGGGGAACTTGCGGTGGAGTGGCAGGCCCCGCGCGGGTTCTTTGTGCGCGGCGGGTACACGTACCTGGATGCTGCCGTGAGCCAGTCGTTTGCCGGAGATGTGACAGCGGCCAAGCAGGGCGTGCCAACCGTGAATCCGCTGATTCCCGGTGTGCCGTTGGGGGCAACATCGCCTTTAGTTGGGGCGCGGCCGTTCCGGAGACCACCGCATACAGGGTTCTTAGATGTGAGCTACACGCACAGCAAGCTGAACCTGATGCTGAAGGGCGCGCTGGCCAGCCGGGCGGATGATTCTACGTTCCTGGGTGGGCTGGACTTCAACGGGGGCAACACGCTCCTGCTGCCGAACCGTGACCTGGATCCGGGATGGGCGAAGCTGGATCTGGGCGGCACGTACCGCGTACGGTCCAGCATCTCCATCTTCGCGCAGGTCGACAACCTACTGAACAACCAACACATGGCTCCGATCGGATATCCCGGGCTGCCTTTGACCGTGAGGGCGGGGCTGAAGCTTCGCCTGGGCGGGGAGTAGTCAACGTCGGAACTGCGGGGAGGCCGTTGCGGTGTGGCCGCAACGGCCTTTGCTTTGTGTGTGAAGCGGGCGTGCTGGATGAGCCTTCAGGAGGGTTTCCCTCATCTAAAGAGATGTGAGGTTGACCATGATGTTTAGCCGGAACTTTCTCTTGTCCGCTGCGGTTTCCGCGGCGGCTGCTGTGACTCCGGCCTTCGCGCAAGAGCTTCCTAACGAGGGCCCCGTACCGACGACTGCTTTGATACAGGTGCAGTCGAAAAACAACACGCCGCTGAATACCGCGGCCTTGAAGCTTGAAGTAAACGGACGTCCAGCCGACATCGCCTCTGTGTCCCCTGTGGGCAAAGAGGGCGCGCAGGTTGCGATCCTGATTGACGACGGCCTGCGGCAGAACTTTGGTATTCAGACGAAGGACGTTCAGCAGTTCATTCAGAGTCTGCCACCAAACGTCCAGGTGCTGGTGGGCTACATGCAGAATGGCACGGTCCGCCACGAGGGTGGATTTACAACAAATCACGAGGAGGCGGCGCAACAGCTACGGATTCCGTTCGGTGCGCCGGGGATGAGTGCGAGCCCGTACTTCTGCCTGTCGGACTTTGTGAAGCATTGGCCGGGGCAGGGGAACGCGGCGCGTATGGTGCTGATGATCACTAATGGTGTTGACCCATACAACGGGAGCGTATCTCCGCTGAATCAGGACAGCCCGTACGTACAGGCTGCCCAGGATGACGCAGAGCGCGCCGGTGTGGCGGTTTACTCGATCTACTACGGTGACGCTGGGATACGTGGCGGAGCAGCGAACTTCAGCGGTCAGAGCTACCTGCAGCAGGTTGCACAAGCGACGGGTGGTGAGTCGTTCTACCAGGGACGCATTACGCCGCCGAGCCTTACGCCGTACCTGAACCAGTTCCGGAACGCGATCTCGGAGAGCTATGTGGTGAGCTTCAGCGCGAGCGCAAATCGTGAGAAGCGCAACACATTGACGCCGATCAAGTTCAAGACGGAGCAGTCTGGTGTGAAGGTGCATGGGCCTGAAGCGGTGCACCCTGGCTTTGTAGAGCAAGCAGCGGAATAACTCCGACCAACACGGTGATAGAAGGCCCCGGAGCTTCCGGGGCCTTTTTCTTTGCCGTCGGTTGACCTTTCCGTATCCGAAGGTAGATACGGCGTGCAGGTTAGGATCGAGCTCAACGCTTCATCACAGGCCTGCTACGTAGCGAAGCTCTCAATCTTGGTCGGAGGTGGCGAACGCGCATGCTGGAGACCTTCTCTGATCTCCTGAAGAGCCTGGTGTGTGCCATTGCGTTCCTACCATTTCTTCTGTCGCCGGGGTACCTGGTCACAGCGGTCGGGGTGATGCACAGGACGCGCCGGACTTGGGTTACGCGTGGGCTTTGGTCGGTTGTGCTGTCGCTTCCTGTGTCGTTGCTGCTGGGGGTGGCCCTGGGGGGCGTGTTGGGGCCCGGGTGGGTGCTTGGGTGCTTTGGCTTGCTCGCGCTGGCAGCACTGCTGCACCTGGTGCGGGAACTTCGTTCGCCCGGGCCTCCGCTGGCGTTGCGCTGGGATCGCGATACACGGCTTGTGCTTGGGTCGGTGTGCCTGCTGGTCCTGTATTGCGTGCTGGGCCCGCTCAGCGTTCAGTTTGATCACCATGTGTACGAGTCAGCCGTGTGGCAGGACTGGGATGTGCGGATCCAGATGATTAACGCAGCGCTGCGTGGAGGCATGCCGCCGCGGAACCCGTTCTTTGCGGTCGCGGGGCAGGCGCCCGTGCTGCACTACTACTACTACTGGTACGTGCTGTGTGCGGAGGTTTGCCGCGTGACGGGGCTGGATGCAAAGTCAGCCTTGGTCGCGAGCAGTGTGTGGTCCGGGCTTGGGCTGGTGGCGTGTCTTCTGCTGAGCCTGCGGTGTATGGGAGTTGGGCGGAAGCGAATGCGGGCGCAGGGCGCAGTGAGTCTGCTGCTGCTGTGCGTGATCGGGCTGGATGTGATTCCGGCGGTGATTGGGCTGTTTCTGTCGCGCCCGCGACTGTATCCGGATATCGAGTTCTGGCATGATGATCGGTCACCAAGCTGGATTGGGTCGCTGCTTTGGGCGCCGCATCACGTGGCTGGTTTTGTGTGCTGCATGACGGCGGTGCTGCTGTTGTTCCTGCTTCGGCGAGAGGATGGCTGGGCCCGACGAGCGAGCTACGCAGTGCTTGTGGCCGTGTGTCTTTCGGCTGCGTTGGGAACCTCGAGTTATATCACCGTGTTGTTCGCGCTGGCGATCGGTGGACTGATCATCGAGCGAGCGTGGCAAGGCGATTGGCGGTTCGGGCTGACGGTGGCGTTGGCGGCGGTGTTCTCGCTACTGATTTCTTACGGCTATGTGCATGACCTGCTGTTCAGTGGAAACGTAACGAGCGTGGACAAGACGGGAGCGCATAGGCTGGCGCGGTTCGCACTGCGCAATGACATCCAGGCAAACCGGATTTATCTGTACTTCTTCTACACATTGCGGCATCGGCCTTGGCCCGCACACGCGAGCGCCCTGCAGCGGACTGTCCGTGCACTGATCGTGCTCGGGTTCTTCGCCGTGGAGTCAGGCTTCTATCTCTTCGTGCTTGGGGACCGCGTGCGCAAGGACCTGCGCGGCAGCCTGCGGCACCGCAGCATGCGATGGTGGTGGATCCTGTTTGCGAGCTTTGCGGTCCCGGGGATGCTGCTTTCTTCGTCATCCTTGCAGGGCAACAACGACCTGGGCCGGCATGCTGGGATGTGTGCCCGGTTTGTGCTGATTGTGTGGGCTACGCCGCTGGTGACGCGCTTTTTTGCTGACCGGCAGCGATTTCGGGCTGCGCAGAAAACCAAGCGCGTACTGGTGTGGGCTGCTGCGACTTGCTTTGTGCTGGGATTGGTGACGCAGGCTTGGGAGATTGCAATCAATCGCTTTTATAACCCGCTGGTGGAGGCTCGCAAAAGCGGAACGACGCTGATCGCTATGCGCTATCCGCATATGAGTACGCGCTTCTATGACATTCGTCACGCCATGCAAGCGGCGGCGCAGCACAGCGCGAAAGACGCCATTGTGCAGAGCAATCCGCAGGGCAGACTGCAACCAATCTTCATCTTGTATGCGTCGCGACAGATGGCTGCGGGGGATCTTGGCTGCGCCAGTCCGTTTGGAGGCGATCCCAAACTTTGTCCGGGGCTAGTGAAGCCACTGGTTCATCTCTATGGGGGCTCCGGTCCGCGGCACCAGGGCGACTATTGGGAGCCGAAGGTTCCCCTGGATCGGACGCAGGTGACGCCGGCGTACTTTGCGCAGGTTTGCGGGGCGGAGAAGTTGTCGGTCGTGGTGGTTTCGTATGCGGACCCGGTGTGGGACGTGCCGGGCAGCTGGGTGTGGAAGATGAAGCCGCTCTATGCGAATGGGACGGCTCGGGTCTTCCTATGTCCAGGTGGCTGATGATCCGGTTGAGTCGTCGCAGAAGGCAGAAGCTTGATGCTGAACGGCAAAAGCCCCGGATCTCTCCGGGGCTTTTTGCTTGATGGATCAGTTGCGGTTTAGTACATGCCGTCCATGCCGCCGCCGCCATGCTGGTGGCCGCCGCCGCCCGCTTCCTTCTTCTCCGGGATTTCGGAGATCATGGCTTCGGTGGTGAGCATGAGGCCGGCGATGCTGGCTGCGTTCTGCAGGGCAGTACGCGTGACCTTGGTGGGGTCGATGACGCCGGCTGCGACCAGGTCCTCGTACTTGCCCGTTCCGGCGTTGTAGCCGAAGTTGGAGTCGTTGGATTCCTGGATCTTGTTGATGACGACCGCGCCTTCTTCGCCCGCGTTGAGGACGATCATGCGAAGCGGCTCTTCGACGGCGCGGCGGATGATCTGCGCACCGATCTTCTCGTCGCCCTGAAGCGACTCGACGAGCTTCTCAACGGCCTTTGCCGCACGGATCAGCGCTACGCCGCCGCCCGGGACGATGCCTTCTTCGACGGCCGCACGGGTTGCGTGCATCGCGTCTTCGACACGGGCCTTCTTCTCCTTCATCTCGGTTTCGGTAGCTGCACCGACCTTGATGACGGCGACGCCGCCGACGAGCTTGGCGAGACGCTCCTGGAGCTTCTCACGGTCGTAGTCGGAGGTGGTCTTTTCAACCTGGGCGCGAATTTCCTTCACGCGGCCTTCGATCTTGGTGTCCTGTCCGCCACCATCGATGATGGTGGTGTTGTCCTTGTCGATGGTGACGCGCTTGGCGGTGCCGAGATCTTCGATCTTGACGCCTTCGAGCTTGATGCCGAGGTCCTCGGTGACAGCCTTGCCGCCGGTGAGGACAGCGATGTCCTCGAGCATGGCCTTGCGGCGATCGCCGAAGCCGGGAGCCTTCACCGCGGCTACGTTCAACGTCCCGCGCAGCTTGTTGACCACGAGGGTGGCGAGCGCTTCGCCATCGACGTCTTCAGCAATGATGACGAGGGGCTTGGCGGTGCGCGCGATCTGCTCGAGCAAGGGGAGCAGGTCCTTCATCGTGGAGATCTTCTTCTCGTAGATGAGGATGTAGGGGTTTTCGAGGGCGGCTTCCATGCGCTCGGGGTCGGTGACGAAGTAGGGCGAGAGATAGCCGCGGTCGAACTGCATGCCTTCGACAACGTCGAGCTGGGTTTCCATGGTGCGAGACTCTTCGACGGTGATGACGCCGTCCTTGCCGACCTTCTTCATCGCTTCGGCGATGATGGTGCCGATCTGGTGATCCGCGTTGGCGGAGATGGTGCCGACCTGGGCGATCATGTCGCCGGTGACGGGCTTCGAGAACTCGCTGAGCGAGCCGCCGACAACCTGGCCGTCTTCGCCGCGCTTGCCGATGATGGCCTCAACGGCCTTGTCGATGCCGCGCTTCAGCGCCATGGGGTTCGCGCCGGCGGCAACGGTCTTTACACCCTCGCGGAAGATGGCCTGGGCGAGCACGGTGGCGGTGGTGGTGCCGTCGCCGGCGACGTCGGAGGTCTTGGAGGCGACTTCCTTCACCATCTGGGCGCCCATGTTCTCGAGGCCTTCAGGGAGCTCGATTTCCTTGGCGACGGTGACGCCGTCCTTGGTGATGGTGGGCGAACCGAATTTCTTTTCGATGACGACGTTGCGGCCCTTGGGACCGAGTGTCACCTTGACTGCGTTCGCGAGCGTGTTGACGCCGCGGAGGATCGCCTGACGCGAATCTTCTCCATGCAGGATTTGCTTTGCCATTGTGTTTTGCTCCTCAGGGGCGAAAGCCCCGTCGTTCTTGTGGTTGCTGATGGCGCGGCTGAAGCCGTGCCCTGTCCAAACTGGGCTGCCCTTAGGCGAGGATGCCGAGGACTTCTTCTTCGCGCATGATGAGGAAGTCGTCGCCGTCGAGCTTGATCTCGGTGCCGGAGTACTTGCCGAAGAGCACGGTGTCGCCGCTCTTTACGTCGAGCGGGAAGACCTTGCCTTCGTCGTTGGACTTGCCCTTGCCGACGGAGATGACCTTGCCCTGCTGGGGCTTTTCTTTGGCGGAGTCGGGGATGATGATGCCGCCGCGCATGGTTTCGCTCTCTTCGAGGCGCTGGACCAGGATGCGGTCGTGGAGCGGTGTGAACTTGTTTGAAGCCATAGATGTTGTCTCCTTGGAACGGGTGCTTGTGAAGAGGGTCGGCTACGTGAAACTGAGCCCGTGCGCTGTTTTGGCACTCTCCACTGCCGAGTGCTAATGTAGCCCCGCCGGGCAGGGGCTGTCAATCGCGCCCATGTGAAATGTGCGTGAACGGCACTCAGCTTTGTGGAGCGTGTCGGTCTCATCGCTGGAGGCGACAGCCGTACTCGGGTCACGGTAGAATCTTGCCCATGCTTCCCTTCGGTCGACGCCTGCTGTACTGGACCTGCTGCTGTGAGTCTCGGTTGCGTTTCACTGACTGGAGCGGCCCAGCAGGAGAAGCACGGGCGCGGCTATAAAGCCCCTCCGCCTACGGCTGAAGTTGTCGTCGTTGTTGAAAAGGCTTTCAACCAGAAGCCTTTTCCAAATGCATCCGTGATCTTCCGGGCCATGCGGGATGACAAGATCACGGCGAACCTGGAGACAAAGACCGACCCGGATGGCCGCGCTTCGTTGGATCTGTTGGAGATCGGTAGCCACGTGACGATCCAGGTCATTGCGGGCGGATTTGCGACCTATGCTACAGACTTCGATCTGAGCCCGGATGGGAAGCAGCTCCTGGTGAAGCTGGAGCGGCCACGGGCACAGGTGTCGCAATATGGCGACGCGCAGGATAAACCTGCGCCGGTGCAGCCTGGGGTACAGGAGCACATCAACTCTGCACCCGCGACCTCGCTAGCGCCGCCTGTCGCATCACCCACAGGGCCGCTGAAGACGACTCCTCCGGCGGACACACCGGCGAACACTGCGCCGGTATCGCAGACGCCAGCGAAGCCGGGCAATCCGCAGTGAGCTTGCATCTGGAACACCTGGGCCACCAGGGCCTGGAGGGGCGGCGCGTGCTCGTCACCGGGGCGGCCAAGCGGATTGGTCGCGCTCTGGCGTTGGCACTGGCGCGTGCGGGTGCGGATGTCGCAATCACCTACCGCGGGTCCCACGATGAAGCCCAGGCAACCGTCGCAGAGCTGGAAGCGATCGGTGTCCGGGCTGTGGCGACTCCCTGCGATGTGCGCGAGGAGAGCAGCGTTCAAGCGGCGGTCGCCGCGGTTGCGGGGCGGTTCGGCGGGCTGGACCTGCTGGTGAACAACGCCGGCGCGTTTGAGACGGCGCCGCTGGAGAACATCACGCCGGAGCAGTGGGACGCGATGTTTGCGACAAACACGCGAGGGCCGTTTCTGGTGGCAAAAGCGGCGTACCCGCACCTGAAAGCAGCGCATGGGCGCATTGTGAACATTGGGTCGTTGGGTGGCATTCATCCGTGGGCGACCCATGGGCACTACTGCACGTCGAAGGCGGCGCTGCATATGTTGTCGCAGACGATGGCGAAGGCGTGGGCGCCGGAGATCAGCGTGAACTGCGTCGCTCCGGGGATGATCGTAACGTCTGGTGAGGTGAGCGCGGGGTATGAGCAGTTCGCGGCGAAGACGCCGATGAAGCGGAATGGGACGCCGCGGGATGTGGCTGCGGCGGTCGTGTTCTTTGCTACCGCACCGCACTTCATTACGGGGCAGTTGCTGGCCGTGGATGGTGGGTTAGGGCTTTAGCTCAGCGGAGTTGGGCAGCAAACAGCGAGTCCCCTTCGGGGATGACGGAAAGAAGACCAAAGACACAGCTCCCCGTGCCGGGCAGAAGCTAGGAGCGCAAGAGGCGTTCCCACCAGTGTTCTTTGAAGGGCTTGGGGTCGAAGAGGGCGACGCCTTCTTCCTGCTCGCCGAGGGACTGGCCGCGGAAGACCGCCATGGGGTTGTCGCGGCAGAGCAGGTCGGCATAGAGCGTGCCGTGGCGCTTGCTGATGATGTCTCGGGCCTCACGCATCTGTGGAGGCCGACGCTTGGTGTCGTGCGCGTCCGTGGCGATGAAGTGCACCCAGCGGTTGGCAAGCATGCGCTCGGCGAGACGCTGAGCCTGGCGGCCCATTCTCCCGGTGACCGAGCCAGCGGTGACCTGAGTGAGCAGGCCGTCGCGGAGCCATGGAAGCATTTTGCCGGGATCGCGTTGCAGGACGGGATTCCGTTCCGGGTGCGTAAGGATCGGGGTGAGGCCGGCGCGGCGGAGATCGTAGAAGGTCTCCTTCAGGCCGGGGGAAGGCTGTAGTCCGGGAGCTCCACGAGAAGGTAATCGTGGCCGTTAATGCTGTAGCGCCTGGGTTTTGCGATGGCGTCCTGAAGGTTGTCGTAGTTCAGGTGGAAGTCGCAGCCCAGGCCGATGTTGAGCGGGATTCTTGCCTCTTCCAACGCTGAACGGAGTGCTTCGGCACGCAGGAGGACGACTTCGGGGTCGAAGCTGTAGCGATCGCTGGCGTGGGGGGTGCAGACGACGTGGGTGATGCCGTCAGCAACTGCGATGCGGGCCATCTCGACCGACGTAGCGAGGTCTGGTGAGCCATCGTCCAGCCCGGGCAGAAGATGGTGGTGCAGATCGACCATCCACCCAAGGGTACCATCGGGAGACGCGTCGTCCATTCAGACAGCCGGCCCTGAAGTTGATGCATCACAGCGTCTAGACATTCGTCGGATAGCAATTGGCAGCGTAAGATAGCAAGGGCACAGGCGCGCTGCGACCCGCGGCGCGGCCCATGCGTCTTCAGGAAGGCAAGCAGGAAATTTATTCATGGCAGATACCACGACGACTGGCAGCAAACCTCGCGTTCTTGTCGCGGATGACGAGCAGGTCATCGCCAATACTTTGGCGATCATCCTGAACCAAGCGGGGTTTGAAGCGCGGGCCGTTTATAGCGGCGAGAAGGCAATTGATGCGCTCGATATCATTTCAGCCGGACATGCTGATCAGCGACGTGATCATGACCGGGATGACCGGCATCGAAGCCGCGATCCAGACACGGGCGAAGCTGCCCAACTGCAAGATTCTGTTGTTTTCGGGCCAGGCTGCAACGGCAGATCTGCTGGAGCGCGCGCGGGCGCAGGGGCACGAGTTTGAGATCCTGGCCAAGCCTGTGCATCCGACGGATCTTCTGGCGAAGCTGCCGCGGGTAGCGTCTGGCAGGCGTAGGCGCTACAGGGGTTTCCCGGAGCGTTGCCGTAGGATCTCGGTGCACTTGGTCTGGATCAGATATTCGTAGAATGCCTGAAGCGTGGCGTAGGTGATGCCCGCGTGGCCGTCGAGGATGGCGCCGCGGGCAAACATCATGTACAGCCACTTAATGACTGGTCGGCCGGGAAGCTTGTAAAACAGGGCCTTCTGGGCCACGCGGCGCTCGTGGAAGTCTCTGGCGGTGAGCGCCTTGCGCAGGGAGGCGGCCCGGATCGCGTCGCCGCTGGCGAGCAGTTCGGCTTCCTTTGTCGAATACGCATTGTGCTTGGCTATCCAATGGCAAGCCCTTTGGAAAACGCCAGGTGGTCCAGCGGGGCGGAGAGCTCGCCGATGTGGCCTTGGACCTCGAGTTGCTCATTGATGTCCCGGGTGTAGTGGACACGCTCCGGGCGGAGAAGGCGAACGTAGAAGGGTGTCAGCTGGGCGTGCTTCAGCCATGTACCCCAGAGGAAGTCGCGGCGGCGAAGGCGGTAGGCGGAGACGTCCTCCGGGGCTGACCGGACGATTTGCTGGAGTTCGCTGGACAGCTCCGGTGTTGGACGCTCGTCGGCATCGAGGACAAGGACCCAGGGATAGCGAAACGGTAACTTCAAGGCCGCGTTGCGCTGGCGAGCATAGCCATCGAACGCACGCGTTGTCACTGTCGCGCCGCAGGCGCGGGCGATGTGGGCCGTGCGGTCCGTGCTTTCGGAGTCGAAGACGTGGATGTCGTCGCTCCAGCTGACTGAATCCAGGCAGCCGGGCAGGTCCTGTTCTTCGTCTTTTGTGAGGATCAGGACGGAGATCACAGTTAGGCAGCCTCATCCCCGGCGCAATCGGGGTGGCGGGTGCGCTCGCGGACGGGCTGGGCGGGGTTGCCGCTGTAGACCGTCCAGGGCTGGAGGTCGCGCGTTGCGACGGAGCCGAGGCCAAGAACTGCGCCCTCGCCGACCTGAACACCGGGAGCGACCATCGCCCGGGCGCAGATCCAGGCGTAGGGTCGAGCTGCATGCGATAGGCGAGGAGCGGGAATGCGGGGTCGTTGTAGTCGTGGGTTGCACCGCAAAGGTAGGCGTTCTGCGACAGGATGACGTGGGAGCCGAGTTCGATGGGTGAGGGGTTATAGATCTCCACTCCATCGCCGGCGGCGACGTGATCGGCGCACAGGAGGTTCCAGGGCGCCCAGACCCTTGAGGCGGGGTAGAAGTGGCAGTCGGGGCCGAGTTGTGCGCCGAAGAGACGGAGCAGGATGGCTCGCCAGGCGTGGAGTGGGCGGGGCGAGGGCCGGTACAAGAGCAGCCAGCAGAAACCCCAGAGCGCGCGGCGAGCACGGTTGCTGAAGGAGAATGCCGGGCGCGTGTAGGCATCCCCGCCGTGTTCGGAGCTGATGTGGTCGGACGCGCGATAGTCGGCGGGGCGAGGCATCTAGCGGTGGCCTCCGGAGGCTTTCATGCACCCGTCGTGGAAAATATAGGTGGCTCTCTCCACTATGCTTTGCTCCGGTCCAGTTCACGGGCTTGGGGGGATTGCTGACGTGAGCTTTTTGGCGGCCAAGGGGCAGCGGTTTCGAAGACGCGGAGGATGGCTTCTGTATTTCGGCGCATGTCGTATCGCTGCTGAAAGGTGGTGAGAGCGCGGTCAGACATGGCCTGCCGCTCGGCCGGGCTGAGGGCAAGCCAGCGGCTGAGCAGGTGGCGCGTGCCTTCGAGGGTGTCGGGTTCCACCAGCGCGCATCCGGCGGCTTCGACGTCAGGCGCAATGTTGACAGGGTGTCCGAGCAGGACAGGTTTTCCGGAGGCGAGGGCCTCGACGGCGGCGATGCCGAAGTTTTCCTGGTGCGAAGGAAGGATGAACGCCTCCGCTGCCGCCAAGTGCTCCCCATTTGGCTTCGCCCTGCAACATGCCGGGCCAGTGAACGCGGGCGGTGAATCCAGCTTGCGCGATGGGAGCGTCGAGTGCTGCGCGCCAGTCGCTTGGGTCGGGACCTGCCATGACGAGATGGAGATCAGGATGCGATGGGGCAAGCTCGACAAAGGCCTTCGTGAGGAGGTCGCAACCTTTTTTGGGGTGAATGCGGCCAAGGAAAAGGAGGAAGCGTTTGCCGACGAGGTCTGGGCAGCGCCGGTGAAAGGCTGCGAGAAGGGTTTCACGGTCGGCAGGCGGACGTTCTGAGCCGAGGGGAACGACCAGCGAGCGCCAACGGTGCAGCCAGAAGCTTTGGGCCGCGAGGTCGCGTTCAACGCCGGTGGTGAAGAGTACGCGGAAGGCACAGCGGAGGACCCAGTACTCCGCGAGGAGCCAGTAGAGCCATTTTTTCGCGTGCTTGGCGGGGTACGTGCGCTTGAACCAGGGGTCGAGCATACCGTGCGCGAACACGAGATAGGGAACGCGGCCGGCAAAGGCCAGCATGGCACCCAGTCCGGTGTACTCCCAGAGGCCGTGGACGATGACGCCGTCGAAACGGTGGCGGTTGGCGCGCAGCCACGGCAGAAAGCGAGGAGAGTACCAGCTCTTCTGGGGACCACCGAGTGGGTGAACAGGGAACGGCAGGTCGCGGAGAAAAGGAGCCTGGGGATCGTCCAGTGTGGCGAGCTCGGCAGTGTAGCCTTGCGGCGCATAGCGGATGAGCATGCGGATCGCTTCCGTGGGACCGCCGGCGGCGGGGTTAATCGTGCCGACAATGTGCAGGATCCTCATGCGGAGAAGGTGGTCTCAGAATAGCAACCCGGAGTGCGCGCGCAGCGGACTGGCAGGATCACGGACGAAGCTTTCCTGTGGTGTGGGCGAGGGCTTGTCGAATGCCATGCACGTCGGCTTCGAAGTCCCAGGAGGCGATGCGCTCCCGTGCGGCCCCCCCCATGCGCTGCGACGTCTCAGGGGACTGAAGCACTGTCGCGAGCGCCGCGGAGAGCGCCGCGACATCGCCGACGGGGAAGGCGTAGCCGTTCACGCCATCGATGACGAGGTCCGGGGCGGCACCAACATCCGAGGAGACGACCACGGCGCAACCAGCCGCCATCGCTTCGTTCACGATCAGGCCCCAGGGTTCGTGACGCGACGGCAGAACAAAGACGTCTGCGAGGGCGAAGAAGGCGGGTAACTCTGATTGATTGCGGAAGCCAACGAAGCGAACGCCGTCCACGCCCAGTGAGGAGGAGAGTTGTTCGAGGCTTTGGCGCTCCTCGCCGTCGCCTCCGAGCAGCAGATAGGGCCTGAGACTGCTCGTTTTGTGCAGGCGATCCACGGCCCGTAGGAGGTGGTCGGCATGCTTGCGAGCCTGAAGCTTGGAGGCGAAGAGAACGACGGGGCGTGTAGGGTCCAGCTCCAGTTCTGTCCGTAATCGGGCCGTAGCTGATCCCGCTTCCGCCGCCTCCCGAGCAAAGAAGTCATTGTCCACCGCGTAGGGTACGGGGAACTGCGGGATGTCGGGGCCGAGAGACTCCCGCCAATACGCAGCGTTACGTGAACCGATGGGGAGGGTCGCACTGACCATATGGCGAAGGACGCGAAAGAAGGCCTTCTTGGCTGCGCGTTTGGCCAGGCTGCGCGGGCGGTCGCCGGACCAACTCTCGGCGCGAAGCAGGACAGGGATGCCCAGAGAACGCGCCCCTGCGATGCCGCGAAGAGCGTTCAGGCTGGCGTATCCGTGAACCCAAAGCGCGTCGAAGGCGGGAGCGCCCGAAGGGGAGCGAAGGGCGCGTAGCACGCTACGGCTGAGAGGAGTGATCGCGGTGACCGTGCCGTTGTCGCGCAGGGCGGGCAGCACACGGGAGTGGTAGCCCTCGAGCAACGGAACGTCCCAGGCCACCTCAACACCAAAACCCTGGTCGCGGTAGCCTCGGGCGGAAAAATCGGACCCAAACAGCACGGTGAGGTCAATGTCAGGCTCCTGCGCGAGGCGACGCAGCAGAGGAGCCTGGTATTGGATGGGGTGACTGACCAGGTAGGCGAGGCGGACGCGTCTGGTCATGGTTGAGTCGATTGAATGCGGGATCAACGAAGCGTGTAGAAGGTCGCCAGCGCAAAGGAGAAGACGCCAAGGATGGACCCGAGGCTGCCGTTCGACAGTGAGCTCTTGATAGGGCTGGGCGGCAGAAAAACGATGTCGTTTGGCTGCATGATCGGGTCGGCTTTTCTACCGTACAGAACGTCCTTGATGTTGAGCGTCGTCACCGTGCGGTGGTCGCCCACTGTGCGAATGATGTGTAGTTGGCCGTATCGCGCATCCCAGAGAGGGCCACCCACCATCGCCGAGACCTGGGTCAGGGTGAGCGGGCTGTAATTTGTCATTTGCACCACGCCCGGGCTATGGAACTCGCCAGCGACGTAGATGACGCCCAGATGAGAGACGAGAACGGTGTCTCCAGGAAAGATGGGGATGGTTCCGGCTTTGCTGTGGGCCAGGTCGGTGCCGACTTCGACCGAGATCGGCTCCGGATGTCCGGGGCGAAGAATCTGAACGGTGCGGCTGGCGGTATTCGGCAGTCCACCTCCGCTTGCGATAATTGCGTACAGCGAGCGTGACCCCACAATGGGGAGCACCGAGTGCATCTCTCCGCCCAGGGTTACTACCGAGTTCGGCCCTTCGGTCACTGACAGGATGACCTGCGGGTCGCGGTACATGCCCGCGGCTTCCAGGCGTTGCGCGATCATCTGCTCGGCCTGGGTGACGCTGAGCCCCTGGAGTGGAACGATGCCCAGCAGGGGAAGCAGCACAGTGCCGTCAACCGAGATGCGGCCTGCGAAGCTGTACTCTGGATCACTGAAAAGGCGCAGGCTGATCTGGTCGCCCGCGTTCAGCAGCGTGTCCGGCGTGGAGGGGTAAAGGACACTTTGATCTGCTGTGAGCGAGGTTCCGGTCACGGGATCCGTAAAGGGCGTGGTCGCAGCGGCCGGAACCGTGCTGGACGGGGCCTGGGCAAGTACCCCCCCGCCCGCCAGAGCTACGCATGGCAGCAAGGCGGACAACAAGGCCGACAACATAAATGAGAGGCTCTTCCTGCTGGTTCTGGGATCGAGAGACTTCTTCATTTGGGTCCATCCTCTCGCGATCCGTTGCTGCTCTGAGATTTCCAGGCATTGCTGTCCACGCCCGAAGAGGCATAGCCGGCGTAACCGGAATAGCCGTAGTACGAGTAGTACTCTGGCGAGCTCAGATCCACTGCATTGAGCGCGATTCCGGAGAGCTTCGCCCCGGAACGGACCAGCAGGTCGCGCGCACGGCGTACTGCGTGCTTGGTTGACTTTCCGTGCCGCACGATGAGAACCACCGCGTCTGCCTCACGCGCCATCACGACGCTGTCCGTTACTGACAAGAGCGGCGGAGAGTCCATCACGATGTGGGTATAGATACCGCGACACTCTTCCAGCAGACGTCGCATCGTGTCCGAACTCAGCATCTCCGTGGGAAAGGGGGGGATCGGGCCGCTGGAGAGTACGTCCAGGAAAGGCAGGTCTGGAATGTTCTGCACCGCTTCCCGCAGGGGCACGCTTCCGGTCAGGACAGAGGTAAGTCCCACCTTGCCGTTGAGGCCGAACCGATGGTGCACGGTGGGACGGCGGAGGTCGGCATCGATCAGAAGAACCCGAACGTCGCGCTGGGCCAGTACTGCAGCCAGGTTCAGCGAGGCGGTCGTTTTACCTTCCGAGGGAGTGGCGCTGGTAAGCAGAATCACCTGCGGCTCTCGTCCGGCGATGGACAACAGCAATGAGGTCCGCAGGGCACGGAACGCCTCGGCAAACTGCGACTTGGGGCTGGTCAGGACCAGCAGGTTCCGCTGGGCCGGGGTTTGGCTGGTGGGATCGCTGGAACGGCGGGCCTTGGGAATGAGTGCCAGCGAAGGCAGCCCGGAGATCTGTTCGATCTCCGCGACGCTGGACAAGCTGGTGTCGAGACTTTCCAGAACAAAGGCCAGGATGATCGCGATGCCGGCCCAGATCACGGAGTTGGTGATCAGGATGGAGCCTCGGGGCTGGAGTGAGGGTCCGATGGGCGGCACCGCGTTGTCGACGATGTCAACCTCTTGGGACTCCAGGCCGGCCTGTACACCTGCAGTGCGGAGACGTTGCAAAAGCCCCTCGTAAAGCTGCCGGTTGGACTCAAACTCGCGCTGCCGAATGGTGTACTCGACAAGGTCGTCCCGCAGTTTGTAGGCGTCTGACTTGGCGCCTTCGAGGGCGCTGCGAGTCTGTGCTTCGTTTGCTCGCGCGGCCACGAGGTCCTCTCGCGCCTGAATCAGCACGCGATTCTGTTCCTCATTGATCTCACGATCGAGCTCCGCGATCTGAGCCCGCAGGGTCCGCTCACGCGGAAGATTCGGTCCCGCGGTCACGTCGATACCACCCAACTGTGAGCGAAGGCTTTCGCGTTGCGACCGCAGCCCGGCGAGGGCCTGACTGGCCTGGCCGCTGATTGTGCCGACCGAGGCGTCCAGAGCGCTGGGGTCCATCTCCGTAAGTACGCGGTAGCGGGATTCGACGACGATTCGATTGATCTGGGCCTGGCTGGAGGCACGGGTGAGGTCGCCGATGGAAGCGCTGATCTCGTTCTGACTGGCGTCTGTGCCAAGCACGCCGAGGCGCTTGCCCAGATCGATCATCTGCGCCTGGGAGGACTCTACCTGCTGCTTCAGATCGCCTAGCTGGTTTGACAGCCAGTTCGAAACGTCCTTTGACGCGTCATACCGGGACTGAAAGCTGTACTGCTTGTACTCGCGGATGAGCTTGTTGACGATGTCCGCCGAGAGCTTCCCATTCAGGGTGCTGCAGGTGATGCGAACAATATCGGTGTGCGGGACGGGCGCGATGGCGATGTCTGCCTGGAGAGCGCCGAGCATCTGTTCGCGAACCGAGGGGTCGTCGAGGCTGCGGTGAGGAACCGGCCCGATTGCGCCGATGAAATCCGGGTTGTTTGGCAGATCCAGATCGCGGGCGACGGTGAGCAGAAGGTTGTCGCTCTTCAGAATCGTGGTTTGTGTGGGGATGTCATACGTGTCTTCGGCCAGGGGAGCGTTGTTGACGCGGTACTCGGACGCCGTGCCGCTGCGAATCTCGATGTCGCCGTAGGCGATAAAGAGTCGCGGCTGCTGGGACGCTTTGTAATAGCCGTAGGCAAAGCCCAACAGACCCGCGAGAAGGATTAGCCACTTGCGTTTACGGATGACAAGGAATGTGTCGGAAAGCGTCGTGTCGGCTCGAGGTCCGTCAGCTGCGATTCCCGGCGCAAGCGTGTCCGCGGGCCTGGTACTGGACTCGAAACTGTCCGGAGTCATTACCTTTAGTTTACCGGAAGATTCGGCCCGACGCCGACAGTAACACTCCGCTGGGGGATATGCATGTGGACACCCTGACTGTAGGATAGACCTACTTTCGTCAGATCCATCCACCTCCTGCGTCTTGGGGGAACGGGGAAGAATGCATACAGGGAATGAAATTGCAGTCGTTGGGTCCGGATATGTGGGCCTGGTCGCGGCTATGTGTTTTGCAGAGATGGGCCATCAGGTAGTTTGCGTCGACAACGACGAGCGCAAGGTTGCTGCGCTCCGCGGCGGCGACACCTTGATCCACGAGAAGCACCTGCCGGAGTTGATGGCCAGGTATTGCAACGGCCGGGTACGTTTCACCACCGATCTGGCGGAGGCGACGCAGAACTGCGATGCAATCTTCATCGCGGTGGGAACGCCTCAATCGGAGACAGGCGATGCGGACCTGTCCTATGTCGAGGCAGTGGCTAGTGAGATTGCACGGCACATCACCTCCTATAAGGTGATCGTCGAAAAGAGCACCGTGCCGGTGTACACCAACGAGTGGATTCGGCGCGTGATTGAGCGGAACGGCGTCCGGCGGGACCTGTTCGATGTGGTATCCAATCCTGAGTTCTTGCGGGAGGGGACTGCGGTTGAGGACTTCCTGCACCCGGACCGGATCGTGGTGGGGGCCGACAGTGCGCGCGCGGCCAAGCTGTTGCAGGAGATCTACGCTCCGCTCACGGATGGCACCTACTATGCACCGGAGAGTGCGATTGGGGGAGTCTGCTCGACCACAATGCCTCCGCCACTCTTGCTGACTTCTACCAAGAGCGCCGAGATCATCAAGCATGCTTCGAATGCTTTTCTGGCCTTGAAGATTTCGTTCATCAATGCTGTGTCGAACCTGTGCGAGGCGGCGGATGCGAACGTGGAGCAGGTAGCGCGCGGCATTGGCCTGGATTCGCGCATCGGCCCCAAGTTCCTGCGTCCGGGCATCGGGTACGGCGGATCGTGTTTCCCGAAGGATGTCGCGGCGTTTCGTTCCGTAGCGGCACAGCTTGGGGTAGATTTCCAACTGCTGCACGAGGTGGAAAAGATCAATGTGGCCCAGAAGAAGCGCTTTCTGGGAAAGGTTCGGTCGGCGCTCTGGACGTTGCGCGGCAAACGTTTGGCCGTGCTTGGACTGGCGTTCAAGGGCGAGACCGACGATGTGCGCGAATCCCCGGCCATCGATCTGATCGAAATGCTTCTGGCCGAGGGGTGCTGCATCGATGCGTTCGACCCGGCAGGGATGGAGCGGGCCAAGACTGAACTGCCGGAGTCTAAGCACCTGCGTTATGTGGAGTCTGTAGAAGCCGCGGCCAAGGATGCCGACGCGCTGTTGATTTTGACCGACTGGCAGGAGTTTGGACAACTGGATCTAAGGCGCATGCATGAGCTAATGCGCTATCCGATCGTTGTGGATGGGCGCAATCTGTACGATCCACGCGTGATGTTGGAGCACGGCTTCACATACATCAGCGTGGGACGGTCAGCAGTGGCACCTGTGCGCGAGGCCGTGGCGGTCGGCGCATGAGCGACGGAAAGCTGATTCTGGTTACGGGAGCCGCGGGGTTCCTCGGCTCTCATCTGTGTGACGCTCTCTTGGCGGAAGGCAACCAGGTGCTCGGGGTCGACAACCTGTGCACGGGAAATTTGGCCAACCTGCAGCACCTGGACACCGAGCCTCGGTTTCGTTTCGAAGAGCAGGACATCTGTGAGCCATTTGATTTTGGGCACGTAGACTACGTCTTCAACTTCGCGTCTCCGGCGAGTCCGGTCGACTACATGCGGCTCGGAGTAGAGACGCTGCGGGTGGGTTCGGCGGGAACGCTCAACAGCCTGGAGGTAGCCCGGCAATACAACGCAGGGTATCTGCACGCCTCCACCTCGGAGTGCTACGGGGATCCTGAAGTACATCCCCAGGTGGAGACGTATTGGGGAAATGTCAACCCGATCGGCCCGCGCTCGGTATACGACGAAGCCAAGCGCTTCTCCGAAGCAGCTGTCGCCGCATACCACCGCTACCACGGTGTGAACACGCACATGGTGCGGATCTTTAACACGTATGGACCTCGGTTGCAGGCCAACGATGGGCGTGTGATCTCAAACCTGATGATGCAGGCACTGCGGGGCGAGTCGCTGACCGTGTACGGCGATGGATCGCAGACGCGAAGTTTCACCTACGTATCGGACCTGATTGACGGCATCGTTCGCCTCTCGAAGAGTGACGAACACGACCCGACCAACATCGGCAACCCTATTGAGTGGACCATCCTGGAGTGTGCGCGCGAGGTCCAGGCGCTGCTTGGAGCGACGGGCGAGATCACCTACAAGCCGCTGCCGCAGGACGATCCGAAGCAACGCAAACCTGATATCACCAAGGCCCGACGACTGCTCGGCTGGGAGCCCAAGGTTCCTTTGCGCGAAGGGCTGACCCGGTCGCTGGAGTACTTCAAGGCGTGCGTGGAAGCGGAGCGGCAGCCCGCCTAATTCGAAATCAGACACCTGGAAGAGAAAGGGTGACGGCGTAAGCCGTCCCCCTTTTTTGTCGTGTCTACTTGCCGTTCAGGTGTGTGCCGACGGTGCGGAGCTTCGGGTAGAAGGTGAACTGGAAGGCGAAGACGTTGTCGGTCTGATGCGTGGTGACATAGACCGGGGCGATCCAGTGCTCGTACTGGTACCAGGCGTCCAGTTCGATGTCAGGGCGGAGGCGCTTGATGAGCTCAAGTTTCATCTGATTCTGCGTCGTACCGCCAGGGATAAAGTCTTTCGGCGTCTTCTTGTAGAGGTAGCTCAGCTGGACCGATTCATCCCCGGACAGATGATAGGTAAGCCAGGCGTTGCCGGCCTTGGCTTCGCGGCCTACCCAATCGCCCATGATGAAGCCCTTATTGGTATATCCCTGCCGCTGAACGCCCTCGAAGTAATTGAATGAGCCGTTAAGGCTGCGAAGGGTGGATGTGTCGGTGCTGGAAGCTTCTACGCGGAAGTCCATCTTGGGTAGTCCGGGGAGCTGTGAGATGTATACACCGGGGCGATATGCGGCGCGGCGCGGCGCGCTGATCGGAGACACATCGTCATGCGCGATCGAATCCGTGTAGAGGGTGACGTAATGACGGAGGTAGGGCAGCCGCCAGGAGAAGCTAAAGTCGCTGTACCGCGCGCCCGGGTCGTTGGCCGAGTTCTTGGCGTCCGGATTGGCCTGCGTGTCCTGGAGGGAGAAGAAGCTGCGGAGAAAGGTATGGAGGGTGATCGGCTCGTGTCCCTTGCCGCCCCAGATGACCGTTCGCTGGAAGCTGAACTCAAAGTTGTTGGTTGGGCGCAGCGAGAACATCTCGGAATGAACCCAGGGATCGTTGGGGTAGGAATGGCCTTTGAGCGAACCAACGAAGAAGTCGTAACGGAGGGGACCCAGAGCTCGACTGAAGAGCGGAATGTGCATTGGCTCGATGCGATTGATACGAAAGGAGTAGATGTTTTCCGCGTTGTTGCTCCAGGCCATGGAGCCGCCTTGGGCCGGGCTGAGCCAGGCATCGGTCTTACCGCCCGAGACTTCATGGCCCAGGAGATGGAAGGAGAGTGCGGCCTCCTGCAAGCGGAAGGGATTCGCCGCGGCGATGGGACCTAGCGGAATGGTAGGCTGCGGACCAAGGGGCGGAACGTCGGGGCCGAGTTCGTCCACGCTGGAGAGAAAGTCGGCAAGACCCTGGCTGTAACCTGCTGCAGAGGGCGAGTGCTGGTATTCGCCACGCACGTAGAGCGAGAACCGGTTCCACTCGTTGACCGAGGAAAAGCCTGTGACGTTGTTGAAGCCAGCCTGATACGGACGCCCATAATCGTTCACGACCGTCTGCCCCAGGTGGTAGCTGTCCCGCAACGTGAGGCCGGAAATGCCCATCACTCGGGTGTAGACCGTGTCCAGACCGTAGACGGCCCCGCGATTCATGGCCCAGCTTTGCGAGTTAGCCGGTCCGGGGACCTCCTGGCTGACATAGGACTTCAGTTTGGCGTAGATCTCGAGCGCCTGCTCATCACCGCTGCTCTGGATGTCGTCGCCGGACTTCTCGAGCATGTGCAGGAGGCTCCTGCGGGTCCATGGACGCATGCTGATGAAGGCCGAATCGAGATACCCCAGGGAGTAGAGGCGTAGTGCGGCGGGGTAGACCCAGCTATCGTCCGGAATATAGGTAGAACTGAAATAGTCCTTATGCGCTTCTTCAATCGCGGGGAACTCCGTGACCATTGACGGCAGCGAAGCCACGGGGGACGGGGGAGCGATCTCGACCGGCTGCGCCTGGGGTGGCTGTGCAGTCTGGATTGTGACGGGCTGTTCGAGCGGGTTCCTATCACTTGGCGGTGGACCGGGCTGAGCCGCCGTGGGGGCAATCGGGGCGTCGAGCGGGTTCGTGTAAGGCTGTTGCGGTGCTTGTGGGCTGGTAGCAGGTGTGGTGGGGACGTCCAGCGGATTCGTCGGTGCAGGCGGCGCTTGTTGCACCGTGGGGCCAGGCGTGGGCTGCCGTTCGGGAGCTTGCGCAGGCGTTGGAACGCTCCGCGCCGGGGCGGCTTTCGTTGCAGCTGGAATGGAGGGAAAGGTGTCCGGCGAGACCGGCTGCGGAGCGGGCACCGCGGGGTAGGTCGGATTCTGGGCCCGAGCCGGGAAGGCGAGGAGAGCGGGGCCTAAAACAGCTAGCGTGGTGCTGAACACACGCGGACGCACAGAGCGGTGCCGGGGAAACATAGGTTAAGTGTATTTGTTCGTGGCTCGTCGCGGCAGCCGGGCTTCCGGAACGCGCTTCACGTGAGCCGAAGATCGACATCAGAACGCAATGTGCCGGGTGCGAAGATAGCGTTCCAGCCGACGCAGGGGAAGTGCGCTCCTGGGCTGGATCCTGGCCTCCGCTGGCGTGGGCAGCATGGCCCAGATCAGTGCTGGACCGCCGCCGGAACGAGCACGGAGAACGGACTCCTGCATCACCCGGTAGACGGCAACTGCGTCCTCTCCGTCAACGGAGAGTACGGGCAGCTTGGATTTTGAGGCGACTTTCTGAACGGAGCTCCAGCTAACGGACAACCGCGTATCCGGGGCAGTCTGGGACGTTCGGCGGAAGGTGTCAGCACCGCTGGGGTCGGCGCATGCCACGATGAGGGGCAGTTTCGCCTCCTCGGCCCGCGCCAGTGTTGAAGCCCATTCGGCCTCGGCCATACCCGTTCGCAGAAGGACGAATACCAGACGGTCCGTTCCGCCGCGTTGAAGGGCTTCAGCCAAACCCGTCGCTAGCGCGAGCTGGGGAGACCCGGGAGACAGGCTCAGGTTTGAGGCTCCACCTTCTTCTGCCCGGGATAAAAGCAAAGCTGCGGGCAGAAGGTCAGCGGGTTCCGCCACCAGAATGTCTCCCGCGCAGAGCTGCAGCAGGGTGCCCGCGAGGAGAGCTTCGCGGCGGGAAACGGGTACGGCAGATCCGGTCTTAGCTGCCCCGGAGCTGCTCTTTTTGCGGGGAAGCTGCTTCTCGTGGGTGAGCACTTGCTCCAGCAATGCGTGGAGAGCCCCTAGCTGGGCGTTGGGCAGCAATGGGTTTTCAGGCAACGAGGAATCTCCGAGCTGGGGGCGAAAGTGGCCTGGATGAGGTTGTCCCTCACCCAGGCGTCTGGGCTAAGCGTGTGCTGCGCTGGCAGCCTCTGGGGAGAGTCCGAGATCTGCGAAGGCTTTTTGGGCTATCTCTGGAGCGATCTGGCCGTCTCGGGCGAGCTTGGAGAGGGTAGCGGCAACGATGGACTCGGCGTCTACCTCGAAGAAGCGGCGGAGGTGTTCGCGGTTGTCCGAGCGTCCGAAGCCGTCTGTGCCCAGGGTGAGGAGACGTTGCCCGAGCCAGGGAGAGAGACCGTCGGGGAGAGCCTTCATGTAGTCGGAGGCGGCGACGATGGGCCCTTGCGCGTCGCCGAGTGCCTCCAGGATGAAGGGCCTGCGCGCAGGCTCGGCCGGATGGAGGCGGTTCCAGCGATCGATTTCGAGGGCGTCGCGGCGAAGTTCGGTGTAGCTGGGCACGCTCCAGACGTCGGCTGCGATCTTGTACTTGTCCGCGAGGATCGTTTGTGCTTTCAGGGCTTCGTTGAGGATGGGGCCAGAGCCGAAGAGCTGGACGGTGGCCGGGCCATTTGGGGCTGCAGCGAACTTGTACATACCGCGGAGGATGCCTTCGCGGATGCCTTCGCCTTCGGGCATCGCGGGCTGGGCGTAGTCCTCGTTGTACATGGTGAGGTAGTAGAAGGTGTCTTCGCCCTCCTCGTACATGCGGCGCAGGCCGTCCTGGAGGATGACCGCCATCTCGTAGACGTAGGCGGGGTCGTAGGTCTTGCAGGTGGGGATGGTGCTGGCGAGGAGGTGGCTGTGGCCGTCCTGGTGCTGCAGGCCTTCGCCGAGCATGGTGGTGCGGCCTGCAGTTCCGCCCATGAGGAAGCCCTTGCCGCGTGAGTCGGCGAACGCCCAGGCCATGTCGCCGATGCGCTGGAAGCCGAACATGGAGTAGTAGAGGTAGAAGGGGACCATCGGCACGTTGTAGTTGGTGTACGCGGTGCCGGCGGCGGTGAAGCTGGCCATGGAGCCGGCTTCGGTGATGCCTTCTTCGAGGATCTGGCCGTCTTTTTTCTCGCTGTAGCCGAGGAGCATGTCCGCGTCGTGGGGCGTGTACTTCTGACCCTCGGGCGCGTAGATGCCGACCTGCTTCATGACAGACTCGAAGCCGAAGGTGCGGCCTTCGTCGGGGATGATGGGGACGACGAGCTTGCCGATCGTCGGGTCTTTCAGCAGGCCACGCATGATGCCGACGAAGCCGGTGGTGGTGGAGAGGGCGCGGCCCTTGGAGCCGGCGAGCTACTCCTTGAAGAAGTCGAGTTCAGGGGCCTTGAAGGTGGGTTGGGGGACCTTGCGGGCAGGGCAGATAGCCGCCCAGCGACTCGCGGCGGGCCTGCATGTAGGCGATCGCGGGGTCGTCCTGTTCGGGGCGGTAGAAGGCTGCGTCTCTTGGCGGCGTTCTCGGGGAGCGGGATGTCGAACTGCTTCACGAAGGCGGAGAGGCCTTCGTCGGTGAGCTTCTTCTCGGAGTGTGTGGCGTTGCGGGCCTGGGCGGAGGCGAGGCCGTAGCCCTTGACGGTCTTGGCGAGGATGACCGTCGGGCCGCCCTTGTGCTCGAGGGCGCGCTTGTAGGCGTTGTAGATCTTCAGCGGGGTCGTGGCCGCCGCGATGCAGGCGGGCGAGCTGCTCGTCGGTCTTGTCTTCGACGAGCTTGAGGAGCTCGGGGTACTTGCCGAAGAACTCCTTGCGGAGATAGGCGCCGCCCTTGGCCTTGAAGGTCTGGAAGTCGCCGTCGACGCACTCTTCCATGCGCTTGAGGAGCAGGCCCTGGTGGTCGCGCTCGAAGAGCTCGTCCCAGTCGGAGCCCCAGATGACCTTGATGACGTTCCAGCCGGCGCCGCGGAACATGCCTTCGAGCTCGTCGATGATGCGCTTGTTGCCGCGGACAGGGCCGTCGAGGCGCTGGAGGTTGCAGTTGACGACGAAGATGAGGTTGTCGAGGCCTTCGCGGGTGGCGAGGGAGATGGCGCCGAGGGTATCGACTTCGTCGGTTTCGCCATCGCCGACGAAGGCCCAGACCTTGCGGTCGGTGTGCGGGATCAGGCTGCGGTTCTCGAGGTACTTCATGAAGCGCGCCTGGTAGATGGCGTTCAGCGGGCCGATGCCCATGGAGACGGTGGGGAACTGCCAGAAGTCCTGCATGAGCCACGGGTGCGGGTAGCTGGAAAGGCCGGGCTCGCCGCGGAGTTCGTGGCGAAAGTTCTTGAGGCGGCTGTTCGTCAAAGCGGCCTTCGAGAAAGGCGCGGGCGTAGACGCCGGGGGAGGCATGGCCCTGGAAGTAGATGAAGTCGCCGGGCTGTTCACCTTTGTCGGTCGCGTACTTGGCGCGGAAGAAGTGGTTGAAGCCGACCTCGAGCAGCGTGGCGAGCGAGGAGTACGTGGAGATGTGTCCGCCGATGCCGGCGTCGTACTTGTTCTGCTTGTGCACCATGGCCATGGCGTTCCAGCGGATCAGGGCTTCAACGCGGCGCTCGAGCGAGCGGTCGCCGGGGTAGGGGACCTCGTCGTGCTTGGGGATGGTGTTGAGGTAGGGCGTGGTGACGTCGCCGGTGGCGGGCACGCCGGCCTCGCGGGCGCGGGTGCGGAGGGCGGAGAGGACGGCGGCGCCCTGCTCCCAGTCGTCGGCGACGACCTGATCGAAGGCCTCGATCCACTCCTGCGACCTCGGCGGTGAGGTCTTGCTTGACGGCTTCTTCGAGCTTTACGGCCATGATCTGGAGGTCCCCTTCGATGCGCAGCGCTTGACGGTTCTACGATACAAGGCGCTTGGGATGCCGCGCTAGTTACCCCAGCGCGAAGATCGCCCAGCGTGCATCAGAGCGGGGCAGGAAGACTGACGTGGAGGGCGGACGTGGCTAAGGGAGTTGGAGAGGCGCAGGCTTTCAGCCTGTCCGTGCGTGGGCTGCAGTTTGACGCGCTCGGGGCGGGCCCTGAGGGAGGTGACCTCGTGCTTCTGCTGCACGGCTTTCCGCAGTTTGCGGATTCCTGGGCGGGGGTGATGATGCCTTTGGCGACGGGTGGATTTCGTGTCGTCGCTGTGAGCCAGCGAGGGTACTCGCCGGAAGCGCGGCCCCTAGAGGTGGAGGCGTACGCGCTTCGCGAGTTTGTGGAGGATGTCCTTGGATTTGCGGATGCGCTTGGGGCTGAGCGATTTCATCTCGTCGGGCACGACTGGGGTGGGGCGGTGGCCTGGGCTGTCGCGGCGCAGCATCCGGGTCGCCTCAGGTCATTGGCCGTGTTGTCCACGCCGCATCTCGACGCGTTCGCAAAGGCCCTGGCTCATAACGCGGATCAGAAGGTGAAGTCGGCCTATATGGCATTGTTCCGGGCACCAGGACATGCAGCGGAGAAGATGCTTTTGGCTTTCGATGCGAAGGTGCTTCGTGGGATCTACCAGGGCAAGCCCCCATCGGCCCAGGTGGAAAGGAACGTCCAACGGCTGCAGCAGGATGGAGCCCTGACGGCCGCGTTGAACTGGTATCGCGCGAACACGTTTGAGCTTGGTCTCGGGCCCGTGAAGGTGCCGACCACATATCTGTGGGGCGACAAGGACATTGCGCTGGGCGAGGCCGCGGCCATGGATACTCGCACGTATGTGCAGGCGGAGTACCGCTTTGTGCGGCTAACGGGTGTGTCGCACTGGATGGTGGACGAGGTGCCCGAGCAGGTAAGCCGCCTGTTGCTGGAGCATCTGAGGGCGAACGCTGAGTAGCCTCCGGCCGCGTCATCGTAAGCCTATGCCGGTGTGAGCACCTGGGATTGAGCGCCGGCATCGCGCGCAGTGCTCAGCACCTTGGCAACACTGGCGATTACCTGCTGGACATCGTCTCCGGAAGTCTGCCAGTTGCAGACGCTGACGCGCATGGCACGCCGGCCCCGCCAGGTGGTGTTGCTGAAGAGCGCCTGGCCGTCAGCCAGGATCCTGGCGGTGACTTCATCGGTGAAGTGGTCGTGGTCGGCTTGCGTGGCCTCCGGGGCAGGGTGCAGGAAGCGGACCAGGCCCTGGTTCATCTGGGGCGTCGCCAGGATCTCTGCGCCGGGCAGCGAGCCCATGCCGGTGACGAGGGCTTGGGCATGCTCACAGCAGTTCTCGACCATGCTGGCGATGCCTTCCGCGCCGAGTTCGCGGATGGCAGCGTAGGTGCTGAAGCCTCGAGCGCGGCGGGACCACTCGGGTGTCCAATGGAAGGGGTCACGCGCTGCGTCTACGGAGTGGACGTACGAGGCATCGACGGCGAAGGCGGCGCGATGGGCTTCTGCAGAGTGGACAAAGGCGTAGCCACAGTCGTAGGGGACGTTGAGCCACTTATGGCCGTCTGTGGCCCAGGAATCGGCAGCTTCCGCGCCTCGAAGCAGATGGCGGAGTCGCGGACTCGCGCTTAGCCAAAGCCCGAACGCGCCGTCGATATGGACCCACGCGCTGTATTGCTTTGCGATTGGGATGAGGGCTTCGAAGTCGTCAAAGGCGCCTACGTTGAGGTCGCCAGCCTGGAGGAGGACAACAGTGGGGCTTTGCGGGTCGGCTTCGAGAGCGTCGCGGAGGGCGGTCGCTTCGAGTTGTCCGGCGGCGTTAACGGGCAGGGTGTGAATGCTGTCCAGGCCCAGGCCCAACAATCGTGCGGCGCGGTGGACCGTGTGATGAACCTCAGTGCTGGTGAGGATCCGTAGGGCGGGCGCACCGAAGAGGCCGCGCTGTTCGACGTTCCACCCGCGATCTTGCAGCACCTTGTGGCGTGCCGCCGCGAGGCAAGTGACGTGGGCCATCTGGCAGCCGGTAACCAGGGCGAAGCTTGCCTCTGCCGGGAGCCGGAGGACCTCTTTAAGCCAGCGGCCGACGACCTCCTCGACGACGCTGCCGGCGGGCGCAACGGTGAACAGGCCGGCGTTCTGGTCCCAGGCGGAGGTGAGCCAGTCGGCGGCCAGGGCGCTGGGCAACGAACCGCCCATAACCCAGCCGAAAAAACGTGGACCGTTGACCTGATGGAGACCGCCGTCGACGGCTGCAACGAGTTCGTCGATGACCTGGGTCGGTGCGGTGCCCGTCTGCGGCAAAGGCCGGTTTAGCTGGGCAAAGACCGTGGAATGATCTGCGGAAGCAGCTACGGGCGCGTCGGTCTCCTCAGAGCGAAAGCTTAGGGCGTGGTGAAGCGCCCTCTGGAGGGCTTCACGGGTGGGAGAGTTGGGGTCCTGCATGGGATGATGCTACTCGGGAACCCTGCGAGGACGGTGTCGGGTGAACTGCGAACTAGGTGGAATAGTCGGCGTTGATCGACACGTATTCGTGGGTGAGGTCGCAGGTGATGAAGCGGGTGCGGCCTTCGCCCTGGCCGAGGTCGAGGGAGAGGGTGTATTCCCGCTGGCTCATGGCGGCGTGGGTGGCGGCTTCGTTGAAGTAGGGCGAACGGACGCCTGCCGCGAAAACCGGAAGCCCGGCGATGTTGATGGACACCTGGTTGGGGTCGAAGGACACGCCGGCGTAGCCTGCTGCGGAGAGCAGGCGGCCCCAGTTTGGATCAGCTGAGGACCAGGCTGTTTTGCACAGCGGGGAGCGGGCAATTGTGCGGGCGATCTGTTTGGCTTCGGCGTCGTTGCGGGCTCCGGTAACTTCGAGGGTGACGACGTGAGTCACGCCTTCGCCGTCGTCGACGATCTGGTGGGCGAGAGAGTCGCAGACCATGCGCAAGGCTTCAGCGAAGGCGCTGAGGACGCGGTCTGTGGCCTGCACGCCGGATTTACCGCTGGCGAGGAGGAGGACGGTGTCGTTGGTGCTCATGTCGCCGTCGATGGAAATGCAGTTGAAGCTGGTTTCGACTGCGGGGCCGAGCACGGATTGAAGTTGAGCGGGGGTGGCATCCAGGTCGGTGAAGAGGTAGACCAGCATGGTGGCGTGCGGGTACGAGTTGGGGGCCGATCATGCCGGCACCCTTGGCGCAGCCAAAGAGTTGAATGGGCTGGCCGTGGTCGAGCGCGAGGGTGGCGCGGGCGACTTTGCGCTTGGTGTCGGTGGTGAGAATGGCGTCGGCGAAGTTGGTGAGGTGAGTGGCGGTGCTGCCGAGGGCGGACTTGGCTCTCGGCGATAGCGTCGATGAGCTTGTCTGCGGGCAGAGGGACGCCGATGATGCCGGTGGACGAGGGGAAGACCTCGTCGAAGACGCAGCCGAAGTGCTCCGCGGTGGCGGTGCAGGAGCGGCGGCAGGCGTCAATGCCGGGGTCGCCGGTGGCGCAGTTGGCGTTGCCGGAGTTGATGAGGACGGCGGTGACGCGGCCCCCGTTGGCGGCGAGGTGGCTGCGCCCGACGATGACCGGGGCGGCGACGACTTGGTTTGAGGTGAACATGGCTGCAGCGCTGGCGCCGGTGGGGCAGAGGGCTAGCGCGAGATCAGGCTTGCCGCTGGCCTTGATACCTGCGGTCGCCGACGCCCATTGGAAGCCAAGGGGGAGACTGGTGGATGGAGAAGCGGGGTGCACGAGGCCGAGGTGGGATGGGGGGTGGCTCACAAGGGAACTGTACCAAGCAGGCGATGAATGCGTGTCTAGGTGCAGGGCCCCTGGGGCGCTTCCGTCCGCGTCCAGTGCTCCGAGCGGCCGAAGGCCTTGATGCCGACGTAGCCGCGGAGGTCGAGTTTGTTGCCGTCGCCGCTCATTGCGCCCTTGTAGGTCTTGCCGGATTTGGGGTCGTAGAGGTGGCCGTCTTCGGCGTGGTTGGGGTCGGCGAGGTGGAAGCCGTAGCCGATCTGGAGGCCACAGAGCTTGCGGGTGTGTTGGGCCGGGTCGGGATTGTTCGTGTCGAGGCGGGTGGGGGCGTTGGGTTCAAGTTGGAGGAGCGTCGCGCAAACGTCCTGCCCGCAAGGGGCGACGCGCACGGTGGCGCCACCAGGGGTGCGCCATATGCCAACGACACCGCCAGGGCTCTTGTCCTGCGCGAGGGAGGGGGTGACGAGGCTGAAGAGGGCGACCGATAACAGGAGCGAGCGCGGCATGGCCCATCTTAGCGCCGGGGCTCCCCGGCGTATACTTTGGCGATAACAGCGGGCAAAAACGCAGCGAGCTAAGCGGCGAGGCCAAGCGGGAGATGTAGGCAAATGAGCACATTCGATAACGGGATTGACGCGGCAGCGAACGGCAACAGCCAGGATCCGGAGACGCGATATGGGGTGCCGCAGCCTCGGCGTGAGTGGATCGTGAAGCGTAAGGAAGAGGCGGCGCGGACTGGCGATTGGAACATGAGCCAGATGCACTTTGCGCGCAAGGGCCTGATCACGGAAGAGATGGCCTTTGTGGCGCACAAGGAGAAGATTGCGCCGGAGCTGGTGCGGTCGGAGATCGCCAAGGGGACGATGATCATCCCGGCGAACATCAATCATCCGGAGCTGGAGCCGATGTGCATTGGCGTGGAGAGCCTTTGCAAGATCAATGCGAATATCGGCAACTCGGCACTGGTTTCGAATGTGGACGAGGAGTTGCGGAAGCTGCACACGGCCGTACATTTTGGGGCGGATACGGTGATGGATCTGTCCACGGGTGGCGACATTCCGATGATTCGGGAGGCCATCTTGCGCCATTCGCCCGTGCCGATCGGGACAGTGCCGTTGTATGAGGCGCTGAGCCGGGTGAAGCGCGTTGAGGATCTGAATATTGACCTCTATCTCGAGGTCATCGAAGAGCAGGCGCAACAGGGTGTGGACTACTTCACCATCCATGCGGGGGTGCTGGTTCAGTACATTCCGATGGTGTCGAAGCGGATTACGGGGATCGTGAGCCGGGGTGGCGCGATCCTGGCGCAGTGGATGACGGCGCACCACAAGCAGAACTTCCTGTACGAAAACTTCGACCGCATCACGAAGATCATGGCGAAGTATGACGTGAGCTACTCGCTTGGTGATGGGTTGCGGCCCGGGTCTGTGGCGGATGCCTCGGATGAGGCGCAGTTTGCCGAGTTGAAGACGCTGGGCGAGCTTACGCGGCAGGCCTGGAAGGATGATGTGCAGGTCATGATCGAGGGTCCGGGGCATGTGCCGATGGACAAGATCAAGGAGCAGGTCGATAAGGAAGTCGAGCTCTGTGATGGAGCGCCGTTTTATGTGCTGGGGCCGCTGGTGACGGACATTGCGCCGGGGTATGACCACATCACGTCGGCGATTGGGGCGGCGATGATTGGGTGGCATGGGGCGGCGATGCTTTGCTATGTGACCCCGAAGGAGCACCTTGGCCTGCCGAACGAGAAGGATGTGAAGGACGGCATCATTGCGTACAAGATTGCGGCGCATGCGGCGGATATTGCGCGGCACCGGCCGGGCGCGCGGGATCGGGATGATGCGATCAGTCATGCGCGGTACACGTTTGATTGGGACAAGCAATTTGCGTTGAGCCTGGATCCGGAGACGGCGCGTGGGATGCACGACGAGACGTTGCCGGATGACTACTACAAGGAAGCGGCGTTCTGCTCGATGTGTGGGCCGAAGTTCTGCTCGATGAACTGGTCGAGCAAGGTGGACAAGTTCAACGAGGAGGTCCACGGGCTGAAGAAGCCGGACCTGACGCAGATTGTGACCGAGCAGATGGCGCTGCGGGGGTAGTCGGTCTCGTTCGGTTGTCGAAGGTCAGGTGAGAGATCTGAGGGTGGGGTGCCCCCCACCCCTTTCTTTTTGCAAAGTCTTCGAAGCAGGGACTTTACCTTTGGACTTTGCAACGAAGGTGGGATGGGGCCCTGCCTGGGAATGACCCGTGCCTACCAGCGGGCCGGGAGCAAGGGCATGCCCTGGGCCCTGGCCTTGGTGAGTGAGGCGAAGTGCTTCTCTGCCAAGCGCTGGCGCCGGCTTTCTACGGCCGTGAGCCAGAGCTCCAGAGCGAGGGGCGAGAGGATGACGAGGGCTACGCCGAGAACCAGAAAGATTGAGTACATGGTGTGATCTCCGCGGGCCATTTCGCCCCGCAAGATCAATATCGGCAGGAGGGAGCAAAACTTCACTCCCTCCTGCGCGGCGTACACCGGGGTAACTAACGCGATGGGGGCATAGAGGCTGTTTCGAGCACTTGCGCCGAGCGAGTCAGGGCGGCTGTGAGAGCGTCCAGTTGGGCCTGGGTTCGCGCGGAATCCTCAGCATCTATGCCTTCATTCACGCCGGGTATGACAACGGCGGCGTAGCCGGTGAACTCGCCGGGGGCGTAGATGGTGTGTTTGAACCAGGGACGTTTTGGGAGGCCGGCATCGTTCAGGAGTGCGGATTCGGCGTCGCGTAATGCGACATTCAGGTCCTTCAACTGGTCTGGAGTGCCTGTGGATCCTGGTGCGGAGAGCGCGGACTGTTTCGAATAGATACGGTCGCCGGCCGCCTGGAAGCGGTTTGCGGCCTTCAGAGCAGCTTCGAAGGTGGCCGTGAGCTTGTCGGTAGCGGCGCGCTTCTGGGCGGTGGTGATGTAGTCGACGACTTCGTGGGCGTAGGCCCGGTAGTCGTAGGGGAGGACGTCCGTATCGGCCATGTGCAGGATTTCCAGGCCGAAGACGCGGGCCATCTGCTGTTCGTAGACGAAGGTGGGGTCGGCGTTGCGGATGAACCAGTTGTAATTGTCGAAGACGGAGTGGTACACGCCGTAGGGGCCATCGGAGCCGATGTCGGTAGACGGGACGCCCAGGTGCTGGATGAAGGGCGTGTAGTCGGAGCCGGAGCCGAGGTCGCCTACGCGGACGTCGTTGCTTGCGATGGTTGAATTTGAAGGGGCGCTGAAGGGGTTGGCGGCGGTGCCTCGGCGACGCGGGTTGCTGGCCTGGGCCTTTTGCCATTGGTCGTAGACCGAGCCGCCTTTGGGGCTGGGGACCTCGCGGGTGGCGTCGCGGACGAAGCCTTTTAAGGACGGAACGGCGGAGGCGTTGAAGTCTGGGCCGGAGACGGCGACGTCGGTGTTGAAGTAGGCGACGGCGTGGGCGAGGTGCGTCGACTTGTCTTCGGCCCATTCGGTGGAGCCCATCAGGCCTTCTTCTTCGGCGTCCCAGGAACACAGGGTGATGCGGCGTTTTGGCTTCCAGCCTTGTTTCAGGAGCTCGCCGAGACCGTGGGCGGTTTCGAGCATGGCGGCGGTGCCGCTGTTGGGGTCGACTGCGCCGTAGACCCAGGCATCCCGATGGTTGCCGGCGACGACCCAGGCGTTGGGATCTTCCTTGCTCGCCGGGTCGGGGTCGATGGTGCCGGTGACGTCCCAAATCGTGCGGAGAGCGTAGTCCTGCTTGACGTCCATGTGGACCTTGACCGCGCCGGTTCCGCCCAGATGGTAGGCGAAGGGAAGGCCGCCCTGCCAATCGTGTGGGACGTTCGGGCCTTCGAGGGCTTCGAGGATGGGTCCGGCGTCTTTATAGCTGAGCGGGTTCACCGGGATGGACGGCTGGTTCATCTTCGCCGGGTCGGTGATGCGTTTCGAGTCGGGGAGATCGGGCGTCGAGGCAATGCCGGGGGTTTCGGGGTCGCCGGGGTAGAGGGGCAGGAACTGGACGGAGCCGCGCTGGACGGCGGAGTCCGGGCGATAGGGGCCGCGGGGATACTTGTCGCCACGATCGTAGCCGTCGTCCGCGGGGTCGGAGAAGATGATGACGCCGAGCGCACCGCGTTGCTGGGCGATGTAGGCCTTTACGCCGCGGAAGTTCTGGCCGTAGCGGACGAGGACGATCTTGCCCTTCACGTCGACGCCGAGCTTGGCGAGTTGATTGAAGTCGTCGAGGGTGCCGTAATTGGCGTAGACGGCTTCTGCGGTGACGTTGCCGGAGCCTGACGAGCCGTTGAAGGCGGGGAGGATCCTCGGGTCGTTCTGGAAGGGGTCGCCGCCGTAGGCGCTGGGATCGACGTGCTCTGGGGTGGGGCCGGCCATGAGTTGATGGCCGTGAGCGTCGGTGGCCGTGATGTGGATGCTTATCGGCTTGTTGAGCAGGACTTTGTAGGGGACGATCTTGGTTTCGAGACCGGCCGCCTTGAATTTGGCGGCTACGTACTCGGCGGTCGCGTAGTCCTCGGGGGAGCTTGCCCAGTGAGGTGCCTTGGTGAGCTCTTTCAGATGCTGGCCCGCGAGTTTCGGGTCGGGTACGGCCATGAAGGCGGCGTCCCACTTTGCCTGCTGCGAGAAGTCAGCGTAGCCGAAGACCTTTGTCGGCGCGTTTGCGGTTTGGGCTGTGCTGACCTGGGCTGCAACAAACAGGACGGCGGACGCCGTCCGAAGACGAACCATGGGGGACCCTTTCAGGGAAGCGCGATACAGAAATGCAGAATACGTCAGACGGTGAGAGCCGAAACCGGTTGGGCGCAGAACTTGCAACGGTGCGCCGCGAGGGGGATGTCTCCCAGGCACTCGGGGCAGGCCCGGGTGGTTACAGGCTCTACCTTGGGCGGGCTGAACCTTTTGATCAAATACTGAGCGGGTACGACGAGGAAGAAGTACACAACGCCAGCGAGCAACAGGAAGTTGACGACAGCCGTCAGAAAGGCGCCGTACAGGACCTTGCCGCCGTTCACGTTAGCGACGAGGTAATCGAAGTTCGGCTTGCCGATGAAGGCGCCGAGCAGCGGGTTGATGATGTCGGTGGTGAGGGCGGTTACGATCGCGGTAAATGCAGCGCCGATGATGACCGCAACGGCCAGATCCATCACATTGCCGCGCAGAATGAAGTCACGGAATCCCTTTAGCAAGGCTTGCTCTCCCTGGTGCTTCGTGTCATTGAATTTGTGGCCGGGAACTTGCGGCGAGTATATCCCAGCGGATGCGGGAACTGACCTGCGGACGGGCGGAACGTAATCTGTATGCTTTCTGGATGCGTCCAACCGTTGTGCGTGTTCGTCTTTTGTCGTTTGGTCCATGGCGCAACCGTGTGGCGCAGGGTGGGGAGTGGCGTGAGGTGCCGGCGGGGGGCGCTGTCTCTGATCTTTTGGAGGGCTTAGGGGCGGAGGGGCGCTTTGAGCGGGAGGCGCTTCGTTCGGCCGCGGTTGCCGTGAACCAGGAGTATGCCGGGCGAGGGCAGACGTTGCAGGATGGGGATGAGGTAGCGATTCTTCCGCCTGTGAGCGGAGGGAGTGATGCGCGAGTGGCGATTGTGCGGGAGGCGATCGACACGGATGCAGTTCTGCGGGAGATCAAGGCTGGGGGAGATGGAGCGGTGTGTGTCTTTGACGGGATTGTGCGGGACAACACGCGCGGACGGCGGACGCTGCACCTCGACTATGAAGCGTATGAGGACATGGCGCTGAAGCAGATGCACGGGCTGCGTGCGGAGGCGATGGAGAAGTTTGGGGTGCGTGAGGTAGCGATTCTGCACCGGCTGGGACGTTTGGTGGTGGGTGAGACGAGTGTGCTGATTGCGGTAGCCTCGGCGCATCGTGGTGCGGCCTTTGACGCTTGCCGGTGGGTGATCGACACGTTGAAAAAGACAGTGCCGATATGGAAGCATGAGCAGTTTGTGGATGGGGCGGTGTGGTCGGATGGCGAGCCGTTTCCTGAGGATCTGACGGGAGCCGTGCGGTGAGCTTTCGCGGGTGGGGTTGGGGCTTGATGCTGTGTGTGGCGGGGGTTACTGTTCGGGCTCAGAGGCCCGCGCCTATTGAGCGGCGGGACCCGGCGGGGCAGCCCACGCAGACGACCCAGACAATCACAGTGGAAAGCCGGCTGGTGAATGTGGCGCTCAATGTTGTGGATGAGCACGGCGCCCCTGTGGGCGGGTTGACGGTGGCAGACTTTGAGCTGACTGAGGATGGCAAGCCGCAGAAGATTGCGATCTTTGAGAAGGAGTCGTCGACGCCGCTGAGCATTGTGCTGGCCATGGATGCGAGCGAGAGTGTGTTGAGCGATCGCGGGCTGGAGCGGGATGCAGCGCGCAAGTTTCTGCGGGGGCTGGTGCGGCCGCAGGATCGTGTGGACCTGATGGCGTTTTCTGATGCGGTGGATGAGGTTGTTCCGTTCACGAACGACGTGCATGCGGTGGAGAGCGGGATCGGGCGCATTGAGCGGGGGTCATCGACTGCGCTCTACGATGCGATTTACCTGGCCAGTCAGCGATTAGGGCAGGCCCCGCGTGTGCCGAATGAGCGGCGCGTCGTGGTGTTGATTACCGATGGGGAAAACACGGTGTCGCGCGGCAATTACCAGACGGCACTGGAACAGGCGGAGCGGGCGGGGGCGATGATCTATTCGCTGATCATTGTGCCTGTGGCGGCGGATGCGGGACGTAATGAGGGTGGCGAGCATGCGCTGATCCAGATGGCGCATGACACGGGTGGGAAGTTCTATTACGTGGAAGACAAGCGTGATCTGCAGCCTGCGTTTGCGCATGTGTCTGAGGATCTGCGAACGCAGTACACGATCGGCTACTATGCGCCGCAGAAGGGGGCGGATGCTTCGGGGTTGCGGCAGATTGGTTTGCAGTTGAAGGATCCGGCACTGCGTTCCAAGTATGCGTTGCGGTATCGGACGACCTACTATGCAGGTCGCTAGGGGCGCGGTGAAAAGCGGTTGGCAGCGGCCCCGTACAATCGAATGATGGTCATGAAAAAGCGGCATGGCAAGGCTCCCCCGGCGGGTGAGACGGGGCAGGAGGCGCTATACCTGAAGTCCCTGAGCGAGCGGCAGGTGCCGGTCAACATCAAGTTGCGCGATGGGGAGCAGGTGAATGGGTGGATTGAGTATTTTGACGACATGATGCTGCGGCTTACCCGCGAAGGGAAGCCGAATTTATTTATCTATAAGTCGCAGATCAGGACGATCAGCGAGAGCACAACGCCGGGGGCGCGACGATCAGCGGCCCCGCGTGAAGAGGGCGCACCGCGATAGCACGGTGGACGAGAGGGTGACGGGGTTGGTCGAATTTGTTCAGAGGGCTGAGGAGATTGCGCGCGAGGCGGGGGCGTTGTTACGGGACTTCTATCATCGCGGGGTTCGCACGGAGTACAAGGGGGACGTGGACCTGGTGACCGAGGCTGACCGGGCCAGTGAAAAGCTGATCACAGAGAGGCTGTCTGCGGCGTTTCCCGACCATGGCGTGTATGGCGAAGAAGGCACACGGGCGGGGTTGGAGAACGAGTTTCGCTGGTACGTCGATCCGCTGGATGGCACCACCAATTTCGCGCATGGGTTTCCGGTGTTTTGCGTGGTCTTGGGGTGTGAGCGGCGGGCTCCGGGGCTGGCGGCGGATGCGGATGGAGAGATGGTCGCGGGGGTGATCTACGATCCGCTGCGGGACGAGATGTTTTCTGCGGCGCGGGGGCAGGGAGCGCGGCTGAATGGGGAGCCGATGCGTGTGTCGCGCACGAAGGCTTTGCAGGAGTCGCTGATTGCCACCGGGTTTCCGAGTCAGAAGCGGCACCGGAGTCCGAACGTGCACTTCTACCAGGAGTTCACGCTGCGCTCGCATGGGGTGCGGCGGGCCGGGTCGGCCGCGCTGGATCTTGCCTACGTGGCTGCGGGGCGGATCGATGGGTATTGGGAGTTCAAGCTGAACCCGTGGGATACGAGTGCGGGATACCTGCTGGTGGAAGAGGCTGGCGGGAAGATCACGCGCTTTGATGAAAGCCAGTTCAGGCTTGATTCGAGTGAGGTGTTTGCGACCAACGGGCTGATTCACGCGGAGATGAAGGCCTTGTTTGACGACATGTTTGCGGGGCGAAACCTCCAGCCGATTCCGACGCCGCAGGAGTTTGCAGCGCGGCGGGCTGCGGGCGCTTCGGACCAGTAGCGCGATGCCTCGACTGCGACGGTCTGCGCGGGTGCTGTTGTTTGATCCGGGTGGCGATGTGTTGTTGATTCGCTTCCGCGCTGAGAGCGGCGGGCGAACGGTGAACTTCTGGGTGACGCCGGGAGGGGAGATTGAGGCTGGCGAGGAGCCGGAGGAAGCTGCGGCGCGCGAGCTGTATGAGGAGCTTGGGCTGCGACTGCCTTTGATCGGGCCAGTGCACGAGGAGAGCGGCGGGGAGTACGTGCATCTGGGCGAGCGTGTGCTGAATGAGGATGTGTTCTTTGCGACGGTATGTGAGCGATCAGCGCCGAAGCTTGCGGGCGTAACGGCCGATGAGGTCCGGCTGATGCAGGAGATGCGGTGGTGGAGCCCGGAGCAGCTCGGGGCGACAAGGGAGAGGGTTTATCCGGAGAAGCTGGCGGCCGTGGCAGCCCGCATCTGGAGCATTGCGAAACCTGCGGAAACCGACCCCCTGCCCGGTGAAGTGTAAGGGGCAGCGGCGGTTGGAGGCGGGTGGGATTCCTTGCTATGCTGGAGGGGTACACAAGACCTGAGGAAAGCGCTTTGCGGCAGGCCAGCTCAGCAGACGGGCTCGGAATTTAGCTCGCGCAAGGCGCATGTGTGGAGGATCGGACTGTTATGGCGTATGTAATTGCGGAACCCTGCATTGGCACCAAGGACTCGGCGTGCGTGGACGCATGCCCGGTGGACTGCATTCACCCGAAGAAGGACGAGACCGGGTACGGGGAAGCGGAGCAGTTGTTTATCGACCCGGTGGAGTGCATTGATTGTGGTGCGTGCGTGCCGGTGTGCCCAGTGTCGGCCATCTATGCGGGCGATGATCTGCCGGACAAGTGGGTGGAGTTTGCGACCAAGAACGCCTCGCACTTTGGGCGGTAAACCCGCTTTGGCATAGGACAGGGCGCGCGGCTTCGGCTGCGCGCCTTCGCTTTTGGAGAGAGGGTACATGCGCTCGTTGGCGAGGGAAGAGGATGTTGCGGCGATCCGGCGGAGGCTGAGTGCTGTGCAGCCCGGGGACGTACGGCACTGGGGCCAGATGAGCGTGAACGAGATGCTGTGCCACCTGCGCGGCGCGTTCCGGACAGCGATGGGCGAACTGGAGCGCTCGGGTGAGGCGCCACCGCAGCCACTGCCGCCGAAACTGCTGAAGTTCTTTGCACTGCGTTTGCCAATGCAATGGCCCAAGGGAGTGCCGACGGTCCCTGAACTAAAGCTGGGAGCGCCTGCCATGCGTGCCGGGGCCTTCGACGAGGAGCTTCGCCTGGCGAAAGGTGCGATGGAAGAATTTCTTCAGCCGCAACAACGGCTGGGAGACCATGCGCTGTTTGGCAAGATGACGCGTGGCGACTGGATGCGCTGGGGCTATCTGCATGCCGATCACCACCTTCGGCAGTTCGGACGGTAGAGAAGACCCTTGGCGCGCGTACGCATCATTCCACACCAAAGCGAGGCCCTGGTTCTGCGGACGTGGCCGTTCCAGGAGGCGGACCTGCTGGTGAGTCTACTGACGCGGGAACAGGGTGTACTGAAGGGCGTGGCGCGCCATGCGATGCGTTCACGCCGGCGCTTTGGCGGGGCGTTGGAGCCGGGGACGCATGTGCTGGCACGCTACGCGGAGCGGCCGCGCGAGGACCTGGTGCGGCTGGATAGCTTCGAGATCGTGTGGTCGCCACTGACTGCCCCGGTGGACTGGCTGCGGGTGGCCGGGTTGCAGCTTGTTGTCGAGGTGCTGGAGCAGGCCTTGCCTGAGCAGGCGCCGGAGGACAACGTGTTTCGGCTGGCGCTGACGACGCTTACGGCGATGGAACAGCATGCGGTGTGGCTGCCCGTGACGTACTTTTGCCTGTGGATGGCGCGGCTGATGGGGTGGCTGCCGGAGTTGGGGCACTGCGCGGTTTGTGGGCTGGATCTGCGCGGGCAGACGGTGTGGTGGTCGCCGGTGGCGGACGGTGTGACGTGCCACGAGGACCTGCGGCCCAGCAGTCGCGCGCTTTCGGCGGAGTCCGCTGCCGAGAGTCATCAAGTGGCGAGGAACTCGTTAACGCAGATGCTCGCGGAGGGGGACTGGCCGCGTGAGCGCGCGGCAGATCTGCGGGAATTTGCGACCGGGTTGCTGGAGCGGCATCTGGAGAGACGGTTGCGTAGTGCTGTTGCTTTGCGGTAGGCGGGCTTAGGGGCAACGTTGGGCCCGGACAAGTCAGGAGCGATTCGATGTCGCAGAGCTACGGCGAAGTGATGTTTGGGGATGCGACCAAGCGCCTGCAGGAGCGTTACGGATCACGCGCGCAGTACCAACGTCTTGCCGCCATGGGGCAGCGGACGGAGGGGCTAAGTGACTTTGAGGCGGAGTTTATTGCGGAGCGCGATTCGTTTTACATGGGGTCGGTGACGGCTGATGGATGGCCCTACATCCAGCATCGAGGCGGACCGAAGGGCTTTTTGCGGGTATTTGACTCGCGTGTCTTGGCTTTCGCGGACTTTGCTGGAAACCGGCAGTACATTTCAGCGGGAAACTTCGAGACGAATGACCGGGTGTCGTTGTTTTTGATGAGCTATCCGGAACAGGCGCGGTTGAAGGTGATCGGGCATGCGCGGGTGGTGGAGTTGGGAGTGGATCCGGCGCTCGAAGCGCGGGTAGCCGTGCCGGGGTATCGGGTGAAGGTGGAGCGGATCGTGATGATTGATGTGGTGGCGTTTGATTGGAACTGTTCGCAGCACATTACGCGGCGATGGACGCAGCAGGAGATCAGGGCTACGCAGACTGGTGGCGCGGTTTAGAGTTCCCGATGGTTGCGCGATCGAAAGAGGGTGAGGTGGGGTTTGCAGCGATCTTGCCAGATGCCGAGTTGCAGAGCGTCTCGACAGCTCTCCAAGCTCTATCGCCAGACGGATACGCGGCGAGAAGAACTGCGTCTACGCGGCGGGCTCGTTCGTCTCATCTATGTAGCTGTTTGCGAGGCGGTCCTATGCGGTCCTTGGCAGTAGCTCTTCTTGTTGCAGGTGGATCGGCGTTGGCGCAGGATGCTGCGACGCAAGCGAGTATGGCGGCCATGCAGGCCAGTCAGCAGGCAAGTGAGCAGGCCATCCAAGCCTCTCAGCAGGCAAGTCAGGCGGCTATGCTGGCAACGCAGCAGGCGAGCCAGGCGGCTACGGATGCTTCACTGCAGGCGAGCCAGGCGGCGGCGAGCGGTAATGAGGGTTGCCTGGCGCCGAAACCGCAGTTCTCGATAAAGCCTGGAGCTTATGGCGGAGCACAAACCGTGTACCTCTCCGACAAAGGGCGACACGCGGCGATCTACTACACGACGAATGGGTGGACGCCTACGGATCAGTCGGTGCGCTATGCCGGGCCTGTGGCGGTAAATGCTACGACGCGGTTGAAGGCAGTGGCGTTCGTGCCGGGGTGTGGGCGCAGCCAGGTGGCTGAGGCGGTGTACACGCTGCCGGGCAAGCCCGTGGAGACCCCGGTGGTCGTGGGAGCGGATGGAATGCTTCGCAAGGGTACGAGTCTGCCCTTGCTGTTTGTCACTCCGGTGAACTCGGCGACTGCGCGGATCGGCGACGCCCTGGAACTCACTTCAGCGGGCGAGATGCGGGTTGGAAGCAAGCTGTTTGCACCGGGAACCCTCAAGGCTACGGGGGCCGTGACGGCCGTGGAGCGGCCGGGCATTGCGGGGCAGCCGGGCGAGATCTCGTTCGCACTGCGGGCGATGAATGTGGATGGAGTGGCGGTGCCGTTGAGCGGGGTGCAGACGATCGAGGGCGCCGACAAATTGGACAAAGCCAAGCACCGGGCGTTTATCCCCGTTGTAGGCTTCTTCTCTCTGCTGGCCATCCATGGGGATAACGCAGAGATTGCTCCCGGGGCGTTGGTAACGGGCGAGGTAAAGGCGGATACGGTGTTGCCGGCCAGCCTTGCGCAGGGCCGTTAGCTGGCCGCTCTTCGTCGCGGGTAGCTGTTCGAAGTAGACTGCCTTTATGGGTTCAAAAGAGCAGCCGCTGACCTTTCAGGAGCTGTTGTTTGCTTTGCAGCGGTTTTGGGCGGAGCGTGGGTGTGTTTTGCAGCAGCCGTATGACCTTGAGGTCGGGGCAGGGACGATGTCGCCGGACACGTTTTTGCGTGTGCTGGGGCCGGAGCCGGTGCGGATTGCTTATGCGCAGCCTTCGCGGCGGCCTGCCGATGGACGGTATGGGGAGAACCCGAATCGGCTGTTTCGGCATACGCAGTTTCAGGTGATTCTGAAGCCGCCACCGGAGCGGGTGCAGGAGGTCTATCTGGAGTCGCTGAAGGCGATCGGGATTGACCTCGGCGAGCATGACATCAAGTTTGAAGAGGATAACTGGGAGTGGCCTGTGGGCGGCGCGTGGGGCGTGGGCTGGCAGGTGATGCTGGATGGCCAGGAGATCACGCAGTTTACGTACTTTCAGCAGTGCGGTGGGATGGACCTGGATCCGATCTCGGGCGAGATCACGTACGGGATCGAGCGGCTGGCGCAGTTTGTGCAGGATAAGGATTCGATCTACGACATCGTGTGGTCGCGCGATCCGCTGACGGGCCAAGAGCTGACGTATGGGCAGGTGCGGCTGCATGAAGAGCAGCAGTTTTCTGCGTATGCGTTTGACTATGCGGATGTGCCTTCGCTTTGGAAGCATTTGGAGTTGTATGAGGCGGAGTGCCTGGGGCTGCTGGCGCGTGCTAAAGGTGCGTTGAACGAGGATGGCGAGCGGCTTGAGGTGCTGCGGTTTCCGACGCTTGGCGCGTATGAGTTGGCGTTAAAGTGTTCGCATTGTTTCAACCTGCTGGATGCTCGTGGGGCGGTGAGCGTGACGGAGCGGGTTGGGGTGATGGGGCGGATTCGGGATCTGGTGGTGGGTGTGGCGAAGGTGTACGCGCTGCAGCGGCGGTTGGTGGCAGGGCAGGGCGAGTTAGTCGGCGTGTAGACGGATCGAGTGCCGCGGGAACGCAGATCCCCTTCGGGGATGACAACCAAAGAAGATAAAGAAGTGAAGGGCGAGATGCCGGATTTTTTGTTGGAGATTGGGTTGGAAGAGGTTCCGGCGCGCATGGTGGCTGCGGCGGAGGCGGAGTTGTTGCGGCGGGTGGTTGCGCTTTGTGAGCGGGAACGACTGTTGAGCGGTGAGGCGATTGTGGGCGAGCGGGCGGTGAGCTACTCGTCGCCACGACGTTTGGCGGTGATGGTGCGTGGGGTGGCGGAGCGTCAGCCGGACGCTGCCGAGACGCTGAATGGGCCGGCGGTGAAAATTGCGTTCAAGGATGGTGTGCCTGGGCCTGCAGCTGAGGCGTTTGCGCGTAAGGCGGGTGTAGCTGTGGAGGCGCTGCAGCGGGTGGAGACGCCCAAGGGCGAGTATCTGCAGGCCTCTGTGACGCGGGCCGGGTTAGCCGCGAGCGAGGTGCTGCTGCGCGAACTGCCGAAGGAGATTGCGGCGATTTACTGGCCCAAGAACGATGTACTGGCGGGCAGGGAAACCGGAGCGGTTTGTGCGGCCCGTGGAGTGGATGGTTTGCCTGCTGGATGACCTCGTCGTTCCGGTGGCGTTTGCGGGCTGTGTGGCGGGGCGAGGCGACTCGTGGGCACCGGCTGATGGCTGGCGATGCCATTGAGATCGTGGTGCCGGAGAGTTACCGGCAGCAGCTTCGCGGTGAGTATGTGCTGGCCGACGTCGAGGAGCGGCGGCACCGCATTCGCAAGGAGCTTGACCGCGTGACGCGCACCGTGCCGGGCGCACGGTGGCGCGAGGATGAGGCGCTGGTGGACCAGGTGACGCACCTGACGGAGTGGCCAGGTGTGCTGCTGGGCGGGTTTGGTGAGGAGTTCCTGGAGCTTCCGGATGAGGTGCTGGTGACCGTGATGCGCGATCACCAGAAGTATTTTGCGGTGGAGGACCACGCGGGCAAGCTGCTGCCGTACTTCCTTGCCGTAGTGAATACGCAACTTGAGGAGCATAACGCGGCAGTGATTCGGCAGGGCAATGAGCGTGTGTTGCGGGCGCGGTTTAACGATGCGCGGTTCTTCTGGCAGGTGGACCGACGAACGGATCTGATGGACCGCGTGGCGGCGCTGGAGAAGCTGACGTTCCACAAGGATCTGGGGAGCTACGCGGCGAAGTCGGCGCGGGTGTTGGGGCTGGCGCAACGTTTGGCTTCGGAGGTGAGCAGCCGTGGGCTGACCCTGCAGGTGGCGGCGCTGGAAGAGGCTGTGACGCTGGCCAAGGCTGATCTGACGACGGAGCTGGTGAAGGAGTTTACGGAGCTGCAGGGCGTGATCGGCGGTCTGTATGCGCGGGCGGAGGGCAAGCCTGAGGTCGTGTGGCAGGCGATCTATGACCAGTACATGCCTGCGGGCGTGGAAGGTCGCGTGCCGCGGTCCGCGGAAGGAGCGCTGCTGGGCATCGCTGACCGTGCGGATACGATTGCGGGGCTGTTTGGGTTGGGGCTTGAGCCTACGGGGTCGAAGGACCCGTTTGCGCTGCGCCGGGCGGCCAATGCGATTGTGAAGATGCTTGCGGAGATGGACCTTCCGCTGGGGATCGACGACGTTGTGAAGCATGCTGCACAAGCCGACGCGGCTGCGGCGCGGCTGCGGATGTTCTTCAATGAGCGGCTGTCCTTCTACCTGAAGGAGGTACGCGGCTTTGCGTACGACGTGGTCACTGCAGTGCTGATGGCGGGATCGAGCGATGTGCGGGATGCCGTGGCTCGGGCTGAGGCTGTGAGTGCCATGCGTACGAGCACGGACTTTCTGGCTGTGAGTGCGGCGTTCAAGCGCATGAAGAACATCCTGGAGCAGGCCGAGACCAAGGGCGAGAGCTGGGCGGAGGATTCGGCTGCCTTCGAGGCCAGTGTGGTGCCGGAGCAGGCGATGCTCCAGGAGACGTTTCAGGCTGTGCGGGTGCGGGTTGAAGCCTCTGTCGGGCTTCGCGAGTACCGTGCTGCGCTGGAGGAGATGGCCACGATGCGGCCGGCGGTGGATGCATTCTTCGACCGGGTGATGGTGATGGATCCCGACCCGGCGCTGCGGGCTGGCAGGCTGAGACTGCTGGCGGAGATCCTGGGGACTTTTGCGGGTATCGCGGACTTCTCTGAAGTGGTAACGGCGGGATAGAAGCTGCGGCGGCGGCGGTTCCAGTCAGCTTCGAGCATCGAGGCGCTGAGGCGCGACGGAGCATAGCGCGAGTCTCCTCCGTGGTTTCGGGCATCTAGTCTCTCGTGCGCTTTCTAGCGCAAGGAGATTTGTTGATGGCGCAGTTGCTGGATCCGATTGAGATTGGTGGGTTAAGGCTTCCGAACCGGGTGATTATGGCCCCGCTGACTCGCTTGCGGGGAACGGTGGATCACATCCCGACCGATGTGATGATTGAGTACTACACGCAGCGTGCCAGCGCGGGGTTGATCATCTCGGAGGGCATTCCGGTGAGCCCGCAGGGCGTGGGCTACTCGCAGGTGCCGGGGATCTGGAACGAGCAGCAAGTGGCGCGGTGGAAGCCTGTGACTGACGCTGTTCACAAGGCTGGTGGGCGCATTTTTGCGCAGATCTGGCATGTGGGGCGGATCTCGGATCCGTACTTTCTGAACGGCGAGTCGCCGGTGGCTCCGAGCGCAATTGCTGCGACGGGACATGTGAGCCTGTTGCGGCCGATGAAGAATTTTGAGACGCCGCGGGCGTTGGAGGCTTCGGAGATTCCGGGCATCATTGCCGATTACAAGCGCGGGGCAGAGAATGCCAAGGCTGCGGGCTTTGATGGTGTGGAGCTGCACGGAGCGAACGGCTATCTGCTGGACCAGTTCCTGCAGGACGGGTCCAATCACCGGACGGATGCCTGGGGCGGAACGTTGGAGAAGCGTGCGCGCCTGATGCTGGAGACCACGGATGCGGTGGCTGAGGTGTGGGGACCGGAGCGTGTGGGCATGCACCTCGCGCCGCGCGGTGACGCTCATGGGATCAGCGATTCGAACCCGGCGGAGACGTTTGGTTATGTAGCGCGCGAGCTTGGGAAGCGGAAGATCGCGTTCCTCTTGGCACGCGAGTACGAGGGTCCTGGCTGGTTGGGGCCGAAGTTGAAGGAGCAGTTTGGCGGCGTGTATATCGCAAATGAGAAGTTCACGCGAGAGACTGCCGAAGAGGCGATTGCGCGTGGGGATTGCGATGCGGTTGCGTTTGGCAAGCTGTTTATCGCGAACCCGGACCTTGCCCAGCGCTTCCGTGAAAGTGCTCCGTTGAACGAGCCGGTACCGGAGACATTTTATGCGCACACCCCGGAGGGCTACGTGGATTATCCGGCGTTGCAGGAGGCCGCAGTTTAAGGACTAGATCCGGACAACTGGTCGGAAGGAAAAGGGGCGCGATGGTGATTGCCATCGCGCCCCTGATTGTTTGCTGCGTGCTGTTTTTAGAACATGAACTTGGCGCCGAACTGCATGGAGCGAGGATCGTAGGTGCTGGTGACCCTGCCGTAGTTGCTGTCTGCGAAGCCGGTGTCCACGTTGTTGAACTCTGTGTGGTTGAAGGTGTTGTAGCTCTCCGCACGGAGTTGGATATGTGGGCCTTCGTGCGAGGTGAGCGCGAACTCCTTGTACAGGGAGAGATTCCAGTTGAAGAGCCCGGGGCCGACAATGTTGTCCTTGCGGGCATTGCCGAATCCGGAAGACGTGGGGTCGACCCAGGGGGCGACCGGAGCGGCGAAGGCGGAGGTGTTGAACCACTGAGCCTGCGTCCTGGGGTAGGAGATAGGACCGATGACGTTGGGACGGTTGGTGGTGTTTCCGCCCAGGCCGAGGGTGTCCTTGCCGTTGTAGTAGATGTTGATCGGCGTGCCGCTTTCCGCGACGGTGACGCCGGCGATCTGCCAACCACCCAGCGTGGTCCGCGCGAACGCATTGCCGGAGTGCGCGTAGAACGGCAATGAGTAGATGTAGTTGGCGTTGAAGATGTGACGGCGGTCAAAGTTGCCCGAGCCGCGGTCATACCGTTTGTCGTAGGGGTTGGAGAGCGTGCCGCCAGAACCTGCCTGGTTGTTGCTGGTGAGATCGGCGCTCTGAATGTCGATCTCGTGCGACCACGTGTAGGAGAACTGCACGGTGAGGCCATGCTTGTTCTCCATGCGGATGGAGGCCTGGAGCGAGTTGTAGCCGAAGTTGACGCCGTTCTCTTCCTGCCGGATGTTGCTGTAGCCGAAGAAGGGGCGAACCGCGTTGACGTCAGAGGTGAACTGGTTGGTCGCAGTGCAAGGATTGGTTGCACTGAGGGGCTGATTGTTCGTCGTGCACACTGGCGTGCTGGTTGCAACCGCTTCGCGCTGGTAGGGCGAGGTCGATAAGTTGAGATCGTTGATCTCGCGGAGATCGTCCTGGTTCCAGCCCGTGGTGCCGACATAGCCGAGAAGGGCGATGACCGAAGGCGCGAGCTGTTGCTGCATACCAAGGCTGTACTGGAAGGTGGCCGGGTTGGGGTAGTACTGGCTGAGGTTTGTGAGACCACCGCCCTGCTGGATGCCCGCCCCCATGGTCGCGCCCGTGACGTCGCTGACCGTAGGACGGCTCAGGAAGACGTTGTTGAGCGTGGGGAGGAAGGCGAACGGCGGCGTGTTGGCGATGTTGTAGGTGTCATTGCCCTGTACGCGCTCGTAGAAGAGGCCAGCGCCGCCGCGAATCGTGCTCTTGCCATTGCCAAAGATGTCCATGGCAAAACCGAGACGAGGCTGGATGGTGAAGTAATCGTTGTTGACCAGGCCGCGCGGTACGCCGTTCTGACCGGCGAGGTCGAGGCCATTGGTGTAGAAGGTGGCGCCATTGACCGTCGTTGTTGCGGTCGTGGAGCCGGGGACGTAATGCGCGGGGTTGAAGTTACCGAGCTGGTTGTTCTTCTCATAGACATGCGGAAGCACGTCATAACGCACGCCCAGATTCAACGTCAGACGCTGGGTGGTGTGCCAGTCGTCCTGCGCATAGACCGAGTAGGTGTTGTTCACGTAGTGGTCGGTGCGCTGCTGCTGCAGTTGGGTGTAGCTGGAGGAGAAGCCGGTGAGGAAGTTGATCCAGGAGTTCTGTGTAAAGCCGCTGCCGTTGAAGCTGTAGTCGCCTTCGGTATCGGCCTGCAACTGCTGGTTCTTGTCCATGCGCATGTAGGAGACGCCTACCTTCATCGCATGCTTGCCGGCGATCTTGGAGACGTCGTCGCGCAGTTGGTAATCGAGGAACGAGTTGTGCCATGGCCAGTAGATCGCCGTGTAGGTGGTGTTGAGCGGGCCACCGGTAAAGCCGATCTGCGGAAGGCGATTCAGGGCGTTGTTGTTGGTGAAGTAGCTGCCCGCGGTCCATCCCTTGGGTTGCTGATAAACACCGGTGGGCGTGACGCTGATGGTGTTGCCGTTAACGTTGAAGGCTGTTTCGTTGAGCAGGGTGGGCGTGAGCTGCTGACTCAGCTTCACAACGGCCGCCCACGAGGGGTTGGAGAACACATCGCCGACGGTGGAGTAGCTGTCGCCTGACCACTGGGTGGGGATGATGGTCTGCGACATCGCATCGTGAATCCAGCTGCCAAGCAGGTGGTACTTGTCGTTAAAGATGTGATCTACGCGGACGACATCTTCGCGGACATACGTGGGCTGCTTCGGTGATGCGATGAAGTTGGTCCCACCGTCGTTGGGAAGGGGGATCGCGCCTGCGCCGGTACCGGGAAGGTACAGAAGAGCGTTGTTGTCGAAGAGCTGATGCGGGATCACCTGTTTGCCCGCGGAGTTTGTTGGGAAGGGTGTGCCCTGGGTCAGACCAGCGCTGGCGATGAGAGCACTTTCCGTGGCGTCCGCCGTAGTTGGAACGCAGAGCAGACCCACACCGCTGACGCCGTTGCCGCACCGGTGCGTGTTGGAAGCCGAGGTGTCACTGCCGAACGGGGTGTAGGCGAGGTCCTGCCCGGCCACGGGGTAGTCTCCGGCCGGTGGTGTGGCTTGCTGCGAGGGTTGAGCGCCCTGGATGTATCGCCGCCACTCTTCTCCCGCGAAGAAGAAGGTCTTGGTGAGGTCGGTGTTGTAGAGGTGCGGGATGGCCACGGGGCCGCCGATGTCGCCACCGAAGATATTGAGGCGAAGCTCGGGCTTGGGCTTGTTGGACTGCTTGTTGAAGTAGTTGTTGGCGTCGAAGAGGTCGTTGCGGTTGAACTCCCACAGGCCACCGTGAAAGTGCTTGGTGCCGCTTTTGAGCACCATGCTGACGGTGCCGCCGGAGGAGATACCGTAGTCCGGCGTGTAGTTGGACGAGAGCACCTGGAACTCATCGAGCATGTCGGGCGAAGGCATCACGTCGAGCTTGCCGCCGGAGCCGCGGTCGTAGACCTCGCCGCCGTTGATCAGCCAGTTGTTGTGGTCAGGGCGCATGCCGTTGAAGCTGAGATTGAAGCTGGACCCCTGCGCGGTGACGCCGTTGAACGACGGGTTGGTGGTGGCCACGCCTGTGCCCAAGGAGGTAAGGCCGATGACGTTGCGGCCGTTGGTGGCGAGTTGCACCATCTGCTGGCCGGTAATGAGGGTGGAGACCTCGTTGGTCTCAGTCTGAACCTGGAGGGCGTCGGCTTCCACCGTGACCGTGGTGGTTTCAGCGCCTGCATGGAGCGCGACGTCTTCCTTCAGGGTCTGGGCTACGTTCATTACAATGTCGGCCCGCTTGTAGGAAGCGAAGCCGGAGACCTTCACGGTCAGGTTGTACTTTCCGGCATCAATACCGGTGAAGTCGAACAGGCCTGCGCTGTTGGTGGGCACGTTGCGAGCCTCGCCGGTGGACTGGCTGGTCAGCGTGACCTGCGCCTTGGGGATGATGGCCCCTGTCGGGTCGGTGACGGTGCCGGTGATCTCGCCGGAGCCCTGCGCGAAAGCGTGGGGTGCAGCGAAGGTGAGGGCGACTGCCGATGCAGCGAAGGCGGCCTGGCGCCATCGTGAGGAGCGGTTGCCTGCGTTTGCTCTGCGGTTCCGCGGGTGTCGAAGATTGGACAACTTCTTTCTCCTTTGTTCAGCAGTCGAAATCACTGCACTGGAAAACCACTTTGTTGGGAGCTTGCCACCGCAGGGATCGGGTCGACCGCTCCGCCTCCTGAAATGTTTCGGGCCCGGCGCCAGGAACCTGCATTTGCATGCGCGATTTTTGGGTTTAGAGAAAAACGCTTGATTACTGGCGGAGAGGTTTGTATCACGAGCAAAAGGCGGGGTTCAAGTGCCCGACCTGATCCGCTTCAGCCCGTCCAACAGGCGATGTGTTCAGGGCTGTCCCGACCGAGGAGCACCTTACGGCGATGGCAACGTTATCATCCTCGTTGAAAAGGTTTGCCTTGACTTATTTTCGAACACCCAAAAAGTGTGGGCGTGCCTTGGCGGAGCACGAAAATTAATCTTCAGAGGTAGTCTGTTCGGGTGATCAACGTTGCCTTTTTGGAGCTGCAGGAGCGCATCTTTCAGGTGCTGCTCGCGATGGGAATATCCGGCGAGCGTGCGAAGACAGGCGCGCAACTGATTGCCGAGACCGACCGCGACGGGGTGGTGACGCACGGGGTGGCCCGGTTGCCGCGATTTGCAGAGATGGTTGAGCTCGGGCGGGTGATGCCTGGCGCAGCGCCGGAGTGTGTTTCGAGGATGGGTGCCCTGGAGCGATGGACGGGCCGTAGCGGGCCGGGCAACCTGGCGGCCCACGCGATGACGCAACGCGCAATGGAGCTGGCTCGCGAGCATGGGATCGGCGCGGTGGCGCTGGGGGACACCAATCATTGGCAGCGGGGCGGGAGCTATGGTTGGCAGGCGGCGGAGGAAGGTTTCGCCCTGTTGGCGTGGACCAACACGATGCCGAATTTGCCGCCGTGGGGTGCGGTGAGCCCCGCGATCGGCAACAATCCGCTGATCATCGCAGTGCCGCGGAAGGCAGGACCGGTGGTGCTGGATATGGCGATGAGCCAGTTCTCGTTTGGCGCCTTGGCGAAGTACAGGGAAGCCGGTGAACTGTTGCCGGTGCCCGGGGGATTCGACCGGAATGGTGAGTTGACGCGAGATCCCGGCGAGATTGAGCGCAGTCAGCGAGCGCTGCCGGTGGGCTTCTGGAAGGGGTCGGGGTTGGCGTTTGCCCTGGATCTGCTGGGGGCTATGTTGGCGGGTGGCCGGGCTACCCATGAGATTGAGGCGGACCCGCTGCAGGAGAGTGGGTTGTCGCAGGTGTTTCTCGCGGTGAATCCGGAGGCGGTGAGCTCCGTGGCGGAGATGGAGCGGTTGGCTGAGGGCTGTATTGAGGCCCTGCATGCCGCGGTGCCGAATGAGACCGGCGTGATGCCCCGGTACCCCGGGGAGGGCACGTTGCGGGTACGTGAACGGAGCCTGCGGGATGGCGTCGAGCTGCCGGACGGGGCGTGGAAGAACTTTTTGGCGCTGGAGGAGAGGTTGGCTCGGCGTTCTGGCTAGGGCAGTTCTGCAGCGGGTGGATTGGCTCCCAGGCTTCTATGCGCCGGGGCAGACTCTTGAGGGAAGAGGTCGACCTGCAGCGATCACGGTGAACAGCAACGGGGAGAGACGCTCGTCGCGCCCGGGATTGTTGTTCTGCAATGAAAACCCGGGTCCGAATATCCGGACCCGGGGCACAAGCTGGTAAGCGAAGGTGAAGGACTAGTTGGGTGAGTCGGCCTGGATGATGCCTCGGCCCGGGGTGCCGAGGTAGTAGCGGCCGAAGACGCGGGGATCGCCGGTGATGTAACCGGCGTTGCTGTACTGGTGGGCGAAGTCGTTGATGCGGAGAAAGGTTTGGCCGCCGTCGGTGGAGCGGTAGATGCAGTTGGTGGCGGTGGTGAAGCCCTGGCTGACGTTGTTGGGGTTCGTGCAGGTGGTGTCGGTGGCTAACGTGCCGATCAGGTACAGGGCTGGGTAGGTCTGGCCGGTAGCGGCTTTGCCGAAGCCGAGTGCGTAGGCAGGGTTGCTGCTGTTGAGGACGGCGGTGAAGGTCGCGCCGGAGTCCGTCGAGTGGTAGAGGCCGCTGTAGGTGGTCATCCAGAGGTCGCCTTCAGCGGCTGGAGAGACGACGAAGCCAGTAGGTGTGTTGCCGCTGAGGGTCGGCTGTTGAGTGAAGCTCTGGCCGCCGTCAGTGGAGAGGTAGAGGGCGGAGTTCTGGAGGTTGAAGAGGTAGAACTTCTTCGGGTTCAGGCGATCGGCGCGCACGACGACGCCGTTGTTAGAGAAGGTGGAGGCGCTGTTGCCCTGGGTGGGGCCGCCGGTGGAGGCGTGCCAGGTGGCACCGTGGTCGGTGGAGTAGTTGGCAGGGACGCCTGGGTCCGCGGGCATCCAGACGAGGGTGGTGCCGTCGGCTGCGACGGCGATGGTGCCTTCCCCTTGAGTGACGCCGGTGGGGAGGGAGGCGGAGGGGGTCCAGGTGAGGCCGCCGTCGGCGGAGAAGGCCTCCAACTGCGTGGCGCCGCCAGAGCCCTGCGCTTGCGTGTTGCTGCCGACCCGGGCCACATTCAGCGGAGCTTGTCCGCCGAAGTCGACACCCGTTCCGTTGGTGAGTTGCGGGGTTTGCTGGGCCTTGGAGGACGCAGCGAGGTTGGTGTGGGTGAAGCCGCCGAGGTCGCCCATGACGCTGAGCAGGTTGGCGGGGCCGGCCGGTGGGCTGGCGAGGCCGAGGACTACGGTTTCTTCCAGGCCGAGTGCGCCGATAGACCAGTTGGTGGCGTTGCCGGGGTTGGTGGCGGTGGTGGAGGTGGGGGCGCCGTCGACCGCGGTGGCGTTGGTGGTTTGCCAGATGGTCTGGCCGTCGCCGTACATGATGTGGTCGGAGTTAAAGGGATCGACGACCGGGTGGTTGAGCCAGTTGCCGCCGTCCGGGGTGGCCTGGCCGAAGTTGATCCAGGGCGAGAGCGAGCCGTCGCGCTTGATGTTGGCCCCGAAGCTGACCCAGGTGGCGCCGTCGTCGAGCGAGCGAAAGACGTCGTCGAAGGGCGGCGGGTAGTACTTGTTCAGCGTGGTGACCATGACGGTGTCGGGGTGGTTGGGGTCGATGGTGACGCCGCTGAAGCCGTAGGGGTTGTTGACATATTGGGCGCTGGTTTCGCCGGCGAGCAGCGGGGGTGTGATGTTGGTCCACGCGCCGTTGGGGGCGGAGCTTGTGGGCAGGGTGTAGCGCCAGATCTGGCCGTCGTTCACGCCACCAGGCCCGACCGAGGAGCAGCCAGAGGTGCAGGGCGTGGTCTGCTGGTAGCCGGTCACCTTGGCCTGGCGGGCGTAGCTGAGATAGAGATAACGGTTGGAGGGGTCGAAGGTGCCGGCGTTGACGTAGAAGCCGGTGGGCTGGCCGGCGACGGCACTGAAGGTCCCGCCGCCGTCGTTGGAGGCGTACAGGCCGGTGGTGGGGTCGGAGACGCCGTAGTAGACCGTCTTGGTGTTGCTGTTGGAGCTACCGGAGGTGGTGAGGAATTGCTCGAAGACGATACCCGCGCCGGGGTCGGCGGAGGTGCCTGTGGGGCCGGTAACCGGGAAGGCCTTGACCTGGTTCCAGGTCGCGCCCTGGTCAGTGGATTCGTACAGGCCGTTGACGCGTGAGCCGAGGTAGATGTGCTTGCCGTTGGCGGGATCGACGGAGAGGCGCTCGCCGGCGAAGCGGCCGTTGTCGTTGGAGCCGTTCTTGAACGGGAGGGCAACAGCTTTGAAGGTGTTGCCCATGTCGGCTGAGGCGAGGACGTAGCCGTTGGTGCCGAAGCTCTCGGTGTATTCGCCGACCGCGAGGTAGACGCGGGTGGGGTCGCTGGGGTCGAGGCCAAGGCTGTCTACGCCCAAATTAAAGCCTGACTGAAAACGGCCGATGAAGTCCTGGAGGGGGACCCATTGCGTATCGCCGCCGGCGCTGTTGTTCCAGCGGTAAGCCCCGCCGACATCGGTGCGGGCATACATCAGGCCCTTGGCCTTAGGGTGGAAGAAGAGGCCGTCGACGAAGCCGCCGCCGACGATCTGGACGTTCTTGTACGTGTAGGCCGGGGCGCCTCCGCTGCTGGAGGCAAGATTGAGCACGTAAGTGGCCGAGGCGACGGCACTGCTGCCGTAGTTGGCGGCCGCCGCGATGGCCTGGACGGTGGTGGTGCCGCTGGCGGCGAGAGCGATCGGCTTGCTGTACACCGTCGACGAGGTGGATGGCGCGGAGCCGTCGAGGGTGTAGTAAATCGTTGCGCCAGTTGTGGCATCCGCGAGCGTGATGTTCTGGGCGCTGGTGTAGGTGCCGGCAGCGGGCGAGAAGGTCGGGGTGGCGGCCTGCGGCAGGTTGATCGTGTAAGTCGCCGAAGCAACGTTGCTTGGCTCATAGCCCGTACCAGACGCAATTGCCTGGATCGTGGTGGTCCCTGAGGCGCTGAGCGGGATGGGGCCGGTGTACAGCGTGGAATTCGTCGTGGGCGCAGTATTGTCCGTTGTGTAGTGAATGCCCGCGCCGGCCGAGGAGTCAGAGATCGTGATGCTCTGCGCTGAGGTGTACGTGCCCGCGGCGGGAGAGAAGGTGGGGGTGGCGGCCGGAGGCGGGAGACTTACCGGTGGGCTAGAAGGGCTTCCGCCGCTGCACCCTGCAAGGGCCAGGCCGAAACTTGTGAAAAATGTAAGGAAAATCGAACGGAAAGGGCCGGGCTTGCTGTTAACGATCACATGAACTCCTGCAGTGGTGCCTGATAGGGAGCGAGCAGGTTCCCAGTTTGGCTGCGTAGGCATCGTGAGGGGCACCGGGTGCCCTTGTCAATTTGGGGGGAGAACATCTTTACAGCAGGGTCGAAGAGCTGCTAACTAATGCCATAGTTGTTCGTCTGTTCAGTACGGGCGAGCTGATCTGCCCGGATGCTTATGCCGCCAAAGCGCTCCATCACGTTGACCGAAGCCGAGTTGAGGCTGATGAAACTGCTGTGGATGCGCGGCGAGTCGGCGGTGGCGGACCTCGTGCAGGCGCTGCCGGATGGCGCGCCGCTGGCCTATACGACCGTGCTGACGACGGTGCGGATTCTCGAGAAGAAGGGCTATGTGACGCACCGGCAGGAGGGCAGGGCCTTTCTGTACAGCCCTTGCGTGGCCGAGCACGAGGCTAGCCGGAGCGAGGTGCGGCATGTGCTGCAGCGGTTCTTTGGCAACTCGCGGGAGCGGCTGTTGTTGTCGCTGCTGGGGGACGCGGAGGTGACGCCTGAGGAGTTGCAACGGCTCAAGCAGGCGATTGCCGAGGCCCCTGACGAGGATGTCGACCAGACCCGGCCGGCGGAACTTGGGGAAGGGGAGGCCTAAGAGCATGGATTTCCTGGCGCAAAGCTTGCAGGACCTTTCCCCGTTTGCAGCAGGCTTTCTAATCGCGTCCATCTGGCAGGGTGTGCTGTTGACGGCGGGTCTAGCGCTCTGCCTGCGGGTCTTCCGGGGTGTGTCTCCGGCGCTGCGGATGGCTCTTTGGGCGTTGGCGCTCGTGCTGGTGCTGGTGTTGCCCGTCACGTCCTTGCTTGTGCATCGGGCTGCCGCGGGTGGGCATGCAGAACTGCACCTCGGACAGAACTGGAGCGTGGTGCTCGTAGCCGTGTGGCTGCTTGCCTCCGGATGGCGAGCAGTTCAGCTGCTCGCAAATGCGACCGGGCTATTGAGGCTTGCCGGGCGGGCTGATCCAGCCCCTGTTGATGCCGAAATCAAAGCACTGCTGAGCGGGCCCCGGCGAGCCACGCTGTGCGTCTCCGCCGAGGTGGACCGGCCGAGTGTTGCGGGCTTCCTTAAGCCGCGGATCCTGTTGCCGCCGGGGCTGCTCGAAACGTTGTCGCCTGTCGAGTTGGAGCATGTGGTGCTCCATGAGATGGAACACCTTCGCCGCTGGGACGACTGGCTGAATCTGCTGCAGCAAGTCAGCCTGGTGCTGCTGCCGTTGAACCCGGCGTTGCTGTGGCTGGATCGCCGGTTGTGTCGCGAGCGGGAGTTGGCCTGCGACGACGCCGTGCTGCAGGCGACACGGGCTCGGAGAGCCTATGCGGCCTGCTTGGTGAAACTGGCGGAGGATTCGCTCTTGCGCAAAGGTATGGCGCTGGCGCTGAGTGCGCTGGGGACGCGCTCGCGGGAGTCTGAGCTGGTCGGGCGGGTGCGCCGCATTCTTGCCGGGCCAGAGTCTGCGGCCGGCGCCGGGCGTGGACGTTCTGCCATGGGCGCGGTGCTTTCTGCTGTCTTTGTGCTCGCGGGTTTGCTGGCGCGTACTCCGGAGATGGTGCGGTTTGATGCGGCACCGGATGTGCTGGCGCAGAGTGTGCCGCGAAGTCTGCCGTTCGAGGCACAGCGGGGATGGGAACGCGCGGTGCCGGTTCGTGCCGTCCAGGACGTGCTGCCGAGGCCTGTGCTGACCAGGGCTGCCGTGCGTCCTGCGGCCCGGGGTAGCGTGGCTCACCGGGTCGCGTCCGTGGCTCTTGTCCGGCGAAGGGCGGCTTTCCGCCCGGTCGAGGTTAAGGCGGAGCTGCACGGGGTTCAGCCGGTGGAACCTTGGACGTTGACGTCGTCGCAGCGCGTCATTACCCCGCCGAACCGGCTCGTCGTTACGGAGTTTGAAGTTTCGCAACCGGTGTATGCCGCTGTCCCATGGCGGGGCGGCTGGCTGATCCTTCAACTGTAATCAACCCTGGCTCCTGAGGAGGGGCTTCGCATGACTGTATCAACTAAATCATTAGTTTCAGGTGTTAAGCATTTCGTTGCGCCTGCTGCTCTGTCCGCTGCTGTAGCTCTGGGAGCGGTGGCGGTGATCAACCACAACAGTGTGCATGCTGCATCGGTCACGGCGTCGCCGCTGGATGATGGCAGTGTGGCAGCGCTGACCTCGCTGGACCAGGCCATGGAGGCGTTGGCGGCGCGCGTCACGCCGGCGGTGGTGAACATCGCCGTCACCTCGACGCCGAACGCCGAGGATGAGGAACAGGGGCAGTCGGCGCAAGGGATGCCGCAGGGTCTTCCGCCGCAGTTCCAGCAGTTCTTTGGGCCGAATGGACCCTTCGGCGGCGGCATGGGCGGCGGGCAGACGCGGCCCATGCAGCCCCAGCTACAGCACGGCATTGGCAGCGGTGTGATCATCTCTTCGGACGGCTACATCGTGACGAATAACCACGTGGTGGACGGCGCGAAGGACATCAAGGTGACGCTGCATGACCGGCGCATCCTGAACGGCAAGGTCGTCGGCGTGGACAAGCTGACCGATCTGGCCGTGGTGAAGGTGAACGCGCACGATCTGCCGGCGATCTCGTGGGGCGACTCGACCAAGCTGGAGCCGGGGCAGACGGTGCTGGCGTTTGGCAGCCCGTTTGGGTACCTGCAGTTTTCGCGTGACGCGCGGCATCGTGAGCGCGGTGGACCGGCCTGATCCGTTTGCGAAGGACGCGCATCGGCCGGGTGGGTTTATTCAGACGGATGCGGCGATCAACCCGGGCAACTCGGGTGGACCGCTGGTGAACGCGCACGGCGAGGTGGTGGGGATCAACAACATGATCTACACGAACACCGGCTCGTTTGAGGGCGCGGGGTTTGCGATTCCTTCGCAGGTGGCGCGCTCGGTGACAGCGCAGCTCATTGCGCATGGCAAAGTGGATCACGGCTACGTCGGCATCGCGATGAACGATGTGACGCCGGACAACGCGCGGTTCTTTGGGCTGGGGGATGCCTCGGGAGCGATCGTCGCGCAGGTGTCGCCGGATTCACCGGCAGCGCATGCGGGGCTGAAGCAGGGCGATGTGATCACGTCTTTCAACGGCCAGAAGGTGACCAACGGCAGTGGGCTGCAAGTCTCGGTCAGCCAGGTAACGCCGGGTTCGAAGATCTCCTTGGGCTTGCTGCGTGACGGCAAGCCGACCACGGTGGATGTCACCGTGGGCAGCTATAACCCAAGCGGCACGCAGGTGGCCGAGAACGACGGCAAGGGTGCGCCGAACACCGGGAAGCTCGGGCTGGGCGTTGGAGACCTGACCCAGGATGCGCGGCAGGAGTTGCAGATTCCGGCGAGCGTCAAGGGTGCTGTGGTCCAGCAGGTTCGGCCGGCCAGCCCGGCCGACGATGCCGGTCTGCAGCCTGGAGACGTGATCCTGGAGGTGAATCGGAAGCCGACGGACTCGGCGAGCCAGTTTGTCAGCCAGGTACACGGCGGTGCCCAGGGTGATCTGTTGCTGCTGGTTTGGTCCAAGGGCAACGCGAGCTACCGGACGGTCCACGCAGACGGGCAGAATGGGTAAAGCGTGAACGGAGAAGCGGGTCTGTGGCGCTCGTCCGGCGCCGCAGACCCGCATCAAGCAAGCAGGGAAGGGCACAGGCTCTTCCCTGGTTTCTGTCCCGCCTTGCGACAGAACGGCCGCTGGTAACTCACCGGAAGGGGCAGGACGGGGCCGGGTTCTCTGTGGTATCGTCACATCATGCGCTGCGCTGTTTTGGCGGCGCTGTGTGCTGTTTGGGCTGGCGTAGCTCAGCTGGTAGAGCACCTGATTTGTAATCAGGCGGTCGGGGGTTCGAATCCCTTCGCCAGCTCCAGATCCGGGCAGTGCAAATACAAAGTTTGGTAGTCACTGTCAGTCATCTCGCCTGCAGTCCTCCTCTCATCCACACGTCAAGCTCACCAGCGAGCGTACCGACGTGCCATGAGGGCGGATCGACGGCGAAAGGCGGGCAGAACAGGGCACAGGTGGCCGAGTGGTTAATGGCAGCAGACTGTAAATCTGCCCCTCAACGAGGTACGGAGGTTCGAATCCTCCCCTGTGCACCATTTTTCTTCCGTTCCGGCGGCAGGTGGGCGGCAAGCTGATGGCTCCGCTCAGCAACGGTCGGTTGGTTATAGCGCTTGCGGTCCTTGGCCTTCTGGCCATCTTTGTCTGGCGGACGATGGAGCCGGGCAAGTATCAGCAGTTCACGTGGCTGCTGTTAGGGTTTTTCGCGTTGCGGGTCGTGCTGGCACGGCTGAAGGCGCGGTAGAGTAGACGTAGTGGCTGAGTTTTGGCTGCTGCGGCAAGAAGGCTGATGTAGCTCAGTGGTAGAGCACTCCCTTGGTAAGGGAGAGGTCAAGGGTTCAAGCCCCTTCATCAGCTCCAGATTTTGTTGCCGTTCGGCTTGCAATCGCGGGGATCCCCGACTGCTCAGGTCGTAATGGCATGTGTTGCGGGAGTAACTCAGTGGTAGAGTCACAGCCTTCCAAGCTGTTGGTCGCGGGTCCGATTCCCGTCTCCCGCTCCAAATTCAGAAACAGAGAAGGGCAGTAACAAACACCATGGAGCAGGCTGGAACTGGATCGGTCGATCGTACCCGCGCGCTGTATGAGCGTCCCACGCTGGGCGTAGAGGACGAGAGCACGTTTGGGCCGGTCAAGGCTGCTGTGGACAGCCGGTTTTCTGAAGCCGGTGTGCGTGACTTCCTCCGCACCCTGGATAAAGCTGGCCTGCGCATCCGCGACTTTGAAGGCGTGTTGAAGGCCGGCAAGTTGGGATCAGCGACCGAGGCGCAGTACCGCAAGCTGTCGCCCAGTGACCAGGGGCAGATCCGCGAGTTGTACCTCGCCTTGCTCGAGCAGGTGGCGTTGCCGCTTCGTGATCGCTTTTTCAAGTTGTACGCGTACTACTAGGTTTTGGTATTCGGGGCTTCGAGCCCCAGAGGGTAA